>NZ_JBBOCL010000001.1:0-2280000 GCF_038002405.1 Bacillus sp. FSL W7-1354 | reverse complement strand
TAAAAGTTGCTGAAAAAAGACAGATAGCTTTCGAAAAAGTCTTCAGCTTTCATTGCAGTATTGGAGCCATTAGCTCAGTTGGTAGAGCATCTGACTTTTAATCAGAGGGTCGAAGGTTCGAGTCCTTCATGGCTCACCATTTTCATGCGGATGTGGCGGAATTGGCAGACGCGCTAGAATCAGGCTCTAGTGTCTTTTAAAGACGTGGGGGTTCAAGTCCCTTCATCCGCATTGCCAATCTATTTTGCGGAAGTAGTTCAGTGGTAGAACACCACCTTGCCAAGGTGGGGGTCGCGGGTTCGAATCCCGTCTTCCGCTTGATCATCTATGCGCCCGTAGCTCAATTGGATAGAGCGTTTGACTACGGATCAAAAGGTTAGGGGTTCGACTCCTCTCGGGCGCGCCATTATATAACGGGAAGTAGCTCAGCTTGGTAGAGCACATGGTTTGGGACCATGGGGTCGCAGGTTCGAATCCTGTCTTCCCGACCATTATTTGGGGCCTTAGCTCAGCTGGGAGAGCGCCTGCTTTGCACGCAGGAGGTCAGCGGTTCGATCCCGCTAGGCTCCACTTTGTTATCTTTAATATTCACCATGGCGGTGTAGCTCAGCTGGCTAGAGCGTACGGTTCATACCCGTGAGGTCGGGGGTTCGATTCCCTCCGCCGCTATTAAAGGACCTTTAGCTCAGTTGGTTAGAGCAGACGGCTCATAACCGTCCGGTCGTAGGTTCGAGTCCTACAAGGTCCACCATTGTTACGGAGGAATACCCAAGTCTGGCTGAAGGGATCGGTCTTGAAAACCGACAGGGGTGTCAAAGCCCGCGGGGGTTCGAATCCCTCTTCCTCCGCCATATATCTATTATTGTTTTGATCATCGCGGGGTGGAGCAGTTCGGTAGCTCGTCGGGCTCATAACCCGAAGGTCGCAGGTTCAAATCCTGCCCCCGCAACCAAATTAAATTCATTGCCAAAATGGTCCGGTAGTTCAGTTGGTTAGAATGCCTGCCTGTCACGCAGGAGGTCGCGGGTTCGAGTCCCGTCCGGACCGCCATTTAAATAAAGGCTCGGTAGCTCAGTTGGTAGAGCAACGGACTGAAAATCCGTGTGTCGGCGGTTCGATTCCGTCCCGAGCCACCATTTTACAATTTTATATATTGCGGCGGTTGTGGCGAAGTGGTTAACGCACCAGATTGTGGCTCTGGCATTCGTGGGTTCGATTCCCATCAACCGCCCCATGCGAAATGCGGGTGTAGTTTAGTGGTAAAACCTCAGCCTTCCAAGCTGATGTCGTGGGTTCGATTCCCATCACCCGCTCCATTTGCATATCATGGGCCTGTAGCTCAGCTGGTTAGAGCGCACGCCTGATAAGCGTGAGGTCGATGGTTCGAGTCCATTCAGGCCCACCATGATATTCCGCAGTAGCTCAGTGGTAGAGCTATCGGCTGTTAACCGATCGGTCGCAGGTTCGAATCCTGCCTGCGGAGCCATGGAGAAGTACTCAAGTGGCTGAAGAGGCGCCCCTGCTAAGGGTGTAGGTCGCGTAAGCGGCGCGAGGGTTCAAATCCCTCCTTCTCCGCCATTTTTTTAATAAGGCCCGTTGGTCAAGTGGTTAAGACACCGCCCTTTCACGGCGGTAACACGGGTTCGAATCCCGTACGGGTCATCATGTTAAACTCTGCATCATTATGATGCGGAGTTTTTTTATGCCTGTATGACTTCAGTCAATGTTCAAAAAGGATATTGTTGAACTTTGTCAATAAAAAGAAGCGCTTTCATGAAAGGGATCAAGCCATATTATGCGAATAAAAGAGTAATCTTTAAATATAGTGGCAGAAAGGATGAAATCAATGGCTGGTGTGAGTGCCTCGGATATTAAAGCGCATCTCTTTCATGACGGTCGGCTTTATGAATGCTACAGATTTTTCGGCGCTCATCAAATGGAACAGGACGGTCGCCAAGGTTTTCGCTTCTGTGTTTGGGCCCCTCATGCGAAGGAAGTTCGAATCGCCGGAACGTTTAACGGCTGGTCCGGTGCCCGGCATCAAATGGAGAAGCGTCATCAGGAAGGCATATGGGAACTGTTTATCCCCGGCATCGGAGAAGGGGAGCTGTATAAATATGAAATGATCACAGCCGCAAATGAAACAAAATTGAAGGCCGATCCCTATGCTTTTTTTTCTGAAGTCAGGCCGAAAACGGCATCGATCACTTATCAATTGGCCGGATACCCATGGGGCGACCGAAAGTGGCAAAAGAAAAAGAAACAAAAAAACGTATATGAAAAACCGATTTCCATCTACGAGCTTCATGTCGGTTCGTGGAAAAAGAAAGCGGATGGGCGTTTTTTCACATACCGGGAACTGAGCGAAACAGTCATTCCTTACGTTAAAGAACACGGATTCACACATATCGAGCTGATGCCGTTGACAGAGCACCCGTTTGACCGTTCATGGGGCTATCAGACAACGGGGTACTACAGTCCGACGAGCAGATATGGCGAACCGCATGACTTGATGTATTTTATCGACCAGTGCCATCAGCATGAAATCGGCGTCATTATGGATTGGGTTCCCGGCCATTTCTGCAAAGATGACCACGGCTTGTATTTGTTTGACGGTATGCCGCTGTATGAATATTCACATGAGCATGACAGGGAAAATTGGGAATGGGGGACCGCCAATTTTGACCTCGGAAAACGAGAAGTTCGCAGTTTTTTAATCTCGAATGCGTTGTATTGGATCGAGATGTATCACATAGATGGATTTCGAGTCGATGCAGTTGCAAACCTCCTGTATTGGCCAAACCGTCCTCAGGCTGAAGCGAACGGCTTTGCCGTCGAATTTATTCAAACTTTAAATGAACAGGTTTTTGCAAAAGATCCCCACTTTTTAATGATTGCTGAGGACTCCACAGACTGGCCGCTTGTGACGCATCCGACCTATGCAGGCGGTCTCGGGTTTAATTATAAGTGGAATATGGGTTGGATGAACGATGTATTAACCTATATGGAAGCTTCCCCAGAACAAAGAAAACACCTGCATCATCTTGTTTCATTCTCCTTAATGTATGCCTACTCAGAAAATTACATCCTGCCGTTCTCCCATGATGAAGTGGTATACGGCAAAAAGTCTCTGCTTCATAAGATGCCCGGCGATTACTGGCAGAAATTCGCCCAGTACCGCCTGCTGATCAGTTATTTTACGCTGCACCCGGGAAAAAAACTTCTCTTTATGGGCGGTGAGTTTGCTCAATTTGATGAATGGAAAGACGAAGAAGAGCTCGATTGGTTCTTGGACGATTTTGACATGCACCGCAAGGCCCGGATGTTTACAAAGGAGGCTCTTCACCTCTACAAAAAAAGCCGTATTCTGTATGAAAATGATCATCGGCAGCAAGGATTCGAGTGGATTGACGTCAACAATGCGGAACAGTCGATTGTATCGTTTATCCGCTATGGAAAACAGCCCGGTGAAGCGTTGATTATCGTCTGCAATTTTACGCCTTCCGTTTATCACGAATATCAGGTCGGCGTCCCTTTTCAAACCGGATATATCGAAGTGCTTAACAGCGATGATGCAAAATACGGAGGTTCACACCAAATCAACCCGAAACGCCTTCAAGCAAAAGCAGGCGTTCTGCATGGCAAACCATACAGCATCAGCATGACAGTCCCTCCGCTGGGAGCTGCGGTTTTCAGAGCAGTCAAAAAGAGAGGAGCGAAAAAGGGATGAAAGAACAATGTGTGGCTATGCTTTTGGCTGGCGGCAAGGGAAGCAGGCTGAATGCCTTAACGAAAAACCTCGCAAAACCGGCCGTTCCATTTGGCGGCAAGTACAGAATCATCGATTTTGCCCTCAGCAACTGCGCCAACTCGGGAATTCATCATGTCGGTGTGCTGACTCAATACCAACCGCTTTTATTAAACTCATATATCGGCATCGGCGAGCCATGGGATCTTGACCGCAATGACGGCGGGGTCTCCATTTTGTCCCCTTATGCAGAAGCGTCAGAAGTGAAGTGGTACAAAGGAACGGCAAGCGCGATTTATGAAAACCGCCATTTTTTAAAAGAGCTTCAGCCTGAACATGTACTCATCCTATCAGGAGATCATATCTACAAAATGGATTACGGAAAAATGCTCGAATACCACGTGGAGAAACAGGCTGACGCCACCATTGCCGTCATCGAAGTGAGCTGGGCAGAAGCCGGCCGTTTCGGTATCCTTCATACGAATGACAAGATGGAGATTACAAGCTTTGAGGAAAAGCCGAAATACCCGAAGAGCAACTTGGCATCGATGGGTGTCTACGTTTTCAAATGGAGCGTGCTTGAAGAGGCGCTTGAACGCGATGAAAAAAAATCCGGCTCAAGCCACGATTTCGGTAAAGATATCATACCGGCTCTTCTCGAGGAAAAGAAGCAGCTGAACGCTTATCCGTTTAAAGGGTACTGGAAGGATGTCGGTACGGTCAGAAGTTTATGGGAAGCTAATATGGATCTGCTTGGAGATCATCCTCCACTTGACCTGTTCGAACGGAACTGGCGGATTTATTCCGTCGCCCCGAACCTACCGCCGCAGTTTGTTGCCGAGCAGGCGGACATCAAAGAATCGCTCATCAGCGAAGGGTGCGCCGTATATGGGGCTGTCACCCGTTCGGTTATCTTTCAGCGCGTTGCAATCGGCAGACATTCCGCAATCAAACGTTCAGTCGTGATGCATGACGTTTCTATTGGAGAGCATGTTGAGATCGAAAATGCTATTGTATCGGCAGGAATTCGAATTCCGGACGGTTTTCACGCGAAGGCGGAAGATGGCGAAGTCCTGCTGATCACAGAGGAATATGTCAAAAAACATAAGGTTGTTTAAACAACACGGAGAGGCGGATGGTGCCAATGAATAAACAAATGCTGGGAATTATTGATGCAGCTGTCAACCAGCACTCTCTTCAGGATTTAACGGCCGGACGTTCGATCGGAGCCGTTCCATTTGCAGGAAGGTACCGGCTGATCGATTTTGCATTGTCAGGAATGGTTCATGCAGGCATTCGGAGTGTCGCTGTATTTTCCAAGTCTCCGTACCGTTCCTTGATGGATCATTTAGGATCGGGAAAAGAGTGGGATTTAAACAGGAAAAGGGACGGTCTTTTCTTTCTTCCGTCTTCGATTCCCCATGACGAGCATGTCGGGCTTGGTTCGTTTCGGCAATTTGCCGAGCATCTCGATTATTTTCAAAGAAGTACTCAGCCATATGCTGCTGTGGCAAACAGCTATACGGTCTGCCACATTCCTTTTCAAGAAGTGCTCAAACAGCACCTTGAATCCGGGTGTGATCTGACTGAAGTTTGTCAAGAAGGAAAACCTTTAGGTTTGTATGTCACGAAAAAAAGTCTGTTGAGAGAGATGGTTGAAGGGCATTGCGCCGGAGGAGCGCAATCTTTTGAGGAAGTCTGCCGGAAAGAGCGTGGTTCGCTATCCGTCAACAGCTATGAGCATTCGGGGTATACCGCCGTGATCGACTCTCCTGAAAGCTACCTTTTTCATAGTTTGAACCTCATCCAGCCTGTGTTTCGGGAGCAAGTCTTTCATATGAGCCAGCCTGTCTACACAAAAATAAAAAACGATCCTCCAGTAAAATACGCTAAAAACAGCAGGGTAAAGCAATCGATTATCGCTAACGGCTGCGTCATCGAAGGCGAGGTTGAAAATTCGGTCTTGTTCAGAGGAGTTCACGTAGGAAAAGGAACGACCATTAAAAACAGCGTGATTATGCAAAAAACAAGGATTGGAGAAAACTGCCGGCTGGAGCACGTCATCTGCGACAAGGATGTCAAAGTCGGCCATCATATCGAAATGTCCGGCACTATGAGCCTCCCTTTCATCATAAAAAAAGGAGCCGTACAAGGAGCGCTGATGAACTCTTGAAAGTCTTATTCGCTGTCTCTGAATGTGTGCCGTTTGTTAAATCAGGCGGGCTCGCCGATGTCGCCGGTGCGCTCCCGAAAGAACTCGCCCTTTTAGGAATAGAAACGGCTGTCATGATGC
Source organism: Bacillus sp. FSL W7-1354 (assembly GCF_038002405.1). Classification (NCBI taxonomy): domain Bacteria; kingdom Bacillati; phylum Bacillota; class Bacilli; order Caryophanales; family Bacillaceae; genus Bacillus; species Bacillus sp. FSL W7-1354. The sequence goes on along the minus strand of NZ_JBBOCL010000001.1, from coordinate 2,273,959 downwards.
CGAAATACAGCTTGATTGCGGAAGATTTCAGAAGAAGGATGGTTAAAACGGCTGAATGCGAAGTTCGCGTCGGGTGGCGCAGGCAGTTTTGCGGCATTGAACACCTTGAACATGACGGAATTTCTTATTATTTTCTAGATCATGAGTATTATTTTAACCGGGATTCCCTCTACGGCCATTATGATGATGGAGAACGGTTTGCTTTTTTCTCGCGGGCCGTTTTGGAAGCATTATACGCGCTGAATTTTGATGCTGATGTCATCCATACCCATGATTGGCACGCAGGGATGATCAATTATTTATTAAAAGAGGAATATCAAAAAAAACCGTTCTATCAGCGCATGAAAAGCGTATTCACCATTCATAACCTTCAATTTCAGGGAATTTTTCCGAAGGAAGCGGTCCATGACTTGCTCGGCCTTGACATTTCCCACTTCACAACGGAAAAGCTCGAGTTTTATGGACACATCAATTATATGAAAGGCGGCATTATTGCCGCTGATCAGGTGACAACGGTCAGTCCGACGTACAGCAATGAAATTTTGACTCCATACTACGGCGAGCGGCTTGAAGGGGTGCTGGCAGACAAGAAGGATGTGCTGACCGGCATTTTAAACGGGATTGATGATGAGCTGTACGACCCTTTAAATGATCCTCACATCGATTATCATTACGATGCCGTCAACCGTGACGGAAAACGGAAAAATAAAGCTGTGATCCAGAAGACATTCGGTCTGCCGGTGAATGAAGACATTCCGCTCATCAGCATGGTGACAAGGCTGACGAAGCAAAAAGGCATCGATTTGATCAAGCGGGTATTGCACGAACTGTTTCAAGAAGAAGACATGCAGCTGCTCGTTTTAGGAACCGGAGAAACGGAATATGAAAATTATTTTCGCTATATGGAGCAGGCTTTTCCGGAGCGGTGCAAGGCGTATATCGGTTTTCATGAACCGCTCAGCCGCAAGATTTATGCCGGCAGCGATCTTTTCCTGATGCCTTCAAAATTCGAGCCGTGCGGTCTTGGGCAGCTGATTGCCCTTAGATACGGAGCGGTTCCGGTTGTCAGGGAAACAGGCGGGCTTCACGATACAGTGACCGCTTACCAGGAAACAAACGGTGAAGGCAACGGTTTTACGTTCGCCCATTTTAACGCCCATGATATGAAGTATACGATTAAAAGAGCACTGTCTATATATCACCGGAAAGAAGAATGGGGCAGCATCGTTCAAAAAGCCATGACACATGATGTCAGCTGGGCTTTGTCAGCCCGTCAGTATCAGCAGTTATACAGCCGGGAGATAAAGGGGGAAGCGCCATGTTCTCGTGTAAAGAAAGCTTTAAACAATGCTTTTTGAAGCGTCTTGAACGGTTGTGCGGAAAAAGCTTTCGGGACTCTTCTACGCTTGACCAGTATCAGACGCTCGGCATCATGGTCAGGGAACATATCAGCGCAAACTGGATCAGGACCAATGAAAGGAGCCGCTCCAACCAAAATAAACAGACCTATTATTTATCGATTGAATTTCTTCTGGGCAGACTGCTCGGCCAAAACCTGCTCAACCTCGACGTCCGTGAAGTTGTCCAAGAAGGTCTTTCCGAGCTTGGCATTTGTCTTGAAGACATCGAAGAGGCCGAAATGGATGCAGGCCTTGGCAATGGCGGATTGGGCAGGCTCGCGGCGTGCTTTTTGGATTCACTGGCTTCGCTCGACCTTCCCGGGCATGGGATGGGGATTCGCTACAAGCATGGCTTTTTCGAACAAAAAATCGTTGACGGTCATCAAGTCGAACTGCCTGAACAATGGCTCAAACATGGGTACGTCTGGGAAATCCGCAACGCCGATCAGGCTGTTTGTGTTCGTTTCGGCGGGCGGGTCAAGATGGCGCAGGAAGGAGGGCGCCTCCGCTTTTGGCAGGAAGAAGCGGAAGTGATGACAGCCGTGCCTTACGAGATTCCGATCATCGGCTATGAGACCGAGACGGTCAATACCCTCCGGCTGTGGAATGCGGAGCCTTGCTCGCTCCATCATGAACCGAATATTTTGAAGTATAAGCGCGAGACAGAAGCTGTATCTGAATGCCTGTATCCGGATGACACGCATGACGAAGGCAAGATTCTCCGTTTGAAACAGCAATATTTTTTAGTATCGGCAAGCCTGCAAAGCATTGTGAAATGCTATAAGAAAAATCACCCGTCACTCCATGATTTTCATCAAAAAGTTGCGATCCATATCAATGACACCCACCCCGCTCTGGCTGTGCCGGAATTGATGAGAATTTTGCTTGATGAAGAAAAAATGACGTGGGATGAAGCGTGGCATGTTACCGTACATACGATTTCATATACGAATCATACGACGCTTGCCGAAGCGCTGGAAAAATGGAGGATCGATTTAATTCAACCGCTTCTGCCGAGAATTTTTATGATCATTGAGGAGATCAATGAGCGGTTTTGCGGCTGGCTGTGGGAAAAATACCCGGGTGAATGGGGAAGGATCGAAAAGCTAGCCGTCATCGCCCACGGCGAAGTGAAAATGGCCCATCTGGCGATCGTCGGAAGCTACAGTGTTAACGGCGTAGCCAACATTCATTCAACCATATTAAAAGAGCGGGAAATGAACGACTTTTATTCTGTATTCCCTTTTAAATTCAATAATAAAACGAATGGCATCTCACATAGAAGGTGGCTGTTAAAGGCAAATCCGCCGCTGGCGAACCTGATAACTGAAGCGATAGGAGACAGGTGGCTGAAAGAACCGGAAAGCCTCTTGGATCTTCGTCCGTTTGTGCACGATTCCGCGTTTCTTGAAGCATTTCAGCGCATCAAAAGGGAACGAAAGCAGCTTTTGGCAGACATGATGAAAGGCAGCATCGGATTCGCCATTAATCCTGACAGCATCTTCGATGTTCAAGTCAAGCGTCTCCACGCTTATAAGCGCCAGCTTTTAAATGTGCTCCATATCATGTATTTGTACAACAGGCTGAAGGAAGACAAAGGCTTTGCCATTTATCCGCAAACATTTATTTTCGGGGCAAAAGCATCGCCGACTTATCATTATGCCAAAAAGGTCATTAAACTGATCCATTCAGTCGCAGATAAAATCAATCATGATCCGGATGTCAGACAATCGATCAATGTCATCTTTCTGGAAAATTACCGGGTATCAACCGCCGAGCGTATCTTTCCGGCGTCAGATGTCAGCGAGCAAATATCTGCGGCAAGCAAAGAAGCCTCCGGTACAGGAAACATGAAGTTCATGATCAATGGGGCTTTGACGATCGGCACGCATGACGGCGCCAATATTGAAATGCTTGAGAGGGTGGGGCCCGAGTGTATTTACACGTTCGGTTTAAAGGCGGATGAAGTGCTGAACTACACTGAAAAAGGCGGCTATCTGTCAAGGGAATACTATCAGCATGATGCAAGGATCAGACAGACGGCCGATCAGCTGATCAATGGTTTTTTCGAAGGGGAAGCCGGCGAATTTGAGCCGATTTATGACTCGCTGATCGCTTATAATGATGAATACTTTGTTTTAAAAGATTTTGCTTCTTATATTGAAGCACAGGAACGGATTCAAAAAGACTACTTGAATAAGCGTCTTTGGGCCGAAAAAGCCGTCACAAACATCGCGCATGCCGGATATTTTTCAAGTGACCGCACGATCAGGGAGTATGCGGAAGACATTTGGGAAATTGAGCCGTATCACCGCTGAATTTAAAAACGCTAAGCCCCTGACCCGCGGGGCTTAGTCTTCTTCAGTATAAGGATCCTTTTCATAAGCCGGGAGATCACCGAAAGAGGTCATGATGCCTTCTTCATCAAGAAGGTCTTCATATTTTTCGTGTTCTTTCGTCGGGTAGACGGTTACTTCTTTTCCGGTAATGTCTGTTGCGGCATAGTTTTCGTAATCTTCGACATATCCGAGCGGCTCTTCATATTCCATGTACATCTGGCTGTATGAAAGCGGCGGAACGGCCAGATCCTGAGGTGTTTCAGAATTGCCGTAGCGTTCGACGTCCTGGTAAGCGTCTTCTGAATCGTATGCGACGTTTTCGTCGTCTTCGTCTTTTTCAAAATGTCCGAACGGGGGGTTCAGCACTTCTTCTTCAATCGGACGGTCTTTTGAAACGGAGACGGTTGACGAATGTTCGCTGCATGTCGTTGCGGTTGGCAGTACGGACAGCCTTTCATACGGGATATCCTTTCCGCATACCTCACAGCGGCCGTATGTTCCTTTTTCGATCAAAGCCAGAGCATGTTCGATATCGTGCAAATGCTCTCTTTCATGTTCAAAAAGAGCAAGATCTTTTTCGCGTTCGTACAGTTCTGTACCTTCATCTCCTGGATGGTTGTCATAAGCCGAAAGATCGCCCGTCGAGTTGAACGGATGCGTCACATCGATGCCAAAATGTCCGTTTTCTTTAAAGCGGCTGACGATCTGTTCTTTCCCGGCTTTCAGTTCATTTTCGAGTTTTGTCAACTGTTCTTTTGTTAGCACATGCATCGCCTCGTTTCTTTAAAGTGCTCGCGTTTTTAGTATGAACGAATTCAAACAGAACTTTCTTGTAAATAAAAGCAAAAAAAAGAGCCATAAAGGCTCCTTTTTTAAAAAATATACTGAATGAGCAGGGCAATGGCGAGCAAAAGGCCGAAAAAGGTGTTCGTCTGCGCCGTTGATTTCATGGCGACCATCAGATCCGCCGGTTTTTCTTTTTCCTTGAACTCCTGGATGGCTTTAATCGGCTTCGGCAGGCTTAATAGAACAATGCAGCTCCACAGAGAAACGATCTCAAAGCCGATGTATATACCGATCAATATATAGGAAACAGCAAAAACCCAGCTCAAAATCTGCACGGCATTTTTTCTTCCAGCCAAAATCGGCAGCGTCTTCCTTCCGTTTTCTTTATCTCCGACCATATCGCGGATATTATTGGAAAGATTGATGCCTCCGACTAAAATCGTAATCGGAAGGGAGATCAGAAAGACGTTCCAAGTCAACCCGCCAGTCTGAATATAATATGAAATCAGAATGATGACCATTCCCATAAAAACGCCCGACATAATTTCACCGAACGGCGTATAGGAGATTGGAAACGGTCCGCCCGTATAAAGATAGCCGACGGCCATGCATATCAATCCGATCAACGCAAGCCACCAGCTTGAAGAAGCGCAGATGTACAGGCCGAGTAAAACGGCTGCTCCAAACAGTCCGTATGCCAGGTATAATACCGTCTTTGGCTTCATTCCATAGCGGACGATAGCACCGCCGATGCCGACCGAGTTTTCATTATCAAGTCCTCGTACAAAATCAAAATACTCATTGAATAAGTTCGTTCCGATTTGAATTAATATTGATGCGGCCAGCATAGCTAAAAACAGCCAGATATCAATTTTTCCCGATTCAAGGGACATTACGGTCCCGAGCGTTACAGGGACAAAGGCTGCTGTCAGTGTATGGGGTCTTGTTAACATCCACCATACGCGCCATTTTTCCGGCTTTATTTCAGAAACACTCCCTGAAAGTGATTGATGCTGCATATAGTATGACTCCTTTAGTTTTAATACGTACACGTCCATACTAAGTTTAGAAAAAGTTAAAAAAGGTGTCAATATAATGGGTGATATTGTTAGAAAAAAAGCGGCCGTCCAGCAATTCAAAAATATTAAATGACCTTGTCTTTTTCAATCGGCCGATTACGTTTATAATAGGTAAGGGCAGTTGTTAATAAAGTGTCGTTTTGTTGACACATACCGTTCACAGGTGTATGGTTATAAAAGCATTTTACGGATTTTGGAGGAATGTATCATGGTGACAACAGTGCAGCGCACTTTCCTAAGGGAAGCGCCTGAAGCATTAAACATCGTCAAAAAAGTCAACCATGCTGTTTTAATAAGTTATTCCAGAAAAATTGAGAGCATAGATGCTCTTTCCTTTTTCATAAATGGGGAAGAACAATTTGCCGGGAAACGGTTCTTCTGGTCTGATCCTGACGGCGGACTGACGCTTGTCGGATTGGGAAAGGAAATTTCGGTTTCCACAGACCTGAAGGATGCCGGACGTTATCAGGCTGTACATGAAAAATGGGAGCGCTTAAAAGAGAAAACCTTTCACTTCCACGAAGATCAATGCACGAGTCAGGCAGCGGTGGGGCCATTGCTGTTTGGCGGTTTTTCATTTGATCCGCTGGAAGATCGCAAGCAGCATTGGAACGGCTACCAGGAAGGCGCTTTTTTTATTCCTACCGCTATGCTGACACAGGACGGAGAGGAAACGTTCATTACGGTCAATAGATGGAAGGCTCCTGAAGAGAATGTGCGCAAAGTACTTGAAGAAATAAAGGGCGCTGCTTCACAGCTGATCAAGGCGGACGCTTCCCGTTATCCCGAAAACGGTCATGCGCGATTTACCGCCAAGGAGGAGCTTGATGTTCCTGAATGGCTTGAAGCGGTCCGGCGGGCGACTGACGACATTAAAAACGGGAAGTACGATAAAGTTGTGCTCGCCAGAGAGATCCTTTTAACGTTCGACCAGCCAGTCGAACTTCACAGAGTATTATTCAATCTGATGTCTGAACAAAAAACGAGCTATATATTCGCTATTGAAGAAAACGGCAAAAGTTTTGTCGGCGCGTCACCTGAACGACTGGTCAAAAAAGACGGAGACAACGTGCTGTCGACCTGCCTTGCCGGTTCAATCAAGAGAGGCGAAAGTGAGCAGGAGGACCGGATGCTCGGTCTTGAGCTGTTAAACGATGAAAAAAACCTTATCGAACACGACATTGTCGTCAATATGATTCATCAGGCGCTATTGTCAAATTGCAGCAATATCAAAAAGCCGGCCAAGCCGGGACTGTACAAAACAAAAAATGTGCAGCATTTGTATACGCCGATTGTCGGCAAAATGAATGCGGAGTCCTCGCTTTTTGATTTAATCGAGAAGCTTCATCCAACTCCTGCACTTGGAGGAGCGCCTCAGCAAAAAGCGATTGAGGTCATCAGAGTGTTGGAGCCGATGTCAAGGGGCTGGTATGCGGCACCGGCGGGCTGGATCGACATGTCCGGCAATGGGGAATTTGCGGTGGCGATCAGGTCAGGACTTATCGATTCAAAAGAGGCCAGAATTTTTGCCGGCTGCGGGGTTGTGGCTGATTCCGATCCTCATATGGAATACGAAGAAACGCAAATTAAGATGAAGCCGATGCTGTCTGCACTTGGAGGCGATATCCGTTGACTGAAAATCCAATTACAAAATATATAGGGAATTTTATTGATGAGCTTTCTCTTGCAGGCGTGACAGAAGCGGTCATCTGCCCGGGATCAAGATCGACGCCCCTTGCGATTTTGGCCGCGAGTCATCCGGACATCAATGTTCATATTCATGTGGATGAAAGATCCGCTGCGTTTTTTGCAATGGGCATGGCAAAAGCTATGCGGAAGCCTGTCGCATTGATCTGTACATCCGGAACAGCTGCGGCGAATTTCTACCCGGCTGTGATCGAAGCTCATTATTCAAGAATACCGCTTATCATCTTAACGGCTGATCGGCCGCATGAACTGAGAGAAGTAGGAGCACCTCAGGCGATTGATCAGCAATTCTTATTCGGAAACTTTGTTAAGTTTTTCACAGACTCGGCTTTGCCTGACAGTCATCCCGAAATGCTGGCGTACATCCGTTCTTTGGCAGCACGCGCAGCCGGAGAAGCCAAAAAAGCGCCGCGCGGCCCCGTGCATATCAACTTTCCGCTGAGAGAGCCGCTCATGCCGAACCTTGAGGATGAACCGTTTCAAAGGTTGAGAAACGGCAGTCATGTGGCGGTTGAAAGCGGCCGCTTTCGCGCTGACCGGCATCAGCTTGAAGCGCTGAGCGCTCTGATCAAAGAGACGGAAAAAGGCATGATCGTCTGCGGAGAGCTGCAAGATGATAACGCCAAAGCACATATTGTATCTCTCTCTCAGGCAGCGGGATATCCGATTTTGGCTGACCCGCTTTCAAACTTGAGAAACGGCAGCCATTCAAAAGAAACCATCATCGATGGATACGATTCATTATTGAAAGAAGAACAGCTGAAACGGGAGCTCATGCCTGAGCTAGTCATCCGCTTCGGCGCGATGCCGGTTTCAAAGCCGCTTTTTCAGCTGCTAAAGCAAAATCCGAGCATCAGGCAAATCGTTGTTGACCCAGATGGAGGGTGGCGCGATCCGACTCAGCTCAGTGCACATATGCTGCATTGCGCGGAAGAAGAGATTGCGGCTGCTGTGGCTTCCGCTGTCCATTCAGAAAAAAGATCAGACAGCTGGCTGGAGAAATGGCGGTTTGCCAACAGCCGCTTCCGAGCTCTTTTAAGAAATCTTGAAGCTGAGGATCTTACCTTTGAAGGAAATATCTACCGGAACCTGCAGCATTTGATTCCGGAAAACAGTTCCCTGTTTGTCGGTAACAGCATGCCGATCCGCGATGCGGATACATTTTTTGAAAATCAGGAGCGATCATTTCGGATTTTCGCCAATAGAGGGGCAAACGGGATTGACGGCGTTGTCTCGACTGCGCTGGGCATATATGCCGCAACGAAAGAACCGGTAACTCTTGTCATCGGCGATCTGTCTTTTTATCACGATTTAAACGGCCTTCTTGTCAGCAAAACGCTCGACATTCCGCTGACTGTCGTTCTCGTCAACAATGACGGCGGCGGCATTTTCTCATTTCTTCCCCAATCTGCTGAAGAAAGGTACTTCGAGCTCTTGTTCGGAACGCCGACGGGGCTCGAATTCGAGCATGCCGCCAAGCTGTATGGGGGACGCTATGTATGCCCTGAGTCATCCGCTCATTTTGCCGATGCGTATTTGTCCTCCGTCAACCGCCGCGGCTTGGATATCATTGAGGTGAAAACGAAGCGCGATGATCGTGTAGAGCAGCATCGCCGAATGCTTGATTCCGCAATGTATGAAATAAGAAAAGAGTGGCCGTTTTGAAATTAACACTGAAAGACGGCGTTTCCTATAAAATAGAAGACAATGGCCTGTCTGCGGAAAAAACGGCGGTGTTTTTGCATGGCTTTACAGGAAGTGCGGCAACATGGGACGGGATAGACGGCTATTTTCAGGGGCTGCGTCTGATCAAGCTGAACCTGCTCGGACACGGCGGAACAGACTCGCCGGCAGACAGCAGCCGCTACACAACAGAGAAGCAGGCAGCCGATCTGATCGAGATTTTTGATCAGTTAAATGTGAAACAGGCTTACCTCATCGGTTATTCAATGGGCGGCCGGCTTGCCTTATCAGTGGCGATGATTCATCCGGAGCGTGTGTCCGGTCTTGTGCTGGAAAGCAGTTCTCCGGGGCTTGATTCGCCGGAAGAAAGAAAAATGCGCAGGGAGCAGGACAGCCGGCTCAGCAGACGGATACTTGAAGAAGGAATCGAGTCTTTCGTAGATTATTGGGAAGGCATTCCGCTGTTTGCATCCCAGCTGTCAATGGACCCTTCGAAAAGAAAAAAAGTGCGTGAAGAACGTCTGAACAACAATCCGGTCGGGCTTCGAGGCAGCTTAATCGGAATGGGAACCGGATCACAGCCGTCCTGGTGGAACAGATTGAGCGGAATCGATGATCCGGTGCTTCTCATTGCGGGGAGCCTGGATCGGAAATTTATCGCGATCAATGAAAGCATGGCAAAGCGAATTCCAACCGCCCGTCTCGAGATTGTTGAACATACCGGTCATGCGGTTCATGTGGAAGAGCCCGATTTTTTTGGTAAAATAGTAAGTGAATTTATTTTAAAATAGGAGGTACACATCTATGACTGTAGAATGGAAAAGCGAACGTCAATACGAAGATGTATTATATGAAACATATAACGGCATCGCCAAAATCACGATCAATCGCCCTGAGGTACATAACGCATTTCGTCCAAAAACGGTTTCGGAACTGATCGATGCGTTTGCATATGCGCGGGATGACGCCAATATCGGTGTCATTATCCTTGCAGGGGCCGGCGATAAAGCGTTTTGTTCAGGAGGAGACCAGAAGGTAAGAGGACACGGCGGCTATGTTGGCGAAGACGAGATTCCACGTCTGAACGTTCTTGATCTTCAGCGGCTGATCCGCGTCATTCCGAAGCCTGTTGTTGCGATGGTGTCAGGCTATGCGATCGGCGGCGGCCATGTGCTCCACATCGTATGCGATTTGACGATTGCTGCAGACAACGCAATTTTCGGACAAACAGGGCCGAAAGTCGGCAGCTTTGATGCAGGCTACGGATCAGGCTATCTGGCGCGTATCGTCGGTCATAAAAAAGCGCGTGAAATCTGGTATCTGTGCCGTCAATACAACGCTCAGGAAGCTAAGGAAATGGGCCTTGTCAATACGGTTGTACCGCTTGAAAAGCTTGAAGAAGAAACGATTCAATGGTGTGAAGAAATGCTTGAGAAAAGCCCGACAGCACTCAGATTTCTTAAAGCGGCCTTTAATGCCGACACGGACGGGCTTGCAGGCATCCAGCAGTTTGCCGGAGATGCGACACTGCTTTATTACACAACAGATGAAGCGAAAGAAGGCCGCGATGCGTTTAAAGAAAAACGCCGTCCAGATTTCGGACAGTTCCCGCGTTTTCCTTAAAAGACGGAAGAGAGAAACAGCTTAGTGCGACTGAGCTGTTTCTTTTATCATTCAAGATATTTTTTGGAGATGATGATATGCTGATGGACCATCCGAATTGGCTTAAACAGCGAGCAGAGCTGACTCCTGACAGGATGGCTGTGATTCAGGGGGATCACAAGCTGACTTTTAATCAATTGTTTCATGAAGCAAAAAAAACGGCCGGGCAGCTGAAGAGCTTTGGTCTGAGGAAAGGGGATACAGCGGCTGTACTTCTCACCAACCGGCTGGAGATGGTTATCGCCGTCCATGCCTGTTTTATTCTCGGAGTTCGCATCGTTTTGCTGAATACGAAGCTGTCAATGGCCGAACGAACATATCAAATTGAACACTCGGAAGCAAAGCTATTGCTTACAGAACAGCCTTTCCTGGAAGAGCATAGAGAGGGCAAGCCGGCCCGCGCTGTTGACATTGAAGACGTTCAAAACGCCGCCGGCCCTCCGGTTACGGAAATCGAGAGCATTCATTTGGACGATGCAGCCACAATTATGTATACGTCCGGAACGACAGGACGGCCGAAAGGGGTTATGCAGACATTTGCCAACCATTATTTCAGCGCGGTTTCATCCGCTTTGAATTTGGGGCTCCAAGAACACGATCGCTGGCTGATCGCCTTGCCGCTTTTCCACATCAGCGGCTTATCGGCTCTTTTTAAATCGGTCATTTACGGAATGACAGTTGTTTTACATCAAAGGTTTGACGCGGAAGAAGTTCTCCGTTCGATCAAAGACAATCAAGTAACGATTGCATCGGTCGTTCAGACGATGCTGTCAAGGCTTGCGGCAAAAGTCGACAGCTGCCCCGAATCATTAAGGTGCCTGTTACTGGGCGGAGGGCCTGCTCCGCTTTCTCTCCTTGAGGAATGCAAAAGAAAGAGGCTGCCTGTCGTACAGTCATACGGAATGACTGAAACGTGCTCACAGATTGCCACCCTCGCCCCAGAATACTCGATTGAAAAGCTCGGTTCAGCCGGCAAGCCGCTGTTTGCATCAAGCATTAAAATCGAAAAGAACGGCACGGAATGCCAACCCGGAGAACATGGAGAAATAACCGTAAAAGGGCCGACCGTTATGAAGGGCTACTTAAAAAATGAGGCGGCAGACAAAGCCTCATTCAATGATGGCTGGTTTAAAACCGGTGATATCGGGTATCTTGACGTTGACGGATTTTTATACGTGCTGGACAGGCGTTCAGACTTAATCATATCAGGGGGAGAAAACATCTATCCGGCTGAAGTCGAGGCCGTTCTTCTGTCACACCCCAAAGTTGCGGAAGCGGGGGTAAAAGGGGTCGATGACAAAACTTGGGGAAAGGTTCCCCACGCCTATCTTGTCGCCGCCAGCCCTGTTGATGAAGAGGAGCTGAGCGACTTTTGCAAAGAACGGCTTGCTTCCTATAAAGTGCCTAAAGCCTTTCATTTTGTCGGCAAGCTGCCGAGAAATGCTTCGAATAAACTGATGAGACATCAATTGTAGAAGGAGAGCGCCATGATTCAAATCAAACAGCTGACATTGTACCATCTCAGCATGCGGCTGAAAAAGCCTTTTAAATCAAGCTTGGAAACCTTTCAGGATCGCAAGTTTATCATCATAGAAGCTGCTGACCGGGAAGGGGTGACAGGCTGGGGGGAAGTATCCGCTTTTTCATCTCCGTGGTACACAGAAGAAACAACGGAGACATGTTACCACATGCTAAAAGATTTTTTGATTCCGGCTGTGCTGCGCGAATCATTCACACACCCTTCAGAAGTGCCCGAGACGCTTCGCGGATTCAAAGGCAACAGAATGGCAAAGGCCGGCCTTGAAGCCGCCTTTTGGGACATTTACGCCAGGAAAAAAGGGATCTCTTTAAGAGAGGCGCTGGGCGGAGTAAAAACAGAAGTTCCTGCCGGGGTCGTCGTCGGTCTTGCTCCATTGGATGATATGCTTGAGGAAATTGAACAATATGTAAAAGAAGGTTATCAAAGAATAAAAATCAAAATTCAGCCGGGGCAGGATATAGAGCTTTTAAAGGAAATACGCCGGCATTTTCCGAAGGTGCCGCTGATGGCGGATGCCAACTCTTCTTATGAATTAAAAGACATCAGCCGGATTAAAGAGCTTGACGCATTTAAATTAATGATGATCGAACAGCCTTTGGCGGATGATGATATCGTAGACCACCGCCATCTGCAAAAACATATCAAAACATCAATTTGTCTTGACGAAAGCATCCGTTCTGCTGATGATGCGCGAAAGGCAATCGAGCTCGGCAGCTGCAAAATTATCAATATTAAGCCGTCCCGAGTCGGCGGTTTGACAGAAGCTCTGAAAATCCATGACATCTGCAAAGAACATCAAATGCCTGTCTGGTGCGGCGGCATGTTTGAAACCGGTATTTCAAGAGCACACAATCTTGCGCTGAGTTCTCTTCCGCAGTTTTTGATTCCCGGGGATCTTTCTTCATCCTCAAGGTATTGGGAAGAGGATATCGTAAAACCGGAAATCCGCATCGAAGGCGGCTATATTCAGGTTCCAAGCCGACCGGGAATGGGCTTTGAAGTGGATACTCATGTTTTAAGAAAGAATTCATCTAAAATAGATGTTTTCAAACAGTAAAGGCTGTTTTAAACGCTGATTTCCAGATTTTCAAGCTTTGTTAAATGGACGGCCTCTCATGTATAGTAAAGCTGTACATTATTCCCTTCTCGTTTGGACCGGCTTTCAAGCCGGTTTTTTTAAAAATATGAAAAGAGCTGCCTTTATGACAGCCCTTTCCTTTAATCGCCCAAAAGCAAATCTTCGTGTACGATCTGTCCGATCAGCCGGTCCGCTTGATCCGGCAGCCCGTCCAGACATCCGTATTCATAATCCCATAAGTTCATGAAGGAGCAGGCGGCTTTTTGAAATGCGGTTTCGTCCGCCCCGTGGATTTCCTGATAAAAAGCCTGTAGCAGCGACTCTTTATTCATGACTGTCCCTCCTTCATTCATCCGCTTTAATGATGTTCAGGTTTAAATGTTTTACAATCCGTTTCTTTGCTATTAGAAGCTTTTTCACCTTCAGCATGGCTGACGACATAAATGGCGTCGGCTGTACACTTGTTTCCCTGGCCCCAATAGGTGCAGTTGCTGACTTCACACAGTATTTTTTGTTCCATATCATATTGGCCCCCTTTAAAAGTTGTACACATTTAGCTTAACCTTATTCATGCTGTTTGATGTACCTCTTGTCCTTCATGAACAATTTCCAGAAATAATAAAAGCCGGGGAATAAAATAATAAAACCGACGATATAGGAGATGAACAGCGCCCTGAATGTCTCCGGCGCGGTGAAGCCTGATTGAATCGTGACATCAGGATAGACCATGTAAGGAAGGTGCGCTCTCCCGTACACATAGCTCGCCGTAAAATACTGCAGTGTAATGGCGATGACGGCGAGGCGAGGCTTTCCCTGCCGGTCGCTGTTATGTCTGTTTGGCAGAAACAAAGCCGCAAATGCGACGAGAAACAGCAAAAACGATAAAATCAGCCACGGAAGCCCGTCCATCATTTTTGTATAAAGCCAGCGGGCTTCCGTCCTCATGGTCATCATGATGCTGAATGACATAAGCAAAGCGAGCGGGCCGGTGATTAAAGCGTTTCGGCGGTAGACCTGATACGCGTCTTTTTCTCCGGCTACATTTGAAAAATCAGCCAGCAGCAATGAAGACAGAAACAGCGTGCTGAAAATGGCAAAGCCCATAAAAGAATAGGCATGAGGGCTTAAAAACAAATTAATAAAATCCAATTGGTGGTTTCCGTCTACCTGATATACGAAGTTGCCGTGTGTCACGGGCAAGACAAGGATTAAAACAGCCGGAATGATAAAGCCGCTGATCCCTGAAACGTAAGTCAACGCCCTTTCATAATCTTTTGCAGCGTGCGAAAAGACCAAAAATCCGCTTCGAATCGCCAAAAGCAATAAAATAATGCTGCCGGGAAGCAAAAGCACCGTTCCCAGCACAAAAGTGCCGCCCGGGAAAAAGCTGAAAAGGGCCACGACGATTCCGACGATGAAAACATTGGTCACTTCCCAGGTCGGGGAAAGGTAGCGGTTTGCAATATTGGTTGCTTTCAGCTGTTTTTTGTTCATATAGATCATCGACCAAAATCCCGCTCCAAAATCCATTGACGCCATCACAGCGTAGATAAATATAAATCCCCAGACGATCGAAATAGCCAGCAGGGCATCTGTTGTTCCATCCAGTTGCATCATATGACTTCCCTTCTGTTTTTTTGTGCATTCAGCTGCTTTTTAAATCTTCTTCGACAGGGTGGCGTTTAAAGTAATATTGCAATACGAACACCACCGCTGCTCCTAAAATGATGTAGACGATAAAGAACAAAAGAAACAATATGCCGATCGAGCCGGAGGATGTCACTACTTCGGACGTTTTCTGCATATGGTAAATAACCCAAGGCTGCCTTCCGGTGCAAGCGAAAACCCAGCCCAATTCGATTGCAAGCAAAGCGAGCGGGCCGCCGGTTATAAACACGGCCAGCATCCAGCGGGGAAAGCGGTCTTTTTTCATGACTTTTCTCCAAATAAAACCGACAGCGGCATAAACAATTAAAAGGCTGCCGATAAAAACCATGCCGTTGAACAAAGTATGAATGAACAGAGGAGGCCACTCATCCCTTGGAAAGTCATTCAGTCCTTTTACAACGGTGTCAAAGCGGTTGTCGGCCAAAAAGCTTAAAGCCCAAGGAATCTCAATCGCCCATTTGACCGATTGCGTCTTTTCATCAGTAAATCCGCCGATCGCAAGTGGAGCGTGGGACTGAGTTTCAAAAAGCCCTTCTGCGCCCGCCAGTTTTTCAGGCTGGTAGCGGTGAAGAAGCTGTGCGGATTCGTGACCGCTCAGAGCCGTGACCAGAGAAAACGCTCCTCCGACAATCAGCCCGAGCAGCAGCGCTTTTCTATGAAGGGCGTAGACTTTTTCATCACCGCGGTTTCGGAGCATTTTGTAAGCGGCTATCGTCGCAATAATAAACGCGCCCGTCATAAAAGCGGAGACGACAACGTGTCCTGCTGTAGCCACAAAGCTTTTGTTGAAGAACGCCGTCCACGGCTGAACATCTGTAATTTCGCCGTTCACGATTTTGAAGCCTTCAGGCGTTCCCTGGAAAGCGTGCACATTTGTAATTAAGATGGCTGATGCGGCTGCTCCGATAACGATAAAAATGACAGCTGTAATTCTCATAAGAGGAGTCAGCCGATCGGCTGCGTAAACATAAATGGACATAAATAAAGCCTCAATAAAAAAAGCGTAGATTTCAATTTGAAATGGGAGGGACATGACTTTCCCGATCACTTCCATGAATCCCGGCCAAAGCAAGGCGAGCTGCGTTCCGGCAATGGTTCCGGTCGGTATGGCGACCCCGAGCAACACGGCCTGTGCCTTCGTCCATCTTTTTGCCATAATGGCGTAGTGGGGATCTTTCGTTCTTTGATAGATCAGCTCGGCCAGCAAAATCATTAAAGGAATTCCGACACCGAGCGAGGCGAAAATAATATGGAACCCCATCGTTGTTCCGAAAAGGCTTCTTGCAAAAATCAAGTCATTCATCCGGAAAACCACCTTTCATTTACACCATTTTGCTTTTTATTGTTTACCGCCTTTTTTAGATTATTCTTCCTGTGAGCGGTTAAAATGGATAAGGTGATCAAAACATGGCAAATGAACATTCATTTTTGACACAAACATATGAAAGGTATATAATAAAACGTAATTATTACGTTTTGTTAGGAGGAATGGCATATGAAACCAAATATTCATCCGAAAACTTATCAAGTGATCTTTCAGGATGTAAACAGCGGGTACCGTTTTTTAAGCCGCTCAACTAAAACTTCCGATGAGACGGCCGAGTGGGAAGACGGCAAGACGTATCCTGTTATAAAAGTTGAAGTAAGCTCAGACACCCATCCGTTTTATACCGGAAGACAGAAATTCAACGAAAGAGGCGGAAGGGTCGAACAGTTCAAGAAAAGATTTAATATGGATTAAATGAAAAAGACCGGATGTTTCCGGTCTTTTTTCGTCCATATAAAAAAAACAAGCGCATGAGGTCTCATGCGCTTGATCTTTGTTATTTGTTTGATAAAGCTTTTTTCAAGACGGTCAGGTTTTCTTTCATGATGGTAGTATAATCTTTGCCGCTTTCAAGGTCTTCTTTTGTTACAGATTCAAGGTTTTTCATCGTCAGACTTTCGGCTCCGATTTCTTTTTTGATGATCTCGGAGATTTTGCTGCTGACATTGCTTTCAAAAATGACGTATTTAATATTATGTTCTTTCGCTGTTTTAACAATGTTTTCAAGCTGCTTTTGTGAAGGTTCCTCAGTAGGCGAAAGGCCGAGAACGCTTATTTGTTTAATGCCGTAGCGTTTTTCCCAGTAGCCGTAGGCGGCATGTGAGACGAGAATTTCTTTTTTATCAGCTTTGTCAACGGTTTGTTTAAAGTCTTTGTCAAGCTGCTCCAAATCTTTTTTTAGAGACTCATAGTTTTTCGTAAACGTTTTTTCGTGTTCCGGATCTAATTTTACGAGTTGGTCTTTAATGTTTTCGGCCATTTTTTCAGCAAGGACAGGATCAAGCCATACGTGCGGGTCATGATCTCCATGGTCGTGATGATGATCATGGCCTTCGGCTTCTCCGTGTTCATGTTCTTCTTCGTGAGCATGCTCATCGTGGTCACCATGTTCTTCTTCATGTGCATGGTCATCGTGTTCGCCTTCTTCTTCACGTGACAGAAGGTCAATGCCCTCTCCGGCTTTGACGATTTTGACGTTGCTGTTTTTTAATGTGTTTACAGCTTTGTCTGCGAATCCTTCTACACCGACTCCAGAGTATATAAAGGCATCCGAGTCGGAAATTTCCGCCATCGTTTTTGAGCTTGGCTCGTAAGTGTGCGCTTCAACGTTTGGCGGGTAAACACTTTTGACGTTCACATATTCTCCGCCGACCTTTTTGGCGAAGTCTTCAAGCGGATAAATGGTTGTATAGATATCCAGCGTGTCTTTGTTTTCTTTTTGTTCACTGGAAGTGCCGTTGCTTGAACAACCGGCTGCTAATCCGGCAGCAAGAATGAATGCAGATGCTAATCCGAATGTTTTTTTCATGGTATTTCTCCTCTCAATGTAAAACTGTAATGGTTCCGATTTAATGGTCCTGTATCATTGTATCGTAATAATTACGATTTGAAAAGAGGAAATGATAGTTAAATATACTCAGGCAGTGAATCATGGAAGGCCGACCAGTCTGAATTCATTTCTTTATCTGTAAGAAGGGTCTGATCCAGGGAGCGGATCACGTCTTCCTGATTCATGTCAATGCCGATAAAAACGATTTCCGTTTTCCGGTCTCCGTATGTTTCATCCCAGTCCGTTTTTAAATGGGGATCCTCTTCAAACGCGAGCTTTTGTTCTTCCTCGGGAGACGCTGCAATCCAGGGGCCTGCGCTTTGGATCATCAGAGAAGAGCCTGCCTGGGACAGAAGGCCTGCTGTGTCATTTCGAGAAGCAAGCCAGAAGAAGCCTTTTGCTCTGATAATATGAGGCGGCCAGTTTTCAAGCCAGCGCTTCAGTCTTTCAGGATGGAAAGGCCTTTGTTTTTGATAGACGAAGGAAGAAATTCCGAATTCCTCTGTTTCAGGTGTGTGCTCTTCATTCAGTTCTTTGATCCACCCCGCTGATTGACTCGATTTTTCAAAATCGAACGATTTCGTATTCATGATGGCCGAAAGCGGCACTTTTGCGAATGTCGAGGAAATGATTCTGCAGTCCGGATTCAGTTTTGTCAGAGACCAGAAAAGCTTTTCTTGCTCTTCTTTATTGAGTAAATCAGTTTTATTCAAAATGAGGACATCGGCAAATTCGATTTGCTCAATTAAAAGATCGGCCACTTCACGGCTGTCTGTTTCATCTGCCGCCTGTTTCCGTTCCAAAAGGCTTTCCCCCGAAGCGAAGTCCTCAAAAAAACGGCTGCCGTCGACGACGGTGACCATTGTATCAAGCCTGCAATATTTGCTTAAATCAATATCCAGCTCCTCATCTTTGTAAGTAAAGGTTTGGGCAACGGGAATCGGCTCGCTGATACCGGAAGATTCGATGAGAATATAATCGATTCCGCCGTTCTCCGCCAGCTTTTGGACTTCGATGAGCAGATCGTCTCTCAGCGTACAGCAAATGCAGCCGTTCTGCATTTCGACAAGCTTTTCATCCGTGCGGATAAGATCCCCTTTTTTCACGAGGGAGCCGTCGATATTAATTTCACTCATGTCATTGACGATCACGGCGATTTTCATGCCGTGCGCTTCATGCAGGACATGCTGCAGCAGCGTCGTTTTCCCGGACCCGAGATAGCCGCTTAAAACAGTGACAGGAATCAGGTTTTGCGTCATGTTTTCACTTCCTTTAAAACGTAATTATTTCGATTTGCACAATGGAAATCTTACTTGACTTATGAAAAAAATACAAGAAATATGTTATATTTAGATATAAAAAGCGTTTAGAAAGGAAATGAGCCATGAAACTTTTGGAGAACATTCTACAGTTCAATCAACAGTTTGTTGAGCGGCAGGACTATCAAAAATACCAAACAAGCAAGTTTCCCGATAAGAGAATGGTGATTCTGTCTTGCATGGACACAAGGCTTGTCGAGCTGCTTCCTCATGCCATGAATATGCGGAACGGGGACGTGAAGATCGTTAAGAGCGCGGGTGCACTCGTGGCTCATCCTTTCGGGAGTATTATGCGGAGCATTCTCGTTGCGGTATACGAACTGAACGCTGATGAAGTATGCGTGATCGGCCACCATGACTGCGGAATGAGCAAGCTGAGCTGCGACAGCTTTTTGGATAAAGTCGTTAAGCGAGGCATTCCAAAAGAACGGATTGAGACGCTTGAGTACTCCGGCGTCGATTTTGAACAATGGCTGAAAAGCTTTGATTCTGTAGAGGACAGCGTCAGGGATAGTGTAAGCGTGATTCGAAACCATCCGCTGATGCCGGAGGAAGTACCTGTTCACGGACTTGTCATCAATCCGGAAACAGGCAGACTGGATCTTATTGTCAACGGATATCCGGAAGAACGTTAATCCTTTTGCTTTTTTTCCGGAACGGGATCTATCCCGCCGGGATGGAACGGATGGCATTTCAGAATCCGCTTAATGGTGAGCCATCCGCCTTTACATGCGCCGTGCTTTTCGATCGCTTCACGGCCGTAATTGGAGCATGTCGGATAAAAACGGCATGTCGGCGGAAGAGCCGGTGATATCCATTTTTGATAAAAGCGGATGAGCAGCAGGAATAAGGTTTTCATGTTTTTCGCACCTTTTTTGTTTTGACCTTATTATAATATAAGCAAAAAACTCATAAAAAGGAAAAGCATTGACCTGAAAACTTATCGGTAAAGTATGATATAATACAAAAAGACCGATTAGAGGGGAGAGAGGAACTATGCCTTCAGTTGAAAGTTTTGAACTTGACCATAATGCAGTAAAAGCGCCTTACGTCAGACACTGCGGCGTCCATAAAGTGGGATCGGACGGCGTCGTCAACAAGTTTGACATCCGTTTTTGCCAGCCGAATAAGCAGGCGATGAAACCTGATACAATTCATACTTTGGAGCATCTTCTTGCATTTACGATCCGCACGTATGCGGAAAAATATGACCACTTTGATATTATCGACATTTCGCCGATGGGCTGCCAAACAGGCTATTACCTGGTGGTGAGCGGTGAACCGAAAGTGGAAGAAATCGTTGATTTGCTTGAGGATACGTTCAAAGAAGCCGTTGAAGTGACTGAAATTCCGGCGGCTAACGAAAAACAGTGCGGCCAGGCAAAGCTTCACGATCTAGAGGGCGCAAAGCGCATGATGCGTTTTTGGCTTTCGCAAAATAAAGAAGATCTGCTCAAAGTGTTTGGATAAAACGTTTGAAAAAAACCGGCTCAGAAAAGAGCCGGTTTTCATTTTTTGTTCACAAAGAAAATAATGCCATATATCCCTGAACTTTGCTACACTTTATATTGTAATACATATCATAGAAAAAGGGTGATAGGATGCGTTTGGGAAAATGGTTTATTCTCTTATGTTTAGCAGTCGGTCTTTCAGCCTGCAGCCAGGGGGACAAGCAGGCGGCATCGGATGAGGAGCCCAAAGTGCTGACGGCAAAACTGGCGGCTCCAGAAGCGGCGGCCAAAAATGAAAAGGCTGTCATAAAAGCGACCGTGCGCTATGGGGACGAGCCTGTTGCAGATGCCGATGATTTGGAGTTTGAATGCTGGAAGGCCGGGAGCAAGGAAGATAGCGAGCTAATCAAAGCGAAGAATGAAGGAAAAGGCGTATACAGCATTGAAAAAGCGTTTCCTGAAGATGGCCATTACAAAGTTCAAGTCCATGTCACGGCGAAAAAACAGCATACAATGCCGGTTGCAGACATTAAGGTAGGGAAAGCAACGGATGTGACTGAAGAAGATGAAAAAGAAGAAGCCCACCATCACTGATGAGGCTGTTCTTCTTCCCGCGACGGAAGGGGATCGACTTCATGCTTGTAGTCATAAGCTTTTGATGTTGTGACAAGCGATACGGCCAGAACGGCGCCTGTAATCAGAATTCCTACAATAATCCAAAAGAGGATCATCACTTACCTCCGAATAGCTTTTTCCAACAGTTTACCATATCAGGCAAAGAAAATCATGATAAAGAGTAAAAGAAATGTTTCCTGCACAAGCTAAACGGGTAAATCAAAAGTAAACGAAAAGGAGGACGACCTTATGTCTGAAAAATTGAAAACAACCGTCAACAAACAAGTCGCAAACTGGACCGTTCTATATGTAAAGCTACATAATTATCATTGGTATGTGAAAGGGAAAGATTTCTTTACGCTGCATGAAAAATTTGAGGAACTTTACACAGAAGCTGCAGAGCATATCGATGATTTGGCTGAACGCCTTTTGGCTATACAGGGCTCCCCGGTCGGAACGATGAAGGAATGCCTGGAAATGTCCGCGATTAAAGAAGCGGACGGAAGCGAGTCTGCTGAACAAATGGTGCAAAATATTTATAATGACTTTTTAACGGTGGCTGAGGAGCTGAAAAGCGGAATGGAGCTTGCCGATGAAGTCAATGATGAAACGACGGGAGACATGCTGCTCGCGATTCATCAATCGATCGAAAAACACAACTGGATGCTGAAAGCCTACTTAGGGTAAGAATAGCTCGGGCAATGCCTGAGCTTTTTTTATTTTCGTTCTTTTTAAAGCCTTTTTTAGAAATTGTCAAACAATTCATCCAAGCCTTTCAAAGTCTTTTTTCATAGGATAAGCTATGAAAAGTCTTTTTTGAAAGGATGTTGAAGCATATGTTTAAGGACTTAAGCATCTTTTCGCTCTTTACAATCGGTTTATCAGCCATCGGATTTTTGTTTGGCCGAATCGAATATTTATTTATGATCTTAATAACGCTCATGGGAATTGAATTTGTCAGCAAAAGCTTGAACGAATGTGTGGAAGATCGCTTTACAATGAAGAGGCTGTTTACAAGGCTGGCGAAAAAATTGGTGACGCTCTTTCTTATATCCGTTGCCCACCTTTTTGATCAGATGCTGCAAACAGGCAGTTCGATCCGCGATTTTTCTATTATGTTTTATATTTTATATGAAGCGTTTCAAATCATAAGCACGGCTCATTCGTTAGGAATCCCCGTGCCGCAGATGTTATTGGATATTTTAAATACCATAAAGGAAAAACTCCGGGGAAAGCCGTAACATTTTAACACAACTGGTCATACTAACACGAAAAAGGATGATTGACTTTGGAAAAAAGGACATACTATGTTTCGGTGCAAGATGGAATGATTTCACAGAGCTCAGACGCTTCCCCGTGGGAATTTCAAATTTCAGCGACAGATGATGACATCATTATATTAAGGGAATATTTTGATCAGCTGTATTCAGAAGACTGGATAAACTTTTTCAGAGCTCACGTGCCGGCAGTCGAATACCATTATGACAGTGCAAATGACAAAATGGACGAACTGCGCAAAGACATTTACTCGATGCTTTACCGTCTGGGCAATGAAGAAACCAAGTCGTTTATCAGTGAAAACGGCCTTGCTGAACTCAATTCAGCAGATTAAACGAAGCACCATCAAGCACGGAGTTACCCAGCCTTGCTGCCTTCTCACTCAGAAATGGACACTGAAGTTCCCGAGGGAACGATAAAATTACTGAGCTGAACTGGACAAAAACTCTACCGAAAGAACCAATATATGATATGATGAGTGGAAGAAGCAAGGAAACGGATAAGAGGGATTAGGATGTACGAATTTAAAGATTTTTACCGTAATACGGTTCAGCTTTCTTTTGAAAAGGAACCTTTTTCAAAAGAACCAAAGCATGTATGGGTGATCTGCCGTTACGAAGATCAATGGCTGTTGACAAATCATAAAGACAGGGGCCGTGAATTCCCAGGCGGCAAAGTCGAACCAAGCGAAAATGCTGAGGAAGCGGCTTTGCGGGAAGTAAAGGAAGAAACAGGCGCTGTCGTAAGAAAGCTGACCTATCTCGGACAATATAAAGTTCTTGGCAGAGAGAAAGTGATCGTCAAAAATATTTATTTTGCCGATATCGAAAAGATCGAAAAACAGCAGACATACTATGAGACAAATGGCCCTGTTTTGCTGAAGAGCCTCCCGAAAGATATCGCTAAAAACAGAAATTACAGTTTTATAATGAAAGATTCCGTCCTGACGATCAGTCTTGAAAAGCTGAAAAAGGCCGGCATCATCAAATAAAAAGCCCTGCATTTGCAGGGTTTTTTCATGTTATACTCTGCCTTTCATCCACTTTCTTTCCAACAGCTCGACACCCTGATACATCAATGTTGCAAAGACGGCGATGATCAGGAGGCTCAGCATGACGAGGTTGAAATTAAAGACTTGAAAGCCGTAGATGATCATATAGCCGAGGCCTTGAGCCGACACTAAAAATTCTCCTACGATGACGCCGACCCAGCTTAAGCCGACATTGACCTTCAGTGTAGATATGATTGTCGGAATGGAAGCGGGCAGAATGACTTCTTTGAAAATCTCGCGTTTCGTTGCACCGAATGTTTTCATGACTTTTAAATAATTTTCATCGATTTCTTGAAAGGACGTGTAGACGACGATTGTCGTAATGATAACGCTGATGATGGCGCCCATTGCAATAATACTCGTCAAGCTGGGGCCGATCGCCACGATGAGAATGGGGCCTAGCGCCACTTTCGGCATCGCATTTAAGACGACAAGATACGGATCCAATATTTTGGAGAGCCTCGGGAACCACCATAGGAGGGCGGCCAGAAAAGTTCCAAGCAATGTTCCGGCCAGAAAGCCGAGGATGGTTTCAAATACGGTGACACCGATATGCCCCGGCAATGATCCGTCTCCCATCTTTTCGAGGAAAAGCGCCCAGACGGCTGAAGGAGAGCTGAAGATCAGCGGATCGATCCACGCCAGACGGCTTGCGGTTTCCCACAGTGAAAAGAAAACGATGAAAATCACGATTTGATAAAAGCGGACCCGCCTTTTTTCGGCTTGCTGCTCCTTTAAAAAATCCTCATGAAGGAAGTCAATTTTTGATTTCAGATGTTTGTTATTCAAGGTCATTGAGCTCCTTCCATATGTTCTGAAAGAGGGGCTGAAATTCCGGTTCCTGTCTCGCTTCAAACGGTGTCAGCTTCCTGATCGCTTCAGGAACGGCAAATGTTTTATGGATGGTGCCCGGCTGCTTTGAAAATAGCAATATCCGATCGCTCATCGCGATCGCTTCACCGATATCATGAGTCACGAGCACCGCTGTTTTTTGATACGTCTTTAACGTGTTGAACACCAAATCTTCGAGGTTTAGTTTTGTCTGATAGTCAAGGGCTGAAAAAGGTTCATCAAGCAGGAGGATATCGGGGTCGACAGCGAGTGTGCGGGCAAGCGCCGCCCTTTGTCTCATACCGCCTGAGAGCTCTTTTGGATACTTTTTTTCAACCTCGTAAAGCCCGAATTTTTTCAGCAGGCCGAGAGCGGTCTCCTTTGTTTCCGGTCCGAATTTTTTGGAAATATGCAAACCGATTAAGACGTTTTCCTCAATGGTTTTCCAGGGAAATAAATAATCCTGCTGGAGCATATAACCGATGTGCCGATCCTCTTCGTCAGGCGTGCGCCCTTCAACCAAGATGCGTCCTTCCGTGGGGGAAACGATGCCGGCGATGATCGATAAAAGTGTTGTTTTGCCGCATCCGCTTGGGCCGAGAAACGAAACAAATTCGCCCTTTTCGACTTCAATGCTGACGTTTTCCAGCGCTGCTGTTTTTTCCTTTAATGAAAAGTAAGTATGTGTGACATCCTGAACTTGCAAAAAAGACACTGCGGCCACCTCCTAGTGATTTTTTGTGACCTTTTCGGCGATCCTTGTATTGACCAGCTCTTGATGAGGGGTGCGCTTCGGCAGCTCGCCGGCTTCATCCATGATGGTTTGAAGCTGGTTCCATTCTTTTTCAGCCAAAACAGGCTCAAGGGCAAAAGACCGTTGTTGTTTATACCGTTCGATTGAAGATTCAATGATTGAAAGCTCGGTATCTTTAAAATAATCTTGAATGCTTTCGGCAGCTTCTTTTGCAGAGTGCGTCTCTACCCACTGCTGCGCTTTGTAAACCGCGCGGGTGAACTTTTCGACCGCTTCTTCGTTTTTTGTTAAGTAGCTTTGTTTAGCCATGAATGTCGTATATGGAATTCGGCCCGATTCTTTTCCGAAGGAGGCGACAATGCGGCCGATGCCTTCTCTTTCAAAAATGGAGGCCTGGGGTTCAAATAATTGAACATAATCGCCTGTACCAGATGCAAAGCTGTTTGCGATATTCGCGAAATCAATCGTTTGGATCAGGTCCACATCCTTTTTGGGATCAATGCCTTTCTGTTTCAGGACAAATTCGCCCGCCATCTGCGGCATTCCGCCTTTGCGCTGGCCAAGGAACGTTTTGTTTTTCAAATCATCCCAGCTGAAATGCCCCGCATCGTTCCTGGCGACGAGGAATGTTCCGTCCGTCTGGGTAAGCTGTGCAAAATTAATCACCGGATCGCTTGCGCCCTGGGCATTCACGTATATTGACGTTTCCGAGCCGACAAGCGCAATATCGGCACCGTTTGACAGAAGGGCAGTCATCGTTTTATCTCCACCCCATGTCGTTTTCAGTTCAACATCAAGGCCTTCTTCTTTAAACAAACCTTCAGACAAGGCGATATATAAAGGCGTATAGAAAACGGAACGGGTCACTTCCGCGAGACGGATCTTTTCGGGCTTTTGACCGCCGCATGACGCGAGGATAAACAGCATCATAATGAAGGATAATATGGTAAAAAAGAAACGCTTCAAACCGATTTCCCTCCTTTGATTTCGGTTATTTTCAGCATAAAATAGTTTATGTTATATACTAAACAGGTGTGAGGGGCAGCTGCGGATTAAAAAAGAGGTGACGTGACGAATGTGGTTAGAAAAAAGAAGGTTTCCATCGCCGAACAAAAAGGTGCGTCTGTTTTCCGTCACATACCTTTCACAAGGACTCAAGGTTAAGGGGCTCTTGGCGGAACCGGCCGCTCCCGGACATTATGACGGATTTTTGTATTTGCGCGGCGGAATTAAAAACGTCGGGATGGTCAGACCGGGCCGAATCGTCCAGTTCGCTTCACAGGGCTTTGTCGTTCTTGCTCCGTTTTACAGAGGCAATCAAGGAGGAGAAGGCGATGAAGACTTTGCGGGTGATGACCGGGAAGATGCTTTTGCCGCTTTTCGTCTTCTGCAGAAGCATGACCTGGTAAAAGACGGACGCGTACACATTTTTGGCTTTTCCCGCGGCGGGATCATGGGTATCTTAACGGCAATCGAAATGAAAGAAGCTGCAGCTTCGTTTGTGTCTTGGGGCGGTGTCAGCGATATGGTTATGACCTATCGCGAACGCAAAGATTTGCGGCGGATGATGAAGCGGGTCATCGGCGGGACGCCTGAAAAGGTTCCTGAAGCGTACGAATGGAGGACGCCTTTTGACGAGCTGGAGAAGATCGAAGCGCCCGTGCTTTTGATCCACGGAGCAAACGATGAAAATGTCTCCATCGAGCATGCGCGGCGTCTAGAACGCGAACTTCTGCAAAGAAACAAGTCTGTGGATACGTGGTATTTCAGTCGATATACCCACTATTTTCCTCCGCGGGAAAATAGGCGGATTGTAAGAGAATTGTCTCAATGGATGAAAAGCCGGCCTTGGACAAGTTATGGTAAACTAAAAGAAAAGAGAAAAGGAGGGGGACTTTAGGTGGGAATGCCAGTTGAATTTAATACAATGATTGTGACAAAAGGAAAAGAAACACGGGTTGAGGAAAATGTGTTTACACTTGAAAAAGAAGGTTATCGGGTTTACCCTCTTCATGTGCCGCTTGAAGTCAGAAAGACTAAGCGGGGCGACATTACCGGCACCGCGCAGGCGGAGCGCCTTGAATGGTCAGACGGACGGACTCATTTAACATACAGGCTCGTATCATTAAATTCGACGAATTAAAAAAAGCCAAGGCGCGGGTAGCGTCCTTGGCTTTTCTGTATTATGCAGGCACATCTTCCTCTTTTCCGATTCCTTTTTTGGAAGTCAGCCTGTGAATCAGCATGGTGAGAGCGCCGTCTCCTGTCACGTTCGTTGCTGTACCCAAGCTGTCCTGAGCAAGGTAAAGTGCGATCATCAATGATACGCTGGTTTCATTAAAGCCGAGCATCGACTGCAGCAGTCCGGCCGCGGCCATAACGGCACCCCCCGGGGCACCGGGCGCTGCGACCATTGTGACGCCAAGCATTAAAATGAACGGCATCATGATCGAAAAAGTCGGTGTTTGACCGTTTAGAATCATTACGCCCATTGCACAGCTCGTCAGTGTAATCGTGCTACCTGACAAATGAATATTGGCCAGGAGCGGAACGGCGAAGTCAGCCACTTTTTGGCTTGCTCCCGTTTTTCTGACTTGTCTCAACGTGACGGGAATCGTTGCCGCTGACGATTGTGTGCCGAGCGCAGTGAAGTATGCCGGCGCCACGATTTTCAACAGCGACAGCGGATTTCTGCCGTTTGCAGCGCCCGCAACGGAGTACTGAATCAAAAGTATGACGAGGTGAAGCACGATAATCATCACGAAAACTTTAGCAAATACGGATAAGATTGTCTGCACCTGACCGCCGAACGTCATATTGGTGAAAATACCGAAAATATGAACAGGCAGTAACGGAATAATAATATATGATATCAGCTTTTCAACGATCGTTTGAAATTCATCGAAAGCGTTTTTTAATGTTTTTCCGGGCAGATAAGCGATTCCGATTCCCATGATGAAAGCAAAAATCAGTGCGCTCATCACGCTCATAAACGGCGTCATTTCAATGGTGAAAAATCCTGCTTGCAAAACTTCTTCCGGATTTTTAAATTCCTGCAGCTGATGGCCGGAAATGATCGCGGGGAGAAGATTTGATCCGACAAGGTACGCCAGGAGGCCGGCAAAAATGGTTGACGTGTAGGCGATACCTGCTGTAATGCCAAGGATTTTTCCGGCGCCGCGGCCGATTTGTCCGATGCCGGGAATAATAAAAGCGATAATAATAAAAGGAATGACGAATTTAATGAAGTTTCCAAAAATATCATTGAAAGTAGCGGCTGTTTTGACAAACCAAAGCGGAGCAAAGCTTCCGACGATAACACCAAGAACAATTGCCGTCATAATTCTCGGCAGTAATCCAAATTTCATAGATGTGTCCTCCTGATATATACAAATGTTTTTATCATATTATCATATGAAAGATTTCTTTTGTTAAAATAAAAAAGTCTGTATTTTCAAATAATAACAGCCGCGAATTGGAAGCGTTTTATCACAGGCCGTGCTTGATTGTCGTTTTAATCATTGTCCAGAAAATGGCATCGGCCGCTGACAGGCGAAGCGGATTTTTAATAAACTGCAGCAGCGCAGAATACCTGCGCTGCTGCAAGCGGGTTGAGTTATACGAGCGGTCCTCCGGCTTTTTCAATGTTTTCGGTATTAGAGAATTTTTTGAAATTCTTTTTGAATGCATTCGCCAAGTGGATCGCTTTTTCCTCGTATTCGTTTTCATCTGTCCAAGTTTTAGCCGGGTCAAGCACTTGATCAGGCACACCCGGAACATGGACCGGTGAATGAAGTCCGAAAATGCGGTCAGTCTTCATTTCGGCGTTATCCAGTTCTCCTTCTATCGCAGCCTGAACCATCGCTCTCGTATAAGCGAGGCTCATTCTTTCCCCTGTTCCGTATCCGCCGCCGGTCCAGCCTGTATTGACGAGAAAGACGCTGACGCCGTGTTCATCGATTTTTCTTCCGAGCATTTCAGCGTACACATGTGCAGGGAGCGGAAGGAACGGGGAACCGAAGCAGGTCGAGAATGTGGCTTCAGGAGCGGTGATCCCGCGTTCGGTGCCGGCGAGCTTGCTTGTATATCCGCTCAGGAAATGATACATGGCTTGTTCTTTCGTTAACTTGCTGATCGGAGGAAGCACGCCGAAAGCATCTGCCGTCAGAAATACAATGGTCTGCGGGTGTGCTGCGATGCTCGGCTTGACGATGTTGTCAATCGCATCAATCGGGTAAGCCGCTCTCGTGTTTTCCGTATAGAATGCGTCGGAATAGTCCGGCTCCCCGGTTTTGCCTTCAACCACGACATTTTCAAGAACGGAACCGAAGCGGATCGCATTGTAAATCTGCGGTTCTTTTTCTTTGCTTAAGTTAATGCACTTGGCGTAGCAGCCTCCTTCAATGTTGAAAACGCCTGTGCTGGACCAGCCGTGTTCGTCGTCACCGATCAGCTTCCGTTTCGGATCGGCGGAAAGCGTCGTTTTGCCTGTGCCTGACAATCCGAAGAAGAGAGCTGTTCCGCCTTCCTCGCCAATGTTTGCCGAACAGTGCATCGGTAAAATGTTTTGTTCAGGAAGAAGATAATTCATAATAGAAAAAATCGATTTTTTCATCTCTCCGGCATATTCGGTGCCTCCGATTAAAATCGTACGCTTTTCAAACGACACGATGATAAATGTTTCAGATCTGGTCCCGTCAATGAGCGGATCGGCTTTGAAATGCGGAGCGGAAAGAATCGTAAACGGCTGTTCTTCAGGTTTTTTATCATGTTCTTCAGGTCTGATGAACAACTGTCTTGCAAACAGGTTGTGCCAGGCGAACTCGTTGACAACTGTAATCGGAAGCCGGTATTTTTCGTCTGCTCCTGCAAACCCTTCAAATACATACAATTCATCGCGTTCCTTTAAATAGCTGAGCACTTTTGTGTACAGCCGGTCAAAGGCGGCTTCTGAAATCGGCTGGTTTACTGCGCCCCAATCGATTTTGTCCTTTGTGCTCGCTTCTTCCACAATGAATTTGTCTTTTGGCGAGCGGCCGGTGTATGTACCGGTTGTAGCCCGCACGGCTCCGGAAGATGTTAAGACTCCTTCTTTGCGTTCAAGGACTTTTTCAACCAAAAGGGGAACGGATAAGTTCAGCTGAACGTTTTCGCCCATTAATAACGTTTGTAAGTCAGTTGTTAAATCTACAGAATTCATAAAAAACCTTCCTTTGCGTGTTTTTTAATGTGTATAACATTAATGTAGAATTAGTATAACACATTTACTCTTATAGTCTATACCGTTTCTTCATTTTTCGTTCGGGTTTTTTCTCGAAAGACAAGTTTAAATTTATTGCGGCCGATATTGACATAACAAGCCATTTTAAGATAAGATATTTCATTGAGCGGATACTCTTATCCCGAGCTGGTGGAGGGACAGGCCCAATGAAACCCAGCAACCGGTTTCTCTTATTAATGGAAAAAAACAGTTTCTGAGACAACTACGGTGCTAACCTGATGCAAGGTGTTCAATACCTTGAGCGATAAGAGTGAAAGGCACGCAATACCAGACCCTTTCCTCAGCGAATAGGAAAAGGTTTTTTTATTGCATAAATCGAGATCCAAAAATTGCTAAAAAAACTGCCTTCAGGAGGAAGGTACTCGGCGTTTTTCACAGGACGTGAAAGGTTTTAGCCGAGTATCAAGCAGGAGGAAGGTACTGGGCGTTTTTCACAGGACGTGAAAGGTCTAGCCGGGCAGCCAGTCAGGAAAAATTCTATTAAGAGGAATTTTGACTTAGAATCTCGTCAAGAATAGCATATGGAAATTGTTTCAAAACGAGAGCGTATGAAGCCCGAGTATCGTCATATAATCAAGAGGGACGAGATCCGTATCATACTTAAGATCACGGCTGATCTTCATATACAGGAGGAAACATAAATGAGCAAAAACCGTCGGTTATTTACATCAGAGTCAGTTACGGAGGGACATCCGGACAAAATTTGCGACCAGATTTCGGATAGTATATTAGACGAAATTTTAAAGAAAGATCCGAATGCCCGCGTTGCCTGTGAAACATCTGTGACAACCGGATTGGTGCTGGTAAGCGGTGAAATCACGACGTCCACTTACGTCGATATTCCGAAAACAGTCCGCGAAACGATTAAAGAAATTGGCTACACACGTGCAAAATACGGTTTTGATGCCGAAACTTGCGCGGTCTTAACGTCTATAGATGAACAGTCGCCAGATATTGCAATGGGAGTCGACCAGGCGCTTGAAGCGCGTGAAGGAGCAATGAGCGACGCTGAAATTGAAGCGATCGGAGCCGGAGACCAAGGTTTAATGTTCGGTTTTGCCTGCAACGAAACAAAGGAACTTATGCCTCTGCCGATTTCGCTTGCTCATAAATTGTCTCGCCGTTTGACAGAAGTCCGCAAAGAGGAAATTCTGCCGTATCTTCGTCCGGACGGAAAGACACAGGTAACTGTTGAGTATGATGAGAACAACAAGCCGATTCGCATCGATACAATTGTCATTTCGACTCAGCATCACCCTGAGATTTCGCTTGAACAAATTCAGCGCAATCTGAAAGAGCACGTCATCAACCCGGTAGTGCCAAAAGAGCTGATCGATGAAAACACGAAGTACTTCATTAATCCTACGGGCCGTTTTGTTATCGGAGGACCGCAGGGGGATGCCGGTTTAACAGGACGCAAAATCATCGTTGACACCTATGGCGGATATGCCCGTCACGGCGGCGGAGCGTTTTCCGGTAAGGATGCGACAAAGGTTGATAGATCTGCAGCTTATGCTGCGAGATATGTAGCGAAAAATATCGTCGCCGCAGGCCTTGCTGATTCCTGTGAAGTGCAGCTTGCCTACGCGATCGGTGTCGCACAGCCGGTATCCATTTCAATCGATACATTCGGTACAGGCAAAGCCAGTGAAGAAACATTGATCGAAGAGGTTCGCAAAAACTTTGATCTAAGACCTGCCGGCATTATTAAAATGCTCGATCTTCGCCGTCCGATTTACAAACAAACGGCAGCTTACGGACATTTCGGCCGCCTCGACCTCGATCTGCCTTGGGAGCGCACAGACAAAGCAGATCAGCTGAAGAAAGATGCATTAGGAGAATAACAACCGCATAGCCGCTTTCATAAGCGGCTTTGTTTTTCGATGGCAAAAAGCGGGCGGATGTGAAACGTTTTTCTTTAAACACTTGTCTAATCAAGAAGCAGACTTTGATTTCTGCACGAAATTTAAAAAATCGGAGGCAATACTATGTGTGGATTTGTAGGGGTATTCAATCATCGCCCATCATCCGAGACAGCAGCCCAGGAAGAACTGATTAAACAAATGAATGAAATGATTGTACACCGCGGTCCGGACGATGATGGGTACTATCATGATGAGCATGTAGGCTTCGGATTTAGAAGGCTCAGCATCATCGATGTGGAAAACGGAGGACAGCCTCTGTCTTATGAAGATGATTCCTATTGGATTATTTTTAATGGAGAAATCTATAACTATATAGAACTGAAAGACGAACTTATTTCAAAAGGATACGAGTTCAAAACCGATTCAGATACGGAAGTTTTGCTTGCGACTTACCGCCACTACAAACAGGAAGCTGCTTCCAAGCTGCGCGGAATGTTTGCTTTTTTAATCTGGGATAAAAAAGAACAGCTCCTATACGGAGCGCGCGATCCGTTCGGCATTAAGCCGCTCTATTTTACGAAAACGGACGGCCATGTTTATTTTGCGTCAGAAAGAAAGAGCCTGATGGCTGTTGATGCCGATTTGGAATTGAATGAAAAAGCGCTTCAGCAGTATACGTCATTCCAATTTGTACCAGAGCCTGAGACGCTTGACAAAAAGGTGCAAAAAGTAGAACCGGGCCATCAGTTTACTGTCCGCCCGGGCGAGGATATTCAATTTAAAACATACTGGAAAGTTCAATTCAAGCCTGTTCAGACCGAAGAAGACAAGCTTGTTCAGGAAGTAAGAGACGCGATCTTTGATTCCGTAAAAGTCCATATGCGAAGCGATGTACCTGTAGGTTCCTTCCTTTCCGGAGGCATCGACTCTTCTTTTATCGTGTCGGTGGCAAAGCAATTTCATCCCAACTTAAAAACGTTCTCTGTCGGCTTTGAACATGAAGGCTTCAGCGAAGTTGACGTTGCGAAAGAAACCGCTGATAGGGTCGGCGTGGAGAACTTCAGCGCGATCATTTCCCCTGAAGAATATATGAACGAGCTTCCAAAGATCGTCTGGCATCTAGATGATCCGTTGGCAGACCCTGCTGCAATTCCTTTGTATTTTGTCGCGAAGGAAGCGAAGAAGCAAGTTACGGTTGTTTTGTCCGGAGAAGGAGCAGATGAGTTGTTCGGCGGTTACAATATTTACCGGGAGCCGCTTTCATTAAAGCCGTTTGAACGAATTCCGTCCCCGCTGAAAAAGATGCTTCTGCACGTAGCTTCAGCGATGCCGGAAGGAATGAAAGGGAAAAGCTTTTTAATGAGGGGCTGTACACCTCTTGAAGAGAGATATATCGGCAACGCAAAGATTTTTGAAGAAGGCATGAAATCAAAACTTCTTCGCCAGTATGACAGCAACCTCTCTTACTGTGACGTGACAAAGCCATATTTTGAAGAAAGCAAGTCCTACAGCGAAATTAACAAAATGCAGTATGTCGATATCCACACATGGATGCGCGGTGACATTTTGCTGAAAGCCGACAAAATGACGATGGCCAATTCACTGGAACTCCGCGTTCCGTTTTTGGACAAAGTCGTATTTGAAGCGGCTTCCAAAATTCCGGAAGAGCTGAAAACGAAAAACGGCACGACAAAATATCTGCTTAGAAAAGCGGCGGAAGGCATCGTTCCAGATCATGTCTTAAACCGCAAAAAGCTAGGGTTCCCTGTGCCGATCCGCCACTGGCTGAAAAACGAAATGCATGACTGGGCCGTGAACATCATTAAAGAGAGCGAGACAGACGCATATATCCATAAAGATTACGTGCTTCAGCTTCTTGAAGACCACTGCGCCAACAAAGCGGATAACAGCCGCAAAATCTGGACGGTTCTCATCTTTATGATCTGGCACAGCATTTTCGTTGAAAAGCGCTTTGTACCGGAAGAACTGAACCATCAGCCAAAAGAAGTCATTATCGTTTAAGTGAAAAAAGAAGGTTTTCGTTAATCGAAAACCTTCTTTTTTTATGCCGGTTTTTCAGTTGATAAATCTGCTAGCACACGTTCACATTCGGAGAAGAGATTGTCAAAAATCACTTCCCACGACTGGGTAAGGGCATAGCTTCTCGCATCGTATGACATCCGTTTTTTTAACGGCACATTGGAGAGGACGCGCAATATATTTTCGGTGAATGCATCCGGATTTCCAGGTTCGGAAAGAAAACCGTTTCTTCCGTTTTGTATAAAGTCTTTCAGGCCGCCGGAATCTGCCCCGATAACAGGCGTCCCGCAGGCGAGCGCTTCAAGCGCGGAATTTCCGAAGGTTTCCGTCGGAGAAGGAAAGACGAACAAATCTGAGCTTGCATAAATGCTTGCCAGCTCTTCTCCTTTGACATAGCCGGCAAAAGTCATATTGAGGGGAGCCCGCTTCTCAAGCTCTTTTTTTAACGGGCCGTCTCCCGCGATCAGCCAGTGGACGCCATCTTTCAAATTGGGGTGACTTGCGATCTTGAGCAGCGTCTCCAAATCTTTCTCAGGTGCAAGCCTTCCGACATAGCTGAGGATATAGGTTTCCTTTATGCCGTATCGCTTGCGGATGTGTTCGGTTTGATGCGCCGGACTGAACAGCGAGCAGTCCACGCCGCGCTTCCAGATGGAGAGGTTCCTGAATTGTTTGGCTTTGAGCTGCATAAACGTTTCGCGCGAAGGGACAAAAATTTTTCGAAAATCTTTATGAAACCAGTGCATATATTTCCATAATAGTTTGGAAAACATTTGAAGATCATAATATGAAAGGTACTGGTCAAAATCGGTATGGTAAGAGCCTACGACAGGGATGTTCCATTTCTTCGCAAGCTTGAGCCCTGCTAGGCCGATATTAAAAGGAGTCGCGATGTGAATGAGATCGGGATTGAATTCGCGGAGTTCTGATTTCATTTTGATGAGATTAGGAAGAGCGATTCTGCACTCGGGGTATAAGAAGAACGGCATGCTCGTAAAACGGCGGATGCGGCTCGAAAATTGTGTTTCATGCGTGCTTTCCGGCGCAAATACTTTATAGGACATCCCGTTTTTTTCAAGATAATCCGTATACCTTTTCAGCGTTCTGGCGCATCCGTTCACATCCGGTGTAAAAGTGTCCGTAAATATCGCAATTTTCATCGTTTCCCCTCCTGTTTGTGATGTAAAAAATCAGTGACGCTTTGGAAGAAACGGCCGGCTTAGAAGACCAGCGCCGACAAAGTTCCGACTGATATCCCGAGGGCCGTGCCTGCCAGAACATCCGAAGGATAATGAAGACCGAGATAAATTCTGGAGAGTCCCACACTGATGCCTACCGGAATTAATAAAAGCGCGAGTATCGGAAAGAATATCATTAGCGGTGTAATGACGGAAAATGCCGCGGTCGTATGGCCGGATGGAAAAGAATGATCCTTGAGCGGATTTTGCAAAAACTGTGTTTCCTTTAGCGTTAAATACGGCCGCTTTCTTGGATACAGCTTTTTGATCAGCATGACTTGAAGGTGGCTGACCAAAAGTGCAATGGCGCTGGCGATCCCCGCTGTACGAACACTTCCGGATCCGAACAGCAAGAGAGACAGGCAAGCGGAAATCGTGCAGAATGCCCCTCCCAGATGTGTTGAGGAACGAAAGTAACGGTTTAGTGCTTTTTGGTGAAATAAGCTGTTCATACCGAGGAAGACCCGGCATTCAAAGTTGTAGATGCCGACCATCAGTTTATTCAAATGTCATAACCCCCTTTACATGAATGGCTGCTTCATGTTTATTGTAAAAAATGAATGTTTAGCAAATGATAAGTATTTGTAAAGATTTCGGAAAAGAAAAAAGCCGCAGACGCGTGCGGCCGAAAAGGTTATTGCTTAAATTATCGGTGAAAAAATGGTAAAGTTGTAGCAAAGCTAATCTTTTTTTTGCAAGGATTTGTAGTATTGTCCTTTTTCAATATATTCTTTGCGAATTCTTTCCATTTCCTGTTTATCCTTGTCAGTTAACGGGCGGATGACTTTAGCGGGCCTGCCGAATGCGAGGTGCCCGGCCGGGATCTTTTTGCCAGGCGGGACAAGACTGCCTGCCCCGATAAAAGCGCCTTCCCCGACTTCCGCTTCGTCAAGAATAACCGACCCCATTCCGATAAGGGCATGCTTTCGTATCACGGAGCTGTGCAGTGTAACCTGATGGCCTACCGTCACACCGTCTTCAATCACGAGAGGGCGCTCAGGGCTTTGGTGCAGGCAGGAAAGGTCTTGAATGTTCACGCCTTTTCCGATCCTGACCGGGGCGACATCGCCGCGGATAACCGAAGAGAACCAGATGCTTGATTGCTCTCCGATTGTTACATCTCCGGTGATGACCGCGTTGTCGGCGATAAACGCCGTTTCATGAATAACGGGTTCCGTTTTTTTATAAGGGTAGATCATAGGTTTCATCCTTTCATTTATAAAATTGTGTGAGGTGGTCAGCATGTGGTGCATGGAAGCGGAAAGACCTGTTGCTTCAATCGTCATCATTCACGGTGCATGTGAGCATCACGGGCGGTATAAATGGCTGTCCGAAATGTGGCGTTCATCCGGGTTTAATGTCGTCATGGGGGATTTGCCCGGACAGGGAACTTCGACAAGAGAAAGAGGACATATACGCTCGTTTCAAGAATATATTGATGAAGTGGACAAATGGGTCGCCAGGGCGAAAGCATTTGAACTGCCTGTATTTATGCTCGGGCACAGCATGGGCGGCCTGATCGCGATCGAGTGGTTTAAGCAGCAGCAAAGCGGCATTGCCGGTCTCATTTTATCATCCCCTTGTCTCGGGCTGCAATTAAAGCCGAACAAATTTTTGGACTGGATTTCCAAAGGGCTCAACGTTTTGGCTCCGTCCATGCGGTTTGAATCCGGGATCACGCCTGATAAAGCGACGAGAAACAAAGAAGTCATCGAAATGGACATCAACGATTCATTATATATCACAAAAGTTTCTGTCAGATGGTATCAAGAAATGTTAAAAGCGTTGAAAAGCGCGATGGAGCCGACGGACGCCTTTCTCAACATCCCGCTCTTTGTCATGCAGGCGGGCACAGACTGGCTTGTCGACAAAAAAATGGTCGTCAAGTGGTTTAACGAGCTTGCTTCTCACAATAAGACGTACAGGGAATGGGAGGGCTTATACCACGAAATTTTTAATGAGCCTGAGCGGGAAGACGTTTTTAAAGCGGCCAGAGCGTTTGTGGAACAGTATATGACATAATGGAGGTGCATTCTTTGGCAGTACCGGAGCATCCTTTTGGATTAATGGCTAAAGTATACAGAGAAGTTTTTCCCCTTGTTCATCAGGAGTTGGACAAGTGGAAACGAAAAGCTGAAACGATTCAAAATCCCGAGCTGAAAACGCAGGCGAAAGCCAGCATCAGGGATAAAACCTTTCACTGTGAAGGCGGCGGCATTATGGCCCTCCTTTCAGGCGACAAAATCGAGCAGTCGATCCGGTTTATTACGGCGTATCAGACGATAAGCGACTATCTCGACAATCTATGCGACCGGAGCACCTCGCTTGACCCGGATGATTTTTCCATGCTTCATCAGTCAATGAAAGACGCGCTGACCGTCGGGGCTGAATTGAAGAACTATTACCGGTTCAGGGAAGACCAGGATGATCAAGGCTATTTGCACGACTTAGTGAAAACGTGCCAAGACGTGCTTGCGGAAATTGAGAACTATGATTTGATCAAGCAGCACCTGCTTGAGCTTTGCAGCTATTACTGCGATCTGCAAGTTCATAAACACGTTGTGGAGCATGAGCGTGTCCCCCGGCTCGAAGCGTGGTTTGAGAATTATAGATCGGCCTTGCCGAAAATGGAATGGTACGAGTTCTCAGCCTGTGCGGGTTCAACGCTCGGCATCTTCTGCCTCGTATCGTATTCCGTCCGTTCCGATTTTACTGAATCGATGGCCGGAAAGATCCGCGACAGCTATTTTCCGTACATACAGGGACTGCACATCCTGCTCGATTATTTAATTGACCAGGAGGAAGACTTAATCAGCGGAGATTTGAATTTCTGCACGTATTACCCATCACATTCAGATATGATGGAAAGGCTCGAATATTTCATTGAAATGGCGGATGAACATTTGCGCGGGATTCCGCACGAAAACTTTCACCGTTTGATCAACAGAGGTCTTCTGGGTGTTTATTTATCAGACGATAAGGTCGCGGGTCAAAAGGAAATCGGCCGGCTGGCGAAGCGCCTTATTAAAGCGAGCGGAAAAACTTCCTACTTCTTCTATATCAACGGAAGGGCCTACCGCAAAATTCAAAAAATGCCGTGGATGAAAAGCTCGTAAAGAAAAGCTCAAACCGTTCATCGGCTTGAGCTTTTGCTGTTTACAAGCTTTCCATCCGGTATTGTTTTTCAAGTACAAAACGCTTATTATACCGGAAGCTTTTTTCCCATTTTGAAACAACGATGCAGGCGACAGCATGACCCGGCACGTTCACGCCTGTTCGCGCCATGTCCATCACGCGGTCCACTCCCGCGATAATCGCGACTCCTTCAGCGGGAAGGCCGACTGCGTTGGCGGTAGCCAGAAGGACGACGAGCGAGCCAGATGGAACGGCGGCGATCCCTTTGCTTGTCATCACTAGCACGAGCATCATGAGCAATTGCTGTGAAATGCTCATGTCTATATTGAAAGCCTGCGCCAAAAAGATACAAGCGACAGATAAATATAGGCTGGAGCCGTCACAATTCAGCGATAAGCCTGAAGGAACCACAAAGGAAACGACCCGTTTTGGGCAGCCGTATTTCTCCATGCGGTCCATCAGCTGCGGCAAGACTGTTTCTGTGCTCGTAGTGGAGAACGCGATCAGAAACAAATCCCAAATCATTTTCAGGACTTCGAAGTATTTAATTTTAAAAATAAGACCGACAATCGGAAATAAAACAAAAAGAACGAGAAACAGTCCGAGAAAAACAGTGCCGACTAATTTTAACATAGGAAGCAGGAGTTCGATGCCGTATTGCCCGACGGATGCGGCCATAAGAGCAAGCACGCCGATAGGGGCTGTAACCATAACCATCTGCGTCAGTTTGAACATGATATTGGCAACAGACTCAAAAAATTTCATGACAGGCTCTGAGGCTTTGCCGATCCCGGCAGCTGCGACGCCGAACAATATCGCAAAGAAGATCACGGCAAGCAAATCATTTCTGGCCATGACGTCAACGATGTTGGTAGGAATAATATCGAGGATCATTTGTTTAAGATCGACCACTTTTTCCGTGTAGCCTGAGAGCTCTCCGATATCTTTTTTGGCCAAATGGGAGAGGTCAAGGCCGACGCCGGGCTTTAGCACATTAGCCAAAAGCAGCCCGAGTCCGAGCACGAACGTCGTAATCACTTCAAACCAAATAATCGTCTTGATGCCGAGACTGCCCATTTTTTTCATGCTTCCGCTTCCGGCCGCTCCGATGACGATTGTAGAAAAAACGATCGGAACGACGATCATTTTAATCAAGCGGATAAATCCGTCTCCGACGGGGCGCAGCGCCATTCCGAAATCAGGGAAAAAGTGTCCGATCACTGCTCCAATGGCGAGTGCGATCAAAATTTGATAAGCGATAAATTTTTTCAAATTGAAATCCCTCCGTATTTTACATGAGTTTTCAATAATTTCGTGACAAAGAGTGAAACACCTTTTCTTTTTAGAAAATTGCGAAAAATTTCTTATATTTTATTTTGATATCGCTTACATTATGTTTGGATGAAAAAAATCCTCCTAATGGAGGATTTTCAAGATATCATTTTTGAGCCGCTATTTTCTTTTCAATCGCAATGATAAAAGGCGGATCGTTTCGCTGGTTTAAATATTGGTAACAGAGGGTGCGGGCAGTATCTTGGTCGAGTGATGTGCAAAATTCGAGCAGGGCGTCCTTTTCCCGCTTTCCTTCGGGATGGCCATGGTAGACGACCAGAACGATCAGCCCCTCATTTTTCAGGATTTTGAGAAGCTGCTTGATGCTGGCGATGGTTGAATCGCTTTTTGTCGTCACCGATTTGTCGCTTCCCGGAAGATACCCGAGGTTAAACACAGCTGCTGCCACCTTGCCTGAGATGTCGTCAGGAAGCGAAGTGATGAGCTCATCATGGCTTTTTTGAATCAATGTCACCCGGTCTTTGTACTCGTTTCCAAGTCTTTCGGCAGTATTCATAAGAGCTGTTTCTTGAATATCAAAGGCATAGACATGTCCGTTTTCACCGACAAGTTCTGCTAAAAAATACGTATCATGTCCGTTTCCCATTGTCGCATCAATGACGATGTCTCCTTCGCCTGCGGCTGTTTTCAGCAGTTCTTTCGCATACGGGAGGATCTTCTTGAGCTTCATGTGGCGATGCCTTCTTTCTCTTTGTTGAACCATTTCCCCTGATAGCTGCCGCGCCTTTCCAGTTCTCCATTGATGGCATTTAAGACTTCCCATTTATTGACGCTCCACATCGGTCCGACCATCAATTCGATCGGTCCGTCACCCGTAATCCGGTGAATGATCATTTCCGGCGGAAGAATTTCAAGCTGATCACAAACAAGCTGGACATAATCCTCTTGCGAAAGGAACGTTAATTTTCCTTTTTCATACTGCTTCACCATTGGCGTTCCCTTTAACAGGTGAAGCAGATGGATTTTAATCCCCTGCACATCCAAATCGGCGACCGCTTTTGCGGTTTCCATCATCATGCCGCGGTCTTCGAGAGGCAGCCCGTTAATGATGTGAGAGCAGACGCGGATACCGTGTTTCCTCAGCTTGTTCACGCCTTCTACATAGCAGTCGAAATCATGGGCACGGTTGATCAAATCAGCCGTCCGTTCATGAACGGTTTGAAGGCCGAGTTCCACCCAGAGGTATGTTCGTTCATTAAGCTCGGCAAGATATTCGACAACATCGTCAGGAAGACAGTCCGGCCGGGTTGCGATTGAAAGGCCGACTACGCCGTCGAGGCCGAGGACCGTTTCGTATTTTTCGCGAAGAACGCTGACAGGAGCGTGCGTATTCGTAAATGCTTGAAAGTACGCCATGTATTTGCCGTCTTTCCATTTTTCATGCATTCTGTCGCGGACTTCATTAAATTGGGTCAGCAGATCGTCGGCTCGGTTTCCCGCAAAGTCTCCGCTCCCTGCGGCGCTGCAAAATGTGCATCCGCCGTGTGCGACCGTGCCGTCGCGATTCGGGCAGTCAAAGCCTCCGTCAAGGGCGACTTTAAACACTTTATGACCGAAATGATTTCGTAAATGATAATTCCATGTATGATATCGTTTTTCACTGTTCGTATATGGAAAAGGGTTGTTTTGATGCAAACAAAAGGACCTCCTTTTAGTATTACGCATCCTAAAATTGTAGCAAATAAACACGATAAGAACAAACCGATTCCCAATTATTTTCTTCAATGATCACGGCTGTGATGGCCAAACTAATCACGATGGATTTTTCCATTAAGGAGGGGTTTTCTTTGGCTACAAGACAATCCGTCGGAGAGCACATCCAAAGAAGCGAAGATGCTTATGATTATGCTTTATCTCAATTTGAAACTGCAAGCAGGCAGGAACATTACAATGAGACAGAGTTCAGCGATGCGCAGCTGATGCTTGAAAACGCGGTCAATGAATTAAACAAGCTTTCGCTGTTTGCCAATGAGCAACAAAGGGAGGAAATTCACCGCAAAAGGCTTCAGCTGCAAACCCTTCAAAACAATATGATTCTGCAGAGATCGTATGAAAGATGAACCCTTTTTGAAAGGGTTCATTTTTTTGAAAAAAAGTGATTGACAAAAAAGGACGATGTATTTAATGTATTAGGTGTACTATATCGAGTAATACAATTAACACACACATGTAAAGGAGTAATACTCATGAGTGATAAACATAAAAAAATAACGCCGATGGTGGTCGTGGCGTTTATCATTGCCTGTTCGTTCTTGTTTGTTCTTGCGAAGCTGGGCTTTATAATTCAAGAAAATTTGGGATACGTGTTTTTTTAAAAGTGAATGACCTGAGATTGAACGAGAAAGAAGGGAGATAGATGATTCAAATCGATCCGAGAAGCTCTACCCCGATCTATGAGCAGATTATCCAGCAGATGAAAGAGCTTTGCTTAAAAGGGATAATCAAGCCTGGAGATAAACTTCCTTCTGTCAGAGAGCTTGCAACCATTATCATTGCAAACCCGAATACTGTCAGCAAAGCCTATAAAGAACTTGAACGGGAAGGAATAATTGAAACGTTGAGGGGGAGAGGAACGTATATTTCAGAAAACGCGAAAGTTACGCTTGATGAAGGGAAGATTGCGATGATTAAAGAGCAGTTAAAGCAGCTGATCATCGATGCGCATTACGCTGGGATCGACACTAAAAAGCTGCAGGAGTGGATGGCGGAAATCGACGAAGAAGTGAGAGGAGGGGAAGTGAATGATTGAGCTCAAATCTGTATCAAAAACGATTGACGGAAAACAAATACTCAAAAACATCTCCTTTAAGCTTGAGGAAGGAGAGATTTTCGGACTGCTCGGCAGAAACGGCTCAGGGAAAACAACGCTTCTCCGCCTGATTCAGCAAATCCTGCTGCCTGATGAGGGAGATGTCTACTTCGGCAGCGTCAAGGTGAAGGACCATCCGCTCGTCAAGCGCAATATCGTCTATATGCCCGTTCAAAACACCTATTTCGAAAAATACAATTACAAACAGCTCGTCAATATTTTGCGAAACATTT
Organism: Bacillus sp. FSL W7-1354; assembly: GCF_038002405.1. NCBI lineage: Bacteria > Bacillati > Bacillota > Bacilli > Caryophanales > Bacillaceae > Bacillus > Bacillus sp. FSL W7-1354. Next base: position 2,230,888 of record NZ_JBBOCL010000001.1, on the reverse strand, counting down.
ATCCTGACTTTGATGTTACATACGCTAATGAATTAATGAACCGCTACGATATTCCTGAAACAAAAAAGTACAGGGAATTGTCTACAGGATTGAAAAAGCAAATGTCGCTGATCTTGTCATTTGCGATCCGGCCGGCGGTCATCCTGCTCGATGAACCGACAGACGGCATTGATGCCGTCACAAGACAAGATGTTCTCCAGCTGATGGTCGATGAAGTGGCTGAAAACAACACGACGATTCTCATCACATCCCACCGGCTTGAGGATATTGAAAGAATGTGCAACCGAATCGGTTTTCTCGAAGACAATACATTGTCGAACATCATGGATCTTGATGAACTGAAAGGCGATTTTATTAAAATCCAAATGGCATTTGAAGAAGATGTCAATTTGAAAATCAGGGAAAGGGAAATCCCTGTTTTGGATCACACCGGCGTGTTTTATACGGTGTTGATTCCGAAAGCAGACGATGTGAGCAAACAATTTCTAAAAAGTTTGTCTCCGAAAGTTTGGAACGAGCTTCCGGTCAGTCTAGAGGAAGTATTCATCGCGAAGTATGGAGGTAAGCGAAGATGGTAGACCGCGGACTTTTATATAAAGAGTGGAAACAGCATTTCTGGATTTTTTTAGTTGTATTTGCAGCGGTGATGCTGAGTGAACCGCTTACGCTTTTGAATGATTATTTCCAGTACAAAGGATGCCTTTCAGAACTGAAAAAATTTCCCGATATGGAGTGCGTTTTATATAAAAACTATGAGATAGGCGGGGCTATGAGAATGTTCTGGGTTGGCGGAGTTGCGCTTGCGCTCAGCCAGATCGGGTTTGAAAGGAGCAGAGGGACGCTTGAATTCACACTCGGCCTTCCTTATAAGCGAGGCGTCATTTTCAATACGAAATATTTCTTCGGCATTTCAATTCTTTTAACAGCCCAGCTATTATCTTACTTTTTATCTTATGCCTTGATTGTTTTATATAAGGTTGACGTCGTCCATTTCCATGAGTATTTTATCGGGTCGGTCATCTTCTGCTTTATGGTCTACTCGCTTGTTATGGCGGCGGGCGCGATAACCGGCAATCCGCTGGCCCAGCTGATCGTTGCATTTTCAACGTCGATTCTGCCGTATTTGCTGATCGGGCTTCCGTTGGCCAACTTTCGAATCATCCGGAGTTTCTTTGGAGGGCACCCTGCTTTCTTTTATGGTGAAACAGAACTATTGGATTATATAACGCCGATCATGTACCTCAACCAATTCGGCATTCAAGACGGCAGCCTGGCCTTTACGCTTATTCCGCTCGCCATGGGGATCTTGTTTTATATCATTGGCTATTTTTGCTTTATCAAACAGCAGCTTGAACGGAACGGACATTTTTTTCTCTGGAGAAAAATGGATCGCCCGATTCAAATTCTCGTGATTTTATTTGGCATCTGGGGATTCGGCACAGCCTCTGGCTCAAACCTGTTCAGCTATATCTTCGGTATGGTGATCGGTTCGGCAGTCGGATTTTTAATCAGTTACTTCTTGATTTTCAAAAAAATAAAACAGCTGTAATCCATAATGGAGAGGAGATTTACAAATGATCAGTGTAGAGCATATTCACCACTCATTTAAAGTCGGTAAAAAGGGGAGGGAAAATGAAATTAAAGTGTTAAAGGATGTCTCGCTTACCGTTGAAAAAGGCGAAATCGCCTGCATTGTCGGACGGAGCGGTTCCGGAAAATCGACGCTGTTGAACTTGATTTCCGGCTATATCGCCCCGACAAAAGGTAAGATCGTCATTGACGGTACGGATGTCACAAAGTACAGCGAAAAAGAATGGGCGGCATTCAGGCTTGAACATTTCGGCTTCATCTTTCAAAGTTTTCAGCTGATTCCGAGCTTGACGACTTACGAAAACATCGAACTGCCTCTGACTTTAAAAGGTGTTCATCCGTCTGAGCGGAAGCAGCGCGTCAATGAGATGCTTCACCGCGTCGGCCTTGAAAACCACGCTGGACACTATCCGAATGAGCTTTCAGGCGGACAGCAGCAGCGCGTCAGCATCGCCCGCGCTTTGATTTTGAATCCGTCAATCATTTTAGCCGACGAACCGACAGGAAGCCTGGACTCCGAAACAGAACAGGAAATTCTCGAATTCATTCGGCAGCTGAACAGGGAACGCGGGATTACATTTGTCATCATCACGCACGATGACGAAGTGGCATCGATCGCCAATACGAAATTTCAGTTATCTGACGGCGTGTTAGAGAAAGGGGAAGAGACTGTTGAAGTTTAAGGATCAGTTGAAGTTTATTAGAAGAAATATGAAGAAAAACCGCCTGCGTGTATTCATGACCATTCTCGCAACAACGGTGGCCTGCGCATTCTTAATCGTGCTCGCATCGGTCGGGTTCGGCCTGCAAAAATCGCTGACTGAACAGCTGATGAAAGAGCAAATCGTGACTGAGATAAATGTTGTCGGAAAAGAAGGGCAAAGCGATCAGAAAGTTCAAAAGAAAGACTTGAAAGAATTCGAAAATCGCAAAGATGTGTCCGCGATTATCGAGCGCACGCAGGTGTTCGCACCTGCTGAAGCAAAGTTGGGCAACAGGACAAACAATCAAATGTCGAATATCACGATTACTGACATGGCTGCTGAACAAAAAGCCAATATTAAACTCGATCGCGGCCGCGTAGCGAAAACACCGAATGAAATCGTCGTCGGCTACCATTTCGGGAAGAATCTCTGGACGAAAAAAGAAGCCCAAGATTATGAAAAGCAGATGGAAAATAATGCTGAGGAAGTAAAAGAACCAAAAGGATACGCAGAAGATATTCTCGGCAAAACAATTGAATTAAAGATCTCAAAAATGGATGAAAAAACAGGAGAAGAAGGGAAAGCGAAAACATATGATCTGAAAGTTGTCGGAGTGACGAAAAAACCTTCTTATGAATGGGCAAGCGATTCAACAGTCTATGTCAGCAACGACATGCAAAAAGACATCACCGGATTTCTGAAGGCGGACAAAGACAACGGCACGATCGAAAAAAAGCTTTCGGTTTACGCGGATAACTTTGAACATGTCGGACAGCTGACAACAGATTTGGAGGATGAAGGCTACTACGTCGATTCAATAACGAAAAAACTCGAAAGCATCAATCTGTTTTTCATGGCTTTTAAAATCGGTCTGATCTTTGTCGGAGTCATTGCCGTTTTGATTTCAGCGATCGGGATTTTCAACACGATGACAATGGCGGTTACAGAACGGACGCAGGAAATCGGGATTATGAAAGCGATCGGGGCCAGCCCGAACGTGATCCGGAAAATGTTCCTGCTGGAAAGCGCCTATATCGGCATCTTAGGATCTGTTTTAGGTGTTATCATTTCATACGGTGTCAGCTTTTTAGTGAACAAGATTATACCACCTATTTTATCATCGGTTTCAGAAGGAGGAGCGAGTGCGGCAGACTTCAGCATCACCTTCTCGTACATTCCGGTCAGTCTTGTCCTCATCGCGACCTTGATCAGTGCAGGCGTCGCCATTCTTTCAGGCCTGAACCCGGCCATTAAAGCGACAAGAACGAACGTGCTGACAGCATTAAGAAGAGAGCTTTAAGAAAAAAGCCGGCGGTATGCCGGCTTTTTTAACGTTTCGGAGGTCTGTACCCCGCATCACGCGCCTCCTGTTCTGTGCAGAACCAGCGGGCGACGTTTTTCGTGCGGTCATAATATGTACTTCCCGGTGTATGATAAATATGGTTGACGCTTCCTTTGATTTTGCACTCCTGTTTGCTTTCACCGCTGTTTTTCTTAGGGGAGGGCGCGCTGTGTGACGTTTCGGCCTGAGCGGTGGCGTTCTTTTCTTTTACAGTGGCTTCGGTACTGCCGCTTTTTTCTTCAGCCTTAGCCAGTTTTTCTGACAGTGATTTTGTTTTTTTCGTAAGCGAGTCTTTTTCTTTTGTCAGTTTTTCATTTTCTTTTTTTAATGTGTCATTCTCCGTTTTGGCTGCCTTCAGTTTTTCGTTTGCTTGATTGAGCTGCTGCTTTAATGCGGTTTGCTCCTTTTTTACAGCGCTGTGTTCAGTTTTCAGTTCCTGAAGCTCGGTTGTCAGGTCCTCTGTTTTTGTCTCATCGATGGCATATGTTTCCTCACTGTAATAAGGCGCAGAGATGATCAGGAGGAGAAGTCCGCCTGCAAAACAAGGATAAAAGAGTTTTCTGGAAAACCTTTTGCCTGGAGAAAAGATTCTTCTGATCAAATGAAATACAAGATAGCAGATGGAAAAAATAAAGGATAAAAACCCGATCAGCATGATAGATTCCATGATTCGTCTCCTTTCGTGTTTGATAACTATATTTTAGCTTAAAAAGAAAAAAATGTTTATACCAAAAAACTTCTTGCAAATCTAAATATTCAAACGTAAAATAAAGAAATCATTTAAAAAACCGAATATGCAGCTTATAAAGAGAGATGGAGGGACTGGCCCGGCGAAATCTCAGCAACCTGCAGCAGAGCAAGGTGCTAAATCCAGCAGAATGTCAGGCGCATTCTGAAAGATAAGTTGAACAACTCTTTCAGGCGCCGAAAGAGTTTTTTTTATTTTGGAGGAGGAGATGTACATGAACAAGATATTAAAATGGACTTCCGTGCTGGGACTGGCCTTGAGCCTGGCGCTTCTGGCCGCATGCGGAAACAATGCCGAAAGCGATGGTAAAACGATCAAAATAGGCGCTACTGCAGGACCGTATTACGATATGGTCAAAAAAGCGATTCAGCCTGAACTTGAGAAAAAAGGCTACAAAGTTGAAGTGGTCGAATTCACCGACTATGTACAGCCGAACACGGCGTTAAGCGAAGGCGAACTCGACGCCAATTTGTTTCAACATGAGGTTTTTATGAAATCATACAATCAAGAAAACAATAAACATCTTGCTGCACTCATTTCTGTGCCGACCGCTCCGATGGGTCTCTATTCTGCCAAATATAACGACTTGAACGATGTCAAAAACGGGGCGGAAGTGGCTGTTCCAAACGATCCGGCCAATGCCGCCAGGGCATTTTTAACGCTCCAGGATCAGGGGCTGATTCGGCTGAAAAGCGATGTCGACACATTGAAAGCCTCTGTGCAGGATATTGCGGAAAATCCGAAAAAGCTGACATTTAAACAGCTTGAATCTGCCAATCTTCCAAGAGCGGTCGATGACCTGGATATCGCGGCTGTCCCGGGTAATTTCGCTCTCTCCGCTAATATGAAGTTGCAGGACGCGCTGGCGCTTGAGAACATGCCTGACCGCTACCGCAATCAAGTGGTAGTGGATGAAAAAAACAAAGACAAGCCATTCGCCAAAGATCTCAAAGAAGCGGTAAAATCCAAAGCTTTCGAAGATGCGATCGATCGGGAATTCGCCGGTTTCGGAAAGCCAAAATGGATGACGCAATCATAAAAAAATTCCCCCTTTAAAAAGGGGGTTTTTTATGTTGAAAATCGAAATCGTGTCAATTGAAAAAAATGGGCAAAACGAATAGAATCTAGAGGGAATGCTAAAGAGAAAGAAGGAAACGCTATGCCGCGCACATTATGGCTATTGGTCATCGGAATGTTTATCAATGTCACAGGGGCATCTTTTTTATGGCCGCTGAATACCATCTATATCCATCAGCATTTGGGAAAGTCGCTGACAGCGGCCGGATTTGTGCTGATGCTGAACTCAGGGGCAAATGTGCTGGGCAACCTGTTCGGGGGATATCTATTCGATAAAATCGGCGGATTTAAAACGGTCGTACTTGGAATTGTGATCACGTTTGCGAGCCTTTCAGGCCTCGTCTTTTTTCACGATTGGTTCCAATACATTCTTTTCTTAACATTGGCCGGTTTTGGATCAGGGATCGTGTTTCCGGCATGCTATGCAATGGCCGGCTCGGTTTGGCCGGAAGGCGGCAGAAAGCCGTTCAATGCTGTATACGTGGCGCAAAATGCAGGGGTGGCAGTTGGTTCAGCGCTCGGCGGAATTGTCGCGTCTTTTTCATTTACGTATGTTTTTCTGGCGAATGCAATGCTGTATGCCGTCTTTTTCATGATTGCGATTTTCGGATTTAGACGCATCCGGTCTGAAAAAGCCATGCAGTCTTCTGTTTTGGATCATGCCGATTCAGTCAGCGGGAAATCTAGATTCTCCGCGCTTTTGGTTATATGTACGGGCTACCTGCTCGGCTGGGTCGCTTATTCGCAATGGTCCTCGACCATCGCTTCACACACCCAGGAGCTTGGGATATCTCTTGGGCAGTACAGCGTACTTTGGACAGTGAACGGGGCGCTCATTGTTTTCGGTCAGCCGCTGATCGGTTTTTTTGTGAAACGGTTTGCCGAATCGCTGAAAAACCAAATCGTGATCGGATTTGTCATTTTTATGATGGCATACGGAATTTTGTTTGGAGCTGAACGGTTTCCGGCTTTTCTTGCCGCGATGGTTGTGCTGACCATTGGCGAAATGCTTGTATGGCCGGCTGTGCCGACAATCGCCAACCGCCTCGCTCCGAGGGGAAAAGAAGGGTTTTATCAAGGGTTTGTCAACAGTATGGCGACCGGCGGAAGAATGATCGGGCCGCTTTTTGGCGGAATGCTGGTTGATTATTTCAATATGCAGCTTTTGCTTGCGGTTCTGCTCGTATTGCTGCTGTTCGCAATAGGAACGGCGTTTTTATACGACAGGAAGGAAAAGCAGCTCTCCGCTCAATCAGATGCATAAGTGGTATAGAAAAAATAGGTAATTGTAATTATGTGAAAATGAATCGAAGGAATCAAGATTATCAACCAAATCTTCACATATAATGGAAGAAACAAGCTTTTTTTCTTCTCAGACAGAACACATTTTCTGTATGGTAGTATCGAATATCATCGCAAGGGGTCTAGGGGGGCTGCTCGATGGCCTGAAGTCGCTTGACTAAACTAAGGGCTTTAGGAAGGTGATGAAGATGCTGCATCAAGTTTTGGTTGCTTGTTTGATTGGAGGGATTATGGGGGTTCTCGGGCACGTTAAAAAAAGAGGGCGCCTCGAGAAACCGAGAACAACGAAACGATTCATTTACCTTGGATTTTTTGAAGATATTCTTGTCGGAATGGTTGCTTCTATTTTGCTTGTTTTATCTGCGGAACCTGATTCTGGAATTCAGCTTGTCGTGTTATCGATCATTGCCGGCTACGGCGGTGAAGCTGTATTGAGAAGCTTTGACTTTGTCAGAGAACAGCAGGCAAATGTACAGAACTCCGAACGACAAAACAAATCTCCACACGATTAAGATCCTCACTCTTACCCTTTTTTCAGCACATTCCCATTGTATACAAACCTGCTTGCACTTATGAACAGAATTCTATAAAATACAGATAAGATTACGGTTACGGCAAGAACAGTGAAGAGGAGCAGTAAGAAGCCCATTTTGTTTCAGAGAGTTGACGGCTGGTGAAAGTCAATCAAATGAGCTTCCGAACTCGCCTCAGAGTTGCAGCAGTGATGAGCTGCTGCCGCGTATCTGCGTTACAGATATCAAGTGAGTGTGCCGCATGCACACTAACAAGGGTGGTACCGCGGGAAATCTCTCGTCCCTTCTTAGGGATGGGAGAGTTTTTTTGATTTTAGAATAATCTGAATATAACGCTGCCAGTCCCGTCCATACTTGAAGACAAAGAAGCCGTACTCATATTCAAAGGAGGTTTTTACAATTGAGTTTTGACCATCAAACAATCGAGAAAAAGTGGCAGGACTATTGGCTTGAAAATAAAACGTTCGCCACGCGTGAAGATAAATCCAAACCGAAATTTTATGCATTGGACATGTTTCCGTATCCGTCAGGCGCAGGCCTTCACGTCGGACACCCTGAAGGCTATACGGCAACTGACATTTTGTCCCGCATGAAACGGATGCAAGGGTACAATGTCCTCCATCCGATGGGCTGGGATGCATTCGGGCTTCCTGCGGAACAATATGCGCTGGATACGGGAAACGATCCTGCCGTCTTTACCGAACAGAACATTGACAACTTCCGCCGCCAGATCAGAGCGCTCGGCTTTTCGTATGACTGGGACAGAGAAGTCAATACAACAGATCCGGACTACTATAAATGGACGCAGTGGATTTTCTTAAAGCTTTACGAAAAAGGTCTCGCTTATGTAGATGAAGTCCCTGTAAACTGGTGTCCTGCGCTTGGAACCGTTCTTGCCAATGAAGAAGTCATCGACGGCAAAAGCGAACGCGGCGGCCATCCTGTAGAACGCCGTCCAATGAAGCAGTGGATGCTGAAGATTACCGCTTATGCCGACCGTCTGCTTGAAGATCTGGAAGAACTCGACTGGCCGGAAAGCATCAAAGAGATGCAGCGCAACTGGATCGGCCGTTCCGAAGGGGCGCATGTTCATTTTGCGGTCGACGGCACAGACGAAATGTTTACGGTTTTCACAACGCGGCCTGATACATTATTCGGTGCCACATATGCCGTTTTGGCTCCGGAGCACGATTTGGTTCAAAAAATCACGACGCCTGAACAGCAAGACGCGGTCGACGCCTATATCGAAGAAGTTCAATCAAAGAGCGACTTGGAGCGGACAGACCTTGCCAAAACAAAGACAGGCGTCTTCACAGGTGCTTATGCCGTCAATCCGGCAAACGGGGAAAAAATTCCGGTATGGATCGCGGACTATGTCTTGGCTACATACGGAACTGGAGCGGTCATGGCCGTCCCTGCCCATGATGAGCGGGACCACGAATTCGCATCAGCATTCGGGCTGCCGATCAAAGAAGTCGTCAAAGGCGGAGATGTTGAGAAAGAAGCTTATACAGGCGACGGCGAACACATCCATTCAGATTTTCTGAACGGCCTTGATAAAGCGGCTGCGATCGAAAAAATGATTCAGTGGCTTGAGGAAAACGGGAAGGGCGAGAAAAAGGTAACATACCGCCTCCGCGACTGGCTGTTCAGCCGTCAGCGCTACTGGGGCGAGCCGATCCCGGTCATCCATTGGGAAGACGGCACATCGACTCCGGTTCCTGAAGAAGAGCTGCCGCTGATCTTGCCGAAAACGTCGGAAATCAAACCGAGCGGAACGGGTGAGTCCCCTCTTGCGAACATTAAAGAATGGGTGGAAGTGACAGACCCTGAAACAGGCAAAAAGGGAAGACGCGAAACGAATACGATGCCGCAATGGGCGGGAAGCTGCTGGTACTTCCTGCGCTACATCGATCCGAAAAACCCGAACGAACTGGCTTCTCCTGAAAAATTACAGGAATGGCTTCCTGTCGATATGTATATCGGAGGGGCGGAACACGCCGTTCTTCACTTATTGTATGCGCGCTTCTGGCATAAATTCCTTTATGACATCGGGGTCGTTCCGACGAAAGAGCCGTTCAAACAGCTTTATAACCAAGGAATGATTCTTGGTGAAAACAACGAAAAAATGAGCAAATCCAAAGGCAATGTCGTCAATCCGGACGAAATAGTGGAGACTCATGGTGCGGACACGCTCCGGCTGTACGAAATGTTCATGGGGCCTTTGGATGCATCGATCGCCTGGTCAACGACAGGACTTGACGGCGCCCGCCGCTTCCTTGACCGCGTATGGCGTCTGTTCATCGATGACAATGGCGGGTTAAACGAGAAGATCGTTGAAGGAGCCGGCGAAACGCTTGAGCGCGTCTACCACGAAACGGTCATGAAAGTAACAGACCATTTCGAAGGTCTGCGCTTCAATACAGGTATTTCTCAGCTGATGGTCTTCATCAATGAAGCATATAAAGCTGATCAGCTTCCGAAAGAATACATGGAAGGCTTCGTGAAATTGCTGTCTCCTGTTGCGCCTCACTTGGCTGAAGAGCTGTGGAGCCGACTTGGACATGAGGAAACGATCACGTATGAAGCATGGCCTGTCTATGATGAAGCAAAGCTCGTTGATGACGAAGTCGAAATCGTCGTTCAGCTGAACGGAAAGGTGAAAGCGAAGCTGAACGTTCCAGCCGACGCCGACAAAGAACAGCTTGAAGAGCTGGCGAAAAACAATGAAAAAGTAAAAGAACAGCTCGAAGGGAAAACGATCAGAAAAGTGATTGCTGTACCTGGAAAGCTTGTAAATATTGTCGCAAATTAATGGAAAAGCCCCTTCAATCCGAAGGGGCTTTTCAGCGTGCCGACAAACCCGCGCATTCGTTGGCAGGCCTGCTAAGCCGGTGCTTACGATAGGAGAAAAGATCAGGCGGCTAACCGCCTAACACCGCCGTCACCACATCCTGTGGAAGACCGCTCCGATGCTCGGCTTTCCCAGACTGCAAGGATTGCGGGACAAAGGATGACAAAATCCCAAAACTAAAAGCCGTTTTGGGATTTTTTTTAATAATCTGAAAGCCCTGTCATTCCGCCGAAAGGATGAAAATATTTCAGCCGTTCGCTTCGTTTCAAATGATCCATGACCGCTTAAAATGGGAAAAAAGGAGATGATGATGATGCATTTTTCCGATTTTTCCGCCGCACAGGTCAGAATCGCCCGGCCTACAGACCGTTTTGACGAAATCGTTGCGTTTTACGAAAAGGGGCTGGGCCTGAAAAAGCTTGGCGGTTTTTCCGGACATCAAGGGTATCATGGCGTCATGTTCGGCCTGCCGAATGTCCAATATCACCTTGAATTCACCTCCCATATCGGAGGCAGCCCTTGTCCGGCACCGACCAAAGACAATCTGCTCGTCTTTTATATTCCTGATCAGAAGGAAATCAAGAGTATTTTAAAAAGGCTCGCTGACATGGGCCATCACGAAGTGCCGCCTGAAAATCTGTATTGGAAGGACAAAGGAGCAACAGTGGAAGATCCGGACGGCTGGCGGATCGTGCTGATGAATACCGAAGGCATTTAGATATAGGAACGTTATGCCTGTGCCCAGTCTCTTGCTTTCGTGCGGACGATATCTGTAAAAGCCGCCATTGCAGGAGAAAGCCATTTGTTTTTATGATAAGCCATTTGAGTGGAAAACAGGGCGTCGCGGACAAGCGTGCCCTGAAGCTTTCCTTCTTCGATATCAGTGCGCGTTGTGATCAAAGGAAGAAGGGATACGCCCAAACCGCACATCACGCACTGTTTAATCGCTTCGACACTCCAAAATTCCATCGTATGGTCGGCAATGACTCCCCTTTGACGTAAATACTCCTCAAAAAAATCACGGTAGCTGCAGCCGTGCTCCGTATATAAAAACGTTTCATTTGCGGTAAAAGTCAAATCATCAAGGGCCTTTTGTCCTGCCGGGTGTTCCTTTGGAAAGATGAACACCATCGGCTCATTGACCAGCTTTTCAACATGAAGGTCGTTTTCTTTCCGATCGTTGTCCAAAAGAAAAGCGACATCGATTTTTCCCTGCTTCAATTCATCTCTCAGCTGCCAGCACGTGGAAGACTTTAATGTGACCGTGACCTGCGGATATTTGTTAGTAAATTCGTGAAGAATGGCAGGCAATCTGTAAACCGTTAAAGATTCCGAGGCGCCGATGATCAAGTTTCCCGACGGCTCCTGGTCGTTTTCCGGAATGTGCCTCGCTTTTTCATACAGTTCGACCATTTCTGCGGCATAAGGGAGAAGGTGTTTTCCTGCTTCTGTCAGCATCATTTTTTTCCCCAGCCTGTAGAACAGCGGCTTTCTTAATTCTTGTTCGATTGCTTGAACGTGCGAAGTCACAGTTGACTGCGCATATCCCAAATAATCGGCAGCACGGGTAAAACCGCCGATATCCACGATGGTTTTGAATGTTTTCAAATGTCGGATCTCCATCTCGTCCATCTCCCTTTTATTTTATATCGAAAAATTCGAAATTGCAGATCGATAATATCTATTTTACTGATGAATTAAACAAGATTACAATCATTTTAAACGACTTTGCGAAAGGATTGTATCAGTATGAGAGAAAAAAAGCTTGGCCCTTTATTATTAAGCGGGCTGATGACGGGGCCTATTTTAGGGTCGGGAATCATTCTGCTGCCGCCGATGATTCATCAGACAGCGGGGGACTATGCGATTTTTGCATGGCTGTTGATGTTGGGAATCGGTTTTTTATTTGCCTGGATTTTTGCCAGATTGAGCGTCGAGTATCCGAATGATGCCGGGATTGCTTATGCGGCTGAAAAAGCGTTCGGTTCCCGTGTTAAAAAGTTGGCAGTCTTTTATTTTATCATGGCTGCGAGCTTCGGCCCCGCCGCCGTATTAATGACGGCCGGCGAATATATTCATTCTCTTGCGGCCGGCACGGCATTTCCTGCTGAACTGTACGGCTTCATTTTTTTTATCTTTTGTATGGTAGTCCTTTGCTTTAATCTTTCATTTGTCGGCATGGTTGCACTCATTTTTTCCACTGCCGCGGCCCTCATTCTGTTTGGAAGCAGCGCGGCTTCTGTGCCTTACTTTCGTGAGGGGCCGCTCGTAGACGGAACATTTCAGTTTGCCGATTTTGGCCGCGGATTGCTGCTGCTGTTCTGGGCATTAGTCGGATGGGAAATCGTCGGCAACTACAGCATGGAAGTGAAAAACCGCGGGAAAACGATTCCCCGGGCCGTCGTGATCAGCAGCCTGACGGTAACGCTCATATATGTGGCGACTGCGGCAGCTGTTCAATGGATTGATCCGGGGTTCTTCGCAAACGGACAATTGAAGCTGGCGATGATGCTGACGCCGTTGTTCGGATCTTTTGCATTGCCGGTGATCGCTGTGCTCACCGCTGTTCTCTGCATGTGCGCTTATTTTCAGGTGACAGGCGGAGCAGCCAGGCTGGTGGCATCGCAGGCCGGCGGGCTGTTTGCCCGCAGATCAAGGGGAAATCAGCCGATGGCAGCACTGGGGCTTATGTTTTTCATTCATACCGTCGTTTTTGTCTGCCTGATGTTTCACTTTCTTAATGTTGAGACACTGGTCCTGATCGCAAACGCCTTTTTCATCTGCAACTCGCTGTGCGGTCTTGCCGCTGCTTACAAGCTGCTGTCCGGTCGCGTTTACAAAATAGGCTGCCTCTTTCTCATGGGGTGCTTCTCGCTGCTTCTTTTGTTTTCATCACCCTGGATATTACTGTTTATCATGCTGACCTGCGCCTTGTTTGTGGTGAACTTCCGTCAACTTATCATCTGGAAAAAGGTAAAACGCCCTTTCAAATCGTATTAATGAATCAAACGGAAAAAAGAAAGGGGAACACGATGCGCAGTCAACTTTTCAAACTGCTCGGCGATTTGCCGAAGAAAAAAAGCATTGATGTGAGTACTCTTAAAATTGAAGAAAAGTCATCTTTTATTCTTGAAACGCTTTTGCTTGATTTAAACGGAATTGAAGCGGTACCGGCCTATTTTGCAAAACCGAAACAGATGAACGGCAAGCGGCCGGCCGTGCTTTACTGTCATTCACACGGAGGACGTTACGAAAGGGGGAAGGAGGAGCTGATTGAAGGAGCGGATTACTTGCAAACGCCGCCGTTCGCCGAGGAATTGACGGCCTTGGGATTTTCCGTGCTTGCGATTGACCATTGGGCTTTCGGAGACAGGCGGGGCAAAACGGAGAGTGAGATATTTAAAGAAATGCTTTGGACAGGACGGGTGATGTGGGGAATGATGGTCTTCGACAGCATCAGAGCCATCGATTACCTGAGCATGCGTGAGGACACAGACGAAAGCCGCATCGCTTCACTCGGCATGTCGATGGGTGGTCTGATGGCCTGGTGGACTGCTGCATTGGATGAACGGGTCAGCGTATGCGTTGATATATGCGCGCAGGTGGACAGCGAAACATTAATCAAGACGCAGAATTTGGACCGTCACAATCTCTATTCGTATGTTCCAGGGCTGGTCAAGCACTTTTCAACCGCTCAAATCGAAAGCCTGATCGCTCCAAGGCCCCATTTAAGCCTGGTCGGAACCGCAGATAAACTAACGCCAGTTCAAGGAATTGACCTCATTGAAGAAAAGCTGTCCGATGTGTATAAAGAAAAAGGCGCCGGTGAACGCTATGAAGTGTTTCGCTCTCATTCAGGGCACTTCGAGACAGCCGGAATGAGGCATAAAGCGATCGGTTTCTTAAAAACATGGCTGTAAAACAGGAGGTGAATCACTGTGAAAAAGGTGACGATCATCGGAGGGAACGGCACGGTCGGCCGCGTGTTAGCGGGCGGATTGGCAGGCGAAGGATACGAGGTGACAGTGCTGGATTTAAAAGAACCGGATGAAAAGCCGGCTGTCCGGTTTGTCCGGGTGGATGCGGCAGATTACAATGAAGTCGTGAAAAGCATTCCTTTGAATACGGATGCGGTGATCAACCTTTTGGCTGTCAAGCCTACAGGCGATTTGCTTGACCGGCGGGAGTTTGAGAAAATGACGGATATCTTTTTTAAAGCGACATATACGATTTTGCGGGCGGCGGCGGAGCTCGGCGTGCCGAAGGTGGTATTTGCAAGCAGCAACCATGTGACAGATGTGTATGAAAAGAACGGCGATTCTCTGCTGGGGAGGAAGATCAACACGGATGACTACCCGCAGTCCAAAAGCTTGTACGGCTTGCTAAAATTGGCGTCCGAAAATCTCGGCTATCTTTTCTCGCACCAATCAGACGCCAAGGTTTCCGTGATCAATCTGCGGATCGGGACAGCCGCTGAAAATGAGCAAGAAACGCTGCGCGCAAAACCGAGGAGCAAAAAAACGCTGCTATCCCACCCCGACCTCGTCCAAATCTTTAAAGCCGCAATCGAATCCGGCAAAACATACGGTACATATTATGCTGTCAGCGACAATAAGGGGCGGCCGTGGTCGATCGATTCCGCCATTCGGGAACTGGGGTTCAAGCCGAAAGTCAGCACCTCAGACATCCTTGATGAAGACTGACGTATCATCTTCTAAGGTGATGATCTTTTTCTCCGCTTTTCTGATCCTGCTTAAAAAATGATTATAGACGCTCTCCTTTCTGTTTGCTACATTTTAGACACGATATCGTAATATTTTGACAGCGCTTACAAGGAGGGGGAAATGACGATCAGGCATTCTGCTGGAAGCCGCGTGTTTGACATATTGAATTATTCATTTTTAACAGGGTTCGGATTGGTTTGTGTGCTGCCGTTCATCCACGTTATTGCAGCCTCTTTTGCGACAGTTGAGGAGGTCATTTCGAAAAAGTTTATCTTAATACCGACGACTTTTTCGCTGGATGCGTACAGGTATATTTTTTCAACTGACATTGTGTACAGAAGCTTAATCATTTCTATTCTTGTCACAGCCGCAGGGACGGCGGTCAGCATGTTTCTATCCTCTTTAATGGCATACGGGTTATCGAGAAAGGAGCTGATGGGAAGGCGCGTCCTCATGTTCTTGGTCGTGTTCACGATGCTGTTCAGCGGAGGGATGATCCCGACCTTTCTCGTCGTAAAATCGCTCGGATTGCTCGATACCTATTGGTCTCTGATTCTTCCGACCGCCATCAATGCGTTTAACTTGATCATTTTAAAGAACTTTTTTCAAAATATACCGTCAAGCCTCGAGGAATCCGCCAAAATCGACGGCTGCAATGACATCGGAATCTTCTTCCGCATCATTCTTCCGTTGTCTTTGCCGGCGATTGCGACAATTTCGCTGTTTTACGCCGTCACCTATTGGAATACGTACATGCAAGCGATTCTGTACTTGAGCGATGCGACAAAATGGCCGATACAAGTTTTGCTTCGCCAGATTGTCATCGTATCAAGCGGTATGCAAGGGGATATGACGGAGATGGGGGCAGCCGCGGCGCCGCCGGAACAAACGATCAAAATGGCGGTCATTGTCGTTGCAACCATACCGGTGCTGCTCGTGTATCCGTTTATTCAAAAGCACTTTGCAAAAGGCGCTCTTTTAGGGTCAATTAAAGGATAAAAACGGAGGGGACAATATGGGGAAAAAATGGCTGATAGCGATTTTTGCGTTCGCGCTTTTGGCCGGCGGACTGTTTGGCTGTTCGAAAAGCGGAGCAGATCAGGCTTCTACAAAGGATGAGAAAGTCGATCTGAACTCGCCTTTGGACTTGAGCTGGATGGTAATCCTTTATCATCAGCAGCCGCCGAAGGATACAGCGATTAAAAAAATCGAGGAGCTCACCAATACAAAGCTCGATTTAATGTGGGTGCCTGATGCAGTAAAAGAAGACCGCTTAAACTCAGCGCTCGCCGCCGGAAACCTGCCGAAAGTCGTCACCATTCAGGACATTAAAAATTCATCTGTCATGAATGCGTTCAGATCGGGGATGTTTTGGGAGGTTGGTCCTTATTTAAAGGATTATCCGAATTTAAGCAAGATGAACAAGCTGATCAATAAAAACGCTTCAATCGACGGAAAGCTTTACGGCATCTACAGGGAGCGCCCGTTATCAAGACAGGGGGTTGTCATCCGTAAAGACTGGCTTGACAACCTTGGGCTCGATATACCAAAGACGGTTGATGAACTTTACGAAACAGCGAAGGCATTTACAGAAAAAGATCCTGACCAAAACGGAAAGAACGATACGATCGGCTTTACCGACAGAAACGATTTGATCTACGGCGCCTTTAAAACATTGGGGTCCTATATGGGCATGCCGACTGACTGGGAGGAAAAAGACGGCAAGTTCACGCCTGACTTCATGACAAAAGAGTACATGGATACGATGAAATATATGAAAAAACTGTATGATGAAGGGCTGATCAACAAAGACTTCCCGGTTACGAGCAAAACGCAGCAGCAGGAGATGTTTTCACAAGGGAAAGCCGGCATTTATGTCGGAAATATGGTCGATGCCGTCAATTTAAGAGACCAGTCTGTCGATGATAAAATGGAGCTTGAGATCATCAATCGGATCAAAGGACCGGACGGAAAGGAACGCGTCTGGGCATCAGGCGGGCATAACGGAATCTTTGCCTTCCCGAAAACAAGCGTCAAAACAGAAAAAGAGCTGAAGAGGATTCTGGCCTTTTTCGACCGGATCGCCGAAGAGGATGTTTACAGCCTGATGACTTACGGGATCGAAGGGGTTCACTATAAAAAAGAAGGGGAAAAACAATTCAAACGAATTGATGAAAAACTGAAAGACTGGCAGGCGGAAATTCAGCCGCTCGTCTCTCTCGTCGGCATTGATAAACAATATTTGAAAAATACGGGAGATCCGCTCCGCACAAAATATGAAGAGCTGACAGAGGACAATAATGAGATCATCGTCTCAAATCCGGCCGAAAGTTTGTACTCACCGGCCGCATCTGAAAGAGGCGATGAACTGCAAAAGATCATTGATGATGCCACATATCAATTCATCCTCGGCAAAACGGATGAAAGCCAGTTCGAGAAAGCGGTTGAAAAATGGCGGACGAACGGCGGAGATCAAGTAATAGAAGAATATGAAGAGTCATTTAAAAAAGCGGAAAAATAGAAGGCAATCCCGGGAAGCCGGGATTGTCTTTTTATGCCGAATGAGTTTTCAGCTCGCGGTATTTGCCGGGCGTGATTCCTTCCAGCTTTTTAAATGAGCGGATGAAATTCTGCGGATTTTTGTATTTCAGTTTTTCAGAAATTTCTTTTACGGACAGCGTCGTTTCTGTCAGCCAGTTTTTCGCGACATGATGCCTGTAGGATGACAAGTATTCGCTGAACGATATTTTCATTTCTTTCCTGAAGATGCTGCTTAAATAGTTGGGGTTGTAATGAAGCCTTCCTGCGATCGATTCGAGCGTCAAGTCCGTGTCGAATTCCTGCTGGATAATATGGACGATTTTTTCTGAGATGTTTTTGTATTGTGATTCTTCTCTGATGCTGAGGGTATCGATCATTTTAACGATGATCTGCGCGTTCAGCCAACTTTCGATCTCCTCGATGGTCGTCAGCTCAAAGACGTCGTCGTACAGCATCGTATTTTCGTTCGGTTCAAAAATTTCGATTCCAAGCAAATGCATAAATTCAATCAAGTTGTTCAAGAGCCTTGCAATCGCTACCTGGCAGTGATGCGGATTCATGTTTTCAGAACAAATCGATTCAAGGAGAAGGTGAAGCTGTTCGGCCGCTTGTTTACGGTTGCACGTTTTAATAGCTTCAAACAGTTCATTTTGGATCTGCTTTGGAAACTGGGTTAAAAACGCTTTGTTACGGTCAAGATGCTCATAGAAAATCACCGCGTGTTTTCCTGATTTCAGACGGTATGTCAGCGCTTCAAGCCCTTCCAAATAAGCGCGCTTCGACATTGCAAGGCTTGTAAACGGCTGGCTGATGCCGATGCTGACGAACAATCCAAGCTCCTCATGAATTTTATCCCTGATGGATGATGCTGTATGCTCCAAGTCCTCCTGAAACCTGTCCAGCGGCTGTCCGCGGTTCAGCATGATGATGGTCTGCGTTTTATCAATGACAACCGGCGGGAGGCGCTTATTCTTGGGCACAGATCGTTCGACAAGGCTGTTGATCGCAAACAGCAGGACATCAAGATCCTTTTTATCATATGATGTGTCTTTCAATGTATCAATTTGCAAGGCAAAAACGGACAGGTGGCTCCAATCTTCAGGGAAGCCGAGCCCTGTAAAGCGGTCTTTGATTTCTTCTTCGCTCAGCTTGCCGAGCAAAAGCCTTGTTAAAAAATACTGCTTCAGCTGGGTGACCTGCTGTTCGACGCGCACCTTCAGATCATGGTTTTTATTTTTCATCTCTTTAATATTCCGTTCAATCAGTTCAAATTCGTTTTTCGGTTTCTCCTGGCCGGAAGCGGCCCCCGCAGAAAAGCCTGAGACGGATTCGTACAAAACCTTGATTGGCCTGTAAAAATGACGAGAACCAAACCAGGAAAATAGGTATGAAAGCGCTAACAAAATGACGCAGATCGTAAACGTAAACCAGCCGATTGATGCCGTCTGCTGATAGAGTTCCGGAATGGTCGTTAACGAAATGTATATCCAATTATTGTAATCTGATTTCTGGTATGTAATGTTATAGGCGGTGTCGTTGACTGTTGTATCAAACTGGCCGTTTTTTTCCTGATGCCGGCGGATCGTTTTGAAATAATCGTCTTGTTTGATCGATTGCCCAATCATTGACGGGTCTGAGTGAAGGATGATCCGTCCGTTGTCATCAAGCACCATCATGCTGTTTGTTTTTGAATGATGCGGCATGCGCTTGACAAGCGAACAAGAAGGAATACTTGCGATCGCAAGGCCTCTGTTTTCCATGCTGTTCAGCGGAAGCTGTTTGACCAGATTGACGTTGTACAGGCAGTTGCCCGAAGCCCCTTCTTTTGTGGCGACAAGGTCGTTGTTTTTTTCAAGCACCCAGCTGGAGCGGCTTTTTAAGGCGTTGTAAAGCGAGATCGTGATGGCTTGTTTTCCCTGATCTAAAGGATATAAACCGGAATTGTTGATATACCACTTTTTTTCTTGGCTGATCAGCGTGATATCCGACAGATCGGTATCGAATGTCTGCAGTTCGTTTAATTCCTTGTTGATTTGGTTATACAGCTGAAAGCGTTCTGGTGTAATGGTGCGGCTGAGTGTCTGAATTAAAGGATAGGAACGGACGTAATTGGTGAAGGAATGGTCAACCGTTTTTAAAATATGCTCGATATTTAGCTGTGTCTGGCCAACGGTTTGGAGCTTTTCGTTTGTAACGTTTTGTTCAATGGTTTCCGCTGATCTCTGATAGGAAAAAAAGCCGACGATGATGACCGGAATGGTGCTCAGAACGAGAAAGAAGGTCACCAGCTTATAGTAAAACTTATATTGTTTTCTCTTCATAAATTCCCCCCCAACAAATCTTCGTTTGAGTTGTTCATATATAATTAATCCGACTTTTGTGTGAATTTGTCAATAATCATTTTCTAACCATCGTTTCATTTTATTAGGTTTTGCCGGCTGTCGGGCGAGGTGCGGCCGATGTGATGATATGATTGTAGATTTATTTTTTCATGGTGGGATAAAGTGAAAGCAAACATCACGAAGGGAGGCCGTTTATGAAAGCAGCCGATGTCCAGACCGGAAAAAATCCGGCCCATATTGTTGAAAAAAAACGAAAGACGCGTTTTTGGGAAAAGCTTCTCCAGCAAAAATATTTATATTTGATGATTCTGCCGGGACTGATTTATTTTTTGCTTTTTAAGTATGTGCCGATGTGGGGGATTGTCATAGCGTTTCAGGATTACCAGCCGTTTCTCGGCATAACGGGGAGCGAATGGGTGGGTTTTAAGCATTTTGAAAGGCTGTTCACCGAACCGACGTTTTTTATGCTTCTGAAGAATACATTGATTTTGTTTTTCCTCAACCTTGTTGTATTCTTTCCGATACCGATTATTTTGGCGCTTTTATTGAATGAAGTCAGAGTCGCATTGTTCAAAAAGTTTGTCCAGACGCTGATCTATATTCCGCATTTTATGTCATGGGTCATTGTGGTATCGCTTTCATTCGTTCTGTTGACGGTTGACGGAGGATTGATCAATGAGATCATCGCCTACTTCGGCGGAGAAAAGATCAACTTTTTGCTGAATGAAAGCTGGTTCAGGCCGATGTACATTCTCCAGGTCATCTGGAGGGAAGCCGGCTGGTCGACGATCATTTATTTGGCGGCGATTACCGCTGTCGATCCGCAGCTTTACGAAGCGGCGAAAATGGACGGGGCCAATCGCCTGAGGAGGATGTGGCATGTCACACTACCTGCGATCAGAAGCGTCATCGTTGTTTTGCTTATTTTGAAAATCGGCGATACGCTCGAACTCGGCTTTGAGCATGTGTATCTGCTTTTAAATGCAACGAACCGCGAAGTGGCCGAGATCTTTGATACGTATGTATACACGGCCGGATTAAAGCAGGGGCAGTTCAGCTACAGTACAGCCGTCGGTTTATTTAAAGCAGCTGTCGGTCTCATTCTTGTCATATTTGCAAACAGGATGGCGAAGAAGTTTGGAGAAGAAGGAATATATTAATATTTTTTGATGAAAGGAATTGAATGACATGAATCAATCTCTCATCACAAAAACGCCTCTTTACATTGCCGAAGAAGCGGCCAAAACAATAATGAAAGCGTATATACCAAAGGAGCTGCCGCCGGCCGGACGCTGGCACTACCATCAGGGTGTATTTCTGTGCGGCTTGATTCGCCTCTGGGAAGAAACGGGGAAAGAAGCATATTTCAACTATGTAAAAGAATACGCCAATGAGCTCATTGACGGCTGCGGGAATTTTTATTTCAGGAGGGATGAACTGGACGCCATACAAGCCGGACTTATCCTTTATCCTTTGTATGATGAAACGGGCGATGAACGCTACCGTAAAGCCGCCAAAAAGCTGAAGGGCCTTTTTGATACGCTGAATCAAACAGAAGAAGGCGGGTTTTGGCATAAAGATAAATATCCTTACCAAATGTGGCTTGACGGGTTGTACATGGGAGGGCCTTTCGCACTTAAGTATGCAAGAGCGTTCAATGAGCCTGAACTGTACGATATGGTCATCCTCGAAGAAAAACTGATGAGAAAACATACGAAAGACTGCCGGACGGGATTGTATTATCATGCGTGGGATGAAAAGAGGGAAATGCCCTGGGCCGACCCCGTTTCAGGCTGTTCTCCCGAATTTTGGGGAAGGTCAATCGGCTGGTACGCGCTTGCACTGAGCGATATGATCGAACTGCTCCCGCAGGGGCATGACACGAGACAGGAGTGGACCCGGGTGCTTCAAGAGATGGTCAAAAGCATTGCCAATTTTCAAGATGAACGCACAGGGTTATGGCACCAGGTTGTCGATAAAGGCGGACTTCCGGACAATTGGCTTGAAAGCTCCTGCTCGTGTTTATATATGTACGCGATGACGAAAGGAGCTCGCATGGGCTATATCGATTCATCATATATTGATAGAGCCGCAAAGGCTTTCAAAGGACTCGTCGAAGAGAAAATCGAGCTGAGCGCAAAAGAAGGCTTGCTTTTAAAAGATATTTGCGTCGGAACTTCTGCAGGGACATACGATTATTATGTCGGGCGGGAAAAAAGCACCAACGATCTTCACGGTGTCGGCGCATTGATCATGGCTCTTGTAGAACTTGAAAAGACCGGCCGCTTTTCCCGCGAGGCAGCGAAGTGAAGAACTTCGCTTTCTCCGTCCTTCTATTTGCAGCAGTGCTTCTTTTTTCCTCATGCGGACAGGATGGGGGCCGGGGAACAGACGTATTGATCTTTTCGGATGCACCGGCTGAAATAAAGGAAAACGTCCAGCGCGCAGCCGGGAAAGAACAGCTCAACATCACCGTTTTCCCGGCTGCACCGGAAAAACTTCTAGTTGAAATTGCGGCGAAAGAAGGAGATCTGTTTATCGTTCCAGAAGACATGTTTAAACCTTTTTACGATCCTGAAGGACTTCAGCCATTGAAAGTTGCTTCGAAAGAAAAAGAGCCATACAGCGCTCCGGGCAAAAACGGGGACGTACAGCTGTATGCGGCTGTCATTGAAAAAGGAGAAAAACGTTTGAACGGCTATACGTTTCAGCTGAATACAGACATGGCAGCTTTCATACCGGTCTATGCGAAGAAAACCCCTGAAGCGATGGAACTCATCGAAGCGCTTCGCTGAAAATGAAAGGGGGAGGAACCGATGAAAACATATGCGATATGCGGTCTGAGCGGCCGCGCTTTTAACATGTTTATCGAGCCTCTAGTGGGAAAATACGGGGAAGAACACCGCATCGCCGCGCTCCTGGACAGCGATCCGCTAAGGGAAGAAGTCTGCAAAGACAGGTTTCCGGCGCTTCGTCCTGTCCCGTTTTTCAAGGAGAAAGCGTTTACCGAAATGCTTGATAAAATCAAGCCGGACGCCATTATTGTAGCAGGCCGTGATGATACGCATGTCCGCTATATATTGGGCGCTTTACAGGCGAATATCGATGTGGTCACTGAAAAGCCGATGGTGACAACGGCACGGGATGCGGCAGCCGTATTAAAAGCCGAAGCCGCGAGCAAAGGAAAAGTGACCGTTACGTTTAATTACCGCTGCAATCCGTACCACCGCAAGATCAAAGAGCTGATACTTGAAGGAAAGCTCGGCACGATTACGTCGGTTGACTTGAACTGGTACATCGATACGTATCACGGCGCAAGCTATTTTAAACGCTGGAACAGGATGAGAGCATATTCCGGCGGGCTTTCCGTCCATAAGTCAACCCATCATTTCGACCTTGTCAATTGGTGGCTTGCTCAAACGCCTCGCGAGGTTTTTGCCTATGGAGGCCTGTACTACTACGGACCCGGCGGCGAAATGAATCCTAAAAAAGGGGAAAAACGCTATTGCGGAACATGCCATGTCAAGAAGAATTGCCGCTATTATATGAGGTGGCAGGCAGGCGACCCGCAGGACGATCATGTCAAGACCAACGAAAGCCAGCAGCTGCTCTATACCGATTACAGGCCTGACGCGTGTATTTTCGATGAAGAAATCGATATCGAGGACACGTATGCAGCCGTTTTGAAATACGACAAAGGGGCGCTGCTGAATTACTCCGTCCATTTTTCAGCCCCGTATGAAGGCTACCGGCTTGCAATCAACGGGACAAAGGGAAGGCTTGAAACGCAGGAATATCATGCACCGGCAAGGGTTCCATTTGAAGTTCCCGAACAGACCATCGATTATTATCCGCTGTTTGAATCGAAAGAAACGATTCGCGTCGTCAGGCAGCCCGGCGGGCATGGCGGAGGAGATCCGCTGCTTTTGGAAGAGCTGTTTGGCGGAGGAGACCCGTTGAGGAATTACGACATTCTGGCCGGTGCCGAAGCAGGCGCCTATTCAATTGCAGCCGGCGAGGCAATATGGCGCTCCATCAAAGAAAAAAAGCCGATAGGAATCAGTGAACTTCTGTATACCCGGCAATATACATAAAGGGGGGGAATTCGTGGAACAAAGCGTCTCCATGGGAAGGGTGCTGAGTTTTTGTGAATGGGTGCTGAAGTTTTTTTACGCCAATCTGCTGTGGTTTGTTTTTACGCTGCTCGGCCTTGGCGTCTTCGGGTTTATGCCGGCGACGACTGCATTGTTTTCCGTAATGAGAAAATGGATTATGGGCAAAACCGATATTCCGATATGTAAAACGTTTTGGCAGGCGTACCGCGGCGAGTTTTTTCGTTCCAACGTCATCGGTCTTATTCTGGCGGCAGTTGGCATCATCATTTATGTTGACCTTGCTTTTATTTATCCGGAGCATTTCCTATTGCACGTTCTCCGGTTCGTCATTATGATTTTTGGGTTTTTGTTTTTAATTATGCTGTTTTATATGTTCCCGCTGCTCGCCCATTTCGATTGGAAGAAGCGGATGTATTTTAAGTTTTCGCTGATTCTGGGCATATCGTATTTACAGTATACATTAACAATGATGGCGGTTGCTGCCGTGCTTTATATCGCTTTTGCCTTTCTGCCCGGAATTGTTCCTTTTTTCAGCGTCAGCCTGCTCAGCTATGCGGTCATGTGGCTGGCATATCAAGTATTGAAAAAAGCGGAGGCCGTAGAACAGAGGGGAACTGTCGTAACGACAAGACACACCTGAACCTTTGCTTCAGGTGTGATGAGAGGAGATGGCCCACATGAGTGAAGAATTTGAAAAACGATATCTTCACTGGATTGATCAAGCTGTAAAGGAAAGCGAAAAGAAAGACGACTTCAAGTCCCTCCCCGGTTTTGGAAGACCGCTCAGCAAAGAGGCGCTCGAAGGGGATGCGCTTTCGTCAACTCTTAAAAACGCCCGTTATCTGCCGGAGTGGCTGAAGCTGCAAAAGGAAATTAAACAAGAGATTGAAAAAGCGATCAAATCGAATCAGCGCGAAGCGCTGATCGATGCCATCAACCTAAAAATTAAAAAATACAACCTCACCTGTCCGAACCAATTCCAAAAAGGCCTTGTTTCAGCCAAAAACCTCGAAAGCCAGCTCAAATATTGGAGCTGATGCCACTCCTTGCACTTATTCATAAAAATAATTGCCAATAACAATTATTTTCTGTAAAATAAAGTTAATAAATGTAATTTTTGTGTTTTTAAAAAGAAGAAAGGATGAATGAAGAAGTGGAAGCGAAAGCGGCATACGAAAAAGCGGCCGGGCTCTTGAATCAGTGGTACACCATGATCAAGCGCCATGAAGCGCTCCAGGCTGTATCTTTGAGATACGAGATCCGAAACCTGCTCTCTAAAATGGAGAAAAACAGAGATTTGGAGCTCTATTTTCAGCTTTTGGACTACCGCTGCAAATTGATGATGGAGCAGTTTGCAGAATCAGCCGAGCTCTTCCGGAAGATTAAAAGGCAGAAGGAAACGGTTAAGAACGCGGATGACATCATTCAGTACTATTTTTTCTTTTTTTCAGGCATGTATGAGTTTTATGAGAAAAACTATCTTGAGGCGATCAGCTGTTACAAAAAAGCGGAAATGAAGCTGCATAAACTGACCGATGAAATTGAAAAAGCGGAATTTTACTATAAGCTCGCGACTGCCTACTACCAAATAGATGATCATTTCAGATCGTTGAACTACTCCGAAAAAGCGCTCTCACTTTTCAGCAAGCATAAAGAATACATAGACAAAACGATCGGGTGCGAAATGATTCTCGGGTCGGTTCAGTTTGAACTGTTCCGCATCAAACAAGCCGAGGAACACTACGGCCGGGCGCTTGATCAGGCCGTTTCCCTCCAAAACCGGCGAATCATCGGGCTGATCTATCATAATATGGGTCTGAACTACGCCAAATGCAGCATGCCGCTTTTGGCGGAGGAGCACTTTAGAAAAGCTCTTTCAATCGGTGTCCATGAGCAATCGGTCTTTGGCATTAACACCCTTTTTGAGCTGTCCCACCTCATGTACAAAAACGGTTCTCCCGAAGAAGCGAGACGTCTCTGCAAAGAGGGATTTACCAGAGCGGCGGAACAAGGGGAGGATGAATACGCGGCGAAATTCAGGCTGATTTTCGCCCTGTATGATGCGGGCCATCCGCTCGATATTGAACTTTCGCTTGAATACATGAGCGATAAACGGCTATGGCCTCATGTTGCCGAACTGACAAAAGATATAGCCGATTACTACATGAAGTCCGGCGACTATGAAAAAAGCGCGCTTTACCTGGAAAAATCGCAGCATGCCAAGAATCAAATATATAAAATGAAGGAGGGGCTCATATGAAAAAATCCATTTGTTTTTTCACCGTCATGCTTGTTTGTCTGATAGGGGGAAGCTTCACAGCCGATTCTGCAGCACAGGACGGATCGTTCCAGACATTGGGGAAATCAGTGTTTCCTGACAGTGGACGATAGAGAAAACCTGCTGAAATAGAAATTGCCTCCCGACTTTTGCTATAATAGTCTCACCTAAAGGCAATTGAAGGGAGCAGTAACGATGACGATAAAAGAGATTTCGGCTGATGAGCTGAAAGACAGGCTTGCAAAAGGAGAAACGCTGAACATTATTGACGTCAGAGAAGATGAAGAAGTGGCTGAAGGAATGATCCCTGAAGCCGTTCACATTAAAATGGGGGATATTCCTGAAAAACTCGATGTCTTCCAAAAGGAGCAGCCTTATATTTTTGTCTGCCGATCAGGCAAGCGCAGCGAAAATGTCTGCCTCTATTTGCAGGATAAAGGCTTTGATGTCACCAATATGGTCGGCGGCATGCTCGAATGGACCGGAAACACAAAGCCGAAAACAAAATAAGCGGGTCCGGCTTCTTATCTGTACAGATAAGAAGTTTTTTATTTATCACATGTCAGGAAACGCTCGGAGCCTCCTGCCGGCGACCTTCAAGGTTCTTTCGATCAGGATTTTAAGCATAACTTCGGCTGTGTGCGAATACCTTTCATTATAGAAAGGAGAGAGCGTATGCTGAAGGTAGCCGTATTTGATGAAGAACACGAAAAAGATTTGCAGCATGAGATCAATGAATTCTTAAAAAAGCTGTCGGAAGACCAGCTGGTCGATATAAAATATGACGTATCAGCCGCATGCGATCCTCAAGGCGAACAGCTTTACTGTTTTTCTGCGTTAATTTTATACAGGACATAAAAAAACAGCTCTTCAAAGGAAGAGCTGTTTTCGTTTATGCTTTTTTCACCCTCGGGCTTCTTGGCTTCTGGAATTTCTCAGCCTGTTTAATTTCTTTCCGCTCTTGTGACAGAGATTTATACAACGATACAAGCATGAAAATCACGACGACTGAGAACGGCAGTGCGGCCAGGATGGCGGTGTTTTGCAGCGCCGATAGTCCGCCTGAATACAGAAGCGCCGCAGCCATTGCTGACTGAATGATACCCCATGATACCTTGACCGAATTCGCAGGATTCAGTGAACCGTAAGTCGTTTGCATTCCGAGAACAAATGTTGCCGAGTCTGCGGAAGTGATAAAGAATACGGCAATGAGCACCAAGGCAACGATAGATGTAATCATCGCCAGCGGATAGTGGTCAAACACGCCAAACAGCATCGTGTCTGTAGACAGTTTTGCAACGTTGAAAATCCCTTTTTGCTGAAGATCCATCGCTGAAACCCCGAAAATTGAAAACCATAGAAACGCCAGCACAGTAGGCGCAAACAATACGGCAATCAAAAATTCCCTGATTGTGCGCCCCCTTGATACGCGGGCGATGAAAATACCGACAAACGGCGACCAGGAGATCCACCAAGACCAGTAGAAAATCGTCCATGAATTGATCCATTCACGGCTGTCCGGATCATTAGGCGCAAGGCGGAAGCTCATTTGCACCACGTTGGAGATATACGTTCCGATCGTGTCCGTAAACGAGTTCATAATCAACACTGTCGGTCCGACGAACAGCATAAAGATCATCAGGATGCCGGCCAGCACCATGTTCGTATTGCTCAAGTACTTAATGCCTTTTCCGATTCCGCTCCATGCGGAAATTAAGAACAGAACAGTGACGACTGCAATAATTGCCAGCTGCACTTGAAAGCTGTTCGGCACTCCGAATAGATAATGGAGTCCGCCGTTGATCTGTGTGGCGCCGATTCCGAGGCTTGTCGCTACACCGACGACGGTTGCGAAGACAGCGATGCAGTCAATTCCTTTTCCAAGCGGTCCGTTGACTTTGTCGCCGAAGACCGGAAACAGCGTCGCGCTGATCAAGCCAGGCGCGTCTTTTCTGAATTGAAAGTACGCGATGCAAAGGGCAACGATCGCATAGATCGCCCATGCATGCAATCCCCAGTGGAAAAATGTATACCTCAGAGAATCTCTGAAGGCCTGGGCTGTTTCTGTTTCACCTGATGGAGAGCTAATGGCAAAATGGCTGATCGGTTCAGCCGCGCCATAAAATACGAGACCAATGCCCATACCTGCGCTAAAAAGCATGGCAAACCAAGATAATCGAGAGAATTCAGGTTTTTCTTCAGGTTTCCCTAATTTGATCTTTCCGATCGGACTGAAGATCAAAAAGATGCTGAATGCGACAAACAGAGAAACCACCAATAAATAATACCATCCTAGTGTGTTCGTAACATAACCTTGAATCGAAGTCGTTAACGCCTGAAGGTTATCAGGAGCAACGATTCCCCATAATACAGCTGCTGCTGTGATAACAATCACAATCCAAAAAACGCTTGAAATATTTTTCAAAATCATCCTCACCCTCTAATCATTTTTCGTCCTTACTCCCATCATTATGTTTAGTATGAGTTGCACATATAAAATTCATTCTCTCTCAGGAAGTTTGACCTAGCTTCCCCTATTACCCCACAATCAGGTGAAACAAAACTCTTTAACCGTAACATACTTTTCAAAAAAGGCACAAGTCTCAGCACTGCG
Source organism: Bacillus sp. FSL W7-1354 (assembly GCF_038002405.1). Taxonomy (NCBI): domain Bacteria; kingdom Bacillati; phylum Bacillota; class Bacilli; order Caryophanales; family Bacillaceae; genus Bacillus; species Bacillus sp. FSL W7-1354. Next base: position 2,202,124 of record NZ_JBBOCL010000001.1, on the reverse strand, counting down.
CTGAAACTCTGCCATTCCACATTTGTCAAGGGTTTGGAGCAATTTTATTTTTTTCTTCGGCAAAGTGAAAATTCGCCTGCATTCATGCCTGCAAGTCTGCCTGTGACAAGCGCGGATGTGATATTGTACCCGCCCGTATAGCCGTGAATATCGAGGATTTCCCCGCAGAAATAAAGCCCCTCCTTTTTTTTGGACGCCATTTTTTTAGGATCGATTTCTTTTACGGAAACCCCTCCGCCGGTCACAAAGGCTTTGTCAAGCGAAAGAGTGCCGTTCACGTTGACGGTAAACTCTTTACAGTCTTTGACGAAAGCTCTGAAGCGGTCTTTGGAAAGGGATGAAAACGTTTCAGAAGGATCAATCTTGTTGCGCTCGAGAAGAAACAGCAGATACCTTTCCTGCATCCAAGGCTTCAGCATGTTTTTGAGTGATTTTTTCGGAGCGTCCTTTAATTCTTTATGCATGTTTTGAAAAAGCTGTTCTTCATGAATATCAGGGAACAAGTCGATTTTCAGCCTGACGTTTTCCTGCTTTTTCAACTCTTTAACGACAAATTGGCTGCACCTGAGGACAGCGGGCCCAGAAAGTCCAAAATGGGTAAAAATCATATCCATTTGGTGGGTGATGACCGGTTTTCCTTTTTTGTTCAATACGCTGAGAGCGACGTTTCTCAATGATAGGCCCTGCAATGTTTTCTGCTTGATAAAAGGCTCGTCAGACGTAACCGGAACTTCTGTCGGGAACAGTTCCGTAATCGTATGGCCGGCTTTTTCCGCCCATTCATAGCCGTCTCCGGTCGATCCTGTATGCGGGACGCTTTTCCCGCCGACAGCGATAACGACAGAGCCCGCTCCCATTTCTTCGCCGCTGCCTGTCACGATCCCGCACGCTTTTTCTTCATTGTATAGGACTGTTTTCACTTTTTCGTTTGTCCGCACGCTTACATGAAGCTGTTCAAGCCTTGTTAAAAGTGCATCCACTACGCTCTGCGCCTTGTCGGAGACAGGAAACATTCTTCCGTGATCTTCCTCTTTCAGCTTGACGCCAAGGCGCTCAAAAAATTTGATGATGTCCTCGTTGTTAAATTCAGAAAAAGCGCTGTACAAAAAGCGTCCGTTTCCGGGAATATGCCGGATGATCTCATCAACCGGCAAGCGGTTCGTCACATTGCACCGTCCGCCTCCCGAAATGGCCAGCTTGCGGCCGAGTTTGTTTCCTTTGTCAATCAAAAGAACGTCCGCCCCCTGTTCACCGGCCGCGATGGCGGCCATCAGCCCGGAGGGGCCTCCGCCGATGACGATGACATCAAAATACTTCATACCAATATCCTCAACTTTCCTGTCTTGTAGAGCCTGCATTCTGTGCAGGCGGGAGGGATTTCATCAGATAATATCCGCGCTCCATCTTCTTATTATAACGAAAGATCGGCTGGATGAAAAAACGTTAAAACATGGGGATGTTAAAATTTAGCCATGTTATTATTACCTGAGTAATGCGCCTGTATGTTAAAATAGAAAAGTTGAATCTATTGAAGAAAAATGGTGATTGGGAACATGTCAAGCAAACTGTTAAGAGGCACCTTTGTATTAACGCTTGGTACCTATATTTCAAGGATCCTCGGAATGATTTACTTGATTCCGTTCGGAGCCATGGTCGGTGCCACCGGCGGTGCCCTGTTCCAGTACGGTTATAATCAATATACGATTTTTTTAAGCATTGCGACCATGGGATTTCCGGCGGCCGTGTCCAAATTTGTTTCAAAATATAACTCGATGGGCGATTATGAAACAACGAGAAGGATGCTGCGCGCCGGAATGTCGATGATGCTCGTCACAGGCATCATTGCTTTCTCCATTCTATATTTGTCTGCCCCGTTTTTTGCGGAGATGGCTCTCGGCGGAACAGAAAACAACGGGCTGACGATTGAACATGTCGTGTATGTCATTCGCATGGTCAGTCTCGCTTTACTTGTTGTGCCGATCCTGGCGCTGATCAGAGGCTTTTTCCAAGGTCACCAGATGATGGGGCCGACAGCCGTTTCACAGGTCGTTGAACAAATTGCCAGAATCGTCTTTCTATTAACGGCTACTTATTTGGTGATCAAAGTATTAGACGGAGGGCTTGTCGTAGCTGTCGGCTATGCGACTTTTGCGGCTTTGATCGGCGCATTCGCCGGGCTGTTCACGCTTTATTTTTCCTGGCAGAAAAGAAAAGGGGCGCTTTTGGCGCTGAAGCCGAACCTGGTTCCTTCCACCAATATTACGTACCGGCAGATGTTTAAGGAGCTGTTCAGCTATGCCGCCCCATACATCTTTGTCGGATTGGCGATACCGCTTTACCAGTACATTGATACGAATACGTTTAATAAAGCGATGATTGCAGCCGGCTATCAAAACATCAGCCAGGATTTGATGGCGATCGTGACGCTGTACGTGCCAAAGCTTGTGATGATACCGGTATCTCTCGCGACGGCATTCGGCCTGACATTGATCCCGGCGGTGACTGAAAACTTTACCAACAAGGATTTCCCTGCTTTAAATAAACAGATTGATCAGGCGATGCAGATCATTCTTTTTATCGTTCTTCCTGCATCAGTCGGTATGGCTCTTTTATCGGGTCCGGTTTACACGTTCTTTTACGGCTCGGAAAGTCTGCTCCCTGAAATGGGACGAGATATTTTGTTCTGGTACGCGCCCGTGGCGCTGTTATTCTCGCTCTTTACCGTCAACGCTGCGATTTTGCAGGGGGTGAACAAGCAGAAATTTGCGGTTGTCAGCCTGATGATCGGGATTGTAATCAAAATCGGGCTTAACGTTCCGCTCATCAAGCTGTTTCAAGGAAGCGGATCGATTTTGGCAACGGCGCTCGGCTATTCAGCGTCACTCCTGTACGGATTTATTATGATTAAACGTCATGCCGGCTATTCGTATCGCAAACTGTTTAAACGGTTTTTGCTGATGCTGATCCTGACGGCGGTCATGGGCATCATGTTGCTGCTTGTTCAGGCGCTACTCAGTCTGTTTATTTCATATGAAGGCGGGCAGATCAAATCTGCTGTCGTCATTTTCATCACAACCGCGGTCGGCGGATCGGTTTATCTGTACTTGGCTTACCGTGTGAAACTGCTCGAAAAAATGTTCGGTCAGCGGTTGAATCGCTTTTTCAAAAGAAAGGCCTCCTAAAAAGGGCTTTTCTTTTTATGTAAAAAAAGGGAGTGTCTTCATGAGATTGGATAAACTGTTGTCAAACAGCGGCTACGGTTCGAGAAAAGAAGTCAAAAAAATGCTGAAAAACGGGGCGGTACGCGTGAATGATCAACTGATCAAAGACGCAAAAGAGCATGTAGACCCGGAATCAGACGACATCACGGTTTACGGCGAATCCGTCGTTTATCAGGAATTTATTTACTTGATGATGAACAAGCCGCAAGGCGTGCTGTCAGCGACAGAAGACAGCCGCCAGGAAACGGTTGTTGATTTGCTCGATCCGGAGCTGCTGAGGTTTGAGCCGTTTCCGGTCGGAAGGCTTGACAAGGATACCGAGGGCCTGCTGCTTTTAACGAATGACGGCCAGTTGGCACACCAGCTTTTATCGCCGAAAAAACACGTGCCTAAAACGTATGAAGTACATGTCGATAAGCCGATTGATCAGGCGGCTCTCGATCAGCTTGAAAAAGGGGTCGATATCGGTGAAGGATTTGTCACAAAACCGGCTGAAGCGTCGCTTTTGGCAAGCAAAAACGGCGTGGAACGTCTGCTTTTGACAATAACGGAAGGAAAATTTCATCAGGTTAAAAGAATGCTGAAGGCGGTCGGCCGTGACGTCATCTATTTAAAGCGGCTGAAAATGGGGGATGTCGATCTTGATGGAGAGCTTTTGCCGGGGGAATACAGAGAGCTCTCTGAGCACGAGCTTGCCGCATTGCAAAACAAAAAGACACTCTGATTCGTCGAGTGCCTGTAGAGCTGGTTTATGGGGCATCAAACTTCATCGGGTTTGATGCTTTTTATGTTTGATGGCTGTCCTATATGATATTCAGCGCTAAAGTTCAATTTTTCAGAATATTACTATGAGGAGATTTTTACTTTTTTTCTTGTAGTCTCCCATTTGCCTCTGCTGGGGCTGTGTACTAGATCGTTGTATGCCAACACATTCAGATCACGCTGGATTGTTCTCGGTGTAGTGCCAAATTCATCAACCAGTTCCTGGGTTGTAACGAGTCCTTTTTCTTGAATGAACATGTATACTGATTTGATCCTGGTTAGCATTCGGTTTGTTGAAGGTTTCAAACAACCACTCCCTATCGTATGATCGAATGGACTTGACTACCACAACTTACGACTCCAAAATGCAGCATGGACGGTTAGCGACCATTTCTTGAAAATGATCAATAAATATTATACACGATCTCTTTGCCAAATATCCAGAAAAAAGCCGGAGCCAAATTAATGAAAAAATGAAAATCGTGAGCAGAACATGCAGTACGATCACGTTTTTTTGCCAAAAAAATTTTAAACTTTTTCTAGCTTCATACGTAGTAAAAGAGAGGTGGTAAAGATAATGAAATTAAAAGTGCATATTGAAAAATCCGGTTATGAAGAAAAGGAATCGGCGATCGAAAATATATCGTTTACTGTGGGGGAAGGCGAGCTTGTCGGATTAATCGGACCGAATGGAGCGGGGAAAAGCACGACAATTAAAACGATACTCGGTTTAACAAGGCATATGGCCGGGCAGGTTGAATGGGCTGAAACGTCAAACTATGCATACATACCTGAACAGCCCAGTTTTTACGACGAATTGACTTTATGGGAGCATATCACGGCTTTAGGGACGTTTTTGCAGGAGGACGAGTCCTCGTTTTTGCCGAGGGCGAATCGGCTCATCGAGCGATTCTCGCTGGAGCATGCGCTTCATGATTATCCGGGGAGCTTTTCGAAAGGGATGCAGCAAAAGCTGATGCTGATCCATGCTTTTCTCATGCAGCCTGATCTATATATTATCGATGAACCGTTTATTGGGCTCGATCCGATCGCAAGCCGCCTCTTTTTGGATATGCTGAAAGAAGAGCAGAAGCGGGGAGCGGGTATTTTGCTTTGTACGCATGTGCTGGATACCGCCGAGAAGATCTGTGACCGTTTTTTGCTGATTTCAAATGGCCGTCTGATGCTGGAAGGTACGCTCGAAGAGCTGCAGGAGAAAACCGGCCTTTCGGGTGGCTCGCTGCTTGACTGCTTTTACTTTGCTGTAAAAGGTGCTCCCGCATGAGCGGCCGGGCTCTGTTTATCAGCAGGCTGAAAGCGGACTGTCTTTATCAGCTCCGGATCATCAAACTGGTCATCGATTGGACGGTTGCGCTGTATATTGTACTGCCTGCGGCTGGAATCGGCGTTTATCAATATATCAAATGGCTGAATGGAGGGTCGTTTGATAACGGATGGCAGGCCGGATTGATTGTGCTTGCTCCGGCCGTTTTTACGCTGTTTGGGTCTGTGAGGACATTTTTAATGGAAGCTGATCAGCTTTATTTGTTGCAAAAAAAGACACTCGTGCTGGACATGAAAAGGTGCGGCTATTTATATTGTCTGTTTATCCAGTTTTGCAAATGGCTGTTGGCGGCGGCCGTGTTTACTCCTCTGTTCGTCAGACAATTTGGGATTGAACTGCCCGCTTGTCTCGCCGTATTCTTTTTTTATTTCTGTCTCAATTCCTTGATCACCGTCTTGAAGAGGCGGAACATCGGATGGCAGTACAAGCTGAAACACCGGGTGCTGAACGCCGGACTGATCTTTTTCGTGTGGCTGTCGGCTTGTGCAGTTGTTTTGTTGTTTTCCTGGCCGGTTGTAATCTTGAGCGGCATGGTGCTGTCTGCGGCCGCGCTGAAGACCGCCTGCGGCACTCTCGGCAACATGTATCTATTTTATGAAGAGGTTGAATTTGATAACAGAAGAAAGCTGAGACTCGCAAAATTTTTCCTGTCGCTGAACCTGGATGGAAGCGTGCCGAAGCAGGGGAAACGAGGGGCAAAAAGGCCGCGGCTGTTCTTTAAAAAATCTCGGAACATCTTTAAAGCCCGTACAGTGCAAAATGGCCTTAAGGAAATCTTTTTTAAAGTGATGCTGCGCCATCCGGACTATAAAAGACAGCTTATGCAAATGATCGGCATTTTTACGGCGCTGATCATGGTTGGACCGATCTGGATGAAAGCGGGCGCTCTCCTGGTTTTTGCCTTCGCTTATCGAAGTCTGTTGTCCGTCCATTTTGACAAGGTGATGGAACGCGTTTTTTTGCTGGGGGCAGACAAAGAAAGCGACGCTTTTTATGAAGCCAGGCGGAATTCCATTGACTGGTTTTTCTATCCGGGGTTAATCTGGTGCTGCCTCGTCATCGCGCTCAGCCTGATGCTGAAAACCCCGTCTTTTTAAAAAAGACGGGGTTCAGTCGTTTAATGCCCTTCCAAAAAGAAGAGGTGTATGAAAAAGAGAACGGCAAACACGAAGACAAGCGGATGAATTTCGCGCCATTTGCCTTTCGCGGCTTTGACAATCGGATAAGAAATAAACCCGAGGGAAATGCCTGTCGCAATAGATGATGTCAGCGGCATTGTCAAAATGACGAGAAAGGCCGGGAATGCTTCGTCAAGCTCTTTCCAGCGAATGTTGGTGACAGCGCCGATCATCATGCTTCCTACAATGATCAATGCCGGCGACGTAATCGCCGAGATCCCGGAGACCGCGCTCACAAGCGGGCTGAAAAACAGCGCCGCTCCGAAAAGCACAGCGACTGTTAAAGACGTAAGCCCTGTTCTTCCGCCTGCGGCCACCCCTGCGGATGATTCGATATAAGCGGTCGTCGGGCTTGTCCCGAACATTGCGCCGATCGTCGTCGCTGTCGAATCGGCAAGAAGGGCTTTTCTTGCATTCGGCAGTTTGTTGTTTTTCATGAGTCCGGCTTGTTCGGCGACACCGATCATCGTTCCTGTCGTATCAAAAATCGTGACGAGCAGGAACGAGAAGACAACCGAATAAAGGCCGTAGTGGACGACATCTCCAAAAGCGGCGAAAGGGTTTGTGACGATCAGTTTTTCCGGCAGATGAGGCATTGACAGAATCCCTTTGGTAAACTCAAGCTGGCCGGTAAAAAAGGCGATCAGGCAGGTTAAGATCATACCGAAAAATAGAGCGCCGTTCACATTCATGACCATCAAAACGACGGAGAAAGCCAAGCCGATTAGTGCCAGGATCACTCCGGGCGAGTGCAGATTGCCGAGTCCGACCAAATTGGATTCATTGGCGGTAATGATTCCGGCTCCTCTCAGACCGACAAAAGCGATAAACAAGCCGATTCCGGCGGTAATCCCGTATTTTAGATTAGCCGGAATGGCTTCGATCAGTTGTTTTCTAAGAGGTGTTAGCGATAAGATAATAAAGAGGATACCGGCCGCGAAAACAGCGCTGAACGCTGTCTGGTAAGAAATTTCGCCGTTGGACGAGCCGACGACTGACACTGCAAAATACGCATTCAGCCCCATCCCGGGTGCAATCGCGATCGGAAAGTTGGCGGAAAGCGCCATCCAAAGCGTTCCGACGACGGCAGCAATGATTGTGGCAGTGAACACTTGATCAAACGGGACGCCTGTACCGGATAGGATACTAGGGTTGACCACGACGATATAAACCATTGTAAAGAAGGTTGTAATACCGGCGAGGATTTCTTTTTTGACTGTGGTTTGGTTTTCTTTTATGTTAAACATCATTTCCTCCAATAACGAACATTATAGCAAAACAATATCTATATTATTCGTTATCGGGTGTTTTTGCAAGGGTTTTTGGCTAAACTAAAAAAAGAAGGGGCGAAATTATGAACTGGGAACAGGAAGTGTCAAAAAGACGGAATGAGATCGTAGAGGATATTCAAGGTTTTTTAAAAATCAACAGCGTCCTTGATGAAGAGACGGCGGGTCCGGGTCGGCCGTTTGGAAAAGGAATTCAAGAATGCCTGACAGCGCTTTTGAATAAAGGGGAAGAAAGCGGATTTACGGTCAAAAATCTTGACGGGTATGCAGGCCATATCGAATGGGGGAAAGGCGAGGAGATCATCGGCGTGCTTTGCCATATTGATGTCGTTCCGCCCGGAGATGGCTGGACGAGCGATCCGTTTGCTGCAGAAATTAGAGACGGCCGCATCTATGCAAGGGGAGCGCTTGATGATAAAGGGCCGACAATGGCCGCGTATCATGCATTAAAAATTGTCAAAGACTCCGGCCTCCCATTATCAAAGCGAATCAGAATGATTATCGGCACTGATGAAGAAAGCGACTGGCGCTGTGTGGAGCATTATTTTAAACACGAAGAGATGCCTTCGGCCGGTTTTGCGCCTGATGCTGATTTTCCGATTATCTATGCGGAAAAAGGCCTGATTGACGCGGCTTTAAAAATTGAAACTGATCAAGCGGAAACAGGTGCGGACTTAACATTGGAGACTTTCCGGTCCGGCCGGCGTCTGAACATGGTGCCTGATGACGCCGAAGCCGTCCTAGAGGGGTCTGCCCCATCAGGTTTTGAAGAGTCATTTGTCCGGTTTGTAAAAGAAAAGCGTGCAGAAGGGCGTATTTTTCAAGAAGACGGCAGACTGACATTAACCGTGTACGGCAAATCAGCTCACGCCATGGAGCCTAATAACGGTGTCAATGCCGGCCTCATTTTGTCCGAGTTTTTACATACCCAATCCCTTGACAGAGCCGGGCTCCAGTTTGTTCAAACGGTTAGCGGGGCTTTTGCCGGAGATACGAGAGGGAAAAAAATCGGCATCGGCTGCCGCGATGACATCAGTGGAGAGTTGACGTTGAATGTCGGCCGGCTGCAGTATGAACAGGAAAAAGGCGGAGAAGCCCATATTAACATCCGCTATCCTGTGACTGAAGAGAGCGATCGGGTGAAATCCGGGCTTTCGCAAATAAAGGGCGCCCGGCTGGTGAGCTTTAAAGACAGCAAGCCCCATCATGTAGCAAAAGACCATAAGCTGATCCAAACGCTGCAGCGGGTCTATGAGGAGCAGACAGGGGAAACGGCACAATTAATTTCGATCGGAGGGGCGACATATGCACGGTCACTGGAAGCCGGCGTGGCATTTGGACCGCTGTTTCCAGGCCGTCCCGACGTTGCCCATCAGAAAGACGAGTATATGGAAATTGATGATCTGCTGAAGGCTGTATCGATATATGCACAGGCCATTTATGAATTGGCGAAGTAGCAAAGAGAGTGATGACATGAGTCATAAGCGAGGCGTTTTATTTGAAATCCCGAACGGGTACGGGCGCTTTCTTCTCGATATGCTGAAGCCGGTTGAACCGGCCGATTTCAATTGGCTGCTTGCCGATGGCGAATGCTATCTCGTGGAAAACGGTGAATTGTCAGATGAAAATCTTTTTCCTCAAGATCCGCAGGTGATGACAGGAGAAGCATTTAAAAAAAGGCTGGAAGACGCAAGGTACTATCTCATCTTCGCCGATCTGAAGGCTTTTCCGAAGGATGGCCATCCTGAAGATGTCAGCACATATGAATCATATATGAAAAGCAGCTGCGAACTGATTGTGCTTACAGCCGATTCGAGTTTTGTCACGATATACTGTAAAGATCAAAAAAAACTGGAGCTTCTATATCAAAATGCAAAGGACTGCGGTTTCAAGCGGATTGAATATATAACGGATCACAACGATGCCAGGACAGGAATGCATGTGTAGCATAACGAAGACGGCCGCTCTCTAGAGCGGCTTTTTTGCTGTTAAACATTGCTGTTTTCAGGAGAGGGGCTTTTTGAAGCAGGAAAAGGAATTGCTTGCATGTGAGGAAACGGTTTTATTCATTTTATTTTTTGTTCTTTTTCGGTTACGGGCGTTTTATCCGCTTCTTTCCGTGTCGGCAGACCCTCGCATTCGTTGTCAGGCCTGCTAAGTCGGTGCTCACGAACAAAAGAGAAACGGCGGCTAACGGAGCAGGCGTCGTCCTGCCTGAACACTGCCGTCATCACAATCCTGTGAAAACCAGCTCCAATGCTCGGCCTTCCTAGACTGCAAGGGTTGCGGTTCACGCTAAAAAGATGAAAAAATCCCAAAACGTCTCTTAGCTTTGGGATTTTTTCAACAATCTGAGCCTGATTTCACAACAGAAACCAGGCTTTTCTCTCTTAATCAAATTGAAATAAATCGCTTGATAAATAGCGTTCTCCTGTATCGGCTGTCATACAGACGACCAGTTTGTCGGGAGGGAGCTTCTTAGCTGTTTCAACAGCGGCGAAGCAAGCGGCCCCAGAAGAAGAGCCGACAAGGATTCCTTCTTCCCGCGCCAATCTGCGCGTCATCTCATAGGCTTCTTCGTCCTTGATCTTTAAGATTTCGTCATAGACGTTTTCGTTTAAAATGTTTGGAATAAATCCCGGACTTGTCCCGACAAGCTTGTGCTTTCCCGGTTTGCCCCCGGATAAAACAGGCGACCCTGCAGGTTCTGCCACATGAACGGTTATCCCCGGAAATAACGCTTTCAGCTTTTCGCCTGTTCCGGTAATCGTTCCCCCTGTTCCTGCTGTTGCAACAAATGCGGCAAGCGGTTTGCCGATTTCTTCTATTGCCCGGGCAATTTCCAGAGCGGTTGATCTCCGGTGAGCCTCCGGATTGGCTTCATTATCAAACTGCATCGGAATAAAGCTGCCCGGAATTTCCCGAGCAAGCTCCTGCGCTTTTTTGATGCTGCCCGGCATCCTTTCATCCCCCGGCGTCAGGACGACCTCAGCTCCGTACGCTTTCAGAAGGTTGATCCGCTCTTTTGTCATCGTATCAGGCATAACAAGAATGGCTTTGTAGCCTCTTGCCGCAGCGTTCATCGCAAGGCCGATGCCGGTGTTTCCGCTCGTCGGTTCGATGATGGTTGAACCCGGTTTCAGCAGGCCTTTTTCTTCGGCATCCACAATCATTTGGTAGGCCGCGCGGTCTTTCACGCTTCCGCTCGGATTAAAAGATTCAAGCTTGATATAAACTTGGGCTGCGTTTTCGGGCTGAACGCGGTTCAACTTGACAAGGGGCGTTTCCCCGATTAATTCTGCAATATTGTGAACGGCTTTCACGGCTGTGCACCCTTTCCAAAAAACATGATTCTGTCATTATCCTATCATAAGGCCTCGGAAAGTGGAAAATAGAGAGGTTATAAGTCCTTATATTTTTTGTTAAAATATAGAGAAGACGAATGAGGAGGAAGCCATACATATGTCAGTCAAACCGCATTACTTTATTGGAATTCCAATTCCGGCGGAGCTTAGTGAGCCGCTTTATCGAACAGTCAGCAGCCGTCCGGAATTTTCTTTTCATAGATGGGTGCATCCTTTGGACTACCACATCACCCTCGTGTTCCTCGGCTCCGCTGAAGAAGAGCAGCTGGCTATGCTTGCTGACAGCCTCAAGCTGATCTCCGCTGAGACGGCTCCGTTTCAGATTGCCTTGAAACGTTTCGGAACCTTCGGCAAGCCGTCGGAGCCGAGAATTCTTCATGTGGAACCGGAATACTCAGACGCTCTCTTTCACGTGAGGGAACGGGTGAAGCATGCTGCAGATGCGGCGGGATTTGAAATTGAAAAACGGCCTTTTCATCCACATATGACGGTCGCCAGAAAGTGGAATGGATCGGCCTCTTTTAACGGCCGCCTGGAGCCTCTTGAAGACGCGGTGTCTTTTACGGCCGGGCATTTCACCATCTTTCAAACTCATTTAGACAGGCTTCCCAAATATGAGCATCAAGCCGTTTTCCATTTCGGTGAACGGCCGGCTGCAGAAAAGCAGGATTCGGAGATGAACGCAGATGGCACAGATTATTAAAATACAGGACTGCATTTCAAGGTATGAACAGGATCCTTATCATTATATCAACCAGTTTATCCGCTTGAAAAAGCAGCGCTGGCAGTCAATTAAAGAGATGGCTGAGAAAAAGAAAGACAGCCTTCATTACGATAAAGAAGCCGCCGATGATGAAACGGTCGGAAAAAGAAAGAAGACATTTACATTAAAGAGAAAAAAAGAAGCATCCGATATTAATAAAGGAAAAGAAGCCGATGAATGGTTTAACGGACTGGATGGAGAAACGGATGAAAGCTTGATTGCAAGAATTCCTGCGGCAGGGGAGGAACTCGTGTCGTTTTTCAAAGAATACGTGTACGAGTTTCAGCTGAAATGGGCAAGCTCGACAATCTCTGACATATCCAGGCTTTCCCGGGAAATAAAAAGCGATAAAATCCTGCACATTTTGGCACAGCAGCTGCCGGATTCATATTTCATCATGTATCGGCCGGTGCTGCAGGTGAATCAGGCTGCGGTAGAGCTCAGCGTCTTGATTCTCACACCTCTTGAGATCTACTGTATATCATTTCTCGAAGGCGAGAAGGACAGCGCATTTATCGGTTCCAAAGATCGTTTTTGGAAAGAAAAAACGGTAAGGGGAAGGGAACGGTCACTGTTAAATCCGGCTGTTGAGCTTCTCAGGACAGGCACGGTTCTTTCCGGCTTGTTAAAGGGATCGGGGATTGAACTGCCTGTGCGCAAAGTCGTTGTCAGCCGGACATCGTATATCGATTATCCGGAACCTCCTTACGGTATCAGCATTTGCGACAAAAGACACTGGAAAGAGTGGCTGGAGAAGCAGCAAAAGAACTTCGCCCCGATTAAAAGCCAGCAGCTGAAAACGGCGAAAATTCTGTTGTCGCACGGCGTCTCCGACTCGATGCGGAGACAGGAATGGCTGAGCTGACCGCCAGAACGTTATCCCGGCTTTTTCATACTATAAAATGGAGAATGGAATCATGAGCGATTGGTATATCATCATAAATCCAAAGGCGGGAAATGCGACGGCCTTCAGAGTATGGAAATCATTGCAGAAAGACCTTCAAAAGGCAAATATATCGTACCGCTCATTTATGACCCAGCATCCCGGGCATGCTGAAGTGTTGGCAAGGCAAATATCAACGATGCAGGATGACAGGCTGAAGCGTCTGCTGGTGATCGGCGGGGACGGAACCGTCCATGAAGTGCTCAACGGCTTAGTCAGCTTGCGGGACATTCAGCTGAGCGTCATCCCGTCGGGCTTAAATAATGATTTTAAACGCGGCTTTGCCGTGAAAAAATCGAATGTCATTAAAGAAATGAAGCGAAAAGGGCAATCGCTGACCCGGACCTATGCCCTCGGAAGCTTTCATACGAAAGACAGTGAAAACGAACTTTATTTTGCCAATCATCTCAGCCTAGGATTTGATGCCTGCGCCGTCAAAAAGATGACTGCTTTGCCGAAATGGACGGCTGCTCTCAGGCTGAATCATTTGATTCAGCCACTGATTTTCTTTGTTACGGCGTTTACGTTTAAACCGTTTGTTCTTTCGTATGAGAATGGGGATGACAAGCGTACGTTTAAAAAAATCTGGTTTGCGTCGGTTTCAAATCACCCCTACTATGGCGGAGACATGAAGATTGCACCGAACGCGAATCCGCGGGATGAGTTTTTAGATGTGATCATTATTGAAGACCGCTCCGTATTGAAAAAAGCCGGCCTCTTGTTTGCAATGATATTCGGCAAACACATCGGTAAAAACGGTGTTACGGCGTTTAAGACGAAAGAAATTTATTTTCATACGAATGAGCGGGTGCTCTTTCAAGCGGATGGAGAGGTGATCGGCTGGGCGCCCGTTTTCATCAAAACAGGGACCGAATCTCTTCGGTTAAGAGCATAAATCTTTCGAATGAAGGAGAGACTGAGATGCCGGGTATCAGCCGCCCCTTTGAAGCTTATCTCGATGAAATGAGAACGATCACTGTTTTAGTTCCGAAGAGCCGCGCCTCAAGCTGCAGCCCCCCTTTTCTGCTTGAAGATGATCAAGGAGGGAAGATAGAGCTTTCGGTAAAAGCGACGGAGGAGCTTGAGGAGAAATTCAAGTATGTTCTCGAAAGCAGCCGCCCCGTTCCATTCGGAAGAGTTCATAAAGTATGCTGTGAAGAAAGCGTCTGGACAGACCTGCAAATTGGTTCTGTTACGCGAAGTGCGGCGTTTGACAAGGCTTTTTTTTATGACGGCCGTCTCGGTGCTTTTTATTCAAAAGAGCGTACTTTATTTAAGGTATGGGCGCCGACCGCGAGTACGGCAGCGATCAAGCTGGAGAGCCCTGATTCGCTTCAAACAAATACTTTTCAAATGATGCGCAGAGAAAAGGGTGTTTTTGAGGTAACGATCGAAGGCGATCTGAACGGCTGGTCCTATTTATATAAGCTTTATGTAAACGGGACGCCGTTATTGACAGTCGATCCTTATGCGAAAGCTGTTACGGTAAACGGGGAAAAGGGCGTTGTAATAGATCCTGAGGAAGTCAAAGTGGAAAAATACCGTGCGCCAAGCCTTCACAGTCCGTGTGATGCGGTTATATATGAGGTTCACATCCGCGATTTTTCGATTCATGAAGACAGCGGTATGCGCCATAAAGGCAAATATCTTGCTTTCACAGAGGACGGAACTGAAACGTCCGGCGGCTTCTCAACGGGAATTGCCTATTTGAAAGAGCTCGGCGTCACCCATATCGAGGTTCTGCCCTTTCACGATTTTGCCGGAGTTGACGAGCTGTCTCCGGACCAATCCTATAATTGGGGCTATAACCCCCTTCATTTTAATGCGCCTGAAGGAAGCTATTCGCTCGATCCGCAGAACCCCAAAAGCAGAATCACCGAGCTGAAAACGATGATTCAGACGCTGCACAAACACGGCTTCTCCGTGATCATGGATGCCGTATATAATCATGTGTACAAGAGGGAAACATCCCCTTTTGAAAAAACGGTTCCCGGGTATTTTTTCAGACATAATGAATACGGTTTTCCAGCCGACGGAACAGGCGTCGGAAATGACATTGCATCTGAGCGGCTGATGGTGCGAAAATATATTCTCGATTCTGTCCGCTATTGGCTTGAAGAATATGATGTCGACGGAATTCGTTTTGATTTAATGGGCATTCTTGATATTGAAACCGTCCGCCAAATTAGTAAGCTTGCCGAGAATGTGAAGCCGGGCGCGCTCCTGTTCGGAGAAGGCTGGGATTTAAATACCCCGCTTGAAAGCGGGCAAAAAGCAACATTGCAAAATGCCAGGAAAGTTCCGGCGGTCGGCTTTTTTAATGATCGGTTCAGAAACGCAGTCAAAGGGAGTACATTTGAGCTCGGTGACCGCGGATATGCTTTAGGGGACACTGGAAAAAAAGCTGAGCTTCAACATGGAATTGCCGGCTCACCGGGATTCTTGCTGCCGCCACAGTCAATCAATTATGCGGAGTGCCATGACAATCATACGTTTTGGGATAAGATGGCCTTCTGTTCGGAAGAAGATGCCTGCACAAAACGGCTCAGACAAAGGCTCGCGCTGTCGATCGTCCTGCTTTCGCAAGGCGTTCCATTTCTTCATGCCGGGCAGGAATTTTGCCGAACAAAGAATGGGGACAGCAACAGCTACAGGTCGGGAGATGGCATCAACAGGCTCGATTGGGAAAAGCGGGCGGAGCTTTGCGAGGAAGTTGAATATGTGCGCCAGCTGATCAGGCTGCGGAGAAGCCATCCCGCTTTTCGTCTGCAAAAAGAGGAGGAAGTCAAGGAACATCTTTCTTTTATGAGCGGTACAGGAGAAGTGACGGCCTACAAGCTGAAGAACATTGCAGCATTTGATCCCTGGAACGAAATCATAGTGGTGCATTGTCCGTCTGCAAAAAAGGAAACGCTTGAGCTGCCCGCCCAGAAACAGTACTTGCTGCACTGCGATCCTTTTACGTTCTTCAATGGGAAGGTTCAAGCGGAAAAAAGGCTTCGGCTGAACGGCATCGGAACCTATGTTCTATACGAACCAAAAGGGATTTTTTAGTTTTGCTTGACGAAGTTTGGCGTCTAGCGCTAAAATTTAAAAGACGGCTATTGTTTAGCACAAATGACTCTCAATAGCCGTCTTTTTATTTGAATATAAAGAGACGACAATACAAGCGGTTTGCTGCCCGCTCTAGGGAGCAGATGCTTTTTAAAATCTTTTAATGAAATGATGGGTTGAAAATCGATATGAACTGGTTGGGACAATTACTAGGTAGCGAATGGGAGATTTCCCCCGCAGGAGGAGCTACAGGAGACGCATATTATGCAGAACATAATGGACAGCAGCTTTTTTTAAAGCGCAACAGCTCTCCTTTTTTGGCTGTCCTGTCCGCGGAAGGAATTGTTCCTAAGCTCGTTTGGACAAAACGAATGGAAAACGGGGATGTGATTACAGCACAGCACTGGCTCAAGGGAAGAGAACTGAAGCCGAAGGATATGAACAGCCAGGCGGTGGCTGAGATGCTTCGGAAAATTCACAGCTCCAAAGAGCTTTTAGACATGCTGAAGAGACTCGGCAAGCAGCCTTTTCAGCCAAACTCTGTAATCACTCAATTGAAGCAGTTTATCCAGGCCCGGCAATATCCGATACCGCAGCTTGACCAAGCCCTTTTGTATCTGGAGCACCATCTCGATGATGTACAGTCCGGAGAAAAGGTCGTCTGTCACTGCGATGTGAATCATAACAATTGGCTTCTTACAGATCAGAACCAGCTTTATTTAATCGATTGGGATGGAGCGATGATTGCAGACCCCGCGATCGATCTGGGGCCGCTTCTTTATCATTACGTTGAAGAGCGGGAATGGGGAAGCTGGCTCGAACGCTACGGCTCTTCGTTAACGGACAATCTCAGGCTGAGAATGGCCTGGTACGTATTGGCGGAAAAAGCAATGACAACACTCTGGCAAGAAGCGAAAGGCAATCAGGAAGGCTTTCACCAAGGGCTGGAACAGCTTCACGCATTAATGAAGCGTCTCGCCGGAGCTTCATGAAAATGAGCCGATATCTTCCACCCATTGTGTGAGATGATCCTGGTGTTCCTGAATGTGGCTGTTGATTGAAGCGGACGATTTTCCCCTCTGGCTGTACAAATAAATGTCTTCGAGAACGCCTTTCAGGCCGGCGTCAAGATTCGTATTTGCCATTAAAGACTTGATAATCCGCTCCATCTGTTCGCACTCAGCGACGGTTCCGGTGCAGTCTGCCTGATGGTCTGAGAGAATATCTTTTAATAGATGAATCTGATTTTGCTGATTTAAGCCCATAATATTGGCACTTCCCTTCATTCTCGGAGTATATGGATTAAAATGTTCAGAAAGCTGTAATTTATACGCGAAAGACCCGGAGGCCGATCTTCGGTCTTTTTTGCTTTGGAAGAGGCCTTGCGGGATTCCGGGATTTCATGGTATGTTGTAAGACGATATAATAAATAGAGGTGTAGTACATGCGAATGCGTCACAAGCCTTGGGCGGATGACTATCTGGCTGAAAACTCTCATATTGTGATCAGCGAGCCGTCTCAATGTAAAGGGAAATGGCATTCCATTTTTGGAAATGACAACCCGATCCACATCGAAGTAGGAACCGGAAAAGGGCAATTTATTTCAGGAATGGCCCTGCAAAATCCGGATGTAAACTATATCGGAATCGAATTATTTAAAAGCGTCATCGTAACCGCTGTTGATAAAGTAAAGCAGACAGAGGCGCCGAATGTAAAGCTTTTGAACATTAATGCCAATATGCTTTCAGACGTTTTTGCAGATGGGGAGGTCGACCGGGTCTATTTGAATTTTTCCGACCCGTGGCCGAAAAAACGCCATGCAAAGCGCCGTCTGACCAATCAAGCGTTCTTGAAAAAGTATGAGCAGGTGCTCGGAGGCAAGGGATCGATTCATTTCAAAACCGATAACCGCGGGTTATTTGAGTACTCCCTTACCAGTTTTTCCGAATACGGACTCGTTTTGACGTTCGTCAGCCTTGACCTGCATCAAAGCGATTTTCAAGGAAACGTGATGACCGAATACGAAGAAAAGTTCGCCGCTAAAGGCCAGCCGATCTACAGAGTAGAAGCTGAATGGCGAACATAAAAAAAACAGACTGCTTCCGGCGGTCTGTTTTTTTGCTTTCAAATGAAGCTTCGGGTTGCGTTTTTTGCTACGATAGGAGAAGGAGGGATGATCATGGAAACTTTAACAATCGGACGAATCAAGCTGACATGGCTGAACGGAGGCGTCACACACATGGACGGAGGCGCCATGTTCGGCGTTGTGCCCAAGCCGCTTTGGTCTAAAAAGTATGACGTCAATGAGAAAAATCAGATCGAACTGAGAACAGACCCTATACTTGTTCAGAAAGACGGCACAAATTTGCTGATCGATTCCGGTATCGGACGCGGCAAACTGACGGATAAGCAGAAACGAAATTACGGGGTCACCGAAGAATCGTCAATTGCTGACTCGTTAAAAGCACTCGGGCTCTCAACGGAAGATATCAACGCCGTTCTGATGACACATCTCCATTTTGACCATGCATGCGGATTGACGCGATATGAGGGAGAAAGCCTTGTTTCCGTGTTTCCGAATGCAGCGATTTACACGTCTGCGATCGAATGGGAAGAGATGAGAAATCCGAATATCCGCTCCAAAAATACATATTGGAAAGAAAACTGGGAAGCAGTTCAGCATCAAGTGAGGACCTTCGATGAGAAGCTCGAAGTTTTGCCGGGAATTACGATGCATCATACAGGCGGCCACAGCGACGGTCATTCCGTGATCGTTCTTGAGGATGCCGGCGAAACGGCCCTTCATATGGCTGATATTATGCCGACGCATGCCCATCAGAATCCTCTCTGGGTGCTGGCGTACGACGATTATCCGATGACATCGATTGCGGCGAAGCAAGCATGGCAGGCGAAAGCCGCCGAGAAAAACGCCTGGTACATTTTTTACCATGACGCCATTTATAGGGCATTAAAATGGGATGAAAACGGCGAGATTGCAGAGTCAGTAAAGAGAGAAAGGCGCTAAGCTATTTTGGTGAATGGTTTGCTTTGTAGTTATCCATCCTAAGGATAACTAACTTTTGAAAGGAAGACGACGGGTGAGCCACAATAATCTGAATGAACAAGTGATCGAGACGCAATTAAGAGGATTTGAAGTCCTTGCAACGCCCCTGCTGAACAAAGGGGTTGCCTTCCCTCCGGAGGAAAGGGAAGCTCTCGGCTTGACAGGATTGCTTCCTCCCAAGGTGCTGACGCTTGAAGAACAGGCAAAACGGGCGTATAAACAGTTCCAATCACAACCTGATGACTTGAGCAAAAACGTCTATTTAACGGCGCTTCATGACCGAAATGAAGTGCTGTTCTACAGGCTTCTGAACGACCATATGACAGAAATGCTGCCGATTGTTTATACCCCGACTGTCGGAACGGCAATCCAGCAATACAGCCATGAATACAGAAAGCCGCGGGGGCTGTTTTTGTCGGTTAATGACCCTGAAGGCATGAAAACGGCATTTGAAAATCTGGCCGCTAAAAAAAGCCGGATCGATTTGATTGTGGCCACTGATGCTGAAGGGATTCTCGGAATCGGGGATTGGGGAGTCGGAGGCATCGCCATTTCGATCGGAAAGCTTGCCGTTTATACTGCGGCTGCGGGCATCGATCCTAACAAGGTCCTTCCCGTTGTCATTGATGCGGGGACGAACCAGGAAAGGCTTCTCAATGATCCGCTTTATGTCGGGAATCAGCATTCAAGAATCAGAGGCGAGCGTTATGAATCGTTTATTGATCAATACGTTCAAATCGCAACCGAGACGTTTCCGGGCGTTTTGCTGCATTGGGAAGATTTCGGAACGCAAAATGCACGTCAGATTTTAAAAAAATACAAAGACAAAATTTGCACCTTTAACGACGACATTCAAGGCACAGGAGCAGTCACCCTTGCAGCGGTGCTTGCGGCCGTCAAAATATCGAAAATGCCCCTAAAAGATCATAAAGTGGTCATATTCGGAGCGGGGACGGCCGGGATCGGCAACGCAGAGCAAATTCGCGCCGCTCTTGTTCAAGAGGGGGTGTCGGAAGAGGAATCATACCGCCGTTTTTGGTGTGTTGACCGGAACGGTTTGCTGACAGATGATATGAACGACTTGCAGGACATTCAAAAGCCGTATGCACGGCCTGCCGACGAGGTCAAAGACTTTAGCCGGAACGGCCCGGGGGATACAATCGATCTGCTTGAGGTGGTAAAACAAGTGCAGCCTACCATTTTGATTGGAACCTCTACTGTATCGGGCGCATTTACAGAAGAAATCGTAAAAGAAATGGCAAAGCATGTGAAACGGCCGGCTATATTTCCGATGTCCAATCCGACGCCGTTATCTGAAGCAAGACCAGAAGATTTGATCAAATGGACGGAAGGGCGGGCGCTCGTCGCCACAGGAAGCCCGTTTGCGCCTGTCGATTACAACGGCACCCGTTATGCGATCGGCCAGGCGAACAATGCCTTTGTATTCCCCGGTCTCGGTCTCGGAACGCTCGTATCAAAAGCAAGGCTGATTACGGACAACATGTTTTACGCCAGCGCAGCTGCGATCGCGGGTATGGTTGACATCGGACGGCCCGGCGCAGCGCTCCTTCCGGAGGTTGAGGATTTGCGCACGGTTTCCGCAACAGTGGCAACGGCTGTCATTAAAGCAGCCATAAAAGACGGAGTTGCAGAAAATGAGCCGGGCGATGTGATTCAAGCTGTACAGGATGCGATGTGGCATCCGGTCTACCGGCCGATTCGCGCCATATAAAAAATGCGGCCATTTCAGGCCGCATTTTTTATATGCTATGCTGCGGTATCAATCACATCTACGATCATGCCTGTCTTCGCATCAACCATGACTTCGTACTGTTCAAGCTCTCCGAAAGCAGAACGTGTAATGCCTGTTTTGTACACCATGACGGTTTCGCCGTTTACGGTATAGGCTTCCGGAACGGTATATATCCATGAACCGTCGATCGGGCCTCTCTGTTTAAAAGCGGACTTGACGATGCGCAGCGCTTTTTCAGAAGAAATGTAAGGCTGCATGACATATTGTTTGACAACAACGGCCGCGGCAATGCCGATGCCGGCCCCAAGAAGAAAATGGCGCAGTTTCATCTTTTCAGCACCTCCAAAGCTTGTTTTTTTCATTATACAGAACATGTCCGTCCGTGTTAAGGATGGGCTCTCTTCTGGAAACACATCGCACACTTATGTAAAATGTAGAGAGATACATAAGAAAAGAGGGAAACAGATGAATCAGGAAACGAGAACGCTTTTTCAAACGTTGACGGAGCTCCCCGGCGCCCCGGGAAATGAACATCTAGTCCGCCGTTTCATGAAAAAAGAGCTTGAAAAATATGCTGATGAGATCCTCCAGGACAGACTGGGAAGCGTGTTCGGCGTTAAACATGGACCTGAAGACAGTCCGAAAATTATGGTGGCCGGCCATATGGATGAAGTGGGATTTATGGTGACATCAATCACCGACAACGGACTGCTTCGGTTTCAAACACTGGGCGGCTGGTGGAGCCAGGTTTTATTGGCTCAGCGGGTGGAAATCCATACGGACAACGGGCCGATCCCCGGCGTCATCGCGAGCACGCCTCCTCATCTTTTAACAGATGAGCAGAGGAGACGTCCAATGGATATCAAAAACATGATGATTGATATTGGTGCGGATGACAGGGAAGATGCCGAACGCATCGGTGTCAAACCAGGCCAGCAAATCGTGCCGATCTGTCCGTTTACCCCGATGGCAAATGAAAAGAAGATCATGGCGAAAGCATGGGATAACCGCTACGGCTGCGGACTCAGCATTGAGTTGCTGAAAGAACTGCAAGGAGCAGAACTTCCGAACACGCTTTACTCAGGCGCGACCGTTCAGGAAGAGCTCGGCACAAGAGGTGCGCAAACTGCGGCCAATATGATACAGCCTGACTTGTTTTTCGCGCTTGACGCAAGTCCGGCAAACGATGCGAGCGGCGACAAAAATCAATTTGGCCAGCTCGGCAAAGGGGTGTTGTTAAGGATTTTCGACCGGACGATGGTGACGCACAGCGAAATGAGAAATTTTGTGCTGGATACGGCAGAGACTCATGACATCCCGTATCAATATTTTGTTTCCCCTGGAGGAACCGATGCCGGTCGTGTTCACATCTCAAATGAAGGCGTTCCTTCGGCCGTGATCGGCATTTGTTCAAGATATATCCATACATCTGCTTCCATTATCCACGTTGATGACTACCTTGCTGCAAAAGAATTGCTGCTCAAGCTTGTCAAAGCTTGCGACAGTTCTGCCGTACAATCGATTTTGCGAAATGATTGAACAAAGAGACCCTGTGCCGCTTTACGCACAGGGTCTCTTTTTGATGATACAGCTACCGGCTTTCAAATACGTACGACAACGATTTAATCGCCTGATTGACAGTTTCTACGGTAATGTTCGCTTTGTTTGACAGTTCTTTTAACGGATGATGGAGTGACTCAGGACGGATGATGATCAGCGGCTTGCCTTTGGCAATCGCGTATGAAGCATCCATCGCCGTGTTCCATTGCTTGTATTTTTCCCCGAAAAGAGCGATGACCACATCCGCTTTGTTCATTAAAACGGAAGTTCGAAAATTATTCAAATCCGAGGCTGCATCATCTTTCGCGATCGAATCAGCCTGCTTGCCCATAATTTCTTCACCGATGTTGTCGGAGCGGTCGTGATTTTCCATCGGTCCGACAAACGTGATCGGCAGCTTGAGCGATTTTGCTTTTTCCTTCACTTCTTCACGCCAATTGCTATGTATTTCTCCGGCAAGATAAACGATAAATTCCATACATGCTCCTCCTGACTGTCATGGGATCACGGCGCAAGGCGCCTTAACGGATATTTTTACCCTATTACTTACCATGTTAAACGAGAATGGCTTGATAAAGCAAAAAAATTATGCTTATGATATGAAAGAGGATCGGATCGTTAAGATTTTCCCTTTTTAAAACGGGTAAGATACATAAAGAATCGTCCATCTTTTAAAAAAGCAGGTGGACAGCAAAAGGCTGGATATGGAGCCGGTTGTCTGGTATGATCCGAATGGATGATAAGAACATATATTGGAGGCGTTGAGTGATGAAAACGATCGAGACGAATGAAGAACTGCAAAAAGTTGTGAAAGACGATTTATCCTTGTTGATGTTTTCGGCTGACTGGTGCCCGGACTGCCGTTTTGTAGAACCGTTTTTGCCCGAGCTTGAGGCGAACTATCCGGAATTTACATTCTATTATGTTGACCGTGACAAATTTATTGATACGTGCGCGGAGTGGGACATTTTCGGAATCCCGAGCTTCCTCGTATTTAAAGAAGGAAACGAAATCAGCCGCTTTGTCAGCAAAGACCGAAAAACGAAAGAGGAAATCGAGCAATTTTTGACAGATTCCCTGAATAAGTAGCCGAAAGGAGAGTTCCTCTATGAAAATGACGTCAAGGAAACTTTCCGATATATTAAAAAAACGTTTGCAAAATGACAA
Organism: Bacillus sp. FSL W7-1354; assembly: GCF_038002405.1. Classification (NCBI taxonomy): domain Bacteria; kingdom Bacillati; phylum Bacillota; class Bacilli; order Caryophanales; family Bacillaceae; genus Bacillus; species Bacillus sp. FSL W7-1354. Next base: position 2,178,660 of record NZ_JBBOCL010000001.1, on the reverse strand, counting down.
CTGGTCCTTTCATTTCGATAGGGAAAAAGACACCTTGAGAATCGAGGATAAAAATACAGGAAAAGGCATTACACTCGAACTCCCGGGGATCATCGCCAAATGGGAGCAGAAAAAAGATGATGCGATTGACGAAGTCGTCTATTATACTGAGGAAGCACTCAATGCCATGAAAGGCCAGTCGCAGGAAATGGAAGGGCGGGAAAGTCTCATCTATCCCGTCATCCGCTCGACTTCCTTTCCCGAGAAATCCAGCGCAGGCGTTCCCTTGATTTTTGACGGCCACACGGCTGAAACACGAATATACTACGCGCTCGACCTTGGAAACACATACCGGCTGATCGACGAAAAAATGCTGGAAAAAGAGGGCTGGACAAAGGAAAGGATTCGGGAAACGGCTTCCTTTAACCTTCGCTCGCTCCAAACCGTTGTCAAAGAAGACGCAGTCGCCGGCAATCACTTCTACTTTTTCAGAGCAAATGACGGCTATGACGCCAGCAGGGTGTTGAACGAATCGATTCTCGCAGAGTATGAGAAAAGCGCGGAAGGGACACTGGCGGTGTCAATCCCGCACCAGGATGTGCTGATTATTGCCGACATCCGCAACAATGCCGGATACGATATTCTCGGGCAAATGTCGATGAGCTTTTTTGCAAACGGAACAGTGCCGATCACTGCGCTTTCTTTCCTTTATGAGGATGGAAAGCTTGAACCGATCTTTATTCTGGCTAAAAACCGCCCTAAAAAGAAATGATAGAAAGGAATTTTTCTCATGAACGCATTTTATAATCCAGAAGGCGTAGGCGATACGCTGCTCATCTCATTGAACGATATTCCGCGCGAAGAGATCGCTTTTGAGCGCTGCGGAGACGTCGTGAAAATTTTTCATAAAGACACAAAGGAAACAGCTGGCTATAACATTTTTAATGTCTCCTCATATGTGAGCATTGAGGAAAGCGGAGCTGTTGCGCTTTCCGAATCCTTTGTCCAGGATGTGAATGAAATTCTGGTCCGCAACGGTTTGAAAGATGAGCTGACCGTCGATCTTTCTCCGAAGTTTGTAGTCGGATATGTCGAAGAAAAAGAAAAGCATCCGAATGCCGATAAACTGAGTGTCTGCAAAGTGAATGTAGGGAGCGAGACGCTGCAAATCGTCTGCGGAGCTCCTAATGTTGAAGCCGGCCAAAAAGTCGTCGTAGCCAAAGTTGGAGCCGTGATGCCGAGCGGTATGATTATTAAAGATGCGGAACTTCGCGGAGTGGCGTCAAGCGGTATGATTTGTTCTGCCAAGGAACTGAACCTCCCAGACGCGCCGAAGGAAAAAGGCATTCTTGTCCTTGATGACAGCCGTAAAGCAGGAGAAGCTTTTACATTTTAACGGCATAAAATGAACAAAACTTTCGAATAGATGTAAAAAAGAAGCCGCTGGGTAGACAAACTTGGCGGCTTTTTTATTCGGAGGGCGGACACATGAGAAGGACTTGTCCTTTTCTGGGTGGGGAAGCAGTGGTATACTTAAAACCGTCCCCGAAAAATTTAAGGGAGTTAGAGAGTGATGATTCATGAGCTGGTTTAATAAAATGTTCAGCCTGTTTTTAGGCGATGATGAAGATAATGAAAAACAAAAAAAGCACATAGAAGAGTTTGAGGCGGATTCATTTATAGAGAAAGAAGAAGAAATGCCGCAAATTTCCGACGCAAAAGTCGTATATGAATATCCAAAAGGGAAATTCCGCTTCCCGGTTATACCTGATCAAAACTCGCGGCCGCGGGAAAAGGATGACAGCCGCGAACAAAGGACCCGCCGCCCGGCAGGCCGGCACACAGCTTCTCAGCCGAAACCCGGAAATTCCTATCATCATGAAGAGAAAGCGGCGAAAAAACCCTTTAGGCCGTCCGTCATCCCGTCACCGGTTTACGGCTTTCATGAACAGAAAAGAGCCAAACCGGAAAATTATACATATCGTGCAAACAAACAAATGGAAGCGCGTGTCACGCTGTTTAACGAAGAAATTGAAAAAGAGCAGAAGGTTGCCGGAAATAAGCAGCCGGTACGAGAAGAACCTTCCTTGCAAACTGAAAAGAACGGCCGTCCGCTGACTAAAAGCGAGAGTCGCAATCCGACATGGCGAGCCGAATTTGAAGATGTCCCGCATATGTCGGAGGAAACGGATTTCCGCCGAGAGCAAATCACAGAAGGTGGCGAAGCCGCTGAAGAAAAAGTGCTGCGGCATGAATCCGAACGAACGGAAACCCCTGTCTCAACACGTACTCCGGAAGAAACGGAAATCCGCCAAGAGCGAATGACAGAAGACTCTGGGCTCGCCGAAGAGAAAGCGCTGCGGCATGAATCCGAACGAACGGAAACCCCTGTCTCAACACATACTCCGGAAGAAACGGAAATCCGCCGAGAGCGAATGACAGAAGGCGGCGGGCTTGCCGAAGAGAAAGCGCTGCGGTATGAAGCTGAAGAAGAGACAGCCACCGCATCATGGAACATAACGGAAGAAGAAGCAATTCCCGTCGAGCAAACGCCGGAACAAATCGAAAAGCTTTTGGATCAGATCGAGGAAACCGGAGAAGAGAAGGAAACTGCAGAGGATGCAGAAACCATCGTAGAAGAACATGGGGAGACTAACGGCTCGGACGAAATGCTGCCTGACCCGGAAGCTTCAATTCCAGAAAAGCAGTACACTGGCCGCAGTTCTGAAGTATCCGACCAGAGCGATGGTCCTTCCGATAACAAAAACCGGACAGATTCCAACACGCCGGCTGACGCTCGTGAAGAAACAAGCGGAAGCAGCCAGGCTGGCTGGAGACATGAGCATGCATCATTTTCACCGGAACCGGAAGAGACAGCGTCAAGCGCTGGTGAACCCGAAAACAGCGAACAGGACCGGGAGAGTACAGGGACAGTTGAGGGGCGGCCTGAGGCTCCGCGGAAACGGGAAACAGGAGCTGCTCCGGGATCGAAGAAAGGCTCTGTTCCGTTTAATGTCATGATGCTTTCATCAGATAAACAAAAAGAAAAAGCGCCTCAAGGATATCAGTTCCCGAATATGTCTTTGCTTGATGTGCCTCCGGCGCAAAAGCAGGATGATCAGGCCTGGATACACGAGCAGCGCGAGCTGTTGGACGTCACGCTTGAGAACTTCAATGTCAAAGCAAATGTCGTTCATGTCACCCAGGGGCCTTCTGTGACAAGATTTGAGGTGCATCCTGAACCCGGAGTGAAAGTCAACAAAATTACAAATCTGTCAGATGATATTAAACTCAGCCTGTCAGCGAAAGATATTCGGATCGAAGCGCCGATTCCGGGAAAAAATACGATCGGAATTGAAGTGCCGAATCTGCATAGTAAAATGGTTTATTTGCGCGAAATGATCAGAAGTTCGGAATTCAGAACGAATCTGTCCCCTCTGACCGCAGCCCTCGGACTCGACATTTCCGGAAAGCCCGTCGTGGCAGATCTGAAAAAAATGCCCCACGGGTTGATTGCCGGGGCTACGGGATCAGGGAAAAGCGTATGCATCAACACGATCTTAGTCAGTCTGCTGTTCAAATCGGCGCCGAGGGATGTCAAGCTTCTGCTTATCGATCCTAAGATGGTGGAGCTTGCTCCGTATAATAAAATTCCTCATCTCGTCAGTCCTGTCATCACAGATGCCAAAGCGGCAACTGCTGCATTAAAATGGGTTGTCGAAGAAATGGAGCGGCGCTATGAATTATTTGCCCATTCCGGTGTTCGGGAAATTGAACGATTTAATGAAAAAGTCCGGGAACAGAACATGGGTGAAAAACTTCCTTATCTTGTCGTCGTGATTGATGAACTTGCCGACTTAATGATGGTCGCTCCGAATGAAGTGGAAGAAAGCATCTGCCGAATCGCACAAAAAGCAAGAGCGTGCGGCATCCATCTTCTGATCGCGACGCAGCGGCCTTCAGTTGATGTCATTACCGGCTTGATTAAAGCCAATATACCAACAAGAATAGCATTTTCTGTATCAAGCGCCGTCGATTCAAGAACGATTATCGATATGGCGGGAGCTGAAAAGCTGCTTGGAAAAGGGGATATGCTGTTCCTGGAGAACGGTTCAGGCAAACCGGTCCGCCTGCAGGGTAACTTTGTTTCCGACCGGGAGATTGACCGTGTCGTTTCACATGTCAGACGGCAGCAGGAGCCGAACTATTTATTTGAACAAGAACAATTGGTCAGACAAAATCCGGCCGGATTTGATCAGGATGAACTGTTTCTGGAAGCGTGCGAATTTGCCGTGGAACAAAACAGCGCCAGCACTTCAAGCCTGCAGCGGCGCTTTCGCATCGGCTATAACAGAGCTGCCAGATTAATCGATATGATGGAAAGGGAAGGCATGATTTCTGAGGCGAAAGGAAGTAAGCCGAGAGAAGTCCTGATTACAAAGGCCGAGCTGGAACAGTTAATAGAAAGTAGTTCACTTTTCGGCTAAACATGGTATGATAGCAGATGGGCGTGTTTTTTTTAGAGCGCCGCATATTAAAGCGCCGGCAGCGGCGTTTTAATCCGTTTTTAAGAGCACTTCCGTGAAAGGGTTCAAAAAAATCCTTTACGCAGGAGGTTTATTCACTCTTGAAAATGTCTGATACTGAATATAATGATGACTTTGAAGAAAACGATGCGGCCGAGCTTAGGTTGCAAATTGAAATAAGCGTCATATACTGGGAAGCAGATAGACGTTTGTTGGAGGTACAATTATGACTGTTTATCATTTTGTCGGAATAAAAGGGACAGGTATGAGTCCGCTTGCCCAAATTCTCCATGATAATGGATATAATGTCCAAGGATCGGATATCGAAAAGTACATTTTTACACAAACCGCTTTAGAGGAGAGAAATATCCCGATATATCCGTTTGATCCGGAAAATATCAAGCCGGGAATGATTGTTATTGCCGGAAATGCTTTTCCCGACACCCATCCTGAAATTGAAAAAGCGCGAGCCGAAGGCCTGCAAGTCGTGCGGTATCATAAATTCCTCGGTGACTATCTGAAGAAATTTACGAGTATTGCCGTGACAGGGGCACATGGCAAAACGTCAACGACGGGTCTTTTATCCCATGTCATCCAGAAAGCAAAACCGACATCTTATCTGATTGGAGACGGGACTGGAAAAGGCTGCGAAAACAGCGAGTACTTTGTGCTTGAAGCCTGTGAATACAGAAGGCATTTTCTGAGCTATCAGCCTGATTATGCGATCATGACAAATATTGATTTTGATCATCCCGATTATTTCGCGAATATCGATGATGTATTTGACGCATTTCAAACGATGGCATTACAGGTGAACAAGGGAATTATCGCATGCGGCGACGACGAATATTTGATGAAAATCCATGCGAACGTTCCAGTCGTATACTACGGCTTTGCCGAGGAAAACGATTTTCAGGCGAGAAATGTCATCAAAAATACCGAGGGCACAACGTTCGATGTTTTCGTCAGGAACACATTCTACGATACCTTCTATATACCGGCATACGGCAGCCATAACGTTCTGAACGCTTTGGCCGTTATTGCACTCTGCCATTATGAACAGGTCGATGTCGATATCATTAAAGAAGGATTGCAAACCTTTGGCGGCGTTAAACGCAGATTTAACGAAAAACATGCCGGCAGCCAAGTGTTGATTGACGATTATGCCCATCATCCGACTGAAATCACGGTGACGATTGAAGCAGCCAGACAGAAGTATCCGGAACGGGACATTGTCGCAGTATTTCAACCGCATACATTTACGCGTACGCAGTCGTTCCTGAATGAGTTTGCCGAAAGCCTCAAGAAAGCCGATTACGTATATCTTTGCGATATATTCGGATCTGCCCGGGAAAATGCAGGAAAGCTGACGATCGGCGATTTGCAGGAGAAAATCCCGCAGGCGAAGCTGATCGATGAAAATGACACATCGATTTTAAAGGAGCATGAAAATGCAGTGTTAATTTTCATGGGCGCAGGTGACATTCAAAAGTATTTAAAAGCATATGAAAATGTATTAGCATAATGAGAAAAAGGCAGTGTGAGTCAATCCGCTGCTTTTTTGTACATATGGAGCCGGGAGTTTCTGTTAAAGGAATTCTCTCGTGCGTGTAGAAAAAGTAAATATAAAGGTTTACGATTTAAACAATTGGGTATACATCAATTGTAAGACCTTAGCTCGAGGAGGATAAGATGATTATTATTCTATATTTAAGCGCCGCACTCATTGCTGTCAGCTTTCTTATTCTGGTTATCTATTTATCAAAAACATTAAAATCGCTTCAAGTCACACTCAATCATGTTGCCGCAACGCTGGAAGGTGTTGAAGGACAAATGAAAGGCATCACAGCTGAAACAACGGAGCTCCTGAATAAGACGAACCGGCTCGCTGATGATATTCAGGAAAAATCTTTGAAGCTGAATACGGTCGTGGATGCCGTTCAGGAAGTCGGCACATCGGTCAGGCAGTTTAACAGCTCCATTCAGCAGGTTTCAGAGTCCGTCACATCAGCCGCAGAGCAAAACCGTGAAAAAATTTCTCAAGTTGTCAGCTGGAGCAATGCAGCTTTGGAAATTTGGAATAGATGGAAACAAAAGAAGATGAAGGAGGAATAATTTATGAGTAAAGATGGAATGAATACTAAAGATTTTTTAATCGGCACGTTTGTAGGCGGAATCATCGGGGCAGCCGCAGCTTTATTTTTAGCACCGAAGTCAGGGAAAGAGCTTCGCGATGACCTCGGAAATCAGGCTGTCGTTTTAAAAGATAAGACCGGAAAGCTCACAAGCGAAGCGAGGGAGAGAGGTTCTGAGTACGTCAGCATCGCCAAAGAGAAGACATCTTCGATTTCACAGCTTGTTGCCGACCAGTCTTCACAGATCATGGATAAAGTCAAAGACTTGCGAAACAAAGGTGCTGAAAAAGCTGATGAACTAAAGGAAGAAGCATCGACTAAAATCGAAGAACAGGCTGAAGAAGCCAAAAATGAAATAGAAGATGAAGCAAGGGAAACAGCGGATACCGTCCAGAAATAATGGAGGAAAGGGAGATCACCGTGTCGAAACAGCTCATTCAAACAGAGGATGAATTTAAAAAGCTTGCAGAAAACAACGATACATTTATCTTTTTGAAACATAGTGTGACATGCCCGATCAGCAGGCGCGCGTTTGAAGAATTTGAATCATTCGCCAATCAGCATGAAGACATACCGGCTTATTATTTAAAAGTGCAGGAAAGCCGACCGCTGTCAAACTATATCGCTGAGCAGTACGGAATTAAACACGAAAGTCCTCAAGCCTTCATTTTTACAAACGGGAACGTGAAATGGCACGCCTCCCATTCGCAAATTACAGCTCAAGCACTTGCGGAAAACAGCAGATAATCCGCAGGTAAAAACGGCCAAGACGTATAGCGTTTTGGCCGTTTTCTATGTTGTTATGATGCTTTTGCCTCATGGAAATGCCTTTTTAGGAAAATGTATCGTTTGATCCATGGTTGTACGTTATAATTAATAAAACAGGAGGTGATGAGTTGAACACTGAATTAAAGGACATGCTTCAATCCGTTCTAAAAGAAGAATTGAGTCCGATCAATCAGCGTCTTGATGGAATCGACAAGCGCTTAGACAAAATCGACGCACGCTTCGTTGAGGTCGACAAGCGCTTCGATGAAGTGGATGCACGCTTCGCTGAGATCGACAAGCGCTTCGATGAAGTGGATGCACGCTTCGCTGAGATCGACAAGCGCTTCGATGAAGTGGACGCACGCTTCGTTGAGATCGACAAGCGCTTCGATGAAGTGGACGCACGCTTCGTTGAGATCGACAAGCGCTTCGATGAAGTGGACGCACGCTTCGTTGGAGTAGATAAGCGTTTTAACGCAATCGACAAGCGCTTCAAAGAAATAGACGGGCGCTTAAACAAAGTAGAAAACCGCTTAAACGCAATGGACAAGCGGCTGAATCGGCTTGAAACAGATATAGATGAACTGAAAAGAGGACAGGAGAGGCTCCCGAAAACGATCATCGAGAACATCGGACAATTTACGGAGAACATTGTCGAACATGCCGATGATAAGGCGGCTGCCTTGAATGACAGGGTTTTTAGCGTCGAAACCGCAATACAGAGAATATACAGGTTATCAAGTTAAAGAATCAAACAAGATTCTTTTTTTTTATTCTTCCGACAAACACCCGCACAGCAAGGGATAAACTGCATATAATGCTTTATCGCTTAAAAGCGTTTTGGTAATAAAGAATTTTTTCGTGACATTTTAAGAAACATTGTTTATAATAAACCCTAATCAATTGAATCATTCTTATTCTCATAGAGGGTGAAGTTAAAAAGAAAGGATGGATAACATGAGCAACACTGAACTTGATTTGCTGAGGCAGCAGGCGAATGAATTAAACTTGCAAATATTAAAGCTGATTAATGAGCGAGGAAGAATCGTTCAGGAGATTGGAAAAGCGAAGGAAGCGCAAGGCATCAACCGCTACGATCCAGTCAGAGAAAGAGCGATGCTGAACGAAATTATTGAAAATAATGACGGACCGTTTGAAAACTCGACGATCCAGCATATTTTCAAAGAGATTTTCAAAGCTGGACTTGAGCTTCAGGAAGACGATCACAGCAAAGCACTGCTCGTTTCCCGCAAGAAAAAGCCTGAAAATACGATCGTTGATTTGAAAGGCGAAAAGATCGGCGACGGAGAACAAAGATTTATCGTCGGTCCGTGTGCAGTTGAAAGCTATGAGCAAGTAGCCGAAGTTGCAGCCGCAGCTAAAAAGCAAGGCTTGAAACTGCTTCGCGGCGGAGCCTTCAAACCCCGTACAAGCCCGTACGACTTCCAAGGCCTCGGTGTTGAAGGCCTGCAAATCTTAAAGCGTGTTGCTGATGAGTATGATCTTGCCGTCATCAGTGAGATCGTGAATCCGCAGCATATTGAAGAAGCCATTGATTACATTGATGTTATCCAAATCGGCGCCCGCAACATGCAAAACTTCGAGCTCTTAAAAGCCGCCGGTTCAGTGAAGAAGCCGGTTCTGCTGAAGCGCGGACTTGCCGCAACGCTAAAGGAATTCATCAATGCAGCGGAGTACATCATGTCACAGGGCAATGATCAAATCATCCTTTGCGAACGCGGAATCAGAACGTATGAGACAGCGACTAGAAATACGCTTGATATTTCAGCTGTGCCGATCCTGAAGCAGGAAACTCACCTTCCTGTATTCGTGGATGTCACTCATTCTACCGGACGCCGCGACTTGCTGCTTCCGACAGCAAAAGCAGCGCTTGCGATCGGAGCTGACGGCGTCATGGCCGAAGTTCACCCTGATCCTTCTGTCGCGCTTTCCGACTCTGCTCAGCAAATGGATATCCCGACATTTGAAAAATGGTTAAATGAACTGAAGCCGCTCGTTCAAGTAAAAGCATAAGATTCGTTTATGGACCGCTTTCGAGCGGTCCTTTTTTTAGTTGTCATCAAAAATTGTCGAAAAAATGTCTTATTTTTAATTAAAAAGCTGTTTATTCTTATTTAAATTAATTATAAAAATAAAGGGAACGTTTTCATATTAGGTAAAACCGTGTATAATTTCAGAGAGCCCCTTTTGTTTTGGCAGGTTATGAAAAATAATGTAAACTTGAGTTCTGTTTATTTTACATAAAGTTTTACATTTTGACATTTCTCTACATGAAAATGTTTATGCTATAGGAAAAGAAAAGTGTACCCAGTTGAAGGAGTGGTAAAAATGAGTAATGTGACAATATATGATGTAGCACGCGAAGCAAATGTAAGTATGGCAACCGTTTCCAGGGTTGTGAACGGAAATCCGAACGTCAAGCCGACGACGAGAAAGAAGGTGCTTGAAGCCATCGAGCGTCTTGGCTATCGTCCAAATGCCGTGGCAAGGGGCCTTGCAAGCAAAAAGACGACGACTGTCGGCGTGATCATTCCCGATATTTCCAGCATTTTTTATTCAGAGCTGGCGAGGGGAATCGAAGATATCGCAACGATGTACAAGTACAATATTATTTTGAGCAACTCCGACCAGAATATGGACAAAGAACTTCATCTTTTGAATACGATGCTGGGAAAACAAGTTGACGGTATCGTCTTTATGAGCGGAAATGTCACTGAAGAGCATGTGGAGGAGTTTAAGCGGTCACCAGTTCCGATCGTGCTTGCGGCATCTGTTGAAGAAAAAGGGGAAACGCCGTCGGTTGCGATCGATTATGAACAGGCGATTTATGATGCGGCTACCATGCTGATTGAAAAAGGCCATAAGCGCCTTGCGTTTGTATCAGGACCTATGACTGAGCCGGTCAATCAAGCGAAAAAACTTCAAGGCTTTAAAAGAGCGCTTGAGGATAAGGGGCTGACATTTAAAGAAGAGTATGTCGCAGAAGGCGATTATACGTACGATTCAGGAATGGAAGCGCTGGAGGCGCTAATGAAGCTGGATGAAAAACCGACGGCCGTCCTGTCAGCGACAGACGAAATGGCACTCGGCGTTATTCACGCAGCACAGGATAAAGGACTGGCTATTCCGGATGACCTTGAAGTGATCGGCTTTGACAATACAAGGCTTTCATTAATGGTTCGGCCGCAGCTGTCGACTGTCGTCCAGCCGACGTATGATATCGGTGCCGTAGCGATGAGACTTCTGACAAAGCTGATGAACAAAGAGGAAGTCGAAGAGCATATTGTCCAGCTGCCGCATCGCATTGAACTCAGACAATCAACAAAATGATCATGATTAAATAAACGAGAAAGAAAGCAAGTGTTCACAGCTTTTTTCGTGAATTGCTTGCTTTCTTTTCCATGAGCTGGAGAGATTATGAAAAAATGAAACGATTTGATTATCTGACACCGGTCGGTTTGATTTTGGGTATTTTCATTTTAGTAATCGGCGTTGTCTCTGGAGCGGGGCTTTCCGGTTTTTATTCATTTATCGATTTGACGTCTTTCTTTATCGTGACGGGCGGATTGTGTGCAGCTGTTTTCATCAGCTTTTCCCCGAAAGATTTAAAAAGAGCGCCGGCTGTGCTGAAGCAGGTCTTTATTTCGGAAGAAGACGATGTACGCGACTTGGTCAAAACCTTTGTCAGCCTGTCTGAACAGGCGCGCAAACAAGGAATTTTATCATTGGACGCCAATATCAATGAAATGAAAGACCCGTTTTTGAAAAAAGGTCTGCTTCTTGCCATCGACGGATGGGACGAGGAGACGATCCGCAATGTGATGAACTCGGAAATCGCCGCGATGGAAGAAAGGCACAGAAAGGGAAGAAGAATCTTTGAAAAAGCGGGGGAATTTGCCCCTGCATGGGGAATGATCGGAACCCTTGTCGGACTCGTCATGATGCTCAAAAACCTGAACAAGCCGGAAACGCTCGGTCCGAATATGGCGATCGCCCTTTTGACGACGCTTTACGGATCCCTTTTAGCCAACATGCTGTTTATACCGATCGCCGCAAAGCTTGAAGAAAAGACGGAGAATGAAATCTTTAAGAAGCAGGTCATGATCGAAGGCATCATCGGCATCCAGTCGGGAAGAAATCCGCGAAATCTGGAAAGCCAGCTTGTCGTTTTCAGTTCAAAAGAAGAATGGGCAAAAAAGCGGGCGGATCATATAAAACAAAAGGACAGGGCTCATGAAGCTTAGACATGAACGAAGAAAGCGCGAGCAGGGTCGCAAATCGTCAAACTGGATCATCACGTTTTCGGATTTGATTACGCTCATCCTCGTGTTCTTTATTTTACTGTTTTCGATGTCGCAAATCGATTTAAACAAATTTAAAGCAGCAGTCGGTTCATTTCAAGACAGGGCCGACGGCAAATCCGCCGCAGAGCTGAAAAAAGAAAACGCGGACGATCAGAAGGCTGAAAAAACGGCTAAAAGCCAAGAAGATTTATTAAAGAAAATCAACGACTATATTGAAAAAAATGAACTGTCAAGTTTGATAGCGGCCAAGCGTGATGAACGGGGCATCATCCTCGTCCTTCAGGAAGCGGTTTTGTTTGATTCGGGAAAAGCGGATCTGAAAGACCAGGCTCACCCGCTTTTGCATAAAATCGCCGTCCTTCTCAAATCAGTGTCCAACCCGATCCGTGTGGAGGGGCATACGGACAGCCGCCCGATTTCGACTTACCGTTTTCCATCCAATTGGGAGCTTTCTGCGGCAAGGGCGAGCACTGTGATCGGCTACTTTACGTCGAAAGAAAAGCTCGACTCTTCACGTTTTCTTGCCATCGGTTATGCCGATACAAAACCGGTCAAGGACAACCGCACAGAGAGCCATATGAAGGAAAACAGGCGCGTTGAAATTGTCATCGCAAAAAAATAAATGAGAAGAAAGCAAGGTCTTGCATAAAAGCAAGGCCTTTTCTGTACGCCGGGATTTTTCGCATTAAGTGGCGCGCTTGGCAGAGCGAATCGGATAAAGAGCTTTGGCAACGGTTTGGGCGTTTTTTTCCGTTATTTCGGATTTTCTTGGAATCGAAGGATACAAATCTGCCGGGTCGGACCAGCTGGCAGGAAGTCGGACAGATGCCTGCTTCCCCCACTTTTTCAGCCATTTTTCAGGCATCTTATCCTCAGGTTTCATTCCTTTCATTTCAAGCCAGATTCTTGCCCATGCCCTCGGTACGACGCGCCAAATGTCGTACCCGCCTCCGCCGACAGCGATCCATCTTCCGTTGCAATAGGTGTGTGCAAGTTCGTGAGCGAGCTTTGGAATCTCTTCGTAAATCTTCATCGTCGTGCACAAGTGTGTCAGCGGATCGTAGTAATGCGCGTCAGCTCCGTTTTGCGACAAAATAACGTCCGGTTTGAAAAACTCGGCTATTTCAGAAACAGCCGTCCGGTAGGATTCAAGAAAAGACTCATCTTCTGTGAAGGCATCGAGCGGGATATTAAAAGCGTAGCCGTAGCCTTCGCCATGACCTCTTTCCTGTACTTGCCCCGTTCCCGGGAAAAGGTAGCGGCCGGTTTCATGAATCGAGACGGTACACACGGAAGGATCATCATAGAACGTAAACTGCACCCCGTCGCCGTGATGGGCGTCCGTATCAATATATAAAACCTTCGCATGATATTTTTTCTGCAAATATTGTATCACAACTGAACTGTCGTTATAGACGCAAAATCCTGAAGCTCTTCCTCTGAATCCGTGGTGAAGCCCGCCTCCGAGATTGAGGGCGTGTCTTGCTTTGCCCGTCATGACATAGTCTGCAGCTGTCAGTGTTCCGCCCACCAAAAGGGAGGCGGCTTCGTGCATCCCGGCAAAGACAGGGGTATCTTCTGTTCCAAGCCCGTAGTTTTCGCTTTCGGCTGCCGGGAGTTTTCCCGCCCCTGCAAGCTGGACGGCCTTGATATAATCGCCTGTGTGAACAAGGGCGAGCTCGGCTTCTGTCGCTATGCGCGGAGCAATCGTTTCTCCAGGTTCAAATGCGCCGACCGTATTCAAAAGATCGTATGTTACATAGACTCGCAGCTGATTAAACGGGTGATCTTGATGAAATTGATAGGTTTGGTAAGAGGGAGAAAAAATAAATACGCTGTCCTTCATGGCAAATCCCTTTGAACAGCCGGCCAAAGAACCTGATACCCTTTGGACTTCACGTCTTTGATGATAGAGGCGGGATTCATTGTTTGAACGCGAAACACGAGTATTTTCGAATCATCTTCATCACCGGGATATACGAGCACGCTCAATATGGCGATTTGGCGCCTGCTGAAAATGGCGCTGATATCAGCGAGGCTACGGGCGATATGATCGGTTTTGATTTCGATTTGGGAGCCTGGAAAATGGGCTCCTGTCAGCTGGACGAACGTATGCAGCAAATCGGATTTTGTCACAATGCCGACAAGCTTCCCGTTTTTTACGATCGGGAGGCAGCCGATTTCGTGTTCGAAAAAAATAGCTGATATTTCTTCGGCAAAATCAAGCGGGTGACCGGTGATCACTTCTTTTGACATAATCAGTTCCACCGGCTTTTTTAAATCTTCGTCAGATCTGTTTTGGGCAAAAATACTCGGACTTGCTGTTTTGACGTCCCTGTCCGTGACGATGCCTATGACCGTTCCCCGTTCATTGATGACGGGAAGGTGTTTAATATGAAATGTTCGCATGCGTTTGATCGCTTCTTCAATCGTATCCGTTCTGGAAAGTGTCACAACATCCCGTTTCATGATTTTTTCAACAATCATATTCAGGTCCCCTTTGCTCCCTTAATACATAAAACGATTGTGGAATCTGAGTCTGTCAAAACGCTCGATCGACTCCTGACTGACCTCTTTTCCGATGCGGGCCATTAAACAGTTGGCGGGATGGGAGCTGATTTCCGGATCGTCTGTCGCAAACCAGACAAGCCCTCCGGCATTCATCATTTTCTCCATCATCTTTCTGTATTCCCAAACATCTTTATTAGTCCCCTTTAGATCCCAATGCCAGTAATATTCAGTCGTGATGATGATATATTTTTCCATCTGCGGATCCATCATGCTGACCGCAAGCAGCGTCTTCCCGACAGAGTGACCCCTGAACGCCGGAATGACTTCGATGGCTCCAAGCTCAATTAAATTTTCCATGTTTCCTTCAGACCATCTTTCAAGCGGGTCTGGATAAACATATGTCACATAGCCGACAATGGTTTGCCGGAAACGGGCGATGATGATCCGTCCTTCGGGAAGCCCTGCGATTTCGATTAATGCTTCATGTTGTTTTTGAGATGGGCGAAAGGCTGTAAGCTCGTTGTGAAATTCATATTGTGCGAGTTTTTCGGGACTGATAGGGCCCTCTATCAGCACGGAGCCTTTCTCTGTCTGCAATTCTTTGGCATGATAAGTTTTGTGATGCTCCACGTATCCACCGCCTTACATCTTAGTTGAAGTCTTTTATACATAACATACCAAAATATTAAGCGTTTTCATAGGATGGAAGAGTATTTTTTAAAAATTGAGAAAATAAAAAATCTATACTATAATATATTTTGATGAGCGAACAAAGGGGGATGGGCATGGAATTGAAAGCGTTGCCAGCAGAAAAGGGAAACTACAACTTGAAAGACTATGATGAAGCATACCGGACATTTGACTGGAAGGATGCCGAAAAACATTTTTCATGGCACAAAACGGGAAAAATCAATGCAGCTTATGAAGCGATCGACCGCCACGCTGAGTCAAATTTGAAAAATAAAGTGGCATTTTACTACAAAGATCCGGTCCGCGAAGAAAAGTACACCTTCAGAGAGATGAAAAATGAAACGAATAAAGCCGGGAATGTCTTAAAGCAGCATGCCAATGTGGGAAAGGGAGACCGTGTGTTTGTTTTTATGCCGAGATCACCCGAGCTTTATTTTATTCTTCTCGGCGCTGTCAAATTGGGAGCGATCGTCGGGCCGTTGTTTGAAGCATTTATGGAAGGCGCTGTCAAAGACAGGCTTTTAAACAGCGGAGCGAAGGTTATCGTGACGACGCCGGAATTGCTTGAACGGGTGCCGGCTGGCGAACTTCCGGATCTTGAATCAATCATTGTCGTTGGAGAAGGCGTAAAGGAAGAAGGGTCTGTCATCGATTATTACGCGAAAGCGGCTGAAGCAGATACTGATCTTGAGATTGAATGGATGGATCAGGAAGACGGGATGCTGCTTCACTATACATCGGGTTCGACCGGCGCACCAAAAGGGGTTCTCCACGTCCACAAAGCAATGATTCAGCATTATCAAACAGCCAAATGGGTTCTTGATCTGCACGATGATGACATTTATTGGTGCACGGCTGATCCTGGCTGGGTTACCGGAACGGTCTACGGGATCTTCGGTCCGTGGCTGAATGGAGCAACGAATGTTGTCGTAGGCGGCAGATTCAGTCCCGAAGCATGGTACGAAACGATTGAAAAAATGGAAGTGACGGTATGGTACAGCGCGCCAACGGCTTTTCGGATGCTGATGGGTGCTGGCGACGATCTCGTAAACAAATATAATCTGAGCTCATTACGGCATATTTTAAGCGTAGGGGAGCCGTTAAATCCTGAAGTCATCAGATGGGGGCATAAAGTCTTCAGCAACCGGATTCATGATACATGGTGGATGACCGAAACAGGAGCGCAGCTCATCTGCAATTACCCGTGCATGGAAATTAAACCGGGATCGATGGGCAAGCCGATTCCAGGCGTAGAGGCTGCAATCGTCGATCACCAGGGAAATGAACTGCCTACTTACAGAATGGGAAATCTCGCCATTAAAAAAGGCTGGCCGTCGATGATGCATTCGATCTGGAACAATCCTGAAAAATACAGCTCCTATTTTATGCCGGGGGATTGGTATGTGTCAGGAGATTCCGCCTACATGGATGAAGACGGATACTTCTGGTTCCAGGGAAGGATCGACGATGTCATCATGACATCGGGCGAGCGCGTCGGCCCGTTTGAAGTCGAAAGCAAGCTTGTTGAGCATCAAGCTGTCGCTGAAGCAGGCGTCATCGGCAAACCGGATCCCGTCCGCGGTGAAATTATTAAAGCATTTATCGCCTTGAGGGACGGTTATGAACCGTCAGATTCGTTAAAAGAAGAAATCAGGCAGTTCGTGAAACAAGGTTTGGCCGCACACGCCGCGCCAAGGGAAATCGAATTCAAGGATAAACTGCCGAAAACAAGAAGCGGAAAGATCATGAGACGCGTCCTGAAAGCTTGGGAGCTGAACCTTCCGGCAGGCGATCTCTCATCGATGGAAGACTGATGTCTCATTGACAATGCAAAAATATTATGTTAAAAAAGATTTAGTCGAATATTCAAAAGGTGAAGACTGAGATCAGTAAAACGCATCCTTCCCTGTCTTAGAGAGCTGATGGCCGGTGAAAATCAGCACATATGGATGGTTTGAATTACACTCACGAACCGCTTTTGCGAAAAAAGCCTCCCGGGCTTTGTGTAGCAGAAGAACGGAAGCTTTTCCGTTATCATTGAGAGTGAAAAGAGCGCGGCCATGCGTTCTTTTAAGCAGGGTGGTACCGCGATTTTTATCGTCCCTTCGTTTTTGCGAAGGGGCGTTTTATTTTTGGAAAAAAGGAGCTAAATGATGATGACACACTTACTTGATGATTTGTCCTTCAGGGGACTGATTCAGCAGCAAACCGATGAAGCAGGCTTGAGAGAACTGCTGGATAAAGAAAAAATCAGCTTATACTCCGGATTTGATCCGACAGCTGACAGTCTGCATATCGGACACCTGTTGCCGATATTAATGCTTCGCCGCTTTCAGCTGGCCGGACATCGTCCGATTGCGCTCGTAGGCGGAGCGACGGGCCTGATCGGCGATCCGAGCGGAAAGAAAGCGGAGCGCACGCTGAACAATGAAGAAATCGTCCGCGAATGGTCGCAGAAAATCAAAAACCAGCTTTCGCGTTTCCTGGATTTTGAAGCTGAAAAAAATCCGGCGATTATGGCGAACAACTATGACTGGATCGGCAAAATGAACGTCATTGATTTCCTGCGCGATGTCGGCAAAAACTTCGGAATCAATTACATGCTTGCCAAAGATACGGTAAGTTCCAGAATCGAGACGGGCATATCTTATACTGAATTCAGCTACATGATCCTACAGTCTCTCGATTTCTTGAATTTGTACAGAAACCAGGAATGCAAGCTGCAGATCGGCGGAAGCGACCAGTGGGGCAATATCACGTCAGGCCTCGAGCTTATCCGCAAATCTGAAGAGAATGCAAAAGCTTTCGGATTGACGATTCCGCTTGTGACAAAAGCAGACGGCACGAAGTTCGGAAAAACGGAAGGCGGCGCGATCTGGCTTGATAAAGAGAAGACATCGGCATATGAGTTTTATCAGTTCTGGATCAATACCGACGACAGGGATGTCGTGAAATACTTGAAATACTTCACTTTCTTGTCCAAAGAAGAAATTGAAGATCTCGCTGAAAAAGCAGAGACGGCGCCTGAAAAACGCGAAGCGCAAAAGCGCCTCGCCGAAGAAGTGACCGTTCTTGTACACGGCCGTGAAGCGTTTGAGCAGGCCGTCAACATCTCAAAAGCACTCTTCAGCGGAGATATTAAACAGCTGACTGCTGAAGAAGTGAAGGTCGGCTTTAAAGGTGTTCCTTCCCTGGAACTTGAGAAAGCGGATGAACTGCCTCTTGTTGAGATACTCGTCCAATCAAAGCTGTCTCCGTCTAAACGCCAGGCGCGCGAAGATATCACAAACGGCGCGGTATACGTTAACGGCGAGCGCCGCACCGATGTTGCGGAAGTTCTCACCGGCGACGACCGCATCGAAGGACAGTTTACCGTCATTCGCCGCGGTAAAAAGAAATACTTCCTGCTGACTTATAAATAATCAAAAAGCTCTTGCCAAACGGCAAGGGTTTTTTTGTGTCCGTATGTTTCATGTATGTTCATTCAGGAAATGTCAAAAATATAGATGTAATAGGTAGAGCATTTCCATCGTTGAAGAGGGAGGAATGTAGCATGAACCTGTTCATTGCAGCCAAAGAAAAGTTTATGGAAGATTACAACAAGCAGCTGGAAACGGAACGAAAACAAGAGGTGCAGCAGTCGGCTGACGGATACAATCAATTGAATCAGACGGAAAATGCAGCAAAGCGGCTGAAGTAGAGGGTCTTTAGGGCCCTTTTTTTATAAAAAAGCGGACGGCAAATTCTTCACACGTCCGTTTGATGAGTCACGATCGACAGTTTATAATTTGCATGATGGTTTAAAATTGTAAAAATTGATCCAACAGTTGATTTGAAGGAAACTTGCATTCGAGAGTCCCCGCTGATTTTCTAGTTTTGAATGACAGGACGTTATGATAAGCGCCTTTTGTATAGATATTAAAAAAAGCGTGAATAAAACACTCGAGTTTAACTTGATTCATCCTCTTATGGTATACCTTCAATCACTCTTTCATGGTTATCCGGTTGTTCTTGAATCATCTCTATTATTTTCCTATATTTACAGATTACCCTAAATCCTCTTGATGTTTTTCAAATCAAACGCTAAAAATACTTGATTATATCTATTTAAATGATGATCGGTCATAGTATAAACTGATCGTAAATAAAAGGAAAGGTATAACCGGCAAAACATTACTAATAGCTCTGATGTTGGGCTGAGAAAGGCATTTGCCCTCCTTTTCCGGATTCAGCAAAACAAGATCAAAACCACACTTTGGTCACTCTGCCTGTGCCAACCGACGAACTCGTCCAAGAATACAGACGCAGTTATCGTCCCTTATCTGCATTTAGATCACTTTGACGATGCTGCCAAAGATCTAGGATCTGTTGCCGATAGAAATTAAACTGTTTGTCTGAAATGAAGCAGATGCTGAGGAAGTGAGAAAAGCCGGTTTTCAAAATATAGAGGTTCTAACAAAAGAACAGTGTTTGATCGATTCAAGAAGGCAAAAGGCAAGCATGGGAGAGGAGAGATATTAAATTTGCCGGAGAAGTGTGCGGCGTTGTCTTTAAGCACTAAAAGAGAAAACGCTGTTTGTAAAAGGGGGGTACGGTTTGGTGTGAAGGTGTCCTGGAAAAAATCGCTGCACATCAGCCGGACATCATAGTACAGGAGACAATCAAAATATAACCCTTGAAATAGTAGTTTCGATGGTTTAGGATGGATATATATCTTTTATTTTACAATATTTATATTTAATGGAGGGGTACATTTATGAAAAAAATTACGTTATTAGCTTTTGTCGGTATCATGGTATTTGGATTTATTTTTATGGGAACTGGCAAGACGGCAGAGGCTGTAAGCAAAACAACGAGCTTTACATATCATTCGGGTATTGGGGATGCAAAGTCTTATATCCATACATCTGAAAATTATATAAACGTATATGCTACAGTTGAGTTAGGTAGAGTTGGCACTTGGGGTACTGCAGCATATTGCAAATTATATCTGCAACGCTACACAGGTGGCTCTTGGAAAACGATTGATACCGCTTCTGGTGATGCAGAATATGGTAAAAAACTAAACGTTACATTTTCGAATATCGCCAAAAAGTCTGCCTCTACCCGGGTAAAGGTTAAACTTTATAATAATTGGAAGCATTCAGAATTAATGCAAACAGTGTATTCAAGCAAGTGGACTCGATAAGTTAAGTAAGGCTCTCTTATAAAAGGAGAGCTTTATTTTTTGACAGTTAACGGTTACTCCTCTTTTGAGCTGTAACTCTACATTAAAAAGATCTTTATGTGTTTGTTTCTTCCTCCTTGGTCTGGCTTTTTAAAAGCTTCTTCACTTTTTCATACCTTCTTTAACTTAAAATCCCCGGAGACTAAAAAGCAGGAGCTAAAACACTGTATTGCAGCAGGTATAAAAAACCCAAGAAAACAACGTTTCTTGGGTTTCGAGAAATGCTCTTCAAAGAGCATTTTCTATTAACGAGAGTAGAATTCAACGATCAATGCTTCGTTGATCTCAGCAGGAAGCTCAGAACGCTCTGGAAGGCGAGTTAGTGAACCTTCAAGCTTTTCAGCGTCAAAAGTCAGGTATTCAGGAACGAAGTTGTTCACTTCAACCGCTTCTTTAACTGCAGAAAGGTTTTGAGATTTTTCACGAAGTGAAATCGTTTGGCCAGGTTTAACTTGGTAAGACGGAATGTCAACGCGGCTTCCGTCAACAAGAATGTGACCGTGGTTTACCAATTGGCGTGCTTGGCGGCGAGTGCGCGCTAGGCCAAGACGGTAAACGATGTTGTCAAGACGTGCTTCAAGAAGAATCATGAAGTTTTCACCGTGTTTACCAGCCATTTTCGCAGCTTTGTCAAAAAGGTTGCGGAATTGGCGTTCGTTCACACCGTACATATGGCGAAGCTTTTGCTTTTCTTGCAATTGCAAACCATATTCTGATAGTTTTTTACGCTGTCCCGGACCGTGAGGACCTGGTGCGTAAGGACGTTTTTCTAATTCTTTACCCGTACCGCTCAAAGAGATGCCTAAACGGCGGGATAATTTCCAGCTTGGACCTGTATAGCGAGCCATAATGTGACTCCTCCTTTGGTTTTATTTTTGTGAAAATAAAACCCATCTGTTCAATTCAGCCATGTCCATTTTGTTTTCATGTATCCTCGCTCCAGCAGCAAAGAGTTACACGATACACCTTAATAGATAAGGAACAAAATGAAACACAGAAGCAGAACAAAAAGGCTGCATTATTTCACACAAAGAAGATTATATAATGTCCGCTGTGCAAAGTCAACCATTCATGGACTGTCCCAAAGAGCCTGAATCATTAATAAGTATAAAGTCCTGTTTTTTATGATATAATCAGGAAAATAAAATACATAAAACGGATTTTTTTAAGGTGATGACCATGAACAAACAAACTGAAGACCTATATCTGTCTTTTCATCAGAAGCTGTTCCAATTTCTTTTAAAAAAGCCGGCCGTCTCGTACGATGACTCTGTTGCCTGGCTAAAAGCGGCAGCAGAGTCATTTTTTTCGTTTATATCTCTTACATTGCGTCCTTCTTCAAGTCCGCAGGGAGCGAACGGCCAAAGCGGCCAGATCAGCCGAGTTAATGATTATTATATCATTATAACAATAGAAGAAAACAGCAAATATATAGAACTTTTGTGTCAAAAGAATCATAAAGTACCAGAACGTCTTGCTGAATCCATCCGCCTGTTTTTAATGCATTGTCTGAAACTTGATGCATTATTTCATGAGGAGCTCAATAAAACAAAGATTTATGAAAAGACGGCGCTGCTGCATGAGCTGATGGATCAGGAGCAGGTGCTCAAGACAATGGTTGAAAGTTTGAGGGATGTTTTTCCTTTTTTGGCATATTGTCTTTTCTTGTCATACGACGAGGACCAATACATCAGCCTTCCTGCGATAGAGTTAGATGTGCAAAGCGAATCGACCGATTCTTTCGCCTTAGAGGCATACTTATCAGGACAGGCGAAGAGCAAAAATGAATCGGAAGTTTACATTCCGATTAAAGGCCGGCAGGGAACGTATGGCGTTTTGAAGGCTTTTGGACCAGGGGCTGCCGATACGGCAGCGGATATATGCATTATTTCGAATGCGGCAGGGAAAGCATTTGAAAATTCCCGGCTTTACGAACAGTCGCAGAATATGATTTCAAATTTGGAGCTGATTAATGAAACATCGCATCAGCTGAACCGGACGAAACGCCTCCCTGATATGATGAAGAGTTTGTCCGAAAGGCTGATCAGTTCATTTGGCGCCGAAGAGGTGGGCTTTTTTTATAAAAATCATTTGGACGAGGAAACCCTGCTGCCGGGAAGCACAGGTTTTTTTCAGACGGATGCGGCCCTTCTATACATCCGCTATGTTAAAGAAAAGATTTCAGAGGAAAACGGGGTATTTGTCGGAAACGGTTCTTCGTTTTTTGGAAATGAAGGTTATGCTTCATTAATGGGCGTTCCGATGCTGGAGAATAATGAAAACAAAGGATTTGTCATCGTATTGAAAAAAAACGTCTGCTCTTTTTCATTTGAAATGTTTAAGCTGTTTCAGACGCTGATCAGGCATTCCACGCTCGCCGTGTCGAATTTGATGCTGCGTGACCGGCTGAAGTATCTTGTTCAAACAGACCGTTTGACAGAGCTTTACTCGAGAAGCTATTTCGATGAAAAAATCGGGTACAGTATGAAAGCGGATGAGAGCGGCGTACTCGTATTGATTGATATCGATGATTTTAAACAGATTAACGATACGTACGGCCATCAGAAAGGCGATGATATTCTCATTCAAGTCGCCAGGGTGATCCAGCGAAACATCCGCGACCAGGACGTCGCAGCAAGGTGGGGAGGAGAAGAGCTTGCGGTATACTTGCCGAAAGCAGGGCTGAACACCGGTGAAATGCTTGCTGAGAGGCTGATTACGCTTGTCAGGGAATGCACTGATCCAAAGGTGACGATTTCGTGCGGGGTATCCAATTGGTCTCAGGATCGTCCGAAATCTTTAACCTGCCTTTTTAAAGAGGCGGATGTCGCGCTGTACAATGCAAAGCGAAACGGGAAAAACAGGTTTATGACACATTAAAAAAGAGCCGGATTTACCGGCTCTTTTCGCTTAAACGCTCTCCAAGCATCTCTGTGAACTTTTTCAAATAATACTCATCTGTTTCATCGAAGCGGTTTTTAATCGGGCTGTCGATATCGAGCACTCCGATGATGTTCCCGTCCACTTCAAGCGGAACTACGATTTCGGATTGGGACGCCGCATCACACGCAATGTGTCCGGGGAACGCGTTCACATCTTCAACGCGCTCGACCCGGCCGTTTGTATAAGCGGTGCCGCAGACGCCTTTCCCGAACGGGATTCTTACGCATGCAGGAAGTCCCTGGAACGGACCGAGCACAAGCTCGCCGTCTTTGGCAAAATAGAAACCCGCCCAGTTGATGTCTTCCAATGATTGATACAAAAGAGCGGAGGCGTTTGCTGTATTGGCGATCATATCAGGTTCGCCTTCTGTCAGCGCATCGATCTGTTTGAGGAGAAGCTCGTATTTTTTTTCTTTGCTGCCTTCTGTTTTTTCGACATGAAACATGATAATTTCCCTCGCTTTTTCTTTGAAATGGCAAAAACACGCTTGCCGTGATGCTATTTGTCGAGCACTTTTTACAGGAACAATTCCGCTTGAAGTGGAATTGTTTTAAGTAAGAAGGGGTGAAACAAGATGGGATCAAACGCTATTTCAACCACGAAGGACAGGATCATCGAATCTGCCGTGGAGCTGTTCAACCAAAAAGGTTTTTCAGGAACATCCGTCCGCGAAATTGCCCGAGCAGCCAATGTCAATGTCGCCCACATCTCCTATTATTTTAATGGAAAAGGCGGTTTAATGGAGCATTTGATATCCCGATTTTATGAAGGCTATTTAAGAGTCCTTGAAAAGGGTTATGAACGCCTTCCGGATGCAGGTGCAACGGATTGCCTTCTTCAATTGGTTTTTGATATTCTATCGTATCAGCATGAGCACCGTCAATTAACTCGGTTTGTTTATCGCGAAGTCACGATTGATTCCACACTGAATCGCGAAGTGATGTCAACATATTTAACAAAAGAAAAGTACATTCTCCACCTGATCATTGAAAAGGGAAATGAGGACAACGAATTTTCCCGTTTTCCCCTTTCCCATTTTATGATTCAGCTGAAGTCGCTTTTAATGATGCCTTATCTGCAGCCTCAATATATTTCAGAAGTGCTGTATGTACAGCCGCACGAGCCGTACTTTTATCAGGCGTATTACAAGGAAGTCAAAACATGGCTTCTCAGTCTGTTGTACAGAGAAGGTCGGCAAGCCGCCGTTATTTAGCCAAGCGGCTCTCAAAATGTTCGTAACCAAATCCGGCATCCTCTGCTTGGTGGGCATCAGACCCAAAGACAAGCGGGATGTTTTTTTGTTCCGCTTCTTTTATCATCCATTCTTCCATATAGACGTCGCCTGCATAAGGCTTGCGGAGGCCGGACGTATTAAAGTCAAGTTCGTATCCGCGCTTTGCGGCTTCATCCAAACAGGAGGAGACCGATTTTCTGACGCTTTCTGACATCGAATACGGAAACAGCTTCACAAATTTTTTCGCCAGCGTAATGTGGCCGATTCGTTTTGGCTTAAATGCTCCCAGCGGTGATACAATGGAAGAATAAATTTCGTCATAATAGGCGAGATAGACCTGTTCTGTGCTGCCGTAGCAGCCGATCAGCTGCTGAAACGCTTTTTCATCGTAGTCAAGGCAGATGTGCGATGATCCGGCCGGCAAAAAATGAACGGAAAGAATGCTGTCGTCAAGATGCGTGCCGTATTGATCGAGAAAAGCTTTCGTTTCGTGTTCAAAGGTGCGGATATAATCGACTTCAAGACCGATTAAAACGTCGAGCTGTCCTTTGTACTCTTTCTTCAGTTCGGTCAGCCGTTCAATATAGCGGTCCAGCTCGGAGATCGGCATGGCGCTGTCTTTCTCCGGGGTCGGATCCATGAATGAAGGCGGAAGCGGCGCATGCTCGGTAAAGGATACGGATCGGAAGCCTTTTTTGCATAATTCTTCTATATAATATCTGAATTCGTCTTTTGATCCGTGCGGACAAAAGGGAGAATGAACATGACCGTCTCGTTTCAGCATGATGTCACCCCGTAAAAAAATAGTCAGATGTTGTCACTTTGATGTAAAAAAATTAAAAATTCTGCTCAAAAAATGTTGGTTACATGGTATCATAAGAACAATGAAAACGATAGTTTAACTTCATTTTTACATAACAATTTCAAATACATACCCTGACAGAACAGATAAACAGCAAGGGGGCTCATTATGGAGTTTGTCATTGGCTTACTGGCGTTATTTTTAATCTTATTCGCTACGGGCTACTTATTCAGAAAAAATATATATAAAGAGATCGACCGTTTAGAAGCTTGGAAAATCGAAATCATGAACCGATCGATCGTGGAAGAGATGTCAAAAATCAAGCATCTGAAAATGACGGGGCAGACTGAGGAATTCTTTGAAAGGTGGCGCCGGGAATGGGATGAAATCGTCACCTCGCATATGCCCAAAGTCGAAGAGCTTCTGTTTGAAGCCGAGGATTGCGCCGACAAATACCGTTTTCAAAAATCGAAACAGGTGCTCGCGCATATTGAGAATCTTTTATCAGCGGCTGAATCCAACATTGAAGACATCTTAAAGGAAATCGCCGATCTTGTCTCGAGCGAAGAGCAGAACCGCAAAGAAATCGAAGAGGTAAAAGAACGGTATACAAAAGTGCGGAAAAACCTTTTGGCATACAGTCACCTGTACGGAGACCTCTATGAGAAAATTGAAACCGACCTCGATACCGTGTGGGAAGGCATTAAACAGTTTGAAGAGGAAACAGAAGGCGGAAATTATATAGAAGCCAGAAAGGTGCTGCTCGCCCAAGACCGTTTGCTTGAAGAGCTTCAATCATACATAGACGATGTGCCGAAACTGCTTGCAAGCTGCAAGCAGACCGTTCCGCAGGAACTCGCCAAATTGAAAGCCGGCTATCAGGAAATGATCGATAAAGGGTACAAGCTCGATCATATTCAAGTGGAGAAGGAGCTCGAAAACCTTTTGAAAGAATTGAAGCGTGCTGAAGGTGCGCTTTTGGACGAACTTGATTTAGAAGAAGCCGCCGCAATCGTGCAGATGATTGATGAAACGATCCAGACGCTGTATAACCAGCTGGAGCATGAAGTCGAAGCAGGGCAGGAAATTTTGGAGAAAGTGCCTGAGCTTGCCGCTGCATTGGAAAAGCTTGAAGCCTCCAAAAAGGATACCGAAGCTGAAACCGAACTCGTCAAGAAAGGCTACAGACTGACAACCGGAGAACTGGAGAAACAGCAGTCATACGAAAAGCGCCTTGAAATGATCGAAAAGCAGTTCGAACAAGTGAAAGAAAGGCTTGATCAGAAACATGTCGCCTACTCGCTGTTAAAGGAAGAGCTTGCGGATATCGAAAAGCAGATGGAAGCCGCTCAACGGGAGCATGACGAATACAGGGACATGCTGCAAATGCTGAGAAAAGAAGAGCTTCAGGCAAGAGAGCTTCTCAAGCAATTAAAGCAGACGATCAAGGATACGGCTCGGAGCCTGGAGAAAAGCAATGTTCCAGGGATTCCGGAAGCCATAACCGAAAAGATCCGGCAGTCGCAGACGACTGTGCAGAAAGTGACAGAACAGCTGAATGAGCTGCCGCTGAACATGGATGCGGTGAACGAACGCCTTCAAGAGGCGGAACAGCTTGTCACAGAAGTGAAAACAAAGACGGATGAACTGGTTGAAATGGTTTTGCTGATCGAACGCATCATCCAATATGGCAACCGCTTCAGAAGCCAGGACCGGATTCTTTCCGAACAGCTCAAAGAAGCAGAAAAAAGTTTTTATGCATATCAGTATGAAGAGGCTTACGACATTGCCGCCAGAGCGGTCGAAAAAGCGTCGCCGGGAGCAGTTGCCCGGCTTGCAGCGGACGCGAAGCAGCCTGAATAGAGCAAAAACCCGGCACGTGAAAAGGCGTGTCGGGTTTTTTTGTCTATAGCTGCAATGAAAAATAAAAAAACCGGCCCTGTTTAAAAACAGAGCCGGTTTTTCAAAGATCAGCTGACTTTCTTTAATTTGTCTTTCGGCGAAGCGATGAAAAATGTCACAATGTAACCGATCACCGCGCCGATAACAGCCGGAATGACCCAGCCGACACCCATGCTGAACAGCGGGATGTTCGCTTTTAAGATATCGTTTACCGGACCCAGCGGAATTTTCGCCGCGTTTAATCCGTCGATGATGCTTAAAATTCCAGTCGGGATAAGGGCACCGATATAGACTTCGCGTCGTTCAGCAAACAGCTTGTCAATGAAAGAGAGCAAAACGACGACGATCGCAAGCGGATAAATCGCCGACAGAATCGGAACTGAAAACGAGATGATTTCTGTCAGTCCGAAATTGGCAATCACAAGGCTGAAAAGCGTCACGATGATGACAACAGCTTTGTAAGAGAGCTTCGGAATCAGCTTTGAAAAATACTCTCCGCAAGAGGAAACGAGTCCGACGCTCGTCGTCAGGCAGGCGAACAAGATCGCGATACCGAGCACGGCATTTCCAAGCGAGCCGAATAAATACGCGGAAGCTTTGGACAATATTTCGCCGCCGTTGTTGAGCGAACCGACGGTTTCAACACTTGTCGCCCCTAAATAAGCGAGAGAAACATAAACGAGTCCGAGACCGACTGCAGCGACGATCCCCGCTTTGATGCATGAAGCGGCGATTGACTTTGGATTTGTAACGCCGCGGTCTTTAATCGCGGTAATAACGACAATTCCAAATACGATTGAAGCGATCGCATCCATCGTTTTATATCCTTCTAAAAATCCGACAAACAGAGGTGCGGATTGATAGGCCTCTGTCACAGAGCCGATGCTGCCCATCGGGGTGATAAACGCTTTGATGACTAATATTGCGATTACAGTCAATAATATCGGTGTTAAAATTTTACCGATGCGGTCAACAAGCTTGCTTGGGTTTAAAGCCAGGAAATAAGTGATTCCGAAAAATATCAGGGTAAAGATAAACAGATAAAGACTTGATGAATGTTTCCCTAAAAACGGCTCCACCGCTATCACGTATGAAACATTTCCTGTCCTCGGAATAGCAAACAAAGGTCCGATCGTCAAATAAATGCTGACGATTAATATCGTGCCGAAGACCGGATGGGCTTTGTCAGCTAGGCCTTTTGCACTCCCTTTTAGAGCAACCGCGATGACGCCGAGCAGCGGAAGACCGACGCCTGTCAGCAAGAATCCGATGATAGCCGGCCAAACATTCTCTCCGGCAGCTTGACCGAGCTGGGGAGGAAAAATCATATTTCCCGCTCCGAAAAAGAGGGCGAACAGCATAAGTCCAATCGCCGTCGTTTCCTTAGCGGATAGTGAAGTTTTCATTAAAAAGAACCTCCTGGTTTGTTGTTTAAATTTTCTGTCAATTTATTTTCGTGATATAATATGACAAAAGTCCAAAGACTATTATATTTTAAAAATCAGAGAAGTCAAACATTTATTTTTAATTTTCAATTACAAGTTGATATGATAACATATACAGTCATGAAAAAGAACGTTCATTTTTAAAGGAGTAGATCATGATTTATCTTGATAATAGTTCAACAACAAAACCATATCCTGAATTATTACAAATTTATGAACAAGTAAATCAGCGCTTCTTCGGCAACCCGTCGTCACTGCACCGCCACGGCATTGAAGCGGATCAATTGCTTTCAGAAGCGCGGAAACAGATCAAAACGGCGCTTTCGCTAAAAAGTCATGATATCGTGTTTACGTCCGGGGCTTCAGAAGCCAACAACATGGCGCTGAAAGGCATTGCTTTGGCACATATGCAAAAAGGAAAACATATCATTGCTTCCTCCATTGAACATCCGTCTGTGACGGAATCTTTGGAGCAGCTGAAGACAGCCTTCGGCTTTGAGGTTACATATCTTCCTGTCGACAGCCGCGGATTTGTTTCGCTTGAAGATCTGAAACAAGCGCTCCGCAAAGACACGATTCTGGTGAGCATCATGCACGTCAACAATGAAACAGGTGTCATCCAGCCTGTGGAAGACATCGGCAAAATCGTAAAAGAAAACACAAGGGCATACTTTCATGTTGATCACGTTCAAGGCATTAACAAGGTTCCGCTGGACATCTCCGGGGCGGACATTGACCTTTGTACGATATCGGGCCATAAATTTCACGGCTTAAAAGGAACAGGAGCGCTCATTCTGAACGAACGGATTTCGCTTTTTCCTTTGATTTCCGGAGGAGAACAGCAGAACAACAGGCGTGCCGGAACTGAAAATACCGCCGGCGCTGTTACGCTTGCAAAAGCGATCAATATGTCAAAACAGGATTATAACCATTATATAGAAGAAATAAAGGCGGCAAAATTGGCTTTTATCAAGGAGCTAAAAGAGCTAAAAGGTGTTATATTAAATACGCCGGAAGAAAACAGCGCGCCGCATATCATTAATTTTTCCGTGCCGGGATTGAAGGCTGAGGTCCTTTTGCATATGCTAGAAGAGCGAGGTATTTTCGTATCGACGACATCAGCATGCTCTTCAAAACAGCATAAGCCGAGCAAGGTGCTTTTAGCAATGGGAAAAGGTGAAGATGCAGCGGCAAGCAGCATCAGAATCAGTATGACATACCGGGACAATCAGGAGATTGTCGGCCCGTTTATGACGGCCTTAAAAGAAAGTTTACACAAACTAAAAGGAATTATGAGGTAGAGACACAATGAATGAAGACTATATTTTAATCAGATTTGGCGAAATTTCAACAAAAGGAAAGAACAGAAAGCTTTTTGTCGATCGCCTGAAAAGAAATATCAAAATGGTCTTGCGCGATTTCCGCAACGTCCGTTATGAGTCAACACGTGACAGGATGACTCTCGTATTAAACGGAGAAGACGCGGAAGCCGTAATGGCCCGTCTGAAAAACGTTTTCGGCATCCAATCGTTCAGTCTTGCCGTGAAATGCCGGACAGATCTGGAAAGCATTAAAGAGACGGCGCTCGCGTCTGTTCAAGAACAATACAAGCCCGGAGATACCTTTAAAGTATCGACGAAAAGGGCTTACAAGCAGTTTGAATTAAATACAAATGAGATGAATGCCGAAATCGGCGGACACATTTTGCGCAACACCGATGATCTTACCGTTGACGTTCATTCCCCGGACATCCATTTGCGGATCGAAATTCGGGAAGATGCTACGTATTTGACATTCCGGGATGAAAAAGGTGCGGGCGGACTGCCGGTCGGAAGCGGAGGAAAAGCGATGCTTATGATATCCGGCGGAATTGACAGCCCTGTTGCCGGGTTCTATGCCATGAAGCGCGGGCTTGAGATCGAAGCTGTTCACTTTTTCAGCCCGCCATATACAAGCGAACGGGCCAAGCAAAAAGTGATTGATCTCACTAAACGCCTTACGGCTTTCGGCGGAGACATCAAGCTTCATATCGTTCCGTTTACGAAAACCCAAGAGCTCATTCAAAAGCAGATTCCCGAAAACTATTCCATGACGGCGACCAGAAGGCTGATGCTGCAGATCGCCGACAAACTGCGCGAACGACATAACGCGCTTGCCGTTTTTACAGGAGAAAGCCTCGGCCAGGTGGCAAGCCAGACGCTCGAAAGCATGTATGCCATCAACGCGGTCACGAGCACGCCGGTTTTGCGCCCTTTAATCGGCATGGATAAGACGGAAATCATCGAAAAAGCGAAGGAAATCGATACGTACGATATCAGCATACGTCCGTACGAAGACTGCTGCACGATCTTCACGCCTTCTGCGCCGAAAACGCGTCCGAAAAAAGAAAAAATCGAACACTTTGAAAGCTACACAGATTTCGAACCGCTCATCAACGAAGCTGTAGAGAACACAGAAACGATTGTTTTGAGCAGCAAAGCGGAAACGAAAGATCAATTTGCGGACTTTTTCTAAAGGAATATTAGATCAAACGCCTTTGTCTGTTTTTGCATACAATTACCAAACATTCTTTGTATGAAGTCATGTGTTTTTACACAATCTATACTCACAAGGAGGTGAGAACACATGGCTCAAAACAACAGACAAAGCAGTTCTAACCAACTATTGGTTCCTGGTGCTGCTCAAGCTATCGACCAAATGAAATTCGAAATCGCTTCTGAATTTGGCGTTAACCTTGGAGCAGAAACTACTTCTCGTGCAAACGGTTCAGTTGGAGGAGAAATCACTAAGCGTTTAGTTTCTTTCGCTCAACAGCAAATGGGTGGAACACAACAATAATTAAAATTAAAAAGCAATGGATAATGGGTGGGGTTTAATCCCCACTCTTTTTTATGTTCTGCAAAATAGGCATTTCGGAATACAATTGTATGAAAGGATTATGTATAATAAAAAGATGGCACAAGACAAGGAGATGGATGGGTTGAGAAGAGAAGATTTGATTGCGCCGGAGAAGTATAACGCGGTTGATGAAATTGAAAAATTTAAATCTTCCCGTGATAAAACCGCTTTGATCTGGGAAGATGAATCAGGACGTCAAGTGTCTTGGACTTATGAAAAATTAATTGAAAGGGCTTACAAAATCGGCAGCATATTGACCCGTTCTGGACTGAAAAAAGGTGACAAGCTTATCGTGATGATGCCGCGGATCCCGGAGACGTATGCCGTCTACATGGCCATTTTAAAAGCCGGAATGGTGGTCATCCCATGTTCCGAAATGCTCCGGGCGAAAGACTTGGATTACAGGATCAAGCATGCCGGCGTCAAAGGAGCCGTCGTATATTCAGCATTTCTTGATGCTTTTCTAGATGTTCAAGCAAAAGATGAGCTGTCGTTATTTGCCGTCGGAGAAAGCAGAGAAGGGTGGATCAACCTGCCTGAAGAAATGAATCAGGCCGTTGCCGCGGATTTTCAAGCGGCTGATACCTCTCGCGATGACATCGCATTTTTATCTTACACATCAGGCACGACCGGTCAGCCAAAAGGAGTTGTACATACACACGGCTGGGCTTATGCTCACTTAAGAACGACAGCTTCCGCATGGCTTGACATTTCAGAAGGGGATCTCGTCTGGGCAACAGCGGGGCCGGGCTGGCAAAAATGGGTATGGAGCCCGTTTTTAGCAGTGCTCGGCAGCGGTGCAGCCGGCTTTATCTATCACGGGAAATTTACGCCGGAAACGTATTTGCAGCTGATTGAGCGCCATCAAATCAATGTGCTATGCTGTACGCCGACAGAGTATCGATTCATTGCGAAAGTCAATGATTTGTCTCGCTTTGACCTGTCTTCTCTGCACAGCGCTGTTTCGGCCGGGGAGCCGTTGAACAGGGAAGTCATTGATACATTTAAAAAGCATTTTCATATTGATGTGCGGGACGGATACGGACAAACGGAAAGCACGCTGTTGGTGGGGATTTTAAAAGGAATGAAAATCAAGCCTGGAAGCATGGGAAAACCGACGCCTGGAAACCTGGTTGATATTATAGACGGGAATGGAAAGAGCTGTCCGCAGGGCGTAACGGGCGATATCGCCGTCCACTTAAGCACGCCGGCACTCTTTAAAGAATATTACAAAGATCAAGAACGAACGCTCCGCCAAAGAAGAGGAGATTACTTTATAACAGGGGATAAGGCGCGAAAGGATGAAGACGGCTATTTCTGGTTTGAAAGCCGCAATGACGATGTGATCATCAGTTCAGGATATACAATCGGCCCGTTTGAAGTTGAAGATGCACTGATCAAGCATCCTGAGGTCAAAGAATGTGCTGTTGTGGCAAGCCCTGACGAAATCAGGGGATCGATCGTGAAAGCATATGTTGTCTTAAAGGATCGATCCCGCGGCAATGAACAACTGACAAAGGAATTGCAAAACCATGTAAAAGCCATGACGGCCCCTTATAAATACCCCCGGGAGATAGAATTCATCGAAGAACTGCCGAAAACGCCATCGGCGAAAATTAAGCGCTTTGAACTAAGACAACGGGAAATCGTTCTTAAAACAAAAGCTGAATAACCACACAAGAGGGGGGGAATATCCTTTGGGGCATGACTCACTCCGAAACATCGAGAAGGAAATCGCGCTTTTAGTCCGTCTGACGACGGCCTACAGTCCGCGGTTCGGAAGTCTGGACCGCTCGGAATATCTGCTGTTAAGCGAGCTTGATAAGCAAAGTCCTCTTGCCATCAACTCGCTGGCTGAAACCTTAATGCTGAATCTTTCGACAGCGAGCAGACAGGTTGCAGCATTGGAACGGAAAAAGCTCATCAGGCGTTTTCCCGATCCCAACAACGGCCGGATCAGCCTTGTAGAAATGACTTCAGAGGGCATTGATACTCTGAAAAAAGTGCAAAAGGCTCGCTATCATGTATACACGGAGGTTCTTCAAGACTGGACAAAAGAAGAACTGAGCACATTGGAAACTCATTTGATCAGACTGAATCAGGATTTTAAAAAGTGGAGCAAATAATCGGCTAAAGGCTGTTGGTCAGACGATCACCAGCCTTTTTCTTTTTAATCTGTTGATTTATAGAAAAAAGGATGCGTAATACAACTTGTAATACGATATATAAAAACCGGAAGGAGGAGCACTTTTGAGGCAATCCGATGTGTCGATATTAAATTCGTCCGCCAAAGTGCTTGCTACCCGGCATGAATGCGGAAATGAAAATTTCGTGATAAACAACCGCAAAAAAGAGCAGGAAGAACATCCCGCTCTTTATTGATGAAAAGGTTTTCAAAATTATAGAAATGTGCGCCTTACTTTTTCCCAAAACGAATTGTCTTTTAATTTAATGGTTTTGATCATCTTGCCTGAGAGGCTGACTTCGACTTCTTTTACATGCATCGTACTGAAGGCTTCGTTATCAAGGCCGATGATCGGATAGTCGTTCCCGTCTTGGACGATTTTTAATGTCAGCTTTCGATCCGCACTTAAAATAAACGGAGATCCGAGCGTTCTGTATGTGTTGTTGTTCAATGAAGCGAGCTCTGTCACCTGTATGCATGGAAGCAGCGGATCAACGACGGCCCCTTCAACCGATTTGTTATACGCGGTGCTTCCGGTCGGAGTGGACACGATCATTCCGTCCCCGCGGAATGTTTCAAAGTGAAGATCATCAATATAAACGTCCATCACAAATGTTTTAATAATGCTTGAACGGATGGATACCTCATTCAGACATTGAAAGCTTGTCCCGTCAACGGTTACATCGATCAGCGGATATTTTCTGACCTCGATTTGTTCAGAGTTTGTCGCTTCAATCATTTTATCGGTATCATGTATATTAAAATCCGCATACAAATGAGCTTTCCCCTTTTTGGCCACGCCTACGTACAGGCAGTCATCCCTGAAATTCGTCTTTCGAACCGCCTGCAAAAATGTCCCGTCGCCGCCGATGCTTGCGATAATATTGGCTTCATTGTGGTGGTGAACGACGCGAAATCCGTGTTCTTCTGCAAGGTGTTTCAGTTTTTTGCACTGCTCGTCGGTTTCTTCGCTTTTTTTGTAAAAGAAATAAATGTTCCGGCGGTCTGTCACAATCATTCTCCCCTTTGTCTGTTAAGTTTAGATTTTTCTGCCATCTAACATGTATGTTAAAATGACCTGTGACCCTTAGTTTACCATGTCCAAAAACTTCTTGTATATGAAGCGGCATCATACTGAACTTTTTCTCTTCATATACGTACTAAGACATGCAGCTTTTTTTATTCAAAGGAGGAGAACAGACAAAATGAATGCGAAAAGATGGATCGCACTTGTCATCGCGCTGGGCGTTTTTGCGTTATCTGCGGTGGTGAGCCTTTTGCTAGCAGTATTTGACACGATGGGGAATGACGGAAAGATGCAGTTTGGCCTTAATGACACCCAGGAAGAAACGGTGCTTGAAGAAGGAAACAGCTCAAGAAAAATCGCCGTGCTTGAAGTGAACGGAACGATTTCCGACAATGGCGGCGCTTCTGGCTTGTTCAGCTCTGAAGGCTATAACCACAGATCGTTTTTGCAAATGCTTGAAAAAGCAAAAGACGACTCTGCTGTAAAGGGCATTATTCTGCGCGTCAATTCTCCGGGTGGCGGAGTATACGAAAGCGCCGAAATACATAAGAAGCTTGAAGAGATCAAAAAAGATACGAAAAAACCGATTTACGTATCAATGGGCTCGATGGCTGCATCTGGAGGCTATTACATTTCAACGCCTGCCGACAAAATCTTTGCAGCGCCGGACACGCTGACGGGTTCACTAGGGGTCATCATGGAAAGCCTTAACTACAGCAAGCTTGCAGAAAAGCTTGGATTGAAAACGGAAACGATCAAAAGCGGTGAGTTTAAAGACATCATGTCACCGACGCGCGATATGACGAAAAAAGAAAGAGAAATCATGCAGTCAATGGTCGATGACGCGTACGAAGGATTTGTCGATGTTATAGCCGACGGACGCAGCATGTCCGAAAATGACGTGAAAAAAATTGCCGACGGACGCGTTTATGACGGCCGCCAGGCGAAACAGAACCATCTCATTGATGAGCTCGGCTACTATGAGGATGCGGTCAAAGCGATGAAAAAAGACCACAAAAACCTTGCCGGAGCGTCTGTTGTCAGCTATGAAGAATCGGCCGGCCTTGCGTCGCTCTTTTCGATGACTGCAAATAAGATGTTTAAAAGCGAAGCCGATTTCTTAAACATTAAAGAAGCAATTTCTCAATCCGGCGCACCGAGACTCATGTATTTATACGCTAAATAGGAGGGGACCGAAAAAATGGATGTGACTTATGATGGAAAGGATCATAATGAATTATCACCGGACGCCGGTGTTTCCAGGGAAGAATCGGCCCCGCATGTAGAGCATGCATATGCCGGTTTTTGGATCAGGCTGTTTGCCTTTCTGCTCGACGGGATTGTTGTCGGCAGCATCAACAAATTAGCGGTTTCACCTGTTTTCAGCCTGCTGAATCTCCCTAAAGAATCAGGTTTTTTCACCTTTTCGCTTTATTCTTTTGTAACGGCGGCAGTATTTTTCGCTTATTTCGTCCTGATGACGAAGTATTTCAGACAGACGTTGGGCAAGATGGTATTCGGGCTGAAGGTCGTGTCGCTTGCCCCGGAAAAAGGGCTGACATGGGATGTGATCTTGTTTAGGGAGCTTATCGGCCGCTATATCAACAGTTTGTATATTACGTATCTCGTTGCTGCATTTTCGCCAAAGAAACAGGGGATTCACGATTTCTTTGCGGACACGGCGGTTATTCATGAAAAGCTGTATCGAAAAAAAGACTGAGCGTATCAAACCCGGCTGCTGAAAGACAGCCGGGTTTTTTTGCTGCCTGGAATAAGCTCCGTCTATGTTTATTTTTTCAAATTTCTTCCTATAATGATTAGTATAAGAGGAAGTGAAATTATGATTTACATATGGATTGCGGGAGTATTCCTTCTTTTGGCAGCGTTAATGATGATGAAAATCCGCATCGCGATCGAATATCTTCATACAGACGATGACGACCGGCTGACCTTTAAAGTTCGAACAGGTTTTGGGCTTCTGCGCTTCAAAAAGGAAATTCCGGTGATTAAAATCAATCAGCAGGATATGACCGTTGATGTAAAAGAACAGACGAATACGGCTCTAAAAAACGATAAAAAGAGGAGAAAAGTCGGCTATCGGGAAGTGTTCGATAATACGAAGCAAATCAAAAAATTGGTGGAACAGGTCATCAATCTGCAGCCGCTTATCCGCCGATTTATGAAGCAGATTCACATCACGAAGCTCGAATGGACCTCAGTCCTCGGCTTTCCTGATGCCGCTTTAACCGGAATCGTCACGGGAGGCGCCTGGTCTCTGAAAGCCGGCACGATGGCTCTCTTGCATCAGATTTTTTGCTTTGACAGCCAGCCGGAATACGAAGTGATTCCAGTCTTTAACAGCCGCTCCTCTAAAACGCATCTGACATGTATATTCCATTTTCGCGTTGGCCATGCTATAACCGCAGCATTTAGAATCGTGATGAACTGGAAAGGGAAAATGCGCGGCTTATTTAAGCTGCCAAAAAATCTGTCAGGTTCAACAAAGAATGATTCATCAGTATAGGAGGAATGGAATATGGCTGAACATCCAATTCAAGGTTTGATGAAAACCGCAATGGAAAATTTAAAGGAAATGATCGATGTCAATACCATTATCGGAGATCCTGTAGAAACACCTGACGGCAGCGTCATCCTAACCGTCTCCAGAGTGGGATTCGGTTTTGCGGCTGGCGGAAGCGAGTTCGGCGGAAATAAACCGGCCGAATCCAAAGCGAGCGATGGAGATCGTGAACGAAAAGAATCGAAGCTCCCGTTTGGCGGGGGAAGCGGGGGAGGCGTATCGATTACGCCGATTGCTTTTTTGATTGTCGGATCATCAGGCGTTAAAATCCTGCATTTGGATGAAAACACGCACGTCATCGATAAGATTTTAGACGCAGCCCCGCAAACGATCGAACGGATTCAGCATATGTTTAAGAAAAACGATAAGCAAAAGCAAAATATGAACCGCCAAAACCAGACGCCTCCATTTTAAAAGCTTCGGCTTTCCGGCCACAGAAGTTAACTGTTCCTGCAGCAGTTAACTTTTTTTGTCTCGGCCGGACTTAAGCTTTGCAGTTTGTCCTAAACTCTTTTATAGTAGAGTCATACATAAATGAAGGAGGAATGATGATGGCTTCAATTACATTTAAAGGAAACCCGGTGACACTGGTAGGTTCAGAAGTGAAAGTCGGAGACCAGGCGCCTGATTTCACTGTTTTGTCCAATTCGCTTGAGGAAGTCACGCTTCAAGACATTAAAGGCAAACCAGCCGTTATTTCGGTGATTCCGTCTATCGATACAGGTGTTTGTGACGCGCAGACCCGCCGCTTTAACGAAGAAGCCGCAGGCCTCGGTTCAGCGAAAGTGTATACGATCAGCGCGGATCTGCCGTTTGCACAGGCTCGCTGGTGCGGAGCAAACGGAATTGAAAATGTGGAAACATTGTCAGATCATAGGGAAATGTCTTTTGGGGAAGCATTCGGGCTTTACATTAAAGAATTGAGATTGCTTGCCCGCGCCGTATTTGTGTTAGATGAAAACGGAAAAGTCGTCTACACTGAATACGTCAGCGAAGCGACAAACCACCCGGACTATGACAAAGCCATCGAAGCTGCCAAATCACTCGTTAAGTAAATTCAACTCATAAAAGGGCTCCAGGTGATCATCTTGCCGGAGCTCTTTTCATGGCTTTGATTTTTTGATAAGGAGAGACATCATCATGCAAAACTATCCAGTCGAAACGATTTATGAATGGCTTGACAAAGGAGCGGAAATCATCGCACGTGACCTGCAGATCCCTTACATAGAAGGATTGGCGGAAGCAGGAGAGGCATTCTTTACAGGGTCCGCGGACCGCGGGCTTTCCGAAAAAGCCGAACAAAAGGTGAAGGATCTGCTCGGCCGTGCGCGTTTTTCAGAATGCAGCCATGAGGCGATCCGAAAAGCCTTCCAGCTTGCCATCCTGAAAGGCCAGAAAGATATTCCCCATCCGAACCGGCAGATGACGCCCGATACAATCGGTTTATTTATCGGATATCTGGTGAACAAATTCATCGGACCCAAAAAAGAATTGACGCTGTTTGATCCGGCGGTCGGCACTGGAAACCTGCTGCTTGCCGTCTTGAACCAGCTGGCCGATGAAGCCGGAAAAGCGTTCGGCTCAGAGATTGATGACGTTCTGATCAAGCTCGCCTATGTCCAGGCAAACCTGCAGGAAAAGGAAATCGAGCTTTTTAACCAGGACAGCCTGCAGCCGATTTTTATGGAGCCTGCCGATGCGGTCATTTGCGATCTTCCCGTCGGATATTATCCTGATGACGAAAGCGCGCGCGCTTTCGAATTAAAGGCAGATGAAGGCCATTCTTTTTCACACCATTTGTTTATTGAACAAAGCTTGACCTATACGAAACCGGGCGGCTATTTATTTTTTATGATTCCGAACCAATTGTTCGAAAGCAGCCAAAGCGAAAAGCTGCGTACCTTTTTAAAGGACAATGCGTATATTAATGCAGTGCTTCAGCTTCCGCTGTCGATTTTCAAAGATGAGGCACACGCGAAGAGCATTTTGGTTTTACAAAAGCATGGCGAACAGGCGAAAGCGCCTAAACAAGTTCTGCTTGCACAAGTTCCGTCATTCGCCAATCAGGATGCGATGCTGAAAATGACAGCCAAACTCGACAACTGGTTTCAAGCTGAAAAAAGATAAGCAGATCAGAGAAGATATATTCTCTGATCTGTTTTTATATTCAGAAAATAATAATTTCTTTGTGAAAGCGTTAACATGTCGGATCGTGACTTGAAATGCACTCTTTTGAGTGTTTAAATGAGAAAGGCAGATATTTTTTGAATTTACTAAGAACGATTTTATACATATTTTTTATGATCCGGGTTGAACATAATGTCACCGGACTATAGGTAAAAAGGAGCGTCATTTTATGTCCAAAATTATTGCAATCAATGCTGGAAGCTCATCATTGAAATTTCAACTGTTCGAAATGCCCAGCGAAAAAGTACTAACAAAAGGCCTTGTTGAGCGAATCGGGCTGGATAACGGCATCTTCACGATTTCCGTCAACGACGAAAAAAAGACCGAAACAACAGATATCCCGGACCACTCCGTAGCCGTAAAAATGCTGCTGGATAAACTTACAAAATTCGGCATTATCAAAGATTTAAATGAAATCGACGGAATCGGACACCGCGTCGTACACGGCGGCGAAAAGTTCAGCGACTCCGTTTTATTGACGGATGAAATGATCCATGAGATCGAGGAGATTTCAGAACTCGCACCGCTTCATAACCCGGCTAATATTGTCGGAATTAAAGCGTTTAAAGAAGTACTTCCAAATGTTCCTGCCGTGGCCGTTTTTGATACGGCATTCCACCAAACAATGCCGGAACAATCTTATCTGTACAGTCTGCCATACGAATACTATGAGAAATTCGGCATCCGTAAATACGGTTTCCATGGCACATCTCATAAATATGTGACTGAACGCGCGGCAGAGCTGCTCGGCCGTCCGATTGAAGAACTTCGCCTGATTTCCTGCCACCTTGGAAACGGCGCGAGCATCGCAGCTGTTGAAGGCGGCAAATCAATCGATACATCAATGGGCTTCACACCGCTTGCAGGTGTGGCGATGGGTACGCGTTCAGGAAACATCGATCCTGCGCTTATCCCGTTCATTATGGAAAAAACGGGTCAAACAGCCGACGAAGTCCTGAACACACTCAATAAAAAGAGCGGTCTTTTAGGTATTTCCGGATTCTCAAGCGATTTGCGCGATATTGTCGAAGCAACTAAAGAAGGCAATGAACGTGCGGAAACAGCCCTTGAAGTATTCGCAAGCAGAATTCATAAATACATCGGTTCTTATGCAGCGAGAATGAGCGGAGTAGACGCGATCATTTTCACTGCCGGCATCGGGGAAAACAGCGTTGAAGTCAGAGAGCGCGTTCTTCATGGTTTGGAATTCATGGGTGTCTATTGGGATCCTGCGTTGAATAACGTCCGTGGAAAAGAAGCGTTTATCAGCTATCCGCATTCACCTGTAAAAGTCCTCGTCATCCCGACGAATGAAGAAGTGATGATTGCAAGAGACGTCGTTAGACTGGCTCACTAAAAATAAAAAAACAGCCTTCTCTTTACAAGGAAGGCTGTTTTTTTATGCATCTTCCCCTTTATAATGAAAAAAGACTGTATAAAGGAGGCTATTTAGCCATGAGTGTTGAGGAACATAAAAAAGAAGCGCCGGACCGCGTCAACTGCAAAGTTATTACTGTCAGCGATACAAGAACGGAAGACACAGATAAAAGCGGCCGGCTTATGAAAGAGTTTTTAGCGGAAGACGGTCATGAGATCGTTTCCTATGAGATTGTAAAGGATGAAAAGGAAATGATTCAAAAAGCTGTGCTGGAAGGCTGTCTTGATGACCGGATCGATGCCATCCTATTAAACGGAGGGACGGGCATTGCCTCTAGAGATGTAACAATCGAGTCGATCGTTCCTCTTTTTTCGAAAGAAATTCCGGGATTTGGGGAGATATTCCGCATGCTGAGTTATACAGAGGATATCGGAGCGGCTGCGATCCTTTCAAGAGCTGCAGCGGGTGTTATTCAAAACAAAGCCGTGTTTGCAACACCGGGTTCAAGCGGGGCGGTTAAGCTTGCAATGTCAAAGCTGATTGTGCCTGAGCTTGCCCATGTCATCAGAGAACTGAGAAAAGATATGAAAAAATAAAGCCGGAAAGCCCTCCGGCTGAACGCTGAATATGCACTGAACTTCATTCATAAAAAATGAATGAAGTTTTTTTTACAAAAAGGTTGAAAAAACCAGACTTCCTTGTTAAAGTGTATACATATTAAATGTATTTTTATTAAATAAAATTTATTTTTATACAAAAAAGAGCACCGAGATGAGAGGAGTTTTTCAAAATGACGCAAAAGAAAAAAGTGGTTTTAGCATATTCAGGAGGACTTGATACTTCTGTCGCGATAAAATGGCTGCAGGAACAGGGATATGATGTAGTGGCCTGCTGCCTTGACGTCGGGGAGGGAAAGGATCTCGCATTTGTTCAGCAAAAAGCGCTTCAAGTCGGGGCTTCTAATTCATATGTTATCGATGCAAAAGAAGAATTTGCGAAAGAGTTTGCACTGACCGCCCTCCAGGCCCATA
This sequence comes from Bacillus sp. FSL W7-1354, assembly GCF_038002405.1. Taxonomy (NCBI): domain Bacteria; kingdom Bacillati; phylum Bacillota; class Bacilli; order Caryophanales; family Bacillaceae; genus Bacillus; species Bacillus sp. FSL W7-1354. The sequence goes on along the minus strand of NZ_JBBOCL010000001.1, from coordinate 2,136,886 downwards.
CGCTTTATGAAGGAAAGTACCCGCTTGTATCAGCTCTGTCCAGACCGCTGATCGCCAAAAAGCTGGTCGAAGTGGCTGAAAAAGAGAACGCCCAAGCCGTGGCTCACGGCTGCACAGGCAAAGGAAATGACCAAGTGCGCTTCGAGGTGTCCATTAAATCGCTCAATCCGGATTTAGAGGTGCTGGCACCTGTGCGCGAATGGAAATGGTCGCGCGACGAAGAGATCGCGTATGCAGAAAAGCACGGCATTCCGATTCCGATCAATCTTGACAGCCCGTATTCAATTGACCAGAACCTGTGGGGCAGAAGCAATGAATGCGGAGTTCTGGAAGATCCATGGGCGGCGCCTCCTGAAGGGGCTTATGATTTGACGAAGCCGCTTGAAAAAACACCGGATACCCCCGATGTGATCGAAATCGCTTTTGAAGAGGGCATTCCGGTTTCCATTGACGGCGCTCATTACTCACTGTCAGACTTGATTTTAAAGCTGAATGAACTGGCGGGCGCGCATGGAGTGGGGCGCATCGACCATGTTGAAAACCGCCTTGTCGGCATCAAATCACGCGAAGTGTACGAATGCCCGGGCGCGATGACTTTGATTAAGGCGCACAAAGAGCTTGAAGATTTGACATTAGTAAAAGAAGTGGCGCATTTCAAACCTCTGATCGAACAAAAAATGGCTGAAGTGATCTATAACGGCCTGTGGTTTTCTCCGCTTAAAGACGCGCTTTCCGGTTTCCTGAAAGAAACGCAGAAGCATGTCACGGGCGTCGTCCGCGTCAAGCTGTTCAAAGGCCATGCGATCGTTGAAGGGCGTAAATCCGAATACTCCCTGTATGATGAAAAACTGGCGACGTATACAAAAGACGATGCGTTCGATCATCACGCTGCCGTCGGCTTTATCGAGCTGTGGGGACTGCCGACGAAAGTAAACAGCATCGTCCAAAAAAAGGAGCAGATTAAAGCATGAAAAAGCTGTGGGGAGGCCGGTTCCAAAAAACACCGGAAAAATGGGTCGATGAGTTCGGCGCATCGATCCACTTTGACAAAACGCTCGTGAAAGAAGATATCGCAGGGTCTCTCGCTCATGCTTCCATGCTTGAAAAATGCGGCATTTTAACCGAAGCAGAAGCGGTCAAAATAAAAGAAGGCCTGACATCCCTTTTGCACAAAGCGGAAAAAAACGAACTCGATTTTTCAGTCGATTACGAAGACATTCACCTCAACCTTGAAAAAATGCTCATTGACGAAATCGGGCCGCTCGGCGGAAAGCTTCATACGGCCAGAAGCCGAAACGACCAGGTGGCGACGGATATGCACCTGTATTTAAAAGGGCACACAGAGCATATCATCGAGCTGATTACGGCTTTTCAACACGTGCTTATCGAAAAAGCGGAAGAACATGTGGAGACGATACTGCCGGGATACACCCATCTGCAGCGGGCGCAGCCGATCTCGTTCGCGCATCATTTGCTCGCTTACTTCTGGATGCTTGAGCGCGATAAAGAACGCTATCATGATTCATTCAAGCGGATTAACAAGTCCCCCCTTGGATGCGGGGCGCTCGCCGGAACGACATTTCCGATCGACCGTGAATATTCAGCAGGTCTGCTCGGGTTTGACTCGATATATGAAAACAGCTTGGACGGCGTCAGCGACAGGGATTTCATCCTTGAATTTTTAAGCGCGAGCAGCATTTTGATGATGCATCTGTCAAGATTCTCCGAAGAAATCATTCTTTGGTGTTCACAGGAATTTAAATTCATTGAGCTTGATGACACTTATGCTACGGGGAGCAGCATGATGCCGCAAAAGAAAAACCCGGACATGGCAGAGCTCATTCGCGGGAAAACCGGACGCGTATACGGTGATCTGATCGGCCTCCTGACGATTATGAAAGGGCTCCCGTTAGCGTACAATAAAGATTTGCAGGAAGACAAAGAAGGTATGTTTGATACTGTGAAAACGGTCGAAGGAAGCCTCGAGATTTTTGCCGGCATGACGAAAACGATGACAGTGAACAAAAATATGATGAAAAAAGCAACGGAGCAGGATTTTTCAAATGCCACCGAACTTGCCGACTATCTGGCGAAAAAGGGCATGCCGTTCAGAGAGGCGCACGAAGTCGTCGGAAAGCTTGTCTACACTTGTATCGAAAAAGGCATTTATCTCAGCGGCCTGCCGTTTGAAGAGTTCGAAAAGGCAAGCGAACTGTTTGAAGAAGACGTTTACATCGTGCTCGACCCGCACCATGCCGTCGAAAAAAGGATGAGTGAAGGCGGGACGGGATTCAAAAAGGTGGAAGAAGCCATTCAAAAGGCGAAGCATTGTTTGAACAATTTTTAACACTTCCCGATTCGATTCATAACTGTGCGGCTTCATACGCAAAATAGATTTGTGAATCGAAAAGGGGTGTGGCAATGAAACAAGATCAGTCAAAACACGCATACATGTATGATGCCGACGGCGATAAAGAAACCGTTCAGCAAATCTCTGATGCCTATTTCAGCGGATTTGTCGCGCACGATGACGCACAGCCGTTAGCTGATGCAGATAAACAATAGAAAGCTGGAGCCCGTAACAGCGGGCTTCAGCTTTCTTCTGTCCAGCGGCGATTGCAAATTTCCCGATGCTCCACATGTGATATACTCTGGCTTTTGTAGTAAAGTATAGGTAGATACATGCAATCATTTGCGAATACCGAGAACCAATGCCTGGGAGGGAAAGATGTGCGCCATGCGTTAATTACTGCCGGTTCAAAAGGTTTGGGGCGTAAAGTGACGGAAGCCCTGCTTGAAAAAGGCTACTCAGTGACGGTGAATTACAGGCAGGACGAAGAAGCTGTCAGCCGCCTCAAAGAAAAATGGCGGTCATCCCTTGACCGTTTACAGTTTGTAAAGGGAGATGTCACCAAGAAAGAAGACCTGCTCCGGATGGTGAATGCCGCACTTGAGCGATTTGGAAAAATTGATCTTCTGATCAATAATGCCGGCCCATACATATTTGAACGAAAAAAGCTTGCAGATTATACTGATGATGAATGGTATGACATGCTTGAAGGCAACTTAAGCTCTGTCTTCCATCTGTTTAAAGCGGTTGTTCCGGTGATGAGGCGCCAGCGGTTCGGCCGCATCATCACATACGGATTTCAGGGGGCAGACCATGCGCCGGGCTGGCTGCATCGTTCCGCTTTTGGAGCGGCGAAAGTGGGGCTGGCTTCTTTAACAAAAACGATCGCCATTGAAGAAGCGGGCTCCGGCATCACAGCCAACATGGTTTGTCCAGGCAACATCGTCGGGGATATGAAAGAGGCTTCGATTTCAGAAGCGAGGGCGTCACTTGATGAGGAAACGCCGATCGGCAGGTCGGGAACCGGTGAAGATATCGCAAGGATCATCACTTTTCTATGCGATGAACATTCCGACTACATTACGGGAACAGTCATTGAAGCGACAGGCGGCTTGAATGTGATTAACCGTCATTCTCTTTAGACGTGCGAAATTAAAAAACAGGGGTGGATATGATGAAAGTGACATATCATGGTCATTCAGTGGTAACAGTTGAAACGGGAAATCATCAATTGATCTTCGATCCGTTTATTACAGGAAATTCTTTAACCGATTTAAAGCCGGAAGAGGTTAAAGCGGATGTTATTTTGCTGACCCACGGTCATAACGATCATGTCGGCGATACCGTCGAAATCGCCAAGCGAAATCATTCGCTCGTTGTAGCTCCGAATGAACTCGCGGTCTATCTGGGATGGAAAGGCCTGAATGTCCATCCGATGCATATCGGCGGCTCCCATCAGTTCGATTTTGGCCAAGTCAAGCTGACGCAGGCTTTCCACGGATCGGCTTATACGGAAGAAGACAGCCAAAAGATCGTCTATACCGGCATGCCGGCGGGGATCCTCTTGACTGTGGAAGGAAGGACGATTTTTCATGCAGGAGACACCGGGCTTTTCTCAGATATGAAGCTGATCGGTGAATTAAATCATATCGACCTCGCTTTCCTGCCGATCGGCGATAATTTTACGATGGGCCCGGAGGATGCCAAACTGGCCGCAGAATGGCTCAGGGCGAAACAGGTTGTACCGGTTCACTACTCGACGTTCCCCGTCATCGAACAGGACCCGCATGCATTTGCGGACAGCCTTCCCGGCGGCGTCGGAAAAGTGCTTGAGGTCGGTGAGTCAATCGAATTTAAATAAACTTGTTTTTAGAGGACCCGAATCCGGGTCCTTTTTTCGGTTGAACCGGTTATATGTCTATCAAAACATGTTAATGATGATATAATATAGGAATCGGATTGTTCTTGGGAGGATATTATGAGGGTATTGAAATACGCGATTTTGGGGCTCCTTGATCACGGGAGTTTGAGCGGCTACGATATGACAAGCCGCTTTAAAGCCGAATTGGGCCAATTTTGGAGCGCCAAGCACAGTCAGATTTATCCCGAGCTGAAAAAGCTGACGGATGAAGGATTTATCGAATATGAAACGGTGATCCAAGGCTCAAAATTAGAAAAGAAAATGTATTCCATCACAGAGGCCGGAAAGCGTGAACTTCACGGATGGCTTACGGAATTCAAACCGGTCCCCGATACGGTAAAAGATGAATTTATGCTGAAAGCTTATTTTATCTCTTCGATGGAACGTGATGAAGCGAAAAGGCTTTTTGCCGATCAGCTTCAAAAGCGGGAGGAGAAAGCCGTTTTTTTAAAAAATAAGCTCGAAGAATTGAAGCGCGAAGCGGGTGAATCGATAACTTTCCGCTCGCCTCATTTCGGCCATTACCTTGTATTGACCCGGGCGCTGGAGCGGGAAAACGGCTATTGCTCATGGCTTGAAAAAGCGCTTCTTCTGATGGAGAATGATCGCTCTTAGACGGACATGATGTTGCGAAGGCGGATTGCGGTTCAATTGCACAACCATTTATAATAAATATATCTAGCAGTCAGAGGATGAAGGTGAAACGATTGGCGACAAAACACGAACAGATTTTAAAATATATTGATTCTTTGTCCGTCGGCGAAAAAATCTCCGTCAGGCGGATTGCGAAGGAAATGAAAGTCAGTGAAGGAACTGCTTACAGAGCGATAAAAGAAGCCGAGAATAAAGGGTTTGTCAGCACGATCGAAAGGGTCGGAACGATCAGGATCGAGCAAAAGAAAAAAGAGAATATTGAAAAACTGACATACGCTGAAGTGGTCAATGTCATTGACGGCCATGTGCTTGGCGGAAAAGCAGGGCTTCATAAAACGCTCAACAAATTCGTCATCGGAGCGATGAAGCTTGATGCGATGATGAGATATACCGGGGCGGGCAACCTGCTGATTGTCGGCAACCGAATCGATGCGCACCGCCAGGCTTTGGAAGCGGGTGCTGCCGTGCTGGTGACCGGCGGTTTTGATACGGAGCCGGAGATTATTGAGCTTGCCGACAGGCTCGAGCTCCCGGTCATTTCTACAAGCTATGACACGTTTACTGTAGCCGCGATGATCAACAGGGCGATTTATGACCAGCTCATCAAAAAAGAGGTCGTGCTTGTCGAGGATATTTTGACCCCTTTGGAAAAAACGGTCTGCTTATCCCCTCATGAAAAGCTCGAAAGATGGTATGAGAAAAACTTTGAAACGGGGCATGGACGTTTTCCCATCGTTGACGAGCAGATGAAAATCCACGGCATTTTAACTTCAAAAGATGTTGCCGGATATGACCGCTCTGTATTGATTGAAAAAGTCATGACGAAAAACCCGATTACAGTAATCGGCAAAACGTCAGTCGCTTCAGCGGCGCAGATGATGGTCTGGGAAGGAATCGAAGTGCTTCCCGTCGTTGACGAGCGGCAAAAGCTGATCGGCATGATCAGCAGGCAGGACGTATTAAAGGCGCTTCAAATGATTCAGAAGCAGCCTCAGGTCGGCGAAAAACTCGATGACATTGTGACAGGCGGTTTCAAAGAATCGGACAATGACAAAAACAAGCCGGATCCGGTTTATCAATACGAAGTAACGCCGCAAATGACAAACCACTTGGGAACGATTTCCTACGGCGTGTTTACGACGATTTTGACCGAAGCTGCAAACCGTTTTTTGCGGTCGCACAAAAAAGGCGAACTCGTGATAGAGAGCATGACGATTTATTTTTTAAAGCCTGTGCAAATGGAGTCTGTCATTGAAATAAAACCGAACATTCTCGAAGCCGGGAGAAAGTTCGGAAAAATGGATATAGAAGTTTTTCACCAGGGTGCTCTCGTCGGCAAAGCGATGATGATGGTTCAGCTGATGGAAAGAAGCTAAGGGACGCGGCCAGTGTCCCTCTTTTCGCTTATGCGTTTTCCCGTTCGTTTTCTTTCGCAAGCAAAGGGACATAGTGCTTATAGGCTCTGTAGCCGGCCCACATGCTCCCGAGCCCGGTCAGCATAAAAATAACGCCGATGACGACAGCAAGCGTGCCGCGGTTTAAAAGCAGCTGATTGGCGCCGAAGAACATGATAAACAGGCCCAGACTCATGCTTGACTTGGCCGAATAGTATTCCCGTTCAATCGCTTTTTTGGTGCGCACATACCTTACTTTGAAGTACCCATAAGCTATCGCTGAAAACACAATGAAAAAAACAAAAAACGGCATAATCGACATCCTCCATTGTAAGTTTTACAAACCCATTGTATACATAATCGGGTTCGCTTTCTACAATAAAAAGTCATAACTTTCACTTTCCACCAACAACAGATTATGATTTAATGGTTAAAAACAAAGTAAAGAAGGGGCGCGTCATGAAAAAAGAAATCATCAGAACCATATCATTATATGACACGATCATTATACATAGACATGTGAGACCGGATCCCGATGCCTACGGATCCCAATGCGGCCTTGCGGAAATCCTGAGGGCAACCTATCCTGAAAAAAATATTTTCGCGGTCGGAACGCCCGAGCCTTCCCTCGCTTTTTTGTACACCCCGGATGTGATTGAAGACCCGGTGTATGAAAATGCACTTGTCATCGTCTGTGACACGGCCAATCAAGCGAGAATTTCCGATTCGCGCTACAACATGGGCGACAAGCTGATCAAAATCGACCATCATCCGAATGAAGACCAATACGGCGACCTTTTATGGGTGGATACGAATGCGAGCTCGACGAGCGAGATGATTTACGAACTGTATTTAGCGGGTAAAGAACAAGCGGGATGGACGCTTCCGACAAAGGGTGCCGAACTGATCTATGCCGGCATTGTGGGGGATACAGGGCGCTTCTTATTTCCGAACACGACAAAAAAGACATTGAAATATGCCGGAGAGCTGATTGAGTATCCTTTTAATTCTCAGGCGCTTTTTAATCAATTGTATGAGACGAAATTAAATGTTGTGCGGCTGAACGGTTACATTTACCAGAATGTTTCTCTGTCCGAAAACGGTGTGGCGTCGGTATTCATCACCCGTGACATTTTGCATCAATACAATATTACGCCGTCTGAAGCTTCACAGCTTGTCAGCACGCTCGGCAATATTTCAGGAATCAAAGCATGGGTGTTTTTTGTGGAGGAAGCCGACCAGATCAGGGTTAGGCTTCGTTCAAAGGGACCGATTGTCAATGAAGTCGCTAAAAAATACAACGGCGGAGGCCATCCGCTCGCAGCCGGTGCTTCCATCTATGACTGGAAAGACACCGATCTTGTCATCGCTGACTTGGAGCGCATATGCAAAGAAAACAAATAAGAGGGGAAGTCCCTCTTTTTTTGTGCAGTTCAACTGCAAGCGTTTGCATTATATTTTGCGAAAAAGTAAGCAGCAAAGTGTAAGCAGATCATTTTACGCATCACAGCTGCTGCTTATTCAGGTATAAACCATGATCCGATATCTGTTACATCCTCATAAACATGGATGTTTTGGGCTCTTAACTCTCTTTTGATAAGGGACGCGAGACTTTCGGTTTCCGCATAAGCCGAGTAGCCCAGCTTGATCCGGTTGACTTTATCTCTTGCCAGCTGATGGTAACTGTAAATGTACATTCTGCTTTCCTCCCTTTTTAAAAAAACTTACATATCGCTTACTGTCAGTTTAAATTAAAATATGGAAAAAAGCGACGAATGCATGTAAATCGTAAAAAAAAATCCATAATTTTATTCGGAAAAAGAGATTTTGATTTCAACGGAAAGCCGTGTATAAATCGTCAGTTCGGTGACTTTCGCTTTGTACGTTTTATCGTTTATCGTATACTCTTTATTTTCAATCGTCCGCTTTAAAAGCTCCTTCGTCCGGTAGACGCTTTCGATATCCTTTGTGATGACATCGGAAATATTATCCCGGATATGCTCTTCAAAGTTCATCATGTCGGGCTGTGACAATTTGTATTGCTTGCCGTTGATCAGCTTGACGTCGACGCTTTGAATCAGCAGTTTTCTTTTATTGTCTTCATTCAGCTTATGAAGGTCCTCCCGGTAAATGGTGATCTGGTCATTTAAATCATTGATGCGCTCTTTCTGTTCTCTTATCAAGACGACCTGCTTCTCCTGAAAGGTGCCGTATGTAAACAGGAACACGACCCAGCTGATGATGGCTCCGCACATCATTCCCGCAAAAAAACGCTGCCAACCCGGTTTTTTATAATAAGGAGGGATTCTCATGAGGAAATATGCTCCTGTGTGAGCCAATTGATGATCAGATAACCGGTCTGCGCTCCTCCCATCGCCGAAAGAATCAGGAGAAGCTGTTTTACGATGTCTCTCGTATTGCCTTCGATAATGCCCCTTTCAAAGCTGTAGACCGCGTCAAACGTGCCGCCGATTGCCGCAACCAGCGCCCAGATTTTTAGACGGTTTGCGAGGCTTGTAATAATCGTTAAAGGCGGCTGTCCCGACAGATAGGCGCCGATCCCTCCGATTAAGCAACCGCCGAGAAGCACTCCTAGCGCAATAAAATAACAGCTGATAAAGTTTGGAAAAAAGGGCTGTTCAGGATCCATTCCGATCACCTCACCTTATCACACTATATGGATAAAGAAAGACAAGTATGATTGTTGATCAAAGAAAGAACATTTGTTTCTCATTCGATCCCATCATATAATGAAAAGAGACGGCTCGAAAAAGGAAGGGGTGACAGAAATGCCTTTTGTTCACCTGCAAGTACACAGCGGTTACAGCTTATTAAACAGCGCCGCTTCCGTAGAGGACCTCACGGCCAAAGCCAAAGAGCTGGGCTACAGCGCAATGGCGCTGACGGATGATGAGGTCATGTACGGGGCGGTGGAATTTTATAAATCATGCAAAAAACGCGGCATCAAGCCGATTATCGGGCTTACAGCCTCAGTTTTAACAGATGAAAAAGAACAGCTTTCATATCCGCTCGTTCTTTTGGCGAAAACAAACAAAGGCTACCAAAACCTGCTGAAAATCAGCAGCGTGTTGCAGTCGAAATCAAAAACCGGCATCAAAGAAAAATGGCTCAAAAGTTATCATGAAGGGCTCATTGCGCTGACAACGGGCGGGACAAGCCATGTTGAAGCGCTGTTGAAAGAAGGGCTGATCGAAGAGGCGAAGAACGCCGCCCTCCGCTGTCTTTCGATCTTCGGAGAGGGCAGCTTTTATTTGTCGTATCAGCCGTACAAGGGCGACCCGCTTCTTTCTGAACGCATTCTGGAGCTCAGCGAACATACGGGAATTCCGATTGCCGCAACCGGCGATGTACGCTACATCGAAAAAGAGGATGCGGCAGCTTATACGTGTTTAAAAGCGATTAAAGCGGGCGAGAAGCTGAACGAAGACATGAAGGCCAAAGGAGATCTGCATCTTGAGCTCAAGCCGCCCGCTGAAATGCTTGACATTTACAGGGATCGTCCGGACGCGTTGGAGAATACAGTCAAAATCGCGGATCTGTGCCAGGTGGACCTGAGCCTTGGCCAGACGCGCCTGCCGAAATATCCGGCGCCTTCCGGCAAGAATGCTGACGATTATTTGGCTGAGCTTTGCTTTCTCGGACTGAAAAAACGGTTCGATGCCGCTCCGAGGGAGTATGTCGAACGGCTTGAGTATGAGCTGAAAGTGATTCGCGACATGGCGTTCAGCGACTATTTTTTGATCGTCTGGGATTTCATGAAGTTCGCCCACGACAACGGCATTATCACAGGGCCGGGGCGGGGGTCGGCGGCCGGCTCTCTCGTCGCTTATACGCTGTTTATCACAGATGTCGATCCGATCAAGCACAAATTGCTGTTTGAACGGTTTTTAAATCCGGAGCGCATCAGCATGCCCGATATCGATATCGATTTTCCAGATACGAGAAGGGATGAAGTCATCCAATACGTGAAAAATAAATACGGGGCACTGCACGTAGCGCAAATTATCACGTTTGGTACATTGGCCGCAAAAGCGGCGCTCCGGGACGTCGGCAGGGTGATGGGCATCAGTCCGAAAGAAGCCGACCAGCTGGCGAAATTGATTCCGTCCAAACCTGGAGTGACGCTGAAAGAGGCGAGAGCTCTTTCTGTTGAACTGGACAAGCGCCTGAACGGGTCCAAGAAGCTTCAGGACATATTTAAAACGGCTCAGAAAATCGAAGGGCTTCCGCGGCATACGTCCATTCATGCGGCGGGCGTCGTGTTGAGCGAGGAGCCGCTGACGAATATCATACCGATACAGGAAGGACATGACGGTGTATATTTAACGCAATATTCGATGGGCTATCTCGAAGACTTGGGACTATTGAAAATGGATTTTCTCGGCTTGCGCAATTTAACGCTCATTGAATCGATCAAAACGCTGATCGAAAAAAGCGAGCGGGTCACCATCGATTTTTCGGCGATTCCCTATGAAGATGAACAGACGTTTAAGCTGCTGTCAGAAGGAGATACGACAGGTATTTTCCAGCTCGAATCAGCCGGCATGAGAAACGTTTTAAAAAGGCTCAAGCCATCAAGCCTTGAAGACATTGTCGCTGTCAATGCCTTGTACCGCCCGGGCCCGATGGAAAATATCCCGCTGTATATCGAACGAAAGCACGGACGGGTTGCCGTGTCTTATCCGCACGAGGATTTGGCCGAGATTTTGAAAGATACATACGGCGTGATCGTTTATCAGGAACAGATCATGATGATCGCATCGCGGATGGCGGGTTTCAGGCTTGGAGAAGCCGATCTTTTGCGAAGGGCGGTCGGCAAAAAAAACAAGGAAATTCTCGATACAGAGAGAAATCATTTTATTAGTGGATGCTTGAAAAAAGGGTATTCCGTACAAGCGGCTAATGAAGTATACGATCTGATTGTAAAATTCGCCAATTACGGTTTTAACCGGAGTCATGCGGTTGCATACAGCATGATCGGCTACCAGCTCGCTTATTTAAAAGCGCATTACCCCCTCTACTTTATGTGCGGCCTCTTGACGAGTGCGATCGGAAATGAGGAAAAGCTTGCTCAGTACATCTATGAAGCGAAAGGGAAAGGGCTGCATGTTTTAGGTCCTTCCATTAATAAGAGCGGCTATCCGTTCGTCGTGGAAAACGGGGCGCTGCGCTACAGTTTAAGGGCTGTTAAAGGCGTCGGTATTTCGGCTGTGAAAGAAATCTACAGGGCGAGAAAAGAAAAGCCGTTCGCAGATTTGTTTGACTTTTGTGTCAGGACTTCTGTGAAAAGCGTGAACCGGAAAACGATTGAAGCTTTAATTTTTGCCGGAGCAATGGATGAATTCGGTGAAAACCGGGCCACTTTGCTCGCTTCTGTCGATGTCGCGCTGGAGCATGCCGAATTGTTTGCAGGAGACAATGATCAGCTCGGCTTCTTTCTCGATGAAGGCTTGACAATTAAGCCGAAGTACGCCGAGACGGAAGAAATGCCGCTCGTCGACCTGCTGGCACACGAGAAGGAGACGCTCGGCATTTACTTTTCTGACCATCCGCTGAGCGTTCACCGCAAGAAGCTGGACCGTGCAGGTGCGCTGCCGATTATTCAGCTGCTCGCCTCCAGCCGTAAAAAGGCGGCTTTGGGCGGACTTTTGACGAAGATGAAGACGATCCGTACAAAAACGGGACAGACGATGGCTTTTCTGGAGCTGAGCGATGAAAGCGGGGAAATCGAAGCGGTTGTTTTTCCTGAACAGTTCAGACAGCTTTCCCCGATCCTGGAAGAAGGCGTATCGCTTTTTGCAGAAGGACGTCTTGAGACAAGGAATGAAAAGCGCCAGCTGATCATCGCCGGGGCATCGCTTGTCGAATCGCTTCATGCTAAAAAGCAGCCGTCCGTCTATATTAAAGTGGAGGAAAGTCAGCACACCCACGATATCTTTAAGAAAATCAGCAGCATCCTGCTTGAACACAAAGGGGAAACGCCGGTCTGCGTCTATTATGAAAAACGGAAACAAACGATGCAGCTGCCGGAAAGCTACAACATCAAGGCTGACCACGCTGCCCTCTACAGACTGAAAAGCGTTGTAGGTGAGAAAAATGTCGTGCTCAGATAGCAGGTATTTTGAGCATTATTGATCAAAAAAGCGGTTAATTGTGTTATCATTTTTAAGATTCTAGGGTTCTTCTTACAAGAATCTTAAGCAGAAAACGAAGCAAAGTTTTTGGCAAAATTCCCTTGAAGGAGTGTTTGTTAACATGTCATTGAAAGAAAAAGCGCTGCATATGCACAAAGTAAACCAGGGCAAATTGGAATCAAAATCAAAAGTGCAGGTTCGCAATGCGGATGATTTAAGCCTTGCATATTCTCCGGGTGTGGCTGAGCCCTGCAAAGCGATTTACGATGATAACAGCAAAGTATACGATTATACAATGAAGGGAAACATGGTAGCAGTCGTCTCGGACGGAACGGCAGTGCTCGGCCTCGGCAATATCGGCCCTGAAGCCGCCCTTCCGGTTATGGAAGGAAAAGCGGTTCTTTTCAAAAGCTTTGCCGGTGTGGACGCTTTCCCAATCTGTTTAAATACATCTGATGTCGACAAAATTGTTGAGACGGTCAAGCTGCTTGAGCCGACATTCGGCGGCGTCAATCTTGAAGACATTGCAGCGCCGAACTGTTTTGTCATTGAAGAACGCCTCAAAAAAGAAACAAAAATCCCGGTGTTTCACGATGACCAGCACGGTACTGCAATCGTTACGGTAGCCGGTCTCGTCAATGCGCTTAAGCTGTCCGGCAAATCGATGTCTTCCGTCAAAGTCGTGGCAAACGGCGCCGGAGCAGCGGGAATTGCCATTATCAAGCTTCTTTATCATTTCGGCGTGCGCGATATCATCATGTGCGACACGAAAGGTGCGATTTACGAAGGCCGTCCGAACGGCATGAACGCTGTTAAAGATGAAGTCGCAAAATATACGAATAAAAACCGCATAGACGGATCGCTCAAAGATGTGATCAAAGACGCCGATGTCTTTATCGGAGTTTCCGTCGAAGGCGCTTTGACAAAAGAAATGGTTGAAAGCATGGCTGACAAACCGATCATCTTCGCCATGGCGAATCCAAATCCAGAAATCATGCCTGCTGAAGCGCATGAAGCCGGAGCAAGCGTCGTTGGAACGGGACGCTCTGACTTCCCTAACCAAGTGAACAACGTTCTCGCATTCCCCGGCATCTTCCGCGGGGCGCTCGACGTCCGCGCGACACATATTAACGAAGAAATGAAAATCGCCGCGGTTGAGGCGATCGCATCACTCGTTTCCGACGAAGAGCTGAGCCCCGAATATGTCATTCCGGCTCCGTTCGATCCAAGGGTCGCACCGGCCGTTGCCAAAGCGGTAGCGAAAGCCGCGATGGAAACAGGTGTTGCACGAATCGATGTCGATCCTGAAGAAGTCGCTGAAAAGACAAGAAAGCTTGCAGTAATTGAAGGAAAATAAAACTCCATTTTTGTGATCAGCGCGTGATTGCTCTGGCCTAAAGAGCCGTCACGCGCTGTTTCTCGAATATGATGTACAGTTTTTCCTCTTATTGGGGACACTTGTAAGGGAATATGCGGGCTGTAAAAAATTTTTTCAAATCGCTTTTCCAGACTTTTGTATCCGCTCTCAAGGCTGATATATCAATTTGTCAGTCTCTAACCGCATCAAGTGCGATTCGGCTGTTTGCCGGTCAAAAATGTCGAATTGAGGATGACACCGTTTGACAAAAAAAGTACAATAGTTTCGGTATAGTGATGTTCTAGTCTATAAACAGGACAGGCATACATGAAGAAAACCCTTCAGAAAAGGGAGGTAATCTTTTGTTAAAAGATATATTCAGCAAAAAGAAAAAAAAATACGCTTCCGTTCCCGCGGAATCAGCAAAGCAAGATGTACCGGAAGGGATCATGACAAAATGCCCGGATTGCAAAAAAATCATGCTCACAAAAGAGCTGGATAAAAACTTAAGGGTCTGCATGAACTGCGGTTACCATCTTCAAATGAACGCGAAGCAGCGTATAAAAAGCCTGCTGGACGATGGCTCCTTTGAAGAATTCAATCAGGATATGATGTCTGAAAACCCGCTGGAATTCCCAGGATACCTTGAGAAACTGCAAAAAGACCGGGAAAAAACATCGCTGAATGAAGCGGTTGTCACCGGAAAAGGGACGGTTGACGGATCTCCGGCAGTCGTTGCCGTGATGGATTCATCTTTCAGAATGGGAAGCATGGGGTCTGTCGTAGGCGAAAAAATTACGCTGGCGATCGAAAAGGCAAGAGAAGAAAAAGTGCCTTTCATTATTTTTACCGCATCAGGCGGTGCGAGAATGCAGGAAGGCCTTCTCAGCTTGATGCAAATGGCTAAAACAAGCTCCGCTTTAAAGCTGTTCAGTGAAGAGCAGGGCTTGATCATTTCGGTGATGACACATCCGACAACAGGCGGTGTATCCGCAAGCTTTGCATCTCTCGGCGATTACAACCTTGCCGAGCCAGGCGCGCTGATTGGCTTTGCCGGAAGAAGAATTATCGAACAAACCATCCGTGAAGAACTGCCTGAGGATTTTCAGACTGCGGAATTTCTGTTAAAGCACGGACAGCTTGATTCCGTCGTTCACAGAGCAGACATGAAAAAAACGCTCGGCAGCATTTTGAAAATGCACCAAACTGGAGGTGATCTCGAGTGGCTGGAGAATTAGAATTTGAAAAACCGGTGGTCGAACTGCGTGAAAAGATCGCCGAATTGAAAAGGTTCACACAGGATTCCGATATGGATTTAAGCTCTGAAATTACGAAGCTTGAAGCTCGTCTTGAAAGGCTTGAAGAAGACATTTATACAAATCTGAAAGCCTGGGACAGAGTCCAGATTGCGAGGCATCCGAACCGTCCGACAACGCTCGATTATATCGAACATCTTTTTACCGATTTTTTTGAATGCCACGGAGATCGATATTTCGGTGATGATGAAGCGATTGTCGGCGGAATTGCCAAGTTCCGGGGCCTTCCTGTGACAGTGATCGGCCAACAGCGCGGCAAGGATACAAAAGAAAACATCCGCCGCAACTTCGGAATGCCGCATCCGGAAGGCTACCGCAAAGCGCTCAGGCTGATGAAGCAGGCCGATAAATTTAACAGGCCGATCATCTGCTTTATTGATACAAAAGGAGCATACCCTGGAAAAGCAGCTGAAGAGCGGGGGCAAAGCGAAGCAATTGCCAAGAATCTTTTTGAAATGGCGGGACTCTCTGTGCCGGTCATCTCGATCGTCATCGGGGAAGGCGGCAGCGGGGGAGCGCTTGCGCTCGGCGTCGCAAACCGCTTATTGATGCTGGAAAACTCAACTTATTCGGTGATCTCTCCCGAGGGAGCGGCTGCTATCCTCTGGAAGGATTCAGGACTCGCGAAAAAAGCGGCAGAAACAATGAAAATCACCGCTCCGGACCTTAAAGAATTGGATATTATAGATCATGTTATAAAAGAAGTAAGAGGCGGAGCACACCGCGATGTAGAGCAGCAGGCCGCCTACATCGATGAAGCGCTGAAAAGCGAGCTTAAATCCTTGCTGAAACTGGATAAGAACGAGCTGATTCAACAAAGATATAACAAGTATAAATCAATTGGAAAAATTTCGACTGAAAACCAATTTGTTGGGATAAAATAAATAAACGTGAGGCCTTTGGCTCACGTTTATTTTTTATGGATAAAGGTGAAAAGTGAAAGGATTGTGTCTTTCACCCGCGATTTTTCAAAGAGTTTGCTTAAAATTTATTTAAAAACTTTTTGTTTAATTGTATAATGAGTAAGGTTTTATAGGGATTTTCGGAAAATTTTCATCCCTTTTTCATTGTTTTAGCGGCAATGAACGTGTTAAGGTAAATTATATATGTTTTCGAGGTGAAAAAGATGAAACGTATCGGAGTATTGACGAGCGGCGGAGATTCCCCGGGAATGAACGCGGCGGTCCGCGCGGTTGTCAGGAAAGCGATCTACCATGACGTAGAAGTATACGGAATTTACAACGGGTATTCAGGTTTAATCAGCGGAAAAATAGAAAAGCTTGAAATCGGTTCTGTCGGAGATATCATTCACCGCGGAGGAACGAAGCTATATACAGCAAGGTGTCCTGAGTTTAAAACGGTAGAAGGACGGGAAAAAGGAATAGCGAATTTAAAAAAATATGGTATAGAAGGATTAGTCGTCATTGGCGGAGACGGTTCTTATATGGGAGCGAAAAAGCTGACAGAACACGGTTTTCCTTGTGTCGGAGTGCCGGGAACAATCGACAATGACATCCCTGGAACAGATTTGACGATCGGATTTGATACGGCGTTAAATACCGTTATCGATGCCATCGATAAAATCAGGGATACAGCTACATCCCACGAACGTACATACGTGATTGAAGTAATGGGCCGCCATGCCGGGGACATTGCTTTATGGTCAGGTTTGGCAGGAGGCGCGGAATCCATTTTGATCCCTGAAGCTGACTACGATATGGAAGAAATTATTGCGAGGCTGAAAAGAGGGCATGAGCGCGGCAAAAAACACAGCATCATCATTGTGGCGGAAGGCGTCGGAAGCGGCGTTGAATTCGGCAAAAGAATTGAAGAAGCCACAAATCTCGAAACTAGAGTATCGGTGCTTGGACATATCCAGCGCGGCGGTTCTCCGACTGCAGCAGACCGTGTATTGGCAAGCCGTCTAGGGGCATTTGCGGTTGAACTGCTTCTTGAAGGAAAAGGCGGACGCTGTGTCGGAATTCAAAATAACCAGCTTGTGCATCATGATATCATTGAAATACTCGATCATAAACATACAATTGATCAAAGCATGTACCGCTTGTCTCAAGAACTGTCAATCTAGTGTAAAACCCGAGGAGGAAGCAATATGAGAAAGACTAAAATAGTTTGTACAATTGGGCCGGCCAGCGAAACTGTTGAAAAGCTCACCCAGCTGATGGAAGCCGGAATGAACGTGGCGCGCTTGAACTTTTCCCATGGAGATTTCGAAGAGCACGGCGCAAGAATTAAAAACATTCGCGAAGCAGCCGGCAAGCTGGGAAAAGATATCGGTATCCTTCTTGATACGAAAGGTCCGGAAATCCGCACGCACACAATGGAAGGCGGTTCAATCGAACTGGAAGCGGGTTCTCAGCTGATCGTGTCAATGGAAGAAGTCATCGGTACGCCAAAAAAAATCTCAGTTACATATGATGGGTTGATTCACGATGTATCAATTGGTTCAACGATTTTGCTTGACGATGGACTGATCGGACTTGAAGTCACAGATGTCAACAAGGACAAGCGTGAAATCGTCACAAAAGTAATGAACAGCGGAACGCTGAAAAACAAAAAAGGCGTGAATGTGCCGGGCGTCAGCGTCAATCTTCCGGGAATTACGGAAAAAGACGCTAACGACATTGTGTTCGGTATCGAGCAGGGTGTTGATTTTATCGCGGCATCTTTTGTGCGCCGTCCGTCGGATGTTCTTGAAATCCGCGAACTTCTTGAAGAGCACAATGCGGCAGATATTCAAATCATTCCAAAAATCGAAAACCAGGAAGGCGTTGACAACATCGATGCCATTCTTGAAGTATCAGACGGTCTGATGGTCGCACGTGGAGACCTTGGTGTTGAAATCCCTGCTGAAGAAGTGCCGCTCGTTCAAAAAGAACTGATCAAAAAATGCAATGCGCTTGGCAAGCCTGTTATCACGGCTACCCAAATGCTCGACAGCATGCAGCGCAATCCGCGTCCGACACGCGCGGAAGCGAGCGACGTTGCCAATGCGATCTTTGACGGAACTGACGCGATTATGCTTTCAGGTGAAACTGCTGCGGGAAATTACCCTGTTGAAGCCGTTCAGACGATGCACAATATCGCTTCCCGTTCAGAAGAAGCGCTCAACCATAAAAAGATCCTTTCTGCACGGAGCAAGCAAGTCAGCATGTCAATTACAGATGCCATCGGCCAGTCTGTGGCGCATACGGCAATCAACCTTGACGTGAATGCCATCGTCACACCGACAGAAAGCGGTCATACGGCGAGAATGATTTCCAAATATCGCCCGCAGGCGCCGATTGTCGCAGTTACGGTAAATGATGCGGTTTCAAGAAAGCTGTCTCTTGTCTTCGGTGTTTTCGCAACAAGCGGACAAAACCACAGCTCGACTGACGAAATGCTTGAAAAAGCAGTGCAAAAATCTCTCGACACAGGCATCGTACGCCACGGCGACTTGATCGTTATCACGGCCGGAGCTGTCGGTGAAGCCGGCACAACAAACTTGATGAAAGTGTATGTTGTCGGAGACGTGGTCGCAAAAGGCCAGGGAATCGGACGCAAATCCGCGTTTGGTGAAGTGGTCATCGCTCAAAATGCACAAGAAGCGGATAAAAAAATGAAAGATGGCGCCGTTTTGGTTACAAAAAGCACGGATCGTGACATGATGGCGTCCCTTGAAAAAGCGGCTGCGCTGATTACTGAAGAAGGCGGTTTAACCAGCCACGCAGCAGTCGTAGGCTTGAGCCTCGGCATCCCTGTCATCGTCGGAATGGAAAATGCGACTTCCATTCTCAAAGAGGGAGAAGACATTACGGTCGACTCCGCCCGCGGAGCTGTTTACAAAGGACGTGCAAGCGTACTTTAATCGCTTATTGAAGAAGAAGGGAAGCTTTCCCTTCTTTTTTTGCAGGCGACAGGGCGGCCGTTCGCTTCCATATTAGAATTATGAGGTGAAGACAATGAAGTTTTTCTTATTATTTCTCGTCATTTTTCCAGCGAGTGAAATCGGTCTGTTCCTCTTGTCCGCTAATTGGATCGGTGTCTTGCCGACCGTTTTGCTGATCATCTTGACGGGATTTCTCGGGGCCGCTCTCGCCAAAAAACAAGGAATCGAAGTTTACTACAAAGTTCAGCGCGATCTTCAGTATGGAAAAATGCCTGGGGATGCGATTTTGGACGGGCTTTGTATTTTCATAGGCGGCATGCTGCTTTTGCTGCCCGGCTTTTTATCGGATATCATCGGTTTACTGCTGCTGCTGCCGGCAACGCGCAGCCGTTTCAAACCGTTCATATCCCGCAAGCTGAAGAGGATGTCTGAAGGCAGGCGGATCAACATCATCAAATAACCCGATAAGCGGCGGCCCGCATTGGAAAAAGCAGGCTGCCGCTTATTTTTCATTTCCTTTAATAAACTGCCATACGTCTTTAAAAATACCTGTTGTAAAGAGAGCCTGAATGAGAACGAGAAGGGCGGGGCCCATGATCAATCCGAGAAAGCCAAACAATTTGAAACCGGCAAACAGCGCGATCAATGTTCCCAAAGGGTGAAGTCCGATTGACCGGCTCAAAATCTTCGGTTCGGCCAGCTGCCTGAAGACGAGCACGACGATGTACAGGACTCCGAGGCCGATCGCAAGCGGCAGCTGCTTGGATGCTGCTAAATAGACGATCCACGGCACAAATACAGACCCCGCTCCCAAATACGGCAGCAGGTCGACCAGCCCGATGAGAAAAGCAATGGCGACAGCATGATTAACCTTCAACACAGAAAGCCCGATCAACACCAGCACCATCGTCATCGCCACAAGGGTAA
Organism: Bacillus sp. FSL W7-1354; assembly: GCF_038002405.1. Classification (NCBI taxonomy): domain Bacteria; kingdom Bacillati; phylum Bacillota; class Bacilli; order Caryophanales; family Bacillaceae; genus Bacillus; species Bacillus sp. FSL W7-1354. The sequence continues at coordinate 2,116,923 of NZ_JBBOCL010000001.1, read as the reverse complement.
GCTGGGCCTTCACAAAGCCTGCCAGCGCTCTTTTCAATTCCGCATAGACAGCCGCTGCACCCGAGATCAGCCGATCAGGAAGAACAGACCGCGCCTTGTTTTGTATTTTATGCAAATCTTTGCTGATAAAAAAAGTGGCTAGGAGCGAAAAGATCAGCACGGCCGCCATATTCGGCAGAAAGGCGAAAAAGAGGGGCACCATCTCAAGAATTTTTGAAAGAAACAAAGCGGTGCCTGATGCGAGTTCACTGCCCAAATTTTGGACCTGTGTAATGATCGATTCCTGCTGGGCGGCTTCGAGCCCGTCAAAAAAAGCGGCAAGCTGATTATACAGCGGCATGATTTGATTCGTAAAAAAAGATTCGATATAAAGAGCGGCTTTATTAAACTGGACGGGGAGTATTTTAGCCAAATGAGCCGTTCCAGAGACAATCTCGGCAACGACCAGGGTCAAAAAGCCGGCTCCGGCGATCAAAAAGCCGCATAGCACGATGCCGACATTAACGCCTCTCGGGAGCCCGGTCCGCTTATCGAGCCATTCCACAAAAGGGTTGATCATGATGGCGAGAATAAGCGCAATCACAAAAGGATAGGTTAACGGAAAAGAGTAGTAGCCGACCGCTCCGCAAGCAGCGGTCAAAAACAGCACATACACTGCCCGAAGCGCAGCTGTGAGATAGGATTGATTCAATTCTGCATCCTCCTGATATTAGAAAGCATGTCCTTATTTCATTTTATTCTTGAGTCCTGTTATTATGAGAAAGGTCATAAAAAAATGGAGTTGAATACAGCATGTTTACTCAAGCTAATTTATTTTTGATCCTGCTTTTGGCCATCGCATTAATCGCGAAAAATCAGTCGTTGATCATCGCGGTATCCGTCCTGCTTTTGATCAAGCTGACCGGCCTCGATCAAAAGCTGTTTCCGGCCATCCAATCCAAAGGGATTAACTGGGGAGTTACCGTTATTACAATAGCGGTCCTTGTGCCGATTGCCACTGGAGAGATCGGCTTTAAACAGCTTGGCGAAGCGATGAAATCATATTACGCATGGATCGCACTCGGGGCGGGCATTCTCGTAGCATTGATCGCCAAAAACGGGATCACATTGCTCGCGGAAGACCCGCATATCACCACCGCTCTTGTATTTGGAACGATTTTAGCGGTCGCTTTATTCAAAGGCGTTGCCGTCGGCCCGCTCATCGGTGCCGGGATCGCCTATCTTGTCATGCAGGCCGTCCAGCATTTTACATCTTAGAAATGCGGGCCAGCTCCCCCTGTTTCAGGGGGTTTTTTGTTTGAAAAAAAACGTTCGCAACTAAAAATAAACATACATAACGCAGTTAAAACTCCTAAAAATCTGTAAATAGAAGTCAGCTGGTGCAAAAAAATAAGGCCCTCTATAAAAGAGGGCTCAGTTTGTCAAAAACCTGTGTGGGGAAATATGACCGTTTATTTCGAATTTGTGGGTTTTTATTTGTGGAGTCTTCAGCAGGTAAGCTTGGATAAAAAGAAAAAATGATCTATCGTCTCTTTCGGGCTGAAACGCTTGCATCAGTTATCGCATCCTTTATTATGATGGCTGTCGAATTGCGAGTTCTGTTCAGTGCCGGAGAGTTTATTTTTTCTGCTAACTGAGACGTCGGATATGATTGCGGCGCGGACGGCAGCAAGTGATTTTAGTGAACGAAAAAGAAAAATTGATAGAAAACAGAAAGAAATTGAGGAAACCATCAAAAAATTGAAGGATATGAGATGTCATTTTCACAAAAGAAAGAGAACTAAAGAAGCAAAAAAAGCAAACCCAGGAAGAGGGCTGTCATCATCTCGATAAGATTGTATAAAAGACTAATCATGCCAACAACTTCTCATTACAATCATAAGAGCCTGGTTAGGTTGAGGCTGCAGGCTCTTATCATTTTTGAGATTATTTTTTTGTATAACGCACCCAGTCGTAATGAGCGTATAGAGGTGTTACACCGTTGTAGGAACCGAGCCAGTCATCGACACCAATACCATTCCACAAGTTCATCATGATCTTTCCTGGCGTAGTCGGAATTTGGCTCGTCGCGGTATGTTTTAATTGCCCATCGACATACCATTTAATCGAGTTTGGCTGCCAATCGAACGCATACGTATGATAGGCATTGGATGCATCAAATCCGAGATCCACAAGCTTCTCATGGTTTCCTACACCATTCGTATAGTAGTTAAACTGAACCTTTGTTGTGTCTTTTCCTAAAAATTCGATATCAATCTCATCCCAAGGAGTTCCATCCGTTGGACCTGTGTAAGTGAAGAACGATGAAACGATCCCTACGTTTTTAGCTGGTTTCATTCTGACTTCATAAAGTCCATATCCATATGTTTGAACAGAGCGATTTTCCCCGCAGTCAAACTTGTTATAAGATGGACTTGTTAGCCCCAAACGCATTTCACCTAATGATGTCATTGATACGTTATTTGCACGCCAAGTGCAGTTGAACACACCTCCATTCGAATAACCATTTGCTTTCTGCCATACACCGGAGTTATAGCTGTTAAAAGTGTCAAAAAACGATCCGCCTGCTTGAGCCGAGGCAGTAGAAGTGACTGCAGACAAACTCAAAAACAATCCAGTGACAAGAAGCAGCAACACTCGTTTCATACGATAAGGCATGTGGCATTCCCCTTTCTTTGAAAACGTTTTCTTTACCGATCATACCTGATTCTTTTAAAAGGGAACATCAGTCAAAATAATGATAATAACTTTTCATTCATAAAAACTCCCCCCGTTTGTTTTAAAACGGATGAAGGAGATTTGCTGTAAAGTAACAAGTAAAAGATTTTATCTCTTTTTCTTTTGTTTATAAATTTATTATAGGTGAAAATCATAAACCGATTAGTATGAAAGAACTGGAGGAATACGTCTGTCCACTTTTAATAAAAATCCCTTCCCAAAACCTCCCTCAAATAGATACAGAAGAATACATGATTCTACAAAGCTGTCGATTGATAATAAATAACTACGAACCCTTGATTTATAAGGCTTTGAAAGCATTTTTGATCAAAAACCTACAAATTTATCAGATTATTGTTTATAATATAAATATGCTTAATCTTTATTAAGCATATCGGAGTATCGAACGGTATATAGAAACGCACGATTGTTTTATTTGAAAAACGATTTAATGTAAGCATTTTCTTTTTGGGGTGAAGAAGATGTATACAACATGCGTTGTTTTTGCTCCTAGGTTTTGGTTTAATTTTAAAAGGGGAAATTTTTAAAAAAAGGGAGAGATGAGTATGACAGCAACACGCGGCCTTGAAGGGGTAGTCGCCACTACATCATCAGTAAGTTCAATTATTGATGATACTCTTACATATGTAGGGTATAACATCGATGATTTGACAGAAAAAGCTAGCTTTGAAGAAGTTGTTTATCTGCTTTGGCATTTAAAGCTGCCGAACAAAGAGGAGCTCGCAGAGCTTAAAAAACAGCTTTCTGAAAATGCCGGTATCCCCAAAGAAGTGATTGACCATTTCAAATCCTACTCGAATGGAAAAGTCCACCCGATGGCAGCTCTTCGGACAGCCGTTTCTTTACTCGGACTGTTTGACGAAGAAGCAGATCAAATGGATGCGGAAGCAAACTACAGAAAAGCGGTGCGTCTCCAAGCGAAGATGCCTGCGCTTGTCGCTGCTTTTTCAAGAATCCGCAAAGGGCTCGAGCCGATTGAGCCGAATCCGGAACTCGGTTTTGCCGCCAACTTTCTCTACATGCTGAATGGAAAAGAACCTTCACCTGTTGAAGTGGAAGCGTTTGACAAAGCCTTGATTCTGCATGCGGATCATGAGCTGAACGCATCTACGTTCACAGCCAGAGTATGCGTCGCGACACTTTCAGACGTCTACTCAGGGATCACGGCCGCAATCGGGGCCTTGAAAGGTCCGCTTCACGGCGGAGCAAACGAAGCAGTTATGAAAATGCTTTCAGAGATTGGCGAGGTTGAAAACGTAGATTCATATATTCACGCCAAGCTTGAAAAGAAAGAAAAGATCATGGGGTTCGGCCACCGCGTATACCGCCAAGGAGATCCCCGCGCAAAACATTTGAAGGAAATGAGCAGACGTTTGACGAATTTAACGGGTGAAAGCAAATGGTATGAGATTTCAGAGCGGACTGAGGAAATCGTCACGTCTCAGAAAAAGCTGCCGCCAAACGTAGACTTTTATTCTGCGTCGGTTTATCATAGCTTAGGAATCGACCATGATCTGTTCACGCCGATTTTTGCGATCAGCAGGGTATCAGGCTGGCTCGCTCACATTCTCGAACAGTATGAAAATAACCGACTGATTCGTCCGCGGGCTGATTACACCGGCCCTGACATGCAGACGTTCATTCCGATTGAAGACAGAAGCTGACCGTTTGAAAGGAGGCTGTTCGAGCTTTGTTCGGCCGGCCTCTTAACGGCTTTCTTAGGAAACAACGATTTCATGAATCTATGAAAAAACATGTTTGTCCCCCGCCAAACGGGGGAAACAAATGTTTTTCTATATTGAAGAATTACATATTATGGGAGGTTTTATTGTGGCACAAGGCGAAAAAATTACAGTCTCCGGCGGAGTATTAAACGTTCCAAACAACCCGGTTATCCCGTTTATTGAAGGGGACGGAACAGGTCCTGATATTTGGAGAGCGGCTTCCAGGGTTCTTGAAGCGGCTGTGGAGAAAGCGTATAACGGCGAAAAGGAAATCACTTGGAAAGAAGTCTACGCCGGGGAAAAAGCGTACAACAAAACAGGCGAATGGCTTCCTGAAGAAACGCTTGATACGATCCGCGAATACCTGATCGCGATTAAAGGTCCTTTAACAACTCCTGTAGGCGGCGGAATCCGCTCATTAAACGTAGCGCTAAGACAAGAGCTTGACCTGTTTACATGCCTGCGTCCTGTCCGCTATTTCACAGGCGTTCCTTCACCGGTTAAGCGCCCTGAAGATACGGATATGGTCATCTTCCGCGAAAATACTGAAGATATCTATGCCGGCATCGAATACGCGAAAGGCTCTGAAGAAGTTCAAAAGCTGATTTCATTCCTGAAAAACGAGCTTGGCGTTAACAAAATCCGTTTCCCTGAAACATCAGGCATCGGTATCAAGCCGGTTTCTGAAGAAGGAACGTCAAGGCTTGTCAGAGCTGCGATCGAGTATGCAATCGAGCACGGCCGCAAATCTGTAACGCTCGTCCATAAAGGAAACATCATGAAATTCACGGAAGGCGCCTTTAAAAACTGGGGCTATGAAGTGGCTGAAAAAGAATTCGGCGATAAAGTATTCACATGGGCCGAATACGACCGCATCGCTGAAAAAGACGGCAAAGACGCTGCAAACAAAGCGCAAAGCGAAGCTGAAGCGGCCGGCAAAGTCATCATCAAAGACAGCATCGCTGACATCTTCCTTCAGCAGATCCTGACCCGCCCTGCCGAGTTTGATGTTGTGGCGACAATGAACCTGAACGGGGACTACATTTCAGATGCGCTTGCTGCCCAAGTCGGCGGAATCGGCATCGCTCCTGGAGCAAACATCAACTATGAGACAGGACACGCCATCTTTGAAGCGACACATGGTACAGCTCCAAAATATGCTGGCCTAGACAAAGTAAACCCGTCTTCAGTCATCCTATCCGGCGTGCTGCTTCTTGAGCATTTGGGCTGGAATGAAGCTGCCGACCTTGTGATTAAATCTATGGAGAAAACAATCGCATCCAAAGTCGTCACATACGATTTCGCTCGTTTGATGGACGGCGCGACTGAAGTTAAATGCTCTGAATTCGGTGATGAGCTTATCAAAAATATGTCTTAAACGGCTGTTTTGGGGTAAAACAACAACAATTAAAAGGGGTAGAAAACATGGGAAAGAAGCGAAATAAAGTATCTGTCATCGGAGCGGGCTTTACAGGTGCAACAACTGCGTTTTTAACGGCTCAAAAAGAATTGGCTGACGTCGTGCTAGTCGACATTCCGCAGCTTGAAAACCCTACAAAAGGGAAAGCGCTCGATATGCTGGAAGCGAGCCCTGTCCAAGGATTTGATGCGAATATTACAGGAACGGCAAACTACGAAGATACGGCCGGCTCAGATATCGTCGTCATCACGGCGGGAATCGCAAGAAAGCCGGGAATGAGCCGGGACGACCTCGTGGCTACAAATGAAAAGATCATGAGGAGCGTAACGAAGGAAGTTGTTAAATACTCACCTGATTGTATCATCGTCGTTCTGACAAACCCTGTGGATGCGATGACATACGCCGTCTATAAAGAATCGGGCTTCCCGAAAGAGCGGGTCATCGGCCAGTCGGGAGTTTTGGATACGGCAAGATTCAGAACGTTTGTCGCTCAGGAGCTCAACCTTTCCGTCAAAGACATTACAGGTTTTGTACTGGGCGGACACGGGGACGATATGGTTCCGCTCGTTCGCTACTCTTATGCAGGCGGCATTCCGCTTGAAACGCTTCTTCCGAAAGACCGGATCGATGCGATTGTTGAAAGAACGAGAAAAGGCGGGGGAGAAATTGTCAACCTGTTAGGAAACGGAAGTGCGTATTATGCGCCTGCCGCTTCCCTGACAGAAATGGTTGAAGCAATCTTAAAAGACCAGCGCCGCGTGCTGCCGACTATTGCCTACCTTGAAGGCGAATACGGCTATGAAGGCATTTACCTCGGCGTTCCGACGATTATCGGCGGAAACGGTCTTGAACAGATCATTGAACTTGAACTGACTGAAACAGAAAGAAGTCAGCTTGATCGATCCGTTGAATCAGTCAAAAACGTCATGAAAGTATTATCATAATGAAAACAGCAGGAAGGCTTTATACAAGCCTTCCTGTTTTTGAATGCGATCTTTTTTTACATAAAACCATATGAAAATCAAGACATAAACACGGGCTGTCAGCATATACCTAATCATAATCATCTGCCCGGACATTTTCATTCTTTTTTCTGGAAGCATTCCATCGCTTAAAACAGCGGTTTATTGCCGAAAAAGAGAGATTTTATGCAAAACACTGAAAAATCAAATTGTCGAACGGATAGGCTTTCGTTAAAATAGGAGTGAAAACGTTTATTTAACAAAAGATAGAGAAAGAGATGTCGGGGAAATCTGAAGCCTGGAGGCATGTCATGAGCAAAAAGATATTAGTTGTAGATGATGAGGAATCGATTGTTACCCTTCTAAAATATAACCTTGAACGGTCGGGCTATCATGTGGTGACGGCCATGGACGGAGAGGCCGGCTTATTAAAGGCGATTGAAGAGAAGCCGGATCTGATCGTGCTCGATCTGATGCTTCCTAAAATGGACGGCATTGAAGTATGCAAGGAACTCAGACAGAAGAAGCTGATGTATCCGATTTTGATGCTGACCGCTAAGGATGATGAATTTGATAAGGTGCTCGGTCTCGAGCTGGGTGCCGATGACTATATGACGAAGCCGTTCAGCCCGAGAGAGGTGACGGCAAGGGTCAAAGCGATTTTAAGAAGAACACAGACGCTGTCCGTTCATCCGGAGGAGACGGAAGAACCGGATGCAGGCGATCTGATCATAGGCGAATTGAAAATACTGCCAGAACATTATGAGGTTTACTTTCAAAACGAACGCCTCGAGCTAACGCCTAAGGAATTCGAACTCCTTTTATATTTGGGAAGGCATAAAGGGAGGGTGCTGACGAGAGACCTTCTCCTCAACGCTGTCTGGAACTACGACTTCGCGGGCGATACGCGCATCGTCGATGTCCATATCAGCCATCTTCGCGATAAGATCGAAAAAAATACGAAAAAACCGGAATACATTAAAACAATCAGAGGTCTTGGCTACAAAATGGAGGAGCCGAAGCTGAATGATTAAATTCCGGACCCGGCTTTTAGCTGCCCTGCTGACGCTTTTGATTCTCGTATTTGCTTCACTCGGTTTTCTGCTCGTTCACTTGTTTCACTCCTCATACGATGCCAAACTGAGCAGCCATATTGAAAAAGAAGCCGCTTTGGTCGCTTCATTGGCAAATCGTGAAAACATGAAGTCTTCGGAGCAAGGAGCCATTTTAGAGAAGGCAAGCCGTGAACTGGACAGTCATGTATCGCTGGTTGATACAAAAGGTCAGGTTCTTTTTCATTTTGGGGGCCGTGCAGAAGATCAATCCGTTATCAAAGAAGCGCTTGAGTCGGATTTAAACGGTGAAGGAGGAGGCTTCAGAATCAATCCAGATGACGAGTCCGTTTACCGTTACGTGCAGCCGCTGAAAGAAGACGGGAATGTGAATGGATATATTCTGATCAGCACTCCTGTCGATTCATTGCAAGATATCAATCAAAAGATCTGGATTCTCCTCGGCGTGAGCCTTGGAACGGCCTTTTTAATCATCGCCGGGCTTGGGGCGAGAATAACCTCTCAATATACGAATCCGATTGAGTCTGCGACACAAGTAGCGATTGAGCTTGCCAAAGGAAACTATAAAGCAAGAACTTTCAACGAAGATGAAACGATGCTGAGCCAGTCCATCAATATGCTGGCGCAGAACCTGCAGGACATGACAAGAGCACAGGAAATGCAGCGCGACCGTCTGCAAACCGTCATCGAAAATATCGACTCCGGTCTGATCTTAATCGATGGAAAGGGTTATATTCACCTTGTGAACCGCGCTTATCAAAAGCAATTTCACGTAGAAGCCGATCAGCTTCTTTACCATTTCTATCACGAAGTGCTCGAACACGAAGAAATCATTAATCTCATCGAAGAAATTTTTATGACGGAAACAAAGGTCCGCAAAATGTTTAAACTGCCGATCAAAATTGAAAGAAGGTATTTTGAAGTCGACGGAGTTCCAATTATCGGCATCAATGATGAGTGGAAAGGCATCGTTCTCGTGTTCCATGATATGACGGAAAGAAAGCAGCTTGAAGAAATGAGGAAGGACTTTGTCGCCAATGTCTCACACGAGCTGAAAACGCCGATTACATCGATCAAAGGGTTCACCGAGACGCTTTTAGACGGAGCGATGAACGAAAGGGAGACGCTGCTGCAATTTCTATCGATCATCTTAAAAGAGAGCAGCCGTCTGCAAACGTTGATCCAGGACCTGTTGGATCTGTCGAAAATCGAACAGCAGAACTTCACCTTGAATATTCAAAATTGCAATATTGGTGAAATCCTCGCTGAAATTGAGATGCTTTTGAAGAATAAAGCGGAGGAAAAAGGAATCACCTTGACCCTGGAAAAGCCGGAGATGCCAGCCGTTGCTTCTGGGGATCCGCACAGACTAAAGCAGATCTTTTTAAATTTGGTGAACAATGCCCTCACATATACGCCTGAAGATGGAAACGTAACGATTTCGGCTGATGTACTGGAAAATGCAGTGCAAGTCAAAGTGAAGGATACGGGCATCGGGATCAAGCGGTCCGAAATCCCGAGAATATTCGAACGCTTCTACCGGATCGATAAAGACAGGAGCAGAAATTCAGGAGGAACCGGTCTCGGCCTTGCGATCGTCAAGCATTTAGTCGAAGCCCACGACGGTGAAATCGACGTCGAAAGCGAGCGGGGAAAAGGCACCGAATTCACGGTCCGCTTAAAACGCGCATCCGAGTAGCTTCATTTAGCAAACTTTACAAAGGCTTAACAACTTTTATATATATGGTTAAAACTTGGCTGATAGGATCATTAGTGAACCCCTTCATCCAAGGAGCCATATGGACGGACGCGATCAACAGCGCGTCCCTTTTTTTATTTTTCTGCGAAATCACTCTCATTTTCCTTTCAAAATGAACTTTGCTAAAATAAAATAAGCAAATATGATCACGAAGTTGAATGGAAGCTGACGAATCGGCTCCTTAGGAGGATAAAGATGACTGAAAGAAAAAAACTAGTATTGGTTGACGGAAACAGCCTGGCTTACCGCGCGTTTTTCGCTCTGCCTCTTCTCAGCAATGAAAAAGGGATACATACAAACGCTGTGTACGGTTTTACCACGATCTTAATGAAGATGCTTGAAGAAGAAAAACCGACCCACATGCTCGTTGCTTTTGATGCGGGGAAAACGACATTCAGACATAAAACGTTTAAAGAATATAAAGGCGGCAGACAAAAAACGCCGCCCGAGCTGTCCGAACAGCTGCCGTTTATCCGCGAGCTCCTCGACGCCTATCAAATCTCAAGGTATGAGCTTGAAAACTACGAGGCCGATGATATTATCGGCACCCTTGCCAAGTCAGCGGAAAAAGACGGATTTGAAGTGAAGATTTTTTCAGGTGACAAAGACCTGACACAGCTGGCTACAGAAGGAACGACGGTCGCCATCACGAAAAAGGGCATTACAGATGTTGAATACTATACGCCGGAACATGTCCGGGAAAAGTACGGACTTACACCTGAACAAATCATTGACATGAAAGGGCTGATGGGAGACTCATCAGACAACATTCCAGGTGTGCCGGGCGTCGGCGAAAAGACGGCGATCAAGCTTTTGAAACAGTTCCATACAGTAGAGGAGCTGCTGTCGTCAATAGACGAAGTCAGCGGAAAAAAACTGAAAGAAAAGCTTGAAGAATTTAAAGAACAGGCATTGATGAGCAAAGAGCTTGCGACAATTACGACAGAAGCGCCGCTTGAAGTCACCCTCGATTCCCTCGGATACGAAGGTTTTGACAGGGAAGCGGTCGTCAAGATTTTTAAAGATCTCGGTTTTAACTCTTTGCTCGAAAGGATTGGCGAAGAGCCGGGAGAAAAAGAAGAAGAACAGTTTGAAGAGATCAACGTCACGATCAAAACAGACATCACGGATGATTTGTTTGCGTCACCGGCTTCACTCGTTGTCGAACAGCTCGGCGACAATTATCATGAGGCGCCGATCCTCGGTTTTTCGATCGTCAACGAACATGGCGCTTTCTTCATCCCGGAAGAGACAGCCGTTCAGTCGGACCGTTTTAAAGAGTGGGCCGAAGACGAGTCGAAAAAGAAATGGGTGTTTGATGCAAAACGCGCGGCGGTCGCTTTGCGCTGGCGGGGCATCGAACTGAAAGGCGCAGAATTTGACGTTCTCCTTGCGGCCTATATCATCAATCCGGGACACTCTTACGACGATGTTGCAAGCGTTGCGAAAGAACACCAATTACACATTGTCGCGGCAGATGAAGCGGTCTACGGAAAAGGCGCGAAACAGGCGGTGCCGGATGAGAAGGAGCTTGCCGACCATTTAGCCAGAAAAGCGAAGGCGATATCGCTGCTCCGCGAAAAGCTCCTTGATGAATTGGAGAAAAACGAGCAGCTCGATCTGTTTGAAGCGCTCGAAATGCCCCTCGCCCACATTCTCGGTGAGATGGAATCGATCGGTGTCCAAGTCGATGTCGACAGATTGAAAAAAATGGGGGAAGAACTGTCCGCCAAATTAGCGGAATACGAGAAGAAAATCCACGAGTCAGCAGGTGAAACGTTCAATATCAATTCACCAAAGCAGCTCGGTGTGATTTTGTTTGAAAAACTCGGGCTGCCTGCCGTCAAAAAAACAAAAACGGGCTATTCGACTTCAGCCGATGTGCTTGAAAAACTGCGCGACAAACACGTCATTATCGAAGATATTCTGCACTACAGACAGATCGGCAAGCTCCAGTCCACATACGTCGAAGGACTTTTAAAAGTAATCAAAAAAGACAGCCATAAAGTGCATACCCGCTTTAATCAAGCTTTAACACAGACGGGAAGGCTCAGCTCAACCGATCCCAATCTGCAAAATATACCGATCCGTCTTGAGGAAGGCCGCAAAATCCGGCAGGCGTTTGTCCCTTCGCAAAAAGGCTGGCTCATATTCGCTGCGGATTACTCCCAAATCGAATTGAGGGTTCTCGCCCACATTTCAAAGGATAAAAATTTGATTGAAGCGTTCACGAACGATATGGACGTTCACACGAAAACGGCGATGGATGTTTTTCATGTATCAGAAGAAGAAGTCACCCCTGCGATGAGGAGGCAGGCGAAAGCCGTCAATTTCGGAATCGTCTACGGAATCAGCGACTACGGCTTGTCGCAAAACCTGGGAATTACAAGAAAGGAAGCGGCCGCGTTTATTGAGCGCTATTTCCACAGCTTCCAGGGAGTTAAAGAATACATGGAAGAAACCGTTCAAGAAGCGAAACAGAGGGGCTATGTGACGACTCTTTTAAGCCGGAGGCGGTATATACCGGAATTGACGAGTCGGAATTTCAATCTGCGCAGCTTTGCCGAACGGACGGCAATGAACACGCCGATCCAGGGAAGCGCAGCAGATATCATTAAAAAAGCGATGATCGACATGGCGGACAAGCTGAAAGAAAAAAATCTCCAGGCCAAACTGCTGCTGCAGGTTCATGACGAATTGATTTTTGAAGCGCCTGAAGATGAAATCAAAGTGCTTGAAAAACTAGTTCCGGAAGTAATGGAACATGCATTGGAGCTCGATGTTCCGCTGAAAGTGGACTGCGCTTCAGGGCCTTCATGGTACGATGCAAAATAGAGAAAAGGAAGTGATGATGTGCCGGAATTACCAGAAGTCGAAACGGTCCGGCGCACTCTTGCCGGGCTTGTAAGAGGGAAAACGATCGATGCGGTTGATGTCAGATGGACAAAAATCATAAAACGTCCGGAGGAGCCTGAGGAATTCGCAAGGCTCCTGGCCGGTCAGACGATTCAGTCGATCGGAAGAAGGGGAAAATTCCTGTTGTTTCATCTTGATGATTGTGTCATGGTTTCCCATTTGAGAATGGAAGGAAAGTACGGGCTTCATCAAAACGATGAACCTCTTGATAAACATGTGCACGTCATTTTCAGGTTCACGGACGGAAGCGAGTTGCGCTACCGGGATGTCAGAAAGTTCGGCACGATGCATTTGTTTAAGCCGGGAGAGGAACTGACGGAGCTGCCTCTCAGGCAGCTCGGTCCCGAACCTTTCAGCGAGGAATTTACAGCCGGTTACTTAAGAGAGCGCCTGAAGAAAACAAACCGCTCAGTGAAAACCGCACTGCTCGATCAGCGGACAGTGGTCGGGCTGGGCAATATTTATGTCGACGAGGCTTTATTCAGAGCCGGTATCCATCCCGAGACAACAGCGAACAAGCTCACAAAAAAACAGACGGTTCTTCTTCATGAAGAGATCGTTCAAACGTTAAAGGAAGCTGTTGAAGCAGGGGGAAGCACAGTCAGATCTTACATCAATTCACAAGGTGAAATCGGCATGTTCCAGCTCAAACTTTTCGTTTACGGCCGGAAAGATGAACCTTGTAAAAAGTGCGGATCTCCAATTGAAAAAACAGTCGTTGGCGGAAGGGGCACGCATTTTTGCATAAAGTGCCAGAAAAAATGACAATCGCATAAAAGGGACAACAGCAAGCCGTATCATGGTTCAAGCTGTCGATGCATACGCTCCATATAGCTGTTAAAAGCAAGCTTTAAGGTGTGATGTTTCTTTTTCGGGTAAACAACACACGGATGGTTTTCTTCTTTCATATATATAAGAAGCCTAGAAAGCTGCCTTTAGGCTGCATGACTTAACCGCTCGCATCAACAGAAAGGAAGAGCCTGATATGATGTTTGCATCTTTCTTGCTGCTGGCATTTGCCGTCAGCTTGGACAGTTTTTCAGTCGGATTTACTTACGGATTGCGAAAGTTGAAAATCCCATTTAAAGCGATTTTGATTATTGCTTTTTGCTCTGGTGCCGTGATGTATATTGCCATGATGATCGGAACCCTTTTGGCGAAATTCCTGCCCGTTGTCGTAACAGAAAGGCTCGGGGCCGTCATATTAATGGGGATCGGCGCATGGGTGCTGTATCAGTTTTTCAGGCCGGAGAAAGAACAGGATCTCGTCTTCTCTGAAAAAACGCTCATCAACCTTGAATTGAAATCGCTCGGAATCGTGATACACATTTTAAGAAAACCGACAAGCGCCGACATTGATAAATCAGGAATCATTACCGGTATAGAAGCTTTCCTTCTCGGTTTCGCCCTCTCTATTGACGCGTTCGGAGCAGGGATCGGCGCGGCTGCGCTCGGCTTTTCCCCTGTACCGATGAGCATTACGGTAGGCATCATGAGCTCATTGTTCGTATTTTGCGGAATACAGGCGGGGCGATTTTTATCGAAATGGAACTGGATGGATAAACTGACCTTTCTTCCCGGTATATTGCTGATTATGATCGGCATCTGGAAACTGTAAGAAGGAGGTGCAGGCCTTTGACATTGGTCATCGGGTTGACCGGAGGGATTGCCAGCGGCAAAAGTACTGTCGCGCAAATGTTCCAGCAGTGCGGCATCACAGTCGTCGATGCGGACGTGATCGCGAAAGAGGCCGTTGAACAAGGGATGCCCGCTTATCAGAAAATCGCAGAGACATTTGGTCAAGGCGTGCTGCTTGAAACAGGCGGTATCGACCGGAGAAAACTTGGAGAAATTGTTTTTACTAACGAAGAAAAGAGGATGCAGTTAAATGCGATCGTCCATCCGGAAGTGAGAAAAATGATGATCAAACAGCGCGACGAAGCCATCCGGGCCGGTGAACGGTTTGTTGTTCTCGATATTCCGCTTTTATATGAAAGCGGGCTTGAACATTTGACAGATAAAGTGATCGTCGTCTGGGTGCCGATGGAGCTTCAGCTTGAGCGGCTGATGAAAAGAAACCGGCTCACTGAAGACGAGGCGCTGAACAGAATTCACGCCCAGCATTCTCTTGACGAAAAAAAGAAAAAGGCAGACGCGGTGATCGATAACAGCGGCAGTCTGAAAGATACAGAAGCGCAGCTTCATCAGCTGCTTGATACATGGTCAAATATTGAAAAGTGAGCGCGAAATTGCGCTCACTTTTTTATTAGTCGTTTTTAAACTGGCTGTAATTCGCATAATACAGCGCGGTGCGTTGTGCACCTGCATACCGTTCGGCAAAAGCTTTGGCATTGCCTGCCTTCATCGTCCGATAGCTGTAGTTGGATGAAGGTTTCCAGCTTGTTTCAGGCGATTTCTGTCCTTTTATCGCCGGATATGACCCGACATCTTTAAATGAGCCGTCTCCGTAATCATCAAGTATGCCTTTCTCGCTGCCCGTACCGAAGTAATTGGCTTCAGAATAAATTTTGGCCAATGTCGTTATCGTGAAGCCTAGATGGTAATTGTTGATATAATTGTTTTTCACATGAAAATGGCCGTAACGCATCAACCCGGGCGCCCTGACATAGAGATTCTCAAAACGGTTGTGGCTGATTGTCATCCGCGGATATCCATTATATATACTGTGGTATTGCTTGTCATCTTGAGGCCAGCCGAGAATCAAGCCGTACCTGTGGTCTGTGAATGTGCTGTGAGACAGTGTGACGTAATCGGCTTTAGCGCCGATGTATAAGAGCTTGTCGAGATCGTGACCGTTTGCTGAATAGCTGTGGCCCTGGAATGTGACATGGTCAATCCAGTAATTCCTCGAATCGGTAATGTAAACAGGGATGTCGTTGTTTTCATTTATGAATGCATCATGTGCAATGATCAGATTTTTGAAAATCACGTTGCCTGAGTCCGCTTTTGTTTTAAAGTAAATGTTGTTCAGCTTATGTTTTTCATACGAGCCGATGATTGTTTTATTGGCACCCACCGTCAATACCGTTTTGGCTGAAGCGCCGATATTGCTGGAGACGACAATGGTGCGGGGCGTTGAACCTCCAATATTGGCTTTCAGTTCGCCCAGATTGTTGACATAGACGACTTTTCCAAGCAGGCCGCCGGTTGTGCCTGTTTTCTGCTTGCCATTCGTTTCCTTTGCATAGCCCGCGAAACCTTCGAGACCGTCGCTTGGAAGCTTCCACTTTTGGACGGAGCTGCCTGTATATTTGGCAAGCTTCACTCCGCTGCCGTCCAGTGTCAGGGCAAGGCTGTTGTTTTGCGCACTGACGATTTTATACGTGATAAAGTCTCCGTTTCCGTCTTTGTCAGCCCCGATAATATTCCACAACTCTTCTTTTCGTGAATTGTCATAGTAGACTACAGCGGGATTATTGTTTGACAACGCGTAATGGGAAGGGATGATAATTTTGCCGTTATCCATATTTCTGATTTTGAACTGTTTGCCGTCAGACGTATCCAGCCTCCATCTTTCTGCTTTTTCCCCGCTCATCTGTTTTGCTGTTAGCGGTGCATTATCTTGATTCCCGGCGGGCGTGATGTTTATGCCTGATAAGCTTTCCAGCCTGATCATCTGTTTCGGATAATCTTCGTTCGCCGCGGAAGCGGCTGCTGTTCCTATAAAAAAATAAATGCCGGCCGCAGCCAAAAAAGAAATGATAAAATATATGTTTTTGGTCAGTTTCATGGTTGTCCTTTCTTGAAGACACTGCCTTCTGTCGTGTGAAAATTTGGCGCCGTTGGAAATTGTAGCACTAAAGATGTATTTGAAATATATGCTTTAATGCCGATTTTTTCTAGTTCTTTGTTCATTGTTTCACAAAAACCGCGTAAATTTGCTGTAAAAGAAACAAATGGTATGGCTAATTAAAAATAATGTGTTATACTTATTTTGAATAAATCATGATGTGGAATGACATAAAATAAGGGGTGCATATTTGATGAAAGTGAAAGTTGCGATAAACGGATTCGGCCGGATCGGCAGAATGGTGTTTAGAAAAGCGATGCTTGATGAACAGATTGACATTGCAGTGATCAATGCGAGCTACCCTCCGGAAACGCTCGCTCATTTAATAAAGTATGACACAAATCACGGCCGATATGAGCTTGATGTAAACGCTGGAGACGATTGCCTGTTCGTTAACGGTAAAAAGGTCATGCTGACCAATCAGAGGGACCCTAAACTTCTTCCGTGGGCGCAATACGGGATCGACATCGTCGTAGAAGCGACGGGGAAATTTAACGCGAAGGAAAAAGCGGAAGCTCATATTGAAGCCGGCGCGAAAAAAGTTATTTTGACAGCGCCGGGGAAAAATGAAGACATCACAATCGTGATGGGCGTCAATGAACGCGAATTTGATGCGGAGCGTCATACGATTATTTCAAACGCTTCCTGTACGACGAATTGTCTCGCTCCTGTCGCAAAAGTGCTTGATGATGCATTTGGCATTGAAAACGGCCTGGTGACCACTGTTCACGCATTTACAAATGATCAAAAAAATATTGATAATCCGCACAAAGACTTGAGAAGGGCGCGCGCCTGCGGTTCTTCGATCATTCCGACAACGACAGGCGCCGCGAAAGCGCTGTCACTTGTCATGCCACATTTAAAAGGAAGAATGCACGGCCTGGCCCTGCGCGTTCCCGTCTCAAATGTGTCACTCGTTGACCTTGTGGCTGATTTAAAAAGCGATGCGACGGCAGAAGATATTAATGAAGCGTTCCGAATGGCGGCGGCAGGCTCGATGTCCGGGATCCTCGATGTATGCGATGAACCGCTTGTCTCATCCGATTTTAATACGAATCCATACTCGGCGGTGATCGACAGCCTTTCAACAATGGTGCTTGAGAACAGAAAGGTGAAAGTGCTCGCATGGTATGACAACGAATGGGGATATTCGTGCAGGGTTGTCGATTTAATCAGATACGTGGCTTCAAGAATGAAACACCCTTCGGCTGTATAAAATAAGAGCATGGACGGATAAAAAATAAATACCCCTTAACCATCAAATGATAAAACCGCCTTGCAAAAAATATTCAAACAAAGTATACTATTTTTCGTGAACTTCTAGTTCGTGAGCGCTTCGGCATTACTTAAAGGGTTAGGACCTCTCCGGACTAACTTTCCCCCGTGGTAAATGACCGGTTCAGTTGCTTGGAAATTCACTTTTCTAATTCTTGTTAAGGGGGGTCCATGCTATGGAAACAATGGGGCGTCACGTTATCTCCGAACTGTGGGGATGCGATTTTGATAAGCTGAATGACATGGATTTTATTGAAAAAACGTTTGTAAATGCGGCACTGAAGTCAGGTGCTGAGGTACGTGAGGTAGCCTTTCATAAGTTTGCACCTCAAGGTGTAAGCGGGGTTGTGATCATTTCTGAATCTCACTTGACCATTCACAGTTTTCCTGAACACGGATATGCCAGCATTGATGTTTATACTTGCGGAGATTTAGATCCGAACGTAGCTGCCGATTATATCGCAGAAGAATTAAGAGCAGAAACAAGAGAGAACATTGAAATACCGAGAGGCATGGGACCTGTTCAGGTGAAACAGGCCAACGCCAAAGCACAGGCACTTTAATGCCCATAGAGGAGCTGGATGAAAAAGCGGACACCGCTTTTAAAATCCGCTCCTTTTTCTTTCCTCTTGCGACAATCCCCGAAACATATTCTCCCCGGCATTCTCTTGCCCTAATTTGTTTTCCCTTGGAAATCAACCATTTTTTTAATAAAATATAGAGAAGAAAGACAAAGGGGACAGGGGATATGAGTCTTTTTCAAAACATTCACCGGTTTTTTTCTACACACGCCGAAACGTCTGACCGCCATCCTTCGGACAAGCTGAAGAGCCGCTATTATAAAGCGGCGTCAAAAGAAGCGCTCAATGCTGTAAAGGAAGTGCTGGAAGGCCTTGACGGCTGTAAGGTGACATCGGTGTCGGAAGAAAGAGGAGAAATCAGCGCCGAGGTGAAAAAAACGAGAAAAGCTTTTGTGGTGGCGACAGTCGTGTCGATTCGCCCTTTTGATACAGCGGTGGATTTTAATGTGTCAACGGAAACGTTTTTGCCGACCGATTTTGGCTACAGCCGCGGGCTTGTCTCGACGCTATACAGCGAACTGGACGGAAAGCTGCAGAAATCTGTACATTCAAACAATTGAATAGGGAGCTGAAAAAATGAAATGTCCAGCATGTCAGCATAACGGGACGAGGGTTTTGGACTCCCGTCCCGTTGACGAAGGCAGATCGATTCGCAGAAGACGCGAATGCGAATCATGCAACTATCGATTTACTACATTTGAAAAAGTGGAAGAAATTCCGCTCATCGTCGTAAAAAAAGAAGGAATCCGGGAAGAATTCAGCCGCGAGAAGATGCTCCGCGGTTTGATCAAAGCGTGCGAAAAACGCCCTGTCGCCTTAAAGCAACTTGAGGATATTTGCTTTGAAATTGAAAAAGAGCTTAGAAATCAAGGCGTTGCTGAAGTGAAAAGCGATATGATCGGAGAAATGGTGATGGACCGGCTTGCGAAAATCGACGAAGTCGCATACGTCCGGTTTGCTTCAGTATACCGCCAATTTAAAGATATTAACGTATTTATCGACGAGCTGAAAGACTTAATAAAGAAAGAACGGTAAAGAGCTGTAAATTAATCCAGCTCTTTTCTCATGATAAAACCACGGTCGTGTGACATGAAGGCCTGAAAAAGGTGTAAAATGAGGACAAGAAACAAAGTGGAAGGTTGACAAAAGATATGAGTAATTATTGGAAAGACTTGCTTCCTGTCGATCCGTACGTTGTCAAAAGCTGCGGATTGCTTCAGGACTTGGACCGGCAAATTGTCACGCTATTGTATCAGCCTCTAATCGGCTCTTTTTCATTCAGCTTGTTTCTCACGCTGTGGGGGGAACTGGAGCAAAACAGAGTCTGGGGGAAAAGCTCGACTCACAGACAGCTGATGGCGGCGATGCAGACCAACCTGAAGACGATTCACTCAGAGAAGGAAAAGCTTGAGGGAATCGGACTGTTGAAAACTTATATGAAAGAAACGGAAGACGAGCGTTTGTTTATATATGAATTGATTCCGCCGCTCAGACCGGATGAGTTCTTTCAGGACGGCATGCTGAATGTCTTCTTGTACAACCGCGTCGGAAAAGCGAGGTTTCAGCAGCTGAAAGAATACTTTTCCCACCCGTCTGTTCCCGAAGAAGTACGGGATATCACCCGTTCTTTCAACGAAGTTTTTGCATCTGTCCAGCCGAGCGAATGGAAGATGTCTGACGATATGATCGAAGCGATGGAGCTTCGCGAAGATCGTGAATGGATGAAAGAAGGGAATGGCAAACCGGCGGCGGTCACAGACGACGCCTTTGACTTTCAACTGTTTCTCGCCGGTTTATCCGACACGCTTATTCCGAGAAAAGCGCTGTCAGACCAAGTGAAGGAAACGATTAAAAAGCTCGCCTTTCTCTACGGGATCGAACCGCTTCAGATGCAAAACGTCGTCATGTCAGCCGTTGATGAGCACGATACGATCACGACAGAAGCGCTCAGAAAAGCGGCGAGCGACTGGTATCAGATCGAGCGCAGCGGCCCGCTTCCGGAACTCGTCGACAAAGTGCAGCCGATGAATCTCCGCGAACAGCCGAATCAACAGTCGTCAACGAATGCCAAGGAAGACAATTTGATTGCTTTGCTTGAGCAGGTATCGCCGAAAAAGCTGCTGCAGGATATCGGCGGCGGAGCGGAACCATCTAAAGCCGATCTGAAAATTATAGAAGAAATAATGCTTGACCAAAAATTAGAGCCCGGCGTCATCAATGTTCTGATTTATTATGTCATGCTGAAAACCGATATGAAGCTTTCGAAAAATTACACCCAAAAAATAGCTTCTCACTGGGCCAGAAAAAACGTTCGCACGGTTAGAGAGGCCATGAAGCTTGCGAAAGAAGAAAACCGCCAATATCTTGAATGGGCGGAAGGGAAGAAAAAGCCTTCCCGGAACAAGAAAGTCATCAGGGAAGAAAAGCTGCCTGACTGGCTTCGGGAAAGTGACGAAGCCGACAGCAAACCGCTCGAAACAGAGCCGGCCGGTTCCGTAACGGGAGAAGGCTTTGACCAACAGAAGCAGAAGCTGCTCGAAGAAATAAAAAAACTGAAAAACCATTCCGCTCTTTAATGTGAGGTGAAGATGATGGAGCCGATTAAACGCGCTTTGCAAGGCGTGACGACGAGACCCGATTTTCAAAAACGCCTTGAAGATATGAAAGAAAAAGTGCTCTCTGACAAGGATGTTCAGGAGTTTTTAAACAGCCGCCAGTCAGAAGTGGATCAAGGAATGATCGACAGGAGCCTAAACAAGCTTTATGAATTTACACAGCAAAGCAAAGCATGCCAAGACTGCCCGAGTCTGAAAGAGTGCAAAAACCTGATTCAAGGTTATCATCCAAAGCTTGTGATGAACGGAAAAACGATCGATGTTCAATATGACAGGTGTCCGGAAAAAAAGGCAGCGGACGAGAGGGAAAGACAGCGGTCGCTGATTAAAAGCATCTATATTCAACAGGATCTCTTGAATGCTACGTTTGCCGATATTGACGGAGATGATCCGAGCAGATTAAAGGTCCTTCAGCTTGTGACGGGCTTTTTGCATGACTATAACGAAACGGGAAAGGGAAAAGGCATCTACGTCTACGGGAAGTTCGGGGTCGGAAAAACCTTTATGCTGGCCGCCATCGCCAACGAGCTTGCGGCAAAGGACCATCCATCCATTCTCGTCTATGTCCCCGAATTTGTCAGGGAACTGAAAAATGCGATACACGATCAGTCGCTTGAAGAAAAGCTTGAGATGGTCAAGTCTACGCCGATTCTAATGCTCGATGATATCGGTGCGGAGTCCATGTCAAGCTGGGTGAGGGATGAGGTGCTTGGCGCCATCCTTCAGCACAGAATGTCTCATCAGCTGCCGACGTTTTTCTCTTCCAACTTTGACCCTGATGAACTGAAACACCATTTCACCTATTCGCAAAGGGGCGAAAAAGAAGAGGTGAAAGCGGCAAGGCTGATGGAGAGGGTGCTGTATTTAGCGACGCCTGTCCGGCTGGACGGGAAAAACCGGCGTCAGTAATCACATGATCCCGAGCTTCAATTACGGAGATGAAGAAGATGCAAAAAAGAACATTGGCCAAATGGACGGTTATCGCCGTAATCGCGGCGGCCGGACTATGGTTGAATGCGAAATATCTGAATCTGAGCCCCGCTCATATAAGAGAAGGCGTCTTATCCTTCGGGATTTTCGCCCCGCTCATCTATATCGGATTATTGATGATCCGGCCGTTTTTGCTGCTACCTGCTTCCGTTTTCGCCGTCAGCGGGGGCCTCGCATTTGGTCCGCTGTTTGGCTCTTTGTATTCTTTTATCGGTGCGGCGGGCGGTGCATTTTTGTCATTCGCTGTTGCATACAGGCTCGGCGGAAACCTTCAGCACATGCCGCTGAAGCTTGACAGCCTGCGGACGCTTTTGCGGAAAAACGGCTTTTTCTGCATTCTGCTCTTGAGGCTCGCGCCGATTCATTTTGACGCGGTTAGCTATGCGGCAGGCGTGTCAAAAGTGAAGCCCCTGTCGTTTGCCCTGGCGACGGCTGCGGGCATCATTCCGGGCACCGTTATTTTAAATGTGCTCGGGTCAAGCCTCTTGACCGGCGACATCATAGCAATTGCAGCTGCAGCGGCAATTTACTTGATATTCATTACCGTGCCTCTTTTGTTCAGAAAAAAAGTGCAGGCGCTCCTCGATTAAGGGCTCATCCTTTTTTTACGTCTATTTTATTTGTCACCCCCATATACATGTATCAGATGTTGTTAGGGGGGACAAACATGCTTGAAATTACATTTGAAGATGATTATGATACAGCCGCGTTTTTGCATCTCCTTCGCAATGCGGATGCGAACCGGCATATCAAGATTCACGAAGCACCAGGGAAGATCGGAATTGAAAAGACCCATTCCTCTGTTAGTATTCAGGCCTATATTGAGCCGGTTCTGACGAGATTTTTTACAGAATGCAAAGAAGACGAATACATGCTTTCGGTTATTGAAGGCGATTATTACTTTTTGGACCGGGATGAACAGCAGCAGATTCTTCAACTGGCCCACAGCATTATGGAGGGCGAACTTGAAGGGCTTCCTCTCAACAAGGACGACACCCCTCGCGAACATTACATCATTCAGGAGCTCCAAACGATTTGTCTTGAGGAAAACGTCTTTTCCATTCGGTCCTTTATGACATTTCGCCTCGGGAGGTATTATGAACGCCTCAGGTCTTATGTGGAGGCGGCAATTGACGAGTATAAAATGGAACAGGAATATCAGACATTCATTCAATCGCTGAGAGACTACGTCATGTCGAAAGAGCCGATGCTTGACCATGTCCGCATTGTGCACGACGGTTATTTTGTATTGTGGGAATTAAAGTATATTTCTGAACGGGAACAAAAAAAATACATAGACAGGCGGTTCGTAAGAGAACACCCGATGTATATTGATTCCCATCTCCTGGCTCCGCTCGTATCGATTGCGCCGGAAAAAATAGACCTCTATACAGAAGACCGGGAACACGCCATGGTTCAGACCATTCAAAATATTTTTCAGGAGCGCGTACGGATTCTTTCGCTTGACGCCTTTCATCCGCGAGAAAACATTTTGGAAGAGCATTCTTGATTTTGTGTGAAAAACGATTTATAATACGATGTAAACTTAAAGATATTATGTATCGATAAGGACATGAAAAGATGAACACCGGTTTGACAGAGAGGGAGACCACGGCTGAAAGTCTCTTAAGCCAAGGAGCATTTTTTTACCGCCTTTGAACATCAGTTGTGAACGGCAATGTGTCTAGTAATGACTGACGGGACTTCCCGTTACAGAACCGAAAGCCGAGAGCGCGACGGGTTTTTTGCGTTTTCGGGAAAAAGGGTGGAACCACGAATTCCGTTTATTAATCCTCGTCCCTTTCATAGGGGGACGGGGATTTTTTATTTTGTAAAAAAAAGGAGTGACTAGGATGTCAGATATGGTAAAAATCAAATTTCCTGACGGAGCGGTTAAGGAGTTTGCAAAAACGACGACAACAGAAGATATCGCGGCATCAATCAGTCCCGGCTTAAAGAAAAAATCAATAGCGGGGAAATTAAACGGCAAAGAAATCGATCTGCGCGCACCGATCCTTGAGGACGGCGCCATCGAAATCATTACAGAAGGCAGCGAAGAAGCGCTTGAAATCATGCGCCACAGTACTGCACACTTAATGGCCCAGGCGATCAAGCGCCTGTATAAAAACGTGAAGCTCGGCGTGGGTCCGGTCATTGAAAACGGCTTCTACTACGATGTGGATATGGAAGAAGCGCTGACTCCGGAAGACCTTCCGAAGATTGAGAAGGAAATGAAAAAAATCGTTGGCGAAAATCTGCCGATCGTAAGAAAAGAAGTCAGCCGTGAGGAAGCCAGAGCCCGGTTTGCAGAAATCGGCGATGATTTGAAATTGGAACTGCTTGATGCGATTCCGGAAGGTGAAACGGTATCGATCTATGAGCAGGGCGAATTCTTCGATTTGTGCCGCGGTGTTCACGTTCCTTCGACAGGAAAAATCAAGGAGTTCAAACTGCTGAGCCTTGCGGGAGCATACTGGCGCGGAGACAGCAACAACAAGATGCTCCAGCGCATTTACGGTACGGCTTTCTTCAAAAAAGCGGAGCTTGATGAGCATCTTCGCCTCCTTGAGGAAGCAAAAGAACGCGACCACAGAAAGCTCGGAAAAGAACTGAAGCTGTTTGCGATTTCGCAAAAGGTAGGGCAAGGGCTGCCGCTTTGGCTGCCAAAGGGTGCAACCATCAGACGCGTCATCGAGCGCTATATCGTTGACAAAGAGCTTGCGCTCGGCTATGAGCACGTGTATACACCTGTCCTTGGCAGCAAAGAACTTTACGAAACGTCAGGGCATTGGGATCATTATCAAGACACAATGTTCCCTCCGATTGAAATGGACAATGAAACATTGACGCTTCGACCGATGAACTGTCCGCATCATATGATGATTTATAAAAACGACATTCACAGCTACCGTGAACTGCCGATCCGGATCGCGGAGCTCGGAACGATGCACCGCTACGAAATGTCAGGCGCTCTCTCAGGTCTGCAGCGTGTTCGCGGGATGACTTTGAATGACGCGCACATTTTCGTCCGTCCCGATCAAATTAAGGAAGAGTTCATCCGCACTGTCCGCCTGATTCAGGAAGTGTATGAAGACTTTGGCCTTGAGCAGTACTCATTCCGCTTGTCTTACCGCGACCCTGAAGATACAGAGAAATATTACGATGACGATGAAATGTGGAACAGAGCGCAATCGATGCTGAAGGAAGCGATGGACGAGATCGGACACGATTATTACGAAGCCGAAGGGGAAGCGGCGTTCTACGGACCGAAGCTTGACGTTCAGGTCAAAACAGCAATCGGAAAAGAGGAAACACTGTCAACTGTACAGCTGGACTTCCTTCTTCCTGAAAAATTTGATCTGACATATGTCGGAGAAGACGGAAAACCTCATCGTCCGGTCGTCATTCACAGAGGTGTCGTTTCCACAATGGAACGGTTTGTCGCTTTCTTAATTGAGGAGCATAAAGGCGCATTGCCGACATGGCTTGCCCCTGTTCAGTTCCAGGTCATCCCTGTATCGCCGTCCGTGCATCTTGACTACGCCAAAAAAGTTCAAGAGCGCCTGCAGCGTGAAGGACTTCGCGTTGAAGTCGATATCCGTGACGAGAAAATCGGCTATAAAATCCGTGAAGCACAGATGCAAAAAATCCCGTACATGCTTGTCGTCGGCGACCAGGAAGTTGAAAACGAAGCCGTCAACGTCCGCAAATACGGAGAGCAAAAATCAGAAACAGTTGCCTTTGCAGACTTCATTAAAAAAGCCGTTGCAGAAGCAAAGAAATAAACGAGAAAAAAGCATGATTCCCGCTCGGGAGTCATGCTTTTTTGCTTAGTTTGTCGGCTGTTTTTCCGCGGAGGATATCGAACAGTTCGCTCAAATGGCTGATTTCGTGATCGGGTGTAAGGTCAGTTTCATTCTTTTTGCCTTTGCGGTTGACCCAGACGGTTTGAATGCCCGCTCTGGAAGCCCCGAGAATGTCGGTGTTCAAGTTGTCTCCGACCATCACGGCATCATCCTTTGTCATGCCGAGGAGGTTGAGGCAGTGTTCAAAAATGCTTGGATCAGGCTTTCCTTTTCCGAATTCACCGGAAATGACGATTTCATTAAAATAAGGAGCAAGTTCCGGTACGCCTGCCAACTTTTCTTTCTGCAGGCTCGGATCGCCGTTTGTCAGCAAAAGAAGCTCTACTTTTCCTTTCAGTTCATCTAAAACGGCAAATGTTTCTTCATACACGAAAGGGCTCTTTCGGCGCACTGCGGCGAAATATTCGCCGAGTTCTTCCCCGAAGGCGGGATTGTCGATGCCAAACGCCTTCAATCCGTTTGTCCATGCGTTTTTTCTGTATTCAGGAACAATTTTGTTCAGTTTTTGAAAGCCTTCGCTGATCGGCTCGCTGAAGTTTGACCACAGGCCTTCAAATGGGTTGATGCCGATCATGACGGTGTATGGATATGTTTCATAAGACGTGTAAAGCTTTCGCGCTGCTTCGCGGACCGCTGCTTCAAATTCTTCCGCATGGATTCCGTATTTTTCTTCAGCTTTAAGACACGTTTTGGAAAATGCTGTGCTGACGCTTTTTTCATCCCAGAGCAATGTATCGTCTAAATCAAAAAATACGGCTTTCATGATCTTCTCCTCTGCCATTAATTTATAGAATTCTCTTATTTATTTTACAATAGATCAAATGGATGTGAAAGAAATGAATTTAAGAATGTGATGTAATGCAGTGTCAAAGTGTGAAAGCTTCTCGAATATGATAGAATGAAACGGGTTTCTATTGTTTGGAAATGCAGGGGATTTTTAAGATGCATCTTATGTTCGTGATAACGGGCTCACATGCGGACAGAAGAAGCAGATACAGTGTAGAAATGGAAGGAATGGTTTTGTGAAAAAACGATGGATATTTTGGTGGATTTGCAACATATTTTGGATGGCCGTTTTTGTAATGGGGACGGCTCTCGTGTGGCTGAGAGATGTTGATGGCGCCGGTGTTACTCAAACGCCTGAGCTTAAATTAATAGCGTTTATCGTTTTATTGATTGCATTTATATTTCCATTCATTATTCAAGTTGTGTGGCTGATTGTTAATTTGAAAACGGGTAGCAGCAAATAAGGTAAAGGCAGCAAACAATTGCTGCCTTTTTTATTTTGTAAAGCATGCCGCGTCAAAGTGTGAATAAAAAGAGGTATGATAGAATAAGAGCAAATTCCGATACAGAAAGAAAGCAAGGGGAAGTACATGATTCAACTCATGATCATGATGCTGGAGAGAGTGGGGATCATCGTTATCCTGGGCTTTATGTTGGCCCATATGAAGGTGTTCCGTCAGCACCTCCAGCATCCGGAAGGGTATAAGGGAAAAGGGGTTCTCATCTTCATTTTTTCCCTGTTCAGCATCATCAGCAACTATACAGGCATTGAAATCCGGGAACATAAGATTTTGAACAATGATTGGATTTTTGCGATCGATCCATCAAGCTCGATTGCCAATACGAGAATTCTCGGTGTCGAAATCGGCGGTCTGATCGGAGGGCCGTTTGTCGGAGCGGGTGTCGGGCTATTGTCAGGCATTCACCGTTTTTCACTGGGAGGGACGACAGCTTTGAGCTGTGCGGTTTCTTCACTGCTGGCTGGCGTCATTGCCGGTTATATCGGCAGCTTTTTCAGGAAACGGCATCAGATGGTGACACCAAGGGTAGCCGCTCTGGCGGGTATTTGTATGGAGGGTCTGCAGATGCTGATGATTCTCGTACTTGCAAGACCGCAGGCTGAGGCTATTGCGCTCGTTCAGATGATCGGCATTCCGATGATGATTGTCAACGGGACGGGCAGCTTTATTTTTCTATCGATCATTCAGTCTATTATCCGCAAAGAGGAACAGGCGCGGGCCGTTCAGACCCATAAGGTGTTTTCGATAGCGGATCAGACGCTTCCTTTTTTCCGCCGGGGACTGAATGAGGATTCCTGCAAAAGCGCCGCTCTCATTATTCACCGGATGACGGGGACGGATGCCGTATCGATTACGGACAGAGAGAACATTCTCGCTCATGTCGGAGATGGAGCAGATCATCATATTCCTTCGAAAAATCTGATCACCGGTTTATCGAAAAAAGTCATTCAAACCGGAAAGGTCATGAAAGTGAAGTCGCGCGATGAAATCGAGTGTGCGCACCGTTCCTGTCCGCTGCAGGCGGCGATCGTACTGCCGCTCTTCTCCAACCGCGAAACAATCGGCACGCTGAAGCTGTACTTTAAGCATCCATCCGGTCTTAACCGTGTGACGGAAGAGCTCGCCGAAGGGCTTGCCATGCTTTTTTCCACTCAGCTAGAACTCGGTGAGGCTGAGCTGCAAAGCAAGCTTTTGAAAGATGCCGAAATCAAGGCGCTTCAAGCGCAGGTCAATCCGCACTTTTTATTTAATGCCATCCATACGATTTCTGCTCTGTGCAGGACAGATCCCGAAAAAACGCGGAAACTCCTCCTGCAGTTGAGCGTTTATTTTCGTTCCAATCTGCAGGGAGCCAGGCAGCTGATGATTCCGCTCTCAAAAGAGCTGAACCACCTGGAAGCCTATTTATCATTGGAGCAGGCCCGGTTCCCTGGCAAGTATCATATTGATTTTCATATCGAGGACGGTCTTGAAAGCATGGAAATTCCTCCATTTATATTGCAGCTGCTTGTTGAAAACGCGCTTCGCCATGCATTCCCGAGAAAACAAAAGGTATGCACGGTAAAAGTATGCGCTGTGAGAGAGCAGGACGGTGTTTTGATGAAGGTGTCAGACAACGGCAGGGGAATTGATCCCGAGCTGCTTGGACAGCTGGGACAGGCGCCCGCACCTTCAAAAGAAGGGAACGGGACGGCGCTTTACAATGTGAATCAGCGGCTTACCGGTTTGTTCGGGCACCAGGCTGCCCTCGAGCTTGCCAGCGAACCTGATAGAGGAACAGAGATATCCTTTAAGATTCCTTTTCAAACCGAAAGAGAGGGGAACAGAGATGCTCAAGGTATTAATCGTGGATGATGAAATGTTTGCGCGAGACGAGCTTAGATATTTATTAGAGCAGACCGAAGAAGTGGTTGCGGTCGATGAAGCTGAACATATCGAAGAAGCGTTTGACAAAATGGCGGATCACAAACCCGATATTCTTTTCTTGGACATCGATTTGTCTGGGGAGAACGGTTTCGACATTGCGAAGCGGCTGAAAAAAATGTCGGCGCCTCCGGCTGTCGTTTTTGCGACTGCTTATGATGAATATGCGCTGAAAGCATTTGAAGTGGATGCGGTCGATTATTTGACAAAGCCGTTTGATGAGGAGCGAATCAGACAGACGATTCAAAAATATAAAAGGATGCGTCCCGGCCATCAGGAGGGGCAGCAGCTTGCGGGCCGTCACAGGCTGGCTCTCAGCATTGACGAAGCGATCGTCATTCTCGATCCGGACGAAATCGTATACGCCGGGTTAGAAGACGGACACGTCACAGTGAAAACCTTTGATCAGGCATACACGGTTCACGATACATTAGTCGTTCTCGAACAAAAGCTTTCACAGACGGCGTTGATCAGGGTGCATAGAAGCTTTCTCGCAAATATGGATCATATTAAAGAAGTCAAACCCTGGTTCAATTCGACATACAACCTCCTGATGAAAGACGGCTCCACGATTCCTGTCAGCCGTACATACGCGAAAGAGCTGAAAAAACGGCTGCATATGGTGTAAAAAATGATCAGCGGCGGTGAAAGACTGAATTCGTCATTCACCGCCGTTTTTTAGCGCTGAAGCCCGGGCCGTCCCGCTTCTATGGAGAATGTGGCATAAGTTGAGACTGGGGCGCCGGGCCGTGTGATATAAGGAAGAACCTGAAAGTCGGCTTCAAGCTGCCGGGGCGTCAAGCGGCAGCGAACGTAGCCGCGCTGCGCATTGTACAGTTTGACATGCGGGTTTCCGAGCCAGATCGGCGCCAATGAATCGGTCTCGCTGCCGTCAGCGTCTGAAGATATCGAAGTTGTGATCAGCTCGGTTCCGATTGTCGCTGAACCCGCATCGTCGAAGTTCTCCTTTAAGTCGGCAGCGGCATGTCTGTGAATATCTCCTGTCAGCACAACGGGGTTTTGGATGCCGTATGCCTTGTATGCGGAAAAAAGCCTGTCGCGGCAAGCGGGAAAACCGTCCCACTGGTCTGTGCTGTACTCAACTCCGGGGCCTGTATCGCGGTCGATTTGAGCCAGGACGACTTGCTGGACTAAAAAGTTCCACACCGTGTCAGACCGGCTCAAGCCGTTAAAAAGCCAGCGCTCCTGGTCAAATCCGAGTATGGAGCGTGACGGCTCAAGCCGTTCGGCCTCATTTGCCGGAAAATTATTGCGGTACTGCCGGGTGTCCAGAACATTGAATTCAGCCAGGTTTCCATAGCGGAACCGCCTGTACATCAGCATGTCAGGCCCATTTGGAATCGATGTGCTGCGGATCGGGATATTTTCGTAGAAAGCTTGGTACGCCGCTGCGCGCTGCCGGAGAAAATCGTCCGGAGATGTGTTGTATTGGGAATGGATGCCGGCATAATTGTTTTCGACCTCATGGTCATCCATCGTCACAACCCAGGGAGCCAGCGCATGAATGGCCTGGAGGTCCGGGTCTGTCTTAAAAAGAGAATATCTGAGTCTGTATTGGCTGAGCGTGACGGTTTTTGCGTTATGGGCAGCAGATAAAGTCACATCGCGGAAAAGATTTTTAGCATTAATGGCATATTCGTAAATATAGTCTCCGAGGAAAAAAACAACGTCCGGATGGTCTTCGGCCATATGCCGGTAAGCTGTAAAATATCCGTGGTACCAAGCTTGGCACGAGGCGAGAGCGAACGACATTCCCTTGATGTCGGCGTGCGGGGAAGGCGCTGTTTTTGTACGGCCTGTCCGGCTGATTTCCCGTCCCGCTTTAAACCGGTACCAATAATAGCTTCCCGGCTTTAAGCCGTTCACTTCAACATGAACGGAGTGGGCGAGCTCAGCGAGCGCTGAGACGGTCCCGCGCTTCACCACTTTGCGGAAATGTTCATCTTCGGCTACTTCCCACTGAACAGGGACGGCTCTGCCGGGCATTCCCCCTAAACCGTCTTCGGCAAGCGGATCGGGTGCAAGCCTCGTCCAAATGACAACCCCGTCGGGATGCGGGTCACCTGAAGCCACTCCAAGCTTGAATGGATAATCTGCAAATCGGGGCGCGCCGGCGGCGATCGAAGCGTCTTCAGGCATCAGGCCGCGTCTTGCTAAAGATGCGAATTCGCCAGCCGGAACAAAGCGCCCTCCTCTTGAATGGTTCATGAGTCAGAGCCTCCTCATCAATCGTTTTCTCATTAACCACTATACGATCTGTTTTGCTCCATTAGCACATTCTGGAATTTAAATAATTGTGAAGAATGTGCAAAGCTGGAAGAATAATTTGCATTTCAGCGTCCCGTTTCTGCAATTGAAGGGCGGTATCCGGCAAGTTATTTTGAAAACGCTTTTTTGGCCGGGGCCTTTTTATATAATGAACCCAACACAGCCAAAGAGGTGAACGAAATGAAGGGGAAAAAAGAATATGGCTTTTTAACTCAGGCATTTATTTTTGCTGTTATTATGTTTGTTTCAAACGGAATCGCCGCGATTCTGCCCATCCCGATTCCTCCGTCTGTCATCGGCTTGGTGATGTTGTTTGCATTGCTGTGTGCGAACGTGCTGAAGCTGGAACAAGTCGAATCGCTTGGCACGGCGCTCACTTCGCTGATCGGTTTTTTATTCGTTCCGTCGGGTATATCAGTGATGAACTCGCTCGGTGTCATGGAGAAATACGGGCTGCCGATCGTCCTCGTGATTTTCCTGGCCACCGTCATTCTGCTTGCAGCGACAGGCTTGTTTTCACAGTTCATCCTGTCTGCAAGCAAAAAGGACCGTCAGGACAACCGGGTTGAATCAGCCAAAAAAACAGCTTCTTGAATCAATAGGAGGTTATTAACGCTATGACACCTTATTTCGGTATCGTCGTTTCACTGGCCGCATTTGGCATCGGCACTTTTTTATTTAAAAAATCAAATGGTTTTTTCTTGTTCACGCCTCTGTTTGTCGCGATGATTCTTGGGATTGCATTTTTAAAAATCGGCGGTTTTTCATATGAGGACTACAAGAGCGGCGGAGACATCATTAAGTTCTTTTTGGAGCCCGCCACGATTGCGTTCGCCATTCCTTTATACAAACAGGTGGAAAGCTTGAAAAAATATTGGCTGCAAATCCTTGGCGCCATTATTGCGGGCTCTGTCTGCTCGGTTGCTGTCGTCTATCTGATCGCAAACGCGCTCCATCTTGACGGAGCCGTCATGAAAAGCATGCTGCCTCAGGCCGCCACGACCGCGATTGCGCTTCCTTTATCAAAAGGAATCGGCGGCATTCAAGATATCACGGCCTTCGCCGTCATCTTTAACGCAGTGATCGTCTATGCGCTTGGCGCGCTTTTTTTGAAGATCTTCAAAGTGCAGCATCCGATCGCCAAAGGGTTGGCGCTCGGAACATCAGGACATGCCCTCGGCGTCGCCGTCGGAATTGAAATGGGGGAAGTCGAAGCGGCAATGGCGAGTATTGCAGTTGTCGTCGTCGGCGTCGTGACCGTGTTTGTCGTTCCGTTATGTGTCCAAATGATCGGCGGATAGAGCCGGTGAAAGAAAAATAAAAAAATAGCATTGCTATTTCAAATGTGTCCTGATATAATAGCAAATGTTGTGATAAATTTTATATCTTGACTTGCAGGATTTGTTTATGTAAGATGGATAATGAATTGAATATATATCAACAAGCAGAAGCACCCGCTTCTCACCTGATTGACACATTCTTGTAGTTGGCAGGTTAAACGTACATTTCTTATTTTTCTATGCAATGTTCGCAGTGTGGGTGTTTCGATGCCCGCACTTTTTGTTTGCCTGTGGAATGCAAAGAAACGGTCAAAATGAGTTGTGAAATCAATTCAAAGATTCTATGGAGGTGGCTCATTATTAGCAAAGATCAATTGGTTAATGAGGGTATCCGTGCGCGTGAAGTTCGTTTGATCGGACAAAATGGCGATCAGCTTGGGATCAAATCCCGCCAGGAAGCACTGGAAATTGCGGGTCGCGCAAATCTTGACCTTGTGTTGGTTGCAGCAAATGCAAAACCGCCTGTATGCCGGATCATGGACTACGGAAAGTACAGATTCGAGCAGCAGAAGAAGGAAAAGGAAGCACGCAAAAATCAAAAAATCATTAACTTAAAAGAAGTTCGGCTGAGCCCTGGTATTGAAGAACATGATTTCAATACAAAGCTTCGCAACGCCATCAAGTTCCTGGAAAAAGGGGACAAAGTGAAAGCGTCCATCCGCTTTAAAGGCCGTGCGATCACGCACAAAGAAATCGGACAGCGCGTGCTGGACCGTTTCTCAGAAGCCTGCGCGGAAGTGGCGACTGTTGAAACGAAGCCGAAAATGGACGGCCGCAGCATGTTCTTGGTGCTCGCGCCTAAAACTGAAAAGTAATTAAGGAGGAAACATCCATGCCAAAAATGAAAACTCACCGCGGATCTGCGAAACGTTTTAAAAAGACAGGTTCCGGGAAACTGAAACGTTCTCATGCATATACAAGTCACTTGTTCGCAAATAAATCTCAAAAACAAAAGCGCAAGCTTCGCAAAAGCGCAGTCGTAAGCGCCGGCGATTTCAAACGCATCAAGCAGCAGCTTGCCAACATTAAGTAATTCGGAAAAGGTATAATTAGGAGGGAAATCTAATGCCAAGAGTAAAAGGCGGAACTGTTACACGCAAACGTCGTAAAAAGGTTCTCAAATTAGCAAAAGGTTATTTTGGTTCAAAACATACATTATATAAAGTAGCTAACCAGCAGGTTATGAAATCAGGAAACTACGCTTTCCGTGACCGTCGTCAGAAAAAACGCGATTTCCGCAAACTGTGGATCACTCGTATCAATGCTGCAGCACGCATGAACGGTCTTTCTTACAGCCGTTTGATGCACGGTCTTAAGCTTTCCGGTATCGAAGTAAACCGCAAAATGCTTGCTGACCTTGCTGTAAACGATTTGAACGCATTCAATCAGCTTGCAGACGCTGCTAAAGCGCAATTGAATAAATAATTGAAAAAGGCCGGGTTCCGGCCTTTTTCTTTTGTTGTTAGAAGCTACTCGCGCGGGATGTGAAACGAAACGGTTCGTGAGACCGGCCGCCGCAAGCCCCCGACCGCGAAACAAGGAGAAATGAACAATATGACTCTCATATGGATTTACGCGATCCTCATAAACGGATACGGCTTTTTCTTAATGAAAGCAGACAAGCAAAAAGCGGTCACTGGGAAATGGAGGGTATCTGAGCGCCGCATCTGGCTCGTTGCGGCCGCTTTCGGATCCGCAGGCGTCTGGTTCGGAATGATGCGGTTCAGACATAAGACAAAACACCTTTCCTTCAGGCTTGGCATTCCTTTTTTGCTGGCCGTGCAAGCCGTTTTGACCTATTTTTATATGATGAATTAAAAAAGCAGATGAGGCTTATTGCTCTTCTGCTTTTTTGTTTCTCCACTTTTGAATGTTCGAATCCCAGTCGATTTTGCAATCGGGATAGTGGGCTTTAATGTTTTCTTCCAATTCTGCGAAGTCTTCTTCCGTGAAAGAGCTGAGCTTTTCTTCAGGCGCTTCCGTCCATACAAAAATCGTATGGATGAACAGCGGATGGTCTTTTGAAGGAATGTGTTTTTCTCCTTCGAAAAGCACGCCTTTAAATGTCAGCTTGAGATTTTTGCGTGCATTTTTCTGTTCGTCCAAAAAATAAAAGTGTTTTTTGGCCTGTGCTGATTTCAGCCTTCTGTCCGGACTCCCCAAAAATTGAACGGCCCTGTACACGACGTAAACCAAAAGCGCCAGCAAAGCCAGTCTCAATATGATGACAATCATGTTAAAACAGAACCTCCCTTGAACGTACTTTTGAGTATATCCCAATATATACGAACCAGTTCCCGCAAGGTTTCATTTTTTAACCAAAAAAGCTGTACAGAATATTGGTCGTATTGAAAAGGGATGTTTCTGTATAATAGTAAATGAGGGTTAATTAAGGAGGCTGTATAGAGATGGCAAAGCTTGATGAAACATTGACGATGCTAAAGGAATTAACAGATGCAAAAGGAATTCCTGCAAATGAAAAAGAACCCAGACAAGTCATGAAATCGTACATAGAACCGTTTGCCGACGAGGTTACGACAGACAGACTGGGAAGCTTAATCGCTAAAAAGACCGGACAGGCTGACGGACCGAAGATTATGATTGCCGGCCATCTTGATGAGGTCGGTTTTATGGTTACGCGGATCGATGACAGGGGTTATCTCCGCTTTCAGACGGTTGGAGGCTGGTGGAGCCAGGTCATGCTGGCGCAGCGTGTGACGGTCGTGACGAAGAAAGGCGACATCACCGGTATCATCGGTTCAAAACCTCCTCATGTCCTGTCTCAGGAGGCAAGAAAAAAATCGGTGGATATTAAAGATATGTTTATCGATATCGGAGCGTCGAACAGAGAGGAAGCGATGGAGTGGGGCGTTCTTCCGGGAGACCAGGTCGTTCCTTACTTTGAATTTACGGTGATGAATAATGAAAAAATGCTGCTTGCCAAAGCATGGGACAACCGTATCGGCTGCGCGATCGCGATCGATGTGCTGAAAAACCTGAAAGGAGCGGATCACCCGAATGTCGTCTACGGCGTCGGAACCGTACAGGAAGAAGTAGGACTGAGAGGCGCGAAAACCGCCGCGCATACGATCAAGCCTGATATTGCTTTCGGTGTTGACGTGGGAATCGCGGGTGATACGCCGGGTATTACGGAAAAAGAGTCGACAAGCAAAATGGGAAAAGGCCCGCAGATCATCCTTTATGACGCTTCAATGGTGTCCCATAAAGGGCTTCGCGACTTTGTCACGAATGTTGCAGATGAAGCCGGCATTCCGTATCAATTTGACGCCCTCTCAGGCGGAGGAACAGATTCGGGCTCGATCCACCTTACCGCGAACGGAGTGCCTGCTCTGTCGATCACGATCGCGACAAGGTATATCCATACGCACGCAGCCATGCTTCACCGGGATGACTATGAACATGCGGTAAAATTAATTACCGAAGTGATTAAGCGATTGGATAAAGAGACGGTTCAAAATATTACGTTTGACTGATGAAAGATGTGGCTGACAGGCTTATTTTATAAGCTGTCAGCTTTTTTTTGTAATGTCAAAGACAGCGTTTACATATATAAACATTGTTCGAAAAATTGACAAAGAAAGGGAGGCATTGTTTTTTCATTTACAAGAACAGGAGTGTGATTTGAATGAAAAATGTGTTGCGGAGAATGTCTTTGACAGGATTGATGTTCGGACTGCTGCTGGCTTTTTTGATGCCAAAATCAGGCAAGGCTGCGTTTTGGGACACAAAGGGGGGACAATTTCATCCATGACCCTTCCATCATTAAAGAGGGAAATACGTGGTATACATTTGGAACCGGGCTCGGTACAGGGCTGCGTGTCATTAAGTCAACCGACGGCAGAAACTGGAGTGCTGCCCCGAGTATTTTTCCAGCTCCATTGTCCTGGTGGAAGATGTACGTACCAAATCATGAACCGCATCAGTGGGCGCCGGATATCAGCTACTATAACGGCCGGTATTGGCTGTATTACTCTGTATCGTCTTTCGGTTCAAACACATCAGCGATAGGACTCGCATCGACAGACCGGATTTCATCCGGCCAATGGCGGGATGACGGGCTGGTCATCAGATCGACATCCGGTGATCAGTTTAATGCCATTGACCCTGATCTGGTTATTGACAAAGACGGGAATCCATGGCTCTCATTCGGTTCCTTTTGGACCGGCATCAAGCTGACAAGGCTTGATAAAAACACGATGAAGCCGGCGGGAAGTCTGTATTCGATCGCCTCAAGGCCGAATAACGGCGGAGCGGTTGAAGCGCCGAACATTACCTACAAAGACGGCTACTATTACTTATTTGTCTCGTTTGACAGCTGCTGTAAAGGGGTGAACAGCACATATAAAATAGCGTACGGCCGTTCAACGAGCATTACGGGACCCTATTATGATAAAAGCGGCAAAAATATGATGAACGGCGGAGGGACGATCCTGGATTCCGGCAATGACCGCTGGAAAGGGCCGGGACATCAGGATGTTCTGAACAACTCGATCCTTGTCAGACACGCTTATGACGCGTTGGACAATGGTGTATCGAAGCTGCTCATCAACGACTTGTACTGGGATTCCCAAGGGTGGCCGACTTATTAACAGATGACGGGCGATTTTTCCGCCCGGTTTTTTTGTTCTGAAATCTGTCAAAAAAAATAAAAAACACACTGGAAATTAAATTGACAGTTTTTTTCAAAATGATATAATGAAGTTGTTCGTACAAATATGTTTTTTAGTTTAGTTGTACGTACATATAGTCGCGATAAGTTTGAGAATAAGGTATATTCATGTTTTTTTGTAAGCGTTTTAATAGTTTGCTAATCTTTACACAGAAACCTTAAAGAAGAGGAGGAAGCTATTTGATTCAAAAAAAGACGCATGTATTTTGGTTTGTGACAGGCAGCCAGCATTTATATGGAGAAGATGCCGTACAAGAGGTGGAAGAGCATTCCAAAATGATCTGCAACGGATTAAATGACGGACATTTAAGGTTTCAAGTCAAGTACAAAGCGGTGGCCACTTCGCTGGACGGCGTCAGAAAACTGTTTGAAGAGGCGAACCGGGACGAGGAGTGCGCGGGCATCATTACCTGGATGCATACGTTTTCACCGGCGAAAATGTGGATTCCGGGCCTGTCCGAGCTGAATAAGCCGCTGCTCCATTTTCATACCCAATTTAACCGGGACATTCCGTGGGATAGAATCGACATGGATTTCATGAATATTAATCAGTCTGCACACGGCGACCGCGAATACGGCTTTATCGGAGCGAGATTGGGCATTCCGCGAAAAGTCATTGCCGGGTATTGGGAAGATAGAGACGTCAAACACTCGATCGACAAATGGATGAGCGCAGCGGTCGCATATATTGAGAGCCGTCATATCAAAGTCGCCCGATTTGGGGACAACATGCGCAATGTGGCGGTAACAGAAGGAGATAAGATTGAAGCGCAGATTCAGCTTGGCTGGTCTGTCGACGGATATGGAATCGGCGACCTCGTCACAGAGATCAATACTGTATCAGAACAAAGTCTGAACGAGCTCATCTCCGAATATGAGGAGCTTTATGAGTGGCCGGAAGGCGAAGAGGCAAGGGAATCCGTTAAAGAGCAGGCGCGGATCGAGCTTGGATTAAAGCGCTTTCTTTCGAATGGGGGCTATACGGCCTTTACGACAACCTTTGAAGACCTCCACGGTATGAAGCAGCTTCCAGGTTTGGCCGTTCAGCGCCTGATGGCCGAAGGCTACGGTTTCGGAGGAGAAGGAGATTGGAAAACGGCTGCGCTCGTCAGGATGATGAAAGTGATGGCCGGCGGAAAAGAAACGTCATTTATGGAGGATTACACGTACCATTTTGAACCGGGCAATGAAATGATTCTCGGCTCCCACATGCTTGAAGTGTGCCCGTCGATTGCCGATCACAAACCGAGAATTGAAGTCCATCCGCTGTCAATGGGTGCAAAGGACGATCCGGCGCGGCTCGTGTTCGACGGAATTGCAGGCCCTGCGGTCAATGTCTCTCTCATCGATTTGGGCGGCCGTTTCAGGCTTGTCATCAATGAAGTGGAAGCTGAGAAGGTTCCGCATGATATGCCGAATCTTCCGGTGGCGCGCGTACTTTGGAAGCCGCAGCCGTCTTTGAGAACATCGGCTGAAGCGTGGATTTTGGCTGGCGGTGCGCACCATACATGCCTTTCGTATCAGCTGACAGCCGAGCAGATGCTCGATTGGGCCGAAATGTCAGGCATTGAAGCGGTGTTGATCAATCGCGATACGACGATTTTAAATCTTCGCAATGAACTTAAATGGAGTGAAGCTGCATATCGGCTTCGCAAGTTTTAAGGGGGTGAAGGCTTATCCCTTACACAATCGGAGTTGACTTTGGAACATTGTCAGGACGCGCTGTTCTCGTCGATGTCCGGACAGGTGAGGAAATCGCGACAGCTGTCAAAGAGTACACACACGGGGTGATAGACCGGGAGCTTCCCGTCTCAAAGCGAAAACTTCCGCGGGACTGGGCGCTCCAGCATCCGGCTGATTACATTGAAGTGCTGGAGGAAACGATTCCGAGCCTTTTAAAGCAGTCGAAAGCGGATCCGAAAGAAATCATCGGCATCGGAATCGATTTCACGGCTTGCACGATTTTGCCCGTTGACGAGAACGGCACTCCTCTTTGCATGAGGGAAGAGTATGCGTCAGAACCGCACAGCTATGTCAAGCTTTGGAAGCACCATGCTGCACAGGAGCAGGCGAATCGCTTGAATCAAATCGCG
Source organism: Bacillus sp. FSL W7-1354 (assembly GCF_038002405.1). Taxonomy (NCBI): domain Bacteria; kingdom Bacillati; phylum Bacillota; class Bacilli; order Caryophanales; family Bacillaceae; genus Bacillus; species Bacillus sp. FSL W7-1354. The sequence goes on along the minus strand of NZ_JBBOCL010000001.1, from coordinate 2,077,550 downwards.
GAAGAAAGAAATGAACCTTTTCTTCAAACATACGGCGGGAAAATTTCTTCCGAGTGGCTCGTTCCAAAAGTGATGCAAATCGCGGAAGAAGCGCCTGTTATTTATGATGCTGCAGCCGAGATTATGGAAGCGGCCGACTGGATCGTCTATATGCTGTGCGGAACTAGAAAGCGCAACAATTGTACAGCGGGTTATAAAGCGATTTGGAACAATAAAAGCGGCTATCCTTCTGATGATTTCTTCGCAAGCCTGCATCCGAAGCTGAAAAATATCGTTCGCGAAAAATTAACAGAGGATATTTATTCTGTAGGTGAAAAAGCGGGCGGACTGACTGAAGAAATGGCCGGGAAGACAGGGCTTCTGGCTGGTACGGCGGTCGCTGTCGCAAATGTTGATGCGCATGTGTCAGTTCCGGCGGTCGGCATCACAGAGCCGGGCAAGATGCTGATGATCATGGGAACGTCTACCTGCCATATGCTGCTCGGTGAAGATGTCAGAATGGTGCCGGGAATGTGCGGTGTTGTTGAAAACGGGATTCTCCCGGGCTATGTCGGCTATGAAGCAGGCCAATCGTGCGTCGGCGACCATTTTCATTGGCTGATTCAACACTTTGTACCAGAAGCGTATATGAAAGAAGCTGAAGCCGAAGGGATTTCCATTTTCGAACTGCTGTCTCAAAAAGCTGACCGTCTCCAAATCGGCGAAAGCGGTTTGCTTGCATTGGATTGGTGGAACGGAAACCGTTCAACACTCGTTGATGCCGATCTGACAGGCATGCTGCTCGGTATGACGCTTGCCACTAAGCCTGAAGAGATATACCGTGCATTAGTTGAAGCGACTGCTTACGGGACGAGGATCATTATTGAAACGTTTAGACAAAGCGGCGTGCCGATCGAGGAGCTGTATGCCGCAGGAGGAATCGCCGAAAAAAATCCGTTTATCATGCAGATTTACGCGGATGTCACCAACATGGAAATCAAAATTTCCGGATCTCCGCAGGCGCCGGCTTTAGGTTCCGCGATATTCGGAGCGCTCGCGGCCGGAAGCGTGAACGGCGGTTATGACCATATCGAAGAAGCAGTCGCACATATGGGCAAGATCAAGGATCAAACGTACAAACCAATTCCTGAAAACGTTGCCTTATACGATAGGCTTTATACGGAATACAAGGAGCTTTACACGTACTTCGGAAAGCAAAACAACGTGATGAAACGCCTTAAAAAATTGAAAAACATCCAGTCCATTAGTTCTGACACCGGTAAAGCGATGGCTTAAAGGGAGGAGAAAACTGTGCTGGAATCTTTGAAAGAACAAGTATTAAAAGCGAATTTGCAACTTGAAGAATACCGGCTTGTCACCTTTACATGGGGAAATGTCAGCGGTATTGACCGGGAGAATGAGCTGGTCGTCATCAAACCGAGCGGTGTCAAATACAGCGATTTGAAAGCCGAAGATTTAGTGGTTCTGAATATGGACGGCGAGATTGTAGAAGGGGATCTGAAGCCGTCTTCCGATACGCCGACACACCTCTATCTTTACCGGCAGTTTCAGTCGATCGGCGGGATCGTCCATACGCATTCTCCGTGGGCGACAAGCTGGGCGCAGTCAGGGAAGGATATTCCGTCACTCGGAACGACTCATGCCGACTATTACCACGGTGACATTCCGTGTACAAGAGAAATGAATCCCGAGGAGATCAGAGGTCAATACGAGTTGAATACAGGAAAAGTGATTGCCGAGACGTTCCGGCATCTGGACCCCCTGGCGATGCCCGGCGTTCTCGTGAACAATCACGGGCCGTTTTGCTGGGGGAAAGACGCCTTGGCGGCCGTACACAATGCTGTCGTCTTGGAAGAAGTCGCGAAGATGGCGTACCGCTCCCTGATGCTGAATCCGTCTCTTGAGCCGATTAAGAGCGCTTTGCAGGATAAGCACTATTTTCGCAAGCACGGGGCAGACGCGTATTACGGCCAATAGAGGAGGGAAGCTGTCAATGAAAGATTTGATCTCTTATGTGAAAGACACTTTGGGTGCGTGCGAATGCGGAGCCGTTCATCATCCGCTTACAGTCGAAAAAATCGCGATCGGCGGCAAAGCTGTTGAGCAAGAATTGCCCGCTTTCGTGAAATCGGCTTCCTATAAAAAAGCCGCTGTCATTTATGATGAAACGACCGGACGGATAGCCGGTAAGCGGATTGCGGCTCTTCTTGAAGAAACGGCTGAAACGGTTCAGGTTCTGCTGGAAGCTAATGAAGCGGGCGATGTGACGGCGGATGAGCAAACATTGGTGAGTGCATTGATCGGTGTACCGATTGATGCGGATGTACTAATTGCAGCCGGAGCGGGCACGATTCACGACATCGTCAGGTTTTGCGCCTATCAGCGCGGCATCCCGTTTATTTCAGTTCCTACGGCTCCGTCGGTTGACGGTTTTACTTCAGCCGGCGCACCGCTGATTTTAAAAGGAAAGAAACAGACGGTTCAAACGACAGCGCCGATCGCGCTTTTTGCCGATTTGGAGCTCTTGTGTCAAGCGCCGCAGAACATGATAGCCGCAGGTTTTGGCGATATGCTCGGCAAGGAGACGTCGCTTGCTGATTGGGAAATTTCCCGCCTGCTTGCCGATGAGCCGTATTGCCCGGCCGCCAGCCGGCTCACGAGGGAAGCGCTTGATCAATGCCTTGACCGAAAAGATGACATCGCTGCCAAGACGCGTGATGGGATTAAGAAATTGATGGAATCACTGATCCTTTCTGGTCTTGTCATGCTGGTTCTCGACCATTCAAGGCCGGCTTCCGGCGGCGAGCATCATCTTTCCCACTACCTTGAAATGAAAGCGTTGGAGAACCATAAGCGGCAAGTGCTCCACGGTGCTAAAGTCGGCTGCAGCGCCATCATGCTGACTGACATTTACCGATCTCTTATCGGTACAAGCCTGGGTGATCAACACGCTGAGCAAGCGATTCGCTCCGTTTATGAAAAGCTTCCTGACGGTAAGAAAATGGAAGAGTGGATGAGGCGTATCGGCGGGCCTGTATCTTTCAAAGAACTCGATGTTGAAGAAGAGCTGGTGAAAGAAGCGCTCGCATACGCCCATCAGCTCAGAGACCGGTATACAGGACTGAAAATCATCAATCAATACGGCCTTTTGCCGGGGCTTTTAGGCAAAGGACCAGGCGTGAAAGGGGTTAAAATGTGAAAAGGTTCCTTTCATCTATCTTTATGGTCACGGTCGCTGCATGTCTGCTTTTATCGGGGTGCAAGGCAAGTCCAGCCTCTGATCAAGCGGACGGCACCGAACTGACATTTTGGACATTCAACGGCCTTCATGAACAGTTTTATGCTGAGATGGTGAAAGAATGGAACAAAAAGTATCCCGAGCGAAAAATCAAATTAAATACAGTGGTGTATCCGTATGGACAGATGCATGACAATTTATCAATCTCGCTTTTAGCCGGGAAAGGGGTTCCAGATATTGCCGATGTTGAGCTGGGGCGCTATTCGAACTTTTTGAAGGGCTCTGACATTCCTCTTACAGATTTAACGCCGCTTGTGGAGGGCGAACGCGACAAGTTTGTTGAAGCGAGGCTGACGCTCTACAGCAAAAACGGCAAGGTTTACGGACTTGACACACATGTTGGAACAACCGTGATGTATTACAACATGGAAATGATGAATAAAGCAGGCGTTGATCCTGACGACATCAAAACATGGGAAGATTACAGGGAAGCGGGCAAAAAGGTCGTCAAAGCTCTCGGAAAGCCGATGACAACGATTGAAACGACCGATCCGAATTCATTTCTGCCGCTGGTTTCCCAGCAGGGATCCGGTTACTTTGATGAGCAGGGGCGTTTGACATTAAACAATGAGACAAATGTAAAAACGCTCGAATTTTTAAAGACTTTAATTGAGAAAGACAAAATTGCCGTCACAACGCCCGGAGGTAATCATCACAGTGAAGAATACTACGGGTTTATGAACCAAGGCGGCGCGGCGTCTGTCTTAATGCCGATCTGGTATATGGGTCGTTTTTTGGATTATATGCCTGACTTGAAAGGGAAAATCGCGATCAGACCGTTGCCGGCATGGGAAGAAGGGGGAGACCGTTCAGCGGGAATGGGCGGAACGGCCACCGTGATTCCAAAACAGGCGAAAGAGGTCGATCTGGCCAAGGATTTCTTGAAATTTGCCAAAGCATCGAAAGAAGGCAACATCAAGCTGTGGACCGTGCTCGGATTCGATCCGCTCAGATGGGATGTGTGGGACTCGGACGAATTGAAAAAACCAAATCAATATACAGAATACTTTCAAAACGGACAACACATCTTTTCCGTGCTTCTTGACATAAAGGATGAGATCAATCCGCTTTACCTTACTGAGGATTATGCGAAGACTTCTGATCTCGTCAACAGAAACGTCCTGTACGAAGCGCTCAAAACGAAGAGCAAAACACCGAAAGAAGCATTGGACAAAGCAGCAGCTGAAGTGAAAGGGCAATAGTCTTTCATTACTGTAAAGCGAGGCGATAACTTGAAGACTGTTAAAACAGATACAGTGCATTCGTTTCCGCCGGTGAGCAGAAAAAGAAAGATCAGACGATTATTATATTCAGCAAAAGCCGCACCCTACATTTTCACAGCACCTTTTGTACTCTCCTTCTGCATATTTTTTCTTTATCCGCTTATCAGCGTCGTCATCATGAGCTTTCAAAGCATTCTCCCCGGGGAAGTCCGCTTCATCGGGACGGAGAACTATCAAGCATTAAACAATCCTACATTTTATACCGCACTATTGAACACCGTAAAATACACCTTTTGGACATTGCTGATTTTAATACCTGTTCCTCTTATTCTGGCAGTCTTTTTAGATTCTAAACTCGTAAAGTTTAAAAACGTGTTCAAATCGGCTTTATTCATCCCGGCTCTGACGTCAACCATTGTGGCGGGGATTATTTTCAGGCTGATTTTTGGAGAAATGGATACATCGCTGGCGAATTCGATATTGGCTAAGTTTGGAGCTTCGCCGTACAACTGGCTGAACAACGAACATACCGGCATGTTTTTAATGGTGATGCTCGCATCCTGGAGATGGATGGGAATCAATGTCCTGTACTTTTTGGCGGGCTTGCAGAACGTTCCGAAAGAATTATATGAAGCTGCCGAAATCGACGGCGCAGGCACGTTCAAGAAGTTTTACCATATTACGCTTCCGTTTTTAAAGCCCGTCAGCGTCTACGTGCTGACGATCAGCATCATCGGCGGCTTCCGGATGTTTGAAGAAAGCTATGTGCTGTGGCAAAACAACTCTCCGGGCAACATCGGCCTGACGATGGTCGGATACATTTATCAGCAGGGGCTTGCCTACAACAACATGGGCTACGGCTCGGCGCTCGGCATCGTGCTCTTGATCATCATTTTCATCTGCAGCCTCATTTCATTAAAGCTGTCTGGATCTTTTAAAAAGGAGGGCTATTAATGCGTCCTGCCAGAGGCCTCAACATTGCGAAAGTTGCTCTGTTTCTGCTGTTTGCGATACTAAGCTTTTTGTTTGTGTTTCCGCTTTTCTGCCTTGTGCTCGGCTCGCTCAAACCATCTTCGGAATTGCTGCGCTTCGGCTTGAATTTAAAGCTGAGCCCTGAAATCCTGAGCCTTGACAATTACACATACTTGTTTAACGGAGGAAGCATTTATTTTCAATGGTTTTCGAACAGCTTGATCCTCGTGGTGATATCCACCGTGCTGACGCTCTTGTTTTCTTCAATGGTCGGATACGGGCTTGCCGTCTACGACTTTAAAGGAAAAAATCTCTTGTTTGTAGCTGTGCTCCTGATCATGATGGTGCCGATCGAAATTCTCATGCTGCCTTTATTTAAAATGACGGTTTCTCTTCATATTGTCGACACATACGCCGGTGTGATTCTGCCGTTTATCGTCTCGCCTGTCGCCGTGTTTTTCTTTAGACAGTATGCGCTCGGCCTGCCGAGAGATTTGCTTGATTCCGCGAGAATGGACGGCTGCACAGAGTTCGGCATTTACTTCAGGATCATGGCGCCCTTGATGAAGCCGGCATTTGGAGCGATGATCATTCTTCAATCCTTAAACAGCTGGAACAACTTCTTATGGCCGCTGATCGTTTTGCGATCGAAAGAAATGTTTACGCTCCCCATCGGACTGTCCGCTTTGCTCAGTCCGTACGGGAACAATTATGACATGTTGATTTCGGGTTCGGTGCTGGCGATTCTGCCCGTGATTCTCATTTTCCTGTTCTTCCAGAAGTACTTTATATCAGGTTTGACGGCGGGCGGAATTAAAGGCTGATCCACTATATATCATCTTGAAAGGAATGATTTAACATGACTGCACACAAAGCGAAGATGACGATTGACAAGGAATATAAGGTGGCAGAGGTTGATAAGCGAATTTACGGATCCTTTATCGAGCATCTCGGCAGAGCCGTTTACGAAGGCATTTATGAGCCCGATCATCCTGAAGCTGACGAATCTGGCTTTCGGAAAGACGTTATTAAATTGGTCAGTGAACTGAAGGTTCCGTTTATCAGGTATCCGGGCGGAAATTTCGTCTCGGGTTATAACTGGGAGGACGGGGTCGGTCCTGTCGAACAGCGGCCGACAAGACTTGATTTGGCGTGGGCGACAACCGAGCCGAACTTAATCGGTACGAACGAATTTATGGATTGGGCAAAGCTTGTCGGGGCAGAGGTGAATATGGCCGTCAACCTCGGAACGAGAGGAATTGATGCCGCACGCAACCTGGTAGAATATTGCAACCATCCGTCAGGATCGTACTACAGCGACTTGAGAAAATCCCACGGATATAAGGAACCGCATAAAATTAAAACATGGTGCCTCGGCAATGAAATGGACGGTCCATGGCAAATCGGCCATAAAACTGCAGCCGAATACGGAAGACTTGCCGCTGAAGCCGCGAAGGTGATGAAATGGACGGACCCGTCGATCGAGCTCGTCGCCTGCGGAAGTTCGGGAAGCGGAATGCCGACATTCATCGACTGGGAAACGACCGTGCTTGACCATACGTACGAACACGTCGAGTACATCTCGCTTCACTCGTATTACGGCAACCGTGACAATGACCTTCCAAACTATTTGGCGAGATCGCTGGATATGGATCACTTCATCAAAACGGTCATCTCAGTCTGCGACTATATGAAAGCGAAAAAGAAAAGCAAGAAAACGATTCACCTTTCATATGATGAGTGGAATGTCTGGTATCACTCGAATGAAAAAGACAAAGAAGCTGAACGCTGGGCGAAAGCACCGCACCTTCTTGAAGACATCTACAACTTTGAGGATGCGCTTCTCGTCGGCTGTATGCTGATTACGATGCTCAAGCATGCCGACCGCGTGAAAATCGCCTGTCTGGCTCAGCTTGTCAATGTCATCGCGCCGATTATGACAGACAAAGGGGGAGAAGCGTGGCGTCAGACCATTTTCTATCCGTTTATGCACGCTTCCGTCTACGGCAGAGGAACGGTATTGCAGACGGCGGTATCGTCTCCGAAGTATGATGCGAAAGACTTTACGGATGTGCCGTACCTGGAGTCTGTGTCTGTTTTCAATGAAGAAGCCGAAGAATTAACCGTTTTTGCCGTCAACCGCGCAACTGACGCCGGCCTTGAAATGGAAGCCGATATGAGAAGCTTTGAAGGGTACAGTGTCTCTGAGCACATCGTTCTGGAACACGAAGATCATAAAGCGACGAATGAAAAAGACCGCAACAACGTCGTTCCGCACAGCGGCGGAGACGCCAAAGTATGTGACGGCAGGCTGACGGCTCACCTTCCGAAACTTTCCTGGAATGTGATCAGAATGAAAAAAAGATGATCTAAAAAATCCGGCCGCTGTGCCGGTTTTTTTAGGTGTGAAAAGGTGTGCGCATTTATGTCGGAGAATACTATAAAACAGGAGGGGGGATATGATGAAGTCGTTTTTTTCGGCTGCATATTGCTTTTTGATGTACGCATTTATAGCATACCTTTGGCTTCTGTTTATCACGGCGGTCCTTGATCGGACCCGGTTTCTCAATCACTCATTTTTAGAGGCGGGCGTCATCTTGATCGGCACCATATTGTTTTTTTCGCTGTCTCACCATCTCTCAGCTTCACTTGTCAAAACAAACATCAATCGAATCGGAGGGATCGCCGCTTTCTGTCTAGTCATGGCCGTTCATTTTTTTATTGTTCCGTTATGCTGACAGAAAAAAGGCGGATATCCGATGATACCCGCCAATTACGCCTTAAAAAAGGCAGCAGATGAAGCATGTGTCTATTTTATTCTTATTATTCCTATTAGTCAACTGGGTTTTGGGTGGTTTTGAAAATTATTCCTTTGTTTTAAGGACATGTTGATAAAGATCTGCTGCACTCTCTATTGGAATGTGGCTGATCGAAAACTTCATATTTTCTTTTCCTGAGGCAACGGCCAGCTTAATTGATGCTAAGTTTTTTCTCTCTTGCATAAATGTTTGGCTCAATGATGCCCATTGAATGCGTCCGCGTTTCATAATTGCCGTTTTCCGGGATAAAATTCCGTATTGCAAAGTTAAAAAACGGCTGCTTTGATTCCAGCCAATCATCCGATACCCTATCCACCCCAGGCTGAATAATCCGAGCGGCAGAACTGCAGCCAGATTGTGATAGTCGGAAGGTACAAACAGCCATATCGGTATGGCAAAAAGACAGCCGGCTATAAATGGCATAACCATATAGTGAATTTTCGCTTCCTTTGTGAGCGTGTGCAGATGGCCTCCTTTGCGGTAACCGGTAAACGGTTCAAGCATGGATTCGGCCTTTTCTTTTTTAACAAAAGGAAGTAGGGTGACGGTTTTACTGCTTTGCTCATTTGAACGATTGCGAATCACAACAGCTTTGATTTCTGCATACCCCAAGAATCGGTGAATCGGACGCTCAATGATGAGAATGGCCTGTATCCGGTCTTGTCCGATCGTTCGTTTTTTCTTTTCAAACAGGCCCTGCTCAATCTCAATTTCTCCTTTGCTATTTTTCCTTAATGTGAATTGAAAATCACTTGCAAATGTGAGTAATAGCGAAAGCGCGAATGATAGAATAGCCATCAAGACCACCGTGATCATGATCCAGTTGGGGCCGAACCAGCCAGATAAGGAGGTGAACAAAGTGTCCCTGTCTCCTTCTTTCGATATATCCATATATTTTAGCAATCCCAGTAATAACAGCGTAAACACAATTCCGACTTTAGGCGATAGCAGGCTGTGTAAAATGAGGTTACTTTTAGATAATTGAAACATGGAGTCTTCAGCATGTTCGCTCGGCCTGTCTTTTGTTTCTGCTTTTAAAGCCGTCCGAATGCGCTGTTCTTCTTCTTTTGAAATGCAGCTGAGTGTGATGCCGGATTCTTCTCCTCCGGCAAGTTCAATTGTCAAAGTCCGGGTGGAAAATAAATGATCATATACACGAATCGCAGAATCAATTGATTGTATACGATCCGGCTGCACCCATCTTTTCTTGACGACAAGCAAACCGGATTCAACATATATCGCTTTCTCATGTATTTGGTAGGTAAATGACCGCCATTTTAATACACCAATCACGAAAAACGACATGATAAGGCATGAGCCTAAAGTGATATTGATGAGGAAAGCGGGAATGTCACCGCCCAGTTTATGAATACATAATACGAGCAGTGGAAATAACCAAATAAAGGAAAAGGATTCTTTGATCGCTGTAGCGATAAAGTAAAGGACGGAAACCGGATGGAGACGATGTTTGATCAATGTGTCAGACTTGTTCATCGCTTAACCTCGCATAGGCTTCAATTTCTTTGCGGATCGAATCGGCTGTTCCTTCGGCCAATCCCAGAATGTCGTGGCTGCCGGCTGCCGTTGATAAAGTCACTGTATATAAATTGTACTTTTTTAAAATAGGACCTTGTTTTGCTTCGACATGCTGGACTTTCCCCATAGGAATTAATACTTTTCGTCTGAAAATGATCCCTTTATGGATTTGAATACTTACTTCACTTAGGCGGTATCGCCACAAGTGATATTTCCACTTCGGCAAAAGATAAAGTTCAAACGGTACCGAGGCAACAGCTAAACATAATGTGACAGCCAATATCCATTTTGGCCAGCCGAATGTGATAGTAAAGTATAGCAATGCCAGAATCATGGATGCATACACACATAAAGTGATCACACCTTCAAGCTTCCGTACGGCAACAATTTTCCCGTCCAATTTTTTAAATTCACCAGTGTTCACGATAGCCCCCCTATTTAGTTATTTTTCTTGTTGCATAATCGAACGTATCGACAATTTCTGATATCATGTCTTCCTTATCTGATATATCTTGATTTGCGATTTTGGTCCCAAGAGAATCGATGACGCTTCGGACGGTTCTGGCCATAATGTGCGGGGAAAACTGCCTGAAACTCCCTTCTGTTTCCTGTCCCCACTTAAAAATTTCAACTAATGGCTCATATATTGATTCATCTTCATTCTGGTAAAACAGCTCGCCGGTTTCTGTTCGTAGGTTGGATACCACCTCAATGATTGCGGTCACGTAAGCTCGGTGTTCATACATGAATCTGAGATTTGATTCAATGTATGCGCGCAGTGTCGCCGGCGCACTGTCTGAACCATCCATGAATTTTTCCATATAAGGTGCTGCAAGTCCGTAGCAATACTCAACAACAGCCTTCATAAGCTGCATTTTATTTCGAAAATGATACGTAACGACTCCTTTGCTGATTCCCCCCTTTTTTGCGATATTGCCGATCGAGGCATTCGCATAGCCTTCTTCCACAAGCACTTGAATAGCGTCTTCAATAATTTGCAGTCGTCTTTTTTGTGATTTCGTATTCATGGCTCAATTTTAGTACGATCGTGCTAAAGTGTCAATAAGAATATGAAATCAAACTGAGAGGTCCGGGTGCTCGTCTATAACAAAAGGAAGCTGTCATAAAAAGCGAAGATGGAGGCCGTGTCTTTTTTCGAAAAAAGATGATTGCGCTTACAAAAAATATGAGATATGTTAAAAAAGAAACAAAGGGGGGAGGAATTGGATGAATGCAATAACAATTGTGATCGCTTCCATCTGTATTTTGGCGATCGCCTATCGTTTGTACGGAACATTTATGATGGTGAAAGTGTTGAAGGTTGATGATGACAAGCCGACTCCTGCCCATCTCCAGAAAGACGGCAAAGATTATGTGCCGACGAACAAATGGGTGTCTTTCGGCCACCACTTTGCGGCCATCGCAGCCGCGGGGCCGCTTGTCGGGCCGATCTTGGCGGCGCAGTTCGGCTACTTGCCGGGGCTGTTGTGGCTCTTGATCGGAGCGGTGATCGGGGGAGCCGTGCATGATATTGTCGTTTTATTTGCGTCCATGCGGAGGAAGGGAAAGTCGCTTTCAGAAGTGGCGAAAGAAGAGCTCGGGCCTGTTGCGGGATTTTGCACGGGGCTTGCGATGCTGTTTATTATTACGATCACGATGGCGGGGCTGTCGATGGTTGTGCTTCATGCGCTTGAACGCAATCCGTGGGGGACGTTCGCCGTTGCGATTACAATTCCGATCGCAATGGGGGTCGGTTTATTTTATAAAAAGACAGGCAACTTAAAATTAGCGTCAACCGGCGGATTTATTTTACTGATGGCCGGTGTCTTCATCGGACCGTCCATCGCGGAAACGCCGCTTGGAGACGCCTTGACGCTTGATACGAAAACGCTTGCTGTCGCACTTCCTGTCTATGCATTTTTTGCAGCTGCGCTCCCTGTATGGCTGCTGCTCGCGCCGCGCGATTATTTGAGCAGCTTCATGAAGATCGGGGTGTTTATCGCTTTGATTGCCGGGGTGTTCGTCGTCAATCCGGCGATTCCGTTTCCGGCGTTTACCGAGTTTACGGGCGGAGGGGGACCTGTATCGCCTGGTCCGGTTTGGCCGTTTATTTCAATTACGATCGCCTGCGGTGCGATTTCCGGCTTCCATGCGTTTGTCGGTTCAGGCACGACGCCGAAAATGCTTGATAAGTGGAGCGACATGAAATTCGTCGGCTTTGGGGCGATGCTCGTTGAGTGTCTTGTCGGCATCATGGCGCTGATTGCGGCAACGGCATTGCAGCCGGGCGATTATTTTGCCATCAACAGTTCGCCTGAAGTCTTTCGGACGCTTGGCATGAATGTCGTCCACCTGCCTGAACTCAGCCGCGAAATCGGTCTCTATCTTGAAGGAAGAACAGGCGGAGCTGTTACCCTTGCCGTCGGCATGGCTTATATTTTTACGGATATTCCGTTTTTCAGCCATTTGGCCTCTTACTTTTTTCAATTTGTCATCATGTTTGAAGCCGTCTTTATTTTAACGGCGATCGATGCCGGTACAAGGGTGGCCCGTTATTTGATTCAAGACTTTTTCGGGGAAGTGTACAAACCGCTGAAAAAAACGGACTGGCTTCCGGGTTCGGTCGCAGCGAGCGCCGTTGCCTGTTTCATGTGGGGGTATTTGCTGTATTCAGGCGACATCAGCTCGATTTGGGCGCTGTTTGGCGTATCCAACCAGCTGATGGCATCCGTCGGTTTAATTATCGGCGCGACGGTCATTTTAAAAATAGCGGACAAACGGCGTTATATGCTGACATGTCTCATTCCGCTCGCTTATTTGTACGTAACGGTCAACTATGCGGGATACTGGATGATCAAAAACGTTTATTTTAATGCGGAAGCTGCCGGTTTCAGCGTTTTAAACGGCATTTTATCAATTATTATGCTGCTGCTGGGGCTGGTGATCATGGCGGCTGCCATTAAAAAGTGGACGGAGATTTGGCGCGATCCGGCATTGCGGATGGAGCCTTCTATTCCAGGATGAAAATAAACCGGGGCCGTTTCAGGCGCCGGTTTATTTCGTTTTTAATCCTTGTTCCAATGTCTCAAGCATTTCAGTTTTATCCGATTCAGTTGCGTGCTGCCAGATGACCTCGAACAACACACCTAATCCCGGAAGCATTTTTTCTTCACCGCTTTGGATCGCATCGACGATCGTGTGCTCAAGCTCTTCTTGCGAGTTTCCTGATACATTGGCAATAACGGCATGGCGCAAATTCAAATCCATCTTTTTTCACTCCATTTCATCAAATCTGATTTTCTATATTCTGCCTCGCTTTCGGGTTTATTATGTATCATTGATGAGATATAATGTGACTATTGCGAGACAAAGGAGTCAAAACGATTTGAAACGAATTGAATCAGCCAAAAATCAAAAAGTGAAGGATTGGAAAAAACTTCATACGAAAAAAGAGCGGACAAAAACCAATACTTTCTTAATAGAAGGCGAGCATCTCGTTGAGGAAGCGCTGAAGACACCGGGTGTTGTGAAAGAAATCATGGTCCGAGACGAAGCGGATTTCCCGGCCGCGCTTGATGAGTCTGTTGCCCGCTATATTTTGAGCGACGATGCTTTCTCGGCGATTGCCGAAACAGAGACACCCCAGGCTGTCGCCGCTGTATGCCGAATGCCTGAAAGCGGACCTTTTCAATACGAAAAGCTGCTGCTTGCGGATGCTGTGCAAGATCCGGGCAATTTAGGGACGATCATCCGGACGGCAGACGCGGCGGGGATCGATGCCGTTGTGATCGGACAAGGCACTGTCGACCCCTACAATGCCAAAACGCTCAGATCGGCTCAAGGTTCGCATTTTCACATTCCGATTTTAAAACGCGAGCTTTCGGAGCTGATTGAAGAGCTAAAGGGAAAAAGCGTCCCGGTATACGGCACAGCGCTGCAAGATGCCGTGCCATTTAGAGAAGCGGAGCCGTCGCAGTCATTTGCGCTTTTGATCGGAAACGAAGGATCTGGGGTTGATCCGGCTCTCCTCGCACAGACCGACCAAAATCTGTACGTTCCGATCTACGGAAAAGCGGAGTCGCTGAATGTAGCGGCCGCAGCCGCGGTCCTTCTTTATCATCTCCACGGATAACCGGTTGCACAGGATCATGTAATTCACTATAATGAATGTAATATGTTTAAAAACAGTGATAGAGGCTCCGTTTTTTCACATGTCGCCATTTAGGGAGAAAATGCCTTAGACTGCAAGCATTTTTATGGCAGGCCGGAAAAACGCTTCACCTCTTGAGTTGTCACCGGGACCGCGTCTCTCGAGGGATGTGTAAAGGTGAACCGGATTCATTCCGTTATGCCAATGAAGTAAGCAGCAAAGCTTTTTTGCTTTGTTTTAAAAAAGGGTGGTACCACGGCCACGATTCGTCCCTTTCATTATGAAAGGGGCTTTTTTTATTGCCTAAAATAACAGGTTGCTACATAAAAGGAGGAGTTTTTAAGATGCAGGAAGAGCTGAAACGGCTTGAGAAAGAAGCGGTTGAAAAAGTGGAAGCCGCTGGTTCATTAAAAGAAGTCAACGATGTCCGCGTTGCGTACCTGGGAAAAAAGGGACCGATCACGGAAGTGCTTCGGGGAATGGGAAAGCTGTCCGCTGAAGAAAGGCCGAAAATGGGCGCCTTGGCGAACGAAGTAAGAGAAAAAATCGCCGCGGCGATTGCCGAAAAAAATGCCCGCCTAGAGGAAGAAGAGGTGAAAAGGAAGCTGAAAGAACAGACGATTGACGTGACGCTTCCGGGAAGCCCTGTAAAAACAGGAGCGCGGCATCCGCTGACGATCGTTATTGAAGAAATCGAAGACTTGTTTATCAGCATGGGATATTCGGTGGAAGAGGGTCCTGAAGTAGAAACCGACTACTATAACTTCGAAGCGCTCAACCTTCCGAAAGAGCATCCGGCCCGCGATATGCAAGACAGCTTTTATATTACGGAAGATACGCTGATGAGAACGCAGACGTCTCCCGTCCAGACGCGCACGATGGAAAAGCATAAAGGCAAAGGCCCTGTCAAAATCATCTGCCCCGGCAAAGTATACCGCCGCGACAACGATGATGCGACACACTCCCATCAGTTTATGCAAATTGAAGGTCTCTGCGTTGACCGCGATATCAGCATGAGCGACTTAAAAGGAACGCTTGAAACGGTCGCGAAAAAGATGTTCGGCGAAGAGCGCGAAATCAGACTGCGTCCAAGCTTCTTCCCGTTTACAGAGCCGTCTGTCGAAGTCGATGTTTCCTGCTTTAAATGCGGAGGCAAAGGCTGCTCCGTTTGTAAACAAACGGGCTGGATCGAAATTCTCGGCGCCGGAATGGTGCATCCGAACGTGCTCGAAATGGCCGGATTCGATTCCAAACAATATCAGGGATTTGCATTTGGAATGGGTGTTGAACGGATCGCGATGCTGAAATACGGCATTGACGACATACGTCATTTCTATACGAACGATGTCAGATTTTTATCTCAATTTAAACAGGCTTAAAGAGGAGGACGCGTGATGTTTGTTTCATATAAATGGCTGCAGGAATACGTGGATTTAGATGGGATGACTCCCGAGATTCTCGCTGAAAAGATTACGAGAAGCGGAATTGAAGTGGAAGGCATCGAATATAAGGGAGAAGGAATGAAAGGCGTTGTCATCGGACATGTGCTGGAGCGCGAACAGCATCCGAACGCCGACAAGTTGAATAAATGCCTCGTCGATATCGGCGAAGAAGAGCCTGTCCAGATCATCTGCGGGGCTCCGAACGTGGACAGAGGGCAAAAAGTAGCCGTCGCCACGGTTGGTGCGGTATTGCCCGGCAATTTTAAAATCAAAAAAGCGAAGCTTCGCGGGGAAGTGTCTAACGGCATGATCTGCTCTTTGCAGGAGCTTGGCATTCAAGGCAAGCTTGTGCCGAAAGAATATGCGGAAGGCATCTTCGTCTTCCCGGGCGATGCAGAAACCGGTGCGGACGCTCTTCAAAGCCTGGCGCTCGACGATGCGGTTCTTGAACTGGGACTGACGCCAAACCGCGCCGACGCCATGAACATGCTCGGCGTTGCCTATGAAGTGGCTGCGATTCTCGGCCGCGAAGTCAAGCTTCCTGAGACGGCTTATCAGGCAGGCGCCGAAAAAGCGGCGGACTATATTTCCGTCAAAATTGAAGATACAGAAGCCAATCCTTTGTACGCGGCAAAAATCATTAAAAACGTCAAAATCGGCCCGTCGCCGCTTTGGATGCAGACGAAGCTGATCAATGCCGGCATCAGACCGCACAACAATGTCGTCGATATTACGAACTTTGTTCTGCTCGAATACGGTCAGCCGCTGCACGCGTTTGACTATGACCGCTTTGGCTCAAAAGAGGTCGTCATCCGCAAAGCGTACGAAAATGAAACGATAACGACGCTTGATGAACAAGAAAGAACATTGACGCTTGAGCATCTTGTCATCACAAACGGTTCT
This sequence comes from Bacillus sp. FSL W7-1354, assembly GCF_038002405.1. Taxonomy (NCBI): domain Bacteria; kingdom Bacillati; phylum Bacillota; class Bacilli; order Caryophanales; family Bacillaceae; genus Bacillus; species Bacillus sp. FSL W7-1354. Next base: position 2,061,207 of record NZ_JBBOCL010000001.1, on the reverse strand, counting down.
CTTCCGCAGGCAGTCGCAGGCGTAATGGGCGGAGCGGACTCCGAAGTCCGCGAAGATACGGCGACAGTGCTGCTTGAGGCCGCGTATTTTAACGGTCAGACCGTTCGCAAAGCATCAAAGGATCTCGGTCTTCGCAGCGAATCAAGTGTCCGCTTTGAAAAAGGCATCGATCCTGCACGGGTGCGCCTCGCTGCAGAACGCGCGGCAGATTTGATCAGTCGGTATGCCGGAGGAACCGTCTTAGAAGGTACGGTTGAAGAAAACCACCTTGATATCAAAGAGAATGTCATCCGCCTTTCTGTTGATAAAGTGACGAAGGTTCTCGGCATGTCCATCAGCAAAGAAGAAATGGTCAACATTTTTGAAAGGCTCGGCTTTGCCGTTGAAGACGCTGAACGGGAACTGGTCGTGACGGTTCCGTCAAGAAGAGGCGATATTGCGATTGAAGAAGATTTGATCGAAGAGGTAGCAAGACTGTACGGATATGACAACATTCCGTCGACACTGCCGGAAGTAACAGGCTTTGCGGGCGGACTGACACCTTATCAGGACAAGCGCAGAAAAGTAAGACGCTTTCTGGAAGGAGCAGGCCTTTCCCAGGCGATCACATACTCATTAACAAACGATAAAAAAGCAACGGCTTACGCATTGGAAAAATCGTTTAAAACGATCCTTTCGCTGCCGATGAGCGAGGAAAGAAGCGTGCTGAGGCACAGTCTGCTTCCTAATCTGCTTGATTCGGTTGCATACAACCTGGCACGGCAGTCCGATTCTGCGGCTTTTTATGAGGTCGGTTCAGTTTTCTTGAAAGCCGAAGAACATACGAAACCGGTCGAAAAAGAACACGTCGCCGGAGCCGTGACAGGCCTGTGGCATAAAAACCTCTGGCAGGGCGAGAAAAAGCCGGTTGATTTCTTCGTCGTAAAAGGCATCGTCGAGGGTCTGTTGGAAAAGCTCGGCATCACCGAAGGCATCGAATTCGCTCAATCTGAAAGAAAAGAGCTTCATCCTGGGCGGACGGCCAATATTTTGCATAACGGCTCATTAGTCGGCTTCATCGGCCAGCTGCATCCGTCAGTTGAAAAAGAGCTGGATCTGAGCGACACGTATGTGTTTGAACTGGACCTGCACGAGCTCCTTCGATTGGATGTACCGGAGATCACGTATACACCAATTCCGAAGTATCCTTCTGTTACTCGGGATATCGCGCTTGTTGTAAACAAAGAAACAGCGGCCGGTCAGCTTGAGGACGTCATCAAAACAGCAGGCGGCAAATGGCTCAAAGAAGTCCATGTCTTTGACGTCTACGAAGGCGAGCACATGGAAGAAGGCAAGAAATCTGTCGCCTTCAGCCTGCAATATTTGAATCCTGAACAAACATTGACTGAAGAAGAAGTGACAAAAGTTCACGACCAGGTGCTGAAGGCACTGGAGGATGCGTATCAGGCTGTATTGAGAGGATAACCGGTTCCCAGCCCAATTGAGGCTGCCCGGCTGCAGTACAAAAAAGGCGTCTCCGCTTTATGCGGAGACGCTTCAGCGTGTCGACAAACCCTCGCATTCGTTGTCAGGTCTGCGCGTCGGTGCTCACGAATTCCAACATTCGCTCCGCTCCGATGCTCGGCCTTCCTAGACTGCAAAGGTTTTCAATCACGCTGAAAAGATGACAAAATCCCAAAACAAAAAGCCGTTTTGGGATTTTGTCAACAATCTGAGGCGTCTCCGCTTTATGCGGAGACGCCTTTTTATAACTATTGATACCAAACTTTATTTTTCTCGATCAGGCTGTTGTGTTCCGCATCCCAGACATCGACGGTGTATGCGTAATCGTAGTTCATAATGCAACGGATGCCGCTTCCTTGCGGATCATGCTCCACCCCGAAATTATGGGAAAATTCGTGTCTTTGTGCTTTTGCCGTATTTTCCGTTCCCAGGTCGAACGTGACGCTGAAAGCAGGACCGTCCGGTTTAACAGGGTATTGAAAAGCGATGCCGCCCGCTTCAAAATTGTCGTTGGCTGTAAAGCCGGCTACGAATTTATAAGGCCGTCCTTCGAATTTGTCCGCCAGGTTGTCAAGAATGTCAGAGGCATTGCTTCCGGAAGAACTCCATGGGGCAACAGCTTCCACGACAAAATCAATATCGTGGTCGCGGTTAAACATTTCGTCCGCCTCTTCAACGATGTTGACGATTCTCGTTTTCCAGTCTTTGTGTTTCTGCCGGTACTGCTTATCAGCCACCGCGAGGACACTTATCTTTTGCTTGCCCGTGCTTGCCTGAGTCGAAAATTTACCGTTGTTTACATTCTTTTTAAATGTGATCGTACTCGTTTCATTTCCTTTCTCATCCAGCACTTTTGTTTTCGTTGTTTTTTCAATGTGAACTTTGCCTGTTAAATCTTTATAACCTTCCTTAGGTTTAGGCAATGCTTCCTTATGAATCCCTTTTGTTTCATGAGTATGCTCATGACCGCCCGTTTCCGCGACTCCGGCCGCCCCGGGTATTAAACTTGCAGAAAGCAATAAAGTAAAGAATAAAGACCGTTTTTTCATTTGAAAAATTTCCTCCTTAGTTTTTAACAGACTAAAGATTCGTCTAGTTAACTAGAAATCCCTTCTTTCTATCCAAAAAGAGGAAAATATACATAGGTTCTTATGACAAACCTTTCAATGTAACTACAAAGTTCGTTAAAATCAGACAAGAAATCTGCCATTTGACAGTGATTTTAAACAGAACTATAGGCCTTTTGTTTGCTAACATTCTGATAAATCGTAATATTCTCTAGCGAAAATGATCGAAATTCAGCAAAGATTGCTGAGCTTTGAATTGCCTGCGGGAATAGAAGCAAGAGAAAGGCACTGCTTGGCTGTTTCGCATAAATAGACAAGCCGTCCTCCTCTATAACCTTATTTTGTACCTAATTTCTTCTCTCAATAAATGTTAACCAAGTCACATTCCTCTGGCCCGCTGGAAAAAACTATTTCATATTTCTTTTTTTTAGTATAAAATCATTAATAGTTCAAAATAACCATTCAGAAAGGATTGGTACTATGACAAAAAACCCAAGCAACAGTACTCAAACATTTATCATTTTAGGCTGGATATGTACCGGTATATCACTACTGCTTTTTCCAATTTTATTTGGTGCAGGAGGAGTTATTTTTGGATATCTAGTAAGAAGTAATGGGAAAGTCCAACACGGGACAATCATGATGATCGCAGCTATCGCTTGTGGTTTATTTGGTGTTGTATTAGGAATGGCTTCTGCCGGATATTAAATTCATTCCAATCGATAATGAGAATCCGAGGCAGAACAGTATACATAAAAAAGCAGGCCGACGGGTCTGCTTTTTACTTGATTATAATGCCGGGATGCCAATAGGCCATAATCTCAGCACGCAATGTTTGCAGCCTCTTCATCTTCCTCCCTAATCTTGTCGGGCTCATAGGCCCTTTCCCGTAGGATAAGCGCATCCATATATATGTGGAAGATTTCCGTGATTCTAATATAACTAAGAACATATCATGATTAAGAAAAGCCTCATCTCATTATATTAATCAGGAGATAAAATCAATGATGGTAAGAGCATGAAGTTCATTACGTCCTGTCAAGACAATACACGATTCCGTTTCAAATATTTACTGTGAATGGATCGAAGAAAGAATTCGTAAGTTTCATTGCGAAGAGCCGGGATGAATGCGGGATATAGCCACAAGCGGAAATACTCCTTGGAACTCCGTGAATTGGTCTCTCGAGCTTCCTGCTAAAACAGCTGGGAACCCTGATAGTCAGGAGTTCCCGCTTTTTGGTGTATTCAGTTTTTCGACGCCAGGCGCACCGCTTTCTGTGTGTTCGCAAAATGGCGTTTCGTGAAATGACCGAGCGCTGCTTCGCCGTGTTTCTTGATCAGCTTTGCCGCCGCTTCATCGACGAGCGGACCCGCTCCTTTCGGGAGCGTCATCCCGGCTTCTTTCGAAAGCTTATCCATCTCCATTAAAAATGAATAGCGTGCGATGATCGAAGCCGCTGCAACTGAAAGATGGATGCCTTCCGCTTTTGTGCTGAAATATGTACGTTCTTTGATGGCGTTTTTGCCGGCCAGGTGTTTAAAATAGACGGCAGGTTCTGCGAACTGGTCAATTAAAATCGCTTCAGGCTGGGTTCCGTCCAATTTTTTGAGAAGGTTGCCGATCGCCTGGTTGTGGAGAAGGGCCTTCATTTTTCCCTGGCTCATCCCTTTTTCCTGCATTTCATTATACTTTTCATTTCTCAAGACGAGCAGGCTGTAAGGAACTGTCTTGATTAAGTCGCGCGCGATCTGAACGATTTGCGGATCTTTTAAGTTTTTTGAATCTTTAACACCGAGTTCCTTTAACAGCGGCAGCTTTACCTTGTCAGCGTATACGCACGCGACGGTGATCGGACCGAAATAATCGCCTGTCCCGACTTCATCGGAGCCGATCACAGACATGGAACCGATGCCTTCAGGCGGCTGATAGACGGACGGGATGCTTTTTTTGGATGCGGGCTTTTGGGCAGCCGGTGTTTCAGCATCCGCCGTCCAGCGCTCTGCTTCCTTTTCCGCGTTTTTTCCTTGGAACAGCACCTTCCCCGACCGGTATGCTGTAATGGTGCAGCCCTGTGGTTTGGCCTGGAAAACCGCGCCCTGTACGGAAAGGGAAGTCATGTGAGGCCCGTAGTGGCTTTGCATCCGTTCAATAACAGACGGGGGAACTTTTAAAACAGAATGTGACACGTTCTAATCTCCTTTATTAGCTGCTTAAACAGGCTAAATCATTGTTTTTATAAGTGTATCATAACAGCGGAGGGCTCGTCTTTCCATTCAATCTCTAAACATGTTATGATATAGACTAGGATTCTCGCATAATTGGAATGGAGGAGAAACGTTGTCTGATGGTCAAAAAACGAAAACAACAGTTGACATCTACGGTCAGCAATTCACAATTATCGGCGATGAGAGCAAGAGCCATATGAGGCACGTTGCCTCGATTGTGGATGATAAAATGAGAGAAATCAACGAAAAAAATCCGTATCTTGATATAAATAAACTGGCCGTTTTGACGGCTGTAAATGTGGTTCACGATTATTTGAAGCTGAAGGAAGAGCTTGAGAGATTAAAAGGACAAATTAAAGAAAAGGATTGAACATCACGATGCTAGATATCATCATTATCATTTTGCTTTTGTCCGGTTTGTTTATTGGACTCAAAAGAGGGTTTATCCGCCAGTTTATCCGTTTGGTTACGTTTATCGCAGCGATCGCTGTGGCCGCAACCTATTACGGCGACCTTGCACCTAAGCTCGGCTGGATTCCGTCTCCCGACTTTACGGGCGGCCAGTCTGCGCTGGCGTTTGTAAACGGAAGCCTTGAAGGCGCTTATTACAATATGATTGCGTTTTTGATTCTCTTTTTCCTGACGATTATCCTTTTGAGAATTGCCGCATCGTTTCTGGATGCCGTTGCAAGCATACCGGTTCTCAAACAGATCAACCAAGTACTTGGAGCCGTGCTCGGTTTTGCGGAGATCTATCTGTTCGTGTTTGTCGTTCTGTTCATCGGAACGCTTCTGCCGATCGATGTTCTGCAAAACATGATGGCCGGTTCGGTGATGGCTGACTTGATCATTCATAAAACACCGTTTTTATCAAACATGTTAAACAATCTGCTGCATCAGTACGGATCTTTGTAAAAACTTCTCTGTTTGTAGGGAAGTTTTTTTTCGGGGCTCTTGAGAACCCCGGAAACTGTCGAATAGGCCTGTTTGTTGTAGGATCAGCCAAAAATTTGTATGATTGAAGCAGGATGAACGAGGGGAAACAAGGGGTGAACAACATGCATAAAAAAGATATCATCAAATTGCTTGAAACGATTGCGATATATATGGAACTAAAAGGGGATAACCCGTTTAAAATATCCGCTTTCAGAAAGGCTGCGGCAGCTCTTGAACAAGACGACCGGAGCCTCTCGGAAATCGATGATATAATGTCCCTGTCCGGGATCGGCAAAGGCACGTATGCCGTCATCAAGGAATATATGGACACGGGAGCGTCCGGTACGCTGGAACGATTAAAGGAAGAGGTTCCGGAAGGACTTGTCTCGCTTTTGAAGCTGCCGGGCCTCGGCGGCAAAAAAATCGCCAAGCTCTATCAGGAGCTCGGTGTCTGTGATGCGGCGTCTTTAAAAGAGGCATGCGAACAGCAAAAGGTTCAGGGGCTTGCCGGATTCGGCAAAAAAACGGAAGAAAAAATCCTGCAGGCTTTAGGTGAAGCGGGGAAACGCCCTGAACGGTACCCGATCGCGGTCGCTTTGGCTGTCGCTGACATCATCGAAGAACAACTTGAAGGGCTCCAGGGCCTCATCAAGTTTTCGCGGGCCGGAAGCCTGCGCCGTGCCAAAGAAACGGTGAAAGACCTCGATTACATTATGGCTGTCACTGATCCGGAACTTGTCCGGGAAGGACTCCTGAAGCTTTCGAACATCAAGGAGGTCATTGCCGCAGGAGATACGAAAGTGTCTCTCACATTTGCCTTTGAATACGAAATCAGTGCGGATTTCCGGCTGGTGACGGAGGAACAGTTCCCAACGACGCTCCATCATTTTACCGGATCAAAAGACCACAATATCAAAATGCGCCAGCTTGCCAAAGAAAAAGGCGAAAGAATCAGTGAATACGGCGTCGAAACCGTTGAAACTGGAGAAATTAAAACCTTCTCAAGCGAACAAGAGTTTTTCGCCCATTTCGGGCTTCCGTTTATTCCGCCCGAACTGCGGGAGACAGGAAGAGAAGTTGAGGACTACCGCGATGACATCGGACTCGTTTCCGCCGAGGATATTCAAGGAGACCTTCATATGCACTCGGCTTGGAGCGACGGTGCTTTTTCGATCAGGGAAATGGCGGAAGCCTGCATGGCAAAAGGGTACCGCTATATGGCGATCACAGACCATTCCCAGTATTTAAAAGTGGCAGGCGGTTTGACGCCTGAGCGCCTGCGCATGCAGGCGAAGGAAATTGATGAACTGAATAAGGAATTGACCGATTTTCATATTTTTAAAGGCGTGGAAATGGACATCCTGCCTGACGGAACGCTAGATTATGACGATGAGCTGCTGGCGGAAATGGACCTTGTCATTGCTTCGATCCATTCAAGCTTTTCACAGCCGCAGCATGTCATCATGAAGCGGCTTGAAACCGCACTGATGAATCAGCACGTTGACATTATCGCTCATCCGACCGGCCGTCTGATCGGAAGAAGGGCGGGTTATGAAGTCGATATTGACCAGCTGATCGAGCTTGCGAAGAAAACGAATACAGCCTTGGAACTGAACGCAAATCCAGCGCGGCTCGATCTCAGGATGGAACACTTGATGAAAGCGAATGCTGCCGGAGTGACACTCGTTATTAATACGGATGCCCACAACACAGCGATGCTTGACGATATGAAAACGGGCGTTACGGCAGCGAGAAAAGGATGGACGCCAAAGGCCAATGTATTAAATACCCGCTCCTTTGAAGAAGTCCAGGCATTTTTGTCGCGCCATCGATCTTAAGGAGGTTTAATGGACGTTGCAGCAAAAAGCGCTATCAGCACTTGAATTTCATAAAGTAAAAGAACAGCTCACAGAGCATGCGGCATCTTCTTTAGGGAAGGAAATGCTTTTGGAACTCAAACCTTCCCGTTCGCTCGAAGAAGTCAAAAAGCTGCTGGAAGAAGTCGATGAAGCAGGAACCGTCCTGCGTTTAAAAGGAAACGCCCCTTTCGGAGGCCTTACCGACATTAGAAAAGCGTTAAGAAGGGCGGAAATCGGCAGCATTTTAAGCCCGGCGGAATTGACCGAAATATCGGGTCTGCTATACGCAGCAAAACAGATGAAGCATTTTCTCGAAGGCCTGTTCGAAGACGGGGTTGAGATTCCTTGTCTTCACCAATATGCAGAAAAGCTCATTCCGCTTTCCGAATTGGAAAGAGACATCAATTCGTGCATCGATGATCATGGAGAAGTGCTAGACCATGCATCTGAGACGTTAAGGGGAATCAGGACGCAACTGCGGACGCTTGAATCAAGAATCAGGGACCGGCTGGAGTCAATGTTGCGTTCTTCATCTGCGCAAAAAATGCTGTCGGATACGATCATCACAATTCGCAACGACCGCTTCGTCATCCCTGTCAAACAGGAGTACAGATCAAGCTACGGAGGAATCGTGCACGATCAGTCGTCTTCCGGCGCGACATTGTTTATCGAGCCTCAGGCGATTGTCGATATGAACAATGCGCTTCGCCAGGCGAAAGTAAACGAAAAACAGGAGATTGAACGGATTTTGCGCGTCCTGACAGAAAAGACGGCAGAGCACACAAATGAACTCTTTCACGATGTCAAAGTGCTTCAGACGCTGGACTTTATTTTTGCAAAAGCAAAATACGCCAAAGCGACAAAAGCGGTTAAACCGGCTGTCAATGCTGACGGATATGTCCGCCTGATTCAAGCCCGCCACCCGCTTTTGCCCCTGGATGAAGTCGTTCCGAATGATATTGAGCTCGGCGGAGAGTATACGACAATTGTCATCACGGGCCCGAACACGGGCGGTAAAACGGTGACGCTTAAAACGCTCGGGCTTTTGACCATTATGGCGCAGTCGGGATTGCACGTACCGGCGGAAGAAGGATCAGAAACCGCCATATTTGATCAAGTATTTGCCGATATCGGCGATGAACAGTCAATCGAACAAAGCTTAAGTACGTTCTCGTCACATATGGTCAACATCGTCGATATTTTGAAAGACATGACGGAAAACAGCCTTGTGCTTTTTGACGAGCTCGGCGCCGGGACAGACCCGCAGGAAGGCGCGGCCCTTGCGATCAGCATCCTTGACGAGGTGTGCCAGACTGGCGCGCGCGTCATTGCCACGACTCATTACCCTGAGCTGAAGGCATACGGCTACAATCGCGAAAATGTCATTAATGCAAGCGTCGAATTTGATATCGATACACTGTCGCCGACCTACAAGCTGTTAATCGGAGTGCCCGGCCGAAGCAATGCGTTCGAAATTTCGAAGCGACTCGGGCTCCCTGATTACCTGATCGGCCGCGCAAAAGCGGAGATGACGGCCGAGCATAATGAAGTTGATACGATGATCGCATCGCTGGAAGACAGCAAAAAGCGCGCCGAGGCGGAGCTGAACGAGACAGAAGCCATCCGCGCCGAGGCTGAAGCCCTTCACCGCGACCTCCAGCAGCAGATCAGCGAATGGCAGGAGAAAAAAGAAAGGCTCTATGAAGAAGCGGAGCAAAAAGCCGCTGAAAAAGTCAAAGAAGCGATGAAAGAAGCAGACGAGATCATCCAGTCGCTCCGCATGATCAAGGAAGACCATAAAGCATTTAAAGACCATGAGCTGATCGAGGCGAAAAAACGCCTTGAAGAAGCGGTGCCTTCGTTTGAAAAAGCGAAAAAGCCGGCTCAGAAAAAAACGGATAAGCGCGAATTAAAACCGGGCGATGAAGTCAAGGTTTTAACCTTTGGCCAAAAAGGGACGCTGCTCGAAAAAACGGGTGCGGCCGAATGGAATGTTCAAATCGGCATTCTGAAAATGAAGGTTAAGGAAAAGGATCTGGAATTCCTGAAATCGGCACCTGAACCCGAAAAACAAAAAACGATCGCCGCCGTCAAAGGAAAAGATTATCACGTCTCGCTCGAACTCGACCTTAGAGGGGAGCGGTATGAAAATGCGCTTCACCGGGTTGAAAAATACTTGGATGATGCGGTGCTTGCGGGCTATCCAAGAGTCTCGATCATCCACGGAAAAGGAACCGGCGCCCTCCGAAAAGGCGTTCAGGACCTCTTGAAATCCCACCGCAATGTGAAAAACTCCCGGTTCGGCGAAGCGGGAGAGGGAGGATCAGGCGTCACCATTGTCGAATTAAAATAAAAAAGGGAGTCTAGAAGGATGAAAGAGTTTTGGGAGAACAACCTTGTGGAAATTGCCGCGTACTACAGCGTTTCCGTTTTGTGTCTTGTGATATTTTTATCTGTGTTTGAACTCGTCACCACCTATAAAAATTGGGAGGAGATTCAAAAAGGAAACATGGCGGTCGCGATGGCAACAGGCGGAAAAATTTTAGGCATCGCCAACGTGCTGCAAAAATCGATCAGCCAGCATAATTCCCTGCTGCAAATGATGGGGTGGGGGCTGTTCGGTTTTATCCTGCTTTTGATCGGCTACTTCATTTTTGAATTTCTGACGCCGCGCTTTAAAATTGACAAGGAGATTGAAAACGACAACCGCGCAGTCGGCTTCATTTCATTCGTCATTTCAGTCGGCCTGTCATTTGTCGTGGCTTCGGGTATCTAAAGGGGATCAACATGGAGAAATTAGCGAAAGTCCTGTTTTTCACAGCTGGGGTATTTGTGGTTATCGGCCTGATTTATATGATCTTTTATGCTTGAAAAAGGTGTCCTTTAAAAGGGCGCCTTTTTTAAAAAGAAAAAATATCATTACTTTCTGAATATTGTTTTGATATACTGAAATCAAGAATATATTGTTTAAAAGGGGGGAGCTTATGCCGACTGAAAAACCGTGGCTGCGTCATTATCCCGAACAAATTCCTCACGAGCTGCAATTTGAAGATCAAACACTCCATTCCATCCTGCAACAATCCGCCCAACAGTTTTCTGAAAAAACAGCGATTCATTTTCTCGGAAAAAAATGTTCGTACCGGCAAGTTTATGAGGACGCTTTAAAAATGGCAGATTACCTGCTGTCACTCGGCATTCAAAAAGGAGACAGAGTCTCGATCATGCTGCCGAACTGCCCGCAGGCGGTTATCGCGTATTACGGCGTTCTTTTCTCCGGCGGCATCGTCGTCCAGACAAATCCGCTGTATACGGAAAGGGAGCTTGAACATCTGCTTCATGACAGCGGGGCAACCATCATCATTACGCTTGACATGCTGTACCCGGCAGCATATAAAATGAAAGCGCTGTCAAATATCCGGCACATCATTGCGACAAGCATAAAAGATTACCTGCCTTTCCCTAAAAATCTGCTGTACCCAATCGTGCAAAAAAAAGAGAATCAAATGTCGGTTGAGATCAATGAAAATGAGACGACACACCTCTTCCGAACCATCATGAAACGCCCCGTTCCAAGCGGTCCGCCGGGGATTGAAATCGATCCGGCCCACGACATTGCCGTCCTGCAGTATACCGGAGGCACGACAGGCACGCCAAAAGGCGTCATGCTCAGCCACCGCAACATACTAGCCAATATGGAGATGTGCGATGCCTGGTTTTATCAATTGAATAAAGGGGAGGAGAAGGTGCTGGGGATCGTCCCGTTTTTTCACGTCTACGGAATGACGGCCGTCTTGAATTTCACGATCAGGCAGGGGTATGAAATGATTCTGCTGCCGAGATTTGACGCGCGCGCAGCGCTGAAAACGATCGATAAAGAAAAGCCGACGATATTTCCGGGGGCACCGACGATATATATCGCCCTGTTGAACCATCCTAGTCTTCACCAATTTGATCTGTCATCAATTAAGAGCTGTTTGAGCGGATCTGCAGCGCTTCCTGTTGAAGTCAAACAGCAGTTTGAAAAGGTAACGGGCGGAAGGCTTGTCGAAGGTTACGGAATGTCTGAAACCTCGCCCGTCACTCACGCCAATTTTATTTGGGATTTGAATAAAGCGGGCAGTATCGGCTGTCCTTGGCCTGGTACAGACGCGGCTATCTATTCGGAAGAAACCGGCGGTTTTCTCGGACCTTATGAGCATGGAGAAATCGCCGTCAAAGGACCGCAGGTGATGAAGGGCTACTGGAACAATGATGAAGAAACCGCTCAAAGTCTAAGGGACGGCTGGTTTTTTACAGGGGACATCGGCTACATGGATAAAGACGGCTTCTTTTATATTGTCGACCGCAAAAAAGACGTGATCATTGCCGGGGGATACAACATTTACCCGCGTGAAATCGAAGAGGTGCTCTATGAGCACGAAGCCGTTCAGGAGGCGGTTGTTGCCGGCATCCCTGATGAATACAGAGGAGAAACGGTTAAGGCTTTTATAGTGCTGAAAGATCATGTTACAATAACGGAGAAGGAATTGGACGAATATGCCAGATCGCGTCTGGCTCCTTATAAAGTGCCGAAAGTATACGAGTTCAGGGACGAACTGCCGAAAACGGCAGTCGGGAAGATTTTAAGAAGAGCGCTCGTTCAAGAAGAAAAAACCGGCGTCTGAAAAAGCGAAGTCTGCCGTCGATTTTGACGGCATGCTTTTGTGGTGCGATTTGAGTTTAGCTTCTTGACAAAGCGTCCATTTTTATTTACGATAAACTCATGAATGAGTATTCATTCATTAATTTGAAAGGAACGAAGCCAATTGAAACAAAAGAGACCAAAGTATATGCAGATTATCGACGCAGCTGTCATTGTGATTGCAGAAAACGGATACCATCAGGCGCAGGTTTCGAAAATCGCCAAGCAGGCCGGAGTGGCGGACGGCACCATTTATCTTTATTTTAAAAACAAAGAAGATATTCTCATCTCGCTATTCAAAGAGAAAATGGGACAGTTTATCGAGCAGATGAACGAAGAAATGGAAGTGACAAATTCGGCGACAGAAAAGCTCACGCTGTTCATCAAAAAGCACTTTGAACTGCTCAGCAGCGATCGCCACCTCGCGATTGTCACCCAGCTTGAGCTGAGGCAGTCGAATCTTGAGCTGAGGCTGAAAATCAATGAGATTCTCAAAGGGTACTTGACGATCCTGGAAGACATCATCACCGAAGGAAAAGAAGCGGGAGAATTTAAGAGCACGCTTGATGTCCGCCTGGCGAAGCAGATGATTTTCGGTACGGTGGATGAGACGGTTACAACCTGGGTGATGAATGATCAAAAATACGATCTGCCAAAGCTGGCAGACAGCATTCATGAATTGCTGATCCATGGGTTCGGCAGCCAAAAGACGAAGGAGGAGAAATAAAATGGCAGCATTAACATACGCCGTAGACGACTATATCGCAACCATTACGATTCAGCACCCGCCGGCAAATGCGCTATCGACGCAAGTGCTTGAAGACCTTTCCGCATGTCTTGAGGAGCTTTCAGAACGTCAGGATGTCAGAAGCGTCGTGATTCACGGGGAAGGAAGATTTTTCTCGGCAGGCGCTGACATTAAAGAGTTTACATCATTGATGGACGGGTCTGATTATGCAAATTTGGCTGATAAAGGCCAGCAGATTTTCGAAAAAGTAGAATCTTTTCCAAAGCCCGTGATCGCCGCGATTCACGGAGCTGCTCTTGGAGGAGGTCTGGAGCTTGCAATGGCATGCCACATCCGGATTGCCGAGGAGAGCGCTAAGCTCGGCCTTCCCGAACTGAATCTCGGAATCATTCCCGGCTTTGCGGGAACGCAGCGCCTTCCGAAGTATGTGGGCACCGCCAAAGCGCTTGAAATGATCGGGACATCAGAGCCGATATCCGGCAAGGAAGCTTTTGAATACGGCCTTGTCACGATTTTGGCGGCGAATGAAGAAGAAGTGCTGCAAAAGGCACAAGAGCTCGCGCGAAAATTCGCTGAAAAAAGTCCGCAGACGATGGCTTATGTCATTGAACTCCTGAATTCGAGCAAAGTGTATTCGTATGAAGGCGGCCTCAAGCTGGAAGGAAAATACTTCGGCGAAGTGTTCCAATCGGAGGATGCGAAGGAAGGGATTCAGGCATTTCTTGAAAAGCGGAAGCCGCATTTTAAAGGGAAATAACAAACGTGAAAACAAAGGGGATGAATAGAACATGAACATTTATGTCTTAATGAAGCGCACGTTTGATACAGAGGAGAAAATTCAGATTGAACAAGGGGAAATCAGCACGGATGGAGCGGAATTCATCATCAACCCGTACGATGAGTACGCCATTGAAGAAGCGCTTCAGCTGAAGGAGAAGCACGGCGGTGAGATTACGGTTGTCACAGTCGGCGAGGAAGAAGCTGAAAAAGAACTCAGGACGGCTCTGGCGATGGGGTGCGACAAAGCCGTTTTGATCAACATTGAAGACGATCTGGAAGAAGCGGACCAATATACGGCGTCAGCCATCCTATACAACTATTTGAAAGACCGCGAGTATGACATGATACTCGGCGGGAATGTGGCGATCGACGGGGGATCGGGACAGGTGGCGCCTCGTTTGGCCGAGCTGCTCGGCATCCCTTGTATCACGACGATTACAAAGCTGACGGTAAACGGCGGAGATGTTGAAGCGGAACGCGACGCCGAGGGTGACCTTGAAGTGATCCAAACGTCGCTTCCAATCGTAGCGACTGCACAGCAGGGGTTGAACGAACCGCGTTATCCGTCACTTCCGGGAATCATGAAGGCGAAGAAAAAGCCTCTTGAGGAGCTTGAACTTGATGATCTGGACATCGACGAGGAAGACGTGGCCGCCAAAACAAAAACGATCGAACGGTTCCTGCCTCCGAAAAAAGAAGCCGGGAAAATCCTTGAAGGGGAGCCGGAACAGCAGGCGGCAGACCTTGTATCACTGCTGAGAAGCGAAGCAAAGGTCGTTTGAAGCCGAAGGGAGCAAAAACACGGTCATTAAAATACAGGGGGAAATGGACATGAGCAAAAAAGTTATCGTATTGGGAGAGTTCAGGGACGGTTCGTTGAGAAATGTGACATTCGAAGCGATAGCCGCAGGAAAAACGGTTGCCGAAGGGGGAGAGGTGATCGGTGTTCTCTTCGGTGAAAGCGTTTCAAGCGATGCGGCACAACTGATCCATTACGGCGCTGACAGAGTGCTTACAGCCGAAAACCCGCTCTTGAAAAACTATACGTCTGACGGCTATGTTCAAGCCTTTATGCCGATCATTGAGCGCGAAAGTCCGGACGTGATCATTTTCGGCCATACGTCAATGGGCAAAGACTTGTCGCCGAAGCTTGCAGCCCGTATGGGAACAGGGCTGATATCAGATGCCGTCAACGTAGAAGTAGCCGGCGGCAACATCGTGTTTACAAGACCGATCTACTCAGGCAAAGCGTTTGAGCGGATCATTTCCGAAGATGAAACGATTTTTGCAACGATCAGACCGAATAATATCGCCCCGCTCGACAAAGATGAGACGCGAACGGGAGCGGTCGAAAGCATCGAAGCGGATATTCGGGACATCAGAACGGTTATCAAGGACATTGTCAAAAAAACGTCCGAAGGCGTCGATTTGTCTGAAGCGAAAATCATCGTAGCCGGCGGCCGCGGCGTCAAAAGCGAGGAAGGCTTTAAACCGCTGCAGGAGCTTGCCGACGTACTGGGCGGCGCGGTCGGCGCTTCAAGGGGAGCCTGTGACGCAGACTACTGCGACTATTCGCTTCAAATCGGCCAGACCGGCAAAGTCGTAACTCCAGACTTATATATCGCCTGCGGCATTTCAGGAGCGATTCAGCACCTCGCAGGGATGTCAAACAGCAAAATCATCGTTGCCATCAACAAAGATCCGGAAGCCGACATCTTTAAAATTGCCGACTACGGGATCGTCG
Organism: Bacillus sp. FSL W7-1354; assembly: GCF_038002405.1. Taxonomy (NCBI): domain Bacteria; kingdom Bacillati; phylum Bacillota; class Bacilli; order Caryophanales; family Bacillaceae; genus Bacillus; species Bacillus sp. FSL W7-1354. Next base: position 2,045,663 of record NZ_JBBOCL010000001.1, on the reverse strand, counting down.
GCGACTTATTTGAAATCGTTCCGCTGCTCACGGAGGAATTTAAAAAGCTGAGCGTCAGTACTTGATCAAAAGCCGGCCTGAAATGGCCGGCTTTTTACATAGGCACATTTCCGCCTTTTGCAAAATAACATGGAATAAGGACATTTTTAGAAAGGCTAAAATCCCGATGTGTAAAACTGCACAGATAGGGAAATGTATAATCAAGCATTATGTTAGCGTGAACCAAAGGGAGATGCTATACTAAAAAGCATAATTTCACAATTGGAGGAATGAAAGAATGGCTATCGTAAAAGCAACTGATCAAACATTCTCATCTGAAACAAGTGAAGGCGTAGTTCTTGCCGACTTCTGGGCTCCTTGGTGCGGACCTTGCAAAATGATCGCGCCGGTACTTGAAGAGCTTGATCAAGAAATGGGAGACAAACTGAAAATCGTAAAAATCGATGTTGACGAAAACCAAGAAACTGCCGGCAAATACGGCGTGATGAGCATCCCGACTCTCCTCATACTAAAAGACGGCGAAGTGGTTGAAACATCTGTCGGCTTTAAACCGAAAGAAGCCCTTGAAGAACTGGTCAACAAACATTTGTAAAATAGAAACCTGTGAAAAAGGCGATTCCAAAGGGATCGCTTTTTTCTTACAACGCGCCATCTTCCTTCTCCAATTGTAGCGAACGTACGGTCGGTCATGGTAAACTGAAATGAAGAAAAAACGCCGAAACAAGGAAGGATTTTTGATGAACAAAAAAATCAAAGAAAAGCTGGCCCTTCTCCCGGATCAGCCTGGCTGCTACTTGATGAAAGACAGGCAGGATACCGTCATCTACGTCGGGAAAGCGAAAATCTTAAAAAACAGGGTCCGCTCCTATTTCAGCGGGTCCCATGATGCCAAAACACAGCGTCTTGTCAGTGAAATTGAAGATTTTGAATACATTGTCACCTCCTCGAACATCGAAGCGCTCATTCTTGAAATGAATTTAATCAAAAAGTACGACCCGAAATATAACGTGATGCTGAAAGATGATAAAAGCTACCCGTTTATTAAAATCACGAACGAGCGGCATCCGAAGCTGATTGTCACGAGGAAGGTCAAAAAAGACAAAGGCCGCTATTTCGGGCCGTATCCCAATGTCCAGGCTGCGAGGGAAACAAAAAAGCTGCTGGACCGCCTCTATCCGCTCAGAAAGTGCGCCAAACTGCCGGACCGCGTCTGTTTGTACTATCATCTCGGACAATGTCTGGCGCCATGCGTATATGATGTGTCTGAGGAGACAAACCGACAGCTCACAGAAGAAATCACCCGCTTTTTAAAGGGCGGATACAATGAAGTCAAGAAAGAACTTGAAGCAAAAATGCTCGAAGCCTCGGAAAACCTGCAGTTCGAACGGGCGAAAGAATTCCGCGATCAAATGGCCCATATCGAGTCAACGATGGAAAAACAGAAAATGATGCTGAATGACATGGTTGACCGCGATGTATTTGCCTATTCGTATGACAAGGGCTGGATGTGCGTCCAGGTCTTCTTTATCAGGCAGGGCAAATTGATTGAAAGAGATGTCAGCATGTTTCCTTTATACAGGGAAGCAGACGAGGAGTTTTTGACGTTCATCGGGCAATTTTACTCAAAAAACAACCATTTCCTCCCAAGGGAAATTTTAGTTCCAGACAGCGTCGATAAGGACATGATTGAGGAGCTTTTGGACGTGAACGTGCGCCAGCCGAAAAGGGGAGCGAAGAAAGACCTGCTGCTCCTTGCCCATAAAAATGCAAAGCTCGCTTTGAAAGAGAAGTTTTCGCTCATTGAACGGGACGAAGAGCGGACGATCGGCGCGATTGAAAAGCTCGGCAAAGCACTGGGCATCTACACGCCGTACCGAATTGAAGCGTTTGATAATTCAAATATTCAAGGAACGGACCCCGTTTCGGCGATGGTCGTCTTTCTCGACGGAAAACCGCATAAAAAAGAGTACCGCAAATATAAGATTAAGACGGTTGAAGGCCCTGACGACTACGGGTCAATGCGCGAAGTCATCAGAAGAAGATATACAAGGGTGCTGAAAGAGAATCTGCCGCTGCCTGATTTAGTATTGATCGACGGCGGAAAAGGCCAGGTGTCTGCCGCCCTTGACGTTTTGGAAAATGAATTGGGGCTCGATGTCCCTGTTGCCGGTCTGGTGAAAGATGATAAACACAGAACTTCCAACCTTTTGATCGGCGACCCCCTTGAGATCGTCCAGCTTGAGCGGAACAGCCAGGAATTTTACCTGCTTCAGCGCATTCAGGATGAAGTTCACAGGTTTGCGATCAGCTTCCACAGGCAGCTCAGAGGAAAAAGCGCATTTCAATCGGTGCTCGACGGCATACCGGGCGTCGGCGAACAGCGGAAAAAACTGCTGTTAAAACATTTCGGTTCCGTTAAGAAAATGAAGGAAGCGAGCGCCGAAGATATCCGCAAGCTCGGCATCCCCCTGAAGACGGCGCAGCTGATTGAAGAGGCTTTGAAAAAATAATGTTGAACTTTTAAAAAGAATCTGATAGAATTTGTACTAATTTCATAATAAGATCGTGTGATATGGTGAAGATAGAGGTGCGAACTTCAAGAGTAGGCTTGATGAGGAAGATGGATTCCGATGAAAAAAGCTGAAAGGGGAGCGTCGCCGAAGCGGGGAAAAAATCCATTCGTTTTTCCTGCTGGCTTTACATTGAATAAATGTAAGGCTGTCAAGAAATCATTTCTTGGAGGGCTATCTCGTTGTTAAAATCATCGGCATTTTTGTTGGTTAAAGCAATGAGGGAATTTCTCTCATTGCTTTTTTTGTACGAAAAAACGTACAGCCCGCCGGTCAAGTTTTCCTCTTCATACATAAACAAGCACGAACGAAAACAAAAAGGGTGGTATTTGATGGGTCTCATCGTCCAAAAATTTGGCGGAACTTCAGTAGGATCAGTGGAAAAAATATTGAATGTCGCAAACCGCGTCATCGAAGAAAAACAGCGCGGTCATGATGTTGTCGTCGTCGTTTCAGCGATGGGCAAATCGACGGATTCCCTCGTCGCGCTTGCTAAGGAAATTACCGAACAGCCGAGCAGCAGGGAAATGGATATGCTGCTGACAACAGGAGAACAGGTAACAATTTCGCTGTTGACAATGGCTTTGCAGAACAAAGGGTATGATGCGGTTTCCTATACAGGCTGGCAGGCCGGCATCGAAACCGAAAATATTCACGGCAACGCAAGAATTACGAACATTGATACAGGCAAGCTGAAAGAGCGTCTGAGTGAAGGGAAAATCGCCGTTGTCGCCGGATTCCAGGGGACGACAGCGGAAGGTGAAATCACAACGCTCGGCAGAGGCGGATCAGATACGACAGCCGTTGCCCTCGCAGCTGCCCTGAAAGCCGATAAATGCGACATTTACACCGATGTACCGGGGGTTTTCACAACCGATCCCCGCTATGTGAAAACAGCGCGGAAGCTGGCCGGAATCTCCTACGATGAAATGCTTGAGCTTGCCAATCTTGGAGCAGGCGTTCTGCATCCGAGAGCTGTTGAGTTCGCGAAAAACTATCAGGTGCCTTTGGAAGTCCGTTCAAGCACCGAAAAAGAAGCCGGCACATTAATCGAGGAGGAATCATCAATGGAACAAAATTTAATTGTAAGAGGCATTGCATTTGAAGATCAGATCACACGCGTGACCGTATGCGGCCTGGCGAGCGGCTTGACGACGCTGTCAACGATTTTTACAACGCTCGCTAAACAGAACATCAACGTTGACATCATCATTCAATCAGTGACAAGCACAAGCCAAACGTCGATTTCTTTCTCCGTGAAAACGGAAGACTTAAAACGGACGGTCGAAGTTCTCGAAGAATACAAAGACGCGCTCGACTATGAACAGATTGAAACGGAAAACAGGCTGGCCAAAGTCTCGATCGTCGGTTCAGGCATGATCTCCAACCCGGGAGTAGCAGCAGAAATGTTCGCTGTGCTGGCGGAAAAAAACATCCAGGTCAAAATGGTCAGCACATCCGAAATCAAAGTTTCGACTGTCGTCAACGAAGGCGATATGGTGAAAGCCGTTGAAGCGCTGCATGATGCTTTTGAACTGTCAAAGCAGACAGCAGTCATTTAAAAAGAAAAAGGCGGGACTTTTGCAGTCTCCGCCTTTTTTGCATGGTTATGCCGGGTCTTTCAAATCCCATTTTACAGTTAAAACAACTTTTCCGGCTCTTTTTTTCACTTGTTCATACGATTCGGCAATTTGTTCGTTCATCAGCTGGATTTGCTCGGCGATAAATCCGGCTTCTAGCTGAAAGCAGGGTTCCTTTTGATATTTGAGGCGGTTTGAGACCAGCGGGCCTTCGAGCTCAAACTCAAGCTCCTGTTTTTTTGAATGGGCGATCGTAAGCGTTCCCCAGCCTGCATCCAGAAAGAAAGCGGGAAGATCCTCCCTGGATTCAAGCGGGAACTTGCGGGCGAGCTTTTTTCCCGCCCAGTACATCATATCTGCGTAGTCTTGTCCCAGCATATCGGGAAGCAGCACTTCCCTGATCAACTCATAGCCATATGCGGAGACTTCCAGCTCTTTTAATTGCGCTAAGTTTGCTTCATATTTGTTCATATCCAATGTCTCCCCTCTTTTCTCCGTTTATTATAGCTTAAATGGGGTGAAAGATTACAGCGGGGACATGCAATTAGGAAGAAAAAAATCTGATATATTTATATTTTGATAAAATAAAATTTTCTAAAATATGATTAAATTTTAGAAATTTTCAATTTATGTACGCGTTTTCTTGACGCCTATTTCTCATAGGAGTAAAATGAAATTGTCATAAAAACTTAACAAAGTGCGATATTTGAAACAGGACGGGGGATAGGAGACCTTTCATTTTTACTGCACTTTTCAACTAGGGGGTAAAGCAATGGCCGGGAACAGAGAGTTTGTTTATCGAAGACTGCATTCTTTGCTTGGCGTCATACCGGTAGGCATATTTTTAATCCAGCATTTGGTTGTCAACCATTTTGCGGCAAGCGGAGAGGAGGCGTTTAATAACGCCGCTCACTTTATGGAAAACCTGCCGTTCAGGTACGTCTTGGAAATCTTCGTGATTTTCCTTCCGCTGATTTATCATGCTGTTTATGGAGTATACATAGCTTTTACAGCGAAAAACAATGCGAACAGATTCGGCTTTTTTAGAAACTGGATGTTCGTTCTGCAGCGGATTACAGGAATCGTTACCTTGATTTTTGTCAGCTGGCACGTGTGGCAAACACGGATTGCCGCCCAAATGGGGGCAGAAGTAAACTTTGACATGATGGCTGATATTTTGAGCTCCCCGATCATGCTCGGCTTTTACATTGTAGGTGTCCTCTCAACAATCTTCCACTTTTCAAACGGTTTATGGTCGTTTGCTGTCACTTGGGGAATCACCGTTTCTCCTCGCTCACAGCGAATCGCCACGTTTGTGACAATGGGAGTCTTTGTTGTGTTGTCCTATGTAGGGCTGAGAGCGATTTTGGCATTTGTGTAAAAGAACTAGATTACTAGAGGGAGTGGGGCAGGCATGAGCAATTCAAGCATCATCGTTGTCGGCGGAGGACTTGCGGGTCTGATGGCGACCATTAAAGCTGCGGAAGCAGGAACAAATGTAAAACTATTTTCGATCGTTCCCGTTAAGCGCTCACATTCCGTATGTGCGCAGGGCGGAATCAACGGAGCGGTCAATACAAAAGGTGAAGGCGACTCCCCTTGGGAGCATTTTGACGATACCGTTTACGGAGGCGACTTTCTGGCCAACCAGCCGCCGGTCAAAGCGATGTGTGATGCGGCGCCGTCGATTATTCATTTGCTTGACCGCATGGGCGTCATGTTTAACAGAACACCTGAAGGGCTGCTTGACTTCCGGCGCTTCGGGGGAACCCAGCATCACAGAACGGCATATGCGGGGGCGACGACCGGACAGCAGCTCTTGTACGCGCTGGATGAGCAGGTTCGCCGCTTTGAAGTAGAAGGGCTTGTTTCGAAATATGAAGGCTGGGAGTTTCTCGGAGCCGTGCTTGATGATGACAATGCGTGCCGGGGCATCGTCGCCCAAAATCTGACGACGATGGAAATCGAGTCGTTCCGTTCAGACGCAGTCATCATGGCGACCGGGGGACCGGGCATCATCTTTGGAAAATCGACGAACTCGATGATCAATACCGGATCAGCCGCTTCGATCGTTTACCAGCAGGGCGCTTACTATGCGAACGGAGAATTCATCCAGATCCACCCGACCGCCATTCCGGGAGACGACAAGCTCCGTCTGATGAGCGAATCGGCGCGCGGTGAAGGCGGACGAGTCTGGACGTATAAAGACGGCAAGCCTTGGTATTTCCTCGAAGAGAAATATCCGGCATACGGAAACCTTGTGCCGCGGGATATTGCGACGCGTGAAATATTTGATGTATGCGTCAGACAAAAGCTCGGCATCAACGGCGAAAACATGGTATATCTCGATCTTTCCCACAAAGATCCGAAGGAATTGGACATCAAGTTGGGCGGAATCATTGAAATCTATGAAAAATTCATGGGTGACGATCCGCGCAAGCTGCCGATGAAGATTTTCCCTGCAGTCCACTACTCAATGGGCGGACTCTGGGTCGACTACAATCAGATGACCAACATTCCAGGACTGTTTGCCGCAGGGGAATGCGATTATTCAATGCACGGCGGAAACCGCCTGGGCGCGAACTCGCTCTTGTCAGCCATTTACGGCGGCATGGTGGCAGGTCCGAAAGCCGTTGAATATATTCAAGGTCTTGAAACATCCGCAGAAGATCTGTCTTCTTCCGTTTTCGACAGCTGCGTCAAAAAGGAAGAAGAAAAGTGGGCTGACATTATGAAAATGGACGGCAATGAAAATGCATATGTCCTTCATAAAGAGCTCGGCGAATGGATGACAGATAACGTGACGGTTGTGCGCCACAATGACAAGCTGCTGAAAACGGATGAAAAAATCCAAGAGCTTGCCGAGCGCTACCAAAACATCAATATCAACGATACGGCAAAATGGAGCAACCAGGGCGCCGTATTCACACGCCAGCTGCACAACATGCTGCAATTGGCACGGGTGATCACGCTCGGGGCATACAACCGGAATGAGAGCCGCGGCGCCCATTATAAACCGGATTTCCCTGAACGTAATGACGAGGAATGGCTGAAAACAACAATGGCGAAACATGCAGGCGATTTTGAAGCCCCGAAATTCCATTATGAGGATGTCGATGTTTCATTAATCGCACCGCGTAAACGGGATTACTCGAAGAAAAAGGTGGCGAAATCATGAGTGAAAATAAGACAATCAAGTTTATCATCACTCGTCAGGATACATCGGATTCTAGTCCTTACCAGGAAGAGTTTGAAATTCCATACCGTCCGAATATGAACGTCATTTCCGCTTTGATGGAAATCAGAAGGAACCCGGTTAATACGAAAGGGGAAAAAACGTCGCCGATTGCGTGGGATATGAACTGTCTTGAGGAAGTGTGCGGCGCTTGCTCGATGGTGATCAACGGCAAGCCGAGACAGTCCTGTACAGCCCTGATCGACCAGCTTGAGCAGCCGATCCGCCTTGAACCGATGAAAACATTCCCGGTTGTCCGCGACCTTCAAGTGGACCGGAGCCGCATGTTTGATTCATTGAAGAAAGTCAAAGCATGGGTGCCGATCGACGGCACATATGACCTCGGACCGGGACCGAGAATGCCGGAAAGAAGACGGCAGTGGGCGTATGAGCTGTCAAAATGCATGACTTGCGGCGTATGTCTTGAAGCTTGTCCAAACGTGAACGATAAAACAAACTTTATGGGGCCTGCACCGCTCTCGCAAGTCCGCTTATTCAATAGCCATCCGACAGGAGCGATGAACAAATCGGAACGGCTTGAAGCGATTATGGGAGACGGCGGACTGGCCGAATGCGGAAATTCGCAAAACTGCGTGCAGTCATGTCCGAAAGGCATCCCGCTCACAACCTCAATCGCTGCATTAAACAGGGATACGACCGTTCAGGCGTTTAAAAACTTCTTCGGAAGCGACAACACGGAATAACACGAAAAAATGCACCTCTTCAAGCCGAAGAGGTGTTTTTATGACCAAAGGGGATGAAAAACAATGAAGCTGCCGGGATATATTGAAGAACCGTTTGACACATGGTGTCAGTCATTTTCTTTTTTTGATGAAGTATCCGTCCGTTTTTCAGAAACGGACATGTTCGGTCATATGAACAATGTCACACCGTTTGTCTATTTCGAGGAAGCGAGGATTTCCTATTTCAAGCACCTGGGCGTCATGGACCGCCTTTCAGACGGGAAGAGCGCGGCCATTCCCGTCGTGGCGAGCCAGCAATGCGATTATTTTCAGCAGGTCATGCTTCATGAACATTTGAAAATCGGCGTCAAAACAGCATCTGTCGGCAACGCTTCCCTCACCCTCCACTATGCGGCGAAAAATGGGGAAGGTGACCTTTGCTTTACAGGGGTGGCGGTTATGGTGCAAATTGCGAAAGATACGGGTAAACCGGTGAAATGGACAGATGAACAAAAAGCAAAACTGCTTGGCAATCACTCATTTCCTGAGAAATAATTGACAGGGAGAAGAAAATGAAAAAAGCGATGATCATCGGCGCGAGTTCCGGAATTGGCAAGGCGCTTGCCAAGCAGCTGTCAGCCGCAGGAGTGGAGGTCGGTCTTGCTGCAAGAAGGTATGAACTGCTAGCCAAATTGCGCGACGACCTCCCTGGACCTTCATACATTAAAAAGATCGATACAGCCGACAGCGAACGCTCGCCTATACTGTTGAAAGAACTGCTTGATGAGATGAATTGGGCAGATGCAGTCTTCATCTGTTCAGGTGTTGGATATTTGGAAAGCGAAATGGATTGGAGCAAAGAAAAGGAAACGATCGATGTCAATATGACAGGATTTGTGTCCTGCTCGAACGTGTTGATGGAGCATTTTATCAAAAATGGGAAAGGGCATTTAGTCGGCATTTCATCCATTGCCGCGCTGAGAGGAAACGGAGGGGCCGTCACCTACGCCGCTTCAAAAGCATTCGTTTCTAATTACTTAAAAGGGCTCCGTCAAAAAGTGAAAAAACTTGGGTATGATGAAATCGTGGTCACCGAAATTCAGCCGGGCTTTGTGGACACGGCTCTTGCAAAAGGTGATCACCTGTTTTGGACGGCTTCGCCCGAAAAAGCGGCTGCACAAATCATCAGTGCTGTGCAGAAAAAGAAAACGCACGCATATATTACGAAAAGATGGCGGCTGATCGCCTGGATTTTAAAATGTCTTCCTTAGAAGTTCAGCCCTGAAACGATGCCTGTGTCATGATCTGAAAAATAGGTGTTTGAGGGAACCCTTTTCTCCGTCAGAAACGTCACCGACCTTGCGTATGTTTCATATGATATCACGACTATATCGAAACCCATTCGTTTCAGATCAGCTCTCACCTTAGCAAGGAGGGTTACAATACTTGAAGGAGAAAGAGTTTCAATCAAAGCCGCTGCTAACAAAAAGAGAAAGAGAAGTGTTCGAATTGCTCGTTCAAGACAAGACAACAAAGGAAATCGCAAGCGAGCTCTTTATAAGTGAAAAGACTGTACGTAATCACATTTCCAATGCGATGCAAAAATTGGGAGTGAAAGGCCGTTCGCAAGCTGTTGTTGAACTTCTTCGAATGGGTGAGCTAGAGCTCTAAATTGAGCCGGTGTTCCTTCTTGTAACAAGAAGGGAACCGGTTATTTGTTTTGAGGTGCAATTTGTATATTCATGTTGAAGTCTTGCAATTTGTGTAGAAAAGAAGGAAAATAGACTCAAGTGTTTTGAAAACAAAACAACGAGTCGAGCGAGGTAGAGAAAATGAATTCGAATGCTTCTTTGAATCACATAGCGGATATTGAAAAATCACTCCGCCATATTGCGGGCATCATCAAACAAAAAGGAAGAGAAATTCTCACCCAATATACGATTACCCCTCCCCAGTTTGTCGGTCTTCAATGGCTGTATGAATACGGGGATATGACGATCGGCGAGTTATCACAAAAGATGTACTTGGCGTGCAGCACCACGACGGATTTAATTGACCGAATGGAGAAAAACAACCTCGTTGAACGGGTGAAAGATCCGTCCGACAGGCGCGTAGTCCGCATTCATCTTCTCTCGGAAGGAGAGCGGATCATCCAGGAGGTCATTCAAAAAAGGCAGGACTATTTGGAAGACATGTTAGAGGCGTTTTCCGAGGAAGAAACAGCCGCATTTGAAAAATTATTAATTAAACTTCAGCAGGAAATGAACAGAAAATGAGGCGATTTTGTTGGATCAACCGATAGGAGTCATCGATTCGGGAGTCGGCGGTTTAACCGTTGCAAAAGAAATCATGAGGCAGCTGCCGAAAGAAAAAATTATATATCTTGGAGATACGAAAAGGTGTCCGTACGGACCCCGGGACAGAAAAGAAGTCCTGTCATATACATGGGAAATGACAAATTATTTGTTATCCCGCCACCATATTAAAATGCTCGTGATCGCCTGCAATACAGCGACGGCCATCGCACTTGAAGAAATCAGCAGAGAAGTCGCGATCCCGGTCATCGGCGTTGTGCAGCCCGGAGCCAGAACCGCGATTAAAGTGACGGAGAACCAGCGAATCGGCGTGATCGGAACAGAAAACACGATCAAAAGCGGCGCATATGAAGAAGCGCTTCTTTCGCTGAACGGAGATTTAACGGTAGAAAATCTGGCTTGCCCGATGTTTGTCCCGTTTGTGGAAAGCGGTAAATTTTTGGATGAGACGGCTGATGAAATCGTCAGGTCGTCACTGCACCCGCTCAGGGATTCATCAATCGATACACTGATTCTCGGATGCACGCATTATCCGATTTTAAAAGAGCCGATTCAGCGCTATATGGGAGAGCGCGTCAACATCATTTCCTCCGGAGATGAAACGGCCAGGGAAGTCAGCACGATCTTGTCATACAATAGTTTATTAAGCAAAACGGGTGAACCGCCGGAACACTTGTTTTTAACAACCGGGGAGCGCGCCCGCTTCACAAAAATTGCAAATGATTGGTTTGGATACGAAGTGAAAAATGTGGAAAGCATTTCTCTTCAGGAAACCGCTATAAAATAAAGCTGCCGCACAAGCAAACGGCAGCTTTTTTCATGAGCCTTTTCTTTAAAAGAAAAGGTTTTTTGTATTCAGAGGGATTTTTTTAAAAAGCGGTCTAATTCAAAAACGGGCTCGTATACATAATAGTACAAACTGCCTTAGGAGGGAAAAGTATGCTGAAAAAAGGAATGAAAGGAATCGCGGTTTCGGTTACGGCCTCCGCGCTGCTTCTTTCCGGGTGCGGAATATTTCAGTCAGATCAAGCCTCAGAGGAGATAGATCCGCCGCAGGACATCACATATGTAAAAGAGGAGAAGGAGCAAGACAAAACAGACAAAACCAAAGATAAAACAGAAGACAAAGGCAGCAAAACGACAAGCGACGATAAAGCGGCTCAAACGAGCGATACGGTCATGAGAGAGCTTTATCTCATTGATAAGAACGGCTATGTGACAGCGCAGACGCTGCCGCTGCCAAAGCAGGAAGGTACGGCTAAACAAGCGCTTGAATACCTCGTTGAAGGCGGCCCTGTTTCAAACATCATGCCAAACGGATTCAGAGCCGTGCTGCCGGCGGATACAGCGGTCAATGTTGATATTAAAGAAGACGGAACAGCGATCGCTGACTTTTCAAATGAATTTAAAAACTATAAAGCAGAAGACGAGCAAAAAATCGTACAGGCGATTACATGGACGTTAACACAGTTTAACTCGATTGATAAAGTGAAGATCCGCATGAACGGCCATGATTTGAAAGAAATGCCTGTTAACGGCACGCCGATTTCAGAAGATCTCAGCCGCGAGGACGGCATCAACCTCGATACGGCGGGTGTGACCGATATAACAGCGACACAGCCGGTCACCGTCTATTATTTGGCTGAATCGGACAAAGGCACATACTATGTTCCTGTAACGAAACGGACGTCTGCAAAAGAAAAAGACCAGGTGACGGCGGCGATTAAAGAGCTGACGGAAGGACCGGGCAATAAAAGCGGCCTGCTTTCCGATTTCCAGGGCGATGTCAAGCTTGAAAACGAGCCGAAGATTGAAGACGGCCATGTGACTCTCGACTTTAACGAAGCGATCTACGGGAGCGCCGACGGCGAGAAGAAAGTGATATCGGATGAAGTGTTAAATAGTATTGTGCTGACATTAACCGAACTGCCTGATGTGAAAAGTGTGTCGGTTACTGTGAACGGAAAATCCGAGCTCGTCAATGAAAAAGGAGAAAAGCTTTCCAAGCCGGTTTCAAGACCGAGCAAGGTGAACACAGGTAGTTTTTAAGCAGAGATTTTTGATATACTATAAAAAAAGAGGTAAGCGATTAAAGCTGCCTCTTTCTTTATTCAGCTTTTTGGAAGAGCAGAATGATTGTGAAAGGTTTATGTACATACAATCGGAGGTAAAAAATGAGATACGATGGAAGAGAAAACAATGAACTGCGCCCTGTCACAATGGACCTCGACTTCATTACGCATCCCGAGGGATCGGTCCTGATCACAGTCGGCGGGACAAAGGTGATATGCAACGCGTCTGTGGAAGACCGCGTACCGCCCTTTTTGAGAGGAGAAGGGAAGGGCTGGATCACCGCGGAATACAGCATGCTGCCGCGGGCCACGAACCAAAGGACGATCAGGGAATCGTCAAAAGGGAAAATCTCCGGGCGGACGATGGAAATTCAGCGGCTGATCGGACGAGCTTTGCGGGCGGTCGTTGATTTGGAAAAGCTCGGTGAGCGGACGATCTGGATCGACTGCGACGTCATTCAGGCTGACGGAGGCACGAGAACCGCGTCGATCACCGGAGCATTTACGGCCATGGCGCTTGCCGTCGGAAGACTTGTCGAAAAAGGCACGCTGAAGGCGATGCCGATCACTGACTTTTTGGCTGCCACTTCAGTGGGAATCGATAAGGAAAAAGGATTAATCCTTGATTTGAACTACCAGGAAGATTCTGCGGCAGAGGTGGATATGAACGTCGTCATGACAGGAGAAGGCCGCTTTGTCGAACTTCAGGGAACAGGAGAGGAAGCGACATTCTCAAGAAGTGAATTGGACGGGCTTTTAGAACTGGCTGAAAAAGGGATCGCCGAACTCATCGAAAAGCAGAAAGAAGTGCTCGGCGACGTTGCATCAGCCATTCAACAATAACATGAGAAAGGCTTGATACACGATGAAAGAAGTCATCATTGCCACGAAAAACGAAGGAAAAGTCAGGGAATTCAAAGCGATGCTCGAACCGAGAGGCTACGATGTCAAATCTCTACTGGACATCGGCTATACGCCCGAAATCGAAGAAACCGGGCAGACGTTTGAAGAAAACGCGGTGATTAAAGCGGAAACGATTTCGAAAGAAACCGGTAAAATCGTAATTGCCGATGACTCAGGCCTGTCTGTCGACTACCTCGGCGGCAGCCCCGGCGTATACTCGGCCCGCTATGCAGGAGAAGAGAAAAACGATCTCGCCAACCTGAAAAAGCTATTGAAAGAGCTTGAAGGGGTGGAAAAAGAAGACCGCTCCGCGAGGTTCAGATGCGCGCTCGCATTATGCATTCCAGGACAGGAAACGAAAACGGTCGAAGGTTCTGTGGAAGGATACATTACCGAAGAACCGCGCGGCACAAACGGCTTCGGCTACGACCCGGTTTTTCTCGTCAAAGACAAAGATCAAACGATGGCCGAGCTCTCAAGCGGCGAAAAGAACAAAATCAGCCACAGAGCGGAAGCACTGAAAAAACTGTCCGCTCTATTGGACCAAGCGTAAAGGAGGAGGGCCGATCATGAAGGTTCTGATTGTCAGTGACAGCCACGGCCTTGAAGACGAACTGGAAATGATCGCTGAGCGGCACGGGAAGGAAACAGATCTCATGATCCATTGCGGGGATTCCGAATTGGATCCTTCCCATCCCGCGCTTTCCTCTTACTTAACGGTAAAAGGAAACTGCGATTTTTACGGGGAGTTTAAAGACGAAGTTGTCGTTCCCGTCGGATCAAAAAAGCTTTTTTTCACACACGGGCATTTATACGGCATTAAACAGTCGCTTTTAAATGTATACTACCGCGCTGAAGAACTCGGCGCCGATATCATCTGTTTCGGCCATTCCCACATCGCGGGAAGCGAACTGATGGACGGAAAACTGCTGATCAACCCCGGCAGCATCCGCCTTCCGCGGGTGCGGAAAGAAAAAACTTATGCTATACTGAACATTGACAAAGACAATGCAACGGTCCGCTTTTACGACTTGGACGGCCGGGAAGTCGAAAGCCTGACGAACCATGTCCAACTGCCAGCACATTCATGAGGAAGAATTTTTTTCTTCCTCGTGAAGAAAAAAATTCTAAAAAGTTGTTGACTTTATGTCCCGATCCGCATATAATAAATCTTGTCGCTGATAGTTAAAGCGAAACAAAACAACATCATGTCCCAGTAGCTCAGCAGGATAGAGCAACGGCCTTCTAAGCCGTCGGTCGGGAGTTCGAATCTCTCCTGGGACGTCTCTGAAAAAAGCCTCAAACTTCTTGGTATACAAGGGTTTGAGGTTTTTTTATTTGATGGGAACTTCTGCTCTATTTTTGGTTTGAAAATATGTTTTGGGAGTGGATTGGGAGCGGATTTAAAACTCCATTATTTATTGGATATCCTATTAAAATATACACTCCATTTTTTTATTTATAACAACTTCTGAGGTACCTAATCCTCTTTCTATACTTCTTCCAAGAACATCTCCATTTGTATCTTGAGGTGAGAGTAGTTCTCTGAATGGCCTTTTTCTTCAAATAACAACACCCTAAAAATTCCCTTTCATCATTTCGAACAAAATGAAAAAGATAAAGGGTGTGATCAATTTTAAGGAGGATGTTGTCATGACAAAACAACAGCAAAACCAGCAGCAAAAACAAAAGCAACAAAAACAAAAGCATGAGCAGCTGCTCGGAGTGAACATCACGGATACCGAACTTGCTCAGGAATTCGGAAATATCCAGCAGCAGCTTGCCCAGCTGGAGCAAACTGTTAATCAAATGGGGTCACAGCAGCAGGGCCAAAGCGGCCAGCAGAGCTCTCAATTGAGCCAGGGAATCAATCAGCTGAAGCAGCAAATTCAGCAATTCAGCTCCCAATCTCAGCAGCAAATGCAGCAGACGGATCAGCAAATTCAGCAAAGCATTCAGCAGGCTGTTCAGCAGCTGAATCAGGCTCTTCAAGGAATCCAGACAAACCAGGCCATGAACCAAATGAGCCAGGCACTTCAGCAGGCGCAGCAATCATTTAACCAGCAAGGACAGCAAGGTCAACAGGGTCAGCAAAACCAACAAAACCAGCAGCACAATCAAAATTTCCAGCAGCCCCTCCAATAAAAAAGCTTAAAAGAGCCGTTTAGCACGGCTCTTTTTTATATCGGTCATTCCTCGTTTTGATCCTTTTCGTCATGGGTTGGATGCGCCCCGGGGTACTGTCGCGGCATTCCTTGGTGGAGGTTGCGGAATTCATATGTGAAATTGCTGTAGTACTGCTGACCTTCCTTCCATGGCGTGTTTTTGTTTTCAACAGGCTTGTCTTTGCCCTGGGCAGCTCCATACGCTCCTTCAGGAAATTCTTCTGCCGTTAAAAAGTTTCTTTGTGTTTCAACGTTTGACAGTTCTTTTTTGTCGTCCATCAGATCACCCCTGTTTTAGTTTTATTGTTGCCATGAAAAAGAAGAGCTATGTGTTTTCGTTTTGTGCAGTAGGATTCATTTTAAGAACGGGAGAAGATGCTCATTTTCTGCCGAGAGTACAACGGGCAAATGCGCCGATCGCAACGAAAAGCACAGAAAAAACCTTTCGGATGTTATGGTATTTTATGGTTTGTTGGTTCTTTTCTCCTCAGCATTTAAGAATGGTTCTTCTATCTTAATACCCGTCTATTCTCGCTTTTTGTTATACATCTCAATTCAGCAATGGTTTAATCTGTTTTTCAGATTGATGTAAATGGGGCATTGGTTGTAAAATTTACCATGTAGAAAATCTTACAACGTTCGTTCTGCTTTTATTTTAGAAAGGGAGCTGAAGAAAGATGCAAACGCTAGAAAAAATGGAGCAAACAAATGTTCAGACGGCGAGAGATTATGTGACAAAAGCATACGAGACAGTGCGGCAGCGAAATCTTCACGAAAGCGAATTTCTTCAAGCTGTAAAAGAAATTTTCGATTCCCTCGTCCCTGTATTGGCAAGACATCCAAAGTATATCGAACACCGCATTCTTGAAAGGATTGCAGAGCCTGAACGGATGATCACCTTCAGGGTGCCGTGGGTCGATGATGAAGGCAATATCCAGGTTAACAGGGGATACCGGGTTCAATTTAACAGCGCAATCGGTCCGTATAAAGGCGGCATCCGTTTTCATCCTTCTGTAAATGCGAGCATTATTAAATTTTTGGGCTTCGAACAAATTTTTAAAAATTCTTTGACCGGCCAGCCAATCGGCGGCGGAAAAGGCGGGGCTGATTTTGATCCGAAGGGCAAGTCTGACAGGGAGATCATGAGTTTTACGCAAAGCTTCATGAATGAACTGTACAGACATATCGGACCGGACACGGATATCCCTGCCGGTGATATTGGTGTCGGAGCTAGGGAAGTCGGGTTTATGTTCGGACAGTATAAAAAGATTCGGGGCCGCTATGATGCAGGTGTGTTAACAGGCAAAGGCCTTGAATACGGGGGCAGTTTGACGAGGAAAGAAGCGACAGGGTACGGTCTGGTTTATTTCGTAGAAGAAATGCTGAAGGATCAGGGGCTGCGTTTTGAAAACAGCACCGTTGTCGTCTCCGGTTCAGGCAATGTCGCGCTGTATGCGATGGAAAAAGCCGCTCAATTCGGCGGAAAAGTAGTGGCCTGCAGTGATTCTGACGGCTATGTCTATGACGAAAAAGGCATCAGCCTTGAGACGGTGAAGCGGCTTAAAGAAAGCGGGAACGGAAGGATTCGCGAGTATGTCAGCGAGCATCCGGAAGCACACTATTTCGAAGGATGCTCCGGCATTTGGTCTATTCCGTGCGATATCGCGCTTCCGTGCGCGACCCAGAACGAAATTGACGAAGAGGCTGCCGGAGTGCTCATTTCAAATGGGGTCAAAGCCGTCGGAGAAGGGGCGAATATGCCGTCTGAAGAGGGCGCCGTCAAACGCTTTTTGGATGCGGGGGTTCTTTTCGGGCCGGCTAAGGCTGCAAATGCCGGCGGTGTGGCCGTTTCAGCGCTCGAAATGGCGCAGAACAGCGCACGGCTCCACTGGACGGCGGAAGAAACGGATGAGAAGCTCAGAATGATCATGACCGATATTTACAAGAGAAGCGTTGAAGCGGCTTCAGAATACGGACGTCCCGGCAATCTGCTTGACGGCTGCAATATAGCCGGATTTATTAAAGTGGCGGATGCGATGATCGCTCAGGGAGTCGTTTAACCGTAAAAAGAGAGAGCAAAATGCTCTCTCTTTTTTGTGCTTTGTTAATCTTCTCTGAATCCACCGGTAAAGCCGTGCACAGCGGGAACGGAAATTCCCGGATAGCTGATGCTGAATCCGAGAGTCGGAGTGGTGAACACTCCGCCGTACGGATAATAGGTATAGGGCCCGTGTGCTGAAGGATTATAGACATAAGTAGTCGGATAACCGAAGTATCCCGGGTATTGGCGCACGCGGGGATCAGAGTATGGAGGAAAGGTGCGGTACATCATATTCACCCGTTTCTATTTGGATTAACAGCAGTTTATGTAAAAAATCGTAAAATGGAGTCTGTACACAAATGTGGTAAAAAATCTAACCTTCCGGGATGAAATTTCAAAAAGTTGTCAGTCATAAAATCTAACAAAACTGTATAAAACACCAGTTTTTTTATGTAATCTTTATAGATTGCATAAAAAATTTCAAATTGTTTTTCAATTTTGCATTTCCTTTTATATCAATCATGTAAGCGTATACAAGTAGATTGATTAATCGAAATTGTCTAATAATTTTAAAAAATACGGTTGACACTGCATGTAAAGGGGCGTAATATGAGTTCAAACAAAAGAACAAATCACTTGAAAACTTTTCATCTTTCCCGGGAATGACAGCGGGAAAACGGGTTCCCGCATCATCGATTTTTAACCGTTTAAAGCGTTCATTTACAACAGAAAGGTGTGCTAGAGGGATGGGGGACCAGAAAGACCAGTGGATCTTCCTAAACGACAAACTCGTTAAAAAAGAAGACGCTAAAATATCAGTCTATGATCACGGATTTTTATACGGGGACGGCGTGTTTGAAGGGATCAGGGTATACGACGGCAACATCTTCAGAATGAAAGAGCACATGGACCGCCTCTACGATTCTGCGAGATCGATCATGCTGGAGATTCCATATCAGCAGGAAGAACTGACACAGCACGTTCTCAAAACAGTCGAAAAAAACGGGCTTAAAGACGCTTACATCCGCTTGGTCGTTTCAAGAGGAGCAGGTGACCTCGGACTCGATCCAAACAATTGTTCACACCCGAGTGTCATTATAATTGTCGAACCATTGGCAATATTCCCGAAACACTTATATGAAACGGGAATTGACATCGTTACGGTTCCGACAAGAAGAAACAGACCTGATGTGCTGAGCCCTAAAGTGAAATCGCTGAACTATTTAAACAATATTCTTGTCCGGATCGAGGCGCACATGGCGGGCGTGACAGAAGCGCTCATGCTCAATGATCAAGGCTATGTCGCCGAAGGTTCTGCGGATAACGTATTTATTTATAAAAGCGGAAAGCTTTTGACGCCTCCGGGCTATATCGGAGCGCTTGAAGGAATCACTCGGAATGCCATTATCGAAATAGCGCAGGAGCTCGGCTATGAAGTGAAGGAGGAGCCGTTTACCCGCCATGACGTATACACAGCCGACGAAGTGTTTTTAACCGGAACGGCTGCAGAAGTCATCGCGGTCGTTAAAGTTGACGGCCGCAAGATCGGGGACGGCAAACCGGGAGTCCACACAAACCGGATGCTTGAAAAGTTCCGCGAGCGCGTCGTCCGTGAAGGGATAAAAGTCAGCCTCGAAGATCAAAGCTTAAGTGTCAGTTGAATAAAGACAAACGTTGAAGAGGATAAGTAACAGCGGAAACGCCGCCTGCAGAGAGCCGAGATTGCTGGAAACCGGTGACGGCCTCCGCTTGTGAACTCCCCTCTGAGTGTCAGCCTGAACGACTTCCAAGTTTAGTAAGGCTGGCCGGGTGAACGTCACGAAGGTTCACTCGTTATTAAACCGGATAAGCGATTATCCATAAGGCGGCTTTCGAAAGCCGCGAACAAGGGTGGTACCGCGGAAAGAAAAGCCTTTTCGCCCCTTTGGCCTGCAAGGTGTGCAGCGTCAACAGTGGGCGGGAAGGCTTTTTTTAGCTGCAAAAGCAGATTGGAAACATGCTTTGCGGCATATATACATGAATTATTTTTAAAAAACCACGTGAATGAACAGTGATGATGATCACTTGATAAGGAGGAAGAAAAATGGGGACGAATGTACAGTTGGATGCTGAAAATGCCCAATGTACACAAACAATGGCAGGGGCGTCAATGCTGATTGAGGCTTTAAAAAAGGAAAATGTCGAAGTGATCTACGGGTATCCCGGCGGTGCGGTCCTGTCGATTTATGACAAACTCTACGGATCGGGGATGTTTCATGTACTAACGCGCCATGAACAAGGCGCTATCCACGCAGCCGAAGGATATGCGAGGATTTCGGGGAAACCGGGTGTCGTCATCGCCACATCCGGTCCGGGAGCGACCAACCTTGTAACGGGTCTGGCCGACGCGATGATCGATTCATTGCCTCTCGTCGTATTCACCGGTCAGGTTGCGACCTCGGTTATCGGATCTGACGCATTTCAAGAAGCTGATGTCATCGGAATTACGATGCCGATTACAAAGCACAGCTACCAGGTTCGCCATGCAGAAGATCTGCCGAGAATTATTAAAGAAGCATTTCATATCGCAACAACAGGAAGACCGGGCCCCGTTTTAATCGATATTCCTAAAGACATCGCCGTTGTAGAAGGAGAATTCCGCTACGACCATGAGATTCACCTTCCTGGCTATCAGCCGACGAAGGAACCGAATTATCTGCAGATCAGAAAGCTTGTGGAAGCGGTCAGTGCAGCGAAAAAGCCGGTAATTTTAGCGGGCGCGGGCGTATTGCACGGGAAAGCGTCAGAAGAATTAAAAAATTATGTCGAACAGCAGCAAATTCCGGTGGCGCATACGCTGTTAGGCTTGGGAGGATTTCCAGCCGACCATCCGCTTTTCCTCGGGATGGCCGGAATGCACGGAACGTATGCGGCCAACATGGCTCTGTATGAAAGCGATCTGTTAATCAGCATCGGTGCGAGATTCGATGATCGGGTCACAGGGAACTTGAAGCATTTTGCAAAATATGCGAAAGTCGCTCACATTGACATCGATCCGGCTGAAATTGGCAAAATCGTTCATACGCACATTCCGGTTGTCGGCGACAGCAAGCTTGTACTGACAGAGCTGATCAAGCAAAACGGCAAACCGAGCGCTTCCGATGAATGGAAAAAGCAGCTTGCGGACTGGAAAAACGAATATCCGCTCTGGTATGAAGAGAATGAAGCAGAGGGATTCAAACCGCAGAAGCTGATCGAATATATCCACCGCTATACAAAAGGCGAAGCTATTTTAACGACGGACGTCGGACAGCATCAAATGTGGGCCGCGCAATTTTATCAGTTCCAAAAAGCCGACAGGTGGGTCACTTCCGGCGGGCTCGGCACGATGGGCTTCGGACTTCCGGCGGCAATCGGGGCACAGCTTGCGGATAAGGATGCGACAGTTGTATCGATACTCGGCGACGGAGGATTCCAGATGACACTGCAGGAGCTGTCCGTCATTCGCGATCTGAACCTTCCGATCAAAGTCGTGGTCTTAAACAACCGCTGCCTCGGAATGGTCCGGCAATGGCAGGAGATCTTTTACGATGAGCGCTATTCACACTCCAAGTTCGCATCACAGCCTGATTTTATCAAGCTGTCTGAAGCATACGGCATCAAAGGTGTCCGAATCACATCTGAAAAAGAAGCGGAAGAAAAGCTGGAAGCGGCGCTAACGTCGAATGAACCGGTGGTCATCGATGTTCAGGTTGCACAAGCTGAAAAAGTATTTCCAATGGTTGCGCCTGGAAAAGGGCTGCACGAAATGGTGGGGGTGAAACCTTGAAAAGAATCATCACGCTGACGGTTTTGAATCAAAGCGGCGTCTTAAACAGAATTACAGGGTTGTTTACAAAACGGCATTACAACATTGAAAGCATTACCGTCGGCCACACCGAAACAGCGGGGATTTCCAGGATCACGTTTGTCGTGCATGTGGCAGATGAAAAAGAAACGGAACAGCTGACAAAACAATTAAACAAACAGATTGATGTACTGAAAGTCACGGATATTACAAATCAATCGATCGTCCAAAGAGAGCTGGCATTAATCAGGGTGGTTTCCCCTCCGTCGAGCAGGGCGGAAATAAACGGCGTCATTGAACCGTTTCGGGCGACTGTCGTCGATGTCGCAAAAGACAGCGTCGTGATTCAAGTGACGGGGGAATCAAGCAAGATCGAAGCCCTGATCGAACTGTTGAAACCATACGGGATTAAAGAGGTTGCCAGAACAGGCACCACGGCCTTTGCGAGGGGAACCCAGCAAAAGCCGTCCTCTATTAAAACAATATCAATTGTATAAAACATAAAAAGGGAGAGATTGAAATGGTAAAAGTATATTATAACGGTGATATCAAAGAAAACGTATTGGCAGGCAAAAAAGTAGCGGTAATCGGATACGGCTCTCAAGGCCATGCGCACGCACTGAACCTGAAAGAAAGCGGAGTGGACGTCATTGTCGGCGTCAGAAAAGGGAAATCCTTTGCTAAAGCAGAGGAAGACGGCCATCAAGTTTTCACGGTAAGAGAAGCGGCAGAACAGGCCGACATCGTTATGGTGCTTCTTCCGGATGAACAGCAGCAAAAAGTGTATGAAGCGGAAATTAAAGACGGACTTCAAGCGGGCAATTCACTCGTATTCGCCCACGGATTCAACGTTCATTTCCATCAGATCGTGCCTCCGGCAGATGTTGACGTATTCCTTGTCGCTCCTAAAGGACCGGGACATCTTGTCAGAAGAACGTTTGAACAAGGTGCAGGGGTTCCGGCGCTGTTTGCGATCTATCAGGATGTCACAGGGGAAGCGAAAGACAAAGCCCTTGCTTATGCTAAAGCGATCGGCGGAGCAAGAGCCGGTGTTCTTGAAACAACATTTAAAGAAGAAACTGAAACCGATCTTTTCGGTGAACAGGCGGTGCTGTGCGGAGGATTGACTTCCCTTGTCAAAGCAGGATTCGAAACGCTGACAGAAGCGGGCTATCAGCCTGAACTCGCATACTTCGAGTGTCTGCACGAGCTGAAGCTCATCGTCGACTTGATGTATGAAGAAGGTTTGGCAGGCATGAGATATTCGATTTCAGACACAGCGCAGTGGGGAGATTTCGTATCAGGCCCGCGCGTCGTCGATGAGAAGGTAAAAGCATCAATGAAAGAAGTATTGAAAGACATCCAAAACGGTACATTCGCGAAAGAATGGATCGTCGAAAACCAAGTCAACCGTCCGCGTTTCAACGCCATCAATACAAGCGAAAACGAACACGAAATCGAAGTGGTCGGAAGAAAGCTTCGCGAAATGATGCCGTTTGTCAAGCAGGGCAAGAAGAAGGAAGCGGTGGTAGCCGGTGCGAAAAATTAACTTTTTTGATACGACACTCCGTGACGGTGAACAGTCGCCGGGCGTTAATTTAAACACGCAGGAGAAGCTGGCGATCGCCCAGCAGCTTGAAAAACTCGGGGTCAACATTATGGAAGCGGGTTTCCCCGCTTCATCCCCCGGGGATTTCAACGCAGTAAAAGAAATCGCAAGGACGATTAAAAACTGTTCGGTAACGGGGCTTGCCCGCTCTGTCAAAGGAGATATCGATTCGGCGTGGGAAGCGCTCAAAGACGGGGCTGAACCAAGGCTTCACATTTTTATCGCCACTTCTGACATCCATTTAAAATATAAGCTGAAAAAAACGCGCGAACAGGTTCTGGAACAGGCGGTCGCAATGGTGAAATACGCCAAAGAACGCTTCCCGATCGTCCAGTGGTCTGCCGAAGATGCGTGCCGAACCGACCTTTCGTTTTTAGCCGAGATCGTCAGCGAAGTGATCGCCGCGGGAGCGGACGTCGTCAATCTTCCGGATACGGTCGGTTATTTAGCGCCCGCCGAGTACGGAAATATCTTCCGCTATATTAAAGAAAATGCCCGCAATGCTGACAAAGTCACGCTTTCAGCCCATTGCCACGATGATTTAGGCATGGCTGTCGCCAACTCTTTGGCTGCGATTGAAAACGGAGCGGATCAAGTCGAATCGGTCATCAACGGCATAGGCGAAAGAGCGGGGAACGCCTCTCTTGAAGAAATCGCCGTCGCCCTCTATCTCCGAAAAGATTTCTACCAGGCGGAATCAACGATTCAGCTGAATGAGATTAAGCGGACAAGTGATTTAGTGAGCAAACTGACCGGCATGGCCGTGCCGCGGAACAAAGCGGTCGTCGGCGATAATGCCTTTGCCCACGAATCAGGCATTCACCAGGACGGCTTCTTAAAAGAAAAAACAACATATGAAATTATTTCTCCGGAGCTTGTCGGCGTAAAAACGGATGCGCTTGTCCTCGGAAAGCATTCAGGGCGCCACGCATTTAAAGATAAGCTGCAAAACCTCGGATTCCAGTTTGGAGAAGAAGAAATCAATAAATTTTTTAACATCTTTAAAGAACTTACCGGCAAGAAAAAGGAATTTACGGATGAAGATCTCATCTCGCTGATTCTCGAGGAGAAAACGGCAGACCGCAAAATCGGCTATGAATTTATTTCGCTGCAGGTTCATTACGGCACCTCGCAGGTTCCGACAGCAACGGTTTCCCTTAAAGATCAGGAAACGGATCAGATCATCCAGGAAGCGGCGACCGGAGCGGGAAGTGTTGAAGCGGTGTACAACACGCTGAAGCGCTGTATGGATAAAGAAGTCCAGCTCCTTGATTACCGGATTCAATCCAATCGCAAGGGACAGGATGCATTCGCGCAAGTATACGTCAGGGTGATGATCGACGGAAAAGAATCCGGAGGACGCGGAGTCGCCCAGGATGTTCTCGAAGCATCTGCCAAAGCTTACTTGAACGCAGTGAACCGCTATCTCGTATTGAAGACGAATACGGAAGGATTGTCAAAACAGGCGGCTGTAGGATCATAACAGTAATAAGGAAGGAGTTTGTTGAATTTGAAAAAACGAATCGCACTTTTGCCCGGTGACGGAATTGGTCCCGAAGTATTGGACGCGGCTGTTGATGTGCTGAAAAGCGTTGCTGAACATTATCAGCATGAATTCGAATTTGAATACGGCCTGATCGGCGGAGCGGCAATTGATGAGGCGGGAGCGCCGCTTCCCGAGGAAACTGTCGCCGCCTGCAAAGCTGCGGACGCCATTTTGCTCGGAGCAGTAGGCGGGCCGAAATGGGATCAAAATCCTTCTGAGCTGAGGCCTGAAAAAGGGTTGCTCGCCATCCGCAAGCAGCTCGATCTTTTTGCCAATCTGCGGCCTGTTAAAGTATTTGAAAGCCTTGCGGGAGCTTCTCCGTTAAAAGCTGAATATATCGAAGGTGTTGACTTTGTCATCGTTCGCGAGCTGACGGGCGGCCTGTATTTCGGAAAGCCTAGCGAGCAGTACGTCAATCAGAACGGCGAGGAAGAAGCCGTTGACACGCTGTTTTATAAAAAGTCGGAAATGGAAAGGGTCATCAGGGAGGCCTTCCAAATGGCGCAGAGACGAAAAGGCAAAGTGACCTCAGTTGATAAAGCGAACGTCCTTGAGTCAAGCAAACTATGGCGCAAGACGGCGGAAGAAGTAGCGAAAGAGTTTCCTGACGTCAAGCTTGAGCACATGCTCGTCGACAATGCAGCGATGCAGCTTATTTATACGCCTGGACAGTTTGACATTATCGTGACTGAAAACATGTTCGGCGATATTTTAAGCGATGAAGCATCGATGCTAACCGGGTCGCTCGGCATGCTGCCGTCGGCAAGCTTATCAAGCTCCGGACTTCATCTATATGAACCTGTGCACGGCTCGGCCCCTGATATCGCGGGACAGAACATAGCCAATCCGCTTGCGGCGATCTTGTCCGCGGCTATGATGCTCAGGACGTCATTCGGTCTTGAAGCTGAAGCGAAAGCTGTTGAACACGCAGTTGATCAAGTTCTCCGGGCAGGTAAGCGGACGAAGGACCTGGCAAAAGGATCGGAACATTCCACGACTCAATCGATTACAGGGGAAGTAAAAGCTGCGCTGGCAGACGACAATGCCATTTCAAACATCATGACCGCTTACGTTTAAGGAAAATGGATATTGGTAGAGGGAGGAAGAAAGATGATGCCTCGAACGATCATCGAAAAAATTTGGGATCAACACGTGATTAAAAAAGGTGAAGGGAAGCCTGACCTTCTCTATATCGATCTGCATCTGATACACGAGGTAACGTCACCCCAGGCCTTTGAAGGCCTAAGGCAAAAGAATAGAAAAGTCAGACGGCCTCAAAATACGTTTGCCACAATGGACCACAACATTCCGACTGTCAATCGGTTTGAGATTAAAGATGATGTCGCCAAACGGCAGGTCAGTGCGCTCGAACGGAATTGCGAAGAATTCGGCATCCGCCTCGCAGACTTGTCAAGCGTCGACCAGGGGATCGTCCATGTCATCGGGCCTGAACTGGGGCTGACGCTGCCGGGCAAAACGATCGTTTGCGGAGACAGTCATACATCTACACACGGAGCGTTTGGTGCGCTCGCTTTCGGAATCGGAACGAGCGAGGTGGAGCACGTCTTGTCGACGCAGACGCTTTGGCAGCAAAAACCGAAGACGCTGGAAATCCGCGTTGACGGCAAACTGCAAAAAGGAGTGACGGCTAAAGACGTCATTCTGGCGGTCATCGGAAAATACGGGGTTAAATTCGGTGCGGGTTATGTCATTGAATATACCGGCGAAGTATTCCGAAACATGTCGATGGACGAACGGATGACGGTGTGCAACATGTCAATCGAAGCTGGGGCAAGAGCAGGATTGATTGCACCGGATGAAACAACATTTGAATATGTCAAAACGAAAAAATATGCGCCAAAAGGCGAAGAGTTTGAGAAAGCTGTAGAAGAGTGGAAGAATCTGAGAACCGATCCGGGGGCGGTCTACGACCGGACGATCGTGATGGACGGAAGCGCGATTTCACCGATGGTGACGTGGGGCATCAACCCTGGAATGGTGCTGCCGGTTGATGAAGCGATTCCAGGCCCTGAGGCCTTCTCTCAGGAAGACGATAAAAAAGAAGCGCAGCGCGCATATGAATATATGGGTCTTGAACCATATAAAAAAATCGAGGACATTACAATCGAGCACGTCTTTATCGGTTCATGCACCAACTCGCGCATGACAGATCTTCGCCAGGCTGCTGAAATGATAAAAGGCCAAAAAGTCGCCAACGGCGTCAGAGCGATCGTCGTTCCCGGCTCGCAAAGCGTCAAAATTCAAGCTGAAAATGAAGGGCTTCACCAGATTTTCATCGAAGCGGGTTTTGAATGGAGAGAATCGGGATGCAGCATGTGTTTGAGCATGAACAACGATGTTGTCCCTGAAGGAGAGCGCTGTGCTTCCACTTCCAACCGCAATTTTGAAGGCAGACAGGGCAAAGGGGCCAGGACGCATCTCGTCAGCCCGGCGATGGCCGCGATGGCCGCGATTCACGGACGCTTTGTTGATGTCAGAAAATATTACCAAGAGACAACAGCTGTATAGAGGAGTGACAAGATGGAGCCATTAAAGACCCATACCGGAATAGCGGCGGTGCTAAACAGAATCAACGTAGACACGGACCAGATCATTCCGAAGCAATTTTTAAAGAGGATCGAAAGAACGGGATACGGCCGCTTTGCTTTCTTTGACTGGAGGTATTTGGATAACGGCGATCCAAACCCTGATTTTGAGCTGAACCGGCCGGAATACAAAGGCGCTTCGATTTTAATCGCCGGCGAAAACTTCGGCTGCGGCTCTTCAAGGGAACACGCCCCATGGGCGCTAGACGACTACGGATTTAAAATCATTATCGCGCCGTCTTTTGCCGATATCTTTCACCAAAACTGTTTCAAAAACGGCATGCTGCCGATCCGCCTTCCTTATGAGACGTGGAAAGTGCTTGCTGAACAGTATGAACATCAGTCTTTGCCGATGACTGTCGATCTTGAAAAACAGACGATAACAGACCACGCCGGGCAGCAGATTGCATTTGAGGTCGATCCGCATTGGAAAGAGATGCTGCTGAACGGTTACGATGAAATTTCTTTAACATTGCTCCTTGAAGAAGAAATCGAACAATTTGAGAAACAGAGAAGTTCTTGGTTGCAAGCATAAAAAAGCTGTCCGATATAGATCGGAGGCTTTTTTTGCTGAAGGCAGCATACTGCCGCCGGTTCTTTCTTGTGTTTAGCGGGCCGGGTTGTTACACTTGTTAAAAAATAAGTGCCTGAAAGGAACTTAGAAATGAAGCATGACAAGAAAAACTCGAAGATCATCCCGTTCCCGAACGTTAAGGAGCGTTTAGTGCACAAAGGGATGGCCGCGCTTAAAGAAAAGAATTACCATGAAGCGCTCAGGCTGTTTTCTGAAGCGAAGCGCTATGATGACGAGGAATCGGATATTTATCTGGGAATGGCCATCTGCCTGCTGGAAATCGGCGAGCTTGAAGAAGCGAAAGGCATCTGTGAAAAAATGCTGAAAGAAGGCCACGGCCATTATTTTACCGTTTTACAAGTCTATATGACGATTTTAATCCAGCTCAGACAATACGAAAAAGTAAAAGAAACGATTGAAGCTGTACTCGAAGAAAATAAGCTGCCTCCTGAAAGCGCGGAACAGTTTTATAAACTGCTTGATTTCAGCCGCAAGATGACGGAAGACCCCGGACCTGAGGATATCACCGAAGACCTTCCCGAGACGGAGGAGGTTGATCAGGAAAGGCTTTTGAATGACACGGAAGAGCAGGTTAAACTTCTTCACGGACTGAAGGACCGCAATCTGACAAGCTATATCGGCTTGTTGAAAACAATTTTGCAAAATCCGAGCGCGCATCCTGTCGTAAAAACGATGATTCTCCAGCTTTTGGCCGAGTCAGACCATGAAAAGCCGACACTTGTCGCAAAATTTGGCGATTCGATGACAATTAATCCGACAGAGACAGTCAAGCCGGATGATATGCCGATATTAAAGCATGTTCTGAGCGTGCTGGATGACACGCTGGGGAATGAAAATCCCACGCTGTACCAAGCGGTCGAAGAGCTGTGGAGAAGGCATATTTACGTCCTCTATCCGTTTCAGCCGAAATACTCAAACCGCGAGCTCTGGGCTGCTGCGCTGCATAAAGTCGGATACGAAATGCACGGGATCGACATCGATAAAGAGGAGCTTCATATTCTCTATGAATTCAATGACAGACAGCTTGACGAGGCCTGCGCGCTCATCAAAGACATAGAAGAAATTTCTTATTTGTAAATGTTGAAAGCAGCGGGCATTGTGTTATAATATAGTGGTTGCATTTGTGAAAAACGGAAGTTGATCCGTTTGCCGCTTAAAGTTCATTATTTATCTTTGTATACATAATGATGGCTGTCAGAAACACATGAGCTGCACACAGTCGGCAGCTTGCGATGGACGTAGCCGTTTGTTTGTTTTAAAATGGAAAACCGACACAACCTGAATAGATTTTGGAGGGAAACACATGTCAGTAAAATGGGAAAAGCAAGAAGGAAACGAAGGCGTTTTAACGGTTGAGGTAGATGCCGATACCTTTAATAAAGCCCTTGATGATGCATTTAAAAAAGTCGTAAAGCAAGTATCCATTCCTGGATTCCGCAAAGGGAAAGTACCGCGCGGTTTGTTTGAACAGCGTTTTGGTGTTGAGGCGCTTTATCAGGATGCGCTGGACATCCTGCTTCCTGTCGAGTATCCGAAAGCGGTAGAGGAAGCGGGCATTGAGCCTGTTGATCGCCCGGAAATCGATGTGGAAAAAATCGAAAAAGGCGAAAACCTGATCTTCACTGCGAAGGTAACGGTTAAGCCTGAAGTGAAACTTGGCGAATACAAAGGCCTTGGCATTGAAAAAGACGATACTGCCGTAACGGATGAAGACGTTCAAAATGAACTGAAGTCTCTTCAAGAGCGCCAGGCTGAACTCGTTGTAAAAGAAGACGGCAAAGTGGAAGAAGGGGACACTGTTGTTCTTGACTTCGAAGGATTCGTAGACGGCGAAGCGTTCGAAGGCGGAAAAGCGGAAAACTATTCCCTTGAAGTCGGTTCAGGCTCTTTCATTCCAGGTTTTGAAGATCAGCTTGTCGGACTTGAAGCCGGTGCTGAAAAAGACGTAGAAGTAACATTCCCTGAGGAATACCATGCGGAAGAGCTTGCGGGCAAACCTGCCATATTCAAAGTGAAAATCCACGAAATCAAAGCGAAGGAGCTTCCTGAGCTTAATGACGAGTTTGCGAAAGATGTCGATGAGGAAGTTGAAACGCTTGCCGAGCTGACTGAAAAAACGAAAAAACGTCTCGAGGAAGCAAAAGAAAACGAAGCGGACGCTAAACTTCGCGAAGAGCTTGTCGTAAAAGCAGCTGAAAACGCTGAAGCTGACATTCCTCAAGCGATGATCGACACAGAGCTTGACCGCATGATGAAAGAATTCGAACAGCGTCTGCAAATGCAAGGCATGAACCTTGAGCTTTACTTCCAATTCTCAGGACAGGATGAAAACGCGCTGAAAGAGCAAATGAAAGAGGATGCTGAAAAACGCGTGAAATCCAACCTGACACTGGAAGCGATCGCCAAAGCTGAAAACCTTCAAGTCACTGACGAAGAAGTCGAAGAAGAGCTTTCTAAAATGGCTGAAGCGTACAACATGCCTGTTGAAAACATCAAACAAGCAATCGGTTCTACAGAAGGAATGAAAGAGGACTTAAAAGTTCGCAAAGCAATTGATTTTCTTGTAGAAAACCGTTAATATGTTTCATAATCATACTTTATATAAAACAGGGCGCGAATGTTTCGTGCCTTGTTTTATACAATTTTGACTTATCATCTTTTCTTTGGGAAAGGATAGATAATGTCGTTTTGATCAACATACATATTGAATATGCCGAACGGCAAACACAACGTTATCGCCTTTTTGGAAAGTGTGGTAAAATGCAATACATAATGGAACGAATGTTTTCAAGCGATGTTTCTTTTAACGAAGAAACAGGAATGACAAGGATATAAGGGGTGAAAGAATGTTTAAATTCAACGAGGAAAAAGGACAATTAAAATGCTCGTTTTGCGGAAAAACACAAGATCAGGTACGCAAGCTTGTCGCCGGACCAGGCGTATATATATGTGACGAGTGCATCGAACTTTGCACTGAAATTGTAGAAGAGGAACTCGGCTCTGAAGAAGAAGTGGAGTTCAAAGATGTCCCAAAACCAAAGGAAATCCGCGAGATTCTTGATGAATACGTCATCGGCCAGGACCAGGCAAAAAAATCCCTTGCCGTGGCCGTCTACAATCATTACAAGCGGATCAATTCGAACAGCAAAGTCGATGATGTCGAGCTGTCAAAAAGTAATATTTCCATGATCGGACCGACTGGAAGCGGAAAAACGCTTCTTGCTCAAACACTAGCCCGCATCCTGAATGTGCCGTTTGCCATTGCAGATGCCACTTCGCTTACTGAAGCAGGCTATGTTGGTGAAGATGTGGAGAACATTTTGCTTAAGCTGATTCAGGCTGCTGACTACGATGTTGAAAAAGCGGAAAAAGGCATTATCTACATCGATGAAATCGATAAAGTAGCCAGAAAGTCCGAGAACCCTTCAATTACACGCGATGTATCAGGTGAAGGCGTTCAGCAGGCTCTGCTTAAAATTCTTGAAGGTACGGTTGCAAGCGTTCCTCCACAAGGCGGAAGAAAGCATCCTCATCAAGAGTTCATCCAGATTGACACAACGAACATCCTGTTCATTTGCGGCGGAGCTTTTGACGGAATCGAGCAAATCATCAAGCGCCGTCTCGGTCAAAAGGTCATCGGCTTCGGCTCTGACAACAAGCATGAAGATCTTGAAAAAGAAGCGCTTCTTTCCAAAGTGCTTCCGGAAGACTTGCTTCGCTTCGGTCTGATCCCTGAATTCATCGGCCGTCTCCCGATCATCGCAAGCCTTGAACCACTCGATGAAAAAGCGCTGGTTGAAATTTTAACAAAACCGAAAAACGCACTTGTTAAACAATATAGAAAAATGCTTGAGCTGGATGATGTGGAGCTTGTATTTGAAGACGAAGCGCTCACAGAAATCGCTAAAAAAGCAATTGAACGTAAAACAGGAGCACGCGGACTTCGTTCCATTATCGAAGGAATCATGCTCGACGTGATGTTCGATCTGCCGTCACGCGAGGATATTGAAAAATGCGTGATTACAGGCAAAACCGTCACTGACGGCGAACCGCCGCGTCTCATTATGAAAGACGGCACGGTCGTCAATAAAGACAAAAAAACTTCAGCATAATGCAGAGAACCTCCTAGCCAAAGGAGGTTCTTTTTTTGCATTTGGAAACCGTCGCCATACAGAAAAAAGTGACGGTTCGAAAAGCAAAATTATCCCTTTCTGTACGTTTATTCCCTCCGTGATCAGGAAATACTATCTGACATACTTAAAGATACGAAACCATTTCAGGAGGGACCATCAGTTGAGCTGGACGAGCATTGCACTTTTTGTACAACTATTTTTCGGGATCATCATCGGATTATATTTTTGGAATCTGCTCAAGAATCAAAGAACCCAAAAGGTTACGATAGACAGAGAGTCCAAAAAAGAGATGGAGCAGCTCCGGAAAATGAGATCAATCCATTTATCAGAACCGTTATCAGAAAAGGTAAGGCCGACAGCTTTTAAAGACATCGTCGGCCAAGAGGACGGCATTAAAGCGCTGAAAGCCGCCCTTTGCGGACCAAATCCGCAGCATGTCATTATTTACGGCCCTCCAGGTGTAGGGAAAACCGCAGCTGCAAGGCTTGTCCTCGAAGAAGCGAAAAAGAACAAGCGCTCACCGTTCCAGGAACATTCCGTCTTTGTCGAGCTTGACGCGACAACGGCCCGCTTCGACGAGCGGGGAATCGCCGACCCGTTGATCGGATCGGTCCACGATCCGATTTATCAGGGTGCCGGAGCGATGGGGCAGGCCGGAATTCCTCAGCCAAAGCAGGGAGCCGTTACGCATGCGCACGGCGGGGTATTATTCATCGACGAAATCGGAGAGCTTCATCCGATTCAAATGAATAAAATGCTGAAGGTGCTTGAAGATCGGAAAGTGTTTTTGGAAAGCGCCTATTACAGTGAAGAAAACACGCAAATCCCCAAACACATCCACGACATTTTTCAAAACGGGCTGCCGGCGGATTTCAGACTGATCGGCGCGACGACGAGGATGCCTGACGAAATCCCGCCAGCGATTCGGTCGAGATGTCTGGAAGTGTTCTTCCGCGACCTTGAAAAGCAAGAATTAAAAACGGTCGCCAAAAAAGCGGCTGATAAGATTGAGAAGAAAGTCGCAGAGGAAGGACTTGACCTGTTGACGCGGTATGCGAGAAACGGCCGCGAAGTCGTCAATATGATGCAAATCGCCGCCGGAATGGCTTTGACTGAAGAGCGCGACGAGGTGACGGTTGAAGATATCGAATGGGTGATCCATTCGAGCCAGCTGACACCGAAATATGAACAAAAAATCGCCTCCAAACCGCAGGTCGGCATCGTCAACGGACTTGCCGTCCACGGCCCTAACAGCGGTTCGCTGCTCGAAATTGAAGTCACAGTCAACAAGGCTGCTGATAAGGGATCGATTAATATCACAGGCATCGCAGAAGAAGAGAATATCGGCAACCAGTCAAAATCGATCCGACGGAAAAGCATGGCGAAAGGGTCGGTCGAAAATGTCATGACTGTATTGCGGACAATGGGAGTAAAAGCTTCGGATTATGATATTCACGTGAATTTCCCCGGCGGTATCCCGGTTGACGGACCATCTGCAGGAATTGCCATGGCGGCGGGCATTTTCTCCGCCATTCATAAGGTTCCGATAGACCATACTGTCGCCATGACGGGGGAAATCAGCCTGAACGGCCGGGTAAAGCCGATCGGCGGCGTGATTCCGAAAATCAAAGCGGCCAAGCATGCGGGGGCAAAAACGGTTATTATTCCGCACGAAAATGTCCAGTCGATTTTAAAGCGGATAGAAGGCGTACATATCATTCCCGTCAAAACCTTGCAGGAAGTGCTGGACCTTGCATTGGTCAACCCTCCTTCAGAAATGCCTGACGGCGCTCAGATGAAAAGAGAATCCGTATAAATCCCCATCATTTCAGATGGGGATTTTTTTCGGGCCGGTTTTCTCCGACAGGCGCCGGCATGTTTTCTTAGCGGAGGACATCTTTTCCTTTTTCAGAACTGAAAGAAAGGGTATACTACAGGAGACCCTTTTTATTTCGCCGGGCTTACAATTGTACAGGGATAAAAAAAGTATATTATAATGGTTCATACTAAAGTTACGGAGGTGTCAGTCAAAATGGCAGATGAAACGAAACGAAACATCCCGCTCCTCCCTTTAAGAGGTTTACTCGTCTATCCGACGATGGTTTTGCACCTTGACGTCGGGCGTGAAAAGTCGGTTCAGGCGCTTGAACAGGCGATGATGAATGACCATATGATTTTTTTGGCAACACAAAAGGACATATCCATAGACGAACCGGATGAAGACGAGATTTTTACATTCGGAACCTATACAAAAATCAAGCAGATGCTCAAGCTGCCGAACGGAACGATCCGCGTTTTGGTGGAGGGGCTGCAGCGCGCCCGCATTCTTGAGTACCATGATTTAGATGAATATACGTCTGTAAAAATCGAACGAATCGATGAAGAGACTGAAAAAGATGTTGAAGATGAAGCACTTATGCGCACATTGCTTGACCACTTCGATCAATACATAAAGATTTCGAAAAAAATATCGGCTGAAACATTTGCCGCTGTGACAGATATTGAAGAGCCGGGAAGAATGGCCGATATCGTCGCCTCCCACCTGCCGCTTAAGTTGAAAGACAAGCAGGAAGTGCTGGAAACGATCGATGTCAAAGCCAGATTAAACAAAGTGATCGACCTGATTCACAACGAAAAAGAAGTCCTTGAGATTGAAAAGAAGATCGGGCAGCGCGTCAAGCGTTCAATGGAAAGAACGCAAAAGGAGTATTACCTGCGCGAGCAGATGAAAGCCATCCAAAAAGAGCTTGGCGATAAAGAAGGAAAAACGGGCGAGGTCCAAAAGCTGACTGAGAAAATCGAACAGGCCGGCATGCCTGACAATGTGAAAGAAACCGCGTTTAAAGAGCTAAACCGGTACGAAAAAATTCCGTCAAGCTCAGCTGAAAGTTCTGTCATCCGCAATTATATTGAATGGCTTATTTCCCTCCCATGGAATGATGCAACAGAAGACAGGCTTGATTTAAATCTCGCCAGTCAAATTCTTGATGAAGAACATCACGGACTTGAAAAAGTGAAAGAACGGGTTCTCGAATATTTGGCAGTCCAAAAGCTGACCCGCTCGTTAAAAGGACCGATCTTATGCTTGGCCGGACCTCCGGGTGTCGGAAAAACCTCGCTGGCCAAATCGATCGCCAAATCGCTCGGACGCAAATTTGTCCGCATTTCCCTTGGCGGCGTGAGGGATGAATCCGAAATCCGTGGCCACCGCCGCACATATGTAGGCGCCATGCCGGGCCGCATTATTCAGGGGATGAAAAAAGCAGGCAAGAACAATCCCGTGTTCCTTTTGGACGAGATTGATAAAATGGCTTCGGATTTCAGGGGAGATCCTGCTTCAGCGATGCTGGAAGTGCTCGATCCTGAACAAAACCATACGTTCAGCGACCATTATATTGAAGAGACGTTTGATTTATCAAAGGTTTTGTTTATTGCGACCGCGAACAACCTGGCCACAATCCCGGGTCCGCTCAGAGACCGTATGGAGATCATCACGATCGCGGGCTATACGGAAGTGGAAAAGGTCGAAATCGTCAAAGACCATCTGCTTCCAAAACAGCTGAAAGAACACGGTCTGAAAAAATCCAATCTGCAAATACGGGAGCAGGCTGTCCTTGATGTTATTCGCTATTATACGAGGGAAGCCGGCGTCAGAAGTCTTGAACGCCAAATCGCAGCGATATGCAGAAAAGCGGCGAAGCTGATCGTATCAGGGGAAAGAAAAAGAATTACGGTCACGGACAAAAACCTTGAAGACTATTTAGGAAAAAGAATGTTCAGGTACGGACAGGCTGAGCTCGACGATCAGATCGGCGTTGTCACAGGTCTTGCCTACACGACGGTCGGCGGAGATACGCTGTCCATCGAAGTGTCTCTTTCCCCCGGGAAAGGCAAGCTCATTTTAACCGGAAAGCTCGGCGATGTCATGAGAGAGTCGGCACAAGCCGCATTCAGCTATGTCCGTTCAAAAGCGGAAGAGTTAAACATCAACCCTGATTTTCATGAAAAACACGATATTCACATTCACGTGCCGGAAGGGGCCGTTCCGAAGGACGGGCCATCCGCGGGAATCACAATGGCGACAGCTCTTGTTTCGGCGCTGACGGGCCGACCTGTTTCACGAAATGTCGGCATGACCGGCGAAATCACGTTAAGAGGCCGCGTCCTTCCGATCGGCGGCTTGAAGGAAAAGGCGCTCGGCGCACACCGTGCCGGCTTAAAGACTGTCATTATGCCGAAAGATAATGAAAAAGACATTGAGGACATTCCAAACAGCGTGCGGGAAGGCTTAACCTTCATTCCTGTCGCTCACCTGGACGAAGTTCTAAAGCATGCGCTAGTAGGAGAAGAGAAATGAAAGTAACGAAATCAGAGATTGTCATCAGTGCGGTGAAACCCGAGCAGTACCCTGAAGGGGGGCTGCCGGAAATCGCCCTTGCCGGGAGATCTAATGTCGGAAAATCGTCATTTATCAATACAATGATCAACCGTAAAAACTTAGCGAGGACATCATCAAAGCCGGGCAAAACACAGACATTAAACTTTTATATCATTAACGATGTCCTTCACTTTGTCGATGTGCCCGGTTACGGATTTGCGAAAGTCTCCAAAACGGAGCGCGAGGCTTGGGGCCGTATGATAGAGACGTATTTGACATCCCGCGAAGAACTGAAAGCGGTCGTCCAAATCGTCGACCTCAGGCATGCTCCTTCACAGGATGATGTCATCATGTACGACTTTTTAAAGCATTATGAAATTCCTGTGATCGTGATTGCGACAAAAGCGGATAAAATCCCTAAAGGTAAATGGGAAAAGCATGCCAAAGTCGTCAAAGAGACGCTCAATATAGAAAAAGAAGACCAGCTCATCTTGTTTTCCTCCGAGACGAAAAAGGGTAAACAAGAAGCGTGGTCGGCGATCGAGCAAATGATCGCGAGATAAAAGAAAAAGCACTTGCGGGATTGATGCAAGTGCTTTTCTTGAATAAACTATTTTCTTTTTAAGAATAATAAAAGTAAACTAACCGCGATAAAAGCGGCCGGCCAATAAGCTTCTACATATGCCGTCTCGATATTCGCCGTCTTCAGCCAGGCGGCAATCTGCCGGAAAAAATAAAGATAGAGGGCGACTGCGATCATCAGCAGACTCTCATATTGATATTCTTTCGTCTTAAACGATTTGACAAGAAGCGCCGCACCGAGGATCAGCACGATGACCGCAAAATCATCCGCGCGGCTGAAATAGTCCTCTTTAAATGTGAAATAAACGCCGATCGCTGTCATGAAGAGCCCTGCAAAGGAATGGGCGGAATCGGCTTCCTTCTGCCCCTGATAAAAAAGAGCCAGCCCGATGAGCCCCGCAAGTACAGACCATTCTTCCTGTCCGTCAAACAGGCTGATCCGGCCCGACCGCAGAAAGGCGTAGACAGCCACGGCTATCAACAGCAATGGAAGCAAAACAGATTTCTTTTTCAAAGTATCACCTTCTTGATGTAGTGAAAGAAATAGAAACACATTTTCTACTATATCACATCAATTTTTTAAAATCTGTTCACATTTTGGGAAGAGAAAATAGTGAATATATGTTATAATCGTTTTGAATAATAAATTCTATATTATAATCATTCTAATTTAGATAGATGTTGGGGGTGCAAGCAAGAGTTATGCATATACTTGTCGTGGGATTGGATTACAAATCAGCCCCTGTTGATATACGTGAAAAGTTAACCTTTCAGCCGGATGAGCTGGGGCAGGCGATGTCGCAATTGAAAGAAGAAAAAAGCATACTTGAGAATATCATCGTGTCGACATGCAACCGGACAGAGCTGTATGCAGTCGTTGATCAGCTGCACACCGGACGTTATTATATGAAAATGTTTTTGGCGAACTGGTTCGGACTAAGCAAAGAGGACATTTCGCCTTACTTGAAGTTTTATGAAAACGACGGAGCCGTTGAACATTTGTTCCGCGTATCGTGCGGATTGGATTCGATGGTTATTGGAGAAACGCAGATTTTAGGCCAAGTGCGTACAAGTTTTAAGCTGGCTCAGGAAGAGAAGACAATTGGTACCGTTTTCAACTATTTGTTTAAGCAGGCTGTCACCGTCGCGAAGCGCTGCCATGCCGAAACGGACATTGCTTCAAATGCTGTATCCGTCAGCTATGCAGCCGTCGAGCTTGCCAGGAAAATCTTCGGCGACCTTTCCGATAAACACGTGCTGATTCTCGGCGCGGGCAAAATGGGAGAGCTTGCGGTTCAAAACCTGCACGGCCACGGAATCGGACAGGTTACCGTGATCAACAGAACATTTTCAAAAGCGAAGGAGCTTGCCGGCCGTTTTTCAGGCGCGGCGAAAAGCTTAAATGAGCTGCAATGCGCTTTAATGGAAGCCGACATTCTCATCAGTTCAACGGGCGCAAGCGGCTATGTCGTCACAAAAGAGATGATCGAACATGTCAATAAGCTTCGCAAAGGATGTCCGCTTTTTATGGTGGATATTGCCGTGCCGCGGGATCTTGACCCGGCTCTCAGCGATGTGGAAGGCGTCTTTCTGTACGATATTGACGATCTTGAAGGGATCGTGGAAGAAAATCTGAAGGAGCGTCAGGCCGTTGCTGAAGAAGTGGAGCTGATTATTGAAGCTGAGATCGTCGCTTTTAAACAATGGCTGAATACGCTCGGCGTCGTGCCGGTCATCTCTGCTCTCAGGGAAAAAGCTTTGACAATCCAGGCGGAAACGATGCAGAGCATCGAACGGAAGCTCCCTCACTTGAGCACAAGAGAGAAAAAACTTTTAAATAAGCATACGAAAAGTATTATCAACCAGCTCTTGCGCGACCCGATTTTAAAAGTGAAGGAGTTTGCGTCAGAAGCTGATGCCGAAGAAAAGCTTGCACTGTTTACGCAGATTTTTGATATTGAAGAAGCGGCTTTTCCTGACGGAGAGAATCAAGACGAACGCCAGCCGGTTCATGCGTTTAAGCGGCAAAACCAGCAGGGTTTGACTTCTATCGCGAGCGAGTGACAGACATGACAGACACATTGTTAGCAAGGCTTAACGAAGTTACAATCGTGTTGTACGCGCTCACCGTCCTCTTTTATTTTATAGACTTTTTACAGCACAACCGGAAGGCGGGAAAAGCGGCCTTCTGGTTGCTTTCTATTGTCTGGATTCTGCAGACGGTATACCTTTTTTATTTCATGCAGTACACAGATCAGTTTCCTGTTTTGAATAATGCACAGGGGCTTTATTTTTACGCGTGGGTGCTTGTCACGCTGTCTCTCGTTTTGACGAAGCTTTTGAAAGTGGAATTTCTCGTTTTTTTCACCAATCTCATCGGCTTTTCAATGGCGGCGATCCACACGTTTACACCGACGGCCCAGCAGTCGGCGGAGCTTTCGGGAAGGCTCGTGTCCGAGCTCTTGATCATCCACATTACAATGGCAATTCTTTCGTATGGAGCGTTTTCATTGTCGTTTGTCTTTTCCGTGCTGTATCTTTTTCAGTACCGTTTATTGAAAAAGAAAAAGTGGGGGAAATGGCTCTTACGAATCGAAGATTTGCCAAAACTTGATCATATGGCTTATGTCCTTAATCTCATCGGCGTTCCCATGCTTTTGCTGAGTCTGATTCTGGGGATTATCTGGTCGTATGTATCGCTTGAAACCCTGTACTGGGCGGATCCGAAAGTGCTCGGATCGATCGTGCTGCTTTTTTTATACGGATACTATTTATTTATCAGGATTGTCAAAGAGCTGCAGGGAAGGATCGCGGCCATGTGGAATACCGCGTCTTTTCTTGTTCTTTTAATCAATTTCTTTTTGCTCGGCAGCTTTTCGCAATTTCATTGGTTTAGTTAGTTAAAACGGTTGCCCGTGACGGATTGGGAGGAAGAAAACATGAGAAACATCATTGTAGGCTCAAGAAGAAGCAAATTGGCGATGACCCAGACAAAATGGGTGATCAAAAAGCTGGAGGAATTAAATCCGGATTTCACGTTTGAAATAAAGGAAATCGTTACAAAAGGCGACCGGATCTTGGATGTTACGCTGTCAAAGGTCGGCGGGAAAGGCCTGTTCGTCAAAGAAATCGAACAGGCGATGCTTTCCGGGGAAATTGATATGGCCGTTCACAGCATGAAGGACATGCCGTCGGCGCTTCCCGAAGGGCTGGTGGTCGGCTGCATTCCAAAACGGGAAGATGCCAGGGACGTTCTCATTTCAAAAAGCCGTCAAAAGCTGGCCGACCTGAAACAAGGTGCGGTTATCGGCACGAGCAGCCTCAGAAGAAGCGCGCAGCTTTTGCAAATGCGTCCCGACCTTGAGATCAAGTGGATCAGGGGAAATATCGATACAAGGTTAAAAAAACTTGAAACCGAAGATTACGACGCGATTATTTTAGCAGCGGCAGGCCTGTCAAGAATGGGCTGGAAGGACGATGTCGTCACCGAATTTCTTGATCCAGAGAGCTGCCTTCCCGCCGTTGGGCAAGGCGCGTTGGCGATCGAGTGCAGAGGCTCGGATGAGGAGCTGCTGTCCCTCTTTTCGCGCCTGAACGACCGCTACACACAGCTGACCGTCACGGCCGAGCGCGCTTTTCTTCATGCGATGGAAGGCGGCTGCCAAGTGCCAATCGCCGGATTTGCGACGATGGACGAAGACGGCGTCATCGAACTGACCGGTCTTGTGGCATCGCCTGACGGAAAAACCGCATACAGAGAAACAGTAAAAGGAAAAGATCCGGAGGCTGTCGGCAGAGAATGCGCGGCGGTCATGTCGGAAAAAGGAGCAAAGGCACTGATTGACCGTGTGAAACAGGAGCTGGAAGACAATGAAGCATGATCTTCCTTTACAGGGAAAGAAAGTGCTCGTCACCCGCAATAAAGCCCAAGCCCAATCCTTCAGGGAAAAGGTGGAGGCTTTAGGCGGAGAAGCTGTTTTAACGTCATTGATTTCGTTTCGGCCCGCCCTCCCGCGAGAACAGGCCCAGCGCTTTCGAACAGATCTTGAAAGCGCGGACTGGCTTGTTTTTACAAGCGTGAACGGGGCAAAATTCTTTTTTTCTTATTTAAAGAACGCCGGGTTCAGCGTTCCTTTCGCATCAAAGGCCAAGGTTGCCGCTGTCGGTGAAAAAACGGCCAGGTATTTGCGCGACAGGGGTCTTTCTGTCGATCTGATGCCTGAGTTATACGTGGCTGAACATTTGGCGGAGGCCCTGAAGCGAAATGCCGGCCGTCATGATAAAGTGGCCGTTTTAAAAGGGAATTTATCTCGGGACGTCATCAAGAAAACCCTCACTCCGCTCGGAATTCAAGTTTCGGAATGGATTTTGTATGAAACCGTTCGTGATGAAAAGGGAATTCTGGAGCTTAAGAAAGCAGCAAAACACGCGTCTTTTGATTTTGTGACATTTACCAGCTCCTCGACGGTACATACATTCATGTCCATTTTGAAAGAGGAGAGCAGAACGTGGGCCGAAAAGAACGGTACGGCTTTTATTACGATCGGGCCTATGACAAAGAAGGCGCTGTCGGACTACGGAATTCCTTCATATATGCCGGACGTCTATACAATCGACGGAATGCTGCGTGAAATATGCCGCATTTCAAGAAAGGGAGAATGACAAATGGAAGCATCATTTCAAAGACACCGCCGCCTGCGGACGACAGCAGGTATGCGAAAATTGGTAAGAGAAACCGAGTTAAGAGCATCTGACTTTATTTATCCGATATTTGTAACCGAGGAAGAGAACGTTAAAAGCGAAGTTCCGTCCATGCCGGGCGTATACCAGCTGTCTTTGGACCGGCTGAAAGAGGAAATGGAGGAAGTCGCAGGCCTCGGCATTCAATCTGTGATCGTCTTCGGCGTGCCTGAACACAAAGATGATGTGGGAAGCGGAGCCTATCACAACCACGGCATCGTTCAAAAAGCGATTGCACAAATTAAACAAGACTTTCCTGAGCTTGTCGTTATCGCAGATACATGCCTATGCGAGTACACGGACCACGGTCACTGCGGCCTTGTGGAAAACGGTGAAATACTAAATGACGAATCGCTCGTTCTTTTGGCAAAAACCGCTGTCAGCCAAGCCCGTGCAGGCGCTGACATTATTGCGCCTTCAAACATGATGGACGGTTTCGTTGCCGCCATCAGGGATGCGCTTGATCAGGAAGGATTTACAAATGTGCCGATCATGTCGTACGCTGTAAAATATGCGAGCGCGTTTTACGGCCCGTTCCGCGATGCCGCGGGAAGCAGTCCGCAGTTCGGCGACCGCAAGACGTACCAAATGGATTATGCCAACCGCAGGGAGGCTCTCCGGGAGGCAAAATCCGATGTGGAAGAAGGCGCCGATTTCCTGATCGTCAAGCCGACGCTTTCATATCTTGATATCGTCAGAGAAGTGAAAAACGAATTTAACCTGCCTGTTGTCGGATACAATGTAAGCGGGGAGTATGCGATGGTCAAAGCCGCGGCCCAAAACGGCTGGATTGAAGAAAAAGCTCTTGTTCTCGAAATGCTGACAAGCATGAAGCGGGCGGGCGCTGATTTGATCATTACGTACTTTGCAAAAGATGCGGCAAAATGGATTTCGAAATAAGAATTTGAACTGGGGGTTTTAGAGGATGCGGAGCTATGAGAAGTCTAAAGCGGCATTCGAAGAGGCGCAACGAGTTATGCCTGGCGGGGTGAACAGCCCGGTCAGAGCCTTTAAATCAGTGAACATGGACCCGATTTTTATGGAGCGGGGAAAAGGATCAAAAATTTATGATATTGACGGAAACGAATACATCGATTATGTCTTGTCATGGGGACCGCTTATTTTAGGACACAGCAATGAAAAAGTGGTGAAAGAAATTCAAAACACGGCAGAACACGGGACAAGCTTCGGTGCACCGACAGAACTGGAAACCGAGCTTGCCGAGCTTGTCATCGACCGTGTTCCTTCCATAGAAATCGTTCGGATGGTAAGCTCCGGTACGGAGGCGACGATGAGCGCCTTGCGGCTGGCGCGCGGTTACACAGGCCGTAACAAAATCGTGAAATTTGAAGGCTGCTACCATGGACACGGTGATTCCCTGCTGATTAAAGCGGGCTCTGGAGTAGCAACGCTCGGCCTCCCTGACAGTCCCGGAGTTCCGGAAAGCATTGCAAAAAACACGATTACCGTTCCTTACAATGATCTGGAAAGCATGAAGCTTGTCTTTCAGGAATTCGGAGAGGACATTGCCGGCGTTATCGTTGAACCTGTCGCGGGCAATATGGGTGTCGTACCTCCGGTTAAAGGGTTCCTCGAAGGGCTTCGCGAGCTGACTGAGACGCATGGCGCTCTGCTGATTTTTGATGAAGTAATGACAGGCTTCAGGGTGGGCTACAACTGTGCGCAAGGCTATTTCGGAGTGACGCCTGATTTGACTTGCCTCGGAAAAGTGATCGGCGGCGGTCTTCCTGTCGGCGCTTATGGAGGAAAGGCGGAAATCATGGAGAAAATTGCGCCGAGCGGTCCGATCTATCAGGCCGGCACGCTGTCCGGCAACCCGCTTGCCATGACAGCCGGACTCGAAACATTGAAACAGCTGACTCCTGAATCCTACCAGGAATTCTCCCGCAAAGCAGACCGTTTGGAAAAAGGAATTTCTGAAGCTGCCGAGAAAAATGGCATTCCGTGTACATTTAATCGAGCGGGGTCTATGATCGGCTTTTTCTTCACAAATGAACCGGTCATCAATTATGATACAGCGAAACAGTCTGATCTCGGACTGTTTGCCGAATATTATAAAGGGATGGCCGATGAAGGCGTGTTTCTCCCGCCTTCACAGTTTGAAGGGCTGTTCTTGTCAACCGCTCATACGGATGACGACATTGAGCATACGATTCAAGCTGCTGAACGCGTATTCGAAAGAATCAGCCGCTCCAGATAAAGAAAAGGGCTGCCGGACATTGCCGGCGGCTCTTTTTTGCATGGTGCCGGTAACGGCTTATGATTTTTCTGTTCATATTCTGCCAGCTTTTCTCATACATCTTTACTGACATCTAATTTTAAAAATTAGGTGAAGGGAGGATATCAGTTTGCCGCAAAACAATCGTTTGCAATTTTCTGTAGAAGAGTCAATCTGTTTTCAAAAAGGACAGGAAGTATCCGAATTATTATCGATTTCATTGGATCCTGACATTACCGTTCAGGAAGTAAATGATTATGTATCCATACGAGGGTCATTAGAGCTGACAGGCGAATACAACATAGATCAAACCCGGGAATATGCAGAGCTGCCTGCGACAAGCCGATTTGTGGAAGATGTAAAGCTGAAAGGGGACGGCAGCGCAGAGCTGACGCATTGTTTCCCAGTGGATATCACCATCCCGAAAGACAAGGTCAATCATTTAAACGACGTATTTGTTTTTATTGATGCTTTCGATTATCAGCTGACAGATGCGAGGATGTTGACGATTCAAGCTGATTTGGCGATTGAAGGCCTCTT
This sequence comes from Bacillus sp. FSL W7-1354, assembly GCF_038002405.1. NCBI lineage: Bacteria > Bacillati > Bacillota > Bacilli > Caryophanales > Bacillaceae > Bacillus > Bacillus sp. FSL W7-1354. The sequence continues at coordinate 2,001,305 of NZ_JBBOCL010000001.1, read as the reverse complement.
GAATGTAAGCGGTGAAGCCGGAGAAGAAGAACCGCGTACTATGCCTGCGGCAGTCCAGCCGGAAGAGGAGCTTGAGCCTGCCTTCAGATCACCTTCAGACGACGAAGAACAGGGTAAAGAGGAAGAATTTTTGATTCAGCTTGACAGATCTTATGAAGAGCAGGACGAAGAACAGCCGTATGAAGAAGCAGAAGAAACTGATACCGATGCGGAAGCGGTTCCGATTTACCAGTCGTTTCTCGGAGACGATACAGAGGAAACAAAGCCGTTTTTTACAGCGTCTTTGTCTGCGGCAGAGCGGACGAAGCGCGAAATGGAAAATCCAAAAGACGCCGCTCTTGAACATCCGGAAGAAGAATATGAGCTAAATAGGGAGAAAGTAGAAGCAAAGCCGGAGGAATATGAGCTGAAAAGGGAGAAAGTAGAAGCAAAACCGGAAGAATATGAGCTGAAAAGGGAGAAAGTAGAAGCAAAACCGGAAGAATATGAGCTGAAAGAGGAGAAAGAAGCAAAGCCGGAAGAATATGAGCAAAAAAGGGAGAAAGCGGAAGAGAAGCCGGAAGAATACGAGTTAAAAAGGGAAGAAGCGGAAGAAGAGCCGGAGCCGCTCCAAAGGGCTTATCAACCTCATGATGAACCGAAAGAAACCCCGTTCTACGGTGTTCCGCCTCTTTTGGAGGAAGACCAGAATGACAGGGAGCCTGAGACGTTTGAAGTTGAAGTGACACAGGAAGCAGAAGCGATTGATGAAGAAGAGGAAGCCGGGCATACCATTGAAATCCCGGAATATTCGTTTCATGAGCAGACGGAGCCTGAAGAAGAAAGAGATGAGATGCCGGCAGCAGACGACCAGGAAGTGTCAGCGAAGGAGAATGACAATGCTCTCTATTTGACAAAGCTGTTTACAAAACAGGGAGAGGAGGAGTTTACTCGAATGAGGATGTGCATCGTTCAGCAAAACGATACCATTGATCTTTTGTGCGAGCGCTATGATATTAATGTCCAGCAGCTCATCCGGATGAATTCCCTTTCCCTTGACGAGGAATTAAAAGAGGGACAGATCCTTTATATACCGGATTATCAAAACAGCCATGCCTAATGCATTGATAAAAATGTGGTGAAGCCGATGGAAGGCATCCAGTCTGTTTTAAATGAGTACGGTCTTACGCCTGAATATATGGAATCGGTCAGTCCAAAGGTATGGAAAGTGTATACGGATCACGGTGTATTCGCCCTGAAAAAATTGGCGGCTTCAAGAAACGCCAGCTTCACAGAACAGATGATCATGCTGGAGGAAAAAGGCTACAGGCAGTTTGTCCCCGTCTATCGAAACCGCACGGGCGAATTTTTAACGCAAGCCGGAGAAGATGTCTGTTATCTCATGCCTTGGCTTACCCTTGAAAGAGAGGAAGAGCTTGACCAAAAACACGAATATATGTTTAAAGAAATCGCTCTTCTTCACCAGCGAACGGAAAAAGAGCTCGGTGTGAGGCGGGAAGAAATACTCGGGCACTATGAACGGACAAAACGGAAATGGGAACAGCAAAAACAGAAATATGAAGAATTCATCTCAAGAGCGGAAAACGAATGGTATATGTCCCCGTTCCAGCTTCAGGCAGCCATGTATTTCAAAGAGACGATATCAGCTGCAGACTTTGCGCTTGCCCGCCTTGAAGAGTGGTATGAGACCATGAAAGACAAAGAGTCTTCGAGAATGGTTTTAAACCACGGGCAGCTGTCCGTCCGGCATTTTCTCTATAACGATACCGGAACGGGTTACTTTACGAACTTTGAGAAAGCGGGACACGGGCCCCCAGCGAACGATCTCATCGTATTTTTTACAAGAATGTTTAAGACGAATCCCGTGATGTGCACGGAATGTGTAAACTGGTTTTATACGTATCACAATGTCTATCCTTTGCGGGAGGAAGAAATCAGCTTATTCCTCAGCTATATGGCTTACCCCGGGCCTGTATACGGTGTGCTGAACCGCTACGACCTTGAGAAGGGGCCCGGAGAAAAAGAAGCCTGTACAACGCTTTTGAAGGCGTACTGGCAAATGAAAAACGCCGAACCGCTTGTGATGAGCATTCACGAGACGGAAGAAAACAGAAAACTGCAGGAAGAAACAGAGTCCCCATCATCATGATGCGGACTTTTTTCGTGCTTATATCCAGTCAAGGTGAAAGGCGCACGCAAGGAATATGAGAATGCCCAAAAGGAGGACATCAAATGTGGTCGGAAAGATGATCGTGCGTATGCCCTGGAAGATCGTGATCGGGAGGACGACTTGAACAGCAACAAGCCTGACTTGCTTCAGCCACGGCTGGAATGAATGTGTGTTGAATTTTTTTCGCATCTTATGCCTCCTCTCTTATCGTTACAGCATCATATGAGGAAAAGGAGCTTGTGTGCATGGCCCAGTATCGTATAAAACAAGAGAAAAACGGAAAAGATGATTGACGAAAATGAAAAAGATTTAGTAATATAAGAAAAAGAAAAAGTACGTGCTGAAAAGTCAATGATCACCCGCTTTGAATGGGAAGAGTACAAAAACAGACGCTTGCAGAGAGGGAAGCCGGTTCGCTGAAAGGCTCCCAGTCAGTCTTTTTTGGAAGGTCGCCCAGGAGCGCAATTTCTCGAACAAAAAGTAGAGAAATTCGGGAAAGTCCCGTTATCCCATTTAAGTGCGTGAATGCGTTTTTTTCGCATTCATGAAAAAAGGTGGTACCGCGAGAGAGTTCTCTTCGTCCTTTTAACAGGATCGAGAGGGCTCTTTTTTATTGTTCAGCCGTTTAATACTGTTGGAGGTTTGAAAATGGATAATCAAGAACTGACGATGCCGACAAAATACGATCCGTCTGCAGTTGAAAAAGACAGATACGACTATTGGGTGAACGGCAAATTTTTTGAAGCGAAAAACGACCCTGAAAAAGAACCGTACACCGTTGTCATTCCCCCGCCGAATGTGACGGGTAAGCTGCACTTGGGGCATGCTTGGGATTCCACCTTGCAGGATATCGTGACAAGAATGAAACGGATGCAGGGCTATGACGTGCTCTGGCTGCCGGGTATGGATCACGCCGGTATTGCAACTCAGGCAAAAGTAGAAGCGAAGCTTCGCGAAGAAGGAAAAACGCGCTATGATCTCGGCCGCGAAAAATTCCTTGAAGAAACATGGAAATGGAAAGAGGAATATGCCGATTTTATTCGCAGCCAATGGGCGAAAATCGGCCTTGGCCTTGACTATTCAAGGGAGCGTTTCACCCTTGATGAAGGGCTTTCTAAAGCGGTTCGCGAAGTATTTGTGAAGCTATATGAAAAAGGGCTGATTTACCGCGGAGAATATATCATTAACTGGGACCCGGCCACTAAAACGGCTCTGTCTGACATCGAAGTCATCTATAAAGACGTACAAGGCGCGTTCTATCATATGCGCTACCCGCTGAAAGACGGTTCAGGCTCGATTGAAATTGCGACGACCCGTCCGGAAACGATGCTCGGCGATACAGCGGTTGCGGTACATCCGGAAGACGAGCGGTACAAACATCTAATCGGAAAAACGGTTATTCTGCCGATCACAGGAAGAGAAATTCCGATTGTCGGAGACGACTACGTCGATATGGAATTCGGCTCAGGTGCCGTCAAAATTACACCTGCCCATGATCCGAACGACTTTGAAATCGGAAACCGCCACAACCTTGAACGCATTCTCGTTATGAATGAAGACGGCACAATGAATGACAAGGCGCTTCAATATAAAGGCATGGACCGTTTTGAATGCCGCAAGCAGATCGTGAAAGATCTACAGGAAGAGGGCGTGCTGTTCAAGATTGAGGAACATACGCATTCGGTCGGCCACAGCGAACGCAGCGGAGCAGTCGTTGAGCCGTATTTGTCAACGCAGTGGTTCGTGCAAATGCAGCCGCTTGCCGATGCCGCCATCGAATTGCAAAAAAGCGAAGGAAAAGTCAACTTCGTCCCTGACCGTTTTGAAAAAACATATCTGCACTGGATGGAAAATATCCGCGACTGGTGCATTTCCCGCCAGCTTTGGTGGGGCCACCGTATTCCTGCGTGGTACCATAAAGAAACGGGGGAAATCTATGTGGGCGCTGAAGCTCCTGAAGATGCCGAAAACTGGGAGCAGGACAAAGACGTTCTTGACACATGGTTCAGTTCCGCTCTTTGGCCGTTTTCAACGATGGGCTGGCCGGATATCGATGAGGAAGATTTCAAGCGTTACTATCCGACGAACGTCCTTGTCACAGGATACGATATCATTTTCTTCTGGGTATCCAGAATGATCTTCCAAGGTATCGAATTTACCGGAGAACGTCCGTTTAAAGATGTTTTGATCCACGGGCTTATCCGCGATGACCAGGGCCGCAAAATGAGCAAATCGCTCGGAAACGGCGTCGATCCGATGGATGTGATCGATAAGTACGGAGCGGATTCGCTGCGCTACTTCCTTGCGACGGGAAGCTCTCCAGGGCAGGATTTACGCTTCAGCTTTGAAAAAGTGGAGTCAACATGGAATTTTGCGAACAAGATTTGGAACGCATCAAGGTTCGCCCTGATGAACATGGACGGCATGACATACGAAGAGCTTGATCTGTCAGGAGAAAAATCAGTTGCCGATAAGTGGATTTTAACAAGGTTGAACGAAACGATTGAAACTGTGACACAGCTGGCTGACAAGTACGAATTCGGCGAGGTTGGCCGCCATCTCTACAATTTTATCTGGGATGATTTCTGCGACTGGTACATCGAAATGGCTAAACTTCCGCTTTACGGTGAAGATGAAGCGGCGAAAAAGACGACCCGCTCTATTTTAGCGTATGTGCTGGATCAAACGATGCGCCTGTTGCATCCGTTTATGCCTTTCCTGACGGAGGAGATCTGGCAGCATCTTCCTCACGAAGGGGAATCCATTACAGTCGCCAAGTGGCCTGAAGCTGTTAAAGAATATACGGACACCGAAGCAGCGGCGGATATGAAGCTTCTCGTTGAAGTCATCCGCGCTGTACGGAACATCCGGAGCGAAGTCAACACGCCGCTCAGCAAGCAGATTGAGCTTTATATTAAAACAAGCACGCCGGAAATCGCCGAACGACTTGAAGAAAACCGTTCGTACGTAGAACGCTTTACGAATCCGAGCCTTCTTCAAATCGGAACGGATATTCAAGCGGTCGGTAAAGCGATGACCGCTGTCGTATCCGGCGCCGAGCTGATTTTGCCGCTCGAAGGTCTGATTAACATTGAGGAAGAAATCAGCCGCCTGCAAAAAGAACTCGATAAGCTGACGAAGGAAGTTGAACGGGTTCAAAAAAAATTAAGCAACGAAGGATTTATGAAAAAGGCGCCTGCACATGTCATTGAAGAAGAGCGGGCGAAAGAAGCCGATTATACGGCAAAACGTGAAGCTGTAGAAAAAAGAATCGCCGAATTGAAAAATTAATCAACGAAAAAAGGAGGTGTTTTCCAGGTCTTTCTAAAGATGCTGGAAAACACCTTCATCAATTGAAGGGAAGGAATTCGCTTGTTCAAAACGTTTGATGAAGCACTCAGCTGGATTAACGGAAGGCTTAAATTCGGCGTGAAGCCGGGTTTGGAACGAATGGAATGGCTTCTGAGAAAGCTCGGGCACCCCGAGAAAAAGCTTAATGCGATTCATGTCGCCGGAACAAACGGAAAAGGTTCAACGATCGCTTTTCTCCGTACGGTATTAAATGAAGCCGGTTATACAGCAGGCACCTTCACATCACCGTATATCATTACCTTTAACGAACGGATCAGCGTTGACGGCGCACCGATCTCGGACGACGAATGGACGGCGCTCTTTAATGAGGTCGGGCCTCTCGTCCTTGAGCTTGAAAAAACCGAATTCGGAGCCGCCACCGAATTTGAAATTATTACGGCATGTGCATTTTTATATTTTGCTAAATACCGGCGCACCGATTTTGTTATTTTTGAAACGGGATTAGGCGGCCGTTTGGATTCGACAAACGTCGTGAAGCCGATGTTAACGGTCATCACTTCGATCGGCCATGACCATATGGCAATATTAGGCGGCACGCTGAAAGAGATTGCCGCAGAAAAGGCGGGAATCATCAAACACGGCGTTCCTGTTATCACAGCCGTTCATCAGCGTGAAGCAGCTGAAGTGATAAAGCGAAAGGCGATGGAGACAGAATCTGCTTTTATATCCCTTCATGAGGATTGCGAGCTGTCCGGAGAGCGTTCACTGCCCGATGGAGAGCAGTTTTCACTGAGAACACCGTTACATCGTTATGAAAGAATTGAAACAAGCCTGATCGGCACCCATCAGCGGCAAAACGCGTCTCTGGCCATACTTGCGGCCGAATGGCTGACAGCCGAAAAACATGCGGCCATCAGCGAAGAAGAGCTGAAACGCGGCATTCATAAGGCGGGATGGCCCGGCCGGTTTGAGAAGGTATTGAACAGGCCTCTCGTTTATATCGACGGCGCTCATAACAAAGAAGGGGTAGAGCGGCTGGCCGAGACGATCACGTCCCACTTCGACGGGCGGAATATTCACGTATGCTTTAGTGCTCTCAAAGATAAGCCGTACAGAGACATGATCCGAAAAATCGAATCGTTTGCGTCATCGATTCACTTCACATCTTTTGATTTTCCGAGAGCGGAATCCGCTCAAAAGCTGTTTGAGCAAAGTACCGCTGATCATAAAACATGTGATGAAGACATCGGCTCTGTTTTCCGCTATATCGAAGAACAAGCTGAAGATGAAAAAGCGGTGGTCGTTGTTACCGGGTCGCTTTACTTTATTTCCGCCGTCAGGGCAACTTTAACTGAATAAAAAACATAAAAATGCGCTTTTGGCCATCGGCTGACTGCGCATTTTTATGTTTTATGAAAAGCGGAGGCGCTTCATATTTGCTAAAATAACAGCCTCAGGAAGCCGCTTTTTCCCATGAGGCGGTTAAATTTGATAGTGCGAGGCTGATAGTGATGCTCATCTTTTACCTTTTTACGGCGGGGTTAGTGCTCGGTTCCTTTTTTAGTTCAGCCGGGCGCCGCATCCCTGAAAAAATATCATTGATTGCTCCGCGTTCCCTCTGCCGGGCTTGCAAAAGAAAGCTGGGCCTCGCGGAGCTGATACCTGTTTTGTCCTATTTGATGCAGCGGGGGAGGTGCAAGGGGTGTCAAACCCCGATATCGATCGTGTATCCGGCAGTTGAGCTCTCCGCCGCCATCCTGTTTGCGTTTGCCGGTATGCAGGTTGGGCATCAGGGGGAGCTGGTGATTGTGCTTGCTCTTATTTCCCTGCTTTTGATCGTCTTTGTATCTGATGTGATACATATGGTCATTCCGGATGCTGTGCTTTGTTTTTTCCTGATTGTCTTTGCTGTCGGACGGTTTCTTGTTCCCCTCGAGCCGTGGCATTCCGGTTTAAGCGGTGCGTTTGCCGGCGGCATGCTTCCGCTCTTGACGCTGCTTTTGACGAAAGGAGGGATCGGCTGGGGGGACGTAAAGCTGTTTGCGGTGCTCGGCATGGCGCTCGGCAGCCGCCTCCTCATTCTCGCTTTTTTCCTTTCGGCAGCCGCAGGAACGGTGCTTGGTCTGATTGCATTGCTGGCAGGAAAGCTAAAGAAAAATGAACCTATGCCGTTTGCTCCCGCGATTCTGATCGGGACGCTGATAAGCTGTTTCTATGGCAATCCAATGATCGAGTGGTACCTTCAAATGGCACGGTGGTAAAAAATTTGACGAAACCTTTTTGGGCAAGACGACAAAAGTCTTGTTCTTTTTTTTTGAGGCTGTGTTAAAGTGTGGACAATAAGAGGGACAGCCTTTGGGAGAACTCCTCCTTCCTTCTGGCTTCCCTCTGCCGATCGTATAGAGAGCGGCCAATCTGCCGCCTAATCTCAATATAAAACAATAAACGGAAAGCGAGGGAAGCCACATGAAAAAACGGAAAAGCAAGAAAAACTCAGCTAAAAAAGCGCCCCAGGAAGACCCGCTTAAAGTGATGATCAATGGCAGAGAAGAGACCATCTACGGAAATGAAAAAGAGTTTTCCAACAGAAATGAAGAAAAGAAGTTCACCTTTTCAAACTGGGAAGAAAAGAGAAAGGCGGAACGGGAAATATCGGCTTCAAAAGAGGACGGCGCACCTGAAACAGATGAATTTACATGGACGCCTCCAGACGAAGAAGAAACCGTGTACAAAGACGATCCCAAAGTGGTGGCGCCTTATCAAAAGAAAAACGAGGCTAAAAACAACCGAAAAGCGAAAATGTCCCTTACGTTTCCTTTGAAGCGCTTTGCTGCAACCATTATCTTTGCTGTGTTGCTCGGCACGGGACTCGGGCTGTTCGCGCTGAATCTCGCAACCCATAAAGAAGGAGTGCCGGCATCCGGCAGCTTGGGTGCGGATGCGGAAAACGGACAGGCGGTAAAAGCCGGTGACTCAGGTGCCGAAGAGAAAAAGAGCGGACAAAAAAATAGCGGACAAGCGGGAGAATCTTTTCACAGCTTTGCCGTTCAGGCCGGCAAGTTTTCATCTAAAGAAGGAGCGGAGACGCTGGCCTCTCAAATCGCAGACAAGGGGTATGCCGCCGTTTCGATTGCCAAAGACGACGGATTTTATGTGATCGCCGGAATAACAGGGGAAAAACAGATGACATCTGAAATTGGCAAAATATTAATCGAAAACGATTTTGAAGCGTGGGGCGGAAAAGAGTTTCCGGTTGCACTCGAGCCCGGTTTGCTAGAGCCTTTTAAAGAAGCGGCCGAGCTGTCGGCAAAAGCGATTCTCGGCGCGGAGGTTACATCTCAAAACATAGCTGATGTCAAAGCTGAACTTGACGGCGCCAAATCAAAAGGAGAATCTGAAGAGGTAAAGAAGAGCATACTGGAAGCCGTCAACCTGCTTGAGAAACCGACCGCAGCCAACGGCTGGAAAAGCCAGCAGCTATTGCTGAGCCAAATAAAATAAAAAAACCAGCAGAGGCGCTGGTTTTTTTATTTTCACGATTTTTGTCATTAAAAAGTTACTTTTCTGAAATTGTGGCGGCGGCGTTCTTTTGGTAGGATAAAACAGGTATCTTTTTTTCCTATGCAAAAACCTTTGAAAGGATGTCTTCTTATGACCCGACAGCTCATATTGGCTTCACAATCACCCCGCAGAAAGGAACTCCTCGATCTTCTTCAGATTCCATACAGCATCGTTACGAGCAACGCGGAAGAAAAATTAATTCGAAACTTTTCACCAGCAGAAAACGTCAAATGGTTGGCGGAACAAAAAGTGCGTGCAGTAGCCGAACAATATCCTGATGCCGTCGTGCTTGGCGCCGACACCATTGTTCTTTATGACGGGGCTTATTTGGGCAAGCCCAAAGATGCCGAAGATGCAAAAAGGATGCTGAGCATGCTTTCGGGACAGACCCATTCAGTGCTTACCGGCGTCTGCATTAAGGACGGCGAGAGATGCGAAACATTTTTTGAAGAAACCGAAGTCTTTTTTTGGCCTCTTGAAGAAAAGGAAATCAGCGCTTACATCGCTACAGGAGAGCCGTTTGATAAAGCCGGTTCATACGGAATACAAGGAAAAGGCGCGCTTTTTGTCAAACAGATAAAGGGAGACTATTATACAGTTGTGGGTCTTCCGATTTCCAAAACGATGAGAATGCTGAAAACGTTCGATCTTCACTCCTTTTGATAAACCGAACGAGAAGGGAATCAAAAGGGAGGGTTTATCATAAGCGATCTGCCGTTGAAATTAAAGGATTTTCCTGATGAAGAAAGGCCGCGGGAGCGCCTTCTCAACACAGGCGCCGAAAGTTTGTCAAACCATGAACTGCTCGCGATACTGCTCAGAACCGGGACGAAAAAAGAATCGGTTCTTCAGCTTTCAAGCCGGCTGCTTCAAACGTTTGACGGCCTCCGTTTGTTAAAAGAAGCATCCGCTGAGGAGCTTTCAAGCATTTCCGGGATCGGCCGCGCCAAAGCCGTGCAGATTTTGGCGGCGCTCGAACTTGGCCGGCGCATTCACAGCCTTGCCTGCAAAGACCGTTATGTGATCCGTTTTCCCGAAGATGCGGCCAATTTTTTAATGGGGGATATGCGCTTTCTGTCTCAGGAGCACTTCGTATGCCTGTATCTGAACACGAAAAACCAGGTGATCCACAAGCGAACAATTTTTATAGGAAGCTTGAACTCTTCAATCGTCCATCCGAGGGAAGTGTTTAAGGAAGCTTTAAAGCGCTCCGCAGCCTCATTCATCTGCGTCCACAATCATCCGTCCGGAGATCCGGCTCCAAGCCGCGAAGACATAGAAGTTACACAGCGCCTTCACGAGTCCGGACAGCTGCTTGGAATCGAATTGCTCGATCATATCATCATCGGTGATCAAAAATTTGTGAGCTTAAAAGAAAAAGGATATTTGTAACACTTTTTTTTTCATTAAATTAAGCTATAATAGAATTTATGGGTTTTTGCTTAGGAATATTGTTTTAAGAAAGGAAGATACATACAAATGTTTGGAATTGGTGCGAGAGACCTTGGAATAGATTTAGGAACGGCGAATACGCTTGTTTTTGTGAAAGGTAAAGGAATTGTCGTCAGGGAGCCTTCCGTCGTTGCGCTGCAAACAGATACAAAGCAGATCGTTGCAGTTGGAAACGATGCGAAAAACATGATCGGACGTACGCCCGGCAATGTCGTCGCCCTCCGCCCGATGAAAGATGGCGTAATCGCTGATTATGAAACAACAGCGACAATGATGAAACATTATATTAGCAAAGCTGTTAAAAACAAAGGCTTATTTGCGAGAAAGCCTTATGTCATGGTTTGTGTCCCGTCGGGAATTACGGCGGTTGAGCAGCGTGCGGTAATCGACGCTACGCGCCAGGCCGGGGCGAGAGATGCATATCCGATTGAAGAACCGTTTGCAGCGGCGATCGGAGCCAATCTTCCTGTTTGGGAACCGACTGGAAGCATGGTGGTCGACATCGGCGGCGGAACGACCGAAGTCGCGATTATTTCCCTCGGCGGCATCGTCACATCCCAGTCTATTCGCGTTGCCGGTGATGAAATGGATGAAGCAATCATTACTTATATTAGAAAAACATATAACTTGATGATCGGTGACCGTACTGCGGAAGCGATCAAACTTGAAATTGGTTCTGCCGAAGCTTCTGAAAACGGAGAAAGCATGGAAATCCGCGGCCGCGATCTTTTAACAGGTCTGCCGAAAACGATTGAAATCACTGAAAAAGAAATTACAGCGGCGCTTCGCGACACTGTGACTGCAATTGTCGATGCCGTAAAAAATACGCTTGAAAAAACTCCGCCTGAACTCGCGGCTGATATTATGGACCGCGGAATCGTCCTGACAGGAGGCGGTGCGCTGCTGCGCCACTTGGACAAAGTCATCAGCGAAGAAACGAAAATGCCGGTTTTAATTGCGGAAGACCCTCTTGACTGTGTAGCGATCGGAACAGGTAAAGCTCTCGAGCAAATTCATCTATTTAAAGGCAAAAATTAAGGACACAGGGAATAGAAGAGGTGTATAATCATGCCGCAGTTTTTTACGAATAAACGGTTGATGCTTTTACTCCTTTGTATCATCATTTTAGTGGCAATGATTGGATTTTCGTTAAAGAATGACCGGAATGCAACTTGGCCCGAAAAATTTATTGGCGATACAACTGGTGTATTCCAGACGATTTTTCATACGCCCGCTCAATTTTTTGCGGGCTTCTTTGAAAATATCGAAGACTTAAAAAATACGTACAGCGAAAATGAGCGCCTGCGGAAAAAGCTCGACGGCCAGACGCAATACGAGGCAAAGCTGCAAGAGCTTGAAAATGAAAATAAGTCTTTAAGAAAAGAGCTCGGCCATTTGAAATCAATTAAAGACTACACGCCGATTCTGGCGACTGTTATCGCCAGAAATCCCGATAAGTATGAGTGGTGGAACCTGATCACGATTAACAAAGGTTCTAAGCACGGCGTCGAAAAGGATATGGCGGTCACAGATGAAAACGGCAACTTGATCGGAAAAATCAAAAGCACTAAAGTGAACAATTTCACTTCCACCGTCCAGCTTTTAAGCGCAACAGACAGAAACAACAGAATTTCTACGGTTATCGCTGCAAATAAAGGCAAGAAAACGGTCAACGGAATCATCAACGGCTACGACTCCGAGAAAAAGGCGCTGTCAATGGAAATCATTGAGCCTGATGAAGACAGGGAAGTGAAAAAAGGAGACCTCGTCGAAACTTCCGGGGCGGGCGGCGTTTTTCCGAAAGGCCTGACAATCGGAAAAGTGACAGAGGTTGAACCCGATTCCTACGGCTTGACAAAAATCGCTTATGTAGAGCCGGCGGCCGATATGTATAACCTTGATAACGTCATCGTCGTCGACAGAACGCTTGATACGGTGGATGTCAACAAGATGGACGATGAGGAGGAAGGTTCGTGAAACGCTTCCTTCTTCCCGTCGTGATGATGTTTGTTTTAGTATCTGACAGCGTCTACGCGGATTTTGTCAACCTGCCTTTTGTGACGGAAGAACAGCAGCTCATCCCGCGTTTTCTGCTGCTTGTCTTAGTTTTTATGACGGCTTATGTCAATCAGCCTTTTGCCATTACAAATGGATTTATTTTCGGACTGTTATATGATATTAATTACACCGACCTTTTAGGTGTATATATGTTCGGTTTTGCCGGTATTTGCTATTTATCGTCAAAAGCATTCAAAGTATTGCAGACAAACGCGCTGGTCGTCATTTTTATTTCGCTGCTCGCCGTCTGTGTTCTTGAATTTTACCAATATGGCGTGCAGATGCTGATACGTCCGGAAATCATGCCGTTCCATCAATTTGTGCTCGGCAGGCTCCTGCCTACGCTTGGGCTGAACGCCGTTGGCGGCCTTTTGCTCATTTACCCGTTCAAATGGTTTTTTACCAGTCTTAAGAAAGAGCTGAGGAATGAGTAAAAGAGGATTTTATGAGCCGATGTCGAAAAGAGTATGATGTTGAGGTGAACACCGTGAAGACCCAAAAGCAGCAATACGTAACAATTAAAGGAACGAAAAATGGATTGACGCTTCATCTTGATGACACATGCTCTTTTGAAGAATTATTGTACGGTCTTCAGGATATGCTGTCACTCGAACATTATATGGATGGAAAAGGCCAGAAAATCAGTGTGCTCGTTAAGCTCGGCCACCGTTTTGTGACCGAGGAGCAAGAACAGATCCTGACCGATGTGATCACTGAGAAACAAAATCTGTTCATCCACTCCATTGAAAGTGAAGTCATAACCAAAGATGAAGCAAACCGTTTAAAAGCGGAAAGCGAAATTATTTCTGTCGCTAAAATTGTCCGTTCAGGGCAAGTCCTCGAAACGGAGGGTGATTTGCTTCTGATTGGGGATGTGAATCCGGGAGGAATGGTGAAGGCCGGAGGGAATATTTTCATCCTCGGCTCATTAAGAGGGATTGCCCACGCCGGTTTTAATGGAAATAAACGAGCTGTTATTGCGGCTTCGGATATGAGACCGACTCAATTGCGTATCAATCATGTGCTCAATCGCTCCCCAGACCACATCCAAGAAGGGAACGACATGGAATGTGCTTATTTAGATGAAAATGAGAATATGGTCATTGACCGCCTTCAGCAATTAGCTCATTTAAGACCTAGTTTAACAAGGCTTGAGGGAGGAATGTAAAATTGGGTGAAGCTATCGTAATAACCTCGGGGAAAGGCGGAGTAGGCAAAACGACGACATCCGCAAATCTTGGCACCGCCTTGGCCATTTTGGGAAAACGGGTATGTCTCGTTGACACGGATATCGGCCTGCGCAATCTTGATGTCGTCATGGGCCTTGAAAATAGAATCATATATGATTTGGTAGATGTCGTTGAGGAGCGATGCAAAATCCATCAGGCGCTTGTGAAAGATAAACGCTTCGATGATTTGCTTTATTTGCTCCCGGCCGCCCAGACAAGCGATAAGTCGGCTGTTCTTCCCGAGCAGATGGTCAAGCTTGTCCAGCAGCTCAAACAAGACTTCGACTACATTGTCATCGACTGCCCTGCAGGGATTGAGCAAGGTTATAAAAATGCGGTCTCGGGCGCTGACAAAGCGATTGTCGTGACGACACCGGAAATCTCCGCTGTTCGTGACGCCGACCGGATCATCGGCCTGCTTGAAAAAGAAGAAAATATTGAGCCGCCGAGACTTGTCGTCAACCGGATCCGCAACCACTTAATGAAAAACGGCGATACGCTGGATGTTGATGAAGTCATTCAGCACTTGTCGATCGAACTGATCGGTATTGTTGCGGATGATGACGAAGTGATTAAAGCTTCCAATAACGGGGAGCCTGTCGTCATGGATCCGAACAATAAAGCTTCAATCGCATACCGGAACATCGCCCGCCGCGTGCTGGGCGAATCTGTGCCTTTACAGTCGTTTGAAGAAGAAAATAAAGGCGTTTTCGCAAAGATTAAATCATTTTTCGGCGTACGCGCTTAACTTGCAAAAAAGCAATCTCCAAAACGAGATTGCTTTTTTTGCAGTTTCATTGATCGTTTTCGACTTTGTGCTTTAACAAGGAAAGCTTATTGTCCCAATACATGTCGAAGTAGGCGAGCCACTGCTGCAGCTCCGCGAGAGGTTCGGGATGGAGCCTGTACAGTTTTTCTCTGCCCACTTTTCTTCCGCTGACAAGCCCGGCTTCTGACAAAATTCTCAGATGCTTTGAAACAGCCGTTCGGCTCATCGGGAAATGAGTGCTGATATCTGTTACAGGCAATTCCCTGCCGGCGAGGAGCTTCAGCATCTTTCGCCGTGAGGGATCGGAAACGGCTTGGAACACATCATGTTTTACGGCCGATGATGTCACTAGCCTTCAACTGCCTGACGCAGCTTTTGATTGACGATCGCTTCCCAGCCGCCATTCATCCGATTGCGGACATCCGCTTGTTTTTCTCCCGCTTTTGCAACCGTTTCTTCCGGCGCGCCCCATCCTGAATGAATCAGGGTAAATTCGGTTTTTTCTGCAGACAGCTCTTTCAATTCAAATGTGACGATCCATCCCGACGTATCCCAGCTGAAAGCGAGTCGATGCGGCGCTTCAAGCTCGATCACTTTGCAAGGGGAGGGGCCGAACGGAGACTGCAAGGTGAATTCACAGCCGATCTCCGGACGGAAATCATTTGGCATAAACCAGGCGGCGATGCCTTCGCTGGTGGCGACGGCCTCCCACACTTTTTCTATCGATGCGTGAAAAACAGCCTGTTTATGTATATCAGGTAATTGTTGATTGCTCATAATAGACCTCCTAGAAAAAAGTAAAACCAAAAGGTTTCCTATCTATTATATGAAACCTTTTGGTTTTATGTCAATATACCGTCATAAACGCCTGGGACAAGACATATCATTGAACAAACGAACCTGAATGTAAAGGATGAGGGTTATGAGTCATAGAGCAGATGAGATTCGAAAAAGAATGGCCAGGAAAAGAAAGCGGAAGGCGCCGGATAAACAGCCCTTTTCGTCAGGCGGCAAAAAGCTGCCGGTCAAGCCGCCTGCATGGACAGCCTTTTCGGAAGATGAAAAGGCCGGAGACTTCCCTCCGCCTGAGGGAAGCTCCCTGCTGATAAATGGGAAGCACCCTCTTGTCAAAGCGGATGCGCTCATCATGAAATGTCTTCTGTCGGCATGTCTTGTCCTTGTGTCCGCTATTGCCTACAAAGGCCAGTTTGAACCCGCAAACCAAATCAAACCGGTCATCAGCCAGGTGTTTACTGAAGAGTTCCAATTTGCGGCTCTCCAGAATTGGTATGAATCCAAGTTTGGCGATCCCCTCGCATTCTTTCAACCGAAAGGTGACAAACCATCCGGTCAGGTCGAGGTGAATCAAGATCTCGCTGTTCCTGCCATGGGAAAGGTTCAGGAGAAATTCTCAGGCCAGGGCATTAAGGTAGAAACAGAAGACGAAACGATCCGCAGCATGAAGGAAGGCTATGTCATTGAAGTGGACAAAAATCCGGAAACGGGCCTGACGGTGGTTTTGCAGCATGCGGACAACAGCTATACCTACTACGGCCAGCTGAAAAAAGCGGATGTCGCTTTATACGATTTTATAGATAAAGGAACGAAGCTCGGAACGATTAAGCAGGATAAAAATCAAAAAGGCGTCTATTACTTCGCGATCAAACAAGGAGAGGAATTTGTTGATCCGATACAGGTGATTACATTTGAATAAATGGACGGAGCTCTTCACCAAGCTTCACATTCACCCGCTGCTGTGGCTTGTCATGGCGATCGGTATCATGACAGGACATATTAAAGCGCTGTTTTGTTTAATGATCGTTATTTTGATCCACGAGCTTGGCCACGCTGCTGCTGCCGTTTATTTTTCATGGAGAATTAAAGGCATTTTCCTGCTGCCTTTTGGGGGAACGCTTGAAGTCGATGAACATGGCAACAGACCGTTAAAGGAAGAGCTGGCCGTCATCGCCGCGGGGCCTGTTCAGCATATCTGGCTTCAATTTGCTGCATGGCTTTTGGCGGTCAATTCGCTCGTCAGCCCTCATATATTTGAAACGTTTACCTTTTACAATCTGACCATCCTCTTGATTAATCTGTTTCCGGTTTGGCCGCTTGACGGCGGGAAGCTGCTGTTTTTGCTGTTTTCAAAACACCTTCCGTATCAGAAAGCACAGCGGGTGATGCTGGCTGTGTCGTGCTTTTGCTGTACTGTTTTAATCGCGGCAATTCTGTTGGTTTCCCCGTCACAGCTGAGCGCTTGGGTGCTCCTCGTATTTTTGGCTGCATCTCTTTACCAGGAATATCGCAATCGCCATTACGTCCATATCCGTTTTTTGCTTGAGCGCTATTACGGAAAGGAGAGGGAAGTGCGACGCCTCGCCCCGATCACGGTGTGCGCTGAACAGCAGATTTATGAGGTCATGCTCCTGTTTAAACGAGGCTGCAAACACCCGATCATTATTGAGAAGGACGGACAAAAACTGAGCCAGCTTGATGAAAACGAAGTTCTCCACGCTTATTTTACAGACAAGCGCACGACTTCCTCAATGGAAGATCTGCTTTTGGTTTATTGACCGTCCATCCTTCTAAAAGACATTGACACTCGGGCTCTTTTCTGGTATATTTTTTAATGTTATGGATGTAGCACCCGTGCTACAACCGCTCAGCACAGGTGTTAAGTGCTTTCTTAGCCCCCTGTGATTGGCGAGTCTTAGTTTATTAGGAGGTGCAGAGATGTACGCAATTATTCAAACAGGCGGAAAACAAATCAAAGTTGAAGAAGGCCAAACTGTATACGTCGAAAAGCTTGCTGCTGAAGCCGGCGAAACAGTTACTTTTGACAACGTATTGTTTGTCGGCGGTGAAAATGTTAAAGTTGGCAGCCCTACGGTTGAAGGCGCTACGGTAACAGGCAAAGTTGAAAAACAAGGCCGTGCGAAAAAAATTACCGTATTCAAGTACAAGCCGAAGAAAAACCAACATAAAAAACAAGGTCATCGTCAACCTTACACTAAAGTTGTAATCGAAAAAATCAACGCTTAAGGCGTGTATGATATGATTCATGCAAAGGTTACCAGAGCCCGATCGAACAAAGACATCTTAGGCTTTGAAATGTCGGGACATGCGAATTTTGCTGAACATGGTCAGGATCTCGTTTGTGCAGGGGCATCGGCGGTCGCCTTTGGAGCTGTCAATGCAGTCATGAAGCTGACGGGCATTGAGCCGGTCATTGACCTCGGGGAAGACGGCGGATTTTTATCTTTCGGATTCCCGGACGGTACGGATCGGGAGGCTTTTGAAAAGGCGCAGCTCCTTCTCGAAGGCATGATCGTCTCCCTTGAAACGATCGAACGAGACTACAAAGGTTACTTAAAAGTAACGACGAACAAAATATAGGAGGTGAGCTACATGCTAAGATTAGATCTTCAGTTTTTTGCATCTAAAAAAGGAGTAGGTTCAACGAAGAACGGACGTGACTCTGAGGCGAAGCGCCTAGGTGCTAAACGTGCAGACGGTCAATTCGTATCTGGCGGTTCCATCCTTTATCGTCAGCGCGGAACAAAAATCTATCCAGGTGAAAACGTTGGGCGCGGCGGAGATGACACTCTATATGCAAAAGTCGACGGAACTGTTAAATTCGAACGTTTCGGCCGTAACCGCAAAAAAGTGAGCGTATATCCTGTAGCCTAACCTTTAAACGAAACTCCGGTCGTTCTGACCGGAGTTTTTTACATACAGCACCGTGACTTGCTGAAAAACACCTTCCCGCCCCCTGGACAAGGCCGGGTTTCCGCTCTGATTCTGCTTCTTTAAAGTATATAAACGTGTTTCATTTATACTGCCTTCTCTGTTATAATTCAAAGTACAAACTGAATCAGACTCCTAAAATAGAGAACAAATGATTGGGAGTGCAAAAATGGAAGAAACTTCGAAAAAACAAGAAAAGACGATGGACGATAAGGCTTTGACCCATGAGCTTATTCATCTGCTCAGCCATTCAAGGCACGACTGGATGAATAAACTGCAATTGATTAAAGGAAACTTAACATTAAAAAAGTATGACCGCGTATTTGAAATTATTGATGAAGTGGTCATCGAAGCTCAGCATGAATCAAAGCTTTCAAACCTTAAAATCCCGCGTGCGGCGTATGAGCTGCTTACATTTAACTGGATGGCCCATTCGCTGACGCTTGAATATGAGGTGATCGGTCAGGTCAGAGATTTGTCAGCTTATGAAGAGAAGCTCGTCGTTTTCGTCAGAAAGCTGTTTGGGACTTTTGAGGATGCCGTTTTGAAAGGCGGCGACAATCATCTGACGATCACGCTGCAGACGGACGGTCCGGACGACCGGCTCGTCATCTTTCTGGATTTCCACGGCGTATTCACAAAGCTGACCGGTATCAAAGACTTTCATCATTCACTGGCTGATTTTTATGAAATCAAGCGGCTTGATGTAACAGACCGTGAGTGCATCGCTGAAATTCATATCAAGTAAAGCGGTTTTTTAGGAATAGAACGGAGGACATTATGTTTGTTGATCAGGTAAAAATATACGTAAAAGGCGGAGACGGAGGCAACGGAATGGTTGCTTTCCGCCGCGAAAAATATGTGCCAAAAGGAGGTCCTGCCGGAGGTGACGGCGGAAAAGGCGGAGACGTCGTTTTCAAAGTTGACGAAGGCCTCAGCACGCTGATGGATTTTAGATATCAAAGACATTTTAAGGCGACGCGCGGAGAACACGGCATGTCTAAAAACCAGCACGGCCGAAATGCAGAAGACATGGTTGTAAAAGTCCCGCCCGGCACGGTTGTCATTGACGATGATACAAAGCAGGTCATCGCTGATCTAACGGAGCACGGACAGGAAGCCGTCATCGCAAAAGGAGGACGCGGCGGACGAGGCAATACCCGTTTTGCGACGCCTGCCAACCCGGCGCCGCAGCTTTCTGAAAACGGCGAACCCGGCAAGGAGCGCTATATCGTTCTCGAGCTGAAAGTTTTGGCCGATGTCGGTCTTGTCGGTTTCCCAAGCGTTGGAAAATCAACACTCCTGTCTGTCGTGTCTTCGGCCAAGCCGAAAATTGCCGATTACCATTTTACAACGCTGAATCCGAATCTCGGAATGGTCGAAACGGAAGACGGACGCAGCTTTGTAATGGCGGATCTTCCGGGACTGATTGAGGGGGCGCACGAAGGGGTTGGCCTCGGACACCAATTCCTCAGACATATCGAAAGAACGCGCGTCATCGTGCACGTGATCGACATGTCGGGTCTTGAAGGACGCGACCCGTATGAAGATTATGTGACCATCAATAAAGAGCTTGAACAGTATAATCTGAGGCTGACAGAACGTCCTCAAATTATTGTCGCCAATAAAATGGATATGCCGGATGCGGAAGAAAATCTGAAGGCATTCAAAGAAAAGCTTACAGATGATTATCCTGTTTTTCCAATCAGCGCGTTGACCAGACAAGGATTGAGGGATCTGCTGTTTGAGATTGCCGACCGTTTGGAAACGACACCGGAATTCCCGCTCTACGACGAAGAAGACATGACTGAAAACAGAGTCATGTATAAGCTTGAGGATGAGGAAGCGCCGTTTGAGATCAGCCGTGATCCTGACGGCACCTTTGTGCTCAGCGGAGCCAAGCTTGAACGCTTATTTAAAATGACGGATTTTTCAAGAGACGAGTCTGTTAAGCGTTTCGCCAGACAGCTTCGCGGAATGGGCGTTGATGACGCGCTTCGGGCCCGCGGTGCAAAAGACGGAGATACGATCCGTCTTCTCGAATTTGAATTTGAATTTATCGACTGATCATACCGGAGAGTTTGCCAGGCAAGCTCTCCGACTTTTAGCTGAAAGGAACGCCTTTCCTTTCGCTTGCTGGATCAATGTAAAGGAATCAGGGTTTTTAAAAGGAGAGAAAAGTCTGTGAAAGAGGAGACCTTTTATCTTGTCAGGGAAGACGTGCTGCCGGAGGCAATGCGGAAAACACTTGAGGTCAAAAAGCTGATTGAGCGGAAAAAAGCGGAATCTGTAGCTGAAGCCGTCCAAAAGGTAGATTTGAGCCGAAGCGCTTTTTACAAGTACAGAGATGCGGTTTTTCCTTTTTATACGATGGTCAAGGAACAGATTATCACGCTTTTTTTTCATTTGGAGGACCGCTCGGGAACGCTGTCCCATCTGCTCCAAGTGGTGGCTGAATCGGGCTGCAACGTGCTGTCGATTCACCAGACCATCCCTCTTCAAGGAAGAGCGAATGTCACGCTGTCCGTCAGTACGAGAGGAATGGATGGAAATATCGATTTGCTGATGAACAAATTAAGAAAGCTGGAATTCGTAGAAAAGGTCGAAATACTAGGTTCGGGCGCTTAAAGGGAGAGAATGTCATATATCATGAGTATGAGAGTAGGTTATTTAGGTCCAGAAGCAACATTTACGCACCTTGCCGTCTGCTCCTGCTTTTCAGATGCAGACCAGCAAGCATTTAACACAATACCCGCCTGTATGGATGCGGCGATGAACGGCGAGATTGATCTGGCTGTCGTCCCGCTTGAAAATGCAATTGAAGGATCGGTGAATCTGACAATAGACTACTTAATCCACGAACAGCCCCTTTATATTGTCGGAGAAATCACCGCTCCCATCCGTCAGCATTTACTTGTGCATCCTGCAAGAAAAGAGGCTTGGGAAGACATTCAGAAAGTTTATTCCCATTCCCATGCGATCGCGCAATGTCATAAATTTTTGCACAGCCGGTTCCGCTCCATTCCGTTTGAATATGCGACATCCACCGGTGCAGCTGCAAAATACGTGAGTGAACATCCGGACGAGAACATCGGCGTGATTGCCAATGAAATGGCAGCCGCTACGTATGGATTAGACATCGTCAAAAGAGATGTGCATGACTATGAATACAATCACACGAGATTTGTGATGCTTCATCCGGATCACGAGGCATCTCCGCCGGTCAATCCGCACTTGACGGGAAGGCCGAAAACGACTTTGCTGGTAACCCTTCCTTCGGACAGATCAGGGGCTCTCCACCAGGTGCTGTCGGCTTTCGCCTGGAGAAATTTGAATCTTTCTAAAATTGAATCGCGGCCGACAAAAACCGGTCTCGGCAATTATTTTTTCATTATTGATATTGAAATGGCACTGGACGATGTGCTGATTCCAGGTGCGATAGCTGAGCTTGAAGCTTTGGGCTGCAAGGTGAAAATGCTCGGAGCCTACAATGCGTATACATTATAAAGAAAGGTCCTTTGCGTTGATGACGGCAAAGGACCTTTTCTTTATTCGGGAATGAGGATGCCCGCTTTTTGCAGGGCGTCGCAAGCTTGTTCGATCTTCTCTTCGTCATCTGCCTCCAATGTGTGCAGATGGGTGCCGTTTGTCAGTTGAGACAGATAAGCGGCGTTTGTCGAAGAGATTTTTTTGACGAAGTCCGAGACTTCTTTTCTTGTGCTGACTCTGATCGAAGCTGTTAAGTCGCCGTAGACAGGATGTTCAATCGTTACATCTTTCACCGTTACGCCAAAGTCGACGATCAGATTCAGCTCTTCTTCCGTTTTTTCCGGCTCATGGTCGCAAGCGATGAGCCGCTGAACCGGCTGTTTTTTGCCGAGAACTGACTGCAAATACACGTATCCTTGGCTTGTTGCGATGATCGGTTCGTTTTTTGCTTTTAATAAAGAAATGTCCTGTACGATGACCTGCCGTGAAACAGATGCTCTTTTCGCCAGTTCGCTTCCTGTCAGCGGAGCCTCAGACTCCTTCAGCCAGGCCAGAAGCTGCTGGCGCCGCTCAGCGCCCGTAAGTTTTAATCCGTCTGTCAATCCGATGGTCTCCTTTCTCATGCATCATATCTTCAAAAACGTCCAACAGCTTATCAACATGTTCGCTTGTCGTATCGCATCCGAACGAAATTCGGACGAATTGAAGCGCGAGCTCCCTTGGGACTAAAAGGGCTTTCATCGTATTCGACGGCTCATGATAGCCGGCTGAACACGCGCTTCCGGTAGAAATGCAAATTCCTCTCCGATTACATTCCAGCATAGTATATTGTCCTTCAAAGGAATGAAAAAAACAACCTATAATATGCGGCAGAACATGCGAATTTGCCGAATCGGGCACAGCGAGGGAGACGGGAAGCTTCCGGGCTTTTGCCTTTTCCAGAAAACGGGCGCGCAGATCCTGATGTTTAAGATGCGCGGCATCCATACGCTTTATTGTCAACTCGGCAGCGGTAATGAAAGCGCCGATTCCAGGGACATTGACGGTGCCGCTCTTCAATCCGTTTTCATGTAAAGTGCCCGGGTAGACGGGTTTCCAGTTCACACCAGGCCGAATATAGACCGCTCCAACTCCTTTTGGTCCGTATACTTTATGGCTTGAAACAGATAAGGCATCAGCGCCGAGCTCATCAATGCCGACCGGAATCTTGGCAAAGGTCTGTACGCAGTCGCTGTGCAGGAGCACGTCCCGCTTATGCAAGTAAGCCGAAAGCTTTGCCAGGGGCTGGATGACGCCTGTTTCTGAGTTGGCATGCTGAATTGAGACGAGACCTGTATCAGGACGGAGGTGCCGTTCCAGTATCTCTGTTGTGATGATGCCTGAAGCATTCGGTTTCATCAAGTCGACTTCAAAGCCCAGTATCTCAAGATGCCGCTTCAAAATGTGGATCGACTGATGTTCCATTTCGGTCATTAAAAAGCGCTGCTTTCCGGCGGGGAGTCCATTTAAGATGGAGTGAATCGCCAAAAAATTGGCTTCGGTGCCGCCGCTCGTAAAATAAACGCCTTCTTCTTCCCCGGATAAAAGTTCCGCCATCTTTTGGCGGCAGTAGCGCAGAATACTTTCGGCTTTCCCTCCTGCATCATGCAGACTACTCGAATTTCCGTACACGTCTGTGCTCAGTTTTTGAAACGCGTCCAAGGCTTCTTTTGCCGCCGGTGTCGTCGCTGCATAATCAAGATAAATCACGGCTCTCGTCTCCCATTCTTTATAAAAAATACTTGAGTTTATTTTATCGATATGTAAATATAGGTGTCAAGACACATGTAAATTTACAGGAGGGGTCGACATGTCTCATCAGACGATAATTGTTGTCGGAGCAGGTGCCGCTGCGCTGTCTTTTGCTGCATCCATTCCGCCGTCTTATGAAGTGATTGTGATGACAAAAGCATCTGTAAAAGACAGCAATTCAACCCTCGCTCAGGGAGGAATTGCCTCGGCTGTATTGCCTCGCGATTCCTGGTCAGCTCATGCGGACGACACATTATATGCCGGATGCGGCCACAATCAAATCGAAGCGGTTCAAGATGCCATTAAAGACGGCCAGCGCCTTGTTGATGAGCTGATTCTTCAGCATTTCCCTTTTGATACTGACGAATCCGGAAAGCTCAGCCTCGGCAAAGAAGGCGCACATTCGATGAACAGAATTTTGCATGCCGGGGGAGACGCTACGGGGCAGGCGCTGATCCGGCACTTAATCGGAAGGCTCGGTCCTCACGTCATACTGAAAGAATACGAAACGGCGGCGGATTTATGGATGGAAGACGGACGCTGTGCGGGCGTCTGGACGAAAGACCGCCAGGGAAAGACTTTTCTCAGGAAAGCCGATTTTGTTGTGCTGGCGGCAGGAGGCTGCGGAAATCTATTTCAAATCAACACGAATAACCGTTCTGTGACAAGCGATGCGATTTCTTTGGCATATCGGGCAGGAGCCGAGCTCGCAGATTTGGAATTCGTTCAATTTCATCCTACATTGCTCGTCAAAGACGGGCGCGCACACGGGCTTGTTTCAGAAGCTGTGCGCGGAGAAGGAGCTGTCTTGGTTGATGAAAACGGCCAGCGGGTGATGGAAGGGATTCACCCCATGCAGGATTTAGCGCCGCGGGACATCGTATCTCGTGCGATTCACGAAAAGCTTGCCTGCGGAAGCAGCGTATTTTTGGATATTACCCGCATATCAGACTTTAAAAGCCGCTTCCCTACGATTTCCTCTCTTTGCGAAAAAGCCGGAATTTCCATTGAAGAAGGCCGGCTTCCGGTTTCACCGGGCATGCATTTTTTAATGGGGGGCGTTTCTGTGAACAGATGGGGGGAAACGGCGGTTCCACACCTTTATGTGATTGGGGAAGCTGCATGCACCGGCTTTCACGGTGCCAACCGTCTGGCAAGCAATTCTCTCTTGGAATGCATCGTCTTCGGAAGGAGAGCGGCGGAACGGATACAAGCTTATCAAAAACCTGAGCCTGTCAGAGGACAATCTCCTCAGCCTGAGGATGTGACATATTCTGTTCCCCTGACAGATGTGAAGGATATTCAAAAACACATGACAGATCATGTGGCGATCGTGCGAACGGAGGATGAATTGACGAAGGCGAAAGAATGGCTTGAGCGAGTGCCTTTTCAAATCGTGAATGTGAAAGAAATCACAAAAGAACAGCTTGAATTAGCTCATTTATGGCAGACCGCCAAGCAGATGACGGCCTCGGCATTGCTTCGTACAGAAAGCAGAGGCGGCCATTATCGTTCGGATCGCCCGGCGCCTGATGATAAAAACTGGCATGGCAAGCAAATCGTTCACACAAAAGGCGGGATCAAGATAAGACAAAACGAAGGGATTGTGAAATATGCAGCGGCTCATACTTAGGAACATGCTTAAAGAATTTTTCAAGGAAGATATCGGCTGGGGGGATTTCACTTCTGAAGCCGTTTTCGATGCCAATCTTCAATGCGAAGCGGTCATCACAGCGAAGGATGACGGATGGTTTGCAGGAGAATTAGTAATTTTCGAAGGCTTTCGGCTGCTCGATGAAACGATTGCCGTGCAAATGCTGAAAACAGATGGCGAAGCGGTCCATAAAGGAGAAACGATCGCGCGGCTCAAAGGCCGTGCAGCTTCTCTCATGACCGGCGAACGGGTCGTGCTGAATCTCATTCAAAGAATGTCGGGGATCGCCACTTTAACAAAGCAGTCCGTTATCAGGCTGAATGATCCGGATATCGCGATTTGCGATACGAGAAAGACGACGCCGGGCCTGCGCATTCTTGAAAAATACGCGGTCAAAACCGGCGGGGGCTGCAATCACCGCTTTGGTTTGGACGGCGGCATCATGATTAAAGACAACCACATTGCCGCCTGCGGCTCGATTTCAAAAGCGGTTGAAAAAGCACGGGCAGCGTGCGGCCATATGGTCAAAATCGAGGTGGAGATCGAGTCTGAACAAGAGCTTCAAGAAGCGATTGAGGCTGAAGCCGATATCATTATGTTTGACAATTGTCCTCCTGACAAGGTGAAAGCATTTGCGGAAATGACACCCGCAGGCATTATGACGGAAGCTTCAGGCGGAATTTCATTTGAAAATCTCCCCGCATACAGGGGAACAGGGGTGCACTGTATTTCATTGGGCTACTTGACCCATTCGGCGAAAAGCCTTGATATCAGCATGAATGTCGATCTGAAAAAATAAGCGGGATTGGAGAGGTGACAGATGTCTATTTTAAACTTGATTCATGACAGGAACGCCGGCATGATGCCGGAGCTGTATAAAGAATTGACCGAAGAAGAAATGGCCGGAAGGATTTTGAATATCAAAAAGAAATTCGGAGAAAGGCTGTTTATCCCGGGGCATCACTACCAAAAAGACGAAGTGATCCAATTTGCGGACGCGACGGGAGATTCGCTTCAGCTGGCGCAAGTCGCCCAAAAAAATAAAAAAGCGGAATATATCGTGTTCTGTGGCGTACATTTTATGGCAGAAACAGCCGATATGCTTACTTCCGACGAACAGATTGTCGTTTTGCCGGACATGCGCGCAGGCTGTTCGATGGCCGATATGGCCAACATGCAGCAGACGAATCGCGCCTGGGAAGAGCTTGCAGAGCTGTTTGGCGATACCATCATTCCCCTCACATATGTCAATTCGACAGCGGAAATCAAAGCTTTTGTAGGAAGAAACGGGGGAGCGTCCGTGACATCCTCAAATGCGGCCCGCATGTTGACATGGGCGCTATCGCAAAAGGAGAGAATTTTATTTCTTCCGGATCAGCACTTGGGACGAAACACGGCATTTGACCTCGGCATTCCCCTCAGCAGAATGGCGGTGTGGGATCCCATCGCAGAAAAACTTGAGTATAACGGCGATTATGAAGACATAAAAATCATTTTGTGGAAGGGGCATTGCTCTGTTCACGAAAAATTTACCGCGGCGAATATCAAAAGTGTTAAAGAACGGGATTCGGACATTAATGTTATCGTTCATCCGGAATGCACCCATGAAGTCGTCGCACTCAGCGATTTCAGCGGGTCTACAAAAAAAATCATCGATACGATTAATGAAGCAAAACCGGGGAGCAAATGGGCGATTGGAACAGAGATGAACCTTGTTTCGCGCATCATTCAAGAACATCCTGATAAACAAATCGAATCCCTTAATCCAGATATGTGCCCTTGTTTGACAATGAACAGAATCGACATGCCGCATTTGCTGTGGTCGCTGGAGCAGATTGACAAAGGTGAACTGACAGGCGTGATCAAAGTTGATCAAGATATCGCAAAAGATGCCATTCTTGCGCTGAATCGGATGTTAACGATCCGTTAAATGTTTGGAGAACAAGTTTTTATCATAACCCCTCCGCTATGCGCATAAATTTGTGGAGAAGCATATTTGTTATTCTCATCTGTTCGTTCACGTTTTTGCATAGGAGGGGAAAACGTTGAAAATTCATATTGTCCAAAAGGGCGATTCTCTGGAAAAAATCGCGGAAAGATATGAAGTGGACTTTGAAGAACTGAAAAAGCTGAATTCGCAGCTGAGCAATCCAGATTTGATCATGCCGGGCATGAAAATCAAAGTACCGTCAGGGGGAGTGCCGGTCAAAAAAGAAGAACAGCTCAATATGAGAAAAGAGTTACCGAAAAAACAGCAGGAACATCCATTTGCAAAAGAAAAACCGAAAGGTAAGCTTGATGTTGAAGATATAAAACCGAAAGAAAAGCCTTCGGTTCCTTATGTTCCGCCTGTCCCGAACATCGGGCAGTCAAGTTTGCCTGAAGGCGACATTTCAAATTTGTATCAAAGCGTCAATCAGCTTCATCAGCCGTACGCACCTCCAAAACCTTATGAACATCAAGAGAAAGGCCCCAACATGTATAATCCATGGACAAATGAGGAGGAGAATCATATGGAAAATGTCAATTATCCGAATGTTCCGCAGCCGCCGAATGTCGGTGCAGCAGGTGATGAAAATAAGCAGTTTCACGGCATGCCAAATGTAGCTGCTGCCGGATATCATCACCATCACCATCCGCATCCTTATCCGTTCTATCCTGGAGGCTGCTGGATTCCTGTTTCACCGGTGCTGCCTGGATCGGGCTTATGCCACCCTTGGTATCCATATCCTGCTCAAATGCCTTACATGCCTCAGCCTAGCTATGTATCTCCTGCTGAATATGACGGTGATGACAACATGGGGCATGACAATGCCGGTCATCACGGATATCATCATCAGCCGATGACTGCTCCGGCATATGCGCCTTATCAGCCGTTTCCGGGATATGCATCGCCAAACGTCGGACACGATCCCAATATGGCACACGGCAAAGAAGATGACTGCGGGTGCGGGCCAGGCCAATTCCCGGGAGGTTTTCCGGGTGCAGCGCCATATGGACAGATGCCGCAAATGGGAGCTCCGTACGGTATGGGCGGATACGGACAGCAGCCCGCAGGCGGACAGATGTTTAACAGACCGGAAGATGAAGAAGACTGATTCGGAATGGGACGATGATCTATCGTTCCTTTTTTATTGTGGGCCGCTATAAACACTTTCATGCTTTTTCACGGGACTGTCTATAACTGTCAAGGGTAACTCTTCACATCTCGCACATCCTAAAAAAGAGCGCAATGCTCAAATTCAGCGGTTTTCACGGGGGGTATTACCATTGGACAGCAAGCTGAAAGTGTTTTCGGGTATTTTGCTTTTGACAGCTGGTCTATCTGCCTGCGGAACGAACGACGCTATAGATAATGGAAACAATACGCGTCCGATCGGATATTATTCAAATGATGCAGATCGTAATAACGGTCTTGATAATGACGGTCCTGTTACAGAAATGCTTGAAAACATGAACGGGAGAAACGGTGCAACGAACGTGAACAATCGAGCGGGCAACGGCAATCCCGTTCCAACAGGCGATGGAACTTTCAGCCGGGGAGACATGAATTATCACAATCATTTGGTGAACACGGCGGACACGGGCTATAACAGACCGGAAAACCGTAAAATCTCCAGGAATATCACTGGACGCGTCAACAAGTTGAATTATGTTGACGAGAGTCAGGCCGTCGTAACGAATGAAACGGTCATCATCGCGGTACGGTCAGATAAACAGCTGACAAATAATGAGAGAACTCAAATTAGAAAAGCAGCCAAAACGTTTGCTGGAGACCGGACAGTTCAAGTTGTCGAGGACGACGGCGCATTTACAAGGCTGCGCGAAATGAACGACGACCCTCAGAACATTAGGGATCGCGGAGACACGACGAATAACAATTTGAACCGCTTGCGCAACCAATAAGCAGGGAATTGCCGGGGATGCCCCGGCAATTTTTTTGTAAGCGTTCGGCCGATTTCTTTACAAAAACGGGGAAAACCGTATAAAGTGTACATAGAGACGAGAATTTTTTTGGAGGTAGAAAGATATGGCTGGCCATTCTAAATGGAAAAATATTCAGAGAAGAAAAAATGCCCAAGATGCTAAACGCGGCAAAATTTTCATGAAGCTTGCCAAAGAAATATATGTAGCCGCAAAAGAAGGGGGACCCGATCCCGAATCTAACGCAAGTCTGCGTCTCGTTATCGATAAAGCCAAAAATGCAAACATGCCAAACGACAACATCGACCGCGCCATCAAAAAAGCTTCCGGCAGCCAGGATGGAAAAAGCTACGAGGAAATTACGTATGAGGGCTACGGCCCAAGCGGTGTGGCTGTCATGGTCAAATGTTTGACAGATAATAAAAACCGGACGGCGACAAACGTCAGAACTGCTTTCAGCAAAAACGGCGGCAGCTTGGGGGAAACAGGATGTGTTTCTTATATGTTCGACCGGAAAGGATATATTGCAATCGAGCGTGAAGATCTTGAGATAGATGAAGAGGAGTTTATGCTTGAGGTCATTGATGCCGGTGCCGAGGAGCTAGAAACGAGCGAAGAGCTGTTCGAGATTTATACAGAGCCCGAACAGTTTGAAGAAGTAAAGAAAAACTTGGAGGAGCGCGGCTACGAAACGGCGACAGCCGAAATGACAATGGTTCCACAAACCTATGCAGAGGTCGATGAAACACTTCAGGAAAAAGTCGAAAAACTCATTGACGCACTTGAAGATGATGACGATGTGCAGGAAGTGTATACGAACGTTCATTAAAGGACGCCGCACCAGGTTCGCGGCGTTTTTTTATACATTCAACCATTTAGCAGCCGTATCAAGCTGCTGCGGAATCAAGATTTGATTTTTCATCATATATTGTGAAGGAATCTGTCATCATGAGAGGAGGTTCTATAAATGGCTGAACAGCGCGAAAATGAGAAGCCTTTCACGGCTATAGACGCGGGTGCGCAAGATCAGGAAACCGCTCAAGTCATCGAAAAAATCAACAGCTTTATCACGGGATTTGGTCAATCCATCAATGAGCTGGTTCAGAAAAACAGCGGCATCGATCTGAGAGAGGCCGACCTCACAAAAAGTGAAAATGCAGAGATGAATCAAGCGGTCAAAAATATCATCAGCGAATACATTCAAAATATCAACAGCCTGAATGCTGATCTTAGCGGAAAGATCGGTGAATCGATCAACGGCATCGTCACAAACAAAGATCAAAAAGATGTTTAAGCATTTGACAGCATGACGTGTATTGCCGGCAAAGCTCCATTCAGCCTTGTCGGCAAGTTTTTTTATACATATGAGAATGTACTGTAACGCTAAATGCTTTTTTTCATGCCGCAGCGCCGGCATTCACGCAAAAACTGCCCGTTTTTTACAGAGCTTTTAAAAAGGGTGTAATCGCAATTGTCGCACCGTCCGTGGCGGACATCCGGATATTGATTGTAATCATAAACTTTTGTCAGGTCGTAGCCTTTTGTTTCATATTCTGTTTCCATGTTTTATCACCTGCATTTTTATTGTCGGTAATAGGATAACAGAACGGGGATGAAAAGAAAATATAACATCAGCACCCCGCAGATGTTACTTTTATCAAACCGTATACCCCGTTTCTGATAGAATGCCTTATTCTCAAGCGGGATAGGCTGTAGGGAAAGTCGTGCAACAAGAGACGCCTATTCTTATGAGATTTTTTTCTTAAAATTTATCGATCTTTTAAACTAATGAAAAAGCATCATTTTATTTAAATTTTTATTTTTTATCAAACTTATTCATAATTGAACGCGTCATGTCTAAAGCGTAAAATAACTGTGTCACAAAAAAGCCAAAAATACAATGAGGCTTGGAGGACATGCTTAGAAATCGAAAGGTAGTGTAAAAGGGGAATAATCAATGAAGAAAAAAGTACTCATCTACTTGGTGATCGCAGCAGTGATGATAAATGGCGCATACAGGTGGTTCGAAAAAACAACCCGGGAGAACTTTCAGATCCAGGCCGGGGACAGATACATGAATTTCAAGGAATTGCAGGAACACGAAAAAAGCGGTTATGACATTGAGTACCACGAAAAAGCGGGAAGCGACTGTTTAATTTTTTCGCCTCATGGAGGAAGAATAGAAGGCGGAGTAAGCGAGCTTGTCAGAGCTTTCAAAGATGATTATTCAACTTATTTATTCGAAGGAAAAAAGGATGAGAACAACTCGGATCTTCATATTACAAGCACAAACTTTGACGAGCCTCTGGCATTGCAGAAAATAAAAGAACACCGCTATACCATCGCATTCCACGGCTATTCCGGCGACCGCCCGCACACGCTTGTGGGAGGAACGGACAGAAAGCTGGCAAAAGCCATCGTCAAATCTCTGAAAAAGTCTGACTTTTCCGCAGAATTGGTCAAAGTGGACGGGAAATTTGCCGGAACTGCCGAGGAAAACATCAATAATGAAAGCCAGTCAGGAATGAGCGTGCAGCTTGAAATCAGCACGGCTCAAAGGAAAGAGTTTTTCGAAGACTTTTCCTATAAAGAGAGGGAGGAAACAAAAACGAGAACATTCCGCAAATATGTCAAGGCGGTCCGAAGGGTGCTGCAGGACAGATGCTGAAAATGGAAACTCGTGTTATTCTGTGTATGAACTGCTAAAACACGAAGGAGGAATAAAAAATGGAACGAAAAGACCGCATCGTTCAGGAATTTATGTCCCACCGCCTGGTGACAGAAGAACTGATTCAAAAGATTGATGAAAAACATCTCGATTACAAACCGACTGAAACGTCGATGTCAGCGAAGGAACTTGTCACGCATATGCTGCAATCTTTCTATGCCTTTGCTTCGGCGGCAAAAGAAGGAAACGGAGAGTCTTTTAAAAAGAAGCCGGAAGAAACAGGGTCAAGCCTGAGCGAGCTCGCCAAAACGTATACAGAAAAAACAAAAAAGCTGCTTGAATCTTTTACGGATGAAGAATTGGATCGTGAAGTCGATTTGACCGGCGTCTTCGGACGGAAAGTAGCCGGTGAACAGCTGCTGCAGCTAGCGATCGGACACGAAATTCATCACAAAGGCAATCTGTTTGTTTATGTGCGTGAAATGGGACACACGGATCTGCCTTTGTACGTAAAGATTCATTGATTACGGGAGCCTGAAGATCACCCCTCCTTGAAAGAAAACCGGCTCAAAAGGAATACGAAAGCAGCCGGGTGTACACATTATGAGTAAAAGCAAAAGGAGGGTGTCAGCATGAATACGCATCGTGCCCAGGAAATCGTCGAATCACCCGACATGGTTGATGTTACTTATAACGGCAGGCCGATTTATATTCAGCATGTCAACGAACAAAATGAAACCGCAAGAATTTTTCCGCTCGGCCAGCCGGAGAACGAGCAGGAAGTACCGCTCGCAAATTTGAAAGAACATTAAAAAGCAACCCCTTCAAATGAAGGGGTTTTGTATTTGTCTTATCACTCGGCCATCAAAAAAAACACCCGAAAGCCCGAGTGTTTAATTTATGATTTTTGCAAGTCCTCTTACTGCCAGCCTCAGCACATAAAACAACGGCTCAAGCAAATCAACGAGATAAAGATAATCCCATTTATCATCATTTCGTTTCTTCTTTTTCTTCAACAGCTGTTTCTCCCTTCCTGACTTTAATGGGGTTATTTCATATACGGGCGCGCCTTCTTTAAGTTTCAAATTACGGGTGAAATTTGTTTTTTCTGGCGGCCCATTGTTTCTGAAGCCAGTTTTTTTTATAAAGATAAGCGATCAATTCCATCCACAGCTTAGGAAGCCTTTGCGGGAAACGGCTTTTTTTATAAATGGTTTGATAGGCTGTTTTTAAGTCATCCCACTGTCTGCATTCTTTCGTCTGCAAAAACCTGGCCACATCGATGACTTTGATTGTCCCAGCCGGCGTCAGTATCAGGTTTCTGAGGTGGATATCGGATGGATTCAATCCTTTCCGCTTCGCATCGTTCAATGCGCGGTCGACCTCGCAGATCATGTCATCATCGATCGGAATGCCTTTGTTTAAACACTCATAAAAAGTGTATCCTTTAATATACTCCATTAAAATATATGATGGCCCTGTTTCATATATATCAGGATAATAATTCGAATCAGAAAGCTTTTTGTAAATCTCCGCTTCCCTTGCGGCAATGTTCTTAAATTCGGGAAAAAAGACTTTAAGAGCCATTTCCCTGCCCTCTTCAGTCAGCTTAAAAACGTATGCGCTCCTGCCTTTCCCGATCAACTCTAAGTCATCGGGTTTTTGGATAAGTTTATTGAACTTTTTTTTCGTATTATACTTTACGGCCTCTGCATAGGTTTGCGCCTTTTTCACGCCGAACTCACCTTCTTTTTAAGGGCTGGTCAAACGAAAAACTCTCTATAATGTTGTTTATACATGAGAACGAGGGGTTTTGCACCTTAAATGCTTTTGAGTTCTTCATATTGGTTTAAAAATGTAACATTCGTAAACCGGTTGTCATCTAATTGCTTTTTTAGATTAATTTTTAAAAGCGTTGGTCAAACTATGGATATGATCGTTAAGGCAAAAAAGAAGGTGATATTGATGAACAGCCAAAGCAAGTTCAAAATCGGTTTATTGCTTATTGGAAGTCTGCTGGCCGCGCTCAGCTTTCACCTGGAGGCCCTGGCCGAAAAGCCGGCTAAAGTTCAAATCCAGCTTGAAAAGGTTTATCTGGACGGGGACGTTGGAATCGAAAATAAAGTAGAGGCCGCTCGAACACTGGAAGACTTTAAAGCTGCTTATAAAGGGTGGCAGCTCATCGATCAGAAAAAGGGGTTTATTCTGTTTCGCAAACAGGTGGACGACATTTCTCCCCTCAGCAAAACAAACGGTTATATCGGAGTGACGGAAGACGGCGTGATTTCGACTTTTCACGGCCGCCCGGGCATATTATCAGAGCCGATTCAATCGTTTTTTCAGATTGATATAAAGCGCCTGGAAAGCCGGATGGTGGATGATTTGCGCAAAGGGATCCCATACCGCACGAAAAAGGAATTTGAACATGTCATTGAAGCCGTAAAATCATCCGGAAGCCAACATCATGTAAAAGATATGAAGACATGACGCTGTTATGTCTTTTTTCAGCTGCAGACAGAAGCCATTTTTAGCGAACATATGTTAACTTTTTCATTCTAGCTTTGCCTGTTTTGTGTTACAATGAAGAGCAGTCAAAGAGGTGAATGAACGTTGATCGAATTCGTAAAAGGGACGATTGATTATGTATCGCCCCAATATATTGTCATTGAAAACGGCGGGATCGGCTATCAGATCTTTACGCCAAATCCGTTTATTTATAAGAAAAACAGCAACGAAACAATCTATACATACCATTATGTAAGAGAAGATACGAATGCGCTGTACGGCTTTTCGACAAGGGAAGAAAAAATGCTGTTTACGAAAATGCTGAATGTTACGGGAATCGGCCCGAAAGGAGCGCTTGCGATCCTCGCTTCCGGCGATCCGGGAGCGGTGATTGAAGCGATCGAGAATGAGGATGAAGCGTTTCTCGTCAAGTTCCCCGGCGTAGGCAAAAAAACGGCAAGGCAGATCATCCTTGATCTGAAAGGGAAGCTTGCGGACGCCGTTCCTGAAATCGCGGCCGATCTGTTTAACCATGAAGAGCGGGAGCAAATTCATGAAGCGGAAACGGCTCTTGAGGAGGCGCTTGAAGCATTAAGAGCGCTCGGCTATTCCGACCGGGAAATTAAAAAAGTCCAGCCTCATTTGAAAAAGGAAGAGGCGCTTTCGACGGATCAATACGTTAAAAAAGCATTGCAAAAATTGTTAAAGTAAGGTGATATCATGGATGAGCGGCTTGTATCAAGTGAACTAGACAACCATGAATCAGCGATCGAGCAAAGTCTGCGTCCGCAAAGACTGGCTCAGTATATCGGCCAGGAAAAAGTGAAAGACAACCTCAAGGTATTCATTGAAGCTGCGAAAATGCGGGAAGAAACGCTTGACCATGTCTTGTTGTACGGGCCGCCGGGATTGGGAAAAACGACGCTCGCTGCGATCATCGCCAACGAAATGGGAGTCAATCTCAGAACGACGTCAGGTCCGGCGATCGAGCGCCCCGGCGATTTGGCGGCGATATTAACGGCTCTGGAGCCAGGTGACGTTTTATTTATTGACGAGATCCACCGTCTGCACCGTTCGATCGAAGAGGTGCTGTATCCTGCGATGGAAGATTTCTGCCTTGATATCGTGATCGGTAAAGGGCCGTCGGCGCGTTCTGTGAGGCTCGATCTTCCTCCTTTTACCCTTGTCGGCGCGACCACAAGGGTCGGGCTTTTAACCGCGCCTCTCAGGGACAGGTTCGGCGTTCTGTCAAGGCTTGAGTATTACACGCGTGACGAGCTTTCAGACATCGTGATCAGAACGGCGGAGCTGTTTGAGGTTGACATCGATTCGCTCTCGGCTCTCGAAATCGCGAGACGGTCAAGAGGGACGCCGCGGATTGCCAACAGGCTTTTGAGGAGGGTCAGAGATTTTGCCCAGGTGCTTGGAAACAGCTCCATCACGGAGGAAGTGGCGGTGGATGCGCTTGAACGCCTCCAGGTTGATAAACTCGGGCTTGATCATATCGACCGCAAGCTTTTAATGGGCAT
This sequence comes from Bacillus sp. FSL W7-1354, assembly GCF_038002405.1. Lineage (NCBI taxonomy): Bacteria > Bacillati > Bacillota > Bacilli > Caryophanales > Bacillaceae > Bacillus > Bacillus sp. FSL W7-1354. The sequence goes on along the minus strand of NZ_JBBOCL010000001.1, from coordinate 1,965,447 downwards.
GATCGAAAAATTTGGCGGCGGTCCAGTCGGCATCGATACGATTTCGGCTACCATCGGTGAGGAGTCTCACACGATCGAGGATGTGTATGAGCCGTATCTTCTTCAAATCGGTTTTATTCAAAGAACGCCGCGGGGGCGCATCGTAACCCCTGATGTATACAGCCACTTTAAAATGGAGGTTCCGAACCGTGACTGAATTTCCAAAGATTTTAATGGTGCTGGGCGCCGTCATTTTTGGCATCGGTTTATTCATGCAAGTCATCGGCAGGCTCCCCGGCGATATTTTTGTAAAAAAGGGAAACGTGACATTTTTCTTTCCGGTTGTTACATGCATTGTCATCAGCATCATTCTGTCCGTGGTGTTTTCGTTTTTCGGACGAATGAAATGACGCGACATTCAAGTCTATAGATAGAGTAAGGTGAAAAAAGATGAAAGTAGAATTATTCGATTTTGACTTGCCTGAACGCCTTATCGCACAGGTTCCTTTAAAAGAGCGGGATGCGTCCAGGCTGATGGTGCTGGATAAAAAAACAGGAGAAATCACTCACAGCACGTTTAAGCACGTGATTGATTTTCTGAACGCGGGCGATTGCATCGTGTTGAATGATACGAGGGTGCTACCGGCCCGCTTGTACGGAGTCAAGGAAGAGACGGGCGCAAAGGTTGAAGTTCTTCTGTTAAAACAGGAGGAAGGGGACGTATGGGAAACGCTTGTCAAGCCCGCAAAGCGGGTCAAGCGCGGAACCGTTCTTTCGTTTGGAGACGGCCGTCTAACGGCGGTCTGCACAGAAGAGCTCGAGCACGGCGGAAGAAAAATTGAATTCCGCTATGAAGGAATTTTTTACGAGGTGCTCGAATCGCTCGGCGAAATGCCTCTGCCTCCTTATATTAAAGAACAGCTCGATGACAGAGAGCGCTATCAGACGGTTTACTCAAAGAAACAAGGATCGGCGGCTGCGCCGACGGCCGGGCTGCATTTTACGGAAGAGATTCTGGATGCGCTCAGGAAAAAAGGCGTGCATATTGCGTTTATTACCCTTCACGTCGGGCTCGGGACATTCCGGCCTGTCAGTGCGGAAAATGTAGAGGAACACGATATGCATGCCGAGTTTTATGAAATGTCGGAAGAAACGGCAGCATTGTTAAACCGCGTCAGACAGGAAGGCGGAAAAATCATTTCCGTCGGCACGACATCGACGAGGACGCTTGAGACCATCGCTTCCGAACATGACGGCCGCTTCCGGGAAGCGAGAGGCTGGACATCGATTTTTATTTATCCAGGCTACACATTCCGGGCGATTGACGGGATGATTACCAATTTTCATCTTCCGAAATCGTCCCTCATTATGCTTGTCAGCGCGCTCGCAGGCAGAGAGCATGTGCTTTCTGCCTACCGCACCGCAGTGGAACACGAATACCGCTTCTTCAGCTTCGGAGATGCCATGTTGATCAAATAAAATTCAAAAAGATTGGAGGGCTCATAATTTGTCGCAGCAACCGATACGCTATGAGTTCATAAAAGCATGTAAACAAACAGGAGCAAGGCTGGGGAGAGTGCACACCCCGCACGGCTCATTTGAAACGCCGGTGTTTATGCCCGTAGGAACGCTCGCCACCGTTAAAACGATGGCGCCGGAAGAGCTGAAAGAAATGGGTGCAGGCATTATTTTAAGCAATACGTACCACCTTTGGCTGAGACCGGGCCATGACATCGTCAAAGAGGCGGGGGGCCTTCATCAGTTTATGAATTGGGACCGCGCCATTTTGACGGATTCAGGCGGCTTTCAGGTGTTTTCCCTGAGCGAGTTCCGCAAAATCGAAGAGGAAGGCGTTCATTTCCGCAATCATTTAAACGGAGACAAGCTGTTTTTATCTCCTGAAAAAGCGATGGACATCCAAAACGCCCTCGGATCAGATATTATGATGGCGTTTGACGAATGCCCGCCGTACCCGGCAGAGTACGATTATATGAAGAGGTCTGTTGAGCGGACGAGCCGCTGGGCGGAAAGGTGCCTGAAAGCTCACAAACGCCCTGACGAGCAAGGGCTTTTCGGAATCGTTCAAGGCGGAGAGTACGAAAACTTGAGAAAACAAAGTGCGAAAGACTTGATTTCACTGGATTTTCCGGGATATGCTATAGGTGGACTATCCGTCGGAGAGCCGAAAGACGTGATGAACCGTGTGCTGGAGTTTACAACTCCGCTGCTTCCTGCGGATAAACCGCGCTATTTAATGGGGGTCGGCTCACCGGACTCTCTGATTGACGGAGCCATCCGCGGAGTGGATATGTTCGATTGCGTGCTGCCGACAAGGATAGCGAGAAACGGTACGCTCATGACGAGCGAAGGGCGTCTCGTCGTGAAAAATGCCAAATATGAAAGAGATTTCAGACCGATCGACGAGCAGTGCGACTGCTATACGTGCCGCAATTACTCGCGCGCTTATATCAGACATTTAATCCGCTGTAACGAAACGTTTGGAATTCGTTTAACTTCTTATCATAATCTTTATTTTCTGTTAAAATTAATGGGGCAAGTCAGAGATGCCATTCGTGAAGATCGTTTAGGTGATTTCCGGGAAGAGTTTTTTGAGCGCTACGGTTTTAATAAACCAAATGCTAAAAGTTTCTGACACATAAACGAAGAAAGCGATAAAGCCATTTGAAAGGGGTGAAAAAATAATGGAGATGCTTGGAACATTACTTCCGATTATTTTAATGTTTGCGGTTCTTTATTTCCTTTTGATCCGTCCGCAGCAAAAGCAGCAGAAGGCTGTCCGCCAGATGCAGGAGGAGCTGAAAAAAGGAGATAAGGTCGTAACGATCGGCGGCCTGCACGGCATCGTTGATTCAATTGACGAAAGCAAGGTTGTCATCAAAACAGGCGACAATACCCGTCTGATATTCGACCGCCGCGCGATCAGAGAGGCGTCAGCAGAATAGCCGAAAGGCTGATACATAAGCATCGGAAATCAGACTGTCGTAGGACGTGAAAACGGCGCTAGCGCCGTTCCTTATGTCTTGATGAAGCCGCAGTTGTTCCTGATGTGACATGGCATAAAAGAAGCCTGATGGGCATGAGAAAAGGGAGCGGTCATCCGCTCCCTTTTTGCTGTCTTTATGCACGGCTCCCCTGCAGATTGACCCCGAAAATCCCGCCCAGCATGCTGACTCCCAAAAAACCGGAATGATAGAGCAGCTGCTTCAAATTGAAGGCTTCGCCAAAGCCGAGATATTGAAACAAAAGCACCGTAAGAGAGAAGCAAAGCGCTGTCAACCCTCCGCTCAGCCACCCTTTTTCCTTCGATTTGCCTCCCGCAATAAAACCGCCGATGAACAAGGTAATAAAAGAGATGGCGGTAATAAACCAGCTGAATGAACTTTCGGTTAATGATGTGAAGGTGAGGAGCAGCGAAATGACCAGGCTTCCCGCAAACATCAAAGCGAAAATAACCGCCAAGCTGTATAAAATCCCTTTGCCGACTTGTTTTGGTTCGTTCATCACGATCCTCCTTTCAATATAGACGGGCTCGTCTTTTTAAATGTATTCTGCACGTTTGGCAAATAGACTAGCTCCCCCGACCTTTTATACATAAAAGCCTCAATTTTACAAAGGCTATGTTTATGATCATGATAGGCGGAAGGAGGCGGGCGGTAATGGATGAAATTTTAGCTCTTACGTTTCGGACGGTCGTTTTGTATTTCATCATCTTTATTTTGTTTCGCTTGATGGGAAAGAGGGAAATAGGCGAGCTGAGCATATTGGATCTTGTCGTTTTTATTATGATGGCCGAAATTGCGGTTTTGGCCATTGAAAATCTCGATGACCACCTTCTCCATACGATCATTCCAATTCTCGTTTTGACGCTGATCCAGGTTATATTTGCATATCTGTCATTGAAAAATCAAAAAATCCGCCGGCTTCTCGATGGGAAACCGACGATTATCATAGACCGCGGAAAAATTGATGAACACGCCATGAGGACACAGCGCTATAATTACGATGATTTGATGACACAGCTGAGAGATAAGAATGTGGAACGAATCGGGGATGTTTCATATGCGATTTTGGAGCCGACCGGGAAGCTTTCAGTGTTTACAAAAGACGGGCCAAACAAAATGATCGAACTGCCGTTGATTGTTGACGGAATGGTTCAAAAAGAACAATTAGAAAAGATCGGGAAAGACCGGGAGTGGCTTGAGCAAAAGCTTGAAAAAAGAGGACACCGCGATCTTTCCAAAATTTCTTATTGCACATATAATAAAGGTTCTTTTTTTATTGACATAAAGGATGAATTTAAACCTTAAAGCGAGAGCTTACGAAATCCAGCGGCCGAACAGCGGAAACCGCTGGATTTCTTCTTTTTTGACCAGCTTGAAGGCGACCAGAAGGAAGACGTAAAGAAAGCTTGTAACCGCGACACACAAAAGCAGGCGCATCGGCTCGGACTGGTCTAAAAAAAGGTGTTCTTTCATCAGAAGGCTTCCCCACCCTGATATCAAAATGACGCCGAAGGATACGATATATTCTTTCAGGTTAATGCTGATGGGAAGCACTTTGCTGACGGTTGCGGCGTGCAGCAGGGTGACGAGGATGATCCCCGTCAAAATCGCCAGCGCAGCCCCCATAATGCCAAGCGAAGGCCGTGAAGCGAGAACAAAAATGAGACCTGTTTTCACAACGGCGCCGACCAGGCTGTTCATCATTGCCGCGCCGGCCAGGTTTAAAGCCTGCAGGACGGCCTGCAGCGGACCTTGGAAATAGTAAAATAAAAAGAATGGAGCCATGATTTTCACATAAATCGCAGCATTTGACGACCCGTACATCACGCTGACCAGCTCATCTGCGTACGAAAACAAAATGACCGCCGATATTCCGCCGCTTAAAAGGCAAAGCCTCATCGCCTGCTCAAGCCTGTATTCCACGACTTGCATTTTTTTCTGTTCGATTCCTTCGCTGATGGCTGGAACGAGCGCCGTAGACAGAGAATATGTGATAAAGCTCGGGAGGGTGAGAAGCGTCAGGGCAAAGCCGGTCAACTCTCCGTACTGGCTCGTTGCGGCGGAAGCGGCGACCCCTGCTATTGCAAGGCTTTGCGCTACGACAATCGGTTCAAAAAACCATGACAGGTTGCCGATAAAACGGCTGCCCGTTGTTGGGAGCGAGACGCTCATCAGCTCGAAAAACGTGGTTCGTCCAGATTTCAGCGATTGGAAAAAACGTTTTCTGATGCGGATTTTCTTTTTGTATTTAAAGGCGACGAACAAATAAAGGAGTGAAGCCAACTCGCCAAACACGGATGACAGCATCGCGCCCGCAGCCGCATATTCGATGCCGAGCGGAAGGAATGCCGTCGTGCATACGGCGACAAGCGATATCCGGACAATTTGTTCGAGAACCTGGGACACGGCAAGCGGCCTCATATTTTGCTTTCCTTGAAAATAGCCCCTCAGCACGCTGGAAACAGCAATGATCGGAACGACCGGTGTAACCGCCAAAAGCGGATAAAGCGTTCTTTTGTCTGTGAGCAGCGTGTCGGCCATCAGCGGGGCGTAGATGAGAAACACCGGAGTAATGACGGCGCTGAGCGTCCCGGTAATTGCAAGAGACATCACTAAAATCTGCTTTGTCTTTCTGTGGTCTCCGCGCGCTTCCGCTTCAGCGACCAACTTGCTGATGGCGACAGGTAGGCCGAACTGGGTGAGGGTGACCGCCAGAAAAAAAGTCGGAGCCGCCATCATATAAAGCCCGACACCTTCACCTCCGATGAACCTTGCGATGACAATCCGGTTGATAAAGCCGAGCATTCTCGTAATCAAACCTGCCGCTATTAAAATGAGCGTTCCTTTTAAAAACGTCTGCTTCGTCATTTCTAGAGTCCCCTGCCTTCTCAAACAACCTTTAATCATATACAATAAGATATGCGCATACATCGTCCAAGCATGACAAGTCTCTCTGAAAAAATGTGAAAGGAGCGTGGCTTTGGCATGGGCAAACATCCGGCTGATCTGTACAAGGATCATTTAAAACCCTTTCTTCACAGCAAGACGGAAGAGTTCAGGATACTCGGTTATGACGATATTGAAATAGAGGAATTGTGGTCATACTTATTGAATAAGAAATGGAAGAAAAAGAAGGATGTTCAAATTCACCAGCTCGCCGGTGATATTTTATCTGTGAAAATTGGCGAATTTATGAACTATGCAACCGTAGAATCATTTAAAACGTCTAATTTACTCGACAGCAAAGAAGGGCAGAATATGCTCGATGAGCTGCTGAGGTAGCCGTAGATTTTGGTTGATTTAAGGAGGAAATACATAATGAAAAAAGGACGCTTGATTGCGTTTTTCCTTACCGTTCTCTTGATCGGTACGGGACTGGGAATGTTCACGAAGCCGGCTGCAGACAGCATCAGCCTCGGCCTTGACCTTCAGGGCGGTTTTGAGGTTCTGTATGAAGTCCAGCCTGCCAAACAGGGCGACAAAATTGACAGGGACGCCCTCATCAGTACGGTTGAAGCGCTGAACCGCCGGGCGAATGTGTTGGGCGTCAGCGAACCGAACATCCAAATCGAAGGAAACAACCGGATCAGGGTTCAGCTTGCCGGCGTCGACAACCAGAGCAGGGCGCGGGAAATCTTATCCACACAGGCTCAGCTTACGTTCAGGGATACGAATGACAAAGAGCTTTTGAACGGTTCAGATCTTGTCGAAAACGGCGCTAAACAGTCGTTCAAGCAGGACACAAATGAGCCGATCGTGACGATCAAGCTGAAGGATGCCGATAAATTTGGCGAAGTGACAAAGAAAGTGCTCGATATGAAGCCGAACAACCAGCTCGTCATCTGGCTTGATTACAAAAAAGGCGACTCCTTTAAAAAAGAATCGCAAAAAGCGGATCATAAATACATCTCCGCTCCGAATGTCAGCCAAGTGCTGAACACGTCAGACGTGATGATTGAAGGAAACTTTACGATTCAGGAAGCAAAAGATATGGCGAGCATTTTAAATGCGGGAGCTCTTCCTGTCAAACTCGTTGAAAAGTATTCGACATCCGTCGGCGCGCAGTTTGGGGAGCAGGCTTTGAATGATACCGTGTTTGCGGGAATCGTCGGTATTGCTATTATTTTCTTATTTATGCTTCTTTACTATCGCTTGCCTGGTTTTATCGCGGTCATTACGCTTTCTGTCTATATCTACATTACACTGCAGATCTTTGACTGGATGAATGCGGTTCTGACCCTTCCGGGGATCGCGGCTCTTATATTGGGCGTCGGGATGGCGGTTGACGCCAACATCATTACGTACGAACGCATAAAAGAAGAGCTGAAGCTCGGCAAATCGGTCCGCTCGGCTTTTAAAGCAGGAAACAGAAGATCATTTGCAACGATCTTTGATGCCAATATTACGACGATGCTTGCCGGAATCGTGCTTTTCATATTTGGTACGAGCTCTGTCAAAGGCTTCGCGACCATGCTGATCCTATCCATTTTGACAAGCTTTGTTACAGCTGTCTTCCTGTCGCGCTTCCTGCTCGGCCTGCTGGTCGAAAGCCGCTGGCTTGACCGGAAAAAAGGCTGGTTTGGAGTGCGCAAAAAAGACATCCTGGACATCAGCAAGACAGACGAAAATACTGAGCCTCCGACTCCGTTTACCAAATGGGATTTTGTCGGCAAGCGTAAATGGTTCTTTGCATTTTCGGGCGTTCTTCTGGCCGCTGGTCTTATCGTCTTGCTTGTGTTTAAGCTGAATCTCGGCATCGATTTCTCAAGCGGAGCGAGAATCGAAGTTCAAAGCAATCATAAGCTTACAGCCCAGGAGCTTGAAAAGGATTTTGACCAGGTCGGGCTGGAGCCGGACTCGATCGTTCTCTCAGGCGAAAAAAATAATCACGGAGTCGCCAGGTTTGTCGGCGTTCCGAATCAGAAAAAAATAGCTGAAGTGAAAAATTATTTTAAAGAAAAATACGGCAGCGAACCAAATGTCAGCACCGTCTCGCCGACCGTTGGTAAAGAGCTGGCGAGAAACGCGTTCTATGCGGTGATCATCGCGTCGATCGGCCTCATTTTGTATGTATCGATCCGCTTTGAATACAAGATGGCGGTTGCGGCTATCGCTTCATTGCTGTATGATGCGTTCTTCATCATTGCCGTCTTCAGTCTCACAAGGCTTGAGGTTGATATTACCTTCATTGCCGCCGTGCTGACGATCATCGGCTATTCGATAAATGATACGATCGTCACATTTGACAGGATCAGGGAGCATTTGAAAAAGCGCAAACCGAAAACCTTCAGCGACTTGTCGCATATTGTGAATTTAAGCTTGCAGCAAACATTCACACGTTCAATTAATACGGTGCTTACGGTCGTCATTGTCGTCATTGCGCTCTTAATCTTCGGAGCTGCATCGATTACAAACTTCTCTGTTGCGCTGTTAGTGGGGCTTTTGAGTGGAGTGTATTCATCGCTCTACATCGCGGCTCAATTATGGCTTGTTTGGAAAGGCCGGGAGTTTAAAAAGCCTATACAAAAGCAAGGAGAAAATTAACTATCCAGGCTGCCCGCACTGCTGGGCAGCCTTTAACATTGTTTGAATCCTGAGATTGAACTTCAAGAAGTCTTTTGCTATAATGACTGAACTCTAAAAAATGTGCGTGTTAAAGCCATTTATAAAGGATCTTTGTTATAAGGAGGTTTTTTATGAGGATGCGCGAGTCCGAACTCCCAGGCATCGGAAAAAAGATCGAAATATTTACGCGGAGTGCGGATAAGATCACAATCATTCTCCATGAAGACGGGACAAGAGAACTGTATCATTTTCATGAAAATGATGATGAGGAATGTGTGTCTAATATTCGTTTTGATGATGATGAAGCCAGGCAAATATCAGCGATACTTGGCGGAATGGCATATAAACCAAAAGCTTTGGAATCTGTGGAGGCTGCGCTTGATAAGCTTATGATTGAGTGGTTTAAAATAGAGTCCGGTTCACTGGCCGACCAGGAGACGATTGGAGCCTTGGGTATCGGCGAACACTATCATGTAACAGTGATAGCTGTAGTGAAAAAAGACCGCGGCAAAATTTTGAATCCGGGTTCGGAAACGGTGATAAGTGAAGGTGACACCATGGTTATTTCCGGGGAAAGAAATGAATTAACTCGGCTGATGAAAGAAAAGTTGACCGCATCGGAACGAGATGTTTGAATATTGCGTGAATTGGAGTGGGTATGGTGAACAAACAATGGACGTTAATCTCTGCACTTATTTTTACATTAATTGTTGCTGTTTTCGCGGTCATTAATGTTGAACCGGTGAAGGTTGATTTTCTTTTTGGAACGGCAGAATGGCCTTTGATCCTGGTCATTTTGGTATCGGTATTGATGGGGGCGCTCATTATCGGCTCGGCCGGCGCTTTCCAGATCATGCGGCTGAAAAAAGAGCTGAAGGCGCTCAAGAGAGAAGAACGGGTAAAGTATCCTGAACTTGAAGCCAAATCGGCGGCCCCTGAAAATCAGAAAGACTAGAAAGATTGCACGAAATAAATTGAATCCCCTCATGCTGCTCTAGTATAATAGTGTGGTTGAGGGGTGAATTTATGTTAGCGTCAAAAATGCGTTGGGACGTGCAAACGCCCGACAAAGAAAAGGTGGAGCAGCTCGCCGGAAGATTAGGCATTACTCCCCTTGCCGCCTCATTGCTTGTCATGAGAGGTTACGATACAGCCGACAAAGCATCTTCATTTTTAAATGGCAAGGATGCAGTTTTTCACGATCCTTATCTGCTGAAAGATATGGAAAAAGCTGTACAGCGAATCAAACAGGCAATTTCAGATCAAGAAAAGATTATGATTTACGGCGATTATGATGCGGACGGTGTGACAAGCACGACTGTCCTTTTGCAAATGTTGAAAAAATGTTCAGCACAAGCCGATTTTTATATACCTGACCGCTTTAAAGAAGGGTACGGCCCGAACGAAGCGGCCTTTCGCGGGATCAAAGAATCAGGCTATTCATTGATCATCACAGTTGATACAGGCATTGCCGCCGTTCATGAAGCTGAAGTCGCTAAAGAGCTTGGCGTCGATTTGATCATTACGGATCACCATGAGCCGGGACCCGTTTTGCCGGATGCCTATGCGATCATTCATCCGAAGCAGCCGGGCTGCGGCTATCCATTTAAAGAGCTTGCCGGCGTCGGTGTCGCATTTAAGCTAGCCCACGCTTTGAACGGAGAACTCCCGGAAGATTTGCTCGACCTTTGTGCGATCGGCACGATTGCCGACCTTGTGCCGCTTCATGATGAAAACAGGCAGATTGCCAAGCGCGGCATGGAACAGTTCAGGAGAACGAAGCGCCCCGGATTAAAGGCGCTGACCAAAATTGCCGGAGCGGAGATACATAGTGCGGATGAAGAGACCATCGGTTTTCAAATTGCGCCCCGCTTAAACGCGGTCGGCAGAATTGAACAGGCTGACCCGGCCGTTTACCTCCTGAACACAAAAGACGAAACAGAAGCGGAAGAGCTGGCCGAAGATATCAACGCCTTGAACAAGGAGCGCCAAAAAATCGTCAATCAGATGACAGAGGAAGCCGTTCAGATGATCGAGGAGGAAGGGCTTGACCGGCCGGTGATCGTCGCGGCGCGGCCGGGCTGGAATCCCGGTGTCGTCGGAATCGTGGCTTCAAAGCTTGTCGAGCGGTATTACAGGCCCGCCATCGTTCTCGGTATCGATGAAGAAAAAGGCATTGCCAAAGGATCTGCGCGCAGCATCAAAGGATTTGATTTATTTCAAAATCTCTCGGAGTGCCGGGATATTCTCCCGCACTTCGGCGGGCACCCGATGGCAGCCGGAATGACGCTCAACCTGGAAGATGTTTCGGCACTAAGGGAGAGAATCAACCGTCAGGCTGAAGCGGTTCTGACCGAGGAAGATTTTATTCCCGTTCAAGACGTCGATTTGTGCTGCCGGCTCGAAGATATCACGGTTGACAGCATTGCCGAAATGAACATGCTGGCGCCGTTCGGCACGGGAAATCCGAAGCCCTTCGTCCTTGTCAGCGACGTTAAAATTGATGATTCCAGGAAAATCGGCGCCAACAAGAATCACTTGAAGCTTGTGCTGGCAGACGGCGAGAACAAGCTTGATTGCATCGGATTTTATAAAGGCGCCATCGAAGACGGAATCGTTCCTGGAGCAAAGATCTCGATTGTCGGGGAACTGTCGATTAACGAGTGGAATAACAGAAAAAAACCGCAGCTGATGATCAAAGATGCGGCCGTCAATGAATGGCAGCTGTTTGATCTGCGGGGAAAACGGTCATGGGAAGAAAAAATATTGCAGCTGGATCCTGCGAAACGGGTGTGCATCTGCTTCCGTGAGGAAACCAAAGCGAAGCTTGCGGGGACAGGCCTTGAAGAAGAGCTGACCGTCATCAGCGGTTCTGAAGATGCAGAGCGTCTCGTCCTTGAGAGCCGCTATGCGGTATTTATAGATATTCCGCCGTCGCTCGACATCTTTGACCAAGTGATAAAAGGCAAAAAACTGGAGCGCATTTATCTGATTTTTTATCAATCAGACGAACATTTTTTCTCAACATTTCCAACTAGGGAATATTTTAAATGGTACTATGCTTTCCTCCTGAAAAGAGGTTCTTTTGACTTGCCGAAATACGGCGGGGAGCTTGCCAGACATAAAGGCTGGACAAAAGACACAATTGATTTTATGACAAAGGTGTTTTTTGAGCTCGGTTTTGTTACAATAGAGAATGGTGTTTTATCTGTTGTTTATCATGCCGAAAAGCGCGATCTGACAGATTCTGAAACCTACCGGGAAAAACAGCGCCTGATTGAATTGGAGCAAAAGCTCATTTATTCTTCGGCGGATGAGCTTAAACAGTGGCTGGATAAGCGGATGGCGGAAAACGCCGTCGCTTATAAAGTATGAGGAGGACATGAAGACAGATGGATTTGAAGAAGTATGTGACAATTGTGCCGGACTACCCGAAGGAAGGCGTACAATTTAAAGATATTACAACATTGATGGACAAAGGCGACGTCTATCGCTACGCGACAGATCAAATTGTAACGTATGCGAAAGAAAAAGAGATCGATCTTGTCGTGGGACCTGAAGCGAGAGGATTTATCATCGGCTGCCCTGTCGCATATTCGCTTGGGGTAGGATTTGCGCCTGTCCGCAAAGAAGGCAAACTGCCGCGTGAAGTCATCAAAGTCGACTACGGATTGGAATATGGAAAAGATGTCCTGACCATCCATAAAGATGCCATTAAACCGGGGCAGCGCGTCTTGATCACTGACGACCTGCTTGCAACCGGCGGGACGATCGAAGCAACGATCAAGCTGGTTGAAGAGCTCGGCGGCGTCGTAGCCGGAATCGCTTTCCTGATCGAACTGACATATCTTGAAGGAAGAAATAAACTGGACGGATATGATATTTTAACCTTGATGCAATACTAAACAAATTTTATACTATAAAAAGCACTCATAAAAAGCGGGTGCTTTTTTTCCTATTCATATAGTATTCCGGGGCCGGCAAAAGTCCTTTTGAATTTCTTCTCTTTACATCTGTGACATTTTTCTTGATAATAATTACAATACAGTTTTCAATTATAAAAAAGGTGATTCCATGGCGAACGAACAAGTATTAACCGCTGAGCAAGTCATTGAGAAGGCGAAAAGTTACCTTTCCGATGAACATGTTGCTTTTATAAAAAAGGCTTATCAGTACGCGGAAGACGCACATCGCGAACAATACCGCAAATCGGGCGAGCCTTATATTATCCATCCGATCCAGGTCGCGGGTATCCTCGTCGATTTGGAAATGGACCCCGCCACAATAGCGGGAGGATTTCTCCATGATGTGGTGGAAGATACGAGCGTAACGCTTGAAGATTTAAAGGAAGCATTCAACGAAGAAGTTGCGATGCTTGTCGACGGCGTCACGAAGCTTGGGAAAATTAAATATAAATCACAGGAAGAACAGCAGGCAGAAAATCATCGGAAAATGTTTGTGGCTATGGCTCAGGACATCCGCGTCATTTTGATCAAGCTGGCGGACCGTCTTCACAACATGAGAACCTTGAAGCACCTGCCGCAGGAAAAGCAGCGCAGAATTTCAAATGAGACGCTTGAAATATTTGCTCCGCTGGCTCATCGCCTTGGGATTTCAAAAATAAAGTGGGAGCTTGAGGATACCGCTTTACGCTATTTAAATCCACAGCAATATTACCGGATCGTCAATTTGATGAAGAAAAAGCGGGCCGAAAGGGAATTGTACGTCGAAGAGGTCGTAAACGAAGTGAAAAGCCGCGTCGAAGAGGTCAATATTAAAGCGGACTTTTCCGGCCGGCCGAAGCATATTTACAGCATCTACAGAAAGATGGCGATGCAAAACAAGCAATTCAATGAAATTTACGACTTGCTCGCAGTCCGGATCCTCGTCAACAGCATCAAGGACTGCTACGCGGTTCTAGGCATCATTCATACATGCTGGAAGCCGATGCCGGGCAGATTTAAAGACTATATCGCAATGCCGAAGCCGAACATGTACCAGTCCCTCCACACCACCGTCATCGGGCCGAAGGGGGATCCGCTGGAAGTCCAGATCAGGACGTTTGAAATGCACGAAATTGCGGAATACGGAATCGCGGCCCACTGGGCTTACAAAGAAGGCAAAAATGTCAATGAAGATTCAAGCTTTGATAAAAAGCTTTCCTGGTTCCGCGAAATTTTGGAATTTCAAAATGAGTCGAGCGATGCCGAAGAATTTATGGAATCTCTAAAAATCGATTTGTTTTCCGACATGGTGTTCGTTTTTACGCCGAAAGGGGACGTCATTGAATTGCCGTCAGGCTCTGTGCCGATCGACTTTTCGTACCGGATCCATTCAGAAATAGGCAATAAAACGATCGGGGCGAAAGTAAACGGAAAAATGGTCACGCTTGATTACAAGCTGCGCACAGGGGATATCGTAGAAATTCTGACATCCAAGCATTCGTACGGTCCGAGCCAGGACTGGATCAACCTTGCGCAGACATCTCAGGCTAAGCATAAAATCCGCCAGTTCTTTAAAAAGCAGCGCAGAGAGGAAAATGTCGAAAAAGGCAGAGAACTGGTTGAAAAAGAAATTAAAAACCTGGACTTTGAAGTGAAGGACGTCTTAACAGTCGAGAATCTGCAGAAAGTCGCCGACAAGTTCAATTTTGCCAATGAAGAAGACATGTATGCCGCAGTCGGCTATAACGGCATTACAGCTGCTCAAGTTGCAAACCGTCTGACGGAAAAAGAACGGAAAATCAGAGATCAGGAAGAACAGGTGAAAAGCGTTCAAGATGTAACACCTGAACCGAAACCTTACCAAGGGAAAAAACGCGAAGCGGGTGTTCGCGTCAAAGGCGTTGACAACCTTCTGATCAGACTGTCAAAATGCTGCAACCCCGTTCCGGGAGATCCGATCGTCGGATTCATTACAAAAGGCCGTGGTGTATCCGTCCATCGCGAGGACTGCCCGAATGTTTTAACAAATGAAGCGCTCGACCGGCTGATTCAAGTAGAATGGGAGCATGAGCCGCAGACGCAGCGGAGAAAAGAATATAACGTCGAAATCGAAATTCTCGGCTATGACCGCCGCGGCCTTCTTAATGAAGTTCTTCAGGCCGTTAATGAGACAAAAACAAATATTTCATCTGTGTCAGGTAAATCGGACCGCAATAAAGTGGCGACGATCCATATGGCCATCTTCATTCAAAATATTAATCATTTGCATAAAGTGGTTGAACGGATCAAACAGATCAAAGATATCTACTCCGTGCGCAGGGTGATGAATTAGGAGGAAAAGCGTCATGAGATTAGTTGTTCAGCGCGTCACAGATGCAAGCGTTTCGGTAGGAGGCGAGACTGTCGGTCAAATCGGCCTCGGCTTGATGGTGCTTGTCGGCGTGACGCATGAGGATACGAGCGAAGATGCCGCATATTTGGCGGAAAAGCTAGTCAATCTGCGGATTTTTGAAGATGAAGGCGAAAAGATGAACCTGTCGCTTTTAGATGTCGGAGGCTCCGTTTTATCGGTTTCTCAGTTTACCTTGTACGGCGACACGAAAAAAGGAAGACGGCCGAATTTTACAAAAGCGGCAAAGCCCGATCAGGCGCTTCAATTATACGAGGAGTGGAACAGCATGCTTCGCGCAAAAGGCGTTGCTGTCGAAACGGGAAGATTTGGCGAAATGATGGATGTCAAGCTGACAAATTCGGGTCCCGTCACCTTTATTATGGATTCGAAAGCATAAAAAAGCTCCCATTTGGGAGCTTTTTTATTAGTTAAAATAGTTTTCTAAGCCGCTTCTAATGCCGTCTGTCACTCTTTCTCTATAAGCGTTCGTGCTGACAACCGCTTCTTCTTGAGGATGGCTCAAGTAGCCGAGTTCAAACAATGCGGCGGCCTGTTTATTTTCTCTTAATACGAAGTAGTCCCCGAATAATACGCCGCGGCTTGGCAGAGGCGAGTGCTTTTCGATCTCGGACTGCACGTCTGCTGCGAGCTTCCGGTCTTTTGACGGGCTGTAGTAATAGGCGGTATTTCCCCTTACGGACGCGTTTGGAAAACTATCATAATGAATGCTGATAAAAGCGTCGGCGTTTCGATAATGAGAGGTCGCGACCCGCGACTGAAGGCTGACGAAAGAATCGTCATTCCGCGTCATATAGACGTTGACGCCATCGGCTCTCAGTTTTGCGGCAAGAAGCGTTGCTGTTTTGATGGTCAGCCGTTTTTCGAGCGTCCCCCGCGTTCCGATTGTCCCGCTGTCATGTCCTCCGTGTCCGGCATCGATGACAACCGTTTTATTTTTGATTGTGCCGCTCGCGCTTGACCGCTTTGCCAAAGGCGGTGCTGCGCTTTTCGAATCTCCGGCTGAGCCAGACTGGTCAGCGGTCTGAACGACCCAGTTTGCCACATAGGCGGAATCGCCGTTTGACAGTTTGATTTCATACCAGTCGCCTTTTGCAGAGACGATCGGGTAAGACTCGCCTTTCCCTGCGCGCTTGACGATCGCTGAGGATGTCGAAGGCCCGCTTCTAACATTTGTGCCTTCATACACGATGGTGGCCTGCTGTTTTGACCCGGAGCCGCTGCTTGTTTCCGAAGTTCCGCTTTTCTGTTTGGGTCCTTCGAGAATATAGTGGCTTGCGACCCAGCCCTTTTGACCATTAAATTCGATTTCATACCAGCCGTGCTGTTCGTTTAAAATCGTCACACTTGCATTCCGTTGAAGCGACGCAATAATCCGTCCTTGATGGGAAGCTGTGCTTCTGACATTTAAGGTGGATACGCCGACCGTTCCTGATTTTGTTGATGAAGCGCGTGATGAAGACGATTGAGACTGTTTTGCTCCTGAACCTTGATTGACATAGTCTGAATGGACCCAGCCAGTGATGTTCTGATAGGAAATCTTCACCCAGTTTCCGTCGGTCTTTAGCAGGTCAGCCTGTTCTCCTTCAGGGAATACGCCTTGGACTTCATATGAAGTGCCGGGGCCTTTTCTGATTCTCAGGTTTGCTTCGGAAGATGTGACTTTTCCCTCCGCTGAATCAGAGCCGTTGGAGACTTGGCTTTTTTTCTTGATCAGCCAGGATACAACCCATCCTTTTTGTCCGCCGTTCAGCTGGATCTGGACCCAATCCCCGCGCTCTTCAAGAATCGGATAGCTTTCATTCCGGCTGACGACGCTGACGATTTCATGGCTCAGTCCGGGTCCGCTCCTGACATTGATTTCATCGGTGGCAATCACGGCTTCCCCGATGGCTGCAGAAGCTGTGTTTGACGATGTATAAAAGGCTGCTTGTGCTGCCAGCATCATCGATAGGATCAATACTGTTCTTTTTTTCATATTGTTACCCATCTCCTCCTTTCGGTAAAAAACTTGGAACACTACTTCTTCTTCTATATCGTATATTCCTTGCCGTTTTTTTAATAAAATGAAAATGATTTGTTTATACTATAGAAAAAAGATATCAAAAGGATGTTGTTGTGTGAGGTATAATCAAAGAATGGGCAGAGCGATCCATGAGCAAGATGCAAATCTGCATCTAAAGGATCATGCGGATCCGGAGCAAGCCGGCTTTATGGAAGAAACGGCGACTGAGCTGGGGCTCGCGTCCAAAGAATCAATTCAGAATAAAAAGAACCGCAAATAGGGTTGACATGCACACTTAACACTCGTATTATAATATAAATTAGTGTACATATGAGTTGAACTGAAGATGGAGAATAGTAGGCAAGAGTACGTGAAAAGAGAGGAACCGCCCTGGGCTGAAAGCGGTCTGCACGGTATCTTGACCGAATGAACACTCCGAAGGTTTCCCGCTGAAAGCCCGGCAGAACTTGCGAGCAATTAGGCGGCGGACGTGAACCTGCGTTAAAGGCATGAGCGGGAACGGGTTGATCGTTCCAACTAGGGTGGCACCACGGGTATAACTCTCGTCCCTACTATTGGTTTTATAGTAGGTTCGGGGGTTTTTTTATTTCCATAAATGAAAAAAAGCATTTAAGTCATGAGGAGGATTTAAAAATGGGATTTAATATTCCAAGGGGAACACAAGATATTCTCCCAGGAGAATCGGAACGCTGGCAATACGTCGAAAAGATTGCGAGAGAAACGTGTCATGCGTATCAATATAAAGAAATCCGGACGCCTATTTTTGAACATACAGAACTATTTTCCCGCGGGGTGGGAGAATCGACCGATATCGTACAAAAGGAAATGTACACATTCGCTGACAAAAAAGGAAGAAGCCTGACGCTTCGTCCTGAAGGCACTGCATCTGCAGTACGCTCTTTTGTGGAAAACAAACTTTTTGCTAATCCGGTTCAGCCGACGAAACTTTACTACATCGGACCGATGTTCCGCTATGAAAGGCCGCAGACAGGCCGCTACCGCCAATTTTATCAATTCGGCATCGAAGCGATCGGTTCGAACGATCCGGCGATTGACGCGGAAGTCATTGCCTTGGCGATGAGCGTATACCGGAAAGCGGGTCTCAGCAATCTGAAGCTGGTCATTAACAGCCTCGGCGACAAAGAGAGCCGAACCGCTCACAGAGAAGCGCTGATCCGCCACTTTGAGCCGAGGATCGACGAGTTTTGTTCAGACTGTCAAAAACGGCTCCGACAAAATCCGCTGCGGATTCTGGACTGTAAAAAAGACAGGGATCATGAACTGCTGAAAACCGCTCCTTCTATTCTTGACTACTTAAATGAAGAATCCAAAGCCTATTTTGCGAAAGTGCAGCAATATCTGACCGACATCGGCATTGCGTTTGAGGTCGATCCGAACCTGGTGAGAGGTCTTGACTATTACAATCACACAGCTTTTGAAATCATGAGCAATGCCGAAGGTTTCGGAGCGATTACAACGCTTGCTGGCGGAGGGCGCTATGACGGCCTTACCGAGGAGTTCGGCGGACCGAAAGCGCCGGGCATCGGCTTTGCAATGAGTATCGAACGTCTTCTCGCCGCACTGGACGCGGAAAATGTGAAAGTCGGAGCGGATGAAGGCATTGACTGCTATATCGTGACACTTGGCGACAAAGCCAAAGACTATTCTGTATCCCTCCTTTATAAATTGAGAGAAGCAGGAATTTCCGCCGAAATCGACTATGAACAGAAAAAAATGAAAGGCCAGTTTAAATCCGCCGACCGTCTCAATGCGAAATATATCGCTGTTTTGGGCGAGGATGAACTGAGCCAAAATCAAATGAATGTCAAAGATGCGAAAACAGGAGATCAACAGGCCATCGGCCTTGATGAATTCATCCATTTCTTGAAAACAAACACTGAAAGTTAAAGGAGAGGACCGCTTTGTTTGGACGAACATATTATTGTGGCGAAATAACGGAGAAGGCGATCGGAGAATCCGTCGTTTTAAAAGGATGGGTTCAAAAAAGACGCGATCTCGGAGGCTTGATTTTTATTGATTTGAGAGACCGCACCGGCATTGTGCAGGTTGTATTTAATCCCGACGTTTCCAAAGACGCCCTTGAAACAGCTGAAAGCATCCGCAGCGAATATGTGCTTGACATTACAGGAAAAGTCGTTGCCCGTGAAGAAGCAACAGTCAATCCGAACTTGAAAACCGGGAGAATCGAAATCCAGGCGGAATCGGTCAATGTGCTGAGTGCGGCCAAAACGCCGCCTTTTGCGATCAGCGACCAGGCTTCAGAAGTGTCTGAAGACATCAGGTTGAAGCACCGCTATCTCGACTTGCGCCGACCGGAGATGTTCAACACCTTAAAAATGCGGCATAACGTTACAAAAGCCGTCCGCAGCTTCCTTGATGACAACGGCTTTATCGATATTGAAACACCGGTGTTGACAAAAAAAACGCCTGAAGGAGCGCGCGACTATCTCGTGCCGAGCCGCGTCCATGAAGGAGAATTTTACGCGCTGCCGCAGTCTCCGCAGCTTTTCAAACAGCTGTTGATGGTGTCCGGCTTTGACCGCTATTATCAAATCGCCCGCTGCTTCAGGGACGAAGATTTGCGCGCCGACCGCCAGCCGGAGTTTACGCAGATCGATATCGAAATGTCATTTATGAACCAGGAAGACATCATGAAGCTCGCTGAAGAAATGATGGCGAAAGTCATGCTCGAAACGCACGGTGTGGACATTTCTCTGCCGCTGCCGAGAATGTCATATCAGGATGCGATGAACCTTTACGGATCCGACAAACCGGATACCCGCTTTGACATGCTTTTGACCGATGTATCAGAAAACGTAAAGGATTCCGATTTTAAAGTGTTTGCGTCAGCTGTGGCAAACGGAGGCGCGGTTAAAGCGATAAACGTTAAAGGCGCTGCATCTAAATATTCGCGGAAAGACATTGACGCACTCGGCGAATTCGCCGCAAACTACGGGGCGAAAGGGCTGGCATGGCTGAAAGCCGAAGCGGACGGACTGAAAGGCCCGATTGCGAAGTTCTTCCAGGGCGAAAAACAGCAGGTGCTCATTGAAGCGCTTGACGCGAAGGAAGGGGACCTCATCCTCTTTGTCGCAGACCGGCTGGAAGTCGCCAATGACGCGCTCGGCGCGCTGCGCTTAAAGCTCGGAAAAGAATTGAATCTGATCGATGAAAGCTTGTTCAACTTTTTATGGGTCGTTGATTGGCCGCTTCTTGAGTATGATTCAGAAGAAGGACGTTTCTATGCGGCACACCACCCGTTCACGATGCCTGTCCGGGAAGACCTTGATCTGGTCGACACGAATCCGGAAGACATGAAAGCGCAAGCCTATGATCTTGTCTTAAACGGCTATGAGCTGGGCGGCGGATCAATCCGTATTTTTGAAAAAGATGTTCAGGAGAAAATGTTTGCGCTTTTGGGTCTATCTGAGGAAGAGACGAAAGAGCAGTTCGGCTTCCTGCTTGAAGCGTTTGAATACGGGGCTCCCCCGCACGGCGGAATCGCGCTCGGCCTTGACCGGCTTGTGATGCTGCTCAGCGGCCGCACCAACCTGAGAGATACGATCGCATTCCCGAAAACGGCAAGCGCAAGCTGTTTGTTGATGGAAGCACCTAGCGAAGTGGACAGCGCCCAGCTCGATGAGCTGCACCTGTCAATCAACCGCAAAGTTCGACAGTAAATTGTAAAATATACGGCTGTACATCCCATTGAAAATCAAAGGGACGTATGATATCATTTTTAACAAATAAAGTCCTGATGTGTTTGTTGTACACCTAGTTTTGACCGAACATTTTTTTACTTGGGAGTTCGACGTTTCCAAATGGAGCAAATGCCTCTTATCACTCGTGTGCTCAGGAGGACTTGCAAAGTTTGGAACAGAACACCCACCTGCCGAGAGCGGGATCAAAACGAAGGAATACGACAACGGCACAATCGGGACTTTTTTTGTGCTTGAAAAGGCCTTTTTCGGCTATACATAGGATAATCTATGAGGCGAAGCGAAAAAATATGACGGGAAAATGAAATAGACCGCTTGTTTAATCACCCGATTATGATAAGATACTATCGGTAACTGTTAATAAAGATGGAGTGAGATTCTTGTTACATCAGTTTTCACGCAATGAATTAGCGATTGGAAAAGAAGGTTTAAATATTTTAAAAAA
This sequence comes from Bacillus sp. FSL W7-1354, assembly GCF_038002405.1. Classification (NCBI taxonomy): domain Bacteria; kingdom Bacillati; phylum Bacillota; class Bacilli; order Caryophanales; family Bacillaceae; genus Bacillus; species Bacillus sp. FSL W7-1354. The sequence continues at coordinate 1,944,315 of NZ_JBBOCL010000001.1, read as the reverse complement.
CAGCACGGTCGCCGTTTTAGGCGTCGGCGGGGTCGGCTCTTTCGCCGCGGAAGCGCTCGCCCGTTCTGGTGTCGGCAGAATCGTGATGGTCGATAAAGACGATGTTGACATCACCAATGTCAACCGTCAGCTGCCGGCTTTACTTTCAACGGTAGGACAGCCGAAAGTTGACTTAATGAAAGCGAGAATCGCCGATATTAATCCTGAGTGTGATGTCATCGCTTTAAAAATGTTCTATACCGAAGAGACGTATGAACAGTTTTTTGCTTATGAACCGGATTATGTAATCGACGCGTCAGACACGATTCATTATAAAATTCACTTAATGAAAGAGTGCCTGAAGCGGGACATCAACATCATTTCAAGCATGGGAGCGGCCAATAAAACAGATCCGACAAGGTTCCAAGTGGCCGATATTTCAAAAACCCACACCGATCCGATTGCAAAAGTCATCCGGACGAGGCTTCGCAAGGAAGGCATTACGAAAGGCATTAAAGTCGTCTTTTCTGACGAAAGCCCGATCGTGATCCGCGAAGACGTACGCCAAATCGTCGGAAATGACGAAGCGAAAATTCGCAAAGCGCAGATGCCGCCGTCTTCGAATGCTTTTGTTCCGTCAGTCGCAGGCTTGATCATGGGCGGCCATGTGATCATGGAGCTTTTGAAAGATATCCCGATCAAAAGGGTGAAAGATAAGTAATACAAAAATGACGGCAACGGTGCTGTCGTTTAAGATTGTTGACAAAATCCCAAAACTAAAAGCCGTTTTGGGATTTTGTCATCCTTTAAAGCTCAGTGTAAGAATAAACAGCCTGTTCCCCATATGAAAAGGGAACAGGCTGTTTATTATTTTTGTTTCATCAGCTTGTCATATACTTGTTTCAGCGCAAGCTCAAATTTTCCTGTCTGCTTCGGCTGATAGTAAACTTTGTTTTTCAGCGGATCAGGCAGGTACTGCTGTTTGACCCAGCCGTTCTCGTAATTGTGCGGATATTTGTATTCGACGCCTCTGCCAAGCTCTGCGGCTCCTTTATAATGGGCGTCTTTTAAATGGTTCGGCACATCGCCGATCTTTCCGGAGCGGACGTCTGACAGCGCTTCGTCAACCGCAAGGATCGCCGAGTTCGATTTAGGAGACAGGCAAAGCTCGATCACGGCGTTGGCGAGCGGAATCCTTGCCTCCGGAAATCCGATTCGTTCCGCCGTTTGAATAGCTTGAAGCGTTCTTCCTCCAGCCTGCGGACTCGCCAGGCCGATATCTTCATAGGCGATAACAAGCAGCCTCCGTGCAAGGCTTTCCAAATCCCCCGCTTCAATGAGCCTTGCCAGATAATGAAGTGCCGCATTGACATCAGAGCCTCTGATCGATTTTTGGAAAGCGGAAATGACATCATAATGCGCGTCTCCATCTTTGTCGTGGACAAAGCTTTTTTTCTGCAGGCATTCTTCTGCGATTTCCAATGTAATGCGGATGGTTCCTTCGCTGTTTTCCTTTGTGGACAATACGGCAAGCTCGAGCGCATTCAAAGCGGAGCGGACATCGCCGCCGCAGCCGCGGGCCATATGGTCAAGGGCTTCATCGTCGAGGGCAACATCATACGAACCGAGGCCTCTGTGTTCATCCTCAAGCGCCCGTTTAATGGCCGCTTTGATTTGTTCAGAGTCTAATGGCTGCAGCTCGAAAATCTGCGTTCTGCTTCTGATCGCCGGATTGATCGCATGGTACGGGTTGGCTGTCGTCGCCCCGATCATAATAATCATGCCGTTTTCCAAATACGGAAGGAGAAAGTCCTGCTTGCCTTTGTCAAGCCGGTGCACTTCATCAAGGATTAAGATGACCTGCCCCGACATTTTGGCTTCGGCGGCAACGGCTTCCATATCCTTTTTATTATTGATGACAGCGTTCAGCTTTCGGAAAGCGATGCTTGTGCTGCCGGCAATCGCCGTGGCGATCGACGTTTTGCCGATGCCCGGGGGGCCGTACAGAATCATCGATGAGAGGTGTTTGGCCTGCACCATCCGATGAATGATCTTTCCTTCTCCGACCAGATGATCCTGGCCGAGAACCTCTTCGATTTTTGTAGGGCGCATTCGAAATGCGAGTGGTTTCATGATTGATCTCTCCCGAATGTATTCTTTTTATAGAGTAACGGAAAAAAGACGATTAGAAAAGAAATGAATATGGCAAGCTGAATATAGGGCCGAAAATGAAAGTTTATATAAAGTGTGCTATAATAACCTGTAATCTATCAGAAGGGCAAGGCTGGAACCTTGCCTTAACCGAGTTTTTAATATATAACAGATGCTTAAAAACCAACAGCCGGCTTGCACCGGTAATTTCATTTGGAGAACGGCTTATGCCTTGTTAGGATGTGCTGGGCGCCTCCTGCGTCCGAACGGGACTCGGCTGCGTGCTTTTTCCTCCTTCGAGGAACGCCGAGTGCTTCGTCCTGGTGAGAAAGAAGACTCGGCTAAAGGCTTTCGCGTCCTGCGAAAAACGCCGAGTACCTTCGTCCTGAAGGCATGATTTATTATAGGTTAGAGGTGTTTATTTTGAAAATATCAACTAAAGGCAGATACGGGCTGACGATTATGATTGAGCTTGCTAAAAAGCATGGGGAAGGCCCGACTTCTTTGAAAAGTATTGCTCAGACAAACGATTTATCGGAACATTATTTGGAACAGCTTGTTTCACCTTTGCGGAACGCAGGACTTGTGAAAAGCATCCGCGGCGCGTACGGCGGCTATATTCTGGGTGACGAGCCTGAGGCGATTACGGCGGGCGATATCATTCGCGTTCTGGAAGGACCGATCAGCCCGGTGGAAGTACTTGAAAATGAGGAGCCGGCAAAGCGCGAGCTGTGGATCAAGATTCGCGACGCTGTCAAGGAAGTGCTGGACTCCACGACGCTTGAAGACTTGGCCAGCTATACAGAGGGCGAGCAAGAAGCGTATATGTTTTACATTTAAGATCGAGGTGTAATGGTAGGATGGAACGGATTTACTTAGACCATGCAGCGACTTCTCCGACTGACCCCCGGGTAGTGGAAAAAATGCTGCCTTACTTAACGGAAAACTTCGGAAACCCTTCAAGCATTCATTCCTTTGGGAGGGAGAGCCGAAAATGGCTTGACGGCACGAGGGAGCTGATCGCTCGGGAAATCGGAGCGCATCCCAATGAAATCGTTTTTACGAGCGGGGGAACCGAAGCCGACAATATGGCGATTCTCGGAACCGCACTGGCGAGAGAGCAGCAGGGCCGCCACATCATCACGACAAAGATCGAGCACCACGCCGTTCTGCATACGTGCAACAGGCTTGAAGAAATGGGATTTGACGTCACATATCTTGATGTCGACGAAAGCGGAAGAATCTCCGCTGAGCAGGTGAAAGACGCGCTGCGGGACGATACCATCCTGGTGACGGTAATGTATGGAAACAATGAAGTGGGAACGATTCAGCCGATAGATGAGATCGGCGATCTGCTAAAAGACCATCGGGCGCTGTTTCATACAGATGCGGTACAAGCCTTCGGCTTTTTGCCGATTGATGTGCAAAAAAGCCGTATCGATATGATGTCAGTCTCCGGACATAAACTGAACGGGCCGAAGGGGACAGGCTTCTTATACGTCAACGAAAAGGTGAAGCTCAGCCAGCTGCTTTTCGGAGGAGAGCAGGAACGCAAACGCCGGGCGGGAACGGAAAATGTCCCGGGAATCGCGGGACTCGGTGAAGCCGTTTTGCTGTCAGGTCAGGAAAGAGAAGAAAAATCGGCGCTTTACCGCCGGTTTAAAGACATCGTCATTCGTACGCTGGAAGCAGATGGCGTCTCCTTCGATGTGAACGGCAGCAGAGAGCACAGCCTGCCGCATATTTTAAATCTGTATTTTCCGGGAGTATCTGTTGAATCGCTGCTCGTTAATCTCGATATGGCGGGAATTGCAGTATCGAGCGGATCGGCGTGCACGGCCGGATCTGTGCTTCCGTCTCATGTTCTCTCCGCCATGTTTGGCGAGGAAGATGACCGGCTGACGTCATCCATACGGATCAGCTTCGGCTTTGGCAATACAGAGGAGCAGGTGGAGCGGGCCGCGAAAGAACTTGCGGCAATTGTTCAGCGCCTGTCATAAGTGTCGGGAAGCGACGCTCCGAGCTAAAGATTCGCATCTTGCCCGAAAATGATGATATGATCTGAAAGGACAAGTTTTTGAATTGATTTATTGGAGTTGATGAAAATGACGAAGCGGCCTGAAGATACACGGGTGGTCGTCGGAATGTCCGGAGGCGTTGATTCCTCTGTGGCGGCTTTGCTTTTGAAAGAGCAGGGCTATGATGTCATTGGAATTTTTATGAAAAACTGGGATGACACAGATGAGAACGGTTTTTGCACAGCGACGGAAGATTACGAAGATGTTATAAAGGTATGTAATCAAATCGGAATTCCGTACTATGCGGTAAATTTTGAAAAGCAGTATTGGGAAAAGGTTTTTCAATATTTCCTTGATGAATATAAAGCGGGCAGAACGCCGAACCCGGATGTGATGTGCAACAAAGAGATTAAATTTAAAGCCTTTTTGGAGCACGCTTTGTCGCTTGGAGCCGATTATTTGGCCACCGGCCACTATGCGCGGGTCGACCGTACGGACGGGCGTGTTAAAATGCTCAGAGGGCTGGACGAAAATAAAGATCAGACCTATTTTCTTAACCAGCTGACAGAAGAGCAGTTAAGCAAAGTGCTGTTTCCGATCGGCGAGCTTCAAAAAAGCCGCGTCAGGGAAATCGCAAAAGAAGCGGGGCTTGCGACAGCTGCCAAAAAAGACAGCACAGGCATCTGCTTTATCGGAGAACGGAACTTCAAAACGTTTCTCAGCCAGTACCTTCCAGCACAGCCGGGAGATATGCGGACGATGGAAGGCGAATTCAAAGGCCGCCACGACGGTTTAATGTACTATACGATCGGACAAAGGCACGGCCTCGGCATCGGGGGAAGCGGAGACCCTTGGTTCGTCGTCGGAAAAGACCTTGAAAAAAACATCTTGTATGTTGACCAAGGATTCGACAATCCGCTTCTTTTCTCCGATAAGATCACGGCGACAAACGTAAGCTTTGTGCATGACGGCGTCTTCGGCGGCGAAGACGAGCTCGCCTGCACGGCCAAATTCCGCTATCGCCAAGCCGATCACGAAGTCACTGTCAGAATGACCGGGACAGATGAAGCAGAGGTCGTCTTTAAAGAGCCGGTCCGCGCCGTTACGCCGGGACAAGCGGTTGTCTTTTACAGAGGTGAAGAATGCCTAGGCGGCGGAACGATTGATGATGTGTTTAAAGACGGACAACAACTTTGGTATGTATAAAACCGGGGCTCTGGATAACACCCCGGAGCTTCTCGAACGGCTGCCGGCAATGTCGGCGGCCTTTTTAAAATAGTTCGTGAAAGGGAGAGGGCTTTTGGATTACAATCAAATTGGAATAGATGCTATGCAAAAAGGCGACTTTGAAAAAGCCGCAGAAGCCTTTACAAAGGCAATTGATGAAAACAGCGGCGATCCGGTGCCTTATATCAACTTTGCCAATCTGCTTTCGGCAGTCGGGGAACTGGACAGGGCGCTTAAGTTTTACGACCGGGCGGCTGCTTTGGACGAGAAAGCGGGAGCAGCTTATTATGGAGCCGGGAATGTCTATGTCATGAAAGAACGGTATCAAGAAGCGAAGGACATGTTTGAAAAAGCGCATCGGACGGGCATGGAAAACAGCGACTTATATTATATGCTCGGGACGACGCTTGTGAAGCTTGAGCAGCCGAAGCTCGCGATGCCGTATTTGCAAAGGGCCGCTGAGCTGAACGATACGGATGTCGAAGCCCGTTTTCAATACGCGATGTGCCTTGCCAATGAAGGGATGCTGGACGAAGCGATCACGGAGTTTTCAAATGTAACAGAGCGCGATCCGTCCCATGCAGATGCTTTTTATAATTTAGGCGTTGCCTATGCGTTTAAGGAAGATCGGGAAACCGCGCTTGCCATGCTGAACAAGGCGCTGGACATTCAGCCGGACCATATGCTCAGCATTCGCGCCAAGCAGCTTTTGGAAGAAGCTTGATTGATCAAGGGCCGTCATAACGGATTTTGAATGGAGAGGGGGAGAACAGTGATGCAGCGCCATAACCCGGACCAAATTGAAATGGAAGAAGCTTCATTTGTAAAAGGAACGGTTGCGGCTGTCATTTATCATAATGAAACAAACCTGTATACCGTATTAAAAGTAAAAGTGGAAGAAACATCGGAGTCTTTTGAAGACAAAACCGTTTCTGTCACGGGTTACTTTCCTTTGATCCATGAAGACGATATCTACACTTTTTACGGAAAAACCGCCTCCCATCCGAAATTTGGCCTGCAATTTCAAGCGGATCATTTTAAAAAAGAAGTGCCGACAACGAAAGAAGGTGTGATCCAATACTTGGCCAGCGATTTATTTGAAGGAATCGGCAAAAAAACGGCCGAGGAAATTGTTAATAAGCTTGGGGAAGGTGCGATCAACAAAATTTTAAGCGACGGCGCCGTCCTGTATGATGTTCCGAAGCTCTCCAAAAAAAAGGCGGATAAGCTTGCCGCTGCCCTGCAGCAGCATCAGGGGCTCGAACAGATTATGATCTCCTTGAGCGAATTCGGCTTCGGCCCCCAGCTGTCCATGAAAATTTATCAGGCGTATGAAGCGGAAACGCTTGATAAAATCCGCGAAAATCCTTACCAGCTTGTCAAGGATGTCGAAGGAATCGGCTTTATCAAGGCGGACGAACTGGGCGGCAGAATGGGGATCTCAGGCAAACATGAAGAGCGGATCAAGGCGGCGATTTTATACACGGTTGAAGCGACATGCCTTCAAGAAGGGCATACATACATAGACACGAGACAGCTCATCATCGAGACGCAAAAACTGTTAAACCAGTCTGCAGGTGATGAAAAAGTAACCGAGATGGATGTGGCGGACGCGATCATTTCTTTAGGGGAGCAAAAAGAGCTGTTCATTGAAGATGAAAGGTGTTATTATCCGTCCCTTTACTACGCTGAACAAAGCTTTGCCAAAAGGGTGCAGAAAATCGCCGGACAGACCGAATACGATGACCAGTTTCCCGAATCGGAATTCCTGCTCGCTTTAGGGGAGCTTGAAGAACGGATGAAAGTGCAGTACGCGCCAAGTCAAAAAGAAGCGATTCAAAAAGCGCTGATGTCGCCGATGCTGCTTTTGACAGGCGGACCGGGAACCGGGAAAACGACCGTCATTAGGGGAATCGTCGAGTTGTACAGTGAGCTGCACGGCTTAAGCTTAAATCCGGCTGATTACAAAAAGGATGAAACGTTTCCGTTTGTGCTCGCAGCACCGACCGGCCGGGCCGCTAAGCGGATGAGCGAGTCGACCGGGTTGCCGGCCGTGACGATTCACAGGCTTCTCGGCTGGAATGGAGCCGAAGGATTTACGCACGATGAAGACAATCCGATTGACGGACGGCTGCTCATCATTGATGAAACGAGCATGCTTGATATATGGCTCGCCAACCAATTGTTCAAGGCGATTCCCGACCGGATTCAGGTCATCATGGTCGGAGATGAAGATCAGCTTCCGTCCGTCGGTCCCGGACAGGTGCTGAGGGATCTTTTGGCATCGAATGTCATTCCTTCTGTCAGATTAACCGATATTTACAGGCAGGCTGAAGGCTCTTCCATCGTTGAACTGGCGCATGAAATGAAACAAGGAAAGCTTCCTGAAAACTTGACCGCGCCGACAAAAGACCGTTCTTTCATTCTCTGCCGCCAGCAGCAGATTAAAGAAGTCGTCGAAAAAGTCGTCAAAAACGCGCTGCAAAAAGGGTATTCGGCCAGGGATATTCAGATTTTGGCTCCGATGTACAGGGGAGCAGCCGGTATCAACGAGTTAAACGCGCTTTTGCAGGGCATCCTGAATCCCCCGAAGCCGAAAGGCAGGGAAATGAAGTACGGCGATGTCGTGTACCGTACCGGGGATAAAGTGCTTCAGCTCGTCAACCAGCCGGAACACAACGTGTTTAACGGTGATATGGGTGAGATCGTCTCGATTTTTTATGCAAAAGAAAATACGGAAAAAGAAGATATGGCCGTCGTCTCTTTCGACGGGAATGAAATCACCTTTACAAAAAAAGATTTTAACCAATTTACGCACGCCTATTGCTGTTCGATCCACAAATCGCAGGGCAGCGAATTTCCGATCGTCATCCTTCCGGTCGTCAAAAGCTATTACCGCATGCTGAGAAGGAACTTGCTTTACACGGCCATCACAAGAAGCAAGAAATTCCTGATTTTGTGCGGGGAAGAGGAGGCCCTTGAATGGGGCGTGAAAAATAAGGAATCATCGGAAAGGCAGACATCGCTTAAAAGAAGGCTTCAGCAGGCGGCGCATGAAGAGGATGAAGAGCTCATGGCGCTGCAAAAAGAGCTGCCTTTTAGCGTCTATGACGCCAATATCGGGATGGAAGGCATTACACCTTTTGATTTTATGGAAAAGGAAGCAGAATAAGTGTTTTTCATGGAATCCATTTCATCGTATGAGTCTCGTCGCAACAGCAGATCATAAGAATGTTCGTAAAAAGGTGGTTGATCACACTTTGAGAACATGCAATGAGCTGGAAGGACTCAATGTTTACGACAGACAATCTTCTCTCCCGCTTGGGGTGGTAACAGATATCTGTTTTTCCAATGAAGGGACATGTCTCGGATTGATTATGGAAGAGAAGCGGCGCTTTTACAATCCCCGTTCGCTTCTTCCGCTTCCCGCTGTCACCGAAATCGGACGTGACAGCGTATATGTTGATTTCACCGAATTCAAGCCGATGCAAATCCCGAAGCAGAGTCTTTCTTATGACCAGATGAAACAAAAAATGGTCAAAAACGGAGCAGGAGATACGCTGGGCATGCTGGAAGATGTATACTTTTCTTCCGACACGGGCATAATCGTAGCATATGAACTATCAGACGGTTTTTTTGCCGATTTGTCAGGCGACAAAAAGCAGATTCACTCATCTGGGGAACCGCTTGAAGTAGGCAGAAGCACAATCGTCTTGAACGAATAAGAGGTGTGTGTTCAAATGCTCGTTTGCCCGAATTGCAAAAGCAAAAACATCGGCAAAATCGGTGTAAATCAATATTACTGCTGGGGATGCTTTATTGAGCTGACCCTTTCAAAAGGAAAAATTTCGACTCATCAAGTCGAAGAGGACGGAACATTGAGCAGCCTGGACGATCTGTTTTCAGATGACGAACGAACGATTAACCTTTGAATGGAGGTTAGAAAGTTGAATCGTACAATGACTTCTCTCATTTCTTTAGGAGCCGGGGCTTTGATGTACTACATGGCGTCTCAGAACGATATGATGAACAAGCGAAACATGAGAAAGCTGAGAAGACGCGTCATGAAAATGTTTTAAGCAGAAGGGATACCCTTAAAAGGGTGTCCCTTTTTTCTTCGGGAATAATTACAAGCAGAAATCAAAAGCTAACAAGGGGTGAAAAAAATGCTGAAAAAACCGCTGCAGCTTTTAATGTGGGTCTCGATCTTCATGCTTTTGCTATTAACCGTCTATATCTTTTTGCAGCTGAGAATGATTTGGGAGCCTGTCTGTGTGCTGCTGAAGTCGATTCTGATCCCGCTTGTAATTGCGGTTTTTATCACCTATCTGCTTTTGCCTGTCGTTGAAAAGATACATCGGGCCGGCGTGCCGAGAACTTTGAGTATTTTGCTGATTTATGTTCTGTTTTTTGCCGGTCTCGGCTACGCCTTTTACAAAGGGGTGCCGATCCTCATTAAACAGCTGACAGAGCTATCAGAGGGAATTCCGTTTCTTGCCGCATCTTACGAAAGCATGCTGGATCAGCTGCATCATCATACAGACGGCTGGCCCGACGGCATGAACGACAGGATCGACAGGTTCGTCAATCAGACGGAGGAATTCGTAGCAAGCTGGGTAGAACGGACGATCAGAAGCATCCGGTTCGTTTTTGATTATATGCTCGTGGCGGCGATTATTCCTTTTTTAGTATTCTACATGGTGAAAGATATTGATACGATGAAGAAGGCGGTATGGTATTTGACGCCTTCTTCATGGAGGGCGAGAGGCAGCGAATTCATCCGCGATGTCGATGATTCTCTTGGAGACTACATCAGAGGCCAGCTTTTTGTCTGTCTTGTCATCGGCTTGGGAGCGAGCCTGTCATTTTGGTTTTTTGACCTGCCCTATCCGCTGATCCTCGGCCTTGTCATCGGCGCGACAAATGTCATCCCGTATTTCGGTCCCGTCATCGGCGCGATTCCCGCCGTTATGGTAGCTGCCGCTTTATCGACGAGGCTCGTTTTCGTGGTGATCATTACGATTTTGGTGCTGCAGTTTATCGAAGGCAATATTCTCGGCCCTCTTGTCGTCGGCAAAAGCCTGCATATGCATCCCGTCGTCATTATGCTTGGATTGCTGGCGGGCGGGGAGCTTGCCGGCATCATCGGCATGATTCTGGCTGTGCCTGTCATGGCCGTTATCAAAGTGATGCTCGTCCATTTTTTAGCGGCAAGAAAAGCGTGAGCGGCAGAAGTTTGACATAACGGCTTCCGTTGTCTATAATTTCGAAATAGACATACATACGTATCTCGATTGACGGATCCGAGTATACTGAAGCCCTGTTTTATAGAGAGAAGCTCCATTGCGGTGAAAGAGCTTTAACAGAAGATCAGTAGAAGCTAATCCTGAGTGCAGGCGAAAACCTGCCGTCTTCATCCGGCGTTATTCGGATATCAAGGTGATGGGCGTTTTGTTACGCCCATAATCAGGGTGGTACCGCGAGAGGAGCTCTCGTCCCTGTGTAAACGTTGTTTGCATAGGGCGGGGGCTTTTTAATTTGCATGTGCATCATTTAAAGGAGGAAAAAAATAATGAAGACATTGACATCCGCACAAGTGCGCCAAATGTTTTTAGATTTTTTTAAAGAAAAAGGGCATGCCGTTGAACCGAGCGCCTCTCTTATTCCGCATGAAGATCCCTCCCTGCTTTGGATCAACAGCGGAGTTGCGACGCTGAAAAAATATTTTGACGGACGGGTTGTGCCGGAGAATCCGCGCATCTGCAACGCTCAAAAATCAATCAGGACGAACGATATTGAAAATGTCGGGAAAACAGCCCGCCACCATACGTTCTTTGAAATGCTCGGGAACTTTTCGATCGGCGATTATTTCAAAGAAGAAGCGATCGAGTGGGCATGGGAATTTTTAACCGATCAAAAATGGATCGGCTTCGATCCCGAACGGCTGTCAGTCACGGTCCATCCGGAAGATGACGAAGCGTATGAATTATGGTCAAAAAAAATCGGCGTTCCTGAGGAACGGATCATCAGACTGGAAGGAAACTTCTGGGATATCGGCGAAGGCCCGAGCGGACCGAATACCGAAATTTTCTATGACCGCGGTGAAGATTATGGAAATGACCCGTCTGATCCGGAACTTTACCCGGGTGGGGAGAACGAGCGTTACCTTGAAGTATGGAATCTTGTGTTCTCCGAGTTCAACCACAATCCTGACGGAACATACACACCGCTTCCGAAGAAAAACATCGATACGGGGATGGGCCTTGAACGGATGGTATCTGTTATTCAAGATGCCAAGACGAACTATGATACGGATTTGTTTATGCCGATCATCAAGGCGACAGAAGCCATTTCAGGAGAAAAGTACGGCACATCTGCTGAAAAAGATACGGCATTTAAGGTTGTGGCTGACCATATTCGAACGGCTGCGTTTGCGGTCGGCGACGGAGCGCTTCCGTCAAACGAGGGGCGCGGCTATGTCATCAGAAGGCTGCTTCGCCGCGCTGTCCGCTATGCGAAGTCCATCAATATTAACCGTCCGTTTATGTATGAGCTCGTGCCGGTAGTTGCCGACATCATGGCCGCATTCTACGGCGAAGTCAAAGAAAAAGCGGACTTTATCGCGAAAGTCATCAAAACAGAGGAAGAACGCTTCCATGAAACATTGCACGAGGGCTTGGCGATTCTCTCAGAAGTGATTCAAAAGGAAAAAGCAAAAGGAAACCGCATCATTTCCGGGGAAGATGTCTTTAAACTGTATGATACGTATGGATTCCCTGTTGAACTGACCGAAGAATACGCCGAAGATGAAGGCATGGAAGTCGATCATGACGGATTTGAGCGCGAGATGGACAAGCAGCGCGAACGGGCCCGGCAGGCGCGCCAGGACGTCGGCAGCATGCAGGTTCAAGGCGGCGCTCTCCGCGATATCATGACAAAAAGCGAATTCATCGGCTATTCCGATATCAAAACGGAAACGAAAATCGCCGAGCTTCTTCAAGACGGGGAACTTGCCGACCTCGTTCAAGAAGGCAAGAAAGTTCAGTTTATCCTGGAAAAAACCCCGTTCTATGCTGAAAGCGGCGGGCAAATCGGTGATAGAGGCTGGGTTAAAAGCGGGGATGCCGCGATTCGCGTCACAGATGTTAAAAAAGCGCCGAACGGCCAGAACCTGCATGAAGGGATCGTGGAAAGCGGCGCAATTAAAAGAGGCATGAGCGTGACCGCAGAAGTCACGGAGCGGCTAAGAAAAGACATCGTCAAAAACCATACCGCGACACATTTGCTTCATCAGGCGCTGAAAGATGTGCTCGGTACGCATGTCAACCAGGCAGGCTCGCTAGTCACTGACAGCCGTCTGCGCTTTGACTTCTCTCACTTTGGACAGGTGACTAAGGAAGAACTCGAACAAATAGAAACAAAAGTGAACGAGAAAATTTGGGCATCGATTCCTGTGCAAATCGACTTAAAACCGATTGATGAAGCGAAAGCGATGGGAGCCATGGCGCTGTTTGGCGAAAAATACGGAGACATCGTCCGCGTCGTTCAAGTCGGCGACTACAGCATCGAGCTGTGCGGAGGCTGCCACGTGAGAAACACGGCTGAAATCGGTCTCTTTAAGATCGTGTCCGAATCAGGCATCGGGGCCGGCACCCGCAGAATCGAAGCGGTAACTGGGCAGGGCGCTTATGAAGAGATGAACGCCAAACTGGAGCTTCTCGAGCAGGCGGCAGAAGTCCTGAAAACCAATGTGAAGGAAGTGCCGAAACGGATCGAAGCGCTCCAGTCTGATCTGAAAGAAGCTCAGAGAGAAAACGAATCTTTATTGGCGAAACTGGGAAATAAAGAAGCCGGAGAGATTTTAGAAAAAGTAAAAGAAATTGACGGAATCAAACTGCTCGCAGAAAAAGTGAATGCCAAAGATATGAATCACCTGCGCACAATGGTTGACGATCTGAAGGCGAAACTGGGCTCAGCCGTCATCGTTCTCGGGGCGGTTCAAAACGAAAAAGTGAATATTTCCGCCGGAGTTACAAAAGATTTAATAGAGCGGGGTTTCCACGCAGGCAAGCTTGTCAAGCAAGTCGCAGAAGCATGCGGAGGCGGCGGAGGCGGCCGTCCGGACATGGCGCAGGCGGGAGGAAAACAGCCTGAGCGGCTTGCTGAAGCATTAGCATCTGCGGAAGAATGGGTAAAATCCGTTTTATAAATAGCCGTTGTGGTGTAGAATGGTGATTAGAAGGTAATCAGGCTGAAACTTTGCCTGCGAATTTGGGAAAGAGGTGCAAAACGGTGAGCTCATTTGATAAGACGATGAAATTTAACTTTTCCGACGATTCGATGGAAACCAATGTAAATGAAGTGCTGATAACCGTCCATGATGCGCTTCAGGAAAAAGGCTACAACCCGATCAACCAAATTGTCGGATACCTGCTATCAGGAGATCCCGCTTACATTCCAAGGCATCGAGATGCACGTAACCTGATTCGGAAAATAGAAAGAGACGAGATAATCGAAGAATTGGTTAAATCGTACTTAGAACAGCATAAAGAGGCGTAAACAAGCATGCGAATATTAGGTCTGGATTTAGGTTCGAAAACGCTCGGCGTAGCGCTGAGCGATGAAATGGGCTGGACGGCTCAAGGGATAGAAACGATTAAAATCGACGAGGCGGGCGGTGACTACGGCTTGAACCGCCTCGCCGAATTGACGAAAGACTATGTCATTGACAAGATTGTACTCGGTTTTCCCAAAAACATGAATGGAACCGTCGGCCCGAGGGGGGAGGCGAGCCAGAAGTTCGCGGAAGTGCTTGAAGAAACGTTTCAAGTTCCCGTCGTGCTTTGGGACGAGCGCCTCTCGACAATGGCGGCCGAAAGAATGCTGATATCAGCAGATGTAAGCAGGCAGAAAAGAAAAAAAGTAATAGATAAAATGGCGGCCGTGATGATCCTTCAAGGATATCTCGACAGCCTAAACTCATGAGGTGAATAAGATGGAACACGGAGAAAAAAACATTACGATTGTAGACGACAAAGGAAACGAACAGCTGTGTGAAGTGCTCTTCACATTTGACAGCGATCAGTTTAACAAGTCATACGTGCTTTATTATCCGGTTGAAGCACAGGATGAGGAAGAGATCGAGATCCATGCTTCAAGCTTCGTACCGAATGAAGCCGGAGAAGACGGCGAACTGATGCCGATTCAAACAGAAGAAGAGTGGGATATGATCGAAGAGACGCTGAACACGTTTTTAGCGGATGAAGACGAAGAAGAATAAAGCAGCGGCTGAACCGCTTGACAAAATCCTAAAACTTAAACCGTTTTAGGATTTTGTCATTTTTTAAATGGGCATCTGCAATCATTTGCGCCCTGCTGCCGACAGGCGGCTTTTTTTATTAAAACATTTTGTAATAAATTGCCGAATGATAACGAATCATGTAGTATATACCATGGGAGGAGAGGAGGACACCAATGTTTGAAGATCAGACAAAGAAACCGTTTATAAAAAGACTCCTTAAACATAAAATAAAGTTTTGGCTGACTGTGGTCGCGGTTCTGCTGATTTTAACCGCAGGCGCTGTTTCGCTCTACGTCAAATCGGCGCTCGAACCGGTCGATAAAAATAATGCAAAAACGGTCAGCGTCTATATTCCGGAAGGATCGACCGTTACGTCCATCGCCGCCAAACTGAAAAAAGAGGACCTAATTAAAAACGAAAAAGTATTTATCGCTTATGTGAAATTTAAAAATGCCTCCGGCTTTCAAGCGGGGAACTTTCAGCTCAGCCAGTCGATGGATGCGGCCGGCATGGTCAAAAAGCTGACGAGCGCTTCGCATGTACCGGCATTTAAAATTACCGTTCCTGAAGGAAGACAGCTCCAGGAAATCGCAGCTATCATCGCCGGACAAACCAACTACTCGGCAGCGGACATTATGAAAAAGCTGGATGACCGCGAATTCATCAGCCGATTAAAACAGAAGTATCCGAAACTGATCACCGACGACGTGCTAAACAAGAATATCAAGCATCCGCTTGAAGGATACCTGTATCCTGCGACATATCCGTTTTACGACCCTGAGACGAAGCTGGACGCAATCATCGAAGCGATGATCAAACAAACAGATCAGCTGGCTGAAAAGTATGAAAAGCAGATGAAAGACAAAAAGATGTCCGTCCACAAAGCCTTGACGATGGCTTCGTTAATTGAAGAAGAAGCTACCGAAAAAGCGGACCGGCACAAAATCTCAAGCGTCTTTTACAACCGCATCAGCAAAAACATGCCATTGCAAACGGATCCGACCGTTTTATACGCGCTTGGGGAGCATAAAAACCGTGTCATGTACAAAGACCTTGAAGCGGATTCCCCGTATAATACGTACAAACATGCCGGTCTACCGCCTGGGCCGATTGCTAACGCGGGAGAGAGCTCCTGGGAAGCGGCATTAAATCCGGAGCAAACAGACTATGTTTATTTCCTTGCAAAGAAAAATGGGGAAGTCGTCTTTACAAAAACGCTTGAAGAACACAATAAAGCAAAAGCAAAATACATTACGAACACGCAGGACGAGGAAAAAGGAGAGTAAAAATTACTCTCCTTTTATTCGCAAATACAAAGGTTTTATGATAAAATATATCGGGTTGTTTATTGAGAAAAGACAGTCGACTGCTTTAGGAGAGTGCTGCACATCTGACCTAAGGCTCTTTTTTATGAAAGGGAGGCCATCTGCCCGTGAAGATTGGACACGAAGAATTGACCGGCTATCTTGAAAAGCTGCTGAAGCAAAGGCCGGCTGAAATTATGAAACTGGAGGCCTATGCCGAAAAGCATGGCGTGCCCATTATGGAACCGACAGGAATCGAAGTGCTCCTGCAGCTTCTTTCACTCAAAAATCCGAAAAAAATTCTTGAAATCGGTACCGCCATCGGTTATTCGGCGATTCGGATGGCACTTGCCCTTCCCGAAGCTGAAATCTTTACGATCGAGCGCGATGAAGACAGGTATCGGGAAGCGTTGAAAAACATCCGGTCATTCCAGCTTGAAAACAGAATTCACGTGTTCTTCGGCGATGCGCTCAGCGAATCGGACGCCGTTCAATCGATGGCTCCTTATGATGCGCTTTTTATCGATGCCGCAAAAGGCCAGTATCAGAAGTTTTTCAGTATATATGAAAAAATGCTCGCCGATGACGGCATCATTTTTACTGACAATGTCCTTTTCAAAGGCCTTGTCGCATCAGATTACAATCAGATCGAAAACAAGCGCATCAAAAAGCTTGTATCGAAAATAGATCATTACAATCATTGGCTGATGGAGCATCCTGACTACCACACGGCGATCCTGCCTGTGGGCGACGGATTGGCCGTCAGTCAAAAAAGAGGTGAACGGATATGAAAAAGCCTGAACTGCTTGTGACGCCGACGGCTGTTTCGGATATTAAGCCTTTGGCAGAGGCGGGCGCCGATGCGTTTATCATCGGTGCACAAAGGTTCGGTCTGCGTTTAGCCGGGGAGTTTTCCAGAGAGGAAGTAAAAGAAGCCATCATTCAGGCTCATCAAAAAGGCGCAAAAGTATATGTTGCCGTGAATGCGATTTTTCACAATGACCGGGTTCCAGAACTGAATGACTACCTTTCTTTCTTGGACGAGGCAGGCGCCGATGCGGTTGTCTTCGGCGATCCCGCTGTACTTATGGCTGCACGGGAATCAGCGCCGAATATGAAACTTCACTGGAATACGGAAACGACCGCAACCAACCATTATTCCTGCAACTATTGGGGGCGAAAGGGCGCGAAGCGCGCGGTGCTCGCAAGAGAGCTCAACATGGACAGCATCGTTGAGATTAAAGAGAAAGCAGAAGTCGAGATCGAAATTCAGGTTCACGGCATGACATGTATGTTCCAGTCAAAGCGCTCCCTGATCGGCAACTATTTTGAATACCAGGGAAAAGTCATGGATATCGAAGGAAAGAAAAAAGAAAAAGGCATGTATCTTCATGATAAAGAACGCGGTAACAAATATCCGATTTTCGAAGACGAAAACGGCACGCACATCATGAGTCCGAATGACGTCTGCATCATTGATGAGCTTGAGGATTTAATCGATGCCGGCGTCGATTCATTTAAAATTGAAGGGATTTTAAAATCGGTCGAATACATGACTGAGGTAACGGCCATGTACCGCGAAGCCATCGACCTTTGCATCGCAGACAGAGAAGCATACGAAGACAAGAAAGAAGAATGGATCGAGCGGATTGAACAGCTGCAGCCTGCAAACCGCAGCATCGATACCGGATTCTTTTTCAAAGAAACAGTATACTAAAAGGAGGGATAGCCATGTCTGCAGTAAAAGATAAAATTTCCAAAATCGTTGATGGAAAACGCGTCATTACGAAAAAGCCAGAACTTCTTGCTCCGGCGGGAAATTTGGAAAAACTGAAAATCGCTGTCCACTATGGCGCAGACGCTGTATTTATCGGCGGACGTGAATATGGACTCCGCTCAAACGCAGATAACTTTTCAATTGAAGAAATGGCTGAAGGTGTCGAATTTGCGAAAAAATACGGCGCCAGAATTTATGTGACGACAAACATTTTTGCGCATGAAGAAAATATCGACGGGCTAGAAGACTATTTGCGCGACCTCGAGGGAGCAGGCGTGTCAGGCATTATCGTCGCTGATCCCCTGATCATTGAAACATGCCGCAGGGTCGCGCCGAAGCTGGAAGTGCATTTGAGCACCCAGCAGTCCCTTTCAAACTGGAAAGCCGTTCAGTTCTGGAAGGAAGAAGGCCTTGAGCGGGTCGTGCTCGCGCGCGAAACGAGCGCACTTGAGATCAGAGAAATGAAAGAAAAAGTGGATATTGAAATCGAAACATTCATACATGGTGCGATGTGCATCGCTTATTCCGGCCGCTGCGTGCTCAGCAACCATATGACGGCCAGAGACTCTAACCGCGGAGGCTGCTGCCAGTCATGCCGATGGGACTATGATTTGTATCAGACGGACGGGGCGAATGCACTGCCGCTATATGAAGAAGGCGATGCACCGTTTGCGATGAGCCCGAAAGATCTGAAGCTGATCGAATCGATTCCGCAAATGATTGAAATGGGTAT
Source organism: Bacillus sp. FSL W7-1354 (assembly GCF_038002405.1). Taxonomy (NCBI): domain Bacteria; kingdom Bacillati; phylum Bacillota; class Bacilli; order Caryophanales; family Bacillaceae; genus Bacillus; species Bacillus sp. FSL W7-1354. The sequence continues at coordinate 1,925,825 of NZ_JBBOCL010000001.1, read as the reverse complement.
TGACAGCCTGAAAATCGAAGGCCGGATGAAATCGATCCACTACATTGCGACAGTCGTCAGTGTGTACAGAAAAGTGATCGATTCTTATTGTGCTGACCCCGAAAATTTCGTCATCAAAGAAGAATGGCTGAAAGAACTGGACAAATGCGCCAATAGAGACACGGCGCCTGCTTTCTTTGAAGGAACCCCCGGATATGAAGAGCAGATGTTCGGCGTTCACGGCAAAAAGACAACATACGACTTTGCCGGACTTGTCCTTGATTATGATGAAGAGACAAAAATGGTCACGCTCCAGCAGCGGAACTTCTTTAAAACCGGAGATGAAGTCGAATTTTTCGGTCCGGAAATCGAAAATTTCACATGCAAAATTGACACGATATGGGACGAAAAAGGCAATGTGCTTGATGCAGCCCGCCATCCCCTGCAGATCGTCAAATTTAAAGTGGACAAAAAGATATATCCTAGCAACATGATGAGAAAGGGGCAGTAATGGCATGGGGAAAAAACCGGTAGTTATCGGCATAGCGGGAGGCTCCGGATCTGGAAAAACGAGCGTCACCAGATCCATTTATGAACAGTTTAAAGGTCATTCGATCTTGATGCTGGAACAGGATTTATATTATAAAGATCAGAGCCATCTGCCGTTTGAAGAGCGGCTGAACACGAACTACGACCATCCGCTTGCATTTGATAATGACTATTTGATCGAGCATTTAAACGAATTGCTTGCCTACAAGCCGATCAAAAAGCCGATTTACGATTACAAGCTGCATACGCGTTCAGAGGAAGTCGTGCACGTCGATCCGAAAGATGTTATTATTTTGGAAGGAATCCTTGTCCTCGAGGATGAAAGGCTCCGCGACTTAATGGACATCAAGCTGTATGTCGATACGGATGCCGACCTGCGGATCATCAGAAGGATGGTCAGAGACATAAAAGAAAGAGGACGTTCGATCGATTCTGTCATCGAGCAGTACATCTCAGTCGTCAGACCGATGCATAACCAGTTTGTCGAACCGACGAAACGCTATGCCGATATCATTATTCCGGAGGGCGGACAAAACCGCGTCGCCATCGACCTGATGGTAACAAAAATACAAACTATTCTTGAACAAAACGCGATTTTATAATAACATAGCATAGACAAACACAACTCTGACCATATTATGTATAGAAATTGAAGGGTTCTCATCCTGAGCCCTTCTTTAACTGTATAAGCACCATTTACCGGAGCCTTCCATCCGGTTTATATGATACTTTACAAATATGGGAGAGAAGAAGGGGACAAGGGTTGTCCTCATTCTTGTATATTCAAGTCTATACCTCACATACAAGTGATGAGGAACCAACTAGAAGGAGTGAAGGAACATGGCACAAGAGAAAGTATTTCCTATGACAGAAACGGGAAAGAAAAAACTGGAAGAAGAACTTGAGTATTTGAAAACGGTTAAACGTAAAGAAGTTGTTGAACGTATTAAAGTGGCAAGAAGCTTCGGAGACCTCTCCGAAAACTCCGAATACGATTCAGCAAAAGAAGAACAAGCTTTTGTAGAAGGGCGCATCACAACCCTTGACAATATGATCCGCAACGCAAAGATCATCGAAGACGATGGTGCAAACTCAGATATCGTCGGCCTCGGAAAAACCGTTACATTTACGGAGCTTCCTGACGGTGAAGAAGAATCTTATACCATTGTGGGCAGCGCGGAAGCCGATCCGTTTGAAGGAAAAATCTCGAACGATTCCCCAATCGCGAAAAGCCTTCTCGGCAAACAGGTCGGGGACGAAGTGACCGTTCAAACACCGGGCGGCGAAATGCTTGTAAAGATTGTGAAAATTTCATAAAATTTGTTTAGCAAACGATGACCTCGTCCACAATGTGGATGAGGTGTTTTTATTATGAAATGGCAAAAGCGCATGAAGTGGGTGTCGATTATCATTTCGGCTGCCCTGTTATTTCTGCTGATCAGGCTCGCTGAAATTCAACTGTTTTTTACCGAATCCTTTTCTAAACGGAATGTGAACTTAATCCAGGAAAGCGTCAAACAGCGCACTGAGGAAGTTCGGATTTCAGACGGGAGAGGATCTTTTTTAGATCGGAACGGCGAACATTTGTCCGTCACCCAAAAACCGGCCATCGTCTTATTTCCTTTTTTAAAACATCAGCCATGGCCGGCCGAAGAAGCAGCCGAAATTTTAAACATGACAAAAGATGAGCTCGAGAATAAGCTTGAGCATGCGAAAAAACCTGTGATTCTTACAAAACATGAAGGAGCGTCCATTTCAAAGACGGCTCTCGAAAAAATCAATAAACTGAAATATCCCGGCGTTTACGGCGTATACATAGAAGAAACAGAAAAGAACAGGCTGGCTTCGCATACGCTCGGTATGACCAATCAAGACCCGGACCTTCTCCGACGAAAATATCCCGATAAAGAGGGCCTCTCCATCAGCACGAAAATCGGCACCTTCGGCATGGAGCGGACATTTGATGAATTCCTGCTGCCTGAACAAGATACAAAACTGTTGTATCATGTGGACGGATTGGGAAACCCTTTGTTCGGTATGGACGTCAAATATACGGCAGATGCAAATCCGTTTTACCCGCTGCAAGTCAAAACAACGATCGACAAAAAGGTTCAGCGGGCAATGGAAGATGTACTGGCTGAGCATCAGCTTGATAAAGGCGGAGCGGTTCTGATTGACATCGAGACGAACGGCGTGGCGGCGATTGCGAGCAAGCCCGATCTCAACATGGCATCGCAAAAAACAAGGCAAAACTATATGCTGACACCGGTATATCCCGGCTCGGTTTTTAAAACCGTGATTGCCGCGGCAGCGATCGAAAACGGCATGGACCATCCGTCAAAAACCTTTAACTGCAATTTGAACCTGTACGGTGAGGCCGGAGAAGACAAAGGGAAGCTCAGCTTGGAAGACAGTTTTGCGGAAAGCTGCAACTACACGTTTACAAATCTTGCTGGGCAGCTCGTTGAAAAAAACAGCTCCGTGATCGAAGATACCGCCGCAAAGCTTGGGCTGACCGGACGGGTCGGCTGGGAAGGGAAGCTGTATCATGAAGATGAGTTCAGACAGTTTCATCATGAAACTGCCGGATCAATCTGGGGGGATGAAAAGGACAAAAAAGTCAAAAAAGCTGTAGCCCAGACCGCCATCGGCCAAAAAAATGTGAAGCTGACCCCGTTGGAAATCGCCAACATGATGGCGACCATTGCAAGAGGCGGAGAGAAAAAACAAGTCAAGATCGCAGACCAGATCGAATATAAAAACGGCACATTGATGACGGCTTTTAAAGATCACAAGCTCCCCGGAGAGAAAATCGATCAGTATACCGCGCAAAAGCTGCAGAAACTGCTCAGAAAAGTCGTCACGTCTGAAAAGGGGACAGGCCGGCGCTTCAGAGATCTTCCGTACGAAGTAGCGGGCAAATCGGGCACAGCTCAGACAGGCCGGACGGCAGATGACAAAAAATCGCTCTATCATAAATGGTTCGCAGGTTATTTTCCGGCGGACAAACCGAAATATGCGCTCGTCGTCGTCCATATGGATACGCCTGATAGCAAGGCTGCGACAAATGCCGTATTTTATGATATTGTTAAAAAAGTATATGAAATTGAAAAGAACCAGACATAGAAGAATGCCTCAGGTGATGATAAAATAGAAAGCGAGGCAAGAGGGAAAAAGGAGTGCAATGAACTTGAGCGAAACAAGGGAATCTCGTTTTGAAAATCGTGATAAGCGCAGGAAAGCGAATCTTGTGCTTAACATTTTAATAGGCATCGTATTGGTATTAATCGTTGTCGTCGCCAGCAGTCTGATGATGAACAGCCCGAAGGAGCAGGCGCAGCAAGATGCTTCGAAAAACGATTCTGAACAGACGACAGAAGCACCTGCTTCCGACAATAAGAAACAAACGTCTGACGAAGATGTAAAAGATGAGGACAAAGGAAAAAGCGATTCTGCCGACAAAGAAGACAGCGATTCCGACTCGGACAAGGATAAAGACTCTGCTTCAGACGAGGACAAATCAACATCAGATGATCCGTTTGAAGGAGCCGAAGTGAAAGAAGGCGGTTCAAGCGCCAATGTTGAAAAAACGATCATCAATCCTGACTGGAAGCCTGTCGGCACACAACAGAGCGGACAGCATACCGCAACATATGATTCGTCTTCACAAGACTGGAAAGAAATGCTTGAAGCCATTTCATATGCGACAGGGGTTTCCCAGGATAACATGACGTTGATCTGGCTCGGAAACAACGGCAGCCCGCAAGATGCGAAAGGAACCATTCAGGCGAAGGACACCGGCGTCAAATACCAGGTAGCCATTACTTGGGTTGACGGGAAAGGCTGGAAGCCGACAAAAGTTGAACAGTTGAAGTAAAGAAAAAAGCGTCCGGTTTTAACAACCGGGCGCTTTTTTTTATGATTCGGCTTTAAAATGCACGACTGCGCTGTAGTGGATCCGTCCGTCAATGACCGCCGTCTGATGGGAAACCGAATGGACCCTCAGCAAAAGCGCCTGGTTGTTTTCAATCTGCTGACTGATCTTTTTTTCAAGCTCCTCTAAGCTCAGCGCCTCAAAAAACTCAATTTTATCTTTGATCAGATCGAGCCAGAAGTTCATAAACCAATCCTCCATTCGTTTCAAGTCATTTTTTATTAAAGCAAAGAAGCGTCCGGGTGACAAGGGAAATATAACCAAGCCTTTTTTGTACCCAAAACGAATGACTTGTGGTAGGATAAGAACTAATCAACCAAATAAATCATACTATACTTATAGGAATTGTAAAAATAGATGGAGAGTGACGATAAAATGGGAAGAGAGTTCATTCCTTTATTTGAGAACTGGGCAAATTCTTATGATGATACAGTAGTTGGCCACGATCTTCAGTACAAAGAAGTGTTTCGCAACTACGACGGCATTCTGGATGATGTCGTCAGCCGCTCCGGGCATAAAGTTCTTGAATTCGGCGTCGGCACTGGCAATCTGACTGCAAAATTGCTGGCAGCCGGAAAGGGAGTCACAGGTGTAGAACCTTCAAAAGCAATGAGGGAAATTGCCGAGGCAAAGCTAGCGGAGAATGCAGTGATCGTTGACGGAGACTTTCTCGACTTTCCGGAACCGCCGTTTTCTCCCGACACGATTGTCAGTTCCTATGCGTTTCACCACCTGACAAACGAAGAGAAACGGGAGGCTGTGAAGCGATATGGAAAAATGCTCGGAAAGCATGGTAAAATAGTGTTTGCTGATACCGTCTTCAAGGATCGGGAAGCCTTCTCTGCCGCTGTTAAAAAAGCGAAGGAAAAAGGGTTCCTGCAATTGGCGGAAGACCTTGAAACGGAACATTATCCGACGCTTTCGGAAATGGAAATGATCTTTACCTCAGAACAATTCAGGATCGCCTTTCAAAAGCATAATGATTTTGTCTGGGTAATGGAAGCGGCAAAATTGTAATTTGAAGGGAAGTTTTAAGATATGAAAATCGCAGTTATCGGAGCAATGGAAGAAGAAGTCACGATTTTGCGAAGCAAGCTCGAACAGACGAACCAAGAAGTCATCGCAAACTGTGAATTTACCAGCGGATTTTATGAAGGAAAAGAAGTCGTACTTTTAAAGTCCGGCATCGGCAAAGTCAATGCAGCCATGAGCACGACGATTCTGCTCGACCGCTTTAAACCGGACGTTGTCATCAACACCGGATCAGCCGGCGGCTTCCATCATTCGCTTAATGTCGGAGACATCGTCATCTCGACCGAAGTCCGCCATCATGATGTCGATGTCACGGCATTTGATTATGAATATGGACAGGTTCCGAATCTGCCGGCCGCATACAAGGCCGACAGTACATTGATCCAAGCGGCGGAAGCCGAAGCGTCTGAACTGGGACACATTCAGGTTGTCAAAGGAACGATTGCAACAGGCGACTCCTTTATGAGCGATCCTGACCGCGTGGCATTCATCCGCGGCAAGTTTGCAGATCTTTACGCGGTTGAAATGGAAGCGGCTGCTGTCGCACAGGTTTCCTATCAATTTAATACGCCGTTCGTTGTCATCAGGGCGCTTTCAGACATCGCCGGAAAAGAGTCTGAAATTTCATTTGACCAATTTTTGGAGCAGGCTGCCAAGCATTCGACAGATCTTGTGCTCCGCATGATCAAAAGAATCAATTAAAAACAGGGGGGAGCCCCCCTCTGTTTTGCACCTCTTGAAGGAGGAAGGAACATGAATGTGATCAAGGACATCACCCAATTGATCGGTAAAACGCCGCTTCTGCAGATTTTGAATTTTCATATCCCCAGCGGTGTTAACATATATGCAAAGCTTGAAATGATGAATCCGGGAGGCAGCATTAAAGACCGGCTCGGAGAAGTGATGATTGCTGAAGCCGTCGATTCGGGAAAGCTGAAACCCGGTGGAACGGTCATTGAGGCGACAGCAGGCAATACGGGAATCGGCCTTGCCCTCGCCGCCAGAAAGCACAGGATTAGACCCGTTTTTTGCGTGCCCGAGCATTTCAGCATGGAAAAACAGTCGATCATGAAAGCGCTCGGCGCTCGAATTGTTCATACCCCCAGAAGTGCCGGAATGAAGGGTGCGATTGAAAAGGCACTTGAACTTGAGAAGGAGATTCCTGATTCTTATTGCATTTTGCAGTTTAAAAACCCAGTAAATCCATTGGCTTACTATAAAACGATCGCCCCGGAAATATGGGATGATCTTGAGGGCCGGATTGACGTCTTCGTCGCCGGTGCGGGATCAGGCGGGACATTTGCGGGAACCGCCAAGTTTCTAAAAGAAAAAAATCCGTCCATTAAAACGGTTATTGTTGAACCTGAAGGCTCGATTTTAAACGGAGGAGAACCGCACGGACATAAAACCGAAGGAATCGGAATGGAATTCATTCCGGAATATATGGACGAAAGCCATTTCGATGAGATTTACACCGTGCTTGACGAAGAGGCGTTCCGGCTTGTAAAAGAAGCCGCTGAAAAGGAAGGGCTTCTGATCGGAAGCTCATCAGGCGCCGCGTTGTTTGCCGCGTTGAAAGAAGCCGAAAAAGCGAAAGCCGGCACAAACATTGTGACAATTTTCCCCGACAGCAGCGACCGCTATTTAAGCAAAAAAATTTACGAAGGAGGAATATGAGATGAAGCCAAAAACGAAAATGATCCACGGCGGCATTACAGGAGACGAAAAAACAGGAGCGGTATCGGTTCCTATTTACCAAGTCAGCACGTACAAACAGCCGCGCGCCGGACAGCATACAGGATACGAATATTCCCGGACGGGAAATCCGACAAGAACGGCGCTCGAATCCTTGATCGCGGATGTTGAAGGCGGTGAAGCAGGCTACGCGTTCGGCTCTGGGATGGCAGCGATCACAGCGGTCATGATGCTTTTTAAAAGCGGCGATCACATCGTGTTGACAGATGATGTATACGGCGGCACATACCGCGTGATGACAAAGGTGATGAATCGCATCGGCATTGAAGCGACCTTCAGTGATACGAGCAGCATTGAAGACATCGAAAAAGCGATCAAGCCGAATACAAAAGCGATTTATGTTGAGACGCCGACAAATCCTTTATTGAAAATCACGGACATCAAGAAAGCCGCTGAAACAGCGAAAAAGCACGGCCTGTTGCTGATTGTCGACAACACCTTCTACACACCGTATTTTCAAAACCCAATCTCGTTGGGAGCCGATATCGTCCTTCACAGCGCGACGAAGTACTTGGGCGGACACAGCGATGTCGTCGGCGGACTGGTTGTGACAGCCTCGAAGGAACTCGCAGAAGAGATCCATTTCATTCAAAATTCTACAGGCGGGATTCTCGGGCCTCAGGATTCCTGGCTCTTAATGAGGGGGATGAAAACCCTTGGCTTGAGAATGGAAGCGCAAGAGCAAAATGCCAGGAAAATCGCAGCTTTTTTAGATGATCATCCGGCCGTCAAAAAGGTTTATTATCCAGGGCTGCCGTCCAATCCGGGACATGAGCTTGCCAAGCGGCAAAGCACGGGCTTCGGCGGCATGATCTCGTTTGATATCGGAAAAGAAGAGAACGTGGACATTGTCCTTGGCCGTCTGAAATGGTTTACGATTGCCGAAAGCCTTGGCGCGGTTGAAAGCCTGATTTCAGTGCCGGCGCGGATGACTCACGCTTCGATCCCGCGTGAACGCCGGCTGGAGCTTGGCATTACAGACGGATTGATCCGCATTTCCGCCGGGGTAGAAGATATTGACGATCTGTTGGAAGACTTGCAGCAAGCGCTGGCCCCGATTTCTTAAAATGGCTGAATTTACATGTCTGGTCATCTGTCAATCTATGTTATCCTGAATCATATCCATTATGAAACAAAAGCAGGTGATCATGACATGCAGAAGAAAAAAGTCAAATCGCTGATGGAAGACTATAAGCAGTTTGCTTTTACGCTTCTCAGCGTAAGCGCATTTTTATATATCGGATCGGTCATTCCCGGACAAGGTTTGGAAACCGGCCAAAAGATGACAATGATGCTCGCGACATGCGGCTTTTTGGGAGGAGCCTTCTATTGTGTGAAGCGCTCGCTTAAATATAAAAGACAATTAGATGAGATGGAAGAATCGTAAGCGGAGAGACTCAGAGAGGGGCTCTCCGATTTTTTTGTTTGATTAATCCGTCCATTTATTAAAAAAACGGTTTACAAACAGGAATTTGATGGATATACTTACAAAGTAAACAAAAAGCAAAGGAGGTTGATGAACATGAAACCAGCACTGACTACATACATTAGACTTTGTGAACGCCAATATCATGATTCATCAAACCTGTGGGAGAGATTGTGCACTTCCTTAACCGATGCTTTTTCAGCACAGCCGGTCCGTTAGGAAGTTAGGCATAATCATACGCTGCTCCTCCCGCAAGATAAAGACTCGATTCGTTTTTATCTGGCGGTTTTTGTTTGCGCCCGCAGGTTTGTCAGATAATCTGCGGGCTGTTTTTGTTTTTAGCGAACTTGAAAGGAGGTGAGCGATGTGACAATAAATCTATTCTTCTTAACACTAACCATTCAGAGACGATTTAAAAGTCCGGAAGAGTACGAGCGAGAATACGAAATCGAACAAATGTACAACGAAATGAAAGACCTGCAGCTGAAATATCTTTACATGAACAGCCAGCGCTAGCTTAAAGCGCGAAAAAAAATAAAGGAGGAGATCAAGATGATGCATAGAAGGGAACTGTTGGCACATTACACTCGGGAGAAGGACCAGGTTTAGCCGGGGCTGAAACGAGTTCCGCATCTCCGCTTTTCTGCATAATATGAAGCAAGCAATTCAATGAATGCGGGTGAAAAGCATGCAGAAAAACGGCAGAATGCCTTTTATCGGCCACGGGTATACATCAATGCCTCATTCTTTCAAGCACGGATACGGTAATCCGTACCGGCGCCAAAGAATGGAGATGGCGCGCCAATTCGGGTATTGGCCGCATTATTGGTATTATTGAGAAAGAGCAGAAAACGTTTGTTTTCTGCTCTTTTTCATGTGGACAAACTGAATGGCAAAATAAAAAGGGGGGATTTAAAGCCCCCCTCCTGTTCATTTAGCAGACGTAACAAGCGCCGATGATAATTAACAGAATGAATAGAACCACAACAAGCGCGAATCCGCCTCCATAGCCGTATCCGCCGCCGTATCCGCCAGGGTAGCCACCCCAGCCGCCGCAGCATCCGCCGCCGTAACCAAAGCCCATAAATAGCACCACCTTTTAGTGAAAATTCCATATATACTATGCATGGGTTTGAGTTGTGGAAAGGGCGGATAGACCAATTCATTAAAAAAACAGTTTTCTTAAAGCGAAACATTTTCAAAGCTGAAGCCGTCTAGTTATGGAATGTAACAAAAGAATGCAGTTATTTTTGCTAATGCTTTTAATATTCGGTTTATTGACCGATATGAGTGGTGAAAGGCCCGTTTGAACGATTTGCAACCTGAAAAACCGGGCTAATTAGATATTAAAGCAGGTGTTATAACGTGTTTGAACAATGGCTTGGAAAACAATTGCGGAGCCCGAGAGGCATTTTGTCGAAATGGGTCGCGTCATATATGGAAAACGGAAATCATGATATAAACGAATGGACCATCAATTTAATGGATGTCTGTCCGCATGAGCGCATCCTTGAAATCGGAACGGGAAGCGGAGCGGCGCTTTATCAGATCGCGGAGATGCTTGAAAGCGGCAAAGCCTGCGGCATAGACGCTTCAAAAAGCATGGTCAAGCAAGGGATGCGGCGAATCCGTCATATGAAAGAAGAAGGAAAAGCCGAATTGAAGCTCGGCCATGCCGAAAACATTCCTTATCCGGACCGTTCTTTTCATAAAGTATATTCAGTCCACACCCTTTATTTTTGGACGGATTTCAAACAAGCATTAAAAGAAATTTACCGTGTTTTACAGGTTGACGGCACGCTGTTTCTCGCCGTCCATCTGGAAGGGCAAATGAAAAAATCGAAAAAAACAAAAGGCTTTTCCTTATACTCAGAAGAGCAAATCAAGCAACTGCTTGAAGAAAGCCATTTCAGAGACATCACGGTACATATGAACGAAAATGACTGCTGCATTTCTGCGGTAAAATCGTGAGCTTTGTACGATCATCCCTTTCATACGAGAGGGATTTTTTATGTTTGATAGAGTTGAAACCAGATCTTAAATATCATATTTTTGATTTTTAAAGAAAAGTATTCCAATAACATAGCAAACATGGTTTAATATCAAAGTGAACGTTTTTACTATATTTTCCGGAGGTATTTATGAACAAAAGGATCGTGAAAAGTTCAATTGCTTTCTTTCTCCTTGTTGCATTGATTTTTGGCCAGCTGCCTCTACCGAAGACTATGGCGGCCGAAGACAGCGTTCCGATTAACGAAACCACACTGACCGGCGCGTCCCCAGTTGTAGCGTCATTTCAAAGCGATGATGAGGTGCATTGGTATAAAATCAATCCTTCAAATCAGGAAATCGCAAACCACACGCATTTCCGCGTTAAACTGAAATCAGATGCAGAGCTGAACATTTCCGTTTACTCCAGCCTGGAAAACGCAGCTGATCACCAAACGTTTGACAGATACAACGGCTACTCCTATGAAAATAATCCCGCTTTAATCGATTTTCCGATTGCCTGGAAAGGTCCTTACTACATAAAAGTAGAAAATCACCATGATGAGGAAAACGAAACCACTTCAATTACAGATATTTCTTACACCATCAGCTATGAAGGCGTCACCCTGCCTCCGGCAAACCAGGAGGCGGAAGAAGAGTGTCCTGCAGAATTAAGCGTCTCCGAAAGGGAAACCGGCAAGGGCATATTAAAACAGTTAAGAACGATCAGGGATGAAGTTCTTTCAAAAACTGAAAAAGGAAAAGAGCTGTCTTCCCTTTACTATAAAGCAGCTCCATTCATCAGCGCAAAAATGCTCTTTAACAAATCGATGAGAGACAGTGTCTACAAAGACTTGGTGCAGCTGAAGCCGCTGTTTTCCGATGTCGCAAAAAACGGAAAAGAGAGCGCATACACCATTACGAATGATGATCAAAAAGCGATCAGCCGTCTGTACGAAACATCGCGCGAGTCCGTTCCCGAGTCGCTGAAAAAACAGCTGGATCAAGTGGCAAAAGACATCGGCATCGAACAATTAACAGGCAGCAAAGTATCGGCTGTGCTGGAGAAAGCGGGGATGGCGACAGCTACATCAAGCGCCCCTGAAAAACGCTATATTGTAAAATTGAAAGACGGCAAAAAACTGGGTTCTTTCAAATCTAAAGCCCAATCTTCCGGCGTCAAGGCATTAGAACCACTTGGTAAAAGTAAAACGAAATTTAAAGATATGTACGTTGTGGAAATGAAGGAAAGCCGTTCAGCCGGATTCAAAACGGCGGCAAAGCAATATCAGACGGCAGCAGCCAAGATTGCCAAGATGCCTGAAGTGGAATTCGTCGAACAGGTTCAGCAATATGAAGCACTGTCAGCGGACACCCAGTATCCATATCAATGGTCGCTCAAAAATAACGGCAAAAACCGTGCTGCGAATGCAGACATACAATTTGAACAGCTTCAAAAACTGATGAAAGGCAAAAAGCTGAGAGATACAGTAATCGCCGTTGTCGATACGGGTGTTGATCATACGCTTGCCGATTTAAGCGGCAGCGTCAAAAAAGACGAAGGCTATAACTATATCAGCCGCACCGCGGACGCGATGGATGACAATGGCCACGGCACACACGTGTCAGGCATCATCGCAGCTGCGCAAGACAACCATTTTTCAATGGCGGGAATCAATGCCTATGCCAAAATCCTGCCTGTCAAAGTGCTGGATTCTTCAGGAAGCGGAGATACGGAACAGATTGCCAACGGCATCATCTATGCTGCCGACCACGGTGCAAAAGTCATTAATTTAAGCCTTGGCGGACCATACAGCAGGGTGATGGAATATGCGCTCAAATACGCGGCGTCCAAAAATGTGACGATCGTTGCCGCCACCGGCAATGACGGAGTGTCGGAGATTTCGTACCCGGCATCTTCGAAATATACGCTTTCAGTCGGGGCGACCAATAACCTCGATCTCGTCTCGGACTATTCCAATTATGGAAAAGGTCTCGATATGGTGGCACCGGGAACCGATATTCCAAGCCTCGTTCCGGACGGAAATGTCACTTATATGAGCGGAACATCCATGGCGGCGCCGCATGTTGCAGCTGCAGCAGGACTTCTTTTGTCACAGAATCCATCTTTGAAACCAAAGCAAGTCGCAAAGCTATTGACCGAGACGACAGCAGATGTGGCATTTGAAGAACAGGATAATCCCAACCCGGACTATGATCTGGATGTAGAACCGGCTGCTCAAATCCCTGGTTATGATTTCGTTTCCGGGTGGGGGAGGCTGAATGTTTATCACGCAGCCAGCGTTTTTGAGCTGAACATGAAGGTTCATCCCGTTTTAAACCGCCATACGGCAGTGACAGGCACAGCCAAAAGCGGTGTGGCGGTCAAAATCTTGCGAGGGAAGCAAGTATTGGGCACGGGAACAGCCGGAAAATCAGGCGCGTTTTCAGTGAAAATTCCGGCCCAGAAGGCGGGGCAAGTTCTTCATGTCGCGGCATCGGGTTATCAGGCGGAAGCCTCGCTCAGAACCGTCGTGGAAAAAGCGCCGAAAAACCCTTCTGTCAAACGCATCACGAACAAAGATACTGCCGTAACGGGGAAAACGGCAGCCGGCTACACGATCAAAGTGAAAAACGCGTCCAAAAAAGTGATCGCGCAAGGCAAAGCGGATGCATCCGGAGCGTTTAAAGTGAACATCAATAAGCAAAAAGAATATGCCGTTTTGTATGTCTCCGCATCTGCTGATGACTACAGAGAAAGCGGCGATGTTAAAATGACGGTTGCTGATGTCATCCCGCCAGGCGCCCCGAAAGTTTATCCGGTTTCCGATAAAAGTACGGTGATTCAGGGAAAAACAGAAGCAAACGCGCAAGTCAGCGCAAAAGTAAAAGGAAAGACGATCGCTTCCGGTAAAGCGAACGGAAAAGGTGAATACAAGCTGAAAATCAGCAGGCAAAAAGCCGGAACGGTCATCAGTGTAACAGCAAAGGATAAAGCCGGGAATGTCAGCAAAGCGAAAGCCGTCACTGTGCTTGACAAAACTCCCCCGCCCGCGCCAAAAGTGAATACGGTAACAAACAAGAGCACGGCCGTTAAGGGGAAAGCAGAGGCAAACGCCGCCATCACCGTCAAAGCAGGAAAGAAAACGCTTGGAACCGGCAAGGCCGATAAAAAAGGCGCGTTTTCCGTTAAAATAAAAAAACAAAAGGCAAACACTGTTTTAGCGGTCACTGCAAAAGATAAAGCCGGCAATACGAGCAAAGCGAGCATATTAAAAGTCAAAAAAGCAAAATAATCCGATGGCAGAGGGAACTGATGACATATCAGTTCCTCTTTTTTAATCGAAATTAATATATAAGAATACTATTAAACAGCCGCACTGCCTCCATTCGATTTATGAATTTCAACTCATGTCAACAGTTGGGTCTATTCTCCCTTTTTTTGTTTTCTTTTAAAAAATTTTATATTAAAAAAGGAATTTTCGAGTGTTCTGTCAAAAAGTGAATGTATTGGAAAAGCGGAATGAACGTTCATTCTGCTGGCTTGGAGGGCAAAATCAATGGAATCGGAAAGCAAATATCAGAAGATTATCGAGGCTTCGCTCGTCCTTTTCGCAGACCGTGGCTTTGACGCCGCAACCATTCCGATGATTGCCGAGAAGGCAAACGTCGGTGCAGGCACCATCTACCGCTACTTTGACAGCAAGGAAGACCTTGTGAACGTCTTGTTCCAAGACAGTGTGAAGAGATTTAAAGAAAAGATTGAGGAGGACTATCCTGAAGATTCAGCAGGGATAAAAAAACAATTTCAGCATATTTTCCGCTGCCTTTTCGAGTTTTCTCAGGAAAATGTCCATGCGCTTTATTTTTTGGAAATTGACAAAACCTCTCATTACCTGACAGAGAAAAGCCGTGAAGTCTTAAACGAACTGCTGGATTTCGTCTATTTATTTTTTGAAAAAGGGAAAGCGGCCGGCGTGATTCGCCCCTTGCCTTCTCACATCTTGTCGGCTGTGGTATTCGGGGCGTTCGTTCATATTCAGAAATTGGTAAGGGCCGGGGAAATCGAAGATCCTACCGGACTGATCAAAGAGATTGAAGAATGTTCCTGGCATGCTGTCAAACATCATGGATGAAAAGCTTTTTTCAAAACAGAAAGGATGATTTTCATGAACACGTTAAATGGAATTCCAATCCCTAAAACTTACGGACCGCTCGGCAACCTGCCTTTGCTTGACAAAAACAAGGTCTCCCAGTCTCTTTGGAAAATCGCGGATGAGATGGGGCCTATCTTTCAATTTAAGTTTGCGGATGCGATTGGGGTATTTGTGTCCAGCCATGAACTGGTTAAAGAAGTCTCTGACGAATCCCGGTTTGACAAAAACATGGGGAAGGGGCTATTGAAAGTTCGCGAGTTCAGCGGAGACGGGCTGTTTACGAGCTGGACGAAGGAACCCAATTGGCGGAAAGCCCACAATATCCTTCTGCCGAGCTTCAGCCAAAAAGCGATGAAGGGATACCATCCCATGATGCAGGACATCGCCGTCCAGCTCATCCAAAAATGGTTCCGTCTCAATCCGGATGAAAGTATTGACGTACCGGATGATATGACGCGGCTGACGCTGGATACGATCGGCTTATGCGGATTTAACTACCGATTTAACAGCTTCTACCGCGAAGGGCAGCATCCGTTTATCGAGAGCATGGTCCGGGGTTTGAGCGAAGCGATGAGACAGACGAAGCGCTTTCCGCTGCAGGATAAGCTGATGGTCCAAACGAAGCGTCAGTTTGACAGCGATGTTGAGTCGATGTTTTCTCTTGTTGACCGGATCATCGCTGACCGGAAGCAGGCCGGCGGCGAAAGCGGAAATGACCTTTTATCGCTTATGCTTCATGCGAAAGACCCTGAGACCGGCGAAAAACTGGATGATGAGAATATCCGCTATCAAATCATTACGTTTTTGATCGCCGGGCACGAGACGACGAGCGGTTTATTATCGTTTGCGATCTATCTGCTCCTGAAGCATCCGGATAAGCTTAAGAAAGCGTATGAAGAAGCGGACCGCGTGCTGACCGATCCCGTTCCTTCCTACAAACAGGTTCAGCAGCTGAAATACATTCGAATGATTTTGAATGAATCGATAAGGCTTTGGCCGACGGCGCCGGCTTTTTCTCTTTACGCAAAAGACGAAACAGTTATCGGGGGAAAATACTTGATTCCGAAAGGCCAGAGCGTCACAGTGCTCATCCCAAAACTGCACAGGGATCAAAGCGTCTGGGGAGAAGATGCCGAGGCGTTCCGGCCTGAACGGTTCGAGCAGATGGACAGCATTCCGGCGCACGCATACAAACCGTTTGGCAACGGCCAAAGGGCATGCATCGGCATGCAGTTCGCCCTTCACGAAGCGACGCTTGTGCTCGGCATGATTCTTCAGTACTTTGATCTTGAAGATCATGCAAACTATCAATTGAAGATCAAAGAATCGCTGACATTAAAACCGGATGGCTTCACAATCAGGGTAAGGCCGAGGAAAAAAGAAGCAATGATGGTGACGCCGGGTGCTCAACCTGAAGAGAACATGCGGCAGGAAGAAAAGCCTTCCGCACCGGCTGCGGAAAATACGCACGGAACCCCTCTCCTTGTGCTCTACGGTTCAAATCTCGGCACAGCCGAAGAGGTTGCAAAGGAGCTTGCTGAAGAAGCGCGTGAGCAAGGATATCGAAGCCGGACGGCGGAGCTTGATCAATATTCAGGCGACCTCCCGGCAGAAGGGGCTGTTATCATTGTGACGGCTTCCTATAACGGAAACCCGCCTGATTGCGCAAGGGAATTTGTCCATTGGCTTGAGCATGATCAGACAGGCGATTTGCACGGTGTCAAATATGCGGTATTCGGCTGCGGTAACCGGAGCTGGGCCAGCACCTACCAGCGGATTCCGCGCCTGATTGACAGCGCATTGGAAAAAAGAGGCGCCCAAAGGCTGCACAAGCTTGGAGAAGGGGACGCAGGCGATGATTTTGAAGGACAGTTTGAGTCATGGAAAAACGATCTGTGGCCGCTTTTAAGAACCGAATTTTCATTGTCCGAACCCGAGCCGAATCAAACAGAAACAGACAGACAAGCCATATCAGTCGAGTTTGTAAGCGCACCTGCGGCTTCGCCGCTGGCTAAAGCTTATCAAGTGTTTACAGCGAAAATATCGGCAAACCGGGAACTGCAGTGTGAAGAGAGCGGGAGAAGCACGAGGCATATTGAAATATCGCTTCCTGAAGGTACCACATATCAGGAGGGAGACCATCTCGGGGTGCTTCCGCAAAACAGCGAGGTGCTGATTGAACGCGTTTTTCAGCGGTTTGGGCTGAACGGAAATGAACAAATTATGATCAGCGGCCGGAGTCAAGCATCACATTTGCCTTTGGAGCGGCCCGTTCATGTCAAGGATCTTTTTCAACATTGTGTCGAGTTGCAGGAACCGGCTGCAAGGGCCCAGATTCGCGAGTTGGCGGCACATACTGTATGTCCGCCTCATCAGCGCGAGCTTGAAGATTTGCTGAAAGATGACGTCTATAAGAATCAAGTGTTGAAAAAACGGCTGACAATGCTTGACCTGCTTGAGCAATACCCGGCCTGTGAACTGCCGTTCGCCCGCTTTCTGGCGCTTCTGCCTCCGCTAAAACCGAGGTATTACTCGATTTCCAGTTCGCCGCAGATTAACCCTCGGCAAACAAGCATCACCGTCTCTGTCGTAAGCGGACCGGCATTGAGCGGCCGCGGGCAATATAAGGGGGTTGCATCGAACTATCTCGCAGGCCTTGAGCCGAAAGATGCGATTTCTTGTTTCATCAGGGAGCCCCAGTCAGGCTTCAGGCTTCCTGAAGATCCTGAAACACCGATGATCATGGTCGGACCGGGCACCGGAATCGCACCTTACCGCGGATTTCTTCAGGCGCGCCGCATCCAGCGCGAAACCGGGATAAAGCTCGGTGAAGCGCATTTGTACTTCGGCTGCCGCCGTCCGAATGAAGATTTTCTGTATCGAGACGAATTGGAGCAAGCGGAAAAGGACGGAATCGTCCATTTGCATACAGCGTTTTCCAGGCTTGAAGGCCGTCCGAAAACATATGTGCAAGATTTGCTCAGAGAGGATGCAGACATGCTGATTCACTTGTTGAACAAAGGCGGCCGCCTGTATGTGTGCGGAGACGGAAGCCGCATGGCTCCCGCTGTTGAACAAGCTTTGTGCGAGGCATATCGGATTGTACAGGGAGCGCGTCAGGAAGAGTCGGAAAGCTGGCTGTCCGCACTTTTGGAAGAAGGGCGCTATGTAAAGGATGTGTGGGACGGCGGCGTTTCTCAACATAACGTGAATGCGGACCACATCGCAAGAACGTAAAACAAAAAGAGGCATTCTGAATTATCAGGATGCCTCTTTTTTAGAGTTTGTGATTTTTCCATTGATATAGATGAAAAGGTTTAATCCCAAGAACCAAACGAGCAAAATATATCCCCATTTTGCCGGCGTCTCCCAGCCCTCGAAAAAAGGCAGAGAATCAATGAATGTTTGCCCTTTCATGATGACAAACACCAATAACGCCACAGAGGTGACGAGAGCGAGCCCTTGTAAAATGAGCGTTTTTGCACTTCGTTTTTTCAAATCTCCCCATACGTACATCAGTACGAACACCAGGGAGACCATTGAGATGATATCATTCGCTGTGCCGTTTATTTTGAGCCCAAACCTGAGAAAAAGATTCAAACATGCAGATGCCAAAAATCCGTTAAATCCAATTGTTTTAAGCAAGATGATTCCCCCTCAAACCATTATAGAGGGAGATAAAGGAAAAGCCAACATGACAGGCTGCATTTATTCATTCTAAAAACGGCTGATCTTCAGGAGGAATCGTCATGCTGGCTTTGGTTTAAATATCGGCATGCGGTGAAGAAAGTTTAGCTTTTATTTCGGATCTGTGTATCGTCTTGCCGCCTGTTCCTTTTGGCTTCGGCAAAGAAAATTGCCGGATAAGCGGCCAAAAGCAGCAAGGTAATGAAGGCGACGATTCCCGGCCATTTAAAATGAGTCCAGAAGAAGCCTCCGAAAGACCCTGCTAAGCTTGAGCCGAGATAATAGCTCAGCAAATAAAGGGAGGAAGCTTGAACGCGCTGTTCGCCGGCCGTCTGCCCGACCCAGGAGCTTGCGATCGAATGCGAGCCGAAAAATCCGAATGTAAAGACAGCGATTCCGGCGATTTTCAGAGAAAGCTGAGGCAGAAGCGTAAGCAATGCGCCTCCCGCGATAATGGCAATCCCGATTTTCAGCATCAGCGGGCTGCCAAAACGGTCGGCTTTCTTTCCCATATAAACGGAACTGATTGCCCCTGCCAAATAAACGATAAAGATGAACCCGATGACAGTTTGAGAGAGTCTGTACGGAGGGCCCATCAATTGAAATCCGATATAATTGAACAGCGTAACAAAGCTTCCCATTAATAGAAATCCGAGTGAAATAATCGACAGCAGCCGTTTGTTCATCAAGACGGCAGAGTAGGCGAGGCTCGCCTTTTTCATGCTCGTTTTTCGCTTAGCGGAGTGCTGTGGCCGGGGCAGCAAAATCCAAAACAAATAGCTTAATAGCACTGATAATCCCCCGATGATTCCAAGCGCTGCACGCCAGCTGAACAAGTCTGTCAAAAGGCCGGTCAAAAGCCTTCCGCTCATTCCTCCAAGGCTTGTGCCGCTAATGTATAACCCCATCATTTTCCCGAGCCCTCGCGGATCAAATTCCTCTCCGACATAAGTCATGGCGATCGCGGGTACGCCTGCAAGGAAAAAGCCAAGCAGCCCTCTCATCACCAAGAGCGCCGCGAAGTTCGGACTAAAGGCGGTCAAGAGGCCGAGCACAGATGTCGCAAACAGGGATATTGCCATAATCGTCTTCCGGCCGAATCCGTCAGATAAAGCTGCTGCCGTGAGTAATGCAAAAGCCAATATACCTGTTGAAATGGATAAAGTTAAGCTTGCAGCTGCCGCCGATATGCCGAATTCCTCCGCAAACAGAGGCATGAGCGGCTGTGTGGTGTAAAGCGTGGCAAATGTCACAAAACCGCTGATGAATAAAGCGATGCTTGCTTTTTGATAATCTTTCGTATGCGGCTGTATGTAAGTCATGGTAGCTCCTCTTTTCCAGAATGACAATCTATGTTTCATGGTACGCTTTCATTTGTGATGTGTCTAATTTATAATATCTATCAATATCATGCATTCTAGTTATGAAGGAGCGGATGAGCATTGGAACTCTATCAAATTGACCATTTTATTGCCGTGAGCAGGCATAAACACTTTACAAAAGCCGCCCTGGAACAAAGGATTTCCCAGCCGGCTTTGAGCAGGTCGATCAAAAAGCTTGAAGAAGAATTGGGCGTCCCGCTGTTTATTCGAAAAACAAAATCGATCCGCCTAACAAAGTACGGCGAGCAGTTCCTTATCAAAGCGAAACAGGCCCGCCTTGCTCTTGACGAAGGCGTCCAGCAAATCAGGGAAAGCGTCAATCCGAATGCCGGGGAAATCTCGGTATCTTTTTTGCATACGCTTGGTTCACGCCTGATGCCGCAGCTGATTGCCGGTTTTAAAAAGAAATACCCGAATGTTGCGTTCCGGCTGTATCAGGCTGCAAATGAACATCTTCAGCATATGGTGGAGACGGGCGAGGCTGATATATGTCTCAGCTCACCACCCCTTCCAAACGAACTTCTTGAATGGACGGTGCTGGATACTGAACCGCTTTACCTGGTGCTTCCCGCCGACCACCCGCTCGCAGATCGGAAAGAAGTCGCGATCAGATCCATTGCCCATGAGGACTTTGTCGGTTTTAAGCCGGGTTATGGTCTTCGATATGTGTTTGATCAAATGTGCCGGGAACTGTCCATCAGCCCGAAGCTTGCGTTTGAAGGGGAAGAAGTGTCGACGATTTTGGGCCTTGTGTCAGCAGGGCTCGGTGCGGCGATCCTGCCGAAAACGGCGGAACATATCCATTCTCCGGTGGCATTTTGCCGAGTGTCAGACTACCGTTCTGAGAGGACGATCGGTCTCGCCGTTTTGAAAGACTATTATTTATCGCCGGCGGCACGCAACTTTAAAGAATTTGTCATCGAATACTATCGACGGAATGAGCGGCCTGATCAGCCGTAAAGCAAATAAAGACTTCTCATGGTGACAATTATCCTGTATATTGATAATGATAATTATTATCAATTGGAGGGTTGAACATGACGAAAAAGCAGTATTCTTATATATTGACCGTTTTACTCGCATTTTCTGTTTTTCTTTCAGGCTGTCAAAGCGGCCAAAAACAGACGGCATCAAAGAACGAAGCGAAAACAAGAGTGGTGAAAACAATCAACGGAAATGTCACTGTACCGGCCAATCCGAAGCGCGTCGTTACGATAGGATATGCCGGGACAATGCTTGCATTCGGAATCAAGCCGCTTGGAGAAACAGGGAAATATCTTGAAAGTCCCTATATTAAAGATCATATTTCAGAAATAAAGAATATCGGGGGAAAAGACGGTTTTTCAGTATCTGTGGAAAAGATTCTTAAGCTTAAACCCGATTTGATCGTATCGATGACAAACGATAAAAAAGAATATGAAAAGCTCTCAAAAATCGCTCCGACTGTCGTTTATCCGTTCGGCACGTTTAAAGATGCACGCGATGAAATGAAAACGTTTGGCAAGCTGCTCGGCAAGGAAAAGGAGGCTCGGGAGTGGACGAAAACGTTTAATCAAAAAATGAAAGCCGCCCGCGCGAAAATCAAAGATGCATCTGTACAAGGTGAAACGTTCTCTTTAATCGGCGCATATGCAAAATCTGTGTATGTCTACGGGGCCTACGGGTATCGGGGCGGAGAAGCGATCTATACGCAGCTGGGACTGACGCCGCCTGAATCTGTTAAAAAGGATGCCATTGATACAGCTGACGGATATAAAGCCATATCTTTCGAAGTTCTGCCGAAATATGCCGGAGACTACATATTTGTCGATGAATCATACAACGGAAAGCTTGATCAGGACAATCCGGTTTGGAAGTCGCTTGACGCGGTGAAAAAAGGCAAGGTCTTTTTCCTCGATCCGGACAGGTTCTGGCCGTATGATCCAAACGCTGTTCAGGCGCAGGCCGAAGAAATCGCGGACATGATATCCAAGAAAGCGAAAAACGAATAGAAAAGCGGGGAGCCGAAAAGAATGATCCGGCTTCCCGCTTTTTCATTTTTCATAATGCTGAAATTGAATATCCAGTGTCCGGAGGTATGTTTGCAGGCCCGCATCTTGGATGGGGATGATATAGGCCGCTTCACCTGACTCATTATGGTGGGAATGCCATAATCCCGGCGGTGTAATGAAGGCTTTTCCGGTTACCCAGTCAATCCGTTTCGGATCGATGATTTCCTTTGTGGCCGGATCGATTTTGCTTCCGACTAATGTGTACGTCCCTGGTGCGGCATAGGCGACAAAATCGAGAGCCACCGACTTGTGGCTGTGGGGCGCTTGATTGGAGCCGGGAGGCACGATGCCGAACATCGCCCACAATACATGGGTGATCGTCAGCGTTTGATCGAATATATCATTGTTTAAAAGAACGGAAATACGGTTTCGGAAACGGGCGTCAGGAGCGGCGGCCGCTTCAGCCAATTTTGCTTTTGCCTGTTCAGCGGTGTAGATGGTTGGTTGAAAGCGGGATTCCGACGGCTTTACGCCCAAATAATGCAGGAGAGGTGAATCGGTGATGTAATAAATGGCTGCATCTTCTGCTGCGGTATGCTGGCTGCTTGAACCGGCAGGCAAAGTCAAAAAATCGCCTTTCTGCCAGTGAATCGTATCTTCGCCCGCTTCGGTACGCCCTGCGCCGCTGACAATGTAATATAGTTCGCTTGTCGCGCGGGGGGCGGTGTGAATGGTGTCGCCCGAACGAATCTTGATGAAGTGGGCGAGAAGGGAAGGGCTTGAAGCGGGATATTCCGTCTTCAGTTCTTCTGAGATGTCCAGCGGGATGATCCGCGTTTCACCTGTTTCATACAATTCAGGTCCGAACTCTTTCACAGGAATCGGACTGATTATTCCGCTTCCAATCGGGTCAGAGGCAGTGGTATACTCGAAAAAACGGGCATGTTTCGTCAAATGCTCGGCTCGGGTTTCAAATTGAGAATGCATTGAAAAACCTCCTGTTATTTTTTGATAATTCAATCATATCTCATTTGGAAGATGATAGTAAACCATTACATTGATAGAAACAGATACGGAAAAGAGGGATTGGATTGGGAAAAGGATTGAACGGCAGAAGAATTGCCATCGGAGCATCGCGAAAAACGGATGAAATGAGCACATTAATCAAAAAGCAAGGCGGGGTTCCCGTCGTACGTTCCCTTCAGGGTACCGTGTTTTTGGCCGAAAAAGAAGTAGGTCCTGATTTGCGAGCCTTTGTTGAAACGGGAGCCGACTGGGTGATTTTTACGACAGGAATCGGGACGGAGACGCTTGTCAACCTAGCTGATAAACTGGGGATCGGTGAGCGCTATTTACAAGCGATCCGCGGGGCGAAGGCGGCATCGAGAGGCTACAAAACAATCGCCGCATTAAAAAAGCTCGGCATTACGCCGGTTGCGGCGGATGAAGACGGCACCACCAAAGGACTGATCGACTCGCTTCAATCCCATGATTTTTCCGGGAAACGGGTGATGGTACAGCTTCACGGCGAAAACGCACCGTCACTGCTTCAGTTTTTGGAAGAGAAAGGTGCAGCTGTTTTTCCGCTTCTGCCGTATCGCCATGTTGCACCGGACCGGGAAACCGTCGCTTTATTGTGCAGCGAGGTCATCAACCGTGAAGTGGATGCGGTTTGCTTTACAACAGCCGTCCAAGTCCGCTCGCTTTTTCATTTTGCGAAAGAAAACGGCTATGCGGAGAAAATGGTCCAATCTTTTGAAGACAGCGTGTTGGCAGCCGCTGTCGGAAAAGTGACGGCAGAAGCTTTAAGAGAAGAAGGAGTTGAACGCCTGCTCGCTCCCGGCCTCGAACGAATGGGAGCGATGATTGTGGAGCTGGCTCGGTTTTATGAAACGGAAGAGGAAATCAAAACACAGTAAGTGCGAAGGAAATCAGCAGATTGGGGCGTGAGAGTCTCCTTGGGAGGCGCTGTCATGTATGCAGACCCAAAAGGAAAAAAGCCGCAGACACAGCTTGCCGTGCGGCTATCATTTTCTGGGCTGTGATACTTTTTGTGCATCATGCTTTTGAATATGTTGATCGTGAGCCGTTGATGTCAAATTTTTCTGTTTTGCTGGGTTTGAGTCTCACCGTGTTTTTTCTGACGGAAAGCCTGGTCAAACGGCTTGCAGCCGCAAAAACAAGAAAAACGCTTCGCCGATGAGCCGAAGCGTTTTTTGCTTTATAAAACAAATTGATCTGAAACGAATACCGCGCCGTCTTCATTAAAAATCCGGGCAGGCTTTGTTCCGATGACCCGGATGTCTGAAATGCTTGCGGCGATTCCCGTTTCTTCCGGCAAGGCGATGACGGGAGTGTCAAAGGCATGCCTATACCTTTTAATCAGCGGATCATGTTCAACCTTGTAGTGACACCAAACCGCATAGTCTCCCAGAAGCTTTAATCCGTTAAAATCGCGCAATCCGCAAGCATTGCGGTCCATATAAGAGCAAGTCATGATGTTCTTTCCGAGAATGACGGCGCCTGCGCTTCCGCCGTAAATGACGCCGCCGCTTTCGGCATAGCGCTTTAACACCTCGATAAAATGTGATTCAATGAATTGTTTGAGCAGACGAAACGTATTTCCTCCGCCAATATATACGGCAGAAAATGCGTCTAAATCGTGCACGGTTTTGCCTTTGACATCCGTCCACATCACGATATTTTTAACGCCGAGCGGGTGAAAGAGCCGGCTGATCCAATCGAAGCCTTCATCATACCTGTCGGCGTCCATGGCAATCGGAATATACAACAAAGGCTTATGCGGGCAGAGGCTCCCGGCAAAATGTCGATCCAGCCGTTCAGTTTGGTGCGCATCTCCGCCCCCGGAAAGAAACCATTTTCCCATCCTGACCTCCATCTATTTATTATGTTTCCTTTAATTGTTCATTCAGCACGCTGTCCTCCAAAACGGCAAATTTGTCTCCATACACTTTCGTAATATGTGTTTCTCCCCAGGCGCACAATGAATCCAATATGTCTTTAAGCGTCCATCCGTATTCGCTGAGTTCGTATTCGACCTTCGGCGGCACCTGCTGGTACACGAGCCGATTGATGACGCCGTCCTCCTCCAGTTCGCGCAGCTGCTGGGTCAGCATTTTCTGCGTAATGTTCGGCATCAGCCGCTTCAGCTCGCTCGTGCGTTTTTTGCCGTGCGTCAAATGGCACAAAATCACACATTTCCATTTGCCTCCAATTACTTCAAGTGTAGCTTCGACAGATATATTGTACTTTTTCGGCTTCATGTTCTCCTCCAAACCATAGGAACCGAAAAGTACCTATCTAACTTTTTGGTTCCTATCGCACTTAAAAGTGCGTACTTTTTTTTATAGATGATATGTACCATAATATCATTTGCCGGCAGACATTTGCTATACATTAAAAACGAAAGGGGGAAAAAGAATGACTTCTGTTCATGATAAAAAACGCAGTACATTAGCGCTTTTAGCCTTGGCGGCCAGCGCATTTGCCATCGGAACAACCGAATTCATCAGCGTGGGGCTTCTGCCTTTAATTGCTGATGACATGAACATTTCAGTGACGACCGCGGGGCTGACTGTATCGTTATACGCTTTGGGCGTGACAGTCGGCGCACCCGTATTGACGTCTGTCACATCGAGTATGCCGAGAAAAGCGCTGTTGCTTGTGATTATGATTATTTTTATGATCGGAAACGGGCTTGCGGCATGTGCCGGAAGCATCGGTGTTTTATTAACCGCCCGCGTGATTTCCGCGTTTTCTCATGGCGTATTTATGTCAATCGGTTCAACGATTGCGGCAAGCCTGGTTCCGGCGGATAAAAGAGCCGGAGCGATATCAATTATGTTTACCGGTCTGACGATTGCGATGATTACCGGAGTTCCCATCGGCACGTTCCTCGGTCAGCTGTTCGGCTGGCGGATTGCTTTTGCGGCGATCGTCGCTGTCGGCGCACTGGCGTTTATCGCCAACAGCTTTCTTGTTCCGGCCGATTTGCCGAAAGGCGTCCGAACGTCTTTCAAGAGCCAATTGAAACTTGTAACCAATGGCCGTCTGCTGCTTTTATTCATCATTACGGCGCTTGGTTATGGAGGAACATTTGTTGTCTTTACGTATTTATCCCCGCTGCTTCAGCATGTGACAGGTTTTAAACAGGAAGCTGTTGCCGTCATTTTGCTTACTTACGGCATTGCCGTCGCGCTCGGAAATATCATCGGAGGTAAAGCGGCCAACCAAAAACCGCTTACTGCATTATTCTATATGTTCATCGCCCAAGCGGTTGTGCTTCTCATCTTAACGGCGGCTGCTCCTTATCAGGCAGCGGGCTTTATCGTCATCATGCTGATGGGATTTTTAGCATTTATGAATGTCCCCGGGCTCCAGTCCTATGTGGTAATTCTGGCTGAACGGTTTGTTCCGGGGGCGGTAGATGTCGCATCAGCTGTCAATATCGCTGCATTCAACGCCGGGATCGCGACCGGATCTTATACAGGAGGCGCCATCACACAGTCGATCGGTTTGATTCACACTCCATGGGCCGGAGCTTTGATGGTGCTCGGCGCCGTCGCGCTGACGGGCTGGAGCAGGGCGCTGGAACGAAATGACCAAAAACAAAATCAAGCTTTAAAGAAAAACTGCGCATGATGTATACAAAAATATGAGGAGGCCAATTAGATGACGGCAAAAAATCTGCAAGATCGAATCACATTGAATAACGGGACGGACATGCCCTGGTTTGGACTAGGCGTGTTTAAAGTAGAGGAAGGGCCCGAACTGGTGCAAGCCGTAAAAACGGCAATCAAGCACGGCTACCGCAGTATCGATACGGCAGCCATCTACGGAAATGAAGAAGGGGTTGGCCAAGGAATTCGCGAAGGGTTGAAAGAAGCCGGAATTTCTAGAGAAGACTTGTTTGTAACGTCAAAGGTCTGGAATGACGATTTAGGCTATGACGAAACGATTGCAGCCTACGAAGCGAGTCTCGAAAAGCTCGGGCTCGATTACCTGGATTTATACCTGATCCACTGGCCTGTTGAAGGGCGCTATAAAGCGGCGTGGAAAGCCCTTGAAACTCTTTATGAACAAGGGCGCGTAAAAGCAATCGGCGTCAGCAATTTTCACGTTCACCATCTGGAAGACTTGCTGAAAGATGCCGCCGTCAAACCGGTGATCGACCAGGTCGAGTATCACCCGCGGCTCACGCAGAAAGAGCTGCAAGCGTTTTGCCGTTCGCACAGCATCCAGCTTCAAGCATGGTCGCCGCTGATGCAAGGCCAATTGCTCAGCCACCCGCTGCTGAAAGATATCGCGGACAAGCACGGCAAGACACCTGCTCAAGTCATTTTACGCTGGGATTTGCAAAACGGAGTCATCACCATTCCAAAGTCGACAAAAGCGGAGCGAATTGCCCAAAACGCGGACGTATTTGATTTTGAACTGACCCTCGAGGAAATGAAGCAAATTGACGGGCTGAATGAAAACACCCGTGTCGGTCCTGATCCTGATAACTTTGACTTTTAACAAAAAACGGCCCCGTTCGAATTTCCGAGCGGGGCTTCGACACATTTTTTATCCGCCGTTTTTCACAGGTAAAAGCCATAACATGAAAGAGAAAACGAGATATTAAGAGAAAATAGAAGGTAATAAGTCATAAACTGTGTAAAAAAGGTTATAAAATTGATAAACGAGGAAATTTGATCATTTATGAAACTTTACACGATGATTGAACGGGCGTAATATAAATCTCATCAAAAAACTGAATAAAATTTCCAATTAACGTAACCGCTGAATTCCAATTGGAAGCGGGGGAACCAATTTTTTGTGGCGCTGCCACTTGGGGTGAATCCTTTTCAAGGTAAGGTGACTCTTTGCACCTGAATCCGACAGCTAACCTCGCAAGCGTTTAAAGAGAACCAAAAAACGTGCATAAAGCACGGTTTCTTAACTGTGCCCAAAAAAGCCGTAAGAGGTTTGTTCTCTTGCGGCTTTTTTTCGTGCAAAAAACATGAAAGGAGGTGAGCGGAGTGCTGGATATCGTGATGCTGGCCATTGTCGCATTTTTAGCGGGGATGATGTTTCTGTTGCTGAGATGGGCGGGGAAAACCGCTGATCAATCATAAATGTGAAAGGAGTGATTGCCATGGCGCTATTGGCAGCGGGAGCAGCCGCCATGTTTGTCTATTTGACTTATGCTTTATTGAATCCTGAGAAATTTTAATTGTACACAAATTGGGGGTGTTGAAATGACGTCGCTCATATCCATCTGTTTTATCCTGCTTGCCGCATTGCTGGCAGCCAAACCAATGGGGCTTTACATAGCGAAGGTATTTGACGGCGCCCCGTCCAAAATCGACCGGTTTTTCCTTCCGGCGGAACGCTTGCTGCTTGAGCTGGGCGGAGTAAAAGGAGAAAACCAATCGTGGAAGAAATACGCCGCCGCGCTGGTACTCACGAATACGGCGATGATTTTCATCGTTTATCTCGTTTTTCGTCTGCAGGGTGTACTGCCTTTAAATCCTGAAAAGGTCGCGGGAATGGAACCTACACTGGCTTTTAATACGGCAGTCAGTTTTATGACGAATACAAATTTGCAGCATTACAGCGGCGAAAGCGGTCTGTCCATGCTTTCGCAGATGATTGCGATCACCTTTTTAATGTTTGCCGCTCCCGCTACGGCGCTGGCAGCCGCGGTTGCGATGATTCGGGGGCTCGCCGGGAAACCGTTCGGCAACTTTTTTGTCGATTTGGTCCGTTCGATCACGCGGATTTTACTGCCGATCACAGTTGTGGTGTCGCTTGTTTTCGTCGCCCTAGGCGTACCGCAGACGCTTGACGGTTCCGTGACAGCCCATACGGTGAGCGGAGGTGAGCAGTCCATTGTTCGGGGGCCGGTGGCGTCCTTTTTATCCATCAAAGAGCTGGGGAACAACGGCGGGGGGTATTTTGGCGTCAACTCTTCTCATCCATTTGAAAATCCGAATGGATGGAGCAATGCGATTCAAATTTTATTAATGCTCTTGATTACCATCTCACTGCCGTTTACGTATGGGAAAATGGTTGGGAATCTGAAGCAAGGCCGCATTCTTTTTGTATCCGCAGGTCTTTTGTTTTTGCTTTCAGCCGGGGCAGCTTTCATGGCGGAATCGCAAGGCAATCCCGTCATCAATCAGCTCGGAATCGAGCACACAGAAGGCAGCATGGAGGGTAAGGAAGTGCGGTTTGGAACATTGAATTCAGCTTTTTATGCGATGGTTACCACCACAAGCGAGACAGGGGCCGTCAATACGATGCACGACACGCTCACGCCACTAACGGGTCTGTTGGCATTGCTTAATATGATGCTGAACACGGTGTTTGGCGGAATAGGCGCCGGATTGATGAACATGCTTCTATACGCGATGGTTGCGGTTTTTCTGTCGGGCTTAATGGTCGGAAGAACGCCTGAGTTTTTAGGCAAAAAAATTGAAGGAAAAGAAATGAAGCTTTTAGCCGTTACTCTGCTGATTCATCCTTTGTTAATCTTAGGGGCGTCAGCGCTTTCCGTCATGACGCAAGCGGGTCAGGCTGCAATTTCAAATCCCGGATTTCACGGGATCAGCCAGATTTTATACGAATATACGTCTTCAGCCGCGAATAACGGTTCAGGATTTGAAGGGCTCGGAGACGCGTCGCCTTTTTGGAATATAACAACGGGAATTGTGATGTTTATCGGCCGTTATTTCTCAATTGTCACACTGCTCGCAGTTGCGGGGTCACTTTTGAAAAAGCAAACCGTTCCGGAAACAATCGGAACATTTCGCACCGATTCAAGCCTGTTCAGCGGGATTTTTATCGCTTCGATCCTGATCGTCGGGGCTTTAACATTCTTTCCGGTGCTTGTGTTGGGACCGGCCGCAGAATATTTAACATTACGATAAGGGGGCTTTACTCATGAACGATTTGCATCATTCCAGTCAACAGGCCACACCGGATGCCGTTCACACAACAAAGCAAACGATGAACGACACGATCATCAAAGATGCGGTCAAACATGCCTTTTTAAAATTAGATCCGCGAACTATGATCAAAAATCCGATTATGTTTGTCGTAGAAGTCGGATTTTTCATAACGGTTCTGCTTTCCGTGTTTCCCCGGTTTTTCGGCAGTACGGCGGCTCCCTGGTTCAATCCGGCGGTTTCTTTCATTTTGCTGATCACCGTGTTATTCGCGAATTTCGCCGAAGCGCTGGCTGAAGGAAGAGGAAAGGCGCAGGCCGATTCTTTAAAACAGACGAAAAAAGGGGTTTTGGCCAATAAAGTAATGGATGGCCGCATTGAGAAGGTAGCGTCTGCCGAGCTTAGAAAGGGGGACATCGTCATCGTCTCCCAGGGAGAAATGATACCTGGCGACGGCGAAGTCATCGCGGGTCTTGCATCAGTAGACGAATCGGCCATCACGGGAGAGTCTGCTCCGGTCATAAAGGAAGCAGGCGGTGATTTCAGCTCTGTTACGGGAGGCACCCGGGTCGTCAGCGATTCGATTAAAGTCAAGATCACGAGTGATCCGGGTGAAACGTTCCTCGATCAGATGATCGCTTTAGTCGAAGGGGCTGAAAGGCAAAAAACGCCGAATGAAATCGCGTTGAATACGGTTTTAACGAGCTTAACGCTGATTTTTCTGATCGTTGTTGCGACACTCCCGTTTTTCACGTCCTATCTCGGTTTTCAAATTGATCCCGCCGTCTTGATTGCCCTGCTTGTCTGTCTTATACCGACGACGATCGGCGGGCTCCTGTCA
Source organism: Bacillus sp. FSL W7-1354 (assembly GCF_038002405.1). Lineage (NCBI taxonomy): Bacteria > Bacillati > Bacillota > Bacilli > Caryophanales > Bacillaceae > Bacillus > Bacillus sp. FSL W7-1354. Next base: position 1,895,151 of record NZ_JBBOCL010000001.1, on the reverse strand, counting down.
GCCATCGGGATTGCGGGAATGGATCGCGTGACCCGCTTCAACGTTCTGGCGATGTCGGGGAAAGCTGTCGAGGCTGCGGGCGACATTAACACGATTGTTCTTGATAAAACAGGGACGATCACTTTTGGAAACCGGATGGCCGGGGAATTTGTTCCTGTCGGAGATGAATCGCTTCAAACCGTTGGTGAATATGCGGCGCTTGGCTCCATCCATGACGAAACACCGGAAGGACGCTCAGTCATCGAACTCGCTGATAAACTCTCGATTCATTATGACTCGTCCGTTGCTGAAGCAGGAGAACCGATTGAATTCAAGGCGGAAACGAGAATGAGCGGCGTGAACCTGCCCGACGGAAGGCACATTCGCAAAGGCGCTGTCGATGCCGTGAAAAAGTGGGTGATCAACAATGGCGGAACGATACCTTCGAATCTCGATCTGGAAAGCGAACGGATTTCAAAAGAAGGCGGAACACCGCTGGCTGTAGCGGCAGACGGAACAATCTTCGGTTTGATCTATTTAAAAGACACCGTTAAACCGGGCATGAAAGAGCGCTTTGCCGAGCTTCGCAAAATGGGGATCAAAACGGTGATGTGCACAGGCGACAATCCGTTAACGGCCGCTACGATCGCAAGGGAAGCGGGCGTTGATGACTTTATTGCCGAAAGCAAGCCCGAAGACAAGATTAATGTGATCAAGCGCGAACAATCTGAAGGAAAGCTTGTCGCCATGACGGGCGACGGAACCAATGACGCGCCCGCACTTGCGCAGGCTGATGTCGGGCTTGCCATGAACAGCGGCACAACAGCTGCCAAGGAAGCAGCGAATATGGTGGACCTTGATTCGAATCCGACAAAAATCATTGAAGTCGTCTCGATCGGAAAGCAGCTGCTTATGACGCGCGGCGCTTTGACTACGTTCAGCATCGCAAACGATATCGCCAAATATTTTGCCATCATTCCGGCGATGTTTATGCTGGCGATTCCCGAGATGAACGCGCTGAACATCATGAGGCTTGGTTCGCCGATTTCAGCGATCTTATCTGCGCTGATATTTAACGCGCTGATCATCCCGCTTCTTGTGCCTTTAGCCATGAAAGGAATTGCTTATAAACCGATGAGCTCAAATGCTTTGCTGGCCCGCAATTTATTGATCTATGGCCTCGGCGGCGTCATCGTCCCTTTCATCGGAATCAAGCTGATCGATATGCTGCTTCAGATTATGTTGTAAGGAGGAATCGTCATGAAAGAAATCGGAGTAATCTTCAGAATCAGCCTGCTGTTAATGCTGGTTTGCGGGCTTGGATATCCGCTCGCGCTGACAGGGATTTCACAGGCCGCCATGCCTGGAAAGTCAAATGGAAGTCTTGTGTATGACCGGCAGGGGAATGTGATCGGCTCTGAACTCATTGGCCAGCGGTTTAGAGACCCGCGGCTCTTTCAAGGAAGGGAATCCAGCATCAAGTATGATGCCGCAGGATCTGGATCCCCAAACGAAGCGCCGTCAAATCCCGATTTGCTGAAACGGATGAAAGCATCGATTGAAAAGTGGAAGGAGGAAAACCCTGATGTTCCGATCAGTAAACTGCCGGTCGATTTAGTCACGAACTCCGCTTCGGGATTAGACCCTGATATCAGTCCCGACGGGGCGATGGCGCAAATTCCGAGAATCAGCCGTCTGACAGGACTGCCGGAGAAAGAGCTTGTGCAGCTTGTTCATCAGCATACCAAAAGCGACTTCTTAAGTGAACCGCGCGTCAACGTGCTGCTTCTCAATATCGATTTAAAAGAAAAACTGAAGTAGAATGCTGCCCGGTGTCTGATCATACGACATCGGGAAAAACAAACTTGATGAGAAAACGGAGATGCTGCAATGCGGACAAAAAACACCCGTGATTATCGAAGGAAGACGCCGGGAGAGCTGCTGGCCGAAATTGAACAGCTGAAAAGAGGGCATTGGACCATTTATATCGGTTCTGCGCCGGGAGTCGGAAAAACGTATCGGATGCTCCAGGAAGCGCACGATTTAAAGCGTGAAGGGATCGATGCCGTGATCGGCCTTGTCGAAACGCATCATCGAAAAGACACGGCCGCACTCGTCAAAGGTTTAGAAGTCATTCCAAAACGAAACATTTCATATAAAGGGATAACGATGGGAGAAATGGATGTCGATGCGATTATTAACCGGAAGCCAGACCTTGTGCTTGTCGATGAACTGGCTCACACCAATGTGCCAGGTTCGAAAAATGAAAAGCGGTACATGGACGTTGAAGATATTTTACAGGAAGGCATCAACGTGCTGTCCGCCGTCAATATCCAGCATATCGAAAGCGTCCATGATATCGTTCAACACGTCACCGGGGTGAAAGTAAGAGAACGGATCCCGGACCGCGTGTTGGAATTGGCGAATGAAGTCATCTTGATTGACGTCACTCCGGAAACATTGCAAAAGCGGCTTCAGGAAGGAAAGGTATATGAAAAACATAAGATACAACAGGCTTTAACCCATTTTTTTACGAAAAATAATTTAGCTGCGTTGAGAGAGCTCGCCTTGCGAGAAGTTGCAGATGATGTGGATGATCGTCTGGAGCGGACGAACGGCAGCCTCCGGCCGAGGGGAACGAATGAAAAGATTTTGGTGTGCGTCCAGCACGGAAAAAATGCCGAAAAACTGATACGGCGCGGATGGAGAATCGCAAGCCGGCTGAAGGCCGATCTGCTCGTTTTAAACGTGTCGCGCACGTCAAAGGAGCAGCTGGCCCCGACAGAACGGGATAAAATCGGGCAATGGGAGACGCTCTGTGCACAATTCGGCGCCGAATTCATTTTTAAACACTCAAACAAAAGGCGCATTTCTGAAACGATCACTGATACAGCGAAACAGCACGGCATTACACAAATCGTGCTCGGCCAATCCGCCCGATCGCGATGGGAAGAAATCAGAAAAGGCTCGATTGTCAACAGCATTATGAGGCATACAGACGGAATCGACCTTCACATTGTCTCGGATGAGAAAGCTTGAGATCGGGATGCCGTTGTTAAAGGATGTTCAGCGGCGCCTGCGGCCTCCAGTATCAGCAGTTCTTTTTTCATCTCCAATCCGCCCCGGTATCCCGTGAGCTGTCCGTTTTTGCCGATAACCCGATGGCACGGCACTACCATTAACAGCGGATTTGCGCCGATCGCCGTACCTACGGCCCGGACAGTGTTCCGCTTTTGTATATGCCCGGCGATATCGGAATAGGAACGCGTGCTGCCGAAAGGAATTTCGGAGAGCGCCTGCCACACGGCCAGCTGAAAAGGCGTTCCGGCAAGGTCGACAGGAAAGCTGAAATGAGTCCGCTTGCCATCTAAATACGCCTGAATCTGCTCGGCGTATTCTGCCAATCCTTTGTCATCCCGAATGAAAACTGGCTGTGCGTACCTTTTTTCGGCCCAAGCGGCCAGCTCCCCGAATCCTTGATTCCATGCCCCTGTAAAACAGAGCCCGCGGGTAGTCGCCGCAATGTGAATCTGCGAGCGGCGGCAAGTCAGCGTACGCCAGTATACGATTTGATCTTCCATATGTTTACCTCCGTTTCATTTGCCGGTATGACGTCGGTGATTGCCCTGTTTTCTTTTTAAACAAAGCGGCAAAATAATCCGCATTCCCGATGCCTACCATTGAGGCGATTTCTGCAATCGTTCGTTCAGAATGGGCAAGCAAATCGAATGCTTTCTCAATCCTTTTCTGCAGGATGTATTCTGCCGGCGAGGCGCCTTTGATTCGTTTAAACGTCCGCTGCAGATGAAAAGGGCTGATATGGCACCTGTCTGCCAAAGCTTGCAGAGACAGCGGATCGCGATAAGATTCCTCGATGATTTGCACCGCCCGCTGTGCCAGCTCTTCATCCGGCAGCAGCATCCCGGCCGGATTGCAGCGTTTGCAGGGGCGGTACCCTTCTGATAAAGCATCTTTTGCATTGAAAAAGATTTGCACATTTTCGATTTGCGGAACTCTCGATTTGCAGGAAGGGCGGCAAAATATCCCGGTCGTTTTGACCGCGTAATAAAAAACTCCGTCATAGGCGGAATCGTTTTCCGTAATCGCCCGCCACCTTTCAGGCGTCAATCGTGATTTGCTATTCATATCTTCACCCCGATCTATGTCAGTATAACCTAAATGACAGCCGGAGGTGGAGAGGCGGGGAATGGCACAGCAAGAAGACAAAGAAGAGGAGGGACGGTTGCCTGCGTCTCCGAAACGCGCTACAATTCATTTACAATACAGGATGAGGTGAGAATATTGCCGAAATCAGAGAAGCAGGCCTCCTAAAATAAAAAAGCTATATTTTAGGAGGTAAAACATGAATTTTCAAACAATCGATCTCGACACTTGGTATAGAAAATCTTATTTTGACCATTACATGAAGGAAGCGAAATGTTCTTTCAGTATAACGGCAAACGTCAATGTGACCAATTTGCTTGCCGTGCTCAAGAAAAAGAAGATCAAGCTGTACCCGGTTTTTATTTATATCGTATCAAGGGCCATTCATTCGCGTCCCGAGTTTAGAACAACTTTTAACGACAAAGGACAGCTGGGATATTGGGAACAAATGCACCCGTGCTATACGATTTTTCATCAGGACGACCAAACGTTTTCCGCCCTCTGGACAGAATACTCAGATGATTTCTCGCGGTTTTATCGTCAATATCTTCAGGATGCCGAGCGCTTTGGAGACAAAAAGGGCTTGTGGGCTAAGCCGGACATCCCGCCCAATGCGTTTTCAGTTTCTTCTATTCCATGGGTGCGCTTTACAAACTTTAATTTAAACCTAGATAACAGCGAACACTTGCTGCCGATTATTACAAACGGGAAATACTTTTCAGAAGGCGGTGAAACATTTTTGCCGGTTTCCCTGCAAGTACACCATGCAGTGTGTGACGGCTATCATGCCGGCGCTTTTATGAACGAGTTGGAACGGCTTGCCGCCGATTGTGAGGAGTGGCTTATGTGACAGAGGAAAGGCCGATAGGATTCGGCCTTTTTTATATGCACTTCTTAGCGGGTCTCCTGCCATCTCTCCCTGCTGTTTAAATTTACTCACGGGATTTGGAACGCCGGCTCTCAACAAACTTCCGGTAATGAAAATCATGAACCAAACGGATCGTCGGCCTGATTAACAGCTGAAAGCTGCCGATCACAAACATCCATATTCCCGCCGGCTTCAGTTCCTCGAAGAAAAAACAGAAGCTCCCGACAAGGAATAAAAGACCGATGAGAAAATCGTTTAATGTATGAAGAACTTTGTATCTTTTTTTGAAAAAGAGTTCGTATCGATCATTGTGGTTTTGCGGCATTGCTTGATCCCTCCAGTCCTTTTATTACCCTGCCAGAAGCAGGAATGAAACGTCGGTATGCATAGGATTTATGAATAAGGAAAAACATATGGGGACATCGACCATCGAGGAGTGAAAAATATGCGGCTATTCATATGTGCATTGTGCCTGTTCGGCATGATTGTTCCGACATTTGAAACGAAAGCGCTGACGTTTGAAGAATTGCCGGTTAAACAGGCTTCAAAACAATGGGAAGTTCAAATCGGTAAAGCCGAAGCAAAAAACGGAATGGCGAAGCCGGAAAAAGGTAGCTTTCATACTTATGCTGTCGAAATCAAAAACATTGGACACGATGTAGCTTCGGCGGAAATTTATCTCTATCGGAATGAACCCAATTCTTCAACGAAATTTTCGCTTTGGAATATTCCTCACGACAATGCGGTCTCTTTAGCCAAAAGCTTAAATGACGGAAGCCCTGTCAAGCACCGGAATTTGCTATTGGCAGAGAATGCGACCGAATTGGAAGTGGACTTGATTTGGACGGAAAAAGGGAGCGAAGGCAGACTTTTAAAGGAATCGTTTATTTTCAAAGGGAGATGAATCATAAAGATAGAGGCCGTTGAACCGTCAACGGCCTTTTTTGTGAAAGTTAAGGCAGCCGGTCGTTCGGCCAACATGGTATCGAAGTGAACATTGATCAGCAGAGCTTTCACAAAACATTTACATTTAGAGAAAAATACAGGATGTTTTCACCAATATTTTCTCAATAATGATACACTATTGACAAGCTGCTACTTTGGGTGGGGTGTTTCTGTGGATGCTGATGAAGCAAAAACACCAGACTGTGTCATGAGAGCACGAACAAATCGATATAAAAGTAGGAGAGTCAGGATTGTCAATCTGTAAAAGATCTTTTTTTTATCCCGTGATTCGGCTTTAAAGTTCTGAATCTTCAAGAAGTTTGCCGCCTTTTTGCTGATCAATCGAGAACAAAGGATGATACATATGAAAAGAATAGATAAAATCTACCATCAGCTGCTGGATAATTTTCGCGAAACGAATATCCATCAGCTTTTAAAGATACAAGGGAATTCGGCTCAGGAAATCGCCGGTCAGCTGCAAATGGAGCGTTCAAATGTCAGCTTTGAATTAAACAATCTCGTTCGTGCCAAAAAGGTGATCAAGATTAAAACGTTCCCTGTGCGCTATGTCCCGGTGGAAATCGTTGAAAACATCTTGAACATCAAATGGAACTCAGAGTTGATGGAGGTTGAAGAACTGAAGCGGCTGGCTGACGGCCAAAAAAAGCCGGCGCGCAACATGTCCGCCGATCCCCTCGAGCTCATGATCGGGGCTAAAGGGAGCTTGAAAAAGGCAATCTCTCAGGCGAAAGCGGCTGTCTTTTATCCTCCGCACGGCTTGCACATGCTGCTGCTCGGTCCGACGGGTTCAGGTAAATCGCTGTTTGCGAACCGGATCTACCAGTTCGCCGTTTATTCGGACATATTGAAGCCCGATTCCCCGTTCATCACATTCAACTGTGCCGATTATTATAACAATCCTCAATTATTGCTCTCGCAATTGTTCGGACATAAAAAAGGGTCGTTTACAGGTGCCGGCGAAGACAAAGCAGGATTAGTCGAACAGGCGGACGGGGGCATTCTGTTTATGGATGAAATTCATCGTCTCCCGCCGGAGGGGCAGGAAATGCTGTTTTATTTCATTGACAGCGGCACATACAACAGGCTTGGTGAAACAGAGCATAAGCGAACGGCAAAAGTCCTGTTTATCTGCGCAACAACAGAAAACCCGAGTTCTGCATTGCTGAAGACATTTTTACGGAGAATTCCGATGACCGTACATATTCCGTCGCTCGATGAACGGTCCCTTGGAGAAAGAGTGGAGCTGACAACTTTTTTATTGGGGAAAGAAGCAGAGCGGATCAAGAAAAACTTAAATGTTCATATCGACGTCTATAATGCATTGATTCATTCTGCAAAATTCGGAAATGTCGGGCAGCTGAAATCAAATGTGCAGCTGGTCTGTGCGCACGGATTTTTAAATAACCTTGACAAAGACGAGGTTGTTGAACTGACCGTCCGGGATCTTCCCGATGAGATCAAACAGGACTGGATGTCCAGCAGCAAAAATATCGAACGGAGCAAAATGATTTCTGAATACGTCAACATTACAACGATCATCTCTCCGATTGTGGAAGATGATACAACGAAAATCGATGACTCATTTAACTTATACCATGTCATAGGAGAAAAAGCGAAAATCCTGAATAAAGAAGGCTTAACAAAAAAACAAATCAATCAATATATTTTAACGGATATTCATTTGCACGTCAGAAGCTTTTTTAATCAGAAAATGCTTCAAAACCACAGCTTGCTCAAATTCGTTGAAGACGACGTGATTCAGATGACGAAAGAATTAAAGGAAGTCGCTGAACATGAGTTAGACTGCAAATTCGACCGTAAATTCATCTATTTCCTGAGCATGCACATCGCCGCATTTTTAAAGCGCGGAAAACAGATTGATGTTTTAAACCCGCAGGAAACAGATGAAATCAGGGAAACCCATGTGAAAGAATATGAGGTCGCACTGATTTTCAAAGATAAAATTCAAGCGTATTTTAAAGTAACCGTTCCGGAAATCGAAGTCATCTACTTGACGATGCTGATTCAGTCGATTAAATCATGGAAAGAAAACAAAAGGACGGGCATTGTCGTGGCGGCCCATGGAAACAGCACGGCGAGCTCTATGGTTGAAGTAGCCACTGAACTGCTGGGGAGCACCCCGATTGCTGCGGTTGATATGCCTTTGACCGTTTCACCTGCGGAAATCGTAAGCAGTCTGGCGGAGAAAGTGAAGCAGGTTGATGAAGGAGAAGGCGTATTAATGCTTGTCGACATGGGATCGCTTGCGATGCTGGAAACAAGGCTCGAACAACAAACGGGCGTAAAAATAAAAACGATCAGCAATGTTACGACATCGATGGTGCTTGATGCTGTCCGCAAGGTGAATTATTTGAATTTGAATTTGCACGCCATCTATGATTCGGTTACAAAGGATTTCATCGATTTATGGGCCGATAAACCGCGGGTCTCAGGCAAAAAGAAGGCGATCGTCTCCATTTGCACGACAGGCGGCGGAACGGCGAAAAAGCTCGAAGAGATCTTAACAGCAATCGTGAGCAGGACATCCGATGAACAAATCAGCATTTTGTCGGTGTCATCGATCAAATTAGCAAGCCGCATGAAAGAAATTGAAAAAACGTATGAGATCCTTGCCACGGTGGGCACGAAGAATCCTAAAATCGATGCTCCGCACGTGCCTTTAGAAGTATTGATTGAAGGCGAAGGAGAAAAAGTGATTCAGCAAGTGATTGGAAACGGCAATATCCCTGCGAGCGGCGGATTATCCGGTAAAAATGTGGTGGTGAAGGAGCTGTGCGAAGACAGCCTGAAAAAATATCTTGTCTTTTTGAATCCCTATCATATGATAGACATGCTGTTGGAGTGGCTTCAGACGGTTCAAGACGAACTGCGCATCACATTCAGCAACGCGGTGCTGATCAAAGTCATCATGCATACCGCTTTTGCTTTTGAAAGGGTGATCAAACAGAATCCGATCGCTTTTCCTGAGGAAGAAGAAATGAATGATCAGCTTCAAAACGTTCTTCACATCACAGAGAAAACATTAAAGCCTTACGAAGAAAAGCTTGGACTCGCGATCAGCGAAGATGAAAAAATATTTATCGCGACCATCTTTTCTGAAGAGTTATAGCTGTTTTCCATGAGCGATTTTTTCAGGTAAACCTGTATTAAGTGGAATCCCATTTTAATACAGGTTTATTTTTATGCTTGAATGTGTTTCAAACTTGAAAATCATTCGTCTTGAGATGCAGTGAAAGCGCTTAATACAACTTTGTTGGCACGATCCTTGCATTATAAATAAGCGAACGAAAAAAGAAAGGAGCAATGTACATGATTACAGTCATTATCAGCGGCCACGGAAACTTTCCCACAGCATTAAAAGAATCTTCAGGGATGATATTCGGAGAAGAAGACAGCCTGATCGCGGTGCCGTTTCTGAAAGGGGAAGGCATTCAGACACTGCAAGAAAAATATCATCAGACGCTGAAGGACATTCCGGAGGAACACGAGGTGCTTTTTTTAGTGGATATTTTCGGCGGGACGCCATACAACGCAGCGACTCCTTACATCGCGAAGGAGCGGAGATTCGATATGGCAGCCGGCGTGAACCTGCCGATTTTGTTAGAGGCATTGAGCTTGAGGGAGCATATGCCGCTCAAACAACTGCTGAACCAGTTGAAAAAGATGAGCCGGGAATGCTTCCAAATCTGCAGCGAACAATTGGAAAAATTCAGTCAGTCTAATCAGGGAAGAGAGGATGAATTGTAATGAAAATCGTTTTAGCAAGAATTGATGACCGCTTTATTCACGGCCAAGTATTAACAAGATGGATTAAAATCCACGCTGCTGACCGCATTATCGTCGTCTCTGATGAGGTGGCGCAGGACGAAATGAGAAAAACGCTGATCCTTTCTGTCGCACCTTCAAATGTGAAAGCCAGCGCCGTTTCGATCTCCAAAATGGCCAAAGCGTTTCACAGTCCGCGGTACGAAGATACGACGGCAATGCTGTTATTCGAAAATCCGGGCGACATTGTTTCTTTAATCGAAGCAGGTGTTCCGATCGAAACAGTCAATGTCGGCGGGATGCGCTTCGAGAATAACCGCAGGCAAATCACGAAATCGGTAAGCGTGACTGAAAAGGACATCAAATTCTTTGAACAATTGCACGGATTGGGCGTGAAGCTGGAACTGAGGCAGCTGCCGTCAGATTCGAGCGAAGACTTTATGCAGATTTTAAGAAACGCAATAAAATCCTAGAAGGAGGGTTCTAAAGCCATGTCAACGATTCAAATTATTTTGCTGCTCGTCATTGCAGCTATAACAGGTATCGGTAGTGTATTGGACGAAGGGCAGACACACCGTCCGCTGATTGCCTGCACGTTGGTCGGCCTGGTTCTCGGGGATCTGAAAACAGGCATCATTCTCGGCGGAACGCTGGAGCTGATGGCGCTTGGCTGGATGAACGTCGGTCTTGCAATGGCCCCCGATACGGCTATCGCTTCCGTGATTTCGACCATTTTAGTGATTACCGCCGATCAGGGAGTCGGTGAAGGGATTGCCGTCGCGGTGGCTTTGGCTGCTGCGGGTCAGGCGCTGACGATTTTCGTCAGGACGATCACCGTATTTTTAATTCACCGCGCCGACAAATACGCAAAGGATGGCAATTTTAAAGGAATTGAAATCATGCATATTACCGCCATGGCGTTTCAGGCGCTGCGCGTTATGATTCCGACATTGATTGTGGCTCTGATCAGTGTCAGCGCTGTTCAGGCGTTTTTGGGAAATATTCCGGACGTCATCACAAAAGGTTTGCAAATAGGCGGGGGCATTATCGTTGTTGTCGGATATGCGATGGTCATCAACATGATGAACATTCCGTATTTGAAGCCGTTTTTCTATATCGGTTTTTTGCTGGCCGCGTTTACCGATTTCAATTTAGTCGGCTTCGGTGCCCTCGGGCTTTGTCTGGCATTTTTATATCAGCAAGTGATGCAAAAAAATCATGCGCAGGGGGCGGTGGCTGCCGCCAGTGACAGCAGCATGGCTGCTTTTAATGATGACGATGATCTGGATGCTTAACAATTGAAGGAGGGACGAATAATGGGCACAGAAAAAAGGTTAACAAAAAGAGAAATTTTCAGTATGTTTATCCGCTCAAACTTTTTGCTCGGATCATTTAACTTTGAGCGTGTACAGGCGCTCGGCTACTGCTACGTCATGATTCCGGCGATCAAAAAATTGTACGGTCCGGGAGCGAAACGGAGCGAAGCGCTCCAGCGCCACTTGGAATGGTTTAATACGCATCCGTGGCTGACAGCGCCGATATTCGGCGTGACCGCTGCGATGGAAGAAGAAATGGCCAACAATAAAAAGATTGATGCCAAAGCGATTAATGGAATGAAAATCGGCTTAATGGGACCGTTGGCAGGTGTGGGCGACCCGATTTTCTGGGGGACGCTGCGTCCCGTTCTGGCAGCCTTGGGAGCGTCGCTTGCTTTAAGCGGAAACATCGCCGGCCCGCTTTTGTTTTTCTTTTTAATCAACGCGATCAGGTTAAGTACAAAATACTACGGGTTAAAGTACGGCTATGTGAAAGGCATGGAAATTTTGCAGGACTTGGTCGGGAACCGCATTCAGAAACTGACGGAAGGCGCTTCAATACTCGGGCTGTTTGTGATGGGAGCGCTCGTTTCCAAGTGGACGACGATCAATATCCCGATCGTCGTGTCGAGAATTAAAGATGATGCAGGCAAAGTCGATGTACAGACCGTGCAAAACATTTTAGACAGCATCATGCCGGGGGTACTGCCTCTAGGATTGACATTGCTCGCTGCCTGGATGCTTCGCAAAGGGGTGAATCCTCTTCTCATGATTTTCGGTATTTTTATCATCGGGATTGTCGGCTATTGGGCTGGCTTTTTGGCATAAAATGATTTAGTTGTTCTTTTCTTAGCTTTTGGAGAGGCAGGTCCATTCGGCCGCAAAAAGGGGGAGGCTGTTTGGACTTCCTGCCTTAACCGTCACTAAAAACCGTGTGAAGAAGAGGGGAGAAAAGGGATGAAAAAGAGAATGATTCAGATGGGGATCATAGGGGCTATGATGTTTCCGGAAGCCTTTTCCGCAGCTGCGGCCGACCCGGACTACTATAACGAGGATCATCGGCCCAAGTATCATTTCACGCCGGAAGCAAACTGGATGAATGACCCGAACGGGATGGTGTATTACGCGGGGGAATATCATCTGTTTTATCAATATCATCCGTATGGCTTGCGCTGGGGGCCGATGCATTGGGGGCACGCAGTAAGCAAAGATTTGGTCAAGTGGGAGCATTTGCCGGTCGCGCTGTATCCGGATGAAAAAGGGACAATTTTTTCGGGAAGCGCTGTCGTCGATCGGCATAATACAACAGGGTTTCAAACAGGGACGGAGAAGCCGCTCGTTGCCATTTATACGCAGGACCGGGACGGGGAACAAGTACAAAGCATCGCCTACAGCAATGACAAAGGCAGGACATGGACGAAGTACTCAGGCAACCCCGTCATTCCAAATCCGGGAAAAAGAGATTTCCGAGATCCGAAAGTCGTTTGGCACAAACAGACGAAAAAGTGGGTGATGGTGCTTGCGGGCGGCGACCGAATTTTAATCTATACATCGCCTGACCTGAAGCACTGGACATATGCGAGCGAATTCGGCGAAGGAGAAGGCAGCCATGGAGGCGTGTGGGAATGTCCGGATCTGTTTGAGCTTCCTGTAGAGGGCAGACCGAATGAAACGAAATGGGTGATGCAAGTCAGTGTTGGAGACGGTGCTGTTTCAGGAGGATCAGGCATGCAATATTTCGTCGGAAGCTTTGACGGCACAACCTTTAAAAATGAAAACCCGCCGAATCGCGTATTATGGACAGATTACGGCAAAGACTTCTACGCAGCTGTCAGCTGGTCTGATATCCCGCGGTCTGACGGGCGAAGGCTTTGGTTAGGATGGATGAGCAATTGGCAATACGCAAACGATGTTCCCACTTCCCCGTGGAGAAGCGCAATGTCTATCCCGAGAGAACTAAAATTGAAAGCGTTTTCCGAAGGGTTCAGAATTGTTCAGGCTCCGGTAACTGAGCTGAAGTCGATCAGGGGTGCATCGCAAATGTGGAAAAACAAGATCATTTCACCTCGAAACAGAAATTTTTTGAAAGCGCTGTCAGATAATGCGTACGAAATCAATGCGGAATTTCAAGTAAATACCGGAACTGCGGCCGAATTTGGCTTTAAAGTCCGAACAGGGGAAAACCAATATACGAAAATCGGCTACAGCAAAAACAGCGCTTCACTGTTCGTCGACCGAAGCCAATCCGGAAACGTCTCCTTTAATCCGAACTTTAACACCGGAAAGCATGCGGCCCCGCTGCAACCCGTCGGTGGGAAGGTGAAGATGCGCATTTATGTCGACCGCTCTTCAGTTGAAGTATTCGGCAACGACGGGAGGCAGGTGATCACCGACATTATTCTGCCCGACCGATCCAGTAAAGGGCTTGAAGTATACGCATCTAACGGGTTTGTCAAGCTGAATTCGATGACGGTTCATCCTCTGAAAAACGTATGGGGAACGTCACCCTTTCAATCGAATTTGACCGGCTGGACGACCGTAAACGGTGTATGGGCCGACACGATTGATGGAAAACAAGGGCGATCTGACGGGGATTCGTTCATTTTATCTTCAGCAAAAGGAACAGATTTCACATATGAAGCAGATGTCACGGTAAAGGATGGAAATGGCAGAGGGGCGGGTGCTCTCGTGTTTCGGGCCGACAAGGATGTTCAAAACGGATATCTTGCCAATGTGGATGCCAAGCATGATGTGGTGAAGTTTTTCAAATTTGAAAACGGCTCGGCCTCTGTTATTGCCGAACACCGCACACCGATAGAAACCGGCCGGAAATATCACCTGAAGGCGGTGGCCCGCGATTCCAACTTTCATATTTACTTGGACGGCCGATTGGTGATAAGTGCTCGGGATTCCACGTTTACCGAGGGAGCATTTGGCTTGAATGCATGGGATGCGACCGCAGTCTTCCAACATGTTTATGCTGATCGATAACGATGAAGCTGGAATGCCGGGCATTCCAGCCTTTCATTTAAAAGACGCTGCGGACCAATCCGCCGTCCGCCCGCAAGGCTGCACCATTGATCGGCGAGGAAAGCGGACTGCTTAAAAAGGTGACAAAGTGCGCGATTTCTTCCGGCCGAATCAGCCTTTGTATGATAGAGGTCGGCCGGTTTTCTTTCATAAACCGCCTTTCCGCTTCTTCGACCGTCAGGTTTTCATCCGGATAAAGAGTCTTCAGCATCGTTTCAACGCCTTCGGTTAAGGTTGAGCCCGGCATAACGGTATTGACAGTCACATTTGTACCCGTAGCAAGCTCTGCCAAGCTCCGGGAAATCGAAAGCTGCATCGTTTTTGTTGCGCTGTAATGCGCCATTTCCTGTGACGGCATAACCGCAGCTTCGCTCGCAATAAAAATGACCCGGCCTTCTTTTTTCTCGATCATGCTTTGCAAATATCTCCGCGAGAGCCTTACTCCGCTCATAATATTCACTTCGAAAAAGCGGAACCAATCCTCATCCGGAATCTCAAAATATTCCGCCGGCTCAAAAATTCCTAAATTATTAATGAGAATATCAACATGCGGGAACGCTGCTATTAGGTCTTGACACCCTTTCTCAGTGCCAAGATCATAAGGGGCCGGATGAAGAACAGCCTCGGGGAATTGGCCTTGCAATTCGTCTATTATTTGATTGACCTTGTCTTGCCGGCGTCCGTTAATGATGACAGACGCACCTTCTTTCGCAAGTGAAGCGGCAATCGCTTTGCCGATTCCGGACGTTGATCCGGTCACCAATGCTGTTTTTCCTCGTAAGTTCAGGTTCATCATGGATCCCTCCGTTTTCTTTTCAGTATAAACAGAACAATGTCATACAAAACATCATTCATGATTATGGAACAGAAGAACCCGAAACGGAAGTACGCACTTTAAAGTTATATAGGCACTTTTTTGTGCCCCCTCAGTTTAAAGAGGGGACCGTTTGTTTGACCAGGCAAAAAAAGCATCAAAAAACCGCCGTCTGTAAACGGCGGGCTTACTGTTTATGGGGAATTCAATCATAGCAAGTAACGGTGATGTATGTATCGTTCCCTTTAAACAGAACGAGTTCTGCTTTTTTGTTCGCGCCATCTGTAAAATCGCTGACATCGATCACCGGACTGTTGCTTTTCGGTCCGACGTAGATATTTTTTCTAACGATTTCGGGCGTGCTTCCCGCCCCGTCAACTTCATACAGCGTAAAAGTAAAGCCATAAAAGCTGTTGTTGTGAAAATAAAATTTCCCTCCGCCTGATTTAATGATCGGAGTCTGCGATGTCATGCCATATGTGCCGATATTATCCCATACACCGGAACCTGCTGCAGACGCAGAAGAAAAAGGCAAAAGCAAACACGCCAAAGTGAGCAGTAAGGCACCGATTTTGCTGAATTTCATGATTGGTCCTCCTTTTTAGTCACTACACTGGGGATTGTATCATTCATCACAGATGAAAGAATGAGGCATTGTTCCCTGAAAAATTGGGTTTATCTTTTTCATATGATGCACTTTTTGCGAACGGCATCCATAAATTGTGCTTTTATTAAGAAAAAAGGCCGATCATGGTGCTGCGGCGCTGTAACAAATGAAGCTGATATCCCATGAAGGCCTCCGCGGTTTTTCGAGTTTTTTTCTTTTGAAATTGAAATAGGCACTGCTAATGATTGACAACATTTTCAAACTGACTTAAACTTAGTTTGATGATTAAACTAAGTGTGTGCATAAGGAGTGGATGAAAGAGGGAGATCATTTTATGTTCTGATCAAAGCAACCTTCGAAATCTGATTCTTGAGAAAATTGAAAAATGGAGGTGATAAGATGACATAAACCTACAATCTAGTATTCGTGGTTGACGAGTGAAGCATCTGTCTCACTTCGGCTGAAAGGCCGCTTGCCAGGTTCAATGTATGCGCTTTCATAAAAACTTATCATAAAGCCGTTTTGAAAGGCTGTGGAGGAGGTAAGAATCATGACGGGTGGACATGTAAACCAAGTTAGTATGTATGAGAAATCCGGTTATGCTTCTGGAGATTTAGCATGTAATTTAATTTACACCACGGTTTCTACATATCTGTTATTTTTCTATACGGATGTTTATGGTTTATCAGCCGCTGCCGCTGGAACAATGTTTCTGATTGTTCGAATCATTGATGCGCTTGCCGATCCTTTTATCGGAACATTAGTAGACCGAACAAACAGCAGATTCGGGAGGTTTAGGCCGTATCTGCTGTTCGGCGCGTTTCCGCTTTCTGTACTTGCCATCCTCTGTTTTACAACCCCTGATTTTTCAGATACCGGAAAATTAATCTACGCTTATATCACGTATGTCGGTTTATCACTCACATATACAGCGATAAATGTTCCATACGGCGCATTAACCTCCGCGATGACGAGAGATAATCAAGAGGTCGTCAGCATTACTTCGGTTCGGATGGTCTTTGCCAATCTTGGCGGACTCATCGTATCTTTTTTTGTTCCTTTACTTTCTACTTATTTAGGTGATACGACAGGAAACACGGCTCTTGGCTGGCAGCTGACGATGAGCATGCTGGGGATAATTGGCGCCTGTCTATTAATCTTTTGTTTTAAAAGTACAAAAGAACGGGTCACTCTGCCAATGTCCGAAGAAAAAATTAAATTTTCCGATCTATTCGAGCAATTCCGGGTGAATCGTCCGTTAGTCGTTTTAAGCATTTTCTTTATCATTATTTTTGGCGTCAACTCGATAAGCAATTCCGTCGGCATCTACTACATGACGTACAATGTAGGCAGAGCCGATCTTGTGAAATGGTACGGCTTGCTTGGAAGCCTTCCTGCATTGGCCATCCTGCCGTTTATACCCCGAATCAATAAGTGGCTGGGAAAGAGAAAGCTATTAAATGCCGCTTTATTATTAAATATCATTGGACTTTTAGCCATTCTCATTGTTCCGCCAAGCAATGTGTTTCTGGTGCTCTTCTTTCGGGTCATTGCCGCAGTTGGAAGCGTGACGGCCGGGGGATATATGTGGGCGCTTATCCCTGAAACAATCGAATATGGCGAATATAAGACTGGGAAACGCTTGAGTGGATTGATTTATGCGATTATCGGCTTCTTTTTCAAGTTTGGCATGGCACTCGGCGGAATCGTTCCAGGACTCATATTGGAGAAGTTCGGCTATGCCGCAGGCCAGGTCCAAACACCTGAAGCGTTGACAGGGATATTATTAACGACAACTGTAGTTCCGGTTATTTTCCTTATATTGGCTATGATCGACATTAATTTTTACAATTTAAGCGATGAAAAATATGCAAAAGTCGTACGTGAATTAGAGAATAGAGATAAAGTGACTTGGACTCTATGAAGAATTTCAGTGGAAATATACATTTTAAAGACAACCGTGAGGAGGAATGAAGATGAAAATTATCAATCCGGTGCTTAAAGGTTTCAACCCGGATCCATCCATATGTAGAGTAGGGGAAGATTATTATATCGCAGTATCCACCTTCGAATGGTTTCCAGGAGTGCAAATCCATCATTCAAAAGATTTGGTGAATTGGCGTTTAATTGCACATCCGTTGCAGAGGGTTTCACAATTGGATATGAAAGGGAATCCCGACTCAGGCGGTGTATGGGCGCCTTGTCTAAGTTATAGTGAAGGAAAGTTTTGGCTTATATATACAGATGTAAAAGTTGTGGACGGAGCCTGGAAAGACTGTCATAACTATTTAGTTACTTGCGAAACCGTCGATGGGGATTGGGGGGAGCCGATTCAACTAAATAGTTCCGGCTTCGATGCTTCATTGTTCCATGATGTCGACGGAAGAAAATATTTGTTAAATATGCTGTGGGATCACCGGATCGGCCGCCATTCATTCGGAGGCATTGTGATGCAGGAATTTTCCGTGCGCGAAAAAAGGCTTATCCATCAACCGAAAATCATTTTTGAAGGCACAGATATTAAACTGACTGAAGCGCCGCACCTTTATCATATCGGGGATTATTACTATTTGTTGACAGCGGAAGGCGGGACCCGTTACGAGCATGCCGCCACAATTGCCCGTTCAAAACATATCGAAGGACCATATGAGATTCACCCCAACAATCCAATTTTAACGTCTTGGCACGAACCTCGGAATCCGTTGCAGAAATGCGGACATGCATCAATTGTGGAAACGCATACAGGTGAGTGGTATTTAGCTCACTTAACCGGGCGTCCTATTCATCCTGCTGATGACTCGGTTATTCACCAAAGAGGATATTGTCCTTTGGGAAGAGAAACCGCGATTCAAAAATTAGAGTGGAAAGACGGCTGGCCTTATGTGGCAGGCGGAAAAGAGGGGAGGGTGGAGGTGGAAGCGCCCCGCATATCTGAAACCAAGTTTCCATCGACATATCAGGAAGTCGATCAATTTGCTGATCGGACATTAAATATGAACTTTCAGACATTGCGGATTCCCTTTACGAAAGAATTAGGATCATTGACTGAAAGGCCGAATCATTTACGTTTATATGGACGTGAATCACTAACCTCTACATTTACCCAGGCGTTTGTAGCCAGGCGTTGGCAAAGCCTCCGTTTTACAGCGGAGACTGCTGTTGATTTCAACCCGGAGACCTTTCAGCAAGCCGCGGGACTCGTGAATTACTACAACACCGAAAACTGGACGGCTCTTCAAGTGACTTATGATGAAGACCTTGGGCGCATTTTGGATGTAACGATATGCGATAATTTTACATTCTCACAGCCGATAAAAGACAAAATTGTCATCCCGCGGGACATACAATATGTTTATTTAAGAGTAAATGTCGAATGGGAAACATATTATTACTCCTATTCTTTTAATAAAAAAGACTGGTATAAAATTGAGATCCCGTTGGAATCTAAAAAACTGTCAGATGATTATGTGCGCGGAGGAGGATTCTTCACCGGAGCTTTTGTGGGAATGCAATGCCAAGATACAAGCGGAGCACATCAACATGCCGATTTTGATTACTTTATGTATAAAGAGCTATGAGTCAAAAAAACAGCGCCCCCGACAATCGGGGGCGGTTTAAATCCGTTTTCGTCCCTTCCAGTTTTAATGCCTCTTTCTTCCCTCGGTTTATTTTAAAAGTTGTCATCCTCGCTCGCTTAACGGGTAAGTGAAACCCGGAAGGGGCAGATGCATGATAAAACCTTTCAAATTAAACTTCATTACTAAACAATGATTCCGGAAGGTGTTCATTAATGAACATCCATCGCTTGATTGCCGATTGAATTTGAAAGTTGCCCCAACTTATAATAAACACATGTTCATTAGTTGATGAGTGTTCAGAATGGCAAAGGAGGTTTTGCGATGAAGCAATCCGTTTGACTTTTCCAGCGAGCCATCCTCAAGCTCCATGTCGCTTTCTAACCAAAACCTTTGATCAAACGCAGGAAAACGAACTGCTGCGCATGCGTGAACAGGGCTGAAAGCTTTAGATTTACGGAGACGGGCTTGAAGAAAAGTTATGGCGAAAACCAGCTCCTCCAAAGGCAAAGCATAAAGGGGAGAGGCCGTTCGGCCGAACCCTGTCGATCGAATTTAGCAGAATGACGCTTTTGGTATCATGAAATCAGTCAATGTGTGGTTTAATATGTAAAGGTAGGTTTATAATAACAATTTTTCGGAGATGGAGGTTGTAAAAATGTCTTCAAAACATCAAAAAGTCTCTACCATATTATCTGAAAAAGAACTATCTTCTGCTGCATTTAAACATAATGCGTACGATTTTTACAAAAACACACGCGGCTCTCGTTCTGTTTATCCCGTATCCATGGGAGATCTGGGTGAGGGCTGGCTCATTACGAGGTACGATGACGCGGTTCGTATATTAAAGGATGCAAGAATGAAGAAAAACTACGAAAATGTGTTTACAGAAGAAGAATTAGAAAACTTCTCCGCTCTGGGAAATGAAGAACCTTTATCAAAGCATATGCTCAACTTAGATCCTCCTGACCACGGCCGTTTGCGGTCCCTTGTTCAGAAAGCATTTACTCCCCGGATGATATTGCAGCTCGAAGGAAGAATCCAACAAATCGCTGATTCCTTATTGGATGAAGTAGAACCGAACCATTCTATGAATCTTGTAGACGACTACGCTTTTCCCCTGCCGATTATCGTGATCAGTGAGATGCTTGGTATTCCAGTTGAAGATCGGCAAAAATTCAGGGTTTGGTCCCAGGCGATTATTGATTTCTCCGACACTCCTGAAAGCCTGGAGGAATACAAGCATAAAATAGGCGAATTCGCTGAATACCTGGAATATTTGGTCCGCAAAAAAAGGGAGGAGCCGGCTGAAGATTTAGTCAGTTCGCTCATTCAGGCAGAAAGCGAAGGAACGAGATTAAGCATAGAAGAGCTGTATTCGACGATTATGCTCCTTATCGTTGCAGGACATGAAACGACGGTAAACTTAATAACCAATATGACCTTTGCCTTGCTGAACCACCCTGATCAGCTGGAAAAGCTTCGTCAAAATCCTGATTTAATCGACTCAGCCATTGAAGAGGCGCTCAGATTTTACAGTCCAGTGGAATTAACCACCCTGCGCTGGGCGGCCGAACCATTTACATTGCACGGGCAGGAGATTAAGCGAAAAGATGTGATCATCGTTTCATTAGCTTCAGCCAACCGCGATGACACGGTCTTCCCGAATGCCGACCGCTTTGATATTGAAAGAAAGGATAACCGCCACCTTGCCTTTGGCCATGGCAGCCATTTTTGCCTCGGCGCACCGCTTGCCCGGCTGGAAGCCAAAATCGCAATTCAAACATTGCTGCGCGGCTTTGAACATATAGAGATCAAAGGTGAAAGGGAGCAGCTCAAATGGAAAGGCAATTTTCTGATGAGAGCTTTAGAAGAACTGCCACTATGTTTTTAAATGGTTGGATTTACAGTCAGCCGTGATATGTTTGCTGTCATTTCGGCTCGAAGAAAAAGCAGACGACCATCTATCACAGGACTCATAAAAATCGTACTCCCCGATATGACGGGGAGTACTTTTCTTGCCGGCTTAATTGTCTAATACTTTTTCAGGCCGCTTTTGCGAATGCAGCCTCTCATATTTTCCTCGCAGGTTTACAGCCCTCGACAGTAAAAACCTTTAATTCTCTCATTGATTTTAAAATTTGTAAGTTTCTTGTTTCTGTTTATAATTAGAAACATATGCTAATGTTCCGCCGCCTTAAAACTGATTAACAGATGAGCATTCCCGGAATGTTCCGTGAGACGTTTTAAAATATACTGGCTAAAGAAGAAAGGTGTTTTTAAACTTGAGAGGATTCATCAAATGGACAGGGGTGGCGATTCTGTGTATTGGCTTGATCGCCTGTACTTCCAACAAGAATGCTGAAAATGTTCATTACGCAAAAGACGACAGACAAACATTGGATATTTATACACCGCAAACAAACGAGGATGAAAAACATCCTGTTCTCATCTATCTTCACGGTGGAGGATGGACAAGCGGCGACAAAAGCAGGGCTGCTTCGAAGCCGGCATTGTTCACGGAAAACGGCTATGTTTTCGTATCTGTCAACTATCGGCTTCATCCCGATGTTCAGTATGAAGAGATGGCTGATGATGCGGCTAAGGCCGTTAAATGGGTGATGGATCATGCTGATGAATATCAAATCGATCCGTCAAAAATCAATGTTATGGGACATTCGGCAGGAGGGCACTTGGCCGCCTTAATTGCCGCAAATCCGGCATATTTAAATCGTGTCGGCCTCACGCCGGCCTCGCTCAATTCGATTGTGGTTTTAGATGGACCCTTGGATATGAAACGATTCATCGAAGCGATCCCGTCTTATAAAAAAGTGTTCGGCACAGACGAAAAGGTGTGGACAGAAGCATCGCCGCTTTCCTACATCAACAACTCAAAATTGCCGCCTGCCTATCTTGTGACCCGCTGGGAAGACCCCGCCGTCTACAAATTCGCGGAAACCGTAAACAAAGCGAAAGCAACGGATTTTGTGTATCGGGTCAACAGCTTATCTCACAGTGATTTAAATAAGATGTTCGGCTCACCGGATGCGCCGGCAGAAGCACAGAATCTGACAAAAGCGGTTATGGCGTTTTTAGAGAAGGAAAATAAATAAGTGTAAATGGATTTCGGTCAAGTTCATAAGCGCTTTAAAGATTAGGAGAGAGGGGCTGGATTTTAAGATCTGTCCTCTCTATTGAATTTTCTTTTTTCTTCACAATGTTTTCCGCCTTTAATTTTGATATTTACTTTTAGAGGGAGAGATAGAAAAATGAGCACGCGGAAAATTGGTGCAATTATAATTGGTATTGCTACTCTCATCGCAATAGCTTACACAACTTACAAAATGATGTCAGGAAAAGATGTGGGTTTCAATGAAATTATAACGATATCGATATTTTTCATGATGTTTTTTTCTGTAATGGCTAGGGAGGATAAGAAGGAAGAAGATCAAAGTGATGAACTTGATCAAAAAGTTCTCGAGAAAAGCTCGAAAATCAGTTATTTTATTCTGTTATTTGCGATATTGTAAGCTGTGTTTGCTGATCAATTAGTGAACGGAACCATTAATATATTTTTGTTAGCTGTGTTAAGCTTGGGAATGGTTATATTTCCTGTCGTTGAATATCTGGTTGCGAAGAAGCGTTAATTTATGAAACCAAAAAGAGCTGTCAATAGAGCTCTTTTTCATATAACGAAGTTCTTGATATGTACTTTAGTGAAAACCTTCCGTTTCTTTAGCCCGCTTTCCCGAAGTCTACCGTGTCCCGCTATGTCGTCAGTATGTCTACCGTCACTAACTGAATTCAGAAAAATGTTTGACAAACAAGAAGGTAAAATTTATTATATCATTACCTCGACTTCAACTGCAGTTAGATCTGAAATACATAGTAGGTTTGTCATGTTGTTCATCCTTTAAACAGAAGGTAGGAAATGTCCCTGCTTCGTTACTGTATAGGAACTAATATTTCACACAAATGATTATCAATCATTTGTGAGGTATATCTTTCTATAATTGGTTGTTCTCTTATTGATAGATTATTTCTTTCTATCTCAGAAAAAATATTGCCCCAAAATTCACTGACTGCCTCTTTTGTATGGTCAAGCAAGAAAACAGCGTATTTCCCACCAGAAAATTCACCAACATGAGCTGGTTTTTCCACATTAAAATCTTTATTTATAACAACGCAAACATCATAACGACATTCCTCTTTAGGAGTAATCTCTGGGTTATCTTGTGGTATGCCTAAAATTGTAGAATTATCAAATACACCATTCGATTTTGCCCACTTTTTAAAATTCTCCATTAATTCTTTGTTTTGCTTTTCACCATACTCCCCAACATTTCGGAAATAAGCAATCCTTGATTCAGGTAATTCTTCAATAGTTATTTTCATATTTAATCCTCCTTTCTTAGATAAGGTAATTCGATTTAAAATGTTTTTCAAGTTATTTTTTAAAAGATTCTGATTATAATAGGGTTTAATTAATCCATTATTACACTATATAATCCGATTTATGATGTGATTTTTATCAAGCAATTAAAATATGAATTCCACGATATATTCCGAAGACCCCTTATTTTTATTGTCTCTCGTTTACCTATTAGGCCGGTATCTTTCTCACTTTAAACACTCCCGCTTCCAAGCATGACACATAACTCACCAAGATCCTTTGCGGCCTGCGGGATGCGCTTTTTTTCTTTGAATCCAAAAAAGCTCTGACAGTGCCTTCAATCCGATGTTTGCGTATACACGATCTTTCAACTGTTTAGAGAGAACGTTGAAAAATATAAACAAAACATTAATAAAATCAAGCCATTTGATTTAACAAATTTACGATACGATCATATAGAACTTGATGGTTGGGAGATTAAGAGTAAGGGGGATATGATGTGAGAATGAAACGATTAAGGATGAGGAAGCATTTACTGATAGCTGTCTGTTCTTTGGCACTTCTTCTAAGTTCTCTGGTTGTAGGCGATGCGAGCGCGGCAACTAAACCAACAACTGCAGCTTCGCCGCAGTCTTCCGGATTTTTCGTAGATCATTACAAAAATAATATCTCTGCTAATATGACGGTGGAATCCAATCCAGTCATCGGGGTGCTTTCCGAATTTAATAAACTTTGGATCCCCGGAAAGACGTGGAATACCGGTACTAAACTGAACAGAAGAGTGTTGGATGCCAACATCCAAAAAGTCGTGGATATTACTGAACACCGCACGATGTTTGAGGAAAATGCTGCATATTTTGATGATCGGAGGGGCCAGAGCTACAGTGTTATTGACGTCCTCGGGAAGCTTGCTGACGTCTATCGAATGAACGCGGGAGCGACGACAACGATCATCAGCATCCCGGCAGATGCCTCGATAAAAAAATATCATGATGAAGGAACCAATTCAGGCAGCACCAGTTCGGAACTTGGACATGTCGTGAGCTTGGTCAATACTTTACGCGGCAACTATTCTTCATCGAATCCGGCTAAAGGCTATTTCAATTATCCCCGTCCGTTTCGCTGGAAAGACAATTCGATCATTGTTCCAACGCTTATTCCCGTCATCAATCCTGATCCGAGCAAAGACGGAGGTTTTCCAAGCGGACATACGAACGCCGCATATCTCAGCGCTTTTGCCATGGCCTATGCGATACCAGAGCGTTATCAGGAGCTGCTGACTCGCGCTTCTGAACTCGGTCATAACCGGATTGTTGCCGGTATGCATTCCCCGCTGGACGTTATGGGGGGGAGGGTCATGGCTACAGCATTGTCAGCTGCGATTCTGTCTGATCCCGACAATGAAAAATTGAAGAAAACGGCTTATGATGAAGCTCATCGTAAACTATTAACGCAAACCGGTACAGGCGAAGACAGATACAGCGATTATGAAACGAATAAAAAACAATATACGGAACGATTGACATATGGATTTCGTCAAATGAAGACAACCGCTAAACCAATGGCAGTTCCAAAGGGAGCCGAAGTCCTGCTGGAAACGCGTTTTCCTTACCTTGACAAAAAGCAGCGCCGTTTGATTTTAGCCACTACCGGTCTTCCGGCCGGCTATCCTGTTCTTGATGATGCGGAAGGATGGGGAAGGCTTAATCTCTTTTCCGCCGCAGATGGGTATGGTGCTTTTACCAAAGATGTTACCGTGAAGATGGATGCTGCCAAAGGCGGCTTCCATGCAACGGATCGCTGGCGCAACGACATCTCCGGCGCTGGAAAGCTGACCAAAAAGGGGACAGGCACTTTGAAGCTGGAAGGGAAAAATACATATTCCGGCGGTACACGGATTGATCAAGGGACGCTTGAGGGCGGTTCGGAGACAGCTTTCGGGAGAGGTGATGTTTCATTGGGAAGGGGCACCCTTAGGGAAGATGTGCCGGGAAAACTGATGATCGGGGGAGACTACAAACAATCTGCTGAAGGAATACTTGAACTTCATCTCAGCGGAAAAAAAGATCAGTTGAAAATTAAAGGAAAAGCAAGATTAAAGGGGACATTACGTCTCAATTTTACAGACAATTACGTTCCGGCTGATGGATCGGCGGTCATAACCTTCCGCAAGCGTCATGGCTCATTTTCTTCCGTCGAAACCAGAGGATTGCCAAGCAAGTATAAAGTGAAGATCATCTATAAGTCCAACAGTATTCAGTTGAAACTTGATCAAAAGGGGAGAAGCTGATCTTCATCATAAGCTGCAAGCTGGCGCTTACTGCCGCCAGCTTGTTTTTCGTTTTGACGAAGTCTATCTTGAACAGGAGATCTTAAAAAATAGTCGGCACCATTCCCCCGTCCATACGGATCGGAGACCCTTTAAATGCGGATGCATAAGGACTGCATACAAATGCCGCCAGTCTGCCGATTTCAATAGGTTTGATAAATCGCTGTATTTCGGATTGAGGCAGGTTTGTGGTCATGAATTTCTTCTCTTTTTCTGAAAAAGTCATTCCTTCATCAGGGTACATTCCCTCAATGATTTGCTTCACATTCTCAGAGAGCGTCGGCCCCGGCATGATCGTATTGACCGTCACTTCTGTTCCGATTGTTAATTTAGATAAGCTTTTTGACAATGATAATAGCATTGATTTTGTCATACAATACTGAGGCATCTGCCCTGAAGGCATCATCGCTTCTTCACTCGCAATCAAGATGATGCGGCCAAAATCACTTTTCAGCATTTTCGGCAAATAAAATTTAGTTAAACTGTTTGCGGCCAGAACGTTGGTGCGGAAGTATTTTTCCCATATTTCATCGTCAACGTCCTCATATTCCATGATTTCATAAATGCCCATATTGTTTATTAAAATATCGATTTGAGGGTATTTTTTAAATAAAGCTTCCCTTTGCTTAATATCCACGATGTCAGCCGCGGCGTTTTGGGGAGAGGTGGCAGGAAAAGCTGATTTTATTTCATTGACTGTTCGTTCTGCCTCTTCCTCATTTCGTCCGTTAATGAGGACATGAACACCTTCTTTGGCAAGTTCAATAGCGATGGCTTTTCCTATCCCTTTCGTCGATCCTGTAACTAAAGCTGTTTTGTTTTTTAATCCCATATCCATCAAACATTTCTCCTATTCTAGTTAAGTCCATTCAGCCGGGTTTGCTTACGCCAATTAGAAGGTGTCTCGCCTTCCCAGAGGCGGAAGGCCCGGTAGAACGAGTTCTGATCTTCATATCCGATCAGAAAGGCCACTTCTTTAATATCGAGCGAAGGGTCTGCCAAGTACTCCCGCGCCTGCTCATGTCTGACTTGGATCAACAGCTGTTTGAAGCTAGTGCCTTCATCAGTAAGCCGGCGCTGCAAGGTGCGGCCGCTCATTCCCAATTCGCCCGCGACAGTCTGAATGTCTGGGTGCCCTCCTGTGAGCGTGCGTTTCATGATCCACTTGACCACTTCAGTGATTGAAAGGCTATTTTGCTGATCATTCAACGATTGATCCAGCACGGGAGTCAGAATCTCCAGCAACTCTGCATTATACGAGACAAAGGGGCGGTCCAGATCTCCTCGATGCAGCGTCAGCCGATTCCGATCTGCACCGCTCCGGATACGGCAGCCGAAGTATGCTTCAAGCGCCTGCATGTCGCCCATTGGGTGTGCAAACTCGACCGACTTCGCTGTCAACGGCTGACCTGTACCCCGGCGCCCGAGTTCCAGAAGAAATGCCAGTGTAATGCCAATCAAGAGCGGCGGACCGGATTGCTTATCATCCAACCATTCCAGTTCGATTGTGCAGTGCTCACTTTCCTCGGTGATACGCAAGCTTTCGGGAGGGCACAATTGTTTATAGCGGGCCATTCGCTTTAGCGCGTCGCGGTAGTCACGAGCATGGTAAGCCGCTAATACGGCTGGAGGGTAATGTGCCGGCTCAAAGCCGGTCGCAAGCTTGATGATTCCTTTGGAAACATCATCAACGAGATCGGAATACGCCTGCCAGATCGCGAGGTATTGGGCGGCGGTGACAACTGGTTCAGTCATCATGGTGAGCGGCAGCTGGGCTTTTCGGAGCACGTCAGAGGCGTTAATTCCTAAGTGACGCAATCCCGCCCAAAACCCTGCCGGGAATTTAATTCGATTATGAGACATCATACGTATGAGCACTCCTTTAACTTTCTGCACCTTCGCTCACTTGGTCGTCATTCCATCCTGCCTTATTGGCGGGACAGTTATAACTTTACCTATCCATTGTCGGACTGTAACTAGCAAAGGACGACATTTAACTTGCCGATTACGCCGAACGTGTCAGCGTACGAAGACTGTGACAGGCAGGCGCCTGTATTCTATCATTACCTTCAAATAGGAGGGACAAGTATTATTGTTTGAATCTTCAATTGATGTATGCAGTCCTTAGATATAGGAAACAAGCCGGGAGGAAACTCCCGGCTGTAAAATCATCCCTTGCCAAACACGGGATTTCCTGTTTTCATCACATGTTTTCTCGTCATGAAAAAGAGGAGGGCGGCGACAAAAAACTCGGAAAGCGGCAAGGATAGCCAAACTCCCGTGACGCCAATAAACTTAGGCAAAATCCAAAGCAGGATGAGAAGGGACACGAAGCTTCGCAATATGATGATCAAAGCCGATGAGCCGGCCCGGCCAATGGATTGAAAGTAACTCATATAGACAAAGTTATAGCCAAGGAAGATATACCCGATAAAAAATAGGCGGATTCCATCGATGGCCAGCTCCTGGATTTCGGTTGATTCTATTCCGAATAAACCTACAAGGAACGGTGCAGCCACCCAACCGATAACGAGCAAAAGAATTCCCAGGATAACAGCGGTCTTCTCCCCAATCTTCATGCTGCTTTTGATTCGTTCGCTTTCTTCAGCACCATGATAATAACTGATCATTGGCTGAAGCGCCATTTCAATGCCGAAGAAGGACAGGAACATAAACCCGTGAAGGTAGTTGATGACCGAGAAGGCAGCGACCCCTCCCGTGCCTGCCAATTCGGACATCGCCAGGTTATACCCTGTTACAAATATGAGGAGCCCGGCCTCCGCCAGAAAACTTGGAAACCCGATGGCAAAGATGTGCAGAAGGGATTTCCGGGACCACTGAAACGCCAGCTTTCTCAGTTGCGCTTGACGGTTAAAGAAGTGCAGGGATAATACAAGCAGTCCGGCGAATCCGCCAAGCACCGTTGAAATCGCAGCACCTGTTACCCCCATGTTCAAAATCATGATTGTATAAAAATTCAAAATGATATTCACAATCGATGTTGTTGCAAGAGCTATCATCGAAAGCTTTGGACTGCCGTCATTCCTTACAAAAATACTTAAGACCTGTTCTAATGCGATGACCCAGCCGAATAAAAACATGACGTTTAAGTACTCTATGACGTAAGAAGAGGTGTCGGAGTTAGCGCCAAGCCATAGGGAAATGGCTTGAATATTGAAAAGCCCGAACACCCCTAAAAGCGCACTGATGATTAGTGTAGAGAAGAGAGCCAGAGAAAAAACGCTGCTTGCCTTTTGTGGACGATTCTCCCCGATGCTGATAGAGTACTTCGTTGCTCCGCCTATCCCAACCCACAGAGCGATGGCCATAATCAAAGAAATTACCGGATAGGAAAGGTTCACTCCAGCCAGTGCTGCGGTTCCAATCCCATTTCCAACGAATAGGCCATCAATTAAAATATTCGCTGACATCAAGAGTAATCCAAGCGTTGCAGGGATGAAATATTTAAAAAACACTTGATTAACTGGTAATTTCATTAGCTGCTGATGTGTTTCTGTCATCATGTATTCCTCCTATAATGAGCTACAGGAGTATTCTAAACCTTCAAGTTACTTGAAGGTCAATCAAAACTTTGTCACCGGAATTTGGATTAAAGTGACAAAATGATCGGACTCCTTGATGACAGCCTCATCAAGAACGGAAATCTCAACGGGGATTCCTTCAAGTTTATATCCTTCCTCTTTCAGCTGACGTAAAACAAGCTGATAACTTTTTCTCATGTCCTCGTAGGGGCCAATATGAGGATAGCTTGCATACAAACCTTCGTTTAAATATTCATTGCTGTTTTCGCCGTGCAGCAATTCAAATAAGCCGATGTATTTTACAGGTCCTTCTTGCTTCAAGCTTTCCATATCCACGATCGTTCCGATGTCTCCGGTGAAGAAGCCGTTATTCTCGATCGACTGGCTCGAAAGCGTTTCTCTATCCTTTAAATAGATGTCGTCGCCTTCCTCTATCAGATCGACAGGTTTGTCAAAATACAGATAGGAAACGGGCCGTTTTGGGAAATACTGAAATGTTAAAGCAGGATGACCGGCAAGTTTTATTCCTTCTTCGATTGTGGAAATTTTGTTTTCGATCCTCGCCGCACTGCGTTGGAGCCGGCAAATTTCCATCCTCACTTCCTCAAGCTTCTTCTTCAAAATATCCATCGTCGTTTCCGGAGTCCTTTTATCTAACTGATGCTGAATGTCTTTTAACGAAAATCCATTTTTCCTTAAAAAAATAATGGTATCCAGAACCTGAAATTGTTCAACACCATAATATCGATAGGATGTTTCAGGGTCAGTATACTTTGGCTTGAACAGTCCGATTTCATCATAGTAACGCAGAGTAGATGCGGGCAGCTTGAAAAGCCGTGCTACTTCTCCCACGCGGAATCGATTATTCACCATTTTTCACCTCATTTGTTGGTATGTGAACTTTTTTTAGGGTTATCGGATGTATATCTTAAGCCTACTATTGACATTAGGTGAAAATGCATGCCTGGTCAACAAGGAACCGCAGCCTCTAAAAGGGGCATTACGCCAAATGATAGATTTTCAAAAATAAATGAGGGCTTCATGATTGGAAGCCCTCATTTATTTTTCACAAACGTGAATTAAAGAAGCTCATTTCAGAGAAAAGGTTTGAATTGGTCCCGGCAAGTTTATTGCTGAAGCGCTCTTGTTCCGATCGAACGAAATCGCGGATGCTCTGCCAGTATGGAACGCTTCATTTCTTTTACAACCGGGTGATCTGACTTTAAAAACCGATCTTTCTCGTAAAGCCCGGTCAATTGGCCGTGATCTAAAATACCTAGTGTATCACTTAATTGATAGGCGGCTTTTAAATCATGCGTTATAAAGAAATACGACATTCCAAAATCGTTTTTGAGCTCTTTTAATAAATCCAATATAAGCGTTTGGGTTACCATGTCCAGGCTGCTGACAGACTCGTCCAATACGATCAGCTTCGGCTTGAGCGAGACTGCTCTTGCAATATTAATTCGCTGCAATTGGCCGCCGCTGAATTGATGCGGATATTTTGTTAAATCCTCTTCAGTTAAGCCTACTCTTTCCAACAGCTCGATAATGGTCCGTTTTTGCTCGGCGATTGTGAGCCTTTCATAGTTTTCCAGCGGTTCTGCTATGATTTGTTCCGCCGTCATTCGCGGGTTGACGGAAGAATATGAGTCTTGAAAAACAGCTTGAAGGTCGCGGCGGATTTTCCGCCGGATGGATTGCTCGGCTTTATATAGATCATGACCTTGAAAAAAGATTTGGCCTGATTGCGGCCGTTCCAAACCGAGCATCACTTTTCCCAATGTGCTTTTCCCGGCTCCGCTTGGTCCAAGCATGCCCAGACATGCGCCTTCTTCAATTGAAAAGCTGACATTGGAAAGGACTTGTTTCGATGGAGCTTTCCATTTGAACAATTTGCGCGCCGTATAATGATGAGTGACGTCTTTCACTTGTAATAAACTCACTTGTTCACCCCATATCAAATGCAGGTCTTCTTCATACTGACTCAAGTGGCAAGTTGATCCATTGGCAAAGTCAACCGTGCACTTAACAGCTTCTTTGTATAGTCATGTTTTGGTTCATCAAACAGCTGAAACACATCTCCATTTTCTACAATTCTCCCATTCTGCATCACAGCGACTTCATCGGCCATTTCAGCAATGACGCCCAGATCATGAGATATAAGCAAAATCGCCGTGCCGAATTCAGATCGCAAGCCGTCTAAATATTTCAGCACCGTCTTCTGATTAAACACGTCGAGCGCAGTTGTGGGTTCATCCGCAATAAGAACGGCCGGCTCCAGGCATGCTGCAATTGCAATCATGACCCGTTGAAGCATTCCGCCGCTTAATTGAAAAGGGTAAGAATGCAAAAGTTTAGCGGGGTGGGGGAGGTTTACATGATGCAGTGCTTCGGTCGCGAGCTCTTTCGCCTGTTTTTTGCTAAAAGATGTATGAGAGCGAATCGATTCGATCATTTGCTGGCCGATCGTAAAAACGGGTGTAAAAGCGTTCATCGGATTCTGCATAATATAGGCTATATCTTTGCCGCGGATTTTACGCATGTCCTGTTCTGCTAATCCGTTCAATTCCCGGCCCCGCAATGCAATACTTCCTTCCACCTTGGTTGTTTTTGGATCAAGCGTCTGAAGAATAGACATGCTCGTTACCGTTTTTCCGCAACCGCTCTCACCAATTAAACCAAGAACCTGTCCGCGCTTCAGTTCAAAATTAATCCCTTGAACGATAGTTGAATTTCCTTTTTGATTGTGAACCTGTACATGCAAATCTCTGACTTGAAGTACAGTTGATTGTTCTGTTCCCAACTTCCTCATTCCTTTTTATCATCGACGTTTGACGCCGTATTGATCTGATAAGGCTTCGCCCAATAAATTGAACGTCACAACGACAACCATGATCATCAGCCCTGGATAAATCATTAACTCGGGGTTCGTCCGAATATACGATTTACCTTCATGAATCATCGCTCCCCACTCAGCTGCCGGGGGCTGGACGCCTAATCCGAGAAAAGACATGGCGGAGATATCCATAATGGCCCAGCCCATTTCCAACGTGCCGATGACGACGAGGGGAGGGAGGACATTAGGGATAATATGCTGTTTAATAATTTTCCATTGTGAAGATCCATTGATTTTTGCCGCCGCAATAAAATTCTCCTCTTTCAGGCTAAGCACCATTCCTCTAAAAATTCTTGCATAATAGACCCATTGCACAAGCATGAGGGCCACAATGACTTGAGGAAGTCCAGGACCGAATATGCCCACGAGGCCAAGAACTAAAATTAAGTTCGGAAAGGCCATCACACCATCGCAGCATCTCATTAACAGCTGATCAATCCAGCCGCCTTTATACCCTGAGATCGTCCCGATTATGAGGCCGATAACGAGTGAGGAAATGAAAATGAGCATCGCGAATCCAAGAGAAATCCGGGCGCCGTACAAAAGGCGGGATAAGTTGCATCTTCCCAGATGATCAGTTCCTAAAGGAAACGTCCAGGACGGAGGCTGCAGCTTATAGACCAAATGGACATCAGCAGGGTGATGCGGCGCAATCCAAGGGGCGAATACAGCGATGATAAAAAGGACGGTTAATATGATGGTGCAGATTGCGATCACTTTTGGGCCTTTGAAAATCTTGCGTATACTTATCATCGATGCTGTCCTTCTTTCCTTGAAATGCGCGGGTCAATATACATTTGAATGAGGTCAACAATTAAGTTGCTCAATATAAAAAAGGCGGCGGCTAAGAACACATAGCATTGAATGACAGGAATGTCCCGGTTGAAAATGGCCTCAATAAAATAACGGCCAAAGCCCGGCCAAGAAAAAACGACTTCAACAATAATTGTGCCGGTGAGCAGCTTGCCAAGGTTCATTCCCAGCCCCGTAATCATCGGAGAAATGGCCATTCGCAATACATGTTTGGCCATAATGTTCATCCTCGTCATTCCTCTTATGCGAGCAAATTGCACATAGGGTTCTTGCAGGTTTTCGATGACACTTGCACGGAGCAGCCTTGTATACATCGCGATTAAAGGAAGCGCCAAAGTCATCGACGGCAGTACAAGATGCTGCCATGTCCCGATTCCCTCTACCGGCAAAAGGTCTAACTGAACAGAAAAGAAAAAAACCAGCATATACCCTAACCAAAAAGTCGGGATGGATGCTCCGAAAAAGGAAATGAAGCGGCTGATATGATCAACTGCACCGTTTCTTTTAATTCCCGCTAAGAAGCCTAGCGGCACACTGACAAGCACCGCAATCAATAAACTCCCAAGCGCGAGCTCGATCGTCGCCGGCATTCGGTGTGCAACTTCATCCCAAACCGGCTGATTCGAAACATAAGATATGCCAAAATCAAGTTGGCATATCTTCAATACAGAGTTTACATATTGAATAAAGAATGGCTGATCCAAGCCAAACTCATGTCTTTTTTGCGCTAAAATTTCATCGGTTGGCTGGATATGTGCTGCGGCTAAGTATGCTTCAGCTGGGTCAACCGGTGAGAGATGAATCATTCCAGTTGTGAGAAGTGCAGCTAAAAGAAACACTGGAATAATAGACATGATTCGTTTCAATATATAGTTGCCCATAAAAGCCTCCTAGTGTTGCTGCTTGATGCGAATCCCTGTAAATGGATGTTCGTCACGATTGGCAGGGAACGTAAAGTTGCTGATATTCTTTTGATATATCGCCGTCTTTTTAATATAAGAAACAGGAACGATGGCTCCCTGGTCTTGAAGGGATTTTAAAATAGATGAGTAAAGCTCCTGCCGCTCTTTTTCATCAGTCGTTTGAGGTACCTTTGCCATCTGCTTGATCAGCTCGTCCTTGTTTGGATAGGCTGAAATCGCTTCATTAAATCCGAATCCTTTGGAGGAGACAATGTTTAAAAATGTGTGCGGGTCATAAGGCGCACCATAGTTGCTAAAGAAGTTCATATCAAACTCATTCGCTTTAAACCGTTTGACTTGGGTTGCCAATTCTACACCTTCAAGATTCAGCTTTACCCCGATCGCCGCCCATTCTGCCTGCAGCGTTTCGGCCATTGTTTTTTGAATGGATTCCGCTGAATCATACATTAAACTAAATTCAAGAGGCTTTCCGTCTTTCTCGCGCACCGTCTTGCCATTCGGAAGCTTCCAGCCTGCCGCATCTAATAGCGCTTTTGCTTTCTCTGGATCATAGTTGATTTGCTTTACATCAATATCAGACGTGTATGGGAAGTCTGTCGGCAAAATATGATCTGCTTTTTCTTCTAACCCGGAGGTGATGCCTTTTACCAAGGCTTCTTTGTCAAAACCATAGTGGAGGGCTTGACGCACGCGCTCATCAGAGAGCTGTTCTTTTTTCGTATTCATGACAAGCTGTCTCGTCGCCACCGGTTCAGAAAGGCTTGTTTCATATTGGCCTGTCGCTTGCAGCTGCTTGAATGCATCCAAACTGATAACGCCTTCGCCGTAAATGAGGTCAAGCTCACCTTTTTCAAATGCAAGCACCCTTGTTTCGGCGTCCGGGATGACTTTCACCTTGATTTTCTCGACTTTTGGCTTTTCACCCCAATAATGTTCATTGCGTTTAAAAACCGCATATTCATCAGCTTTATGCTCTTCCAATACCCACGGGCCCGTACCTACCGGTTTTGCGACACCCTTTGATGTATCGCCGTCCTTAGGGAAGCCGGCTTCTCCCAAAAACCGGACCGGCCGTACTACGGCTAGTTCCTGAATGGTCGGGTAATATGGTTCAGTTAATGTCAATTTAAATGTATGATCATCAATCACTTCTGTTTGGGCTATTTTTGAAAGAAACCCTAACCAGCTGTGTAATTCAGTATGTTTTAAAATGGAATCAAAATTCTTCTTCACAATTTTTGCATTAAACGTTGTTCCATCTGAAAATTTTACATTCTTACGCAAATGAAACGTATATACTTTACCGTCATTTGATATATCCCAAGATTCGGCTAAATGCGGTTTAAGCTTTCCTCCCGCTTCATAGGTAACCAAAGGTTCATATACCATCGACTGGGCAAATAATTGGGAAGGATTATACACATGCGGATTCATCTCGCCAATATCTCTAGGCCAAGCCATTGTGACCATGTTTTCATGCGTTTTCTCTGTTGAATTTCCTGAGGTTGTACATCCGGCCAATAAAATAGAAAAGGCGAGCATTAATACAAAAGTAATTTTAATTTTCGAACTAATCCTTCCGCTTATCATGCTTTGTTTCCTCCTAAATGAAGTTGATAATCATTTTCATTCTATGCAGGAAGCATACCCTTGTCAATGTAAGATATAGGAACTGCTTACATGCTGCGGAATGGGGAAGCGGCGGCATCCCGTGAAGAACAAGCGCAAAGAGGGAGAGGCGAAAATGAAGTGGCGAAGAATGAACTTTTTATTAAAATGGATTGTAAAAACGAAGCAATCAAAGTACACTTAATGATAATGATAATCATTTACGATTGAGGGTGTAAACTCATGACATATACCGGGAGTGAAGAGCGATGAGCAGAAATGAAGTGTTTGATGTGACCGTGATCGGCGGAGGTCCGGCCGGTTTATATTCCGCCTTTTACAGCGGACTGCGGGGAATGAAAACGAAGATTATCGAATATCAGCCGATGCTGGGCGGAAAGGTTCACGTATATCCTGAAAAAATGATCTGGGATGTCGGGGGGCTAACGCCGATTTCCGGAGCCAGGCTGATAGAACAGATCGTGCAGCAGGGGCTAACATTTCATCCTGAAGTGCTGCTGAATGAGAAAGTTGAATCGATTGCCCGCAATGAAGAAGGGTTGTTTGAGTTACATACGGCTGCCTCAGGGGTGCATCTGTCCAAGACGGTCATCGTTGCCGTGGGCGGTGGCATCCTCAATCCGCAAAAGCTTCAGATTGAAGGAGCAGAGCGCTTTGAAGTGTCCAATCTGAATTATACGGTCAAATCGCTGCAGCATTTTAAAGATAAAACGGTCATTGTATCAGGCGGCGGCAATTCGGCTGTCGATTGGGCCAACGAGCTCGAACCTGTAGCGAAAAAAGTCTACCTCGCTTACCGCAAAGATGCGCTCAGCGGGCATGAGGCCCAGGTGGATCAGCTGCTGAACAGCTCGGTGAGCTGCTTCTTCCATACACAGATTACCAAGCTGATCGCTTCGGAAGATCATGAGGTGATCGAACGGGTCGAGCTCACGAACGCTCAAACCGGTGAGGTGATGGAGCTGCCTGTCGACGAAGTGGTTATCAACCACGGCTATGAACGCGACACCTCACTGTTGGAGAACAGCCGGCTTCATATTACCAGGGTTGATGACTATTATATTAAAGGTACCGCCAACTGCCAGTCTTCCGTGCCCGGACTGTATGCGGCAGGGGATATTGTGCATTATGAAGGCAAGCTGCACTTGATCGCCGGAGCGTTTCAGGATGCGGCAAACGCGGTCAACAGCGCCAAGCGCTTTATCGATCCCGAAGCACACAAGAGTGCGATGGTGTCGTCACATAATGAGGTTTTCAAAGAGCGCAACCGTGAGCTTGTGAAGAAGATGTTCGTGTAGAAAAGGACCGCCGTGGGAGCGGCTGATTCGTCGAGGGGATCTTGGAGATATGCCAAGATTCTCTTTTTATTTAAACCAGCCTTTTTCCTTTGAACGGGTAATGGCTTCGATCCGATTTTTGACCTCAAGCTTTTCAAGAATCATTGAGATATAATTTCGCACGGTTCCGCTTTTGATGCTGAGTTCTTGGGCGATTTCTTTTGTGTTTTTTCCGTCAGCCACAAGTTCGAGCACTTCTTTTTCTCTATCTGTGAGGGGATTGGCCTCACTGTACATGTCTTCCATCAATTCAGGCGCATAGATCCGCTTTCCTTTCATGACGCTGCGGATGGCGCTCGCAAGCTCTTCGCTTGGGCTGTCCTTTAACAAATAGCCTTTAACACCTGCTTTAATGGCCCGCTGAAAGTAACCGGGGCGGGCAAAAGTGGTTAAGATAATAATGTTGCAGCCTGTATCCTTTAGTTCCTCAGCAGCTTCAAGCCCCGTTTTTCCCGGCATTTCAATGTCCATAATGCATACATCAGGCCGATGTTTTTTTGTGAAATCAACGGCATCCTGTCCGGTTGTGCCTTTGCCGACGACTTCCATATCATCTTCTAAATTCAGTAGTGATCCTAAAGCGCCCAAGAGCATCTGTTGATCTTCCGCAATAAATATACTAATCATGCAAGCCATCCTTTTTTGTTTATTTTGAGTTATTAGGAATTGACATGGTAAGCTTGGTGCCGTTTTTTGTATCAATGTGAAGGCTTCCGTTTGCAAATTCAAGCCGTTCTCTCATGCCAAGCAAGCCGTGTCCTTTTGAAAAGTACTTCTCTTCACCTTGAAACGTTCCATCGTCAGTCACTGTAATGACAACTTCCTTCCAGAGCTGCTGGATGTCAATGCGGCAGGTTTTAGCCTGACTGTGTTTGACGACATTAGTGACAGCTTCCTTTAAGCACATGCTCAATATGTTTTCATTAAGCAATGAGATATTTTCCGGCAATTTTTCTTCTTCATAGATGAACGCAATGTCGGCTGCTTCAAGAATTTGTTTGATGTTGACAATTTCATCCTTGAGCCGGATGCCTTTCATGGAGGATACAATTTTTCTGACTTCATTTAAAGAAGTTCTCGCAGTTTGCTGAACGCTTTTCAGTTCACGCGCGGCTTGATCGGGATCTTTGTAAATTAATTTTCTCGCCAAGTCGCTTTTTAAACCGATCAGAGACAGCTTTTGTCCAAGTGTATCGTGAAGGTCGCGGGCAATCCGCTGCCGCTCTTCTAATTTTACCAAATTGGCAATCCGTTCATTAGCATACTCGAGTTTTTCTTCGAGGCGTTCGCGCTCCTTGCGGTTTCTGATACTGAACGGCAATAAAATCGCGCTGATGAGAGTGATGACCACAAAAGGAATTTGTGTCAGAAAAAATTCTTTTTTTAACACGAGACTGAAGTTGGCAGCGACGGCTGCGCTTATTAAATGAACGTAATATAAAATGTGAAAAGGGGCTCGTTTTTTTATGTTCCCTATGAAATACGCGATAAAAAAAGCAAAATAAATATAGCTGAACAGCATAATCGAGGCGGTTGAAATGCCGATTAATATAAACGCCCACAAATAAATGTCCCAGCCTTTTGAAACAAACGCAAATCTGTATACCGCAAAAAATAAAAGTGTCAAAATGATGCCGACGACGATGACAAGGGTAGATGATGATTGCATGATAAAGTAGAAGGGCAGGATGAAAAATATCGTCCATATATACGGCGAGATCCCGTTAAGTTTTTGAAATGCAAAATGCTTTTTGAACATGATATAACCTCGTTTTCAGCTTTTCATCTTTAGAGTAACTTTACCATTGCCTGAGCCGGATTGCATCATCCGACAATAAATAAGGAAGCCTTCTTGTTGATATAAGAAGACCTCCTCATCGTCAGGCGTTCTTTCGCAGCTTCTGTTTTTCCGTTGAATCCTGCGGAAGAGGGGAAGATGTTTGTTTCATGTCCCGAAAGGTTACAAACTGCTTTTTTTCTTCATCCCAAAGCCGGAACGCGAGTGATTGCAGGCTTGTTTTTAAAGTGATGGTCGGGACGTTTTTTAGTGGTTCGTGCTGCTCATGTGCGATTTCAAGTTTATAGTTAGGCACCTTTGGGCTCAG
This sequence comes from Bacillus sp. FSL W7-1354, assembly GCF_038002405.1. Lineage (NCBI taxonomy): Bacteria > Bacillati > Bacillota > Bacilli > Caryophanales > Bacillaceae > Bacillus > Bacillus sp. FSL W7-1354. The sequence goes on along the minus strand of NZ_JBBOCL010000001.1, from coordinate 1,856,076 downwards.
ATGGTGAACGTGGTGGTACCCGATATTGCCTGTAAGCCATTGAAGCAGTTTCGGTAGTTTATAAAATGAACTTCCTTCCACAGCCGCCTGAACGTAGCTCCAGTTTTCATCCGCTTCAAAATAAGAATCTTCAAATGTATGCTGAACATAAAACAGCCAAACGCCGATCGAACCTGAGATCAGAAAGATCGGACCCTGTACGAGCAAGAACGATTGCCAGCCAAAGATCAGGCAGCAAACAGCAGCCAATGCCGCGATTGCAAGGTTGGTAAGGTATGTGTTCACACGTTCCTTCCGTCTTGCACCTTTTTTGTTAAAGCGGTTTGTGATCAGAAAGACATAAATCGGTCCGAGAATAAACATGATAAACGGATTTCTGTAAAGTCTGTATGCGATTTTTGTGCGTAGAGGTGCGGCTTTATATTCGTTTACCGTCAGCAGCCAGATATCGCCTGTTCCGCGTTTATCCAGGTTGCTGCTTGTCGCATGATGAATCGAATGGCTGTGCTGCCATTGAAGATAAGGAAATAAAGTCAGAACGCCTGTCAAAAAGCCGAGAATATGGTTATGGCGCTTTTGTTTGAAAAAGGATAGATGGCAGCAGTCGTGAAAAATAATGAAAATTCTCGTCAAAAACCCTGCGGCAATCGCCGTTATTCCTAAAGTAAGGAGGTAGGAGACATCGAGGCTGAGGTAGGCAAGAAACCACAGTCCGAAGAAAGGAATAAACGTATTGAAGAGCTGAATCAGACTGTTTTTGGTATCAGGCTGGGCAAATGCAGCAACCTGTTTTGTTAACTGTTTTTGTTTGTGTGTGGTGGTTTGTTCAGTCATAGTAAAGTTATCCTCTCATAAATGGGTCTTAAGTTAAGTTTACGGTACAGAGAGATGTCTTTGTAGTAGCACACATCATGCTTCAAACATGACACTTGTCATGTTTCCTTCACCCGAATGGATAAGAAGATTGACAATGTCATGATGGGCAAATCCGTATGATGATATGGTGAATAATGGAATCTGCAAAAACGCGATGATTGATTAGTTAAACAAAGTTCTTTTACAATGATGTGATAGATGTTCATTGTTTAGTCATTTCATAAGGAGAGAATTCATATGTCACGAATGGAAAATAAAACATTTAATTGTGAGAAGGAGCTGACGCTCAACATTATCGGCGGAAAGTGGAAAATGCTGATTTTGTGGTTTTTAGGAAAAGAAGGTACGAAAAGGTTCGGAGAATTAAAAGCTTTGATGCCCGGCATTACGCAAAGAATGCTGGTGAATCAGCTGCGTGAATTAGAAGAGGATCATATTGTACATAGGGAAGTATATCCGGTTGTTCCCCCAAAAGTTGAATATTCCCTAACAAAACAAGGAGAAAGTTTAATGCCTATATTAGAGGCGATGTATGAATGGGGTAAAAATTATATAGAAACGAACTTTTCAAAAGATGATGAATAGAATGATTGACTTTAAGATACTGTTTTGGAGACAGTATCTTTTTCTATACCATATGAGGAAAAGTATAGTATGTAAAAAAAAAGTGCGTACTATTAATGGAATTTTCCCCTTGTTATACTCTTGATGTAACAAATATGAAAAGAATAATCCGCGGAATTCTTAATTCAAACAGGAGTGATTGTAAGTGGAATTACAGTTAGCATTAGATTTAGTCAATATACCGGAAGCCATCGAAGTAGTAAAAGAAGTAGAAGAATACATTGATATTGTAGAAATCGGTACGCCGGTTGTGATAAATGAAGGACTCCGTGCAGTGAAAGAGATGAAAGCCGCTTTCCCGAATTTGAAAGTGCTGGCAGACCTTAAAATTATGGATGCGGCGGGGTATGAAGTGATGAAAGCATCAGAAGCGGGAGCCGACATCATCACCATTTTAGGGGCTGCTGAAGATATGTCTATTAAAGGCGCTGTAGAAGAGGCGAAAGCGCAAGGGAACAAAATCCTGGTGGATATGATTGGGATTAAAGACATCAAATCGCGTGCTAAGGAATTGGATGAGCTTGGTGTCGATTATATTTGTGTCCATACCGGTTATGACCTTCAAGCCATTGGCCAAAATTCATTTGAAGACTTAATGACGATTAAAAATGTTGTGAAAAACGCTAAAACGGCTATTGCAGGCGGAATTAAATTAGACACACTGCCCGAAGTCGTTAAATTAAAACCTGATTTGGTTATTGTCGGGGGCGGTATTGCAAATCAAGACGATAAAGCTGCGGCAGCCGCAAAAATGAAGCAGATGATCCAATAAACATGAAGACTTATGATTATGTAAAAGCGATCATCGCAGAGCTTGATCATGCAACGTCTCAAAATCAAGCGGAAGGTATAGAAGACTTAATATCCACTATCATGTCTTCTGAAAAAGTGTTTGTTTCCGGTGCAGGCCGCTCTGGTTTAATGGGGAAATCATTTGCTATGCGATTAATGCACATGGGGATCAATGCGTTTGTAACAGGGGAAACCGTAACACCGGTATTTACCGAAAAAGACTTGCTTATCGTGGGCACGGGATCAGGGAAAACAGAAAGTTTGCTTCATATGGTGGAAAAGGCAAAAGATATCGGAGGCACTGTAGCAACAGTTACGATCTCTCCAGATTCGCCGATAGCTGAAATATCTGACCTGATACTGCAACTGCCCGGCTCCCCAAAAGATCAAACGACAGGCAATAAACAGACGATACAACCGATGGGCTCGCTTTTTGAACAGACTCTTTTATTGTATTATGACGCTATCATATTGCGAATCATGGAAATGAAAGGGCTGAATACTCATAACATGTATGGAAATCATGCCAATCTTGAATAATAGAAAATCGCCATCCGTAATCTTGGATGGTGATTTTTTTGTATGCAAATCTGTTTTTAATATATCATTTACATCTATATTATATTTTTAAAATGTGGATAACGTAAACTGGAGCAGGGACTAAATGGATATATGAAGAAAGGAGCTTATTATGCTTACAAGTTTTAGCTTGGTTGGGTTTATCCCTTTATTTGTTTTTATTATTTTCATCATATTCGTGTTGAGAAAGCTTGTCCTTTTTTAAGAAATAAGTAGATTGTTGATAAAGAAGGAGGCGGTCTTCGTAATTTCCGCCTTAACCGTATTCGATTTCATTTGACTGGAAGACAAAAAAAGCGTTTTCTGATTATGTTATTGTCATGTTTTGATGAACTATTATGTACATACTCATCTCCTAAAGAACGGGTATCAACTAATTTTTAATAATACAGACCTTATATCTTCGATACTGATAAAGCAGATGAAAAGATTATCAATTGTTGAATATATTTTGGTTATGTGTTATGTTTTTATCAAGTTAACAGACATCATTTCTTGTTATTTTGCTAACGAAATTTAAAATGATCAAAAAGGGGATAAACAAATGCCATTACTACGTTTCGATCTAATAGAAGGCCGTGATGAACAAGCATTAAAAAAATTATTAGATACCGCACACGATGCGATGGTAGAAGCGTTTAACGTTCCGGAGAAAGACCGCTATCAAATTTTCCATCAGCATCCGGCGAATGAGCTTATTATCCAAGATACAGGTTTGGGATTGAATAGATCAAAGGATCTGGTTGTGATTAGCATCACCAGTAAAACAAGAACGGAAAGCCAAAAAGAGAAATTGTACGCTTTACTTGCTGAAAAGCTTGAAGCGGAATGCGGCATTTCACCTGAAGATGTCATGGTGTCCATCACAGAAAATGGAGATGCCGATTGGAGTTTCGGCCTCGGCGAGGCGCAGTTTTTAACTGGAAAGCTGTAAGCGGGCAAAAGGAATGTTGACAGGGACATCTGAATCCCTCCAGAAAAGCTTAAGCTGCTGACGAGACGTCAGCAGCTTTTTTTCTTTATATTTCTCCGGGTTTTCGCTTATTTGCTCTTGGCCATTTGTGGTGCATCACATATTGAGTCATCGTGTTAAAAATAACCGCCCATTGGTTTTCGGTGAGCGTTCCAACCGTTTTTTCATTGTTGATTTTTAGACTTTTTCTTAAGTGTTTCATTTGACGCGGAGTAAAAATTCCGCGTAAAGCAACACAGAAAGGGGCTTGCGGCTCCTTTAGCGCATATTCGGCAAGCCCAAGAAACGCAATGTAATGTTTATGTGATAGAGGCGCGTCTTTTTTTCGTGTTATTCTGACCATTGCCGAGTCCACTTTTGGAGGGGGAGAAAAATGCTCTTTCGATATTTCTCTGACAATGCCAATATCAAACCACATTCTCCAAGCTAAAACATAGGAATTTTTAATGAATTTTGATGTGAAACGTTTAGCAGCCCCTTTTTCCATTACGATGATCCCTTTTTGAAATCCGCTTGCAGGATTGTTCAAGAGCATTTTCATGATGGGAGTTGTGATGGCATAGGGAATATTAGAGACCACCACAAACTTTTCTTTTGGTAAATGAATCTTCATGATATCTTGATGAATAATTTTCGTATTTGGATGCTGTGCTGTTTTACGTGTGAGTATAGCAACGAATTTAGAATCGTTTTCCACTGCCAATACCTTACCGGCTTTTTGACTTAGCATAGTTGTCAAAGCACCTTTTCCCGCTCCTAACTCTAAAACCGTATCGTCTATGCTAATATTTGCCCGATCCACAATTTCTTCAATTAATTTTTTATTATGCATCAAATGCTGTCCGGAAAAATTCGGATATTCCCCGCGGTTTAACTTTTTTCCTCTGTACTTATGATTTTTTTTCTTCATGTTTCCTCTTCCTCTCATCATAAAAAATCACAGGCGGTCTGCCTGTGATTCAGAGTAAAGGGAAGAGCCATCCTTTAAGGATGAATCCGCGGTATTTCCATAACCAAATAAGCCTTTCTCAGCCGTTAGAAAAAAAGGATTAAACAAAAAAGAAAGGCAGAACGATCCGCCTTTCTACAAGTTACAAATTTTATATGCAAATTGAAGATTATTAAAAAAGGACAGACTGATCCCGTTTACTCTGCATACACAAACAGAGCCTTTGAACGTATTTAATTACTGGTTCAAAGTTGGGAAACGCAGTCTCATTGAGTGTGTCATTTTTTAATAATCCTCCTGAAAAGTTAAAGTTACGATCTCATTGTAGGGCATTCTTTGGAAAACGTCAACGGCTGGAATTTTCTTCTCCTTACGAATATCGCAGGGGTTAACCAGGCAGTGTTAAGAATAGGAGTCTGCTAACATTGAAATTATAGATGTGATTGTCTATAATTCAAAATACAAATCGTAATATTTATGATTTGTAAATAACTCATAGAAAAGTGGTGCAATAACATTGAATCAGTCATTCGCATTCTCACGGCATCGCAGACTGCGCTCAACACCGGGTATCCGGGATTTGGTAAGAGAAAATCGGCTTTCCGCTGACGATTTCATATATTCTCTGTTTGTCTAAGAGGAAAAGCGGTCAAAAACAACCCCTTTCTGCTTGTTAAAATGTTTCACATAATAAATATAAATGATATGCAGAGGAAATTTAGTTTTTATCAGACTTAGAAACAAAACAGACGCTAAAAAAGATGAGGATCATGATGTACCGTTTATGGAGAGCAAAAAACAAATAAAGTTGATTTGTATTGATTAGATGAAGCGAAAGAGCATGATAATGGAATCAAAGAAATGAATTTAATTTACAGAGGGAAGTGAAAGCATGGATTTTGAAACGGTTATGAAGGAACTTGAAGCGCTGGGTACGGAAAATATGAAAAAAAGATACATAACGAATGGTGCACACGAACCGCTTTTTGGTGTGGCGACAGGCAAAATGAAGCCGCTCGCAAAGAAAATCAAGAAAAATCAGCCTTTGGCGGAGCAGCTTTACGCTACCGGGAACTACGATGCCATGTATTTTGCCGGCATTATTGCTGACCCAATCACAATGACTGAAGCGGATTTTGAGCGGTGGATCGATGAGGCGTATTTCTATATGCTATCTGATTATGTTGTTGCAGTAACTTTGGCAGAAACCGATTTTGCACAGGCTGTTGCTGATAAATGGATCTCAAGCGGTGAAGAGCTTAAAATGTCGGCAGGCTGGAGCTGTTACTGCTGGCTTTTAGGTAATCGACCGGACGATGAATTTAATGTGACCAAAATTGCCGGTATGCTTGATCAGGTGGAACAGGCGATTCACGATTCTCCGGATCGAACAAAATCGGCTATGAATAACTTTATCTACACAGCCGCGATTTCATATTTGCCGCTTCATGAAAAGGCGGTTGAAACCGCAAAAGCAGTAGGCCCGGTCGAACTCAGGCGAGGCAAGAAAAAAGGCAGTATCCTGAACGCTTCCAAAAATATTCAAATGGATATTGATAGAGGCCGTCTTGGTTTCAAACGGAAATATGTAAGGTGTTAGCACAGTCTGCAGTGAAATTTCTAAAAATAAATAGGGAGTGGAACATGGAAAATAACGTTTTTGAACAGATGGCAAAACGATATGATACAGAAGAAAGAATTGAATTAGCAAAAGTGATCGTGAATGAAGTAAGACAGGAATTGAGAAATAGTCAATCAAAATCTTTAATCGACTATGGGAGCGGTACGGGTCTCATTAGTTTAGAATTATCAGATTTAGTACATTCTATTTTGTTGGTCGATTCATCAAAACAAATGCTGGAGGTGGCTAATGCTAAAATTTCTCGCAAAGGAATTGCCAATGCAAAAGTGCTTTATTCAGATTTTACCGAAGAAACTCCTGAACTGAAGGCAGACATCGTTTTAATGTCACTCGTCCTTCTTCATATTCCGGATACGGATAAAATTTTACAAGAATTGTTCGGTGTTTTAAATAATGGCGGAAAGCTCATGATTATTGATTTTGACCAAAACGATAAAATTCAACATCCGAAAGTTCACAGCGGCTTTTCGCACGAAGAATTGAAAAAAAGATTATCCGATGTTGGATTTAAATCAACTGAAATGAAGACATTCTATCACGGCCATCGTATTTTTATGAATCAAGATGCTTCAATGTTTATATCCAGCAGCATAAAGTGATTTCTTGTTTTTTGAAAAGAAATAGCGGAAGCCGGAAAACGATCCGGCTTTTTCTGCTTTCTATTTCTTCAAATAAGGCCGAAAGGGCCGGCGACGACTTCTTTTTCTCTGCCGTCCAGGGTGTTCATTTTTTTAAGCTCTGTGCCTGAGCTGGATAGTGTCAATGGCGTTCTCCGATCCAGAGAACCTCGATGAGCGAAATTTCGTTTACTACTAGAATTTATCCGTTTCCTGAGCGAAAAAGAAGTGAGCGGTTTTAAACTTAAACAATAAAGCTATTAATAGAGATGATATACGAAAACGAAATATCATGCTCGGGTTAGGAGATTTTCAAAAAGTCCTTGATTTCGATTCAAGGGACTTTAAATGTGAGGCGATTTCTTCAATAAAGTCGGATTTCAATCTTGGCCCATCAAAAAACGGAATCGTCACTTTTAATGATGAACTAGAGCTTATTAATAATGACAGTTAATTTATAATTAACATGTCTGTTTAAGTTGATCAAAAACTGATCTAATGATTCATTGGATGGGAATTTGCATTCCAGGAGATAACAGCCGTCTCCGCTGATTTTATAATTGTTGATGACATATTCATCTTGTGTTTTGATAAAGGATAAATAGGATTGATGATGTGTACTTTTGGTATAGATATTGAGCATCGCGTGAACAGTATAACCCATCTTTTTTTCATTTACTTTAATTGTATACCCCTCAATCACTCCGTTATCTTCTAATTTTGCGACCCTGGCGGCAGCTGCTTGTCCTGTCAAATGGACTTTTCCGCCCAGCTCTTTCATCGTAATTCGGCTGTTTTTAGACAGTTCCTCCAAGATCTGCATATCCGTTTGATCTAACATAGCATTCAAATCCTTTCAAAAATCAAGTTAATCGGCAAAAAAGAGTGATTGATTCTATGCATTCTCGTCAATGAGTGACATTGTAAACTATACGGAGATAAAAGAAAAAGAGAGGTGTCTCATGAACGGTTCTCATACTCAGTTCGACTGGAACTTCAAGATTAACACTCCAACTATTATGGGGGCATCCCTTCAGGCAATGAGCAACCTTCTGGCGGCATGTCCGAGTCGCCCGTTGAGGAGGCCGGCGGCGAGGTGGCCATAAGTGGGTAGGGACGCATCAAGAGGATCTTCCAAAGCGGATCACCACTTCAGCGTAATTTCGGCGCCTGCGAAATCACCTCACTAACCGAGAGAGGTTTATCTCAAAGTGTGTCATCGAGCAATTGATGCCTTTTTTATTGTCATTACACTCCATTTAAAAGAGTTTTTTAAGCTTATTTTTATATATAATATACGGTCTTTCCAAAACAAGTCAAACGGTCAAAAGATCAAAACGGCGAACACTTAAAAAGGCGGCTAAGCCCTAAAACCTTGACCAGGCAAAATATCAAGCAATGGCTTGGTCTCTTTTTTCATGAAAACAATAAATTTGAAGCCGACATGATAGCGGCGCCTGGCTGCTCCTTACCACTTCTCATTTAAAACAGTGGCCTATTGATCAATAACAATCGGCAATTATAGAGTGATCTACTCGTTTACTCTCCAGAAACCCACCAAGAAAAACAACAGCTTTTCTCTTGTGAATTGATATATGAGAGGGCTCATGATAAGCGTATTCGTACATAGATGAATTAAAGCATATACAAAATCCCCTGTTGAACTTGCTTCATTTAATCATTATCTTTATCCAAAATTCAGGCTATATTTAAGCTTGCTTTGCATCCATGAATACATTCTTTCAAAATTCAAGTCAAACGGCCAAAAGACTTGATTTAATCCATGTATTTGATAATTGAGTGTAGGTAAACTATAGGTATATCAAAGAAAAGGAGTTTTACACATGAACATTCAACAAATTCGTAATGCCACGCTTATTGTCGAATATGCAGGCAAAAAGTTTTTAATAGACCCAATGTTGGCTGAAAAAGGTGCTTATCCTCCATTCCCAAATGCGCCAAGGCAAGATCAAAACAACCCTTTAGTTGAATTGCCAACGTCTGTCGACAATATTATCAATAAGATTGATGCTGTTATTGTTACTCATTTACATTATGACCACTGGGATGAAGCTGCTAAAGAGGTATTGCCGAAAGATATCAAGTTGTTCTCCCAAAATGAAGAAGATGCAACAGAAATACGAAATGCCGGCTTTAAAAATGTCGAGGTTTTAACAAAAGATACGGTCTTTGAAGGTATTCACTTAATCAAAACCAAAGGTGAACACGGAAGAGGAGAAGTTTTAAAACTTGCAGGACTTGTATGCGGCGTAGTGTTCAAACACGAAAGCGAGAAAACGTTATATGTAGCCGGAGATACCGTATGGTATGAGGGGGTTCAGGAAGAAATTGATACACATCAACCTGAAATCATTGTCGTAAACGGCGGAGATAATCAATTCTATGAAGGCGGTTCGCTTATCATGGGTAAAGAAGATATCTATGAAACGCATAAGGCTGCCCCAAATGCAAAAATTATCGTGAGCCACATGGAAGCTGTCAACCATTGGGGATTATCCAAAGAAGAATTAAAATCCTTTATTCATGAAAAAGGAATCTCTTCTCATGTTTTAGTACCTGAAGATGGCGAATCATACTCATTTTAAATTCAAACAGAGAAATATTTAAATGAAGGAGACGAGCATTCATGATGTCCATTGAAAATAATAAAGAATTGGTTCGTCGTTACTTTGAAATAATTGAACAAGAAAAGTATGAGGAATTGAAAGACTTTTGCCATAAGGACTTTGTATTCTATCCGCAATTAGATACACCGTTTCCGGGTGTAGAGGGTTTAATTGAATCAGAAAAGAAAAATTTTGATGCTTTCCCAGGTTTCAAAATGCCAATTCAAGCGATGGTAGCTGAAGGAGACCTAGTAGCCGTTTATTTTATATTTGAAGGTAAGCACACAGGTATCCCATTTGCTGGAGTTCCTGCAACGGGAAAAAACGTTAAATTCTCTCTTATGATGTTGTTACGTATTGTTAACGGTAAAATTATTGAGCATAGATCTCATGTGGATGTGCATGATATTCTCCGTCAGCTTAGCGGTAATGCTTAATATAAAGTACAGTAAAACTTTTTCTTATCTTTTTTCTTAGAAGACTCCTTTTTTAAGGGGCTTCTTTTATATATCGATGTCAACTAAAAGGAGTGTTTGTTGTGAAAACAAATGTTAAGATTGCTTGGAAGAATGGTGTCAATGGGAACGGTTCTCTTAAAACAGAATTCCTGAATACAAACATTGCGATTCCTGCTGAATTCGGCGGTAGTGGAAATGGAGCCTCTCCCAAAGAAATTCTTGTAGCATCTGCAACAGCTTGTTTTACATCTGTTCTTATCTCTATGATCGAATCAAGCGATCTTCCTGTCATTGATGTGGCGGTTGATTCTGAAGGGCTTAACTCTGAAGATGAATTTAAAATCATTCATCACCCTCGTTTCGTTTTATCCGGGAATAAGACAGAAGAACAAATTCAAACAGCAAACCGCCTATTTGCAATCGCTGATAAAGGATGCGCCATTGGGAATTTGCTGAAAAAAGCTGGTGTCAAAATTGAGATTCAAGGAGAAATCTTAGCGAAATAAATCGAATCATGGTTTCGATAGATAACAAGTTTTAAAGGATCGCTTATTATACTTCCCTTTCTTTACAGGAGCCTAAAATTTGATTTATCCTCAGCAGTTCAGTATATTATACGCATAGGGGTATATGTATGTTATGGGAGATATTCTTCCAGTAGAATAGGCTGTTTTGTACAAAAAGTCATCACAGGCTGGATTCTTAACGAATATGACAGAAATGCAGGACAGTTCATATCCGCATAGTAACGGTTTCGCGAAACTGTTGATAAAAATGATATGCTATCATCAAAATGGGAGGTAATCTGATGGAATACGATGATCAATTAAAAAATAGGATTAAACGAGTTGAGGGTCAAGTTCGAGGGATATTAAAAATGATGGATGAAGGAAAAGAGTGCAAAGAGCTTGTAAGCCAAATGTCAGCGGTTCGTTCTGCATTAGATCGCGCCATTGGTGTTGTTGTCAGCAGCAACTTGGAGAAATGCGTTCGCCTTCAAATCGAAAGAGGAGAAGATACCGAAGACCTCATTCAAGAAGCCGTTAATTTATTGGTTAAAAGCAGATAATGTTTAGATGGCTGTTGTTTATGATACAGCCTCTATATACCCCTGGTTAAAAGAAAAATTTTTTGCTGTTTTTATACCCTCTAGGGTATAAAAAAGCTGACTTATATTTTTTTAGTTTATTATATACCCATGCGGGTATAGGTATATAAAATAGGAGAGTTGATCTATGTCAGACCAAAAAGAAAAAACGACCATTGTTTTATTTAGCGGTGACTTAGATAAGGCGATTGCCGCTTTTATTATTGCTAATGGAGCCGCTGCTTACGATCATGAGGTAACAATTTTTCATACATTTTGGGGCCTTAACGCTTTAAGAAAAGATGAACCGGTGCCGGTAAAGAAAGGGCCGCTTGAAAAAGCATTCGGTTTTATGATGCCCCGGGGTTCAAAGAAATTAGGATTATCTAAAATGAATTTTGCCGGTATCGGGCCTAAAATGATCAAACATGTCATGAAAAAGCACGGCGTATTATCTTTGCCTCAGCTGATTGAAATGGCCCAAGAACAAGGAGTAAAGCTTGTTGCCTGTACAATGACAATGGACTTGTTAGGCTTGCAAAAAGAAGAACTTATCGATGGTATTGATTATGCAGGAGTTGCCGCATATCTCGGGGATGCCAACGAAGCAAAAGTGAATTTATTTATATAACGGTCTCCAAATTAAACGGTGCTTTAAGGAATATGGTTGCCGGAGCGATCAAATGGAACCGTGATACAGAAAATGAGTATGGAGGGATGATTGATGAACATCAAATCTGACCGCGTGTTAGATGCAAAGGGGCTTGCTTGTCCAATGCCCGTTGTAAAAACGAAAAAGGCCATCAATGAGTTAGAACCGGGGCAGGTAATTGAAGTGCATGCTACTGATAAAGGGTCTCTTGCTGATATACAGGCATGGGCAAAAGGAAGCGGCCACCAGTATCTCGGGACGACAGAAGACGGAGATATATTAAAGCATTTTCTTCGTAAAGCAGGTCACTCGGAAATAAAGAAAGAAAAAACGTTTCCTTATGTGATTCAAAATGAAGAACTTCAAAAAAAGGTAGAGGCGGGAGAACGGATAACAGTCGTTGATGTTCGGGAACCTGCAGAATACCGTCTCGGCCATATTCCAGGAGCGATTTCAATCCCATTAGGTGAACTTGAAAAAAGAGCAAATGAACTGAATAGAGACGGGAAAATGTACGTTGTTTGCCGTACAGGTAATAGAAGCGATCTGGCAGCTAAACAGCTTGCAGCTAACGGCTTTAAAGACGTTGAAAATGTGGTGCGGGGAATGGAGGAGTGGTCAGGGCCTATTGAAAAATGATCAATAAATTGAACGGCTGCAAAAGTTGCGACCATTGCAACATGATGGCAATGAGATGCTAACAATCTAAGGAGGTTTAGAAGTGGACTTTACAATCATTTCACCAAAAGAAGTAACCGAAAAGCTATTAAGAAAAGAATCGTTTTTTATTTTAGACGTACGAAATAAAGATGCCTTTAGTGATTGGAAAATCGAGGGCAGCCGGGTTGAACATTTAAATGTTCCGTATTTTGATTTAATTGATGGTGTAGATAAGATTGCAGGCCAAGTTCCTAAAGATCAAGATGTTTTAGTGGTTTGTGCCAAACAAGGGTCTTCAGAGATGGTTGCGCAGCATTTAGTAGATACCGGTTTTGAAAGAGTTTTTGCGCTTGAAGGCGGCATGAAGGCGTGGAGCGAATTTTTAAATCCGGTCAAAATCGGAAACTTGAAAGAAGGAGGCTCAATCTATCAATTCGTAAGAATGGGGAAAGGCTGTTTATCCTATTTTATTGAGACTGACGGAGAAGCAATGGTAGTGGACCCTGCTCGTACTGTAGACGCATATATAGATTTTGCAAAAGAGAGAAACGTTACAATTAAACATGTGGTCGATACACATTTACATGCGGATCATATTTCTGGCGGACGTTTACTGCGTGAGCGTACAGGAGCCGCATACTACCTGCCGCCAAAAGATGCAGAGGAAGTGCAATTTTCGCATGAACCGTTAATTGAAGGTCATGATGTTTCGATAGGAAACACAAGCATGAAAGTGGAGCCTATCTACTCACCGGGCCATACGATTGGAAGCACATCTTTAATTGTTGATAATCACTATTTGTTTACAGGAGATATTTTATTTGTTGAATCAATCGGCCGGCCAGACTTAGCTGGAAAAGCCGGGGACTGGGCAGAGGATTTACGTAACACGTTGCATGAAAAATACAAACAAATATCAGGTGACTTGATTGTTCTTCCAGCTCACTTTTCGACAGTCAGTGAATTAGGCAGTCAAGGGCAGGTTCAAGCTAAGCTGAGTGATGTATATAAAAAGAATGCCGGTTTAAATCTGGATGAAAATGAGTTCAGACGTGCTGTATCAGAAAACCTGCCGCCACAGCCAAATGCCTATCGGGAAATTCGGCAAACCAACATGGGCAGAATAATGCCGGATGCTGACAGACAAAGTGAGATGGAAATTGGACCAAACCGTTGTGCGGTTCATGGATGAATATAGATTTGAAGATAGGGAGAGATAAAACATGAAATCAGATAAAGTCATAGATGCTAAAGGATTCGCGTGCCCGATGCCAATTGTGAAAACAAAAAAAGCGATGGATGAATTGCAATCCGGAGAAGTGTTAGAAGTACATGCCACTGATAAAGGGGCAAAAAGTGATCTGACAGCATGGGCGAAGTCAGGCGGCCATGAGTTGCTTAAAAGTACTGAGGAAGATGGTGTACTAAAGTTTTGGCTTAAAAAAGGTTAAGGTGATAAAAGGGGGGACTATTCCCCTTTTTATTGAAGGAAAGGGGGAAAGCCGGTGGACATCTCTTTTATTCTTCTCATATTTTTCATCGGATTTGTCGGTTCTTTTATGTCCGGAATGCTTGGTGTCGGCGGGGCAATTATTAATTACCCTCTATTATTATATATTCCTGTGTTATTAGGGTTTACAGGGTTTAATGCTCACCAGGTTTCAGGTATTGTCGCAGCCCAGGTTTTTGTTGCAACATTTTCCGGTGTATGGGCTTACCGGAAAGGCGGTTACTTAAATAAAGAACTGATCTCCATCATGGGATTAAGTATTTTGATCGGCAGTCTGATCGGTGGTTATGGGTCACATTTTTTCTCTGAAGACGCCATAAACCTGGTTTACGGATTATTGGCGATTATCGCTGCCATCATCATGTTGATTCCAAAGACAGGAACAGAAGCTCATCAAAGTGATCACGTTCGCTTTCCAAAGATATTAACCTCAATCATGACTTTTGCAGTCGGTTTGACTTCGGGTATAGTCGGTGCGGGCGGAGCTTTTCTGCTTGTTCCGCTCATGTTGGTCGTTTTAAAAATACCTACACGAATCACAATCGCAACATCGCTCGCAGTTACATTTATTTCATCGGTTGGAACAACAGCCACAAAGCTTATATTCGGACAGGTGCCCATTTTGCCGGCTTTGATTGTAATGGCTGCCAGTCTAATTGCATCCCCGATCGGTGTTTTCATTGGCAAGAAAATGAATGTCAAAGTTCTTCAAGGTATTTTGATATTCGTTATTTTGCTTACAACAGTGAAAATTTGGGTTGATATCTTCCGTATTTAAGGATTTCTGTATGATCCGTTTTGAAGGAGGGATTGGATGAAAGAGATTACAGAGCTGACTTCAATGGTGGCAATTGAGAAGTTTATAACCGGTCATAAATTAAGTTTTATATATATATCAAGACCTCAATGCACAGTCTGTCACGCTGTTCTGCCTCAGCTTAGAGCACTGTTGGCCCGCTTTCCAAAGATCAAATTAGGACATATAAATGCTGACATAGTGGAGGAGGTTGCCGGAAGGTTTTCAGTTTTCACAGTTCCTGTGCTTCTTTTGTTTATTGAGGGAACCGAATGTCTAAGAGAAGCGCGTTTTGTTCATTTTGAGCAGCTTGAACAAAAGTTAAAAAGAGTCTATCAGTTGTATGAGGAATAGATAGCTAAGGGAGGGTCCATGATGTGTCAAAACCCGACTCGGTATAAAGAAGAAGGAATCTCAATGGAAAGCGGCTATTTAAGGCAGATCTTCGACCACTTGCAGGATGGAATCATCATGATGGATCAGGAACGCAGAATTCTGGTGATGAACCCGTCCGCAGAGAAGATGACGGGATGGAAATTAGGGGACAAGGTTCCGTATTGTTCCTACTGCCAAACGAGAAAATTGGAAGTGGGAGAAGAGCGTTGTTATTTGCTGGCCAAGCGGGAAGTTCCTTATTTTCTTTCTTCGATGCCCACCTATGAAGGGCGATTCGTCGACATGGAGATGAGTACGGCTGTCATTTCTGAAAACGGCGATCAAATGGAAGTTCTTTTGGTTCTGAAAGATTTAACGATAAAGAAAAAGGAAGAGGAAGCGCGGATCTCCAAGCTTGTTCTGCAAAAAACGCTAGAAACTCAGGAAAACGAACACAAGCGGCTGGCCCAGGAACTGCACGATGGCGTAGGGCAATCGCTTTATTCGGTTTCAGTAGGTATTCAAGCGATTCAATCGCGCATGGAGCAGGAAGAAACATTTAGAGAGTACATGCAGGAAATCATCGATGAATTGGAAAAGGCGATCCAAGACGTCAAGCTCTACGCTCTCCAGCTGCGGCCGCACAGTCTCGATCAGCTGGGGCTGATTCCTGCTGTCGAGCACCTTGTGTCCAGCTTAAACAAGACTCATCAGGATGTTTCTATTACGTTTGCCTCAAGCAATGTCAGCAATCGCTTGCTGCCGATTTTTGAAATCAATTTGTACCGAATTATTCAGGAGGCGCTGCATAATGCCCTGAAATATTCGCAGGCGACACTTATTGAAGTCATACTGCACAAAGAAGACGGCGAGCTCGTTTTGATCATTCAGGACGATGGCATTGGTTTTGAACGCGGGCTGACAGAGGAAGGCCTGGGGTTCAAACATATGAAAGAAAGAGTCGATCAGATGGAAGGAAGCCTTCGAATTCACTCTGCACTTCAGAGAGGCACGACGATTAAAGTGAAAGTACAGGACAAGGAGGGGAAGGGAGAGTGATCAGGGTATTGCTGGTCGATGACCATATGATGATTCGCAAGGGCATCCGTGTCCTTTTGGAAGGCTTTTCTGGAATTGAGATTGCGGGAGAAAGCAATAATGGCAACGAAGCCGTTCTTAGCACCGGACAGTTGAAACCGGATGTCGTGCTGATGGATTTGTCGATGCCGAACGGGTTGGACGGATTCACAGCGAGCAGTGAAATCCGAAAGTTGAATCCTTCTGTTAAAATCGTGATTTTGACAATGCATGATGAGGAAATTTTTGTCCAAAAAGCGATAGAGGCAGGGGCTCATGGATACGTCTTGAAAAACAGCCATTATCGGTTGCTTTATCAGGCGATTGTCGAAGTGTACAGGGGCAATCTCTTTTACAAGACATCTGTATCGCCAGACATCATTGATCAATGGCTGAATTCAGATTCCCAAAAGCCGCCTTCTGTTTTAACTGTTCGCGAAAAGGAGATTCTCAGATTCATCGTTCTGGGTTATGCCAATAAGGAGATTGCCGATAAACTCTCAATCAGCGTCAAAACCGTCGAAAATCATAAAACAAATATGATGCAGAAATTAAAACTGGACTCGAAACACGAATTAATCCAATATGCGATCAAAAACAAATATCTCGATCTGACGTTCTAACATACTACCTCTTAACCTTGTCAGCTTGGGAAGACGGGGCTCAAATAAAAGTAGGGGAGTTCCCCTATACAAAAAAAGGAAGATGGATGGTAACTTAAAAAACGAGAGACACATCTTTAAGACAAACAGCAACTTTTTAAAACAAAAGGTGGTTGACTATGGCAAGACAAGCTCGTTATACCATTGTCATTGTAGGAGCAGGGACTGCTGGCATCTCTGTCGCCGCCCGTCTCGTCCGGGCTTCTAAAAAACTCAAAGGACAAATTGCCATCATTGACCCGCAAACAAAGCACTACTACCAGCCTTTGTGGACATTAGTCGGAGGCGGCGCAGCGAAGAAGGAAGAGTCCGAGCGCGAATTAGCTTCCCTGATGCCTGCCGGGGTAGACTTGATCGGCGATGCTGTAACAGAGTTTCGCCCGAATCAGAACACACTTCTTACAAAACAAGGAACGATCGTTTCCTATGATTATCTCGTGGCAGCAGCCGGTTTGCAAATCGATTGGGACGGGGTCAAAGGCTTGAAAGATGCGGTTGGAAAAAACGGGGTTTGCAGCAACTATTCATATCATACGGTAGACAGCACTTGGGAAAATATCCGCAATTTCAAAGGCGGAACCGCCATTTTCACTCATCCTGATTCTCCCGTGAAATGCGGGGGAGCTCCGCAAAAAATTATGTATTTAGCAGACGACTATTTTCGCAAGTCAAATGTTCGCAATCAATCGGACATGATTTTTGCATCGGCGAAATCAACCATTTTTGATGTCACCAAATACGCAAATGCGCTCGAAAAAGTCGTCCGGCGCAAGGATATCCAAACGATGTACAAGAGAAATCTAATCGAAATTCGGCCTGATTCAAAAGAAGCCTTGTTCGAAAACTTGGATACGGGAGAGCAGGAAGTATTAGCATATGATCTTCTTCATGTGACGCCGCCGATGAAAGCGCCTCTATTCATCAAAGAAAGCGCATTGGCGGATGCCGGCGGCTGGGTCGATGTTGATCCGTACACTCTGCAGCACAAAAAGTTTGCCAATGTTTTCGGAATTGGTGACTGTGCCAACCTGCCGACGTCCAAAACAGGAGCTGCAGTTCGTAAACAGGCTCCGGTTGTGGTGCGAAATCTGTTGTCCTTGATCAAAGGATCTTCATTAGATGCAAAGTACGATGGATATACCTCGTGCCCCTTGGTTACAGGATACAACAAACTCGTGCTGGCCGAGTTTGACTATCACAAGGTGCCGCAAGAAACGTTTCCATTTGATCAGTCCAAGGAACGATTCAGCATGTACCTGTTAAAAAGAAGATTGCTGCCCATCATGTATTGGAATGGCATGTTAAAAGGACTGATGTGATGTGAAAGGATATATTCCCGCAAATGTTTCAAGAGGAGGAATACAACATGTTATTGCGCTATTTTTACGATGAAAAACTGGCCCATGCATCCTATCTGGTTGGCTGCCAAAAAACAGGGGAGGCAATTGTCATTGATCCCGGCCGCAATCTGAAACCATATTTGCAAGCAGCCGAAGATGAAGGGCTAAACATCACAGCGGCTGCAGAAACCCATATTCACGCCGACTTTGTTTCCGGCGCTCGCGAACTCGGCGCTACACATCAAGCGAAGCTGTATCTTTCCGATGAAGGAGACGCAGACTGGAAATACCAATATGTCGATGAATTGAACCATCAACTTGTAAAAGACGGCGATCGCTTTTCCATCGGAAACCTGATGTTTGAGGTTATGCATACTCCCGGCCATACCCCGGAAAGCATTTCCTTCCTGTTGACGGACGGCGGAGGAAATGCGGATCGTCCTATCGGCATCTTTACAGGAGATTTCGTCTTTGTGGGCGACATCGGCAGACCCGATTTGCTCGAAAAAGCGGCGGGAATCAAAGGAACGTCAGAATCGGGGGCAAGAGAGATGTTCAAGTCCCTCGGAACGTTTAAACAACTCCCGGATTACTTGCAGGTTTGGCCGGCTCATGGCGCAGGCAGCGCTTGCGGCAAGGCATTGGGAGCCATTCCAACTACGACTGTCGGCTACGAAAAGATGTTTAACTGGGCAATGGCATACACCGATGAAGAAGAATTTGTTAAAGCCTTGCTTGACGGGCAACCTGAACCGCCAAAGTATTTCGCTGTGATGAAACGAGTAAATAAAGAAGGTCCTGCATTGCTCAAAGATCTTTCTGCTGTTCCAGAGATTACGTCGATTGAACAAGTGAAAGATTTGCAGGGAAAAGAGCAGATTGTGGATACCCGCCCTTCCCGAGAATTTGCTGAAGGGCATATCAAAGGCACAATCAATATTCCATTCAACAAGGCGTTTACGAACTGGGCGGGCTGGCTCATCGACTACAATCGTCCTGTATACTTCATAACGAATCCGGCCGAAGTGAACGAACTCCTGGAAGCGCTGCGCTCTGTGGGCATAGACAATGCGGCAGGGATTATAGATCAGGACAAAATCCTGGCAAGCGGTGCTTTTTCACTTGAATCGTACGCGGAGATTACACCACCTGAAATCGCAAAATTAGTCGATGACGGATTCGTGCACGTGCTTGATGTTCGCAATCTGACTGAATGGCAGGAAGGTCATATTCCGAATGCACAACACATCATGTTGGGAACGCTTCAAGAACGTCTGGATGACATTAGAAAAGACTGTCCAATCCTTGTGCAATGCCATTCCGGAGCCCGATCTGCAATAGGGGCCAGCATCCTGCAAGCTAACGGCGGTTTCAAACAAGTTTTGAGTTTGAGCGGCGGCATTGTCCAATGGCAGAAAGACGGTCTTGCCATTTCAACCCCTTGCAGCGGATTTTAATGAAAGAAAATTTCTGCTCAAGTCATGGAATAAAGAGTCAAGAGGCCGATATTGTCTTACTCCCGGCCTCTGACTGATATTATTTCCGCTTTTCCTTCTCCGTCCGATCAAACCTCTGAAACATTTTCCACAGCCCCGCTTCTTCGCGTTTTCTCTGCCTTCCGATCATGGCCGAAACGGCCGACGATGACTTTTTTCCGTCCAAGATGTCGATACATTCCTCTGGTATACAAAAAGCGTTTTATTGACTTTAGGAAATTGGCATTGACAAAAGTATTGTGTAAAATAACCCCTTTTTATAAAATCTAAAGTAATTATTTGGATTTTCAAGAAAGAATTTGAAATGGGCTTGTCAGCATACAAACAAGTATACATGGGGACTGTTATCAATAACGTTCCGGCAGGTACTTTAGTTGGAGCGGCAATTTCTTTGACAAGTATATGGAGCAGGGTTCCTGCAAGCAGAGTAAAACAAACAGTTTTAACCCTAACTTCATTGGCTGTAGGAGAGACACTTGATAAATTAATAAAGGTGAAAAGAACCTCGAAGCCTGTCCAAGATGGAAGCATGTGTTACAAACAATATAAATATAAACATAAGTCCACATGGTATTATAAGAAAAAACAAAGCAAACAACAAAGCTCAAGCTGGTTTTTACAAAGTAAGCCCTGTTAAGGAGCGGGAAAATGAGCAAATGTCCGGTATGCAGGAAACCGTTTACTTTTAGAGAAAAATATAAACTTATTAGAACAAAAAAGTCAACTTGCCCCAAATGTAAAAGTCCGCTAAAGGAAACAACAGCTTCAAAATTACTTTTTAGTTTGATTTTTATTTTGCCAATACTTTATTTTATGTCTTTTTGGAGTGGATGGGATTCACTATTAAAGTAGTTCTCTCTATTTATTTGGATTGTGTTTTGTTTATTTATTTTGCAACCTGTACTTTATCGTTATGATAAGACAAAAGCTTAAGATATTAGCTAAAGGAGAGAGAGTAAAACAACTCCCTAAAAAGGAGTTATTTTTTATTGGTGAATAACAATTGTTTTCATCTATTTTATTTTATTAATATTTGTTGACTTGTGTTCTTGTTTTAATAATCATAAATTTATTTTAAAACGGAGTGTTTTTACGTGAATGTAGAAGGTGTGGAATAAAAAAGAGCTTATAGGATGTTGTGTAGCCCAGCTTAAAAATCTGGGCCTTTATGTTTATAGAATTAAAGGATTTTTTGGAGGGAAAAATGGTAAATTACCTTTTTTTGATGATAGAATAGTATGTAATAGCATAAACAAGGAGGATTTTATGAAAAAGAAATTTTTATTTATTGGAGTGCCAATTGTGGCAATCCTTGCAATCATTTTATTTATTTTAGGGAGATCCCCTGAACCTTCAGATCTCGCAAAAGAATTTGAAGAAAAAATTAAACAAGAAGATGCTAAGGGATTATTGAAACTTGTTAAAGTTGACAATGGAACGAAGTGGGAAGAAAGGGAAGCCGAAAGTATAATCAAGTATTTAAAAGATGATGAGTCTGATTATAAAGATCAAATCATGCTATTGAATGCACAGGCCAGTTACTATGAGTCAGATGGAAAAGCCAATAATTTAATTTCGCAGCAATATCCTGGGGAAAGTATATCTAATATTGGTCCTTTTTATATCACAAAGGAGAAAGGGATTTTTGGGGGCGAAAAATACGTTTTAAAGGCCCGTGGTTATAAATTAGAAGTACATGCAGCTAAAGGAGCTAATGTTACTTTTAACGGTGAAACAATTGATATGCAAGGTAAGGATTCCAAGGAGCTAGGTGTTTTTGGACCAGGGGTATATACCATTAAAGGCAGCAAAAAGTATGATTATACAACGGTTGATGATAAAACGGAAGTGACGCTTTTTGATCCTGAAAAATTTGAGAAAACCGCCAGCCTTAATTTTAGCGGTGATACGGTTTCTGTAAACTCTGACATTCCGAATACAAAGGTACTTGTTGATGGGAAAGAATCAGGAGAGTCTATTTCCGAAAATACGGAGTTTGGCCCCGTAAAAGACGGAATTAAGCTCCAAGGAGTAGCTGAATTTCCATGGGGAGAAGGAAAAAGCGAGGCAGTCACAGTCCAATCAGACACTACGGAAGAATATAACCTTACACCTAATCCAATAGTCAACGATGATATGAGAGAAAAATTAAAATCGCAGATCAATGATTTTGCTAAGGATAGAAATGAAGCTAAAGTGAAAAAAGATGCAAATAAGCTCAAAAATGTTTCAGACAATTTGAAGAAAAGCTACATAGATGTGATTAAGAATTATGACAAAGAAAATTACTATGAAGGAAAAGCTTTGGGTACTCGCATTGACTTTTCTAAGGTGACTTACGAAAACGGCAGCGGGGGAAAACAGTTGATCCATATTCCTGTGGAATTTCATCTGAAATCGAGAGAGGTTTATGAATTTATGGATTCAGAGCTTGAAGAAAATTTCGATGAAGAAATCGTAACATTACAATATGATGAAGAGAAAAAAAGCTGGATTATCGAAGGTGAAAAAGATGACTATGAGTCATCGAATAATGATTATATGGCAAGCAAGGATGTAGCCAAAACAACTTTTTAAGATAATTAGCCCTTCATGATTGAAGGGCTAAATTCTTTTCTGCTTGTTTTTCTTTCTTAACCCTTTCCTTTTCTTCTTGATAAAACTCATGGAACATCTACATTAAATCGCGTTTTTCAATCCTGGAAACATAATTGCGTGAGATCCCCAGTTCCTTTGCAATTTCTTTTTGTGTTTTTCTTTTTTGAAATTAAGTCCAAACCTTATAAACTTCATATACTCCGTCTTTGTAGGAAGTTCATCCCATGAAAGCTGAACGCAGCATCAGCTATAACATTTAAGTGACCGTTTTGAATTTGATAAGCCATTAAATCTTCAGCATATGATTCTTCAGATGAATTTAAAGCTTTTTCTCCTAAGCCATTGGTGACGTTTAGAGTAACCACCTTCTTTAACTCTTCCTTTTGAAAGATCCCTATTTTATATTTATCTCCAATTGTTGACACATCATCACTGTATTCATTAAAATCACCTTCATAAACTGGTACTCCATTTTTGAAAAACTTGTATTCGTCTCCGTTTTCGTTTACCTTTAATGTAACATGTCCATTTTTTACTTTTGTTTCAATATCAGGTATCTCTTTCGCATAACCTCTAGGCATTGAACGTAAACAAAGAAACAGAATTACAAGAAGGGTAGAACAAAAAACTTTCTGACGGGAATTCCACCGATCTTTGAAAAATTGTTTACAAAAGAAAAGGAGTTTTAACTAATGCGGATTTTTGGTGGGATTATTCGTTATTTATGTACAGTTGCCTTTTCGGTTGTATCAGCGGCAATTGTCTACACGTTGATGTTTTTAGAAGGGTTTGGTTTTTCGTCTTTTAGAGCGATAAGTTTGTTTATGTTTGTTGCTTATTTAATCTTTGCTACACCAATACAAATCTTTCTAAATCGCAAACCCAAAAAGTATCATGGATGGTATTTGCTAACTTACTTTATAGTCTCTCTTGTCGTTTGTGGAATTTTAGCCTTATTGACTAATTACGCTCTGACTGCTTTTGTTTCGTATAAACTATACCTTTTTAGTTTTCTTTTGGCTTTAATTTATTGGTTTTGGGACTCTGTTTTTAGACAAAAGAAATAGAGCACATAATATAAAGCCAAATTTCCCCCCTTTATTTTTATTTGTGCGAGTCAATTGTACCACTAAAAATGATAATTTCAAGAAATTATACATGTTTTTTCAAATTAAACCTTTTTTTAGTCGTTCATCTAGATACATCACTTACTTAATAAGATACAACTAAACCAGCCAGCACCAACGATGAAAACAGCCACATCCTTATTAGGATATGGCTGTTCTCTTTTGTGCCTGCTTAACGAGCAATCGTTATGAGACAGGAACGATCATTGCTTGGTGGATATGTTGAACAAAGAACGAAAAAAGAAGATTGTCTTAAACAGGTTATTCACAAGATCGTTCAGTTGAGGTCGTCTTAGAACTAACAAAGAAGAAAGGATGAGATTGATGAAGGAATATTTTTCAATCGGGGAAACAGCCCGTCTAAATAACATTTCCATTCAAACATTGCGCTATTATGATAAGATCGGAATTTTCAAGCCTCAATGCACAGACCGGGATAATGGCTATCGATATTACCATGTTAAACAGTTTTTTTATTTAGATATTATAAAATATCTCAAATCTATTAAAACACCTTTGGGAGAAATTAAGCGCATGATTTCACATACATCTACCCCCGAACGGATGCAAGCCTTTCTTGAGGAGCAAGAAAGCGTGATTGAGCGTGAGATGGAAAGACTCGAACGTGCCAGGGAATTGCTTCAAAGAAGAAAGCACCAGCTTAATGAACAATTGGAGATACGCACTAAAAAAGAAGAAGGTCTAGTTTATGTTCGACATATAGGAGGCCAAACCATTTTAAAAGCAGTGACACCTCAAGTGAATCCTCATGACCAATCAGATTTGTATTACCGAAAATTGGCTGAAGTTCTTGAAGAAAGAGGAGATATCGTTGATAACTATTATGGATTGATTTATGATTTAAAGCCCTATAAAGATTCCGGTGATATTTATTGCAACAGCGTTTATACGACGATTTATGATGGAGTAAAGATAGATACAGGGGAACAAAACATGAATATAGATATAATCCCATCCGGCGAATATGTATGTATTTCATTTGATTGCACGGCAACAAATTATTTTTCATACTATCAAAAACTGTACGATTTTATTGAATCTCATGGCATTCAAACGGATGGAAAAGTATATCAAGTTTCTTTTCCAAAAAGCTATAACTCATTAAAAGAAGAAGACTTCCTCACAGAATTTAGAGTGCGGAAAAAATAACGAACCCCTTGACCCTATAGTTGCTATAGGGTTTATGATTTATGCATCGTTCTGATGAATATTTGAAAGGAAGGATGTATAAGATGGCAGAAAATAAGACGCTTCGGTTACTCATGGCGCAAAGCCTGCTGGAAGCCCATTTATTAAACTCTAAACGAATGGTTCATTTGAAGAAGTACCTGACGATTTAGATGTGTGCCTCTCAAATTTAATGAATCTAAAACAAAAGGAGCGATGAAGATGAGAGCACCGATAGATGAACCCATTTGGTACGCCTACCCTGGAATGGTAGCTGTCGTTACGGCTCAATATGAAGGTGAAAAAAACGCCATGGCTTCCGGGTGGCATACGTATATTGGATCTTCTCCCGGGATGTATGGAATATCGATAAATAAAGAGACATATACTTACAAATTGATTGAGAAAAGCGGCGTTTTCGGTGTGAATTTTCTTCCGGGAAGATGTTCGGAACTCATTCAAGCATTAGGCACCCATAGCGGCAGAGATTTAAATAAGTTTGAAGCATTTCATATTCAATACGAAGAAGGACGAAAAGCTGAGATACCGATTTTAACTGATGCGTATTTCGCTTATGAGTGTAAAGTACACAGTATTTCCACTTTGGGCGATCAAGAGTGGATTGCGGGGGAAGTTTTACAGAGATATCAAGATAAAGAGCTTTTCTTAAAAAATGGTATGCCGAATTTAGAAAAATTGGATGTTCCGCTTCATATTGGAGGGTCCAGCTATCGAATATTAAATAGTCAAGCAGAGGAGCGTCAACACGTTTTTTATCCCAAAACTGATTGAAACATTCAGGTTTCTTCGCATAGAGTAGAGGAAACCGATCAATGAATGTATCGGCAGCGGATTCCGCTGGAACTCCTTTGACTTAAACGAAGCAAAAAAGAGACACAAAGACTGCAACGCTTCTTTAAGAAGGCTTTGCGGTCTTTTTATATTTCTAAGGATCAATTCATTTTACCCTCCAAAAGGTATTTAAATTTCCATTTGCAGACTATCTGTTTTTGTTTTGGGAAAATTGCAAGTTAAAATTCATCTTCATTAATCCTATTATTAAGTTACTTTTGTTGTCTTAATTTCATAGGCATGATAAAATTCCAAATAACCAAACATCCTATGTTTGATAAATGTATTACAGGAGGATAGACACATGCTTCAGAAAACAAACCGGCAGACGCTGGTTGAGCAAGTCGCACTACAAATAGAAAGTATGATCGAATCTGGTAAGTGGGGTGTCGGGATGCGCATTCCTGCCGAGCCGGAGTTGATGAACGAGTTGAATGTTAGCCGCAATACATTAAGGGAAGCAATTCGGGCATTGATACATGCGGGACTCTTGAAGACGAAACAAGGTGACGGAACTTATGTCTGCTCTTCAAGTGCCTTGGGAGCCGTGTTGAAAAAACGCATTTTGCGATCAGATACGCTGCAAACATTAGAAGTTCGATATGCACTCGAACGAGAGGGAGCTCATCTTGCTGCACAACGCAGAACCGATGACGAGGCGCGCGACCTTCTTCTTCAGCTGGAACGCTGCGAGGCAGCGGCAGAAATCGGTGACATTGATAGCTTTGTAGCGGCCGATATTGATCTGCATCAAAATATTGTCAAGGCATCTCATAATGAAATATTGATTGAAATATACAGTCATATCGCAGAAGCGTTACAAGATTCGATTACAAGCCTGACCCGTTATGAAGTAGATGCGGATTTCTTGGAAATGCACCGTCAACTGGTCGAAGCGATTGTTGATCAAAACGCTGCTCGTGCCGTGGAAGCAGTTCATCGCTATATCGGGGAATC
This sequence comes from Bacillus sp. FSL W7-1354, assembly GCF_038002405.1. Taxonomy (NCBI): domain Bacteria; kingdom Bacillati; phylum Bacillota; class Bacilli; order Caryophanales; family Bacillaceae; genus Bacillus; species Bacillus sp. FSL W7-1354. The sequence goes on along the minus strand of NZ_JBBOCL010000001.1, from coordinate 1,829,562 downwards.
GAAAGATGTTATTGCCGGTGAAGAGGGGGAGCGGCTATGAGCGTACAAAGTGGTACAAAGCCAACTGAGGCAAAGCTTTCGTTCTCATTGAGTTTGCCGATCATCATAGGCATTGTCCTTATTTCACTGACGATGCGGTCACCGCTGACATCGGTAGGCCCACTGGTAGGTTCGATTCGCGAGTCCCTTGGATTATCAAATACTGCGGCAGGCTTGCTCACGACATTGCCGTTGCTTGCTTTCTCGCTTCTTTCCCCCTTCGCACCTATCTTGGCGCGCCGCTTCGGGATGGAACGGATTATACTTTATGCCTTGGTTCTGCTCATGATAGGTATCGCTGTCCGCTCTCTGTCCGCAACAGTTCCTTTGTTTGCAGGCACCGTTTTGCTTGGGCTTGCGATTGCGGTGTGCAACGTGCTAATTCCAGGTCTGGTTAAACGGGATTTTTCTCATAATGTCGGTTTGATGACAGGACTGTATTCAGTATCGATGAATTTATGCGGGGCGATAGCCTCCGGTGTAAGCGTCCCGCTCGCCCGCAATCTCGGTTTTGGCTGGAATGGCGCACTTGGAATCTGGGGTCTGCTCGCTCTGATAGCCGCACTATTCTGGTTTCCTAAAGCGCGGGCGAGTCACGCGTCAGCCGGAATAACAACTAGCGGTGCGTCGACGCGGCGAAGTCTGTGGCGTTCACCGTTGGCATGGATAATTACACTTTTTATGGGATTGCAGTCTTTGCTTTTCTATGTATTGATCGCTTGGTTACCTGAAGTCATGACAAGCCGGGGCTTGAATGAAGACAGCGCTGGCTGGATGCTATCGCTGTTTCAATTTGCTTCGCTTCCCGTATCATTCATCGTACCAATCGTTGCGGGACGCATGAAGAACCAGCGTTTGCTGGTTGTCATCATGACTGTCCTGTTTTTTGTTTCATTAGGTGGCCTTTATTTTGGCGATAATGCACTTATTTTGTTCTGGACAATTTTACTCGGAATTGCTGGGGGATGTGCGTTCAGTTTGGCTATGATCTTTTTAAGCTTGCGGACGAAAGATGCCACCGATGCGGCTTCCTTGTCTGGTATGTCCCAATCTGTCGGATATTTGCTGGCTGCAACAGGACCGATCTTGTTTGGTTTGCTCCATGATGTCACGGCAAGCTGGAACCTCCCAATATTACTGTTGCTTATGGTCAGCATTCTGCTGTTCATATTCGGTCTGGGCGCGTCAAAAAATCAAACGGTATAAAGGGCTCTGTTTCAGCAAAACTCTTGCTGAAAGAGCTCATGAACTGCCCAGAATAAATAAAAATAAATTGAATTGGTGTAAGTCAAATCAATTGCAATAGCTAGGTTGAGGGCCTGGTGAAATAAAAGGGAAGCCGGAACTTATGGACCGGCTTCTTCTTCATTTCCCCTTCTTCCGCTTCTCCGCTGGTAAAGCTAATGAAATATCTACTGTAACTTAAGGAATGTTTAAGGGCGATCACAAGTAGATACTAGATCAGGCCAAAGGTATCAATTCGATTGTTTATTACTAAGCCTATGTATTTCACGAGCCATTGATTCCAAAATATACATAACGGGGATTTGCGTAGTAATATTAGCATTTTCAAACCACTCTTCCGTCACGTAATACGAGATATTAATGTCGGATATTCTGGCAATGGTGGAGTGCTTATGATTTGTAATACTGATCACTTTACTTCCTTCTTGCTTGAGCTGATGAAGATGAGTGACTGTAGAATGGCCTTCACCTGAGACGGATAAAGCAATCGTGATGCTATTGCGGCGGAATTGGGAATGTGTCGGAAAGTAAGGATCTTTAATATACATTGAAAATTTGCCTAAACATGAGAAGTACCTTGCTCCGTACTCAGCAAGAATACCTGAGCTTCCTACGCCGATAAAAATGACACTCTCCGCTTTGGTAATTAGAAGCGCGGCCTCCGCAATCTTTTCTTCAATGTCTCCTTTTAACGTTCTCTCAAAAAACTCGGCTATTGAATGTTGGGAACTCTTCAATACCGTCTTTTTATCTTTTTCTAACTGCATTTTAAGCTTTACTTTAAATTCCGAAAAACCCTCACAATTTAGTTTTTTACAGAAACGCAGAATGGAGGCTGTTGATACGTGCGTTTCATCTGCCAATTCGCGGATTCGCATATAGACGACTTTCTCGCCATTTTGACAAATGTAATTATATAAAGAAGTTTCCAGTTCATTAAACGAAGCGATGATCTCATGGGTAAACATGTATGCGGGGCTCTCCTTCCCTTGACCCTTTCTGCTAACTCCATCTTAGCATACCTGCTTCCTAAGAAACATAGTGTTACATATGTGCAACAAATGACTTCTTGTGTGATTAAAAACAACATGTTACCGGCTTATTTACCGGCTTGCTCATCTGCAGATACAATTGATCCATAAGTACTTTTGCTAAATTACCCGGAGGTGTAAAGAGGATGACACAAGGAATTAAAATTGTCACGATAGGCGGGGGATCGAGTTATACTCCTGAATTAGTAGAAGGGTTTATCAAACGGTACGATGAATTGCCGGTTCGAGAATTATGGCTGGTAGATATTGAAGCGGGAAAAGAAAAATTAGAAATCGTCGGAAACCTTGCGAAAAGAATGATTGAAAAAGCCGGTCTTCCAATTGAAATTCATTTAACGCTTGACAGGAGATCAGCTTTACACAATGCCGATTTTGTTACGACTCAGTTTCGCGTAGGTCTGCTTGATGCCCGTGCAAAGGATGAAAGAATACCTTTAAGTCATGGGGTTTTAGGCCAAGAAACAAATGGACCGGGCGGATTGTTTAAGGGACTGCGTACCATTCCGGTTATATTGGATATTGTAAAAGATATGAAAGAGCTTTGTCCGGATGCCTGGTTAATCAACTTTACAAATCCTGCCGGAATGGTGACCGAAGCTGTCCTTCGCTACACTGACCATAAGAAAATCGTCGGCTTATGCAATGTTCCAATCGGAATTGAGATGGGAATCGCCAAGCTTTTGGATGTTGATCATTCACGGGTTCGCATTGATTTCGCCGGTCTCAATCATATGGTATATGGATTGGATGTATACGTCGACGGAGTCAGTGTAAAAGAGAAAGTGATGGAGCTGTTATCAGATCCGGAGAACAGCAGTTTTGTAAAAAACATCGAAGGGCAAGGCTGGGAGCCGGAATTTATTCGGGCCTTAAATGTATTAACCTGTCCATATCATATGTACTATTATAAGACAGATGAAATGCTGCAAAAAGAATTGGAGAACTTTAAAAAGGGAACAACGAGAGCTGAAGTCGTTCAGAAGCTTGAAGAGGAATTATTCGAGCTGTACAAAGATCCCGACCTGGCCGTTAAACCGCCTCAATTAGAGGAGCGCGGCGGTGCGTATTACAGCGACGCAGCCGTTCGTCTCATTTCGTCTATCTATAACGATAAACGTGATATTCAGCCGGTTAACACAATCAACAATGGAGCGATTGCAAGTATTCCGGATGACTCTGCGGTTGAAGTAAGCTGTGTGATTACAAAGGAAGGTCCAAGGCCAATCGTTCATGGTGATCTTCCAGTTGCAGTCCGGGGACTCGTTCAGCAAATCAAGTCATTTGAACGAGTAGGCGCCGAAGCCGCTGTAACAGGAAGCTATGATACAGCTTTGCTGGCGATGACGATCAATCCGCTTGTCCCTTCTGATAAAATCGGCAAAGCGATTTTAGATGAAATGCTTGAAGCGCATAAAGAGCATTTGCCAAGGTTTTTTAAAAAAATAGAAGCATAAGGGGGGAGCAGTTGGTTAAATTGGGCGTTCACTTTATGTTCAGCTGATAAGGAGGAAAAAGTGAGCATAAAACTAATAGCGGTTGATATGGATGGAACATTTTTGGACGATGACATGAAATATAACAATGATCGTTTTATGAAACAATATCATGAATTAAAAGCACGGGGAATAAAATTTGTGGTTGCAAGCGGCAATCAGTATGATCAGCTTAAATCCTTTTTTCCATCAATTAAAAATGAAATAGCTTTCGTTGCTGAGAACGGTGCTTACGTAATAGATTCGGGAAAAGAAATATTCTCAGGCGAAATGTCTAAAGAAACGATAAAAAAAGTTATTGATGTTATAGAAAAGTATGAATACACAAATCTAATTGTTTGCGGAAAAAAAAGTGCTTATATACATGAAGATGTTCGCGACGATGCGTATAGGCATGCTCGTAAATATTATCATAAACTGCAAAAAGTGCCTCATTTCGAAAATCTGAATGATAAAATATTCAAGTTCGCCACAAGCTTTTCCACGAAGGATGTTTCAGGACTTTTACGCGGCTTGAAAAAGTCAATCGGTTCTCTCGTTACTCCCGTATCAAGCGGACACGGCGACATCGATTTGATTATACCCGGCCTTCATAAAGCAAGCGGGATTAAAGTCCTTCAAAAGAAGTGGGGGATTCGTAATGCTGAGTCAGCTGCATTTGGAGACAGCGGAAACGACCTGGAGATGATTTCCTCTGTTCAGTATGGAATCGCAATGGAGAATGCCCAGAAAATGATTAAAGATGCTTCCCGATATATAACACAATCCAATAACGAGGAAGGCGTCTTAAATGCCATAGACGCCATTCTTAAAAATGAAGAACCGTTTATATCATAATTCTAAAATGGAAAAAGCTTATGAAATGTCTTATCGCTTCATAGGCTTTTTTTGTTGAAAAATAGATGTTTCAATACCTTAGCTGCATAAGTTTCGCTTTAATTGAAAGCTTAATGAAATAGACGCCGGATTGTTAGGCCGGCTTCTGCGGGATCACTTTCTCTAGGCTTTTTTCCTTCTCCGCCCGGAAAAAACCATGAAATATCTTCATTAACGCGCGCTTTTCAGATTCGGGGCTCCGCGAAATCCCGAGCTCCTTCGCGATACGTTTGTTCTTTATTCCAATCAAGGCCAAAGCGGCCGACGATGACTTCCTTTTCCCGTCCGTCCATAATGTCGATGTATTTTTTGACTTTTTCAAACTCTGTGCCTGAGCTGGATGGTGTCGATGACGTCTTCGTTTTCCGATCCTGAGGACATCGATGAGGCTGATTTCGTTGCCTTCTTTGTCCTGGCCGATCGGGTCATGGAGAGAGACGTCTTTTTTCGTTCTTTTCAAGGCGTGCAAATGCATGAGGATTTCATTATTCATTACAAAAGGGGGGGTGCACAGATTTCCTATCACTGATTGATTAAATCAATGTTGAGTCAGCCTCCTGTAATACTTTCGAATGAAGGAGATACTTTAAATAGCCAAGCTGCATTTTCAATTGCGTGTGATTATATGTACGAAAGGTTAATATTACGTAACATGAAAGTTCGAATGCAAAAGTGCATACCATGTACAGTTCGGCTTTTTCGGCTGTCCAAGCATATATTATAAATTCCGCTGTATTTAAGTGCGAAGCTTGTAACAGGTTTAAACGAAAGCCTGATATCTAGGTATTATGCTTTAAACACACATCTGGATTTCTCTAGAAAAGCAAAGGTATTTGGGGGTTTATGTAAAAAATAGTAAATGCCTTATGCAACAAACAGGCTGTAGAGCAAAGTGAAGCATATCATCAACTTTCTGACCGAAATCAAACATGAAAACTGATTAAACCCTCTTAATAGAAGTTTTTTATTTATGTATTGGATTGGTTTAAAATTGACAATTGAGTCAAAAGGTGAAAAAGCTCTATCCTATTTCTAGGATAAAGCTTTTTTTATTGTTAGACAGCATTAATACATTTCTCTCATAATGAAAAATAGATTGTATAAAAATGGGTAATCTGTATTAATTGTTTAAAATGAGCATTGTTAGGAGCGTATTTATGTCTGTGAAAATAATTATTGACACTAATATATTTTTAGGATTTTTTCAATCTAAACAAACATCTTTAAAAAAGTTACCAGCAACTCTCTGCGGCATCTCGCCGTGTTCAATTGTTTAGTCCTTTTTTTTCATAATCTTTACAAATCTGAAAAAGTCATCATCATCCGGCAGGGGCTTGTCATCTTCGCGTCCATTGCGATGTATATGCGGATCAGAGTGATGTTCATTGTAGAACTCTACGATATGGAATCCACACTTATTCACATAGAAGTTGATATTTCGTTTTTCGAAATAAGGTGTCACGGTTTCCCAAAGCACAGTATCCGGATACTGTGCTTCAATGGCTTTCCAAGCAGAAAGACCAATCCCTTGGCTGTGATATTCTGGAGATACATAGAATAAATCTAGCGAATTATGATGTGTTTGGCTGTTGATACGTACTACTGCACCACCGACCTTCTTACCATCCTGAAGAATATGATATACCACTGCTCCGGGAGCATTGAAAGACTCCTGAACATCATTGTCCGATGGAATCGGTCCATCTTCGCAATCACCGAACGTTTCAATCACGGCGATCGCAAAGGCTTCTTGTAATTTTTTTTGGAATTCTGGCAGATCAGATTCCTTTGCTAGTTCCAGAATAACTTTTGGTTCCTTTTTTGTTTTCATGATTGTTCACTCCCTCAGTTGCTGAAATATCGAGTTCAGTCGTTCAGTAGAAACATTCCAGCTGTTCTACGAGCCCTTATCACAAAAAGTGATTCCGTCACTTTTTCTTCCGCGGTAAATTTGGCGTTAAAATACTTCAAAAGCTTTCTCCTGTCTTTTTGTATGATTTCTTTTTCTTTGTTTTATTGGAAAACAAGCTGCATGTAACCCTTATTTACTATCGTTCACTACCGTATTAAGTGTTTATGCGGGATTTGTCATCATTCTCGAATTTTTCCTGCGAAAAGTTACAAAAATAGTCGAATGAGGCGCCTTTGACTATGAACATGCGTAAAAGATTCAATTTAGATTCGATCATGAGCAATGCACATTGAGTAAACTCTGGTGGATTTATTAGCCCAAAGAAGCCTAAATGATATAGTCCATATATCAAATCTGTCCGTTTAATGCCCGCTTCATTCAACAACACTAATTTGAAGTCATGCAATCTGTGCAAGGGGGTTATTTCTGAATAGATTTTTCCGAATGCAGCGGAGTTGCTTTGGGACTCCCGTTTAATTTGCCATACGTCAGCTTGCGCCATATTAATTCCATCGGACCGTACTTAAATCGTCTCAACCACAATGTACTAAAGATCATAAGCACGAAATACACGGCCAGACTGAACATGAACGTGCCGGCGGATTGAATATGATCCGCAAGCCCGAATCCGTACCTGAGGAACAGAACTGTTCCAATGATAGAGTGAAGCAGATAACAGGTCAATGACATCCGTCCGACTTTGGTGAATATCATCATAGGGCCTCGCAGCTGAGGAACGTATAGAAACAGCATTGCAAAAGTGCTCATATAAAACATACTTCCGGTTAAGCCGCCATTTTGACTCAAGACAGAGGAAATGTCCTTCCACAGCATATTCTCAGAAAGATTAAACATGTCTAGTAATATACTGCTTTGTGTTATTAGAAAAGCGATTGTGCTAATGATCCAGATACGCTTCCATATAGGCTTTTTCGCTTCCATGTCTTTGAAAAATTCCATCTTAACAAAGTACACGCCCAGCAGAAACATGAGAAACATGGAATAGATCATAGAGAAAGAGCCAGCAGCCATCGTGACCATATCTGTCCACCGAGTGCTGATGGATTCCACGTAGGTAAGGCTGCTGTGGCTAAACAAAGTAAACTCTGAAAAATTTGGGTTTTTTGACCCTGCAGTATTGATGACATTGTACAACATTGTGAAAACAGGAGTCAGGAATTGAAACACGATAAGTGCGATAATCCATCTAAGCACCGTTTTGGCCGTGCGTTTATAGAAGGCGAGTAACAGGAAGCCGCTTACGGCGTAAAAGGCTAATATGTCACCGACCCAAACAAATGTGATGTGCAAAATGCCAAATCCCAACAGGATAGATAACCTACGGGCAAACAGCTTGTTGGGACTATCTACCTTCTGCGCGGCTCGATCCATAAAGATCATAAACCCAACCCCGAACAGGAAGGAGAATAACGTAACGAATTTCCCTTCGGCAAACCAGGAAACCAGATTGTGCAGTACGTCATCGGAGGTCATTTCGAATCCCTTTACTGAATCTACGATCAGAAAATAATTGACAATAATAATGCCCAGCAAGGCAAATCCGCGTACGATGTCCAGAAAATGAACCCGTTCCCGCAGACTCACCGGTTGCCCGTGTCCTTCTTTTTGTACAGTCATATCAATGCTCCTTTTCCATTTATCATCGCAATGTGTGGTTCGGATCTGAAAAACCTGAGCCTTACAATGGATAAATATAAAGACCGAATCTTAACAATTTATGAAGAGTCATCGTTTTTTTAGAAAATGTGACAAATTTGTGGCGGGCATCAGCTTTCATAAATTGTTAAGATTTACGTAGTATCTTATAACGTACTTAACTATGAACGATATATAGTAAGGACACACGAGAAATAACATCAAGAATCATGAGGTGAGAGAGACATGACCCATCGAATATTAGTCGTAGAGGATGATCAGGATATTGGTGATCTTTTGGAGGAATCCCTTACGCGTGCAGGCTACGAGGTGCTAAGAGCCAAGGATGGAAAGCGAGCATTGCAACTTGTGGATGACTCGCTTGATTTGGTTATTTTGGATATTATGATGCCAGGCATTTCGGGAATTGAAACATGTCAGCACATCAGGAAATCCTCTAACGTCCCGATTCTGTTTCTGACGGCCAGATCGAGTACACTCGATAAAACTGAGGGGTTACTCGCCGGCGGCGATGATTATATGACTAAACCATTCTCGGAAGAGGAACTTCATGCTAGAGTGATTGCTCAATTACGCAGATATACTATCTATCAGGAAAAGAAGGAACAGGAAGAAACATTTCTTATCGGGGGCAAACTAAGAGTGAGCGAAGAATTTAATGAGGTCTGGAAAGAGGAGCAGCAAATCAAGTTGTCAGATCTGGAATATCGTATCCTGAAACTTCTGATGAGCAAACGCAACAAAATATTTTCTGCCCAAAATATATATGAGAGTGTGTGGGGACAGCCTTACTTTTACTGTTCCAACAATACGGTGATGGTGCATATTCGGAAGCTGCGCTCCAAAATTGAGGATGATCCGGCACGTCCGGTTTATATAAGAACTGAATGGGGAAGAGGATATCGATTTGGCGCATCGTAAATTTACGCTAACCAAAAAACTGGCTTTGCTGATCATGGTTGCTGCGTTTGTGAGTGGTGTGATCTTTCTGACGTTGCAAAAAATCACAGATGATCTGATCGAGGGATATCTGAGTTCGGATGAGTATTATCACGAGGAGTCAGCAAGATACATTCAAAAATTCAGCAAGTACGTTTCAGAAAATGAGTTGTCTACATCAGATAGAAAAGCGTTTGGTGAGTGGGTCAAAAAAGAAAATTACATTAACCTCACCATATTCAAGGATCAGGAGCTGCAATATGATTCCATTTATTCCGAATCGGATTATGGAAAGGAGAAGCTGACTCAGTACGCTCAAAATCATTCACATCCTGTCAAGTTTAGCGATGGTGAAGGAAGAGTCATTATCGACGGTTTCTACTCTTCCCGATATTATAGTCTGGCCTTTACATTGGATTTGCTCGGGGCAACCCTCATCTTTTTAATCATTGTTCTCTTTGGCATTCGCCAAAGTCTTCGCTACCTTAAAACGATTCACCAAGAGATTCATATTCTTGAAGGGGGCGAACTGGACTACGAGATGACGATAAAAGGGCATGATGAATTAGCGATGATTGCAAAGAGCATTGAGGATCTGCGGAAAGCTTTCCTGGACAAACTTAAAGCGATCGAGGAATTGCAAGCTGAGAGCCGCAGCCTGGTTACCGAAATGTCGCACGATATGCGCACACCGCTGACGTCGCTGATCATGAATCTGGAGTTTGCCAAAAAAGCGGGAGGCGAAGCGGGTACCAGCAAAGATCGGTATGTAGCCAATGCTTATGGTAAAGCACTGCAATTAAAAAGCTTGTCTGACAATCTGTTTGCGTATTTCCTGCTGGACAAGGAATATGAGGCCGATCTGGAGACCGTTGCAGTAAAAGAAGTGATCTACGATCTAATATCAGATCAGATTGCTATCCTTCATCAGAAGCATTTCCGGGTCCATATTTCAGGCGAGCTGCCGGAAACCTATATTAACGTGAATTTGGAGGAGCTTGGTCGTGTATTTGATAATGTGATGTCAAACTTATTTAAATACGCAGATCCGGAAGAAGAAATCAGCATCACGTTTGTATCGGATCAAGAGATATTTGAGATCCATGTTAGCAATACGATTAAACTTGCGGATATAACACCGGAAAGCAACGGACTCGGTGAAAGGAGCATTGCGCGAATGATGTCCCGCATGCAGGGACAGTTTCACAGTATACAAAAGAATTCTAAGTACTACATTGTGCTACGATTTTGGAACACCAAGATGTAGGCTGAGAATAAAAACCACGAATATATTGAAATAGGAGACAACATGATGAGATTTTCCAACAAATTCAAAAAGGTGCCTTACCTGTTACAAGCGCTTCTCAATGTCTGTCTGTTCTTCCTGGCGATAGCCTTAAGCGCACTTCTGATCAGTGAGACATGGTACATTGTGCAATTCGTATACAAGTCACTGTTCAACAAAGTGGACAGCTATTATGAGATGCTTGGAGAACTGCTTATATTCTTCATGTACTTTGAGTTCATTGCTTTGATTATCAAATACTTCAAATCAGACTTTCATTTCCCGCTTCGCTACTTCATTTATATTGGCATCACAGCTGTCATTCGTTTGATTATCATCGATCATGATCAGGCGATCTCAACGTTCTGGTGGGCGATGGCCATTCTTGCAATGATCTGTGGATTCTTTATTGCCAATAGACGAAATTCTGTTGTTGAACATTAATAAATTAGTTCACTTTATGCCGATACGCCGCCGAAATGTCCTAATTGTGAATGGGAACTGGAACAGAATAAAAAAATTGATAATCGGTATTTATAAGTCTAGCTGTTTAATGTCAGTTCAGAAATCTGTAGTGGATCAAAGTGGATTGTGGTTGTGAGTGGATATCTGAATGTATTTTTTGGCTACTTTAACAGACATGTCCCGATGACATAGCATTAAGAACTGAAAATCGCTTCTTTATTTTAAAAGGAAGAGGTTAAAATTCTTAATAAATAAGATGAAAAAGTTAGGATGGACGTTTATTGTTTTTTCTCGCCATTTTTTAACCATAATTGATATAAACGTATAGAAATGTAATGAAAATAAACTTTCATAACCAATGAGATAGATTTACTATATTGAGGGCCCAGTAATATAGAATACAGATCGATGGTTCAAGCCATCGGTTTTTTATTTGTTTTCATACTGAAAATCACCCATTAGGACAAACAGTTATTACATAGCATTACCCAAGGTGTGATGCATTTATGAAGGTGATGCTCATCGAGGGGCCGCAAGCTGACAAATGCATGAACGATTCCTCTCATTATTTAATAAAACTTAACAGGAAGTAGATCCAAAGTGATGGCAATGTATATAAGGGTATGGATCGAGCAACCACACCCAGATCGAGGCCTGTATAAAGAAAGCAGGGACGATGCGATTAAAGAACTCATAATCAAGTTGTCTGCTATGATCCAGATTGTCTTTCTCATAGAGCTTATTAGTGTGCAAAAACGATTTTCATAACTCTTTCATCTATTTCTTTTAAAAGAAACTTTAGTGAAAATAGAGAAAAGCCGGAATGTCCAATCCGGCCTTTGCTAAATTATGTCCCCTTCGCCTTCTTCCGCTTTTCCTTCTCAGCCCGGTAAAACTCATGAAACATCTTCATCAGCGCGCGCTTCTCAATCCGCGACACATAGCTCCGCGAGATCCCAAGCTCCTTCGCGATCTCGCGCTGCGTTTTTTCCTTCTTCAAATCAAGACCGAAGCGGCCGACGATGACTTCCTTTTCCTGTCCGTCCAGAATGTCGATGTATTTTTTGACTTTTTCAAACTCTGTGCCTGAGCTGGATGGTGTCGTTGACGTCTTCGTTTTCCGATTTGAGGACATTGATGAGGCTGATTTCGTTGACTCCTAGAGGTTATCCGTTTTTGTTGTATTAAAGTAATAAAGAATTTTTAAGTTTAACGTTATTTAAAAAAGAAACATACATACGTATTTGGTATGTCCCCCATGATGCTATTCACACGTATGAAAGTAACGGTCTTGAAAATATGTGGGGAGACGCACAAACAATTGCAATGAAAATTAAAGATGACATGAAAAGATAATTTGGTTTGCCATGAACTGTTGGAATTGAACCGAATACGCTGCTGGCAAAACTCTGTCTTGACACGAGTTTTTGGGCATGCCGAGATGTGAAAACAAAGAAATTTCAGTTTCTCTTTCCAATATTCAGGAGACAATTTAATCAAGCTCAATCTATTTCGCCCTGATCAAGAAAAAAGCGAATACTTGGGTACGTTATGGACGGTTTCAGAGAACGGTACGGCTCGTCAGCACTTCTACACGAAGTTTTTTATACAAACGCCGGAACCGCAAGATTGAGATTAAAGTTAGAAAGGAAAATTGTGTATGCTGCGGGACAGAGGAAGTATCAAATGGGTGTCAATGATGTTACCGGAACACGTTGAATTGCTCAAAGAATATCATGAAAGTCTTGATAAAGTGAAAAAGCTGGTTGGTTGTCATATCATTTTTAATGACCTTTCTAAAATGGAGTCGTGTAGTTTATACGGTCACTGATACTCCTTCGTCTATATCCACTTACATTCTTCTGCTGAATGATAATGTCCATTACTCTATCTAAATTGCTCCCAGCTCTTTTGATGTTGTAGATGATGCACCAAAGAGCTTTTTCTACACACCTGCAGCCTTTCCTTGTGCAAGAGGGGAAGTGTCTACACGTAGCCCCACATGAATGCACTACTTATCCCATTTTCTTCTCCCCACTGAAAAATTCTGATCTCTCCTTCTCTAAATATTTATATAGACACAGTATTTTTTACTGTGCCTATCCTAACTTTTCCCTTGATATCTCATCTAGGTTAGAAAAAAGAATGTCACACCCTAAGAACAGAAATGTAATAAAAAAGGATAAAAGTAACTCTCCACCTTGAAATATGGATACATTACTTAGATGGCTATTTGTAACATACTCTATGGAGAAATAAACGGCTATCCACGCAACAGCAAACTCAAATATATAAGTTACCCACTTAGGAATTCTAACAAATATTGAGAGTCCTTTTATAACTGCCATAAGTATAAGCATGTAAACAAGTGCTAATGAGCTTACTAATAAAGAAAATATGTATAAATCAGACCTAGAGCTATAATTTACATAGTCGCCTAAGAAATGATTAACACCTAAAGAAACAAAATAAATAATTAGGCTAGGAACTGCCATGGCAAAGAATAAACAAAAGCCTATGAGGAGGATAAAAGATAGGAACGCCAAGGTGTTTGGGGGATTATCTATAACCCCCTTTCTAATCAAAAGTAAAAACAAAACACAGGAAATAACCAAACATGAAAGTATAGCTAGAGTTATTGCTGTAAAGATTGTCATCTTTGACCTCCATTAGAAAAGTGCCATTAGTGGGGAACTAACAGCACTTTCTTAAATTTTTTATTCGTTAAATCAGCGTAATAATGAATTTTGCCAATGCTCTTGCCACATCAGGCGGACAGCCAATACCTCTCAGTCCATTATAAAACTGATTCTCTGTCCATTTTTCGCCTTTATCCATCAACTTAGCTACTTTAGCAGAGTTTTTTCTAACCCATGCGGCGGTCTTTGGAGACAAAGGTCTAAGCATTTGCGATAAAACCCAACCTCCTAAGCGGAGAGCTAATTTAAAGGCTTTTTAAGACCATGACACTACGCCTTGAGTTTGAAAATTCCCATTAGCAGTAGCTACTGTTTTAACAGGTACATTCTGTGACTTGATAGCGTTTTGTACCCCTTTATGAACAGTCACTTTCATAGCAACAGGAGTAGCTGACGCTGTTTTTTCAGATGCTAATGCACCTGATGTGCCTAAGAAAGATGTAAGAAGCGTGGCGCTTAGAACCACTGAAGCTATTCTCTTTTTATTTTTCCTATATATTTATCTCCTATTATATTATGAATAATTTTAAAACGATTTAATTGCAATGGTTGTCCAATATGCTAAAACTTTGGCATTTATGTTAGAAAGTCCTGATTTTTTAAGCGAATTATATAGCTTATTTTGGACATCAGACCACCCAAAGGCATAATACTCATCTAAAAGGTCTTTTAGTACGGGTTCTATATACTTTGTAAACCTTTCTTCAAGTTCATTTCTTACTTTCTTTCCTGCAAGCCTTTCTACAAGTTGAAAAAGCTTTGCTTTATTCTTTAGAACTGCCCGGATAGCATCTTTAACAGGCTTTGTAGCAGAGTTTTTATTTTGTAATTCAACCTTTGGTGTGAACAGACTATCTACAGTATAAACAATGGGTACGGATGTTCCAGTGGCATTAGTATCAATCTCATCATTTTCCTTAGCTTGAGATGACTGGACAAAGGAAGTAGAGCCAAGGGCTAAAGAAGCTATTACTATGAATCCTTTAGCTAGTCTATTGATAATCATTTCCTCCTCTACGTATAATTAGTAGCAAACCAGTGACTATGTATTTAGGTTACAACCTGTAATTGTTTGCTTTGGTATGAATTCCCACCTCCTTGTGATTATTCTATCAGTAGTAAAAATATGGGTAAATAGGAAAAAGGAATAATATTTATTTACATTATTAAAAAGTTCAAAAAATATAATTGTGTATAGCTTATCTGTCATATGAGACTCTTTATAAGAGGAGAATAATGTACTAATAAATATTATCCCCTTCCATCTCTACCTTCCCTTTCGCCTTTTGTTTAATAATCTATTTTTAATCAAAATAAGACTTTCTAATGAACTTTACCAGGACTCAATCAGTGCAGGTTAAAGGCTTAGTGATGACTAATTTCATAAAGGCCAAATAAGTTTTCTAAAACCAAACTCAATTGACCTTTAGCAATGTTAAAGCCTATTATTTTGGGAGAGAGGTGCTATAATACTTTTACTCTTAAAAAAGGAGGAGGAACCTTATTAAGTTCCCCCTATATTCGACACAGTGGAGGCTGTAGCTATAGATTTATACTTCTAGTGTTGTAGGTAACTAGCAATTGGTACAGATTCTGCCCTTTCAAAGTAGTTTGCGATTTAAATAAGCAAAAAAAGACCAGGGTTATCTACTTCCTGGCCTTCTTATATTTTATTTTCCCTTCGCACGCTTCCGCTTCTCCTTCTCCGCCCGATAAAACTCATGAAACATCTTCATCAGCGCGCGCTTTTCAATCCGCGACACATAGCTCCGCGAAATCCCAAGCTCCTTCGCGATTTCGCGCTGCGTTTTTTCTTTCTTCAAATCAAGGCCAAATCTGCCGACGATGACTTCCTTTTCCCGTCCGTCCAGAATGTCGATGTATTTTTTGACTTTTTCAAGCTCCATGTTGAGCTGGATGGTGTCGATGACGTCTTCGTTTTCCGATTTGAGGACATCGATGAGGCTGATTTCGTTGCCTTCTTTGTCCTGGCCGATCGGGTCATGGAGGGAGACGTCTTTTTTCGTTTTTTTCAATGCGCGCAAATGCATGAGAATCTCGTTTTCTATACACCGTGCCGCATAAGTGGCGAGCTTTGTTCCTTTTCCGGCTGAATAGCTTTCGATCGCTTTGATCAGCCCGATCGTTCCAATGGAAATCAGGTCTTCTGCATCTTCGCCTGTGTTTTCGAATTTTTTGACGATGTGGGCGACCAGCCGGAGGTTATGCTCGATCAGCATGTTTCTCGCGTGTTCATCCCCCTGGGCCATCAGCTCCAAGTACTTTTTTTCGTCACTGCTTGACAGCGGCTGTGGAAAGGCATTGTTTTTCACATATGATACTAAAAAAACGAGTTCCTTGATGACATAACCGAGCGCTGCAAAAACACCTGTCATTATCGGCACCTCCACATAATGTATGTAGGCAGAAGCCTATATGTAAATGTATGTGGGAGGGGGGATGTCTGTGTCTGTACGCGGCAAAATTGCCGGACTGCCAAATATTTCGGCGTTCTGTTCGGCATGCAGCCGCTTGTTTTCGCAACCGCTTCCATTTTTTAATCGTTTACAAAAGTTAACAATAGCGGGATAATAAAGGCAAGGAGGTGAGGGTGCCGGACGGTTCACCATAGGGTAAACGCTATCAATCAGTTAGTCCGGTGCGGCAGATGAAAAACAAACGTCTGTTCATACTTTCGTTGATTGTGCTGAGCGTGGTCATGATCGGGGTTCAGGAAACCTTCCCAAATCTGCTGACGACAGGGTTAATGACTGTCGTTATTGCAGTGGCAGTTTTTAATATTTTAAAAGAATCGCTGAATAAAAAAGATGAAACACACAGCAAATGAGGCGGTAGAAAGCGACGGTGCTTCTATCGCCAATAGGAAAAACCGGCTCAAAGTGGTGAGCCGGTTTTCTTATTTGTCAGTCTTTCAATGCTTTTCCCATGCCTTTTAAAAATTGCAGACCGAAGCCGACGGCTCGGTTGATGTCAGGGTCGTTCATGGCTTTCAGCAGATCGAGGACCCCGGTTTTTTTATCGCTTTTTAAAAAGTCTTCTCCTTGTTTTGTGCCGGCGACGATGCTTTCTACCAGTTTCCCCATGACTTCCGGTTCGGCTTTGGAGAGAGCGCCGCCTGCCGCAATGGCTGTATTCATCAGGTTTTTGGCCGGCTCTTTAGACAGCTGGCCGAGGACGATTTTGGCGATATCTTCCTTTGCGCCGATCATGCTGTCTGCGGCATCAAGAACCCCGAGGCCGTTCAGTTCGCCGAGAAGCTTCATCGTTTTTGAAACGGCGGCTTCCTGTTCAGCCAAAAGGGTTTTGAGTTCTTCTAATTTTTCAAGCTTCATTTGCTCCTCAGATTTGTCTTCTTTGCGGATGGCGGTGATGGGAGCTGCCATGTGTGATGACCTCCTTTTGATTTAGTCTGTTAAATGAACGTATCCCGGTCGCTTCCATTTCCGCTCGACTTCAGCTCCGTTTTGCGGATGGCGTTTCTTATTGCGCGGATTTGTTTTCGGAAGCGGCGGTTCTGCGCATCCGCCGAGCACTTCCATACGCACCTTTGTCTGCTTGTAAGCAGGTGTATTGGTACGCGCATCTACTGCGGGGCCGGTCAAGAAATTGATCGCGGATTCTTTATCTGTCGAGTTCATCGGCAAATACAACTCGTTCGCTCTAACCCGGTCTGTCACAAGCGCGGTTAATTTTACGGCGCCAAACGGCGAGATCAGTCTGACCTGCGATCCGTCGCAGATGCCCCTGTCTTTGGCAAGCTCAGGCGAGACTTCAACAAAGACGTCCGGCACTTTCGCCTGGATGCCTGCCGATTTGTTCGTCATATTTCCTTCGTGAAAATGCTCCAGCATTCGGCCGTTGTTAATGTGAAGGTCGTATTCTTCAGGGAATTCGGCCGGCTCTGTCCAGTCTGCGAGGGCAAAGCGCGCTTTCCGGTCAGGGAAGTTAAAGCCGTCTTCATATAAAAGAGGTGTGCTTTCTCCGGTCAGGCTGCCCCACAGGAAGCTGTTCCATCCTTCAATTGCATCATAATCGGCCTTTGCGAACAGCGGTGACAGGCTTGCCATTTCTGAAAAAATATCTCCCGGGTGGCTGTAATGCCAGTCAGCTCCAAGCCGGTTTGCGATGTCTTGAATGATGACCCAGTCCGGCTTTGCGTCTCCGAGCGGCGAAAGGGCCTGATACAATCGCTGGACGCGTCTTTCCGTGTTTGTAAAAGTTCCTTCTTTTTCAAGCGAAGCTGACGCAGGGAGAACAACGTCGGCGTATTGGGCTGTTTTCGAAAGGAACATATCCTGAACCACAAGGAAATCAAGGCTTGATAAAATGTCATGGACCCGGTTTGCGTTTGAATCGACTAATGCCATATCTTCTCCGACGATATACATAGCTTTCATTTTGCCTTCTTCAACGGCGTGAAGCATTTCGATGTTGTCAAGTCCGGGTTTCTCGTTGATTGTTGTGCCGTAAGCTTTTTCGAACTTTTTCCGCGCTTTGTCATCTGTAATGTGCTGATATCCCGGAAGCCAGCCGGGGAGCGTCCCCATGTCGCATGCGCCCTGGACATTGTTATGGCCGCGGAGCGGGTACGCCCCAGCGCCCGGGCGGCGGTAATTACCGGTAGCTAAAAGCAGGTTTGAAATCGCGGCGGACGTGTCGGAACCGCCTGTGTTTTGGGTGACTCCCATTCCCCAGAGGACGCACGTACCGTCGGCGTCGCGGATCATCTCAGCGATTTGGATCAGCGTCTGTTGATTGATGCCTGTGATTTTTTCTGCATATTCAAGGGTGTATGTCTCAAGCGATTGCTTATATTCTTCAAAGAAATTGACGTTTTCATTGATAAACGCTTGATCGTGCCAGCCTTGGTCAATCATATACTTGGTCACGGCCATCAGCCATACTTGATCAGTTCCTTGCCGCGGTCTGATAAACAGATCCGAGCGTTCGGCCATTTCGTTTTTGCGAAGGTCAGCGACGATCAGCTTTTGTCCGTGAAGCTTATGGGCGCGCTTCACACGGGTTGCCAGTACCGGGTGGCCTTCGGCCGGGTTGGCGCCGACGATGATGACGAGGCCTGCTTTCGCGATGTCTTGAATGGTGCCAGCATCGCCGCCCATGCCGACTGTGCGGAACAATCCGTCCGTTGCCGGAGACTGGCAGTACCGCGAGCAGTTGTCGACATTGTTCGTGCCAAATACTTGCCGCGCCAGCTTTTGCATCAAGTAGTTTTCTTCATTCGTAATTTTTGAAGACGAAATAAACCCGACGGCGTCTTTTCCGCTCTGCTCCCGAATTGAGCCTAATCTGCGGGCGACGTAGTCAAGCGCTTCTTCCCAAGTTGATTCGACAAATTCGTCATTTTTGCGGATCAGCGGTTTGGTCAAACGCTCTTCCGCATTTACGAAATCCCATCCGAATTTCCCTTTCACACACGTCGAAATGGCGTTGACGGGAGCTTCTGACACCGGCTGAATTTTTAAGATGTCACGGCCTTTTGTCCATACTTCATATGAACAGCCGACACCGCAAAATGTACAGACGGTCTTTGTCTTTTTGATCCGCTGTGAACGCATCGCCGCCTCGACTTCTGAAACGGCAAAGATGCTGCTGTATCCCGGCTCTACATCTTTGACAAGGTCGATCATCGGCTCCATGACATCCGGTTTGATGCCTGTCATGAACCCGGCTTTTCCAAGCATCGATTTTTCCATTAACGCATTGCACGGACAAACCGTGACACACTGCCCGCAGCTGACACATGATGACTCGTTGATTGAAACGCCTTCATCCCAGATCACCCGCGGACGGTCACGCTCCCAGTCAATTGAGAGCGTCTCATTGACCTGCAGGTTTTGGCACACTTCAACACATTGTCCGCATGCGATGCACTGATTCGGATCATAGCGGTAAAAGGGATGCGACATATCGACTGCGCAAGACGGGTCTTCTTTTGGCGTGTAAGGGTATTTCTGCTCTTCGATTCCCATCATTTCTGCCGTATTATGTAGCGTACAGTTGCCGTTGTTGTTGTCGCATACCGTACAATAAAGCAAATGGTTTTCGAGCAGGCGGTCCATTGCTTCTTTTTGTGCCGCTTTGACCCGTTCTCCAGACAGGCTGACCGTCATTCCGTCTTCTGCCCGCAGGGAGCATGCCCGCTTTAATTTTCCGTCTGCTTCCACAATGCAGGTATCACACGTTTGAATAGGATCCGTCTCTGGAACATGGCATATTTGCGGGTGTTCAAACCCGTTTTTGTTCAATATGTCTAAAACGGTTGCCCCGGCCGCTGCTTTAATTTCTTTGCCGTCTATCCGGACACTGATTGGCTTTCCGTCCATCTTTATTCCCCTCCATCATCTTTTCAAAATCAAAAAAGCCATGTACATATATACCGAATCCTGGCGTGGAAAGCGGTATAAACATACATGGCGGAATAGTTTACTAGCAAAGCTTACTAACAGACCAATCCTATATTGTCAGAATTCGATAGATTCATAACACGACGGTATTACAAATCCATCAGCCCGGCTTTTATTATAAAGTGATATTGATTATAATTCAATAGAATAGGAAAATTTTAACCAAGTGAAATGTCTAAGGGGACATCGAGACAGATGGAAGGTTTAAACGGAAGGGGTATGCATGATGTCTAAAAAAATCCACGAATTCAACGATATGATCCGCAAGCTTCGAAAAGAGCTGTTTGGCAAGGGGCCTGAACGGATTCACACGGTCTTTGTCGACAATATGGCAGTTTCGACGCTTTACGGCAATTTGACGGCGAGCGAGCAATTTATCGCAAGCACGTCGGAGGGAAGGGAAATGGTCCATGCCGCAAGGACGACCCTGATTCAGAAACACTACTCCAATCACGTGCCGGAAGGAATGGAGCAGCTCATCGGAGCGAAGCTCGAGCACCTTTTTACAGACATCAAAATTCAGGAGGATATTGCGGTGTCTGTTTTTATCTTTGACCGCAATATTGAATACGGCACCGAATCAGCCAGCGGGGCTTGACGATCGGTCTCAAGTTCGAGGGGGAGTCATGATGATTGAACTGAAATCGAGTGAAAAACGAAAAGCAAAGGTTTTGTTAACAGACGAAAGTCCGACATTCGCGCATGCGATAGCCGAAGGACTTATCGAAGGAAACGTTTATGTCGATGATTTCTTCACACCGGCCACTGTTCTTTTTCGAACAGCTGCCGGGATTTATTATGTCGCTGGAGATATCCCCGACAGCGGAAGGAGCGAATGGCTTCATTATTTGAATGAACAGAGGAACGGAGCGCGCTTTACCGTGTTTTCGGCTTCTGAGGAGTGGGACGCCTTTTTAATCGGGGGGCTTGGCGATCCTCTGCAGCAAATGGAGCGCGTGTCATTTTTCCTTGGAAAAGAGGAATATGTTCGCAGTGCCGCATTTGCCGGTGTTGAAAGATTTTCTGAAGATGACTTTCGAAAAAGCGCGAATTTCACGGAAAAATACGCGATTGAGTATTGGGGAGGGCCAGGCCGTTTTTTGAAGAACGGTTTCGGATTTAAAGTGTCGCATGAAGGTGTGATCGCCAGTGAATGTGTCACCATTTTTTGTTCGGAACGCTTTGCCGAAGTTGATATCGTAACACACCCGGATTACAGGGGACGTGGGTTTGCAGCCCGCTGTGCCGGCGCCTTTATCGCGTATGCAATAGAGAACCGCTTGAAACCGCGCTGGGATTGCGACCGGCAAAACGTTGCATCGATTCGCCTCGCTGAAAAATTAGGCTTTCGACCTGTCAAAACATATTCATTGTTTGTCGGAAAACCGTGAACCAATACGAATGTTTTTAAACAGGGGGGACAGGTTAAATGCATAGTAAGGACTAAACGCTTGCAGGATGGCAGAGATTTCTCCCATTGAAAGTGCAGCTTCTCTCCTATATGATCGTAGTATTGGCTTTTGGAGGTGGAACGAATGAAAAAAAGCTTGGTGATGGTCCTCATCTTTCTGCTTCTGCTTGCAGGCTGCGGAGAGGACGATCCCAGAAAAGTCGTAGCATTTGGAGACAGCAATACACGCGGCTCAAATTGGCAATTTCGCGATTATCCAAAAGCGGAAAAATGGGTCAATTTACTTCAGACTTCCCTTCAAGGGCAGTACAAAATAAATAATGCGGGAATAGGCGGAGAAACGACAGAAGACGCCAGGCTTCGGTTCAGGAAGGATGTGCTGGATGAGCAGCCGGCATATCTTTTTATCATGTTCGGAACAAATGATGCAGCAATTCTTGCGAAAGGGCTGCCGCGCGTATCCAAAAAAAGGTTTAAAGAAAACCTCTATTATTTTGTTAAAGAAAGCCGCCGCCGCGGAATAGAGCCGATATTAATGACGTGCCTGCCGATCGTCGAAGGAAGCGGGGACAACATCTTTTATTATGCAAGATACCGGGCTGCTTCGTTTGAAAAATATGGAGGAGCGCGCAAATGGCACGATTCCTATAATGATGTCACAAGGGAAACGGCGCGTGAACTTGATGTTCCGCTGATCGACAACTGGAAAAACATCGTGAAAAAAGCAGGCGGAGCTACAGATGAGAAGCTGATCCATTCGGGGTTTATCGACCCATCGGGAAATCACTTAACCCCAAAAGGCGCGCGAATTATTTTTGAAGGAATTAATGAAAGTAAAGTTATAAAAACTTCTTGATTTAAGTAAAAGGCCTAGCCATTTCTCCTTTTTCTTCATAGGCTGTTACTATAACAGTCTAAAGGAGGAATGATGCGATGGGATATCCTTTTCCCGCTGGTCCGTGTTCGTACCCGGCTTATCCCGGATATGCAGGCGCCGCATACGGATATGCGTTCGTTGTCGTCCTTTTAGTCGTCCTGCTCGTCATCGGCGGGTTCTACTGGCTTAGTCCTCACGGATTCTTCAAATAGCACCTCTTTTAGAGAGGTGTTTTTTCATGAAAAACAGTAGTAAGCGTATTATTCAAGTGATATAATATCAACCTAAGTGAAAAAAAGCGGCAAGAGCGCTCGGGAGTGCTTGAGCTATGAAGAGACGGAAAGCAGATGACCGAGCGACCTTCTTTTGATTTCGGTTTCAATCAGCTCGATGAATTCGCGGTTCAAATTCATCTCATTTGCTTTAATGTATGATTCTATTAAAAGTTCATCAGACAGCTTTTTCATACTCGGTACCCATTTAATGGGGAAGACACCTCCTCATAAAAATTGGAATAACCTGTTTGGAATAAGCATAAAATGTTAAGTTATATGATCTTTGTTTGAAGTACCTATAATCTATCATGAATATTGGGCGAGAACAATCGTTCTGTTATCCACACCAAAAAGTGGATAACTTGTGGGTATCATGTTTATAATTTAATAAAAGGTCGATGAAATATGAGTGGATACTGTGTGTAATTTTATCCACACCTGTTGAAGAATCCTATTATATGTCGAAAACTTTTCGGACAGCCGATTTTTTAAGACACTTTTAGATTTGTTTCGACACATTGAAAAAAGAAGCAGTAATTGAAAGGAAAGGGTGCGGCTTTGTGTTAAAAAAGTTCTTTTTGCCGGATGAATTTGTAAAAAATATTTTTCATATTACCCCTGAAAAACTAAAAGAGCGCAATGTAAAAGGGATTATTACGGATTTGGACAACACGCTTGTAGAATGGGACAGGCCTAGTGCGACACCGCGTCTCATCGAGTGGTTTGAAGAGATGAAAGAGCACGGCATTAAAGTGACAATTGTCTCAAATAATAATGAAAAACGCGTTAAAATATTTTCTGAACCGCTTAATATCCCGTTTATTTACAAAGCGAAAAAGCCGATGGGCAGAGCTTTCAGAAAAGCCGTCAAAAATATGGGTCTTAAAAAAGAAGACGTCGTTGTCATAGGAGATCAGCTCATGACAGATGTGCTGGGAGGGAACCGCAATGGGTTCCATACCATTCTTGTCGTGCCTGTGGCTGCTTCCGACGGCTTTTTTACGCGTTTCAACCGCCAGGTGGAACGCAGAATTCTCAGCGCTTTAAAACGGAAAGGCCATATTCAGTGGGAGGATTAAAGAATGGAAAAGGTAGTTTGTATCGGATGCGGAGTCGCCATTCAAACCGAAGATAAAAATAAACTGGGCTACGCGCCTGAAGCATCGCTGTTAAAAGATAATGTCATCTGCCAGCGCTGCTTCAGATTGAAAAATTATAACGAAATTCAGGATGTTTCACTGACGGACGATGACTTTTTGAAAATCCTGCACGGCATCGGGGAAACGGATTCGCTTATCGTGAAAATCGTCGACATCTTTGATTTCAACGGAAGCTGGATCAACGGCTTAAACCGCTTTGTCGGAGGCAATCCGATCTTATTAATAGGAAACAAAGCAGACATTCTCCCTAAATCAGTCAAGCGCGAGCGCCTTGTAAACTGGATGAAGCGCGAAGCGAAAGAGCTCGGCTTAAGGCCTGTTGATGTGCTGCTCGTCAGCGCCGGGCGCGGGCAGGGGATGAAAGATGCGATCGACGCGATCGAACATTACAGACAGGGCAAAGACGTATATGTCGTCGGGTGTACGAACGTAGGAAAATCAACGTTTATCAATCGGATTATTAAAGAGGTTTCCGGAGAGGGCGACATCATTACGACATCTCAATATCCGGGGACAACGCTTGACGCGATTGAAATTCCTCTGGATGACGGATCGGCGATGTATGATACGCCGGGAATCATCAACCATCATCAAATGGCGCACTATGTCGCGAAACGCGATCTGAAAATATTAACGCCGAAGAAGGAGCTAAAGCCCCGCACCTTTCAGCTGAACGAAGAACAGACGCTGTTTTTCGGCGGATTGTCGCGGTTTGATTATGCAAGCGGAGGCAGATCTTCGTTTGTATGCTATATGCCGAATGAACTCAATATCCACAGAACAAAGCTTGAAAACGCGGATCAGCTGTATGAAAAGCACGCTGGGGAAATGCTTGCTCCCCCTGCAAAAGAAGATCTTGACTCGTTTCCAGAGCTTGTTAAACATACGTTTACGATTAAAGAGCCGAAAACGGACGTTGTGTTCTCGGGCCTCGGCTGGGTAACTGTCCAAGAGGCGAACCAAAAAATTGTCGCCCACGCGCCTAAAGGCGTTCACGTGTTTTTACGCAGATCTCTAATATAAGTGCTAAGGGGAGAGAGTTATGAAACCGATGTACGGACTGATTGGCAATCCGGTGGCTCATTCCATGTCTCCGGACATCCATAATGCGGCTTTGGAGGATCTTTCTTTAGAAGGACATTATCACGCTTTTCGCGTGGAAAACGAAGATCTTGAAGATGCTGTGAAAGGTATGCGGGCCCTTGGCATTCAAGGGTTTAATGTGACGGTCCCCCATAAAGTATCGATCATGAAGCATCTCGACCGTATTGATGAAAGCGCCGAAGCTCTCGGGGCGGTCAACACTGTCAGAAGAGAAAAAGAAGGGCTGGTCGGATATAATACAGATGGAGCAGGATTTCTTAAATCGCTGAAGCCATCCCTTGATCGTCCGCTTTCTGAGCTCTCGATACTGTTGATTGGGGCAGGCGGTGCGGCGAGGGCGATATTTACCACTCTGGCAGCTGAGATGCCGAAGCAGCTGGACGTGGCGAATCGTACACCTGAAAAGGCACTAGCATTCACTAAGCGTTTTGAAGGAGAGGCACGTGCTTTGTCGTTGCAGGAAGCAGAAGCAGACTTGTCAGCATATGATATCGTGATTCAAACGACGTCGGTCGGGATGCACCCGAACATCGAAGCTGCCCCGCTTTCATTGGCGAATGCGAAAGAAACGTGCCTTGTATGCGATATTATCTACAATCCGCTGAAAACGGCCCTGCTGCAGGAGGCTGAAGCAAAAGGCTTGAAAACATTGGACGGAGTCGGCATGTTCATCGGCCAGGCAGCCCTTGCTTTTGAGCTGTGGACCGGACATGAGCCTAATATGGAAAAAATGAAATCAATTGTGTTGCAGCAACTAGGAGGAAAATCATGCTAACAGGAAAACAAAAACGCTATTTGCGCCGGGAAGCGCATCATCTGTCACCGATTTTTCAAGTCGGTAAAGGCGGAGTCAACGAAAACATGGTCAAACAAATCAGTGAAGCGCTTGAAGCCAGGGAATTAATCAAGGTGAGCGTGCTGCAAAACTGCGAGCAGCCTAAAGAGGAAGTAGCCGAAGCGCTGGCGGGCGGAGCACGCGCCGAACTGGTGCAGACGATCGGAAACATTATCGTGCTGTATAAGGAGTCGAAAGAAAATAAAAAAATTGAGCTTCCTTAACGCTTAAAGGTGGTAATCATGAGGAAAATCGGGATTTTTGGAGGGACATTTGATCCTCCGCACAACGGGCATTTATTAATGGCAAATGAAGTCCTGTATAAACTGGATCTTGATGAAATTTGGTTCATGCCCAACCAAATTCCGCCGCATAAACAAAAAAACTCGTTTTCGCTAAGTATGCACAGGGCGGAAATGCTGAAGCTTGCCATATCGGGGAAAGAGCAATTTAAATTGGAGACGATCGAACTCGAAAGGGAAGGCCCTTCTTATACATTTGATACCGTTCGCCTGCTGAAAGACCGATATCCAAACGATAAGTTTTACTTTATTATCGGCGCGGATATGGTGGAATACCTGCCGAAATGGTCAAACATTGACAAGCTTGTCAACATGATTCAATTTGTCGGGGTGAAACGGCCCGGCTTTCAAATTGAGACGCCGTATCCGCTCGTTTTTGTCGATGTGCCTATTTTTGAAGTATCATCATCTTTACTTAGGGACCGCATTAAAAATCAGCAGCCGACAGATTATTTAATCCCTGACGAAGTGAAGGTCTATGTGAAGGAGAATCATCTATATGAAACGTGAGGAAGCCTTAGCCTGCGTGCAAGAACAGCTGACAGAACAGCGCTACATCCATACGGTCGGCGTAATGGAGACGGCTGTCCAACTTGCCGAACGGTTTGGCGCAGATGTGAAAAAAGCCGAAATCGCCGCGATATTTCATGACTATGCCAAATTTCGCCCGAAAGAGGAAATGAAACAAATCATCCTCAACGGGGGCGGGCCGCTTGAAGTGCTCGATTTTCATCATGAACTTTGGCATGCGCCGGCAGGAGCCGCGCTTGTCAAAACAGAGGTTGGAATTACGGATGAAGACATCCTGTCAGCCATTCGATTCCATACATCTGGGAGGCCGAATATGACGCTTCTTGAGAAAGTGATTTATGTAGCGGATTATATCGAGCCGGGCCGCCGTTTTCCAGGGGTTGAAGAGGTTCGGACTCTCGCTGAAGAAGATTTGGATTTGGCGCTTATCCAGGCGTTGAAAAATACGATGACATTTTTAATTTCAAAAAATCAGGCCGTTTATCCGGAAACGGTCGCCACATATAATGCTTTAGTAAACGATAGACACTAGGAGGAATTACTGAATGGATCAAGCTTCAATTTTAAAAATTGCCGCAGAGGCCTGCGATGATAAACGGGCGGAAGATATGATCGCCTTGAATATGCAGGGGATTTCCCTTGTGGCTGATTATTTTCTGATTTGCCACGGGAATTCTGACAAACAGGTTCAGGCCATTGCCCGGGAAATTAAGGATCAAGCTGAAGAAAATGGAATCAATGTGAAGAAAATGGAGGGCTTTGACGAAGCCAGATGGGTTTTGATCGATTTGGGCGATGTCGTTGTCCACGTTTTCCACAAAGAGGAACGAGGCTATTACAACCTTGAAAAGCTGTGGGGAGACGCGCCGACTGAAGACCTTTCATTCGGAGTTAATGAATGATTTATAAAGGATTTTCCGGTATTTATGACAAGCTGATGTCTCACGCTCCTTACGATGAGTGGGTCAGCTGGATTGAAAAAACGATCGGTGCACAGCAGAAAGAACGTATACGGATACTTGATCTGGCGTGCGGAACGGGTGAAATATCGGTCCGCTTGGCTGAAAAAGGCTACGATGTCACAGGAATCGATATTAGCGAAGATATGCTTGCACAGGCTCAGTACAAAGCAGCCGTTCGGCAGCTCGATATTCAGTTCTTTCAGCAGGATATGCGCGAGCTTGCCGGGCATGGGCAAGAGTTTGACGCGGTTGTGATCTGCTGTGACTCGCTGAATTATCTAAAGAGCGAAAAAGACGTTTTCAATACTTTTAAAAACGTTTTTTCTCTATTAAAAGAAGGCGGGCTTCTTCTGTTTGATGTTCATTCCATTTACAAAATGGATGTCATTTTTCCGGGAAGTACGTATGCCGATCAGGATGAAGAAGTCAGCGTCATTTGGCAAAGCTATGCGGGGGATGAGCCTCATTCAGCTGTTCACGATTTGACCTTCTTCGTAGAAAGCGGAGGCGTATACGAAAGGTTTGATGAATCGCATGAACAGCGGACTTTCCAGACGGAAAAGTATATCAGCTTATTGCGGCAAGCCGGATTTGAGGTGCAGTGCGTGACTGCCGATTTTTCAAAATTGGAGCCTGGCGCAGAGTCGGAACGTCATTTTTATACAGCGAAAAAAACAAAAACCATCGTTTAATCGTAACGATGGTTTTTCATAATGTATTTTTCCTTTGTTGAAAATCTCAGCGCGTTCGTGAAACAATGAATCAAACGGAAAATTGCTTCTTGACTAGAGCGATATCTTCTTCATACTTCAAATGGGTGTTCCGGAACATCTGGCGGAACATATCCTGAACGCCGCTTTCCAGCGCCTTAATTCCCTCACCGGTTACACCGCCTTTAACGCACACCTTTTCCTGCAGGGCGGGCAATGTGTAATGCCCTGTTTCGAGCAGCCTTCCCAAACCAACCAGCATTTCTGTCGTCATTAAAATCGCGTCTTCTTTTGAGACGGAGGTTTCTTCTACAGCGGCCTGAATAAACTCCTGAACCAAATAACTGACAAAGGCGGGGCCGCAGCTGACAATGTCTGAGGCGACCCTCGTAATCCCGCTTTCGATTTCAAGAGGGATTGAGATCTTGCTCACTAAAGCCGTCAATTTTTCTTTTGCCTCAGCTGTGCAGCTTTCTCCGAAAGTCAATAATGACACGCCAGACAACGCTCTGTTCGTAATGCTCGGGATCACCCTTGCCGCCTGGCAGGAGACGATGGCTTCCAGCTGTTCGACCTGCACCGGACTCGTAATGGTGACCACAATCTGATCGCGGGTGAAGACGGGTGAGAGCCGCTTTAGCAAAGGATAAATATCCAGCGGCTTTACACAGATAAACACGGCATCACTTTCCGTGATCACTTCTTCCGGCCGTTCTGCAACCTGAATGTCTGGGAATCGTTTTTTTATGTTTAACGCTTTGTCGATCGTTCGGTTAGTAATTGTTAAAGATGAGGGAATGACCGCTCTGGATTCAATCAACGCCTCAATTAAAATGGTCCCCATATTTCCTGTCCCGATAAAGCCGATTTTCAATCGTTCTCCCCTCCTTTGAACCTGTATCTTTTAAACGATATGAAGGCTTCAGTCAAAATATGTATGAAAGCAGGTGAGCAGTTTGACAGATTGGCTAAAACAATATAAATGGCATGCGGCGGGAGGTGTGGCACTCGTCTTGATCATCAGCGCTGCCTTCATGCTGTTAAGCGGAAAGCGTGAAACTTCATCCGGCTTCTCCATTCCTGAAGAGGCTTCTGCACAGACTTTTGACAAGAAAGAGGAGGTGAAGCGGGAAAAAAACGCGGGGGAAGAGGAGGTTATCATCGATTTGAAAGGCGCTGTGAAAAATCCGGGCGTCTATCAAATGAAGGAGGGAGACAGGGTGCACGATGCATTGAAAAAAGCAGGCGGCACCGAGAAAAAAGCGGACCAAAAGCAGATTAATCTGGCAGCCGTTTTGCGGGACGGTATGGTTCTTTACATTCCATTTGAAGGGGAAGAGGCCGCTGGCTCTCTTTCGGAAGCGGACTCAAGAGCAGACGGCAGCTCAAGTGATATCGTCAATATCAATACGGCTTCCTCTGCGGAGCTTCAGACGATTCCCGGGATCGGTCCTTCAAAAGCGGAAGCGGTAGTCGAATACCGCGAGGAGAACGGAATGTTTCAGACGATTGAAGACATAACAAACGTTTCGGGAATTGGAGAAAAGTCTTTTGAAAGAATAAAATCTTCCATCACGGTAAAGTAAATTGACGTTTGCGGATAAACATATGTAAACTTAGGGAAGTCGACATCGTATTTTTGGAGGGAAAACAAGTGGAACGGATTTCTTGGGATCAATATTTTATGGCGCAAAGCCATTTGCTGGCGCTTCGCAGCACGTGTACAAGGCTTGCTGTAGGGGCGACGATTGTCAGGGATAAACGGATTATCGCAGGAGGCTACAACGGATCGATCGCCGGAGGTGTTCACTGTGCGGATGAAGGCTGCTATATGGTGGACGGGCATTGCATCAGAACGATTCACGCCGAGATGAACGCGATTCTTCAGTGTGCAAAATTCGGCGTTCCGACCGAAGGCGCTGAAATATATGTCACGCATTTTCCGTGCATTCAATGCTGTAAATCGATCATTCAGGCAGGTATTAAAACGATATACTATGCGAAGGATTACAAAAACCATCCTTACGCGGTTGAACTTTTCGATCAGGCTTCTGTTAAAGTGGAGCAGGTAGAGCTCGATGAGATGATTATCGACTTAAAAAACCAGGAAAAGTTATCGTTTGTGGCCGATCTGATCAAACAGCTGGCTGATAAAGGCCTTGAGGAAGAGGAAATCAGGAAAATACACGCAGAGGCTAACAAACTGTTTACAAGCTACGTGTAATCCAATGGACAGACATCGCATCTTCCCGTGCGGAGCGATTTCAGCGGCAGCCGGAATCGCCTCCGCTCACTCTTCTCTTTATCTCTTCCTCGCCGTCGGTTTTTTTCTGTTCTTTATCCTCTGTTTCTTCAAGAAACAAATACTCCTTTTCATCATATGTGCAGCGATTTGTATTTTATATTTCACCTCTTTTTACATGATTGACCATTTCAATACAACGATTTATCATGAAGGCAAATTTCACACGTTTGCTTCTGTTCGGGATATCCCCATAATAGACGGAAACCGGCTTTCATTCACAGCCGAAACAGATAAGGGGGAAGCTTTGAAAGCGGGCTATACGATCCGGTCTCCGCAAGAAAAACGGGCGCTCTCCGCTCTTCAGCCGGGAAGCCTCTGTGTCATGCAAGGTGAATTAAGAGCGCCGAAAAAAGAGACGGTTCCTGGAACTTTTGATCAAAAAGAATCCTTGTATCAAAAAGGGATTCACTGGATATTTGCGGTTCAGTCCATTGAAAACTGCAAGCCGGGCGGCGGTCTTATGCCATTTCTATTGAACATCCGAAAAGCGGGCCTTGATTTTACAGAAGAAAATATGGCTAATCCGGCTGCCGGTATTGTAAGAGCGCTTACTTTCGGGGACCGGTTTCTCATTGAACAAGATGTGCTGGACGGCTATCAGCGTCTCGGGATCATTCACCTTTTAGCGATTTCCGGGCTTCATGTCGGTCTGTTGTCGGCCGCTCTGTTCCACGTATTTATTCGCTTCGGTTTGACGAGAGAATGCGCCAAATGGCTGCTCGTTTTCGGGCTACCCGTTGCGGCAGTTTTGACCGGAGGCGCCCCGTCGGTAGTGAGGGCGATTCTCATGTCTGAAATCTATCTGCTGGCATCACTGTCCAATGAGAACTTCAAAAGCGCCGATGTGATCAGCATCGCCTGCCTCGGACTGCTGTTGTATCATCCTTATCTGCTATTTCAAGCCGGATTTCAGCTTTCTTTTGCCGTATCCTTCGTTTTCATTCTTTCAAAAGAAATATTGATCAAGCCGAAAAGCCGAATCTCTCAACTGCTATTGGGGTCATTTTTGGCTCAGCTCGCCTCCCTTCCGATCCTGCTCATCCATTTTCAAGAGTTTTCATTTCTCAGCACAGTGATGAATCTGCTTTTCATACCTCTCTATATTTTTATCATCATGCCGCTGTCTTTCGGAAGTCTGTTGGCTTTCATATGTTTTCGTCCTCTCGGGGAGGCGGCAGCCTGTGTGCTGGACCATCTGCTTGTGTGGAGCCATCAGGCTGTTAAATCGGTGTCTGCCGCGGATATTTTCGTTTTTTCTGCGGTTAAACCGCCGGATATTTTGTTGTTTTTCTACTTCGCAGCTATTTTTCTGTTTTTGCTGTTTCTTGAAAAAGAGATGTCGTTTCGTGCGGTCATGATTTCGTCCGGCTTCCTTGCCGCTGTGTTTGCTATTCACGTATGTCTTCCTCAGTTTGCAGGAGAAGGAGAGGTCACAATACTTGATATCGGCCAAGGTGACAGCATGTATGTCAGCGCTCCCGGTCAGAATGGTACCGTCTTCATTGATACGGGAGGAACCGTATCCTTCCGGAAAGAGCAGTGGAGAAAGCGGAAAAAGGATTTTTCCCTGGGAGAGAGCGTATTAATGCCATTTCTGGCATCCAAAGGAGTCAAGAAGCTCGATGCTTTAATTTTGACTCATGCTGATCAGGATCATATTGGTGAAGCTCAAGTGCTGATCCAAAAACATAAAGTCAAGCAATTGATCGTGCCGAAAGGCTTCGCAGCCGAACCGTCTGATGAAAAGCTGCTTCGCCTTGCCTTGAAAGAAGGCGTCAAGGTGCATGTAGCCAAAAGAGGTGACATCCTTCATATTGGCAATCTTGAATTTTATGTTCTTTCACCGAAAGAGGCGGACAAAAACAGCAAAAACAACGGTTCCCTCGTGTTGTGGCTGAAAGCTGGCGAATTTTCGTGGCTGTTAACGGGCGATTTGGAGAAGGAAGGTGAAAATGAGATGATGAAAGTGTATCCGAATCTTAAAGCGGATATTCTGAAAGTCGGTCACCATGGAAGCAAAGGTTCTACGGGGGAAGATCTGATTAAGCAAATTGAGCCGAAAGCAGCCATCATTTCGGCGGGAGAGCACAACCGCTACGGCCATCCCCACGGGGAAGTGCTGGATATCTTAAACCGCCACCATGTGAAAGTATTCAGAACGGATCAGCACGGTTCGATTCAGTACCTATTTCGAGGCGGAAACGGAACGTTTTTACTTCATCCCCCATATGATAAAGTACATTCCTCGCAAGAAAAAAAGACTGCTGAAAAACAGCAGCCGTCAAAAAGCCGCTTGCCTGACGGAGAGTAAAGCGGTGTCCATGACTTGGCTTGATTAAGCGGCCAGATGTATAACAGTAGCGATAATAAACATTGTAGCGAAAAAGCCAAAAGACACGATAAAACCGACACCTGAATCTACAAGATCGTTACGTTTGCTTTGCACGTCTTTTTCAAATTCATTCACAATTTACCCCTCCTATTGATATCCAGTATAATTCAATTCTTTGCAAAAATCTAGGAGCTTCATGCAACCGTTTTCTAAAATTTATGAACATCGTCTTCTATAAACTGACCCGGGGGTTTATGGAAGGCGTTTATTATAAATGAGAGAGCGGGTGACTCCGCTTCTCTCTTTACTAATTGCAAAACACGCTTTAGGATAGAAAGGAAGGATGAAAGAGGGGAAAGTGCAGATGACGGTATTTGATATTTGGAAAAGCTTAAAAAAAGGCGATATTCATCCTGTTTATTGTTTATACGGGAAAGAGACGTATCTTCTGCAGGAGACGGTTCAAAGGATTAGACAAGCCGTTGTTGACGAAGAGACGAAGGATTTCAACCTTTCCGTATTTGATCTGGAAGAAGAGGCATTGGACCTTGCTGTTGAAGATGCTGAAACTTTTCCGTTTATGGGGGAGAAGCGTCTTGTTGTTGCGAAAAACCCGTCTTTTTTAACAGCTGAAAAAAAGAAAGATAAAATGGAGCATAACCTCGGGAGCCTGGAGGATTATATTGCGCAGCCGGCGCCTTATTCCGTTTTTGTGCTGCTCGCTCCTTATGAAAAGCTTGATGAGAGGAAAAAGCTGACCAAGCTCTTGAAAAAACACGCCCATATGGTTGAAGCAAAAGAACTGAACGGCCGGGAAACGGCTGATTTTATCACTGGGCTTGCAAAATCAGAGGGGAAGCTCATAGAACGAGAAGCGGCGGAGGAGCTTGTCATCCTGTGTAATGCCAGCCTGTCGGCCATTGCCCAAGAGGTGAAAAAGCTTAGTACATATATTGGTGATCGGGATTCGATCACGCTTGAGGACGTCAAAAAGCTCGTTGCCAGAGGTCTCGAGCAGAATATTTTTGAATTGATCAACAAGGTTGTGAACCGGAAACGTACAGAAGCGCTGCAGATTTTCTATGATCTGTTAAAGCAAAATGAAGAACCGATCAAAATGATGGCGCTGATCGCAAACCAGTTCAGGCTTTTGATGCAGACGAAATACTTTTCGCAGCAGGGGTACGGGCAAAAGCAAATCGCCTCAAACCTCAAAGTTCACCCGTTCAGGGTGAAGCTCGCGATCGACCAGGCGAGGCTGTTTTCTGAAGAAGAGCTGAAAAGCATCATCGAGCATCTCGCCGTTATGGATTATGAAATGAAGACAGGCAAAAAAGACAAGCAGCTCCTGCTTGAGCTGTTTTTGCTCAAGCTTTTGCAGTCCGATTGAAAAAACGGCTCTCTAATTTTAAGAGAGCCGTTAGGCTGTCGAGAAAATCTCGACAGCCTTTTCAGTTGTTCTTATTTCTTTTTCCGTTTACCCTCATAATCGGCAAGCTTCATCCTTCCTTAGGTGATAAAACATGCTTTGCATATCGCTTCGCTTCGTTTTTGAGGATATTGTCATGAGGATTGTGGGATGTAAAAGCCGGAAGAAACGTGCCATGACATCGGATAATAGTACCCTCAATCGGCCGTAAATACTCTTCTACAGTGAACATATTGCGGCCCCCAACGCGATATTCTTCTTCCGCTCCGCCTGTTGTCGTAGCAATCATGAATTCTTTGCCTTTCAAGTTTTCGCCTCCGGGGCCGTGCGCCCAGCCGTATGTCAGCACATCATCAAACCATTTTTTCAAAAGAGGCGGACAGCTGAACCAATAAAATGGGAACTGAAGAACGATCCGGTCATATTCAAGTAATAATTGCTGTTCTTTTTCAACATCGATACTCCAATTTTGATACTCCTGATACAGATCACGAATAAAGATATCAGGATGATTTTTCAATTCGTTCATTAGTGCCTTGTTCCATTTGGACTCCCTCAAATTTGGATGTGCTGCAATTACCATTATTTTCATAAACATCTTCCTCTACCGTTTGTTGTTTTTCTTGAACCTTTCTTCGTCCCAATTATTACGAATATTTTTGGCATTGCAAAGTACGCTTTTTTTCGTACATAGACCTTTAAACCGTACTATTGCGGTGAAAGAACTTGTTTATGGTAGTCCGGTAAACCGTACTATGTATGTAAAATAAGAGTACTACCGCGAATCAGAATGATATGGTAACGTAACTGATATCACGAATACCGAATCGGGAGTTGACAAAGATGAAGTCAAAAGTACGGGAAATGAAGACGACGGAAGGTATCATCATAACTTTGGCGGCCATAGGAGGAAAATGGAAGCCGCTGATCCTGTTCGTATTACTTCATGAAGGCACCAAACGCTTCGGAGAACTAAGACGGATGCTCCCTGGAGTTACACAGGGGATGCTGACCAACCAGCTTCGGGAGCTCGAACATGATGGTCTCGTCAAACGGCAAGTTTATCAGGAAATCCCTCCGAAGGTCGAATATAGTTTAACCGGGCACGGAAAAACGTTGGCGCCGGTGTTGACCGATATGTGCAGCTGGGGATATAAACATCTCGACTTTGTCAAGCAATTGAGTGAAGAAGAGAAATGAGTTTGACCTAAAAGTCTTTGGGACTTTCATGATTTGTGTCTATTTTTCGCTTTGGCCTGCTCCAGTTACTCACAGGTTATAAGTAAAACCATCCTTACTAAACCGCTATGACGATCCAGGAACTAGTTGGAGCTTCGATTTCTGAAACCGACGATTTCGCAGCCTTTCTTTTTCCAGAAGATAGTTTAACGAGTTTCGGTGTATCCTGAATATGAACATCAGATGCCAAACATAGCAAAGGGGCACGATTGCAAAAAAAGAAAAGATAAAATCGGAAACATTGAAAATGTGCGGAAAAGGAGAAATGAAATGACAAAGAATTTAAGGACTTGCAGCAAAGGACACCAGTATGATAAAAGCAGTGATTGTCCTGTTTGCCCGATTTGTGAGCAACAGCGCAAACCTGACAACGGATTTCTTTCATTGCTCTCTGCGCCAGCCAGACGAGCTTTGGAACACAATGGAATAACTTCTTTGCAGGCTCTGTCAAAATACAGCGAAAAAGAGATTTTGAAATTTCACGGTATGGGACCAGCGTCTTTACCTAAATTGCGGGTTGCTTTGAAGGAAATTGGATTATCATTTAAAAGTTAAACACCGGAATAATTAAACTTGTACATAGCAAGGGAATTTCCTTTTTGGAAGTTCCCTCATTTTGTATAAAAATCAACAATATTTAGCACGAAAAATAGCGTCGTGCGAGTGAACATAGCTGACAGGTGGAAGGGAAGCTCTCCCCCTGATAAGTCTTATACGCTATTTCATTTCATGTCCAGTTTACTCAATCCGCGAATATTTCGCTTCGGCACGGACGGGGTTCAGGCTTGACGACAAAAAAAGGCCGGACCCCAGAGGATGAGATCAGCAAGCATTCCCTTTTCTGCAGAGCCTACCTTATGGCTGGATTGACCGTATATTTTTGCAATGCAGCGCATCGCGCACATTGTCATGTTGATTTTCTTCCGCCAGCTGACCGCGCGTTTTTTACGATTTATCGGTGGTCTGACGGCTTCTCATTTAAGAGAGCCGTTTTTTATGAAGGCAAGCAAAAAAGCTTGGCATGGCCAAGCTTTCTATTATGCAGAAAGTCCGTTCACTTTTTTCGCTAGGTTTGATTTGTAACGAGCTGCGGTGTTTTTGTGGACAAGACCTTTTTTAGCTGCTTTATCGATTTTCTTTGCTGCTGCAGAAAGAGCTGCTTTCGCTTTGTCTGCTTCGTTGTTGCTTACGAAAGTTTCAACTTGTTTCATAGCAGTGCGCATTGAAGATTTGATAGTTGCGTTGTGCGCGCGGCGCTCGTTGTTTGTTTTTGTGCGTTTGATCGCTGATTTAATGTTTGGCAATGTGTTTCACCTCCTAAGACATAACCTCTGTTCCTTTTCTATAGGTTAGATCTCAACAATAGAACAAATTGTATTCTATCAAACACACCCTTAGATTGCAATATAAATGTAAAGTATTTTTGTTTGAAAGCTCCGCTTCGGGGGAATGTTCACAGACCTTGTGGGCACACTAACACCAGTTATGTTTTTGGAGGGAATGCAAATATGGAGAAAAAGAAGCTTGATTTAAGTCAATATGCAGTCCGGACAGACTTAGCCGTGGAAGCGAGGGATCTGGCAGAGGAAAAGGAAGCTTCTCCAAAGAAAGAGCTGAAAGGGTTTACAGTCAAAGAATACGAAAAAGACGGGATCAAAATTCAGACGATGGACATTGATGAAGAAGGAGCGAAGCTGTCGGGGAAAAAAGCCGGCCGCTATTTAACCTTTGAAACACAAGGGATCAGACAGCAGGATTCCGTCTTGCAGGAAAAAGTCGTCAATGTGTTTGCGAAGGAGTTTTCCGCATTTCTCGATTATTTGAACATTCCGCGGGATGCCAGCTGCTTAATTGTAGGGCTTGGCAACTGGAATGTCACGCCCGACTCACTCGGCCCCCTAGTGACAGAAAACCTTCTCGTGACGAGGCACCTTTTTCAGCTGCAGCCCGAAAATGTAGAGGATGGCTACCGTCCGGTGAGCGCGCTTTCCCCTGGAGTCATGGGCTTGACCGGCATTGAAACGAGCGATATTATCCAAGGGGTAATCGATCGCTCAAAGCCCGACTTTGTCATTGCCATCGATGCGCTGGCCTCAAGAGGGATCGAGCGTGTGAATTCTACCATTCAAATTTCAGACAGCGGGATACACCCCGGATCTGGGGTAGGGAATAAAAGAAAAGAATTAAGCGAGGAAACGCTTGGCATTCCGGTCATCGCCATCGGTGTTCCGACGGTGGTCGATGCCGTCACGATCACGAGTGATACGATTGATTATATGCTGAAGCATTTTGGAAGAGAGATGAGAGATGACAGTCCGTCCAGGTCGCTCGTTCCCGCGGGGATGAGCTTTGGGAAAAGAAAGGTCCTCACCGAAGAAGATCTTCCCGATGAGGAGCACCGCAAATCGTTTCTCGGTATAGTCGGAGGCCTCGCAGAGGATGAAAAAAGGCAGCTGATCCATGAAGTCCTCGCTCCGCTCGGCCATAACTTAATGGTAACCCCAAAAGAGGTCGATACCTTTATCGATGATATGGCAAATTTGATTGCGAACGGTCTGAACACAGCGCTTCATGAAAATGTCTCGCAAGACAATAAAGGAATGTATAACCACTAAGATTAAGGCGGCTGACCAGGCCGCTTTTTTTCGTGCTTATAGCATTACCGGAACTTGTTCTACTTCCTCTATCTTGTACATAGTCTATTTACTAGACAAGCTCTGGAGGGATTTGCGATGAGAAAAAGAGGCAGGAATCGTCAGTTTGTGCTGGCTGTAAATGGAAGAAGTGCGATTAAGACAGTATTCTTATTTATCGTCAGCCTGCTGCTCGTTTTTATTTTATCAGGCGTGCTGACATCGCTGCGTCCTGAGTTAAGGCCGTCTTCATCGTTGTACCGGGTGACCGATGAATTGGCGGGCGAGACCTTTGGGCTCATTTTGGGAATGGAAAACCACTACTTCGCATCAGAATTGCCGGAACCGAATAAACGCTTTGAACTTTCTCCGATCGTCTTGAAACTGGCGACCAGCATTAATTTAAAAGATCCGCGAAGTTTTCTCGGTCGGGAGCTTCCGGGCTTCTCTCATTTTGACTCGGAAATCCTTATTGCAGGGCAAGGGACGGATTACACAAATATGCCGTCAGAATCTCCGCCGCCGACTGAGGTTTTAAAAGAGGAGAGAGAAGCGAATCTTGCAGAGCTTGAAGGGAAACAGAAAAAGCAAACAGGGGAGGAAAAACCTCCTGAGCAATCGACGGGCGGCCGAAAAGTCGTATTTATCTACAATACGCACAATACGGAGTCGTATCTTCCCTTTTTAAAAGGGGAGACGGTACCTGATCGGGCGCTTCATTCGAAAGCAAATGTGACGCTTGTCAGCGATATGCTCGCAAATGCGATGAAGTCGCAGGGGGTCGGGGCAATGGTGGATAAAACTGACTTTCAGGCGAACTTGCGGAAAAAAGGCTGGGCTTATGCCCGTTCCTATGATGAATCAAGGCCGGTCGTTAAAGAGGCGATGGCTCAAAACAAAGATTTGCA
Source organism: Bacillus sp. FSL W7-1354 (assembly GCF_038002405.1). Taxonomy (NCBI): domain Bacteria; kingdom Bacillati; phylum Bacillota; class Bacilli; order Caryophanales; family Bacillaceae; genus Bacillus; species Bacillus sp. FSL W7-1354. Next base: position 1,790,421 of record NZ_JBBOCL010000001.1, on the reverse strand, counting down.
GTATTTTATCGATATTCACAGGGATTCGCAGCGGAAGAAAGCGACAACCGCAGCTGTCAAAGGAAAAAGCTATGCACGTGTTGCATTTGTGCTCGGCAAGAAGAGCTCTAATTTCGAATCGAACTTAAAACTCGCAAAAGAACTGCATGAACGGCTGGAAAAAAAATATCCCGGTTTGAGCCGCGGTGTTATATCTAAGGGAGCTGCCGGGGATAATGGCATATATAATCAAGATTTAAACGAAAGATCCGTCTTAATCGAATTTGGCGGCGTAGATAATAACCGCGAAGAGCTGGAACGGGCTGCAGAAGCGATGGCGGATGTATTCAGCGAGATGTACTGGAATGCTGAAAAAGTTGATGCAGACACCGGTGAAGACGATAAGAAAAAACAATAGGACAGGTGATGGAAGTGGCTTCTTTTATGGGGAAATGCATATTGGCTTGCTGTGTCATGTTTTTCGGCGTCCTTCTCGGCATGCAGCAGGCGAACAACGGAATGATTGAAATGAAAGGGTATCAGGACCCTGATTTAAAAGCGGCGCTCAGCATATCTGAAGGGGATGCGAAGGAGGCGTCAGTCCTCGGCCATCAAATCGATTTGGAGGAAAAACAAAAAGAGCTGGAACAGCTGGAAGCTTTCAACCTCTTTTCCTCGGCCGGCCGCGCCCTGGCCGATTCGGTCACAAACACAGCCCGTTCATTGTATGACTGGATAAAGGAAAAAACGGAATAAGTAAAAGAAAAAACGAGTCGGATGCAGGACTCGTTTTTTCTTTTTCGGGTTTAGAAAGCATATGTGACTTAGCATTGAATCTTCACAACCCTATTGATATAATCTAAGCTAGCGCATATTGCGTTTCATAGTAGGAGTGATTAGTGTGACAGATAAAGAAAAACGATTACAAAGGCAGTCGAGAATCCGAAATTTCTCTATTATCGCCCATATCGATCACGGCAAGTCAACGCTTGCGGATCGAATCCTTGAAAAGACGGCGGCAATCACTCAAAGGGAAATGAAAGAACAGCTCCTCGACTCGATGGATTTGGAACGTGAAAGAGGAATCACCATTAAACTGAACTCCGTACAGCTGAAATATCAGGCAAAGGACGGAGAGGAATATATTTTTCATCTGATCGATACCCCGGGACACGTCGATTTTACGTATGAGGTTTCGAGAAGCCTTGCCGCATGCGAAGGCGCGATTCTCGTCGTCGACGCCGCACAGGGAATCGAGGCGCAAACGCTGGCAAACGTTTACCTTGCGCTTGATAACGACCTTGAAATCCTGCCGGTCATTAATAAAATCGACCTTCCGAGCGCAGAACCCGAACGCGTCCGCCAGGAAGTCGAGGATGTCATCGGTCTTGACGCTTCAGAAGCCGTCCTTGCTTCAGCAAAAGCAGGCATCGGAATTGAAGAAATATTGGAGCAGATCGTTGAAAAGGTTCCCGCACCAAGCGGAGATCCGGAAGCGCCGCTTCAAGCGTTGATCTTTGACTCTCTGTATGATGCATACCGCGGGGTCGTCGCCTATATCAGAGTCGTCCAAGGTACCGTAAAAGCCGGTCAAAAAATCAAGATGATGGCGACCGGAAAAGAATTTGAAGTCACTGAAGTCGGCGTTTTCACACCGAAGGCCGTTCCGGTTGACGAACTGACTGTCGGTGACGTCGGATTCCTGACGGCCGCAATCAAAAACGTCGGAGACACTCGTGTAGGGGATACGATTACAAGTGCGGAAAACCCAGCGCCCGAAGCCCTGCCAGGCTACAGAAAACTGAATCCGATGGTCTATTGCGGTTTGTATCCGATTGATACAGCGAAATACAACGACTTGCGGGAAGCGCTTGAAAAACTTGAGCTGAACGATTCAGCCCTTCAGTATGAGGCGGAAACGTCCCAGGCTCTCGGATTCGGCTTCCGCTGCGGTTTCCTGGGGATGCTCCACATGGAAATTATTCAGGAGCGGATTGAACGCGAATTCAACATCGATTTGATTACGACGGCTCCGAGTGTTATCTATGACGTGTACATGACAGACGGAGAAAAAATCGTTGTCGATAACCCGTCAAATATGCCTGATCCGCAGAAGATCGACCGGGTGGAAGAACCGTTCGTCAAAGCGACGATGATGGTGCCGAACGACTTTGTCGGAGCGGTCATGGAACTGTGCCAGGGCAAGCGCGGCCAGTTTATCGATATGCAGTACCTTGATGCGAACCGCGTCAGCATTGTCTACGAAATTCCGCTTGCGGAAATCGTCTACGAGTTTTTCGATCAGCTTAAATCAAATACGAAAGGCTATGCGTCATTTGATTACGAACTCATCGGATATAAACCGTCCAAGCTCGTGAAAATGGATATTATGCTGAACGGCGAAAAAATCGATGCCCTTTCCTTTATCGTTCACCGCGATTATGCGTATGAACGGGGAAAAGTTATTGTCGAAAAGCTGAAGGAACTCATTCCGCGCCAGCAGTTTGAAGTGCCTGTCCAGGCAGCCATCGGCACAAAAATTGTCGCCCGTTCAACCATCAAAGCCATGCGCAAAAACGTTTTGGCGAAGTGCTACGGCGGGGATATTTCCAGAAAACGCAAACTGCTCGAAAAGCAAAAGGAAGGAAAGCGAAGAATGAAACAGGTCGGCTCTGTCGAAGTTCCGCAGGAAGCCTTTATGGCAGTCCTGAAAATGGACGACAGCAGCCCGAAATCATAATCATGAGCTGCCGCAGCGTAACACACTGCGGCTTCTTCCTGTAAAAGAAGGTGAAAACAATGAAAGCAGCATATATCCATATTCCGTTTTGCGAGCACATTTGCCATTATTGCGACTTCAACAAGTTTTTTATTCAATCTCAGCCTGTTGATGAATATTTGCGTTCTTTAGAGAAGGAAATGGCCAATTCAATGGAAGCGGCCGGACATCCGGAGCTGAAAACGATCTTTATCGGGGGAGGAACGCCGACATCGCTGTCGGAAGCGCAGCTTGAGCGGCTTCTTGATTCCATTCATCGCGTTTTGAAACCGTCCGAAAGCCTTGCCGAATTTGCAGTGGAAGCCAATCCCGACGATTTATCGGCTGAAAAGCTGGAGGTTTTAAAAGCCGCCGGTGTAGACAGGCTGAGCTTTGGCGTACAGACGTTTGAAGACGAGCTGCTAAAAAAAATCGGCAGAGTCCACGAGCAAAAAGACGTACTCGTTTCCTTTGAAAGAGCGCGAAACGCGGGGTTCGATAATATCAGCCTTGACCTGATGTTCGGTCTGCCAGGACAAACCATCGGCCACTTCGCTTCATCGCTCGATACGGCGCTTGCCCTAGGGGCTGAACATTATTCGGTCTACTCGCTGATCGTCGAGCCGAAAACCGTTTTTTATAACTTGATGAAAAAGGGCCGGCTTCACCTGCCTCCGCAGGATCAGGAAGCAGAAATGTACGAACTTGTGATGCGGAAAATGGAAGAAGCGGGCATCGGCCAATACGAAATCAGCAACTACGCCAAAAAAGGATATGAGAGCAAACATAACCTCACATATTGGAACAATGAGGAGTATTTCGGTTTGGGCGCGGGCGCGCACGGCTATATCAATGGTGAAAGAACGGTAAATGCCGGCCCTGTTAAACATTATATCGACCTGATTGAGCAGTCAGGTTTTCCTTATAAAGAAAAACACAGGGTTACAAAAAATGAACAGATTGAAGAAGAAATGTTTCTCGGTCTTCGAAAAACCGCGGGAGTAGACAAAGAACACTTTTTCCAAAAATACGGAAGAACTGTTGACGATCTCTTCCCGAAAGTGCTCCGTTCGCTGGAAGAAACAGGGCTGATTGTGAACACGAGCAACAACGTATTTTTAACACATAATGGAAAACTGTTAGGGAATGAAGTGTTTCAAGCATTCCTGGGTGAGTTATAATTGACATTTTGATTTTGGTTTGGTAATTTTGATATACAATTAGCACTCAGTTGTGTCGAGTGCTAACAGGGGTGATATGGATGTTAACAAATCGTCAGCTGTTAATCTTGCAGGTTATCGTCAACGATTTCATTCGTTCAGCTCAGCCGGTAGGATCAAGAACGCTTTCCAAAAAGGAAGATATCACATTCAGCTCAGCAACGATCAGAAACGAAATGGCTGACTTGGAAGAGCTCGGTTTTATTGAAAAAACCCACTCATCTTCAGGCCGGATTCCTTCTGAAAAAGGCTATCGCTATTATGTCGATCATCTGCTTTCACCCGGAAAGCTGTCAAAAACGGACTTGAACATTATTCATTCGGTTTTCAAAGAAAAAATCTTTGAACTCGAAAAAGCGGTGCAGAAGTCGGCTCAAGTGCTGTCTGATCTGACAAATTATACATCGATTGTCCTCGGTCCGAGACTGAGCGAAAATCATCTCAAACAGATCCAGATTGTGCCGATTCAGCCTAAGAAGGCCGTTGCCATTCTAGTAACGAATACCGGCCATGTCGAGAATAAAACGATCAACTTTCCGGCGGAGGTCAATCTTTCCGATCTCGAAAAGCTGGTGAATATATTAAATGAACGCCTTAGAGGCGTGCCGATCTCAGAGCTGAAAGACAGGATTTTCAAAGAGGTCGTCATCTTCTTAAAGTCGCATATCCAAAATTACGATACGATTTTACACGGGCTCGGCGCAACGCTGGATTCATCTGTTCAAACCGACCGGCTGTTTTTCGGCGGCAAGATTAATATGCTGAATCAGCCCGAATTTCACGATATTGACAGAGTGAAATCGCTATTGTCGCTCATTGAGAAAGAACAGGAGCTTCTCCGGCTCTTTCAGTCGACTGAGTCCGGAATTACCATTAAAATCGGCAAGGAAAACGACTATGAAGAAATGGAAAACTGCAGCCTGATTACCGCGACATACACGGTCGGTTCAAAACAGATCGGCTCCATCGCGGTCATCGGGCCGACGCGCATGGACTACTCCCGCGTCGTCGGTTTGCTTCAGCACGTATCATCTGACTTGTCAAAAGCGTTGACAAGTTTGTATGATGGGTAAGGCAGTACCTGAAAACAAAACAGAAGGGAGAAATCCCTTCTTTATCATGAAACTCATCCTTTAAGGGAGGTGAACACAGATGGCAGAAGAAAAACAAACTGAAGAGCTAAACGAACAAGAGGAACTGAACGAGACAGAAGCGGAGACAGCCGAAGCCGAACAAACGGCTGCTGAAGCTGATGCCCCGGCAGAAGACACGCAAACAGAAATGCTTGAAAAACAACTAAAAGAACTTCAAGAACGTCTTGAAGAAAAAGAAAATAAACTTTTACGTGTTCAGGCGGACTTTGAAAACTACAAACGACGCGCACGCCTTGACCTTGAGGCTGCTGAAAAGTACCGTTCCCAGCGCATCATCAGCGATTTGCTGCCGGCGCTTGACAACTTTGAACGTGCGCTACAGATCGATCCTGACAACGAGCAGACGAAAAGCCTGCTTCAAGGGATGGAAATGGTGCACCGTCAAATTTTGGAGGCTCTTAAAAATGAAGGAGTTGAACAGATTCCTTCAGTCGGAGAGCAATTTGACCCGAACATGCACCAGGCTGTTATGCAGGTCGAGGATGAAGCGTACGAATCAAACGCAGTCGTTGAGGAACTGCAAAAAGGCTATAAACTTAAGGACCGGGTGATCCGTCCTTCTATGGTAAAAGTCAACCAATAACTACATAGCAGGAGGTAAAAATCATGAGCAAAGTAATCGGAATCGACTTGGGAACAACGAACTCATGCGTTGCAGTGCTTGAAGGCGGAGAGCCGAAAGTCATCCCAAATCCAGAAGGAGCCCGCACGACTCCTTCGGTTGTTGCATTTAAAAACGGAGAGCGCCAGGTGGGTGAAGTGGCGAAACGCCAGTCCATCACGAATCCGAACACGATCATGTCGGTCAAGCGCCACATGGGCACGGACTATACAGTTGAAATCGAAGGCAAAAAGTACACGCCGCAAGAAGTGTCTGCCATCATCCTTCAGCATTTGAAATCATATGCTGAAAGCTATTTAGGCGAAACTGTATCTAAAGCCGTAATCACAGTTCCTGCATACTTCAACGATGCAGAACGTCAAGCGACAAAGGATGCCGGTAAAATTGCCGGACTTGAAGTTGAGCGGATCATCAACGAGCCGACTGCAGCTGCGCTTGCATACGGTCTGGATAAGACGGAAGAAGATCAGACGATCCTCGTCTACGACCTTGGCGGCGGTACATTCGACGTTTCCATCCTTGAATTGGGAGACGGCGTATTCGAAGTTCGTTCTACAGCGGGTGACAACCGCCTTGGAGGAGACGACTTTGACCAAGTGATCATCGATCATCTCGTCTCAGAATTCAAGAAAGAAAACGGCATTGATCTTTCTAAAGATAAAATGGCGCTTCAGCGCTTAAAAGATGCGGCTGAGAAAGCGAAAAAAGACCTTTCCGGCGTATCTTCTACGCAAATTTCGCTGCCGTTTATCACAGCCGGTGACGCAGGTCCGCTGCACCTTGAATTGACACTGACCCGCGCGAAGTTTGAAGAGCTGTCTTCACACTTGGTAGAGCGCACAATGGGTCCAGTCCGCCAGGCTCTTCAAGATGCGGGGCTTTCTGCAAGCGAAATCGACAAAGTAATTCTTGTCGGCGGATCAACACGTATTCCTGCCGTTCAGGAAGCGATCAAAAAAGAAACTGGAAAAGAAGCGCATAAAGGCGTCAACCCTGACGAAGTCGTAGCCCTTGGTGCAGCCATTCAAGGCGGCGTCATCACAGGCGATGTCAAAGATGTTGTCCTTCTGGACGTAACTCCGCTGTCACTTGGTATCGAAACAATGGGCGGCGTGTTCACGAAGCTGATTGACCGCAACACGACAATCCCGACAAGCAAGTCCCAAGTGTTCTCAACAGCGGCTGACAACCAAACAGCGGTTGACATCCACGTGCTCCAAGGTGAGCGCCCGATGGCTGCCGACAACAAAACGCTCGGACGCTTCCAGCTTACAGATATTCCGCCGGCTCCTCGCGGCGTACCGCAAATCGAAGTGTCATTTGACATCGATAAGAACGGTATCGTCAACGTCAGCGCGAAAGATCTGGGTACCGGCAAAGAGCAAAACATCACGATCAAATCTTCTTCAGGTCTTTCTGACGAGGAGATCGAACGCATGGTGAAAGAAGCTGAAGAAAACGCCGAAGCGGATGAGAAGAAAAAAGAAGAAATCGAGCTTCGCAACGAAGCGGATCAGCTTGTCTTCACAACTGAAAAAACGCTGAAAGATCTTGAAGGCAAAGCCGATGAAGCGCAAGTGAAAAAAGCGAATGATGCAAAAGACGCGTTAAAAGCTGCGATCGAGAAAAATGATCTTGATGAAATCAAGGCGAAAAAAGATGAGCTGCAAGCGATCGTCCAAGAGCTTTCAATGAAGCTTTACGAAGAAGCTGCAAAACAGGCTCAGGCTCAGCAAGACGGCGGCGCCGGCGCTAAAAAAGCCGACGACAATGTCGTTGACGCTGAATATGAAGAAGTAAACGACGACAAAGAACAAAAATAATTGAAATAAAATGTGCTGTGCTTACCCCGGTTTGCACAGCACATGACCTTACAGGCGATGAAAGTCAAAGTCAGGATCTCTTGACTTTGACTTTTTTCTTCCTAAAGGACAAAAGGAATTGAAAAAACATAATTTGAAATGATACAATCTAATTTATGTGAGAAAATCGGGAGTGTGAAGAGATGAGTAAGCGTGATTACTATGAGGTGCTTGGGGTAGGTAAGAGCGCTTCTAAAGATGAGATTAAAAAAGCTTACCGCAAGCTTTCTAAAAAATATCACCCGGACATCAACAAAGAAGCCGGAGCGGATGAAAAATTCAAAGAAGTCAAAGAAGCCTATGAAACACTTTCTGATGACCAAAAACGGGCCCATTACGACCAGTTTGGCCACACCGATCCAAATCAGGGATTCGGCGGCGGAGGTTTCGGCGGCGGCGACTTCGGCGGCTTTGGGTTTGACGATATTTTCTCAAGCATTTTCGGAGGCGGCGCAAGGCGGAGAGACCCGAATGCCCCGAGGCAGGGCGCCGATCTGCAGTATACGATGACACTGTCATTTGAAGAAGCGGCCTTCGGAAAAGAGACGACGATCGAAATTCCGCGTGAAGAAACATGTGAAACATGCAGCGGCTCAGGCGCGAAACCGGGAACAAAGCCGGAAACCTGTTCACACTGCGGCGGCTCTGGCCAGCTGAACATGGAGCAGTCGACTCCGTTCGGAAAAGTTGTCAACAGAAGAGTATGTCATTACTGTAATGGAACGGGTAAGCAAATTAAGCACAAATGTTCAACTTGCGGCGGTACAGGAAAAGTGAAAAAACGCAAGAAAATCAATGTCACCATCCCGGCGGGTGTGGATGACGGCCAGCAGCTTCGAGTATCCGGACAGGGTGAACCGGGGATCAACGGCGGTCCGTCAGGTGACTTATTCGTCGTTTTCCGCGTCCAAGAACACGAATTTTTCGAGCGCGATGGCGACGATATTTACTGCGAAATGCCGCTGACATTTGCACAGGCTGCGCTCGGGGACGAAATCGAAGTGCCTACTCTTCACGGTAAAGTAAAATTAAAAGTGCCGGCGGGCACGCAGACAGGCACCAAGTTCCGTTTAAAAGGAAAAGGCGTTGCCAACGTACGCGGGTACGGTCAAGGCGATCAGCACATCGTCGTCCGCGTCGTGACACCGACGAATTTAACAGAAAACCAGAAAAATATTCTCCGCGAATTTGCAGAAGTGAGCGGAAATATGCCGGATGAACAGGAAATGAGTTTTTTCGATAAAGTAAAGCGCGCCTTTAAAGGCGATTAATGATTGGATGAGGAGTTGGTAGTATGAAATGGTCCGAAATCTGCATTCACACGACACATGAAGCGGTTGAGCCCATCTCGAATATTTTGCATGAAGCTGGTGCGAGTGGAGTCGTAATTGAAGATCCGCTTGATTTAATTAAAGAGCGTGAGAATGTATACGGAGAAATCTACCAGCTCGACCCCAATGATTACCCTGATGAAGGAGTCATCATTAAAGCGTATCTCCCGATCAACAGCTTTTTGGGAGAGACCGTAGAAGGAATCAAGGAAACCATCAATAATCTGCTGCTGTATGATATTGACCTCGGACGGAACAAAATCACCATCAGCGAGGTTAACGAAGAAGAATGGGCGACAGCATGGAAAAAATATTATCATCCCGTAAAAATTTCCGAGAAGTTTACGATTGTTCCGACATGGGAAGAGTACACACCGGTTCATACGGATGAGCTCATCATCGAGATGGACCCGGGAATGGCGTTCGGAACAGGCACACACCCGACAACCGTACTTTGCATACAGGCGCTCGAAAGGTATGTGAAAGAAGGGGATTCGGTCGTGGATGTCGGAACGGGAACAGGCATTTTGAGCATTGCATCAGCCATGCTTCGCGCCAAACAGGTTGAAGGATATGATCTCGATCCTGTAGCCGTGGAAAGCGCCCGCTTGAACTCCAAGCTCAATAAAGTCAGCGATCATATCGAGATCAAGCAAAATAATCTGCTTGACGGCGTCGAAGGGGAAAAAGACGTCATCGTCGCCAACATCCTGGCCGAGGTCATCTTGCGCTTTACGGATCAGGCATACAGCCTGTTGAAAGACGGCGGTTATTTCATTACTTCGGGAATCATTCAGCAGAAAAAACAGGAAGTCAAAGATGCACTGGTGAAAGATGGCTTTACGATCGTCGAGGTTCTTTCAATGGAGGACTGGGTCAGCATCATCGCTAAAAAATAATCGTTAGTAGGTGTGACAAGCGTATGCAACGATATTTTATCGAACAATCAAAACAAGAGGTCACGGCCGCACCTGTGTTCTCGATCAAAGGCGAAGACGTTCATCACATTGCGACCGTGATGAGGATGTCTCCCGGAGACGAGGTCATTTGCTGTGCAAAAGACGGCCATGAAGCGAAATGCCGGATCGAGTCCGTCACAAAAGAAGAGGTTTTATTGAGCGTAATCGAATGGACGGGGAAAACACGCGAACTGCCCGTCCAGATCCATATTGCAAACGGCCTTCCAAAAGGAGATAAGCTGGAATGGATCATTCAAAAAGGGACAGAGCTCGGTGCAAGCTCGTTTATTCCTTTTCAGGCATCACGCTCCGTTGTTAAACTTGATGAAAAAAAGGCAAAGAAAAAGCGGGAAAGGTGGGCGAAAATCGCCAAGGAAGCCGCAGAACAGTCCCACAGAAACACGATTCCCGATGTGGCGCCGGTTCACACGTTTCAACGTTTGCTTGAGAGCCTTGAGGACTTCGATAAATGTGTCGTTGCATACGAAGAGTCATCAAAGCAAGGCGAGACAAGCCGGTTTCAATCCGTGCTCAAAAGCCTGCCGGAAGGATCATCCGTGCTCATGGTGTTTGGTCCTGAAGGCGGATTTTCAGAAGATGAAATTGAGGCGCTTAAAGAAAAAGGAGCCCTCGCCTGCGGGCTCGGTCCGCGGATCTTAAGGGCGGAAACAGCTCCGCTGTACGCGTTGGCGGCAGTTTCTTATCATACAGAGTTACTAAGAGGTGAATAACAATGGCAACCGTTGCATTTCATACACTTGGCTGCAAGGTCAACCATTATGAAACAGAAGCAATTTGGCAGCTTTTCAAAGAAGCCGGCTACGAAAGAAAAGAATTCGAAAGTTCGGCGGACGTATACGTCATTAATACATGCACCGTCACAAATACAGGTGATAAAAAAAGCCGCCAGGTGATCAGACGGGCGATCCGCCAAAATCCTGACGCCGTCATTTGTGTGACAGGGTGCTACGCCCAGACTTCCCCGGCGGAAATCATGGCGATCCCGGGCGTTGATATCGTCGTCGGTACGCAGGACCGCGAAAAAATGCTTGGCTATATTCAGCAGTACCAGGAAGAAAGACAGCCGATTAACGGCGTCAGCAATATTATGAAAGCAAGAGTGTTTGAGGAGCTTGATGTTCCTGCATTTACCGACAGAACGCGTGCTTCATTGAAAATTCAAGAAGGCTGCAACAATTTCTGCACATTCTGCATCATTCCGTGGGCGCGCGGCCTGCTTCGTTCCCGCGACCCTGAGGAAGTCATCCGCCAGGCGCAGCAGCTCGTTGATGCCGGCTATAAAGAAATCGTTTTAACCGGTATTCACACCGGCGGTTATGGAGAAGATATGAAAGACTACAACTTTGCACAGCTGTTGAAAGAACTGGACAGCCGTGTGAAAGGTCTGAAACGAATCCGTATCTCTTCAATCGAAGCGAGCCAAATTACAGACGAAGTGATTGAAGTGCTTGACCGCTCAGACAAGATCGTCAGACACCTTCACATTCCGCTTCAATCCGGCTCAAACAGCGTTTTAAAACGGATGAGAAGAAAGTATACGATGGAGTTTTTCGCTGACAGGCTGACGAAACTCAAAAAAGCTCTTCCGGGGCTCGCAGTCACTTCTGATGTGATCGTCGGCTTCCCGGGGGAAACGGAAGAAGAATTCATGGAGACGTACAACTTTATTAAAGAACACAAGTTTTCCGAGCTCCACGTCTTCCCGTACAGCAAACGGACCGGAACTCCAGCAGCACGCATGGACGGCCAGGTTGACGAGAACGTGAAAAACGAAAGAGTTCACAAACTGATCGCTCTTTCAGATCAGCTTGCGAAAGAATACGCATCAGATTATGAAGGCGATGTTCTGGAAATCATTCCGGAAGAGCCGTTCACGGAAACGGGCGAAGACAATCTGCTTGTCGGCTACACGGACAACTATATGAAGGTCGTTTTCGAAGGTTCCGAAGACCTGATCGGCCAGCTTGTTAAAGTGAAGATCTTAAAAGCCGGCTATCCGTACAATAAAGGCCAGTTCGTCCGCGTCGCCGAAGACGACGTCCATGAAAACATCCGCTTATCGTCATAAATGATCAATTTAGCCGGTTCACGAAAAAGGTGTTCCGGCTTTTTTTGCGAATATCATAAAAGACAACCACTTGAAAAGGAGTCGTGACGATGACAAAACAAATTGCGCGAATGATCGATCACACGCTATTGAAGCCTGATGCTGTCACATCCGAAATCGAAGCGCTTTGCAAAGAAGCACGTGTATACGATTTTGCTTCCGTTTGCGTCAACCCTTGCTGGGTAAAGCTGTGCGCCGAGCTTCTTAAAGATTCAGAAGTGAAAGTGTGCACGGTTATCGGCTTTCCTTTAGGTGCGGCGTCTCCGGAAACAAAAGCCTTTGAAACCAGGCAGGCGATTGCAGACGGGGCCGGTGAAGTTGATATGGTGATCAACATCGGTGCATTAAAAGACCGCGATACCCGAACCGTGGAGCATGACATCAGAGCGGTGACAGACGCGGCAGACGGCAAAGCTCTCGTAAAAGTCATCATAGAGACCTCACTGTTGACGGATGAAGAAAAAAGGCACGCTTGTGAACTGGCCGTAAAAGCCGGCGCCGACTTTGTCAAAACATCGAGCGGTTTTTCCGGCGGCGGTGCGACAGTTCAGGATATAAAACTGATGCGGGAAGCTGTCGGACCTGTTATCGGCGTTAAAGCATCAGGGGGCGTCCGCGATAAGGAAAGCGCCCTTGCCATGGTTGAAGCCGGAGCGACGAGAATCGGAGCAAGCGCAGGCGTGTCGATTGTCAAAGGCTTAACAGCGGATGAAGACTACTAATCAACAAAAACCAGGCGTTTACCGGGCCTGGTTTTTGTTTGGAATGAGAAACATGATCAGCGAATGAAACAGATTTGAGAGCGGCAGAAACAATAGGGATGTGACGACGTTGAAGAGCAGGCTGAAATGGGCAATCTGCTGAGCGGGGCTTTCAGACAGTCCGGAGATAAAGCCTGTTATTGATGAGAGCAGGGGGTATAAAGCTGCTACACCGATGACATTAAACAGCACATGGGCATAAGCCGTTTGCCTGGCCGCAGCTCCGCCTTTGAAGGACGCCATCACGGCTGTGATGCATGTCCCGATATTGGAGCCGAGAACAACGCTCATCGCTTCGGTCAAACCGACGACACCTTGATCCATAAAGCTCATCAGGATGCCGACACACGCCGAACTGGAATGAATCATCGCGGTCAACACCGTGCCGATGATTAAGGCGTAAAGCGGTGAATTTTCAGCAAGCTGCACAATATAAGCGCCCGAGTCTAGCTGTGACAACGGCACGGCAAGCCGGCTAAAGCCGCTGATACAGAAAAAAATAACACCCAAGCCGATCATGCTTACGCCCACTTGCCGAAAAGGGGATTTTCCGGCCATGAAAAGAACCGCACCTGCGGCAAAGAGGGCAAAAATCAAAAATTCCAGCTTGACCGCCAAAAATTCCGTTGTGAAGGTGGACCCGATGTTTGTTCCCAAAATGAGCGGAATCGAACGTTTAAATGAAAGGGCGCCTACCGAGACAAAGCCAATGACGATCACCATAAATGCCGAGCTGCTTTGCAAAACCCCCGTAAATACAATGCTGACCAAAAAGGCTTTCACCGGATGATCCGTGAAAAACAGCAGCCGCTTTTCGATTTTTTCAAATGTCAGTGAAATCAAACCTTTTCTCAGCATGCTCATGCCTTTGAGAAAAAGAACGATCAATAATATGAATAAGATCAAGATTATCATCAGTTTTTCGAACAGCCTCCTTTATAAATATATACAGACAAGCTGCCGAAATCATGACTGAACAATAAAACGATTCTCCTTGGTTGACCTTACCGGAGGCTTATATTATAATGTCAAAGTACATGTTTATATGTATGTCTTTTTTTAAAGCAGTCGATTGGTGTATTCGGAGGGAGGGAAAGAGAATGTCAAAAACGGTCGTTAGAAAAAACGAATCGCTTGAAGATGCTCTTCGTCGCTTCAAACGCAGTGTATCAAAGACAGGTACTTTGCAGGAAGCAAGAAAGCGTGAATTTTATGAAAAACCTAGCGTAAGACGCAAGAAAAAGTCTGAAGCTGCAAGAAAGCGCAAATACTAAAAGAGGGTGGATTTATGAGTCTTCTTGAGCGGCTGAATCAAGATATGAAGCTCTATATGAAAAACCGTGAGAAAGACAAACTGACTGTCATTCGCATGGTCAAAGCTTCGCTTCAAAACGAAGCAATCAAGCTTAAGAAAGACAGGCTGACCGATGATGAAGAACTGACTGTTCTTTCTCGTGAATTAAAACAGCGTAAAGACTCCCTCCATGAATTTTCAAACGCTAATCGTTCAGATTTAGTAGATAAAGTTCAAAAAGAGTTAGACATTCTGGAAGCTTATATGCCTGAACAGCTGACGGAAGAAGAGCTGCTCGGCATCGTCAATGAGACGATCGCCGAAGTCGGCGCCTCTTCAAAAGCGGATATGGGCAAAGTGATGAGCGCTATCATGCCGAAAGTCAAAGGCAAGGCGGACGGCGGTCTCGTCAATAAGCTTGTCAGCAAACAACTGTCTTAAGAAAAAGACGCCTTTAAGCAATTAAAGGCGTCTTTTTTTGTGCGTGTTCATACAATAGAAAAGTAGTAGAAAGATGAAACCTTTGCTACATTTATAACGTATGTAATGTTAATGATAATAGGGGAAGGAGGTCTCAGACATCGTTGCTGCTGAAAAAATTTAGAATTTTTGTTGCTCTGGCCAGCGGTTTTGTTTTATTCTTATTACTAGGCGTTCATTTGACCGTGAAAGCTGATGGAGATACAGTGTATGTCATTCCGATCGAAGAAACGGTTGAAAAAGGGCTTTCAAAATTTCTTGAGCGTTCTTTTCAAGAAGCGGAAGATATGAATGCCAAACATATCATACTCGATATCAATACCCCCGGCGGAGCGGTCGATGCAGTCCTTGACATGGCTGATACGATACATAACTCCGACATTCCGGTGACCGCTTATGTGAATAGAAGGGCTCTGTCCGCAGGCGCTTACCTCGCCTTGAATGCAGACGATATTTATATGGCGCCCGGCGGGAAAATGGGAGCTGCCGCGATCATTGACACGCAGGGAAATGCCGCTGATAAAAAGTCGGAATCTCTGTGGCTCGCTGAAATGGAAGACGCAGCCAAAAAAAACGGACGTGATCCGAAATACGCTCTCGCGATGGCCGATGCGGATGTCGATGCTAAAGAAGTTGGGGCGCCGAAGGGCGAGCTGCTCACATTAAGCCCTGACAAAGCGCTGGAAGTCGGCTATTCCGAAGGCACAGTTTCGAGCCTTGATGATCTTTTGAAAAAGCTGAACTTGAAGGATGCCAAAATCGAGCGTTCCGAGGTGAGCTTCGCCGAAAAGGTGGCCCGGTTCATCACGCATCCGGTCGTGATTCCGATTCTCCTTTCAATCGGAAGTCTCGGGCTGATTGTCGAGCTTTATTCGCCTGGTTTTGGGATCCCCGGCTTTATGGGACTCTCCGCGCTGCTGCTCTTTTTCTACGGTCATCTCGTCGCCGGGCTTGCCGGAATGGAAACGATCCTTCTGTTTGCAGCAGGCATTATTTTAATCATTTTAGAGATTTTTTTGCCGGGCGGAATAGCAGGGATTGCCGGCCTGATCGCGATTGTTGCGAGCCTCTTTTTAGCATCGGGAAGCTTTAAGGTCATGGCCGTCTCCATTTTGATTGCAACTGCTGTTTCTATAGCGGCATCCATTCTATTAACAAGGGTGTTGGGGAAGCGTATGAAATTTTTTAAAAAATTGATCTTAACTGACTCGACAAGCACGGAAAGCGGATATGTGTCAAATGAAAACCGGCGCGATTTAATTGGTAAAACCGGCGTCACGTTTACACCGCTCAGACCGTCCGGAACGGTCATCATCGGCGATGAACGGCTTGATGTCGTATCTGAAGGCTCGTTCACCGCGAAGGACAAGAAAGTGAAAGTGGTTAAAGTGGAAGGCTCACGCATTGTTGTGAGAGAATTATAAATTATATTATTAGGAGGAATATTATGGATCCGTCAACACTGTTTCTTTTGCTTATTATAGCAGCCGGAATCATCTTACTAGCTGTCTTCTTTACATTCGTCCCGGTCATGCTGTGGATCTCGGCTTTGGCCGCTGGTGTTAAAATCAGCATTTTCACACTGATCGGAATGAGGCTCCGCCGCGTCATTCCAAACCGCGTGGTGAACCCGCTGATCAAAGCGCATAAAGCGGGACTTGATGTTACTATCAATCAGCTTGAAAGCCACTATCTTGCAGGGGGTAATGTTGACCGGGTTGTCAACGCGCTTATCGCTGCCCAGCGTGCAAACATTGAACTCACATTCGCCAGATGTGCGGCCATCGATTTAGCGGGCCGTGACGTGCTTGAAGCCGTTCAAATGAGCGTTAATCCGAAAGTCATCGAAACGCCGTTTATTGCCGGTGTAGCAATGGATGGTATCGAAGTGAAAGCAAAAGCGAGAATCACGGTTCGCGCAAACATCGACCGCCTTGTCGGGGGAGCGGGAGAAGAAACAATCATTGCCCGTGTCGGCGAAGGGATCGTTTCGACAATCGGTTCCTCCGATAATCATAAAAAAGTGCTTGAGAACCCGGATATGATTTCACAAACCGTCTTGAGCAAAGGATTGGATTCAGGCACAGCGTTTGAAATTCTATCGATCGATATTGCTGACGTTGACATCGGCAAAAACATCGGAGCGATTCTGCAGACCGACCAGGCTGAAGCCGATAAAAACATCGCCCAGGCGAAAGCAGAAGAACGCCGCGCCATGGCGGTTGCGCAAGAACAGGAAATGCGCGCCCGCGTCGAAGAAATGCGTGCTAAAGTCGTCGAGGCAGAAGCCGAAGTGCCGCTTGCGATGTCTGAAGCTCTCCGCAGCGGAAAGATCGGAGTCATGGACTACCTCAATATGAAAAACATCGACGCCGACACAGACATGCGCGATTCTTTCGGAAAGATGACGAAAGACCAAAATGAAGAGGATCATAAATAAACAAGCCCCTGTAAAAAGGAGGGAGCTCATTGCTTGATATCCTGTTCGACAATCCGATTATCATGGCGGCCATCATCGCAGCCATCTCCTTCATATTCAACAAGCTCGGAAAAAATGATGAAAATGAAGAAACCAAGCGAAAACCGGTGCCTGAACGGCCGAAAACGCAGACGACGCCGAAGCAGACGGCACAGCGCCAGCCGGCAGAAAACAAACAACAACGGCCTGCAGCAGCAGCGGCTGCTGCAAAAAGCGAAGATATGGCCGCAGAACTCCGCAGAATACAAGCGGATGCCGAGCGGTCCATGCCGGCCGTTGAACGGGCCATTAAAAAGCAGAGCAGCCGGGTGGTCAACCGGAAACAAGAGCTGCTCGATATGAATAAAAACACGATTGTCCAAGGCGTTGTACTCAGCGAAGTATTCGGCCCTCCGCGGTCGAGAAAGCCGCATTACACAATGAGGCGCCGGCCTAAAATTTAAGTATTAGAACCCCCATATCACTCATACATATGAGATGAAAGGGGGTTCTTTTTTTATGGCGCAAAGAAAAAACCGCATCAAAGCGTGGCTGACAAGAACATTGGAAATTCCCCCTGATGTCATGATGGATCTTCCGAGGATCACGATGATAGGAAGACTTCACATATATATTGAAAACCACAGAGGGCTTTTGCTTTTCAGCGATACGGAAGTAAGGCTGATGCTCAAACAGGGGCAGTGCATCATTCAAGGCAAAAACTTTGTCATCAAAACGATTTTGCCTGAGGAAATTCTGCTTGAAGGCACGATTGAGCTCGTACGCTATATCGATTCATAAGTCGGGGGGAAAGAATCGTGAAGAATAAATGGCTTTCTTTTTTTTCAGGAAAGATCCAGCTTGAGATAACGGGAAAGGGGATCGAGCGATTATTAAATGAATGCACCAGGCGCAGCATCCCGATGTTTAATGTTAAGAAAAAGAAAGACGCTGTCTTTCTTTATATTCCGCTTTCTGATGTACATGCCTTCCGGAGGGTCATAAGGGATTTTGACTGCAAGTGCCGCTTCGTCAGACGAAAAGGTTTCCCTTTCCTTGTGCAGAAGTCTAAACGGAATAGCGGCTTCACTATTGGAATTGCTGCTTTTTTTATCATCATGTTTTTATTGTCCAACATGCTTTGGAAAATTGACATAACAGGAGCCAATCCGGAGACAGAACATCAAATCAGACAGCACTTGAATCAAATCGGCGTCAAAAAAGGGCGCCTTCAGTTTACGATGCTGACCCCGGAAAAAATTCAGCAGGCGCTTACAAAGCGCGTCGAAAACATCACCTGGGTGGGCATTGAATTAAACGGCACTGCCCTTCACATGAAAGTGGTTGAAAAAAATGAACCTGACAAAGAAAAATATATTGGTCCGAGGCACATCGTCGCCAAAAAAGGGGCGACCATCTCGAAAATGTTCGTGGAAAAAGGCGAGCCGCTCGTCACCGTGAATCAGCACGTTGAAAAAGGGCAAATGCTTGTTTCCGGACTGATCGGGAGCGAAGAGGAAAAGCAAAAAGTCGGAGCCAAAGGGAAAATCTACGGTGAAACCTGGTACAAGTCAAAGGTAACGGTTCCTCTTGAGACATCATTTGACGTTTTTACGGGTAAAGTAAGGACAAGTCACAAGCTATCCTTCGGTTCTTTTTCTGTGCCTGTCTGGGGCTTTTCTTTTAAAAAAGAAGAGTTCTCGCGTCCGAAGACAGAAACCGAAAAACACTCGCTGCATTTTATGAATTTTACGCTTCCTGTCGCGTATGAAAAGGAACATAAGAGAGAGAGCGAACAAATCAAAAGGGTGTACTCGAAAAAAGAAGCGGTCCTTGAAGGGATCGAAATGGGAAAAAGAGACATCAGGAAAAAAATCGGGAGCGACGGGAACATTATTAGTGAAAAAGTTTTGCACGAAACGAGTGAGAATGGTAAAGTTAAATTGATCATCCTTTACCAGGTTATTGAAGACATTGTTCAAACAACACCAATTGTTCAGGAGACTAAAGAATGACAGAACACTTACTTGCGATTCATCAGCAACTGGAAAGTCCGAACGAGGCTCAAGCGCTGTTTGGGAACCAGGATTCCCATTTGAAGTTAATGGAGGAAGAGCTGAACATTTCGATTGTCACGCGCGGTGAAACCGTCTATGTGACCGGAGACGAAGAAACGTTTGAAATCGTGGACAGCCTGCTTGCATCCCTCTTGAATCTCATCCGCAAAGGAATCGAGATATCAGAACGTGATGTCTTGTATGCGATCAAGATGGCGAAAAAGCAGAAGCTTGAGTTTTTTGAAAGCATGTATGAAGAGGAAATTACGAAAAACGCCAAAGGAAAACCGATCAGAGTCAAAACTATCGGTCAAAGAGAATATATCGCCGCCATGAAAAGGCACGACTTAATCTTCGGCATCGGCCCTGCAGGAACGGGGAAAACCTATTTGGCTGTCGTAAAGGCCGTTCATGAACTGAAAAACGGACGCATCAAAAAAATCATTTTGACAAGACCAGCTGTTGAAGCAGGGGAAAGCCTCGGGTTTTTGCCGGGGGATTTAAAGGAGAAAGTCGACCCTTATTTAAGACCGCTATATGACGCGCTCCATGACGTGCTCGGAACGGACCATACGGCACGGCTGCTTGAAAGAGGAACGATCGAAATCGCGCCGCTTGCTTACATGAGGGGGCGGACGCTCGACGACGCATTTGTGATTTTGGATGAAGCGCAGAATACGACACCGGCACAAATGAAAATGTTTTTGACGAGATTGGGTTTTGGTTCTAAAATGGTCATTACAGGCGACATTACGCAAATCGATTTGCCGAAGGGCGTCACATCGGGGCTTGCTGTTGCAAAAAAGATGCTCCTTGATATCGAAGGCATTTCAATTGTTGAACTGGATCAGACGGACGTGGTCAGACACCCGCTTGTCGCCCGTATTATTGAAGCATACGAAAAGTCAAAATAATTCCGAATGGCCCGATCGCCCGTTATCGGGTCATTTTTTAGTTTCCCGCGGGAAAAGAGGTGCTTTTGTTGAAAAAGAAAAAAAGAGACGGAAAGTTTCGGCCCATCCGCTTGGAAAACGGCCGCTTCCTCCCCGTCATTCTTTATGCGGCTTTATCCGCGCTAATGTTCATCCTGCTGTTTTTCCATGTGAGGCCCGAGTCCCTCGACCTCGATTTATTTTCGATCAGCGAGAATACGATCTATGCGCCGGCAACAGTCGAAGATCAAAAGGCAACGGCTAATAAAAAGCAGGAAGCGAGAGAGGAAGTTCCCGACCAGTACACCTTGAAAAAAGAGTACTCTGACAACAGGGTCGACCTTGTCTCATCAATTTTCGACATCATTAAAGAAGTGAAAAAAGAAAGCGCAGAACAAGAGAAAAAAGACAAGCAGGCCCCATCTGAAAAAGACCAGATCAAATCTGTCGAAGAAAAGCTGACTTCAGATGTGACGGACTCGCTGTCGCAGGATTCAATCAAACACCTGCTGAAGGCCAGCGACGGAGAGCTTTCCATGACACAGGATTCGGTCATCACCGCCGTCAATGACGTGATGAGCAAAGAAATCCGCGCCGGCAAGCTTGATGAAGCGAAAGAGCATGTAACGAAAGAGCTGAAGGGTAATTCAATACCTTCAAAATTAAAAAACGCCGCCGATGAAATCGGACGCTTTGCAATCATTCCCAACTATGTATACGATCCTGACAAGACGGAGCAGAAGCGTCAGGAAGCGGCTGACAGCGTGCAGCAGGTGCAGATCAAGCAGGGGCAGATACTTGTTGAGGAAAATCAGCTGATCGACAGGGAAGTCTATCGAAAGCTTGAACTGACAGGACTCTTAAGCGGAGCCAACATCTTCAAGCCTGTCGGCGGACTGCTGCTTTTAATCGCGCTTTTCATCTCAGCTTTGGTTTACTATTTCGAAAGGCAGTACAGCAGCCGGATTCCGAAAAATAAGTCGCTCATGCTGTTTTCATTGATTACAGCGATCGTTTTAATCGTCATGGAAGTGATCAGCCTGTTTCAGCAGCTTGAAATCGGCCATATCGGCTATCTCGTACCGATTGCGATGGGCGTGATGCTCATTAAACTGCTGATCAATGAAAGGCTGGCGATCCTGTCAAGCATGATCCTTTCCATTTGCGGAAGCATGATGTTTAATCAGGGTGTGACAGGCACGTTTAACTATGGAATCGGAACGTATTTCTTGATCAGCTCGATGGCGGGTATACTGTTTTTAGGGAAGCATAATGCGAGGGCGAAAATCCTCCAGGCCGGCTTGTTTGTCTCCCTGATCAACATCGTCGTCCTGTTTACCCTGCAGCTGATTCAAAACACGGCGCAAACCGGACTTGAGATGGGGACATACCTTGTCATGGGAGCGGTGTCCGGCATCGGATCGTCAGTCCTTGTTCTCGGGCTCATGCCGTTTTTTGAAAGCGGCTTTGGGATTCTGTCCACGATGAAGCTTCTCGAGCTTTCAAACCCGAATCATCCGCTGCTCCGCAAAATTCTGACGGAAACACCCGGCACATACCATCACAGCGTTATGGTCGCGAACTTATCGGAGGCGGCATGTGAAGCTGTCGGAGCAAACGGGCTTTTGGCAAGAGTCGGAGCCTATTACCATGATATCGGCAAGACAAAGCGGCCCCAATACTTTATAGAAAACCAAATGAATATTGATAATCCGCATGACAAGCTTTCTCCGCAGCTGAGCAAAAACATCATCATTGCCCATGCGACAGACGGCGCCGATATGCTGAGGGATCATAAAATGCCGAAGGAGCTTGTCGACATCGCCGAACAGCATCACGGCACATCGCTGCTCAAGTTTTTTTACTATAAGGCGAAAGAAAAAGGCGATCAGACGACTGAAGAAGAGTTCCGCTATCCCGGCCCTAAGCCCCAGACAAAAGAGGCGGCGATCATCTCGGTGGCCGACAGTGTCGAAGCAGCCGTCCGCTCAATGCATAACCCGAATCCCGAAAGGATTGAAAAGCTGGTGCGCGGGATCATATCAGATAAGCTGCAGGACGGGCAGTTTGACGAATGCGATTTGACTTTAAAAGAGCTCAATATTATCGCGAAGACGCTCTGCGAAACGCTGAAAGGCATTTTTCATTCCCGGATCGAATATCCGGAAGCTAATCCTAAACAGAAGGTGAAACACACATGAGTTTAATTCTAGATATCACAGACGAGACCGGACGGGTCCCTGAAGACCAGCTTGCTGAAATTGAGAAAATTCTTCAATTCGCAGCGGCAGAGGAAGGCGTCGCAGACGGCGCCGAAGTTTCGGTTACGATCGTCAACAATGAAGAGATCCAAAAAATCAACAAAGAGTACAGAGGCAAAGATTATCCGACTGATGTCATTTCATTTGCCCTTGAAGAAGACGGCGAAGGAGAGATTGAAATTATCGGCGCTGACATGCCGCCTGTTCTCGGAGATATCATCATCAGCGCTGATAAAGCACGGGAACAGGCCGAAGAATACGGGCATTCACTGATGAGGGAGCTGGGTTTTCTGACGGTTCACGGTTTCTTGCACCTCCTCGGCTATGACCATATGACAGAAGAAGAGGAAAAAGAGATGTTCACTAAGCAAAAGGACATTTTGAATCGATATGGGCTCTCAAGATCCTCATAAACAAAATGAATGGCGCCGTCTGAAATGGAGTTTTTCAAACGCCTTAACAGGAATAGTCAAGACGTTCATGTCGGAGCGCAATTTTAGAATTCATTCCGGGGCCGCCATCCTTGTGATCGTCTGCGGCTTTTTCTTCAGGCTGACTCTGATCGAATGGTCCATCATCTTGATCCTGATCGGCGGAATGCTTGCCTTGGAGCTGATGAATACGGCTGTGGAGCATACGATCGATCTTTTCACAAAAGAGAACCACCCGCTTGCAAAGGCGGCAAAGGACGCGGCGGCCGGGGCGGTTTGCGTGTTTGCGGCCGTTTCGTGTATGATTGGGTTACTCATCTTTTTGTCAAAATTGTTTTGATGCCGTGCCTTTCATTGTGCGCAATTCTTACAAAAATTTTACATTTGTGATTTGGGCGTGAAAAAGAAGCCATTTTTATGTAAAATAAAAGTGTTAGCGGTACCATAACCGCTATAGGAAGGAATACACACATTGACTAAACAAGAATTGATTGCAGAAGCTTTAAAAGCAAGGGAATTTGCATATGTTCCGTATTCGAAATTCAAAGTCGGCGCTGCCCTTTTGACTGAGGACGGCAAGGTGTACAAAGGCTGCAACATTGAAAATGCTGCATACAGCCTGTGCAACTGCGCCGAGCGGACAGCGTTGTTCAAGGCTTACTCGGAAGGGGAAAAATCGTTTAAGATGCTTGCCGTCGCAGCGGATACGCCGGGTCCGGTGTCGCCGTGCGGAGCGTGCAGACAGGTGATTTCTGAACTTTGTTCACCAAACATGCCTGTCATCTTAACCAATCTGAATGGCCAAATCAAAGAAATGACGGTTCAAGAATTACTGCCAGGAGCATTTTCATCGGAGGACTTACATGACACAGGAAAGCTTTAAATCAGGATTTGTCTCCATTATCGGACGACCAAACGTAGGAAAATCTACATTTTTGAATCGCGTGATCGGCCAAAAAATCGCCATCATGAGCGACAAACCGCAAACAACAAGAAACAAAGTGCAAGGTGTGCTGACAACCGATACATCCCAGACGATTTTTATCGATACGCCGGGCATTCATAAACCGAAGCATAAATTGGGCGATTTTATGATGAAGGTGGCGCAGAACACTTTAAAGGAAGTCGACTTGATCTTGTTTATGATCAATGCGGAGGAAGGCTACGGAAAAGGCGACGAATTTATCATCGAGCGCTTAAAAGGAGTCAAGACGCCGGTATTTTTGATCGTCAACAAAATCGACCGGATTCATCCGGATGAGCTTCTTGTGCTGATCGATGAGTACAGAACCAGGTATCCGTTTCAGGAAATCGTTCCGATCTCCGCCCTTGAGGGAAATAATATCGATACGCTTTTAAAGCAAATTGAAGATTATTTGCCGGAAGGTCCGCAGTTTTACCCGAGTGACCAGGTGACCGATCATCCGGAGCGATTTATCATTTCTGAGCTGATTCGGGAAAAAGTGCTGCATCTGACAAGGGAAGAGATCCCTCACAGCATTGCGGTCTCGATCGAGTCCATTCAAGAACGGGAAAACGGTTCTGTGTATGTGAGCGCGACCATCGTCGTCGAACGCGATTCACAAAAAGGGATCGTCATCGGAAAAAGAGGCAGCCTGCTTAAAGAAATCGGCAAGCGGGCAAGAACTGATATCGAGGCGCTGCTCGGATCATCGGTGTTTTTAGAGCTGTGGGTTAAAGTGCAGAAAGACTGGCGCAACAAGATGTCTCAGCTTCGTGATTTTGGATTTAGAGAAGACGAGTATTAACGGACAGAGCTTGACCGCGGTTTAGTCGTGACAAAATCTCTCGAAATCAAAGATATATTAGAAAAAATTGTTTAACATGAAATGGAGGATACAAGGTCAAGATAATCTTAAGAATTTGGATGTTTAAAAAGCTAGTTATAAACAGAAAGGTGGGGCTTTTTATGTTGAATTTTACTTGGAATGTATTTTCACAAACAGGAAGCGTAGACACGTACCTCCTTTTTAAAGAATTGGAAAAGGAGAACCTGGAAAGACCCGAAGTACTTGAAGAAGAGCTAGCGCAAATTGACTTTCCAATTTTGTGATCATGCTTGACCCCTCCAATTTTTGGATGGTGCACATATGCTGACGAAATGTGAAGGTATCGTCCTTCGTACAAACGACTATGGTGAAACAAATAAAATCATTACGCTGTTGACGAGAGAACACGGGAAAATCGGTGTGCTGGCAAGGGGCGCCAAAAAGCCGAACAGCCGCTTGTCAGCGATTTCCCAGCCGTTCCTTTATGCTTCTTTTTTATTCCGCAAATCATCCGGTCTCGGCACATTGGAGCAGGGCGAGATGATCGAAAGCATGAGGCATATACGCGAGGATCTGTTTTTAACAGCATACGCGGCCTACATCACTGAATTAATCGACAAGGGAACGGAGGAAAAGAAACCGAATCCGTTTTTATTTGAGCTGCTTCTTCAGTCGATGAGGAGGCTCGATGACGGTACAGATCCCGACATTATCGCCAACCTTATCGAAGTTAAAATGCTCAGTGTGATGGGGCTGTATCCGGAGCTGGATGAATGTGTACATTGCAAAAGCAAAGACGGCACATTTCATTTTTCGATCCGCGACAACGGCTTTATCTGCCACCGCTGTTTTGCGAAAGATCCATACAGGATACCGCTGTCTCCCGCATCCGCCAGGCTGTTGAGGCTGTTTTTTTATTTTGACTTGTCAAGGCTCGGCAATGTCTCGGTCAAACAGGAGACGAAGGATGAGCTGAAAAGGGTCATACAGACGTACTATGACGAGTACTCAGGGATCTACCTGAAATCGCGGCGCTTCATGGAACAAATGGACAATATGAAAAAGATGCTGGGCGATGAAAACAAAAGTTGACAACCTCTTCATCTTTTTATAAGATCATGTCATGAAGATTGGATTCAATAATGACGTTGCGTTGACGGAAAGAAGTAATTGCGCACGGCCTCATTGAAGCGACTCCGGGGCGGTGAAAGCCGGGGATGAGAGCGTAATGAAAGGCATTCCCTGAGCAACTTTTAAAAAAGAGGCTGAGACATTTCCTCTCAGCAATTAGGGTGGAACCGCGGGAGAACTCTCGTCCCTATGTTTGTGGGCAAACAAGCATAGGGACGGGAGTTTTTTTCTGCCCAAACCAGCCCTATGCCAAAAATTAAACTTGAAAACACGTTTTATGGAGGTGCTTCATTTGAATATTCAAGAAATGATTTTGACCCTGCAAAAGCACTGGTCCAATGAAGGATGCGTACTTTTGCAGTCGTATGATGTAGAGAAGGGTGCAGGAACGATGAGTCCATATACATTTTTGCGGAGCCTTGGACCTGAACCTTGGAAAGTCGCTTATGTGGAGCCGTCAAGACGCCCTGCGGACGGAAGATACGGGGACAACCCGAACAGGCTTTATCAGCACCATCAATTCCAGGTGATCATTAAGCCGTCTCCCGACAATATTCAAGAGCTTTATTTAGATTCATTAAAAGCTCTTGGAATCGACCCTCTGGAGCATGATATCCGTTTTGTCGAGGATAACTGGGAAAATCCGTCGCTCGGCTGCGCCGGGCTTGGCTGGGAAGTGTGGCTTGACGGCATGGAAATCACCCAGTTTACCTATTTTCAGCAGGTCGGCGGGCTTGAGTGCAAACCGGTTTCTGTGGAAATCACATACGGTATTGAACGCCTTGCTTCTTATATTCAAGACAAAGAAAACGTCTTTGACCTCGAATGGACGAAAGGCTATACGATAAAAGACCTGTTCAAGATGGCTGAATACGAGCATTCCGTCTATACGTTCGAGACATCTGACGTCGACATGCTGTTCGAATTGTTTGCCACGTACGAAAAAGAAGCGAACCGTCAGATGGATCAGGGACTTGTCCATCCTGCTTATGATTATGTACTGAAATGCTCGCATACGTTCAACTTGCTTGACGCAAAAGGAGCGATTTCCGTCACGGAGCGCACAGGATATATTGCAAGGGTGAGAAATCTGGCCAGAAAAGTGGCGAAAACGTATTATGATGAACGCGAAAAGTTGGGTTTCCCAATGCTGAAGGAGGAAGAGGCTTCACATGAGTAATCAAGATTTGCTTTTAGAAATCGGATTAGAAGAAATGCCGGCGCGCTTCATGCATGACAGCATGACTCAGCTTGGTGAAAAACTGGAAAGCTGGCTCAAGGAAAAAAATATTGCCTTCGGTTCCGTCAAGCTGTATAACTCCCCTAGAAGACTGGCCGTTCTTGTCGAGAACGTGGCGGAGAAGCAGGACGATGTGACAGAAGAAGCGAAAGGACCGGCAAAGAAAATCGCCCTTGACGAAAACGGCGAATGGACAAAGGCGGCCATCGGCTTTTCACGGGGGCAAGGAGCAAGTCCGGAAGATTTGTATTTTAAAGACATCAAAGGAACGGAATATGTTTTTGTGCAAAAATTCCAAAAAGGTCAGGATACGTTTTCATTACTTCCTGAGCTCGGCGACTTGGTGACAAGCCTCCACTTTCCAAAAAACATGCGCTGGGGCAGCGAAGATTTGAAATACATCAGGCCGATTAAATGGATCGTCGCGCTGTTCGGCAGTGAAGTCGTTCCGTTTTCAGTCGCTCATGTCGAAACCGGCCGCACAACACAGGGACACCGCTTCCTCGGAAAAGCAGCCAGCTTGAGCGCACCTTCTGAATACGAAGCGGCACTGGAAAGCCAGTTTGTGATTGCCGATCCGGACAAACGGAAGCAGCTGATCGTTAAGCAGCTTGACGAACTGGCGGCTGAAAAGTCCTGGGACATTCCGAGAGACGAGGATCTGCTGGATGAGGTTACCCATCTGGTTGAATATCCAACGGTTCTGTTCGGTTCTTACGAAAAGGAATTTCTCGCAATTCCTGAAGAGGTGCTCGTGACAACGATGAAAGAGCATCAGCGCTATTTCCCTGTCAAAGATAAAAACGGCGATTTGCTTCCTTACTTTGTGACCGTCCGCAACGGAGACAGCCGCGCCCTTGAAAACGTGGCGAGAGGGAACGAAAAAGTACTGAGAGCAAGGCTTTCAGACGCCGCCTTCTTCTATAAAGAAGATCAAAAATTAAATATTGACGAGAATGTGAAAAAACTCGAAAAGATCGTTTTCCACGAAGAACTGGGATCACTTGGAGACAAAGTAAGACGCACTGAGGCGGTTGCTGAACGGATCGCTGAAATCATCGGTGCGGATCAAGAGACGGTGCAGCTGATCAAGCGCGCTTCGCACATTTCAAAATTCGACCTTGTGACACACATGGTTTACGAATTTCCTGAGCTGCAGGGCATCATGGGAGAAAAATATGCGCGGATGCTCGGGGAGAAAGAAGAAGTGGCGCTCGCTGTCAATGAGCACTATATGCCGAGACAAGCCGGAGGGGAAACACCTTCATCAATCGTCGGCGCCGTCGTCGCATTAGCGGATAAGCTCGATACGGTCGCTTCATTCTTTAAAATCGGCGTTATTCCGACAGGATCTCAGGATCCGTATGGACTAAGAAGACAGGCGAGCGGCATCGTCCAAATCCTGCTTGACCGGAACTGGGGCATTTCATTCAAAGAACTGGCTGCGTTTGCCGGACAGGAAGCAAACAGCGAACTGCTCGAATTCTTTAAACAGCGCCTCAAATACGTATTAACAGCGGAAAACATCCGCTACGATGTGGTGGATGCCGTGCTCGAAAGCTCGAACCTTGAGCCGTATTCGGCTGTCAAAAAAGCCGCTGTTCTTGAATCGGCTGCAGCAAAACCGGAATTTAAAGAAACGGCTGAAGCGCTGGCAAGGGTTATTTCGATCAGCAAAAAGAGCGAAACGAACGCCATTGACGCGTCACTGTTTGAAAACCCTCAAGAAGAGGAGCTTTTCAAAGCTTATGAGGCGTGCAGACAGCAATTAGAGACCCTTTACCAAGCAAAAGATTATGAGGGAGCCTTCAGTGAGCTGTCCAAGCTAAAAGAGCCGATCGAAGCTTATTTTGATCACACGATGGTCCATGCCGAAGATGAAAGATTAAAAGCGAACCGCCTGGCGCAAATGGCAAGCCTGGCGGAGCTGATCCGATCTTTTGCAAACATCAATGCCATCATTGTAAAATAAACACCGCAGAAGACGGTTGCTGACAAGCTGGCAATCGTCTTTTTGCTCAAATTGATTTTTCACATCCTTGTCAAATTGTGCCTGTCTTTTTCATAGAATTCAATTGTAATTGCTGTTATTTTAGTCTTCATATGCGTTATAATATGTTATCGACTTTTATACATAACGAACGAATTGTGAGCTTCGGCTTAAAGGTGGTGAGTACGATCGAACTAAATAAACGTCAGGAGCATATTTTGCAGATTGTCAAAGAGAACGGACCGATTACCGGAGAACATATCGCGGAAAAGCTGAATCTGACAAGGGCTACGCTTCGTCCGGACTTGGCGATATTGACGATGTCAGGATTTTTGGAAGCAAGGCCGCGGGTCGGTTATTTCTACACGGGAAAGACGGGCACGCAGCTCTTGGCTGATAAGCTGAAAAAGCTGCAGGTGAAAGACTTCCAGTCCATTCCGGTGGTCATTCATGAAAATGTCTCCGTTTATGATGCGATTTGCACGATGTTTTTAGAGGACGTAGGAACGCTTTTTGTCGTTGATGATAATGCCATCTTAGTCGGTGTACTTTCACGAAAAGACTTGCTCAGAGCCAGCATCGGCAAACAGGAGCTCCCTTCAATACCCGTCCATATCATTATGACGAGAATGCCGAACATTACGCTTTGCAGGCGCGACGATTTCATTTTGGACATTGCCAAGATGCTTATCGAAAAACAAATTGACGCACTGCCTGTTGTAAAAGATACAGAAAAAGGCTATGAAGTTGTGGGAAGAATTACGAAAACGAACATGACAAAAATTTTAGTCGGCTTATCTGAAAATGAAATCATGTAGAGTGAACTTCAAATGGAGGGATATCATGAGTAATCGGACGATTTATGTTGTATCAGACTCTGTCGGCGAGACCGCTGAGCTCGTAGTCAAGGCGGCTATCAGCCAGTTTAACGGTTCATCCGAGCAGACAAACATCAGGCGGATTCCTTATGTCGAAGACCGCGGAACAATAAAAGAAGTGATCTCGCTGGCAGAAGCGGACGGAGGCATCATCTGTTTTACGCTTGTTGTCCCGGAGATTCGTGATTTTTTAATCGCCGAAGCGGAAAAGGCGAATGTCGTGTATTACGATATCATCGGCCCGCTGATCGAGAAAATGGAGACGGTCTACGGCTTCAGCGCGAAATACGAGCCGGGCAGAGTCCGGCAGCTGGACGAAGATTATTTTAAGAAGGTAGAGGCCATCGAATTTGCCGTAAAATATGACGACGGCAGAGACCCAAGGGGCATCTTAAAAGCGGATATCGTGCTGATCGGCGTGTCGAGAACGTCCAAAACTCCGTTATCCCAATACTTGGCGCACAAACGGTTAAAAGTGGCAAACGTACCGATCGTTCCTGAGGTGGATCCTCCCGAAGAACTCTTTACCGTTGATCCGGCTAAATGCATCGGGTTAAAAATCAGCCCGGATAAGCTGAACCATATTCGCAAGGAGCGCCTGAAATCGCTCGGCCTCAACGACAAAGCGATTTACGCTAATATCAACCGCATCAAAGAAGAGCTGGAGTTCTTTGAAAAGATCGTCGGCCGCATCGGCTGCAATGTCGTAGACGTATCAAATAAAGCCGTTGAGGAAACGGCCAACATTATTCACAACATGATGACAAAAAGGGTCTAAGAATAAAACTCAGGACACCCCATCCTGGGTTTTTGCTTTGATGGTTTTGGGAAAAGTGAAAATGTTAGCATCTTTAACCCATTTGTATTATAATAAAAAATTGTGATAAAATAATTAACTTTTAGGTTTAAGCTTAGTACAGAACGAATAAACTATTATGGGTATCGTGTCAAGAATTTCCCGAAAAAAACTTTCGACAAATTCTTATAGATCGATTATTTTTGAAACCTGTGTGATTTTGCCTGTATTTATAGCAGGAGATTGATGGAGGGATGGAGAATTAGTCTTCTTGAAAAAGAAAGGACGATTTTTGTCGATGCAGACGCATGCCCGGTGAAAGATGAAGTGCTCAAAACAGCGGCGGATTTCGACGTAAAGGTCATATTCGTGGCTTCATTCGAGCATTTTCAAGTCACAAGGAAAGAAGAAGAGAATTGGACATATGTCGATCCGCATAAAGAAGCAGCCGATCTGTACATTGCCAACCATGTTCGACCAGGTGATGTCGTCGTCACACAAGATATCGGGCTGGCATCACTTTTGCTTGGCAAAAAGGTCTATGTGATGTCGGAGAGAGGCTTTCTTTTCGAAGAGGACTCCATCGATCATGCTCTTTTCCGCCGTCACGTCGCACAAAAATTGAGAAGAAGCGGACGTTACACGAAAGGCCCGAAAAAACTGGTCAAGGAAGACCGAGAGCGATTTGTCAAAGAGCTGCAAAAAATCTTGTCGAAAATTGAAGGATTTACGTACTAAGCAGCGAATTATGTACGACGGAGTGTTGGAACATGGGCAATCGTATACCAGACGAAATTGTAGAACAGGTGCAAAAATCAGCTGATATCGTAGAAGTTATCGGAGAGTACGTCCAGTTGAGAAAACAGGGGCGTAATTATTTTGGGCTTTGTCCTTTTCATGGTGAGAATACGCCATCTTTTTCCGTTTCCGGAGAAAAACAGATTTTTCATTGTTTTGGCTGCGGAGCGGGAGGGAATGTTTTTTCATTTTTAAGACAAATGGAAGGTTATTCATTTACGGAGGCCGTCTCTCACCTGGCGGACAAATATCAAATAGATCTGCCGGAGCAGGTAGCGGCTGTATCAGCATACAGCACAGGCAGTTCGGATGAACAGAAAATGGCGGAAGCTCATGATCTGTTAAAGAAATTTTATCATCATTTGCTGGTCAATACAAAGGAAGGCCAGGAAGCGCTCGATTATTTGCTCGAAAGAGGCTTTGAGATGGAGCAGATCGAGCAGTTTGAAATCGGATGCGCCCTTGATTCATGGGATTTCATCACAAAGTTTTTGGAACGGAGAGGTTTTGATCTTGCGCTGATGGAAAGAGCTGGACTCATCATCAGACGCGAGAACGGTGACGGCTATTTTGACCGTTTCAGAAACAGGATTATGTTTCCGATTCATGATCATCACGGCGCAACGGTCGCTTTTTCCGGAAGGACGTTCACCGGGGAGCAGCCAAAATATATGAACAGCCCGGAAACGCCGCTTTTTCGAAAAAGCAAGCTTCTCTATCATTTCCATCAGGCCCGCCTTCACATTCGAAAAGAAGAGAGGGCCGTCCTTTTTGAAGGATTTGCCGACGTCATCTCAGCCGTCAGTTCCGGTGTGAAAGAATCGATCGCCACGATGGGCACATCGCTGACAGAAGAGCATGCGAAAATCATCAGGCGAAATGTCGGAGAGGTCATACTGTGCTATGACTCGGATCATGCCGGTTATGAAGCCACGCTGAAAGCGGCGGAGATTCTTCAGAAAAAAGGCTGCGACGTCAAGGTGGCCATGATACCTGACGGGCTGGATCCCGATGACTACATCAAAAAATTCGGAAGCGAGAAATTTAAGAATGATGTAATAGGGGCCAGCGTTACGATGATGACGTTTAAAATGAACTATTTCCGCAAGGGCAGAAACCTGTCTGATGAAGGAGACCGTTTAGCCTATATCAACGATGTACTGAAGGAAGTCAGCCTTCTCAGCGGACCTTTGGAACAGGAAATATACGTCAAACAGCTGGCAAATGAATTTTCAATCTCATTTGAATCCTTGAAGGATCAGCTTTCCGTATTTGAAAAGCAGGCTGTAAGCCGCAGCAGGGAAAGCAGCCGTCAGGACTCAAAAGAGCGGCAGGCGGCCGTTTCGCGCGCCCCGCGGAGAAAGACAGGTCTTCGGCCGGCTCATGAGAACGCGGAGCGGATGCTCCTGGCTCACATGATTCATGACCGGGACGTCATTCGAAAGGTTTTAGACCGGGTGGGCTTTGAATTCAACCTTGATCAGCACCGCGCGATTGCCGCTTATTTGTACGCCATGTATGAAGAAGGAGCGGACATTTCCATCCAGGAGCTCTTTAAGAGAGTTGAGGATCAGGAACTCGGTCAGCTTCTGACAGATATCTTAATGCTTCAGGTGAACGAAGAATTAAGTGAAGCGGAATTATCTGATTATGTAAAAAAAGTGTTGAATTATCGAAATTGGTCAATGATAAAAGAAAAAGAAGCTGCAAGGGCGGAAGCCGAGAGGCAAAAAGACTTCATCAAAGCGGCAACTTTGGCACAGGAAATTGTTAAGCTGAACCGTTCGCTGAAATAAACCGTTATATATAATAGGAAAAGCTTTTGGCAATGAATCCTAACGGAGGAGCAAAAGCTGCTTGTCCTAATCATATATTGTCAATTTATGATTTGCTTTCCCGTGAAGCCCTAGATGAGAGAGAAGGCTTTATTCGTGAAATAGGAACAAAAAAAGCGGGATGCTTTTAGAATTCGTCTGTAAGTTTTGGAAGGAGGGATCCATGAATGGCTGATAAACAAGCACACGAGACCGAAACTGAATTCACATTTGAACAGGTGAGGGATCAATTAACAGAAGCCGGAAAAAAGCGCGGAGTGCTCACATATGAAGAAATTGCAGAGCGCATGTCCAGCTTCGAGATCGAATCAGACCAAATGGATGAGTATTATGAATTTTTAGGAGAACAAGGCGTTGAATTAATTAGCGAGAACGAAGAGAATGAGGATCCTAATATTCAACAGCTGGCCAAGGCCGAAGAAGAATTTGACCTTAACGATTTAAGCGTGCCTCCGGGCGTTAAGATAAACGACCCTGTCCGCATGTATCTGAAAGAAATCGGACGGGTAAACCTTTTGTCTGCAAAAGAAGAAATCGAATACGCGAAAAAAATCGAAGAAGGCGACGAAGAGTCGAAGCGCCGTCTGGCTGAAGCCAACTTGAGACTTGTCGTCAGCATCGCAAAACGGTATGTCGGCCGCGGAATGCTTTTCCTTGACCTTATTCAGGAAGGAAACATGGGCCTGATGAAGGCGGTAGAAAAGTTTGACTACCGCAAAGGATACAAATTCAGCACATACGCGACATGGTGGATCAGACAGGCGATTACAAGAGCGATTGCCGACCAGGCGAGAACGATCAGGATTCCTGTTCATATGGTTGAAACCATCAACAAACTGATTCGTGTTCAAAGGCAGCTCCTTCAGGATCTCGGCCGCGAGCCAACGCCTGAAGAGATTGCGGAAGATATGGATCTGACGCCTGAAAAAGTCCGTGAAATTCTAAAGATCGCCCAGGAACCGGTTTCACTCGAGACTCCGATCGGTGAAGAGGACGATTCACATCTGGGAGACTTCATTGAGGATCAGGAAGCGACTTCTCCGTCAGATCATGCAGCATATGAATTGCTGAAAGAACAGCTTGAAGATGTACTGGATACATTGACAGACCGTGAAGAAAATGTGCTCCGCCTTCGCTTCGGCCTTGATGATGGTCGTACAAGAACATTAGAAGAAGTTGGTAAGGTATTTGGGGTAACAAGAGAACGAATTCGTCAAATAGAAGCTAAAGCACTTCGTAAATTAAGACATCCAAGCAGAAGCAAACGCTTGAAAGATTTTCTCGAATAAACTTGAACGGGTCAGGAGATCCGTTCTTTTTTTCACGACAGAATGAAAGCGCTATTATTGGTAACCCGATTATATTTTACTTAATTTCTTTCGAATTTGCAAATATCCAAAAGTGCATTTTGAGTCATTATAACCTTGAGATCGAAGGAAAAGCCCTTTATAATTATTGTTGTAACCGTATTCAAAAACTGGTCTTTAAATGGAAAATGAACAATTGCTTCATCATCCGTTATTTTGTCTAAAATGTGAACTTCATCAGCTTTTGTTTCATAATTGGTTTACTTTTTGTAAAATTAAAGTAGAATTAGAATTGTTTACATAAGGGGCAGGGGTAAATTAAAAAGGGGGATGTAAAATGAACCGCAATCCATTGATACCATTTTTATTAATCGCCATTATGGGCATAGGACTGGTTTTTATCTTATCCATAAAAGGCCTTTATGATGAAAAAGAAATTGCAGGCGAAGGGAATAAAACAGCTCAAGAAGACAAAGCGGATGCCTCGCCTGAAGAAATTTACAAAGCGAACTGTGTAACCTGCCACGGCGAGAATTATGAAGGTGTATCAGGGCCTAAACTGAAGGGCGTCGGGGACCGGATGGATACAGGTGCGATTAAAGAAAAGATTGAAAAAGGCGGTAACGGAATGCCGGGAGGACTGGTTCCGGCGGAAAAGCTTGATGATATGGCAAAATGGGTGTCAGAGATTAAATAGGTTAAAACCGTTTCATCACCAAAAGGATTCGCAATGAAAGCTTTGATAAGAGCTTTTGTGCGAATCCTTTTTCTGTTTTCGGTAAATGGGTGATCTTGCTTGACGAGGAGTCACCTCGAAAGGGTGATTTGAACTGTTTCAGCATCCGTGATTTCGTCCTTTATGACGGTGCGGCGTCTATCAGGAATAGGTCTTTATTACTTTTTCTGAAGACTGCACTCATCTTTGCAAGGGAAAAAATAAGCAATCCACCCTATTTAAGTAAGATTGCATCTATTTTACTATTATATAAATGGAAAGAATGCAGCAGATGCACTGTTTTCATCCGTCTATTTGAGTATTTCTTGAGGTGAATCATATGAGTCATGAGAGCACATTGAATCATATCCACAGCACGATTAACCAAAAGCTGACTGATGTAGAAAGCCGGATTGAACGTGTCAAAACAGCAAAAAAGGAAATTGAGAAAGAACACGAAACCGGGATTGTCGAGATCAGACAAATCTTGCACCCTCACCTGAACAGCCACTGGACGGGGGACTTCGCCAATGATTTTGATGACGAACGGGATGAAGCTCATACATCAATGTACAACATCGTGAACGGAAAGTACGAAGGCTATATTTCACAGCTGGAGAGAAAAATTTTCGCGCTGGAAATTGAAAAACACAGCCTTGAATTGGCGGGAGCGGCAGCTAAAGAGGCGGATCATTTGCTTTCTCTCGGAGAAAAAGCGGTTGATCAGTTGAGCGATAAACTCCGCTCAATCAAAAACAGTTGGAGCTGGTTTTAATGACGACAATCAAGCTGAAACATGAAGCGGTCATCAAAAAGCTGGAGGCCGTAAGAGAGGCGCTCGATGCCCTAGACCTGCCAAATCCTCCGAAAGCTGCGGGGAAAAATAAATTGACATATGTGACAAAGTGCCACGAACGCGAGCAGAACATACATCAGATGGTGGCCGATTACAAAAAAGCCGTACACAAAAACATAAAGGATACGAAGGAAAATGTCGATTTGCTGAAAGAGCAGGACAAAGCAATCGCCAGAAAATAGCCCTTAGGTTAGAGAGGACAATTCAATGAAAGTATTTGAAGCGCATTCTTTAATTGAAGCAGCGAATAACCGCAAGAAACAATACGAAACCTTTGAGGATCAACTGCAGACGCTCAAAAAAGCGTTTCTTGGGGTCGCTGATTTAGGTGAAGATTTTCAGGGGAAAGGTGCCGACAACATTAAAGACTTCTACAAAGGACAGGCAGAGATCGTAGACAGCTGGTTAAAGCTTGTTGAAGCGCAGATTGCTTTTTTTAAAGGTATATCGGGTGATATAAAGGACAAAAAGCTGTCCGATTCTTATGTGGAAATCTCTTTTTTGGATCATGAACTGAAAAACGCTGATTTGAAAGCGACAGAAATCGTCTCGGGGCTCAAGTTGGAAATGGATAAAATCATCGCGAGCATCAGCGATATCGTTGACTTGGACAATTGGACGCTCGACGACTATATTGATAAAATGTCTAAAGCGCAAACAACTCGGCAAAACACCATCGACGCCGTTAATCAGCTGGATGAATCGCTCAAGACCGAATACACAAACTTACAAGCACTCGACAGCGCCGTGCTCGGCAAATATTCCGGGCTAATGGAAGCTACAAGCCACGGAAAAACCGCCTCGCCGATGTATTTTAGCTTGAAATCGTTCCACTCAAGCGAGATCTATAAAAATACGATAGACGTCGAAAATCAAGCCGCCAATTATATTGAATTCAAAAATGAACAGGCAGAAGCGCGCAGGCTTCAGGAAAAACAAGAAGAAGAAGCGAACAAGCCTTGGTATTTAAAAGCGCTCGACGCAGCCGGAACATTTGTCGGAGAAGTCAGCGGGTATTATGATTATAAGAGAGCCGCTGACGGCGTCGACCCGGTCACAGGAGAAAAGCTGACAGACGGCCAGCGTGTCGCCGCCGGAGCAATGGCGGCAGCAGGATTTATTCCGATCGTAGGCTGGGCAGGCCGAGCCTTCAAAGGCGGCAAAGCCATTTATAAAACAGGAAAAGGACTCATCGCCGCTGAACACGCGCTTGACGCTTACAAAGCCTCAAAAACGTTGAACGTCTTGAAAATGACGGAAATGGGCGCCTACGGCCTTGTCGCTTCAAATGGGTTCTCAGAAGCCGTCACGGGCAAGGACATGTTTGGAAACAAAGTTTCTGAAGAGAGGCGGAAACAAGGCCTGATCGAAGCAGCCTTGAGTCTCGTCGGCGCTGGTGCTGTAGCAAAAACGGCAAACCACGGCGCTCAAACATTGGCCAAAATACCTGGCAAAAATATTCCGCTCGCAAAATCGCCAAAAGCGGCGCTGGTACAAAAAGGAAACAACATCCTTGAAAAGGTGAAATCCTTCCAAGTTCCGACAAACGTCCGCGTCTACGTCGAACAGCCGGCCTCCACAACAGGCCACCGCATCGGCACCCCGATTGTCCGCGTGAATGTTGAGAAAACGCCGGTGAAAGAGCTTGGAATTGTGAAGATGGTGAGTGGTGGGGGGAACGTCAGTAAGGGAGCCAATAGGACTGGGAGTAAAATAGATGTTGGAAAAGCTGATTTAGATGTTCTACGCCAAAAATGGAATGTTCCTAAAACTGACACTGTTGCGGTTGGAAAGACAGATGTGGAAGGTTTGGAAAATTTAGTGTTTGAGGGTGGATCGCCTAAAGTCAGAAAAGAAGCCGGGCTTCCTGATTTAGACTCAGTAATGCCAGATAGACCTATCAAATCTCCAGGAAAAATCGCAAGTGCAACAAGACATGCTGAAGAAGGCGTGTTAAATGACTTTATAAGCAAAGTAGAAGCTTTAGGAAAAAATCCTGCTGAAATAACAGGAACATTAAAAATTCACCAATCTAATCCTAAAGGGGTTTGTCCAACCTGTATTCAAGGGCTAAATAATCCGAATGTGCCAGCTGGAGTATTTAAGCAGTTTAGTGAGATGTTTCCTAATTTGACGATAGAAGTAACTTCTGAGACTATTCAAGGAATCAAGCCGAACGGAAGATTGAATTTAGTTATTAAAAATGGTGAATATATTTAATTGAGGAGTGTAGTAGATGTTTCAAGAATGGGAAGAATTGAATGATGATTTAAAATCTGCATATTATTTAGGACTTTGTGAAGCGATAGTTCCTACATTAAAACAATCAAATGATTTCAATTATATAAAAGAAGCACTAGATGCCTGCTGGAAGTGGCTTGAACACAAGAATATAGAAGCAGACGATCTTTATACTTACCTGGAAAATTTAGATGACACAGGGATTTTAACTTTAATGCAGCTTGAATCAAATGAAGATGCTCTAGATGCTTGGATATGTATTGCTGATGCAATATCTTATACAATTTACAAAGCATATAAATATCAGAAAGATGAGTATTTACCTGAAACCATCGAATCTATTGATTCTTACGAGTTATTTGAGGAATTTCACAGTCACTTTAGTTTATTATCTAAAAATCCAGGCCAAAAAGAAAAAGCCTTTTTGAAGTTTTTGAAAAAAGACAGTAAGGGGAAAGTTTCCAGGAAGAGCGTTCAAGATTTTTTACTTAATATTGAGGCTGCCAAATAAGGTGGTATTAATATGATCACGTATAATGGACCGGTTGAAGAACCAATTGAAAATCCGAATGATGATTTTATAAGAAGTATTGTATTTGAAAAAGGCGAGGATTATTGGAAGCAAGGAAGCGGGGATTCATGTCTTGAAGTAGAGGGCTGTGATGAATGGTTAATTTTCTTCTATGATGAACCATATGGTTTCTTTATAATGAGACATCCAGACTACTTAGTTCCAATGAATAAAATGTTGAAATAGAAACGGTGGAACATTTAGTAGGTGGGGAGCCAATGAAGGTTCCGTCTTGCAGTTATGTGGATCGTGTTTAGCTTACCGGATAATTAATGAGTTTATTAGAACTAAATCAATGCCGACTTTTATAGAATGGGTAGATTTGTATGAAATAGACTTTGACCATGGATTTTGATTAAGAAAACAGTAATTCCTATTTTCGAAAGGCTTTATTGTACGGGTTATGACGGGACGTAAAATATGTTTTATAGAAACCTTGATTGGCAATAGCTTTCAAGGTTTCTTAATGTGAATGGTTGAAAAAAGAAATAAAATTATTCATATTTCAATTTGTCATACATAAAAGACAAGAAGACGAGCATGATGATTGCTCCAAGCAGGAGAGCTTGTGGACACTGTCCTTTGTATTTTAGTGTCGGCAGTTTGAACTGGACCTCCGTCAGTCATCTAATGCAAATAGTTAAGTACTGACACATAGCTCCCTATTTGGAACAGAAGCGGTGGAACAACTGAAGAATTATGGGAAAGGTGGTTATCAATTTTGGTAAGAACACTCCATTAGTCGAAGAAGTAATAAGCTTTATTCGTAATAACAAGATGTTTTTCAGTAAGAACTTTAATGTACCTAATTTGCAAGTAATCAATAGTTTTAGTGATGCGCAAAATTTTGCTTGGTCACAAGATTTAAATGAAGTTGATACAGTGTGGGAGAATGTTAAGTCATTAGGAACTGAAAATATTGTAGAAAAGATATACGATTTAGACTTAGCTACTCAGCAGGATGAATTATACGAGTATTTCGGTGACTATGAAAATTACTCTGAAAATTTTCTTCCGTTTGATTATGTAGATATTCATGAGGAGATTGAAGGAGACCTCACAATGTGTGCTTTAAATCGGTTGGTCAATGGAAAAACAAATAATTTTTATGAAAAGGTTTTTGAGATATATAAAGAAGGCGGATGGCCTTGCGGTTGGAAGGGAACATATCCTAAAGGGGAATTTATTGTCTTTGTCCCATCTAGTAGCAACGAATAAGAAAAAATAAATATAATCAATTTCAAGTCTTGATTAGCTGTATGCTTTTCAAGATTTTTTACTTAATAGTTAGAATAGAAATAAGAAAGCTGAATATCCAAGCTACGGATTGGACACTCGACGATGATATTAATAAAATATCAAATCGCAAAAAACGGCAAAACACCATCGTGAATACGCGCTTGACCCCTACAAAGCCTCAAAAACGTTGAAAGTCTTTGTAACATCGGAAGGAAATTGATGAAAGCATTAAGGTAAACTGTGACTTAATCTAAAGATTAAAAATGAAAAGGATATTGATTAGTTGGAGGTTAAAATGATGACTGATACAAACTTCGATCGTTTCACAGAAGACGATAAAGTAATATTTTTTCTTGGGCTTTCAGAAAAAGTTTCGTCGGTATTTTCCCGAAAGGAAGACCAAATGTTTGCCCAGGAAATTCTAGAAAAATGTTGGGAGTGGATAAACGATAAAAATGATATTGGGGATATTCTTTATGATTTATTGGATAATGAGAAAAATGGTATAACTATAATTCAAGAGATGTCAGATAATGAAATAGATGTCGCAGCTTGGAACTGTATGATTGATGCAGTTGCATACACTAGTAAAAAAGCATTTGAACGAGAAGGGGTTAAATATTACCCAGAACCAATTACTTTAGTTGATGACACATTAGTGGACCATTTTATTGACTGTTTTGAAAAATGTATAGAAGATGCAGATAATTATATTCAGAAAATAAATTCTTTGCTGGACGATTACATAAATGGAGATATTGCGAGTGATTTGAGGAAAAAGATATTAAAGGAATTACAAATACAAAATTAACTACAGCTCTCCTATTTTATTAACCTTAGTGAATTAGAACTTATCAAATTAGAAAAGGATGTTTAAAGTTTAGAGTTACAGGAAATCCCTGAGCAAAAATACAGAGATATAGCAGAAAACAAATCAACAGTTTATAATAGAAAATCAGGAGTGAACGATTTGTCTAATTCCATAAAATCATTAGAACCTATAAATATACCGTGCGGCTGGTTCGTTAAATATCATGATTTAACCGTCACACAAGAAACAGTTGAACCAAATACCAAATTAATAGAATTAGAAAAACAAAGATATCATGCTGCGGTCAAAATCATTAAAGGCCATGATGATTATCTTATACATATTTGTGACAATCATGGAGAAACGATTGACACAATCAATGTTGAAGATCGCCGGCAGTTAGTGGACGAATTGGAACGGATCATTTGGAAAATAGAAGCGGCGGCATTTGGAGGGAACATTTTTATTTTTGAAGGCCCTCCTGACTATTTACGTCTGAGAGTTCCTCAAGGATGGACTGTCTCTTATAATAAACTAATTGATATCGATCCAGATCAGTTAGAGGAAGACAGTGATGACTGGTTCAACTTTACGTCATCATTATTGCAGTTGGAGCATAAAGAAAGCCGCTTGACTTTAGATGTCGGCTGGTACATAGATATTGATCCTTCAGGCACCTTTTATATGCTGTTAATAAAAAATCTAGACTGGGAAAACCCGTTAGAAGACATGGAAACGAGAAGGCCGGAAAAATTAGTGGACCACATCGAAGCCACACTTCAAAAAGCAGCCGAACATAAATATAAATAGCCAGCCGATGATTTGTTAGATTTTAGTCAAAAAAAGTTGTATTCCATATACCCAGAGCCGGCATCTTATGAAGAATATGTACCGAATCACTGGATCGGAATTTATGAGGACTTTACAAATCTAGTTCCTACAAATCAAAAGTATTGGATCAATCATAAAGGGAAAAATTTATTTTCAAAAAGATAGGAGAGTGTCTTATGAATAGTAATGATACGGTAACCATGTTAAATGAGGAATTTGTGAATGATCAGACAGGTGAAAAGGTCGAAGGCATTACGATTATCATAGATGGACAATTTAAACAAGTTTTAGATATCATTAAAGCCAAAAGCGACAGTTATGAGAATTACACTGAAATCATACGGGACGCTGTTTTTGAGGGTGTAAACAGTATGACGATGAAGCTGAGAAATAAAGAATAATAATGAATAATTAGAAAATACTTCGATTTACAAAAAGACAAACAGAGCTCCCAATTTTTTGCTTGTTGAGGGGTTCTTTTTTATATGCTGATCATTCTATAAGACATCTTGCTGTCCCGGCTTATCCCGGTATGAATCAATAACTTTGAATGAACTGAACAATTTAGATATGATCTGGCTAAAGGCGCTTTGAAAAATGGGATGATAGAAAGTTGGTTTTTAAAGATGAACATCAACAACATACACGATTTTAATTTAAACCAAGAAAATGACTTCTTAACGATACAAACAAAACTAAAAAAACATATCAATCTAGTAAACTCCATCAGTAAAGACGCTCTGCAAACCTGTGCGGGGGTTGATTTAGCTTATTGGGAGGAAGATGGTGAAGCGTTTGGTGTCTGCAGTATCATCGTGCTGGATTTTCATACGAAGC
The DNA here is from genome assembly GCF_038002405.1 of Bacillus sp. FSL W7-1354. Taxonomy (NCBI): domain Bacteria; kingdom Bacillati; phylum Bacillota; class Bacilli; order Caryophanales; family Bacillaceae; genus Bacillus; species Bacillus sp. FSL W7-1354. The sequence continues at coordinate 1,747,868 of NZ_JBBOCL010000001.1, read as the reverse complement.
GTGTCATTGAAAAAGTACATAGTGCAGGAAAAATCGCTGTGCCTTATATCGCGGGGTTTCTTGCTTTTAGGGAGCTGCCGCTTATTATTAAGGCGGCTAAGAAGCTGACGATTGAACCGGATGTTTTTTTATTTGACGGGAATGGCTATCTCCATTTTAACCATATGGGGATTGCGACACATGCGGCGTTTTTTCTCGAAAAGCCAACGATCGGCATTGCGAAAACTTACTTGAAAATAAAACAAACTGATTTTGTGATGCCTGATAATAATTTCGGTGCTTATACTGATATTGTAATTGATGGCGAAGTCTACGGACGTGCGGTGCGGACAAGGCAAGATGTCAAACCGATATTTCTATCATGCGGACATTTGATTGATTTAGACAGCAGTTATGACATCGCAATGAGCTTGGTCAATCGAGAAAGCAGGCTGCCGATTCCGGTTCGGCTCGCGGATCTTGAGACTCATGCTTTACGTGCGTACTACAGAGAAAATCAAAAATTGATCGAGTAAAATGTTGATTTGCTGTTCCAGCTTGGAAACTAAAGCGATTTTTTATATGATAGTAAAGGAAAAATGAATCTAGAAAAGTTGTGATAATTGTGAATGAATTGAAGTTATCGAAAAGGCTGCAGACTGTGGCGAAATACATAACAAAAGGGGCGGTTGTGGCTGATATCGGGTCTGATCATGCGTATTTGCCTTGCTTTTGTGTGCTGAATCGACTGGCAAGTGCCGCGATCGCCGGAGAAATCACAGATGGTCCTTTTCTTTCTGCGAAGCAGCAGGTTGAGAAATTGCAATTAAGTCCGCTCATATCCGTAAGGAAAGGCGACGGGCTTGAAGTGATTGAAAAGGGCGAAGCTGATGTGATCACGATTGCCGGAATGGGAGGCTCGCTCATTGCTCACATTCTAAAAGCGGGCAAGGATAAGCTCTCAGGTAAGGAACGTTTGGTTTTACAGCCGAATATCCACGCTCACCATATTAGAGAATGGCTCTATCAGGAAGGCTATGCACTGATCAATGAAGAAATCCTTGAAGAAGACGGCAAGTACTATGAGGTTCTCGTCGCGGAAGCGGGCGATCGGGATGCGGCTTACGATGGGATTTCCTTTGCGGCAGGCATGCTTGTCGGCCCATTTTTGGCCAAACAAAAAAATGCTGTTTTTATCAAAAAATGGTCGCAAGAACTGAAACATACGGAAAACATCTATCAACAAATTGAAGCGGCTCTTCCGAGTGCAGAAAATCAACAAAAATTGCTTGAACTGTCAAAACGGATAGAGGTCTTAAAGGAGGTACTTAGAAGATGACAAAAACGATAAACGGGCATGAAATCATCCAATTGTTTGAACAATTTTCACCAAAGTCATACGCCGTTGAAGGCGATAAAATCGGCCTGCAAATCGGCACGCTGAACAAAACGGTGTCCAATGTCATGGTCACGCTAGATGTTCTCGAAGAAACGGTTGATGAAGCGATTGCAAAGAACGTTGACTTAATCATTGCGCACCATCCGCCTGTTTTCAGGCCGCTGAAACATGTCATCACAGACCAGCCCGGCGGAAGGCTGATCGAAAAGTGCATCAAGCATGATATCGCCGTTTATGCGGCTCATACAAATCTCGATGTTGCTGACGGCGGTGTCAACGACATGCTTGCGGAAGCGCTGGAATTAAAGAACACAAAAGTGCTCGTTCCAACCTACGAAGAGCCGCTGAAAAAACTCGCCGTCTATGTCCCGAAAGATTATGAAGAACAGGTGCGCGCAGCGCTTGGAGACGCCGGAGCCGGTCATATCGGCGCCTACAGCCACTGTGCGTTTTCTTCAGAAGGAGTCGGCAGCTTCAAGCCGCTGTCTGAAGCCGATCCTTTTATCGGCAAGCGGGGCGAGCTTGAACGGGTCGAAGAGGTAAGAATCGAGACCGTTTATCCGTCAGGTATTGAAAAATCCGTGATCAAAGCGATGAATGAGGCTCATCCGTATGAAGAAGTGGCCTTTGATATTTATCCCGTCGAGCAGAGTCCGCTTCGAAAAGGGCTGGGCCGTATCGGTGAATTGAATGAAGAGATGACACTCGAAGCATTTGCCCGTTATGTGAAAGAAAAGCTGGAGGCAAACGGAGCGCGGATGGTGGGCAAGTCTGATGCGAAAGTGAAGAAGGTCGCTGTATTAGGCGGCGACGGCAATAAATACATCCATCATGCAAAACGTATGGGCGCCGATGTATATGTAACAGGAGATCTTTATTTCCATACAGCGCACGATGCCATGATGATCGGGCTGAATGTGGTCGACCCTGGACATTATGCCGAACAAATCATGAAAAACGGAGTTGCGAAAAAGCTGACGGCGATGTGCCGAAAGAAAAAATACAATGTCGCCGTCTTTCCATCAGATACAAATACGAACCCGTTTACATTTTTATAAAAACAAAACCTGAAGCGATGGATGCTTCAGGTTTTTGCTTTTACTTTAGGCAAGATTTTTTGAAGAGGTACTTCGTGACTGATCTTCCATGTGGAAGGATCTTCACGATCGAATTGTTCTAAAAAGCGGATGACTTCTTTTGTAATCGGAGTCGGGGTCGATGCGCCGGCCGTTACAGCGACGGTTTCCACGCCGTCGAGCCATTCCAGCTTTAATTCGCTTAAATCGCCGATCCGGTATGCTTTCGTGCCTGCGATTTCCTCGGAGACCTGGGCGAGGCGATTCGAGTTATTGCTTTTCGGATCGCCGACAACGATTGTCAAGTCGGCTTTTTTCGCCTGTTCGGACACCGCTTCCTGACGCACCTGGGTGGCCAGACAAATCTCCTGGTGGAATTCAACATCCGGATATTTTTCTTTTACTTTTTCCATAATATCATGGACATCCCATTGGGACATCGTCGTTTGGTTCGTGACAATCAGTTTCTCCGCTTCAATGTCCAGCCTTTCCACGTCTTCTTCGGTTTCGACAAGATGAACGATATCCGGGGCGACACCGACCGCTCCTTCAGGCTCCGGGTGTCCTTTTTTTCCAATGTAGATGACGTGATAGCCTTCCGCTTTCATTTTTCGGATTAAATCGTGTGTTTTTGTCACATCAGGGCAGGTGGCGTCAATCGCGACAAGACCTTTATCCTCAGCTATTTTACGGACTTCGGGCGAAACGCCGTGAGCGGTGAAGATCACCGTTCCTTTGTCGACCTGATTCAAAATCTCAAGCCGGTTCGGACCGTCAAGCGTATAAATGCCCTCTTTTTCAAATGCGTCGGTGACATGTTTATTGTGAACGATCATTCCTAAAATATATATAGGTCTCGGCAGACTTTTATCGAGAGCCGCGTTTTTTGCGATGACCATGGCGTCGACGACACCGTAGCAATAGCCGCGCGGCGATATTTTAATTACGTTCATTCTTAGTCCTCCTATAAAGAAGTAAGAGCCGGGCATGATAAAAAGCCGTAAAAAACGGCTTATTTTTGCAGTCTCTATAGACCTCATTATATCTGATCCCGCAGGAGATATCAAAGAATGTTATACATACAGTTTAGGTTTTGATCCTCCGGTTTTTCTTTTTGCAGACGGAGGGGCTGAACGGCTCCGTTTTTTTCTGATTTCTTCGGCTTTGGATTTTTCGGGTGTTTTGGAAGACACTTTTATTTCTTCTTTCTTTTCGCCGCTCGTTTCGGTCTTGTTGTCCGGTTCGCCTTTTTGTTGTTCGCTGTCCTCCACTTCAGTATCATCGGAATTCAGCTGTCTGAACATTTTCACCATGCCGGGGAGATTGCGGACGAGAGGTCCGTATTGCTGAATCATCGGCGTTACTTGCTGGGCTACACCGAGCGCTTTTTGAACATTGCCGAGCATGTTTGAAATGGTAGCCGGATTGGCAAGACCCTGAATGCCTCCAAGGCCGCTTCCGGTTCCGCCGAGGCCTGCTCCTGTTCCCCCGGACGCGGCAGATCCAGGAAGGATTTTCGAGAGCAAACCCTGAATCCCGCCGGCTCCTCGCGCCCCTGCTTGCTCCTGGGCGGCGCCCATCGGCTGAAACATTTGCTGCAGGCCGCGCTGCTGCGCTTGAGGGGGCTGCATTCTCATCCCCGGATGTCTCGGCATCAAGGCTCTGCCGGGCCTTTGCGGCATCTGCGGTCCTGGCTGATTTCTCATCGGCTGTTGCTGAAACATACTTGTACCTCCTTTCAAAATCCTTCTCTTGATAGGGTATGCACCAACGGTGGCAAAGTGCCTTTGCCGCCGGCCCGAATAGGGCGGGGGTGATGGTTTTTTTCCGCAGGATCAGTTATAATTTAATGATGGACATGATATCAGCCTTTTTTTAAGCAGTGCGGCATAAAAAAGGATACATAAGCGCACAATTCAGCCATATAGGATAAAGCTTGGAGCGCCGGAATAAAGGCTTTCCAAGAAGGAGTTGGGAAAATGAAACAAACGAAATTTGAAATGTACGATTTAAAGCCGTTTATTATAGAGGCTGTTCACGACTTGGGATTTTATGAGCCGACTGATATTCAGAAGCGGTTAATTCCTGCGGCGCTGAAAGGGGAGAGCGCGATCGGACAGTCGCAGACAGGTACGGGAAAAACGCATGCCTATCTGCTCCCGCTCTTAAGCAGGATCGATTTTGAAAAAGAGTTCGTTCAAGTCGTGATTACGGCTCCGACAAGGGAGCTCGCCAACCAGATTCATCAGGAAGTCCTGAAAATCACCAAGTTTTTAGGGCCTGATGAAGCGGTTCGTTCGAAATGTTTCATCGGCGGTACCGATAAACAAAAATCGATTGACAAATTAAGAACACAGCCCCATCTGGTGGTTGGTACGCCGGGGCGGATTGCAGATCTGATCAGGGAGCAGGCGCTCGATGTTCATAAAGCCGGTTCGCTCGTTATCGACGAGGCGGACTTAATGCTTGATATGGGATTTTTGGAAGATGTCGATTTTATCGGGTCGCATATGCCTGAAGGCTTGCAGATGCTCGTATTTTCCGCAACGATTCCAGAAAAATTAAAGCCTTTCCTGAAAAAGTATATGGCCAATCCGAGGTATGCGCATGTTGAGCCGAAGCACATCACGGCCGAAAAAATCGAACACGTGCTGATACCTTCCAGACACAGGGATAAAAATGAGCTGCTGCTCGAGGTTATGACCCATTTAAATCCGTATTTGGCGATTGTTTTTGCCAATACAAAAACAACGGCTGACGAAATCGCCGCATACCTGACGGACAAAGGGATGAAAGTCGGACTTCTTCACGGAGGGCTTACGCCGCGGGAACGAAAAAAAGTGATGAAGCAAATCGGCGATCTGGAATTCACCTATATCATAGCCACTGATTTGGCTGCAAGGGGAATCGATATTAAAGGCATCAGCCATGTCATTAACTATGAACTGCCAGACGATCTTGATTTTTACGTTCACCGCGTCGGCCGTACAGCGCGCGCCGGAACATCCGGAACAGCGATGACGTTTTATGATACATCTGACGAAGATGCACTTGTGAAGCTTGAACAGATGGGAATCGTGTTTGAAAACATGAGGATTGAAAAAGGCGAGTGGAAAAAGATCGATGACCGCAAGCGCCGGCAGAACCGAAAAAGAACGCCTGATGAAACGGATGAGGCCGCCAAGCGGCTTGTGAAAAAACCGAGAAAAGTCAAGCCAGGATATAAGAAGAAAATGCAGACGGAAATCAATAAAATAAAAAGACAGCAAAAAAGAAAGCAATTTAGAAAAGGAAAGTAGGGGAAACAGTTTTGTTGAAAATCGGTTCACACGTCTCAATGAGCGGAAAACATATGCTGCTTGCGGCCAGTCAGGAGGCAAGCTCCTACGGCGCCAATACATTTATGATCTATACGGGAGCGCCGCAAAACACGCGCAGGAAAAAAATCGAGGATTTAAATATTGAAGCAGGAAGAGCCCATATGGAGGAGAACGGCATCTCTGATATCGTCGTTCATGCCCCGTATATTATCAATATCGGCAATACAACAAATCCGGCCACATTTGAGCTCGGTGTCGAGTTCCTGCGTTCTGAAATTGAAAGGACGTCGGCGATCGGCGCCAGACAAATCGTTCTTCACCCGGGAGCTCATGTAGGTGCAGGCGCAGAAGCGGGCATTCAAAAAATCATCGAAGGATTGAACGAGGTCATCGACCCGAATCAGAATGTGCAGATCGCTTTGGAAACGATGGCCGGCAAAGGTTCAGAATGCGGACGGACGTTTGAGGAGTTGGCACAGATCATCGACGGCGTTACACACAATGAACATTTATCCGTCTGCTTCGATACATGCCATACCCATGACGCGGGTTACGATGTCGTATCCGACTTTGACGGTGTCTTAAACGAATTCGATAAGATCGTCGGAATCGACCGTTTAAAAGTGCTTCATATTAATGACAGCAAGAATGTCAGAGGCGCGAGAAAGGACCGGCACGAAAACATCGGATTCGGAGAAATCGGTTTTGATGCGCTTCAATACATCGTCCACCACGATCAGCTGAAAGATATTCCGAAAATCCTTGAAACGCCTTATGTAGGAGAAGATAAAAAGAACAAAAAGCCGCCATACCGGTTTGAAATTGAAATGCTTAAAAATAAACAGTTTGACGAAGGGCTGCTGGAAAAAATCAAGCAGCAATAAAAAAGGGGGGCGTATCAGCTCCCCTTTTTTTATGATACGTATTGAGAAAATAGCTGGTTCAAGAGCTGCACCGCTTCTTTTGAAGTGACCGCTTCCACCTGCTTGAGCAGTTTATTGCGTTCTTCCTCATTAAAAATATTGATGTTTTTTCCTTTCACAAGCTTTTCCACTTCAAGCGCCTGTTTTCTTGTTACATGAATTCCGTATTGTTTAGCGTACTTCAGCACCTCGTCAGCCGTGACCTGATTTAAACGCTGCAGCACGATTTTTTGAAATAAAATCACGTCCATTCCTCCCCTCTGAACTAATGTATGGCGTAAAATTAAAAATGTGTCATTTTTTTATTTCAGTCTGTTAAATGATATGATGATAAGGGACAGTTTGGCCAGTTTGGAAAAAGGAGAGACAGAATGGCAAATACCATAAAACAGCATAAAAAAGAATCAGCGGTCAAAGTGGCGTTTCGGATCGTCATGATTCTCGTCGGGGCTGCCTGTGCAGCCGCCAGCATCGAATTATTTTTAGTGCCGAACAACATCATTGACGGGGGCATTATCGGCATTTCACTAATATTGGACTACATTTTTATAGATACTCCGTATATCAACTTCGCACTGCTCGTTGTCGTTCTTAACATTCCGTTTATGTTTTCAGGCTACAAGCACATCGGAAAAACGTTCTTAATTTCAACCCTGATCGGAATCATCAGCTTATCAATTATTGAAACCTTGTTGCATCATGTAGAAGGGGTTACGACTCAGCCCGTTCTGGCAGCCGTATTCGGCGGTCTTCTGCTCGGATTCGGCGTAGGGCTTGTTATTCGTAACGGCGGTTCTATGGATGGAACTGAGATACTCGGCATTTTGCTTACGAAAAAGCTGCCATTTTCAGTCGGCGAATTTGTCATGTTCGTCAATGTCTTTATTTTTACGTGGGCAAGCTTTGTATTCGGCCTTGAGCAGGCTATGTTTTCGGTTATGACGTACTATATTGCGATGAAGACGATCGACGCCGTTATTCAAGGGCTTGATGAGACGAAAGCGGTCATCATCGTTTCAGATCAATACGAGGAGATTTCCGATGCGCTGCTGCATCGCCTCGGCAGGGGAACGACAAAGCTCAAAGGGAAAGGCGGCTATTCCGATGAGGATACAGAGGTGATTTATGCCGTTGTGACCAGGCTTGAAGTGACAAAGCTGAAATCGATTGTTTTCAATATTGATCACAATGCTTTTATAACGATTATGGACACGCACGAAACGCGTGGAGGAAAGTTCAAAAATGCCATCCATTAGGCTTTCATTTACTTTTTTTTAGTTTATATGTATAATTTAAAGATGAACTGGTCAATCGTGAAAATGGCTTGCTGCTTTTCGGCTGCCATTTTCTTTTTGTGCGATAAATCGTAATGATTCTGGAGAAGTTGAAGGTGAACGTATTGAAACAACCTATTATTGAAATGAAGCATGTATCATATTCCTATGATCATCGAAATGTGATAGAAGATATCAATTTAAACATTGAAGAAGGGACTTTTCTCGGCTTGGTCGGTCCAAACGGATCGGGAAAGACGACATTGCTGAAATGCATTCTGGGGCTGATTAAGCCGCAGACAGGCGAACTTAATTTGTTCGGCGTCCCTCTCAGAAAATTTAAGGACTGGAGCAAAATCGGCTTTGTATCCCAAAAAGCAAACAGCTTTAACACCGGTTTTCCCGCTTCCGTATATGAAGTGGTGGCAAGCGGTTTAACAGCGAAGCTCGGCTTATTCAGACGCATGTCCAAAGCCGATAAGCAAAAGGTGGATGAAGCGATCGAAGCCGTCGGCATCACGTCCCTGAAAGACAGGAACATCGGCGAGCTTTCGGGGGGACAGCAGCAAAGAACTTTCATCGCGAGAGCGCTTGTGAGCGAACCGAAGCTGCTCATTCTTGACGAGCCGACGGTTGGAGTCGATCAAAAAACAGTTGAAGGGTTTTACAAGCTGCTGGAGAAGTTGAATCGTGAAAAAGGCATTACACTCATTCTTGTCACCCATGATGTCGGCACGGTTTCCGATAAAGTCACACACGTTGCCTGCATGAATAAACATCTTCATTTTCACGGCAATACAGAAGAGTTTGAGTCCATGACAGATCAAGACTTGTCTCAATTTTACGGGCATGATGTTCAAGCCATCAGCCACAATCACCATCATCATGGAGGACACGAATAATGCTGACACCTTTTTTTCATTATGAGTTTTTGCAAAACGCTTTTATTTCAGGAATATTAATCGGCCTCATCGCGCCCTTGCTCGGTGTATTCATCGTTGTCAGGCGCCTGTCGCTGATCGCAGATGCGCTCAGCCACGTCTCTTTAGCCGGCATAGCAGCGAGCCTGTATGCAGGCAAACAGTTTGCAGTGCTCGCCGGCGTCAGCCCGATCTATTTCGGAATGGCGTTTTCCGTTGCCGGATCTTTGATTATCGAGAGGCTGAGAACGGTTTATAAACATTATCAGGAGCTGGCGATCCCGATTATCATGTCGGGGGGAATCGGGATTTCCGTTATTTTTATTTCGCTTGCGGACGGATTTAATACGGATCTGTTCAGCTATCTATTCGGCAGCGTCAGCGCTGTTTCGCGGGAAGACATGCTGGTGATCGTCGGAATTTCCGCGGCCGTTTTGATTGTGGTGTTTTCCCTTTTTAAAGAGCTGTTTCTTCTGTCGTTTGATGAAGAGCATGCTAAAGCTTCGGGGATTTCCGCAAAGTGGATTCATTTTATATTTATTTTGATCGTTGCGCTTGTTATCGCCGCCTCTATGAGAATCGTCGGTACGCTTCTCGTTTCAGCGCTGATGACGCTCCCTGTCGCTGCGAGCATGCGCATTGCCAAGGGGTTTAAGCAGGCGATCTTCTTATCGATTCTATTCGGTGAACTTTCCGTCATCGTCGGCCTGGTGCTTGCTTATCATCTCGATCTTGCGCCGGGGGGAACAATCGTGATGCTGTCGATCTTTATCCTGATACTGTGCATCAGTTATAATAAAATCAAAAGGAGGATTCGCCGTGAACGTACAGGAAGCGCTTGATTTACTGAAGGAAAAAGGATATAAATATACAAGCAAACGGGAGGATATGCTTCAGCTGTTTAGTGATTCTGATAAATATTTAACGGCGAAAAATGTCCTTTCCGCTTTAAACGATGATTATCCAGGGTTAAGCTTTGATACGATCTACAGGAATTTGTCGCTGTTTGAAGAACTCGGCATTTTGGAAACGACTGAGCTTTCCGGTGAAAAGCTGTTTCGCTTTAAATGTTCTTCTGCTCATCACCACCATCATTTTATTTGCATGATATGCGGCAAAACGAAGGAAATCGAGCTATGCCCGATGGAAAAGCTGACAGACGATCTTGACGGCTACCAGATCAGCGGCCACAAGTTTGAAATTTACGGAACGTGCCCGCGATGCGAAGAAAAAAGCGCAGAAGCGCAGTAAAGAAAAGCGGCATATGGCGTTAAAAAGCCATATGCCTTTTTAACGCAAAAAGCATGTAAGAGACTTTATCTTACATGCTTTTTGCGCCTTTAATCATTTTCTCGTTCTTTTTCAGCCATTGGGCGGCTTCAAGCCAGCTGTCGACTCTGACGATGTTTGAATCGATCGGAAGCTGATTATACGGCGTATTAAACAACAGAACCGGAATGCCTGCTTCTTTTGCAATCATGGTTGCATTCCCGTGGTGGTCCTCAAAGAAAACATCGATCTTATGCCTGAAGACGGCTTCCAGTTTATCGTGACCGCCGACAAGTTCTATATGGTCATAATGAATGTCGCGTTTCTCGAACCAATCAAAGGTGATATCCTCCAGATGGTGTCTTCTTGCCGTAATGTATATCAGCTTATGCTGCTTTTTCAGCTCATCCAGCGTCTGTTTGGCATATTGAGCCAGCAATGCTTCCTGATAGATGCGGGGCTCGTTTTCGTTCATCCATTTCCAAAAATCTTCCTGGGATATATTCAGCAGCTTTGTTAAGTCATATTCCTTAATATCTTCCAATGTAATGGAGAGGCTGAACGACTCGTTCAAATAGGGAACAAAAGTATCCTGGGCAGTGATCGTTCCATCAATATCGATTCCTAAATGTAACATGTCCACACTCCTTATCATCCATTCCTCCAGTGTATCATAATCTTTTAACATTTACAGTAAAGTTTAGCAAACATGAATCGGGCTAAAATGCTTAAACTATAAATGCTCCTTTATGGATTAAAGAGGGGGGATATCGAATGGAAAGAGATCAAAATGTTCGCGGTCGTAACCGGGCCGGTTATGATGCTGACCTAGTCGATGCGACTTTAGATAATGATGACTTTTTAGAAGAAACAGCAGCAGAAGTTGCCCCGACTTATCGTACGGATAACAGGGACAACGGTGACGCGCGTAACGATGCCGATGCTGCCGGCGGACGCGTAACCGGGTATATCGCGCTTGCGCTTTCGATTATTTCCTTGTTTATGCTTCCAGTGCTGTTAGGAATTGCAGGGATCATTGTCGGTTATATAGCCAGAAGACAAGGAGCAGCTGGCTTAGGAGCATGGGCAATGGGTATCGGTGCAGTTTCCTTGGTGCTTGGCATATTCATCACCCCGTTTTTCTAACGGAAAAAGCTTGACGGATATCCGTCAAGCTTTTTGATTATGTGTTTAATTTTTCTTTTTCGGCCGCTTGTTTGGCATAATGCTCTTCGGCGAGCTTGTCGATTTCTTTTTTCAATTCCTCGACCATCGTTTCCTCAGGCACTTTCCGGACGATTTCGCCTTTGCGGAACAGGAGGCCTTCGCCGCGTGCGCCGGCAATCCCGATATCGGCTTCGCGCGCTTCTCCGGGACCGTTGACGGCACAGCCGAGAACGGCAACTTTGATCGGCGCCTTGATTTTAGCGATATAATCTTCGACTTCATTGGCGATGCTGATCAAATCGATTTCGATCCGGCCGCAAGTCGGGCAGGAAATCAATGTCGCTGCATTGGAAGCGAGCCCGAAAGATTTCAGGAGCTCCCTGGCGACTTTTACTTCTTCGACCGGGTCCGCGCTTAAAGAAATCCGCAATGTATTGCCGATTCCTTTTGAAAGGATCGCGCCGAGACCGGCGGCGCTTTTCACCGTACCGGCAAACAGCGTACCCGATTCGGTGATGCCTAAATGAAGCGGATAATCGAATGCTTTTGCCGCTTTTTCGTACGCTTCAATCGCCAGATTGACATCAGACGCCTTCATGCTGACGATGATATCGTGGAAATCGAGATCTTCAAGAATTTTAATGTGGTGCAGTGCACTTTCGACCATGCCGTCTGCTGTCGGATAGCCGTATTTCTCAAGGATTCGTTTTTCCAGAGAGCCTGCATTGACGCCGATCCGGATTGGAATGCCCTTTTCCTTCGCTGCATTGACCACCGCTTCAACCTTTTCGCGGCGGCCGATGTTTCCCGGATTGATGCGGATTTTATCGGCTCCGCCTTCGATCGCTTTTAAAGCCAATTTATAGTTGAAATGAATATCCACGACAAGAGGGATGGATATCCGCTTTTTGATCTCAGGAATCGCGTCTGCAGCACGTTCATCAGGACAGGCGACGCGGACGATTTGACATCCCGCTTCCGCGAGTCTGTTGATTTCGGCGACGGTTGCTTCAACGTCATGTGTTTTTGTTGTTGTCATGCTTTGAATGACGACTTCGTTATTGCCGCCTATTGTTAAAGGTCCCACTTTAACGGGACGCGTTTTTGTACGATGTGTGATTTCACTCACTTGAATTCGCTCCTTAAGTATAATTCGGAGGCGGTTGCTCCTTTTCTTATACCAAATCGTTTACAAGTCTTATTGTAACAGCCCGTTCATGAAACTGACAAGAAATTAACGCTTATTCAGGATAAACGGGAAACTTGTAGGTGATGCCTGCTTGAATGCGGCTCGCCTTCACATTCGGATTCAGCGCTTCAAAATCTTCGGCTATTTTGTCGGCCGGAACGGCGCTGTTCCCGATGATTGAAAATACGGTCTGTCCGGGTTTGACGGTAACGGTCTTATATTGCAGGCTTGCAGCCGGAGCTTCTGCTGCCATGGTTGAAGCCGGCAAGGCGTTTTGAGGGATGGTGCCTGATTTCAAGTCATAATAAACAATGAACAGGGCGAGCAAAATCGAAAACAGCACAATCACACGTTTCATCTGATTTGTCCCCATTTCGTGCATTTTTTATTATGTTACGCTTGTCCCTCTTTCAACATGACAATAAATTTGCTCCTGCCCGTTTTACCTTGCTGCTTTAGAAGACGGAGTCTCTTTAATGGCGAGAAACAGGATGATAAAGTTCACAAACCAGTTCAGGAGGAACTGACTTGGAACCACCGCCTCCAGCGCGTCCATAATTACAAAAAACACGGTCGCGAGCGTGATCGAATAAGCAGACATCACCCAAAGGTGCTTATAGGAGAGCATTTTCTTCTGTCCATTGCGAATGATCAGCCCGATGACGGCAAGAACCGAGACATCAATGAATTTTCCGGCTGCTGTCGCCAAAAACAGCAGAACGCATAAGACGGGAACAATCACCGATTTATTTTGATCAACTAAAGAAAGGATATCGTCCTTGGACATGTCTTCGGGAAGCATGGTGTACGGCATTTCCTGAACTTGGCCGTCAATGGCGATGACAAACTTATCTTTCAGAATGCCGACGGAATTCCGTTTGTCTTCGATCTGCTTTGTTTTATAAGAGCCGCTCGGATCAAAAACGATGACAAATCCGAATGACTGTGATTCAATCGCTTTCTTTGCATCTGTTTGCAGTGAGCCGTCTTTTATGGAGAAAGCGGGGAATTCTTTTACAGCTGACTGAAAGCTGTTCATTGTATTCACCACTCCGCTGCTGATATGGTAAAGGTTCGGGAGAGCGGCAATGATGCTGAGCAAAAATACGTATAAAATCGTTTTCCCTATGCCTTGGAAACGCATTTTGCCAATCGAGTGAGGGGAATATGTACTTTTAAAAAATCGCTGAAATAAATTCATTCGTTTTTCACTTCCTATTTTCTATAATGTATCTGCATTATTGTATCGTCACAAAAGGACGAATACAAGAAAACTTATCGATCAACAGGGACTCTGGAAGTTTCCTTTTGGAAAAATGGGTATAATATGAAGCATCACAATCGATTGGAGGAGATTCGGATGGATGTTTTATATTGGATCATCATTGCGGCGATGTTCGTCATTGCGTTCATCGGCCTTGTTTATCCCATCATTCCGAGCGTCGTTTTCATCGTAGCCGGCTTTGTGCTATACGGTTTTTTATTTACATTCGGGCATTACTCCTACCTGTTTTGGATCATTGAAGGCATTTTTACAGCCGTATTGTTTGCTGCTGACTATATTGCAAATCTCCTCGGTATTAAGCGCTTCGGCGGCAGCAGGGCGGCGATATGGGGCAGCACAATCGGCCTTTTGATCGGCCCTTTTGTGATACCTGTGGCGGGCATTATTTTGGGGCCGTTTGTCGGGGCCTTGGCGGGTGAGATGATTGTCCATCAGAAGGATTTGAAAACAGCAGCCAGAATCGGGATCGGTTCATTGATCGGATTTATTTCAGGCGTTTTTGCGAAAAGTGTGATTCAGCTGATAATGATCGGCTACTTTTTATATACCGTGCTCTAAAATTTTCCCGTCCATGTTTAAAAAGAAGGGGAAAAGGATAAAGTTTAGTGAGCGCTTGAAATGCAACTGTGATCATTTTGTGAGCATTTCCATTGAAACAAGCCTTTTCTTTTGATACATTGAAAGAGGAAAGGCTTGCTAAAGGCGGCATTTCAATACATACAAATTAAGGAGGAATTGATATGGCTTACAAACTTCCAGAATTACCTTATGCTTACGATGCGTTAGAACCTCACATCGACAAAGAGACGATGAATATTCACCATACGAAGCACCATAACACATATGTTACAAAATTGAACGAAGCGGTGGCAGGCAAACAGGATCTTGAAAGCAAATCTGTTGAAGAGCTTGTTGCAAACCTTGATGCTGTACCGGAAAACATCCGCACAGCTGTCCGCAACAATGGCGGTGGACATGCCAACCACTCATTGTTCTGGAAACTTCTTTCTCCAAACGGAGGAGGCGCTCCGACTGGTGAATTGGCAGAAGCGATCAACAGCAAATTCGGCAGCTTCGATCAATTCAAAGAAGACTTTGCCGCTGCAGCAGCTGGCCGTTTCGGCTCCGGCTGGGCATGGCTTGTTGTCAATAACGGAGAGCTTGAAATCACAAGCACGCCAAACCAAGATTCTCCTCTTTCAGAAGGCAAGACCCCTATCTTAGGTCTTGACGTATGGGAGCACGCATACTACCTGAATTACCAAAACCGCCGTCCAGATTACATTAAAGCATTCTGGAACGTCGTGAACTGGGATGAAGTTGCCCGCCTTTACAGCGAAGCAAAATAATCCAGTTTGAGAAAAGAGGCCCGCGAAAAGCGGGCCTTTCAGATTGTTGATAAAATCCCAGAACGACTTTTTGTTTTGGGATTTTATCATCCCTTTTCAGCGTGATTGAAAACCCTTGCAGTCTAGGAAGGCCGAGCATCGGAGCGGAGCGAATGTTGGATTCGTGAGTACCGACGCGCAGGCCTGACAACGAATGCGAGGGTTTGTCGACACGCTGAGAGGCCCGCGGAAAGCGGGCCTTTTTATGTTGTTCGCGAAGCGGAGCGGCTGTTGAAGGACCGGCAAAAAGCCGGTCTGTTTGTTTTTCGTTTCTTTTGCTCAGAAGTACATAACTGACTTTTGATGAGACAGACTAATGATGATCAGTAAAGGGGAGTCAGTTATGAGCAGAATCAAAAACATAATAGGCGATGTTGAAGTAAACAGGGACCTCCTGCTGCTGCTTGCAGTCGGCGGCCTTTATTCTCTTAGCATTGCCCTTTCCAATACGTTTGTGAATGTATATCTGTGGAAGCAGTCCGGACAGTTTGTCGATTTGGCCATTTACAATTTGTCGATCGTCGTGATGCAGCCTATCATCTTTATGTTTGCAGGCCGCCTTGCTAAAAAAATCGACAGGGTGTTTATACTCAGGTTTGGCGTTTCGTTTTTGGCTGTATTTTATTTAACCGTGCTGTTGGCGGGGGAGAATGCGGGATCACGGCTTGTGCTGCTCGGCAGTGTGCTCGGAATTGGCTACGGATTTTATTGGCTTGCGTTTAATGTCCTGACATTTGAAATCACTGAGCCGGACACGAGAGATTTTTTTAACGGGTTTCTCGGCATTTTAAATTCCGGCGCGGGAATGATCGGTCCGATTGTCGCCGGCTATGTTATTTCACGGCTTGCTGACAACACGGGGTACACGGTGATTTTCAGCCTGTCCTTGGCTTTATTTTCAGTGGCTGTCATCACGAGCTTTTTTTTAAAGAGGCGTGAATCGCGCGGCCGCTACATTTTGAAGAAAATCTGGGCGGAACGAAATTCAGACCCGAATTGGCGCAGCATTACAAATGCTCATTTTTTTCAGGGGCTGAGAGAAGGGATTTTCGTTTTTTTAATCAATGTCTTTGTCTTTATTACGACAAAGAGCGAGTTGGCATTGGGGAAGTTCGGCTTGATTAATTCAGCTGTTTCTTTTTTTGCATACTATTTCGCAACGCGGCTTATTAAAAAAGGAGCGCGCAAAAAGGCGATTTTAATGGGCGGTCTCATCCTGTTCGGCGCTCTCTTTCTGATTTTGTTTCATATGACGTATGTGACGCTGCTGCTGTATGCTGTAGCGATTGCGATCGGCTATCCGATTTTGCTCGTACCGTATTCATCGCTCACATATGATGTGATCGGTAAAGCAAGGTATGCCCGGAAAGCGCGGATCGAATATATTGTCGTCAGAGAGGTTTTTTTAAACATCGGACGGATTGTCTCGATCTTGGTCTTTTTGCTGCTCGTGTCGCTGCTGAAAGAAGACCTGGGCATTCCGGTTTCCCTCGTTTTGCTGGGGGCAGGCCACACGCTGATCTACTATTTCGTCAAAGATATCCGTCTGACAGAGCCCGCCCGCGAAACGGTCGGAAAAGATGCGCATAAACAAACAGCTGAACCCAATTATTTAGAAGGAAAAAGGTAAGCCGCAAGGGAAAATAGTAGAAAAATGCCGAAAAAAACTTTACAATAGATTTGGCACCTTTTCATAAGGTGTCTTTTCTTTATTTCAAAAAGGTGATGCTAATGATGAACAAAAAAATGAAAACTGAAAAACGCAAATCGCTCCCCATTAGATTGAACATATTGTTCCTGCTCGCTTTTATTATTTTTACCATCGTCGTCGTGCGCCTCGGCATGGTGCAGATCGTCTTTGGCGAAGACTATACGAACGAAGTGCAGAAGCAGGAAGAAGTCGATGTCTCGACAAGCGTTCCGCGGGGGAAAATATATGATCGGAACTTAAACACGATCGTGAAAAATAAACCGATGAATGCCATTACATACACAAGGACATCATCGACCTCTCAAGAGGACAGGCTCAAAATAGCAAAAAAACTTGCAGAAATGATCGAAATCGATACAGATAAAATAACGGAGCGCGATAAAAAGGACTACTGGATTTTAACGAGGCCGAAAAAAGCCGAGAAGCTCATCACCGATCAGGACCGGAAAAAAGTTAAGGACGGCAAGCTGAAAGAAGACGATTTATACCAGCTGCAGCTTGACAGGATTACGGAAGATAAACTGAAAGAACTGACAGATCAAGATTTGAAAGTCTTGGCAATCAAGCGCCAGATGGATTCAGGGTACGCGCTGACTCCGCAGTATATTAAAAACAAAGACGTATCGGCAAAAGAAATGGCGGTTGTCAGCGAACACCTGGACGAGCTTCCGGGGGTCGATGTGACGTCAGATTGGAAGCGGGATTATCCTTATAACGGTCTGCTCAGAACGATGATCGGCAGCATATCCGATTCAAATGAAGGGCTTCCGAAAAGTTTGCTTGATCATTATTTGTCGCTCGGCTACAACCGGAATGACCGGGTCGGAAAAAGCTACCTCGAAGCCGAATATGAAAATGTGCTTCAGGGACAGAAAGAGAAAGTGAAAAATATTACCGACAAATCAGGGGACATCGTCGATACGGAAGTCATTTCAGAGGGGAAAAGCGGAAAAGATTTAGTCTTGACGATCGATGTTGATATGCAAAAAGAGATTGAAAAAATTATCGAGGATGAACTGAAGTCCGCCAAAGCCCAGCATAGCGCTCCGCTTCTCGACCGCGCATTCGTCGTCATGATGGACCCGCGAAACGGGGAAGTGTTATCGATTGCCGGCAAGCAGCTTAAAAACGAAAGCGGCAAATTAAAGGTTGACGACTATGCCCTCGGCGCGATGACGTCTTCTTACGCGATGGGCTCGGCTGTCAAAGGGGCCACTGTTTTAACAGGTTTGCAGACGGGAGCCATTAATTTAAATACGACTTTTCTTGATGAACCGCTTTGGATCGGTGACTCGCCGAATCCGAAAAAGTCATGGAGAGTGGGCTTGGGAACACTGGGTATCCAGGGAGCGCTTGAACAATCTTCAAACGTGTTCATGTTTAAAACAGCGATCGCCCTTGGTAAAGGTCAATATAAGGCGCACCAGCCTCTCAATCTTCAAACAAAAGCATTTGATACATTCAGGTATTATTTCAGCCAGTTCGGCCTCGGCGTCAAAACCGGAATCGATCTGCCAAATGAAGCAACAGGCTACAAAGGATCTCAAAGACTGCCTGGTTTCTTGCTTGACTATTCCATCGGACAGTATGACACATACACACCGCTGCAGCTGGCTCAGTATGTATCAACGATTGCCAATGGCGGATACCGCATGAAGCCGCAGCTCGTGAAAGAGATCAGGGAGCCTGATTCGAAAAAAGGAATCGGGGCCGTTACACAGTCCGTGCAGCCTGAAGTATTGAACAAATTAGACATGAGCGATCAATATATTAAAGAAGTCCAAAACGGATTCAGGCGCGTAATGACAAAAGGTACGGCAGCGGGTCAGTTTGCTTCTGCTTCATATAAACCAGCAGGAAAAACAGGAACGGCCCAGTCTTTCTATGACGGACCGGACAAATCGAAAACGGGAACACCGACATACAATACAACGCTTGTTGCCTACGCTCCTTACGATAATCCTGAAGTCGCAATTTCCGTCGTCGTTCCTTGGGTTTATAATGACTATGGCCAAAGATATTCAATTACAAACGAACTCGGCCGGAAAGTGCTTGATAAGTATTTTGAACTGAAATCAAAACAATCGAAAGAAAATACCGCCGAAAAAAATAAAGACAAAATCGAAAAAGAAGCTACAGAATAGGACTTTTTCATTAAAACACCTGCATTGAACCATGCAGGTGTTTTTTTGTGCGCCCGTTCCTTTCACCCGCATTCTATACAAAGTTCAAGCTTATTTTACAAAACCTTAATAATTCATTTAAACAAGATTAACACTGAAAAGTTACGCTATACCCGTAGGACAAATTACACATTTACGCGGGAGGATTAAGAAGTGAAACCATTTAAAAAAATCACACTGATGTTCATCATGTCCGTTTTAGTTGTCTTCGCAGCAGCTTGCGGAAGCAGCAGTACAAACAACAATGCAGACGAAGGCAAACAAAGCGATAAAGCAGAGAATAAGGCTTCAGGTTCTTTGACGATTTCGGGTTCTTCGGCGATGCAGCCTCTTGTTTTAGCAGCGGCTGAAAAATTCATGGATGAAAATCCTGATGCCGATATTCAAGTTCAGGCTGGAGGATCTGGCACAGGTCTTTCCCAAGTGGCTGAAGGCACAGTCCAAATCGGCAACTCCGATGTCTTTGCCGAAGAAAAAGAAGGCATTCCTGCCAAAGAACTTACCGATCATCAAGTTGCGGTTGTCGGAATGGCAGCTGCGGTCAATCCTGAAGTAGGCATCGATGACATTTCGTTAGAGGATCTCAAAAAGGTATTCACAGGTAAAATCAAGAACTGGAAGGAACTAGGCGGGAAAGATCAAAAGATTACGCTTGTCAACCGTCCTGATTCTTCAGGAACCCGCGCGACTTTTGTTAAATATGCACTTGACGGAGAAACTCCGGCTGAAGGAATCACGGAAGATTCTTCAAACACAGTGAAAAAGTTAATCGCTGAAACGCCTGGAGCAATCGGATATCTTGCGTTTTCTTATATCAAGGATGACACTGTCACTCCGCTTTCAATCGACGGCGTTAAGCCGACAGCCGAAAATGTACAAAAAGGCAAATTCCCGATCTGGGCATACCAGCATTCTTATACGAAAGGCGAGCCTGAAGGCTTGGCGAAAGAATTCCTCGACTATTTGATGAACGATGACATTCAAAAATCCATCGTGACGGAGCAGGGCTACATTCCAGTAACAGACATGGAAGTCAAGCGCGATGCGAATGGAAAGCAAACTGATAAATAATTGACAATAGAAGGCGGGAAAGTGTGCTCCTGACACTTTCCCTCTTATGACTTGTTCTTATAGGAGTGTAAAAAAATGGTTCAAAAAATAGAGAAACTGTCCGCAAAAGAGCGGCTGATCAGCTCCAAGCATAATCGCAAAATGGATGAAATCCGCGGGAGGATTTTGGTTGCGTCGTGCGCGTTTATCATGATGGCGGCGGCGATTTCGATCACAATTTTTCTCGGAAATAAGGGGTTGCAATCTTTTCTGGCCAATGGTGTAAGTCCAATTGAGTTCTTAACCAGTCTAGATTGGAATCCAACGAACGAAAACCCTGAATACGGAGCCCTTCCGTTTATACTCGGATCTTTTGCAGTGACCCTTCTTGCATCTTTGATTGCTGCACCGCTTGGAATAGGAGGTGCGATTTTCATGACGGAAATCGCGCCATCATGGGGCAGAAAAGTACTGCAGCCGGTTGTCGAATTGCTTGTTGGTATTCCTTCCGTCGTTTATGGATTCATAGGCCTTACAGTGTTAGTGCCGTTCATTTCACAGTTTAAGTCAAGCGGATCGGGCCACAGCCTTCTGGCGGGAACGATCGTCCTGGCTGTCATGATTTTGCCGACGGTCACTTCTATTTCAACGGATGCGCTCATGTCGCTGCCGAAAAATCTGCGCGAAGGATCATACGCATTGGGCGCAACCCGCTGGCAGACGATCCGAAAAGTGCTGATACCGGCAGCGCTGCCTTCGCTTCTGACAGCCGTCGTCTTAGGAATGGCGAGGGCGTTCGGCGAAGCGCTGGCCGTGCAGATGGTCATCGGAAATTCCCGAAACCTGTTTGAGAGCCTTTTAGACCCTGCGGGGACATTAACAACGATTATAACGTTGAATATGGGCCATACAACATACGGAAGCGTGGAAAACAATACGCTCTGGTCAATGGGCCTTGTCCTTCTGATCATGTCGTTCTTGTTCATCCTGCTCATCCGCTATCTGTCATCCAGGAGGAAACTGTAATGAACAGCAAAGTAACAGATCGTTTAGCAACCGGTGTTTTTGGATTGATTGCTGCGGTAATCGCCGCCATTCTTGTCGGTTTGTTCACTTATATCATCATCAATGGTGTTTCACATATCAGCCTCAGCTTTTTAACTTCGCGTTCCAGTGCGCTTTCAAGCGGCGGCGGAATCCGCGATCAGCTGTTCAACTCGTTTTATATTCTCGCACTGACGATGCTGATCACAGTTCCCCTTGGAGTCGGCGGAGGAATTTATATGGCTGAATATGCGCCCGCCAACAAATTGACCGATTTTATCCGTGTCTGTATTGAAGTTTTGTCATCCCTTCCTTCGATCGTCATGGGGATGTTCGGCATGCTGATGTTTGTTAATTTGACCGGATGGGGGTACAGCATTATCGGCGGAGCGCTTGCTTTGACGATTTTCAACCTTCCCGTCATGGTCAGGGTGACAGAGGATGCGATCCGCTCTGTACCTAAGGAACAAAAAGAAGCTTCCCTTGCTTTAGGTGTGTCCAAGTGGCATACGATTAAAACGGTCTTGATCCCTGGTGCGGTGCCGTCCATCATCACAGGGGCGATTCTTGCGTCGGGCCGCGTATTTGGCGAAGCTGCCGCTTTGCTGTTTACAGCCGGACTAACCACGCCGAGACTGAATTTCGCCGATTGGAATCCGTTTTCTGAGACCTCGCCGCTCAATATTTTCAGACCGGCTGAAACGCTGGCCGTTCACATTTGGAATGTAAACACCCAGGGGATCATCCCTGATGCTGAAGCGATCGCAAACGGGGCATCCGCCGTTCTTGTACTGTCCGTCTTGATCTTTAATTTGGCAGCCCGATGGCTCGGCTCTTTTATTCATAAAAAGTTAACGGCAAACAAATAAGAAGGAAGGATGAAATCATATGGTTCAGGTTCAGATGCCGGTTTTGGAAACCGTGCGCGACACTATCGGAATCGCTCCGTTTCCTGAAGCGAAAGAACATATTTTAGAAGTGAAAAATTTAAATATTTACTATGGAGAAAAGCGGGCCGTCAACGACATTTCCATGCATGTTGACAAACATGCCGTTACGGCTTTGATCGGCCCGTCAGGCTGCGGAAAATCAACTTTTTTAAGAAGCATCAACCGGATGAACGATCTGATTCCATCAGCCAGAACATCCGGAGAAATACGATATGAAGGACTTAACATCCTTGATTCCAATATCAATGTCGTCAATCTGAGAAGGGAAATCGGAATGGTATTTCAGAAGCCGAATCCCTTTCCAAAATCGATTTACAGCAACATTACCCATGCTTTAAAGTATGCGGGTGAACGGCGTAAATCTGTGCTTGATGAGATCGTGGAAGAAAGCTTGAGGAAAGCCGCGCTGTGGGATGAAGTGAAAGACAGGCTGCATGAGTCGGCTTTTTCGCTATCAGGCGGGCAGCAGCAGCGCCTCTGCATCGCCCGGACGCTCGCGATGAAGCCTGAAGTCCTGCTTTTGGATGAGCCTGCTTCAGCGCTCGATCCGATTTCAAATGCGAAAATAGAGGAATTAATCGTCGGTTTAAAAGAGGAATACTCGATCATCATTGTCACGCATAACATGCAGCAAGCTTCAAGAATTTCCGATCAAACGGCATTTTTCCTTAACGGAGATTTGATCGAATACGATCGTACGGAAAAGATCTTTATGAATCCTTCAGAAAAAAAGACAGAGGATTACATCAACGGCAGGTTTGGATAAGGAGGGGCCGGTATGAGCGCTGTAACAGCCGTAAAGCCAAAAGATGTGTACCAGATCAATGATTTGAATTTATGGTACGGCGAACATCACGCATTAAAGAACATTAACTTGACAATACCCGAGTACGAAATTACCGCCATCATCGGTCCGTCAGGCTGCGGAAAGTCGACCTTCATTAAAACGCTGAATCTCATGATCAATATGGTTCCGAATGTCAAAATGACCGGAGAGATCAGCTACAACGGAACGAACGTACTCAACAGCAAAGTCGATCTTGTTGAGCTGCGGAAGAAAGTCGGTATGGTGTTTCAAAAAGGAAATCCGTTTCCCCAGTCGATTTTTGATAATGTCGCATACGGACCAAGGATCCATGGACTGAAAAACAAAAAGGAATTGAATGAGAGGGTGGAAAAAGCGCTTGTGGATGTGGCGCTGTGGGATGAAGTGAAAGACCGCCTTCATTCCCAGGCGCTCGGACTTTCCGGGGGGCAGCAGCAGCGCCTCTGCATCGCAAGGGCGCTGGCCACCAATCCGGACGTTCTCTTGATGGATGAACCGACATCAGCTCTTGATCCAGTTTCGACTTTGAAAATTGAAGAGCTGATGCTCAAGCTGAAAGAGAAATACACGATTGCAATCGTCACGCACAATATGCAGCAGGCATCGAGAATTTCCGATCAAACGGCATTTTTCCTCATGGGCGAGCTGATTGAGTGCAACGATACGGTCAAAATGTTTTCAAGTCCTGACGACTATCGGACAAAAGATTATATTACAGGCCGGTTCGGATGAGAAAGAGGCTGCCGCTTTAAAGCGGCAGCCTTTTTTGCACCGGAGCGGAGGCAATAAAAAAGCAGGCTGGTACGAAGGGGACCGGTCCCATAAGATGAGACAAATAAAAAACACCTTCAACTGTTCGAATCAGTGTTTATCCGCAGCCTTATACCACCTGCCCCATGCCTGAACCCGCGCCTTTTTCTTGATATTCGATTTCTGCATGATCTCTTTCTTAGGTACGCCTACCAATCTCATTTCTAAAGCCTTCCGTTTGACTTCAACCGGATAATTCACTCTTGTCCCCATAGAAAAAACACCTCCACGTCTTCTGTTGGAAAACAATATACTTATCGAAAGGATCCCGAGTATTCTTCTGAATGCAGGCAGAAAGTCGTTAGCTGAAACAACAAAATGAAGTTTTAAAAAAGGGGGTAGTCCCAGAGGCATTCTTTTCGATTTTCACGAAACAATTCAACCTTAAATTTACCTTAATAAATAAAATCCCATATTGACCAAACATTGTAAAAGGTGATATGTTTTTAATAGAATTAACAAAAAATACTTTTGTTTATATAAGGAGCATTTATGGATAATAAACAAAACTTTATTACTCTCGTACATCATTTCATATTTTCTCCAAAGGACTTTCTTTCTATCAAGTATTCTAGCGATAAGAATTATCGTCATTCTTGGTTTGTCTTCCTAGCTGTATTGTTTCTGTTCTTAGGCTTTTATTTAGCTATCTTCCCAACACTCTCTACCTTGATTAATAATTCATTTCAAGACAATGGAATTGATTATACAACTGATATGAATACACTCATTATGATCATTACATTAGTATTAGGTATTATTCAATTTACCTCGATGGTTCTTGTAAGCTTTTTTATTATACATATTATTGGGATATTAATTGGCGGGATCGCTACAGCCAAAGAATTTTTCCCTAGTTTTATTTATTCAATCATACCTATAGGCATCAAATTTACAATACTCATTATTTTTTCTTTCTTTTTAGGTAGTGATTTCGCCTTTTCAGTTATTTACCCAAATTCTCAACAGCCGCTAGATATTATCTTGAATATTATTATCGACCCTTTCTTTTGGTGGTCTACTATTCTAGGGTGTATTGCCTTAAAAGTAATACATCAAATTTCTTATAAAAAAACCATCATAATCATTAGCATTACAATGTCTTTAGGTATTCTTTCTCTTTTTTCAACAAGTTTATTTTTATAAACTGAAAGGAGGTGAGATTTCAAGATGAAAAATAGCAATCTTTTTAAAATTGCAAGTATTACAGGTGTAGTTTCTCTCTTTGCCATTGCTACTTTCCTTATGGGCTCTTCAGAAGGTATTGCAGGTTTAGCTTCTATTGACTTTAGTTCAGGTCATCAGTTCGCTTTAGACCTTGCAACAAACCTAGGAATTAGTAAAAAAACAGCCTATGTAGCAATCGGTGTTATTATGACAACAGGCGATGTATTAACAATTCTCAGCCTATTGGCTGTTGTTTTGGGCGGAACTGGTCTAATTACAGCTGCAATGGTAGCTACAGCGAAAAAGCTAGCTAAAAAATACGGCAAGAAATATGCTGCTGAATGGTAAGATGCTCAAAAGGAAGAGATTGAGGAGTATAATTATACTCCTCCTTATTTTCGTTCTAGGAGGAATATACACATGCTCAACAAAAGGGTTCTCATTGCAAACTTTAAACTAACCTATAGACGAACTTTAAATCGCTTGATTTATTTTTTCCCATCAAGCGAAAATTTACTTAAATCAAATAAAATTCTATTTGTCTTTGCGCCCTTTTTCTTGGTGTATATATTTATTCTATATAAAGCCTCACAGACTCTTTTAACTGGAGTTCCCGAGCATATTCTAACTCTAGGTACTAACTTTATCATTCTCTTTTTTGTTTTGAATATATTAAAATCATCGACTGATATCATACATCGATATGTATATCCTGAAGATTTTCTTCTTCTTCATACTTTAAAAACGGATCCCAAAAAAATTTTATTATCAAGGTTCTTTACAACAATTTTTCTAAACATCCTGTTTAAATTAACAGTAGTGTTATTCCCTATACTCTTTTTTATAAATTTTTCTACACATGACCGTATATATCTTTTGTTATCATTTCCATCACTGCTAATATTTATTGTTGGACTGACAAGTCTTTATTCATCGCTTACATACATCGTTTATTCTAAATTTCTACATAACATTTTAAATTCACGATTAAAAAGCTTGTTATCCCTTATAGGAATTGCCTGTATATCTGCCATTTCAACTACTTTTCTTGGTTGGATCGGACTTAATTATTTTTATCAAAATGATCTCCTCGAAGCTATTGGCAATTTCATATATCTATTCAAATTAGATACGATATTAACCACCAATTGGCTGCCTACAAATTGGTTTTTACTTTCAACAAGCGATATACATTTATTTTTTTTATGTTCTATAGGTTATATTGCTTTAGGTTGCCTTTTCGCCTTTATTACCTTTCATTTAATTTTGAAAGTATTGATTATAAAAGAAGCAGTACCTAATAATCTTTTGCCAAAATTAAAACCAATCAAGTTGCCTTTTTTAAGTTTCTTACAAAAGACCTTACCACGGCAAAATATTGCTATTCTAAAGAAAGACCTTACTGCATTATTAAGAGCTAATTTTACAATAAAAAAACGACTGGTACTTTCCATTAATATGATTGCAGTAGAACTAGGTGTATTGATAGGTCTTAGTTTAAATCAAAAGTGGTTTGATTTCTCAGACATTTTTGTTATCTACCCAATTTTATTTGCTGTGACTTATAATACATCTTTATTAGGAGAGGGATTACTTGGCGTAACTTCAGCAGATGCAGAGCGTGAGAACCTTTACGTTTATAAGAGCTCGGGTGCTTCTATTTTTAAATTGATCGCAGGAAAATCTTTATTGCACTTATCTGTGATTCTTATTTTAATGAATACGTTATTTTTATTCATCTTATTGTTATTCAACTTAGATATTATGACGCAGCTTATATTGTTCATCATGATTAACTCCATCAGTCTTATCATAGGGGCTGGACAAATTATTGGAACATTTCTCTATCCTCGTTTAGATTGGGAGAACTTTGAAGACATTGGTTCATCTGTTAAAGCATCATTTTTTGAACATACTATTCTCGGAGTGTTACTGGCATTTTACCTTCAGTTGTATGGTATCACAGGCGTTCTCGTTACTTTTAATATTATTAATAGGGGAGTATTCTTTTTAATCATTGTGACAGGTACCATTTTATTTGTTATAGGTATTGGAGTCTTTTATTATTTTTGGATTAAAAGAATAGGAACGAAAAATTGGGAGATGAAAACATGAACATTGAAAATGTGTCTTTCAAATATAAAGATAAACTGATCCTTGAATCTATTAATTTAAAGATAGAGAAAGGCAAAGTTTACGGCTTACTTGGACCAAATGGAGCTGGTAAATCAACTCTTTTAAAATGTATCCTTGGTATAGTGAAACCTTACGAAGGTAAAATCACTGTCAAAGGAGAAACCTTGGAATCTGAAAGATCCTCTTACCTTAAATATATAGGATACGTTCCAGACGCACCTTTTATCTATCATTATTTAACACCTAGAGAGTACCTTGAGTTTGTTGCTGATTTACAAGAAGTCCCTTATGAGATTAAAAATGATAGAATAGATCTTTTGTTAAGTCAATTTAAATTGAAAGATAATGAAAACGACATGATATCTACATTTTCTTTTGGTATGAAACATAAGTTATCTGTTGCAGGAGCCATAGTTCATGAACCAGAAATATTAATATTAGATGAACCATTAGGGGCATTTGATCCCCCCACTACAAAGATGATGAAAAGTTTTCTCAAACGTTATGCTGAACAGGGAAATACTGTCATCATGTCTACACACCTTGTAAACATAGCGCAACAACTATGCGATAAGGTTGGTATACTGATTAATGGTACTTTAGTTAAAGAATATAATCACCTGACAGACATAAAGGATTTTGAAGATTTGATTATAAGGGATATGGATACGATACTAAAATGAAGGAATTAATAAAAAGAAATAAGCGTATACTCTATATAGCAAGCTCCTTTTACATAGTGGGTTTAGTTCTTGGTGTGATTTTTAACAATATTCTACCTAGCCTTAGTCAAGATAATGTTCAAAATATCACAGTATCAGGTTACTTTACACATAATTTTGCAGCAAATTTATTTCTCATTTTTTCAATGTTTACATTTGGAATTTTGACATCTATCTTATTACTATTGAATGGCTTCTTAGTCGGTCTATCTTCTTTACATAGTATCACTGACCATGGAAACGATGTCTTATTTATATTAACTGCTTTGGTTCCTCACGGTATTTTTGAGATTCCGGCAATGATTTTGTCGGGAGCACTTGGTTTCAAATTGTTAGATTACGTGTATATGAAGATAAGGGGTATTTATTTTTCAAAAAAACAGTTTTTACAAGATTTTTTGTACTTTGTTATTATACTTTTTTTATTGACATTACTTGCTGCTGTTACAGAAGCATTAATAACGCCTTATTTACTTAACAAATTAACATTAGGAGGCTCTTATGTTTTTTAATAAAAAGCAGATAGATAAATTACTGGATGATCATACAGGAGAAGAACAAAAAGAAACGAAAAGTAAAGTTAATACTTCATTTATAATAGTATTTTATTTTTCAATACTACTATCAATCTGTACTGTCTTTTTTGATTATAGGTACTTTTTGATTGCTTTGTTTGGCCCGACCATTTTAGTAACTTTTATATCCCCACCTTTCCAAACCAAAAAAGGTATTTATAGAATTTTTTCGGCCATATATTTAATACTTTTAATTACAGTTACTTTCTTTTGGTTAAATTGATTGCTTAATTCTCAATCAAAAAACGTCCTTAATGGATGTTTTTTTATATCGTTTAAATTAATAATTTGAATTGCTTTTTGACAAGTTCAACTTCGTACTACGAATGGGTTCTCCATCTTTTTTTATTGTATAGGTATGTAAACGGTTTCTGTAGGGGGAGGGCTTATGTTAACGTTTACTGGTTTGGGGAAAGCAAGTCCGACCATGGTGCCTTTGGTAGGGGTGCTTATTTCTGGATTTGGCATCAATGATATTTAAAGAAGGGATTATCAAAGTACTGCCAGTGGCGACCATGTTTATCTTCGTCACTTTAATTTTTGCATTCTACAAGACACAGGATTCTTTGAACCTCTAATCAAAGCATTAAACAGCTGACAAAGGGGAATGTTGTCACTGTTTCCATGGGTACAGCTGCAAGTGGGATGATCTCACACTTAGATGGTGCAGGAGCCACAACCTTTTTATGAACTGTACCCGCACTGCTTCAGCTTGTAAAAATTACATATGGGTCCTTGCTTACTGTGCGATCAAGGTTAAGTGTATACATCTTATGAGTATCAGAAAGCTATTAATATAATGCCTCCATCGGATCCGTTTCATTCCTCACTAAAGTCTGAAACGTTTGATCTTAACAGCATTGATCGAACTACGACTGCCATCGTAGAACACACTGTTAAAGAAATACATTCATTATTTTAACAATATTCGTATTAAAACAAAACTAAACAACCAATCACCGGTAAACTATCGGGAATTGGTTGTTTAAAGGTGTTTTTAAATCCTGTCTCAAAACGGGGGTCAGTCCCGTTCCAGCTTGCTTTTTTATTTGGACAGTGTTTTGACGATGTTTTTCAAGCTGTCACCGCGCTTCAGTTCGTACTTACCTGCGCGGATTTTAGATTCGTTTCCGGTCTTTTTCACATAATCTTTGAAGTCATCGGCAGATGAAATGACTTTTCCTTTTGCAAGGAGGTCTGCTATCTCAGCCGTGCTCATGCCGCTTTTGATTTCAAGCTTATACTTGGAATCTTTTTTTTCTGCTTCTTTCTCTTTTTTGTTTTGAGACGAAGCATCCTGCTTCAGAGCGGTCTCTTTATAATGGAGCAGCTGCTGGTATTCTTCGCGTTTCAGCGAAACCTGCTGGTTGTCCTTTAAATAGGTTTTGACATCGGTTTCGCTGATGTTTTGAGCGTCTTTAGAAGCTTCAGCTTTTCCGTTACCCGTCAAATAAAATGCGCCTGCAAGAACAGCGGTAGCCAAAATCATTCCTCCGGCAAATGCTTGTACACTTTGTCTGGTCATACAAGCACCCTCTCATTGTCTTTAATGATCGCTTTCACATCTTCGACAGATACGTGCTCAGCTTTAGCGATGGCGTCTACAGACATGCCGTTTTGGTATTTTGAAAGAATCTGCTTCGCAATATGCTGGCTGATGCCGGCATTTGGTCTGCGGACGACCACATTTGAATCGAGGAGCTCTTCCTCAAGCACGGTCATCTTCTTTTTCAATTTATAGATTTCCTGCATGGCGGACAGCTGAAGGGTTTCCAACTCCTGTTCAACTTCCTTGATCGGTTCTCTTTGAAAATATGAGAATGCAATCAGCGCAATGCTGACAACGAGTAGCGCAATGATAGCAATTTCCACGTTCATCACCTTCAATTCTAATTTTCTCCTTCTTTTTTATACCATAAAAACGCTTGCTTCAAAAGGAGTTAATGCAAAAAATAAAAATTTTGTCGAAGAATTTTATTTTCGTTGCGCCTGCGGGGCCATTTCCAATAGGATAAATACATAACAGGGCTTAACGGGAGGGCGCACGGTGAAAAGGATGATCATCTCGAAAAAACCTTTTCAACATAGTATTCGAAGCGAATCTTTGTTTTGTAACGATATTTTAAAAATATCTTCGCCGGATCATGAAACCGTTCGGCTGAGCTGGGAAATCTCAGATGCTGTGCTTTCAGCGGCTGAAGCGGTTCTGTTTGAAAGTATAAAAGACGTCGAAAAGCAAATTCTTCTCTTTTGCGTAAAAAACGGAGAGCGCAGCGTACGGACGATCCATACCGATGCATTTAAAGGAGAAGCCTCGGTTTTTCCCGCTGCAGGCAATGCGTTCTACAAAGCGGAATACCGGATATACAATTCGCTCAACATGTCGCTGGCCGTTCTCACCTCCGGCTGCTTCTACCTTGGGGAAAACGGAATCCATTCAAACAGCAGCTGTTTTCTGTATCACGACAATCAGCAGGATTGGACGACTCAATTTTCCGCGTACACGAGTTATTCTTTAATAGAAGGAAAGGAGCGTTTCCGTTGATCAATGTATTGCTGCTGTCGTTGGAAAATCCTCTTTTATTGAAAAGCGGAGCGGGGCGCTATGTGAAAAGTCACCTTGAACTATTGCGGAACGAAGTCAGCTTTACCGTCTGCACGACGGCTGCCGGGCAAAACAGCAATGGATGGAAAACGCTTGAGATTCCGCTTGATTTAAAAGCGTTCGCTTCTTTTGAAGAGGCGGTGGCCGCCATGAATTTTCAGATGATCAAAACCGTGCTGGCGTATAAAGGACAATTTAATTTTATCCATGCAAATGATGATATCACCGCGCCTGCCGCCGTTTATCTCAGCGAGGTGCTGGCTCTTCCGCTGATTTCCACGGTACACGGCCTTGAAAGCGGCCGGAAAACGGCAGCAGGCGAGAATGTCCACCCATACAGAGCAAGCCTCGAACGGCTTCTGGCTGAAAAAAGCGATCAAATTCTCGTGCTGAGCAGCATGATGAAGACAGACATGCAAAAGGCGTTTTCGCTTCCTTTCGAGCAAGTCCGCGTCATTCCCCATCCGTGCATAAAAAGCCGCACGGTGAAAAAACGAATGAAAAGCGTACCGTACTTTTTTTCCTGCGGAAGGTTTGTTCCGGAAAAAGGGTTTATCGAATGGCTGCACGCCTTTCAGCAGCTTCGCAAACGGCAGCCTGATCTTGAACTTGTCATTGCCGGGGAAGGACCGCTTCAAAGCGGGATCGAGACCAAGGCAAGAGAATTGGGCATTAAGGAAAGTGTGACAATTCTTCCTTTCCTTTGTGAAGAAGAAAGAGAGAGCTGGCTGGCATTTTGTGAAATGGCTGTTTTTCCAAGTTGTTATGAGCCGTTCGGCATTGCTGCTCAAGAAAGCATGGCAGCCGGCGCTGCCGTCGCCGTCGGAAACAACGGGGGATGGAACGATTTCGTCATCGATCGGGTGACCGGTTTTCAGGTTGATTTTAATCATCCTGATAAAGCTGCATATGCGCTTGCAGAAATTGTCCGCGATAAGGAGCAGCTGCACAAGGTCGGACAAACGGCAGAGGCTTATATATTAGATTTGCATGATCCTGGATATATCAAAAATGTGTTTTTGCAACATGTGTATCACACGTCTTTTTAACAAACCGTGACAAACTAAAAAAAACGCCTGGCATTCCGGCATCATAAGTGGTATTATAGATAAGTCTGAACAGAAATGATATATAGTTTGGAGGGAAAAATAAATGCGCGTTAATATTACTTTAGCTTGCACTGAATGCGGCGAGCGTAACTATATTTCTACAAAGAACAAGCGTAACAATCCAGATCGCGTTGAATTCAAAAAGTATTGCCCACGTGACAAAAAATCAACATTACACCGCGAAACAAAGTAAGCAGCAGGGATTTTCCTGCTGTTTTTCTGTTTTTAAGGGGGAAAGAGATGTGAAGCGTTCTTTACGAAATGAGGTCAGAAAGAGGCTTGCAAACATGCCGGAACAGGAGTTTCTTCTAAAGGCGGAAGCGATTCACCGGAAGCTTTTTCAATCCAAACAGTGGAAAAAAGCGTCTGGCATTGCCCTTACGATTTCCAGAAATCGCGAAGTTCCGACAAAACCGATTATCGAACAGGCACGGCTTGAAGGAAAAACGGTGTGCATTCCGAAATGTATGCCTGATACAAAAGAGATGCACTTTCGCAGCTTTCAGGATGAAAGCGATCTTGAAGTTGTGTATTTTGGCCTGCAGGAACCGATCGTGCACAAAACCGGGCGGATGGAGCCTGAAGACATCGATTTCATCCTTGTGCCGGGAATTTGCTATGACCGGACAGGATACAGAATCGGCTATGGAGGCGGCTATTATGACAGATACCTGGCCGGTTTCACAAAAGATACCGCATCGCTGGCTTTCGAGTGCCAAGTGATCGATCATGTCCCAAAGGAGCCGCACGACATTCCGGTTGAGCAAATTTTTACCGAAGACGCCGTTTACACCTGCAGCGGGTCTGCTGAATAATTATTAAAAAATGAGACACGATACGGTTATAGGAGGGATCATATGAGAAAAGTTACATTCATTGCAGTAGGCGTCATTGCCGCCCTTGTGTTTTTTCAAAACCGTTATCGTGTCATCAATTTCATTCTTGGTCAAAACCAGATCCGCCACTATTTTATCCATTTGATGATGAGAATTCCGTTTTTTCGCAATAAGTTTATACAGCAGGCTTTCTGAATCCCGTTTAAAAACGGGATTTTTTTAAAGCGCTTAAAAGGCGCAGAATGACGCGTTTCCTGTTATAATGGACAAAAACAATTGTGGAGCGTCGGTATGTATTCAATCGATTATTTGTATTGGAATTTCATCGGGAACCTCTTAGACAGGGATTTTGAGCTTGTGCAGGCACCAGCTTCATTCGGAGAAGCCTGGCTTGAAGCAAGGGGGAGCGCGCCGTATGATTTGGTTCGCGTTTTTCGGAAGGATATCGATTTCAGACAGGATCTCGTCGGTGACTTGGAATCTCTTTATGAAAGAGCGGAGCGCCTGAGAGCAGCATCAAGGCAGCGAAAGCTCTCGATATTAAACGTCTATTTGTCACAGGAAGCACCTGTAGATGAGTGGGAAGATGTTGTCAGTCATCCGGTCGCAGATAAACGGATCAGCATCGTGCCGGTTTTTATTGAGCACGCTTCGGCTGAAGAAGGCTTCCGCAAACTCGCCGTTGCTTTAAACATGGGGCCGGATGAGCTGACAGGCCACATGCACGATGCCGGATACGAGAATGTGGAAGAGAAGAGAGCCGAAGTATTAGCAGCGGCTAAAGCAAGAGAAGAAGAAAGGCGGCGGGAAGCGGCTGTATTTGAGAAAGGCAAACCGATGTTTACCTGGATTTTTGCAGTGCTTCAAGTCTTCATGTTTCTGCTTCTGGAAATGTCGGGCGGCAGTCAGAATACCGACACGCTCATCCGGTTCGGTGCGAAGGAAAACAGCCTCCTGTTAGCAGGGGAATGGTGGCGGCTTGTCACGCCGATCGTTCTTCATATCGGATTGGTCCACCTCATGTTCAATACATTTGCATTGCTGTCTGTCGGAGCCGCGGCAGAAAGGGTGTTTGGATCATTCCGCTTTCTTGTCATATACATATCAGCCGGAATTTTTGGATCGATCGGCAGCTTTCTGTTCAGCCCGTATCCGTCCGCAGGGGCTTCGGGAGCCATCTTCGGTTGTTTGGGAGCACTTTTGTATCTGGCTTTTTCAAATCGGAAAGCTTTCTTAAAAACGATTGGAACAAATATCATTGTGATTATCATTCTGAACCTCGGCCTCGGTTTCACGATTTCAAATGTTGACAATGCCGGCCATATCGGCGGATTGATCGGCGGACTTCTGACGGCCTTGGCAGTCGGAATCCCCGGGAAAAAAAGACCACTCCAGCGGCTGACAGGCTGGGTTCTCATCTTTGTCATCGGAGGAGGCGCTCTGTACATTGGGACACATTCAGCTTCGATGCAGGAAAATGCCATGCTGCATCAGGCGGCGAAATGGTATGAAGAGGGAGACTATGAAAAGGTAAAAGATGCCTTGCAGGAAGCGGGCTCAAAGCAGGACGCTTCCAGCGACACTTTAAAGCTGCTCGCTTATTCCGAATTTCAGCTCGGCGAGTTTGAAAACGCTGAGAAAAGGTTCGAGGCCGTCGTTGAAAAAGATCCATCAGATCACGCCTCACTCTATAATCTTGCCAGGCTCTATGCTCAAAAAGGCGAGTTCGCCAAAGCCGAACAGTCTGTTGAAAGAGCGTTGGCAGAAAAGCCTGATGAAGAGTTGTATAAAGCGTTTCGGGACGAACTTAAGAAAGAAACCGCCCGGTAACCAAGTATGAAAAGCTTCCGTTATGTTAAAAATGGTCTTTAGTATAGACTCATTTGACGGGAGCTTTTAATATACAATGGAAAAAAAGCATGCGGTCCAAAAAAATTTAGCGAAAAATGTTGAATATTTAAATGAAAAGCTGGGGGTCGACAAAAGCTTCGATATGATCCGGCTTGATGTTGTTTATGCTGATAGAGACATGTCGCTTTATCTTGTCGACGGCTTTGTAAAAGATGATATTATGCACCACTTGCTTAAGAATCTCTCAAGGCTCACCCCCGAAACTCTGGAAGACGATCCGCTTGAGAAGCTGATCAAAACGTACATCCCATACATCGAAATTGATACGGAAGACGACCTCGACAAAGCAGCCGCCCAGGTGCTGTCCGGGCCGGCCGTTCTCCTTGTCGACGGGGTGGACCATGCCATTATTATCGATGCGCGGACATACCCGGCAAGAAACCCGGAGGAACCCGACAATGAACGTGTCGTCAGAGGTTCAAGAGACGGCTTCGTCGAAACGATCGTGTTCAACACCGCACTGACGAGAAGAAGAATCCGCGACCGGTCCCTCAGAATGGAGTTCCTTCAGGTCGGCAGAAGAAGCAAAACAGATGTTGTCATCTGCTATTTGGAAGATATCGCTGATTTGGAAAGTGTAAAAAAGCTGAAGCAATCGCTTGAAGCGATCGATACGGACGCTTTGACAATGGCGGAAAAGACACTGGAAGAATATATCGGCGGCCGTCATTGGAATCCTTATCCGACGGTCCGCTATACAGAAAGGCCTGATACTGCGGCCGTTCATTTGTACGAAGGCCACATTCTCGTCTTTGTGGACGGTTCGCCAAGCGCGCTGATTACCCCTGTTACTTTTTGGCACCATCTGCAGCATGCCGAAGAGTACAGAAACAAACCGCTTGCAGGCGCCTATTTGCGAGTGGTCCGTTTTATATCTGTGTTGGCATCGATCTTTTTGCTGCCGCTGTGGTTTTTGCTCTCCGTCCATCCCGATCTTTTGCCGGACGCCCTTCAATATATAGGGCCTGAAAAAAAAGGGGCCCTTCCGCTGCTTGCGCAATTCATCATAATTGAAATAGGCGTCGACATGATGCGGATGGCTGCAATCCACACCCCGTCGTCTCTGGCTACGGCTCTCGGACTTGTAGCTGCTTTAATGATCGGAGAAGTGGCGGTGCAGGTCGGACTTTTCTCGCATGAAGTCGTCTTGTATCTCGCTGTTGCGGCTATCGGCACGTTTGCTACGCCGAGCTATGAGCTGAGCATAGCGAACAGGCTGGCAAGAATCGTTCTCCTGATCGCGGCCGGCGCATTCGGACCGATCGGCTTTGTCATCGCGATCTTCTGCTGGGTGATTTATCTGGTCAGAATGAAGTCGTTTCATGTGCCGTATTTATGGCCGTTTATCCCCTTTGACTACAGAGCCTTTCGAGATATCGCGATTCGAACGCCAATGCCGCTGAAAAATAGAAGGCCCGTATTTTTGGATCCCCAGGATCCAGACCGCTGAATGTCTGTTTTCCTTCAGGAAAACAGGCTTTTTTTTTGCTTGACGCCGGACAGCTTTATGAATACTCTAATGTTAGACTTTAAAGAATGGTGAAATAAAATGAAAACAGCCTATGATGTACAGCTGTTGCTGAAACAGTTTGGATGTTATGTTTATTTTGGAGATCGCGAACTTGAACTTGAATATATGATGGACGAACTGAAAGAAATGTTTCTTTCGAATCTGATAGAAAAAGAACAGTGGCTTAAAGGCGTTTCAATTTTGCAGAATGAACTCACAAAAGTAAAGAGAAAATAAAACAGGGATTAGAGGGGGAGCAAAATGAATGACAGCTGGCTGGTCGGAGTCGACCTTGGAGGAACAACGGTAAAGCTCGCTTTTGTAAGCGCTTATGGTGAAATCCTGCACAAGTGGGAAATTCCGACCGATAAATCGGGGGAAACGGTTACGGTAAGCATCGCAAAAGCCATCGACGGAAAATTGAAAGAGCTCGGCAAACCGAAGCACATCTTAAAATGGATCGGCATGGGCGCTCCGGGCCCCGTCAATACGGAGACCGGCATCGTTTATAAAACGACGAACATGGGCTGGGAAAACTATCCGTTAAAAGACCACCTTGAAGCAGAGACAGGATTAGCGGCGGTCATTGAAAATGACGCGAACATCGCGGCTCTCGGCGAAATGTGGAAAGGAGCGGGAGACGGCGCAAAGGATTTGATTCTTGTCACATTGGGAACGGGTGTCGGAGGCGGCATTATTGTAAACGGAGAAATCGTCCGCGGGCAAAACGGTGCAGGCGGAGAAATCGGCCACATCTGTTCAGTTCCTGAAGGAGGAGCGCCGTGCAACTGCGGGAAAAGCGGCTGTATCGAAACGATCGCTTCGGCTACGGGCATCGTCAGGATTGCCAAAGAAAAAATAGAATCCGGTCATCGAGATACAGACTTGCGT
Source organism: Bacillus sp. FSL W7-1354 (assembly GCF_038002405.1). Lineage (NCBI taxonomy): Bacteria > Bacillati > Bacillota > Bacilli > Caryophanales > Bacillaceae > Bacillus > Bacillus sp. FSL W7-1354. Next base: position 1,710,643 of record NZ_JBBOCL010000001.1, on the reverse strand, counting down.
GCATGTCCGGATATCACGGCGCGCGATATTTTTGAAGCGGCCCGGGAAAATGATCCGGTTGCTTGCGAAGTCGTCGATTATGTGGCGGGTCATTTAGGAATGGTCCTCGGCAACTTGGCGAGCTCGCTCAATCCTTCGAAAATCGTAATTGGCGGAGGCGTCTCAAAAGCAGGAGAAATCCTGCGCTCCAAAGTTGAACAATCTTTCAACCGCTTCGTATTCCCGCGGGCCGGCGAGGCGGCTGAGATCGTAATCGCTTCACTTGGAAACGACGCAGGCGTGATCGGCGGCGCATGGATCGCCAAAAACCAATGGCAGAAAAGCCAGGCGGAGCCTGTTTTATAAGCATTTTCGGACCGCTTTGCAGCTTTGTTAACACTTTTAAGCCAATGTGAAAAATGATTGATTTTTTTGTACAGACAGGTTAAGATATGATTTAGTAATTTTAGCGATTTTTCTAAAATAAAACAATATGTGGAAATTCAGTTTGCGGAAACATGCGTCTTGCTGCATAGGGAGGTTTCGAATGCGAAAGTCATTTTTTTCAAAAATTTCGTTTTTGTTAATTGCGACATTGCTGATGTGGCTGAAAACGTATGTCGTCTACAAAACAAGCTTCAACATTAAAATTGAAAACTTCATGCAAGAGTTTATATTGTTCATCAATCCTTTAAGCTTTTTGCTGTTTATATTCGGAATCGGCCTGTTTTTCAAAGAAAAAAACAGGAACCGGTTTATTATCGGGGCAAGTATCGTCCTGACGTTTGTCTTGCTTGCGAACATGATCTTCTACCGTTTTTACAACGACTTTTTAACGATTCCTGTATTGTTCCAGACGAATAATATGGGTGATTTGGGAAGCAGTATCAACTCTTTGTTTATGCCGACCGATTTGCTCCTCGTCGTCGACATTGCCATTTTAATTTGGCTGTACAAGCGCCAGCCTGCCAAAACAGGCGGAAAGGCGACAAGAAAGGAACGCGCGGCTTACTATCTATTTGTCGCTGCCGTTTTCTTTTTCAATTTAGGGATTTCTGAAACAGAAAGACCGCAGCTTTTGACAAGATCGTTTGACAGGGAAGTTCTTGTGAAGAATATCAGTCTTTACAACTTCCATATCTATGACGGGCTGATCCAGTCAAAGCAATCTGCACAGCGTGCGCTGGCCGACAGCAACAGCCTCACGGAGATTGAAAACTATGTCAACGCAAACCGCACGGACACCAATCAGAACCTGGCCGGGATCGCCAAGGGTCGGAATGTGATCCTCGTTTCCCTGGAGTCCACCCAAAGCTTTGTCGTGAACCAAAAGTTAAACGGCAAAGAGATTACGCCTTATTTAAACGACCTGATAAAGAAAAGCTACAGCTTCGAGAATTTCTATCATCAGACAGGCCAAGGCAAAACGGCAGATTCCGAATTCATCGTTGACAACTCTCTCTATCCTCTTGGAAGAGGAGCGGTCTTCTTTACGAATGCAGGAAACGAATATACGGCAATGCCTGAAATATTGAAAAACCACGGCTATTATTCCTCGATTTTCCATGCGAACAACAAAAGCTTCTGGAATCGGGATATTATGTACGATACGTTTAAATACGATAAGTTTTACGATATCAATTCCTATGATGTAAACGAAGAAAACTCAGTGGGCTGGGGACTGAAAGATAAGGAATTCTTTGAACAAACATCAGAGCTGATGAAAGAAATGCCTCAGCCGTTTTATACCCGCCTGATCACGCTGACAAACCATTTTCCGTTTGAGCTGGATGAGGAAGATAAACTGATCGATGAATTTGATTCAAAAAGCCGTACGTTAAACAGATATTTCCCGACCGTCCGCTATCAGGATGAAGCGCTTAAACGATTTATTGAAAAGCTGAAAGAAGACGGCCTCTACGATAATTCTGTTATCGTGTTATACGGTGACCATTACGGGATTTCCGAAAACCATAACGAAGCGATGAGCCAATTCCTCGGCAGAGAAGTAACCCCGTTTGAGGAAGTGCAGCTTCAAAGAGTCCCGCTTGTGATCCACATTCCGGGAGTGACGGATAAAGAGCCGAAAGCCATTGACACCGTCGGCGGCCAAATCGATATTCGGCCGACTGTACTGAACCTTCTCGGAATCGATTCGAGCGATCAGATCCAGTTTGGAAACGACCTGTTTGCCAAAGACAAAACGGAGTTTACAGTGCTTCGCGACGGCAGCTTTATTACGAAAGACAAAGTATACACAGACGGCATATGCTATGATAAATCGACAGGAGAGCCGTCTAAAGATAAAAAAGGCTGTGAGCCGTACATTGAAAAAGCGAAACAGGAGCTTTCATATTCAGATCAAATCATTTATGGCGACTTGCTGAGGTTTTATGACAGTGAGCGCTTAAAAAAGCAATCTGACGCCAAGCCGAAAGACGAGTAAGCTTTTCTTTTGGCGGAGAAAGCTGATGCAGCAGGCCGGATATCGTTCCGGCCTGTTTTTAATGACAAGAGTCCGTCATAAAAATCATGATCCAAGCCGATGCCGGTTATGATATAATTGATAATGATTCTCTTTATCGATATTCAAACCAGAAAGAAGGTATGAAAGGTGAATATGAAAGGAAAGACGCTCGCTGGAGCATGCTTTGTACTATTATTGATCGCAGCATTGACAGCATGCGGCAATCAAACGGAGAGCAAAGATTCGTCTTCTCAATCAAAAAGCGAAGAAACGATTACATACAAGGCTGAAAACGGAACGGTTAAAGTTCCGAAGCATCCGAAACGGGTGGTTGTCATGGCTGACGATTATTTCGGCTATTTCAAGACACTCGGTCTCAATGTAGTGGGTGCCCCTGACAGGGTATTCAAAAATCCTTATTTCAAGGGGAAAACCGAGGGTGTGACAAACATTGGTGAAGGAAATTCCGCTGAAAAGGTTATTCAATTAAAACCGGACCTGATTGTCGTATGGACGACCCAAGGCGCTGATATCGAAAAGCTGGAAAAAATCGCTCCGACGGTCGCTTTGAAATATGACAGCTTGAATAACACTGAACGGCTGAAGGATTTCGCAAAAATGACAGGTACTGAAGATCGAGCGGAGAAATGGCTGGCTGAATGGGACAAAAAAGTTGCCGCGGCAAAATCAAAAATTCAAAAAGCGGTCGGGGACAAAACGGTTTCCATTATGCAAACGAATGGCAAAGAAATCTTTGTATTCGGCGATCAATTCGGAAGGGGAGGAAGCATTGTTTATCAAGATCTCGGCTTAAAGGCGACAAAGCTGACGAAGGAAAAAGCAATCGACGAAGGGCCGGGCTACACGAGCATTTCATTAGAAAAGCTGCCTGAATTCGCCGGAGACTATATATTTATAGGGCCCTGGGAATCAAGCGGAGACGACAGCGCCGTGCTTAATACCTCCATTTGGAAGAACCTTGGCGCGGTCAAAAATCAACATGTCTATAAAATCGACCCTGTCGGCTTCTACTTTTCCGATCCGATTTCATTAGAGGGCCAGCTTGACTTTATTACAGAAAGCTTAGCGAAATAATAGATGAACTTCCGCCTATTTGGGCGGAAGTTTTTTTGCGGGCTGAAACCTTATTGAAAAAGCGTTTTTTAAGCGAACCCGGAGAGTTTTTAAACGAGCCTTCATCATATGCTATTGTGGGAGGGATCATTGATGGCATTCATCAACATCAAACCGGAGTTAAAGCAGAATATGGAAAGATTGTCTAATATCCTGAACATACCCGAACTGCTTTTAATCAGCGCAAACGCGAATGAAGCCGCGGACGAATTTTATTTTCCGGGAGCGTCTTTTCAAGCAGGAAAAAACGTTCCAGCAGCCGAAACATATGAACAGCTGCAATTATTGGTGAATCAATACACACTTGAAGATGAACAGTGGCTGACAAAAACAGTCGCTTACGATTCAGCAGTACTGAAAAAGGAAATTGACAGATTGACGGAGTGCTTTCCGTTTGTTACTTCCCGCATCATCGGTCGCTCAAGCATGGGCCAGCCTATATACGAACTGCTTCTCGGAGCTGAAAATGCCGAAAAAAAAACGCATATGAATGCTTCTTTTCATGCCAATGAATGGATCACCACTTCTGTTTTGATGAAATGGCTCAAAGAATATTGTTATCATTTATGTACAGGCCGGTCCGCTTTAGGTTTTTCACCGCTTGACATTTTTTCATCAACAAAGCTTTCCGTCGTGCCGATCGTTAATCCCGACGGGGTTGATCTTGTGCTTAACGGTCCCGGTCATCTTGGGATAGCGCGGGAAGCACTGGATGAGATGAATGAGCATCAACCGGATTTCCGGGAATGGAAAGCCAATATAAACGGAGTGGATTTAAATAATCAGTTTCCGTCTTTTTGGGAGATCGAAAAACAGAGAAAACCGCCCAAATCCCCTTCCTACAGGGACTACCCCGGAGATGAACCGCTGACAGAACCGGAAGCGGCAGCGATGAGGGATTTAATCGCAAACGAGCCGCCTGATCGGCTTGTGGCGCTTCATACACAGGGAGAGGAAATTTATTGGGGGTACAAGGGGCTGGAGCCTCCTGAATCAGCCGATGTGATCCAAACATTTGAGCGCCTGAGCGGTTATAAGGGCGTCAGATATATAGACAGCTATGCAGGATTTAGAGATTGGTTTATTCATTTTTTCGGAAGAGAAGGATATACTGTTGAACTCGGCAAAGGAAAAAATCCTTTACCAATGAAACAATTTGACGATATATATTGTAAAAGCAGAGGCATACTTTGGGCATCCTGCTTTTTTGAAAGCTGAAACTTTTCACGGTGAAAATCGTAAATTAGACAGCCAATCATTTATGGAGGGAGAATGGCCGGTTTGAGAGTTTCGTTATGGCTTATTGCCGCTGTGATGACCGTGGCTGCGGCTGGTTGCACACCGCAGCATCAGGAAGGAACGAAAAGCGTTCATCATGAGGAGCCGGAAGGGAAAAAGAAAAGCAGTGCAGCAGTAAAAGATAAAAAAGTGATAGCGCTGAAGGACCGGCACTTTGATGAGGCGGCAGGATGGCTTGATAATGAAACCGTTATATACACCGCAACCGATCCGGTCGCAGGAAGTGAAGTCAAATCATATGATATATTTAAAGGGACGGGCGAAACGATCTACAAGACGGATGACAGACTGATAGCGGCGGAAGTAAACAGGGAAAAAGGCATGATTCTCATCCAAACCGCCGGAAACGGCTCTGAAATGAAGTTAACTTTGCTTAATTTACAGGGAAAACAGCTGTACACAAAAAAATTTCGCACGCATGAACTGCAAGTGGACTGGAATCGGTTTGACCCTTATCTTTTATACGTCACAACTTTTACGAAAGATTGGAATTATGAATCTCGCCTGATTGATGCGAAAGAACAGCAAACCGAAAAAGACATCGCACAGGCCGCCTTTGTTCATTGGACTTCCGCCGACACTTTTGAATATATCAAATGGAATGAACGGAACCGGGAAAAACCGGCTCCTGTTTATTCCTTCAACACAGCGGACGGACGGGAAAAGAAGCTCGCCGGTGATGCCGTACTGCTCGATGTTCTGGGGGATATGCGGCTGATTGTAGCGCCTTCATCCAGTCATCGCCAGGGCACCTACATATTTTCAGACGTTTCTTCTTCGGAAAAGAAAATTTCTTTCAAATTGCCGCTGTTCTCGGAATATGGCAGCCTGTCACCGATGGAATACAGCTACGACCCTCGGCATGAGCTGTTTTATACGTATCAGCCGAATGAGTCGGGCTCCTTGTATGATCTGATTTCCGTCAGTCTCAAAACCGGCAAACGGGAAGTCATTCGTGAAAAAGTGGAAATGCTTCCGATTACCGTATCTCCTGACGGGGATTATGCATTGTACGGTTATACCCAGGATCAAATCATTTCATTCAACTCAAAAACTGCAGCACCCCTTGTGACAAAAGAATAGAAAGGAGAATGGACAGTGGCCATAGCAGACGTTACCATCATACCGATCGGTACCGAAACTCCGAGCGTAAGCACGTATGTAGCGGAGATTCAAACCATTTTAGAAGGATTTAAAAAAGAAGGCAAAATCCAATATCAGCTGACACCGATGAATACTTTGATTGAAGGGGAATTAAGCGATTTATTTGAGGTGATTCAGACGATTCACGAAGCGCCTTTCCAAAAAGGCATCCACAGAGTGGCGACGAATATCAGGATTGACGACCGCCGCGACAAGAAAACGACGATGGAAGGCAAGCTTGCAAGCGTCCAGCGTCATTTCAGCCAATAAGAAAAACAGCCTTATTCCGTTATTCCGGAATAAGGCTGTTTTTGTCTAAAGGCACCGGGTTTAGTGGACTGTCGGATACCCGCTGTTAATGATGGTCATGACGGTAAACCATCCAAACACTAAAAAAGCCGCCCCGCCAAATAAGATGCCAAGAACGTTGATTTGTTTAAGAGAACGAAGAACTCCAAGAGCAGATAATATCGTGACTAGACCGAAAATGATCACGAGCAACATCAATATAAACCCCCTTCGTTTGGATCCCCTGCAGTATATTTCCAATTTTATTTTAACCGTTTTCATCAAATTTGTCGAGGACAACATGATTCATTGAAAGTTTCCCGCAAAACCTTCATAATGGAACAAAGAAAGATGAATCTGAGGTGAAGAAAATGAAATGGAGAAGAATGCCTTTAGGGCCTATCCAGACGAACGCTTATATTTTATCCCATGATGACGGTACCTGTTTAATAATTGATCCCGGCAGCGAATCAGGGAAACTGAATGCATACATAAAAGAAAACGGTTTGAAGCCTCTTGCAGTATTGCTCACTCACGCTCATTTTGATCATATCGGAGCCGTGGACAATGTCAGAAAAGAATGGAACATTCCTGTATACGTACATAAAAATGAAGCTGAATGGCTGACTGATCCTTCATTAAATGGTTCAGCGCTGCTTACGGGACAGACGATCACAGCAGAAAAAGCAGATCATCTGATCGAAGAAGAGGGGGATCTTAAAATCGGCTCTTTTACGCTCCGCATGCTCTTTACGCCTGGACATTCTCCGGGCAGCGTCTCGTATTATGCGGAAGAAGAAAACCTGATCGTTTCCGGGGATGTTTTATTTAAAGGGGGAGTCGGGCGTACAGACCTGCCGGGAGGAAATCAAAAGGTGCTGATGGACAGTATTCATCAAAAACTGCTGACGCTTCCGGAAGAGACGCTTGTGTTAAGCGGTCACGGCCCCGAGACGGACATTGCAACAGAACAGGAACAAAACCCGTTCATCAACGGATTTACTTTGTAAAACATAAAAAAGACGATCCTGATGGATCGTCTTTTTTAATGGCCTCCCTGCCCGGGAACCATAATAAACACAGAATAATATGTAAATGCGGCAAAAAAGACTGTCAAGTAAGCACCGAAAATATAAATGTACATCCGCTCGGTCAAGTTGAGATACGATAAGAACACAAAAAATACAGTTTGACCGAAAAACAGCAGTGATGCATCTTTCATATTTCCTAAATAAAACATGACCGCAAAGATACCTGTCCAGAATCCTAACACACGGAACATGCGATTCATTTATATCCCTCCCAAAAAGCCCCTTTGATTTTATTATAAGCCAATTTATCTTGAAATGTAAACATTTTCATTTTGGGAAAATCAATTCATTTTTTACAATTTTGTGATAAGCATTTTTAAAAAATCACCTGTCACGTGTTTAAACGGAAAATATCACGGGTACTAAAACATACAAAGACAAAGTCAGTACATTTTAAGGAGGAATCATTCATGGAAGAGCTGACCTTTTATTCATACCCGAGCTGCACATCATGCCGGAAAACGAAACATTGGCTGAAAGCGAACCAGGTTGATTTTACAGAGCGGCATCTTTTCAGGGAAACGCCGAATCAGGACGAGCTGAAACATATTTTGTCTCTCACGACCGAAGGAATTGATGAGATATTGGCGACAAGAAGCCAGGCATTTAAAGAGTTAAATCTTGATATCGAAGAATTAACGGTCAGCGAAGTGCTGGAATTGTTAATTCAAAAACCAAAGCTGCTGAGACGCCCGATTATCGTAAACGGCGATAAGCTGGTTGTCGGATATAATCCCGGCGAACTCTTAAAATTAAAAAAACACACCTTACACCGTTCTGTTTCCTGAAAAAAACGAAGATTGCTGACACATTGCATGTTCAGCATATCTTCGTTTTTTCGCCTGTGTAACTGGGCTAGCTGGATTCGAACCAGCGCGTCACGGAGTCAAAGTCCGTTGCCTTACCGCTTGGCTATAGCCCAATGCGCTTACGTATAGTGTAGACAATCGATTTCGTTTTATACATAGTGATCAAAATGTTGGTCATATAGCCGATTGATTTTAAAGGAAAACAATGAGGAGGATTGACATGGAAAACAAGCATGCAGCCCTTTATGAGTATTTGGTCAAACAGGCGGACAGAATCACCGATGAATGGCTGTCCCGAACAGCGTCTGAAAAAGAAAAAACGGCACAGCAATATAAGGACTTTTTACTGGCTGTTTCAAGGGTATTTGCCAAGGATGAACAGGCGCTATGCTGGGATAAAGCCTCCGGATGCGCCAAGGAAATTGCCTACGACAGGGCTGTCAGCCAAATTCCGGTGACTGAAAGCATAAAGGGGTTTAAAGTGTGCCGTGAACTTTTAATAGATGAAATCGAGCATTTTTCGGATAAACATGCACCGGACTGTTCGAAAAAAGACTTTTTTATCTGGAATAAACAGCTTCACTCAATGATGGATGAGGTTATTGAACAGTTTATTCTTGAATATGAGCATACGACAAAGAGACAATTGAAGGCGCAGACCGAGATGATACGCGAACTGAGCGCACCTGTTATACCGGTATCAGAACACATCGGTGTGCTGCCGCTCATTGGCGAAATTGATACTCACAGGGCAACGGTGATCATTGAATCTGCGCTTAAGCAGTGTGCTGAGCTTCATCTCTCGCATCTGTTTATTGATATTTCCGGTGTTCCTGTCGTCGATACGATGGTTGCCTACCAGTTGTTCAAAGTCGTAGACAGCACAAAACTACTTGGCGTTGAGACGGTTCTTTCGGGCTTGAGACCGGAGATTGCCCAAACAGTTGTGAAGCTTGGGATGGATTTTTCGCATATTAAGACAGAACAGAGCCTTGCTAAGGCGCTTTGCAATAAAGGCTTTTGCATCCGTGAAAACGGCAAGGCTGAAGAGAAGGTTTAAATTTCTCATTTCAGCAGTTGGAAGCTGAATAAAATAGTCAAATCGGTATTCGGAAATTCCGTTTTTGCTTCGTATTCAGCTTGATTTGCGATTTTTAAGGATTTGATGCTTCCGATGTTTTTCGTATAAACTGCGCTTAGAAAGGAGGCGCAATGGTTTTTGTACACGATTGAATCATTAAGCGGAAGATTAATTGACGAGGCATATAGAATGAAGGCGTCAGACATTCATATTGTTCCCGGTGAAAAAGAGGCGGTGGTTCGCTTCAGGATTGATGATGAACTTTTTCAAAAAGACAGATTAACGAGAAATGAGTGCTCAAGGCTCATTTCTCACTTTAAATTCCTTTCTTCGATGGATATTGGGGAAAGACGGCTGCCGCAAAGCGGAGCTTTGACTCTTTATATCAACCGTCAGCCCGTTCATTTAAGAATGTCCACTCTGCCCACCATCCATGATGAAAGCTTGGTCATCAGGCTTCTTCCCAAGATGAGCAGCAAGCCGCTCACAAAGCTCTCATTGTTTCCGAGTGCAACATTCAAGCTGCTGTCTTTTCTGAAGCATTCCCACGGATTAATTCTGTTCACCGGTCCGACAGGCTCGGGGAAAACGACAACACTCTATTCTTTAATCGAATACGCTAAGCGGCATTTTAAGCGAAATATCATTACCTTGGAAGACCCTGTTGAATCAAGAAGCGAAAACATTTTGCAAGTGCAAGTAAACGAAAAAGCTGGCATGACTTATTCTGCGGGGTTGAAGGCGGTGCTTCGCCACGATCCGGACATGATCATCCTCGGGGAAATTCGCGATGCCGAAACAGCCCAAATCGCAGTCAGGGCAGCTTTGACAGGACACCTTGTTTTATCGAGCATGCATGCGAAAAATGCCAAAGGCGCAATATACAGGCTGCTCGAGTTCGGCGTTGATATGACAGAAATTGAACAAACACTGGTCGCAATCAGCGCCCAGCGCCTCGTCGGTCTCGTCTGCCCGTTTTGCGGCGACAACTGCTCTTTATATTGCAGATTGTCGAGGCCTGTGAGAAGAGCAAGCGTCTTCGAGCTTTTGTACGGAAAAAGCCTCAATCTCTGCATCGAAGAAGCAAAAGGCAGGTGTGGTGACATAAAAACAGAAACATTGAAAACGCTGATCCAGAAGGGAATAGCACTCGGATATCTGCCGTCGAATACTTATGAACGCTGGACAGGCCATGAAGATTAAAAAGAAGTGGCCCGTCCGGGAACAGGCGGACATTCTGAAAAAACTCGGAGACATGATGAAGAGCGGATATACGATTTTGGATGCTTTAAGTATGCTGAAACTGCAATTGAATGAAAGGCGAAGAGCAGATCTGACATTTGCGATGGAGAAGCTGACAGAAGGGCGACCTGTGTTTCAAGTGCTTGAAATGATTTCATTTCATAAGGATGCTGTTACCATTGTTTACTTTGCCGAACAGCACGGGAATTTGCCATATGCCTTTCGGCAGAGCGGAGAGCTGCTTCACCGCAAGATCGCTCAAACCGAAAAACTAAAGAAAGCCGCCAGATATCCCTTGTTTTTAGTTTTAACGGTCTGCGTCATTATCTCTATTATGAAATCGGCAATCATCCCGCAATTTTCCGCGATCTATGAATCAATGAACGTTGAAACGTCTTTTGCAACGACCCTCATCTTTTCGGTTTTTGATCATTTTTATCTTTTTATCGCAGGAATGATGTTGATTGCCGCCGCTTTATCCCTCTATTATCTGTGTTCATTTCGCCATAAACCTCCAGAAGACAAAATGACCTTTCTCATTAGAATTCCCTTGCTGGGCCAAACCTTCAAACTATTCAACAGTTATTTTTTATCGCTCCAATTGAGCAATCTTTTGCAAGCTGGTCTGTCTGTATATGACAGTTTAAAAGCATTTGAAAGCCAGCCGTTTTTATCATTTCATAAAAATGAAGCGAAGCGTCTGATCGAGCGGCTGAAACAAGGGGAGAGTCTGGAGCAGATGCTGGCCGGGCATCCGTTTTATGAAAATGATCTGGCGAAGGCTGTTGCTCACGGCCAATTAAACGGACACTTATACAGAGAGCTGTATTCATACAGTCAATTTTTGATTGAACGGCTTGAACGGAAAGCAGAAAAATGGACAGGTTTGATCCAGCCATTGATTTACGGCCTAACAGCGGCGATGATATTAATTCTTTATTTGTCTATGCTTTTGCCAATGTATCAAATGATGAACCAGTTATAAGGAGGACGGAACTGTGAATGAAAAGGGATTTACACTGATAGAAATGTTAGTCGTCATGCTCGTCATCTCCATCCTGCTGTTGATCACCATACCGAATGTGACCAAGCATAATCAAAGTATTCAAAAGAAAGGATGCGAAGGGTTAATTAATATGGTTCAAGCGCAAATCACGGCTTATCAAATGGATCATGACGGGAAAACGCCGAGTAGGGCGGACCTTGAATCTGAAGGTTACGTGAAGAAGAACTTAAAGTGCCCGAATGGGAAAGCAATTAAAATTTCAAACGGCAAAGCACAGGCTGATTGACGGTTATGAATCAAAAAGGATTTACGCTTTTGGAAAGCCTAACTGTATTGATGATCGGTTCCATTATGCTCTCTCTTCTCTTTGCCGCACTGCCTCCCGTTTATGAAAAAAGAGTTGTTCAGCACTTTGTCTCACAGCTTGAAGAGGATCTGCTTTACGCACAGCAGACAGCTCTCGTCCGCCATGCGACGGTTAAGGTGCAGTTTGACTTTGCCGGCTGCCGCTATATTATTAAGCACGCGGACGAAGGCTCATCGCCTAAGCTGGTCAGGACATACAGTTGCCATATTGCGTTCAAAAAAGCGACGCTCAAACGAACTCTTACTTTTAACCCAAGCGGAGTTCCGAATCAAGGGGGAAAAATCGTGATCGATACACAGCACGCCTCTTTTGCACTGACGATCTATTTAGGAAGCGGAAAGATTAATGTGCAAAAAAAATAGAGGCTTTACAACAGTTGAAGCTGTTTCCGCATTCGGCATTTGGGTCATGATCACCATGTTATTGATTCCTATGGTTCATCAGCTGTCTTTGCAGCGCGGGGCATCTGAAAAAGAAGAAGAGGCATATCGCATATTGGATGAAAAGATCAGCCGCTACACACTGACCGGACGGTTTCAGCCTAAAGAAACTGTGCTTTACCGAAACACATCTTACTTTATTGAATGGAAGGAGCAGGGAGATGATTATAAAGTATGCATCTCCATTAAAAAAAGAGACAGTCAACGGCGTTGCTTCACCATTTTGCGGTCAAAAGGGATTTACCCTTCTTAATGTACTTGTTTCCTTAATGGTGTATATGTTCTTTGCAGGAACGATGGTCTCGATATTTCATCTGTTTTTATCCCCGGAAAGAAACGGTGCGGATATTCACCCGCGCGAATGGACGATTACTGCCGAGCAAATATTGAAGGAATGCAGGAACTCGGTTGATCTAAGAGCGGGCGACGATCATCAGTCATTGGAAATGACAAATCGCCAAGGTGCCGCTGTTCGCTATGAGAAATATCAGACAGTTATTCGAAAAAGAGTCAATGGAAAAGGTCATGTGCCGCTTTTGCAACATGTCAAACACATGAGGTTTGTGATTGAAGATCATCTGCTGATCCTTGAAGCGACAAGTTTAAGCGGCAAGTCATACCGTAAGTCCATTCCGCTCTATCATATGTAAAAGGTGATCACGTGAAAAATTCAAAAGGATTCATTTATCCGGCTGCTGTTTTCACAGCTGTGATTTGCATGCTCTGCGCGGGTCATTCAGCCGTTTTATTAACGAATCAACGAATGTTTGCACAGCAAACAAAAGAATTTCATATTCAGCAAAACCTACTCCAAAATGGAATGCTCCATGCCTTGTCTCATATTCACGAAGAGACAAAAGAGAAAATTCAAAAACAGCATGGCTTGATATCGTATACTGTCAATCCGGCTCATCAGCGGCTCAAGCGAGTGAAGATAGAGGTAACGACAGCTTCCGGCACAGAAACGAGCGCTGAATTTCAATATGATTTGAGCACTAAGAAAATCACACAGTGGAAAGAATATTAAAAATTGTGTGTCGGAATATGAAGAATGTATAAAAAAAGATTCGTATGACAACACTTCAACTGACAGAACTCCCCAAGAGGTGATGTGATGAAAACGAACGATTATGTTAAATATATGACGGAACAGCTCGTAAAATATATGGACACGCCTAAGCAGGAAAGAAAAGAAATGAAAGAAAAACGTAAAGAATCAAAGCCGCCGTCCAAGATATATCAATGGTTCGGCATTCTTCCTCTTGGCTGTATCATGTTTTTTAAAAGGCATAAATAAAGACAAGCCGCTTTCTACTGCAAAGCGGCTTATTTATATTCTTCTACAACGACGACTTTGTTGATTTTGTGTGTCGCAGGTTCAAATGAAATTGTAACAAACACTCCGAAATTTTTATTTCCTTCACTCAATGTGACATGGTATTGTTTGACCGCTTCATCCGCCCGCTTTCGATCCCATACTTTTTTCGTGAGACGCACTTCTGCTTCCGGATACCTCTTTTTTGCTTCCTCAACCGCTTTTTCTTCCCACTTAGACATGCGGGCTGTTTCGTAAGCTGCCGCATGGGCATTGAGCGGCCCAATGCTTGCAAGCAGTAAAAAAGAGCATAACATAGCATTTTTCAGCACGGGGCATCATCCTTTCTATCCTATTTTTTCCTTGTCAACAGTGTTTATACAAAAATGAAGAAGAAATTATGTACTTTATAAAGAACTTCAAACTTTTCAAAAAGATGAGAATTTGAGAGATTTTTTGAGGAATTAAACGAAAACGTTCTATAAAACGAACTTAATCGACTATTTTGATAGTTTTCAAATGGCACATTTGTTCTTTATACTCTAACTATCAAGTTCTTTAAAACGAACGAGCGAAAAAAGCCATTACATACTCGCTAGGAGGGTAGTCATGATCCGATTATCTCGAACTAGGAGATCCCGAAAAAGAGCCGGAAAAAACATCATCGTTTTTCAAACGCTGCTGATCATTTATCTTTTAATTGGATTGGGGAGTCAGCTGTCACAGCATACAAACGCATCATTTCACGATGTGGAAACATACAGCATGACAATGAAAGCGGCCTCTTCATTTCCTCAAGATGGGAAACAGTGGGACGGGAGCAATTTGAAGCTTCAAAAACAGACAAAGACGAAAGGAACGGTCTGTGCACCGCTGACATTGTTTGCAGAATATAAAAACCGCGGCAGCCAAATCGCCGACTCTGAATGGAAGTGGGAGCTGCATAAACTCGGTAATGCCAAAAAACCGTTAGAGGACGGGACTGTGATCGATAAAGGCGCGTTCAAAAAAGAAGCCGAAAAGAACATCTACCGGATAGAGTCAAAGCGGGCGGCAAAAGGAGGGCTCTACGCATTTAAATTGATTAAGCCTGAAGGCCATCCCGATGTGAAAAAGGGCAAACCTTTTATTTGGTCAAATGTGATGAAGCTTCAAGACTGTAAAGAAGAAACACCGAAGCCGCCTAAAAAAGCATCAGAAAAGCCGAAGCAAACAGAACAGACAGAAACACGGGAAAAGTCTGAACAGGACATAGAGAAAACACCAAAGAGCAGTGAATCCGTAGATAAAGAAAATAGAAAAGAAGAAAATTCATTAGAAAGCGGGGAAGCGTCATGAAACATGTGATCAAATGGGTCAGCAATATCTTATATGTGATTATTTTCACACTCATCATCGCCGCGGTCATCGTCGTAATTTCGACAAAGTCGTCCGGCGGAGAGCCGCAGCTCTTCGGCTATCAATTGAAAACGGTTTTATCCGGTTCGATGGAGCCGGAGTTTAAAACAGGTTCTGTGATAGCCGTTCAAAAGATTGAAAATCCCGGGTCTTTGAAAAAGGGAGATATCATTACATTCATGCAAGACGAAAACACCATGGTTACCCACCGAATTATCGGTATAACAAAAAATAAATCAAACCTCATGTTTAAAACAAAGGGTGACAATAACCAAAACCCTGATTCCGATCCGGTGCTGGCGGAAAATGTTGTCGCTAAGTATTCGGGCATTACGGTTCCGTATGCCGGGTATTTGCTGGATTTTGCAAGTAAACCGATCGGCACAGCCATATTGCTGATCGTGCCGGGACTCTTGTTGATTCTTTATGCAGTGATTACTGTATCCGCGGCTTTAAGAGAGATTGACCAAAAAACTAAAGCAATTGAAGCCGCCGGGAAAGATCAATCAGTTTCCATGTAATCTTCGTTGGTCACCTGAACATTCAGGTCTCCATATATACAGATTTTCTTATTATAAAAGGAGGAGTTATCAATGGGTACAAAGAAAAAACTCGGATTAGGCGTTGCGTCTGCTGCGCTTGGACTGGCATTAGTAGGAGGAGGAACTTGGGCTGCGTTTAACGACATCGAAACAACTCAAGCAACTTATGCAGCAGGTACGCTTGACCTGAATGCGAAAGATACATCTGCAAGAGTGAACTTGTCCAACTTAAAACCTGGCGACAAATTCACTAAAGATTTCGAATTCAAAAATGACGGATCACTTGCGATTAAAGAAGTGCTGATGCAGGTTGGCTACAGCAATTTCGTTGACGGAAACGCGAAAAACGGCGGAAAAAGCACAGCGGAAGACTTCCTGAAACAATTTAAAGTCAGCGTTCTGACTGTCGGAGTTGAAGGCGGGAACGGCTATCCTAAAAACATCATTTTAGATGAAGCCAACCTTTATGATCTGTACAATATGTCCGCGAAAAAAGATAAGGCCGCGTACGAAAAAGTGAAGAAAGCAATCGAGCCAGAGTTCCTGCATGACAATGGCAAAATCAATGTAGCGACAATCAACGGAAAAACGGCGCCTGAATACGACGGCATTCCGAAAGATCCATATGACTTTGACAAAGTTCAATTGGTGATTGAGTTCGTCAATGACAAAACAACAGACGCCAGCGGCAGAATGGTACAGAACAAATATCAAGGAGATTCTGTGCAGCTTGACTTCTCATTCGAAGGTACTCAATGGAACGGCTTGACAATCGACGGCAAAAAACATGCCGATGAAAAAGGTTATGTAAAAGAGAACGAAAGAGCGCACAGTGAAGATAAATAATGGTGCAATTTAAAAAACGGATCTGTATGATCCGTTTTTTTATGTTCATGAGGAATCGGCTTATTCAGCGTAAAAAATGCCAAAGGGAGTAAGATATGTTTCCCTTACTCCTTTTCCTGTCTTTTCTTCCACTTTTGATAATCTAAAAATTCTCGAAATTGTTTTTTAGAAACCCCTGATGCCATAGCGTCACGAACTAGATTTTCCCATTCACTATCTAATTGACCATCGTATTCGGTTTCATCTTTCTCATTGAGCAGGGTATGAACCGAGACGTCCAGAACAGCGGAGACTTTTTCTAGAAATTGAATGGAGGGGTTTGTTTGCAAGTTTCTTTCTATTGAACTTAAATAAGACTTCGCTACCCCAGCCTTTTCAGCTAGTTCAGATAGTGAGTAGCCTTTTTCTTTTCGATATTGTTTAATACGCTGGCCAATCAATGTCATCACCTTCCTTTCGATATTATAGCACATTCAGAAAGGATTTATTGAATGACTTCTTTCAATTGATGCGGAAGGTTTTGAAGACTTCTCACCCAAATTGAGAAAAATACGTATATCCTCTGGACTAATGCCTTGTTCAAGAGCGTGTTTAATCAGTTCTGTCCACTCCTCATCCAATTCTTCTTTCTCATTTTTATCTTTATTCATACATTTCCCCCCCCCAAAATACTTCATTATGTATTTCAGACAACCGTGTTGTGATAAACAAAGATAAACCCCGAGACTCAACACTTTACCAAGCTTGTCCAAATGGCGTTACGAAAGTTCCTCCTATCTCTTTAGTTCTATTATAAGTCCAGCTCACTGAATAAAAACAAGAATGTTGTCGAATCGGAAAAATTATCCTGAATTTTTTTTGTGCAAATAAAATAATCCCCCGTTTTGAACTTTAATATCGATTTTAGGCTCGTAAAGCGTTTGGAGAGCCTTTTTCTCAATTTCGTATTCCTCCGGTTTTTCTTCAGTATCCTTGTAAAATTGGTTTAAAAGTGACAGGTCGTTATTCCAGCGTTTCAGGGAAGCTTCAGCCCAATCAAGCGGCTCGCTTCTGGCCGCCTGTTCGATATAGCGCTCAAGCCGTTTAATGCCGCTTTCCGGCTTAATCAACGGCGACATCGTGTAGCAGTAGTCAGAGATCTGTGAAGAGAGATCTCGGGCCTCCATTTGTTCTTGAAACGATTCGACCAGCTGACCGCTGATTAAATGAAGGCCGAGAGACAAAAGCTTATCTTTTTTCATGTCGGATTGGTACGAGATCGTCACATTCATGCCGAGCCACGGTTCCAGGGAAATATGGGCTCCATCGGAACGGATTTTCTCATAAAGGCGAATAAATTTGCCGTTTTTTTGCACGGCCTGGAAAATTTGAAAAAGTCTTGGTGATCCAAAATGAATAAACTCACCTTCGATATCGGAAGGGGCCTCGTCTTCATTCGTGATCAGCGTGATTTTCATCGGATTAGGTTCTCCGCCCGTCTTTTCGAGCCAGTGCCAGTAAAACGGCCTGTTCATAATCTGTTTATCGACTTCAACCGTCAGCTGCACAGTCATGTGGCCTGAACTTTTGTCGGTGATCGTGCAGCCGTTTGCGATGAAAAAGCGTTCTAAAAACAGGTATATTTCTTCCTGACGCATTTGATTTTAGCCTCCGATCTGTTCTTGGTTTGAAACGGCTTCATTTCCGTATGAAATGAAAGAGGTTAAGTTTTCCATTTTAATCTTCATTTCCTCGTCTGTCGCGGAGTAAAAGAGAATGTCATGAAGGTGGTCTTCAAAATTGCCGACCTCGATTTTTGTTAAAATATCATCCAAGTCTCCGACGACTTTTTCGAACAAATGGATCTTTTCATAGAGAAGTTTTAAAATATGCTCTTCTACGGTATGCTTTGTTGCCATGTTGTAAATGTAAACATCGCGTTCCTGGCCGAGCCGGTGAATCCGGCCGATCCTTTGTTCGAGACGCATCGGGTTCCACGGAAGGTCATAGTTGATGATTTTATTGCAAAATTGAAGGTTGATCCCTTCACCGCCTGCTTCAGTCGCGATCAGAACTTGAACTTTGCCCCTGAACAAATCTTTCATCCAGTCTTTCTTTCCTCTTTTAAATCCGCCTCTGAACGGTACAGAACTGATACCGTTCTGCTGGAGGAACCATTGCAGATAAATCTGCGTCGCCCTGTATTCAGTAAAGATGATGACTTTGTCATCGAGTTCTTGAATGAGCTCAACAACTTTCAGCGCTTTTGAATTTTGCGCGACCTCGTTGACCTTTTCGATCAAATGGTGGATGACAGGTTCGGAGATCACCGGCGCTTCGCGATCCTTTCGGTCAAGCATGTTTTTCAGCGTCATATAGACAGCTTCTCTGCTTGAACAGCATTCGCGCTCCAATGTCATGATTGAGAACATGCTTGATGAATGCTGATGACTTGTCTTCAGCTTTTTAATCTCGTCATACAAAGCCTGTTCTGTAGGAGAAAAGGAAATGGGCACGGTTTCGACATGGCGCTTCGTCCAGGTGATGCCGGTATCATGCCGTCTGTTTCTGATCATGACTTTATTGATAAGGGACTTTAAGCGTTCATGCGCTTCAGCTGAATTGATCTGTTTTGTATAATCTTTGTTGAAGTTGCTTTCATTTCCCAAGTGTCCGGGTTTTAGCAGGGAAACGAGATTAAATATTTCGTCGATCTTGTTTTGGATGGGCGTCGCCGTCAGCATCAGGCAATATTTTTTCTTTAAGCTGCGGACAAACTCGTAATTTTTTGTTTTATTGTTTTTCAGTTTGTGAGCTTCATCAATAATCACCACATCATACTGGATCGACAAAACCGTCTCCCTGTGCGGCGACCGCTTTGCCGTGTCAAGGGAGGAGACGACAACATCGCACTGCTCCCAGACATAGCTTTTTTTCTGTTCCACGGCCGGAATTAAAAACTTTTCCCGCAGTTCCTTCACCCATTGCGAGACGAGCGAGGCGGGGACGAGGATTAAGATTTTCTTGGCCAGCCCGCGAATCATGTATTCTTTTAATATCAGCCCAGCCTCGACCGTTTTGCCGAGGCCCACTTCATCCGCCAAGATGGCTTTTCCGTTCATCTGCTCGACTACCTTCCGGGCGACTTCGAGCTGATGGGGAAGCGGGGTGAATCCTGGGAGGTGATAAGGGGCCTGCAAGCCTTCAAACGTCGGAATCGCAAGCCTTTTCTGCACTTCACAGGAAAGCTTGTAAAGCTCCCAATTCGCCCATGGTCCGTCTTCATCAAGGTGCTTTTTGAACTGTTCCGGCCACTCGTTGTCGAAATGAATGTCTGGTCTCATCACTAATGCCGCCTTTCTCTTCTGAGATTCAAATGTTTTTTTTTAAAAGAAAATATTGCGTGAAAAAAACGGATTTTACTAACAAATAAACAAAACACGAACATTCTTATTTTAAAATAATAAATTGTTAATGATTTTTCCTGTTGCCCAATTGTTGTGATGATGGTAGGATATTTGTAGATCATCAGTGAAAAAATCATAAGCTTTATATAGTATGTCCATGAAAAGAAATGAATATGAGCGAATGACAGCAAGGGGAGAGACCGATAGCGGGAAACCTTAAAGCGGCGCCGAAGGAGCAAGCTGGGGAAACAGTGAATCTCTCAGGCAAAAGAACTCTTGCTTGACGCAACTCTGGAGAGAGTTTGTATCATATGATGTTTTAACAAACCACCAAAGGGGACATCTTTGCTTTTGATGCAAAGTAAACTTTCAGGTGCCAGGACAGAGAGCCTCAGAACTGACAAAGGGGCTTCTCTGTCCTTTTTTGTGCCGTCCAAAGCGGCGGAACCATCCAGGTGATGGAATCTTTCTTGTTTTCTGATGATTGGCAAACTTGTTTTTAGTTTGAAAAGCGAAGGGGGAAGCAGAATGCTTAAACGAACGCCTTTATTTGACCTTTATAAGGAATATGGCGGAAAAACGATTGATTTTGGCGGCTGGGAACTGCCTGTTCAATTTTCTTCAATTAAAGAGGAGCATGAAGCCGTCAGGACGAAAGCGGGGCTTTTTGACGTCTCACACATGGGGGAGGTCGAAATCACAGGAACAGACAGCCTTCCGTTTTTGCAAAAACTGTTGACAAACGATGTTTCGACACTGAAAGAAGGCGGTGCCCAGTATACGGCCATGTGCTATGAAGACGGCGGAACGATCGACGATCTCCTCGTCTATAAAAAAGCGGCCAATGTCTACATGCTCGTCATTAACGCAGCCAATATCGACAAGGACGTCGATTGGATGAACAAGCACCAAGAAGGAGACGTTTCGGTTCGAAACGTGTCTGGCGAGGTTGCGCTGCTTGCCCTTCAAGGACCGAAGGCCGAATCGATTTTAAAACAGGTCGCAGATAGCGATCTTGCCGGGTTAAAGCCATTTACGTTCAGGGATGATGCGGCGATTGGCAGCGTGCAGGCGCTTGTGTCCAGAACGGGATACACGGGAGAGGACGGCTTTGAGATTTACTGCCGGAGTGAAGATGCAGCCTACATTTGGAAGCTGCTTCTTGAAACGGGCAAGGATTCGGGATTAGTGCCGTGCGGCCTCGGGGCCAGAGATACGCTGAGGTTTGAAGCGAAGCTGCCGCTGTACGGACAAGAGCTCTCAAAAGATATTACACCGATCGAAGCCGGCATCGGATTCGCCGTCAAAACAAACAAAGCCTCGGACTTCTTCGGAAAAGCCGTCCTGGCAAGCCAAAAGGAACATGGAGCGGACAGAAAGCTCGTCGGCCTTGAAATGATCGATAAAGGCATTCCAAGGCACGGCTACGCCGTCTATTATCAAGGCGAACAAGCAGGCGAGGTGACAACCGGCACACAGTCGCCGACCTTAAAGAAAAACGTCGGCCTCGCATTGCTGAAAAAAGAAGCCTGTGCCCTCGACACCGTCGTTGAAGTGGAAATCAGAAATAAGCGCTTGAAAGCCAAAATCGTGAAAACCCCATTTTACAAACGGCAGCCGTAAGTTTGCCATGGCCGTGAAAGGAGACTGAAGATGAAGCACCGTTACCTGCCAGCTACAGATCAGGATAAAAAAGAAATGCTTGAGGCAATTGGAGTCGAGAAGATCGACGAGCTATTCTCCGATATACCCGAAAGCGTCAAATTTAAAGGGGAATACCAAATTAAAAAGGCAAAGTCCGAGACTGAGCTCACAAAAGAGCTGACGAAACTCGCGGCTAAAAATAAAGATACAGTGATGCACGCCTCTTTTTTGGGAGCGGGCGTATACGATCATTACCAGCCCGTCATCGTGGACCACGTGATTTCGCGGTCGGAATTTTACACGGCTTATACACCGTATCAGCCTGAAATTTCTCAAGGGGAGCTCCAGGCGATCTTTGAATTTCAAACGATGATTTGCGAGCTGACGGGCATGGATATCAGCAACTCGTCGATGTATGACGGGGGAACGGCATTAGCCGAAGCGGCAATGCTTGCTTCAGGACATACAAAAAAGAAAAAAATCGTCGTTTCGGAAACCGTCCATCCCGAATCGCGCGAGGTTTTAGTAACGTATGCGAAAGGACAGTACATCGACGTGGTAGAAGTCCCTGCCAAAAACGGAACAACAGATCTTGCGGCTCTTGATGAAGCCGTCTGCGAAGATACAGCAGCAGTGATCGTCCAATACCCTAACTTTTTCGGGCGAATTGAGCCGCTGAAAGACATTGAACCGATCGCCCATAAAGGGAAAAGCATGTTCATCGTGTCCGCCAATCCGCTGGCTCTCGGGCTTTTAACACCGCCCGGGGCACTGGGAGCTGACATCGTTGTCGGGGATGCCCAGCCGTTCGGAATACCGGCCGCTTTCGGCGGGCCGCACTGCGGATTCTTTGCCGTCACGAAAAAATTGATGAGAAAAGTGCCTGGCCGTCTCGTCGGTCAGACGGAAGATGAAAACGGGAAAAGGGGATTCGTTCTCACCTTGCAGGCGCGCGAGCAGCATATCAGACGGGATAAAGCAACATCAAATATATGCTCCAACCAGGCGCTCAATGCGCTTGCCGCATCAGTCGCCATGACGGCGCTCGGCAAAAAAGGCGTCAAGGAAATCGCATGGCAGAACCTGCAAAAAGCGGCTTACGCAAAAGAAGCAGCTAAACGGGCCGGTCTTGAAGTCGTGTTTGACGGGCCGATGTTCAATGAGTTTGTCGTCAGGCTCAATGAACCTGTCGAAAAAGCGAATGAACGCCTGCTTGAGAAAAATATTATCGGAGGCTACGATCTCGGCGCTTCATATCGGGATTTAAAACAGCACATGCTGATCGCCGTGACAGAGCTCAGGACAAGAGAGGAAATCGATACATTCATGAATGAATTGGGGGATCGCCATGAATAATCAGGATCAATCGCTTATTTTTGAAGTATCAAAAGAAGGGCGGGTCGGCTACAGCCTTCCTGAGCTTGACGTCCCTGAAACAGATGTGACAGACGTCCTTGACGAAGCGTATCTCAGAGATGAACCGGCAGATCTCCCCGAAGTGTCTGAGCTTGATATTATGCGCCATTATACGGCTTTATCAAGGCGCAACCACGGAGTGGATTCGGGCTTTTATCCGCTCGGTTCATGCACGATGAAGTACAATCCGAAGATTAACGAAAAAATCGCGAGAATCCCAGGACTTTCTGCGATCCATCCGCTCCAGGATGAACGGACCGTGCAGGGTGCGCTGGAACTCTTGTACGACTTGAGCGAGCATTTGGAAGAGATCACGGGGATGGATGAGGTCACCCTTCAGCCGGCTGCGGGTGCGCACGGCGAGTGGACCGGGCTGATGATGATCCGCGCGTTCCATGAGGCAAACGGCGATCATAAAAGGACGAAGGTCATTGTACCTGATTCGGCCCACGGTACAAACCCGGCGTCTGCGACTGTTGCCGGATTTGAAACGGTCACCGTCAAATCGAATGACGACGGTCTTGTTGATCTCGAAGATTTAAAGCGTGTCGTAGATGAAGAAACAGCCGCGTTAATGCTGACTAATCCAAATACGCTCGGCCTTTTTGAAGAAAATATTTTAGAAATGGCTGAAATCGTCCATAAAGCCGGAGGAAAGCTGTACTATGACGGAGCGAACCTGAACGCCGTTCTCAGCAAAGCAAGGCCGGGTGACATGGGATTTGACGTCGTCCATTTGAACCTTCACAAAACCTTTACAGGACCGCATGGAGGCGGAGGACCTGGATCAGGCCCTGTCGGCGTCAAGAAGGAATTGATTCCGTATTTGCCGAAGCCGGTGCTGGTGAAAAAAGACGGCCGTTATACCTTTGACCATGACCGTCCGCATTCGATCGGCAGGGTGAAACCTTACTACGGAAACTTCGGCATCAATGTGAGAGCTTATACGTACATTCGTTCAATGGGGCCGGACGGGCTCAAAGAAGTAACGGAAAACGCCGTTTTAAATGCGAATTATATGATGAGAAAGCTTGCTCCATACTACGATCTGCCGTTTGACCGGCACTGTAAGCACGAATTTGTGCTGTCGGGAAGGCGCCAGAAAAAGCTGGGAGTCAGGACGCTTGACATCGCAAAGCGGCTTTTGGACTTCGGCTTCCATCCGCCGACTATCTATTTCCCGCTCAATGTCGAGGAATGCATCATGATTGAACCGACAGAAACAGAGTCTAAAGAAACGCTCGATGCGTTTATCGATACGATGATCCAGATTGCAAAAGAAGCGGAGGAAACGCCTGAAGTCGTTCAGGAAGCACCGCATTCAACCGTTGTGAAACGCATGGATGAAACAAAAGCTGCGCGGAAGCCCGTGCTGCGTTATGAAAAATGATAAGAAGCCGGCGGATCGATTTCGCCGGTTTTTTTGTGAAAAAAACATCTTTATGTAAACGGTTTATGTACTGAATGATAAGGATTTCTCTCGTATTAAATAGTAAATTCACCAAATTTATAGTTGAAAATAAAAATTACATTGTAAAAACGTGATAGTTTCAATGTTTCCATGAAATATAATGGCTTAATTTACCTTAAAAGAAGAGGATTATGGAGCATTTAGAAGGATTCGCAAGGTTAGAGAGTGATAACGATGAATATGAAGGTTTGATACAAAATGACAGCGAATATGCCGTTTGTCTCATATGTTACATAAATGTTACGGTATATTAGATTGCTTCATACGGGAGGAGAAATATGAATTCAGACGAAAAGCCAATCAAGATAAAAGTAGAAAAAGTGTCTAAAGTTTTTGGGAAAAATGCAAAGAAAGCAACGCAGCTGCTTGCCGATGGCAAAACCAAAAAAGAAATTCTGAAAGAAACCGGGGCGACCGTCGGGGTGAACCAAGCGGATTTTAGCGTGTATGAAGGTGAGATATTTGTCATCATGGGTCTATCAGGGAGCGGTAAATCAACCTTGGTGCGGCTTTTAAACCGGCTGATTGAACCGACTGCAGGACATGTGTATATAGATGGTGACATGATAACAAATATGTCCAAAGACCAGCTTCGGGAAATCCGCCGGAAAAAAATCAGCATGGTCTTTCAAAAGTTCGCTCTATTTCCGCACAAAACGATTCTTGAAAACACAGAGTACGGATTGGAACTGCAAAAAGTCGATAAAAGTAAACGCCGGCTAAGAGCTATGGAATCATTAAAGCTTGTCGGTCTTGAAGGATATGAACAGCAATATCCAGATCAGCTGAGCGGCGGGATGCAGCAGCGCGTCGGGCTTGCCCGCGCATTGACGAATGATCCGGACATTCTGCTGATGGACGAAGCGTTCAGCGCGCTTGACCCGCTGATTCGCAAGGATATGCAGGATGAACTCCTCGATTTGCATGAATCAGTAGGCAAAACGATTATTTTCATTACCCATGATCTTGATGAAGCACTGAGAATCGGCGATCGAATCGCATTGATGAAAGACGGAAACATCGTTCAAATCGGTACGCCGGAAGAGATCTTAATGAACCCGTCAAATGAATATGTTGAAAAATTCGTTGAAGATGTCGACTTGTCTAAAGTGCTGACAGCCGGTCATATTATGAAACGCGCTGAAACCGTACGCGCAGACAAAGGGCCGCGCGTCGCTCTGACGCTGATGAAAAACCTCGGGATTTCCTCGATTTATGCCGTTGACAAACACAATAGGCTTCTTGGTTCTGTTGATGCTGAAACAGCTAAAAAAGCAGCCGAAAAAAGCCAGACGCTGGAGAGCGTCATCTCGAGAGACATTACAACCGTGGAAGAGAATGCGGTCCTGACGGATATTTTTGAATTGGTCTCTGATGCCAGCATCCCGATTGCTGTCGTCGATGAAAAACAGCGGATGAAAGGGATCATCGTCAAAGGCGCGTTAATCGGAGCGCTTGCCGGAAATGACCGGTATATTAATGCACATTCAGATCATGAACCAGCTCATGAAACTGTTGTTCAGGAGGTGAGATAATGTTTACTTTATCATCGCTTCCCCGCATTCCTTTAGCCGATTGGATCGATCAGTTTGTTGACTGGCTGACGGTGTCGTTCGGCGGGGTATTTAACGGAATTGCCAGCGGAGTGGAATCGTTTGTTGATGCGATTGTCCAAGGCCTGGGTTTTGTTCCGCCGGTTATTTTGACCGTTATCTTTGCCGCGCTCGTCTGGCTGATCAGCAAAAGAGGCATTGCGCTGTTTACTTTAATCGGATTTTTTATCATTGATTATTTAGGATATTGGGACGCCATGCTCCAGACATTGGCGCTTGTCGTCACATCCGTTCTGATTTCTGTCATTATCGGCATTCCGGTCGGAATCTGGGGCTCCCAAAAGAAAACGGTTCGGAGAATCGTTACGCCCATTCTTGACTTAATGCAGACGATGCCGGCATTCGTTTATTTGCTTCCGGCCATCTTCTTTTTCAATATCGGGGTTGTGCCGGGTGTTGTCGCTTCCGTTATCTTTGCGATGCCTCCGACAATCCGGATGACAATCTTAGGAATTCAGCAGGTGCCGGAAGATCTGATTGAAGCTACAGAAGCATTTGGTTCAACGACAAGCCAGCGGCTCTTTAAAGTGCAGCTGCCGCTTGCGACGAAAACCATTCTGGCCGGTATCAATCAAAGCATCATGCTTGCGTTGTCAATGGTCGTTATTGCATCCATGGTAGGTGCGCCTGGACTTGGAGAAGAAGTTTACCGGGCTGTTACCCAGCTGCAAACGGGTACCGGTGTAGAAACCGGGCTTGCGATTGTTATTATTGCGATCGTACTTGACCGGGTTACACAAAATATAAAATTGAAAAAAAGCAGGGGGAATGCATAATGTGGAAAAAGATAGCGGGAATCGGCACTGCAGCAGTACTGACATTGGGTCTGGCTGCCTGCGGAAGCAGCAATAATAATGAAAACGCGTCTGTAGGCGATCAAGTCAGTTATAAAATTACCGGCATTGATCCTGGAGCGGGCATTATGAATGCAACGGACAAGGCGCTCAAGGACTACGATCTCAGCAAGTGGGCTGTAACATCAGGCTCAAGCTCAGCGATGACAGCCGCATTGAAAAAAGCTTACGATAAAAAAGATCCGATCATCATTACGGGTTGGACACCGCATTGGATGTTTGCAAAATACGATCTCAAATATTTGAAAGATCCAAAAGGTTCTTACGGCGATGCCGAAGAAATCCATACTGTTACGCGCAAAGGATTCAAGGACGATCATCCGGGCGCACACAAGCTGCTCAGCCAATTCAGCTGGACAGAGGATGATATGGGAGAAGTCATGCTTGCCGTTCAGGAAGGCAAAAAAGCGGAAGAAGCTGCAGCAGATTTCGTAAAAAAACATCAAGACCTTGTTAAGAAATGGACAAAAGGCGTCGATAAAGCGGACGGCGAAAAAATTAAGCTCGGCTATGTGGCATGGGACAGTGAAATTGCGAGCACAAATGTCATCGCAAAAGTTCTTGAAGACTTAGGCTACAACGTGACGCTCAGCCAAGTAGAAGCAGGCCCGATGTGGACTGGAATTGCAAATGGAAGCGTCGATGCTTCACTTGCTGCATGGCTGCCGCAAACGCATAAAACATATGCTGAAAAATACAAAGGCAAATACGAAGATATCGGTACAAGCATGACAGGCGTAAAAATTGGCCTTGTCGTTCCGACATACATGAAAGATGTCAATTCAATCGAAGACTTGAAAAAATAACGAACAAAGCCGGCGAACCCATTTCGCCGGCTTATTTTTATTTGAAGGATCATCTGCTCCGCCTGTTTTGATTGTCTGCAGGATATGCTAAAAAAAATCCTAAAACGCAAAGACGCTTTAGGATGTTGGCCGCAACTGGAGACAGCTGCGGTTATTAATTTTTCGTTTTAATTTTTCCGCCCCATTTTTTGAACCCGCCTTTCAGGTTGTAAATCTCCTTACAGCCGTGTTTGCGGAGCGTTTGGGCGGCTCTTCCGCTTCTGACGTTGTTTTGGCAGTACAGGTAAACCGGTTTGTCAGGACGGATTTCGCTTTTTCTTTGCTTAAGCTGTGAAAGCGGAATGTTTCTCGCACCCAAAATGTGGCCGCCTTCATACTCGTTCGGCTCGCGCACATCGATGAGTTGCGCTTTGCGATAGCCGGCCCGGAATTCTTCTTCTGTCAAGGTTTTCATAATGCGCTGCTGATAGATGTATGAAACGACCGCGTAGATGATGAGCGCGGCGCAAATCAAGAGAATGATAATGCTGCTGGTAGACAATCTGATCCGACTCCTTTTTGAATTCATCCCGTCTGATAATCGGGAGATTTTTAACGATATGTTAAGACAAATACTATTATAGTAAAGCCTCAGAAATCTGTCATCTGATTCGCCGAATTTATTTTCAATTTTAAGAGGGAATGGTAGACTTATTTTATACCAAAGAAAAAGAGGGTAGGTTATGGAAAAAGAAATATGGCGTTTTATCGATTCGGGACGACAGGATCCCGCTTTTAATATGGCGCTCGACGAGGCGCTCCTTTATTGGCACAGCGAAAATAAGATTCCGCCGACCATCCGCTTTTACGGCTGGAATCCGCCAACGCTTTCAGTCGGATATTTCCAAAATATTGAAAAGGAAATCAATCTGGATGCCGTCAAAAAACACGGTTTAGGCTTTGTGAGAAGGCCGACCGGCGGAAGAGGCGTGCTCCATGATCAAGAGCTGACCTACAGTGTTATTGTGTCTGAAGAACACCCGGAAATGCCCAAGACGGTGACGGAAGCGTACCGCGTCATCTCAGAAGGTATTCTTGAAGGCTTCAGAGAGCTGGGACTTGATGCGTATTTCGCCATACCAAGAACGGAAAAAGAGAAACAGAGCCTGAAAAACCCGAGATCTTCCGTCTGTTTTGACGCGCCGTCGTGGTATGAGCTCGTTGTCGAAGGCAGAAAGGTCGCAGGAAGCGCCCAGACGAGGCAGAAAGGAGTCATTCTCCAGCACGGTTCGATCCTTCTTGATCTGGATGAGGACAAGCTCTTTGATTTGTTTATTTACAAAAATGATCGCCTCAGAGAGCGCATGCAGAGAAACTTCAAACAAAAAGCGGTCGCCATCAATGAGCTCGCAAAAGAAAAAATCACGATTGAAGAAGCGAGCAAAGCTTTTAAAAAAGGGTTCGAAAAGGGGCTTAACATTCATTTGGAGCCTTATGAACTGACAGAAGAGGAAACGGAATTTGTCGCCGATCTCGCCAGAACGAAGTATGCGGCAGATGAATGGAATTATAGAAGGTAATCGGGTGAAAACGTTATCCCGTTGCTTGTTTTTTACATGCACATAGTGTAAACTTGTTATGATTTGAATAGGTGTGATTTGGAGGGATTTGATGACAACACCGAGTATGGAAGATTACATAGAACAAATTTATATGCTGATTGAAGAAAAAGGATATGCAAGGGTCTCAGATATAGCCGAAGCTCTGGCCGTCCATCCCTCCTCGGTTACAAAAATGGTTCAAAAACTCGATAAAGACGAATATTTGATTTATGAAAAGTATCGCGGCCTCGTGCTGACGCCTAAAGGGAAGAAAATAGGCAAACGTTTAGTATACAGACATGAATTATTGGAGCAGTTTTTACGAATCATTGGTGTTGACGAAGAGAAAATTTATGATGATGTCGAAGGAATCGAGCATCATTTAAGCTGGAACAGCATTGACCGTGTCGGAGATCTTGTGCAGTATTTTGAAGACGACAGCAAAAGAATCGACGATTTGAGAAGCGTCCAAAAAAGAAACGAACAGGAAAATCAATAAAAGCCGCCGGGTAACGGCGGCTTTTCTCTTTCCGTATCAGTTTTTCCAGCTGCCGCTTTGTCTCATGGTCTTTTTTTTCTGTCCGTTTCTTAAAATGGTGTAAAGCCATCTTTTAAGGGAGGGAGATCGCGATGTACATCGACGGGGTTTTTTCAGGCGGCGGTATGAAAGGGATTGCACTTGTGGGGGCATACGAGGCGCTTGAGAAACGGGGCTTCCGATTTAAAAGGCTGGCCGGAACGAGCGCCGGTTCGATTATTGCCTCGTTTATCGCGGCAGGTTATACAAGCGCGGAGATCCGTCAAATGATGGAAGAATTAAATGAAAGCGAGCTCCTTGACCCGAGATTTTCACTCTTGCCTTTGAAAATGCTGCAATGGGCATCGATTTATTGGCGGCTCGGTTTATATAAAGGAGATAAACTGGAAAACTGGATTTCCGAAAAGCTGAAAGCGAAAGGCATTTCAGTTTTCGGGGATCTTGAACAGGGAAAACTGAAGTTGATCGCCTCCGACTTATCGAATGGCAAGATGCTTGTGCTGCCTGACGATTTAAACAGATACGGCTTAAACCCAAGGCGTTTTTCCGTCGCCAGGGCGGTCCGGATGAGCTGCAGCATTCCTTATTTTTTTGAGCCGGTGAAGCTCAAGTCCTCCAGCGGCATCAGCGTTGTCGTAGACGGCGGAGTTCTGAGCAATTTTCCGATGTGGCTGTTTACAACAGAAAAAAAACGGCCGGTATTGGGGATCACGCTGATGCCCAATGAAAAAGAGAGGCCGAAGAAAACGATTAAAAATGCGTTCGAACTGTTCGGGGCGCTGTTTGAGACGATGAAAGAGGCGCATGACGCCAGGCACATTGCCACAAAACATGAGCGCAACATCATTTTTTTACCTGTTGAGGAAGTCCTGTCGACTGAATTCGCGATGTCGGCAGAAAAAAAACTAGCTCTAATCGAGCTAGGAAAAAAACGAACAGAATTATTTTTGAAACAGTGGACGTTTTAAAAGAAAGCCCTGTTTTTCTTTTTGCTTTTTTTGCCTTCAATCACTGTCAGCTGAGTCTGGCTTTTTTTCTTCACCAATACCGGCTTCGATTTATTAATAGACGGTACGCTTCTCAGATGATTAACCTTGCCTTTTATAGAGCGTTTTTTGTGATCTTGAAAACGCTTGTTGGATTGCTTGGCTGCTTTCTTAAAAGCGGCTCCTTCACTGCTCATATCGCGATTGGAAATGCGCCTGATCACGAAATAAATGATGGCGCCGACCGCTGCAAAAACAACCAAGTATTGGAGCAGGCGGCCCGGACTTGTGACGGCGAAATAGACAAACCCAAAAATTCCAAACGCAATAATTAAAGCTGAGACAGGATGTACGCGTTGCTTCATAACTGTCCACCTCCCAAAAAATTAACCAATTCGTTGCATTACATTACGATATTAGAAGGTTCCTTCTGTTCGTCCTCTGCTTTGGTCTCCATATGAAGAAGCTCATTGAAGCTTGCGATGGCGACTTCCACCTGATCGTCAGACGGCTCTTTCGTTGTTAAAAGCTGCAGCCACAAACCCGGATAGCCGAGCACCTTCAATACGGGGATGTCTCTCAGTTTGTTTGTCAGCTGCAGAACTTCAAATGAAATGCCGAGAACGACGGGTATCAGTGCGAGTCTATTCAAAATACGGACCCAGAGAGGGTCAGTAGGAACGAGCAAGTAAACAAACATGCCCACGATGACGGTGAATAAAATAAAGCTGCTTCCGCATCGGTAGTGCAGTCTTGACTGCCGCTGAACGTTTTCAACCGTGACCGGCAGATTTTGCTCGTAACAGTTTATGACCTTGTGTTCTGCTCCGTGATATTGAAAAACTCTTTTAATAAAAGGAGTGCATGATATGGCGTAAATATAGCTTAAGAGAAGGAGCAGCTTAAAAAAGCTTTCGATCATAATCTGCGCGACGTCCGACTGAAAGACCGGACGGGTGAGCTCCGCTAAAAAAACGGGCACGAGCGTAAAAATAAACTTGCTGAACAAAAAAGACAGGACGCCGACTGCGGCGAGGCCAAAAATCATCGTCAGCTTGGACGGCTTCTCTTCTTTCAATTGATCGTCTAAAGAAGGATCGAGGTCATAGCGTTCGCTCGAAAAATTCAAGTGCTTGGTGCCGTTCGCGCTTGCTTCAATAATCGCGATAATCCCTCTGAGAAAAGGAATTTTTTTAAATTTTTCAAGCGCCGGATTGGTTTTCCGAGGCAGCTTAAAAAATTCAAGGCTTCCGTCTTTTCTGCGGATCGCGGTTACATAATGGCGCCTGCCGCCGAACATAACGCCTTCGACGACAGCCTGCCCTCCGTATGCGGGCTGTTTTGTTTGATTTGACATTTGCATCAACCTATCTGTATCAATCTATGAGTACATTAACCATTTCCTTACACCTATTGTACAGGAAAAACGCTGAAACCTCTAGATTGACGGGCTCAAAAATTTAAGAAATTCGAACCTATTACAAAGCCAAATCTAATTAAAGTATACCCTTTTTCATGCTTTTTACACTCGGATCTTAAAAATCCGGGAAAGCTGATGTTGGAGAGGCTGTTTTTGGACATACTGGAAATGGAGGTGATCTGGACTGTATGGGTAATGAAGACAATCAAAAACAGCCGGAAGAGCTTGAGCAAAATAAGCGTGAAACTCCGATGACTTTCATCGGAAGGGTGATCACGACTGGCTTTGTCGGCGGAGTGCTTTGGAGTGCACTCGGTGAGCTTGCGTACCTTTTTAAGTTCTCCGAAGTCAATGCAAACATGATTCTCCAGCCTTTTGTCATCGGCGATTGGAAAAACGGATTTCTCGGGACGTTTATCAGCATCCTGCTGATCGGTGTTATTTCCATCGGAGCTGCCCTGCTTTACTACGGCACTTTGAAGCAGGTCAAAGGCATGTGGGCAGGCATTGTATATGGAGCCGTTTTGTGGGCTGTCGTGTTTTACCTGTTCAATCCGATGTTCCCAGATGTTCAGACTGTGGCTGAATTAAAGAGGGAAACGGTTGTGACGACGCTTTGCATTTACCTGCTTTACGGTTTATTCGTCGGCTATTCCATTTCGTTTGAATACAATGAGCTCAATTCTGAAAAGTTGACGCGGGCCCTTGGAGAAACAAGAGAATAGTGCCTGATCAGGAAGCAATATGATAAAATGTTCACTGTAAGTGGACATTTTTTTGCGTGATGAGAAGGGGGAGGCAGAGTTGCCGCATATTTTAATATTGAACGGACCGAATTTAAACCGGCTTGGAAAACGCGAACCCGATGTATACGGTACAGACACATTAACTGATTTGGAACAAAAACTTTTTCAATTTGCCGAAGGCATTCAGATTGAATTGACTTTTTTTCAATCAAACCACGAAGGGGACCTGATTGATGCTCTTCATGAGGCAGAGGAACAATACGATGGAATCGTCCTGAATCCGGGGGCTTTCTCCCATTACAGCTATGCCATCCGCGATGCGGTGGCAGCAATCAGCATACCGGTGATTGAGGTCCATCTTTCAAACCCTCATGCGAGGGAAGAGTTCCGGCACCGCTCGGTCATCGCTCCGGTTGCAAGAGGCCAGATCACGGGACTCGGCTTTGAAGGTTATAAGCTGGCCATCTGTTATTTTATGAACGCAAATAACAAATAGGGGGACTAGTGGACAATGAAACTAAACAAATTGAGAGAGCTTTTCGGCGGTTTGGGTATTGACGGGATTTTGGTGACGAGCAGCGTTAATCTGCGGTACATCACCGGATTTACCGGATCTTCAGGACTGGCGGTCATCTCCGGCGACCAAGCGGTCTTTATTACAGATTTCCGCTATACAGAACAGGCGAAAGATCAAGTCAAAGGCTTTGACATTGTTCAGCATGCCGGCGGAATCGTTCAAAAGGCCGCCGAAGTGATCAAAGAGATGGGGATAAACAAAATCGGTTTTGAACAGGATAAAATGACATACGGAACGTATGCCGCCTACAAAGAGCAGCTTGGCGCAGCTGAACTCGTTCCTGTTTCTCAATCTGTGGAAAAGTTGCGCTTGATTAAGTCTAGTGAAGAGATTAAGATATTAAAGGAAGCTGCAAAGATTGCAGATGATGCATTCAGCCATATTCTGACGGTCATAAAGCCCGGCATCACCGAAATTGAAGTCGCCAATGAGCTCGAGTTTTACATGCGGAGCCAGGGAGCGGATCATTCGTCCTTCGATATGATCGTGGCATCAGGCGTACGCTCAAGTCTGCCGCACGGAGTGGCAAGCGGCAAAGCGATTGAGAAAGGCGACCTTGTGACACTGGACTTCGGGGCTTACTATAAAGGTTACTGCTCGGACATAACGCGTACGGTCGCGGTAGGAGAGCCGGATGATGAGCTGAAACGCATTTATCAAACCGTGTTTGAGGCGCAGGCTATCGGCATGCGGAGCATCAAGCCGGGAATCACCGGGAAACAGGCTGACGCTTATACAAGGGACTACATATCTTCACAAGGCTACGGCGGGTATTTCGGCCATTCAACAGGCCACGGCCTCGGCATGGAAGTTCATGAAAGTCCGGCGCTTTCAGCACGTTCGGACCAGATGCTTGAAAAAGGCATGGTTGTAACGGTTGAACCGGGAATTTACATACCGGGAAAAGGCGGGGTCAGGATAGAAGATGATATTGTCCTGACAGAGGAAGGAAACGAATCCCTTACCCATTCCGCGAAAGAATTAATTATTTTATAATCCGTTTGATTGGAGCAATAGGAGGATAATCATGATTTCAGTAAACGATTTTCGTACAGGATTAACGATTGAAGTAGATGGAGGCATCTGGCGCGTTGTTGACTTCCAGCACGTTAAGCCGGGAAAAGGTGCGGCATTTGTCCGCTCCAAACTGAGAAATCTTCGCACAGGCGCGATTCAGGAAAAAACATTCCGCGCAGGTGAAAAAGTGGCACGCGCCCAAATTGAAACAAAAACGATGCAGTACTTGTATGCCAACGGCGACCAGCACGTTTTTATGGATACGACATCTTACGAGCAGCTTGAGCTGAACGAGAAGCAAATCGAACACGAGCTCAAATTCCTGCTTGAAAATATGTCTGTCCACATCATGATGTATCAGACAGAGACGATCGGAATCGAACTTCCGAATACAGTTGAACTGAAAGTTGTGGAAACAGAACCGGGCATTAAAGGCGACACAGCCTCAGGCGGAACAAAACCGGCAAAAACAGAAACAGGCCTTGTTGTCAACGTGCCGTTCTTCGTAAACGAAGGAGATACGCTTGTTGTCAATACTTCTGACGGATCTTACGTATCAAGAGCATAAGAGTAACAGCGGGAAAGAGTCGGCTTCATTGAAGCCGGCTCTTTTTTTGCTGTCTGAAATCTTTTACCTCTCACAGGCCAAATAGAAAAATCGGAAGACTACTTTTTCAATGAGGAGCATAGATTGTAAAAAAAGAGGATGTGTTACTGGAGGTTTAAGATCATGAAGCTTTTCTTTGGACAAGTCAATCCGACGGTTTTGACAATGGCTGCGTTAAGAGTGGTGTCATCTTTGATCGAACTGACGGCGGCTGTCGTAATGCTTTTGACAAACGACGTCAGAAAAGCCGTGGCGGTCAACAGTGTGCTTGCGATGGTCGGACCGCTCATCTTTATTATTACAATGACAATCGGCATCTATCAGATTGCAGGGCAGCTTTCTTACGCAAAGCTGATTTTGATCTTTATGGGAGTGGTGTTGATCATCGCGGGGATCTATAAATAGTGACACATGATAAGAGAGACCGACTTGTCATAATGTCTTCCGTTGATCATACATTTTTATAGAAGACAAGCAAAAAGAGGAGGGAGTGTTTTTGCATCACATCACAGAGATTCTCCCCGATACGATCAAACGCGCGCTCAACGGTCTTGGCGACCATGAAATCAATCAGATAGAAGAAATTCGGATTCGGACAAGTCGTCCGCTCGAACTGGTGAACAAAGGAAAGCCACGCTTTCTCCCTTATGCGGCGACGCCTGAAGACTCGGCGCTTCTTTTAAACAGGCTGGGAAATTACAGCATGTATACACTGGAAGAGGAATTGAAAAAAGGATATGTCACGATCAGAGGCGGACACCGCGTGGGGCTTGCCGGCCGGGTTGTCGTCGAAAACGGAGCAGTCAAAGGAATCAGAGAAATATCATCATTTAATATCCGCATTGCCAAAGAAAAAATCGGCATTTCCGAACCGTATGTCCCTCATTTATTTCAAAACTCGTGGCTGAACACGCTGATCATCGGTCCGCCGCAAACCGGAAAAACAACACTGCTCAGAGATCTCGCCAGGCTGATCAGCTCAGGGAGCGGCAACGTGTCTGCCAAAAAGGTGGGAATCGTCGACGAAAGGTCTGAAATCGCAGGTTGTGTAAACGGCATCCCGCAATATCGGCTCGGCGACCGGGCAGACATCCTTGACGCCTGTCCAAAAGCGGAAGGCCTGATGATGATGATCAGATCGATGAGTCCGGAGGTTATGATCGCCGATGAGATCGGAAGAATGGAAGACGCAGAAGCGCTCTTGGAAGCGGTCCATGCGGGGGTGTCTGTCATCGTTTCGGCTCACGGCTCCTCATATGCCGATATCGCCAGGCGTCCATCATTGAAAATGCTTCAGGAGCACCGGGTTTTTGAGAGAATCGTGGAACTATCCAGAAAGAACGGTCCCGGCAGCCTGAGCCGCATCTTGAACGGGAATGGAGAGCCGCTCGGTGCGGCGAAGAGGATGTTATCATGCTGAAGCTTTTAGGTGCCGTGCTTATTTTGGCAGCAGCCACATGGACAGGATTTGAAATGGCGAAGCCTTTCAGGGATAGACCGAAGCAAATCCGCCAGCTGTTGGCCGCTTTGCAGTCTTTAGAGGCTGAAATCATGTACGGGCACACACCGCTCCTTCAGGCGTCAAAGCAGATCGCACACCAGCTTTCCGGGCCGATAGCTTCTTTGTTTCAGACATTTGCAGAACAGCTGGAAAAAGGCAGCGCTTCAGCGGGAACGGCATGGGAAGACAGCTTGGAGAAAGTATGGCCCGAAACGGCTCTCAAAAAGAAAGAATACGAGATTTTACGGCAATTCGGCGAAACGCTTGGCCGTCATGATCTGATTTCTCAGCAAAAACATATCAAACTGGCGTTAACCCATTTAGAGACAGAGGAAGCTGAAGCAAATCTCGCCCAGGCGAAAAATGAAAAAATGGTGAAGAGCCTTGGGTTCTTGTCGGGACTGCTGCTGATTCTTCTATTGATGTAATGAAGAGGGGAGCATACACGAAATGGGAGTAGACGTAAATATTATTTTTCAAATTGCCGGCGTCGGGATCGTCGTCGCTTTTCTTCACACCATACTGGATCAAATGGGGAAGAAGGAATATGCCCAATGGGTCACGCTTTTAGGATTCATTTATATATTGTTCATGGTGGCTACTGTTGTCGATGATCTATTCCAAAAGATAAAAGCTGTCTTTCTATTTCAAGGATAGGGGGGCTCACTCATTGAAATCGTACAAATCGTAGGATTGGGAATGATCGCCACCTTCCTCAGCTTGATTGTGAAAGAGCAAAAACCGACGTTTGCTTTTATGATTGTCGTTTTTGCCGGATGCACGATTTTTTTATTCTTAGTCGATCAAGTCTACGAAATCATTCGGATGATTGAAAAAATAGCTGCCAATGCCAACATCAACATGATGTATGTCGAAACGATTTTGAAAATTATCGGGATTGCTTATATAGCGGAGTTTGGCGCCCAGCTGACGAAAGATGCCGGACAGGGTGCGATTGCTTCAAAAATCGAATTGGCAGGCAAAATCCTCATCTTAGTCATGGCCGTGCCTATTTTAACCGTCATTATCGAAACGATCATCGGACTCATCCCTTCCATGTCTTAGTCAGAAAGGAGGATTTCCTGAGTGAAGCGTTTTCTGTTCTGGCTCTTGGTCATAGGAATCGTATGCTTTGGAGCGCATGATGTACAAGCTTCGCCAAAAGAAGCGGAGCCGGCTGGGGAACCCGCCGCGGAAGAATCGGCTGAAGCGATGGCCAGAGAGCAGGCTGAAGGTTTGGAGCTTGACCGGGTCGGGGAGTTCTGGAACAACATTTTGACTGAGTATGGAGGACACCTTCCCGAAAGTCAAAAAGGAAGCCTGCTTGAATTTGTCAAAGGTGAAAAGCACTTTTCGCCTGAGGAATGGAGCAAAGCGCTGTTTTCTTACTTGTTTCATGAAGTGCTGGCTAACGGGAAACTGCTCGGGACGCTGATCCTGTTGACCATCTTCTGCGTGCTGCTTCAGCTTTTGCAAAACGCGTTTCAGCAAAGCACCGTCAGCAAAGTGGCGTATGCAATTGTCTACATGGTGCTGATCATTCTTGCGCTCAACAGCTTTCGGGTTGCCGTCACATATGCGAATGAAGCGATCCAGACGATGACAAGCTTTATTCTGTCGCTCGTACCTTTGCTTCTAGCGCTGATGGCGACTTCGGGAGGAGCCGCCTCAGCCGCATTTTTTCATCCGGTCATTCTCTTTCTCATGAACACGAGCGGCTTGTTTATCCAATATATCGTGCTGCCGCTTTTGTTTTTATCAGCGATTTTAAGCATTGTCAGCACGATGACGGACCAGTATAAAGTCACACAGCTGGCTCAGCTCCTCAGAAACGCGGCGATCGGCACGCTGGCTGCATTTTTAACCGTGTTCCTCGGTGTCATCTCGGTTCAGGGCGCCTCAGCCGCAGTGACGGACGGCATTACTTTGCGGACGGCCAAATTCATCACCGGAAACTTCATCCCCGTATTGGGCCGCATGTTTACCGAAGCGACGGACACGGTGATCAGCGCGTCTCTCCTGTTGAAAAACACCGTCGGGATACTCGGGGTGGCGATCTTGATTTGCATCGCAGCCTTTCCCGCAATCAAAATCCTCTCCCTCGCGCTCATATACAAAATTGCCGCAGCCGTTCTCCAGCCTCTCGGAGGCGGTCCGGTGATCAGCTGCCTGGATGTCATCAGCAAAAGCGTCATCTACATTTTCGCGGCCATGGCCATCGTTTCGCTGATGTTTTTTTTAAGCTTAACCGTGATCATTACAGCGGGGAATTTGACGATGATGATGAAGTAGGGAGGGATGAGATGGAATTTCTGACAGAGTGGCTCACGAACATTATTCTATTTATTCTGATGGCGATCGTCATCGATATGCTTCTGCCGAATTCGAGCATGCAAAAATACGCGAAAATGGTGATCAGCCTGCTCTTGATCGTTGTGATACTGAATCCGATCTTCTCTTTATTCAGGACCGATCCGGATGTAATCTTTGAGAGGCTTACAAAAAACGGACAAGTTCAGTCAAACGAAATAAAAAATCAGTTGAATTCAGAAAAAAAAGAAATACAAGCCTCACAACAAGCATATATCTTAGAACAGATGGCTGTTCAATTGAAAAAGAGCGCAGAGGGAAGGTTTACCAGCGACAAATACAAGATTGACCGAGTCGCGGTCTCTTCTGACGGCCAGCTGAAAACAGAGAAAGATCTCAGTAAGCATGCGGAAGTCTCGGTATTCATAGAACCGGCATCCGAAAAAACGGTCCAAGCCGTCGCTCCTGTCGAAATCAATACGGATCGAGGCTACCAGCCAATGCGAGAAAGAGAAAAGAAAGAGACGGGGGAAGTCAGAGAACAGCTTGCAGGCATATGGGAAATAAGCCCCGACAAGATTACAGTTCATATTGAAGGGGGAGAACGAAGCGGCAATGAATAAAAGAACCTGGATCGAAAAGCTGATCGGCCACCTGCTGCCCAAAGACGAGAAAAACGGAAAAAAGCTGACGAAATATCACTATTTTCTGCTGCTTTTTGTTCTCGGCGTTTCCTTCATGCTCATCAGTCAAATCTTCTCTTCCGAACCTTCTCAAGATCGAGCGGCAGATCAGCCGTCGGCTTCACAAAAAGCTTCGTCTGAAAGCGCCGGACAGAGCGGTGAAGGTGAAAAAGAAGTGTTCAAACCCGCCTCAGATGACAAACCGAAGGACTCGATCCAAGATTACGAACAGGAATATGAGAATCAGCTCAAAGACATATTGGAAACGATTATCGGCGTGGAAGACGTATCAATCGTCGTCAATGTTGATGCAACCTCATTGAAAATATTCGAGAAAAATAGAAAAACCCAGGAGACTTCAACGAATGAGACAGATAAACAGGGAGGCAAGCGAACGGTGTCTGAAATGTCTTCTGACGAAGAAATTGTCATCATCAAAAACGGAGATAAAGAGACGCCTGTCGTCGTTCAGACGAAAAAGCCCGATATCAGGGGTGTTCTCGTTGTCGCTCAAGGAGTCGACAACGTTCAAATAAAAAAGACCATCATTGAAGCAGTGACAAGGGTTCTTGATGTTCCGAGCCACCGCGTCGCTGTTGCCCCTAAAAAAATGAAGGAGGATTCATAAATGATGCTGAAAAAACAAACGGTTTGGCTTTTAACCATGTTAAGTCTCGTCGTTGTGCTGAGTGTCTACTACATTATGTCGCCTGAAGGAGAAAATGTCGTCACGGTGGATGACAAAGAACAAGTCGCTGCTGAAAAAGAAAAACCGATGAAAGAAGAGCCTGCCAAAGATGGCAAAGAAGACACCGCGCCTGCTAAAGACAAAACTGAAGGGAAAGACACAAAAGATAAAGAAACGTCTGCGAGTGAGCAGAACGGAGAAGTTGTAACAAAAGAATCATCCGGTGATGAAGATTTATTCACAACATACCGCATGGAAATGGACGATCAGCGCAGCAGGGAGAGGGAGGAATTAACCGAAATCGTCAGAAGCGATAAAGCGACGGCAAAAGAAAAAAGCGAAGCTTACGACAAGATGACAGAGCTAAGTGAAGCTGAAGGAACGGAAAAGACGCTTGAAACGCTGATCAAAACAAAAGGCTATAAAGACGCCTTGGTCAATGCCGACGGCGATAAAGTCAATATTACGGTGAAGGCGAAGGAGCACTCGAAGGCCGCTGCCACCGATATCATCGACATCGTCGCAAAAGAAGTGAAAAACTTAAACGATGTGGCTGTGACGTTCGAGCCAGCAGAGTAAACATGTCCCGCTTGCAAAAAGCGGGATTTTTTTATGCTTGAGGCCCCTGTTGATGCAGGGCGCTCATGATTGTAGTTGAATTCGGCATTCCTCTCCTGTAAGATGAATATAGTATGTACTTTTAGTACTAACTGATAAATGCGTAAAATCTTTTTCATTAGGAGTGCGATAGCATGTTAAACATTGATGAAATCAGACAGTTGATAAAATTAATTGATGAATCTTCGATAAATGAATTTACATACGAAAACGAAGGATCGAAGGTTGAACTGAAAAAACAAAGCGGAACCGTGCAAACCATCCAGCAAGTGGCTGCGGCGCCTGTTCAAACACCGGCTCCGGAAGCTCCCGCGATGCAAGCGCAAGTTCAGGATGCGCCTGCAGCAGAAGAAGCCGCAAAAGACGGCGGAAACCTCCACAAAATCACCTCTCCGATGGTCGGAACGTTTTATGCGTCTTCTTCGCCTGAAGCCGACCCTTACGTAACAGTCGGTTCGAAGGTAACAGAATCCTCTGTCGTCTGCATTGTGGAAGCAATGAAGCTCTTTAATGAGATCGAAGCCGAAGTGAAAGGCGAGATCGTTGAAGTATTGGTTGAAAACGGCCAGCTGGTTGAATACGGACAACCTTTATTTTTAGTAAAAGCAGAGTAAGGAGCAATAAGATGATCAAAAAGCTATTAATTGCGAACAGGGGAGAAATTGCTGTCAGAATTATCAGAGCTTGTAAAGAACTGGGGATCGATACAGTAGCCGTCTTTTCCGAGGCCGACAGAGAGGCGCTCCATGTTCAGATGGCTGATGAAGCATTTTGCATCGGACCTAAGCTATCAAAAGACAGCTACTTGAATATAACGAACATCGTCAGCGTCGCCAAAATGACCGGCGCTGATGCGATTCACCCGGGCTACGGCTTCCTGGCGGAAAACGCCGATTTTGCCGAGCTTTGCGAAGAGGTAAACGTAACCTTCGTCGGTCCGACAGCAGACGCGATCTCTAAGATGGGGACAAAGGATGTTGCCAGGGAAACGATGCAGCAGGCTGGCGTTCCGATCGTACCGGGTTCCAAAGGAATTATTGAAGATATTGAAGATGCGGTTTCATTAGCGCGCGATATAGGGTATCCTGTCATTATAAAGGCAACTGCCGGGGGCGGCGGAAAAGGAATCAGGGTCGCCCGTACGGAAGAAGAACTGATCAACGGCATTAAAATCACTCAGCAGGAAGCGGCCACCGCTTTCGGCAACCCGGGTGTGTACATTGAAAAGTACATTGAAGACTTCAGACACGTCGAGATCCAAGTGCTTGCGGACACACACGGAAATACGATTCACTTGGGTGAACGCGACTGTTCAATCCAAAGAAGGCTCCAAAAGCTGCTTGAAGAAACCCCTTCACCTGCGCTTGATGAAGGAATCAGGGAGCAAATGGGGCAGGCGGCTGTCAAAGCGGCTGAAGCCGTTAAGTACACGGGCGCGGGAACAGTTGAATTTATCTACGATTACCGCGAGCAGAAGTTCTACTTTATGGAAATGAACACGCGCATTCAGGTTGAGCATCCGGTAACAGAGATGGTGACGGGCGTTGATTTGATTAAAGAGCAGATCAGAGTGGCGTCAGGTGAAAAATTAGCCCTCACCCAAGATGAAGTCACTTTTAACGGCTGGGCCATCGAATGCCGGATTAATGCGGAAAACCCTGAGAAAAACTTCATGCCTTCTCCGGGAAAAATCGAGATGTATCTGCCTCCGGGCGGGCTCGGCGTCAGAGTGGATTCTGCGGCTTATCCGGGATACTCGATTCCTCCTTATTACGACAGCATGATTGCAAAAGTCATCACATACGGGAAGACGAGGGAAGAAGCTGTATCAAGAATGAAAAGAGCGTTGAGCGAATTCGTCATCGAAGGCGTTCATACGACGATACCGTTCCATCTGAAACTGCTCGAGCACGAAACATTCGTAAGCGGAGAATTCAATACGAAGTTTTTAGAAATATATGATGTAATGGGGTCGTAATTTTAACGGAGGTGAACATATTGAAAGACGACAACAGCTTATTGGAAATGAGCCATGAAGACAATCATTTAGGAAAAGTGGAAATCGCTCCGGAAGTCATCGAAGTCATTGCCGGAATCGCAGCTTCCGAAGTTGAAGGCGTAGCTGAAATGCGCGGCAATTTTGCGACAGGTGTCGTGGAACGGTTTGGAAAAAAGAATCACGGCAAAGGCGTCAAAGTTGATTTGTCAGATGACGGAATTATCATTGATGTTTATTGCGTGATGATGTTTGGCGTTTCGATTCCTAAAGTTGCAAATGCCGTTCAGGATAATATCCGCCAGACGCTTCTCAATATGACAGCTCTTTCGATTAATGAAATCAATATTCACATCGTTGGCATTCAATTCGATTCAAAAACGCACGAGGTGGAAGTCGATCAAGAGATGTAGTGCGGTGAAGTGGAAGAACCAAGGGGAATGACGGCCCTTTGGTTTTTTCATGTTCCGTTTTAAAAAATGACGTTTAAAAGCATCTTTCCGCTGTTATCGACCAAAAATAAGAGGAACCGGAAAGTTTGCAAAGAAGTTCGAAAAACGAATGATAACAAATGTTTGTTTCTTATTATTCGGTTATTGACGATAAAACCGCGATTTTTGCATGCGGAAAGACTAAAAATATGATATGATCTCTTTGTGGCTTAAACGGCAAGCGGCAAAGAGGGTTAAAGGAGAAAAAGAAAGAATGAAAAGAAGAACAGCAAGAGAAAAGGCTTTGCAGTCACTATTCCAGATTGATGTCAGTGATACAGAACCGAATGAAGCGATGCAGCACGCCTTGGACGGGCAGGAAAGCGACGCTTTTTTCGAGCAGCTTGTTTACGGGGTCTTAGAGAACAAAGAGAAAATCGATGAGATGATCAAACGGCATCTCGTCAATTGGAAGCTTGACAGGCTAGCGAATGTCGACCGCGCGATTTTGCGTTTGTCCGCCTACGAAATGATTTTTTTAGAAGACATACCTGTCAACGTCTCTATGAATGAAGCGATTGAACTGGCCAAGCAATTTGGAGATGACAAGTCGGCGAAGTTTGTAAACGGTGTTCTTTCTAACATTAAATCCGATCTTGAATAATCTAGGAGGAGAGCAAATGACAGCAACCATCATCGACGGGAAAGAAACAGCAAAGGAAAAGCGCGGGCAGCTGGCCAAGGAAGTTGAAGAGCTGAAAAAACAAGGAGTGACCCCGGGACTGGCCGTTATTTTAATTGGTGATGATCCGGCGTCTCTTTCATATGTACGGGGAAAGAAAAAAGCAGCTGAAGCCATGGGGATTCGTTTTCAGCTGGATCATTTCGATGCAAGTTTCTCTGAACAGGAACTTCTTGAAGTAATTGACCAGTACAACCAAAATAACGACTTTCACGGAATTCTTGTCCAGCTGCCTCTTCCGGATCATATTTCCGAACAAGCGGTGATTGAAAGAATATCCCCTGACAAAGATGTTGACGGTTTTCATCCATTAAACGTAGGAAAGATGCTGCTTGGCGAAGATACATTTCTGCCTTGCACGCCTGCGGGCATCGTGGAGCTTTTAAAGAAAACCGAGATTGATCTGTCGGGAAAAGAGGTTGTTGTCGTCGGGCGAAGCAATATCGTCGGAAAGCCGGTAGGGCAGCTGCTCTTGAACGAAAACGCAACCGTTACGTACTGCCATTCAAGAACGGCCGACATTACGGCTCACACAAAAAAAGCCGACATTCTGATTGTCGCTGTCGGAAAGGCGAATTTCATCAAAGCGGATCAAATGAAAGAGGGAGCCGTTGTCATTGATGTCGGCG
This sequence comes from Bacillus sp. FSL W7-1354, assembly GCF_038002405.1. NCBI lineage: Bacteria > Bacillati > Bacillota > Bacilli > Caryophanales > Bacillaceae > Bacillus > Bacillus sp. FSL W7-1354. The sequence continues at coordinate 1,665,937 of NZ_JBBOCL010000001.1, read as the reverse complement.
TTAACCGCCTTGACAACGGAAAGCTCGTCGGTGATGTCGATTTTGAAGAAGCGAAGGAAAAGGCTTCCTATATTACACCCGTACCGGGCGGTGTCGGTCCGATGACGATTACAATGCTGGCCCATAACACGGTTAAATCAGCGAAGCGTACAATTTAACTTTAATGTACAGCCGTTCATCCGCCTGGTCTCGCGCCGGCGGATGAACGTGCTTGTGCCTTCTTAGAAAGGAGACTGTGCCATGAGTGAAATTTCATTTGTCACGGTCACGGCTTTGACAAAATATATTAAGCGCAAATTTGACGTGGACCCCCATCTTGAAGATATTTGGATCAAGGGCGAGCTGTCAAATGTTAAAATACATAGCAGAGGCCATATTTATTTTACACTGAAAGATGATAACGCCCGCATTCAATCCGTCATGTTCGCCAGACAAAACAGAAATCTCGCCTTTACCCCTGAAAACGGGATGAAGGTATTGGTGAGAGGCGGCATTTCGGTATATGAACCGAGCGGCAATTATCAGCTCTATGCGAAAGAAATACAGCCTGACGGCATAGGTGCGCTTCATCTCGCGTATGAAGAACTTAAGAAAAAGCTGTCGCAAGAAGGCTTGTTTGATGAAAAACATAAGAAACCCATCCCCGCGTTCCCATCCGTCGTCGGTGTTGTCACATCTCCAACCGGAGCGGCTGTACGCGATGTGATCACCACCATTAAAAGAAGATACCCCCTTGTAAAAGTGATCGTCTTTCCAACGCTCGTTCAAGGAGTAAACGCGGGCGAGTCCATCGTCAGCAGCATCAAAGAGGTTAACCGCAGAGAGTTATGCGATGTATTAATCGTCGGACGCGGAGGGGGATCGATCGAAGAGCTGTGGGCATTTAATGAAGAGGCTGTCGCCAGGGCCATTTTTTCTTCCGACATTCCGATCATTTCCGCCGTCGGGCATGAAACGGATTTTACAATCAGCGATTTTGTTGCGGATTTGCGCGCGGCGACCCCGACGGGAGCGGCCGAACAGGCCGTACCTAATATGCTTGATTTGCTGGAGCGTCTGAAAACGCTCGAAGCGAGAATTGCAAAATCGATGAAGCAGGATTTAAGAAAGCGGCAGGAGCGCGTGAAAACCCTCCAGTCCTCTTATGCCTTCCGCTACCCGAAACGGCTGTATGCCCAAAAGGAACAGGAATTCGACCTGATATTCGACCGTTTCCAAAAACAGCTGGCGATGACCGTTGAACGCAAAAAACAAAAACTGAACGAACAGACATACAAGCTGGAGATGCTTCATCCCGAGGAGCAGCTTAAACAAGCGAGAAAGAGGCATGAAGAGCAGACAGTCCGGCTGAAGCGGAATATGGATGTGCAGCTTAAGCAGATTCACTCGCAGTTTCAAACGGTTCTTGGTAAACTGAATGCATTAAGCCCTCTCCAAGTGATGGAAAGAGGGTACAGTTTGACATATAAAGAAAACGAATTGATTAAAAGTATTGAACAGGTTCATGAAAAAGACGAGATCCGCGTCACATTAAACGATGGGACGCTGACCTGTGAGGTACTGCAAAAGAGAGGCGAAACAAATGGCTGAAGAAAACAAAACAAACCGGGAAGACCTGACATTTGAAGAGGCGATGAAAGGTCTGGAACAGATCGTATCAAAGCTTGAAGAAGGGGATGTGCCTTTGGAAAAGGCGATCGACTACTTCCAGGAAGGGATGGCTCTTTCGAAAATGTGCCACGAAAAACTGCAAAATGTCGAAAAGCAGATGGACTACATTTTGCGGGAAAATGGGGAATTAGCTCCTTTCAGTGTTCGGGAGGAGGAAAAAGGTGACCGGTAAACTTGACGGATTTTTAAAATCGAGAAAAACAGTAATTGAAGAACGCCTTCCGATGTATATTAAAGACCTACGAGCGCCGTCCATCCTTAAGAAATCCATGCTGTACTCATTGGAAGCCGGAGGGAAACGGCTGAGACCGATTTTGGTACTTGCGCTTCTTCATGCGTACGGAAAAGACGAAGAAGCCGGAATTCCGGTAGGGTGCGCGGTTGAAATGATCCATACGTATTCATTAATCCATGACGATCTCCCTTGTATGGATGACGATGACCTCAGAAGGGGAAAGCCGACAAACCATAAAATATACGGGGAAGCGACGGCCATTCTCGCCGGAGATGCCTTATTAACCGAAAGTTTCAAAATGATCACTTCCAATATGCCTTCTGATGTATCTGCTGAAAAACGCATCAGACTGGTGAATGAGCTGATATCGGCAGCGGGGGCTGAAGGCATGGTCGGCGGTCAAATTTTAGATATGGAAGCGGAATCAAAGTCTGTCTCTCTCGATGAACTGCAGCGGATTCACGAAGGAAAAACGGCTAAACTCCTCAGCTTCAGCGTCATCGCGGGGGCGATTCTAGCAGATGCATCTGAAAAAGAGATCGAAAAGCTCCGCGAATTCAGCCATCATATCGGCATCGGCTTCCAGATCAGAGATGACATTCTCGACCTTGAAGGATCAGAGGATAAAATCGGCAAACGGATCGGATCTGACGAGACAAACGGAAAATCGACCTATCCGTCGCTCCTTTCGCTTGAGGGCGCCAGCCAAAAGCTTGATGAACATATTGAAAAAGCAAAACGGCTGATTTCAGAGCTTCCGCTTGAAAAAGAGCTTATGTACGAGTTTTGCGATATGATTGCCGCAAGGGATCATTGATACAGGGCTTCCATTTGAGCATCAAAGGCTTATTATGCTAAAATATAAAGAGTTGAACTCTAAAACGCCGCGCCGTTATCACGTTGTGTTAGCGGCTGTTTTTTCAAACGAAGCGTCCGCATATGCAAGTTTGCGCATGGGGATGAATTCGTCATATAATAATTCAAGCTGAAACTTAAAATGAAGCAAGGCGCATACTTGCAGAAATCATGCTGAAAGTGAGTTGATCCGATTGGATCTGTTATCGATAAAGGACCCTGCATTTTTGAAGAACCTTTCAAATCAAGAACTGGAAAGCTTGAGCGCTGAAATTCGCCGTTTTTTAATTGAAACGCTTTCTGAATCCGGAGGGCACATTGGTCCGAATCTCGGCGTTGTCGAGCTTACCATTGCATTGCATAAAGAATTTAACAGCCCGAAAGATAAGTTTTTGTGGGATGTGGGGCATCAATCGTATGTCCATAAACTGCTGACCGGCCGCGGAAAGGACTTCGCCACCCTGCGTCAGCATAAAGGACTGTGCGGTTTTCCAAAGCGGAATGAAAGCGAACATGATGTCTGGGAAACGGGCCACAGTTCGACTTCTCTCTCCGGTGCGATGGGGATGGCAGTTGCGAGAGACTTGAAAGGGACAAACGAATATATTATCCCGATCATCGGAGACGGTGCACTGACCGGCGGCATGGCTCTTGAAGCGCTTAACCATATCGGCCATGAGCAAAAAGATATGATTGTCATTTTGAATGACAACGAAATGAGCATCGCTCCAAACGTCGGAGCGATTCATTCCATGCTCGGAAGGCTGCGCACAGCCGGAAAATATCAATGGGTCAAAGATGAGCTTGAGTATTTGTTCAAGCGGATTCCTGCTGTTGGCGGGAAGCTTGCCGCTACAGCCGAGCGGATCAAAGACAGCCTGAAATACCTGCTGGTATCCGGGATGTTCTTTGAAGAGCTCGGATTTACGTATTTAGGGCCTGTAGACGGTCATTCCTATGATGAACTGTTTGAAAACATGCAGTATGCGAAAAAGACGAAAGGCCCGGTACTCCTCCACGTTATTACGAAAAAAGGAAAAGGCTATAAGCCTGCGGAAACCGATAAAACCGGCACATGGCACGGAACCGGCCCATATAAAATCGATACCGGTGATTTTGTTAAGCCGAAAGCCGCTGCGCCATCATGGAGCGCGCTCGTAAGCGAAACGGTCAGGAAGCTTGCCCGCGAGGATGAAAGGATTGTAGCCATTACTCCGGCCATGCCTGTCGGTTCAAAACTTGAAGGGTTTGCGAGCGAGTTTCCGGAGCGCATGTTTGATGTCGGCATTGCGGAACAGCATGCGGCAACGATGGCGGCTGGTCTCGCGACTCAGAATATGAAGCCGTTTCTGGCGATCTATTCGACATTTCTTCAGCGCGCTTATGACCAGGTTGTCCATGATATTTGCCGGCAAAACCTAAATGTATTTATCGGCATTGACAGAGCGGGCCTAGTCGGCGCTGATGGGGAAACACACCAGGGCGTGTTTGACATTGCTTTTTTACGGCATATTCCGAATTTGGTTCTCATGATGCCGAAAGACGAAAACGAAGGCCAGCACATGGTCAACACGGCTGTCAAATACGATGACGGCCCGATTGCCATGCGCTTTCCGCGCGGAAACGGACTCGGCGTCAAAATGGATAAAGAATTGAAAACGATCCCGATCGGAACGTGGGAAGTGCTGAGACCCGGGACAGACGCGGTCATTTTAACATTCGGCACCACCATTCCGATGGCGCTTGCTGCCGCGGAGGAGCTGCAGAAAGAAGGACGTTCGGTCAGAGTGGTTAACGCCCGTTTTATCAAGCCGCTTGACGAAAACATGCTGATGGAAATCCTGAACGAAGGGCTTCCGATTTTAACGATCGAAGAGGCTGTGCTCCAAGGCGGATTCGGCAGCTCGATCCTTGAGTATGCCCATGAACATCAGTCTTACAGCCCGATCATTGATAGAATGGGGATACCTGATCAATTTATTGAACACGGCAGTGTCGCCAAGCTTCTGGAAGAGATCGGAATGACAAAAGAAGACGTCATCAGACGAATAAGACTATTGACGCCCGTAAAGACTCATAAAGGAATTGGATCATGACAGGAAAAAAAGAACGGCTCGACGTTTTATTAGTAGAAAGAGGGTTAATGGAAACGCGGGAAAAAGCGAAAAGAGCCATCATGGCCGGCATCGTCTATACGAATGAAAACAGACTGGACAAGCCGGGCGAAAAGGTCGACCGCACGATTCCGCTGACCGTTAAAGGAAACCCGTTAAAATACGTCTCAAGAGGCGGATTAAAACTTGAAAAAGCATTAAAAGAGTTTCAGCTTTCCGTTCAAGGCAAGCTGATGATTGACATCGGCTCTTCCACTGGCGGCTTCACTGACTGCGCGCTGCAAAACGGCGCTCTCCGCTCATATGCCGTTGATGTCGGGTATAATCAGCTCGCCTGGAAGCTGAGACAGGATGAGCGGGTTGTAGTGATGGAACGCACGAATTTCCGGTATTGTACACCTGCCGATTTTACGGAAGGACTGCCGGAGTTCGCGACGATCGATGTCTCTTTTATCTCACTGAAAATCATCCTGCCTGTGCTTAAGAGCATTTTAGTTCCGGGAAGCGACTGCATCGCTCTCGTCAAACCGCAGTTTGAAGCAGGGCGGGAATCCGTTGGGAAAAAAGGGATCGTCCGCGATCCCCTCGTCCATCAAGCTGTGCTTGATGACATCAGCCGGTTTGCGGCTCGGGAAGGATATGACTGCAGAAACGTCTCGTTTTCGCCGATTACCGGCGGCGACGGCAACATCGAATTCCTTCTCCATTTGCATTGGGACGGAGAAGAGCAACCTGGCACGCCGATAGCAGAAGAAACGATCAATCAAATTGTCGAAGAAGCTCACAAGACATTAAAAGCGAAAAAAACGGATCCGCGTGATTAAAAACCCTTGAGAGCCGTACGGCGAATGAGAGGGTGGCCGGCACGCAAAAAGGAATAATAGTGGGCTATTATTCCTTTTTTACTGCAAACATGTACTTTTCCGACAAAATCATTTAACATAAATGTATAAACATACACAATTTGTGTATAAAACGAGGTGTGAAATGAACAAAGGTCAAAGGCATATTAAAATCAGGGAGATTATCACCGCTAATGAAATTGAAACGCAGGATGAGCTTGTCGATATTTTAAAGAAAGACGGCTATAATGTGACGCAGGCCACCGTCTCGCGGGACATTAAAGAGCTTCATTTGGTCAAGGTGCCGACAAACAACGGTTCCTACAAATACAGCCTGCCTGCTGATCAGCGCTTTAATCCCCTTTCCAAATTAAAAAGATCATTGATGGACGCATTTGTCAAAATCGACTCAGCCAGCCATCTGATCGTTTTAAAAACAATGCCGGGCAACGCGCAGGCGATCGGGGCGCTGATGGACAATTTGGATTGGGAAGAAATCATGGGAACGATCTGCGGAGATGATACCATTTTGATCATCTGCCGGACGCATGATGATACCAAAATCGTACAGAAGAAAATATTGGAGCTTTTATAAACGAAGGCCTGAAAAGAGGTGTCATGAAAGCTTGTTAGCTGAATTATCGATCAAAAACTTTGCCATTATCGAAGAATTAACCGTTTCTTTTGAAAAAGGGCTGACGGTTCTGACCGGTGAAACGGGGGCCGGAAAATCGATCATCATCGACGCCGTCTCTTTGCTTGTCGGAGGCCGCGGCTCGTCCGAATATGTCAGGTATGGCGAAAAAAGAGCCGAATTGGAAGGGCTTTTCCTCCTTGACAGCGGCCATCCGGTTTTTGATTTGTGCACAGAACTCGGGATTGAAGCCTCGGATGACATGATCGTCATGAGGAGAGATATTAACGCAAACGGCAAGAGCATCTGCCGCGTCAATGGAAAACTTGTCACCATTGCCGCTTTGCGGGAAGTCGGCAGACTGCTGCTTGACATACACGGGCAGCACGACAATCAGCTGCTGATGGAGGATGAGCACCATCTTCAGCTTCTGGACAGGTTTGCAGGAGAAGAAATCGAGCATGCTTTAAAAGCGTATCAGGAAGTTTACAGCCGCTACATGGACGTCATGAGAAAGGTGAAAGAGCTTTCTGAAAGCGAGCAGGAAATGGCTCACAGACTCGATTTAATACAGTTTCAGCTTGATGAAATCGAATCTGCAAACCTTGAGCCGAAAGAGGACGAACTTCTTCAGGAAGAGCGCCGTCAAATCGCTAATTTCGAAAAAATATACGAAGCTCTGCAAAATGCCTATAATGCGCTTCGCAACGAGCAGGCCGGGCTTGACTGGGTCGGCATGGCTTCAAGCGAGCTTGAAAACGTCTCAGGCATCAATGAAGGGCTCAATAAAGTATCTGAATCCGTAGCCAACGCATACTACATTCTCGAAGATTCAACTTTTCAGATCAGAAATATGCTGGATGAACTCGAATACGACCCCGAGCGCCTCGATTATATCGAATCGCGATTAAACGAAATCAAACAGCTGAAACGCAAATACGGCGCTACTGTCGAAGATATCCAAGCTTATTCGGCTAAGATAGAGGAAGAGATCGACCGGATCGAAAACCGGGACAGCCACTTGCAGGCTTTAAAATCCCGCCTTGAATCAATCGGCAAGGATGTGGCGATTGAAGCCGCCAATGTGTCCGAAATCAGAAAAAAATGGGCGAAAAAACTGGCCAAACAGATTCAGCAGGAACTGAAAGATCTGTATATGGAAAAATCGACATTCGATACGGAATTCCAGGTGAAAAAAGCGGAACGGGATGATGATGCACCCGTCGTCAACGGTATGCCGGTTCAGCTCACAAAGCACGGCATTGATACCGTCCATTTCCTAATCTCAACAAACACGGGTGAACCGCTCAAATCTTTGTCAAAGGTTGCATCTGGAGGAGAGCTGTCAAGAATCATGCTGGCCATGAAAAGCATTTTCTCTGCTCAGCAGGATGTTACATCGATCATTTTCGATGAAGTGGATACGGGTGTAAGCGGCAGAGTCGCGCAGGCGATCGCCGAAAAAATACACCGCGTCTCGATCGGCTCTCAAGTTTTATGCATTACCCACTTGCCGCAGGTGGCCGCGATGGCTGACACCCATCTTTTGATTACGAAACAGTCGAAAGACGGGAGAACGACGACAAGCGTCACACCGTTGACAAAACAGGAAAAAATAGCGGAAATCGGCCGGATGATCGCCGGAGTCGAAGTAACGGATCTGACGAAGCGCCATGCGAAAGAACTTTTGAACCAAGCTAAGCTTGTTAAAACTACCGGATAAGCTGTTCATCCTGAACAGCTTATTTTTTTGTCGGCATTTTCTTATACAAACTCATTCTTATCATTTTATCCAATGATTTTCTTCCGTCCGCAGTTATAAATCGCTGTCCGAAAGGCAAAAGTAATGAATGTAGCGAAAGAAATTTTATATGGTGTGGGTTAGGTGCGAGGAGAGTGAAAAGGTGGATGTTGAAAAAATCAGAAAAGTTGTGGGTATGATTCTCCTTGTTTCTTTAATAAGTGTAGGGTTTTACAAACCGGTGAAAGAATACATTGTAATCCCAAAAAACTTGAACATTTTTGAGACGGGTACCCGTGCGGTTGAAACGAGCTTATCCGTCAGTGCTTCGAAAGATGGATCATCGGAAGCATTCACACTGAAAGAAAATCAAAGCGAAGTGGAAATAAAAGGTGAAAAGAATGGAAAGGCAGAACTCGTCTATGATTTTGCCGGATTCCCAGTTAAAAAAACGAAAGTAAATGTCCTGCCTGATTTGAAAGTGGTCCCCGGCGGGCAGTCTATTGGTGTAAAGCTTCACTCCGTTGGCGTATTGGTCGTAGGTTTTCATCAAATCAATACCTCTGAAGGCAAAAAATCGCCCGGTGAAGCAGCCGGAATCGCGGTAGGCGACATTATCACCGAAATCAACGGCACGAAAATCGAAAAAATGAATGACATTACCCCTTTTATTCAAAAGGCCGGGAAAACAGGAGAAACCTTACATCTGTCGATTAAAAGAGATAAACAAGAAATCAAAACGAAGCTCATTCCGAAAAAAGACCAGGCTGAAGATAAATACAGAATCGGCTTATATATCAGGGACTCTGCCGCAGGAATCGGCACAATGACTTTTTTCGAGCCGAAATCGAAAAAATACGGAGCGCTTGGTCACGTCATTTCAGACATGGATACGAAAAAACCGATCGTTGTTGAAAAAGGGCAAATCGTGAAATCGACCGTCACTTCGATTGAAAAAGGAACAGGCGGAAATCCCGGAGAGAAACTGGCCCGTTTCGCATCAGAACGAAAAGTGATCGGTGATATCAACAGAAACAGTCCATTCGGGATCTTCGGGACGCTTCACGAGTCAATCAAAAACCGCATCGCTGACAAAGCCATTCCGATTGCATTTTCAGATGAAGTAAAAGAAGGCCCTGCCCAAATTTTAACGGTTATCGAAAACGACAAAGTCGAGAAATTCGATATTCAGGTCGTCAGTACGACACCTCAGAAGTTTCCGGCTACAAAAGGGATGGTGCTGAAAATTACCGACCCGAGGCTGTTGAGCAAAACAGGAGGCATCGTTCAAGGGATGAGCGGAAGCCCGATCATCCAAAACGGAAAGATCATTGGCGCCGTAACTCACGTTTTCGTCAATGATCCGACGAGCGGATACGGCGTGCATATTGAATGGATGCTGTCTGAAGCGGGAATCGATATTTATAAAAAAGAAAAAGCAAGCTGACTGCCGGATTCCTCCGGCAGTTTTTGATTTCGTCTTTTTTTCTTGCGCGTTGTGCGTTAAAATGAAAGAAGAAAAGATTTTTCGACAAATTCACGTTCCCCGGTTTGTCAAGTCGCATTTCGAGTCGAAAAATCGAGAAAATCAGAAAAAAACAGAGAAAAAGCGAGAGATACCACTATTATTGGAAAAATCCTTTTTAAAAAAAGGGAATAAAGTGGTGCTGTCGAATTAAACATATTAGAAAAGAATGATGAAATTTATCAACATACACATTGGGGAGGAAGAAACGTGGAGAAAATTAAAGTATGTGTTGCTGATGATAACAGGGAGCTTGTCGGCCTATTAAGCGAATATATCGAGGGACAAAGCGACATGGAAGTACTTGGTGTCGCATACAACGGACAGGAATGCCTTTCGTTGTTTAAAGACAAGGAGCCCGATGTGCTTGTGCTGGATATTATCATGCCTCACCTCGACGGATTGGCCGTTCTTGAAAGGCTGAGGGAATCGCAGCTTAAAAAGCAGCCGAATGTCATCATGCTGACGGCGTTCGGTCAGGAAGACGTGACGAAAAAAGCTGTAGATTTGGGCGCGTCGTATTTTATTTTGAAGCCTTTTGACATGGAGAACTTAGTCGGCCATATCCGCCAGGTCAGCGGAAACGGATCTCAATTGACACACCGTGCCCCGTCTTCTCAAAGCAGTGTGCTTCGGCCGCAGCCGGAATCGCCGAAGAAAAACCTGGACGCAAGCATTACGACCATCATCCACGAAATCGGCGTGCCCGCTCATATAAAAGGCTATTTATACTTAAGGGAAGCCATCTCCATGGTGTATAACGACATCGAACTGCTCGGAAGCATTACAAAAGTGCTTTATCCGGATATCGCCAAAAAATTCAACACGACTGCAAGCCGAGTCGAACGGGCGATTCGCCACGCCATCGAAGTCGCATGGAGCAGAGGCAATATCGACTCGATTTCGTCACTTTTCGGCTACACAGTCAGCATGTCAAAAGCCAAGCCGACGAATTCAGAATTCATCGCGATGGTCGCAGACAAGCTGAGACTGGAGCATAAGGCTTCTTAAACGTTGACATGGCGCGGTTTTGACGAAGATTTACCGTTGAATTGCCGACCTGTTTCTAACGAATAGTTTATCGTAATTCCGATGAATTTTTCGTCCTTATTGCGATGAATTGCGATCCGAAGGGTTTCATACAGTATTTGAAGGTCTCGTTTTTATAAACGAGGCTGTTTTTTTGCTCTTAAATGTACTGTTTGTGTTTCAGCACGGTGTGTATTGTGTAAAGTCAGCCTAACAGCTTATCAAAAAATACCAAAATATTGTAATTTGTGCACTTTTTAGACATGCCTGTTTGTTATATGATGAAATCGAAATGAAATAAATGGAAAAGGAGTTGTTTTAAAATGAAAGTCAATAAATTATTAACTGGTACGACTCTGGCTGTTGGTTTACTTATTTCTACAGCGCCGGTATTTGCTGCACCGCATTCATCTGAGGTGATTGCACATCCGACTGCTCAATACATCAATTGTCCAAGTGACTTGCCAAGCTCATTCAAAAGCAGCAAATCATCAAAATGTGTAAAATCTTCTTCAGGAGTTTTCAGTAACAAATTTTCTGATAGCGATGGAACATGGTATTTCAAAGGGAAATTTTACAGTAATGTTTTTAACACTTGGGTTGGTTTTTACGAAGGATGAACAAAAAAGGGGGGCTCCCCCTTTTTTTGTTTTCCTTTTAGTAATTTCATGGAAATAGATGGCGGAGAATGTAAAACCTTTCGAAAAAGCCAATCTCGAGTTAAAAGTATGAAATAAGCAGGTGGTATGATGATCTTTACGAAAACAGATCTTCGCTATTATCTCGAACAAGACAAGAAAGCGTTAGGAATCTCAAGTCGAAAAAGGCCTAAATGGTTTGGCGATGATATTTGGAAGTATCAGATAGCCTTGCGCAAACATGAATATTACTCAAATGCCAACTCCAAGGTGTTCAAGCATGTTTACCGGTATCTGCATAAAAAGAGAGGATTGAAGCTCGGATTTGACATCCCGGTGAATGTTTTCGGTCCGGGGTTGAGGATCAACCATTACGGATTGCTCATCGTAAACAGCAATGCAAAAATAGGTGCAAACTGTGACATTCATCAAGGAGTTAACATCGGGCAAAATCACGCTCACCACGATGTTCCAACAATCGGAGACAATGTCTGGATCGGGCCTGGAGCAAAGCTCTTTGGCAGCATTCACATTGCCGACGGCATTTCGATTGGCGCAAACGCCGTAGTCAACAAATCTTTCACTGAGGAAAACATTACAATAGCCGGTGTGCCTGCCAAAAAGATTAAAGAGGCGCCGTCAACAATGGACCGGAAGCAGGCTCTGCAGCAGCAAATATAAGCATGAGAACTGCGGAAGGAGCAGCGCTGCTAAATCATCCGCTATGAAGGACTAAATGTTGTCATGAAGCAGCCGGGCTTTAAAAAATGCATTCCTGCAAGTTCTGATAAAAGCCACATAGCACGCAGCCAGCTTTCGGTGTATCCGTCTATTTTTCAAAGTTTGTCTCACGCCCGGTGCATTGGCGTCATAGAATGAATCATATAAAGCGAAAGCCGCATGAAACGTCTTTTTTCTTATGAAAAAAGACGTTTTTTTATACAAAAAAATAAAAATGATGAAATAGATCTGATTTCTTCCAGATGACAACCATTTTTCGCCTTGGGTAGACCGTTTTTCACAGACGTTTTTGAGCGGATGGCTTCTAACAATTCGGAAATCCCTGGGGCGTTGGACGGGTAAATCGGGCGAATATCTGCTGGAGTGGCCTGCTTTACAGCCGCCGGGTATTAAAGATAAGGTACGGGGTGTAAAAAATTCAGCGGGCGAGGTGGTCGACATGAAAAAAGGAGTCATCCTTGTTTTGTTCGCTATGCTGCTATTGGCAGGCTGCGGGACAACGCAACATAATGAGAGCCGAAAAGGAACAGGCGGGGAAACGTTTGTGAAAGAAGGCACCTTTGTCGGTTTGGCGGATCAGCATACCGTCGCCGTCAATATTGACGGTAAAGAAACGACGTTTCAGGTCCCTCCCGAAAAACGGGATAAATATAAGGGGATCAAGGATGATACAAAGGTGGAAGTGAAGTACACGAAAACAGAGGACGGAACATTACAGCTTGAAGATATGAAAGAGAAAGAATGATCGTTTGCAAAAAAGGGATTGTAGGAGGAACTAATCGTGAAACTGTTAATGAGGAGTTTAGTTTTGCTGCTGTTTTCGTTTATTGCGGTTTTTCCAGCTGCTTTTGCAGCTGAGCCGCTTTCCGGTAAGACGGTATATGTTGACGCAGGTCACGGGGGCGAAGACAGCGGCGCGGTCGGAAGCGGGCTGCTTGAGAAAGATGTCAATCTTGAAGTGGCAAAGCTGGTTGATGAAAAACTGAAAGAAGAGGGAGCTGCCACAGTCGCCTCAAGAACGGATGATACGTTTTTGACGCTGGAAGACCGGGTGGCCAAAGCGAGCAAGCACGCTTCGGACTTGCTGATCAGCATTCATGCAAACTCGGCCGTCCCTGAAGCGTCAGGTACAGAAACATACTTCGATTCTGCCTATCAAGCCGCTGACAGCGAACGCCTGGCGTCTAACATTCAAGAACGCCTTCCGGATGCGCTTGGCACTCGGGACAGAGGTGTAAAAGAATCAGGGTTTTATGTCATCAAAAATTCTCAAATGCCGAGTGTTTTAGTCGAACTCGGCTTTATCACGAACAAAACTGATGCAGCTAAACTCGAAAGTCCGGAATATCAGGAAAAAGCGGCAGACGCGATTGCTGACGCTGTCACAGCTTATTACGAATAACAATAGGGGCCCCGGTATAAGACCGGGGTTCTTGTGTTATGTTTATGTTAAAAAAGGCCTTATGTGTGGAAAGAAAACAGTAAGACCTTCATAATGGGATATAAACTTGCAATTCTTGTAGAGGTGAACCAGAAATGACGAAAATATTTGCACACCGAGGAGCTTCAGGCACTTTCCCCGAAAATACAATGGCGGCGTTTAAGCAGGCGGCGGCCATCGGTGCAGACGGCATCGAATTGGATGTACAAATGGCAAAAGACGGACGTCTTGTTGTAATACATGATGAAAAGCTTGACAGGACGACTTCGCTGAAAGGATATGTGAAGGATCTTACATATAAGGAGATCAAGCGCGGAGACGCAAGCCACCGTTTTTCAGAAAAAACCGGCTCTGTCCCGGTACCGACCCTTGAAGAAGTGTTTGAGTGGGCGGCAGATGCTGAATTTCTTCTCAATGTGGAATTGAAAAACAGCATTATCCGTTATGAAGGAATGGAAGAAAAGGTGATGTCGATGATTGAAGCGTACGGCCTTCAAGACCGGATCATTCTTTCATCATTTAATCATGAAAGCCTTGCGTTATGCAGCAGACTGAATCCAAGTATCGAGTTGGCCGCGCTTTACATGGATGTCATCTACAAGCCGGAGGAGTACATTGAAATGATTCCGGCTACAGGATTTCATCCGTATCGCCGTTCAATGTCGGTTGACATGATCAAAAACGCCCATTTGAAACAAAAAGCGGTCCGGCCGTTCACCATCAACCGTGAAGAGGAGATGAAAAAGCTGATTGCTGAAGGAATTGACGGTTTCTTCACTGATTTTCCCGAAAAAGCGTTAAAAATAAAAGCCGAGATGTGACACACTGAAAGGATTACAAAATCCCAAAACTAAAAGTCGTTTTGGGATTTTGTCAACAATCTGAAAGCCGCAGACAATATCTGCGGCTTTTTGCTTTCCGTTCGCAGAGATCACACCTCGCGGCCGCTCTGCTTTTTTCTGAAGCGGGGGCTTACTTGGTTGCGTTTTCTGTCTCTGTATAGAATAAATCCGCCTAATAAATAAAGGCCGCCTGCGAAGCATATGAACCCCGCCAGCCCCTGAAGCCAAAGGATCTGAAACGGGCTGATCAAAACGCCGAAAACAGTGTCGCGCATCAATTTAATTCCGAGAGCAGCCAGGCCTCCCGGTATCAGCAAAACGAGCAGTGCGATCATTCTCCCCATACACGAATCCCCTTACCAAAGATTTACCTTTATTGTCTATTTGAAAAAAAAGTTTGTCAAGAAAGGAAAACATGATAACATAGATGTTGTGCAAATTGTTGCAAGTGAACGTGATAGTGTGCAAAATTTTTCATACAAAGGGGTAAAGGGATGATGCAAAAAGTACTGATCGTTGGTGCTGGAAAAGGGGGGACCGCTCTCTTGGATGTGCTGCTGAAAACAAAGACGATGCATATCGAGGCGGTCATCGATAAAAATCCGGAAGCTCCCGGGCTTTTCATCGCGCAAAAAAACGATATCGAAACGGCGCTCGATTGGGCGCCGTACATCACAGAACAGATCGATATCATCATTGAAACGACC
Organism: Bacillus sp. FSL W7-1354; assembly: GCF_038002405.1. Classification (NCBI taxonomy): domain Bacteria; kingdom Bacillati; phylum Bacillota; class Bacilli; order Caryophanales; family Bacillaceae; genus Bacillus; species Bacillus sp. FSL W7-1354. The sequence goes on along the minus strand of NZ_JBBOCL010000001.1, from coordinate 1,650,922 downwards.
GGAGACGCCGGCGTATTAAAGCAACTGATGCGAAAAAAGCACGACAGTACGATCGTGGTGCCGGGATCGCTCGCTTATATCATCTCTCAGCTGATGAACGAAAAGCAGCAGCTCATCCAAATGTTAAAAGAGCAGACGTATAAACACGACCGTATTTTCAACTCTATGAATGACGGCATGATTTTTATCGACATTAACGAAGAGATCATTTTGTTTAACAAAATGGCGGAAGTGATGACCGGGACAAAGCGCACTGAAGCGATCGGCCAGCATATTCAAAGCGTGATCCCGACGACGAAGCTGCCGCGCATTCTCAATACGAGAGAGCCTGAGTATCATCAAAAACAATTTCTCCATCCGAACAGGCAGATCGTTACGACCAGAATTCCGATTATCGATGACGGAGGGACGCTGCTCGGGGCGCTTAGCATATTTAAGGACATTACCGATGCGGTCGAGCTGGCTGAAGAGGTGACCAACCTGAAGGAAGTCAGAACGATGCTTGAAGCGATCATTCAATCTTCGGATGAAGCGATATCGGTCGTTGATGAAAACGGAAACGGGATGATGATCAACAGGGCGTATACAAAGATGACGGGCCTGACAAAAGACCAGGTGATCGGGAAGCCGGCCAATACCGACATATCCGAAGGTGAAAGCATGCATTTGAAAGTGCTTGAAACGAGGCGCCCTGTCAGAGGGGTCAGAATGAAAGTCGGCCCCAATAAAAAAGAAGTGATCGTCAATGTCGCGCCGATTATCGTTGACGGTATTTTAAAAGGGAGCGTCGGTGTTATTCACGATGTATCTGAAATTCAATCGCTCACAAACGAGCTGAACAGAGCGCGCCAGATTATCCGTACACTCGAGGCGAAATATACATTTGCCGATATCATCGGTTCAAGCGAGCAGATGCTCGTCGCGCTGGAACAGGCGAAATTGGGGGCGAAGACGCCTGCGACGATTTTGCTGAGAGGCGAATCGGGAACGGGGAAAGAGCTTTTTGCCCATGCCATACATAACGAAAGTGACCGAAAGTATAATAAGTTTGTTCGCGTCAATTGTGCGGCCATTTCGGAATCACTGCTTGAATCAGAGCTGTTCGGCTATGAAGAAGGCGCTTTTTCAGGCGCGCGCCGCGGCGGCAAAAAAGGATTTTTTGAAGAGGCGAACAACGGCAGCATTTTCTTGGATGAAATCGGAGAGCTCACGCAAAACACACAAGCGAAGCTCCTCCGCGTTCTTCAGGAAAAAGAAATTGTCAGAGTCGGCGGGACCAAACCGATTTCTGTGAACGTCCGGGTCATCGCAGCGACAAACGTCAATATTGAAAAAGCGCTCGCTGAGGGCAGGTTTCGCGAAGACTTGTACTACCGGATCAATCGCTATCCGATATCAATTCCGCCGCTCAGGCAGCGGAAAGAGGATATCGAAGCCTTGAGCAGGCATTTGATTGGGAAGATCAATCAAGAATACGGACGCAATGTAAAGGGGCTCACGAAAAACGCACTCAAATCGTTAAAAGCACGGAAGTGGCCGGGGAATGTCAGAGAGCTTGAAAATGTCCTTGAGCGGGCGATGATCTTTTTAAAACCGCAAATGGAATGGATTGATCTCGAACACCTGCCTGAAGCAGACCGTCCGAAAAAAAAGGTGGAAGCCGGAGCAGCTTTCCCTGAGATTGAAGAGGAAAAGCTGTCTGATGCGGTTGAACGGTTTGAAGCTCATGTCATAAAAGAAACGCTTGAAAAGCATCAATACAACAGAACGAAAACGGCGAAAGCGCTTGGAATCAGTATCCGCAATCTCTATTACAAAATGGATAAATACAATCTTGCAAAAGATAGCATGCAATAAATTGCAAAACGAGTGCAAAATCATGCAAACTGTAAAACAGGATCACAGTACCGAACCGCTTTTTTATACTGGCACGAAACTTGCATGATATAGTGGGCGGATGTTTGCTAAGAAAGGTGGGTACTATGAAGCTGAAACAATTATTGCAAAAAGCGGCGGAGCTTGACAATAAAACGGTCGCCGTCGCACATGCAGAAGATGACGAAGTGCTGCAAGCAGTCAAACTTGCGGTCGACAAACAATTTGCCCGGTTCTTGCTGATTGGGCACAGAGAAAAGATCAGGCATATGATGACAGAACAGAACATTTCAAAACGGCACGTGGATATCATTCATTCGGAATCGCCGGCGGATTCGGCGAGAATTGCCGTTCAAGCTGTCAAAAGCGGAAATGCTGATGTTCTCATGAAGGGGAATGTCCCGACAGCCGTGCTATTAAAAGCCGTTTTGAATAAAGAGTACGGGCTCCGTTCCTCGCATGTACTGTCACATGTAGCAGCTTTCGAAGTCAGCGGGTTTGAGAGGCTGATTTATGTAACAGATGCGGCAATGAATATCAGCCCCAAGCTTGATGAGCTGAAACAAATTTTAGAAAACGCAGTCGGCGTGGCGAGAGCGGTCGGCGTGCAAATGCCGAAAGCCGCTTGCCTCGCCGCGGTGGAAACGGTGAATCCCGCAATGGAAGCGACATTAAATGCAGCTGCCTTGACGCAGATGAATCATCGGGGCCAAATCAAAAATTGCATCGTTGACGGGCCTCTTGCGTTGGATAACGCGATCTCACCGCTTGCCGCCCGGCATAAAAACATTTCTGGAATCGTTGCGGGCGAGGCTGACATCCTGCTTGTTCCTTCAATTGAAACAGGCAATGTCCTTTACAAATCATTGATTCATTTTGCGGGTGCGAAAGTGGGAGCCATTTTGGCAGGGGCAAAAGCGCCCATCGCCTTGACAAGCAGGGCCGATTCCGCAGAAAACAAGCTGTATTCGATTGCTTTGGCGCTGTGTACGTCTGAAGCACGACAAGAGGAGGAATAAAAAATGGAACTATTTCGATATATGGAACAGTATGACTATGAGCAATTGGTATTTTGCCAAGATAAACAGTCCGGATTAAAAGCGATCATCGCGATTCATGATACGACGCTCGGGCCGGCTCTCGGCGGCACGAGAATGTGGACATATGAAAGTGAAGAAGCCGCAATTGAAGATGCGCTGCGCCTTGCGCGGGGAATGACCTATAAAAACGCGGCGGCCGGACTGAACCTCGGAGGAGGCAAAACCGTTATTATCGGCGATCCGCGCAAAGATAAAAACGAAGAAATGTTCCGCGCTTTCGGCCGTTACATTCAAGGGCTGAACGGCAGATACATCACCGCGGAAGACGTCGGTACAACCGTTGAAGATATGGACATCATTCATGACGAAACTGATTTTGTTACAGGCATTTCGCCTGCTTTCGGTTCATCTGGCAATCCTTCCCCGGTAACGGCTTACGGGGTATATAAAGGGATGAAGGCTGCGGCAAAAGAGGCCTTCGGGACAGATTCGCTTGAAGGAAAAACCGTTGCTGTCCAAGGGGTCGGAAACGTGGCATACAATCTGTGCCGTCATCTCCACGAAGAAGGCGCGAAACTGATCGTGACCGACATCAATAAAGAAGCGGTCGAACGCGCAGTCGCCGAATTCGGCGCCCGTGCCGTCGATCCGGATGATATTTATTCACAGGAGTGCGATATATATGCACCGTGTGCTCTGGGAGCGACAATCAACGATGATACGATTCCGCAGCTGAAAGCCAAAGTGATTGCCGGGGCAGCCAACAATCAGCTGAAAGAAACGCGCCACGGGGATCAAATCCACGACATGGATATCGTTTATGCCCCTGACTATGTCATCAATGCCGGCGGCGTCATCAATGTCGCTGACGAGCTTTACGGCTATAATTCAGAGCGCGCGCTGAAAAAAGTCGAAGGCATCTACGGAAATATTGAACGCGTCCTTGAAATTTCAAAACGCGACCGCATTCCGACATACTTGGCCGCAGACCGCCTGGCGGAAGAGCGTATTGAGCGCATGCGCCAATCGAGAAGTCAATTTTTGCAAAACGGCCATCACATTTTAAGCAGGCGTTAAGATCATAACCCCTATTCGCTATTGGAGGTTTTATATCAATGCAGGTACAGGAAAAACGTATTCTCGTCATCAATCCGGGATCAACATCTACAAAGATCGGCGTTTTTCATGATGACCGTTCGATTTTCGAAAAATCAATCCGTCATGACGAGGCTGAGTTACAGCAATACCAAACCATTATTGATCAATATTCGTTCAGAAAACAGGCGATACTCGAAACCCTGCATGAACAGGGAATCAATATTTCTAAATTGGATGCCGTTTGCGCCCGGGGAGGGCTGCTCAGACCGATTGAAGGCGGCACTTACGAAGTCAACGATGCGATGATCACCGATTTGAAGAACGGATATGCGGGGCAGCATGCATCAAATCTCGGGGGTATCATCGCCAGGGAGATTGCCGACGGATTAAATATTCCCGCTTTTATCGTCGACCCCGTTGTTGTGGATGAAATGGCCCCTATCGCAAAAATTTCCGGTACGCCGGCCATTGAAAGGCGCAGTATTTTTCACGCGCTCAACCAAAAAGCTGTCGCGAGGAAAGCGGCCTGGCAGTTTGGAAAGCGGTATGAAGATATGAAAATGATCATCACCCACATGGGAGGCGGCATTACGACCGGCGTTCATTGCCACGGTCGGGTGATCGATGTCAACAACGGCCTCCACGGAGAAGGTCCGCTCAGTCCGGAGCGGGCCGGAACCATTCCTGCGGGTGATCTGATCGAAATGGCCTTCTCCGGCAAGTATACGAAAGGCGAGCTGATGAAAATGCTAGTCGGCGGCGGAGGCCTCGCCGGCTATCTCGGCACGACGGATGCGGTTAAAGTTGAGAAAATGATCAAGGAAGGCGATCAAAAGGCTGCGCTCATCTATGAAGCGATGGCTTATCAAATCGCCAAAGAAATCGGGGCGGCCAGCGCCGTCTTAAAAGGCGAAGTCGATGTCATTATTTTGACAGGCGGACTGGCGTACGGAAAATCGTTTGTTACCTCGATCAGACAATACATAGACTGGATTTCGGATGTCGTCGTCTTTCCGGGAGAAAATGAGCTTCAAGCATTGGCTGAAGGTGCATTTCGCGTATTAAACGGCGAAGAAGAGGCGAAACAGTATCCGAACCAGAGGAGGGAAAGTCATGGCAACTGAATACGATCTCGTGATTCTTGGAGGGGGCACAGGCGGCTATGTGGCTGCCATCAGAGCTTCGCAGCTGGGGCTGAAAACAGCCGTCGTTGAAAAGCGGAAACTCGGCGGCACGTGCCTTCATAAAGGCTGCATCCCGTCGAAAGCGCTCCTAAGAAGCGCGGAAGTTTACAGGACAGCAAAAAAGGCGGACGAATTCGGAGTGGTCATTTCTGAAGTCGGCCTGCGGTTTTCTCAAGTTCAAAGCAGAAAACAAAAAATAATTGACCAGCTGCACAACGGTGTCAAACACTTGATGAAAAAAGGAAAGATTGATGTTTACGAAGGAATCGGACGGATTCTCGGGCCGTCGATTTTTTCCCCGATGCCGGGGACGGTTTCCGTTGAGATGGCAAACGGGGATGAGAATGAGATGCTCATACCGAAAAACGTCATCATCGCCACAGGCTCAAGGCCCAGGTCGCTGCCAGGGCTTGAGCTTGACGGGGAAAACGTGCTGTCATCCGACGAAGCGCTTGAACTTGAGCAGCTTCCGGCTTCCATGCTGATTGTCGGAGGAGGTGTCATCGGAATCGAGTGGGCTTCCATGCTGTGCGATTTCGGTGTTGACGTGACCGTCATTGAGTATGCAGACCGGATTTTGCCGACTGAAGATGCCGATATTTCTAAAGAAATGCAGACGCAGCTGGCGAAAAAAGGCATCACCATCATCACGGGAGCGAAAGTGCTGCCCGACACATTGGCGAAAGGCGATACGGTCAGCATTCAAGCGGAAAAAGACGGTGAAAAACAGACCTATTCCGCTGAGAAAATGCTCGTATCTGTCGGAAGGCAGGCAAATGTTGAAGGGATCGGTCTGGAAAACACAGATATCCAAGTGGAAAACGGCTTTATCGCGACAAACAGCATGTACCAGACAAAAGAATCCCACATCTATGCGATCGGAGATGTGATCGGCGGCCTTCAGCTTGCACATGCTGCTTCCCATGAAGGGATTACGGCTGTTGAGCATATTGCTGGCGAGAATCCGCACGCCATCGACTATTCGCTTGTCTCAAAATGCATCTATTCAAGTCCTGAAGCCGCATCGGTCGGCTTGACAGAGGATGAGGCGAAGGCACAGGGCAAAAGCGTCAAAGTAGGCAAATTTCCGTTTCAGGCGATTGGCAAAGCGCTCGTGTACGGTGAGACGGACGGCTTTGTCAAAATCGTCGCCGATCGCGAATCAGATGATATTTTGGGCGTTCACATGATCGGCCCGCATGTGACAGACATGATATCTGAAGCCGGTCTGGCAAAGGTGCTTGACGCCACCCCGTGGGAAGTCGGACAAACGATCCATCCGCATCCGACGCTGTCGGAGGCGATCGGAGAAGCCGCCCTTGCCGTAGATGGAAAGGCGATTCATTTTTAGAAAGCATGAAGGAGTGAAAAAAATGGGCAATAACCGTCATGAAGCAGTTGGATTAACAGATGAACAAGCAATCGACATGTACAAAACCATGCTTTTAGCCAGAAAACTTGATGAGCGGATGTGGCTCTTAAACCGTTCAGGCAAAATTCCTTTTGTCATCTCTTGTCAAGGACAGGAAGCCGCCCAGGTCGGAGCGGCATTTGCATTAGACCGTGAGAACGATTATGTGCTTCCATATTACAGAGATATGGGCGTTGTCCTTGCTTTTGGCATGACGGCAAAAGATTTAATGCTGTCGGCGTTTGCAAAAGCCGAGGATCCGAATTCGGGAGGAAAGCAGATGCCGAGCCACTTCGGTCAAAAGAAAAACCGGATCGTCACAGGCTCTTCGCCAGTGACAACGCAAGTTCCGCACGCGGTGGGTGTAGCGCTTGCCGGAAGGCTTGAAAAGAAAGACATCGCGACTTTTGTGACGTTCGGCGAAGGCTCTTCAAACCAGGGGGACTTCCATGAAGGGGCGAACTTTGCCGCCGTTCATAAGCTTCCCGTCATTTTCATGTGTGAAAACAATAAATACGCCATTTCGGTTCCTTACGAAAAGCAGGTGGCTTGTGAAAACATTTCCGACCGCGCCGTCGGTTACGGCATGCCCGGCGTGACCGTTGACGGAAATGATCCGCTTGAAGTCTACAAAGCGGTTAAAGAAGCAAGGGAACGTGCCGGAAGAGGCGAAGGTCCGACATTAATCGAAACGATATCATACCGGCTGACCCCGCACTCCAGCGATGATGATGATCGAAGCTACAGAGAGCGCGAAGAGGTGGCGGAGGCGAAGAAAAATGATCCGCTTAACAAATTCGCGCATTACTTAAAAGAAACAGGGCTTCTGGACGACCAGTCTGAGAAGCAAATGTCGGATGAGATCACAACCATCGTCAATGAAGCAACAGATTATGCTGAACATGCACCTTATGCAGATCCGGAAGATGCGCTGCGGCATGTTTATGCGGAGTAAGGGGGAAGAACAATGCCAGTTATGTCATATATAGATGCTGTCACTTTGGCTTTGAAAGAAGAAATGGAAAAGGATTCCCGCGTCTTTGTTTTAGGGGAGGATGTCGGCAAAAAAGGCGGTGTGTTCAAGGCAACAGCCGGTCTTTACGACCAGTTCGGTGAAGAGCGGGTGATGGACACGCCTTTGGCGGAATCCGCAATTGCCGGCGTCGGAATCGGGGCTGCCATGTACGGGATGAGACCGGTCGCCGAAATGCAGTTTGCAGATTTTATCATGCCGGCTGTCAACCAGATTATTTCAGAAGCGGCAAAAATCCGCTACCGCTCCAACAATGACTGGAATTGTCCGATCGTCATCCGCGCACCTTACGGCGGAGGCGTGCACGGCGCGCTGTACCATTCTCAGTCAGTTGAAGCCGTATTTGCCAACCAGCCCGGGTTGAAAATCGTCATGCCTTCGACACCTTATGATGTCAAAGGGCTTTTGAAAGCGGCCATCCGCGATGACGACCCTGTCCTGTTCTTCGAGCATAAACGTGCGTACCGGCTGATCAAGGGCGAAGTGCCGAGTGACGACTATGTGCTGCCGATCGGAAAGGCGGATGTGAAGCGGGAAGGCGAAGACATTACCGTCATCACATACGGATTGTGCGTCCATTTCGCCCTTCAGGCTGCCGAGCGGCTTGCCAAAGACGGGATTTCCGCACATATCCTTGATTTAAGAACAGTATATCCGCTCGATCAGGAAGCGATTATTGAAGCGGCTTCCAAAACGGGCAAAGTGCTTCTGATGACCGAGGATACGAAGGAAGGCAGCATTATGAGTGAAGTAGCCGCGATCATTTCAGAGCATTGCCTGTTCGATTTGGATGCGCCGATTAAGCGGTTGGCGGGCCCTGACGTCCCGGCAATGCCGTATGCTCCTACAATGGAAAAGTTCTTTATGGTCAATCCGGATAAAGCGGAAGCAGCGATGAGAGAATTGGCCGAGTTTTAATATAGCGAAGGAGGACATATCGTATGGCAGTGGAACAAATGACAATGCCGCAGCTCGGAGAGAGCGTGACGGAGGGAACCATCAGCAAATGGCTTGTCAGCGTCGGAGATCACGTCAACAAATACGATCCGATTGCTGAAGTGATGACGGATAAGGTCAATGCTGAAGTCCCTTCATCGTTCACGGGAACGATTACCGAGCTTGTCGGGAAAGAAGGCGAAACTCTGCAAGTCGGAGACGTCATCTGCAAAGTCGAAACAAACGAAGAAGCGAAACCGGAGGCTGAGGCTGTTTCCAATCTGGATCAAGCGGAAGCGGAGCCGGCCAAACCGGAGGCGAAAGATACATCTCAGAAAAAACGTTATTCCCCGGCGGTGCTGAGACTTGCCGGAGAGCACAACATTGATTTGGAGCAGGTGGAAGGTACCGGTGCCGGCGGACGGATCACCAGAAAAGACATCCAGCGCATCATTGCTTCCGGAGCTGCTCCTCAAGCTGATGCGGCGCCGGAAAAACAGCCGGATACAAATGCCGCGGGAGCGAGTGAGCCCGTCCAAAAGCCTGCGCAAGCCGCCCCTCAAGCTGCACCGCCTCAAAGTGCGGCTGGAGACGTCGAGATTCCTGTGACCGGAATCCGTCATGCGATTGCGACCAATATGGTCAGAAGCAAGCATGAAATCCCTCATGCCTGGACGATGATGGAAGTGGATGTCACAAGTCTTGTGAGCTACCGCAACAAAATAAAGGACGAATTTAAGAAGAAAGAGGGCTTCAGCCTGACCTTTTTCGCGTTCTTTGTCAAAGCGGTCGCACAGGCGCTGAAGGAATTCCCGCAAATGAACAGCATGTGGGCCGGAGATAAAATCATTCAGAAAAAAGACATCAACATCTCAATTGCAGTAGCGACTGACGATGCGCTGTACGTTCCTGTCATCAAGCATGCCGATGAAAAAACAATTAAAGGCATCGCGAGAGAAATCTACGAACTGGCTCATAAGGTCAGAAGCGGCAAGCTGACGAGCGGGGATATGAGCGGAGGTACGTTCACGGTCAACAATACCGGTTCGTTCGGGTCAGTTCAGTCAATGGGGATCATCAACCATCCACAGGCGGCCATCCTGCAGGTTGAATCGATCGTCAAGCGTCCCGTCGTCATGGAGCATGGCATGATCGCGGTCAGAGATATGGTGAACCTGTGCTTATCCCTCGACCACAGAGTGCTTGACGGCCTCGTTTGCGGCAGATTCCTTGCCCGTGTGAAAGAGATTTTGGAACAAATCGATGATCATACTTCCATTTATTAAAAAAGAAGAGCTGGCCCGTTAAGGGTCAGCTCTTTTCTTTTTCTAAGGGGGCGAGCATGCGGAGATGTCCGTTTAGCACCTCGATTGAAGCCGGCGTTTTTGTGCAGATTTCGCCGTCTGTATCGGCTTTCATTGGGAGGGCGGTTTCAACTTCAACGGTTTGCCCCTGATAATAGGAGAGCTCGCCTGCAAAGGAATCCCATTCGGGATCATCCATTGCAAAAAGTTCTTTCAATGCAGCCAGATTCGTATTCCGGCAGACGAGGATGTCCGCTTTTCCGTCGTTAATGCTCAGCTGCGGAAGGGGGATCTTGTTTGTTCCGATAAATGGTCCGTTCAGCACGACCACCATGACCGCTTCGTCAGTAAACTCTTCTCCGTCGATCGACAGGCGGAAAGAGAAAGGCTCAAGATTGGAGATGGTCCGCAGTGCGCTTGTAAAATAACTGATTCTCCCGAGCAGCGCTTTTTCCGTTTGATTGATATGGGTGGAAGCTTCCGTAATCAATCCGATGCCCCAGAAGTTGAGACAATAATGATCATTTGCTTTTAACACATCGACCGGGACAGGTTTTCCATTGACGAGCGCTTCCGCCGCTTTTTCAATGTTCTGGGGAATGCGGAGCGCCCTCGAAAAGTCGTTGCATGTGCCGCCCGGGAGAATGCCGATATCTGGCTTCGTTTGAAGCTGGCTGATGCCGTTAATGCATTCGTGCACCGTTCCGTCACCGCCTAATATAAACAATTGCCCGATATCCTCCCCGATCTTTCGGCAAAATTCGAATGCATCACGTTTCTTTCTCGTCGGTTTTACGATGAGTTCGTCTATAGCCTGTGAAAGAACAGGCACGGCAGCACCCAGTGTTTTTTCAACATTTTTTTGTCCTGCATTTCCGTTGTAAATCAGCATTGCTTTCTTTCGGTTCATAAAGGTGCTCCTTTATTTGATAGAGTCTTTACTTATTTTTCCCCGGGCTGCCCGTGCCATAAACCTGAAGGAACACGAATCGCCTGATTTGCGGTTCGGACGGTTTCAAAGTATCATTAGAACAGATGAGCAAACAGCGCCTTTAGCATCATGCTAAAGGCGGCTAAAAAGGAGAGATCTTAAAGTGAACATGGATTTTAATCTGTTTATGAATGATGTCGTGCGCCAAGCCAGACAGGAAATAACGGCTGCCGGCTACACCGAATTGAAAACGCCTGAAGAGGTCGATGAAGCGCTCACGAAAAAAGGGACTACGCTTGTGATGGTCAACTCCGTCTGCGGCTGTGCAGGGGGAATTGCAAGGCCAGCCGCACATCATGCGGTTCATTACGATAAGCGCCCGGATCATCTCGTCACCGTTTTTGCCGGACAAGACAAAGAAGCGACGGCTCGAGCAAGGGAATATTTTGAAGGATATCCGCCCTCTTCTCCGTCATTCGCTCTTTTAAAAGACGGCAAGATTTTAAAAATGGTCGAACGCCATGAAATTGAAGGCTATGAGCCGATGGCTGTCATCACTAAGCTACAAGGATTGTTTGAAGAATACTGTGAAGAAGTATAAGGTAAAGGAAATACCGCCTGCCAAAACAGTGGCAGGCTTTTTTTGTGTATAAAAATTCTTTTTATATGCAATCAGAAAGATAAAAACACAGGCTTTCAATTGGTATTTAAATGCTTGTTTGAAGGTTTTTCAGTTATTTTTCAAAATGGTATTGCATCTGGCCTAGAAAATGTTTAAAATACATATCAACGAATAAATATTCAAAAAAGGTTCAGGGGGATACACAACATGAAAAAATGGATGTTACTGGTAGTGGCAGCATGTGTCACATTTGCATTGACTGCATGCGGGACGAGCAGCAGTTCTGCTGATAAAAAAACATTGGTGATGGGAACTTCAGCCGATTACCCGCCTTTTGAATCGAAAGACGGAGATAAGATTGTCGGTTTTGATGTTGATCTGGCCAATGCACTGGCTAAAAAAACGGGCCATGAAATCGAAGTGAAAGACATGGACTTCAACGGCCTGGTGACCGCTCTTAAAACAAACAAAGTCGACATCGTGCTTTCAGGAATGACGCCGACGCCTAAACGCAAAAAGCAGGTCGATTTTTCAAACGTCTATTATACGGCTCACAACATGATCGTTACAAAAAAATCAAGCGGCATCAAATCGCTTGACGATTTGAAAGGAAAAACGGTCGGCGTGCAGCTTGGCTCCATTCAGGAAGAAAAAGCGAAGGAGCTTACGCCGGATTATAATTTAAAAGTTGAAAACCGCAACCGCATTTCGGATTTAACCGAAGAAATCAAAGCGGGCCGCTTTGACGCAGCAATCATAGAGGATATCGTTGCCGAAAAATATATTAATAAAAATGAAGAACTGGTTGGCTACAATCTGCCGAAAGAACCGGATGAAAAAGCCGGCTCCGCGATCGCCTTCAAAAAGGGAAGCGATTTGACCGAGAAGTTCAACAAAGCGCTTGAAGAAATGGAGAAAAGCGGAGAACTTGAAAAGCTGAAAGAAAAATGGTTCGGCGGAGAAACGAAAAAGTAAGCGTGAAAAGTTCAACTTTTTGTTGAACTTTTTTTCTAAAGCGATGTGCGCCTCTTTGATGATGAGGCGGGAGAGGGAGAGTCACATGAATTTTCTTGATTTTTCTAGTACAATACCCGAGATGCCTTTCATTTTGGAAGGCTTGGGCGTCACCTTAAAAGTGGTCGCGGCTGCGGCCGTGCTTGGATTTTTGCTGGGGGTTTTGATTACGCTTTTAAAAATCAGTTCGATCAAGCCCCTCGCATGGATTGCCGATTTTTACACTTCCATATTCCGGGGGACACCGCTTGTTCTGCAGCTGATGATCGTCTATTACGGGCTGCCTCAGGTGCTGGGCTTCGATATTGATGCTTACTGGGCGGCAGTCATCGCATTCGGCTTAAATTCCGCCGCTTATGTGTCAGAAATCATCAGAGCCGGAATCAATGCGATCGACAAAGGGCAAAAAGAAGCGGCGATGGCGCTGGGCGTCCCGTATGCAAAGATGATGAAGGATCTCTTGCTGCCGCAGGCCTTTAAAAATATCATGCCAGCGCTGATCAACGAATCGATTACACTGACAAAGGAATCGGCTGTTGTCACCGTCATCGGACTCGGCGATATTATGAGACGAAGCTATCAGGCGGGAGCGGCGATCTACAGCCCGCTTGAGCCGATGCTGTTTGCGGGTCTCATCTACTATGTGCTCGTTTTGATCCTGACGTTTGTCGGCAAAGCGATTGAAAGGAAGCTGAATGTCAATGATTAATGTTCGCAATCTCTCAAAATCTTTCGGAAAGCACGAGGTGCTTAAACATATTTCCGTTTCCTTTGAAAAAGGCGAAGTAGCCGCTGTCATCGGTCCGTCAGGCTCAGGCAAGTCCACGTTTCTGCGTTGCTTAAACATGCTCGAAAAGCCGACGGAGGGCAGCATTTTCATTCAGGATCAAGAGATTACAAGCCCGAAAACAAATGTGCTGAAAATCAGAGAGAACATCGGCATGGTCTTTCAGCATTTTCATTTGTTTCCGCATAAAACGGTTCTTGAAAATATTACGTATGCACCTGTCCATGTCAAAAAAGAAAGCAAACAGGCGGCAGCGAAAAAAGCGGAAGAACTGCTTGAGAAAGTGGGGCTTATCGATAAAAAAGATGATTATCCGAACCGTTTATCAGGGGGGCAAAAGCAGCGCGTTGCGATTGCGAGGGCGCTGGCGATGAATCCGGACATCATGCTGTTTGACGAGCCGACATCGGCCCTTGATCCTGAGATGGTCAAAGAAGTGCTTCAGGTGATGCAGGATTTGGCGAAAACCGGGATGACGATGGTGATCGTGACGCACGAAATGGGCTTTGCCAAAGAAGTCGCCGACAGGGTGCTTTTCATGGATGAAGGAACCATTGTCGAAGACGATGATCCTAAAGCGTTTTTTTCTTCTCCAAAATCGAAAAGAGCTCAAGACTTTTTAGAGAAAATACTATAAAATAAGCTGAAGAAGATGCTGATCTTCTTCTTTTTTATTCACTAAGACTAGCAGAAAAGATTGGGGTTAACGATGTTTAAAATAGGTTATCGCACATTAAAAACAGCGCTTGGCACAGCATTGGCCATCTATATCGCACAGCTGCTCGGCCTTCATAATTTTGTGTCGACAGGGATCATCACGATCCTCTGTATTCAAGTGACGAAAAAGCGGTCCCTTCAGGCATCATGGGCCCGGTTTGCGGCATGCATTCTTGCGATCGTTTTTTCATACGCGTTTTTTGAACTGATCGGCTATCATCCGGCTGTCATCGGTCTGATGCTGCTGTTCTTTATTCCGACAACCGTTCTTCTGAAAATAAAAGAAGGAATCGTCACAAGTTCGGTCATCATTCTTCATCTTTATATGTCAGAAGGGATCACCCTTTCTCTCATTTGGAATGAATGCCTCATCATCATTACGGGAATCGGCGTTGCCCTGCTGATGAATTTGTACATGCCGAGCCTCGATAAAGAGCTCAAACAGTATCAGCAGAAAATCGAAGATAACTTTGCCAAGATTTTTGAAGAAATCGAACGCTATTTGCTGACCGGGGAACAGGACTGGACGGGAAAAGAGATTCCTGAGACGCACCGTTTGATCAATGAAGCGAAGACCCTGGCATACCGTGATGTGGAAAATCACTTTCTCAGGCACGAAAATCTCTATTATCACTACTTTAAAATGAGAGAAAAGCAGTTTGAAATTATCGAAAGGGTCCTGCCGAAAATCACGTCGATTTCGATGACGGTTGAACAGGGGCATATGATCGCAGCGTTTCTTCATGATTTAAGAGGAGCCATCCATCCCGGCAATACGGCTCATAAGTTTTTGAAGCGGCTCGTGAAAATGAGAGAGGAAATTGATGAGATGGAGCTACCGACGACACGCGAAGAATTTGAAGCGCGCGCTGCTCTTTTCAATTTTCTCGGCGAAATGGAACAGTATCTTGTGATTAAGAGCTACTTTAAAGGAATTAAATCTCCTGCATAACCGCATGAGTTTCTCCTTCATTGGTCAATCTAATGAAACAGGGGGAAACCCGTGCGGTTTTTTCTATTCCTGCGGAAGTCCGGGCTTGAAAAAAAGCAGGCGTTTCTCCGCAAAAAGAGCCGCCTGCTTTCATGATTTGTATTAAAAAATCATGCTGAGTCCGGTAAGCAGAGTCGTCAGCACCATGACGCTGATCATTAAAATAACCATGAATTTGATGAATTTTCGAGACAAGCTTTTCACCTCTGTTTTTTAATCTCCCATTATTTTATACTGCTTTTTTTCATCGGACAAGTTTCGTGTAAGAATCAAATAGAGAAGGGGCAGAACACGATGAATATGTTTGAAAGAGTCGACGATTTAAACAACAGCCGTCAACAAGCTTTGCTAGGGGGCGGGCAGGAACGGATCGACAGGCAGAAGCAAAAAGGCAAGCTCACCGCCAGAGAGAGAATCGATCTTCTGCTTGATGAGGGAACGTTCACTGAGCTGAATGCTTTTGCCAGAAGCCGGCAGTCCGGCGGCCCGTTAGGCGACGGGGTTGTCACGGGATTCGGAAAAATCGACGGGCGGCCCGTTTATCTGTTTTCCCAGGATTTTACCGTCACCGGCGGAGCGCTCGGAGAAATGCACGCCAAAAAAATAGCGGCCGTCATGGATCTTGCCCTCAAAAATAAGGCCCCTTTCATCGGTCTGAACGACTCAGGTGGTGCGAGAATTCAAGAGGGTGTGCTATCATTAGATGGATACGGTCATATTTTTTACCGAAATGTCCTTTGCTCAGGCATCATTCCGCAAATCTCTGTCATTCTCGGCCCTTGTGCGGGCGGCGCGGTTTATTCTCCAGCTTTGACCGACTTCGTTTTCATGAACGAAAAAACCGGACAGATGTTCATTACCGGTCCGAAAGTCATCAAAACGGCGACAGGCGAAGCTGTCAGCTCCGGAGAATTGGGGGGCGCCTATATACATAATTCAATCAGCGGGAATGCCCATTTTTCCGGGGATTCCGATGAGGCCGTCCTCAGTGAGGTGCGCAAGCTCTTGTCCTACATCCCCCAGAATCACGAAGAAAAGCCCCCGGCTAAGGCGAGAAAGGCGAAAGATGATGAGATAAGGCCTGATTTAATGACGATTCTGCCTAAAGACGGTCAGCGGCCGTATGACATCAAACAGATCATCGCGGAAATCGCAGACAGCGGAACATTTTTTGAAGTGCAGCGCCACTTTGCCAAAAACGCG
This sequence comes from Bacillus sp. FSL W7-1354, assembly GCF_038002405.1. NCBI lineage: Bacteria > Bacillati > Bacillota > Bacilli > Caryophanales > Bacillaceae > Bacillus > Bacillus sp. FSL W7-1354. Next base: position 1,634,776 of record NZ_JBBOCL010000001.1, on the reverse strand, counting down.
GTGATCGGTTTTGCAAGGATAGCGGGGGAAACGGCGGCGATCGTGGCCAACCAGCCGAAGTATTTAGCCGGAAGCCTCAGCATGGATGCGGCTGACAAAATCGCCCGGTTTATCCGTTTTTGCGATTCCTTTCAGATCCCGATTTTGACTTTGGTGGATTGTCCCGGCTTTCTTCCGGGAATACGCGAAGAGCACGGCGGGGTGATCAGACACGGCGCTAAAATCCTTTACGCGTATGCGGAAGCCGCCGTCTGCAAGGTGACGGTCATTTTAAGAAAAGCATACGGCGGAGCATATGTCGCTTTAAACAGCAAGGCGCTTGGAGCTGATGCCGTGTTTGCTTGGCCGAATGCAGAAATTGCAGTGATGGGCGCCTCGGAAGCTGCGGATGTGCTGTTCGCGAAGGAAATCGAACGGTCGGAAGACCCGCGGGCCGCCCGCGAGGAAAAAATCCGGAAATGCATGCACGCTTCAAGCCCTTTTGCCGCTGCAAGATACGGCATTGTAGACGATATCATCGATCCGAAAGAGACGCGGAAGAAGCTGATCCAAACGTTTGACATGCTGAAGAGCAAAAGAGAAATCCGGCCGGACAAAAAGCATGGAAATATACCGCTTTAAAAATGGAGGGGAAACTAGCATGAATGAAAAACGCCTGTTAGAAGAGTTTTTAGAACTTGTGCAAATTGATTCCGAGACAAAACACGAAGCTGATATTTGCAAGGTGCTGAAAGAAAAATTTGCTGCTCTTGGAATGGATGTCGTGGAGGATGACACCGCGCCAAAAACGGGGCACGGAGCGGGAAACCTCGTGTGCACGCTTCCTGGAACGAAAGAGGCGGACACGATTTACTTTACATCCCACATGGATACCGTCGTGCCCGGAAAAGGTGTGAAGCCGGTCATTGAAGACGGATATGTCAAAACAGACGGCACAACGATTTTGGGAGCTGACGACAAAACAGGCCTTGCAGCGATGCTCGAAGCCGTAAAAGTGCTGAAAGAAAAAAACATTCCGCACGGAACGATCCAGTTTATCATTACGGTCGGCGAAGAATCGGGGCTTGTCGGAGCGAAAGCTTTAGACCGATCGCTGATCAAAGCCGATTACGGATATGCGCTTGATTCCGACGGGAAGGTCGGCAATATTATCGTAGCAGCGCCGACACAGGCGAAAATTAGAGCAACTGTCTACGGAAAAACGGCTCATGCCGGAGTAGAGCCGGAAAAAGGAGTCTCCGCGATCACGATCGCTTCAAAAGCGATTGCCAAAATGCCGCTTGGCCGCATCGACGAGGAGACGACGGCTAATATCGGCCGCTTTGAGGGCGGAACGCAAACCAATATCGTCTGCGATCAGGTCGACATTCTCGCTGAAGCCCGTTCGCTTGTTCCGGAAAAAATGGAAAAGCAGACCGAAAAAATGAAGCAGGCGTTTGAAGCAGCCGCCGCTGAAATGGGTGGCAGAGCCGAGGTGGAAATCGAAGTCATGTACCCGGGCTTTAAATACAAAGACGGGGATCTCGTCGTTGAAATCGCCAAAAAAGCCGCCGGGAAAATCGGCCGTCCGTACGAGCTATTGACGAGCGGCGGAGGAAGCGATGCGAACGTCATCGCAGGACACGGCATTCCGACTGTCAACCTTGCAGTCGGATATGAACAAATCCATACGAAAAACGAAAAAATGCCGATTGAGGAACTTGTCAAAACTGCAGAAATGGTTGTTGCCATTATTGAGGAAGTAGCAAACCCGTCATAAAGGCGGGTTTTTACAGGGACCGTTTCAGCTCGAGCCGATGGTTTCAGCGGAAACGGTCACACTACCTGAAGTCGCGATCGAGAAGATGGAAGGGAAACGCAAAAAAGCTTGCGCCTTTAAAGGCGCAAGCTTTTTTATTTTGTAGCCGATTCAGCAGGCTGAATGGCTTTTTTGTTTTTTTGGTAAACTTGATGAAGAACGACGGATTGAATCGTCAGAAGCAGTCCGCTTGTCAGCCAGTACAGCGGCAGGGCTGCAGGGACGTTGATCGAAAAGATCGTCATCATCACAGGGAAAAAGAAGCCCATGATTTTGGCGGACTGCTGAGCCGCCGGATTTGTTTGGGCGTTCTGTGCGTTCAGCTTTTGAGACACATAGAACTGGATAAAATACATGAACCCGGCGCATAAAGATACGATAATATCCGAATGCCCGAGGTTAAACCAGAGAAAAGAGTGTGAAGCAATTTCGGGCGTCGAGCGGATCGCATAATAAAAACCGATCAGGATCGGAAACTGAATCAGCATCGGCAGGCAGCCCATCGCCAGCGGATTGATGTTATGCTTTTGGTAAAGCTGCATCATCTCCTGCTGAATTTCCCTCTGCTTCACAGGATCTTTCGTCTTTTTTAGCTTGCTTTGAATCGCATCCAGCTCAGGTTTGACAAGCGCCATTTTTTCCTGCATGGCCCGCTGTTTTTTATACTGGTTGGCAAACAGCGGAAAGACGAGAACCCGGACGATGATGGTCACAAAAATAATCGACAGTCCGTAGTTTCCGTGGAAAAATCCGGCGATTCCTTTAATCAGCTCTGAAAAAGGCCCCACGACATAGTGTTGGAAGAAGTTGTCGCTTCCTCCGGTACTGCCGGTGGCTGCCGAAGCTTGTTCACCTATAAACATGGTCATGATCAAAAACATTGCAGTCGCAAATAATTGTTTTAATTTCGTGTTCAACACGTTCTCCTCCTTCTGAATAAAAGGGCCCGTCTGCCGGACACCTTTTCCCGTTTAAATTGAAAGAAGAAGGGAACGGTGGTCTTCATCGTCGTTCGATGAAGCTTTCATGCGAATGACTTTACTTATCCATACCGTAATGCGATGATATAGGATGATAAGAAAATCGATTGCAGAAACAAACTGTATTGCATGATATTCTTCAAACCGTTTCGTTTTCCAGCTGTCGCCCGTACTGCAGTCCTTTAGGATGAGGGCGATACCGATCGCCGTCAGTGCGGGAAGGACGATTGTGAAAAACTCAAACAGTAAAAAAGCATCGTTGAAAGATTCAAGAATCATCTATTATCACTTCCGTTTCATTTAACATCTTACTATATGAATGCCGGGATGTCTAATTTGAGTACCAGGAGGGAGCCGTTTTGTCTGCTGATAAACAAAAGGGAAGAGTCATCTTTCATATCGATATGAACAGCTTTTACGCGTCTGTTGAAATGGCGTATGACCCTTCGCTGAAAGGCAGGCCGCTCGCCATCGCGGGAAATGCAAAGGAGCGGAAAGGCATCGTCGTCACGTGCAGCTACGAGGCGAGAGCACGCGGCGTAAAACCGCCTATGCCGCTTTGGGAAGCGAAGCGGCTCTGCCCCGAGCTGATCGTCAAGCCGCCGAATTTCGACCGCTACAGAAGCTCTTCAAGAGAAATGTTTCAAGTGCTCAGGGAGTATACGGACCTTGTCGAGCCTGTTTCTATTGATGAAGGGTACATGGATTTAACGGACACGCCATACAGAAATCGGGCATATGAAACGGCGAAGGAAATTCAAGAGCGCCTTCAAGAAGAACTGCTTCTTCCGTCAAGCATCGGGATCGCTCCGAATAAATTCCTGGCCAAAATGGCTTCGGATATGAAAAAACCGCTCGGCATTACGATATTGAGAAAGCGCGAAGTGCCCCGGATTCTTTGGCCCATGGACATCAGCGAGATGTACGGAGTCGGCCGGAAAACCGCTGAAAAGCTCAAGACGCTTGATATCGGCAAGATCGGCGATTTGGCTGCCGCAGATGAGTATGCTTTAAAGCGCCTCCTAGGTATCAACGGCCCCCGTTTAAAAAGGAGGGCAAACGGCATCGACACCGGAGAGGTGAATCCCGACAGGATATACGAATTCAAAAGCGTCGGCAATTCCTCGACTCTCCCGTATGACAGCACAGATGAGAAGGAATTGTGCGGCCTGATTGACAAGCTTTCCGTCTCAGTAAGCGACAGGCTGAAGCGAAAAGAGGTCATGGCAGCAAAAGTTTTCATCATGATCCGCTTTGCGGATTGGACAAACATAACCAGAAGCAAGACCCTTCTGAATCCGACCGATTCAAGAGAAGATATTGCGAAGGAAGCGAAAGCCCTTTTCAGGCAGCATTGGCACGGAAGCCCTGTCAGACTTTTAGGCGTGACGGGAACAGACCTCGTCAATCGGAAGGAAGCCGTCAAACAGCTTGATTTATTTTCGTTTCATGAGGATGCCAAAGATGAGCCGATCCAAAAAGTGATGGCCGAATTGAATGAAAAATATGGAACAGACCTCATCAAAAAAGGGATCAGGATCGTGAAAAAAGAAAGCAAGACGAGCGGAACAAGCTTTAACAAAGATTTTTTCCAGGACGAGAGACAAGATCAATAGCTTGAAAATGTAGGTCAAAGTGTGGTAATTTCAATTTAAATAAAAATTAAACTAAAATGCTAAACGCTTTAGAAGGGACGTTAGACATGGCAAAACAACAAATAGGTGTAGTTGGTTTAGCAGTAATGGGAAAAAACTTGGCTCTAAACATTGAAAGCCGCGGGTTTACGGTTTCTGTTTACAACAGATCAAGCGAGAAAACGGAAGAGTTTCTGAAAGAAGCCGAAGGCAAAAACGTTGTCGGTACATACAGCATTGAAGAGTTCGTTCAATCTCTTGAAAAACCGCGCAAAATTCTGTTGATGGTCAAAGCTGGAACACCGACAGACGCAACGATTCAATCGCTCCTGCCTCATCTTGAAAAAGGCGACATTTTGATTGACGGCGGAAATACATATTATAAAGATACGCAGAGAAGAAACAGAGAGCTGGCCGAAAGCGGCATTCACTTCATCGGCACCGGTGTTTCCGGCGGTGAGGAAGGCGCTCTGAAAGGTCCTTCTATCATGCCAGGCGGACAAAAAGAAGCCCATGAGCTTGTCAAGCCGATTCTTGAAGCGATTTCTGCAAAAGTAGACGGCGAACCGTGTACGACATACATCGGTCCAGACGGCGCCGGCCATTATGTAAAAATGGTTCATAACGGCATCGAATACGGAGACATGCAGCTGATCTCAGAATCATACTTTATTTTGAAACACATTGTCGGTCTGTCTTCAGATGAGCTTCACGAAGTCTTCTCCGAGTGGAATAAAGGAGAGCTTGACAGCTATCTGATCGAAATCACGGCTGATATTTTCACGAAAAAAGACGAGGAAACTGGCAAGCCGCTCGTTGATGTCATCCTCGATAAAGCAGGTCAAAAAGGCACAGGAAAATGGACGAGCCAAAGCGCTCTTGACCTGGGCGTGCCGCTTCCGATCATTACGGAATCCGTTTTCGCTCGCTTCATTTCTTCCATGAAAGAAGAGCGCGTCAAAGCAAGCAAGCTTCTGACAGGTCCTGAAGCGAAACCAGCCGCCGAGAACAAAGAAGAGCTGATCGAAGCGGTCAGAAAAGCACTCTTCATGAGCAAAATCTGTTCTTACGCACAGGGCTTCGCTCAAATGAAAGCCGCATCAGAAGAATACGGCTGGGATTTGAAATACGGCGATATCGCGATGATCTTCCGCGGAGGATGCATCATCCGCGCGGCGTTCCTGCAAAAAATCAAAGAAGCGTATGACCGCGATCCGGGGCTTGACAACCTGCTTCTTGATCCTTACTTCAAAAATATCGTTGAAGGCTATCAGGGCGCTCTCCGCAAAACGATTTCTCTTGCGGTTGAACAAGGAATTCCTGTACCTTGCTTCTCAAGCGCTCTCGCTTATTTTGACAGCTATCGCACTGCGACATTGCCGGCCAACCTGATTCAGGCGCAGCGCGACTACTTTGGCGCACATACGTATGAGCGTACAGATAAAGAAGGCATTTTCCACACTGAGTGGATGAAATAAGATGTAAAACCGCAAGCTGAAAAGCTTGCGGTTTTTTGATTTCGGAAGGATGCATGTTTAAGCGCTTCTGTGGAAACCTACTCAAAAGAGAGTTTCAATAAGGAGGAATCAACCCATGTATCCTAGTTTAGAGGGAAAAACGGTGGTTATTACAGGGGCGGGTACAGGTCTTGGAAAAGCGATGGCACTTCGCTTCGGTTCTGAAAAAGCCAATGTAGTGATCAATTACTTCAAGGAAGAAGAAAATCCTGAAGAGACGGTGAAGAAAATAGAAAACAGTGGAGCGCGCGCGATTGCCGTTCAAGGAGATGTCTCAAAAGAAGACGATGTAAAAGCGCTGATCAGACAGGCCGTTGATTCATTCGGTTCCGTTGATGTGATGGTGAACAACGCTGGGGTGGAAAATGAAGTACCTTCTGAGGATTTGTCTCTGGAAGACTGGAACCGCGTCATATCAACTAATTTGACAGGGATGTTCTTAGGATGCCGGGAAGCGATCGGCTATATGCTCGATCATAATATTAAAGGCTCGGTCATTAATATGTCGAGCGTCCATCAGCAAATCCCGTGGCCGCATTTTGTCCATTATGCGGCAAGCAAGGGCGGGGCAAAACTGCTGACGGAAACCCTTGCCCTTGAATATGCCCCGAAAGGAATTCGGGTAAATGCGATCGGACCCGGTGCGATCGATACGCCGATTAACGCCGAAAAATTCGCTGATCCCGAATTGAAAAAAGGCGTTGTTGAATTGATTCCGATCGGGTATATCGGAAAGCCGGAGGAAGTCGCGGCTTGCGCGGCCTGGCTTGCATCCGAAGAAGCGAGCTATGTGACGGGCCTGACGCTGTATGTGGACGGCGGAATGACGAAATACCCGGGATTCCAAGCTGGAAAAGGATGAAAAGAAGGCGGGGTGCCTTCTTTTCATCATAAGCCCAAAAAAATTTACATAAGATTAATAGAAAGCAAAAGTGCTGTTTACATAGCAATGATAGTGTAGGTTTGTCAACAAAAAGCGGTTATGGAGGGAGTACATAAGAATGGGTTTCTTACGCAACAGAATCGTCGGCATTACATTGGCAGGCGCAGTCGCTTTAGGATCAGCGGGAACAGGCAGTGCAGCAATGGAAACAGCGAAAAAGAAGGAACAACCAAAGGTCAAAAACGTGATCATGATGGTCATGGATGGAACAAGCTCTTCTGCAACAACATTGGCACGCTGGTATAAAGGCGAACCGCTCGCGATGGACCAGATTGTCAGCGGTGGTGTCCGGACGCATTCGGCAGAATCGGCGATCACTGATTCTGCACCTGCAGCAACTGCGATGGCAACGGGACGAAAATCAAATTCTTCCTATATTGGAGTGCTGCCTTCAAAGGTGAATACACCAGGTGTCGAGAAGGTCGGTAAAAAAGATCAATACCGGCCTGTGGCAAACGTGCTGGAAGGCGCCAAACAGAAGGGAAAAGCAACTGGCATTATTGCAACCTCTGAAATTCAGCATGCCACGCCTGCCGGCTATTCCGGCCATCATAAGGACCGCAATAACTTTGAAGTGCTCGGTGAACAGCAGGTTTATCAAAACATGGACGTTGTCCTTGGCGGAGGAAAAGAATCGCTTCAGCCGGGGACAAAGGATAAAAGCCGCAAAGACGGTGAAGACCTTGTCAAAGTGCTCAAAGATAAAAAGTACGATTTTGTTGAAACGAAAGATCAGCTCCTCAAGTCAAAATCGAAAAAAATTTGGGGCGCATTCTCACAGCGCGATCTCGCGTATGACATGGACCGCCGTGCAACGCATCCAGAGCAGCCGACGATTGCGGAGATGACGAAAAAATCGATTCAGACGCTTTCTAAAGACAAGGACGGTTTCTTTTTATTCGTGGAAGGAAGCAAGCCTGACTGGGCAGCGCATCAAAACGATCCGATCGGCATGATCAGCGATGTATTGGCATTTGATAACGCGGTGAAAGAAGCGCTTGAATTCGCTAAAAAAGACAAACATACAATGGTTATTGCCGTCTCAGACCACGGCAACAGCGGCATCTCCATCGGCAACAGCAACACGACGAAAGGCTATGACACAACGCCGGTATCAGCCTATATCGATCCGCTGAAAAAGGCTAAAATGACGGTGGAAGGCGCAACCGGCAAATTAAAAGACGATTTATCGAATATCGAAGAAGCGGCAAAGCTTTACGGACTTGATGATTTAACGCCGGCAGAGAAGGAACAGCTGAAAAGCGTGAAAAACAAAAAAGAAGCGGCTTCATTATTCACCAAGCTGCTCAGCAACCGAGCCAACATCGGATTCACAACAGGCGGTCATACAGGTGAAGATGTCTTCCTGTATTCGTACGGTCCCGAAAAGCCGCAGGGGCTCGTCGATAACACCGGCATCGCTAAAACGATGGCAAAAGCAATGGGCTTCAACTTAGACAAATTAACAAACGAATTATTTATCGAAGCAAAACAGGCATTTAAAAAAGCCGGAGCCAGCGTAACGATCGATCAGAAAGATCCGGCTAATCCAGTTCTTGTCGCATCGCGCAAAAAAGGGAAAGCCGAAATGCCGGTGAACAAAAACCTCATCAGAATCAACGGAAAGGAATATGAATTAGACAGCGTGATTGTTGAAAGCAATGGATCCTTCTACGTGCCGAAGGAAGCAGTTCAGCTGTTCAAAAAATACGCCCGATAATTTGTTTGGCCCCCCTCTCTTGAAAGAAGAGGGGTTTTTATTATTCAAAATAAATACATACATTTATTTTTAAATGTCTAGACATATAAAAATAAAAAGATATAATAATAGTTGTGTGAAAGCGCTTTTAATAAAGGAGGATATGACGATGAAAAAGATTTTACTTGCATGCAGTTCGGGTATGTCGACAAGTCTCCTTGTCACCAAGATGGAGGAATACGCGCATTCAATCGGTGACGAGGCAAAAATTTGGGCGGTCGGACAGGACCAGGCAAAAAAAGAGATGGCAGAGGCAAACGTCGTTCTCATCGGCCCGCAAATGAGCTTTTTAAAAGGCGAGCTGCAGAAAGAAGCAGAACAGTACGGTACTAAGGTTGATGTGATTGATATGATGGCTTACGGAATGGCAGACGGAAAGAAAGCTTATGAACAGGCGCTCAGCTTGATCGGAGATTGATGATGATGGGAAAATTAAAACTCGATGAATTAACAGGCGAACAAATTTGCTTTCAGCTCATTCTTCATAGCGGAAACGCCCGCAGCAAAGTCATTCAGTCCATCAGGGCATACCGCGCCGGCAGCGTTCAGAAAGCAGAGGAGCTGCTGCACCAGGCTGAAGCCGATTTGCAGCAGGCCCATGATATTCACTTTCAAATGATTCAAAAAGAAGCGGGCGGGGAAAAAAGTGAGTTCTCTTTGCTGCTCTTGCACGCGGAGGACCATTTGATGTCGACGCTCACGATGAAGGAACTTGTGTCCGAATTATTGGAATTATTCAAAGAGAAAAATCTATGATTCGCACTGTATGGCAAAATCGAAGGGGGATAAGAGACCATGTTTGAAAAATTGAGCAACCTCTTGGTGCCGATTGCCGGGAAGCTGAATAACAACCGGTATTTAGGCGTGCTGAGGGATGCGTTTATGCTGGCTTTTCCGCTCACCATTTTCGGATCGATCATTGTCGTTTTAACCAATTTGCCGTTTCTCAATAAAATGATGAGCAAATCGGCGCTTGAAACGTTCCAGTCGGCTTTAAGCATAGCGCCGAGCGCAACGATCAGCATTATGTCCGTTTTCGTCGTGTTCGGGATCGGGTATTATTTATCCAAAACTTATGAAGTCGATGCGGTTTTTGGAGGAGTCGTCGCTTTGGCATCGTTCCTTCTGCTGACTCCGTTTGTATTAAACGGCGAAGGAGGGGAAATGATTCCGAACGTCATCCCGATTGACAGGCTCGGTGCGAAAGGGATGTTCCTCGGAATGATTACCGCCTTTACATCCGCGGAGATTTTCAGATTTTTTGTCCAGAAAAACTATACGATCAAAATGCCCGCCGGCGTTCCGCCTGCTGTAGCTAAATCTTTTGCCGCGCTGATTCCGGCGGTGATGACCTTGTCCGTCTACTTGGTCATCAATATCCTTGTGACCCAAGCGTTTAATACGAATATGCACGATTTAATTTACAATCTGGTACAGGCTCCGCTTGTCGGCCTTGGAAGCGGTATCATTCCGACCTTGATTGCTATATTTTTTACTCAGCTTCTCTGGTTCTTCGGACTCCACGGGCAAATTATTATCAACTCTGTTATGGATCCGATCTGGAATACGCTTTCGATCGAAAATTTGAATAGCTATACCGCAACAGGGGAAGTTCCGCATATTATCAATAAGCAGTTTATGGAAGTGTACACCGTCGGAATGGGCGGAACCGGGATGACACTGGCCGTGATTATTGCCATCCTGCTGTTTATGAAGAGCAAGCAAATGAAGCAGGTCGCAAAACTCGGAGCAGCGCCGGGGATTTTCAACGTAAATGAACCGATCATTTTCGGCCTGCCGATCGTCATGAACCCGCTCATTTTTATTCCGTGGGTGATCTCGCCGATGATCGTCACTTTAATTACGTATTTCGCAATGGCGTCCGGGCTTGTGCCGCCGCCGACCGGGGTCACGATTCCTTGGACTGTGCCGATTTTTATCAGCGGAATGATGGCGACCAATTCGCTTGCCGGCGGCATTCTACAGATTGTGAATTTAGCCGTTGTCTTTATGATCTGGTTCCCGTTTTTGAAATTCATCGACCGGATGAATATGAAAAAAGAGCAGGAAATCAATGCAGCGGAACAAGATCAGACAACGCTAGGACTTTAAAAGGAGATTGATGACATGTCAAAAACAGAACTGCAGCTAGAACAAATTCAATACCGTTTTCCAAAAGGCTTCTGGTGGGGGTCTGCGGCATCCGCGACTCAGACTGAAGGAGCGGCGGCTGAAGGAGGCAAAGGAAAGAACATTTGGGATCACTGGTACGAAAAAGAGCCGAACCGATTTTTTGACGGAGTAGGCCCTGAGAAGACTTCGCGTTTTTACGAGACTTACAGAGAAGATATTCAGCTGATGAAGGAGCTCGGCCACAACTCTTTTCGTTTCTCCATTTCGTGGGCCCGTCTGTTTCCTGAAGGAAAAGGGCGGTTGAACGAGGAAGGAGCTGCCTTTTATAACCAAGTCATCGATGAGCTGCTGGCGGCTGGGATCGAGCCTTTTGTCAACCTTTATCATTTTGATATGCCGCTTGCGCTCCAGTATATCGGCGGATGGGAAAACAGGCAAGTCGTCGATCACTTTGTTTCATACGCGGAAACGTGCTTCCGGCTGTACGGGGATCGTGTGAAAAAATGGTTTACCCACAATGAACCGATCGTTCCTGCTGAAGGCGGCTATTTATACGATTTTCATTATCCGAACATCATCGACTTTCAAAAGGCCGTCCAGGTCGCATACCATGAAATTCTTTCAAACGCCAAAGCGGTCGAAGCCTACCGCAGACTCGGAGGCGACGGCAAAATCGGCATCATTTTAAATTTAACGCCATCCTATCCGCGAAGCCAGCACCCGGCAGATGTGAGAGCTTCTGAAATAGCTGACGCTTTCTTTAACCGGTCGTTTCTTGATCCTGCCGTTAAGGGTGAGTTTCCGCAGCTTTTAACAGATATTTTAAAAGAAAAAGGCTATTTGCCTGTCATGGAAGAAGGAGACTTGGAGCTGATCAAAAATCACACTGTCGATCTGCTCGGCATCAATTATTATCAGCCGAGACGGGTGAAAGCGAAGGAGCACATGCCTCATCCGGACGCGCCTTTTATGCCGGAGCGTTTTTTTGACCATTATGAAATGCCCGGACGAAAAATGAACCGCCACCGCGGCTGGGAAATATACGAAAAAGGAATCTATGATATTTTAATGAATGTCAAAGAAAACTATGGAAATATTGAATGCTTTATTTCTGAGAACGGAATGGGTGTTGAAGGAGAAGAGCGTTTCCGTGGCGAAGACGGCATAATCCGCGATGACTACCGAATTGCGTTTATCGAAGAACACTTAAAATGGGTGCACAGAGCGATTCAGGAAGGAGCGAATGTCAAAGGTTATCACCTTTGGACATTCATGGACAACTGGTCATGGACGAACGCCTATAAAAACCGCTACGGATTTGTATCTGTCAACCTTGACAAAAACGGCGAACGAACGATTAAAAAAAGCGGATACTGGTTTAAGAAACTTGCCGAGAACAACGGTTTTTAAAAAGGACTCGGGCTAAAAGATGGTCTGTTGGGCCATCTTTTTATTTCCGCTTCAAAACCGATATAATGATAAGGAAGGTGTTACAAGCATACAGAATCCTTAGTAATGGTGGTTAAAACATGAGAAAATACGAATATATTTCAAACGAAATGAGGAGGCGGATTCAGGAAGAATACTATCCGATTGATCAGCCCATACCTGATGAGCTTTCTCTCGCCAAAGAATTTTCCTGCAGCAGAATGACGATGAAAAGAGCCCTCGATATTCTCGTGTCAGAAGGCATGCTGTACCGCAAGCGCGGACACGGCACCTTCATAGTAAAATCATCGATTCAGCAGCTTCCCGTCAGTGTGACAGACCGCGAAAACCTCGGGCTGACCAAGCTTCTCGCCAATAAACAAATCGAAAGCCGCATCATTCAATTTGATGTCGAATTCCCTTCAGATGAAGTGGCTAAGCAATTGTCAATCGAAAAGACCGTTCCGGTGTATCATATCATCAGGCTCAGAAAGGTTGAAGGCGAACCGTATGTCATTGAAGAAACGTATATGCCTTCGAATGTCATCTCTGAATTAAATGAAGACGTTCTTCACGGCTCCGTTTACCGGCACATCACCGAGACGCTGAAACTGACAATCGCCGGCTCGCACCGGAAGATCAGGGCGGATAAGTCGAATGCGCTCGACCGAGAGTACTTGGAATGCGCCCCTGACGATCCGGTTCTTGAAGTTGAACAGGTCGCTTTTTTAAATACGGGAGAACCGTTTGAATATTCTTTTGCAAGGCATCGCTACGACAAGTTTGTGTTTTCCAGCGTCCATGTTCGGAAATGAAAAACCTGCATAACCGCGGGTTTTTTGTTTTGTCATGCAATCTTCCAGCACGCTTGTCCTCCGAGGGGATCGTGGGCTACCATCGCTTTAGCGGACGGGAATTTCCGAGGCCGTGCGCATATTCAGAACCAGCTGCTCATAAAATTAACTAAATAATTAGAAATAAAACAATATATTGACAACTAATACATTTTTCGTGGTACGATAGGATTGTTATTTGTCCAACAAGCAAAGGGGGAGAATGAATGAAAAAGTGGAAAAGCTTATCATGGATTGTATTGCTGCTGACGCTTGTCATGGGATTGGCAGCGTGCGGAAGCGGCAATGCATCAGGAAATAAGGACGGCGGATCTGCGTCAAAAGGATCAGAAAGCTACAGTCTGCTGACAGGGGGAACCGGCGGTACATATTATCCGCTCGGCGGTCAATTTGCAAACCTTTGGGAGGATGCAACAGGAGACAAATTTACGACGCAGACTACAGGTGCTTCTGCTGAAAACATGGCAACTCTGCAAAAAAGGGAAGCTGAGGTCGCTTTTTCTCAGACGGACATTGCCACTTATGCCATAGAAGGCAAAGAAATGTTTAAAGAAAAAATTGAAGGAATCAAGGCGATTGCCGCCCTGTATCCTGAAACTGTACAGATTGTAACAACGGAAAAAAGCGGAATCAATTCGATTGAAGATTTAAAAGGCAAAACGGTTTCCGTGGGTGCTGCGGGTGCAGGGGTCAACATTAATGCCAAGCAGATTTTGGAGGTTCACGGGATGTCTTTTGACGACATCAAACCGCAAAACCTGTCTTTTGAAGAGTCGACCGACGGCATTCAGTCAGGCGCGATCGATGCCGCCTTCATCACGGCTGGAACGCCTACCGGGGCTGTCGAAGGGCTTTCTGCGCAAAATAAAATAAAAATTTTAAATATTGAAAAAGATAAGCAGGAAAAGCTGATTGAAAAGTATCCGTTCTATGCTGAGGATACGATCAAAAAAGGCACCTACGGCATCGGGAGCGATGTGAACACGGTCGCTGTCAAAGCGATGCTCGTCGCATCCGACAAGATGGATGAGGACACCGTCTATAAAATGACGAAAGCGCTGTTTGAAGCCGATAAAATCAATCATGCCAAAGGCGAATTTATCAAGCCTGAAACCGCGCTTGAAGGATTGGGCGATATTGAAATTCATCCTGGAGCGGCTAAATATTTCAAAGAAAAAGGGATAGAAAAATCGTAAAGCCGCAGGCAGATAAGCGATGAACAAGCCCGGACAATCGATAGACCGTTGCAATGAAACATCGGTCTATCGTTTTTCTATTCGGCAGGGGATTTGGAAAAATGGGGAAATTTAAAATTGTAAAACGGCTTGTGCCGGCGCTGATCATTGCCGCTTTTGCAGCGGCATGCCTGATTCCTTATCAGACCGCTGTCGTGTTCGAGAAAGAGGACAGCGGCGAGATCATTGCTTTTCTTCCCCTCCAAAAGGAGAAAAGCTTTGATGTGATCTATACGCATTCCATCCATCGGACAGAAGTGATCGAATCGTATGTGTGGGAAAAAAGAATGATTCGGCAGACCGCTCTGACCTATCATGATCCGGCCGTCGGGATGCCGGCAAACGCGGAGCAAGGTGAAAGGCTCGTCATCAATAACGGTGTCTATACCATTTCGGATATGAAGAGGACCTTTCCGTACATTGACATGCGGATCGGAAGGGTGAGGGCGAATCACAGGATCAAGTATTCAGGCGCTGAACATGAGTTAAAGCGGTACATCCGCCCCGGCACATGGACAAGGATGAGTGTCCGAAAACTAAATGTCTTGCAACAACTGAGGGGAGTGAAGATCAATGACTGAGCAGCTTTCGGAAAAAGATCAGCAGGAACTGCTGGAGAAATACGATCCTGAAGCGGGGACGAGAAAGCTCAAAGGGTTGACGGGGGTCATTGCATTTGTCGGCCTGCTCGCTTTTTCTTTGTTTCAATTATACACAGCCATTTTTGGCGTTTTTCCGGCTCAAATTCAAAGGTCGGTTCATTTAGGATTTGCGCTCGGTCTGATTTTTTTATTGTTTCCGGCGACAAAAGGTTTACGGAAGACCGGCAAATTCAAAGTCGCCTGGTATGACGCAATCTTAGCCGTATTAGGAGCGGGCGTCGGCGCTTATTGGGTTGCCAATTATGAAACGATTGTAGGCGGGATCGGATTGATCACGGAAACGGACTTTTATGTCGGACTGTTGGCCGTCCTGCTCGTATTGGAAGCGACAAGACGTGCTGTCGGGCTGCCGATTACGATCATCGCCGGCCTGTTTCTTTTGTACGGCCTTTACGGCTCGTATCTGCCGGGCTTTTTGTCTCACAACGGCCTGACGCTGGAAAGGCTCGTTCAGACGATGTATTTTACGACGGAAGGAATTTTGGGCACGCCGCTCGCTGTGTCTTCGACATTCATCTTCCTGTTCATCCTGTTCGGTTCATTTCTTGTCAGAACCGGTGTGGGGCAGTATTTTAATGACCTTGCTGTGGCGATCGCCGGACGAAGCACTGGCGGACCGGCAAAAGTCGCGATTTTTTCAAGCGCGCTTCAGGGAACGATCAGCGGAAGCTCTGTCGCCAATGTCGTCACTTCCGGATCGTTTACGATTCCGATGATGAAAAAACTGGGCTATAAAAAAGAATTTGCCGGTGCAGTCGAAGCTTCCGCATCTACCGGCGGACAGCTGATGCCTCCCATCATGGGAGCCGCCGCCTTTTTAATGGTTGAGTTCATCGGCGGAGGCATTACGTACTGGGATATCGCGAAAGCCGCGATGATCCCGGCTGTTTTGTACTTTACGGGCATCTGGATTATGACCCACTTTGAAGCGAAGCGCCTCGGCTTGCGCGGTTTAACGAAAGAAGAAATGCCGAACCGCAAGGAAGTATTCAAAAAGATTTATTTGCTGCTTCCGATCGTTTCGGTCGTCGTTTTGTTAATGTCGGGCATTACAGTCATGCATGCCGCTTTGTATTCGATCGTTCTGGCGATCCTGGTCGGTTTGTTCAACAGGGAAACGCGAATGGGCCTTAAAGGGATTGTGCTGGCTCTCGCGGAAGGAGCGAGAATGGCACTTTCCGTTGCGGCGGCAACGGCTGCCGCCGGCATCATCGTCGGAGTCGTCACAAAGACGGGCCTCGGCCTTAAACTTGCAAACGGTCTGCTCGATTTGGCAGGAGGTGCATTGCTGCCTTCGCTCTTTTTGACAATGATCGCCGCTCTTGTTCTCGGAATGGGATCGCCGACGACGGCGAACTATGTGATTACGTCGACGATTGCTGCACCAGCCTTGATTTTGCTGAATGTTCCTGATCTGTCGGCCCACTTGTTCGTGTTTTATTTCGGCATCGTAGCTGACATTACACCGCCCGTTGCTTTGGCTGCATTTGCCGCCGCCGGTGTTGCGGGAGGAGAGCCGATCAGAACGGGGATCAATTCAGCAAAGCTTGCGATTGCCGCTTTTATCATCCCGTATGTATTCGTCCTGTCTCCGGAGCTTCTCATGATTGACGCGCATTGGTATGAAATTCTCTGGGTGATCTTTACCGCATTGTCCGGAATGATCGCCATCGGTGCGGGCATGATTGGATTCTGGATGAGAAAAGTGTTCTGGTTTGAAAGAATAATGGCGGCTGCCAGCGGTCTTCTGCTGATTTATCCGGAGGGCTATTCCGACATAATCGGTCTCGGCATATTCCTTCTGTTGTTCGTTCTTCAGCTGATGTGGAAGCGGGACAAAAGCCATCCAGAAGAAATGCAGGCCTTAAAAGCATAAATAAAAAAACAGCCTTCAATGTGAAGGCTGTTTTTTATTAAAGCGGCCACCAATGAAAGCCGTCTTTTGCGAGCAGGTCATCAGAAGCTTTCGGTCCCATAGAGCCCGCCTCATAGTTAGGGGAAAGGGTTTTGTTTTCCTCCCAGTTTTGAGAAATCGCATCAACAAAACTCCAGGAAAGCGCAACTTCATCCCAGTGGGCAAAGTTTGTCGCGTCTCCGTGCAAACAGTCCAAAATCAGCTTTTCATAAGCTTCAGGCGTGTTGATGCCGTCCCCGCAGTTATGGCAGTAGTCGAGCTTGATCGGCTGGGCAAAAGTGCCGCCTCCAAGCTTCCTTGCGTTTAAATGAAGGGTGATGCCTTCATCAGGTTGAATATGGATCACCAGCAGGTTAGGATGCATCGTGTTGCCGTTTCCGTAATAAAGATTCATCGGAATGTCTTTAAATTGGACGACAATCTGCGTTGATTTTTTCTGCATCCGTTTCCCTGTCCGGATGTAGAACGGCACACCGGCCCATCTGAAGTTGTCGATCAGCAGTTTGCCGGCAACGAACGTTTCCGTATTCGACTCTTTTGCTACATTTTGCTCATCGCGATAAGCCGGAACCTGTTTTTCGTCAACGACACCCGCGTCATACTGGCCGCGCACAAAAAACTGATCGACTTCGTCTTTTCGAATCGGACGAAGGGCTCTGAGCACCTTCACTTTTTCGCTGCGGATCTCTTCCGTGTTCAGCTTGATCGGCGGTTCCATCGCAAGCAGCGCCACCATTTGAAGAATGTGGTTTTGAACCATGTCTCGAAGCGCACCGGATTTTTCATAATATCTCGCTCTGTCTTCCACACCCAAATCTTCACTTGACGTGATTTGAATATTCGAGATGTATCTGTTTGTCCAAAGCGGCTCAAAAATCGCGTTGGCAAAGCGGATGACTTCGATGTTCTGCACCATTTGCTTTCCTAGATAATGGTCAATCCGATAGATTTGATCTTCTGTAAAGGCTTCACGAATTTCCTGATTCAAGGATTTTGCGCTCGGCAGATCATGTCCGAAAGGCTTCTCGATCACGAGCCTTGACCAGCCTGTTGTTGAAGTGACACCCTCTGATTTTAGGAACTTTGCAATCGTTCCGAAAAATTCAGGAGCCATCGCTAAGTAAAACATCCGGTTATTCGGAATATCATATGTACTTTCCAGCTTCTCTAAAAGTTCGTTCAATTCCCGGTATGAGCCGGAATTTGTAACATCAAAAGGATGATAGTAGAAGTGAGATGTAAACTCGTCTACATCCTTTTCGTTTAACGGAAACTTCGAAACCGATTGCTGTACAGTACTGCGAAAGTCTTCATTTGTCCAAGGGCGTCTGCCGACTCCGACAACCGCGAATTCATTCCCGATTTGTCCGTTTTCGTAGAGCCTGTGGATAGAAGGATATAGTTTTCGTTTTGCCAAATCCCCTGTTGCGCCAAATATTACGATAACTGCTTTTGGTTCCATTTGATCTTTTTTCAATTAAACGTACCTCACTTTATTCGAAGCTAAGTTTATTTTCTTCATTTTAAAGCTAATAATCCCTTAAAGCAAACATTTGAGATCGAATCGTATGAAAAGTTTACTGAAAACGGGCAGGGTATTTAGTTGCATAGCATGGCGTGAAGCCGGCGTTTCTTTTTTCTCAGACTTCCTGTATGCTTGTGATAGATGAAGTTTTTAGCAGGAGGAAAGGATATTGGAGTTATTATTTTTAGGAACGGGAGCAGGCATCCCCGCAAAAACGAGGAATGTCACATCCGTTGCATTGAAGCTTTTAGAAGAAAGGCGGTCTGTTTGGCTGTTTGACTGCGGGGAGGCCACACAGCATCAAATTTTACATACATCGATCAAGCCCAGAAAAATTGAAAAGATTTTTATTACCCATCTTCACGGCGATCATGTATACGGGCTTCCGGGTCTTGTCAGCAGCCGCTCTTTCCAGGGAGGAGAAGGTCCGCTGACCGTGTACGGACCGCAAGGAATCAAAACGTTTCTTGAAACGGCGCTTGACGTATCGGGGACGCATGTCACATATCCGCTTGTGATTAAGGAGATTGAAGAAGGGACAGTCTTTGAAGATGACCAGTTTATCGTGACGGCGAGAAGCGTATCTCACGGCATCCCCGCTTTTGGATACCGCGTGCAGGAAAAAGATGTTCCAGGCGCACTTGACGCCGAAGCGCTGAAACAGACCGGAGTCTCGCCTGGCCCTGTTTATCAAAAGCTGAAAAACGGGGAGACGGTCACATTGGAAGATGGCCGGAAGATTCGCGGTGCAGACTTTATCGGACCGCCGAAAAAAGGGCGGATTGTCGCTTTTTCCGGAGATACGAGGCCATGCGAGAATGTGAAGAAGCTTGCCGAAAAAGCCGATGTCCTCATCCATGAAGCAACATTTGCGAAAGGCGACAGGGAGCTTGCCGGAGACTATTATCACAGCACTTCAGAACAAGCGGCGGAAACAGCGCGGGAGTCCTGCGCAAAAGAACTGATTTTAACCCATATCAGTGCAAGATACCAGGGGGAAAACGTGCTTGAACTGGTCAATGAAGCGAAAGCGATCTTTCCTGATACCGTGGCAGCTTTTGACTTTTATGAGCATGAGATCAAAAGAACTTAATTGGCATTCGAAGCTTCTTTGTTCCGGCAATGCGGGACGGGAAGCTTTTTTTGTTGACACGGTTTTAAAATGGTGTATAATAAAGCGTAATCATTACGTTTTGATAAGGAGGACAACATGAGAGTCAAAATTACATTGGCGTGTACTGAAACAGGGGACCGCAATTATATTACGACAAAAAACAAACGTACAAATCCGGATCGCCTGGAATTGAAAAAATATTCTCCGCGTCTGAAAAGGCACACGATACACCGAGAAACAAAATAACAAAAAACCAGCAGAATGTCTGCTGGTTTTTTTGTTTAATTGGCGGCTTGATAAGCGTATGTTTGCTGCTGTGCGGCATACCACACATCATAGATCGCAAGCTGGACGATGTGGGGCTCATCATGATGGATCAAATGCGAACTGTTTTTCGCTTGAATCCAGCCGCTTTGATGCGAAAGAGACAGCAGTCTGCTGTGAAGCTTCAGCCACTCGTGATGAGCCTGTTTCGCCGCCTCCGTTCTTTTTCCAGCCGAAAGGACGAGCAAAGGAACCGAACCGAGGTGTTTCTTTTCCTGCTTCAGAATGTCCAGGCTTTGTTGAAAGTCCTTATGGGACCCTTCGATCGAAAACTGTTTGCTGTAGTCTTCTTTTAATGTTTCCGGAAGAAGAGGCAGCACTGTTTCCTCCTGATCTTCACAAGCGGGATCAAGCAGCACCATGCCGATGACTTCATCGCTGTACCGGCTTGCAAACAACCTTGCAATGACGGCGCCGAACGAATGGGCAACAAACAGGTATGGCGGTTTGACGCCTGCTGCTGCAAGCAGCGCTTTTAGTTCCTTCACCATCTGATCCGCTGTTCTTTTGCTGCTGCTCGGCCCGCTGTTGCCAAGGCCTGCACGGTCGTATGCAAACAAGCCGAGATCTTCGTCTATATCGGGTAAAATGGGCTGCCAAGTCTTTGAAGAAGAACCGTAGCCCGCTTCAAAAATAATGGTTGCGTTCTTTTTTCCTTTTCTCTGCTTTGTGTAAAACATGCATCCTTCAACTGTATATATTCTTTCCGTTATGGTCATAGAGGTCATCCTCTCTCTGTATATGGTGTTCTATTAGGAAAGACGCACGAACAAGGATGTTCGTTTCTCACGAGTTTGAAAAAAAGAAATATCCCGCCTTGAGGCGGGATATCAGCAACTTACCAGGCTCTGTCGTACTGAACAGGTCCTTCAATTTTTGTGTTCAGCTGTTTGGCAGCGGTTTTCGGCCAGTATGGATCTCTCAGCAGCTCTCGCGCAACGAAAATGAGATCTGCGCGTCCATTTTGGAGGATTTCCTCAGCTTGAAGGCCGCTTGTGATCAACCCGACTGCACCTGTCTGGATTTCGGCTTGGGCGCGAATTGTATCGGCGAAGCCGACTTGATAGCCCGGGAAGACGTTGATGTCGGCAGGCACTACTGCACCGGAGCTGACATCGATCAAATCAACGCCCTGTTCTTTCATCCATTTGGCGAAACCGACATAATCGGCGACATCAAGGCCTTTTGTTTTGTAGTCTGAAGCTGAAACGCGTACGAACAATGGCCCGTCCCAGACTTCTTTTACAGCGTCGATGACTTCGCGAAGCAGCCTGTAGCGGTTTTCCGGTGATCCTCCATATTCATCCTCGCGTTTGTTGGAAAGCGGTGATAAAAATTCGTTGATCAAATATCCGTGGGCCCCATGAATCTCAATGATGTCAAAGCCGGCGGCTTTCGCGCGTTCAGCTCCTTTTTTGAAAGCCTGAACGGTTTCTTTTATGTCTTCTTTTGTCATTTCAATAGGTGTTCGCGAATTTTCGTCGAAAGGAAGAGCTGAAGGCCCGTAGATTGTACCTTCGACCTCGGCTTTTCTTCCGGCGTGTGCCAGCTGAATCGCCGTTTTGCTGCCGTACGGCTTGATTTGTGACGTTAATGCGGCAAGTCCGTCAATATGCGCGTCATCCCATATACCAAGATCCTGATCGGAGATTCTGCCCTCTGGGGTGACGGCGGTAGCTTCTACCATGATCAGTCCGACTTGTCCGACGGCGCGGGAGATGTAGTGGGTCATGTGGAACGGCTGCACTTTTCCATCCTTTTCATGGGAGGAATACATGCACATCGGCGACATGACAATCCGGTTTTTTAGTGTAACTCCTTTTAAACTCCATGGTGTGAACAGTTTTCGATTACTCAAATTTTTTCGCCTCCCGTAAGTTTTCGCCTCGATTATACCAATTCTGCCCATTCACGTCATATAAACTGCTCAAGTCATTTCCATATGTAAGAATGTTCAGTACAATAAAGTTGTTCACATTCTATTTTTTACTAAATACGATATTTGCATACACCTGCGGAAAACAGCGAAAGAGGGGGTTTGCTTTGTGAAGTGGCAGACAGTGGAAGAACTGAAACAGCTGCTCATTTCTCTAGTTCAATACGAAAGCATCTCAGGCACGGCCGGAGAAGTGGCGCTTGCGAAGTATATGCATGATTTATTAAAAGACCGTTCGTACTTTCAAAAGAATCCTGAATATTTAAAGCTTCACCCGATGGAAGACGGGCGTTATTTTCTAACCGCCCTCGTCAAAAAGGAAGAGAAATCAAATACGGTGCTCCTCTTGAGCCATTTTGACGTGGTCGATACGGCAGACTACGGCGAATTCAAACATACGGCATGCAAAGTCCCAGAACTCATGGATGTATTAAATGATAAAAAAGAACTTTTGCCTGAACGGGTCAGAAGAGACTTGGAAAGCGGCGAGTGGCTGTTTGGAAGGGGAAGCATGGACATGAAAGCGGGTCTTGCTGTTCAATTTTCGATGCTGGAACGGGCGATGAACGGAGAATTTGACGGAAACCTTCTATTAATTACGGTTCCGGACGAAGAAGTCAACTCACAGGGGATGCTTGAAGCCGTACCCGCACTGAAAGCTTTAGAAGAGGAATTTGGCCTTCATTATACATCATGCTTAAATTGTGAGCCGATGTTTGAAAAACATCCGGGAGATCAGAAGCAATACGTCTATTCAGGCAGCATCGGCAAAGCGCTTGCCGGATTTTTCTGCAAAGGGATTGAGACGCATGTCGGCGAGCCGTTTGCAGGGGTGAATGCGAATTTAATGGTGTCCGAAATCAACAGGCTGCTCGAATTAAACGTTGACTATTGCGAAGAAGCGGATGGAGAAGTGACGCCTCCCCCGGCCAATCTGATGCAAAAAGATTTGAAGGAAGCGTACTCGGTTCAGACTCCTCACGCAGCGGTGTCGCTCTTTAATGTGCTGATGATGGAGCGTTCCGCCGCCGAGCTCCATCACATGCTGCTTGACACAGCCAAGGAAGCGGCCGCCAATATTCAAACAAATATTGAGCGTAAAACGGCCGAATATCAGCGATTTGAAGCATTCACGCCAATGAATCCGACCGTTTCCGTGCTGACGTTTGAGGAGCTGTGGAACAAAGCAAAGGAAAAGGCCGGGAAGTCCGAGGCGGAGCGCATACTCAACTTTGCATTTGCCAACAGGGGGAAGCTTGGAGACCGCGATTTTTCAACGAAAATCGTGTCTGAATTGGCTTCGCTCTGCAAAGAAGATGCTCCGATGATCGTTCTGTTTTACAGTCCGCCGTTTTATCCGGCTGTTTCTTCAAAGGACGATCCTTTGATCCGAAAGGTGATGAAAGATGTGAAACAGTATGCGGCCGACAGGTACGGTATTGAATTTACAGAAGTCCAATATTTTCCCGGCCTGTCCGATTTAAGCTACCTTCAGCTGCAAAAGCAGTCTGTCGATGCGTTCACATCCAATATGCCGCTGTTTCAACACGGCTATTCATTGCCTAAAGGACGAGAAAACGCACTGTTTGTGCCGGTCATCAATATCGGGCCGGCCGGCAAAGACCCTCATAAATGGACGGAACGCCTCCATGTGCCGTTTTCATTCGGAAAGCTGCCCGATATCCTTCGGCTGGCGATACACAAGCTTCTCTAAGTATACGGACGGGGCCGCTTGGGGAAAAATCGGGAACAAGCGAAACGCTGTCTCCCGATTTTTTTAAATTTTGGCCGCAAACATATCCCTGATTTCCGCAGAACGATTCGCCGCTTCTTTGACGCAGGATATGACGATCTGTTCAAATTGTTGGTCGTCAAGCACCCGAAGGCCTGCTTCTGTTGTCCCTCCGGCGCTTGTAATCTCTTTTCTCATGACAGAAGGGTTCCTGCCGGTTTCAAGCATTTGAGCTGCACCTGACATCATATCGATAATCAGCTGTTTCGCCGTTTCTTCAGGAAGTCCCAATTCCGCAGCTGACGCCAGCAGGGCTTCGACAAATCGATAAACAAAAGCGGGGCCGCTTCCGGCTACTGCTGTCACCGCATCAAGGGCAGATTCCTCAACGATTGCAACGCTTCCGATTGTCGCAAAGAGGTCAGCTGCTTCCCGCATCTGCTCTTTCGTCACGAGCGGGCTTGCCGCAAAGGCTGTGGCTGATTTTTGAATGGAGGCCGATGTATTCGGCATGGCCCTTACAACTGGCAGATCAAGCCCGGCGTAGTGCTGGATCGTGCGAATCGGAATGCCTGCAAGGACTGAAATCAGCAGCTGATCTTTTCGCAAATAGGGGCGGAGTGCGGCCATTCCGGCCGCCGCGTCCTTCGGCTTCATCGCCAAAACGAGTGTATCCGAACGGGCGGCGACTTTTGCCGTATCGGCTTCTCCGCACACCCCGTATGTCTCGCTTAACTCACGAAGTCTGGCCGTATTCGACTGATTCGTAACGAATATCGCTTCCGGCTCCATCGCACCGCTTTTGACAAGCCCCTTAATCATCGCTTCAGCCATCGAACCGGCTCCGATAAATCCCATTCGTTTCATTATGAATTCCTCCTTCTAAAAAACAAAAAAACCTTTCCGTCTTCACAAAGGACGAAAAGGTTTCGCGGTACCACCTTCATTAGCATATAAATGCTCAGCTCTTGCCCCGTAACGCGGGATACGTTTAGGTTTGCCTAAGCGCTCTGAGGGCAGGTTCAACATGCAAGCGGGCTGTGAAATCTTTCAGCCGTGGATTTCACTCTCTTTCACCATTGCTTGTTTACTATTCCTCTTCATTGCGTCTTCAATCATTTACCTGCATATATTTGTTGTTCATTATGCTATGAGGAATGATGAAATGTCAACAGGCATTTGAAGCAAAAATGACATGCGCGGGAGAAAAAGGTAAAATATGATCAACATCAATTCGCAGGATGAGGAGAATCAAACGATGAAAGACGCAAGAATCATTCCTATTTCACTGCCGACTCCGTTTGCAGTCGGAGACGTCAACATTTATTTGGTCAGAGGCGAGGCGCTGACTCTGGTCGATGCCGGGCCCAACACAAAGGAGGCGGCCGCCGTTTTGAAGAAAGAGCTGGCCGGCCAGGGACTGTCATTAAACGATATTGACCAGGTCGTTCTGACCCATCATCACGCTGATCACGCCGGACTGCTGGACGAATTCCCCGCAGGGGTCAACATCATCGGCCATCCGTTCAATGAACCGTATATCAGCCAAAATCCCGATTTTATTGAAAAACAAAAGGCCTTTTTTACATACCTGTATCAGCGATTCGGCGTTCCCGGCGATATGAAGCCGCCGGGGCTTACGGTAAAAGCGTCGTACCGGTTTTCCTGTAATCGGACTTTGACAGAGACCGTTTCAGAAGGCGCGCAAATTGACGGGCTTGAAGGGTGGAGGGTTCTTGAGACGCCCGGACACGCCGCTTCACATATTGTCCTTTATCATGAGGAGCTTGGAAGCATGCTCGGAGGAGACTTGCTGTTAAAGCCGTCTTCTTCAAATCCGCTTCTTGAAGTGCCGCAAAAAGGAGAAAGGCGCCCGACTCCGCTGCTGGACTATTTGAAATCGCTCGGCAGGCTGCGGGAGCTTCCGCTCAACATTATTTATCCCGGCCACGGGGAGGACATCACAAAAGTGAATGAGCTTGTCGCCAAAAGGCTGGAAAAGCAGCGAAACAGAGCCGAAGAGGTGTACCGCATCCTTACTGAAAAACCGCATTCACCTTATCAGATATGTCAAAAACTGTTCCCTGCAGTCTATGAAAAAGAGCTGTTCTTAACGATGTCAGAAACGATTGGGCAGCTTGACGATTTGGAATCCCAAGGGAGGATCGGTGCAGAAACGGCCGATGGAATCGAGTACTATTACGCAAAGTAGGTGACGAACATGCAGCAAAAGTTGAAAGAGCAAAACGTGATGATTACAGGGGCTTCAGGAGGACTTGGGGAACGGATCGCATACCATGCCGCCAAGGAAGGAGCCGAGGTCATTCTGGCTGCGCGCAGAAAAGACCGCCTCATGGCTTTGAAGCAAAACATCGCCGATGAAACCGGTGCAAAATGCCGCATAATCGCATTGGACGTCAGCCGGACGGATGACATAAAAGCGGCGTTCCAAGAGGCCGGTCCGGTTGATATTCTTGTGAACAACGCGGGATTCGGTATTTTCGAAAACGCGCTTGACGCTTCCCTTGAAGATATGAAAGCGATGTTTGAGGTCAACGTATTCGGTCTGATCGCCTGCACGAAAATGGCACTCCCGCATATGATCAGGCAAGACAAAGGCCATATTATCAACATCGCCTCGCAAGCGGGCAAATTAGCGACGCCCAAGTCAAGCCTTTATGCGGCAACAAAGCATGCTGTGCTCGGGTATTCAAACAGCTTGAGAATGGAGCTTGCCGAAACGAGGGTCAACGTGACAACGGTCAATCCTGGACCGATTCAAACCGACTTTTTTAAGACGGCCGATAAAAGAGGGGATTATGTCAAAAGCGTCGAGAGATGGATGCTTGATCCGGATCAGGTTGCTAAGAAAGTCGTCTCGGCAATGATGACGAACAAGCGAGAAATTAATCTTCCAGGCTGGATGAACGGCGTCAGCAAACTCTATCAGCTCTTCCCAGCCCTGGTTGAACGAGCAGGCCGGAGCGCTTTCTATAAAAAATGATCGTCTCTGAAAGGAACGGTTTCTAGACTAAAGAGAAAGCTAGAAAGTGTCAGTGGTCCTGATGAATTTGTTGAAATTGCAAAAGAGATTGGAATTGAGAATCTGACAGAATAGCAGCAGAATTATTATTTATACACTATAAATAGAAAAAACAAAAACAAAGTGGAATCATGGGGCACATCAATAGGGGTATTGAAGAAGGATAAATTTGTAAGAAATTTTAAAGATATTAAAAATCTACTTGTCCAAATTGCTGTCCACCAACTAGCCTTGTCATTAACAACATGACTACTTTTTTCAGGGATTGATGAAGCATCACCCAGAAGTTAAAAATCCATATTGTGGTCGATATGTTTTGAAGACTCATAAGGTCGAAGAGAAGTCCTTTTAAAAGGGCTTTTTTTATGTGTAATTTTTTTGATTACATTTTGGATAGTCATAATAGAACTTACATTCGGAATGAGGTGAATAATTTTGAGAGCCTGTAATTTCGAACTTGAAAATGCCATTCATGAAAAAATTATAATTGCCTCTGTGTCCATGCGATAGAACAAGAATTTATAAAGCTGAAGCAAGTGGCAACAAGAAAATAGAGGAACATTATCAGCTCAAATTAAAAGAACTGTTTTCCCAAAGAAAATAAACGATTATTTGAGAAAAGAAAATGTCAAAATACAAGAGGTTGTTATGTGATGGCATGTTTGTAAAATATCCATATTATATTAGGAGCAAGGAAGGGGGCATAAAAGAAGGGGAGGCGATGTATTGGAAAGCTGCCTTAAAATTGCAGATGATAAGGAAACTAAATCATCTTTGAGATGCGAGTATCTCATGTTTTAGGTAGCCAAAAAAGCAGAGATGTGGAAACACCTCTGCCATTCATTTTATGCAGCAGCAGTTTGATAATAAGCGATTATCCCTACCGCTAATAATACAATCATTACTGCCAGAATAGACCACAAGATGGTTTTTGCTTTTTTGGACATTGGTTTCACCTCACAGTCGCCGATTAATCAAGCCTGGTTTTTTTGTAAGTCCTCTTTCCATTTTTGTCGCCAACAGCTTTAAGATGCACATTCCCTAATTGCACCGCAAAATCTTTAAGTGGCCCAATCCGATAAAAGAAGCTTCCTGTGACAGCTGCCTTATTGTCACCTGTTACCCAAGCATTTTTGCCACCTGGGTTTAATTCTGTTCTGACGACAGGATTCCAGTTTCGAACGACATAAGCGCTACTAGAGTTAATTTTTTTCACTTTACCTTTAGTAACACTATAGTTTACTGAGACCCTATATGTAGTTACAGGTGCTCCAAAAAATTTAACTGAATCTGTGTAAGAAACTGACTTATTTGCTTGAGGTTTCGCAATAATATCCTCTTCTTCATTTACTTCTGTATTTACAGTTAAAGCATTTGTGTCAAACTTGGTAAGATTGTCAACAAACTTCTGTTGACCTTCTTTCGGCATCGCCTTAAATTGGTTTAATACATTTTGTGCATCAAACACTGCGGAAGAAACATATTCTGGTGAAACTCCACCATTTATGGCATCTTCTTCACTATAGTTGGCCAGGTAATTGATATAGTCCTCTATAGTGTATTTAAACGCTGTATCGTTGGCGTGGACCTCTGCGGCCGATATTTGACTTGGCATCGTCAATCCAATTGTAGCAAAAACAGCAACAAAAAACAGGATCAATTTCCTCATTTTTCCTCTCCCTCTCAAGCTTTTTTCCAAGGATTATGACCTACACCGTATCACCTATACTTCTGATTAATTTGCCCCTATATCCACCCCCTTTACCTAAAGGTTAACAAACAATACTCCAAAAATAAACAGTTTTTGATTAAAATAGGTAATTAAATATCAATATTTTGAAAATATGTCAGTATTAAAGTCTTGATCCGATTTCAGTGAATGTGGTAAATGTCTAGCAATCTTGACATATATGAAATTATTTCAAATCAAAACCATGATTGACTAATGACAAATATATGGATATTGTATTAAAATGAATAACTGTAAAATTGAGGTATTGATGTAAGGGGGACAAAAATATGCAGAAAAGCAACAGCTTGTGGCAAAAAAACTTCACCTTTTTATTCGGCTCCAAAATGGTGAAGATAACCGCAGACAGTTTTGCGTTTAGCACTATTCTGTGGTTTTTAATTTTAGATGGCAAGGGGGCTATCGGTACTGCTTTTTTGATATCTGTAAGCTTTCTTCCTCAAGCGATTTTGGGGCCGATCATCACGCCACTGATGAAAACAGCTACATTAAAGTTCTGGATGTTCTTCTCAGATTTGACCAGAGCATCAATAATGCTAATCATTCCAATATGTTATTTTAATGGCTTTTCTCCTTTGTGGTTTATTATATTTCTA
The DNA here is from genome assembly GCF_038002405.1 of Bacillus sp. FSL W7-1354. Taxonomy (NCBI): domain Bacteria; kingdom Bacillati; phylum Bacillota; class Bacilli; order Caryophanales; family Bacillaceae; genus Bacillus; species Bacillus sp. FSL W7-1354. The sequence goes on along the minus strand of NZ_JBBOCL010000001.1, from coordinate 1,605,898 downwards.
ATGCTTATACATTCTGCAACAGGAGCTTTATATGATCCAGCTTCTGTATCCTTAATTCCGAAAATTGTGAAAGAGGATATTATCCAAAAAGCCAATGCAACAATTCAGTCATCTGGCCAAGTTGTAAGATTGGCCGCGGTAACACAGCTTGGTATTGGTAGGTGTTGACTCCAAATATTAAACCGAGAATTATTAACCCAATCCCAATAAGCCCTTTGAATCTCTCCATATTCCCCTCCCTTTTTCCTTCCTCTTTTTCCATTTTTTATTTTACTTCCCTTTCCATTAAAACTCAAGGCGTTTTAACACAATTAGGAATTAAAACCAATATACTCCTTCAATATATCATGAGTATTTAAACTCTGGGATTAGCCATCTAAACAATAGCCCATTGTTAGATCTTATAGATCAAAAGTTCTTTCAGGAAAGTTTGCATAGATTTAGGTTAAGTTTACAAAGAAAGAGATCAATTGTTAAGATCTGATCTCTTTCTTTTAACATAATGTCAGCTAATATAATTCTTAGGATTTCACATACAGCATTTTTATTAGAAACAACATAGTCGCATTTGCTGCTTGCAGCATAGTCTATGTTGGCCCGATCAAGAGTGCACGGATCTCCTCTTTATTCCTATCTTGTTGAATTTTCGTGACTCCAGATCTTGTAAAGGGGTATGTATAAAGATCCCAAACAGTTTAGTCTCTTGAATAGCCCTCTATTTTTTTAATTCCTTCGGAACGGAATCGTCCGTTTCTTTTTTATTTGCATTTTTTTAGATGATCTCCTGTCAGAGAGGCTCAAAATATCATATAAAGACAGGGAGACTTTGTCCCTCTTCAAACCGCTGCACCGAACCTGTGCTTCCTTCTATAGGCTTTGCTTGATCTGAAGGCACCTGTCCCGTCTGAGGCAATCGATATAAAAATACTGTATGCCGAAAGATTCCGTGCTTCCGGGAACACGTGCCGGCCGCTGATGAAAAATAAGGTAAAGGTCGCTTTCGTTATGCTGTTCTTCTTATATAAAATGGCAACTGGGTGACGAAAAGGAGTAATATTTTACCATTTATTGAAATTCTCTCATCCCGGCCGAAACATGATATCACGTGATACTCGCAACAAAATACACGATAAAAGGAGTTTCTTAACGGTGCAGGAAGAATGGAACCCATTGATGAAAAATCGTTGCATCATCTGGTTAGTCACGGGGATTTGCTTAACGGTCATCTTTCAATTTCCGCTGCAGAGCGTCGCTTCATCTGCAGACAAATACGCCAATTTTGCCGAGCTTGCCGAACATGAAACAGAAGGAGAAGATTATCAAATCGAATATACAGACATGGGCACCGAACTGCTGATTCTTTCGCCGCACGGCGGAGGAATCGAAGGAGGTGTCAGTGAACTTGTCCGCGCCTTCAGCGCCGATTATTCCACTTACTTATTCGAAGGAATCAAACCCTCGCAAAACTGGGATCTTCACATCACAAGCAATCATTTTGATGAACCGCAGGCCGTCAAAGCGGTCAAAGAGCACAACTATACGCTGGCTTTTCATGGATATCATGACATCGTTGAACATACGCTTGTGGGAGGAACGGATACCGGAGGGGCGAAAGCGATTGTCAGAGCGCTGCACAACCAAGGTTTTTCAGCGGAGCTGGTCAGCCCAAGCCACCGGCTTGCAGGGGGAAATCCCGAAAATATCAATAATCAATGCAAAACAGGTCAAAGCATTCAATTGGAAATCAGCACGCCTCAACGAGAGGCTTTTTTTTCGGAGTTCGGCCTGTGGACGCGGGCAAGTTCTAAAAATGAGACGTTCCAAACGTATGTCTCAGCTGTTAAAGAAGTTTTGGAAACGCGGTATAAATAAGATTGTATATTTGGGTCACATTAAAACTAAAGACATTTAAGAGGGTGAGTATGTTGATCTATATATACAACTGTTACGGCGGCACTCATTCTTCTGCACTTGCCGCCGCTTATCATCTGAAAAAGCTCCCATTCAGCAGAAAACCGTCGAAAAACGAAATTTTAAGTACCGACTGTTTTAATCAATTAAGTCCGAAGGAAATGGGGAAATTAATCTTTCACGGTCTTGATGAAGAAGGCCACCAGGTGTACACGATCGGCAGAGGATCATCAAAAGCGGTCATTCCAGCCATGCTGGGCGTTTTTGAGCTGTTTGAAAAAAACGGAAAACTGCAGGAAAAAGTCGTTTTTTCAAACACGTCTCCGACTGTGCCCATTGCGATGACATTCGGCGGTTTATTTTCAAGAAGGCTGAAAATCGATCCGATCGGGGTTCCTTTGCTGGTGCTCGGAGCGCAGCAGGCATACAAAGACATCATCAAACTGGTGCAGCAAACAAAAGACCGTTCAAAAACGACTTCTTCGGTGATCGAAGTGCTGGATAACAATTTCATAAAAAAATGAACATCTAAACAGCTTCCAGTATGATGAGTCTTTCGGCTTCCATATTGGAAGCGTTTTTTTATTTTTTAAATATAGTAATTGTTTTTTAAAAAGGACATTTTCTAAAAAATTGAATATAAGATAGAGGATATTGTTGAAATAGGACGAATCTATAACCTTAGAATTACTTTTCATAAATTTACTTCTTTGTAAATTTGAAGGGTAGAGATCAAGGATTTCCCTTCCACTTTGCTAGAGAATACTATCTGAAAGAAGAAACGGGGGGTTAAAAAGACGGCTGCAATCGTTATGAGAAGCAGCGATTTTATATTGGGAAATTCAATCTGTGACACTTTAAATGATAGAAGTGTAGTTTTGAAAATGAAAATCAGCGTGATAAGAGGCGGAAAATTAGAATGATGTTCTTTTTTTAGAATAACAAATGGAGCCGTCTGTCTCAATACAAATTAGGAGGCGCCTATGAAAAAAATGTTTTCTATTTTTCAAAATAAAAATTATGCGCTGCTGTTCTTCGCATCCTTTACCTCACAAATGGGAGGGATCATCGGACTCACTGCCCTCTTGTTTTACCTGCTAGACCGTTTTTCCAATCAGCCTGCATATGCCACAATGACCGAGCTGATGCTGTCATTGCCTACATTGGCTGTATTTTTCCTCGTCGGTGTTTTCGCGGATAAGTTTGACCGGCAGAAAATCGCCAAAAACTGCGATTGGATCTGTATGGGACTATCGATTGTATTACTGCTGTCTCTCTATCTTGAATGGATGCCGTTTACATTTGCCGTTCTTTTTTTAAGAAATGCCGTTAAAAGTTTTTTCACCCCTGCCCAAACTTCTCTTATTCAAGGAATATTATCTGAAAACGAATATTCGCTGGCCGTCGGATTGAATCAAATGGTAGCCAGTTTATTTATGCTGTTCGGAAACGGGCTTGGCGTATTTTGTTATTGGACGCTTGGAGTTGAAGGAGCCGTTATGGTTGATGCAGCCAGCTTCGCACTGAGCGGGCTTTTAATTCAAGCCTGCCGGATTTCCGATGCCGTCCGCATGCCAAATGGAAAACATTCCATTAGACAGCTGAATATCGCTGGTATATGGAAAGATTTCACACTTGGTTTTACTTATATTCTCAACCATAAATTGCTGCTTGCCCTCGTGTCCGGATTCGTCCTTTTCGGAGTTGTCAATGGGGGGCTCTCGGTCATGCAGGTGTTTATATTAAAATACAAGCTTGCACCTGTAAACTATGAAGAGATGTCGATTGTACTCGGCATTGTTTTCGGTGCGGGGTTTTTGGCGGGGAGCATCGCCGCATCCTTGCTTTCTCAAAAATTGAAGCTTTATCAACTTTTGATCCTAGCGCTGATTGTTTGCGGATGTGCCACGATTTCCGGCTCCCTGGTTAAAAGTTTGTGGCTGTATATGGTCTGCTCCTGCTTTATCGCGGTTTCGCTTCCAAGCATCAACGTTGCCATCGGAGGGTGGATACCAAACATCGTCAATCCGAAAATGATGGGTAGGGTGCAGGGATGGATTCATCCGCTTATGATGCTCTCACAGTCGCTGACCCTTCTGTTTATTGCGTGGCTTTACCCGGCATGGATCGCGCTTGAAAGCCTGTATTGGCTAGTCGGGGGAAGCCTGATTGCTGTTGGCGTTTTCTACATGATTATCCTTCCGAAGTTTTTAGCGCTGAATCGGACGGCTGACGTATCTGTCGATTAACGGCTTATTCACCAAAAAATATCTACAACGAAAGGGAATGATAGAAATGAAATTATTTTGCCTGCCTTACGCCGGCGGATCCGAATCTGCATTTTATTCCTGGAAAGGCCATATGCAGCCCGACATTGAGATTTGTCCGATTCAGCTGAAGGGAAGGGGCCGGCGTTTCAACGAGCCTTGTTACGAAAGCCTTGAAGAAGCAGTTCAAGACATTTTTGAGCAGGTTCAAGCTGAACGAAAAGGTGACGACTACGCTCTTTTTGGGCACAGCATGGGAAGCCTTTTGGCATATGAACTTTACTATCAAATGAGCGGGGCGGGGGCTGAAAAACCGGTTCACATTTTTTTCTCGGGCTATAAAGCGCCAAAGAGGATCAGAAAGAAAGAAAAACTGCATACCTTGCCCAATCCTATTTTTAAGAAAAAAATTGTCGAGCTCGGGGGAACACCTGAGGAGCTCATCAATCATGAAGAGCTATTTGAATTGTTTATCCCCATTCTCAAAAGCGACTTTAAAATGGTAGAAAACTATATCTATCAAGAAAGAAACAGCAAAATAGATTGCGACATTACCGTTCTCAACGGAAAAGAAGACGCTATGAGCAAGGAAGATGTATCCGATTGGAAACATCATACTTCAGGACACTTTACAGCCTACTACTTTGAGGGGAATCATTTCTTTTTGCACCATCACGTTGAAAAGATCACCGGCATCATCAATTATTCACTGACAGCCAGCCGGACGTTTTAACCTACGATTTCGGCGAGATTCAAGCCCGGGTCTAATCTATTTTTCCTTCCTCCGCCGCTTCGAAAATTACTTTTATTATAATCGGAACAGTGTTTTTTAGGTCTTTTGATCTGGTTGCTGTTTATCTTGTCTCATAAATACGTGTTTCGACAATGTAAAATATAAAATATCCAATTCATAAAAAATTAACCATTATTAAACAATATTCCCATGGAAAATAATGATTATTTTTGATAATCTGTTTTCACAAGACGGAGGTTCAATAAAAAATCGGTAAAAGAGCAACTACAGACCAATATTATGGTGAATATTTTATCAAAAAGGAGAATTTTTATATGGTTGCTAAACATTCATTAGAAAATGGGGTATTTCACAAAATGACAGAGAATGAAAAAGAACTGATCCTACATTTTAACAACACAAAGACCGATTATCCAAAAAACAAGACGCTTCATGAGCTTTTTGAGGAACAGGCCATGAAGACGCCTGACCATACGGCTCTTGTGTTCGGTGCTCAGCGCATGACCTACAGAGAGCTGAATGAAAAAGCAAACCAAACCGCGAGACTTCTCAGGGAAAAAGGGATCGGCAGAGGCTCGATTGCCGCGATTATCGCGGAGCGCTCCTTTGAAATGATCATCGGCATCATTGGCATTTTAAAAGCGGGAGGTGCGTATCTGCCGATCGACCCTGAAACGCCGAAAGACAGAATGGCCTTCATGCTCAGCGACACGAAAGCCGCGGTGCTGCTAACGCAAGGAAAAGCGGCAGACGGAATCGATTGTGAGGCTGACATCGTTCAGCTGGACAAAGAGGCTTCAGACGGATTCAGTAAAGAACCGCTCAGTTCTGTCAATGATTCCGGCGATACTGCCTATATTATCTACACATCAGGTTCCACGGGAACGCCAAAAGGCGTCGTCACCCCGCACTACAGTGTCATAAGGGTCGTTCAAAATACCAATTATATCGATATCACAGAAGACGACGTGATCCTCCAGCTGTCCAATTATTCGTTTGACGGATCAGTGTTCGACATCTTCGGCGCTTTATTAAACGGAGCGTCGCTGGTCATGATTGAGAAGGAAGCGTTATTGAACATCAATAGACTTGGAAGCGCTATCAATGAGGAGAAGGTCAGCGTGATGTTCATTACGACGGCACTGTTCAACATGATTGCAGATATTCATGTCGACTGTCTGTCGAATTTACGAAAAATCCTCTTCGGCGGGGAGAGAGCGTCGATTCCGCATGTGAGAAAAGTGCTGAATCATGTCGGCCGGGATAAATTGATTCATGTTTACGGCCCGACGGAAAGCACGGTATATGCGACATATTATTTCATCAATGAAATAGATGAAAAAGCCGATACAATCCCGATCGGCAGCCCGCTGGCGAATACGTCAGTCTTGATCATGGATGAAGCCGGCAAGCTCTTGCCGATCGGGGTTCCCGGAGAGCTGTGCATCGCAGGCGATGGTTTAAGCAAAGGATATTTAAACCGCGAGGAACTGACGGCGGAAAAATTCATCCCGCATCCGTTCATTCCGGGAGAAAGGCTGTACAAAACAGGTGATTTAGCGAAATGGCTGCCTGACGGCAACATCGAATTCATCGGCCGAATCGACCACCAGGTGAAAATCCGCGGTTTCAGGATCGAACTCGGCGAAATCGAAAGCCGGCTGGAGATGCATGAAGACATCAATGAGACGATCGTCATCGTCCGGGAAGACGAAGAAAGCCGCCCGTACATTTGCGCCTATATCACGGCAAATCATGAGATTTCCCTTGATGAGCTGAAAGGATTTTTAGGTGAAAAGCTTCCAGACTACATGATCCCCGCATATTTTGTCAAATTGGACAAGCTGCCCCTCACCAAAAACGGAAAAGTGGACAGAAAAGCCCTGCCTGAGCCGGACAGAACGGCGGGGGCGGAAAACGAATATGAAGCGCCGCGAAATGAAACGGAAGAAAAGCTGGCAGCTGTTTGGCAGGATGTTTTGCACGTTGAAAAAGCGGGCATTCATGATCATTTTGCACAAATGGGCGGACATTCATTGCATGCGATGGAGCTCATCGCCAAAATAAAGGAAAAAATGAATGTTGAAATTCCGCTGCATCAGCTATTTAAGCTTGCGACCATAAAGGAATTGAGCGCTTTTATCGAAGCTAATCAACAAGAAGACAAGGGAGACGGCTTCGTGACAAGGGCTGCCGATCCGGAAAATATCCATGAAACATTCCCGCTTACAGGCATTCAGCTGGCTTATTTAGTTGGAAGAGATGAGTCGTTCGAAATCGGCGGAGTCGCTACGAATTTAACTGTCGAATTTGAAGCTGATGTCGATTTGAATCGATTTCAGCTGACACTGCAAAAATTGATTGACAGGCATCCGATTCTCCGCACGATCGTATTTGAAAACGGAACGCAAAAAATTCTCGAAGCAACACAACGTTATACAATCGAAACTCAGGATTTAAGAGGTTTCACAGAAGAAGAAATCAACGCCAGAATTTTAGAACAGCGGGAGAAGATGACATCAAAGATCATTGATCCAAGTGTATGGCCTTTGTTTGAACTCAAAACGTTTATGCTGCCGGGAGAGAAAAAATATTTTTTCCTCAATGTGGACCCGCTCATTTGCGATGACAGCAGTATGAAACGATTAATCAGGGAGTTTAAACAACTATATGAAAACCCCGGCCTCAAACTGCCTTCACTAGCATACAGCTTCAGAGATTATGTTTTGGCCTCGATCGATTTTAAGCAAACAAGCAGATATCAAAAAGACCAAAAATATTGGCTGGATAAACTGGATCATTTTCCAAGTGCGCCTGAGCTGCCTCTTAAATCAGATCCAGCCCATGTAGCGAAACCTTCGTTCAAGAAGTTTTCAACGTTTTTGGATAGACATACATGGAATGAATTAAAAAAGAAAGCCCGGCATTATCATCTCACGCCGACCTCAGTCCTTTGTGCTGCATATGCCTATATTTTAGCTTATTGGAGCCGGCAAAACCACTTTGCTATCAATTTAACCGTATTTAACAGAATCCCGTTTCATCCGGATGTCAAAAACATGATCGGAGATTTTACCTCTTTAATGCTGCTGGACATCCATGCCGAAGAAAACACGAGCTCTTTCTGGAGATTTGCTTTAAATGTTCAGGACACGCTTTTAGAAGCACTGGAACACAGACATTATGACGGAGTTGATGTGATCAGAAACATCGCCAAAAAGAATGGCATGAATAAAAAAGCGGTCATGCCGATCGTATTCACAAGCGTGCTGAGTGAAAATCCCGACGACTCATTTGACAGTCTTGTCGATTTTGACAACATTCATTTCTTTAGCACAAGAACGTCGCAAGTATACATTGACAACCAAGTATATGAAATAAACGGCGGCCTTTATATTACATGGGACTATGTGGAGCAAATTTTTGAACATGAAGTAATTGAATCGATGTTTGACCAGTATATCGCAGTCATCCAGAAAGCCGTATCCGGCGAGGACGTTTCAACCATCCAAATAAATGAAAAAAGCCGCCAGATGATCAGCGCCTATAATGACACAGATCAATCTTTCGATACCGAGCCCTTGCACGAATTGTTTACCGGCCAGGTTAAACATGGACCTGACAGAGTGGCACTCAAGCATCATGATGAGGTGATGACCTATCAGGAGCTTGACGAAAAATCCAACCAGGTCGCAAGATTTCTCATTGGAAAAGGGGTTGAAAGGGGCGACTATATCGGTGTCATCGGCAAAAGAAGCCTGGGGACGATTGTCAATTTATTGGCTGTATTGAAGACTGGAGCAGCTTATATCCCTCTCGATCCGGATTATCCAGAAGAAAGAAAGGCGTATATCCAATCAAAAAGCAACTGCAAATTCTTCATCAGCCATGACGTGTATGACAAAGAACATATCGAGCGCTTCTCAAAAGCGCCGGTTGACCGAAAAGTCGATTTGGATGACATGGCATATGTCATCTTTACGTCAGGAAGCACAGGCAAGCCAAAAGGCGTTCAGATTACGCATGGTGCCGCAGCGAATACCATTCTCGATATCAATGAAAAATTCAACGTCACAGAACAAGATAACATAATGGGCATTTCCTCATTGTGCTTTGATTTATCTGTATATGACGTGTTTGGCGCTTTAAGCAGCGGGGCGTCACTTGTCATCATTGATGACCAAAGGGATGTATTCAGTCTGAAAGAGACAGTCGAAAAAGAACGGATTACAATTTGGAATTCTGTTCCGGCGATTATGGGAATGACGGCCGATGTATACCCGGCCAACGAGCTCAATCATCATCTCAGACTCATCCTGCTAAGCGGAGACTGGATACCGCTTCAGTTGCCTGCAACCATAAAGAAGACGTTTAAAAACGCAGAAGTGATTAGTTTGGGAGGCGCAACAGAGGGATCGATCTGGTCGATCTACTATCCGATTCAAAAAGTAGAGGAAGACTGGAAAAGCATTCCTTATGGAAAACCGCTGGCCAATCAAAAAATATACGTATTGAACCAGAATAAACAATTATGTCCCGTCGGTGTCGAAGGAGAGCTGTACATAGGCGGAGCAGGGGTAGCAAGCGGGTATATTCATGATCAAGAAAAAACGGATCATTCATTTATCCATCATCAGGAATTAGGTTACATCTATAAAACGGGTGACTATGGCGTCTTGAAAGAGGACGGTTATGTAGAGTTTCTCGGAAGAAAAGACAGCCAGGTGAAGATCAGAGGCTACAGAGTGGAAATGGGGGAAATTGAAAATACTCTCGTAAGCCATCAGGAGATTACGAAGGCATCGGTTATTGATTACACAAGTCCGGATGGAATCAAAAACTTATACGCTTTTGTTGTAGCAGAGAACGCGATCAGCCAATTAGATGTAAAGGAATTTTTGCAAAAAACGCTGCCTGACTATATGATTCCTGCGAAATTCGTGGAAATTGACAAAATCCCGTTAACTGTAAACGGAAAAGTCGATAAGCGCACGCTCCATGACTTGGCTGAACAGCATACCGCAGATGAAGGTCAACGAGGCGGATCGATGCTGCCGGAGAATGAAACACAAGCCATGCTTCTGGAGATTTGGAAAGATATATTTGGCCTAGACAGCATCAATCTTCATGTCAGCTATTATGAAATCGGCGGAGACTCACTCAAAGCGATATCCATCATCACGGAAATCAACAAACGAATGAATGTTGAGATGCCGATCAGCGAAATCTTTAAAAATGATTCAATCATCGCTTTGGACCACTATTTGAAAAACAGAGAAGAAAGCGATATGGAACATCCGATTCAAACAGCTCACGAAAAAGAGTATTATCCGACATCCCCTGCCCAACAAAGAATGTATATGCTGTCGATGCTGGAAAATGAAAGGGGAGCTTACCATATTCCGATGGCCCTTCTTGTCGAAGGCCGGATAAACGCCATACAGCTTGAAAACGCATTGAAGACATTTTTGCAAAGACATGAAGTTTTGCGAACCGGGTTTGAAATCCAAAACAATGAACTCATCCAAAAAATTTATGAGAATGTCGAATTCCGCCTCGAATACGAGTGCTTAGACGCTTCAATTACAGATCAGCATGCTTTAATGGAGATCACAAGCAGGTACTGTAAAGAATCCATTAAGCCTTTTGATTTGAGCCGGCCGCCTCTTATGAGGGCCAAGCTGATCAAAATCGACGATATTAGGCATATACTGGTCATAAATTTTCACCACATCATCAGTGACGGGGTTTCTCAAGGGATCCTAATGAATGAAATATTGGAACTTTACAGCAATGTGCCATTGCCGGAAGTAAATGTGCAATATAAAGATTATGTGGAATGGAATCATACATTTAATCAATCAGCCGCGATGAAAAAGCAGGAAGCTTATTGGCTTGACGTTTATCGCGATATACCGTCAAAGCTGGACTTTCCTTATGACTATAAACGTCATCATATCGACACGTTTGAAGGAAGCAGCGTGTTTTTGGAAATGGAGCGGGAGCTGTCAGATCATATAAGGAAGCTGGCGAAACACACCGGAACAACTCTTTATACGGTGATGCTGAGCGCATATTATGTGCTTTTAAATAAATATACAAATCAAACAGATATCGTTGTCGGAACCGCTGCTGCCGGAAGGCTGCATCCTGATCTACAAGATGTATTCGGCGTTTTTGTAAATACACTTGCTTTGCGAAACGAGATTGATACTTCCAACAGCTTTAAAGAATTTTTGCAGCAGACGAAAGAGCGTACGATAGCGGCCTTTGACAATTCCGAGTATCCGTTTGATGATTTGATCCGCAAACTCAATGGTGTACGGGAGTCTAACCGCAATCCTTTGTTCGACACGATGTTTGTTCTGGAAGATGCCAGGATGTTTACCAAACAGAAAGGCGATGTCAAGCTGAGTCCGATCATCTTTGAACTGGACAATGCAAAATTTGACATGATCTTTAATGTGTTGGATTTTGAACAAAAGATCGTATTGAACATTGAATATTCGACAAACCTTTTCAAGGAAGAGACGATTCAAAAGATAGCGGAAGATTATTTCAGGATTTTAGAGGAAGTTTCAGAAAACCTTGATGTTACTTTACATCAAATCGATATGATATCCCGTCAAGAAAAACGGACACTTTTAGAGTTCTTCAACCATACAAAGACGGCATATCCAAAAGGAAAAACAATCCACCAGCTGTTTGAGGAGCAGGTGAATCGAATACCAGATCACACTGCGGTTGTTTTTGAAGATCAAAAACTGACGTACCGACAGTTGAATGAAAAAGCAAATCAAGTGGCAAGGCTGTTGCGAGAAAAAGGTGTCAAGCCGGATACGCTCGTCGGGATCGTGATGGAGCGGTCGTCCGATATGATTGCAGCGGTTCTCGGTGTGCTGAAAGCAGGCGGCGCCTATTTGCCGATTGATCCTGAGTATCCTCTGGAGCGGATGAGATACATGGCTTTTGACAGTGAAGTCAAAGTCATCATCTCTGACGTTCCGCTGGCCGAGGAGCTTACAGCGGAATCGATCGAGTTGATTCATATGGATGATGAGAGGATTGCCGGGCAGGATCGGTCAAACATTGACAATGTCAATCAAAGCGGCGACCTTGCATATGTCATCTATACGTCGGGTTCAACAGGAAAGCCAAAAGGCGTGATGATCGAGCATCAATCATTGATCAACTTGTGCCGCTGGCATCAATCCTGTTTTGAAGTCGGACAAAACGACAACAGCTCGATTTATGCGAGCATCAGCTTCGACGCTTTTGTCTGGGAGCTGTTCCCTTATATAACAGCGGGAGCCACCGTTCATGTCCTCAATCAGGAGACAAGACTGGATGTTGAAAAGCTGAACCGGTATTTTCATGACCATCATATTACGATCAGCTTTTTGCCGACACCAGTCTGCGAACAATTTACAGCGCTTGACAATCATTCGTTAAGAACGTTGTTAACGGGCGGAGATAAATTAAACGTCTTTAAAGAAAAAAGCTATCAAATCGTAAACAATTACGGACCGACGGAGAATACAGTCGTTGCTACAAGTTTTCCAATCGACAAATCGTATCAAAATATTCCGATCGGAAAACCGATCGATAACGTCAAAGTGTATATATTGAACAAAGACCTTCAGCTTTGTCCGCTCGGAGCCAGCGGTGAGCTCTGCATCGCCGGGGAAGGGCTGGCCCGCGGGTATGTAAACAGACCGGAATTGACTCGGGAAAAATTCATCGAAAATCCGTTTGCACCCGGGGAAAGAATGTACCGCACAGGTGATCTTGCCAAAATGCTGCCGGATGGAAACATTCAGTTTTTGGGACGGGTTGACCAGCAGGTTAAGATTCGCGGCTATCGGATCGAACCCGGCGAGATCGAGAACCAGCTGCTTAAATATGAAAAGATTGAAGAAGCGGCGGTCATCGCAAGAGAAGACGGAGATCATGACCCGTATCTTTGCGCATATGTAACGGCTAAAAAGGAAGTAGAACCGGAAAAGATCAGAGCGTTTTTAAAGAAAAGCCTTCCGGATTATATGATTCCTCAGCACTTTGTCCAGCTTGACGGGCTGCCGCTTACCGTGAATGGAAAAGTGGACAAGAAAAGCCTTCCGGTTCCGGAACGGAGCATCACAATGGATCGCTGCTATGAAGCGCCGCGGGATCAGATGGAAGAAAAACTTGTTTCCATATGGGAAGAGGCTTTAGGAATCAATAAAATCGGAATCAACAGCAGCTTCTTTGAAGCCGGCGGGCATTCGCTTAAAGCCGCCGCTTTGGTATCAACTATTCATAAAGAACTGAATGTCAAGCTGCCTTTAAGACAAATATTCGATACCCCGACGATTAAAGGGCTGAGGGAATATATCGGTGCGGCGAAGGAAAGTACTTTTACATCGTTAGGAAAAACGGAAGAAAAACCATATTACCGATTGTCTTCAGCGCAAAAAAGGCTCTATATCCTTTCTCAAGCAGGCAGTCATGTTGCATATAACATGCCTTTTGCCATGACGCTCGAAGGCGATTTTGATATCCGCCGATTTGAGAATACATTCAAAAATATGATTAAAAGACATGAATCATTTCGAACTTCATTTGTCATGATCGACGGTGAAGTGATGCAGCAGATTGAAAACGAGATCGATTTTCAAGTCGCATACAGTGACATCGGCAAAGAAAGTGCCGAAGAAAAAATCAAAAGCTTTATCAGGCCGTTTCAATTGGAAAAAGCACCGCTTTTAAGGGCGGAGGTCGTCAAAGTGAATGAACGTGAGCACTTGCTGATGTTCGATATGCACCATATCATTTCCGATGGCGTGTCCACCGACATCTTCATTCAAGAGCTGGGAGCACTGTATGAAGGGAAATCACTGGAACCGTTCGATATTCAATATAAAGATTACGCAGAATGGGAAAATAGCCATGCCCGTAGCGAGGAGCTGAAAAGACAGGAAGAATACTGGCTGAAGACGTATAAAGGCGATATCCCGGTCCTTGATCTCCCGACAGATCATAAAAGGCCGCTGACGAAAAGCTCTGAAGGTGACACCGTCACTGCAGCAATCGAAAGTGAAACATTCCGCAAGCTTCAGCATATGGCGAAAGAAAACGGCGTTACGATGTACATGCTTCTGTTGGCCGGTTATACAGCGCTGCTTTCCAAATATACAGGTCAGGAAGATATCATCGTCGGGACTCCGGCTGCAGGGAGAAATCATGAGGATATTCAACATCTCATCGGCATGTTTGTCAATACCTTGGCGATCAGAAACCATCCGGAAGGGAAAAAGACTTTCAGACATTATTTGCAAGAGGTAAAAGAAAACACGCTTCAGGCTTATGAAAACCAGGATTATCCGTTTGAAGAGCTTGTAGAAAAAGTAAACATCAAACGGGACATGGCCCGAAACCCGCTCTTTGATACGATGCTCGTGTACCATAACACAGACGTAAAGCCGTTTGAAGCAGAGGGGCTGAGAAGCAGACTGGTGGAGATCAAGCGCGGCATTTCCAAGTTTGACATCACAGTGACTGCGAGTGAAGCGGCAGACGGATTAAGATTGGAAGTTGAGTATTCAACGACGCTATTCAACAAGGAAAGAATGGAAAGACTATCTGAACACCTGATCAGCTTGTTGGAACAAGCGGCGGATCATCCGGACATTGCCATCAATCAGATAGATGTCCTGACAAAGGGTGAAAGACATCGGGTTCTGTATGATTTTAACCGAACAGACGGTGTGTTCTGCAAAGAGATGACGATACCGGAGCTGTTTGAAAAGCAGGCGGAAAAAACGCCTGATCATCCGGCGGTTGCCTTCGGGGATGAAACGATTTCTTACAGGGAGCTGAATGAAAGGGCGAACAGCCTGGCTTTCACCTTGCGTCAAAAAGGAGTAGGCCCTGATGTGATAGCAGGGATTCTCACAGAACGGTCAATCGAAATGATCGTCGGTATTATGGGTATTTTGAAAGCTGGCGGAGCCTATCTGCCAATCGATCCGGCGTATCCGCAGGAAAGAATAAGCTACATGTTAAAAGACAGCGATGTCAGCGTATTATGCGCGGCAGGCGATGTGGATCTGGGTGAAGCTTATGCCGGAGACATCATCCGGATTGATCAAACCGGACAAAATGACCACGTGGAAAACCTTAAGCATAACATCAAGCCGGAGCATTTGGCATATGTCATCTATACATCGGGATCCACTGGAAAACCGAAAGGCGTCATGATCGAGCATCATAGTGTGAACAATCTTGTTCATGGATTAAATGAAAGAATTTACCATCATCTCGATGCTCATTTAAATGTAGCACTGGTTGCGCCTTATATATTTGATGCCTCTGTCAAACAAATATTCGCAGCGCTTCTCTTCGGGCATACCCTTTGCATCGTCCCGCGCGAGACAGCTTGGGATGCGATGAGTTTAATTGAGTATTATTCGAAAAACAACATCAATGTATCGGACATGACGCCTGCTCATTTAAACATGCTGGCGTATGTAGACAAAACGGAACTCGAATTCGATCTGAAGGAATTGATTGTCGGCGGAGATGCATTAACACCTGATGTCATAGGCGGCCTATTTCATAAATTCCCGAATCTGTCATGCAATATCACGAATGTATACGGCCCGACAGAGTGCTGTGTTGATGCTGCTTCACATCAAATCGAATCGGGAAAAGTGCCGCAAACACCGTCCATTCCGATCGGCAGACCGCTTCTCAATACAAGCATCTATATTGTGGACAAAGACCTCCGCCCTCTGCCGGTTGGGATTGCCGGAGAACTATGCATAGCAGGCGAAGGGGTTGCCAGAGGGTATGTAAACAGACCTGAGCTTACGGCGGAAAAGTTTGTCGACCATCCATTTGAGCCGGGCAAAAAAATGTACAAAACCGGAGATTTGGCGAGGTGGCTTCCTGATGGACAGATTGAGTTTTTGGGACGCGCCGATCATCAAGTGAAAATCCGCGGCTATCGAATAGAGCTTGGCGAAGTGGAACAGCAGCTCTTGTCACATGAGAAGATTAAAGAAGCGGCGGTGATCTCAGGAAAGGATCAAAACGGCAACAGCTATTTATGCGCCTATTTCGCGTCTGATCAGGAATTGCCTGCAGCTGATGTACGACAATTTCTTGAAAGGGAAATGCCTGATTATATGATTCCGTCCTATTTTGTTAAGCTTGACAGGCTCCCGCGCACCCCAAGCGGTAAGGTGGATAGAAGCGCACTGCCTGAGGCGGACGGAAATTTAATAGAAGGAACTCGGTACGATCCGCCCCGAAATGAAATCGAACGAAAACTCGTGCAAGTCTGGAGAGAGATTCTCGGTGCCGAGGACATCGGGATCAGCCACCATTTCTTTGCGGCAGGGGGAGACTCGATCAAGGCGCTCCAGATCGTTTCCAGGCTGGCAAAGATGAACCTGAAACTTGAGATGAAGGCGCTGTTCGCCAATCCGAAAATAAAGGATCTCAGCCGATTGATCACAGAAGAAACGAGACATCGCAAACATAACAAACCCGTTACAGGTGAGACGGAACCGCTTCCTATCCAAAAGAGATATTTTGCGAACAACAAAGAGGAGCTTGACCACTTCAACCAGTCATTTATGCTCTTTAGAAAAGACGGCTATGACGAAAACATCGTCAGAACAGCCTTCAATAAAATACTGGAGCAGCATGACGCGTTAAGAATGATCTATGAAGAAAAAGACGGAGACATCATTCAATACAACAGAGGCTATCGTGAAAACTTGTTCGACCTGGATGTTTATGATGTAAGAGGCCTTGACAATCAAGCGGAAAAGGTGTTTGAGCTGGCGACAGGCATTCAAAAAAAATCATCGATTAGAAAAGGAAAACTCGTTCATCTTGGCATCTTCCGGGCTGATGAGGGCGATCACCTGCTCATTGCGATCCATCATCTTGTCGTTGACGGCGTATCGTGGAGAATTTTGTTCGAGGATTTTGAAACATTGTACCTTCAGGCATTGAAAGGCGAACCTCTCGACATCGGATATAAAACGGATTCATACCAAGAGTTCGCCCGTCAATTGAAGAAGTATGCCCAAAGCCGCAGGCTGTTAAAGGAAAGGGAGTATTGGCAAAAGGCCCTGGAAGCGGATGCTCCATTTATTCCTGCTGAAAAGCTTGAACGAGACACGTTTGAACACAGCGCGACCTTGTGCATCAGAATCAGCCCAGACGTGACAGCAAAACTTTTGCGAAACGCAAACAAAGCCTACAACACGGAAATCAACGATATTTTGCTGACGGCATTAATCGCCGCAGTCAGGGATATCACCGGAGAAAACAAATTGAAGGTCATGATGGAAGGGCACGGCAGGGAGGACATCTTAGACGGTGTTGACATCACGAGAACGATCGGCTGGTTTACGACGGTTTATCCGGTCTTTATCGATTTGGGAGAAGAAAAAGAAATATCGCAAAATATCAAAATGGTCAAAGAAACGTTGAGAAAAATACCGAATAAAGGAATCGGCTACGGTGTCTTAAAATACATGACAGAAGAGCTTCAGAAAATACAAACTCAGGCTCCGCTTTCTTTTAACTATTTTGGAGAAATGAACAATGATATGAATAGAAAAGTATTTTCCCAGTCGCCATTTTCACCGGGCGAAAGCATCGGCGGAAAAATCGCTAGGCACTGCGCCGTCGAAATAAATGCGATCTCTTTAAACGGCGAATTGACAATCTATACGACGTTCAACCAGGACCAATACCAAACAAGCGCAATCGAACAACTCAATCAATCATTCAAAGAAAACCTGGAAAAGATCGTCGATCATTGCGTTGATAAAGAAGGATCGGACATGACGCCTTCCGATTATGGCGATGTCTCACTTGGTCTTGAAGAGCTGGAGCGTATTAAAGATAAGTACAGCGCTTTTCAAATCGAAAAGATCTATCCGCTGGCCAACATGCAAAAAGGAATGCTATTTCATAACGCTATGGATCAGACATCAGGGGCATACCTCCAGCAAATTGTCATCGAATTAAAAGGACGTGTCTATCCGGACATTTTAGAAGAAAGCTTTCACGAGATCGTGAAGAGGCATGAAATCTTAAGGGCGTCTTTTGAATATGAAATCACATCCGAACCGAGACAGATTATAGCTAGAGAACGGAAAACGCCTTTCGCATCAATAGATCTGACAGGCGAAAATCGGACTCGCCAGCATAGGTTCATAGAAACATATTTAAAAGAAGATCAGGAAAAAGGCTTTGATCTGAGCAGTGAAGCCCTCATGAGGATTTGTTTGATCAGAATGAATGACGAATCGTATCGGCTGATTTGGAGTCATCACCACATCCTCCTGGACGGCTGGTGTCTGGGTATTGTTTTGAGCGAGCTGTTCAGTCTATATGGAAAAATAATGAAAGGTGAATCCCGCCGATTAAAAGAGCCGAAGCCGTATGGAGACTATATCAAATGGCTGGAAGAACAAGATAAAGAAGAAGCGGCGGCATACTGGAAGGATTATCTAAAAGGGTATGAGTCGCGGTCTGAACTTCCAGCGTTCAATCGCGGCGCAACGTCAGAAGAATATGGCGGCAAAGAAAAAGTCATATCGTTTTCAAAAGAACTGACAACGAAAATCACCCGGATCGCCAAGACGTATCATGTCACCATCAATACGGTTCTTCAAGGAATTTGGGGCATGATTCTCGCCAAATACAACAATACCGATGAAGTCGTATTCGGAACCGTCGTCTCGGGACGGGAGGCTCCTGTTGACGGCATCGAAGAGATGGTCGGCTTATTTATTCATACAATACCGACCCGGATCAGCTTTGAAGGCGCAAGAAGCTTTAAAGAGGTGTTAAAGAAAACACAAGCCGAGTCTATCGAAAGCAATCGATACAGCTATATGAATTTATCGGAAATTCAGGAACTGAGTGAAATGAAAAGAGAGCTGATCACCCATGTCATGGCCTTTCAAAATTATGCGTTTGATGAAGAGCTGTTCAGAAGCCAATCCGGGGAAAGCGGTTTTGAACTGGAAGGTGTTCATGGAAAAGAACGAACCAACTATGATTTTAATCTGACCGGCGTTTTAGAAAATGAGCAGCTGAAACTCAAATTGACATTTAATGAAAATGTGTATGACAACACCATCATCGAAACATTAGAAAAGCATATCATCACCGTCGCAGAACAAGTGGCGGAAGATGAGGCACAAACATTACAAGACATCAACCTTGTGTCAAAAGAAGAACAACAGAGGATTTTAGACACATTCAACGATACAAAAACGGATTATCCGAAAGACAAGCCGCTTCATGAGCTTTTTGAGGAACAGGCCATGAAGACGCCTGACCAGACGGCTCTTGTGTTCGGTGCTCAGCGCATGACCTACAGAGAGCTGAATGAGAAAGCAAACCAAACCGCGAGACTCCTCAGGGAAAAAGGGATCGGCAGAGGCTCGATTGCCGCGATCATCGCGGACCGCTCCTTTGAGATGATCATCGGCATCATCGGTATTTTAAAAGCGGGAGGCACGTATTTGCCGATCGATCCTGAAACGCCTAGGGACAGAATCGATTATATGTTGGAAAATAGCGGTGCGGCATTGTTAGTAACAACAGATTCGCTTCTTCAACCTTTTGATATAAAAACCGTTGATTTGCGTTCGGACGAGTTGCACTTACTAAGCGGAGAGAATCTTCCGCGTGTGAATTGCTCAAGCGATACAGCGTACATCGTCTACACGTCCGGCTCAACCGGAACACCAAAAGGAGTGGTCATCCCGCATTACAGTGCGGCGAGAGTCGTTCAAAATACCAATTATATCGACATCACAGAAGATGACGCCATTCTCCAGCTGTCCAACTATTCGTTTGACGGATCGGTGTTCGACATCTTCGGCGCTCTCTTAAACGGAGCGTCACTCGTCCTGATCGAAAAAGAGACAGTCTTGAATACACATGAGCTGGCCGAAGTGATTGAGAAAGAACGAGTCAGCGTGATGTTCATTACGACAGCGCTGTTCAATACGCTCGCCGACATCAATATCGGCTGTCTTGCCAAGCTGCGGAAAATCCTTTTTGGCGGGGAAAGAGCGTCGATTCCGCATGTGAGAAAAGTGCTGAATCATGTCGGCCGGGATAAATTGATTCATGTTTACGGCCCGACGGAAAGCACGGTATATGCGACATATTATTTCATCAATGAAATAGATGAAAAAGCCGATACAATCCCGATCGGCAGCCCGCTGGCGAATACGTCAGTCTTGATCATGGATGAAGCCGGCAAGCTCGTGCCGATCGGGGTTCCCGGAGAGCTGTGCATCGCAGGCGATGGTTTAAGCACAGGATATTTAAACCGCGAGGAACTGACGGCGGAAAAATTCATCCCGCATCCGTTCATTCCGGGAGAAAGGCTGTACAAAACAGGTGATTTAGCGAAATGGCTGCCTGACGGCAACATCGAATTCATCGGCCGAATCGACCATCAGGTGAAAATCCGCGGTTTCAGGATCGAACTCGGCGAAATCGAAAGCCGGTTGGAGATGCATGAAGACATCAACGAGACGATCGTTACCGTCAGAGAAGACGGAGAGAACCGCCCATACATTTGCGCTTATATCACGGCAAATCGCGAGATTTCCCTTGATGAGCTGAAAGGGTTTTTAGGTGAAAAGCTCCCGGAATACATGATTCCCGCCTATTTCGTGAACATGGACAAGCTGCCGCTCACCAAAAACGGGAAAGTGGACAGAAAAGCCCTGCCTGAGCCGGACAGAAGCGCAGGAACTGAAGCGGAGTACGAAGCGCCAAGAAACTATGTCGAACAGCGCATCATTTCCATCTTGGAGGACGTACTCGGAACAGAGCGGATGGGTATTTCCTGCCATTTCTTCGACAAGGGGGGGAATTCGCTGAAAGCGATGCAAGCTGTTCATTCCATTAACAAAACGTTTGGCCTTAATATGAGGATCAGCACGTTCTTTAAACATCCGACTGCAAAATCATTAGCGCGTTTTGTATTAACCGCTGAAGCCGAATCGGCCGTTAGTGAGGAGTACGCGGAAGAGGAAGTGTGATGGAATTGCACTGTACAATCTATCATTTGAAATGATAGATTGTACAGCTTCCCCATTTTCCGCAAAAAAACGATTCTGATATTGGCCGCAAGTCTGACGAATGGAGTGAGATGAGTATGAGCATAATGGACTTCATAAATGATTTGAAAAAGAAAAATATCACCTTATACCATAACAAGGGAAAAATCAAAATCATCGGTCCTCAAGAATTATTGACGGCTGACTTAAAACAGCAAATCAAGCGGTATAAAGATGACATCATCGCAGCGCTGGAAGCGGGCGAAACGGACATTGAGCGAAGCTTTCCGAAAGCGGCGCCGTCTAAAAGCGGAACCTATCCTTTGTCAAGGGAACAAAAAAGGATGTTCATTTTAAATCAGCTTGATGACAGCAAAACGGCCTATAACATGCCGATGGCAGTAAAAATAAACGGTGAAGTTCAAATCAGCCGAATTGAACAGGCATGGAAAGCGCTCATCAAAAGGCATGAATCGTTAAGAACTTCTTTTGTCATGCTCGATGGCGAACCGGTGCAGAAAATCGAACAGGAAGCCGAGTTCCGACTTGAATACAGCGAGTTGGGGGATCAAAGCATCCAGGAGAAAATCAGCCGTTTCATCAAACCTTTTCAATTAGAAAAAGCCCCGCTTTTAAGAGCGGAAATCGTAAAAGTGGATGAAGCTGAGCATATGATGATCGTTGATATGCATCATATCATTTCAGACGGCATCTCTATCGGAATATTAATGAAGGAATTCGCCGACTGCTGTGAAGGCAAAGAATTACCTCCGGTGGCGGTTCAGTATAAAGATTATTCAGAGTGGCAGAAAGACATCGAGCAGCAGAGCCGGTTGAAGAAGCAGGAAGCGTATTGGCTTAACACCTTCCGGGGAGACATTCCGGTATTGAATATGCCGCTTGATTTTCCGAGACCGAAAATCCGAAGCTTTCAAGGGAACAGAACGGTTGTGGAATTGGATCAGGACACCACAAAAAAACTGAAGACGATAGCCGCAAAAAACGGCGTTACGATGTACATGCTTCTTTTGGCAGGCTACACCATTCTGCTGTCAAAATACACCGGACAAGAGGATATCATTGTCGGCTCGCCGATTGCCGGAAGACCGCATGCCGATTTAAACGGGACAATCGGGATGTTTGTCGGCACCCTTGCGCTGAGAAACCGGCCAACGGGGAACATGACATTTAGCGAATATGTCCAAACGGTCAAAAACAATACATTGAACGCCTATGAAAATCAAGATTATCAATTTGATGCATTGATCGAACATCTGGGCTTGACACAGGACATGAGCAGAAATCCGCTGTTTGATACGATGTTTGATCTGCAGCATGCGGATGATTTCGCATCTGAAGCCGGCGGGGGGCATTTTGACACGTATGATATTCCATTTCATGTCGCGAAATTCGATGTAAGCCTGACGGCATTTTTGCATGGAGACAACCTGAAATTTGATTTTCAATATTGCACGGATCTGTATAAAAAAGAAACGATTGAAAGAATGGCCGGACATTTTTTGAATGTTTTAAAAGACGCTGCTCATCACCCTGAACTGGCGTTAAGCGAGATTAGGATGATGTCGGAAGAGGAGAAAGACATCATCTTACATACATTCAATCATGAGAAGACAGATGGTCCGAAAAACAAGACACTCAGCCGGCTGTTTGAAGAGCGGGCTGAAAAAACACCCGATCACCCCGCTGTTATATTCGAAGATCAGCAATTGACATATAGAGAGCTGAACGAAAAAGCCAACCAATTGGCCTGGCTTTTAAGAGAGAAGGGCGTAAAGCCGGATACAATTGTCGCGATCATGACAGACCGTTCACTCGAGATGATCATCGGAATTATCGGAATTTTAAAAGCCGGCGGAGCCTATCTGCCAATTGATCCGGATTATCCGGAGGACAGAGTCAAATATATGCTGGAAGACAGCGGGGCTGATATGGTCGTCATCCAGGAGCCCTTTAAATCGAAAATAGACGGGCGTCAACTGATAACCGCCGAAGACACCCGATCTTTCAGCAAAGAAAATCTCCCAAATGTCAATAAGGCTTCTGATTTGGCATATGTAATTTATACTTCGGGTTCTTCAGGCAGGCCGAAAGGTGTCATGACGACTCACCGCAATGTCGTTCATTATGTTGATGCTTTTACGAAAAGGATCCCTTTGAGCGAAGATGATACAGTTTTGCAAGTCGTATCCTTTTCATTTGATGCATTTTCTGAAGAAGTCTACCCTATTTTAGCTTGCTCAGGGCGCTTGGTGATCAGCAGAAAAGTAAGCGATCTGAACATTGATGAACTGGTGAAAACGATCGGGAAGCATCGTGTCACACTTGTCAGCTGCTCCCCGCTTCTATTGAATGAAATCGATAAAAATCAGCACTTAACCTTTCATCCGCAGATGAAATTTATCAGTGGAGGCGACGTATTAAAATTTGAGTACGTCGAAAATATCATCAAAGGCGCCGACGTTTACAATTCTTACGGTCCCACGGAAGCGACAGTTTGTGCAACCTATTATCAACTAAGCAGCGCAGACCGCAAAAAAACGAGCATTCCTATCGGCAAGCCTTTAAGCAATTATAAAGTATACATTGCAGATCAATACGGCCGGCCGCAACCGGTTGGAGTACCGGGCGAACTATTGATCGGCGGCGAAGGGGTCGCAAGGGGATACTTGAATCATGAAACATTGACAAAAGCGGCCTTTGTGCTGGACGAATCAGGCGAGAGAGTATATCGTACAGGCGATTTAGCCAGATGGCTGTCTGACGGAAACATCGAGTTTTTAGGCAGAATCGACAGCCAAGTCAAAATCCGCGGCTATCGGATCGAACTGGAAGAAATCGAACACCGGTTGCTGATGAACGACGATATTAATGAAGCCATCGTGGTGGCGAAGGAAGATCAGGAAAACAGCAAATATCTATGCGCCTACATCGCATTCAATAACAAAAACGCAGATATTGAGCAGGTTCAAGAACGCTTGGCGAAGGACCTTCCGGAGTATATGATTCCGTCCTGCTTTATCAAGCTTGATCAAATTCCCCGCACGATCAATGGAAAGGCTGATCTTAAGGCATTGCCGGAGCCGGATCGAGGGGCATTTGCCCAAGCCCGCTACGAAGCCCCGCGCAATCAAACGGAAGCCTTACTTTTATCGATCTGGCAGGATATCTTGCCAGCGGAACAGATCGGGATTAACGACCATTTCTTTGACATCGGCGGACACTCGTTAAAAGCTTTTTCAATGGCCGCGAAAATTCAAGCGGCATTAAAAGTCGAAGTGACGCTAAAGGAAATCTTCAGCCATCCGACGATTAAAGACATCGCAGCTTATATCGTACAAAAACAAAAACAAGTTCAATCCGACATTCTAAAAGCGAAAAAGAAAGAATACTACCCGCTTTCTTCCGCTCAAAAAAGGCTGTACATCCTCAATCAAATCGAAGAAGGCCAAACCGCCTACAATATGCCTTTTGCGATGAAAATAAGAGGTGGGCTCCAAACGAAAAAGGCCGAGAAGGCCTTCAAAACGCTAATCAAAAGACATGAGAGTTTAAGAACATCCTTTGTGACCATCAATGGCGAACCCGTTCAGAATATAAACGAAGGGGTCACATTTGAAATGAAATACCGGGAGCTTGACAATTGCAGCCTTCGGGAACGGATGAATCAATTTATCAGACCGTTTGACCTGGAAAAAGCCCCTCTTCTGAGAGCGGAGCTGGTGAGGGTGAACGCAGCCGAACACATTCTCCTGCTTGATATGCACCATATCATTTCCGATGGCGTATCAATCGGGATCTTGATGAAAGAATGGGCGGCTTTATATGAAGAAAAGGAACTTGCACCGTTAAAGATCCAATATAAAGATTATTCCGAGTGGCAGCGAGAGTCCTGTCAAAAAGACCGGTTGAAAAAACAGGAAGAATACTGGCTATCCGTTTTTCAAGACGCCATCCCTGTTCTGAACATGCCGACGGACTTTCCAAGGCCGCAAATGCAAAGCTATGAAGGAGATCGAATCGCATTTGCAATCGAAAGAGAGCTGACGGATAAGCTGAAAAAAACAGCGAAAGAAAACGGAGTCACGATGTATATGCTGCTGTTGGCCGGGTATACAATACTGCTTTCGAAATACACCGGACAGGAAGATATCATTGTCGGTTCGCCGATTGCGGGGCGAACCCGGGAGGAGTTGGAACAGACGGTCGGGATGTTCGTAGGCACCCTTGCGATGAGAAACCATCCGAAAGGCGGCAGGACATTCATTGAGTATTTGCAAGATGTAAAAGAAAATACGTTTAACGCCTATGAAAATCAAGATTATCCTTTCGATGAACTCGTAGACAAATTAGATTTGGAACGGGACATCAGCAGAAATGCCTTATTTGACACAATGTTTGATATGCAGGCGCTGGATGATGCAGAGCCTGATATAGAGGGATTGCATGTTGAACCCGTTGATTTGGAGTTTCAGATTTCAAAATTCGATTTGTCGCTGGCAGCAGCAGAGTCCGCAGGCGTCATTACGTTTCACCTGGAATTCTGCACAAGGCTGTATAAAAAAGAAACCGCCGAAACGCTGGCGCAGCATTTCGTCAATATCCTAAGAGATATTTCCGATCATCCGCAGAAGCCGTTAAACGAAATCAGCATGCTTTCAGAGGAACAAAGGAACACAGTGCTGTATCAATTTAATGATACGAACGCCGAACACCCGTCGGGAATTTTTTCTGAGCTGTTTGAAGAGCAGGCCGAAAAATCACCGAATCATCCGGCGGCGGTCTTCAAAGATCATATGTTGACATACCGCGAATTAAATGAAAAAGCGAATCAATTGGCCAGAACATTGCGGAAAAAAGGGGTTCAGCGGGAGTCAGTAGTCGGAATCATGGCGGAGCGTTCGTTGGAAATGGTGACAGGCATATTGGCGGTTCTAAAGGCCGGCGGGGCGTACATGCCGATCGATCCGGGGCTTCCGAAAGAGCGCATCCAATATCTTATCACGGATAGCGGAGCTGATCTATTGCTGACCCAGCATCAGCTTATTGGCAGCATCAGCTTTGCCGGAGAAATCATCCAAATCGATCAGGCCGATGCTTACGACACGGATGGAAGCAATTTGGAGCATCTTAATTCCCCCGGTGATTTGGCATACGTCATCTATACCTCGGGTACGACGGGAAACCCGAAAGGCGTGATGGTCGAGCACCGCAATATCATTCATGCCCACTATACTTGGAGAAAGCACTATGAATTGGCATCATTTTCAGTTAACCTGCTCCAGCTTGCCAGCATGTCGTTTGATGTATTCGCAGGAGATTTATGCCGCAGTCTTCTCAACGGCGGAACAATGTATATGGTCCCGGATGATGTCAAACTGGAAATGAATCTGCTGTATGACATGATCAACAAATACGGCATTCATATGTTGGAATCGACGCCAAGCCTGATCATTCCTTTGATGAAATATATCGATCATCACAAGCTTGACCTTTCAAGCATGAAGCTGTTGATCATGGGTTCTGACACTTGCACGATCAAAGATTATAAGTGGCTCGTTGAACGGTTCGGACAAAGGATGAGAATCATCAACAGCTATGGCGTCACAGAAGCTTCTGTCGATTCCGGCTATTATGAAGAAGCTTTGGATCGGATTCCAGAGATTGCGAATACGCCGATAGGAAAGCCGCTGGACAATACAGCATTTTATATATTGGATTCCTCATTAAACCCGCAGCCGGTCGGCGTTTATGGTGAGTTGTACATCGGCGGTGAAGGGGTCGCGAGGGGATACTTAAACAAACCGGAACTCACGAAGGAAAGGTTTGTTCCAAATCGTTTTGCCGCCGGGGGGAAGATGTATAAAACGGGAGACTTGGCAAGGTGGCTGCCTGATGGAAATGTCGAATTCCTCGGGAGAATCGATCACCAAGTCAAGATTCGCGGTTTCAGAATAGAAACAGGCGAAATTGAAACGAAGCTTTTGGAAAATCAAAACATCAGCGAAGCTGTCGTTATAGACCGGGAAGACAAGAAAGGACATAAGTACCTGTGCGCCTATATTGTCGCTCGAGCGAAAACAAACGCAAATGAACTGAGGGAATATTTGTCCGATCATTTACCGGATTATATGCTCCCTTCCTATTTTATTCAAATCAACAAGATGCCCCTCACGCCAAACGGAAAGATCGATCGAAAAGCGCTTCCTGAACCTGCCGGAGATGCCATAGCGGCAAACGGATATAAAGCGCCGCGCAATGAAACGGAAGAAAAGCTGGCCGCTGTTTGGCAGGAGGTGCTGGACAGGGACAAAATCGGAATCAACGATAATTTTTTTGAAATCGGGGGAGATTCAATTAAGGCTCTGCAAATCGTTTCAAAATTATCAAGAGCCGATCTCAAGCTTCAGGTTAAAGATCTGTTTACCAATCCGTCCATCAGACACCTCAGTAAATATGTCAAAAAAGAAACGAAAGCTCGCACCAGCGAAATCGTGCAAGGGCAAGTGCCGCTGACTCCTGTGCAAAGGTCGTTTTTTGAAGCGAATCAAAGGGAGCAAAACCATTATAATCAAGCGTTTATGCTCTACAGGGAAAACGGGTTTGCTGAAAGGATCGTCGAAAAGGTTATCCGTAAACTCACAGAACACCATGATGCATTACGGATGGTCTATCGGGAGAAGAACGGTGAAATCATTCAGCATAACCGCGGCTTGGAAGACAGCGTCTTCGATCTGAATGTCTATGATTTGAAAACGGAAAAAAATCTCGAGGAAACTGTTTATCAGATAGCGACGAATATTCAAAAAGACATATCCATCAGCGAGGGCAAAATGATCAAGCTCTGCGTGTTTAAAACAACGGAGGGAGACCATCTGCTGATTGCGATCCATCACCTTTTGGTAGACGGCGTGTCCTGGAGAATATTGTTCGAGGATTTTGAAGCGGCATACGGTCAAGCCTTGCAAGGCAAACCGATAGAGCTCGGTTATAAAACGGATTCGTACAAAACGTTTTCCGAAAAACTGGCTGAGTACGCAAGCAGCAAAAAGCTCCTGAAAGAACAAGAATATTGGCGGGAGATATCCAAAGGAAAGATGGCATTCCTCCCTAAACATCGCCAAGCGGCACATGATAACTATGAAAATAGCAGAACACTCAGAATATCCCTCAGCCAAATGGAGACGGAACAGCTCCTGAAAAATGCGCATAAAGCATACAATACGCAGATTAATGATCTCCTTTTAACGGCTTTGTTGATCGCCTCAAGGCAGCTGACGGGGGAAAACAGGCTGAAAATTCTTATGGAAGGCCATGGAAGAGATGATATTTTGCAAGATGTGGATATTACGAGAACGGTCGGCTGGTTCACCGCAATGTATCCGGTATTCATCGACTTAGAAGATGAAACAGACTTGTCTGTGATGATTAAGATCGTGAAAGAAACTTTGCGGAAAATACCGAATAATGGAATCGGATACGGCATCCTCAAGTATTTGAGAAAAGACGAAGGGCTTATAAAGGATGAAAAGCCTCCGATCTTATTCAATTATCTTGGTGAGCTCGATCATGATCTGACGACTGAACAATTTTCATCGTCAAAGCTTTCAACAGGTCAAAGCATCGGAGAAAAAAGTGCAAGAGATGCTTCTGTTGAAATCGATTCAGTTGTTGTCGGCAGGCAATTGATGATCAGTACGACATTTAACGAATACGAGTATTCTCCAGATACGATCAGCGAATTGAATCAAGCATTCAAAGAAAGTTTGCAAATGGTCATCAGCCATTGTACGGGCAAAAATGAAACCGAAAAAACGTCCTCTGACTACGGTTATGACAAACTCTCGTTGGAAGATCTTGAAGAATTATTAAATGAATATGAATCTATCGACAGCTAGATATCATGAAAAAAGCTAAAGAAGCCCCCTTGAAATGGTTAACCTGCTGCTTAAAAATGGGCGGCCCATGTGGATCTGAAAACAAAAGGAATTCTAGGAGATGAGATGACGATATGAAAACAAAAGTTGAGAAAATATATCCGTTATCAAACATGCAAAAAGGAATGCTGTTTCATGCCATGAAAGACGAAGCGTCACACGCATATTTTGAGCAGTTCATCATTGAATTAAAAGGTGATGTGGATGAGCGGATGTTTGAAGAAAGCCTAAATGAAGTCATGAAAAGGCATGAGATCCTAAGAGCATCATTTCATCACAGATTGGATGAGCCGCTGCACGTCATTATCAAAGATCGGCACATGAAGTTTGACTATCTTGATATACGAGGCCGGCATGAGCAAGACGGCGTTTTGGAGAGTTATTTGGCAGAAGATAGACAAAAGGGTTTTAACTTAGCCAAAGATACGTTGATGAGAGCTTGTCTCATCAGAACGTCTGACGATTCGTATCAATTTGTCTGGACGTATCATCACATCTTGCTTGACGGATGGTGCCTTGGCATCATCCTGGATGAGCTGTTGACGATATATGAAATGAAGCGGAAAGGCCAACATCATCAATTGGAAGACCCGAGGCCGTACAGCGATTATATCAAATGGCTGGAGGATCAGGATAAAGAAGAAGCTCAGAGCTATTGGGAGAGCTATTTGAGCGGCTATGATCAAAAAAATTCGCTTCCAAAGCTTCGCACACCTTCTGAGACGGGTTTTAAAAGAAGAGAGAAAACGATTGAATGTTCCAAAGAATTGACAAATCGCCTCATCAAATTGGCCAACCAGAATCATGTAACGATCAATACCGTGTTGCAAAGCATTTGGGGCGTGATTTTGGCGAAATACAACAACAGCGAGGATGTGGTGTTCGGAACCGTTGTTTCCGGCAGAGATGCCGAAGTGGAAGGTATAGAAACAATGGTCGGCGTCTTCATCAACACCATCCCGACCAGAATCAGGCTGGGCAAAGACAAGCTTTTTAAAGACGTTCTGCGCCAAACCCAAGCCGACGCTTTGGAAAGCAGCCGCTACAATTACATGAATTTAGCGGAGGTTCAAGCGCTAAGCGAGTTGAAAAATGATTTGATCGACCATGTCATGGTCTTTGAAAACTATGCCGTTGACCAAAAAGCGTTTGAAGAAAAAAATGATGTAGGTTTTGAAATGGTGAATGTCAGCGGGGAAGAACAGACCAATTATCATTTCAGCATTTCCGCGGCTCTTGACGATCAATTAAAGCTGCTCTTCATCTATGATGAAAATGTATATGACGACACCATCATCGAAACATTAGAAAAGCATATCATCACCGTCGCAGAACAAGTGGCGGAAGATGAGGCACAAACATTACAAGACATCAACCTTGTGTCAAAAGAAGAACAACAGAGGATTTTAGACACATTCAACGATACAAAAACGGATTATCCGAAAGACAAGCCGCTTCATGAGCTCTTTGAGGAACAGGCCATGAAGACGCCTGACCAGACGGCTCTTGTGTTCGGTGCTCAGCGCATGACCTATAGAGAGCTGAATAAGAAAGCAAACCAAACCGCGAGACTCCTCAGGGAAAAAGGGATCGGCAGAGGCTCGATTGCCGCGATCATCGCGGACCGCTCCTTTGAGATGATCATCGGCATCATCGGTATTTTAAAAGCGGGAGGCACGTATTTGCCGATCGATCCTGAAACGCCTAGGGACAGAATCGATTATATGTTGGAAAATAGCGGTGCGGCATTGTTAGTAACAACAGATTCGCTTCTTCAACCTTTTGATATAAAAACCGTTGATTTGCGTTCGGACGAGTTGCACTTACTAAGCGGAGAGAATCTTCCGCGTGTGAATTGCTCAAGCGATACAGCGTACATCGTCTACACGTCCGGCTCAACCGGAACACCAAAAGGAGTGGTC
Organism: Bacillus sp. FSL W7-1354; assembly: GCF_038002405.1. Lineage (NCBI taxonomy): Bacteria > Bacillati > Bacillota > Bacilli > Caryophanales > Bacillaceae > Bacillus > Bacillus sp. FSL W7-1354. The sequence goes on along the minus strand of NZ_JBBOCL010000001.1, from coordinate 1,574,992 downwards.
ATCCCGCATTACAGTGCGGCAAGAGTCGTTAAAAACACCAATTATATCGACATCACTGAAGATGACGCCATTCTCCAGCTGTCCAACTATTCGTTTGACGGATCGGTGTTCGACATCTTCGGCGCTCTCTTAAACGGAGCCTCACTCGTCCTGATCGAAAAAGAGACGGTCTTGAATACACATGAGTTGGCCGAAGTGATTGAGAAAGAACGAGTCAGCGTGATGTTCATTACGACAGCGCTGTTCAATACGCTCGCCGACATCAATATCGGCTGCCTTGCCAAGCTGCGGAAAATCCTTTTCGGCGGGGAAAGAGCGTCGATACCGCATGTGAGAAAAGTGTTGGATCATGTCGGCCGGGATAAATTGATTCATGTTTACGGCCCGACGGAAAGCACGGTATATGCGACATATTATTTCATCAATGAAATAGATGAAAAAGCCGATACAATCCCGATCGGCAGCCCGCTGGCGAATACGTCAGTCTTGATCATGGATGAAGCCGGCAAGCTCGTGCCGATCGGGGTTCCCGGAGAGCTGTGCATCGCAGGCGATGGTTTAAGCACAGGATATTTAAACCGCGAGGAACTGACGGCGGAAAAATTCATCCCGCATCCGTTCATTCCGGGAGAAAGGCTGTACAAAACAGGTGATTTAGCGAAATGGCTGCCTGACGGCAACATCGAATTCATCGGCCGAATCGACCATCAGGTGAAAATCCGCGGCTTCAGAATCGAACTCGGCGAAATCGAAAGCCGGTTGGAGATGCATGAAGACATCAACGAGACGATCGTTACCGTCAGAGAAGACGGAGAGAACCGCCCGTACATTTGCGCCTATATCACGGCAAAGCGTGAGATTTCCCTTGATGAGCTGAAAGGGTTTTTAGGTGAAAAGCTTCCGGATTATATGATTCCCGCCTATTTCGTGAACATGGACAAGCTGCCGCTCACCAAAAACGGGAAAGTGGACAGAAAAGCCCTGCCTGAGCCGGACAGAACGATGGGAGCGGAAAGTGAGTATGAGGCGCCGCGAAATGAAACGGAAGAAAAGCTGGCAGCAATTTGGCGTGATATTTTAAAGGTGGAAAAGGCCGGTATCAACGATCATTTCTTCGAGCTGGGGGGACATTCTCTCAAAGCGGCCGCGATGGCGGCAAGAATCCGAAAGGAGCTCAAAGCGGAAATCCCTCTTGAGCAAATCTTTAAAACGCCGACAATCAAAGGATTGGGAGAATATATCAGATCGACAAAAGATAGTGTTGATTCATCTATTAAAAAAGTGGAAGAAAAAGAATACTATCGTCTTTCATCCGCGCAAAAAAGACTGTACATTCTAGGTCAAATCGAAGGGAGCGGATTGTCCTACAACATCCCTTTTACCATGAAAGTCAAGGGCTCCTTCGATATACGCCGGTTTGAGAACGCATTGCAAATTGTCATTCAAAGACATGAAGCGCTTAGAACGTCCTTCTTGATGGCGGATGGAGAGCCAGTTCAAAAGATTGAAAAAGAAGTAGATTTCAGCATCAAATCCAGCGAAATAGAGTCTCTATCCATTCAAGAGATCATCAAACAATTTGTCAGACCGTTTGATTTAAAAAAGGCCCCGCTTTTTAGAACAGAGGTGGTCAAGGTTGACGACGAGGAACATATCATTCTGTTTGATATGCACCATATCATTTCAGACGGCGCATCGATGGGGGTTTTGACAAAAGAAATTTGCGATTTGTACGGCGGAAAAGAACTGGAGCCGCTCAGCCTCCAATATAAAGACTATTCAGAATGGCAAAGGGATTTTTATCAAAAAGATGAGATGAAAAGGCAAAAAGAGTACTGGCTCAATATTTTCAAAGGCGAGATTCCAGTCCTCAACATGCCGACGGATTACCCGAGGCCGCAAATGCACAGTGTTGAAGGCGATAGAATCGGTTTTGCAATCGACGGCGAATTGACGAAGAAGCTCAAGCGGATCGCCAAAAACAACGGAGCGACCATGTATATGCTTCTTCTGGCGGCATATACGGTTTTGCTTAGAACATATAGCGGACAGGAAGATTTGATTATCGGAACGCCGATTCAAGGAAGAAAACATCACGAGCTGAAACATGTAATCGGAATGTTTGTCAATACGCTGGCGATGAGAAATCATCCGAAGGGCGACAAGACATTCGCTGAATTTTTGCAAGATGTAAAAGAGACGGCGCTGAAGGCGTATGAAAACCAAGATTATCAATTTGACGATCTTGTCGAACAGCTTGACCTTGAACGCGACATGAGCAGAAATCCGCTGTTTGATACGATGTTTGTCCTGCAAAACTTGGAAAAAGCGGATGCTGAAATAGAAGGGCTCACATTTGAACCGTTTGAAAGCGACATCCATATTTCAAAATTTGACCTCACTTTATCGGCAATCGAAAAAGACTCGAAGATCGAATTTGATTTGGAATACTGTACAAAGCTGTTTAAAAGAGAAACGGTCGAAAGGATGGCGGCGCATTTCGTCCGTGCTTTAGAGGATATTTCCAATCGGCCGGACAAGCGGCTTGATCAAATAGAGGCCATGTCAGAAGACGAAAAAAACACATTGTTATATCGGTTTAATGATACGAAAACTGATGCTCCAATAGACAAAACCATTTGCCGGCTGTTTGCGGAGCGGGCGGAGACATCGCCTGACCAAACCGCGGTCGTGTTTGAAGATCAAAAGCTGACATATCGACAATTGCATGAGAGGTCAAATCAGCTGGCCCGGTTTTTAAGAGACAAAGGGGTTAAACCGAACACAGCCGTCGGCATCATGGTGGACCGCTCTCCCGAGATGATCATCGGCCTTCTGGGAATTTTGAAGGCCGGAGGCGCGTACCTGCCGCTTGATCCGGCATATCCTGAAGACAGGATCAAATACATCCTAGGCGACAGCCAAACAAAGTTTCTTCTGTCGGAAGAGGCGCTCATCAAAAAACGGTCCTTTATCAAAGAGGCCAGCATGATCAACATTGATATTCACGATAAACAAATTGCCGCCCTGGATGCGGCTCAATTGGAGCCTGTCAGCCATAGCGGGGATTTGGCTTACATCATCTATACTTCAGGGTCCACAGGAAAACCGAAGGGCGTCTTAATCGAACAAAAAGGGCTGAGCAATCTTGTTTCAGCAGTTGTCAAATTGATGCATTTAAACACGGACAGCAGAGTGATTCAATTTGCTTCACTATCATTTGATGCGTCAGCATTTGAAATCTTTCCGGCGCTGGCAGCCGGGGCGGCTTTAGTGTTGGGACGGCAGGAGGAAATGATGCCGGGGCAGCCGTTAACAAGCTTTCTAAGACAGTATGACATCACTCATGCGACTTTGCCGCCGACCGTTCTGAATGTGTTGGATGAATTCAGATTGGAAAACCTCAAAGTAATCGTTTCCGCGGGCTCTGCCTGCACTGAAGAACTCGCAAAAAGGTGGTTCGGAAATCGGCTGTTTATCAATGCCTACGGACCGACGGAAACGACGGTCTGTGCAACGGCGGGGGTTTACGGAGGATCCGGTCGTCCTCATATCGGCAGTCCGATTGACAATACAAACGTATATGTATTGGATCAAAACCAGAAGCCTGTGCCGACAGGCGTTGTTGGAGAGCTTTGCGTCGGCGGAATCAGTCTTGCACGCGGGTATTTAAACCGGCCGGAACTGACAGCCGAAAAGTTTATTTCACATCCGTTTGTATCAGGGGAAAGATTGTACCGGACGGGTGATCTGGCCAGATGGCTGCCCGGTGGACATCTCGAGTTTTTAGGAAGAATAGACCATCAGGTGAAAATACGCGGATACCGGATTGAACTGGGAGAAATCGAGAATCAATTGCTCAAGCTTGACAAAATCGACGAAGCGGCGGTTATAGCCAGGAAGGACGATGACAACAGCGATTATTTGTGCGCTTATATCGTCTCCAAAGAAGACTGGACATCAACCGAGCTCAGTGAATGGCTCGAAAAAGAGCTCCCTCACTATATGATTCCGGCTTATTTTGTCAGACTGGATAAGCTGCCGCTCACCGCAAACGATAAAGTCGATCGAAAAGCCCTCCCTGCACCTGACAGACATGTCGCAACAGGAGCGGAATACGAAGCACCGCGGGATGACACAGAAGCTAAGCTCGTTGACATCTGGAGGGATGTTCTCGGTGCCGGAGACATCGGTATCAGCCATCACTTCTTTGCAGCAGGAGGAGATTCGATCAAGGCGTTGCAAATCGTCTCAAGGCTGTCCAGGCTTGGCCTGAAGCTTGAAATGAAGGATCTGTTCGCCAATCCGAGAATCAAGGATCTTTCCAAGTATGTTAAAAAACAATCACAGAGGCAAAATGCCAATACAATCGTCACGGGACATGCAGAACTCACTCCGATCCAAAAATGGTATTTTACTAATAACAAAGAAGAGCTGGATCACTTTAACCAGTCATTTGTGCTCTTCAGAAAGGGCGGATTTGACGAAAGCTGTGTTAAAAAGACTTTCAATAAAATAATGGAGCAGCACGACGCGTTAAGGATGATCTATGAGGAAAAAGGCGGGGACTTCATTCAGTACAACAGAAGCTTTCAGAAAGACCTGTTCGACCTGGATGTTTATGATGTAAGAGGGCTTGATCGTCAAGCGGAAAAGGTGTATGAGCTGGCGACAAGCATTCAAAAACAAACATCGATCAGAAAAGGAAAACTTGTTCATCTCGGCATCTTCCGGGCTGATGAGGGCGACCACCTGCTCATTGTAATCCATCACCTTGTCGTCGACGGTGTATCGTGGAGAATACTGTTTGAGGACTTCGAAACATTGTACAGTCAGGCATTAAAGGGGCAAACGCTCGAGATCGGCTACAAAACGGATTCCTATCAAGAATTCGCCCGCAGGTTAAAAGCATACGCCCGCAGCCGAACCTTATTGAAGGAAGCCAAATATTGGCGGAACGTTGCCAAGGCACGTGTCCGGTTTATTCCGCCAAAGAACATATTAAAGGAAGATGTATACGAAAACAGCACGACGTTGAGCATCAAGCTCGGCAAAGAGGCAACAGCGGACCTTTTGCGAAACACGAACAGAGCCTACAACACCGAAATCAACGATATTTTGTTAACGGCATTACTAACCGGAGCAAAGGACATCACAGGGGAAAACAAACTGAAGGTCATGATGGAAGGCCACGGCAGGGAAGATATTTTAGAAGGCGTTGACATCACGAGAACAATCGGCTGGTTTACGACGATGTATCCGGTGCTTCTTGATGCAGGAGAAGAAAAAGCCCTCTCCCAACATATCAAAATGGTCAAAGAAACGTTGAGAAAAATACCGAATAAAGGAATCGGCTACGGGCTCTTAAAGTATATGGCTGAAGACCCGGATTTTATCAACGAAGAAAAGGCCCGGATTTCATTTAACTATTTAGGCGAGATCGATGCCGACATGAATCGCGGCGAATTTTCCGGCTCAAGCTTCTCCGAAGGGGAAAGCATCGGCGGAAAAATCGCGAGAAGTCATTCTATCGAAATCAACGCCATCGTGATTCATCATGAGCTGGTGATTCATACAACCTTTAATCAAATGGAATACGAAAAAGATACGATCAGCCGGCTGAATCATCAATTAAAAGAACGCCTGGAACAAATCATTAAGCACTGCACGCAACAGACGGAAAGCGAAAGAACGCCGTCCGACTATGGAGATACAAATATCAGTTTAGACGAACTTGAAGAAATCAAAGGAAGATACAGAGGCGTCATTGAAAAAATCTATCCGCTTGCCAACATGCAAAAAGGTATGCTGTTCCATGCCATCGAGGATCATACCTCAGATGCATATTTTCAGCAGACGGTCATGGATATTGAAGGATATGTCGATCCGGCGATTCTTGAGGCAAGCTTTAATGACATCATGAAACGGCATGAAATCTTAAGGGCCTCTTATGAATATGAAATTGTTGAAGAACCGAGGCAGATCATCATCGAAAACCGCAGCATCGATTTCACCTATTTCAATATCGCGAAAAGCTCCGCACAGCAACAGGAAATGTTCATTGAGAGATTGATCAATGAAGATCGAAAAAAAGGCTTTGATTTAAGCAGAGATGTGTTAATGAGGGTTTACTTGCTGAAAACGGCGGAGCGCTCGTACCGGCTTGTCTGGAGCCATCACCATATTTTACTCGATGGCTGGTGCCTTGGCATCATCATGCGTGAGCTGTTTGTCATCTACGAAAACCGGATGAACGGCAAAGCCAGTCCATTAAAGGAGACGAAGCCGTACAGCGATTATATTAAGTGGCTTGAAAGACAGGATCAGGAAGAGGGCCGTCAATATTGGCGCGAATATTTAAAAGGGTATGAGGAACAGGCACAGCTGCCTACATTAACAAAACGCAAAAAAAGCAGCCTGTATGACCGCCGGGAGAAGGTCATCCATTTGTCAAAACAGCTGACAAAACAATTGAAGGCGCTCGCTGCTAAAAACAGCGTTACGCTTCATACGGTGATTCAAACGATTTGGGGCTTGATGCTTACGAAATATAATAAGATCGATGATGTCGTGTTTGGAACGGTCGTATCGGGCAGGGAAGCAAACGTAGACGGAATCGAAGACATGATCGGTCTGTTTATCAACACCATCCCGACAAGAATCAGATTCAATGAGCAGGCGCGTTTTAACGAATGTTTGCAAAAGGTTCAGGAAGATGCGATTCAAAGCAACCGCTACAACTATATGAATCTCGCTGAAGTCCAGGCTTTGAGCAGCTTAAAGAAAGATCTGATCGATCATATTCTCGTATTTGAGAACTATGAAACTGATGAACAGGACTTTGAAGAGAGTCAAATGAAGACAGGCTTTAAGGTGAATGAGATCAGCGCTGCGGAACAAAGCAATTACAGCTTTAGCATGTCGGTGACTCCTGGCGAAGAGCTCACCCTTGTTTTGACATATGACGGCAATGTCTATGACAGGGATATCATCAACAATATCGAAGGTCATATCAAAAGGGTCGCTGAGCAAGTGACGGCAAATGAGAACCGGAAAATCGCAGAGATTGACATGCTGGCGGAGGAAGAAAGAAAGACGCTTCTATATGAGTTCAACCGGACAAACGCAGATTATCCAAGGAATAAAACAATCCATCAATTATTTGAAGAACAGGCGGAACGGACGCCTGGGCATACTGCGGTCGTATTTGAAAAGGAGAAGCTCTCGTACAAAGCACTGAATGAAAGGTCAAATCAGCTGGCGGGACTGTTAAGGGAAAAAGGCGTAAAACCTGACATGATCGTCGGCGTTATGGCGGAGCGTTCTGTGGAGATGATTGTCGGAATGCTGGCGGTGCTGAAGGCCGGAGGCGCATACTTGCCGATCGATCCCGAATATCCGGAAGACCGGATCAGATACATGATCGAAGACAGCGGCATCAGCATCCTGCTGAAAAAGGCGGACAAACAGATTGACGTTGATCTCACCTGTATCGATATGAACGAAAAAGGGCTGACAAAAGACAAAGCCACAGAGAACTTAGAGCACACGAGCGGTTCTTCTGACATGGCTTATGTCATCTATACCTCAGGTTCGACCGGAAAGCCGAAGGGTGTCATGGTCAACCATCAATCAATTGTTAATACGCTTTATTGGAGGAAACAATCGTATGGCTACAGTACAGCCGATACCACACTTCAAGTGCCGTCCTTTTCATTTGACAGTTCTGTTGAAGATATTTTCACGACGCTTATATCTGGGGCGAAGCTGGTTTTAATTAGAGATTTGCGGATGAATCCGCGTGAGATCATCGGTGCGTTGCGAACGCATAAAGCGACAAACTTGCTGGCCGTTCCGAGCTTTTATCTAAGCCTGCTCGACACGATTGAGCAGCCTTTAGAGGATTTAAGATTTATCACGGTCGCAGGGGAAGGCTTCAATGAAAGTCTGATCCGGCAGCATTTTGAAAAGCTGCCGAACGTCAAATTGTTTAATGAATACGGACCGACGGAAAACAGCGTTTGCTCAACGCGGGGCGAGCTGCAAAAAGATGACGAAAAAGTCGTCATCGGCCGGCCGATCAGCAATCACAAGGCTTATATTTTAAATCACAACCAGCAACTGCTGCCGTTGGGCACACCCGGTGAACTTTGTCTGAGCGGGGAAGGCCTTGCCCGCGGATACTTAAACAGACCTGACCTCACGCTTGGAAAATTTGTTCCAAACCCGTTTGTTCCAGGAGAAAACATGTACAGGACGGGGGATCTCGCAAGATTTTTACCTGATGGCCAAATCGAATATTTAGGAAGAATCGACCACCAAGTCAAAATCCGCGGATTCAGAATCGAACTGAGCGAAATCGAAAACCAATTGCTGAAAATAGAAGGCATTGACGCGGCGGCAGTTATGGCGCGGGAAGATCAAGCCGGCGGAAAATACCTATGCGCATATATCGTCGCGGACAAAACGGCCGGCGTTGCAGACGTCAGAAAATGCTTGTTAAAGGAACTGCCGGATTACATGGTGCCGTCATACTTTGTCAAGCTCGATCAATTGCCGCTTACGGCAAACGGCAAAATCGACAGAAAAGCGCTCCCTGAACCTAGCTGCACAATCAGTGAAGCGACGTACGAAGCACCGAGGAACCGCACAGAGGAAAAGCTTGTCTCAATCTGGGAGGACGTTTTAGGGATCGAAAACATCGGAATCAGCCACAATTTCTTTGAACTTGGCGGCCATTCCTTAAAAGCTGCGGCATTGACTGCAAAATTGCATAAAGAAATGAAGATTGAAGTCCCTTTAAGACAAATATTCGAAACACCAACAATCAAAGACATCGGTGATTTTATCGAATCCATGAAAGAAAGCCCTTATGCGTCCATCACACAAGCGGAAGAGAAAGAGTATTACGCATTGTCATCCGCACAAAGAAGGCTGTATATCCTTAATCAAATCGAACCAGGCGGCCTCTCTTACAACATGCCTTTCGCCATGAAAATTGCAGGAGATTTTGATGTCGACCGGTTTGAGGATGCTTTTCGGCAATTGATAGAAAGACATGAAGCCTTGAGGACGGCCTTTGTGATGGTTGACGGCGAACCTGTACAAAAAATCGAAAAAGAAGTCGATTTTAAAGTGAAGTACGGACGACTCGGACAGGACCGGCTGGAAGAAAAAATCAAAGCGTTCATCAAGCCGTTTGCTTTGGAAAAAGCGCCGCTTTTAAGAGTGGAAGTATTAAAAGCGAGTGGCGATGAACATGTACTGATGTTCGACATGCACCATATCATTTCAGACGGGGTATCCATGGCCATTTTCACAAGAGAACTGGCCGAGTTGTATGAGGGGAAAACATTGCAGCCGTTAACGATTCAGTACAAAGACTTTTCAGAATGGCAAAAACTTTTTTATCAAAAAGATGAGATTAAACGCCAGGAAGACTACTGGCTCAACGTTTTTCAAGGTGAAGTGCCGGTGCTGAATTTGCCGGCGGATGAAAAACGTCCGCAAAAGCGTTCGATTGAAGGAGATATCGTTCAGTTTGAAATAGACGGCGAAACGTCCGCCATGCTGAACAAACTGGCGAAAGAGAACGGCGCGACGATGTATATGTTGCTTTTGGCGGGATACACAACGCTCTTGGCGAAGTATACAGGCCAGGAGGATATCGTTGTCGGCTCACCGATCGCGGGAAGGCATCACAGCGATTTGAAACATGTCATCGGAGTGTTTATCAACACGCTGGCGATGAGGAACCATCCAATAGGAGACATGCCATTTGCCGATTATTTAAAAGAGGTTAAAGAAACGGCGCTGAAAGCTTATGAAAATCAAGACTATCCATTTGATGAACTGGTTGAAAAACTTGATGTCAAACGGGATATGAGCAGACACCCGCTGTTTGATACCATGCTTGTTCTGCAAAACTTCGACGGCGATGAAGCGGACATCGATGGCTTGATATTCCAGCCACTCCAAACCGAGGTGAACATCTCAAAATTTGATTTGACGCTGACAGCCGCTGAGACAAATGAAGGCATTCAATGTGTTTTCAACTACAGTACAAAATTGTTTAAGCGGTCCACGATTGAAAGAATGGCGGGCCATTTGATCAATATTTTAAAGGAAGCGGCAAACGATCCGCAAATGCCGTTGAGCGACGTGAACATGCTGTCAGATGAAGAAATCAGAGTGCTTCGGGATCAGAATCAAGGACAACGAACAGATTACCCTAAAGATCAAACGGTTCATCAGCTGTTTGAGCATCAGGCTGGCAAAACGCCGGAGCAAACAGCGGTGGTCTTTGCGGATGAAAAGCTGACGTACAGGGAACTGAACGAAAAAGCAAATCAATTGGCAAGGCTTTTGAGAGACAAAGGAGCAAGCGCCGGTGCACCTGTAGCGATCATGATTGAACCATCGCTTGAGATGATCATTTCCATGATGGCGGTACTGAAAGCCGGAGCGGCTTACGTGCCGATCGAGTCGGAGCAATTGGCCAAACGGACGAATGAGATTTTAAGTGACAGCAGAGCTGCAATATTGCTTGTCAAAGGCTCTGTCAAAGAAAACGTCGCGTTCGCTGGAGAAATCGTCAATGTTGCCGACGGTTTGATTGATGCGAAGGCCGCGTCAAACCTGTCTGCATCGGGTGCAGCCGATCAGAATGCATATATTATATACACATCAGGCTCCACCGGAAAGCCGAAAGGCGTATTTATCAGACACGGGAATGTGGTGAATTATACAGCATGGTTTATGAAGGAAGCGGGTCTTACAGAAAACGACAAAGCCATGCTTGTGTCTTCATATGCGTTCGATTTGGGCTATACGAGCATCTTTTCGGCGCTGTTAAGCGGAAGCGAACTGCATATCGCACGAAAAGAATGCTATACAAATGCGCACCGGGCTTTAAAGTATATCAAAGAAAACGGCATCACCTATATCAAACTGACGCCGTCTCTGTTTAACATTTTTGTCAATGATCCGGGCTTTTCCGCCGAAAAACCTTGCGCTTCTCTCAGGCTGGTCGTCTTGGGCGGGGAGATGATCAATACAAGGGATGTTGAGACATTTTACAACCAATATCCCGATCATGTAGTCATGAATCATTATGGCCCGACGGAAACGACAATCGGCTCAGTCTTTAAAGTAATCGACCCGGAACACCTCAATTCTTTCAAAGAATATCCGGTTATCGGCACTCCGATCCATAATACGAATGCATATGTGCTTGATGAAAATATGAAACTGCTTCCGGAAGGTGTGTACGGAGAGCTCTGCATCGCAGGCGCCGGAGTGACAGGCGGCTATGTAAACAAACCGGATATCACGAAAGAAAAATTCGTCGAAGATCCGTTTGCACCGCATACAAAAATGTACAGGACCGGGGACCTTGCCAGAAGGCTGAGCAATGGAAATATCGAACTTGCAGGACGGATGGACAGCCAAGTAAAGGTAAGGGGCTACAGAATAGAACCGGAAGAAATCAAAAACAGGCTGTTGGCTCATGATGATATCAAGGAAGCCTTTATTGCTGCAAGGGAAGACCATAAAGGTGCAAAACAGCTGTGCGCCTATTTCACAGCAAACGCCGAATTACCGTTCGAGGACATCAGGACGTATCTGATGCGCGAGCTTCCAGAATATATGATTCCGTCTTCATTTGTCCAAATTGAGAAGATGCCGCTTTCAGCCAACGGAAAGATCGATACAACCGCATTGCCTGAACCGCAGCCGGGAAAAGAGACGGAATACGAACCGCCGCGGAACGAGACGGAAGAAAAGCTTGTTCAAATATGGGAAGATGTGCTTGGCATTGACAAGATCGGGATCACTCATCACTTTTTTGCAGCAGGCGGCGATTCCATCAAAGCGCTGCAAATGATCTCAAGATTATCAAGAGAAGGCCTGTCGCTAGAAATGAAAGATCTGTTTGCAAATCCGCAAATCAAGTCTTTGAGCCGATATGTCAAGGCCGAAACCGACAAATCAGCATCATATGAAACGGTAGAGGGCGAGGTTCTCTTGACTCCGATTCAACAAGAGTATTTCTCGTTGAACAAAACGGACAGGAACCATTACAACCATGCGGTTATACTTTATAGGAAAAACGGATTCGACGAGAGCATCGTCAAACGTGTATTCAGAGAAATCATCCAACATCACGATACACTCCGGACGGTGTTTAGAGAAGAAGGCGGAAAGATCATTCAGTACAACCGGGGACCGGGCAAAAAGCTGTTTGACCTATTTGTCTATGATGTCTCGAGCGAAAACGACCAGCCACAGAAAGTGTACCAATTGGCAACGGAGCTTCAGCAAAGCATCGATATTAAAACCGGCCCTCTGGTTAAACTGGCGCTCTTCAAAACGAATAATGGGGATCACCTGCTGATCATCATCCATCACCTTGTGGTCGACGGTATCTCCTGGAGAATATTATTTGAAGATTTGGCGCTGGGGTACAGTCAGTTATCAAATGGGGAAAAAGTCGAGTTCTATCCAAAAACAGCTTCCTACCAGGAATATGCACATCACATCACGGAATATTCAAAAACTGAAAAACTGCTTGGTGAAAAACAGTATTGGCTGAAGGCCGTTTGTGAAGACGTCAAATTCCTGGAAATGAATGAAGATGCAGGTGTCTTCAAAGTTGAGGACAGCAAAACATTCAGCACGGAACTCGAAAAAGAGGAGACAGCGCGGCTTTTAAGAGAAACAAACCAAGCTTACCGTACCGAAATCAACGATCTTCTGATCGCTGCGCTTCTGGTGGCGGCAAGAGATATGACCGGGCAAAATAAATTAAGAATCACGCTGGAGGGGCATGGAAGAGAACAGGTGGCAGATGGCATCGATATCAGCAGAACGGTCGGCTGGTTTACCTCGAAATACCCGGTATTCATCGATTTGGGACAAGAAACAGACATGTCCAGAACGATTAAAATGGTGAAAGAGCACTTGCGAAACGTGCCGAACAAAGGCATCGGCTACGGAATTTTAAAGTATCTCACCCGGGACAGTGAGATCGCAAAAGGCGCAACATCACCAATCTTGTTCAATTACCTGGGACAGCTTGATGAAGACATCAACAGCGGAGAATTTTCTTCATCACACCTGTCGCCGGGAGAAGCAGCCGGAAAGGGCATCACTAGAGAAAATCCACTCGAAATCAATGCGGTGGTCTTCAGGGGACAACTGGCCATTCAAACGACCTATAACACAAGAGCATACAGTGAAGACGTCGTCAGAACTTTTGCTCAAAAATATAAAGAAGCCTTGAAAGCGGTCATTCGCCACTGCGCGGAACGAGAAGAGACGGAAAAAACGCCGTCCGATTACGGAGACAAAGGCATCAGCTTAGATCAGCTTGAGGAAATCAAACTGAAATATAAAGGGATGGAAATCGAAAAAATCTATCCGCTTGCCAACATGCAAAGGGGCATGCTGTTCCACGCACTCGAAGACAAGGAATCACAGGCGTACTTTGAACAAATGGCCATCGATATGAAAGGATTGATCGATGAGCGTCTGTTTGCAGAAACGTTCAATGACATCATGGAAAGACACGAGATTCTAAGGGCCTCGATCGAGTATGAAATAACGGATGAACCAAGAAATGTGATCATCAAGGACAGAAAGATCAATCTTGACTATCATGACTTGCGAAAGCAGAGTCCGGCGGAACGGGAGCAAGTGATTCAAACGTATCGCAAAGCAGATCGGGAGAAAGGTTTTTGCTTAAACAGCGAACCATTGATCAGAGCCGCGCTAATGAGAACCGAGGATGACAGTTATACGTTCATATGGACAAACCACCATATTCTGCTTGACGGCTGGTCCCGGGGAATCATTATGGGAGAGCTGTTCCAAATGTATCATATGAAAGAAGGCGGGCAAAAACACCGGCTTGAAGAGGCAAGACCGTACAGCGATTATATCGGGTGGCTAGAGCAACAAGATAAAGAAGCTCCAAAAGCGTACTGGAGAAACTATTTATCAGGCTTTACCGAAAAATCGCCGATTTCGGTTTTGGCGAGTTCTTCCGGACATGCGAAATATAAGAGAAAAGAGGCCGTCATAGAATTCCCGCAACAATTAACCGGCCGGATCACAGAGCTTGCCAGCCGTAACAATGTCACCCTCCATACTGTTTTACAATGCATTTGGGGAATGCTTTTGGCAAGGTACAATCAAACGGATGATGTCGTATTCGGTACAGTCATTTCCGGCAGGGATGCACAAGTAGCCGGAATCGAAAAAATGGTCGGATTATTCATCAACACTGTACCGACGAGAATTAGACTGGAAAAAAGCCAAAGCTTTAAGGAACTCATCAAAAGCGTTCAGGAACAGGCTTTGGAAGGCAGGACATATCATGACATGAATCTGTCGGAAGTACAGTCGCTCAGTGAATTAAAAAGAGAGCTGCTGGATCATATCCTGATTTTCGAAAATTACGCGGTTGATCAGAGTGCATTTGAGACAAGCGGCAAACGCGGTGCTGGTTTTATCTTTGAAGAAATTCACGCCGAAGAACAAACAAATTACGGATTTAATATTGTGGCCGTCCCGGGCGAACGTTTGGTCATCAAATTGACTTATGACGGAAATATCTATCATGACCACATCATCGCCGGTATCAAAGGACACCTTCAACAAGTGATGGAACAGGTCGTCCAAAATGAAGATCAGTCATTAAACGACATCACAGTCCTTTCGGAAGCTGAAAGAAACAGGCTGTTGTACGAATGGAATGACACGAAAGCGGAATATCCGAATCAGACGATTCACCGGCTGTTTGAGGAACAAGCCGAAAAAACCCCTGAGCTTGCTGCGGTTGTCTCAGGAAATGACAAACTGACGTACCGTGAGCTCAATGAAAAATCAAATCAGCTTGCCAGATACCTCAGGGACAAAGGAGTCAAAGAGGATACGATTGTCGCCATCATGGCAGAACGCTCACCGGAAATGGTGGTCGGAATCATGGGCATTTTGAAAGCCGGAGGAGCCTATTTGCCGATTGATCCCGATTATCCGGAAGAAAGGATCAAGTATATGCTTGAAGACAGCGGAGCGGCCATCATCCTTGTGGATCACAAGCAGGACTTGGGCACACTTCATCAGGAAGCCGTCGAATTAACCGGAGATTTCAGCAGTTATCCGGCTGACAATCTGGAACTGGCGGGTAACACCGACAGCCTTGCATATATCATCTACACGTCAGGATCCACAGGAAAACCAAAAGGGGTCATGATCAGGCAAAGAGGGCTGGTTAACTATATTACCTGGGCTGCCCGTGTATATGTCCAAGGCGAACAGCTTGATTTTGCCCTCTACTCATCCATTGCCTTTGATTTAACGGTGACATCGATATTTACGCCATTAATCTCAGGCAACCGGGTGATTGTGTATCAGCATAGCAGGGACGGGGAACCGCTGATTCGAAAAGTGTTCAGAGACCAAAAAGCCGGGATTGTCAAATTAACCCCGTCTCATTTAAGCCTTGTCAAAGACATGGGTGCCAGCGGATCAAGCATCAAACGCCTGATCGTCGGCGGAGAAGATTTAAAAACGGAACTGGCCAAAGAAATCACGGAGAGATTTCATCACAACATTGAAATCTACAATGAATACGGTCCGACCGAAACGGTTGTCGGCTGCATGATCTATCAATATGATGCCGGACGGGACCGGCAAGTTTCTGTCCCGATCGGCAAGCCGGCCTCCAATGTCCAGCTCTATATTCTGGATGAGCGTCAGGAAGTACAGCCGGTCGGAATTGCCGGAGAGCTGTATATCAGCGGAGACGGAGTCGCAAAAGGCTATTTGAACAAACCGGAACTGACGTCTGAAAAATTCCTGCCAAATCCGTTTTTACCGGGTGAAAGAATGTATCGAACAGGAGATCTTGCAAGGATGAGGCCGGATGGACATATTGAGTATCTGGGCCGGATCGATCACCAAGTCAAGATTCGGGGCTACCGCATCGAACTTGGCGAAATCGAGCATCAATTGTTAAGGCACAGCGATATAAAAGAAGCGGCGGTTGCCGCCAAAACAGATCAAAGCAACGATCAAGTTCTTTGCGCATACGTCGTTTCCGAAAGAGACATCACACAGGAAGACATCAAAGCGTTTTTGGTGAAGGAGCTTCCGGAATATATGGTGCCGTCCTATTTGCTGAAGCTTGATGAGCTGCCGCTGACACCAAACGGAAAAGTCGACTTGAAGGCCCTTCCAGAGCCAGATCGAAGCGCGGGCGCTTTACTGGAATATGAGCCTCCAAGACATGAGTTGGAAGAAAAAATGGCCGCCATTTGGGAAGACATCCTGAATATCGAACTGATTGGCATCAACGCCAACATATTCGATATCGGAGCGAATTCTTTAAACATCATGTCATTTGTCTCTAGGCTATATGCAGAGCTTGGCTTCAGAGTTCCGTTTAAGGACATTTTCTCCAAGCCGACCATTAAAGAGCTGTCTGATTTTCTGAAGCATGCACAAGACCTGCTGAAAGACTACACAGATGATTGCATGCAGCTGACCAGGGCGGAAGAAGGCGGCAAAAACCTGTTCTGCTTCCCGCCGGCCGCGTCGATGGGCATTGCCTACATGGGCTTGGCCAAGTATCTAAAGCAGCATTCGGTGTACAGCTTCAACTTCATTCCATCCGCAAACAGGGTTCGAAAATACGCGGATATCATTAAAAACATTCAAGGTGAAGGGCCGTACACATTAATCGGCTATTCATCCGGCGGAATCCTGGCATTTGATGTGGCGAAAGAATTGAACCGGCAAGGATATGAAGTCGAAGATTTGATCATCATGGATTCAAAATATCGGACAAAAGCCGAGAAACATCAGTTCACAGAGGAGGAATACAGAGAAGAGATATCCAAAACATTTGAACTTGAGAAATACCGCGATGCAGAGAAATTATTGAGCGACTATTTAGTGGACTTGGTGATGAAGTCTTATGTATATATACAAAACACAGTCACAACCGGCGCAATTGACGGACATATCAGCTATATCAAGTCAAGCGACAATCAGCGGGATGAAAATATGATGATGTGGGAAAAAGCGGCGTCCAAAACCTTTACAGTCGTTCAAGGAGCCGGAACCCATATGCAAATGATCTCCAAGTCCCATCCCGACATTCTTGAAAGAAATGCAAGATTGATCCATGATATCATCAATAAGACTGTCAAAATATGAACAAAACGGCATCCTTTTCAGGGTGCCTTTTGTTTGCCTTATCAACTCTCTGTTATAATGAAAGGCAAAGAAAAGAGAGGAAATATTTCAAAAAACAAGCAGCAGCTGGTGCTGCGGTGTGAACATCTATCAAGACAAAATAAAAGCGGGTGAACCAAGTGGAAACCATTCGAGTGCTCATAGCGGATGATGAAAAAGAAATCAGAGATTTATTGAAAACCTATTTAAAAAGAGAGTGTTATGAGGTTGACGTGGCAGTTGACGGAGAAGATGCGTTAAGGCTGTTTGAACAAAACCATTACCACCTCGTGATATTGGATGTCATGATGCCGAAAATCGACGGCATCGAGGTCTGCAGAAGGATGAGGAATCATACGAATGTTCCGATCCTGATGCTGACCGCCAAAGACCTTGAAGGCGATAAAATTTTAGGACTGTCCATCGGCGCCGACGATTATATAACAAAGCCCTTCAGCGTAAACGAAGTGCTTGCGCGGATCAAAGCCATGCTGAGGCGCTTTTTGGTCCTCGGAAGCGAAAGCCGCTCCGATGAACAATCGCTGATTCAATTTAAAGGATTGACCATCGATTTGAAAACATATACGGTCACCGCGGGCGGACAGGAGATCTCTCTGACGGCGAAGGAGTTTGAACTGCTGAAGTTTTTCGCCTCAAATCCGGGGCAGGTATTTACGAAAACGCAGCTGTTTCGAAACGCATGGAGCGATCAATACATAGAAGATGACAATACGGTCATGGTGCATATCAGAAGGCTGAGAAAAAAAATAGAGCCGGACCCTTCCGATCCACAATTTATTCAAACTGTTTGGGGAATTGGCTATAAGTTTGTAGGTGAGAAAGATGCTGACCGATAAAAAGCTGCTGCTTCTCATTCTGCAATGTGCGGCGATTGCAGCACTTTTGTTCATCTATATGAAAACGGCTTCCTTTGGGGTTTTCAGCACAATGTTGTTTATTTTTCTGTTTGCCGTTACCGCGCTGCTGTTTACGATGAGGCTTCGCTTCATCGATCGCTTAAAGCTGATCGAAACCGAGCTGAAGCGCGTGGCGGATGGAAATTTAAGAAGAAGATTGCTGGCGAAAGGCGGTCAGCCGTTTAATGAAATCATTTTTTCCATTAACGAATTGATAGAGCAGCTTGAAAAAGTTCAAATCAACGCCGCAAAATCGGAAGCGGCCAGAAAACGGCTGCTGTCTAATATTTCCCACGATATCCGAACGCCGCTCACATCAATTATTGGCTATGTTGATGCATTAAAAGACGGGGTCGCGTCTTCGGAAGAAGAGAAACAGGAATATCT
Source organism: Bacillus sp. FSL W7-1354 (assembly GCF_038002405.1). Lineage (NCBI taxonomy): Bacteria > Bacillati > Bacillota > Bacilli > Caryophanales > Bacillaceae > Bacillus > Bacillus sp. FSL W7-1354. Next base: position 1,556,444 of record NZ_JBBOCL010000001.1, on the reverse strand, counting down.
CAATATCCTTTCTAAAAAATCCAACAGCCTCAAGCAATTGATCGATGAAATATTCAACATGGCGAAATTAGACGCGAATGAAGTCCAGTTGAAAACAGAGTTTTTTGACCTGGCCGAAGTCGCTAGGGAAACGCTGATCGACTTTTTGCCGGAACTGAAAAAACATGACATTGATTTGAATGTACAGATCCCGGAAAAGAAATGCTCTGTTATTGCAGATCGGCTCAGCTTGATCCGCGTGATCGAAAACATCGTGAGAAACGGCATTCATTATGGAAAAGAGGGAAAAGTACTTGGAATCGAACTGACGGAATCAGAACATGAATATCAGCTTCTCATCTGGGATCAAGGTCCGGGAATTCCGGAAAACGATATTGAAAACGTGTTTGATAGAATGTACCGCAGAGACCGGTCGAGAAGCCTTGATGACGGGAGCGGCCTGGGGCTTGCCATCGCCAAATCGCTCGTCGAAAAAAACCGCGGACGCATATGGGCACAGAGCGTTCCGTGGGAAAAAACGACGTTTGGTTTTTCGCTGCCTAAACAAAACCATCTCCAATCATTTAAGAATTAATTAAGAATTGGTTAAGAAGAAGTTAAATCCTTCTGTTTATGATGTAGTTATAAGGCGAGTGAAAGAGAGTGGATCAACTTTGAACACAATTATTAAAACGACGGATCTCACGAAAATGTACGGGCCGCAAAAGTCTGTAGACCATCTCAATATCAATGTAAAACAAGGAGATATATACGGATTTTTGGGACGAAACGGCGCCGGCAAAACGACGACGATCAGAATGCTGCTGGGCCTGATCAAACCGACCAGCGGGCAGATAGAAATTTTCGGAGAGAATTTTTTCAAGAATAAAAAAGAAATTTTAAGAAGAATCGGATCTATCGTGGAAGTGCCCGGCTTTTACGCGAACTTGACGGCAAGGGAAAACCTGCTGATCAATGCGAAAATCATAGGTATCCATAAAAAAAATGCGATCGATGAAGTATTGGAGATCGTGGGCCTGCAGCATGAAACGAAAAAGCTCGTCGGCAAGTTTTCCTTGGGCATGAAACAAAGGCTGGGAATTGCAAGAGCCTTGCTTCACTATCCGGAGCTGTTGATACTGGACGAGCCGACAAACGGCTTGGACCCGATCGGGATCAAAGAAATGAGAAGACTCATTCATTCTCTCGCCAAAGAAAGAAACATCACCATCTTTATATCAAGCCACATTTTGTCTGAAATCGAACAGCTCGTCGATCATGTCGGGATCATTCATGAAGGAAAACTGCTTGAAGAAATTCCGTTTGACCATCTCAAAAAAAGAAACCGCAAATATCTGGAATTTCAATTATCCGATCAAAATAAAGCGGTCGTTCTGATGGAACAGCATTTTGATATTCATGACTACGAAGTTCACCAGGACGGGATCATCCGGGTATACTCCCATTTGGGCCAGCAGGGAAAGCTTAATAAATTGTTTGTCGAAAACGGAATAGACGTATTGAAGATTGCGATGAGCGAAGACAGTCTTGAAGACTATTTCGTGAAGTTGATTGGGGGCGGGACGATTGGCTAATTTGCTATATACCGAATTGCTGAAGCTTAAGCGGTCACAGATGTTTCTTGTCAGTATCCTGGGAGCGGCGGCAGCCCCTTTCATCTGTTTTATATCGTCTTTGGCTAAAAAAGCCAAGTACCCTGATGTACCGATTCGCTTCAGTGAGACCTTTTCCGATACCAACCTGTATATTGTGCTTTTGATCGGAGTCCCGTTGTATGGCGTGATTACATCATATTTATTCAATCGGGAATACGCTGAAAGCACGCTAAAGAATCTATTGACGATTCCTGTTTCAAGAATCAGCCTGATTGTCAGCAAATTGGTTCTGCTCCTCATTTGGATCATGCTGCTGACGTTGATTGCCTGGGTGCTGACGCTGCTGTTTGGGCTGATCGGCCAGTTTGAAGGGCTCAGTTCGGCGGTTTTAATAGATGGGTTTAAACAATTTATGATAGGCGGGGCACTTCTTTTCTTCCTGGTCAGTCCAATTATATTTGTGACACTGCTGTTTAAAAACTACGTGCCCACCATTATCTTTACAATCATTATATCAATGGTCAGCATTATGGTATACGGCACGGAGTACAGCGCTTTACTCCCCTGGTCGGCGGTATGGGTGATCGCTTCGGGTACGTTCTTTCCGGAATATCCGCCCGAATATTCTTTTATCAGTGTTGCCGCCACAACCGTTCTTGGATTAGCCGCGACAATCGTTTACTTTAAAAAAATCGATATTCATTGATGTAGGAGGAGTCTAAGGGAATGTGCAACACATGTTTGTACATTCCTAATCCCGATAAAGGCTTATTGCACAATTTTGATGGATATATTTAGGATAAAAGTATAAAAAAGGAGAATGGAACATGTCTTTTTCAGAATTAAATATTGATGCTTTTCGTTTCATTAATGATTTGGGAAAAGAGTATTCGATGCTGAATCCGGTCGTTTACTTTCTGGCCGAATATATGATGTACTTCCTCGCGTTGGGTCTTGTCGTTTATTGGCTGACCCGGACGACAAAAAACAGATTGATGGTCATTTATGCAGTCATCGCATTTGTGATTGCCGAAATTCTTGGGAAAATCATGGGCTTTCTGCATTCCAACTATCAACCGTTTGCCACGCTTCCGAATGTCAACAAGCTGATAGAGCATGAAATTGACAATTCGTTTCCGAGCGACCATACGATTTTGTTTTTTTCAATCGGCTTTTTAATCTTCCTGTTTCACAAAAAGACGGGCTGGCTGTGGCTTGTGCTTGCGTTTGCCGTAGGCATTTCCCGCATTTGGTCGGGCGTTCACTATCCGCTCGATGTTGCGGCGGGAGCCCTTCTTGGCGTGTTGTCAGCTCTGTTTGTATTCTGGACAGCACCGAAGCTGTCATTTATTCATCAAATGCTGTCCCTTTATGAAAAGGTGGAACACCGGATTGTTCCTTCCAAAAGCAAATCGAACGATAAATCGAAGAACTTTTAAAGGATGAGGCTGCCTTGGATTTAGGCAGCCTTTGCTATGTGCACTCACAAATAAACGATCGGCTTCTTCATCCTCCAAATCGAAGGCGGTTCCCGACAGCAAGAGTATATGACCGTCTCCATGAAGGTAGACGGTCTGTCGGGTGCTTTGTTTTTTTGTACGAATAACAGCTGTAGAATCGCTTTCCAGGTATATAGGTTCCTCTTCTTCCTCCTTTTTTCATCCCCATTATAAAAGATGCGGGCTATTCATGACGAAAATTCCAAATAATAGGAATTGAATATAAGTAAAAATATGGTATAATATCAAATACATAGGAGGTGATAATTTCCAATAGGTAATGATAAAATGGTCCATTCTGCTAGAAATCTATTTTTTCATCCATTAAAATGAGAGAACTCGGACCTTAAATTGTTTTGGATGCGGCAGTAGCTTATGGATGGCAGCTGAAGACGTACATACGAATTATCAAAAATACGGAGGGAAACGAAATGAAAAAAGCGATTTTAGGGTTTTCTTTGTCTGCGGCGCTCCTGGTTCCATCCTCATTCGCTGCGGCTGCTGGGGACGGGCAGCTGACAAGTGAGCAAAAAGAACTGCTTGAAGCCAAGACAGAATACGTGCAGTCACTTCCTGAACAGGCATCTGTCCAAAGCGGTGTGACGGCATATGCAGGAAAAAGGCTCACAATTAAAAGAGGAAGCTTCCTCGCCTGGTCGAAAGATTATATCGATTGGTACTACAACGGCAAAAAAGTATCGAAAAGCAGCGGATCGCAGGATGTCGGCTACGTCTTTCCGAATGTCGTGAGAGCAAAAGGGATTAAAAGGTATTACAAGTCTTCAGGGCTTCACAAATGGAGAGCGAAAAAAACGCTGAGCTTCGGGACCGTTACACCGTGGGGAGATGTTGAATTCGCCAGCTCAACCTTTACAGACAGAAGGTGGGTCAATAAAAAAGGAAAATACGGAAACGATTAATTTGCCGTAAGCCATTTCATACAACGCTGCTAAAAGACTATTTTGAAATTAATGGCAGCGTTGTATAATGGAGAATGTTGCAACACCATCCTGATGCAAGAAAGGATTTTTTAAATTGATCAAAATCGATGACCTGACGAAATCTTATGGAAGCAAAAAGGTATTCAACCGTCTCAACATGAATATCGAAAAAAACAAAGTCACCTTCCTGATGGGGGAAAACGGCGCCGGGAAAACGACGCTCTTGAAATGCCTGCTCAAGCTGGAACATTTCGAAGGCGGCATTCTGTACGACGGAGAGCCGCTTGAAGCCGTCAGGAGCAAAGTGCACGTTATCTATGACGATTCCCCGTTTTACGATCATCTGAGCGGATATCAAAATATTAAACTGTTGATCAATAAACCTGCCGGCAAAGAAGAGCTGGAACAATTATCGCAAAAGTTCCTCGGCCGGGCGCTGCTGAAAAAAAAGGTTAAGACCTATTCATACGGACAAAAGAAAAAGCTGGCCTTAATGATCGCTGCATTAAACAAACCGTCATATTTGTTTTTGGATGAGATATCAAACGGGCTTGACTACCGGTCCATGATGGAGCTTCAGGCGCTGATCAATGACTGGTCGAGCAGGATGACGATTGTTGCCGCCGGCCATCAGTTTGAGTTTTATTCTTCAATCGTCGATCAATTATACGTGTTGAAAGACGGTTCAGCTATCCACATAGACAATTTTAAAACGAATGGAGCAGAATTGGGCGATGTCTATAAAGAATATTTATAATATTTTCAAAAAAGAGCTTGCATTTCAATCATATTCTAAAATGCTCGTCATGTTATTGCTTCCTCTATTATTCATTTCATCCGGATACATATATGTACATTATAAAAATACAATTGACAGCTATCAGCAGTTTAAAAAGACTGAAGACGAATATAAAGAACTCGGTATCGATATTAAGCAGGCGCTGGCGTCGCCCGTCAAGGTGAAGGAAGGGGAGCTGAAAAGCGAGGATGGCGACGGAGAGATCGTCGAAAATATTTTAAGGTTTGACTATGAGAATTTCGTCTTGTCCCTCCATCATCTGGAGCCCAAGCAGTCGGTTATCATGACGCTTGAGCTGATGGGCTTCATCATTTTTCCCTTGGCTTTTACGCTGTATGCCATCTATATCTCCTCTTACGACATCAGGTTCAAGACGGTGAAAGTGAAAGCTGTCAGCCATGATTGGAAATCCGTTCTGCTGGCCAAACAGTGTTCGGTTTACATGGTGATGGCTGCCGCCGTGATCGCCGTTGTATGTACGGCATATGTGTCAAGCTTCGTCTTTTATTCCCTGGCTTCAAGGGCCATACCGGTCGGCGAGTTCACAATACCCGCTGTTTCAAAAAGCAATATCCCGCTTCAGCTCGTTGTCGTTCTGGCGGTCAGCTTCATTTTTTCGACGGTCGGATTTTATTTGGGCGTCCTCTTCAGAAGCTTTATTACGCCTGCTTTGCTGTATATCGTTTACAGCCTGCTTATCCCTGCTTTGGGGAGATTCGATTTGAAAAACCTGCTGTCTAATCTCGGGCATGCGGTTTTCAGTTTCAGCGGCGGCTTTAAACTGTTTACACCGGTGAAGGTGGACATGATTCCGGTCGTCATCATTTTAGCCGCATCCATCGGCTTGCTGTCTGCGGTTACTTATTATATGGCGCACAGGCAAAGCAAATATGTCGTTTGAAAAAAGAGCGCAAGTGCCTGCGCTCTTTTTTTTGCAAGCGACGGATGCCCGTTGGCTCAGGTTTGGCAGGCGAGTGTCAAATAGTTGGAACAACAGAATCTGCCGTCTCTGGATGAGGCGGTTGTTTTGATTGAAACCTTGTTCCTCGTAAATATTCGAAAAATTCTATATAATAATAAAGCGGTCTCAGGAATTCATGCACTTTTTAGTAAACAGCTTTTGAACAGAGGGCAGGTGAGTATAATGGCGAATCAGGATTTGAATTTGCACACGTTATATACGAGTCATACCCGCGATGCCTGGGCAAATCTCGGCGGGCATATGGCGGTAGAAATGACCGAAGAGGAAGTAAAAAGGCTTGAAGGTTTAAATGACTATCTGTCTTTGGAAGAAGTCGAAACCGTTTATGTTCCGCTGGCGAGGCTGCTTTATTTACACCGGACAACTCAATATGAACGGAACACCCGGGTGAACGGTTTTTTGAACCATCCTCACGCGGCCAAAATTCCGTTCATCATCGGGATTGCCGGAAGCGTCGCGGTTGGAAAAAGCACGACGGCCCGCATCATTCAGACGGTGCTCTCCCGTTTGCAGGAACGGCTGAAAGTCAGTCTGATCACAACCGACGGTTTTCTTTATCCCAATGCGGTGCTGACAGAAAAACAGATGATGTCGCGGAAGGGGTTTCCGGAAAGCTATGATGTCAAAGCATTGCTTGAGTTTTTAAACGATTTAAAATCCGGCAAGGAAATCGTTCGCGCACCCGTTTATTCCCATTTAACGTACGACAGATTGGAAGGGGTTTACGAAACGGTTGAACAAGCGGATATCGTCATCATCGAAGGCGTCAATGTGCTGCAGACGCCGACGATCGAAGACGACCGGACAAAACCGCGGGTTTTCGTTTCCGATTTTTTTGACTTCTCAATTTATGTGGATGCCGAAGAAGACCTCATTATCAAATGGTATCTTGAACGCTTTCGCATGCTCAGAGAGACGGCATTTCAAGATCCGAGTTCTTATTTCCATAAATTCAAAGACCTTGCGGACGAAGAAGCGGACCATATGGCAAAGTCAATATGGGAGACCGTCAACCGTCCGAATTTGTATGAGAACATTCTGCCTACAAAATTCCGGTCTGATTTAATCTTGAGAAAAGGCGAAGGCCACAAGGTGGAAGAGATTCTCGTCAGACGGGTGTAGAAGAGGAGGCTTGCATGATCCATCATATTGAACTGTATGTTTCAGATTTGGAAGCGTCGAAGCGCTTTTGGGGCTGGTTTCTCGGAGAGCTCGGCTATGAGGTTTTTCAACAATGGGAAGACGGGATCAGCTGGAAAGCAAACGGCGCCTATCTCGTGCTTGTGCAGGCGAAAGAGCAGTTTGTCAAAGCAGGTTATCACAGGTGCCGCGTCGGTTTAAACCATCTTGCTTTTTACGCGGTATCCAAAGAACAGGTCGACGAAATGACAATGAAACTGAGGGAGCGGGGATGCCGCATTTTATATGAAGACAGACATCCGTTTGCCGGCGGAAGCGGGCATTATGCCTTATATACCGAAGATCCCGACCGCATCAAAGTCGAACTTGCGGCGCCTTGAGGCGGGCGTCCGCCGGAAGGCCGGCCTTTGACCGAGCCGGCCTGTTTTCAATTAATGCTGCATCGTTTTTTTCGAACTTAATTTGACTTTTGCTTCATCTATTTTGAGCTTCCGGAAGGCTGCCACCAGGAAAGGAACGCCGCAAATGGTGACAGCGGACAGGATTGCAAAAGTGAAAAACGGCTTTTCCGCTCCAAAGGCGTCCAGCAGCATTCCCCCCGCCCAAGGGCCGATCACGCTTCCCAGCTGGGTGAAGCCTATAGCCCCGAAGTAAGTGCCTTTCAGCTCAGGCCGGGCAATCCGGTCGACCAGTAAATCCATCATCGAAAAGAGAAGCACTTCCCCGATCGTAAACACGATAATGATCAAGACGATGGACCATAGATCGTGGAAAAACGAGAGGCTGAACAGGCTTCCGCTAATCAGCACATTTCCGGCAATCAGCGATAAAATCGGTGAAAACCGTTTGGCGATATGTACGATCGGGTACTGTACGACAAGCACGGCCAAGGCATTCAGCGTCAGCATCATACCGAACACTTTCGTCCCGTCTTCGATGAACGGGCTGGCCGCCATGTATTGTGCGAGCGTGGATGTGAAGTGGGAATACCCGAATAAACAAAGAATCGAACCGATTAGTGTAATCGTAAATACCCGGTCTTTTTTTGTCACCTCCAGCGCTTCCCGCACTTTTATACGCTTATTCCGCTCAGTTGCCGGTACGGTGTGGTGTTTAAATTGAATGACCAGCACCGCCGCATAAATAAAATAAATGAAAGCCGCAATGAAAAACGGCAGCGTCGTTTTCGAAGATCCGAGGTACAGGCCTAAAAGCGGACCGAAGACGACGCCGAGGTTGATCGCGGTATAGCGGAGATTAAAGACGAAAAGGCGCGTTTCGGGTTTGGATACGTCTGAAAGCAGCGCTCTTGAAGTCGGTTCAAACAAAGCGCGGCATAATCCGTTTAAGGCATTCATGACAAAGAATGTCCAGACATGATCGGCGAGCGTGAAACCGGCGAACACGAATGTCCAGCCGAAAATCGAAACGAGCATGATGGTTTTCCGGCCGAACCTGTCTGATAAGTACCCGCCGTAAAAGCTTGCCGCAATTCCGATCAGAGAGCTCGCTGCAATGACGGCGCCGGCAAAGCCGGAAGAGGCGCCTTTCACTTGTGTCAAATAAATTGCTAAAAAAGGGATGCTCATGGCTGTGCCCATACGTCCGAAAATGGTTCCGACAATAATGGTCCAGCTGAGCGGGTGGATGTTCTGCCATTTTTGTTTCATGAGAAACTCTCCGTTACGTTTTTATTTGTTTATCATACATGAAACAAATGGCGGTGAATAGAGGAATTTCTATATGCTGGGTGATCAAAAGGAGAACAAGCCTTGATTTGTGACATAATCATAGATGACATCTTCGATATGGGCATGCAGCCCCTCATTCGGTTCCTCGATCCGCCTTTCCTGCAAAGCCATCTTCAGGATTTCTTTTTCGCCGGGGCTGAGCGGATCGGTTGCAACATTGCGTCCGTACTGCTTCAGCGCCTGTCCGAGCATTTTTTCAATCAGTTTCTCATCCATTTGTCTTTCTCCTTTAGGAGCGCTTTTTCTTTTATCTTACTAGGAAAAAACGAGGTTCTCAAGGGAGCTTTCAATTTGAGTCATTAAACCGGATGCGGCAGCATTCCGAACTGGAATGATCCGCCATGTCACCTTCTTTCCAAAGAAGGTGTTTTTTGTTGCTTTCAGCCAGGATTTTCTTTGGATAAAATTACGCCTGGAAATCGAACGTATATTCGGAGTATAGTATTCATACACTAATTGTGCGAACATCAGTTCTTTTTGGAGGGAGAGAGATGGATTACGGTCAATATCCGTCGCGTTCGGTTTTGTGCGTTGATATGCGGAGCTTTTATGCAAGCTGTGCCGCAGTCCTGCTCGGACTTGATCCGATGACTTGCCTGCTGGCGGTTGTCGGAAACACGGAGCGGCAGGGGAGCATCGTTCTCGCTGCTTCTCCGGCTCTGAAAAGAGAGTTCGGCGTGCAAACGGGAACAAGGCTTTATCAGCTGCCGGATGATCCGCGCATCAAGCTGGTCAATCCAAAGATGGGGCTGTTTGTCCGTGTTTCTACAGAGCTCACCCGGCTGTTCTGCCGCTATGTGCCGCCTGATGCCATTCATACGTACAGCGTGGATGAAAGCTTTATTCAGGTGGACGGTGTTGAGAGCATGTGGGGAGACGCCCGAACGATTGCGATGAAAATTCAAGATGATATGGAAAGGGAGTTTGGCCTTCCCTGTGCTGTCGGAATCGGACCGAATCTGCTGATGGCAAAGCTGTGCCTTGACCTTGAAGCGAAAAAATCAGCAGACGGAGTGGCCGTTTGGGGCTACGAAGACGTGAAAACGAAGCTGTGGCCGCTGTCTCCGCTGCGCCGCATGTGGGGAATCGGCTCCAGGCTGGAAAAGACGTTAAACCGGATGGGGATTTTTACAGTCGGTCAGCTGGCTCACTATGATCTCAAGCGGCTTGAGAAAACATTCGGGGTGATGGGAAACCAGCTCTATTATCACGCTTGGGGCATCGACCTTTCAGCGATCGGAGCGCCGCTCTTGGAGGGGCAGGTCAGCTATGGAAAAAGCCAGATTTTGCTTCGCGATTATCCGAATCCGGAGGAAGTCAAGCATGTCATTCTTGAAATGTGTGAAGAAGTGGCCAAAAGGGCGCGCGCCCACCGCCAGGCGGGCCGGACCGTCAGTCTTGGCGTCGAATACAGCCGCGATGAGCTTGGCGGCGGGTTTTACCGTTCAAAAACAATGGAAAGCCCTTCAAATATCACCCTTGATCTCTACCATACATGTCTGGCATTGTTCGAGCGGTTTTATGCCGGCAAAACGGTTCGGAAAATTTCCGTCTCTTTGTCCAATATTCAAGACGACACCAATATGCAGCTTGATCTTTTTCGTCCCGATCAGGAAAAGAAGCGGCAGCTCGGGTACGTGATGGACGGCATCAGAGAACGGCACGGATCAACAGCGCTTTTGCGGGCTGTTTCCTATACAAACGCCGGGACGGCCCGGCTGCGGTCAAAATTGGTCGGAGGCCATCAGGCATAGAAAGGAGAATCATTTATGCTTCGCGACAGAGGCAGTATCAAATGGGTTTCCATGATGCTGCCTGAGCACGTGGAATTGCTCAGGGAATATCATGAAAGCCTTCAAAAACTCAAAAAACCGATCCTGGATGAACAAAAATATGAAGAATTTAATGAAATCATTTGTGAAGCGATGGCAGAAAACAGAATGTTGCAATTTGCCTATTATCGGCAGGGGGAAGTGAAAACGCTGGCCGGCCGGATTCACTATGCCGACGCCCTGAAAAGGGAGCTGCGGATCGTAAGCCGGGCGGATGAAATATGCATTTTAAAGATGGAGGATATCATTGAGATTGAATACGATTGTCGTTTATAATAGAATCAGTATTCGGAGGTGGATAAAATGGTAAATGACATTCATTTGCCGACTGCAGCGTCTCATGCAAAGCCTGTTATCTTGAAAGGCGATACTTTGCATGAGGCGGGGTTATAAACAAATCGCCTAAAAAAAGCAAGGTATCATTTCTGATCATCCGGCTTTGCACCTTATTTTTAAATATAGATCCATAAATAAGGAGCTGGCAGAAATGAAGACACCTTTTATCAGAAATGACCAATATAATTTTATTAAGTTTCAAACGGACAGCCTTGTTCAGGGACATGCGAACATCAATGACGAAAACGTACTTGACGCTTTGAAATGCAATGCGCTCGATCAAGTGTTCAACCTGTTTCCTGATCTCAGCAGCGATCAAAAGTCTTTGCTGCAGAAGATGGCAGAAGTGGAAGACAGCGGTGAAGCGATGCGCTTTTTAGCCGAATTAAAGCCTCATGTCATTCCATTTCAGCGTATAACAGTAAAAACCGCTAAAAAGCTATTTTCTAAAGTGAAGAAGTTAAAGACGCCCGATTTTGAACAGATGGATTTCAGCGGATATTCCTACCTGGGATGGAATGATGCAGGATCAGGCAGAAAGTACATGATTGTGGATGCCGGCGGAAAGCTGACCGGAATACACGGCACCATCAAATCCAGCAATAAAAAAGGAATCTGCGCGATATGCAACAGGACCGAAGAGATCGGACTGTTCATGGCCCGGGTGAAAAGCGGGAAAGAAACCTATACAGACAGAGGCAATTATATTTGCTGTGACAGTGAAACATGCAATCAAAATGTGATGACGCTGGATCATCTGAACCATTTCGTCGCACAATTAACGAAAGAATAAACGAGAACCCCCCGGCTAAGCTTTAGCCGGGGGGTTTTATGATTTGGCTTTTAGCCTGCCTCTTTTGCAGCACTTCGCTCTCCGAAGAGACGGGTGGTCAGCCCGGGAACAGCCATACATAAGAATACGGAACGTCCAAGGCTGAATAAAAGAAAAGCGAGCCACAGCCCATGGTTTCCGAAAGCGGGCACAGCGGTAAAAAAGGCGGCCAGGAAGACGAGAACAGCCAAGAACATTGAATTTCTGACCGGGCCTATTTCAGTCGCTCCTGTAAAAATCCCGTAAAAAACGAGTCCGAAACTTGCGGCCAAAGGAAAGAGAGCGATCCAAATATCGTAGGTTTTCGCTGCTTCCAAAACGCTTTCAAGCGGTGTAAACAAGGGAAGGATTACACCTTTCAAAAGAAAGTAGCCGACTGAAAGCAGCGCGGCCGAGATCAGCGACCACTGGATCGAAAGGGAAAGCGTACGGGAATAAAGTTCCCGATCCATTCTTCCAACGGCTTTCCCGGCAAAAATGCTCGATGCATTGGCAAATCCATCAAACACATAAGCCATCATATAATGAATTTGAATTAAGATCGCATTTGCGGCCAAAACTTCAGCGCCGAAGCCGGCTCCTTTAGCCGTAAACAAATTAAAAACCGTTAAAAGGCACAATGTCCGAATCAATAGATCGCGGTTGACAACCATCATTTTTTTAAACGGTTTCGGGTCGAACAAAACCTTGACGGACGGCAGCTTAAACCGCATGGCGGCATTCGTTTTCACAAGCCAGCAGCCGATCAGGCAGCCCGTCACTTCCGCAATCAAAGTGGCTAGAGCGATGCCGTATACTTCCATGTGAAAGACGTAGACAAAAACGATGTCAAGCACGATATTCAAGACGTTCATCGAAATCTGCAAAAGCAATGTCACTTTGATAAGGGACATTCCCATCAGCCAGCCGAGAATGCAATAGCTGATTAAAGCAAATGGAGCGCCCCAAATCCTCAGCGAAAAATACTGCGAGGCGAATTCAGCGGTATGGCGGTCAGGCTGTATCAGCGTCAGCGCTGCGTATTCAAGCGGTTTTTGCAAGAGAATGAACATCAGTCCGGCAAAAACCGCGATGCAAACAGGCCGGGCAAGAGCCAAAACGCTCTCTGATCTGTTTTGGGAGCCGAGCGACTGAGCAGCGAACCCCGATGTGCTCACCCGCAAAAAGCCGAGGAGCCAATACATCGTATTAAAAATCATCGTTCCGACTGCAACACCGCCGATGTAAGCAGGGGAGGAAAGCTGCCCGGCTACCGCCGTATCGACCGCCCCCAGCAAAGGAGTGGTGATCGTTGAAATGATCAGCGGAACGGCGAGTGCTAGATAATGTCTGTGATTCATCTCTTATGACCCCCCTTAGGATTCAAACACCTGAAGCAGCTTTTTGGCATATGGGTGCCTTTCGGCAGAAAAAAGCTCTTCTTTTTTAAATTGATCGGCAATCTGCCCGTCTTTCATGACCATGATGCGATGGCTCATAAAGTGGACTGCGGCCAGATCATGGGAAATAAACAAATAGGAAAGCCCCATATCATCCTGCAAATCTTTGAGGAGGTCGAGGATCTTCGCCTGACTGGTGACATCCAGGCTTGCCGTAGGCTCATCAAAGATGATTAAAGACGGGTGAGTGCTGATGGCTCTGGCGATTAAGGCCCTTTGGAGCTGCCCGCCGCTTAATTCATGCGGATAGCGGTCAAGGAGGCTCGAGGGAAGGCCGACCATTGAGAACAGACGCTCAGCCGTCAGACGGCGGCTGCCTTGGAAGTCCTTTAAAAATGGCGGTATGTCTTGTTTGGAAACATCAAGCGGCTCCATAACTGAATCGATAATATTGAGCTTTGGATTCAATGATGCGGCCGGATTTTGAAAAACAGCCTGCAGCTTTCGGCGCAGTCTTCGGGTCTCTTTTTTGTTTATGCCGGGAAGCGGATGTTGATGAAGCCGAATCTCTCCGTGATCGATTTTTTCGAGCAGGAGAAGGCAGCGCGCGAGGGTGCTTTTCCCGCTGCCGCTCTCGCCGGCGAGCCCGAGGCATTCGCCTTTTCGAATGGAGAACGATACATTGTCAACCGCTTTGTGGCCGCAAGCGTAATGTTTTGTCAGATTGCTGACAAAAAGAACGGTTTCTGCTGAATGGGTCATCACGCACCTCCTGTTCCCGCCAGCGCCGCTTCCTTTGTTTCAGGCGCGGCTGTCAGCCTCGGCGGAGGATTTTTCAGCGGCGGGACGGCTGCGAATAAACGTCTTGTACATTCATGTGCCGGTTGTCTGATTAAATCAGCGGTTAAACCGCTTTCGACGATTTCTCCGTTTTGCATGACAGCGGTTTGATCGGCGTACCTTTTGACAAGCCGGAGGTCATGAGTGATAAAAAGGATGGCGCAGTTTGTTTTGGCGCGCATCACGGTGAGCTGTTGCAAGACGTCCGCGGCCGTGATGCTGTCTAAAGCCGTTGTCGGTTCGTCTGCGATGAGAAGCTTCGGGCGGAGCACCATCGCTTGAGCGATCGCGGCCCTTTGCAGCTGCCCGCCGCTCAATTGAAACGGGTAGCTTTCATATACTCTGTTTTCCGGCAGAGAAACCTCCCGAAAAGCGCGGAGAATCGCTTCTCTTCGCTTGTTTTTAGACCAATCGGTATGCGTTTTGACCATTTCGTCAATTTGTCTGCCGATCCGTATAAAAGGGGTGAATGCTCCGTGACAGTCCTGAAAAATACAGGCGATATCCTTTCCGCGCATGCGTCGGAGCGCTTTGCGGCCGGCTTGAAGCATCTGGCGGCCCTCAAATATCACATCTCCGCCGGACACCGTTAGTCCGTCCGGAAGCAGCCCGGCTATGGCCGAAGCGTTCAGGCTTTTTCCGCTGCCGCTTTCCCCGAGCAGCGCGAACCATTCCCCTTCATGGATCGAGAAGGAGGCATTTTTGACAATGGTGTGCTGTCGGGAGCTGATTGATAAGCCCTCAATGGATAACATCGGCATGCTAAGAAACTCCTTTCTTGTGTTTAACGTCAAACCTGTCCCTTAAACGATCACCGTACAGGTTGGACAACAGAACGATGAACATGATCGCAAGACCGGGAATCACCATAAGCTGAGGCGCATGCAAAAAGTAATGTTTTCCGTCATTCAGCATGGCGCCCCATTCCGGGTATGGAGGCTGAGCACCCAGTCCGATATAGGACAGGGCAGCAATCATTAACACCGTTTTTCCGATATCAAGTGTCGCAAGTACGGAAACGTTGCCGAGAACATGGGGCAGCAAGTGCTTTTTTAAAATCGCCCCGGAGCCTAAGCCCGTCAGCTCGGCCAAGGCGATGTAATCTTTTTGTTTTTCCGAAAACACCGTGCTGCGGACCAGCCTTGCATAGCCGACCCATTTGACAGCGACAACGGCTAATATTAAGTTCATCAGACCAGGGCCAAGCAAACCGCTTAAAACAATCGCGACAATATAGTCCGGAAACGCCATGACCGCGTCAACGATTCTCATGATCATCCGATCCAGCCGTCCGCCGAAAAAGCCGGAGACAAGCCCGACGGGAACGCCTATGAAAACGGAGATCAGAATCGCGGCCAAGGCGGTGCCGACTGTCGCTTTCGCACCGGCGATCATTCGGGAAAATATATCTCTGCCCAAATGGTCTGTCCCGAGCCAGTGCTGCAAGCTGATCGGCTGGAGACGGTTGGCCATATCTGTGCGGAGCGGATCGAACGGCAAAAAGAAGGGGACGGTGAACAGCGCCGCGGAAAACAGCAGCACGAACCACAGTCCTGTTTTGGTTCGGAATATAAGTTTGACGTTTTTTCTCATCGGCGTCCAGCCTCCTTTAAGCGAATTTCCGGATTGAGGTACCGATAGGAGAGGTCGACCAAAAGATTGATCAGGACAACCGTGATCCCCATGAAAAGAATGTACCCCTGAATGATCGGATAATCACGCTGAACGATGGCGTCAACGACAAGCTTGCCGACGCCCGGATATGCAAACAGGACTTCAATAATCACCGTGCCGCCGAGCAGGCTGCCGAGGCTGACCCCGAATATCGTGATGACAGGGACAAGACAGTGGCGAAACGCGTGAAAGAAGAAAATTCTCGCCTCGCTGATACCGCGCGCCCTGGCTGATCTGATGAAATCCTGACCAAGGCTTTCGATCAAGCTTGACCGTACAAGGCGGACATAAACGCCCGACATCGCGATCCCGAGCGTGAGAGAGGGGAGAATCAAATGTTTAAACGTTCCGGCTCCCATCGACGGCAGCCAATTCAGCCTGACGGAGAAGAGATCGATCAGTATCAATCCGAGCCAAAAGCTTGGGAGCGCGGCTCCCACTAAAGCGAGCAAGCGGCCGAGATGATCGATCCACCGATCCCGGTATAAAGCGGAAAGCGTTCCGACCGGCACGGCGATCAGCAGCATGACGAGAAGCGATGCGCCGGTCAGAAGCAATGTCGCCGGGAATTTCCGGCTGAGCTCGTCGATGACGGGTTCGTGTGTTGTATAGGATTTTCCCAAATCAAATTGGAAAAAGCGTTTGAACCAGTTCCAATATTGAATATAAACCGGTTTGTCCAAACCGAGCTCCTCTTTGAATGCCTCGATCTGCTCGTCTGTTACCGCTACATCATCTACGCGAAGCATCTGTTTCACCGGATCACCGGGAGCCGCTTTCATAAATACAAAGCTGATAAACGAAAGCAGGAATAAGAATAGAACCAGTTCAAACAGCCGCTTGGCGATCTGCTTCATTTCGTTTTCACATCCAAATCTTTCGTCAGCATATAATACTCACTTTTGCTCGTTTCCCAATTTAATACACCGTCTCGGTATGCTGTGATGTTTTCGGGAGTGACGATAAAAGAGTTCAATGTCTCCTTCTCGATCAATTCAGCTGCTTTTTTAGCAAGGCGGTCCCGCTTCTCTTTGTCGATTGTGCGGTTGAATTCCTCAATCCATTTGATCAAGGTTTGATTTTCGATGCCGCTGTAGTTTAAAGCGCCATTCGGCATATAGGCGGTGTTCAGCAAATAGCCGGCATCGCCTCTGGGCGCGGTCATCGAGCTGTATGTCGCCAAATCCCAATCATCGTTCTTCGCCAAATACTCATCGATATTTTCGACTTGTTGAATCTTAATCGAAATGCCCAGTTCCTTCGCATTTGATTCAAGAATTTGTGCGATTAAAGGCAATTCCGGACGAGACTGATAGGTTAGCAGTGTAAAAGATAAGGCTTGTCCGTCCTTCACGGCTTTGCCGTTTTCAAGCTCGTAGCCGGCTTTTTTCAGCTCAGCTTTTGCCGCTTCCAGTCCGCTCGGCTTTTGAACCGTACCGGCGGAAAACGGGAAATCCGCTAAGAAAGGCCCGTCTGCCGGCTGAGCATGCCCGTTCAAAATGCTTTCAGCGATTTCTTTGCGGTCCAGTAATGCGTCGAAGGCGCGGCGCAGGTGACGGTCAGCGAAATGATCCTTCTTTGTATTGTAGAGAATCTGGTGAACGCGCAAGCTAGGCACCGAATCAACGGTAATCGCTGAATCTTTTTGAATTTGGTCAATATCCTCCACGCTCGGTCTGTAAATAATGTCGGCATCTTTTGATTGGAGAGCCATGACGCGGGCGTTTGCGTCTTCATTAAACGAAAATGTGACGTGCTTCAGCTTCGGTTTGCCGTCCCAATAATCGTCATACCGTTCTAACTCTATTTTATGGCCGGCCTCAAAAGAGGAAACTTGAAAAGGGCCCGTCCCAACGGGCTGTTGAGAAATGTTTGCTGCGCTGACGTCAATGATCGATGTGTTTGGATGAACCAATTCTGAAGGGAATTCGGGAAAAGGCTCCTTTGTTGTAATCGTCAATGTTTGTCCTGCAGCTTTGATTTCTTTGATTTTTAAGGCGTTATTCATCGCTTTGCTCTCGCGTATCGTCCGTTCTAAAGACGCTTTTACCGCTTTGGCATCCGCTTTTTTGCCATTTTGAAACGTCAGATTGTCTTTAAGGGTGAAGACCCATGTTTGTCCGTCTTTACTTTCCCAATCCTTGGCAAGCCAAGGTTCGATGGAAAGGTCAGCGCTGATTTTGACGAGCGTTTCGCTGATGCCGGCGCGGACAGCCGTATAATTGACATCGAGATTCGGGTCAAGGGTTTGACTTGGAATATTGAAAAGAAAGGTGAGTTTCTTCTCATCACCTTTCGCTGAGTCAGCGCCTCCGGCGGAGCAGGAAGCGAGAATGAAGAGAAAAACAATCGGTATGATCATGCGTTTTGCTATGTAAGCCATCGGTTAATACCCCCAAGTAGTAATGATTTCGATTTACCTTCATTATCATAGGGGATATTTCCTTTGTTGTAAAGGAATGTTTGTTCGTGTTTGACGAAAGTGCGGGGACAAATTTTTCGGAGCCCGGCCAGCTTTTCCATATAAAATAGGTCTGCAAAAAAGAAAGCCCGAATAATTTGAAACAAGGGAGTTAATGGAACGATTTACAGGGGAAAAAAATATGCTGTTAATAAGATGTTCAAACAGCAAGTGAAAGGAGCCATAAAGCGATGATGATTACAGTAAAAATACGCCATACCGCTGAAACCGAAGGCACAGACATAGGTGACTTCACTCCTGCTGAACTCGAAAGCATCGTCCAGACGATCAGAAAATACGGAGCTTGGCTTTCACCTGATGCCGACGCAGATGATTATAAATTTACATTCCAAGACGCTAAATACAATCTCGAACAAAGAGTCTTTGAAATCATTGTGGAATAATCATATATCGACGGGGTTGACGGACACTGAATGAACGATCGGAAATGGCGTTTATTTAGAGTCCTTTTTATTTTTGCCGGGCGGGAAGACAGTCCCGATAAATGAGGAGGAGCCTTGAAGAAATTTAGCTCTTCAAGGTTCCTTCACTTTTACTTCCCGTTGACGGTCAAACCGTCTTTAATCAAGGCATTCACTTTGCTGCTGAACAAAAGGCCGACATGGCTTACGCCTGAGATTTGCACATTGTTTGCACCACCAAGTTTGGAGAGGCTGTTTAAGACGATATAGTCGCTTGTGCTGTAAATCGAAGTGTATGAGATTTTGTCATTCGGAGCGATTCCCTGAGGCGCCGTGTTTGTAACCAGCCGGTTAGCACCCCCAAGGGTAACGACATGTCCGACTTTATCTGCTCCGTCCAGATTTTTAATATAATAGAGCGTATTGGCCCCGCCCATGCTGTGGGCGACAATATCGACTTTTGATGCTCCTGTTTGATTCAGCACATGCTTGATGTATTCGGATAATGTCGGCGCATTGATTTTATTATTTCCTGTTTTATCGATAAAGTTGATGGCGTAAAGCTCACTGCTTGTCCAGCCTTGAGATTGTAAATACGATTTAATGCCGATGAAGTTATAATTGGCTCCGCCGATGCCGTGAACCATGACGACCGGATTGTGGGAAGCGGCGGAAGCTGTTGAAGGCCGGCATGAAAATACGGACACAACAGACAGCATGCAAATCAATAGAATAGATAAAAATGAATGGCGACGCATTGTTTCTCCTCCTAAAAAAGTAATAAGTTCACAACAACGACAATTCTATAAAACGAACATATGAAAACGAAGTGTAAATTTATCTATTTTTTACACTCGAAAAAAGAGCAGTATATGAAACGATTTTTTGCCGCTGGGCGCGCCGGTATCCTATGGGGCAAGGTAAGTGAAGCTTTTCAGGGAGATGGCAAATCGATTTGTGCTGTTGAATTAGAACTAAGAATTTACTCCCATTCATCTACTGACGTATTTAAATGGTAAATTGGGAGCAGGAAACGGTATAATAAGGAAGCATATCCATTGCTTAGTTGCAGAACATTTGTGCCGATGGTCAGGTACAATGTTGAAAGGAGAGGTTAGATTTTGATGAAAACATGGGCACTGAAAACAATGTGCCTGTGCTCTCATGTGCAGTGTTTTTCCGACTGCAAAGCGGTCCGCTGCATATCAACAAAGTGTTGATTGCTTATCAGCGGAAAACGGGATTTTCGTAAAAAAAAAGACGTTTCGAATGATGACAGACCGGATCAGGATCAAGTCCTGTTTACCAAAGGGGGATGAACATGATTTCAATAACGCCGGAGCCGCCGTATTACGCAGTGATTTTCACATCGGTCAGAACGAACGGGGATCATGGCTACAAAGAGACGGCTGCGAACATGCTAAAGCTTGCCGCAGCACAGCCAGGCTTTTTAGGAGCAGAAAGCGCAAGGGACATGAACGGAAAAGGAATAACGGTTTCCTATTGGGAAAGCCTTGAGGCGATTGAAAAATGGAAGTTTCACAGCGAACACCGGCAGGCGAAGGAAAAAGGCCGAACAAAATGGTATTCTGACTTTGCCGTGCGGGTTGCAAAAGTTGAAGCCGCAAGGATTTCGGAGCGGCCCGGCCGGCCCCCGTCAGATGGCACCGGCGGGGAGGAAATGCAATGATTCAATTGTTAAATCATAAAGACCCGCACACGGCCCGCTGCATTGTAAATGTTCAAAGGCCGGCTTATGAAAGAGAAGCGGAGATTATTCAATTTCAGGGCATTCCGCAGCTGAATGAAACAGCTTTTGATGTGATGGATTCCCGTGATACTTTCATCGGCTGGTTTGAGGGAGAAGAATTAGCCGGAATCGCTTCCTTTATACATACAGCCGAAAAGCTGACGATCTGCAGGCTGGCCGTTCATCCCGTCCATTTTCGAAAAGGAATTGCGATGGCATTGCTTCGTTATCTATTGATGGAGAAGGAAGCCGAAGCGTTTGAAGTGACGACGGGAGCGGAGAATGAACCGGCAAAAGCGCTATATCAGAAATTGGGATTTTCCGAGATTGAGCAGTATGAACCTGAAAAAGGAATTGTTCTTTCAAGACTGACGCTGAATGCGCCGAGAAAGGTGAAAGTCGTCTCCTATCAAGAGGAGTGGGAGGGCGAATTTTTCAAAGAAAAAAAGCAGCTTGAAGCGCTTTTCCAGAATGAAGTCTTGCATATTCACCACATTGGAAGCACGTCAATTCCGGGGATGAGCGCCAAGCCTGTCATTGACATCCTGATCGAAGTAAACGATCTCGGCTCCGCCGCCCGCTTCGAAAAGGGGATGAAAATGCTCGGCTATGAATCGAAGGGGGAAAACGGAATTCCGGGGAGAAGGTTCTTTCAAAAAGGAGGACGGAAGCGTACACACCATGTCCATCTGTATGAAAGCGGGCATCCCGATATCAGGCGGCATCTCGCGTTTCGGGATTATTTAATCTCGCATCCGGAGCGGGCCGAAGAATATGCTGCTCTGAAGATGAAGCTGGCGGAGATGTTTCCGCTTGACATGGCGGGCTATGTTGACGGCAAAAACGGCTGGATAAAAGAGACTGAGCGCTTGGCTGAACAATGGGAAAAGGGAGGGGAGGACAGGTAAAGCCCCCTCCTGTTTCAGGCTCTGACACAAGAGTCAAACGTTCCTTTGTGGCTTCCGTCACAGTAAGGCATTTTCAGCGATTTTCCGCATCTGCAGAGCGAAAAAGCGGGTTTTTCAGGGAACGGGTTTCCTTCCATATCGATCAATTCGACGTCTCCCGTGACCCGGAAACCGCCGTTGTCCATCACTTTAATCTGCACTTTTTTGGGCATCATTCCACCTCCGAATCCCTTCATATTTATGCCTGACAGTCGGAAACGATGCGCTTTTTCCCGCTCCTGTGGTACAATGTCCGTAAACGAAAAAGAGAAGGATGATATCATGCAGCTTGAAATCACTGCACAGGCAAAACAAGCCATTCAACGGGCAACAGAGCCTTATCCTGATAAAAAGATCCAGCTTCGCTATGATTCCGAGGGCTGCGGATGCGCGGTCAGCGGCGTGCCGGTTCTGTGGCTGACGGACGAATTATCGGGAAGTTGCGAGCCTCTTGAGACAAACGGGCTTCCGATTTATATTCAGTCATCGCAAAAAGTCTTTTTTGATGAAGCGATGACCATCGACTATTATGAGAAAGCGGGTGCCTTGATGCTGAAAAGTCCGGCACAGGTGCTTTCTCCCAGAATGAGTATTTTAGTGAAATAGGGTGGCGTTCGATTTGAATCAAAAGGTAAAATCTTTAAAACAAACCGCTCAAAATAAAACATGGGCGTCCTTTTTACATCAAAATCATCCGTATACACTCCTTCATTGGTCAATCGGAGGGACAGAGTCCGTCAAAAAGGATGTCTGGCTTCTTCAGGATGAAATGACTTTTGAAACAAAGGAATTCGATACAATTGAGACGGCCATCTCTTGGATCGGCGATCATATGAGCGACATTACGGATATTTTGTAGCACAAAAGAAGGCGGACGAGACTTATGCTCGTTCGCCTTCTTTACGCCGATTTGTGATCTCTTGAAGAAAGTCCCGCACCGTGTTTTTGTAGCTGGTTCTGTTTTGGGTATAGCTCATCGCGTGCGCACCTTTTTCAGCGATATAAAGCCTTTTCTCCCCCGGCTTCTTCTCGTAAAGCATTTCGCTCGATTCAGGCGGGATATAGTCGTCTTGTTTGCTGTGAATGAACAGCACCGGTTTTTTGATCTTCCCGACGACGGATAAAGGGGAGACATCACCGATGCGGTAGCCGTCCCGCCATCTCAAAAAGAGGCTGGCAAGCGGCAAAATGAAAGCTCCCGGAAGATGAAAATCTTCTTTCAGCCGGTAAACGAGCTGATCCTCAAATGTGGCAAACGGACAGTCGGCCACGTAAAAATCAGCGTCGGCATCGTCCATTCCCGCGTAAAGAAGCGTCGTGACAGCGCCCATCGATTCGCCGTGAATGCCGATCAGCGCGTGTTCGCCGTGTTTTTCCCGAAGCCAATGGACAACCGTTTTCAAATCGTTTTTTTCATAATATCCGTAGCTCGTTGTTTTTCCGCCGCTTGTGCCGTGCCTCCGGTGGTCATATATGACGGCGTTCCAGCCGAGATCAAGAAACAGATTCATATATTTGATCGAATTCAACAGATTCATCGTCACCCCGTGGCAGATAATCACGGTGTTTTTCGTTTTGTGCGGATGGACGTAGTATCCTTTAATATTGTAGCCGTAAGAAGAAGGGAGGTTGATTTCTTCTTTCGGGAGAGCGGCAAAAGCTTTTTCGTCATAATGGCCGTCAGCCGTTTCCCGCTCGATAATGTATTCGTCTGTCCGTTTTTTAATGTACATGATTTGATTCGTAAAATAGATTCCGAGCGCGGCAATAAACAGCAAAACCGCCCCGATAGCAGCCAGCCAAATCAACATCTGATGTATTCTTCCTTTCTTAAATGCTTCTCACTTTATCATACCACACAACGATTGGCATTTGCTGAGAGAGACGGCTCTCCGAGTGACGGCTTGCCTGAACTTTTAGATTCCTGATAAACTATCATCACAAACAGGGAGAACGGAGGACAGGATATGGGAAAGAAAAAACAAGACCCAAATGCCCGGCAGCTGCTGAAAGATGCGCTCGCCGACGATTTGAAAGATAAACTTCAGCAAATGAAGAGCGAATTGAAAGAGGAGGACGAAAAAAGAAAAGAGCGTGAGAAAGAACGGCTCATCAAGGAAAGACAGGAAAGGGAAAAAAATAAAAGTTTTGAAGAGCTCCTCAACGAAAGCGGAATTGACGACTGGAAGAAGTATAAGTAAGAAAGCCCTGTCTGATCAAGAGACGGGGCTTTCTTATTGCTTTATTCGCGATGTGCAGTGTACACGCCGCGTTTTGTATAAAAGCGGAGTGCTTTGATTTCCTGTTCTGTCAGACCGCGTCCGCCGACAGATTCAACGTTTTCCCGAAGCTGGGAGATTTTGCTCGCTCCGGGGATGACCGCTCCGACAGCCGGCTGGGCGAGAATATACTTCATCGCGGTTTCGGTCGCGGATAAATCAGGCGCCGTTTTTTCAATGTCCGCTTTTGTTTTAACGAGTTCATCGTAGGAATACGATAAATAGCCGTTTTTCTTGATCGCGGCGTTTGCATCTGACAGAGGTTTTTCTGTCAGAATCCCTTTTGCCAAAGGTCCTCTTGCAATCACGCTGATTCCATGTTCTTCAAGGAGAGAAAGCCATTCCTCAGGCCGTCTGTCCAACAAGCTGTATTGCATCATGACCGTGACGATGTTTGATTTTTTGATGTATTCCTTAATGACGTTCGGCCGAATTGAAGAAATGCCGTAATGGCGGATGACGCCTTCCTGTTTTAATTCTTCAAAAGCTTCGATCGTTTCGTCGATATTGTCTTCAATCGTGCCGCCGTGCAGCTGATAAAGATCGATGTAGTCGGTTTGCAGCCGCTTTAAGCTGTGCTTGACGGCTTCTTTTATGTACGCTTTCCGGGGATCCCAGAACCAGCCCGGTTTTCCTTCCTCCCAGCGGTTTCCTGCTTTTGTCGCAAGGATCACGTCTTGGCGCCTTGATTTGATTGCTTCACCGACAATCTCTTCGTTGCGTCCAAAATCGTACAAGTCGGCAGTATCCAAATAATTGATGCCAAACGCCAAAGCTTCATCCAAAATTGACAGTGCGTGCTTTTTGTCTGTTCCGAGAGACATGCAGCCGAGGCCGACTTCACTCACCTGTAAATCGGAATGTCCGAGCGTCCTTTTTTTCATAAGCTTCACTCCTTTTTTTCTTACTTTGAACGTAATACAAAGGAGCGAAGTTTTCAACCCATCGGCATCGGAATCAGAAGTACAGCTCGAAGATGATCACGCTTAGGGCGCAAATCAAACAAACCGCGGCAGGGATGGCCGTAAAAAAAGCTGCCGCGCCCGGAATAGGTGGGCATGAATGGCGCCTGTCATAAGCAGGGAGAACAACAGCCCCGAGCCGACAGCCAGATGCACATTCCAAATCCCGGCGATCATGCCGAGCGCTCCGGCGATTTCAAGAAATCCTGTTACTGAAAGAAACCACAGCGGGTATTGATAATGGCGCCAATGTTCCACTTGAAAAGGAACGTGCATCGCCTTGATTACGCCTCCGATCAGCATAAATGCCGCCAATCCTGCTTTTACGAAAATAAATGCCACCATGTTCACTCCGTTTCTGGATGTTGCGGATTAACGAGCATCCCGTGGATCAAAAGATCCGTGATTTGTTTTGCGAGACTTGAGGAGTCTTTTGATCCGTCAAGCAAATAGATATCGGCAAGGTGCTCAATCATGCCTGTCAGGCATTCGGCAACGGTCTCCATTTCCAGGCCGGACCGGAAGTAGCCAAGCTCCTGCTCTGCTTTCAAGTTTTCTTTCAAGGCCAGTGTTAAATCTTTTTTCATTTCATATGCTTCCGGGCTGAGAAAAAAACCGATGCGGGTCAAATCCGGGTCCTCTGCCAAAAAACGAAATACAGCCTCTACAGCAGCCGTTACCCGTTTTGATACGTGTTTTTTCTCGATTCCTTCTTCTAAACGAAACGATTCGATCAGATTTTTTAAGTTCGCGTGAAAGCCATTGATCAGCTCGTTATAGATGGCGTCTTTGCTTGGAAAGTATAAGTAGAAAGACGGCTGAGTCAGCCCCGCTCTTTTGACAATCGTACTTACTTTCGTCTCATGGAATCCCCGGTTTGCAAATTCGTTTGCAGCAACTGTAAGCAGCCGCTTCCGGCTTTCTTTACCTTTGCGTCCTTTTTCATTTCCCACATCCATCCGCCTCCAAAATAATACTTTCAAGTAATGTTACTGAAAAGTATTATTTCATGCGATCCTTCTTGATGTCAATCAAAATCATGCGATTTTCTTTTTCAGAAAGCCAGTCTTTCACATAGTGATACATTCGTCCGTATTCCTTCAGCTTGGCGCGGATTTCCCATGCTTTCCCCGACATGACGATGCGGTTGTTCAGCCGGTAGACCTTCATGGCGCGTCCCCCTTCCATGGTGTATGATAAAATGTATGGGATCAAAAGCCAGAGCAGAACTTAGGAGATGATCAAACTGAAGCATTTAGAGGAGAAAACCATATCTAAAGAAAAACTTTTTTCGGGCAAGGTGATCGATCTTTATCTTGAAGACGTCGAACTGCCGAATGGTAAAACGGGAAAGCGCGAAATCGTGAAGCATCCGGGCGCTGTTGCGGTGCTTGCTTTGACTGATAAAGGAAACATCATTTTGGTGAAGCAGTACAGAAAAGCGCTTGAACGGACGATCGTTGAAATACCGGCAGGCAAGCTTGAAAAAGGAGAGAAACCTGAATATACCGCGCTGCGGGAGCTTGAGGAAGAGACGGGATACACGGCGGCAAAGCTGGAGAAAATCACCGCTTTTTACACATCGCCGGGCTTTGCGGACGAATTGGTGCACCTGTATCTTGCCGAAGAGCTGACACCGCTTGAAGAAAAGCGCGAACTTGATGAAGACGAATTTGTAGAAGTAATGGAGGTGCCGCTTACAGGTGCGCTGAAACTGATGGAAACTCAGGACATCTATGATGCGAAAACGGCTTATGCCGTGCAGTATCTGGAGCTGAGAAAGGCCCTGCAAGCAAAAAAATGAAAGAAATATTCGCAGACATGCATATCCATATCGGGCGGACGGAATCAGGCCGGCCCGTTAAGATAACGGCTGCCAGAACGCTTACGCTCGACGAAATTTTGATTGAAGCAAGCGAGCATAAAGGAATGGAACTGATCGGCATTATAGATTGTCATTCACCGGAGGTGCTGGCGGAAATTGAAAAAGGGGTGTCTTCAGGCCGTTATACAGAGCTTGCAGACGGCGGAATCAAATATAAAGATACCGTGCTTCTGTGCGGTTCTGAATTGGAAATCAATGATGACAGATGCCGGGGCCCGATTCATGTGCTGGCATTTATGCCGTCGATCTCCGCAATGAAGCAGTTTTCCGCCTGGCTCTCGGAAAGGGTGACGAATATCCATCTGAGCTCCCAGCGCATCTATGAGACAGGCATCGGCCTTCAGCGGAAGGTGAAAGAGCTCGGCGGCTTGTTCATTCCCGCGCACATTTTTACGCCGCATAAGAGCCTGTATGGCAAAGGAGTCAAATTTTCGCTACAAGAGGTGCTTGACCCGAAGATGATTGATGCGGTTGAACTCGGGCTGAGCAGCGACACCGATATGGCTTCACACGTATCCGAACTGAATCCCTATGCATTTTTGACCAATTCGGACGCCCATTCTCTTGGGAAAATCGGCAGGGAGTATAATAAGCTACACATTAAACATGCCAGCTTTCAAGAGTTTTCACTTGCTTTAAGAGGACAAGAAGGGCGCTGCATTGCCGCCAATTACGGAATGAATCCGCAGTTGGGCAAATATTTTCAAACCGCTTGTGAAACATGCGGCAATTTGCAGGAGGCAGGTGAAACGGTGTGTAAAGCGTGCGGAAGCCGAAAGTTTACAAAAGGCGTCAGCACACGTCTAATGGAGCTTTACGATCAGGATAAAAGCCCGGTCAAGCGCCCGCCGTACGTTCACCAGGTTCCGCTGCAGCTGATCCCCGGCATCGGTCCGAAAACGATTCAGAAGCTGAAAGATGCTTTCGGCACTGAGATGAATATCCTTCACCGGGTAAAAGAAGGCGAACTAAAAGAAACCATTCGTCCGCAGACGGCTGATCTCGTGATCAAAGCAAGGAACGGGGATTTAGAGCTGAAAGCCGGAGGCGGCGGAACCTATGGAAAAGTGCAGAGCTGAAGGGGGCTTTGGAAAAAGGGATGGAGTGGAAACTAAAATCGTATGAGGAATTGTCGAAGGAAGAGTTGTACCGCATCATCAAGCTTAGAATAGACGTCTTTATCGTTGAACAAAACTGTCCGTATCATGAGCTTGATCACTTAGATGAGCGGGCACACCATTTATTTCTAAGCCAAGAAGGAGAGATCGCTGCGTATTGCAGGCTGTTCCCGAGCGGTACGGCTTACCCGGAGGCATCAATCGGCCGGGTGATCGTCCGTAAAGAGGACAGGGGAAAGGGATATGCGCAGACGCTTCTTGATCAAGCGCTCCGCTTTTTGGAAGACGAGCGGGGGGAGAAAAGGGTCAAGATCAGCGCCCAGAATCATTTGCGTTCCTTTTACGGCTCCTTCGGATTTAAAGCAATATCAGACGTCTATATGGAGGACGGCATTCCGCATGTGGATATGATCAAAACGGCAGAAACCGTATGACTTGCGTTCAGAACCCCGCCTTTCTATAATAATAAGATAAAAATTTGACAGGAGAGTGGGGAACATGGCCAAAAGCAAGGCAAGGAAAAAGCGTGAGCACATGTTGAGAAACACAGGCAGAGATGCCGCCGTATCAAGAGGCAAGGCGCCTGAATTCAGCACGCACGTCAGAAAAACGAAAAGCAGGCGGGAAGAGCTTGCAAAGCTGCATATGAAACATAAACGAAAGAACCCTTATGATTTGCTTCATGAAGATCATAAGGGTTCTTTTTTTAGAAGATGCGCGAATACATGCATGTGTCCCGATGTTCGCTTAAATCATTCGAAAGGTCATCGCTTTGTAAAACGGCTTCCAGCTGAAAGCCGAGGCGCTCCGCCATTTTTCTGCTTTTCGTGTTCATGCTGTCACAGCATATCTCAAGCCGCTTGGCTTTGATGTGTCCCCTCGCGAAATCAATCAGTCCGTTAAGTGCTTCGGTCATGTACCCCTGTCCGGCAAATTCAGAACTGCGCCAATAGCCGATTTCAAACCGTTTCGCTTGCCAGTTCATGCGGTGAAGGCCTGTGCTGCCGACGAACTTTCCCGTTTCTTTATGGAAAATATGCATCCGTAAATCGTTGCGCAAAATAAAATCGGCCTGTGCCTGCCTGACGTTGATTTCTACATGTTCTTCCTCGGGCATTTCCCTTGCAAACGGCATCCACGGCTTGAGCTCAGGCAACGATTTTCGAATGGCGTCATGGACGGCCGCGCCGTCGCCTGCCCTTGGCGCTCTGACAAAAAGGCGCGGGGTTTCAAAACTGTCCGGAAAATCGAGCAGTATCGGATTCATCCAGGTTCCCTCCAGATATTCTTTCTATTTTTGATTGTGCCATCTTCCCATCACAATCGTGTTGTTATATGTTCCGTCAGAAAGCCGCTTGTCTTTTTTTAAAATCCCTTCTATTTTAAAGCCATGCTTTTGATACAGGGCAGAAGCCCTCTCATTTGTTTCCGACACGCGCAGGGTCATTTTTTGAATGCCTGCGGCATCAGCCCAAACAATCGATTCGTTTAAAAGGCGTTTTCCAATGCCGTATCCCCAAAATTCTTTCATTACGCATACGCCAAACTCGATTTGATGAGAGAAGCGTTTTAAATCCTGTCCGGCACATCTTGAAAAGCCGACGATCCTGTTTCGAGCGACCGCCACTAAAAACAAGCATCGGTCATGTTCGCTGTCTCTTTTGATCAGCTCTCTAAAACCCGTTTCATCAATAAAACCTTCACCCTTTTCCCTGTCCAAATATTCGGTTTCTCCATCGATCTGTACCCTTACAGCAGATAATTCCTTTGCATCTTGTTGGACAGCTTGCCTGACGATGTAGCTCAGCCCTTTACCATCAAAGCGTTTGTTCATGTGATACTCCAATCATTTTTTATATCCATTAGTCTATCACATTCCTTAGCTCGAATTTGTTTAAAATGACTGAATATAACAAAAAATGGACCGCGAATAGCGTTTTCGCGGACCTTGAGCCCGTGCTTATACATTGCTTTCGGCAGCGTAGTCAGCGGTTTTATCTCTAAGGACGCCGGGGGGATGGATGCGCATCAAAAAGATGTATGCGGCAAATGCGAGCAGCACGCCTGAAAACCATGAAATATCATAGAGGGGTTTCAGGGCCGGCAAGTATGTCCCGATCAAAGACATAAACGCTCCGAGTCCAACTGCGGCAAATGCGCGGTAATTGTAGCCTTTATAGTACGTATACCTCCCGGTTAGAGAGTAGAGATCTTCGATGTGAAGCGTGCGCTTCCGGATGATAAAATAATCGGCAAGCATAACGCCTGCGACCGGCCCCAATATTCCGCCGATTGTGCCGAGAAACGAAAACACGCTCGCTTCATTCTCCATCAGCTTCCATGGGAAAGTGAACAGGGCCAAAACAGCTGTCAAATAGCTGCCTCGCTTAAAATCGATATATTTCGGCAAAAAATTGGCCAGGTCATAGGCCGGCGAGACAATATTCGCTGCAACGTTTACCGAAATGGCGGCGATGCAAAGCGTAATGACCGAAAGCGCGATCACATACGGGTTGTCAAAATGGGCGAGAATATCGACAACATCCCAAATCGGCTCCCCGAAGGCAGCCTGTGAGCCGGAGGTGACGGTAATGCTTGCAAATGCAAACAGAACGAATGTGCCCGGCAAACCGTAAAACTGCCCTCTGATTTGTTCTTTTTGAGAGGCTGCAAACCTCGTAAAATCGGGAATGTTCAAAATGAGTGTCGCCCATATGCCGATAATTCCCGTCACACCGGCAAGAAACGGCCAAATCAATTCGCCGAATGACTGAAATTTTCCCGGCTGCGAATAAATCGGACCGAGTCCTCCCGCAATATCGACTGCCCACCACACCATTCCGCCAAAGACGAGATAAACGAGCGGGCCGGCCCAGACTTCAAACTTTCTGATCGACTCCATTCCGTGGTGAAGGACAAGCAGATGAATTCCCCAAAAGAAAGCAAATGACAAAAGCCCTGATAAATGCAATCCAAACAAGTTCCAATCGCCGCCGATGTCTTTCCAGCCGCTCCACACATTTAAGATCAGGATGTTAAGCGCCATGCTTCCCGCAAACGCTTGAATGCCGAACCACATAATCGCCACAAAACCTCTGAGAAGCGCCGGAATATTAGCCCCGTATATCCCGAAAGAAGCCCTGATTAACACGGGAAAAGGCACGCCATATTTTGTGCCGGCATGTCCATTCAATGCGAGGGCTGCATAGAGCACGACCGAAGCGACAGCGATAATCCCAAGCACCTGCCACGGAGAAAGCCCGATCGCTATCAGTCCGCCAACCGTTGCGTAAGTCGGGATGTTATGGATGCAGCCCATCCAGATCGATGCGAAATTGACCGCTTTCCATGTGCGTTCCTCAGGCTTTAGAGGCTGCAGGTCGCTGTTTGAGAGTGTACGGTCTGATTGAACTTTTTCATATTGGACAGATTTCATATAATCCCTCCGCTTATTTTTAAGGAAAAATATAACTTATTATTCTGAAAAATTCATTAGATAAACTAAACAAATGTTTCAAGGCGTTTGTTGAGGTTGACTAAACGAGCCGTTTGAAACCGTTATAAAAATATTGATTTTTATGAAACAGTTGTCTATCTCGGTCATAGGATAAAAGACCAGGTTGAAATATTACTCCGCATTGTAATGAAAGCGTTTTCTGATCGGCGGGGAAAAAGGTGAAACTGAAGGGGGTTAACAAATAATGAAGAAAATTTTATTGGTTTGCGCGGCCGGCATGTCAACGAGCCTGCTTGTCAGCAGAATGAAAAAGCATGCCGAGGCGCTGAACGAAGAGGTCGACATCATCGCACTGCCTGTATCCGAAGCCGGGACTGCCGCGTCAAGCGCGGACGTCGTATTGCTGGGGCCGCAAGTCAGGTACCAAAAGTCACAGGTTGAGGCGAGCGCGGGAGACACGCCGGTTCAGGTGATCGACATGCGCGACTACGGCACCATGAACGGCGAAGCTGTGTTGCAAAAAGCGCTGCAGCTGATGAAATAAAAAGGAGGGGAGACAGGGATGAGCGGGTTTATGGAGAAGTTTGAGCGGAACGTGGAACGGTTTTTGGTTCCCGTTGCTACAAAACTGAACTCACAGCGCCATATATGTGCGATCAGAGATGCTTTTATTCTATCATTTCCGATTATTATGGCAGGGTCGATTATCATTTTATTGAATTTCGCTATTTTATCTCCGGACGGGTTTATCGCCAAAATTTTGTTCCTTGAAAAGATATTTCCGAACTTGGCTGATTATCAGTCGGTCTTTACCCCCGTACTGCGGGGATCGCTCGATATTATGTCCATATTTGTTGTGTTTCTCGTCGCACGCAATTTAGCCATCTCAATGAAAGCGGATGAACTGCTTGCCGGATTAACGGCCGTATCCTGTTATTTTATCATTTATTCACCGTACCGCCTGATCGAAAACGAGAGCTTTTTAACGACGAAGTGGCTCGGTGCGCAAGGGCTGTTCGTTGCCTTAATCATCGGGATCCTCGTCGGTGAAGTGTTCAGCAGGCTTTCAAATGCCAAGCGCCTGCAAATTCATATGCCTCCGCAGGTGCCGCCTGCGGTTGCCCGGACATTTAAAGTGCTGTTTCCGATCATCTTCATTACGATTGGTTTTGCGATGTTAAGCTTTGCGCTATTGTCTCTGTCGAAAAACGGTTTGCATGAATTGGTGTATACCGTGCTGCAGGCGCCGTTGAGAGAGATGGGAACGAATATTTTCACTGTTGTTTTCCTTGGAATCGTCGCCAACTTTTTATGGCTGTTCGGCATTCACGGCCCGAATACAATCGCGGCGATCAGAGAAACGATCTTTGCCGAAGCAAACCTTGAAAATCTCGCTTTTGCCGCCAAAACAGGCTCTGCCTGGAACGCTCCGTTTCCTGAAACATGGGCGCTGAATGACGCCTTTGCAAACTACGGAGGATCGGGCATGACGCTGGGGCTTTTGATCGCAATATTCATCGCTTCAAAGCGCCGGGATTATAAAGACATCGGTAAGCTTTCGATCGGGCCGGGGATATTTAACATTAATGAACCTGTTATTTTCGGACTTCCGGTCGTGCTCAATCCGATCTTCATGATTCCCTTTATCATCGTTCCGGCAGTCAACACTGTCATCGGCTACTTGTTCATCAAGTTTCAGCTGATTCCGCCGATCGCATACGCTGTTCCGTGGACAACGCCCGGGCCGTTGATTCCGTTTCTCGGGACAGGAGGAAACTGGCTTGCGCTCGGGGTCGGCTTTCTTTGCCTCGCCATTTCAACAGTGATTTATCTGCCGTTTGTAATGGCTGCCAACAAGACTGTGAATACGGACAGGGAGCATTCTTCGGAAAACAGGGAGGAATCATAACGTGATCAGGGCGCCTTTTACGGGCGCCTGTCTTTTTTCAAAAAAAGTCATGCGGCTCTCTTTTCTCTCATACAATCTATTAAAATCAAAAGCACGTCTGGGAGGAAGATACATGCGGAAGCCCACAATCAAAGAGCTCATCTTTCAACATATGAAGGATCATCTGTCAATCTATTTATTTGTTTCAGTACTGTTTTTAATGGGTGTGATTTTCGGCGCGGTCATCGTCAACAGCATGACGATCGGTCAAAAAGAAGATTTGTTCTACTATTTGAATCGATTTTTTGGACAGCTTTCAGAAGGAAAAGCAGCCAGCTCAAAGGAAATGTTTTTGCAGAGCTTTCTTCATAATATGAAATATTTAGGCTTAATGTGGATTCTCGGGATTTCCATCATCGGCTTGCCCGTCATTTTTATCATGGTCTTCTTAAAAGGGATCGTCGTCGGATTTACAGTCGGCTTTCTCGTCAATCAAATGGGAATCAACGGCTTTTTCCTGTCTTTTGTCTCCGTGCTCCCGCAAAATATGCTGCTGATCCCGGCTTACTTGATCATGGGGACTTGCGCCATCGCCTTTTCGATGAGGCTCATCCGCCAGCTTTTTGTCAAACGCAGCCTTGCAGAAGCGCCTGTCCATTGGTTTGGCCGGTACGCTTTTGTGCTCGTCCTGATTCTCGCGATGTCTCTTATATCCTCTTCCTTTGAAGCATATCTTTCACCGGTGTTGATGGAAAAGCTGACGGAGTACGTCTTGCCGAAACAGCATTAATTTATAATGATTATTAAAAAATATTCATTTTGTTTCTCAATTTATAATGATTATAGTTGGCTCCCTGCGCTTGTTTTGTTATAATAAGCTAGGTAATGCGGCGTAGGAGGGAAAGTCAATGGAAACACGTATTGATCGGATTAAAAAGCAACTGCATTCTTCCAGCTATAAACTCACCCCTCAGCGCGAGGCTACTGTAAGGGTGCTGCTTGAGAATGAGGAAGACCATTTAAGCGCAGAAGATGTATACCTCCTCGTAAAAGAGAAATCTCCTGAGATTGGTCTTGCGACAGTATATCGGACTCTTGAACTGTTAACTGAATTAAAAGTAGTGGATAAAATCAATTTTGGCGACGGTGTGTCAAGATATGACCTCCGTAAAGAAGGTGCCGCGCATTTCCATCACCACCTTGTTTGCATGGAATGCGGTTCGGTTGTTGAAATTGAAGAAGATTTGCTTGAAGACGTGGAAGAAATCATTGAAAAGGATTGGAAATTTAAAATAAAAGACCACAGGC
This sequence comes from Bacillus sp. FSL W7-1354, assembly GCF_038002405.1. Taxonomy (NCBI): domain Bacteria; kingdom Bacillati; phylum Bacillota; class Bacilli; order Caryophanales; family Bacillaceae; genus Bacillus; species Bacillus sp. FSL W7-1354. The sequence goes on along the minus strand of NZ_JBBOCL010000001.1, from coordinate 1,522,367 downwards.
TGACGTTCCACGGCATCTGTCATGACTGTCAGCAAAAGGAATCGGAATAGTCTAAACCGGAGAGAACCCTTTCAGCCATGAGCGGGTTCTTTTTTGATTCAGACGTATAAAACTTGTCTCATTTGGCATAAGTTTTAGTAATCGAATCAAAAGAAGGGACCTGAAACCGTATGAAAATGCTGAAAACGGCTGCCGATATGATCAAGGTGTTCGTGCTGTTTACCGGTTTTACCGTCTTGTTTTATTATGCTATGATATGGATAAATTCAGAGTATGAAAACTATCATCGGTATGATAAACCTGAAGGAGCAGCCCTCAAGGTTGCCTCGATGGAAGGGGACGAGCAGGGCAGCTGGTTTAACCGGTTAATCTTTTTTTATTTGAACGGGGAGTAGGATAGCGTGAAAGTTCATATTAAAGACTTTATCCACTACGCCGTTGTTGAACGGGGGCTTTCCCACAACACGGTTGTGAGCTATGAACGGGATTTGAACAGCTACGCCGCCTATTTAGAGGAACAGGAGCAGCTGAGCTCTTTTGACCAGGTGACAAGGCTTACCATCATCCAGTTTTTAAAGCATTTAAAAGACGCCGGAAAATCCGGTAAGACGATTGCGAGGCATCTCGCTTCCATCCGCAGCTTTCACCAGTTTCTGCTGAGGGAAAAAGTAACGGCCCAGGACCCGTCCGTCCATATTGAGTCACAAAAAACGGAACGGACGCTCCCGAAGGTGCTGTCATTACAGGAAGTCGAAACGCTTCTCGATACGCCGAAGCTGACGGGGCCGTTCGGCTACCGCGATAAAGCGATGCTGGAATTACTGTATGCGACAGGAATCCGCGTCAGCGAGATGATCGCATTAAAGCTGTCCGATGTCCATTTATCGATGGGCTTTATCCGCTGCTTCGGGAAAGGAAGAAAGGAGCGGATCGTTCCGCTCGGCGAAGCGGCGTCACATGCAGTCGGCGAATATCTGTCAAAAGCGAGGGGAAAGCTTTTGAAAAAAAATTCCGAAGACGCCCTGTTTCTGAATCACCACGGCAGACAGATGAGCCGGCAGGGGTTTTGGAAAAATTTAAAGAAAATCGCCTTGGAAGCGGGAATTAATAAAGAGCTGACGCCGCATACACTGAGGCACTCATTCGCCACACACCTGCTCGAAAACGGAGCCGATCTCCGGGCCGTTCAGGAAATGCTCGGACACGCCGACATTTCGACGACGCAAATTTATACACATGTGACGAAAACAAGGCTGAAAGACGTATATAAGCAATACCATCCCCGTGCATAGCCTAAAAGAACAGGCGAAAGCACGGTTTTTCATGTTGAGTGAGCAGCAAATTGCGGGAAGTTTCTCACTATTCCCGTTCGTATTGTCAACTGTTGTGTAAACGGTTTATACTTGGCTAATAGCGGTATTTTGGTTTTTTTATGCCAAGCGTGACAGCCTACAGCTGACAGAAAGAAAAAAAGGAGGCCGACAAATGCCTGCATTTGATTACAACCGCGTATTTTTAATTGTGATGGATTCCGTTGGAATCGGCGAGGCGCCTGATGCCGATCAATTTAATGACAAAGGCGCAGATACATTGGGCCATATTGCTGAACACATGGGAGGCATCCGCCTGCCGAACATGTCGAAGCTCGGACTCAGCAACATCCGAGAAATCAAAGGTGTCGAAAAGGCAGAAGAGCCGCTTGCCTATTACGGCAAAATGAAAGAAGCTTCAAACGGAAAAGATACGATGACTGGTCATTGGGAGATAATGGGACTTTACATAGACAAACCTTTCCAGGTGTTTCCCGAAGGTTTTCCGGACGAATTGATCCATGAACTTGAACAGAAGTCCGGAAGAAAAGTGATTGGAAACAAACCTGCATCAGGCACTGCGATTTTGGATGAGCTCGGTGCGGAGCATATGGAAACCGGCGCGCTGATCGTCTACACCTCAGCGGACTCCGTTCTGCAGATTGCCGCACACGAAGAAGTCGTACCTCTCGAGGAATTGTACAAAATCTGCGAGATCGCGCGCGAGCTTACGCTTGACGAGAAATATATGGTCGGACGCGTCATTGCGAGGCCGTTTGTCGGCAAGCCGGGCGAATTTAAACGGACGCCGAACCGGCATGATTATGCACTGAAGCCGTTTGACAGAACCGTAATGAATGAATTGAAAGATGACAGCTATGATGTGATTGCGATCGGCAAAATCTCCGATATCTACGACGGCGAGGGCATTACGGAATCGCTTAGAACGAAATCGAATATGGACGGGATGGACAAGCTGGTGCAAACGCTTGACAAAGATTTTACAGGAATCAGCTTTGTAAACCTCGTGGACTTTGACGCGCTGTTCGGGCACCGCCGCGATCCTGAAGGATACGGAAAAGCGCTCGAGGAATTCGACGCGCGCCTTCCTGAAGTATTTGAAAAGATGCGTGAAGACGATCTGCTCATCATTACCGCCGACCACGGCAATGATCCGGTTCACCATGGCACAGACCATACAAGGGAGTACGTGCCGCTTCTTGTATACAGCAAAAAGCACGAAAAGCCCGGTGCGCTTCCGCTCGCAGATACATTCGCGGACATCGGCGCGACGATTGCCGACAACTTTAAAACGAATATGCCAAAGTACGGAAAAAGCTTTTTATCCCTGCTGAAATAGGAGGAAACGACGTGAAACAGATGATTGCAAATGCCGCAGACTATATTAAAAGCAAAACAGAAATCAAACCGGCGGTCGGCCTGATTTTGGGATCGGGCCTTGGCGTGCTTGCTGATGAGATAAAAGACGCCGTTCGCATTAAATATGAAGACATCCCGGATTTTCCTGTTTCCACTGTTGAAGGGCATGCCGGACAGCTTGTCATCGGCAGACTTGAAAATGTGCAAGTCGTCGCGATGCAAGGGCGTTTTCATTTTTACGAAGGATATTCAATGGACAAGGTAACCTTCCCGGTACGTGTCATGAAAGAACTCGGGATCGAGACTTTAATTGTGACCAATGCCGCAGGCGGCGTCAATGAATCGTTCCGTCCCGGCGATTTGATGATCATATCCGATCATATCAATTATATGGGAACGAATCCGCTGATCGGGCCGAACGATTTCTCGCTGGGTGTCAGATTCCCTGACATGTCATCCGCATATGATAAGGAACTGCGCCTCTTGGCGAAAAAAACAGCCGAAGAATTGAACATCAGTGTACAAGAAGGGGTTTACACAGCCGTCACAGGACCTACATACGAAACGCCTGCCGAAGTGCGCTTCCTCAGAACGATCGGATCGGATGCTGTCGGCATGTCGACGGTTCCGGAAGTCATCGTGGCAAAACATGCGGGCCTTCGCGTGCTCGGCATTTCGTGTATATCAAACGCGGCAGCCGGAATCCTCGATCAGCCGCTCTCCCATGACGAAGTGATCGAAGTCACCGAAAAAGTAAAAGCCGACTTTTTGCGGTTTGTTAAAGCGGCCGTCGCCAAAATTGGCTAAAACCGCCGCGAAGTTGAAATGTGAGCCAATGCAAGTTCAAATAAGAACCTGCATTGGCTCTTTCTTTTTGCCTGATGAGAAATTTTTTCCAATCAATCCGTATAAATCCAACTGGATTGGAAAAAATAGAGAGGATTACGAAATGGAGGTCTGGGTGATGAAACGTCATTTATCCAAATTGCTGATTTTTACGATAATCCTGATGACTGCGCCGCCGGCGTTTGCAAAAGAGAGCGAAAAGAAACCGTCGGAGCTTGCTGATGACGCAAAATCTGCCGTTTTAATCGAGCGGGATACCGGTAAGGTGATGTATGACAAGAACAGCCGTGAAAAGCTTCCCCCGGCCAGCATGACAAAAGTGATGACCATGCTGTTGATCATGGAAGCTCTTGATGAAGGCAAGATCAAAATGAAAGACAAAGTCAGAACAAGCGAGTATGCCGCTTCAATGGGGGGATCGCAAATTTTCCTTGAGCCCGGCGAAGAAATGACGGTTGAAGATATGCTGAAAGGGATCGCCATCGGATCGGGTAATGATGCCTCTGTGGCAATGGCAGAGCATATTGCCGGATCTGAAGAGGAATTTGTCAAAAGAATGAATGAAAAAGCCGCTGAGCTCGGCCTCAAGGATACATCTTTTCAAAATACGACAGGTCTGCCTGAAGAAGGCCATTACAGCACAGCCTATGACATGGCACTCATGGCGAAAGAGCTTTTAAAATATGAAAACATCACGAAATTTACGGGAACATATGAAGACTATCTGAGAGAAAACAGTGATAAAAAATTCTGGCTCGTCAACACAAACCGCCTCATCAAATTTTATCCCGGCGTTGACGGAGTCAAGACCGGCTTTACAAATGAAGCAAAGTACTGCCTGACAGCTTCAGCGAAAAAAGGAAACATGCGCGTCATCGCTGTCGTTTTTGGTGCCAGTACGCCAAAAGAACGAAATGCCCAAATCACAAAAATGCTTGATTTTGCATTCAGCCAATATGAAACGCATCCGATGTATAAACGCAATGAAATCATTTCCGATTTGAAGGTCAATAAAGGCCATGAGCAAAAAATAAACCTTGTCACATCGGAACCGATTTCCCTTTTGACGAAAAAAGGCGAAAATATCGAAGCTGTTAAAAAAGAAATCAAACAGAAGGAAGATATCCAGGCCCCTGTCAAAAAAGGCACAGAGCTTGGGACGCTCGTATTGAAAAAGGACGGAAAGGTTCTCGCTGAAAGCCCTCTTGTCGCGGAAAAAGACATGGATAAAGCAGGGATGTGGACGATGTTCAAGCGGACGATGACCCACTGGACGAAGTGGAGTGAATAATGCCGAACGGTCACTAGTTTTGTCACGGTGAAGGAATTTATAAAGTCTGAAGCGAAACACTCATTATCCGATTTAAACCAAGGAGGAATGAGGATGAGCCTCGGAATCGATATTCACGTCAAAGAATCCGTACTATGCATTCGGTTGACAGGTGAACTCGATCACCATACAGCAGAAACCTTGAGAAAACAAGTCAGTGACCATCTGGAACAATCCGGCATTCGCCATATTGTCATGAATCTTGCAGACCTTTCGTTTATGGACAGTTCAGGACTTGGCGTCGTGCTCGGCAGATATAAGGAGATTAAACAGCTCGGCGGAGAAATGATCGTCTGCGCCATTTCTCCTGCTGTCAAACGTTTATTTGATATGTCCGGGCTGTTTAAAATCATTCGCCTTGAGCAATCAGAGCAGCGTGCACTTGAAACGTTGGGGGTGGCGTCATGAAAAATGAAATGAATATCCAGTTCACGGCACTCAGCCAAAACGAATCGTTTGCACGGGTGACAGTCGCTGCTTTTATCGCTCAGCTCGACCCGACGATGGATGAACTGACCGAAATTAAAACGGTCGTATCCGAAGCGGTCACAAACGCGATCATACACGGTTATGAAAACTCAGGGCAGGGAGACGTATACATTTCCGTCACCCTTCATGATCATATCGTCTACTTAACGATTCGTGACGAAGGAGTCGGCATCCCTGATCTTGAGGAAGCGCGCCAGCCCCTGTTCACGACAAAGCCTGAACTCGAGCGGTCGGGAATGGGCTTTACGATCATGGAAAATTTCATGGATGATATCTCGATCGACTCCTCACCTGAGATGGGAACCACAATACACTTAACAAAGCACTTATCAAAAAGCAAAGCGCTTTGCAATTAAGGGAGATTTGTTATGGATGTGGAGGTTAAAAAAGAAAACCAGAACACTCAGCTTAAAGACCATGAAGTGAAAGAACTGATTAAAAACAGCCAGAACGGCGATCAAAAAGCAAGGGACCTCCTCATAGAAAAAAACATGCGTCTTGTTTGGTCTGTCGTTCAGCGTTTTTTGAACAGAGGCTATGAGCCTGATGACCTCTTTCAAATCGGCTGCATCGGCCTCTTGAAGTCGGTGGACAAATTCGATCTTTCCTATGACGTTCGGTTTTCCACCTACGCCGTCCCGATGATTATTGGCGAGATTCAGCGGTTTATCAGAGATGACGGAACCGTCAAAGTGAGCCGCTCGCTGAAAGAACTCGGCAACAAAATCCGGCGGGCAAAAGACGAGCTTTCCAAGTCAAACGGACGGATTCCGACCGTTCAGGAAATCGCCGATTATCTCGAAATCAGTTCGGAAGAAGTCGTGATGGCTCAGGAAGCGGTCCGCTCTCCCTCATCCATTCATGAAACGGTTTACGAAAACGACGGAGACCCGATTACACTTCTGGATCAAATCGCCGATCAGTCGGAAGAGAAGTGGTTCGATAAAATCGCTTTGAAGGAAGCCATCAAGGATTTGGATGAACGGGAAAAGCTGATTGTTTATTTAAGGTATTACAAAGACAAGACGCAATCTGAAGTTGCCGACCGCCTCGGCATATCCCAGGTGCAAGTGTCGAGGCTTGAAAAAAAGATTTTAAAGCAAATCAAAAACCAGATGGATCAATTTGAAAGCTGAGGCTGCTCGGATGTCTAATGAAAAACCGGAACGCTCCAAAAAAGAGTGTTCCGGTTTTTTTGTGGTAATTTATGGTCTTTTGCCGCTTGCTGAATGATAAATGGGATGTACTTCATACTACAACTATAACCATCATATAGGAAGTGACCCAGATGGAACGTCAAGTTTTTATCAGACTCCGCCACCGGCTTGAGGCCGATCCCGATGAATTGATTCTGCTCGGCCATATCGCACAGGTAGCGGGCGACCGCCGATACAAAGAAAAGCTTGAACGGCTGCCTATTTATCAGGTCAGCAAAGCGGATCAAAGCATGGTGGTGTTGGACGTGATGAAGGTGATCGAAGCTGTACATAAATCGTTTCCTGACCTTGACGTCCAAACCGTCGGCGGTTCCGAAACAATCGTGGAGATCCAATATCCGAAAAGGGGGCTGTCTCCCGTACTGTTCGTCGGCGTCTGGCTGCTCCTGTTCGTCGGTGCCGGCCTTGCTGTCATGAACTTTCATGAAGATGTCAGCATGAGGGACGTACACATCTTGCTTTACGAAATGGTGACGGGCAAGGAGAACCGCTATCCATACCTTTTGCAGATTCCGTACAGCATCGGTCTCGGTCTCGGCATGATTTTGTTTTTTAATCATTTATTTAAAAAACGGTTTAACGAGGAGCCGAGCCCTCTGGAGGTCGAGATGTTTAAATATCAGCTTGATTTGGACCATTATGTGGCATTGCACGAAAACAAAGAAACGACAAAGGATATTCATGATCATTAGCGTGATCTTTATCATCTTTCTCGGACTCGCAGGAGGGATTGCGGTTGGATCTGGATTTGTCGCTTTTCTTACCGTGCTTGGCATTATACCGAGACTGACTCAGCTGACGAAAACGCAAGGGTTTATCCAGGCGTATGAATGGGCTGTCATTCTGGGCGCGGTGTTCGGAGGATGGGAATCGCTGAACATGTCCCGCTTTTTTTTATCCAAATGGCTGCTTGTTCCGATCGGCCTTTTTGCGGGCGTTTTCATCGGAATGCTTGCAGCGGCGCTGACAGAAGTGTTGAACGTGCTTCCGATACTGGCGAAACGCATCGGTATGGGGGACAGGATTTTGATTCTTTTAATGGCCATTGTGTTCGGGAAGATCCTTGGCTCGATGTTTCAATGGCTCATTTTTGTTCATTTGTCATAAAAGGAGGAATATGATGTCAAGTTTGAAAGATAATTACCAATCGAAAGTCAAAGCTTATCAGCCTACGCCGCCTTATGTCCTGAACTGTATCAAGGCTTTTCTTGTCGGCGGTCTGATCTGTACGATCGGCCAGGCTCTCCAGAATTTTTATATGGCCGTATTCCACTTTGATGAAAAAACAGCTGGAAACCCGACGGTTGCTACGCTCATCTTAATCTCCGCTCTGTTAACAGGCCTTGGCGTCTACGACAGAATCGGCCAGTTTGCCGGCGCTGGTTCCGCCGTTCCGGTTACAGGGTTCGCCAACAGTATGACGAGTGCAGCCCTTGAGCATAAAAGCGAAGGCTATGTTCTCGGCGTGGGGACAAACATGTTCAAGCTTGCCGGAAACGTCATCGTGTTCGGCGTTGTGGCCGCTTATATTGTGGGAATGATCCGCTTTGCCTTTGACAAGTTGTTTTAGGAGGAAAACATCATGAAATTAACTGGAAAACAAACATGGGAGTTCGAGAACCCGCTGTTTGTTAACTCGAGCGGAACAGCGGTTGGACCTAAAGAAAAAGAAGGTCCGCTTGGACACTTATTTGACAAAACCTATGATGAAATGCACTGCAACCAGAAAAACTGGGAGATGGCAGAGCGCAAGCTGATGGAGGATGCGGTTCAGACTGCGTTATCAAAACAAAATCTTAAAAAGGAAGACATCGATATCTTTTTGGCAGGCGATCTGCTCAACCAAAACGTGACAGCCAACTATGTGGCGAGGCATTTGAAAATTCCTTTTCTTTGCTTATTTGGAGCATGCTCGACATCAATGGAATCGATCGCGATCAGTTCGGCATTGATTGACGGAGGTTTCGCAAAGCGTGCCCTAGCGGCAACCAGCAGTCATAATGCTACTGCTGAAAGGCAGTTTCGCTACCCGACGGAATACGGCGGCCAAAAGCCGGGAACCGCTACATCCACAGTGACCGGAAGCGGAGCAGTCGTCCTCAGTCAGCAGCCAGGCGGCATCAAAATCAGCAGTGCAACCGTCGGAAGAGTTATCGACTTGGGGATTACCGATTCGCAGGATATGGGGTCGGCGATGGCCCCCGCTGCGGCGGATACGATCAAGCAGCATTTAGAGGATCTGGGACGCACCCCTGATGATTACGATTTAATTTTAACCGGCGACCTTTCAGGTGTCGGCAGCCCGATTTTGAAGGATTTGTTAAAAGAGGAAGGAATCAATGTCGGGACAAAACATAATGACTGCGGACTGATGATCTATACGCCTGACCAGCAGGTTTTTGCAGGCGGAAGCGGATGTGCTTGTTCCGCTGTCGTCACCTTTGGCCACATTTTTAAAGAAATTGAAGCGGGAAGGCTGAACAGAGTGCTTGTTGTAGCGACAGGCGCCCTTTTAAGCCCGACGATCGTCCAGCAAAAAGAATCGATACCATGCATTGCCCATGGCGTCGTATTTGAACGGGCCGAAGGGGGGAACGCTTAAGATGGAATATGTCATTGCTTTTATTGCAGGAGGATTGATTTGCGTCATCGGCCAGCTTTTGCTTGATATCTTTAAAATGACGCCGGCTCATGTCATGTCAACTTTTGTCGTATCAGGAGCGATCCTTGACGGTTTCGGCCTTTACGACCGTTTTATCGAATTTGCCGGTGCCGGGGCTACAGTCCCGATTGTCAGCTTCGGCCATTCTCTTTTGCACGGCGCGATGCACCAGGCTGAGGAACATGGCTTTATCGGAATCGGCATGGGGATATTCGAACTGACATCTGCCGGTGTATCTGCCGCTATCTTGTTTGCTTTTCTTGTTGCCGTGATTTTTAAACCGAAAGGATAAAGGATAATGCCAGCAAAACGCAAGGTCATTTTGGTCACAGACGGCGATATATACGCTGCAAAAGCAATCGAATATGCGGCAAGAAAAACGGGCGGCCGCTGTATTTCCCAATCGGCGGGGAATCCAAGCATTAAAACGGGACCGGAGCTTGTATCCATGATCCTAGAAACCCCTCATGATCCTGTATTCGTCATGTTTGATGATTCCGGACTTCAAGGCGAAGGGCCGGGAGAGACAGCGATGAAATATGTAGCGATGCATGCCGATATCGAGGTGCTCGGGGTCATCGCCGTCGCTTCAAAAACTCATTATGCAGAGTGGACAAGGGTCGATGTATCAATCGATGCGGAAGGTGAACTGACGGAATTCGGCGTCGATAAACTCGGGGTCAAAGAGCTCGATGTCAAACGAATGAACGGTGACACGGTCTATTGCCTTGATCAGCTGGATGTTCCGATCATCGTCGGAATCGGTGATATCGGTAAAATGAACAGAAAAGACGATGTGGAAAAAGGGTCGCCGATTACAATGAAAGCGGTCGAGCTCATTTTAGAAAGGAGCGGGTATCATGAGTGCTCAAAAGCAAGAGAAGACGAACGTATTCCTTGATCCTTCTAAGAATGAAGCGTATTTCAAGAAGCGGGTCGGCATGGGAGAAAGCTTTGACCTTGGCGTACGCAAGGTCTTTATCCTCGGCCATGAAGTTCAGCTTTATTATGTCAACGGGTTGTGTGACACCCAATACATCATTCACCTGTTAAGGGAACTGGTGCATCTCAATGATAAAGAAAAAGAGTCGGGCGAGGTCGAAGACATTGTCGAAAACAGGCTTTTGAACCAGCAGGTTTCAAAAGCAGAAACGCTTGATGAAGCGGTGGACCAAGTGCTGTCGGGACTGGTTGCCATCATCGTCGAAGATGCGGGATTTGCATTTATCATTGATGTCAGAAGCTATCCGGGCAGAACGCCGGAAGAGCCTGATACAGAAAAAGTCGTACGCGGTGCAAGAGACGGGCTCGTCGAGAACATCATCGTCAACACAGCCCTGATCAGACGCCGGATCAGAGATGAACGCCTGCGCTATAAAATGCTTCATATCGGTGAACGCTCCAAAACAGACATCTGCCTTTGCTATTTGGAAGATGTTGCAGATCCCGATCTTGTTGAAGTATTAAAAAAAGAAATTGAAAATGTGAAGATCGACGGACTGCCGATGTCGGATAAATCGGTAGAGGAATTCATTGTCGGCCAAGGCTTCAATCCGTTTCCGCTTGTCAGGTTTACGGAAAGGGCAGACGTAGCCGCAAGCCATATTTTAGAGGGGCATGTCATCGTGATCGTCGATACGTCGCCAAGCGTCATCATTACGCCGACGACTTTGTTTCACCATGTACAGCATGCTGAGGAATACAGACAGACACCGGCTGTTGGGACGTTTTTAAGGTGGGTGCGGTTTTTCGGTATTTTGGCCTCCACCTTTTTGCTGCCGCTTTGGCTATTGTTTGTCATTCAGCCGTCGCTCTTGCCTGATAATCTATCGTTTATCGGTTTAAACAAAGACACTCATATCCCGATTATCATGCAGATTTTCCTGGCGGATCTCGGCGTCGAATTTTTAAGAATGGCCGCCATTCATACGCCGACGGCGCTTTCGACTGCAATGGGCCTGATCGCTGCCGTATTGATCGGTGATATCGCGATCAATGTCGGCTTGTTTTCTCCCGAAGTCATTTTATACGTTTCCCTCTCGGCAATCGGAGCGTACACGACACCAAGCTACGAGCTGAGTCTGGCGAATAAAATGGTGAAGCTGTTTATGCTGATATTGGTGGCGCTTTTTAAAGTGGAGGGATTTGTCATCGGATTAACGATCTTAACTATAGTGATGACTTCGATCAGATCATTGCGGACGCCTTACTTATGGCCTCTCCTCCCGTTCAACGGAAAAGCGTTTTGGCATGTTCTCGTGCGCACTTCCGTTCCCGGGGGAAAAGTCAGGCCGAGCATCGTTCATCCGCGAAACCGCTCCAGACAGCCGTGAAGACGGTATTCCAAGAGGCTTTTCCCCGGGGAAAAGCCTCTTTTTCAGTAATCGAATTCAGGTCTTTGGGTCCCGATGCCTCTGTATTCGTTCGCAGAGATCGCGACTGCCCGGAGGCTGCAGATGTTGTTCTGTCTTCTGATCGGATAGACGACATACAGCATTTCGCGGCCGGACGGGTCAAACGTTGACGAATGAAGGAAAACCTCGGTTCCTCTCCGCCAAAATCTCGTATTCGCCGGAGCTGTAATAATCTGCCCTTCATAAGGCTCGTAAATTCGCTGTTCATGATGTACAGCCGGCTGATAAGAGCCGTATACATCTTCCGGTGTATAGCCTGGAGCCGGGGTGTAGGGGTAACGGTTTGGATACATATGATAACCTCTTTCCCACTTCGTTTTTTTAGTTTTCATCTTTAAGATTATATTCAGGTAAATGCCTATTTGTATGGGCGATAATCTCGATTTTTCAGCTCTTTTTTTAACTGAATGGACGTTATGTATGCCTATTTCTATCAAGTGCTGTTTTCTGTTATTCTATAATCAATAGAATGGATTGGTTTTTTAGGGGATTATTCCCTTTGTAAATCAAGAAAATTTGGACAAATGGTGGTTTAGTTTTTAAAACGAAATGTTATAATACAACATAAGAATCGCACTATCATGAAGCCGGAAGATGCATCGGGCAGCAATCGGACCGCCCCTTGCACCTTTGTAGATAGAGAAAGAGGGAATGACAATTGTTTTTACATGGTACTAGCAGACGAAATGAAAGTGGACACCTCGAAATCGGCGGTGTCGATGTTCTATCATTGGCAGAAAGATATGGAACACCTCTTTATGTATACGATGTCGCGCTGATAAGAGAGCGCGCCCGAAAATTCCAGAAGGCATTCAGGGAAGCCGGTTTAAAAGCGCAGGTAGCGTATGCAAGCAAGGCGTTTTCAGCGGTCGCCATGATTCAGCTTGCCGAACAAGAGGGGCTGTCTCTGGATGTGGTATCGGGAGGAGAGCTTTTTACTGCGATCAAAGCAGGGTTCCCCGCTGAACGGATTCATTTTCACGGAAACAATAAGAGCCCTGAAGAACTAGCCATGGCTCTGGAGCATCAAATCGGCTGCATCGTGCTCGATAACTTTCACGAGATCGCCATTACAGAAAAGCTTTGCAAGCAATCAGGACAAACTGTAGACGTTTTGCTCAGAATCACACCGGGAGTTGAAGCGCACACGCATGATTATATTACGACGGGACAGGAAGATTCGAAATTCGGTTTTGATCTGCACAATGGGCAGGTCGAACAAGCCATCGAACAAGTCCTTCGCTCATCTGCGTTTAAGCTCCTCGGCGTGCACTGCCACATCGGTTCGCAAATTTTTGATACGGCAGGATTTGTTCTTGCGGCAGACAAGATCTTTGAAAAGCTCGCTGAATGGAGGGAGACTTACTCATTCATTCCGGAAGTGCTCAATCTCGGCGGGGGCTTCGGCATCCGCTATACAAAAGACGACGAGCCGCTCGCTGCCGATGTCTATGTTGAAAAAATCATCGAGGCGGTCAAAGCAAATGCCGAGCATTTCGGCTTTGACATTCCTGAGATTTGGATCGAACCGGGCAGGTCTCTTGTCGGAGATGCGGGAACCACGCTGTACACGACCGGTTCGCAAAAAGAGGTGCCGGGCATTCGCAAATATGTGGCTGTTGACGGCGGCATGAGCGATAATATCAGGCCGGCGCTTTATGAGGCAAAATATGAAGCGGCCGTCGCCAACAGGATGAACGATGCTTGTCATGATACCGTATCAATCGCAGGAAAATGCTGTGAAAGCGGAGATATGCTGATTTGGGATTTGGAAATCCCCGAAGTTCGTGACGGAGATGTGCTCGCCGTTTTCTGCACCGGTGCATACGGCTACAGCATGGCCAACAACTACAACCGCATTCCGCGCCCGGCCGTCGTTTTTGTCGAGGATGGAGAAGCGCAGCTCGTCATTCAGAGAGAGACGTATGAGGATATCGTCAAGCTGGATCTGCCGCTGAAATCGAAAGTAAAACAATAAAAAAATGGAGATTCCCTCAAGGGGGTCTCCATTTTTTTATTCAAAAAGAATTTTTTCCCGTTTGCCGCATGAAGAATATTTCCCGGCCATCGGGCGGTGTTTTTTGCAAAAAAGATCATGACATGCATAGAACAGCGACCGGGCTGATTGTATATAATATTGGGAATTTAACAAAAATTTAACAAAGGAGATGGTAAAGGCAATGATCAAGGTGAAAAGGATGAGATTTGCTGATTTTGCGGATTTAGAGGCGGAGTAGATGAAACCGGCCAAAGTATCCCTACTCCACCGCATGCTCCAGTGCCTGAAGCAATGTGTTGATTGTAACATAGCGAAGTGTTTTACAGCAATAAACAGTTCTGTGAATATTTTATTAATTTCTGCTGTGATTTCATTCCCATATTCTGCTGCGGCTCATCCTGCAACACAGTCCGCTGATAAATATTCAAGCTTTGAAGAATTGAAGCGGAATGAAGATCCGGCGTCTTACCGAATGACGGAGAAGGACGCAAAAGTGCCGATGCTCATCATGGCGATCCATGGAGGCGGCATCGAACCCGGAACAAGTGAAATCGCCAATGAAGTGGCGAAAAATTATTCCTTGTACTTGTTTGAAGGGCTGAAATCATCAGGCAATAGGGATCTTCACATTACAAGCACCCGTTTTGACGAGCCGGCGGCGCTCGCCATCACTGCGAGCCACCAGTATGTCATGTCGCTTCACGGCTATTACAGTGAAGACCGCGCTATTAAAGTGGGCGGGACAGACCGCGTTAAAATCAGAATATTGGTTGATGAGCTGAATCGCTCGGGGTTTGCCGCTGAAATGCTGGCGACGGACGACAAGTACGCCGGAACCCATCCGAATAACATCGCCAACAAGTCGCTTTCCGGGCTGAGCATTCAGCTTGAAATGAGCACAGGATTCCGCCAATCTTTATTTGATCGGTTCACGCTAAAAGACAGGGCAGCGACGCAAAACGAAACGTTTTACCGATTTACAAAACTGCTGACCGATTTTATTCACGAAAACTATGAAGAAGACGGAGGGGACTTCCCCTCTGCAAAAATAAAACACCCCCTTCAATTGAAAAAGGAGGTGTTTTGGCGGTTGTGTTAACCGTTGGAATTTGAGGTGCCGCCGCCGGTGAATACGGAAACGATGGCATTCCACAGAGACACAAAGAAGTCGATCAGTTTTTGAAGGAAATTTTGTCCTTCTTCAGAATCCAGGAATTTCGTGATTTTATCTTTTGCTTTGTCAAGCTGGTCTCCAACCTGGTTCCAGTCGATATTAATATTTTTCATGTTATTAAATAAAGACATGAGAGATTTTTTCTGATCCTCTGTAAGCGTCACGCCCAGATCGGAAGCGGCGGAATCAATCGTTTTCTCCAATTCCTCTTTTGATTCGGGAACCCCGTTTTTCGAGATTTCTTCCTTGACTTTGGCCATCAGCGCTGATGCATTCTCACTGCCGATTTTCTCGCCAAGCTCTGAAGTGGTGACTAGCTCTTCATTCGCGACTTTTTTCACGTCTTCGGAGATCTTTTCGCCCGAAGTCGTTTCATAGGCTTTCATTAAACCGGTCAAAGCGGCTGTGCCTGATACTTCAAATGGTGCAGTGATATAGACTTTAGCGTCTTTTACACCGGCTGTCATCAGCGCGTTTAAATACATTTCATCCGTAATTCTGCTGATATTGTGTGTCTGCACTTCCAAACCGGTGCCTTTTTTCGCTACGGTAATCGAAGAAGAAGAAATCGCTCTTGTTCCGATTTGTGCTTTCGGTATATAATCCCCTAAATATTTATGCTCCTCATCATTTGTCACCTCGATGATGGTCGCATTTTCAGGCGCATTCATTTCTTTTAATACCTTTTGTCTGTCCTGGCTTGACAAGTCTTTCCCCAGCGTGACGATCACATCACCCACTGCGGCGTCAGCAAAGCTGACCTGCGGGAAAATGAGCAGACACAATGCTGTAAAGATTCCTAGTATCGATTTTTTCAAGCTCAATGCCCTCCTTAAAAATGCAGGCTTCAGGCAGAATTGCTGTACTTTTAAAGAAGCCTGCCGGAACGGAAATAATGCGTTCCGAAATATAGACGGATGAAAGATGAGAGAGGTTTCAAAGAAAAAAAGAGATCCATTTTTCTTCAAGTCAAATGCCCTCCGGGTATCGTATCACACGCTCTTTTATCATTCATGATTTTCACAGGCGATTCAACCTTTTTTTAAAATCTTTTACAAAAGTGATGCAAGAGCGCCGTTTATTTCAGGTAGATTGGCTCTGTGCTTCTTTGATATGATATAATGACCCTTGTGAAATGAAAGGAGAGAATCAAGATGGCTAAAAAAGGATACATACAACTGACAAACGGCAAAAAAATCGAGTTTGAACTATATCCGGAAGCGGCGCCGGGAACTGTCGCCAACTTTGAAAAACTTGCAAACGAAGGGTTCTATGACGGGTTGAAGTTCCACCGCGTCATTCCGGGCTTCGTCAGCCAAGGAGGCTGCCCGCACGGCACCGGAACAGGCGGACCTGGATATACGATTAAATGCGAGACAGAAGGGAATCCGCATAAACACGAAGCCGGTTCTCTCTCAATGGCTCACGCAGGAAAAGATACTGGAGGCAGCCAATTCTTTATCGTCCATGAGCCTCAGCCGCACTTGAACGGCGTACACACTGTTTTTGGAAAAGTCACATCAGGTCTTGATGCTGTCACTTCAATGGAGCAGGGACAAGGCATGGAAAAAGTCGAAGTATTTGACGCATAATTAGAAAGCGAAGAAACAGCCCGCTAAGCCGGGCTGTTTTTTTGTCTGAAACGGTGTTCATTTTCCAGATGCAATAGGACCAGGGACCGATTCTTCGACCGCGTTTTGCTAGGAAATGATGATCCTAATAAATAAAATAATTGTGAAAAAATGACCCTTTATGTAAAATATATTCAAGTGAAGAGCTAGAAAGAGAACGCAATCTGTATAAAAGGAAGGGGCGTAAGGGGTGAGCGTAAAAATCCCATCGACTGCAGTCGGCGTAAAAATTAATGACTGGTATAACGCGATACGCAAATTCAATGTTACGGACGCCGAAATGCTGAAGGCAGAAATTGAGCGCGAAATTTCTCAAATGGAAGAAGATCAAGACTTATTATTGTATTACGCCTTAATGGAATTCAGACACAGAATTATGCTTGATTACGTAAAACCATTGGAAGAAGGCGAAACCCCGCCTGACTTTTCTGAAATATTAAAAGATATCGAAGATGAACAAGGAAAGCTGACAGGCCTGCTTGAATATTATTTCAATTTTTTTAGAGGGATGTATGAATATAAAAACCATGATTATATTAAAGCGATCTCTTTTTACAGGCGCGCCGAAAAAAAGCTGCTGCATGTCGAGGACGAAATAGAGAGAGCCGAGTTTCATTTTAAAATGGCTGAAGTGTTTTATCATATGAAACAGAGCCACGTGTCGATGAATTATGCGCTTCAAGCGATTGAAACCTACCAGGCGCATGAAACTTACACGGTTCGGAGAATCCAATGCGAGTTCGTCATCGCAGGCAACTATGACGATCTGGATTCGAATGAAAAAGCGCTTTCGCATCTTGAAAAGGCGCTGAAGCTTTCACAGGAGAAAGGCCAGCTCATATTGGAAGGACACACCTATTACAATTTGGGTAACTGCTATTATAAGATGGGGGATTTTAATCGGGCGGCTGAATACTTCAACAGAGCTGCTGCGATTTATCAAGAAGAGTCATCAGATATTCTCCCAAAAGCGTTTTTTAGTCTTGCACATGCATATTTCAAGCTGAAGCAGCTGGAACAGGCGGATGACGCGTTAAACAAAGGGATTGACATCGCCCGGCGATCAGACGATTCGATCTATCTATCAAAATTTCATTTTTTGAAAGCCTTGTATCTTGATGATGACGGAAGAGCTCAAATGCTGGAAACTTTTCAGCTGCTCGGGTCAAAAAAGATGTATCCCGATATTGAGGACTTGGCATTGGAAGCTGCTGAATACTATAATGAAATTGGGCGCTTGAGCGACTCTGTTTATTTCTATCAAACGGTATTCAGTGCTCGAAAACAAATGAAAAAAGGGGACTGGTCGTATGAAATCTAAACTGTTGTTAACCGCCGCTGCTTCAGTAGCAGGACTTTCTCTGGCAAGTGCTGTGCTGATGACGCAAACAGATGGTATGAAAGTCGCCGAGAGAAATGTAACGTCCGCACCGATGCAAATCGCCGAGAGAAACGTAACGTCCACACCGGTGCAAATCGCTGAGAGAAATGTAACATCCACACCGGTACATGTTGCTGAGAGAAACGTAACATCTGCCAAAACGTCACCGATTCATATCGGAGAACGAAATGTAACATAATATTCCGTCAAAGGGCAGTGCTCGCTTATATGAGCACTGCCTTTTTTATGTCCGATAAAAAGAGGATAGGTGTGAAATAACACGTAAAAAGTCCCCTTTAGGGGATATTTTTTGAAACAAAATGCAAATAAGGACGTATATTCTTGGAAGGGATGCTAAATTTTTTTATAATAAAACTTATCAGAACTAAATAAGGAGATCAATAATGAGGACTTTGGTACTGCTTAGAGGCTGCCCTGGCACCGGAAAATCAACCTGGATCAGGGATCATCAATTGAATCAATATACACTGTCTGCTGATCAGCTGAGGCTGATCCATCAGTCACCCGTGTTAAATTTGGAAGGGAAATACGACATTTCTCAAAAAAATGACGGAAAAGTATGGAAGCTTTTGTTCACCCTCCTTGAAGAAAGGATGGAAAGGGGGGAATTCACCGTTGTTGATGCCACACATGCGAAACCAAGCATGATTTCAAGCTATAAAGCTCTCGTTTTAAAGTATCGCTACAGAGCGTATGTGGTTGATTTTTCCGATATTCCGCTTGAGACCGCTCTGTTGAGAAACCGGGAGAGGGCTGAGCATAAGCGGGTGCCCGACAGCGTGGTTCACGCCATGCACGAGCGGATTTTAACCGAACCGGCGCCTTCCTGGACAACGGTCATCAAGCCGGAAGAATTTGACGATGTGATGCAGTATAAGCCGAGGCGGCTCGACAGTTATGAAAAAATACATGTGATCGGGGATGTGCACGGCTGTTTTACGGTGCTGGATTCTTATTTGAAAGGCAGACTCGAAGATGACGAGTTATATATTTTTACAGGTGATATGCTTGATAGAGGAATAGAAAACGCAAAAGTCGTTCAATTCCTGCTCAGTATCAAAGATCGTAAAAATGTGATTTTGCTCGAAGGAAATCATGATAAATATTTGAAGCAATACGGGCATGATGAAGAAACAAGAAGCAGCGTATTCAACAAGAAGACAAAACCGGAATTAGACGAAGCAGGCTTTGACAAAAAAGATATCAGGGAACTGGCCAGGCGCTTCCACCAAATTGTCTACTTCACGTATGGAGAAGATACTTACATCATCACGCACGGAGGTATTTCCGCGCTTCCTGACAACCTTCTGCTTACAGCTACCAGTCAGCTGATCAACGGTGTCGGCGGATATGAGACAGATATCGACCATGTCTTTACGAAAAATATGGAAGGGCGGAACATCATTCAAATCCACGGGCACAGAAACATGTTCCGGCTTCCAGTGCATGCAGCCGCAAAATCATATAACCTGGAAGGGCAGGTGGAGCACGGCGGGCATTTAAGGGTTGTCACCATCGATCGGTCTGGCATTCAAACACATGAGATAAAAAATGATGTGTTTAAAACGTCCTCTCCTTCGCTTGATTCTCATCACGAACACGAGGAGCTGACTGTCGACCATTTTCTAAAGCATTTGGACGAACACGATTATGTATCTGAGCAAAAATTAGGCGGAGGCATTTCCTCTTTTAACTTTACGAGGAAGGCTTTTCAGGAGAGAAAATGGGACAGCGTCAGCATGAAGGCAAGAGGGCTGTTTATCAACAGAAACACCAAGGAAATCGTCAGCAGAAGCTACAACAAATTTTTCAACATCGATGAACGCCTGACGACGAAAATGCATGTTCTCGTTAACACGCTGCGCTTTCCGGTCACTGTTTATGATAAGGCGAATGGATTTTTGGGAACGGTCGGCTACAATTCTGAAACCGATGAGCTCGTCTTCACCTCAAAATCTTATACATCGGCAAGCGGACAAAAAGACGGCCATGCGAAATGGGTGGAAGAGCTGTTTCACAAAACGTTTGACGCATCTCAGATTGAGGATATAAAAGAATATGTAAAAACACGCAATGTTTCGTTAGTGTTTGAAGTCGTGCTGCCAGAAAAAGATCCGCACATTATCGAGTACAAATCGGATAAGCTTGTCCTTCTCGACATTGTCAAAAGACAGATGAAATATGAAAAGCTGCCGTATGAAGATGTCCTCTGTTTTGCTGAGACATTTCGCGTAGAATGTAAGCAAAAAGTCATTTCTTTTGACCAGTGGACCGATTTTTATAAATGGTACCTGTCTGTGTCAAATGACCCGTCGATTGAAGAGGAAGGATATGTGATTGAAGACTCGGCAGGATTTATGACAAAATTAAAACTGCCTTTCTATCAATATTGGAAGTTCGTGCGCGGTATCAAGCACAGACTCGGCGCGGCTGCTGGTCGCTCGCCCCATCACGAGGCCCTGTTCCATTCCGAGCATGTGAAGTTTCTCGCCTGGGCCAAAACGAAAGACAGCGAGTATCTTAAAAACCAGTCCGTTATCACCATCCGAAACGACTTTTACAGCGAAACCTAAAGTGAAGAAAACAGAACAAACGGTTTCTTGAAACATAGTTATTTAGACTCAATTTTCAAGCTTGTTTTCACACACACACCCCTAAACCAGAATGTACATTCGTAGGTTATAAGTAGTATTTCGTCTGAATATGAAACGATTTCCCTTCATTTTGCGTTATACTTAAAAACCACATATTTTCCGTCTGAATCGAACATGTTTTATTTCATCATTCACAGGAAATAAACATAGGATAGTTCAGAACGTGTTCTGGAGGTTTTGATCATGGGGAAAATAAGATTCAAGCTCACGGTTCTGCTCGTTTTGGCTGCCGTACTGGCCGGAGGCTTTTATTATTTAAAAAACGGAAGCGTTCAAGATGTCTCAACGGCGCTCAGCCAAACCGTCTCATCTGAGGAAAAGAACTATACCATTTATCAATATAAGATCACCAAAATTGACGGCACTGAATACCACGGGGTATCAGATAACGGAACGAAGATCATTTTCAATGCGAAAAATCTCAACCAGGATCTGTCCGACATTAAAGAAGGAGACAAAGTAAAGGCCTACTTCTCTAATGCCAACAGAATCGACGGATTAATCAAAGTCGTCAAGGTGGCAGATTAAAAACCCTCTGTTTCTCAGAGGGTTTTTTTGTGCAAGCAGTTTTCATTGCAATTTTAATATGCGGCCGCTATAATTACGCATAAGGACAAGTAAATATCGATTGTATCCTTCGGGGCTGGGTGAAAATCCCGACCGGCGGTAATAAAGCGAGAGACAGCTTTAGAGCCCGTGACCCGCTGTGCTTCGTGCAAAGCGGTGGATTCAGTGAGAAGCTGAAGCCGACAGTGAAAGTCTGGATGGGAGAAGGATGAAGAGACTATGTGAAAAATAATGATGATGCATAGTTTTATTTCTCATGCACAAAAACAACCCCCCGGATCGACATCCGGGGTTATTTTTTTGGAAGAAGGGAGGGAAATTCATGACAGATGCGCATTATATGAATCTTGCATTGGAGCTTGCGAAGCAGGGTGAAGGTCAGACAGGAGCCAATCCGCTTGTCGGAGCCGTTGTCGTCAAAGACGGTGAAGTGGTCGGAATGGGGGCTCATTTAAAATACGGCGAAGCGCATGCAGAAGTGCACGCCATTCAAATGGCAGGCCGCCATGCGGAAGGAGCCGTCATTTATGTGACGCTTGAACCGTGCAGCCATTACGGCAAAACGCCTCCTTGCGCGGAACTGATTATCCGTTCCGGTTTGAAGCGGGTAGTCGTGGCGGCCGAAGATCCGAATCCGCTCGTTTCCGGAAGAGGAATCGGGATGCTGAGAAGCGCCGGGATCGAGGTCGAAACAGGCGTTCTCAAAGAACAGGCGGAAGAGCTGAACGAAAAGTTCATGCATTTTATGCGGACAGGCCTTCCGTATGTGACATTAAAAGCAGCTGCCAGCCTTGACGGCAAAACCGCTACCGCAACAGGCGACAGCAAATGGATTACTTCTGAAGAAGCGCGGATGGACGCTCACCAATACCGAAAAAACCACCAGAGTATTTTAGTGGGATCGGGCACAATAAAAGCAGACGACCCGAGTTTGACATGCCGTCTCCCCGGTGCAGTGAATCAGCCGGTGCGTGTCGTTCTCGATACGACGCTGTCAATCCCGCTTCAGTCAAAAGTCATTCAGGATAAAGCAGCGGCAACCTGGATTTACACGACGTCCAAGGCAGATCCCGAAAAGGTTCGGAACCTGGAAAAAGAAGGTGTACAGGTAACCGTGCTGGATGCGGATGAACTTCCGGTGCGCGACGTGCTTCTGCACCTTGCAGACCGAGGTATCGCTTCAGTCTTTGTCGAAGGTGGTGCGACGGTTCACGCAAGCTTCGTCAAAGAAGGACTCTATCAGCAAATGATCTTCTATCTTGCCCCTAAATTAATCGGAGGGCTGCAATCTCCCAGCATCCTCTCCGGTGAAGGCTTTCAATCGATGAAAGATGTCCCCTTACTGCATTTCACAACCATTACCAAAATCGGCCAGGATATAAAGCTGGCGGCAAAACCGATAAAAGAATAAGGCGGTGGCATATGTTTACAGGCATCATTGAAGAAGTCGGAATGATTTTGGACATGAAAAAGGCGGGAAGCGCCATGTCTTTAGTCATCCAATCCAACAAAGTGACCGAGGATGTGAAGCTTGGCGACAGCATTGCTGTCAACGGAGTCTGCCTGACCGTAAATGAGTTCGGTTCCGGCAGTTTCACGGCGGATGTCATGCTTGAAACCCTGAAAGCAACATCACTCGGCACATTAAAAAAAGGAAGCCGCGTCAATCTTGAACGGGCGATGGCGGCAAACGGCCGCTTCGGCGGGCATATGGTGTCGGGGCATGTCGACGGCACCGCGTCTATCGTGCGCATAGAAAAAGCGGCTAACGCCGTATACTATGATTTAAAACTTGACCCTTCACTGGCCAAAATGCTTGTGTTAAAAGGTTCGATCGCCGTAGACGGCGTCAGCCTCACCATTTTTGGACTGACGGAAGATCAAGTAACAGTCTCGCTTATCCCGCACACATTGGATGAAACGATTTTTTCGGAAAAAAAGCCCGGAAGCATCGTCAACATCGAGTGCGATATGATCGGCAAATACATTTACCGGTTTCTCCACCAAGCAAAACAAGACAAACAGGCAAAGCCATTGACTGAATCGTTTTTTAAAGAAAACGGGTTTTAAATGAAAGGAGGCCGCGCGCCTATGTTTCACACAATTGAAGAAGCGATACGCGATTTGAAGCAAGGAAAAGTCATCATCGTGGTCGATGACGAGGACAGGGAAAACGAAGGCGATTTCGTTGCGCTGGCAGAATACGCAACACCTGAAGTGATCAACTTTATGGCTTCGCACGGAAGGGGTTTGATCTGCGCGCCGCTTAATGAAGAGATCGCTTCACGGCTCGACCTCCATCCGATGGTGGACGAAAATACCGATTCTCATCACACGGCATTTACGGTCAGTGTGGATCACCGCGATACAAAGACGGGGATCAGCGCTCAAGAGCGGTCGTTGACCGTCATGTCGTTGATTGATGATCACGCGCTTCCGGGCGATTTTAAAAGACCGGGGCACATTTTCCCCTTGATTGCGAAAACAGGCGGCGTTTTAAAAAGAGCCGGACATACGGAGGCGGCCGTTGACCTTGCGGAGGCGTGCGGTTCCGCGCCGGCCGGCGTCATCTGCGAAATCATGAATGAAGACGGCACGATGGCAAGGGTGCCTGAACTCAAAAAAATAGCCGACCAGCACGACTTGAAAATGATTACGATTAAAGATTTGATCGAATACCGCTACAGCAAGGGAACGCTGATCAACCGAGAAGTGAAGATTACGCTGCCTTCCGAATTCGGCACATTCAAGGTTTACGGCTATACAAACGAAATCGATGACAAGGAACATATAGCACTCGTCAAAGGCGATATACCTTTCGGAGACGAGCCTGTCCTTGTCCGCGTACACTCAGAATGCCTGACGGGCGATGTTTTCGGCTCTTACCGCTGCGACTGCGGCCCGCAGCTTGCTGCCGCACTCGCGCAAATCGAACAAGCGGGCCGGGGCGTGCTCCTTTATTTGAGACAGGAAGGAAGAGGAATCGGCTTAATCAATAAACTGAAAGCTTATAAACTGCAGGAAGAAGGATATGACACCGTGCAGGCTAATGAAAAGCTCGGTTTTCTCCCAGATCTTCGCAACTACGGGATCGGCGCCCAAATTTTAAGAGACCTCGGCGTGAAACAAATGAAGCTGCTGACGAACAATCCGCGAAAGATTGCCGGTCTCGAAGGCTACGGACTGACGATCGCAGACAGGGTGCCGCTGCAGATGGAGACAAAAAAAGACAATGAAAAGTACTTAAAAACGAAAAAATCAAAATTGGGGCATATGCTTCATTTTTAAACTAAAATCAATCACAAAAAAGGACGGGATTCATATGAATAAAATAGAAGGTCATGTAATTGGAACAGATTTGAAAATTGGGATCGTTGTGTCAAGGTTCAACGATTTTATTACAAGCAAACTTCTAAGCGGTGCAGAAGATACGCTGTTGAGACATGGGGTCAAAGCTGATGATATTGATGTCGCCTGGGTTCCCGGAGCATTCGAGATTCCGCTGATCGCCAAAAAAATGGCTGAAACGAAAAAATACGACGCCGTGATTACACTGGGCACGGTCATTAGAGGAGCGACAAGCCACTATGACTATGTCTGCAATGAAGCGGCAAAGGGGATTGCGGCGAGCAGCATGTCAACAGGCGTTCCGGTGATCTTCGGCGTATTGACGACAGACACGATCGAGCAGGCGGTAGAACGCGCCGGAACAAAAGCCGGAAATAAAGGTGCAGAAGCTGCCGCGGCAGCGATTGAAATGGCGAACCTGACCCGGTCGCTTCAATAATTACCGAAAAAGAGTTTAAAAAGGTTATAAAAATGTTTATAATGTGATGTGAAGCGACTAGCCTTCGTTAGATCCACATTTTGATATATTGAGGGGTATTTATGTTAATTCGTTATAAAAAGTCATTCGAAAAGATTGCGATGGGGCTCCTTTCGTTTATGCCGAATGAGAAGGACGTCAAGCAGCTTCAGCAGACAATTAAAGACTATGAAACGGACACTGAAAGGCAGCTGTTCCTATGGAAAGAAGGCGAGGATATTGTCGGCTGTGTAGGAGTAGAGAAAAGAGAAGAAGAAGTCGAGATCAAGCATATCAGTGTAAACCCGTCTCACCGTCATCAAGGAATCGGCAAAAAAATGGTGTCGGCCATTTCGCAAATGTTTGCACCTAAACCGCTGGTTCCGAATGAATTAACTAAAGGATTCTTTGAGCGCTGTCAGGATCACGAAAATGAAGACATCACATATAACCAATGAGCAGAGGCTTCTAGCCTCTGCTCTTTTTTCGCCGTTCGATTTGTTTTTCCCTCTCGGCAACCACTTCAGTCCGGTCTCTCAGCAGGTGTTTATCAATGATGAAGGCGTCCGGTGGATCGTTTGCTCCCCACTCATACGACTTTTTTTCACATTGTTTCCGGCATGCTTTGATCAAAGATTCATCTGTGATTGGAAGCATGATGCTTTCATAAGGAGAATGGGCTTTAATTTTTTGGTAAGTCTTCCTTAACAGCTTGATGAAGCGGCTGTAATCCAATCCGAGCGATTCGACTGCGTCTTTTTCGGACACCAGGATGCGGATGCTGTTCGCCATTAATCTCTCTGCACCGGCAAAATTGTTTCTCCGCTGATGATAGAGTGCGACTGCCAGCTGAATCAATCCAACCCAGTATGATTTCCGCTCGCCGGGATTGTCCTTTTTCCAATGGTCTTCTAAAATTTCGTGGCATTCAAAATAATCCCTTGACCCGTGGAATTCGGCCAGGTAATCGATATAAGCTTGGGGATACATCTGACATCCTCCTTTAAGTTTCCGTTAAAGTGTATCATAAGAACGGAACGGAGGAAAAATGGAGATATATCCAGGCTATGAAAAAAGCGCCCGGGTAACGGACGCTTCTCATTTTTATGTTAATAGATCCATGCCGCTCCTACAATAATCAACAAAATAAACAGAACGACAATCAAAGCAAATCCTCCGCCGTAGCCGAAGCCTTTACCTCCCATGTTGTTCCCTCCTCAGGTTTAAGATTTTACACAGTATTCTATGCAGCATACGCTCAAATCGTATAGGCGAATGCCAAAGCTTCTTAAATTATATTGGACTTCATGCAGACGCGTAATTTATACTAAAGGGTAGCCAGTTTTAGCCGGCTTAGAAGCGATTTTGAAAATGGTGAGAAATGAACATGGAATATCAGGTGAAAATCGAGGCGTTTGAAGGGCCGCTGGATCTGCTGCTGCACTTAATCAACCGCCTTGAAATAGACATTTATGACATACCTGTTGCGAAGATAACCGAGCAGTATTTATTATATGTGCATACGATGCGCGAACTTGAGCTCGACGTGGCCAGTGAATATTTGGTGATGGCTGCGACCCTTCTCAGCATTAAAAGCCGAATGCTCCTTCCAAAGCAGGAAGAGGAGCTGTTTGACGAAGAGTTTCTCGAGGAGGAAGAGGACCCGAGAGAAGAATTGATTGAAAAATTAATAGAGTACAGAAAATACAAAAGTGCCGCGCAAAATTTGAAGGAGCGCGAGGAAGAGCGGCAAAAAGCATTCGCGAAGCCGCCGAGCGATTTAAGCGACTATGCCAAGGAAATCAAACTCAGCGAGCAAAAGCTGTCCGTCACCGTTTACGACATGCTCGGGGCGTTTCAAAAGGTGCTGAACCGCAAAAAAATCAACCGGCCGTCTGAAACTAGAATTTCAAGACAGGAAATACCGATAGAAGAACGAATGACGCAAATCGTCGATTGTTTGAAATCGTCCCGTCAAAGGATGCATTTTATGGAACTGTTCCCATACGAACAGAAAGAGCATCTCGTTGTGACGTTTTTGGCGATTTTGGAGCTGATGAAAAACCAGCTGATCATCATTGAGCAGGAACACAACTTTTCAGACATTTACATAACAGGGAGTGAAGCGATTCATGACGCTTGATATCGTGAATTGGAAAGCCATTGTCGAAGCGCTTTTGTATGCCGCCGGCGACGAGGGCCTGACAAAAAAACAGCTATTATCCGTTTTGGAGATCGATGAAGCCGAGCTTCAGGATATTATGCTCGATGTCAAAGAAACCTATGAAAAAGAAGACAGGGGCATCGAGCTTGTCGAGTACGCGGATACGTACATGCTTTCGACCAAAAAAGAATTCGCCGTCTATTTGAAAAAGCTGATTGAAGCCCCTTCAAAAGGGCTTTCTCAGGCTGCCCTCGAAGTTTTGGCCATCGTCTCATATAAGCAGCCGATTACGAGAGCGGAAGTCGAGGAGATCAGAGGGGTCAAATCTGAACGGATTCTCCAGAGCCTTGTCGTAAAAGCGCTGTTGTGCGAAGTAGGCCGGGCGGACGGACCGGGCAGGGCAATCTTGTACGGTACAACCGAAACATTTCTTGAACAATTCGGCTTAAAAACGCTTGAAGAGCTTCCGCCGCTGCCCGAAAATGTAGAAGAAGACGGGGTTCAGGAAGAAGCCGATCTGTTCTTTGAGAACTTTAACCAGACGTTCGAAGATTTAAAATAGACTCACCTTAAGGACCGAAGTATGATAATATATATTATCGTATTTTTTATGTTTAATTTCATGCATGAAAGAATACGATTGTAACAAAGCGATGAGGAGAGGGTGCCGACACCAATGGGAAAATCTATGGCAAGAGCCCAAACCGAGCAGGCAGGCGAATTTTTAGCACAGACCGTTCAGACGCTAAGCGATTATTTAAACGAAACGACGCTCTCATCCCTTGAAGCCGAAGAGCCCGGGAGCAGAGATTATTATCGCGATGTCCTCAGCAACTTGAGAAAACTGGCGGTTTACTGTGAAGAAGGGCTTCTGGCTTGCCGAATCAGGCTGAAGCAGGTTCCTTTTCAGGACGCTGCCGCCGAAAGGACGCTCTATCAGATCTATCATCGATGCATAGAAGAATTTTTTACACCGAAAAAAGATACTTGGTACGAAGACAGCAGAGCGGCCTACACGGGAAAAAACGCCATTTGCTTTCACGAACCAGCGCCGGCCTCATTAAAAAATTTGATGGCTTCGCTTGAAACAGAATATCAATCGATGAGAGAAGAATTGGAATACTATGCGACTGACTATCGGATGAAGATGGTTCAGCCGAGATCATAGCTTAAATGAACCGTGTGCCGGAACTCCCCCTTTCATGAAAGGGGGAGTTTTAATGTTGCTTGAGATTTTTCTCGGGGAATCATCCAATTGGTGTTCATAACGGAAAGACAAGCGCATAAACTTGTACAAACAACCACAAGGACGTGAGAAAAAATGCGCTTTTTTCTAAAACAGGCTGCAGCAGCCATCATCATATGCTCTCTTTTATGCTCTTCATACCAAATCGCTGAAGCACAGCCTTCCCTTCATGTCAGCGCAAGAAGCGCGATTGTCATGGACGGGCAATCCGGACGGGTATTGTTTGCGAAGGATGAGCATGAAAAACGGCGCATTGCAAGCATTACGAAGATTATGACAGCCATTTTGGCCGTGGAATCGGGCAAATTGGATGAGACAGTCACGGTCAGCGACAGGGCGGTCAAAACGGAGGGATCATCAATCTATTTGACAAGCGGGCAAAAGGTGAAGCTCAAGGACCTTGTTTACGGTTTGATGCTGAGATCGGGAAATGACGCAGCCGTTGCGATTGCTGAGCATGTGGGCGGAAGCCTGGAAGGGTTTGTCTACATGATGAATCAAAAAGCGGCCGACCTTGGCATGGAAAACACCCTGTTCCGCAATCCGCACGGACTCGATGATCACCCTGACCACTATTCCTCGGCCTATGATATGGCGCTTTTGACGAAATATGCGATGACAAACGAAACGTACCAAAAAATCGCCGGAACGAAGCGCTATAAGGCAGAAACGATGCAAGGCATCTGGAGAAATAAAAACAAGCTTTTAACAGGGCTTTACGAATACAGTACAGGCGGGAAGACGGGATATACCAAGCTGGCGAAGCGCACGCTCGTCTCCACTTCATCGAAAGACGGAACCGATTTGATCGCCGTCACCATCAATGCCCCTGACGACTGGAATGATCATATGAACATGTTCAACTATGTATACGGCCACTACAAAACATATATCATCGCCAAAAAAGGCGAGGTTCCGAAATTAAAAGACTCTTTTTACGGGAATAAAGCTTTTATTAAACGGGATGTCACATATTTGTTAAACGAAGATGAAAAAGAAGACGTGAAGGTTGACATCGAGCTTCTTAAACCGAAAAAATCGTGGCGTAAAAACAAAAAAGAAATCCCGGACATCATCGGGGAAATGAACGTCATGTTCAACGGAAAAACGATTGCAAGTGTACCGATCTATTATGAAAACGAACGCAACAAAAAGCCGAAAAAATCGTTTTTCGAGACCTTTCAATCCGTATTCCAAAAAGCGGCAGGCGGTTCATCATGGTCAATATAATCTGGGTCGGCTTAACGGTGATCGGTCTGGTGTTTGCGCTTTTCAACGGAACGGTTCAGGAAGTCAATGAGGCCGTATTTAAAGGTTCGAAGGAAGCTGTCACGATTTCGATCGGCCTGATGAGCGTCCTTGTTTTTTGGCTGGGGCTGATGAAAATCGCCGAACAATCCGGGCTTCTCGAAAAATTCAGCAGGTTGTGCCGGCCGTTCATTTCAAAGCTGTTTCCCGAGATCCCTCCGGATCATCCGGCGATGGGGTATATTTTATCCAATTTAATGGCCAACTTTTTCGGATTGGGCAATGCGGCGACACCGCTCGGCATTAAAGCAATGGAACAGATGAAGGCGCTCAACCGGAACCGCAGGGAAGCGAGCCGCTCAATGATCACCTTTCTGGCGGTCAATACGTCAAGCATTACGTTGATTCCGACGACCGTCATCGCGGTCAGGATGACATATGATGCAAAGGCGCCGACAGACATCGTCGGGCCGACCATTTTGGCGACTTTAATATCGGGAATCTTTGCGATCTTCATCGACCGATACTTTTATTATAGAAGAAAAAAGAAGGGGTGAGCATTTGGAATTCATCAATTGGCTTTCTCTGGCCCTTATCCCGTTTATCATCGCCACGATTCTGCTGTATGGTACATTCAAAAAAGTCCCGACTTATGAAGCGTTTGTTGAGGGAGGGAAGGAAGGAATCCAAATTGCGTTTTCCATTATCCCTTATTTGGTCGGTATGCTTGTAGCGATCACCGTTTTCCGTGCTTCAGGGGCGCTCGATTTTTTTATGAATCTTTTAAAGCCGGTATTTTCCGCCGTGGGAATTCCGACGGAAGTGGTTCCGCTGGCTCTGATCCGGCCGATTTCGGGAACGGCGGCGCTCGGCATGACGACCGATTTAATCGCAGTTTACGGACCCGATTCGTTCATCGGCCGGCTGGCCTCTGTCATGCAGGGATCGACAGACACGACGCTGTATGTTTTGACCGTCTATTTCGGCGCGGTCGGAATCAAGAAAATGGGGGATGCTTTAAAAGTGGGACTGCTTGCTGATTTAGCGGGGATTATCGCGTCTGTGATTATTGTAACATTGCTGTTTGGAAGCGCCTGATCAACAGGCGCTTTTTTGCTTTTCTAGCCAAAACTGTTTTACTTTTGACGTGAGAAAGGATACATTTAAGGGCGGAGTGCTTCTTTCCTAAGGAAGAAGGCGCCCGCAAACTTGTTTGTTGGTCTGGAAAAAAGTAAGATAATACATGAGGTGAAAGATATGGAACGACTTCAAAAAGTAATCGCCCACGCCGGTATTGCATCAAGGCGAAAGGCGGAGGAACTTATAAAAGAAGGGAAAGTCACGGTCAACGGCAAAACCGTCAGAGAGCTCGGCGTTAAAGTATCAAGCTCAGACCGGATCGAGGTAAACGGCGTCCAGCTTGAAAGCGAAGAACCCGTTTATTTTCTCCTGTATAAACCGAGAGGGGTTATATCAGCGGTTAAAGACGATAAAGGCCGGAAAGTTGTGACCGACTTTTTCACAGAGGTGGAGGAGCGGATTTATCCGATCGGAAGGCTTGATTATGATACAAGCGGCCTCTTATTGTTAACGAATGACGGGGACTTCGCCAATAAATTGATGCACCCGAAATACGAAATTAATAAAACGTATGTGGCAAAGCTGAAAGGCATTCCTTTAAAGGAGAATTTAAAAAAACTTGAGCGGGGCGTACGCCTTGAGGAAGGAAAGACAGCTCCGGCAAAAGTGAAGCTTTTGTCACTCGATAAGAAAAAGCAGACTAGCATCGTCCAAATCACAATCCATGAAGGGCGAAACCGTCAGGTCAGGAGAATGTTTGAAGCCATCGGACACGAAGTGCTCAAGCTGAAAAGGGAAGAGTACGCTTTTTTGAACCTGGCAGGCTTGAAAACCGGGGAAAAAAGAGAGCTCACGCCTCATGAAGTGAAAAGGCTCAGGGCATTGGCTGAACACGGTAAAGCGGCTTTCTAAATTTTCACACAACCTTCAAAAAAGGCAAATGGCAGGCAGTCATGAGATGATATAATGATACTGAATGTCTAAATGAGGGGGCGGATTATGAAAAAAAAGCGTTTTTACATTCGGACAGGCATCCTCCTTGTGCTGCTTGCAGCGCTTGGCTACACGCTGTACAGCGCCGTGTTTCAAAAGACGGAGAGTGTGGCGGTGGGGGAAAAAGCTCCCAATTTTTCGCTGGAGGATGTTGACGGCAACCGTCTCAAGCTGAACGAGTTAAAAGGCAAAGGGGTATTTTTAAACTTTTGGGGAACATGGTGCGAACCATGCAAAAGAGAATTTCCTTACATGGCGAATCAATATAAAGTGTTTAAGGATCAAGGGGTTGAAATCGTCGCCGTCAATGTCGGCGAATCAAACCTTGCCGTCCGAAACTTTATGAAAGACTACGGCGTCAATTTTCCGGTTGTGCTTGATAAAGACAGGCAGGTTCTGAACGCATACGATGTCACACCGCTGCCGACCACGTTTTTGATCAATCCTGACGGAGAGATTGTCAAAGTCGTGTCTGGCACGATGACAGAACGAATGATCCATGATTATATGAATATGATCAAACCAGAGGGATCGTCATGATGAAAGAAATCAAATGCGAATGCGGCCATGTGAATCCGACGGGCACCGTTTTGTGTGAATCGTGCGGAAAGCCGCTCGTCAAACAGGATGCCAAACTCCTTGACATGCGGTATGACGGAAGTGCGAGACGCTCTCAAACATATAACAAAACAATCGTAGATAAAATATGGAATTTCTTTTCGTCTGTAAAGGTCGGCGTCTGGCTGATCGTCATTACGCTGACAGCATCTGCTTTTGGAACGATTTTCCCGCAGGAAATGTTCCTGCCGCCGGGTGCGCAGGCTGATACATACTACAGCGAACAATACGGGCTTCTCGGACAAATCTATTATACTCTCGGTTTCCACAATCTTTACGGTTCATGGTGGTTTATTGTTCTGGTTGCTTCAATCGGCATATCGCTTGTGATCTGCAGCCTTGACAGGGTCGTTCCTTTGTACAGGGCGCTGAAAAATCAGGGCGTCACGAGAAATCCGAACTTTATGGAGAGGCAGCGCCTTTTCAGCCGGACGGAAGCGGACATGTCTGAAGACACCAGATCACAAATCGTCGGTAAACTGAAGAAAAAACGATACCGAGTCAAAGAAGAAAACGGAAACCTGTTTGCGGAAAAAGGCCGTTTTTCAAGATGGGGCCCATATGTGAACCATATCGGGCTGATCATATTCCTCATCGGTGTCATGCTCAGATTTGTTCCGGGCATGTATGTCGACGAAACCCTTTGGATCAGGGAAGGGGAGACCGTGCCCATCCCGGGAACTGACGGCCATTACTACTTGAAAAACAACCGGTTTACAAAAGAAATGTACGACAGTGAAAAAGAAAAAGAAGTATTTTCAGAGGCGATTACTAAAGCAGGTGACGGTACTGTCGCAAAAACATATCAAACCGATGTTGAACTATATGAAAGAAAAAATGACAGTCTCCCGGGTGAAGCGCCTGAATTGAAGAAAGTGAAAAGCGGCAAGATCAGGGTCAATGACCCGCTGAAATTCGGTTCATATGCACTCTATCAGCTGACTTACAAGGAAGGCGAGCTCGACAAAATGGTCTTTCAGCTGATTGAAAAAGACAGCGGGAAATCTTTCGGCAAAGTGGCAATCAACCTCTTGGAGCCGAAGCCGGAATATGATCTTGGCAACGGTTACAAAGTTCATATTGCAAGCTACCTGCCGGACTTTTATTTTAACAAAGACGGGGAGCCGAGCACGAAAACGAGGAATCCGAACAATCCGGCTTTTGTATTCCAGATCACCGCCCCGGATAAGCCTAAAGGAGAAAAGAGTTTCGTTGCGATTCAGGAAACAATCGAAGGTTCTGACGACAATAAATACAAAATGAAGTTTGACCACGTCGAAACGAAAAATCTCTCAGGCCTCACCATTAGAAAAGATTTGACTTTGTGGGTGCTCATGGTCGGCGGCGCCATCTTTATG
Source organism: Bacillus sp. FSL W7-1354 (assembly GCF_038002405.1). Taxonomy (NCBI): domain Bacteria; kingdom Bacillati; phylum Bacillota; class Bacilli; order Caryophanales; family Bacillaceae; genus Bacillus; species Bacillus sp. FSL W7-1354. The sequence continues at coordinate 1,488,780 of NZ_JBBOCL010000001.1, read as the reverse complement.
ATCGGCGTCATCCAGGGGATGTACTGGCACCACAGAAGGATCTGGCTCAGAACGCTGGACGGGCATGTGCTCGTCGCCGGACATACGAATAAAAACTGGTACGGGCTGAAACAGGACTTGAAGGCCGTACTTGAGGATACGGGGATATCCGAACCGGCCGATCAAAAAGAACTGTCAAAGGAAAAAAATAAACGGCCAGCATAGGGAGGGGTTTTCATGGCAGAGTTAAGCGGCAATTTATTGTACGCGGCATTTCTCTTGTATCTCTCAGCGGTCTTCTTTTTTGGCGGCTCCATCAGGAGCAAGGCTTCAGACCGGAAGAAGAAGAACCGCTGGGCGTCGATCGCAGTGTTGATCACGATCATCGGATTTGTATGCCAGTTTGGATATTTTATTGCGAGATGGATCGTTTCCGGACACGCACCGGTCAGCAATCTTTTCGAATTTACAACTGCTTTCAGCATGATGCTCGTTCTGGCGTTCATCATCATCTACTTTATTTACAAGCTGTCTGCTTTGGGGCTGTTTACACTGCCCGTTGTCCTGCTGTTAATCGCATATGCCAGCATGTTTCCGACCGATATCACACCGCTGATTCCGTCGCTTCAAAGCAACTGGCTTTATATTCATGTTACGACTGCAGCTCTCGGCCAGGCGATTCTCGCCATCAGCTTTGTCGCCGGCGTGATCTTTCTGCTCAAGCATGTGGATCAGTCACAGCCTGGCAAAAAAACGTTCTGGCTCGAATTTGTCATGTTTATGCTCGTGACAACGCTCGCGTTTATCCTTGTCACGACCTCATTCCGCATTGGGGGCTATGAAGCGCAGTTCAAGTGGATTGATAAAGACAACCAGGAAGACGTCATGATTTACGAGCTTCCCGCTCTGATCGGGCCGAACAAAGGCGAACTTTTAACAGAGGAGAGAATGGAGCCGCTTGTCAATGTGCCGCCTATTTTTTCAGGACGGAAGCTGAATACGGTTCTCTGGTCGTTTGGAACCGGCGCATTGCTTTACGGTGTCATCAGGCTGATCATCAGAAAACGCATCAGTCAGCTTCTTCAGCCGCTCGTGAAAAATGTGAACCTTGACCTTGTCGATGAAATCGGCTATCGATCCGTTTCGATCGGCTTTCCGGTTTTTACGCTTGGCGCGCTTATTTTCGCAATGATATGGGCACAGCTGGCATGGAGCAGATTCTGGGGCTGGGATCCGAAAGAAGTCTGGGCGCTGATTACATTTTTGTTTTATGCAGCTTATCTGCATCTCAGGCTTTCAAGAGGCTGGCACGGCGAAAAATCGGCGTGGCTTGCCGTTATCGGTTTTGCCATTATTATGTTTAATCTTATTTTTGTAAACCTTGTCATCGCTGGACTTCACTCTTATGCATGATCCGTGCGGTGCAGGAAGGTCCGGGCTTTTCGCCGGGCCTTCCGCAGCTTATCGTTTTAAATTGGGAAAGGCCATTCTTAGCTTGGCTTACGATCGCTTTTCTAATAAAATGAATGTAAGAAGATTCAAATCAGGAGGTTTACGATGGAACAGACGAAAGAGACAAAAATATTAGTAGTAGACGATGAGGCAAGAATCAGACGACTTTTAAAAATGTACCTGGAAAGGGAAAATTATAAGATCGAGGAAGCCGAGAATGGCGACGAAGCCATCGATAAAGCCCTGGGCAACGAATACGATTTAATCCTGCTCGATTTGATGATGCCAGGAACCGACGGCATTGAAGTATGCCGCCAAGTACGCGACAAAAAAGCCACTCCGATCATCATGCTGACGGCGAAAGGCGAAGAAGCGAACCGGGTGCAGGGCTTTGAAGTCGGAACCGATGACTATATTGTAAAACCTTTCAGTCCGAGGGAAGTGGTGCTGAGAGTCAAAGCGCTCTTGAGAAGATCATCGCAAACCTCTTATCTGAATACAGATACAACGGCAAAAAATGTTCTTGTTTTTTCTCACTTATCCATTGATCACGATGCTCACAGAGTTATGGCGGACGGAACCGAAGTCAGCCTGACGCCGAAAGAATATGAACTGCTTTACTTCCTGGCCAAAACTCCTGATAAAGTATACGATCGTGAAAAGCTGCTGAAGGAAGTATGGCAATACGAGTTTTTCGGCGATTTGAGAACGGTCGACACCCATGTTAAACGTCTACGTGAAAAATTGAACAAAGTCTCGCCGAAAGCTGCGAAAAAAATCGTAACAGTATGGGGTGTCGGGTATAAATTTGAGGTCGGAAACGAATGAAGTTTTGGAAGAGCGTAGTCGGTAAACTGTGGTTTACCATACTGCTTTTGGTTTCATTTGTCTTATTTATCCTTACGTTCTTTCTGCTTGAGTTTATTGAAAACTACCATGTCGATGAAGCGGAAGCTGATTTGACAAAGCTCGCCAGCAAGGTGGCCGTCATCATGGAAAACCATAAAGACCAGGAGACGGCCAGATCGATCACATGGGAGCTTGCCGATGAACTGACGAGCATCACCGTTATCAAAAATGAGAATGAATATTGGTATTCACCGCGGGAAAATCAAAAAGTGGCTTCCATTACATTAAAAGATATTAAAAATGATTCCGATCTGAACGAAGCGCTTCAGAAGCATCAAAAAGTGCAGAAGCGGACGGTCATCTCCGATCAAAAGAACGATCAGCTGATTGTCGGTGTACCGTACGGGAAAGGCGAAGATGAAGGCATGGTGTTTCTTTCTCAATCGCTTCTTGCCGTGAAAGATACGACACAGCATACGACAAGGTATATTCTCTTTGCCGCTGCGATTGCGATTGTGTTAACGACGATTTTCGCTTTCTTCCTGTCAAGCCGGATTACCTACCCGCTCAGAAAAATGCGGCAGGGTGCACAGGATCTTGCAAAAGGGAAGTTTGATACGAAGATTCCGATCCTGACCCAGGATGAAATCGGCGAGCTGGCGATTGCCTTTAACCAAATGGGGCGCCAGCTGAAGTTCCATATTACAGCGCTCAATCAGGAAAAGGAGCATTTGTCGAATATCTTAAGCAGTATGGCTGACGGCGTGATCACCATCAATATCGACGGGACGATCCTTGTGACTAACCCTCCGGCTGAACGCTTTTTACAGGCGTGGTATTATGAGCAGAACATGAATGTAAAAGAAGGCCATGAACTGCCTCCTGAAGCGCGTGAGCTTTTTCAAAACACCGTCGGCACGGAGAAGGAGCAGATGATTGAAATGACCCTGCAAGGCAGAACATGGGTGCTGCTCATGAGTCCGCTGTACAATCAGTCACATGTGCGCGGAGCGGTCGCCGTTTTGAGGGATATGACGGAGGAAAGACGGCTTGATAAGCTGAGAAAAGATTTTATCGCCAATGTCAGCCATGAGCTGAGAACACCGATTTCGATGCTTCAAGGGTACAGTGAAGCAATCGTTGACGACATTGCAAGCTCTGAGGAAGAAAAAAAGGAAATCGCGCAGGTCATCTATGACGAGTCTTTACGAATGGGAAGGCTTGTGAATGATTTGCTGGACCTTGCCAGAATGGAGGCGGGCCATATTTCCTTAAACGTAGAACTGGTGGAGCTCCGCGAATTTTTCGAGAGGGTGTTCAGAAAGTTTTACGGAGTGGCCGGTGACAAAGAAATTACGCTTTCTCACAATCTTGATCTGCACGAAGCCAAATTTGTGTTTGATCCGGACAAAATGGAGCAGGTATTAACGAACCTGATTGACAACGCGATCCGCCATACAAATGCCGGCGGCACCGTACATGTCGATGTGCAGTCAGCGCAAAGCGGGCTGAAAATCGCCGTGAAAGACTCGGGCAGCGGCATCCCAGAAGAGGACCTGCCGTTTATTTTTGAACGCTTTTACAAGGCGGATAAAGCAAGGACGAGAGGAAAAGGCGGGACGGGCCTCGGACTTGCGATCGTTAAAAACATCGTCGATGCACACAACGGATCGATCACCGTCCACAGCATGCTGAACGAAGGTACTTCCTTCACGTTTTACATTCCAAGAAATAAGCAGGATGTTGGCCAAATTTGACGAAGAATCTTGTTCCATAAGAAACAAAGAGCACCTGTTCATGAAGAACAGGTGCTCCGTTATTTGAGGGCAACTTGTATCCAAGTTGTAAAATTTCTGCTTATCCTGAAACGTTTTTGCCTTTGTTGCCGTTAAAAGAGTGGGGATTCCAAAAGACAGATGAACATCAGAGGAAATGGATGAAGGATTTGGACAAATGGACTAGTGAAAATCACATATGGACATAATTGCTCCCGTTCTGATCATCTATAAAAGGCCGTTTATTTTTTCTGCGCCTTAAAAGTCCGCCAGCGCTCCAATTGCGGACCGTCAAAGGAAGAGTTTGGTTTGGATTTATGTATAATCTCTATAGAAGGATGCGAGAAACAAAAGAGGTTTCTAGACAAAAATAAGCTTGAAACAGGGAATGAGTGATGACTTTATGGATAAAACCAAAATACTGATTATAGAAGATGATGAAGCAATTGCTGATTTGCTTGCTTACGGGCTGACGTCCGAAGGTTTTGAAACGTGCACGGTCAATAACGGCTCTTCAGGCATGAGGAAATTAGATCAATTCAAACCTGATCTTCTGCTGCTCGATTGGATGCTGCCTGACTGCAGCGGATTGGATATTTGCAAAACAGTGACTGAAAGCTATAATATTCCGATACTGATGATCACCGCAAAATCAGATGTCACGGATAAAATACTCGGGTTGGAATTCGGGGCCGATGACTATATTACAAAGCCGTTTGATCTGCGCGAAGTTGTCGCGAGAATCCGCACGATCCTTCGGCGTCTGGAACAAGCCTATCATGTGAACGAACGGGAAACGGAAAAAGAGGATGAGATCCGGTTTAAAAATATTGTGATCATCCCGGGTGAAAGACTGGTGAAAAAAGACGGGGCAGCCGTCGAATTGACTCCTAAAGAATATGATCTGCTGATGACTTTGGTTGATCATCGGGGAAAAGTTTTTACGCGTTCAGAGCTTTTAGAATTCATTTGGGGATACGATTTTTTCGGTGACACCCGTACAGTTGATACCCATATTCAAAGACTCCGCAAAAAGCTCGATGCAAGCGACTTGATTAAAACGGTGTTCGGTATCGGATATAAATTCGAGAAGCAGGAGGAGTAGAGAGTGTTACGGACCATCAAGGGCAAGTTTATTGTTGGCTTTTTTCTGATTTTTTCTCTCTCTTTCCTTGTGCTCAATCATACGGTTAAGAACGTGATTTGGTCGAGTAATGAAAAAATTGTAACATCGGATTTAGTCGAACTGAAAAAAAACAGTACCGTCTATGTAAACCAGGCATTTTTAATCAATCATTATAAAAACAATGAACTTTATTTCGGTGATATGGCCGATGAAATGGTAGATAATTTGAATCACTCCACAGGAAGCAATGTCGGTGTTTATACCGTGAATGGCGCATTGTTGTCTGCTTCTGATCAGAAGGCGTTTTCCCGTGGAAGTAATGAAGATCTTAAACAGGCGATCAAAGGAAAGACTGCCTATCATATCACCTATAACCGCAATAAAGCAGAAGTGTTTTTTTCATACCCGGTTGTCGTTGAAGGCACAAAAGTAGGCATATTACGCTTTTCGAAAAATTTCGACCTGCAGTATAAGCAAAGCGGAGAGATTCTGGATATTGTTTTTTACATCGCACTTGCCATATTTTTGGCGGCGTTTCTTTTCTCCTATATCCTGTCCAGACATATCACGATTCCGCTCGTCAAGCTGACAGATGCCACCTCGCAAGTCAAGAAGGGTAAACTGGATATGGATATCCACTTTAATAGAAAAGATGAAATTGGCCAGCTTGCCATCAACTTTAACGATATGATCAGCAGAATTCGAGAACAAATTTTAACTATCGAAAGGGATCGTGACCGTTTAAAGGAATTGAACGAACAAGAAAAACGATTTTTTGACAATATGACGCATGAGCTGAAAACACCTCTGACTTCCATCCAAGGATATGCAGAGATCATAAAAGATAAAGGGGAATCGGATCGGGTGTTTTTTGATAAAGGAATGAACCACATTGTTGAAGAAAGCAGGCGCCTGCATCATTTGGTGATCAAGCTTCTTGAAGTATCCCGGGAACCTGCCAAGGGCGCTCAATTTGACAGGATCGAGGCAGGGGAAATTTTAAAAGATGTTTGCGAATCGATGAAGTTTCGGGCAGAACGGTATAAGAAAAGGATTACCTGTGACATTGAAGATGGCCTGTACGTTCACGGTCAGGTGAGCAGGCTGCGCCAGCTTTTTATCAATCTGCTGGACAACGCCATCAAATACAGCTTATCTCATTCGGAAATCTTCATTAAGGCCGAAATCGTTGGAGAAAACATTCTTTTTACATTCAAGAATCCAAGTGCTCCATTGGAAAATGACCAACACTCCAAAATGTTCCAGCCTTTTTATTCAGTCAATCAGAAGATTAAGGAAGAGGGAAGTGTAGGTTTGGGATTAAGCATTGTGAAAACAATTGTTGACGAACACGGAGGAACAATCGAGATGTTCTACAAGGAAAACCATACAATGATTCATGTTGAATTAGCTTACGCAAAGGTTGAGAAATGATGAAAAACAAACCGTTTATCATATGGGCAGGAGTGCTGTTGTTTCTGGTCATTATCGTGTCCAGTTATAATGTCGGAAAAAGATCGGAAACGATTATTATCCATAGCGGGGAAGAAAATCATAGCGATGACCAGAAGACCCGCCCTTTTCAAGTCAATACGATTTATCGCCTTCCAAAAGCAGGGCAGCTGCTTGGGTGGTCTTCACCGGATTCCGTTGTCGGTTTTTTCAAGGGAGATGGGACATCCGAACGTACAGCGCGCAGTCTTCAGCGCCTTTCCTCCCCCTATGAAAAAGCTGAAATCGTAAAAGGCATTGAAAGCAACATGTCCAACCTGAAAATGTCTCCAGACGGAAAGCGTATCGCCGGAGTCACTTTGTCATTAAGTAAGACATCAATGCAGCTGTTTTCGCCGGCGAACGGAAAAAACACAGAAATCGCCAGCATCTCCGCCAGCAATGAGGTCTATGTCCAAGATGTTTCATGGTCAAATAATAGCAGATACGTTTGTTATCTCGTTTTAGATGTTGGGCAGGGGAATCAGACAAGCCTTCGTGTTTATGATACAGATTCCGGAACGCTCAAAACGTATACATTGAATGATTTTGCGGAGAAAGATTCGCTTACGGGAGTTAACATCTCTGATAATGGACGAGATTTGCTGCTTACCGTGTTGCAGCGTTCCGACGAGTACGGGATTAGAATGGGAACGATTGACGGCAACCGCATCAAAATCCAGGACAAGCGTCTGGACAGCCGCGGCGGGCCTGTTTGGTTAAACAATGATCAATTTGTATTCCTGGACACAGGGGAAACCCTGTACGAATATGATCGCAGAAACGGCGAGCTTTCTGCTCTGCTCGAAAAAGTAACTGTTTTTAAATTCTCAAACGACTTAAAGAAAATCGCCTACTCTTTGAAGGATGAAGACAATATCTATGCAGGCAAGCTTCAAGGGAAAAATATCCTGTATGAAGAACCGATATACCACGGCACCATCCCTTCGGAAATATATTGGAGCCCGGACGGCAACAGCCTGCTCGTTAGCGCACAATACCAGTATCCTTCTATGGAGAGTGCATCGGCGCGATTTTTAGAAGAACAAGCTTATATCATCACATTTAAATAACCGATCGTTTTATACTTTAATATCAGGCAAAAAAAACCTTATTTCAGTTAAATACCGAAATAAGGTTTTTCTTTTTATCCATTCCTTTCTCACTATCCCCTTCAAGGTAATAAGTCTTATTATTTACTGATTAACATCCCTCAAAAAATGATGTTTTTCCTCTTTTTGTGACGTTTTGTTTACAAGTTGGCCGAACTTCTGCGATATCTTCCCTTTATATTTAAAGAGCATCCTTCTTATAGAACGTTGTCTTCAAATAGCAGCTTAAAAATTGTCATTTGGATGTGACGAGATTAAAAGAAACCTAGTGATTGATAATTACAGCTTAAGGAGTTGGAAAAAGTGTCAAATTCACCAAAAGAAGATCGTAAATTGAGCGCACTAGGAAAATTAGTGCTGGGTATGTTGATTGTACTGGGGGTGACTTTGTTATGCATTTCGTGGAATGCACTCGCTGGTCCAAAGCAGGAACCGCTAAAAGAAAATTCCTCCGCTTCAGCACCTGTGACGGGAGGCAAACATAAAGCAGAGAAAAAAGAAAATAAGCAAACAGCGCCGGAAATCGGAAAGGTCGTCTATTTGTCATTTGACGACGGGCCGAATCCTGCGGCTTCAGATAAAATCTTAAGTTTGCTCGATAAGTATCATGCAAAAGCTACTTTTTTCATGTTAAAACCGAATATCGAACAAAATCCCGATATTGTGAGAAAAATGGTTGAAAGCGGCCACTCTGTCGGCTCTCACGGCGTGACGCACCAAGTATCGAAAATCTATAAATCTCCTGAAAGCTTTGCAGCAGAAATGAACGATACGTTGAAAACGATCAAAGAAACGACCAACGTTGACACACATTTGATCAGATCGCCTTACGGATCAAAGCCTTATATTACCGGTCCATTTCAAGAAGTCATTAAGCGCGACCACTTTAATCTTTGGGACTGGACTGTTGATTCAGAGGACTGGAAATCTGCAAATACAAACGGTCAATTCGTCAATAATGTGATTCAGCAAGTCAATAACCTTTCCGGTGTTGAGCCGCTTGTCGTATTAATGCATGAAAAACCGACAACTGCGGCCCATTTGGAGAAACTATTGAAATACTTTCAGGAAAACGGATATGAAATGAAGCCTATTCATGATTCGATAAAACCGGTTCATTTCAGATGGAATTAAAAAATATGACCTGGATCAACAAGGAAGGGATACTATGGTGAAAATGAGAAAAAGAAAACTAAAGATGAAAAATGTGATATTGTTCGCCCTCGCGCTAGTGATAACGATTGGCAGTGTGGTTTCATACGGGATTTACCGTACCGTCGCAAAATCAATAAATGGAATGTACGAACCTCTTCACAAGGATGCCGAGCAGAAGGATACTGCTCCGCACGATCCTATATCCATTCTCTTATTAGGGATAGATGAGCGCCCTGGTGATAAAGGACGACCGGATTCTATGATTGTGATGACGATTAACCCGGAGACAAAGAAAACGACAATGACAAGTATTCCGCGTGATACAAGGGTGTTTATCAAATCGAAGAATAAATTTTCGAAAATGAATTCGGCCTACACCTATGGCGGAATTGAAGGGACCGTTGAAACTGTAGAACAATTTTTGAACATTCCCATTAATTATTATATTAAAATCAATATGGATGGGTTTAAAGATATTGTCGATGCAATTGGCGGCATTACGGTGGATAATCGGATTGATTTCACCCTTGAAGGCGTGCATCTGTCAAAAGGAAAGCAGCATCTTAATGGCAAAACTGCTTTGACATATGCTAGGATGAGAAAAGACGATCCCCGCGGTGATTTTGGACGTCAAGAGCGTCAGCGTGAGATCATCAATGAAATCATTCATGAAGGTGCCCAATTAAAATCATTAACAAACTATCAAGAAATTTTGACAGCATTAGAAAAAAACATCAAAACAAACTTAACACTGGACAAGATGATCGATATTCAACATTCTTATAAAGAAGCTGCCAAGGATATTAAACAGATAGAAATTGAGGGTGAAGATAAAAAAGTTGACGGCTTATGGTATCACCTGGTGACTGACGAAAAGAGAAAGGAGATTTCCAAAAAGCTTCGCCAACAATTGGACTTAAAGTCATAAACGGATGAAAATCAGTCCATTTCAAAGGATCCGCCTTAAGGAACGTTCCGATTATGAGTATACGGACGCAGCTTAGTGAGAAAGCGGAAGTTCCTGTAAGCTTGGCACCTGTTCATTTAGAACGGGTGCTTTTATGCTTGTTAAGTTAAAATTAAGCTTAACTTTAGTTAAACCCCCTTTCCATTTTCATATGTTCGTAATATAGTTGTAATAGTTGTAATGTAACCTTTTAAGATTGACAAACGACAATAAATTGAACGGAGGGGTTTCAGGTGGAAGAAACCTTTCAGAAAATATATGATCAGTATCATCAGGATTTATTTCAGTTTTTATTTTATATGGTAAAAGACAAAAACCAGGCAGAAGACTTAGTTCAGGAAGTATATATCCGCGTCCTGCATTCTTATGAAACATTTGAAGGCAGAAGCAGCGAAAAAACCTGGCTTCTTTCGATTGCGCGGCACGTTGCGATCGACTGGTTCAGAAAGCAGCAGACGATCCGCCAGCGGATTTTGGGGACGTTTGACTGGGAGAAGCAAGATGTAAAAGACCGCAAGCCTCTGCCTGAGGACATCGTGATGCAGAATGAAAACCTGAAGGAAATTTTCGAGGCCCTTGACAGGTGTACGCTTGATCAAAGATCCGTTATCGTATTGCGGTTTATCCAAGGGTATTCGATCAGTGAAACGGCAAAAGCCTTAAATTTTTCCGAAAGCAAGGTGAAAACCACTCAGCACCGCGGTCTGAAAGTGCTTCGTAAACAGATGGAGCTTTTGAAGGAGGATCCAAAGAATGAAGAAGTCAGAATGGAACGAAGAACGGCTGAAGGCGTTACTAAGCCAACTTCCAACGGTTAAGGATAATCGTTCGGCAAATCAGATCTATCAAAAGCTGATTTTCGCACCAAAGCGTAAATCACCGAAAAAACGGGTCGGCGCATTTGCTGCTACAGTTTTGGTTCTCTTTCTTCTGATGCTGATCACTCCTCAATTAATCGAACAGATCAGATCTCAAAACAGCGCCGACGCCAACATTTCATCTGACGGAAAATTGGTGCAGACGGAGGCTGATGCTGCCAAGTCTGAACCTGCAAATACGTTTGTCGTCTCCCAGAATCAAAAAGACGACTATATCACCTTCGCTTTCCTTGACAAGTCCAAGTCTGTCGTTGTCCCGATAAGTCTTGAGAAAAGCATAAGCATGACGAATCTTGAAGATGCACTTCACGCATACAGCCGGCTCAAAGTGGACCAATTTACATCATTTGATACATCTTATCTTGATCAGGTGAAGTTCAAAGAACAGAAAAACGGTAAAAAACTGACGATTCAAGTAAATGAAAAAATACCGGAGCTTTCAGTGGAAGATTTCGAACGGCTGAAAAATGTGATCAACGAAACCTTTAAATGGGGTTCATATGATTCTGTTTTGTTTATTTCCGATGATGAATCTGGCGTTGAATTTGAATCATTCGGAATGCTCGCTGATATGGCGATTATGCATCAGACGCAAAAAGGCTACTATTTATATGAAAGCTCTGACGGACGCCGGTTCCTTGCACCTTCAAGCGAATCTTACGAAACGGTGCAGGAAGCGATAAAGATGATGAAAGTTAAAGAAAGCGGCACTCATTTACAACCCATTCTATCCGATGATACAAAGATTGAAGATATTCAAAAGAATGGAAAAGAACTGATCATTCAATTTTCTTCCTCCGCGAATATTGAAAATAAACCTGAAGACGTTTTGATGGTTGAAGGCCTTCTATTGACCGCCAAAGATTTCGGGTTCACAAAAGTGAAATTTAAAAATGCATCCACAACCAAGGTCGGCGCCTATGACTTGTCGAAATCTGTACAGGTTCCGTACGCACCGAATCCGATAACGATAGAAAGCTAAAAGACTCCCCGCGCGGAGTCTTTTTTTGATGTATAAAATGTATTGATTTGGAAGTATACTAAGCTGTCTCCGAATAGGGGGAATTTTACCGCAGATGCTTGTAATAGGAGGATATGGAAACCCTTGAAGATACTCAGACATCAAAACTTCCTGTTCGCGATCGCATGGCTTTCGGGGCTTGCGTTTCTCGTCACTACGCCGGGAGCGGCAGCTTCAGAGTGGATTGAACCGATTAAAGGGGAGATCACAGATCAATTCGGGACGAGAGACGGAAAACATAAGGGGCTTGACATTGCCGCTCCTGAAGGGGAAGCTGTAGCGGCAGCCGCAGACGGAACGGTAAGCAAATCGTATCAATCGGACTCCTACGGCCACGTGATATTTATCAAACATGACAACGGATATGAAACCGTTTATGCCCACTTAAGCAAACGCCTGAAAAAGGAAAAAGAACGGGTGAAAAAAGGCGAGCAAATCGGAATCATCGGCAATACGGGAATATCGACCGGAACCCACCTGCATTTTGAAATGCATCACGGTTCATGGACTGAAGATAAAAGATATGCAATCAATCCGCTGACGGTGCTTCGTGAAGAAGCGTTCCAGCAAAATTCGGTCCACGTTCATCAAAACACCGGGACAATGAGCGGTGCCGTAACTGTTCAAAAAGGGGACACGCTCTGGAAAATCAGCAAGGATAGCGGTATATCTATCGAGGAGATCATGAGAATAAACGGGTTGAAACATTCGAAGCTTAAGGCCGGCCAAACACTCCGCCTTCATGACGATGAACCGAAGACCGGCACATATGTGGTGCAGAAAGGGGATACGCTTCATCATATCGCCGAAAAAATGGGCGTTACTGTCCGGCACCTCAAAGAATGGAACGATTTGAAAGGCGAGCAGATTTATCCCCGCCAGCTGCTTGAGATCAGGGAGAGTTCCTAAAAAAAACGGAACCCGAAAGGAATTTCTTTCAGGTTCCGGGGCTTTTTATTAAGGAAGGTCGATGACTTTAACAGACACGATATCCGGGATGTTTTTCAGCTCATTTAAAATATCGTCCTCAAGGTGGCGGTCAAATGAAAGCATCATGATCGCTTCTCCGCCTTTTTCTTTTCGGCCCACCTGCATAGTGGCGATGTTGATGTCATGGTCTCCTAAAATTCGTCCGACATGGCCGATAGCCCCCGGTTTATCCTGGTGGTGAATATACACAAGGTGTCCAGCCGGATAAAAATCGATATCAAAGCCGTTTAAGGCAACGATGCGACCGCCGAAGTGCGGAATGTACGTCGCTCTTAAAGAGAATGTCGTCACATCTCCGGTGACAGTCACAGAAATGCAGTTTTCATAGCCTGACTCATTGGAAGAAATTTTTTCGCTGAAGCTGATGCCGCGCTCTTTCGCGACAGTGCCGGCATTCACTTCGTTGACGGTAGCCGCGACCCTCGGCTTCAGGAATCCGGCCAAAAGGCTTTTCGTAATAAATGACGTTTCAAGCTTGGCGATAGAGCCTTCATATTGAATGGCTACATCTTGAACAGGCTCATTCATACACTGAGACACAAGGTTTCCGATCGTATTGGCAAACTGATGATAAGGCTGGATTTTTTCGAATGAATCCTTTGTCATGGCCGGAAGGTTGATCGCGGACATCACAGGATTTCCTTGCGCATATTGAAGGACTTCTTCGGAAACTTGTGCAGCGACATTCAGCTGAGCTTCTTTCGTTGAAGCGCCCAAGTGAGGAGTCGCGACCACAAGCGGATGATCGATCAGTTTTGAATCGACCGGAGGCTCGACTTCAAACACATCGAGGGCAGCGCCTGCGACATGTCCGCTTTCCAAAGCTTCCAAAAGCGCCGCTTCATCGATGATCCCGCCTCTTGCACAGTTCACGAGACGAACGCCTTTTTTCGTCTTTGCGATGGTTTCTTTGTTCAAAAGTCCCTTCGTTTCTTTTGTGAGTGGGGTATGAACTGTAATAATGTCAGCGCATGCCAGAACTTCTTCAAAGCTGTTCGCGTTAACGCCGAGCTTGCTTGCCCTTTCTTGCGTCAGGAACGGGTCAAATACATGAACGGTCATGCCGAACGCTTTTGCGCGGCTCGCGATTTCGCTTCCAATGCGGCCCATTCCGATGATGCCGAGTGTTTTTCCGTAAAGCTCTGAACCGACGTAAGCCGAACGATTCCACTCCCTGGATTTAACGGAGATGTTTGCCTGCGGAATATGTCTCATTAACGCTGAAAACATTGCAAAAGTATGTTCAGCAGTTGAAATTGTATTTCCGTTTGGCGCATTTACGACGATGACACCGTGCTTTGTCGCCTCGTCAATATCGATATTGTCGACGCCGACACCTGCTCTGGCAACGATTTTTAGCGAAGTCATCTTTTTAAACAATTCTTCGGTCACCTTCGTGGCGCTCCGCACCAAGAGAGCGTCAAACGTATGAAGCTCGTCTTCCGCTTCCGCAACATTCTTTTCTACAATTTCAATAAAATCTGCTTCCATTAATGGTTTGAGGCCGTCGCTGGACATTTTATCTGAGACCAATACTCGAAACATGTAAGATTTCCTCCTAAATAAGCGTCATAAATATCTGATAATTTACCATATTCCATAAAGGGTGTCAATGAGTTTCGCGCGGAAAGACGAAAATTAAAAATGAAATAACTGTGAATGTGCGGTTTTTAGTGTGTGGAAAAAGTGAGTTTGCCGAAATATCCTGAAGGACGCCCCAAAACAGCTCAATAAGCTTTGAATCTGTACATTTTTTCACAATTCATTTATAATAATATCAGTATCAAAAATAAATAAGATCAATCTTCGGGGCAGGGTGAAATTCCCTACCGGCGGTGATGAGCAAGCGCTCTAAGCCCGCGAGCCTCTTTAGGGGCAGGATTCGGTGCGATTCCGAAGCCGACAGTATAGTCTGGATGGGAGAAGATGGAGGTTCCGTGCGTTTTGAAATGATATTTTCAAACGTTTATTTGACCTGTCTGTAAAACAGCCCCGCTTTTTCAATAAAGCGGGTTTTTTGTTTAGGGCAGGGGGAAAGAACCATTCCTCTTTTCGTGAGATGTGATCGAAAAGGAGAGAGTGACAAAATGAAACACAACAAGGTGAGACGTCTCGTCTCAATCAGCATGCTGAGCAGCATCGCATTTATTTTAATGATGCTGAGTTTTCCGATCTTGGGGGCATTCCCGTATTTGAAAATCGATTTTAGTGATATCCCGGCACTGCTCGCTGTTATTTTGTATGGTCCGGGAGCCGGAATTGCTGTTGAAGCGATCAAAAACGTGCTGAATTACTTTATTGCCGGAAGCGCCTCAGGCGTTCCGATTGATCAGGCGGCTAACTTCATTGCCGGAACATTGTTTATCCTGCCGGCGGCTGTGCTGCTTAAAAAATCAAGTTCTGCCAAAGGGTTTGTCACAGCTCTTTTCGCAGGGACGCTTGTGATGGCCGTTTCGATGAGCATTTTAAATTATCTATTATTTCTGCCTGCCTACACTTGGTTTTTAAATGCTCCAGTGCTATCGGGAGAAGCGCTCAAAACCACAGTTTTGGCCGGAATCCTGCCATTTAATTTCATCAAAGGCATCGCTGTGGCTCTCGTGTCCACGCCGATTTTCCTTTCGTTGAAGCCGCGGCTGAAGGAAAACGTCCGCATGGCCGCCAAATAAATAGACATGAAAAATGCCCGGCACAGTGCCGGGCATTTTCAGCTGCAGAAGGAGCCGGCTTCTTTTTGCTTGTTGGCGAAGCAGTGCTTATCTGATAAAAAAACATCCTCGCACTTTGTGCACCGGATGTTTTTTTGCTTTATTCGTGTTTAAGCGGGTCGCCTTCGAACGGCTCATCCGCAACTTTAATCGAATCTGTAGGACAGCCTTCAAATGCGTCCATCATGTCTTCTTCCAAGACGTCAGGGACTTCGACGACACCCTGATTGTCGTCGAGGGTGACAAACGCGATTCCCTCATCGTCGTAATCATAAATATCAGGAGCCGCAGCACCACAAGCTCCGCATGCGATGCACGTATCTTTGTCTACAATTGTATATTTTGGCATGAATAAAAAACCTCCCAGATTGTTCTTCGTTGGAACAAATGGTTTAACCCTCTATCTATCCGATATGAAACCTATTCCCATTCCTTATTGTAATGGTGTTAATCTTACATTTCAACTCAAAAATATTGAGAATGCTTATCACACAAGGGTTCTACTGCTAACATACCCCTTTTATATGAGTTTAAACGTCGATTTCTCCGCAAAATCTGTTAAAATAAAAAGAAGAAAAGATCGAATGTTGCCGGAAGATTGTAGGTGATGATATGCCGGTTCATTTTTTTGACGCCATTGTGCTCGACATTCTGTCATCCATGAAGGGTGAGCGTTCTTCAAGCGCGGTCTATCATTTATTAAAAGGAAAAAGGTCGTCACAGACGATACAGGACGCCGGTTTATTTGCCGTTTCAAAATACTTTGGCTTTTGTTCGGCTCTATCCAGAGAGCAGGTGACAGTCAGCGTTCAACAATTGAAACAGGAGTCTTTGGTCAGAGAAAAAGCGGAAAGCGGCGCTTACATCGTCACCGAAAAAGGAGAAGAGGAACTTGCCGGCTTTTTTGCCCTTTACCCGTGGCCCCGCCATTTTCACGGCGGCTATTATCAGGCGGCAGCCAAAATCATGTGGGCAAGGATGTCGCTTTTGATTCAGGTGCTCTCCAACAAACTTTACCGCGAACGCGTGTATTTACCGATCGTAAAAGATTATCAGATTCAGAACTGGGTTAAACAATATTTAAGAAGCCGGAATGCCGCTGAAACAGCAGCCCAGTTTCACCATGAGCTGAAAGAGAAGCTGTCTGTTTTGAACGATGATGAACAGGCCGCTATTTTTGTCCACTCCCTGACTTCCGGGGCAAAAGCGGGCTATACATTTAGACAGCTTTCCGAAAAAATGGACCTTGATGAGTGGTACATATATGCACTGTTTTGGGATGTTCTGCATCATTTTATTCAATCCGCCCAAAATGGTGAAAGTCCGCTTTTTCAAACGCTCATTCAGGACATTCCTTTGAATGATGGCTTGACACAATCGACGAGAAAAACGCTTTTTCTTATAAAAGAAGGGCATACAATAGACCGGATCGCAGACATTCGAAAGCTGAAAGCGGCGACGATCGAGGATCACATTGTGGAAATTGCCATTCATGATCCGTCTTTTTCCATCGATCAGTACGTGTCGAAAGAGGAGCAGATAATCATTGCCGATTATGCGAAAGCGAACCAAACCAATAAAATCAGACAAATTAAAGAGGGGCTCGGCGGCCGATACAGCTATTTTAAAATCCGCCTGGCCCTGTCGAAAACGGTGATCAGGAATGGATAAACTTCATCAGGCGCTCCGCCGGTACTTTGGTTATCATACTTTTAAAAACGGCCAGGAAACGATCATCAAAAGCGTGCTGGAGGGGCGGGACACGGTGGCGATGCTTCCGACAGGAGGCGGGAAATCGCTGTGCTACCAGCTTCCCGGATTGTTGAAAGACGGAACCGTCCTGATCGTCTCACCGCTTTTATCTTTAATGGAAGACCAGGTGCAGCAATTAAAAATGCGCGGAGAGAAGCGGGCCGCGGCCTTGAACAGCGCTTTGACACACCAGGAAAAAAATGACGTATTAAGTCGGCTTCACAGCCTCAAATATCTGTATATTTCACCAGAAGCCCTCCAATCCGGCCAAGTGCTGAAAAAGCTTCAATTGCTCAATGTCAGCCTTTTTGTCGTTGATGAAGCTCACTGCATTTCACAATGGGGGCATGATTTCAGGCCTGATTATTCGAAGCTTGGAGACATCAAGGCGCTCCTCGGTCATCCCGTCACCCTGGCGCTTACAGCGACGGCAACCGAAGCGACATTGAAGGACATTTCTAATATGCTGGGGCTTAAAGGCGCCAATTATTTGATCCATTCCGTTGATCGCCCGAACATTGCGCTTCATATTGAAAAGTTGCGGGATACCGCTGAGAAGACGGAGCGACTGACAGGGCTGGTTCAAAAGCTACAAGGTCCCGGTCTTGTTTATTGCCCGACAAGAAAATGGGCTGAAGAACTGGCTGACAAGCTTCGTGATGAGACAAAATTGAGAACGGGATTTTATCATGGCGGGATGGAGGCAAGCGACAGGATGCTGATTCAGCAGCAGTTCATTCGCAACCAGCTTGATGTAGTCTGCTGCACGAACGCCTTCGGTATGGGAGTTGACAAGCCTGATGTCAGATATGTGATCCATTTCAGCCTCCCGCAGACGACAGAGGCGTATCTGCAGGAAATCGGACGTGCGGGCAGGGATGGAAAGCAGAGCGTCAGCATTTTGCTGAAAGCTCCGGGAGACGAGGAAATCCAGGAGCAGCTCATTCAAATGGAAGCACTCTCTCAAAGTGATATCGGCTTTTTATACGAAAAGCTTGCCGGAGTGAAAGATGAGCGAAACCGGCGGGAAGTTCTACAGCAGGCCGGTTTATCGGAAACGCAAGCCCGCCATTTTCTACATCTTTATCAGAAGGTGCATCACCTTGGCGATGACGGCCGGGAGGTCATTCAGAGGGAGATGGACAGCCGCAGGGAGCTCAAGTTGAAAAAAGCGGCTGGGTTCGCCGCCGTCACCGAAAGCGAAGGGTGTTTCAGGGAAAGCTTGCTCGCTTATTTTAATGAACAAAAAAAACCGCTGGAAACGGATGACACAGCGTGCTGTACATCCTGCGGTTTAAGTCTTGAAGCATACGAAGCCAAAGGAGACCGTCCGTCTATGAACAAATTGACAGCGTGGGAAGAAGAATTAGATGCCATATTTGCCGCCAGCTGTGATCGTGTATGCTGAAAAAGCAGTCGGAAATCATACGTCGCCTGTCAGACAGGGAAATGCTGAAACAGCTCTATTTTTCCCAGATGCTGATGCTTTTTACCGCATTATTGATGGGCATCTTTTTATTTGATGATGCAGACGATTTTTTGTCGCTTTGGAATCCATCGGACTTGAGCATCTTGAAATACGGGGCGCCGCTCGCGGCTCTCGTGATTATCGCCGACCTGATGGTGATGAAATGGGCTCCGAAGCATATGTATGACGATGAAGGGATAAATGAAAAGCTTTTTCGTGAACGCTCGTACCCGCATATCGTGATTCTTACCCTTTTCATTGCATTTGCAGAGGAAATATTGTTCAGAGGCGTTATTCAGACGCATTTCGGTCTCTGGGCAGCGAGCATTATTTTCGCGATTTTGCATTTTCGTTATTTGAAAAAATGGCTGCTGTTTGTAATGGTTGTGTCCATCAGCTTTTTGCTCGGATTGAGCTTTGAATGGACAGGGAATTTATTCGTTCCTGTGACGGCACACTTTTTGATCGATGTTGTATTTGCGTGCCAGATTCGTTTTCAACACGTAAGGAGGAGTTCGCATGACGGAGATGTCAAGGATAGAGAGGAAGAAGAAGGAGCAGGAGAAGACCCGTGCTGAAATGAGCCGGGAGGCGGCCGCGGCTGTTGAACTGAAGACACCTGATGATGACATTCCTTCCAGGCAGACGTATCACAAAAAAAAGAAGCACAGCAAAAAAAAGAATAAAGACAGAAATCCGCTATTCACGTCACTTGCAGTCATGTTTGTTTTCATTCCGATCATCGTCTTCGTGGTGTTTATGTACATGCTGAACCAAGACAAAGGCGGCGATTCCAACTCTGATCAGTATGATAATGTGTTTTATGAAAACAAATCCGGTGAGACGGGAATGACGAATGAAAATCAAAACGGTGAACAAGAAGCGGATCAAAAGGCGGCTTCGCAGCATACAGCCGCCGCCCTTCAAGAAGAAAAGCTGAAAGAGAACAAACAATCGGAAAATAAAGAGGATGAACCGTCAAAAAAAGACGAGCAAAAGGAAAAAGAGCAGCCTAAAGAGGCAAAAAAAGCTGAGGAGAAGCCTGTCGCTGCAAAGAAGCCTACCGCACCGAAGCAGCCTGCGGAACAAGAGAAGAAAACGGCAAGCGCAGCTCGAACGCCGCCCGTTCAGCAAGCGCCGCAGCCCAAAAAGGTGCTGAAGCACACGGTTGGCGAAAAAGAGACGCTTTATCGGATTTCGATGAAATATTATAAGAACCGGTCAGGAGAGGAAAAAATCCGCAATTATAATCAATTATCAGGCAACAATGTCTACACCGGCCAGATTCTGAATATCCCGATTTATTAACAATGGCATCATTTTGCCCGCGAATACATATACATTGTACTATCAAATAGGACAAGGTGTGAGGACTGTGGGAAGCGAGCTTGAAGAGCTGAACCGTTTTACGGACGAACCGACGAAACAAATGCTCCGCGCCTTAATTAAAAGGAAGAAAAAGTACGAAAACTATGCCAGACAGACATTCAGGTGGCAGGCGCTGGCGGCGATATGCGTGGTTTCGTTTTGTTTGTTTGCAGCGTCAAAAGGGCTCGGGCAAAACGGCTTCCTTTCCGGCTTGCTGAATGACTCCGTCTACCTGCTTTGGATTTTGTCGGCCGCTTTTGCATACAGCACCGCTTACTATTTTAAAAAGAAGGAAGAAAAAGCAGAAGGGGAATTTCATAAGCTGAGATGCGAGATTATTCAGAAAAGCACGGATTTATGGCCCCAGCCTGAAGAGTGGAAATCAAGGGAAACGGTTTTTAAGATCATGAAACAGCAGTATGATATTAATCTTTATTTCGAAAGCAAATAAAAAAGACGTTTTCTTATTAAAAGAAACGTCTTTTTGCATAAAGCCGTCTTATGATAAACAAAACAGATTGGAGAATGCACATGATCTATTGGCTCAGTCTGGCTTCGGCCGTTTTCATCGGTTTTGCTGCTTTAGTGTGGAAAATGTCAGGTATCGCGCGAGAAAACCGGGTATTGAAAGCCGAGTTTTCGCTCAGGCGCCTAAATAACGAATTGACCGTCTTTTTTATTTCGGATATTCATAGGCGGACAGTCAGTGAAGACATTATTCGTGAAGTGAAAGAACACGGGGTTCAGCTCGTCTTGATCGGCGGCGACTTAGCGGAGGGCGGCGTTCCTTATTCGAGAATTGAAGAAAATATCAAAAGGCTTTCAAGTTTGGGAAAAACGTATTTTGTATGGGGAAATAACGATTATGAAGTTGATCAGGAAAGGCTGCAGGAAATATTCAGGGCACACGGCGTAACGCCTTTGCGCAATGCTTCGGTTTTGCATGACCATCAAGGACAAGCCGTCAATATTTGCGGAGTGGATGACATCAGGCTCGAATTGGATGATTACCCGGCAGCGCTCAGAGGCGTGCAGCAGGATTTTCCGACCATCCTTGTGTCACATAATCCGGAGATTCATCATCAAATACAGGAGACGGACGGTATTGATCTCATATTGAGCGGTCATACCCACGGAGGACAGATTCGCCTCGGCAGATTCGGGCTCTGTGAAATCGGAGGAACCGGAACCGTTCATCAGGCGCCGTACTTGATCAGCAACGGCTATGGCACATCGAAGCTTCCGCTGCGGCTGGGAGCGAGGCCGGAAACCCATCTGATTAAGCTGGTCCCGGGACCCTGCATGGAAGGAAACTGATGCTTTTTCACTGAAAAGGAACGAAAAGGCGGCATTGTGCTTGTCTTCCGCCCAAACACAGTGTAAACTGGTATCAAAATTAAGAACCTATGACTCATCATCTCCATATAATAAGATATATGATGTGTGCAAGAAGAGGCAGGAGGGAACGTTATGCGGCTTGAGCGTCTAAATTATAATAAGATCAAAATCTTTCTGACACTTGACGATCTGACAGACCGGGGGCTGACGAAAGAAGACCTTTGGAAAGACTCATTTAAAGTTCAGCAGCTGTTTAAAGACATGATGAACGAAGCGAATACAGAGCTCGGGTTCGAAGCGAATGGCCCAATCGCTGTTGAAGTGTATTCTCTTCAAGCACAAGGAATGGTCATCATTGTCACAAAAAATCAAGAAACAGATGAAGACGATAATGAGTATGATGAGGACTATATTGAAATGCAAGTCAAACTTGGCGAAAGTGTTGACATTATATATGAATTTCAAACGTTTGAGCATCTGATTGAACTTTCCAAAAACCTGGACCGCATCGGTATTCAAGGCGGGACAGTCTACCACTATGAAGACAGGTATTTCTTAAGTCTCGACGATTTTGACTCCCATGAGGCTGACGGCGTGATTTCGATTTTAGCCGAATATGGGAATCCGACGACTTTAACGATTTACAGGCTTCAGGAATACGGAAAGAAAATCATGGAAAACAATGCCGTTCAGACCATTCAGACATATTTCAAATAGCCCGCATTCAAAAAAGATATTCTGCTGTGTTAAACAGCAGTTTTTTTCTGCCGAAAATAAGAATATAACAAAAAAGATTTTTCTCGAATATTTTCACGAAAAATGGTTGATTGTTCTTTGCATGATTAGTGCAAGGGTGTATACTATTCTCTGAAAGGACAACATGCCAGAAAGACTTTAGGAGGTTAACTTATAATGGTAGCCGATCAAAACACCGGTCATACTGAAGAAAACACACATGACGTTTTGAAATCAACGCAAACGGTGATACATAAGGCGCTTGAAAAATTGGGGTATCCTGAAGAGGTGTATGAATTACTAAAAGAACCGATCCGTTTTTTAACGGTGAAAATTCCGGTTCGCATGGATGATGGATCTGTTAAGATTTTCACGGGCTACCGAGCCCAGCACAATGATGCAGTAGGGCCGACAAAAGGCGGCATCCGTTTTCATCCGGGAGTTACAGAAAAAGAAGTTAAAGCGCTTTCTATTTGGATGAGTCTGAAATGTGGCATCATCGACCTTCCATATGGAGGCGGAAAGGGCGGGATCATCTGTGATCCGCGGGATATGTCCTTTCCTGAACTGGAACGTTTAAGCAGAGGGTACGTCCGGGCGATCAGCCAAATTGTCGGACCGACAAAAGACGTGCCGGCTCCCGATGTATTTACCAATTCTCAAATCATGGCATGGATGATGGACGAATATTCAAGAATCGACGAATTCAACTCGCCGGGCTTCATTACCGGCAAACCGCTCGTTTTAGGTGGTTCTCACGGCAGAGAATCTGCGACAGCAAAAGGGGTTACAATCTGCATTAAAGAGGCGGCGAAAAAGAAAGACATCGACATTGAGGGAGCTTCTGTCGTCGTGCAGGGGTTCGGAAATGCGGGAAGCTACCTTGCGAAATTCATGTATGACGCGGGTGCAAAAGTTGTCGGCATTTCTGATGCATACGGCGGCCTGTATGATCCTGAAGGGCTTGACATCGATTACCTGCTTGACCGCCGGGACAGCTTTGGGACGGTCACAAAGCTGTTTAATGACACCATTACAAACAAAGAACTGCTGGAACTGGAATGCGACATTCTGGTGCCGGCTGCAATAGAAAATCAAATTACCGCGGAAAACGCCCATAACATCAAGGCGAAAATCGTTGTCGAAGCAGCCAACGGCCCGACGACGCTCGAAGCGACGAAAATTCTTTCCGACCGCGGCATTCTTCTTGTACCGGACGTGCTGGCAAGCGCCGGCGGTGTAACCGTATCGTATTTTGAGTGGGTGCAAAACAACCAGGGATTCTACTGGACTGAAGAAGAAGTTGAAGAACGTTTGGAAAAAATGATGGTCAAGTCGTTCAACAATATTTACGAAATGGCGCACAACCGCAGAATCGACATGCGGCTTGCAGCCTATATGGTGGGCGTCCGCAAGATGGCGGAAGCATCCCGCTTCAGAGGCTGGATATAGGTTCAAACATTTGCAACAACCCAAAAAATCTCCTATCATAAAATAGGAGATTTTTTGATTTGCCCGATATGACAGGAGATGAACGGAACATGAAAGAAGAAAAAGTGATCATTATCGGCGGCGGCCCCTGCGGGCTTTCAGCAGCTATTCACATGCAAGAGATCGGAATAGATGCACTCGTCATTGAAAAAGGAAACATCGTCAACAGCATTTATCAATATCCTACACACCAAACCTTTTTCAGCTCAAGCGAAAAACTTGAAATTGGCGATGTCGCTTTTATTACTGAAAATCACAAGCCGGTCAGAAATCAGGCGCTTTCTTATTACAGGGAAGTCGCCAAGCGGAAAAATTTGCGGATCAACGCGTTTGAGAAAGTTCAATCCGTCACAAAAACAGAAAATAACCAATTTGTCGTGGAAACATCAAAGGATACGTATTTGTCGTCATTTTGCGTGATCGCAACGGGATATTATGACAACCCGAACTATATGAACGTCCCGGGAGAAGACCTTCCGAAAGTATTCCATTATTTTAAAGAGGCTCATCCGTATTTTGATAAAGATGTTGCGGTTATCGGCGGGAAAAACTCAAGCGTCGACGCGGCGATGGAGCTCGTTAAAGCGGGCGCAAGAGTGACCGTTCTGTACAGAGGGAACGAATATTCCTCCAGCATCAAACCATGGATCCTTCCCGAATTCCTTTCGCTTGTCAAGCACGGAAAAATCAGAATGGAATTCCGGGCGGTCGTCAAAGAAATTACGGAAGAAGAGCTGATTTTTTCTGTCGACGGAAAAGAGACCAAGATCAAAAATGATTTTGTATTCGCGATGACAGGCTATCACCCTGATCACGGCTTCCTTCAAAAAATGGGAGTCGAAATTGACGCGGAGTCGGGCCGTCCTTCCTTTAATGAAGAAACGATGGAGACGAACGAAGAAGGCATCTTCATCGCCGGCGTTATTGCGGCCGGGAACAACGCAAATGAAATCTTCATTGAAAACGGACGTTTTCACGGCGGCTTAATTGCAGCTGAAATTGCTAAACGAATATAAAACCAATATTTTATGATTTGTATCAGGCAAAAGAGAGCATATTCTATATATAGATGTGCTCTCTTTTTTTATCGGCACACAGATCAACATGAAAAGGGGCAGCCTGACATGAAAAAGAAAGTAGCTCTTATTACAACAGGAGGAACGATCGCCAGCCGGAAAACCGAAAGCGGCAGGCTTGCGGCAGGGGCGATCAGCGGTCCTGAATTAGCCGAAATGTGCAGCCTGCCGGAAGATGTCCAGATCGATGTCTATCCGGCGTTTCAGCTTCCGAGTATGCATATTACATTTCAGCATTTACTAGAACTCAAACAAACCGTCGAACGCGTTTTTCAGGACGGCAGCTATGACGGCGTGGTTGTGACGCATGGTACGGACACGCTTGAAGAAACCGCTTATTTTTTAGATTTAACCTTGCAGGATGAGAGGCCGGTCGTTGTCACAGGCTCACAACGAGCCCCCGAGCAGCAAGGAACAGATGCATATACAAATATCAGACACGCCGTTTATACAGCGTGCAGCCCAGATATAAAAGGAGCCGGCACGGTCGTTGTTTTTAACGAGAGGATCTTTAACGCGCGCTACGTTAAAAAAGTGCACGCTTCGAATCTGCAGGGTTTTGACGTATTCGGCTTCGGTTACTTAGGGATTATTGACAATGATAAAGTATACGTTTATCAAAAGCCCTTAAAGCGGGATGTTCATCAGCTGCAAAGACCGCTTCCTGAAGTGGATATCGTCAAATGCTATCTGGATGGAGACGGCAAGTTTATCAGAGCCGCTGTCCGCGAGGGTGCAGCAGGGATCGTCCTTGAAGGAGTCGGAAGGGGACAGGTACCGCCGAATATGGTGGGCGATATTGAGCAAGCTTTACATCAGGGCGTTTATATCGTCATCACGACGAGTGCAGAGGAAGGCGAAGTGTATACGACCTATGACTATGCGGGCAGCAGCTATGACCTCGCGAAAAAAGGTGTCATCTTAGGCAAGGATTATGACAGCAAAAAAGCGAGAATGAAACTGGCCGTCCTTCTTGCAAGCTATGAAGAAGGCATAAAAGACAAATTCTGCTACTAGGCGGCCCGTTCTTTTTCAATTTCAAAACAATCAGAATCATGGTAGGATAGAATGAGATGAAAAGGAAAGAGGTTTCCTCATGTTCGGAATTATCTCAGCAGGCTTAGCTCCCGGAATCGCACTGTTAATGTATTTTTACTTAAAGGAAAAATATGAATCCGAGCCCATTCATATGGTCATCCGCCTTTTTATACTGGGGGTCTTGCTCGTTTTTCCGACGATGTTTATCCAGTATGTATTGGAAAAAGAACACATTTCTGAGGGCAGTTTTGTCGTTTCATTTTTAACTTCCGGCTTTTTGGAAGAATTTTTAAAATGGTTTTTGCTGATGGTCAGCGCTTTTCAGCATATCGATTTTGATGAACACTATGACGGGATCGTATACGGGACAAGCCTTTCATTGGGGTTTGCGACGCTTGAAAATATATTGTATCTCATCGGGAACGGGGTGGAGTACGCTTTTATGCGCGCTTTGCTTCCGGTTTCCAGCCATGCCTTATTCGGAGTGATCATGGGCTTTTACATCGGCAAAGCCCGTTTTTCCTCAAGTAAAACAAAGATGAAATGGCTGTTCTGCTCGCTTTTTATTCCGGCTTTGCTTCACGGTCTCTACGATTATATTCTGCTCGCCTTAAAAAACTGGATTTATTTTATGCTGCCCTTTATGGCGTTTCTTTGGTGGTTCGGCTTGCGCAAAGCAAAAAAAGCCCGTTCCGTCAAAGCCGGTGGGCAGTCTCTTCAGCAATAGCCGCCTCGAGCATAGGCGGTTTTTTTCATTTTCTGTCCGGCATATTTACCTAAAGTTGAAACAGAAAGGAAAGCGTGTATAAAATCTGCCTCTCTACAAAAGATATGGGTACAAAAATGCTGGAGGAGGCTTAAAACATGAAGTCGAAAGGTTCTTTTTGTTTGAATGTCATTTTATGTACCATTATGGCAACCAGTCTTTCACTTCCATTCAGTCAAAAAAGCGCTGCCTTTTCTGAACAGGTGATACAGCGGGGGGCGACAGGGGATGATGTGATTGAACTGCAGGCAAGGCTTCAATACAACGGCTATTACAATGGCAGAATTGACGGAGTATACGGATGGGCGACATACTGGGCCGTCCGCAATTTCCAAAATCAGTTCGGCTTAAAGGATACAGACGGCCTGGTCGGGCCGAAAACAAAACGATTTTTAATCAATCATACTAAATATTACAGCGACTACGTGCACAGACAACTTCGAAAAGGAAACCAATTTACACATTACGGCGGACTGCCGCTGAAGTATCAGACGAAGCCTTCAAAAGAAGTGCAGCAGCAGGCGAGAAAAAAGGCGGAAGCAAGACAGCAGCAGGGCACTGCCCAAAAGCAGCCGCAGCAAAAGCAGCAGGCCGCTCCTGCACAGCCGAAAAAACAAGCGCAGCCAAAGGCTGCACCTAAACAGCAGGCGCCTAAAAAACAGGATGCCGTTGCAGCCAACATGCCGGGCGGTTTCTCGAACAACGACATCAATCTGTTGGCCCAAGCGGTTTACGGTGAAGCGCGCGGAGAACCGTATGACGGCCAGGTTGCTGTTGCAGCCGTTATTTTAAACAGGCTCGACAGCCCTACCTTCCCGAACACGGTGGCTGGTGTTATCTTTGAACCGCTTGCATTTACAGCTGTCGCGGATGGACAGATTTACATGACCCCGGATGAAACGGCGAAAAAAGCCGTTCTTGACGCCATCAATGGCTGGGATCCGTCAGAAAATGCGACTTACTACTTTAACCCTGACACGGCCACTAGCTCATGGATTTGGGGCAGACCACAAATTAAAAGGATCGGTAAACACATTTTCTGTGAATAAAAGCGAGGTGCTATAAATGATCAGAGGAATTTTAATCGCCCTTTTAGGTGTCGCCATCGTCGGAACAAGCTATTGGGGCTATAAGGAACATCAGGAGAAAGACGCCGTTTTGCTTCATGCCGAAAACAACTATCAAAGGGCATTTCACGATTTAACTTATCAGGTGGATCAGCTGCATGACAAAATCGGGAGCACACTTGCGATGAACAGCAAAAAAACCCTGTCTCCCGCCTTGGTGGAAGTATGGAAGACGACTTCTGAAGCGCATAACAATGTCAGCCAGCTGCCGCTGACCTTAATGCCGTTTAACAAGACAGAAGAATTTTTGGCAAAGGTCGGAGATTTCAGCTACAAAGCTGCCGTGCGCGACCTTGACAAAGAGCCGCTTAATAAAAAAGAGTACGCTTCTTTAAATCAGCTATATGAAAATTCAAAGGATATACAAAATGAATTGCGTAATGTCCAGCATTTGATTATAGACAAAAATCTGAGATGGATGGATGTGGAGCTTGCGCTCGCGTCCGGCCAAAAACAAAGCGACAATACGATCATTAATGGATTTAAAACCGTTGAAAAAAGCGCAAGTGCGTTTTCTGATACGGATTTAAGCGCGACAGAGATGACGAACACGAAAAAAGAGCAGCAAGGGTACGACCATTTAAAAGGCAAGAGAATAACCGAAAAAGAAGCGCGCAAGATTGCCCAAAAATTCGCTCAGGACAAAAATTACAATATCAAAGTGTCGAAAAGCGGCAAGAAAACGAACAGGGATGTATACAGCATCAGCATGCAGGACCCTGATCAAAAAGCGGATATTTATATGGACATTACCGAAAAAGGCGGATATCCGGTTTATCTGATCCAAAACAAAAAAATTAAAGATGAAAAAATCAGCCTGAACGACGCGTCGAACAAAGCCCTTCAATTTTTGAAAAAAAACGGCTATAAAACCGAAGACCTGAAGATGGATGAAAGCTCGCAATACGACGGCGTCGGCGTATTTTCGTTTGTTCCGGTCCAGGACGGCGTCTGGCTCTATCCGGACAGCATCCGCATCAAGGTCGCGCTTGACGACGGCGAAATTACCGGATTTAATGCAAAGGATTTCTTAATCTCCCATAAAAAAAGAGACTTGCCGAAGCCGAAATTAACGCTTGAAAAAGCGAAAGCAAGCCTGAATCCCAACGTAAAGGTTCAGGAGACGCGCCTTGCTTTAGTCACAAACGAGCTTTCACAAGAAGTGCTCTGCTACGAAATTCTCGGCACGATTGAAAACGATACATTCCGCATGTTTATCAATACCGAAGACGGCACGGAAGAGAAGGTCCAAAAAATGAAAAGTGCAGAACCGATATATAACGATTTGTAAAACGATAGATCAGAGGGAAAAGGCGGATACATGCCTTTTCCTTTTTAGCATTCGGAATAATTCGTCCTAAACATTTCCATACTGAACGTATGGGCGGAACGTCCGCCGGTGAAAATTGAACATGCCCGGTGCCATAAACTTTCCGGGCAGCGGAGGAATGTTATGAAAACAATTGAACGGTTATTATTTAAGATTCTTGTCGTACAGGCGGTCATATTAATCAGCGTGCAGCTTCTTTTTCATTTCTCCAAGGCTGAGCCTTATCTGTCAAAAGTTGTGCAGTATGAAGGCGTGAACAACATGAAAATCGGCGAATGGATCGAGACATTTAAGCCGTAAATTCACGCTAAAATCTCCCCTTTTTCGCCTGATACATGATACAATCCTATAAGGAGTACCAGATAGCAAGGAGAGGAATTATGGAAAAGAAATTATGCATTGCAATAGACGGCCCTGCGGCAGCCGGAAAAAGCACCGTGGCTAAAATCGTGGCCGGAAAAAAGTCGTATATTTATATCGATACGGGTGCCATGTACAGGGCGATTACGTATTTAGCGCTGAAAAAGGGCGTCGATTTAAACGACGAAGCGGCATTGACGGCCTTGTTAAAAGAATCTGCCATCGATCTCACGGTTTCGCCTGAAGGGGAGCAGAAGGTTTATATCGCAGGCGAAGATGTAACAGAGGCGATCCGCACGGATGACGTGAGCAACCAGGTTTCAATCGTCGCCAAATACGCCGGGATCCGCGAAGAAATGACGAAAAGGCAGCAGCAGCTGGCTGAAAAAGGCGGCGTCGTCATGGACGGCCGCGACATCGGTACCCACGTTCTCCCGAATGCGGAAGTGAAAATATTTCTTTTGGCGTCCGTTGAAGAGCGGGCAAAACGCCGCTTTGAAGAAAACGTCAAAAAAGGGTACAATGTAAACTATGAAACGCTTGCAGAAGAAATCAGGCGCCGTGACAAACTCGATTCAGAGCGCGAGATTTCGCCGTTGAAAAAAGCGGACGATGCGCTTGAAATCGATACGACTTCACTGACGATCGATGAGGTGGCCGAAAAAATCCTGCAGGTTGTAGACAAAAAGGCTCAAAAATAAAAAATCCGGGCAAATTACTTATTGTCTGCATGTTTTGACTTGACAAACACAGGCTTTTATTAGAAGTTAGTAATAATAAATCAT
This sequence comes from Bacillus sp. FSL W7-1354, assembly GCF_038002405.1. NCBI lineage: Bacteria > Bacillati > Bacillota > Bacilli > Caryophanales > Bacillaceae > Bacillus > Bacillus sp. FSL W7-1354. The sequence goes on along the minus strand of NZ_JBBOCL010000001.1, from coordinate 1,458,643 downwards.
GTTTTAGAACATTCAAATATCCATTTTTGAATGGTTCTTTAATACATATCGGCTGTCCGGATCGGATATCAATTCATCCGGAATAACCGTTTTTACAAAAGCTGTGTAGGTTTGGACCAAGGAGGTTATTGAAATGACAGAGGAAATGAATCAAATTGATGTTCAAGTACCAGAGGTTGGAGATGTGGTGAAAGGTATTGTAACGAAAGTTGAGGACAAGCATGTCGATGTTGACATCCCCAACTGCAAGCAAACCGGAATTATCCCAATCAGTGAATTATCAAGTCTTCATGTTGAAAAAGCATCAGATGTCGTCAATGTAGACGATGAGCTTGAATTAAAAGTGACAAAAGTGGAAGACGATGCATTGATTTTATCAAAACGTGCTGTTGATGCAGACCGCGCTTGGGAAGACCTAGAGAAAAAGTTTGAGTCAAAAGAAGTGTTTGAAGCCGAAGTAAAAGACGTCGTCAAAGGCGGTCTGGTCGTCGATATCGGCGTGCGCGGATTCATTCCCGCATCGCTTGTAGAGGCGCATTTTGTTGAAGATTTTACAGATTATAAAGGAAAGACGCTTACTTTAATCGTCGTTGAGCTTGACAGAGATAAAAACCGCGTGATTTTATCACACCGTGCGGTTGTTGAAAAAGAGCAGTCGGAAAGAAAACAGGATTTTCTTCAAACGCTGGAAGCGGGACAGGTACTTGAAGGAAAAGTGCAGCGCCTGACAGATTTCGGTGCTTTCGTTGACATCGGCGGCATTGACGGTCTTGTTCACATCTCCCAGCTGTCGCATTCACACGTTGAAAAACCGTCAGACGTAGTCGAAGAAGGCCAGGATGTCAAAGTCAAAGTGCTGTCCGTCGACCGCGACAATGAGCGAATTTCGCTATCAATCAAAGAAACGCTTCCTGGGCCTTGGTCCAACATCGGCGAAAAAGTGAAGCCTGGAGACGTATTGGACGGAAAAGTCCAGCGCTTGGTGAGCTTCGGTGCGTTTGTCGAAGTGCTGCCTGGAGTTGAAGGCCTCGTCCACATTTCGCAAATCTCGAACAAACACATCGGAACACCTCATGAAGTCCTTGAGGAAGGCCAGGACGTTAAAGTGAAAGTTCTTGACGTCAACGAAGAGGAAGAGCGCATTTCTTTAAGCATGAAAGAGCTTGAAGAAAACACCGATAAAGCAGAGCAGGAAGATTACCGTCAATACCAGGCGAAGGAAGAGTCTTCAGGATTCCAGCTTGGTGAAATGATCGGAGACAAACTGAATAAATTAAAGTAAAATTTGGTGATGATGGTGACGCGAGCAAAAAGAAAAAAAGAACACATTGATCATGCCTTGTCCACCGGACAGAAACGTCAGACCGGGCTTGATGATATTACGTTTGTTCACGTCAGCCTTCCGGAAACGGAATTGTCACAAGTTGATACTTCAACCAAAATAGGCGAACTGTTTTTAAGTTCGCCTATTTTTATCAATGCGATGACAGGCGGGGGCGGGAAGGCGACGTTTGAGATCAACAGGGCTTTGGCGAGGGCGGCTGCACAAACGGGCATACCGGTCGCTGTCGGCTCGCAAATGTCCGCTTTGAAAGACCCTGATGAACGTCCTTCATACGAGATCGTCAGAAAAGAAAATCAGAAGGGTCTTGTATTCGCCAATTTGGGGAGCGAAGCGACGGTGGATCAGGCCAAACGGGCGGTCGACATGATTGAAGCCGACATGCTTCAAATTCACCTCAATGTGATTCAGGAAATTGTCATGCCTGAAGGCGACCGCAGCTTTACAGGTCGCCTGCACCGGATTGAAGACATCTGCCGAAATGTCAGCGTACCGGTCGCCGTAAAAGAAGTGGGCTTTGGCATGAGCAGGGACACCGCGGCCCGGCTTTTTAACGCCGGGGTCCAGGCGGTCGATGTCGGCGGTTTCGGAGGAACGAATTTTTCGAAAATCGAAAATTTGCGCAGAGATAAAGCGGTTCAGTTTTTCGATCAATGGGGCATATCGACAGCAGCCAGCCTGGCCGAAGTCAGCTCTCTGTTCGGCGATCAGCCGATTATCGCATCCGGAGGCATTCAAGATGCCCTTGATCTGGCCAAATCGATAGCGCTGGGTGCGTCTGCGGCGGGGATGGCGGGCTATTTTCTCCAAGTGCTGACAGCTTCGGGAGAAGAGGCGTTAGCCGCCGAAATCGAGAGCCTGATCGAAGATTTAAAAAGGATCATGACCGTCTTGGGGTGCCTGACGATTGAACAGTTGAAAAAAGCACCGCTCGTCATCAAGGGCGATACATATCATTGGCTGAAAGCGAGGGGTGTTGACCCCTTTGTTTACAGCAAGCGCTAAAAAAACCGGCTTCTCATGAGCCGGTTTTTTTACGGGTTTCGCTTCCGTGCGTCCTCCGCACTTTCGAGAGAGGCGGCCCCATTGTAGCTGATGGACTGGTCACGGTCGGATTCGGTTCGCTTCTGCTGTTTCAGCTTCTTTTCCTGCCTGTCTTTTCCCAACGCTGTTCCCTCCTTATTGCACGTTTAAAAAATCTCAAGTCACTCCATACTGAAAATGGAGGACGAAAACATATGGAAGAATTCTATTATTATTGGTCAATGTGGTTTTTATGGGTGTTAACGACTTTTATTCTTGAGAAAAACAGCTTTCGCTTTTATGCGTCAGCATTTATTCTGCTCAACATCATGTTAAGTATGTATCAGATTCAGCTCTTTCTGCATTTTAATGCCGCCTATTTGTCGTTTTATATAGGAGCTTTCATGCTGTGCGGTTATTTAAGGCTTCATAAAAGCGTCAAGCGGCTCCTGCTTCATTTGTCGATGGTGTCCGCCTACGGTTTTTTGTTTCTGTTTGCATTATATGACCCTGTTTGGTTTATCCTAAAGCCTGAATGGCTGACCATCATTCTGTTTGTCATCATGACGACGGCTTTTGAAAGAAGCTTCGCCGCCCGTCTCGGGATGTTTGTGCTCGGTGCGTGCCAGGGGGAGCTCTTGTATACATTCGTCATCAGAAAGCTTTATGGAGACATTGCAGCCGGCGGTTATTCATGGCTGTCAATGTGCGCTGCGGGGATCGTTCTCGTTTACGGAATCTCCCAGTATGAACGTCTGATGCATCAGTTCTATCACAAATGGAAGCGATTGAATAAAGGAGCAGCAAAAATGTCATGAGCCAATATACTTATCCGATCATCTTGGGAATTATCGCCGGTATTGTTGTCAGAGTGTACATGCTCCGAACCGACTACCGCCAGTACCCTACATATCTTCATGGGAAAACGATACATATTGCGCTGGCTTTGATCGCTGCCAGCATTGGAGCGATCATTATTCCGTCGATCTTAAAATCGGATTATACAGCGATTACGTTTTTAACGCTGGCTGCAACCCAATTCAGGGATGTCCGGAATATGGAACGCGAAACATTGACGCAGCTTGACGGCTATGAACTTGTTTCAAGAGGCAGCACGTATATCGAAGGAATTGCGATCGCCTTTGAAAGCAGAAATTACATTGTCATTTTCACATCGCTCCTGACGACCCTCGCATATATTCTGTTTTCATCGGTATGGGCAGGCCTTGCTGCAGCTTTCATCTGTTTTATCTCGGGCAGGATCTTAATGTCCGGAAGCTTTATTAAGGACATCGTCGATATAGAGTATAAAAAGCCTCATTTTGAAGGAGCCGGCCTTTATGTTGACAATATTTACATTATGAATATCGGGCTTCCTGAAAAACAGAAGCTGATTTTGGAACACGGCATGGGTTTTATTTTAAAACCGAAAAATTTTAATTCCGCAGTAACCATTGCCAATCTCGGGCAAAGGCAAGCGATTTTATTCGACGTTTCCAATGTGCTCGGCGTGTATCGAGACTCCGGAGAACCCTCTCTTTCGCCGCTGGCGAAAAGGGATTTGAATGACGGGCGGGTCGCGGTTTTTGTCCTTCCGGTCATCAAGGACAAGGAGACGGCGATCAGGGTCATCGGCGATGTTCCGACGCTGGAAAACGCCATTCGCGTACCGATGGAATTTATTAAAGAAAAGCACAGCAAGGTGATAAAATGAGCGAATCAATCGAAAAATTCATCCTCGCCGTCGTCACAACAAGGCGAGAGCGAGTGATCGGAGGGACGGCTGCATTTTTCTGCGACACCCCCGAGGAAATGAACACGTACGCGAAAAACCTTGAAGCCATTCTCGACGGAATCGCCCACGGAATAGGAGATGACCTTTATTTGATTGTGAAACATTTTTAATTACAGTTGTGATCTTTTTAGAAATTGATATAATATATGAGTTAAGCCCTTCTCATGGAATAAGAAGGGTTTCTTTCTTCAAACTGATTTTTGAAAAGAAAAATAAATGATGATTCATTTAAAGATGGAAAAGCTTTACTGAATTGAAAGGAAGGGTACTATGGGAAAACCTGTCGTAGCCATAGTTGGAAGGCCCAATGTGGGGAAGTCCACGATCTTTAACAGGATCGCTGGCGAAAGAATTTCGATTGTGGAAGATACACCTGGCGTGACGCGGGATCGGATATACAGCTCTGCCGAGTGGCTGAATCACGACTTCAACCTGATTGATACAGGCGGAATCGAAGTCGGTGATGAGCCGTTTTTGGCGCAGATTCGCCATCAGGCCGAGATCGCCATGGAAGAAGCAGATGTGATTATTTTCATGACGAACGGCCGCGAAGGCGTCACGGCTGCTGATGAAGAAGTGGCAAAAATTTTATACCGTACAAAAAAACCCGTCGTTCTGGCGGTTAATAAAGTGGATAATCCTGAAATGAGAGCAAACATTTACGATTTTTATGCCCTCGGCTTTGGCGAGCCGTACCCGATTTCAGGGACGCACGGCCTCGGTCTCGGCGATCTGCTTGATGCGGTCAGCGAACATTTTAAAAACATACCCGAAACGAAGTATGAGGATGAGGTCGTTCAATTTTGCCTCATCGGCCGGCCGAACGTCGGAAAATCCTCTCTTGTAAACGCCATGCTTGGAGAAGAGCGCGTGATCGTCAGCAATATTGCGGGAACAACGCGCGACGCCATTGACACGAGGTTTACATACAATCAAAGAGACTTTGTCATCGTTGATACAGCCGGGATGAGAAAAAAGGGAAAAGTGTATGAGGCAACTGAAAAATACAGCGTCCTCCGGGCTTTAAAGGCGATCGACCGCTCAGAAGTCGTCTGCGTCGTCTTGGACGGCGAAGAAGGCATCATCGAGCAGGACAAGCGGATTGCCGGCTATGCGCATGAAGCGGGAAAAGCCGTCGTCATCGTCGTGAATAAATGGGATGCAGTCGAAAAAGACGAGCGGACGATGAAAGAATTCGAAGAAAAGGTTAGAGATCACTTTCAATTTTTGGACTACGCGCCTGTTTTGTTTATGTCCGCTTTGACGAAAAAGCGCATCCATACGCTGATGCCTGCAGTCATGACGGCAAGCGAAAACCATTCGATGAGGGTGCAGACCAATATTCTTAATGATATCATTATGGATGCAGTGGCTATGAACCCGACGCCGACGCATAATGGCAACCGCTTAAAAATTTATTATGCGACACAAGTGGCTGTGAAGCCGCCGACATTTGTCGTATTTGTCAATGATCCTGAGCTGATGCATTTTTCTTACGAACGCTTTTTGGAAAACCGGATACGCGACGCCTTCGGATTTGAAGGAACACCAATCAAGATTTTCGCAAGAGCAAGAAAATAAAGAGGTGTAGTAAAAATGACAAAAGTATCGATTTTGGGAGCCGGAAGCTGGGGAACAGCCTTGGCGCTCGTTTTGGCGGACAACCAGTACGATGTGTGCATTTGGGGTCATCGTGAAGAACTGATTCAGCAAATTAATGAACACCATGAAAACAAAGATTATCTGCCGGGTGTCAAACTTTCTGAAAACGTGCATGCCACAACAGATCTCGAAGCTGCAGTGGCCGATGTCAAGACGATCATCGTCGCCGTTCCGACAAAAGCGATCCGCGAAGTTCTCGCACAGGCTGTTTCCTTCATCGACCAAAAGGCGATTTTTGTACATGTTTCAAAAGGAATTGAGCCTGACACACTGCTCCGCATTTCTGAAATGATGAAAGAGGAAATTCCGGCTGAATTAAGGGAGGACATCGTCGTTCTCTCCGGACCGAGCCATGCGGAAGAAGTCGGTTTAAGACACCCGACGACCGTAACCGTAGCTGCCGACAGCAGCATTGAATCGGCACAGGCGATCCAGGATATGTTTATGAATCAGAATTTCCGCGTGTATACCAATCCGGATATGATCGGCGTAGAGATCGGCGGCGCGCTGAAAAACGTCATTGCGCTTGCCGCGGGAATTACAGACGGTTTGGGGTACGGAGATAATGCGAAAGCCGCGCTGATTACAAGGGGCTTGGCAGAGATCGCCCGACTCGGCACGAAAATGGGCGGAAACCCGCTGACATTCTCGGGGCTTACAGGAATCGGGGATTTGATCGTCACCTGCACAAGCGTTCATTCACGAAATTGGCGAGCCGGTAATATGCTGGGTAAAGGCTTCAAACTGGATGAAGTTCTGGAAGAAATGGGGATGGTCGTTGAGGGGGTCCGCACGACAAAAGCCGCTTATCAGCTTTCAAAGAAATTTGATGTGAAAATGCCGATTACCGAGGCATTGCACAAAGTATTGTTTGACGGCGAAAAAGTTGAGACGGCAGTCGAATCATTGATGGCGAGAGTCAAAACACACGAGATGGAAGATCTTGTGAACACATTTGAAAATCAAATGAAATGACCACTCCATCACCAACTGCTTTATACTCTCCTCTAAGTTCGTTTTAAAAAAACCGAAACATTTTGGAGACTTAGGCAAGAGAGGATACATTTGTCCGAAGACTTGCATAAAATAGAATCGAAGTCTGGAAGAGCTGTATCTTACCAATTGGGTTATATAGTCACAATCGTTATGCCTGAAGCAAAGCCCCCCTCTTTGCTTCAGGTTTTTTTTGCGGTTTTTTCCGTTTCGAAATATTGGAAAAGCTGTTGAACTTCTGGTTTTTCTTATATAAAATGAAATATAACGCTTACATCACAAGAAAAGGTAGAAGGAGGGCTTCAATGTGAATGTCGGTCTGTTAAAAATGTGGTTTGCCTTGGGATCAATGGGCCTGATGTTCTTAGCGGTGATTGCCATATACATAAGCAGATATAAATTTAAAAACCGTTTTTTAAAAGTGCTCACGTCGTTCGTCGCCTATACATGTATGCTCATCTCCGGCGTGATCGTCTTTTTTGTCGTCTTCAGCGGTCCCGTCAACGAATAAAGCATAAAAAAGGAAGATTCATATGAAAATCGTAAACGCACTGCTTGTTACTGTATTGACCGCAATCATGCTAAGCGGCTGTTTGTACCCTGAAGAAAGAAAGGCGAAAAACAGCGTGCCGTATCAGCACCAGCTCAAAGAAGTGCAGGCGGCCGTTGATGAATTCAGGGAGGCGACGGGAGGGCTTCTGCCGATTAAGACAAGGGATATGAGCGTTCCAATCTATCAAAAATACCCTATCGATTTTAACAGGCTGTCCCCCCGGTATATGGCTGAGCCGCCGGGTACTTCCTATGAAAGCGGCGGAGAGTACTTGTACGTTCTTGTCGATGTAGAAAAAAAGCCGATGGTCAAGCTCATTGATATAAAAATGTCGGAAATGATCAGAGAGCTAAAGCTTCGGGTCGAAATGTATAAAGATCAGCACAAGTATCCACCGTATAAAAAAGTCGTATCCAATCACTTATTCATGCTTGACCATGAAAAGCTCGGACTGAAAGAGGCGCCTTCTGTCACGAGTCCGCTTTCCGGCACCTCTCTGCCGCTTCTCGTCGATGAAAAAGGCGACATTCAAGTGGATTACCGAGTGGATTTGGCCAACCTGATAAAGCGGTCGAAAAAAACGGTAAAGCCGGGTGAGGAAATTCAGGATTTGATGTGGAAAGAGACGCCTTTTGTTCCAGCGTTTTCGGTAAAGTATACAGTGAATGACAAACAGGAACCTGTTTTTCTCGAATAGAATATCGGTCAAAATGCAAGTATCAGTCATGAACCTTTCTCCTCAGCATACAATGAGGAGAAAGGTTTTTTCATGCATGCCGAAAAAATTTCCCTAAGCTGTCATATTGAAATAGGACAACGTCATACACTATAGTGTCCTGTTTTTGATTGATGAAGAAGTAAAAAATTGAAAAGGATTGGAAGTCCGGGAGGGGATCACTTGGAAAAGGTCGATATTTTCAAGGATATCGCTGAACGAACAGGAGGCGATATATACTTAGGTGTCGTAGGAGCTGTACGTACAGGAAAATCTACGTTTATCAAAAAATTTATGGAGCTAGTGGTGCTCCCGAATATCAACAATGAAGCAGACCGGGCGCGCGCACAAGATGAGCTCCCCCAAAGTGCCGCTGGCAAAACCATTATGACAACTGAACCGAAGTTTGTTCCGAATCAGGCAATGTCAGTTCATGTCAGTGACGGACTCGATGTGAATATAAGGCTTGTCGACTGTGTCGGCTATACTGTACCCGGAGCAAAGGGATACGAGGATGAAAACGGGCCGAGAATGATCAACACTCCTTGGTATGAAGAGCCGATTCCATTTCACGAAGCTGCCGAAATCGGCACGAGAAAAGTCATCCAGGAACACTCCACCATCGGTGTTGTGATTACGACTGACGGCACGATTGGAGAAATCGCCAGACAGGATTATATCGAGGCTGAAGAACGGGTGATCGATGAATTAAAAGAGGTTGGAAAACCATTTATCATGGTCATCAATTCCGTAAGGCCGTACCATCCGGAAACGGAAGCGCTCAGGCAAGAGCTGATGGAGAAATACGACATTCCGGTGCTGGCGATGAGCGTTGAAAGCATGAGGGAAGCGGACGTTCTGAGCGTTCTCAGAGAAGCGCTTTACGAATTCCCTGTACTCGAAGTCAACGTCAATCTTCCGAGCTGGGTCATGGTATTAAAAGAGAATCATTGGCTCAGGGAAAACTATCAAGATTCCGTTAAAGAAACCGTCAAAGATATTAAAAGACTGAGAGATGTCGACCGCGTCGTCGGACACTTCAGCGAATTTGATTTTATCGAGCGCGCCAGCCTCGCCGGAATAGAAATGGGCCAGGGGATCGCCGAAATCGATTTGTACGCGCCGGATTACCTGTACGATGAAATTTTGAGGGAAGTCGTCGGCGTTGAAATCAGAGGAAAGGATCACCTCCTTCAGCTCATGCAGGATTTTGCCCATGCCAAGACCGAATATGATCAAGTATCAGATGCGTTGAAAATGGTGAAACAAACCGGTTATGGAATCGCTGCTCCCGCATTAACCGATATGAGCCTTGATGAACCGGAAATCATCAGGCAGGGGTCAAGATTCGGAGTCCGCCTGAAAGCGGTGGCGCCGTCGATTCATATGATCAAAGTCGATGTGGAGAGCGAGTTTGCGCCAATCATCGGAACAGAGAAGCAGAGCGAAGAGCTTGTCCGCTATTTAATGCAGGACTTTGAGGATGATCCGCTGTCAATCTGGAATTCCGACATTTTCGGAAGGAGCCTGAGCTCCATCGTCAGAGAAGGGATTCAGGCGAAGCTGTCCCTCATGCCTGAAAATGCAAGATATAAGCTGAAGGAGACGCTCGAGCGCATCATCAATGAAGGATCAGGCGGCTTGATTGCGATCATCTTATAAAAGGGAAGGCCTCTTATCATACGGGAGGTCTTTTTTTCATGCCTGAAACAGGATGAACAGGCGCCGTGAAAGGGATTGAGACGGCAGGGGCAAGCGGCTGGAAATATAGGAAAGATTATGATTAAAAAAGGAAAAACAGGAATATTTGTTCGTTTCATTCTGCTTAAACCTTGACGAATAAGGGATCATCGCTTTAAAATGCTTGATATGGTTATTCAGATGTGTTAATCTACATACAGAAAATCTTCACTTTACTGGACAAACGTTCCTCTCAAAGTGAAATTTTCACTGAAAGCCGTGAAATGCCTTTTCTATATTTATTTGAAATTTCTGTTCAAACAGGTATAGAAACAGGTTGAACTGTGAAGAAATGATGATAATCTATTGTTTGATACCTTTTGGGAGGAGGTGAAAGGCATGAACAAGACAGAACTAATCAATGCGGTTGCAGAAGCAAGCGAACTATCTAAAAAAGACGCTACTAAAGCAGTTGATTCTGTTTTTGATACAATTTTAGATGCACTTAAAAACGGTGAAAAAATTCAATTGATCGGTTTTGGTAACTTTGAGGTTCGTGAGCGCTCAGCTCGTAAAGGACGCAATCCTCAAACAGGTGAAGAAATCGAAATCCCTGCAAGCAAAGTACCTGCTTTCAAACCAGGTAAAGCGCTTAAAGACGCTGTAGCAGGAAAATAATTGTATGTATATATGCCGTTTTCGCGCGTAATACATACCATGTTGTTTCTTCACAGGAAAGCCCCTTTTCAAAGGGGCTTTTCATAATTTTAAGGCTTTTTTTCAGACGGAAAACATTTTGCCGGCAAAAAACCTTTCATTTTGCTTTTATAAGCTGAAGTGTGCTAGAATCTGAATTAAATGTATGCGTTTCTGGAGGATATAAAACAATGAGAGAAATCAACAAAGAACAAATTGAACAAGCTGTCCGGCAAATATTGGAGGCGATCGGAGAAGATCCGAACCGTGAAGGCCTTCTTGATACACCGAAAAGAGTCGCGAAAATGTACGCCGAAGTATTTGCAGGGTTAAACGAAGATCCGAAAGAGCATTTCAAAACGATTTTCGGCGAGGATCACGAAGAGCTTGTTCTTGTTAAAGATATTCCCTTTTATTCAATGTGTGAGCACCATTTAGTCCCTTTCTACGGGAAAGCCCATGTAGCTTATATCCCTAAAGGGGGAAAAGTGACAGGGCTCAGCAAATTGGCGAGAGCCGTTGAAGCGGTGGCAAAGCGCCCGCAGCTGCAGGAGCGGATTACGTCAACAATCGCCGACAGCATTGTTGAAACGCTGACTCCGCACGGTGTCATGGTTGTTGTTGAAGCCGAGCACATGTGCATGACGATGCGCGGCGTGAAAAAGCCGGGTTCAAAAACTGTCACTTCAGCCGTAAGAGGAACGTTTAGACAAGATGTAGCCGCTCGCTCTGAGGTGTTGGAGCTTATCAAAACATCATGATTAAAAATGAGAAGGTGTGCGATGAACATGACCAATAATCAATCGAATGATTTTGTCGTTATCAAAGCCGTCGAAGACGGCGTCAACGTGATCGGCCTGACGAGAGGCACGGACACAAGATTTCATCATTCAGAAAAGCTTGATAAAGGAGAGGTGATGATCTGCCAGTTTACCGAGCACACCTCTGCGATCAAGATCCGGGGCGAGGCCCTGATTCAGACGGCAAACGGCGAGATGAAAAGCGAGTCGAAAAAATAGATAGCCGGCCTTTTATGGCCGTTTGCATGGCATAAGACAATATCTTTCAACATATTATGGTATAATTAAACTTTCTCCGCTCAAAAAAGATACATAATCAATCAAAAAGAAAAACTGCGAATTTTGGGACAAGGGTGATATCTTTGCAAGACATCTACGGACAATTATCTTATTTGAAAATCAAGCTGAATCAAAAGCTTTCACATCCATATTTGGCGAAGCATTTGACTGCGCCGAAAGTTGATGAGGATAAGCTGTTTCTTTTCTACGCTCTGTTTGAGGAAACGGATTTAAAAGAAGCTGACAAGGAAAGTTACATCTTAACGGCGATGCTTGTTCAAACAGCCCTTGATACCCATGATGAAGTCACGACCGCAGCTTCAATTAAGCAGGACGACTATAAAAACCGCCAGCTGACCGTATTGGCCGGTGATTATTTCAGCGGCATGTACTACTCGCTGTTATCGGGTATGAAGGATATTTATATGATTCGGACGCTCGCTGCGGCCATCAAAGAAATAAACGAACATAAAATCAGGATTTACGACCATTCCGCAAAAGATGCGGACAGCCTGAAAAAAAGCGTCAGCATAGTGGAAGCTGCACTTTTTCACCATCTCGCCGACCACTTTTACCTGCCTCACTGGAAAACAGCCGCCAATGACTTTCTTGTGTTTAAAAGGTTTGCGGCCGAAGAAAAAGCTTCAGATTCCCGGCTGCTGGAGACGATCATACAGAAAGAGTTTCCGGAAGACCAGGCTTCATGCGGACAGCTGGCTGCAGCGGCTTATGAAGAAGCCAAGCTTGCGATCAACCAGTCGCTTGCTGCAAAGCCCGCCGTCCAAAAATGGCTTCTGAAACGCCTGCAGGAAATTCGGCCTGAAAAACGAACTTATCATCAGAAAGTGGAAGAAGGGTAATCATGGTGCAGTCAAAAGAACAGCGCGTACACGGCGTGTTTGAAAAGATTTATAAAAATTACGACCAGATGAACTCCGTCATCAGCTTTAAACAGCATAAAAAATGGCGCGACAAAACGATGCAGCTCATGAACGTACCAAAAGGAGCCAAAGCTCTTGACGTCTGCTGCGGGACGGGCGACTGGACAATCGCGCTCGCTGATGCGGCCGGAGAGACAGGGGAAATCAAGGGCCTTGATTTCAGCAAAAACATGCTGAGCATCGCCGAACAAAAGACCGACAGCTACAGCCAGATCGAACTGATCCACGGCAACGCGATGGAACTGCCCTTCCCGGACAATACGTTCGACTATGTCACCATCGGCTTCGGGCTTCGCAATGTTCCCGACTATTTAACCGTATTAAAAGAGATGGCGCGCGTGGTAAAACCCGGCGGCCAGGTTGTATGCCTTGAGACGTCCCAGCCTGAAATGTTCGGGTTCAAACAGCTGTACTTCCTGTACTTCCGTTTTATTATGCCCATGTTTGGAAAGTTCTTTGCCAAAAGCTTTAAGGAGTATTCATGGCTTCAGGAATCGGCCAGGGAATTTCCTGGTATGAAAGAACTTGCTGCATTGTTTGAAGAGGCTGGATTAGAAAATGTTCAATATCATCCGTTCACAGGCGGCGTAGCGGCTACACATGTCGGCTTGAAGCGATGATGACTACTGAAATACTCGGGTGAATCGATATGAAATTGACAACGTTTTATTCTTTTTTAAATGACGATATTGAATTAATAGAAAAAGAGCTTGAAAAGACCGTGCACTCCGACTATCCATTGCTAAGTGAAGCGAGCCTGCATTTGCTGCAGGCCGGAGGCAAGCGGATTCGTCCTGTGTTTGTCCTGCTTTCCGGCATGTTCGGTGAATACGATATCAACAAAATTAAAAATGTCGCTGTTTCATTGGAATTGATACATATGGCTTCGCTCGTACACGACGATGTCATCGATGATGCGGAGCTTAGAAGGGGACAGCCGACTATCAAAGCGAAGTGGGATAACCGGATTGCAATGTACACAGGTGATTATTTGTTCGCTCGCTCACTTGAAGCGATGACGAAAATAAACGAACCGAAAGCCCACGAAATCTTGTCCAAGGCGATTGTCGAAGTCTGTCTTGGAGAAATTGAACAAATCAAAGATAAATATAATATGGAGCAAAACCTCAGAACCTATTTGCGGAGAATCAGGCGCAAGACAGCCCTTCTGATCGCATCGAGCTGCCAGCTAGGCGCCATTGCTGCCGGCGCGGGTGAAAACATTCATAAAACGTTGTACTGGTTCGGCTATTACGTCGGCATGTCCTATCAAATTATTGATGACATCCTCGATTTCACCTCAAGCGAAAAAGAGCTTGGCAAGCCTGTGGGCAGTGATCTGCTTCAGGGGAATGTCACGCTTCCCGTATTATATGCACGGAAATCGCCTGAATTAAAAGCGCGGCTGATGCTGGTCAACAGTGAAACGACTCCGGAACAGATCAAACCAGTGATCGAGGAACTGAAGAAAACCGATGCCATAGAACAATCGTTCAAAGTCAGCGAAATGTATTTAAATAAGGCTTTCGCACTGCTTGAAACGCTCCCGAAAAACCGGGCGCGGACGGCACTGGGCCAAATTGCGAAATACATCGGCAAACGAAAGTTCTAAAAAAAGACAAATGAGTCGAAAGTATGAATATTCTCCACCCTTTATTGATTAATTGTTTGAAAAATGCTATATTTCTGTTGTAGTGTTGAAAGCCTATACATATTAGCGGGGTGGAGAATCGACTATGGAAAAAACCTTTGTGATGGTAAAACCTGACGGCGTTCAGCGTCAGCTGATCGGCGAAATTTTGTTAAGATTCGAACGTAAGGGCTTACAATTAATCGGAGCCAAGCTGATGAAGGTCTCAGAAGAGACGGCAGGCGAGCATTATAAAGAACATAACGGCAAACCGTTTTTCGGCGAGCTTGTCGACTTTATTACTTCAGGCCCGGTATTCGCCATGGTGTGGGAAGGCGAAGAAGCAATCGCGGTCGCCAGACAGCTGATCGGGAAGACGAACCCTAAGGAAGCGCTCCCAGGAACAATTCGCGGAGACTTCGGCATGTTTGTCGGAAAAAATATCATTCACGGTTCAGATTCTCCTGAAAGTGCAGCACGCGAAATCAACTTGTTTTTTAAAGAAGACGAACTTGTTGAAGACGAGAAGTTAATGAATCAATGGATTTACTAAAAATCAGCTGAAAAGCTGATTTTTTTATATGGATCAGAATGGCTGCCGCCGGGCAGGCTTTTTTCTTTTTAAAGATACAAATTTAAAAGAAAACAAGCTATAATTGTACTCATATCAGCACGACGATTAGGAGAGAAAACATGGACAATTACAGTTTCTTTGTTGATAAATGGAAAAAAATAACTGGTGTGGATTTGGCATTGTACAAAGAGGCGCAAATGAAAAGAAGGCTAACATCTCTTTATGAAAAAAAGGGGTACGGCGATTTCCGCGAATTTGCGCTCGCTTTAGAAAAGAATGAAGCTCTTCTGCAGGAAACGCTGGACAGGATGACGATTAATGTTTCAGAATTTTACAGAAACTATAAGAGGTGGGAGGTTCTCGAAAAAACCATCCTCCCGCTCTTAAAGCCTGCGAAAACATTGAAAGTATGGAGTGCGGCATGTTCAACCGGTGAAGAGCCGTATACATTATCGATGATTTTAAGCAGACAGAAAGGCCTCTCAGACTATCAGATCATCGCAACAGATATCGATGACAAAGTTCTTGCGAAAGCGAAAGAAGGCGTGTATCAGGAAAGATCTCTGCAGGAAGTGCCGAAAGAGATAAAGGAACTTTATTTTACGCAAGACGGAAACCGGTTTGCCGTCAAAGACGAGATCAAGAAAAACATTCGCTTTCAAAAACACAATTTACTGGCTGATGCATATGAGAAAGATTTTGATATCATCGTATGCCGCAATGTTCTCATATATTTTACAGAGGAAGCAAAAGAGAAGATCTATCATAAGTTCAGCGGCAGTTTGAAGAATAATGGAGTTTTGTTTGTCGGAAGCACGGAACAGATCTTCAATCCGGAAAAATACGGTTTTCAATCGACAGATACGTTTTTCTATCAAAAAAGTTAGCTGACTTTTTATAAAAGGTTATGTTATAGTTTTACTTAAAAGCGTTAATGTGATGAAGGGAGAACGAAAGCATGAGGTATTTAACAGCCGGTGAATCTCACGGTCCGCAGCTTACGACAATTATCGAAGGAGTCCCAGCAGGGCTTTATATCACAAAAGAAGACATTGATTACGAGCTTCAAAGACGTCAAAAAGGCCACGGCCGCGGACGCCGGATGCAAATCGAAAAAGATCAGGCACGGATCACAAGCGGTGTAAGGCACGGGCGTTCTCTTGGATCGCCGATCGCTCTCGTCGTCGAAAACAACGACTGGAAACACTGGACGAAAATCATGGGATCAGAGCCGATCACGGCTGAAGAAGAAAGCGAAATGAAACGACAGATTTCAAGGCCAAGACCGGGTCACGCTGATTTGAACGGCGCGATCAAATACGGGCACAGAGATATGCGCAACGTGCTTGAACGTTCATCTGCCAGAGAAACGACCGTCCGTGTGGCGGCAGGAGCCGTCGCCAAAAAGATCCTTTCCCAGCTCGGCATCCAAGTGGCCGGCCACGTGCTGGAGATCGGCGGAGTAAAAGCCGAAAAAACAAATTATGAATCTATCGAAGACTTGAAAAAAGTAACCGAAGAGTCTCCTGTCAGATGCTATGACGAAGAAGCGGGCAGAAAAATGATGGACGCGATCGATGAAGCAAAAGCAAATGGCGATTCGATCGGCGGAATCGTCGAGGTGATTGTTGAAGGGGTGCCGGTAGGAGTCGGCAGCTATGTCCATTACGACCGCAAACTCGACAGCAAGCTGGCTGCCGCCGTGCTGAGCATCAATGCTTTTAAAGGTGTTGAATTCGGCATCGGCTTTGAAGCTGCACGCAAAAACGGCAGTGAAGTCCATGACGAAATCATTTGGGACGAAGAAAAAGGCTATACGCGCGCTACAAACCGTCTCGGCGGCCTTGAAGGCGGGATGACAACGGGAATGCCGATTGTCGTCAGAGGCGTGATGAAGCCGATTCCAACGTTATACAAACCGCTCAAAAGCGTTGATATCGAGACGAAAGAGCCGTTTACAGCAAGCATCGAGCGTTCCGATTCCTGCGCTGTCCCTGCCGCAAGCGTAGTGGCTGAAGCGGTTGTTGCATGGGAAATCGCCAAGGCGATCGTCGAGCAGTTTGGCGTTGACCAAATGGACCGGATCGCTGAAAATGTTGAGAAAATGAGAAAGCTTGCGAGGGAGTTTTAATGAAATCACTTCAAATCGAAACCGCTTCTTTGTCCTACCCGGTGTTCATCGGGGGAGGCATTAGAAAAAACGCGGCAGAGCTCTTGTCATCCTTGAACCTTCCGATGACGAAAGTGCTATTGATCACCGACGAAGAAGTTGATAAACACTATGGAGAAGAACTGTTCGGCCTTCTCCGCAGCAAATGGCCCGTCAAAAAGGTTGCGGTGCCAAGCGGTGAACAGGCCAAATCAATCGATCTGTTTATGAAGCTCCAGACGGAAGCCATTCAATTTCACCTTGACCGTTCGTCATGCATTGTGGCGCTGGGCGGCGGCGTTGTCGGCGATCTTGCAGGGTTCGTCGCTTCAACTTTTATGAGGGGCATCGATTATGTGCAATTCCCAACGACTCTGCTGTCTCATGATAGCGCGGTCGGAGGGAAAGTTGCCATTAATCATCCGCTCGGAAAAAACTTAATCGGCGCTTTTCATCAGCCGAAGGCGGTGGTTTATGATACCGAATGCTTGAGCACGCTTTCTGAAAAAGAAATGCGTTCAGGTCTTGCGGAAGTCATTAAGCACGCATTTATCCGTGATGAATCTTTCTTGAACGAATTGCTTAAAATTGATTCAATTAAAGCGATTACGACCGGCCAGCTCAGTGAAATGGTGTACAAAGGCATTTCGATTAAAGCGGAAGTTGTCTCACAAGACGAGCGCGAACAAGGAATCAGGGCCTATCTGAATTTTGGGCACACGCTTGGCCACGCCGTTGAAGCCGAATACGGCTACGGAGAGATGACCCATGGCGACGCTGTCGCTTTAGGCATGCAATTTGCTTTGTTTGTCAGCGAGAAGGTGTTGAATTGTCCTGTTGACCGCACAAAAATCGCCGCCTGGCTGAAAAATCTCGGCTATCCGGAAAGCGTAAAACGCGAAGTTTCAACAGAAGCTCTCATCAATCGAATGATGAACGATAAAAAAACACGCAGAGGCATCATTCAGTTTGTTCTGCTGGATAAGATCGGCAGTGTGCGGCTGCACTCCTTTAAAGCCGATGAAATTGAACGATGGTTGAATATGTGGAGATTGGAGGGAGGCAAATGATGATGCGCGGAATTCGGGGAGCGACGACAGTTGACCAGGATACAGAAAAAGACATTACGGAGCGGACGAAGCAGCTGATCGGAAAAATGATCGATGAAAATCAACTCAAACCTGAGCAAGTCGTGCAGATCTTCATTTCTGCCACTTCCGATATTCACGCTGCTTTTCCCGCAAAGGTCGTCAGAACGTTTGACGGCTGGCAGCATGTGCCCGTCATGTGCATGCAGGAAATGGATGTTGAACACGCCCTTAAAAAATGCATCAGAGTGATGATGACGGTTCAGACGGATATGCGGCAGGATGAAGTCCGCCACGTTTATTTAGAAAATGCCGTAACGCTCAGACCTGATTTATCATTGACAAAAAATACTGAATTGTAATACGATTGTAGAAACCTTGAAATACACAGGAGTGTGTATGGGGTTTTAGTTTAGAAAAGCTGAGTATGAGACTAGGGTAGATTGAGAATGAGCTGAGATGAGCTGAGTTGAGACAAAACGTTTATTCATTCTACCCAAAAGACGCTGTTCTTTTGGGTTTGTTTCGTTTTCCCCTCTTCAATTCAATCATTTGTCCTCTAAAGGCCTTCTTCTCATTCTCTCCGCCTGAATAAGGAGTGAGAGATTGTTGAGTCTGCAAACCGATTTTGCCTCTTTTTCAGAGGATACTTCACACTTTAAAACAATACCGATAATTGAGAGTTTTTCCGTCGATACGCTGACGCCCGTTCAATTGGTCGAGAAGCTGCAGGAAAACATCGTGTATTTGCTGGAAAGCCAGAATGAAACCTCTGCATGGTCAAGATATTCTTTCATCGGTCTGGATCCCTTTTTGACGATCAAAGAAGAATGCGGCCGGTTTCACGCCTGCGATCAAAAGCAGAAAAAGCTTTATTCAGCTTCACAGTTAAAAGAAATTCTCGAATGGATGTCGGAGACATATTCGATCAAAGCGCCTGAGCTCGACATCCCGTTTACAGGGGGAGCGGTCGGCTATTTAAGCTATGATTTAATGCCGCTTATTGAACCGTCCGTCAAAGGGCACAGCAAAGAAACGGAGATGGAAAAATGCCTCCTGTTTGTCTGCCGGACGATGATCGCCTATGATCACGAGCTGAAAAAGCTGCATTTCATCCACTATGCAAGGCTTGAAGGCAGTGAAACAAGGGAGGAGAAACAGCGCATTTTTAAAAAGGGGAAAGAAGAGCTCAAACAGCTTACACACAGGCTGTCAGGCCGGAAAACGACGAAAGAGCTGTTTCTCCCGCAAGGACGGCACACGGCCCCCAGCTTTAAAGGGGTTCAATCAACATATGAGAAATCCCGGTTTTTGGCCGATGTCAATCGCTTGAAAGAGTACATTAAAGCGGGAGATATTTTTCAAGGCGTCCTTTCGCAAAGGTTCGATATTCCGGTGAAGGTCAGTTCTTTTGAGTTATACAGAGTGCTGAGAATGGTCAACCCGTCCCCGTACATGTACTACATGAAGCTTCCTGACCGCGATCTCGTCGGAAGCTCGCCTGAACGCCTGATCCATGTTCAAAACGGTCATCTTGAAATTCATCCGATTGCCGGCACGAGGAAAAGAGGCGGTGATCAGGCTGAAGATAAGCGGCTCGAAAAAGATCTTTTGGCTGATGAGAAAGAAAAAGCGGAGCACTACATGCTCGTCGATTTGGCGAGAAATGATATCGGCAGAGTAGCTGAGTACGGATCTGTCCAAGTGCCCGAGTTTACGAAAATCGTTTCCTTTTCACACGTCATGCACATCATTTCGATCGTAACCGGCTCGTTAAAAGCGGGCGTTCATCCGGTAGACGCTTTAATGAGCGCATTTCCGGCCGGAACTTTGACCGGCGCTCCGAAAATCCGCGCGATTCAGCTTTTAAATGAACTTGAGCCCGAACCGAGGGAAACATATGGGGGATGCATTGCTTATATCGGATTTGACGGAAATATCGATTCATGCATCACGATCCGGACGATGAGCGTGAAAAACGGAGTGGCGTCCATCCAGGCCGGAGCAGGCATCGTAGCCGACTCCGTGCCTGAAAAAGAGTGGGAAGAGACCTGCAATAAAGCGGGGGCTCTGTTAAAAACGATTCAAATCGCTGAAGAAATGTTTCTCGAAAAGGGGGAGGACGGCAATGAACGAACTGCTGAAATCATGCGTTAATGGAGGAACAATGAATGAAACCGAGGCACATAGCATCATGCGTGACATGATGACCGGCTCGCTGAGCGCCGCGGAAATTGGAGGCCTCCTGTCCGTTCTCGCCTACAGGGGAGAAACGGCTGAAGAGATTGCGGGATTTGTCAGAGCCATGCGGGAGCAGGCGCAAACAATAAACGGGCCGGAAGATGTTGTTGATACGTGCGGAACCGGAGGAGACGGAAGCTCCACCTTCAACATTTCCACAGCGGCGGCGATCATCGCTTCATCAGCCGGGGCAAAAATCGCCAAACACGGTAATCGTTCCGTTTCTTCAAAAAGCGGGAGCGCTGATGTTCTCGAATATCTCGGCGTTTCAATTCAGACGTCGCCTGAAGAAACGATTCAGAGCATTGAACGTCGCAATATGGGATTCCTCTATGCGCCAAGCTATCACTCTTCCATGAAGCACGTGGCCGGCGCAAGGAAGGATCTGGCTTTTAGAACCGTATTCAATCTGCTCGGCCCGCTCAGCAATCCAATGAAAGCCAAGCGCCAGGTGATCGGCGTCTACTCGATTGAAAAAGCAAAGCTCATGGCCCGCGCACTTGAAGCGTTTGAACCGGAACACGTATTGTTTGTATCGAGCCGGGACGGTCTTGATGAACTGTCGATCACATCGCCGACAGATGTGATTGAACTGAAAGGCGGCAAAACATACGAATACACCGTTGAGCCTGGCGATGTCGGTCTGCCGTTCGGCAGCATAAGCGACATTCAGGTGGCGACGCCTGAAGAAAGCGGCCGTCTCATCGTCGATATTTTGAAAAACCGCGCTCCGGATTCGGCTGTTCATATCGCAGCGTTTAATGCCGGAGCCGCTTTATACGTCGCAGAACAGGCACCGGGTTTAAAAGAAGGCGTTGCACTCGCTTTAGAAGCTGTTGCAAGCGGTGAGGCGCTTGATCAGCTGGAACGATTAAAACAGAAAGAGGAAGAGTTGTATGCTTAATGAAATTATTGATAGAAAACGAGAAGACATTCTGAAAATCGAACTGCCGGAAGATTTGAAGCTGCCAAAGCGGTCATTTAAAAAGGCGCTTCTTTCTCCTAACCGGTTTGTCGCTTTAATTGCGGAGGTGAAAAAAGCTTCACCGTCAAAAGGTGTGATTCAGGAAAACTTTGAGCCCGTAAAAATCGCTAAACAGTACGAACAGGCTAAAGCCGACTGTTTGTCTGTTCTGACAGATACACCTTTTTTTCAAGGGAAGAACAGTTATTTGTCAGATGTGAAACGCTCGGTTTCGCTGCCAGTACTGCGCAAGGATTTTATCATTGATTCCATTCAGGTTGAAGAAGCGGACCGCATCGGAGCGGATGCGATCCTGCTGATCGGAGAAGCGCTTGAACCGCAAAAGCTGTTTGACCTCTATCAGCAAGCTGCTGAAAAAGGTATGGATGTGCTTGTCGAAGTTCATGGCGAAGAGACGCTTGAAGGTATTTTAAATGTCTTTACACCCGAAATCATCGGCGTAAACAATCGAAATCTAAAAACCTTTGAAACATCCGTCGGGCAAACGGAGCGTATGGCAAAACTCGTTCCGTCAGGTACCGTTCTTATCAGCGAAAGCGGCATCGGACAATCGGAAGACCTCGCTTTTGTAAAAGCGTGCGGAGCCCGGGCTGTGCTAGTCGGCGAATCGTTAATGAGAGAGCCGTCACAGCTGAAGGCTGTCCATGCGTTATTCGGAGAGAACGGATGATGGAGAAACCGGGCTTAAAATATTGCGGGATTCATTCATTGGAAGATTTAAAGGTGACAGCCCGCTCGAAAGCCGATTACCTCGGATTTATTTTCGCCGAAAGCAGACGGTCGGCAGACCCGGAGGATGTGAAACGCTGGTGTGGCAAAACGGATACAGCGGGTAAAAAGCTTGTCGGCGTCTTTGTTAATGAAAATATTTGCAGAATAGCAGAAATCGTAAAAGATGCCGGTTTGGACGTGATCCAGCTTCACGGAGATGAAACAGAGGCAGACATCAAGCGGCTGAAAAGCATGACAGACTGCGAGATTTGGAAGGCGCTCCACCATGGGGATGATACCGTTCAGCGCATGGCATCTTTCGCACCTTACATCGACGGGTATGTCATCGACTCGTCTGTTAAAGGGCTCAGAGGAGGAACGGGCGTTTCGTTTTCGTGGGACAGCGTTCCGATGTATAAAGATGCAGCGCAAAGAGAAAGAAAGCGACTGTTTATCGCCGGGGGCGTGAACCCGGACACAATCGCGGATCTTTTAAAGCGGCGCCCGCCGGGAATCGACCTGGCAAGCGGAATTGAAGAAAGAGGCAGGAAAAGCGAAAAGCTGATCGGCCTTTTAGAAGAAAGGATGTTCGAACATGTATTCATATCCGAATGAACAAGGCAGGTTTGGTGATTTTGGCGGGAAATTCGTGCCGGAAACACTCATGCAGCCTTTGGAAGAAATCGAAAAAGCGTTTCTTGAACTGAAAGACGACCCCTCGTTTCAAAAGGATTATCAAAAGCTTTTAAAAGACTACTCAGGCAGGCCGACGGCTTTGACGTTCGCTGACCGGCTCACAAAGCAGCTGGGCGGAGCGAAGATTTATTTAAAAAGAGAAGATTTAAACCATACAGGCGCCCACAAAATCAACAATGCCCTCGGCCAGGCTCTGTTGGCCAAGAAAATGGGGAAAACAAAGCTCATCGCTGAAACCGGCGCAGGGCAGCACGGCGTGGCTGCGGCGACTGTCGCTGCAAAGTTCGGCTTGTCATGCATTGTCTTTATGGGTGAAGAAGATGTTGCCAGACAATCGCTGAACGTGTTCCGGATGAAGCTCTTGGGAGCGGAGGTCGTTCCGGTGTCAAGCGGAAACGGGACATTAAAAGATGCTACAAACGAGGCGATCCGTTACTGGGTTCAGCATTGCCAGGATCATTTTTACATGATCGGTTCCGTCGTCGGGCCGCACCCGTATCCTTATATCGTCCGTGAATTTCAACGGATGATCGGCGAAGAGGCGAAAGCGCAGTTTTATCAATTGGAGCAAAGCCTCCCCGATAAAGTTGTCGCCTGTGTCGGAGGCGGAAGCAATGCGATCGGGATGTTCAGCGCATTCATTGAAGAAACTGTTGAACTGATCGGAGTCGAAGCTGCGGGAAAAGGTGTCGACACCCCCCTTCACGCGGCAACGATCACAAAGGGTACAAAAGGCGTTATCCACGGTTCTTTGACCTACTTGATTCAAGACGAGTACGGACAGATCATTGAGCCTTATTCCATCTCAGCAGGCCTTGATTATCCGGGGGTCGGCCCCGAGCACGCTCATCTTCATCAAACAGGGCGCGTCACATATGAATCTGTCACTGATGATGAAGCGGTCTCGGCATTAAGGCTGCTGACAGAGACAGAAGGCATTTTGCCGGCTATTGAATCCGCCCATGCATTGGCAAAAGCATTTGACATCGCTAAAGAACTGCCGAGAGAGAAAAGTGTTCTCGTCTGCCTTTCAGGCAGGGGAGACAAAGACGTCCATACCTTGATGAAGGTGTTGGAAGAAGAGGTGAATCAAGATGTTCAATCTGAAAAAACAGCCGTCCGATAAGTTATTTGTTCCGTTTATTACAGCGGGAGACCCGCTGCCTGAAATCTCGATCGAGCTGGCGAAATCCCTTCAAGAGGCGGGGGCGTCCGCCCTTGAACTCGGGGTTCCGTATTCTGATCCGCTCGCTGACGGCCCGGTGATTCAGCGCGCGTCCAAAAGGGCGCTTGACAACGACATGAACATCGTAAAAGCGATCAGGCTTGGCGGTGAAATGAAAAAAAACGGCGTCCATATTCCGATTATTCTCTTTACGTATTATAATCCTGTGTTACAATTAGATACAGATCACTTTTTCGCTTTACTGCGACAAAATCGGCTAGACGGACTCCTTGTACCGGACCTTCCTTTTGAGGAAAGTGTATATTTGCAGCAGCAGTGTAAAAAACACGGGATTACCTATATTTCGCTGGTCGCGCCGACAAGCGAATCGCGCATTCAAAAAATAACGCAGCAAGCGGAAGGTTTTGTGTATTGCGTTTCTTCGCTCGGTGTGACAGGTGTGCGCAATGGATTCGAAGATTCTGTTTCTTCATTTATCAGGTCAGTTAAAGGAATGAGCTCCGTCCCGGTTGCCGTTGGGTTTGGGATTTCCAGCTCCAAACAAGTGGAGATGATGAATGAACTGGCGGACGGCGTTGTCGTGGGAAGCGCCCTTGTCAGAAAGATCGAAGAGCTGAAAGACGAACTCATCGCCCCTGAGACAAGGGAACAAGCCTTAAAGGCGTTTGAGGCATACGCTAAGACATTTAGCGGATCGTACATGGTAAAATGAGGTGACAGAATGTTGCAAATTAAAGAACAGTTAAAACAATTAACGCCTTACAAGCCGGGCAAACCGATTGAAGAGGTCAAAAAAGAATTCAATCTCGACCGGGTCGTCAAGCTCGCTTCCAATGAAAATCCTTACGGCTGTTCGGAAGCGGCAAAAGCAGCGCTCCAGACCGAAGTGCAGCAAATGGCTCTCTATCCTGACGGCTATAGTGCGGCATTAAGAACAAAGCTTGCCTCCCATCTCGGCGTAAACGAAACGAACATCATCCTTGGAAACGGAACGGACGAAGTCATTCAAATTATTTCCCGCTCTTTGTTGGATCCTGCATCAAACACTGTAATGGCGAATCCGACATTTTCACAATACAAGCACAATGCTGTCATCGAAGGAGCGGAAGTCAGGGAAATCGGCCTGCTTGACAACGGTTGCCACGACCTGGATGCAATGCTGGAGGCGATCGATGAACAGACGAAGGTTGTCTGGGTTTGCAGCCCGAACAATCCGACCGGAACGTATGAATCCAGCCGCAACCTGATCCGTTTTCTTGAAAAAGTCCCGGAACATGTCCTTGCTGTCGTCGATGAAGCTTATTACGAATACGTAACGGCTCAAGACTACCCTGAGACCATTCCGCTTTTGGAACGCTTTTCGAACTTGATGATTCTCAGGACGTTTTCAAAAGCTTACGGTTTAGCGTCTTTGAGGGTCGGCTACGGGATTGCCTCTGAACAGCTGATTCAGGCGGTTGAGCCGGCGAGACAGCCGTTTAATACAAACCGGCTCGGCCAGGCTGCCGCGCTTGCCGCGCTGGGCGATCAGGCATTTATCGACGATTGCGTGAGAAAAAACAATGAAGGGCTCAAACAGTACTACGATTTCTGTGATGAGCACGGGCTAAATTACTATCCTTCACAAACGAACTTTGTGCTGATCGATTTTAAACGGAATGCAGACGAACTTTTCATGGAGCTGCTGAAAAAAGGCTATATCGTCAGATCGGGGAATGCGCTCGGCTTTCCGACATTCCTTAGAATATCGGTCGGTACGAAGGAACAGAACGAAGGCTTGTTGAAAACGTTAGCCGGCATGTTGTAAGAGGTGATGATTCAGTCACCTCTTTAGTCTATTGATGAACTTAGGTGATAAAAAATGACTCAACCAAATGAAACGATTTTATTGGCCGGTTTGGGCTTAATCGGCGGTTCGATCGCCCTTGCCATCAAAAAGGAACACCCCGGCAAACGGATCATCGGGTTTGACGTGTCAGAAGAGCAGGCAAGAGCTGCACAAAAGCTTGGCGTTATTGATGCTCCGGCTGTTTCTTTTTTAGAAGGGGTGAAAGAAGCATCAACCGTTTTTTTAGCGGCGCCGGTCGAACAGACGCTTCACATGCTTGATGAACTTGCCGCTTCAGGCATCAGAAAAAAGCTGCTCATTACAGATGTCGGCAGCACGAAACAAAAGGTCGTCAGCCATGCCGAGAAAGTGCTGCCGGATGAATACAGGTTTATCGGGGGCCATCCGATGGCCGGATCGCATAAATCGGGCGTCGCAGCCGCCAAAGACTTCCTTTTCGAGAACGCGTTTTACATTTTGACGCCTTCCGGCTCCGCCGGCAAAGAAGCGGTTGCTTCCTTAAAAGATCTGCTCAAAGGAACAAATGCAAAGTTTGTGGAAATGTCTCCGGCTGAACACGACGCCGTTACAAGCGTGATCAGCCACTTTCCGCACGTCGTAGCGGCCAGTCTCGTCCACCAGACCGTCAAATTCGAAGATCATTATCCGCTCGTCAAGCGTTTTGCCGCAGGGGGCTTCCGCGATATTACGAGAATTGCCTCAAGCAGCCCGGCGATGTGGCGCGATATTCTTTTGCACAATAAAGATAAAATATTGGAACGGTTTGACGAATGGAAATTTGAGCTGGACAGAATCCAGTCTTTTATCGAAAATGAAGATGCAGACGGGCTGTTTGAATTTTTTCGGCAGGCCAAGGAATACCGCGACGGTCTGCCTTTGCGGCAAAAAGGCGCGATTCCTTCCTTTTACGATCTTTATGTCGATGTCCCCGACCATCCCGGGGTCATCTCGGAAATTACGGCGATTCTCGCTGACGAGAAAATCAGCATTACGAACATCCGGATTATTGAAACAAGGGAAGACATAAACGGTGTTCTCAGAATCAGCTTTCAATCCGATGAAGATCGAAAACGCGCCGAAAAATGCATTCAAACCCGCGCAAAATATGAAACATTTTATGCTGATTGAGGTGGAACACATGAAAAGAGGAAAAATCAGTTCACTAAAAGGAGAGCTTCATATTCCGGGAGATAAATCCATCTCTCATCGCTCTGTTATGTTCGGAGCCATAGCAGAAGGGAAAACGGTCATCAAAAACTTTTTGCCAGGAGCCGACTGCTTGAGCACGATCGCCTGCTTTCGGAAAATGGGTGTGGAAATCGAACAGAATGGCAGTGATGTCACCGTCCTCGGCAAAGGGCTCGATCAGCTGGCTGAACCTGCGGAACTCCTTGACGTGGGGAATTCCGGAACGACGATCAGGCTGATGCTCGGCATTTTGGCGGGACGCTCGTTTCACAGCACAGTCGCCGGCGATGAGAGCATCGCCAAAAGGCCGATGAAGCGTGTCACAGAACCGCTTCGAAAAATGGGAGCGAAAATCGACGGCCGCGCCGGAGGGGAATATACACCGCTCTCTGTCCGCGGCGGACATCTGGCAGCGATCGATTTTCAGTCGCCTGTTGCAAGTGCGCAAATTAAATCTGCCGTTTTGCTTGCAGGTCTGCAGGCCGAAGGCGCCACAACGGTGACGGAGCCTCATAAATCAAGAGACCATACGGAACGGATGCTGTCAATGTTCGGTGTCAGCCTTCAGGAAGATGAAACAAGCGTAACAATTGAGGGCGGGCAGCAGCTGAAAGCGGCCGAAGTCTTCGTGCCGGGTGATATTTCATCAGCTGCGTTTTTCCTGGCAGCGGCTTCCCTAGTTCCTGACAGTGAAGTCGTGCTTCGCAATGTCGGACTCAATCCGACCAGGACGGGAATCATCGATGTCTTGAAAGAAATGGGGGCCGATCTTGAAATCGAAGAAAAAAATGCCGGAAACGCCGAGCCGTACGGCGATCTCAGAATCAAAACGTCCTCTTTGAAAGCCGCTGAGATTTCGGGCGATTTGATCCCGCGCCTCATCGATGAAATACCGATCATCGCTCTTCTCGCTACACAGGCTGAAGGAACGACGGTCATCAAAGACGCGGCTGAGCTCAAAGTAAAAGAAACGAACCGAATCGATACCGTCGCCTCAGAGCTGAAAAAAATCGGTGCGAACATCGAGCCGACAGAAGACGGGATGAAGATTCACGGCAGGACGCCTCTTACAGGCGGCGCGAAAGTCTCAAGCCACGGGGACCACCGGATCGGAATGATGCTGGGAATCGCCGCCTGCATCTGCGAGCAGCCGATCGACATTTTACAGCCTGAAGCTGTGAGCGTCTCATATCCTTCGTTTTTTGAACATATTGAAAAGCTTGCAAAAAAAGCCTGAAGCCTTGTGCTCAGGCTTTTTCAGCCCGGAAAATCATGAAAGCCGGGCGTTTGATCATAAAACGAATGTCTCCCGCATAGCTTGTCTTAACAGAATCAATCTGCTTCATACAGGTGTGCGGGCAACATATTTGCCGGAAGCCGCCGCGTGAATTATGATAGTAAGTAACTCACCGCGATATGCCGGCTGATACGGCAGGCGATGAATTGACGAAAGAAAGGGACGTTTAGATTTGAATACTTCGATTCAAGAAGCCATAAAATTAGTTGAAGCAGGCCACCCGGAAAGCGGATTGAAAAAGCTTGCTGATATCGAGTCTGACCTTCATGATGAAGACAAAGCCATAGTAGCTCAGCTGTATTACGAATGGGGCATTGTCGATAAGGCTATCGCCATAGCGAATGATCTCCATGAACTGTATCCGGATGAAACGGAACTGACATGCTTTTATGCCGAACTCCTCATCGAAACCGACCAGGAAGAAAAAGCGCTCAGCGTGCTCGAAACGATTCCGGAAACAGATGAAGCGTACCCGCAGTGCCTGCTTTTAATGGCTGACCTCTATCAGATGCAGGGTCTGTTTGAAGTCAGCGAGCAAAAGCTGTTAAAGGCCCAAGCCATTTTGCCGGATGAGCCGATTATCGATTTTGCCTTGGGAGAGCTGTATTTCACTCAGGGAGCTTACGGCAAAGCGGTCCGTCAATTCAAAAAAGCGGCCGAAGAAGAAGCCGTCATCGGCGGCGTCAATGTGTACCAAAGGCTGGCGGAATCATTAAGTTCATCCGGCGCGTTTGAAGAAGCGCTTGAATGGTATGAAAAAGCCGTCAAGGAGAACCCGGAGCCCAACACACTGTTCGGGTTTGGTTTTACGGCGCTGAAAGCGGGGTATCCTAAAACTGCGATTAAACAACTGACAGAGCTGAAGGAAATGGATCCTGCTTATTCTTCACTTTACAAGCCTCTGGCAAACAGCTTTGAAGCAGAAGGGCTTTATGAAGAAGCATTTGAAACGGCAAAAGAAGGAATCCGCTTCGATGAATTCAACAAAGAGCTTTATCTTTCCGCTGCAAAAGCAGCCTTAAAAACGAAAAGGCATTCGGAAGCGAAAGAGCTGCTTCGTGAAGCGCTCGCGCTGGACCCCGGATATCTGGAAGCCGTCCATACCCTGCTTGCGCTGTTTCTTGAAGAAGAAGACGATGAGAGTATTATTGAACTTGTACAGGAAGTCCGCAAATACGGAGAGGATGATCCGAAGTTCAGCTGGCATCTGGCATCGGCATTCGCCCGGACAGAGGTGTACGACAAGGCGCGTGAGGAATATGAGAACGCATTTTTGCACTATCGGGATGACGCCGATTTCCTTTACGAATATTCAATGTTTCTGCTAGAAGAAGGACGGCGGAAAGAAGCGCTGCCTCTGCTGAAAAAACTGGCAGAGCTCGACCCGGCAAACGAGGAAGTCCAGGAGACGATTTTCAGAATCGAAGATGAAAATTCCTTTGAATAAGCAGGATATGATCGGTTTGTGTGGAATTTATAAAGTAATACACAAGATGCGATAGAGGAGGGAATAACATGCAGACCCCTGTTTCTGTCAATGAAAAAAAAGATTTTATCCGCTGGTTTCTCAACCATTATCAGCTGAAACGAAGAGAGTGTGTATGGATTCTGAATTATTTAATGAGCCATGACTCGCTGATGGAAAAAGTGCATTTTGTCGAGCAGGCCGAATTTTGTCCGAGGGGCATTATCATGTCTACCCACTGCGTTGAGGAAGTGCCTTTTCGTTTTTATAAAGAAAATGTCATGACGACCGATGCAGAAAAATCATTTCATGATATCAGGCTGAATAAGCAGCAGGATCTCTTTATCCAGCTGAACTTCCGCTCAGCCTATAATTCTCCGGAATATGCGGCGGTACTCGAAGCCAACCCCCATATTCCGAAAGACCTATATGAAAATGAAAAAGATAAAATTGTCGCTGAACAGATTTTGGAGCATTCCATTTCCACTTTTCAGAGACAAAAGCTGCTGCGGGAAATCGATGAAGCGCTTGACCGCCAAGATAAAGAGAGCTTCGAAAAACTAGCTAAACAACTGAGCCAGCTGCGATAATCCGCTGCCAATCAAGCCTTGCCGAGAGCAAGGCTTGTTCAGCTCCGGAGAAAGCGCTGTCAAAACGAGGAGGCCGGGAGCCGTGAAATGGAATACGCACGATGCGGATATTTACTTGAACGCGAAAGAATACATCGATACAGCTGTCATCCCTTTAATATCGGTTAATTTGGGAGATCAGTTTAAATCGGCCGTATCAAAAGGGGAATTTACGTCTATACTTGCAGAAGAACTTGAAAGGCAGCTGAAGGGCAGAATCTATTTGTTTCCGCCCTGTACATATTTAGATGCGAATGAAAAATCGGCGCAGCATGTCGCCGATTTAAAAGAAATGGCCGGAAAACATTTTCGCCACATCGTTTTTTTAACGACGGATGAACGCTGGAAGCAGGTGCTCGAAAGCGAGCAAAAGCTGCTGTGGGTGCCGGCGATTCCTCTCGAACATATGAAGGATTCGTTAAAGCAGAAGCTGCTGGAAGACCAAATTGAGCAAATATTGAACATTTTGTTACAATATTGGAACTCTTAATAAAAACACTTACATTTCCTTTGTATAATGATTTTGGGAATGTTGACCTTCCTAAAATATTGATATATTATGAGGGTGTCCTAGTTTCATGAATTTTTTTCTATTTCAGTTATATTGTAGCTGGGGACTTGAGGGGGGATATGAAGATGAGCGAAAAAAGACATCGGGTATCCAGACGTCAGTTTTTAAACTATACGCTGACCGGAGTCGGCGGCTTTATGGCGGCGGGGATGCTCATGCCTATGGTTCGCTTCGCGCTCGATCCGGTTTTAAGGCCGACTGAAGATCAGGACATGGTTCAGGTTGTCAGCGTTGATGAATTGACAAATGAACCGCAGCGCTTCGATTTTAAAATCAAACAAGTGGATGCCTGGTACGAATCGGAAGAATCGAGATCAGCGTGGGTTTTCAAAAGTGGGGACGAAATTGTAGCTTTATCACCGGTTTGTAAACATTTGGGGTGTACGGTCAACTGGAACAGCGATCCTAAAAATCCGAATAAGTTCTTTTGTCCGTGCCATTACGGACTTTATGAAAAGGATGGTACCAACGTGCCCGGAACTCCGCCGCTTGCTCCTTTGGACCGCTATGAGCAAGAGGTTAAAGACGGCTACCTTTACTTAGGGAAAGCCAAGCCGAGGAAGGATGGGTGATCATGCTAAACAAAATTTATGACTGGGTGGACGAAAGACTTGACATTACGCCGCTCTGGCGGGACATCGCCGACCATGAAGTTCCTGAACACGTGAACCCGGCTCACCATTTTTCAGCTTTCGTGTACTGCTTCGGGGGATTGACGTTTTTCGTTACGGTGATTCAGGTGCTGTCCGGCATGTTTTTGACGATGTATTACGTTCCGGATATTAAAAACGCCTGGGAATCTGTTTATTATTTGCAGAATGAAGTGGCGTTCGGACAGATTGTAAGGGGAATGCACCACTGGGGTGCAAGCTTGGTCATTGTGATGATGTTTCTTCATACGCTCAGGGTTTTCTTCCAGGGGGCCTATAAGAAGCCGAGAGAGCTGAACTGGATTGTCGGCGTTTTGATCTTCTTTGTCATGCTCGGTTTAGGTTTTACAGGCTACCTTTTGCCTTGGGATATGAAAGCTCTGTTTGCGACAAAAGTAGGTTTGCAGATTGCTGAGGCGACGCCGCTGATCGGCTCGGAAATTAAAACGCTGCTTGCCGGTCATCCGGATATTGTCGGCGCTCAGACGTTGACGCGCTTTTTTGCCATACACGTCTTTTTCCTGCCAGCCGCTCTGTTCGGACTGATGGCTGCACACTTTATCATGATTCGCAAGCAAGGAATTTCTGGGCCGCTGTAAGCGAGCGACTCAATTGAGAAGGAGGGGATGGCATGAAAAGGGGAAAAGGGATGAAGTTTGTCGGTGATTCACGGATCCCGGCGGAAAGAAAACCGAATATTCCAAAAGATTATTCCGAATTTCCAGGGAAAACGGAAGCGTTCTGGCCGAATTTCCTGTTGAAAGAATGGATGGTCGGGGCGGTTTTCCTTGTCGGTTTTCTCGTGCTGACCATCGTGCATGAGCCTCCGCTCGAGCGGATGGCAGATCCGACCGATACCGGCTACATACCTTTGCCAGACTGGTATTTTCTATTTCTTTACCAATTGCTGAAATACGAATATGCTGCCGGGCCGTATACGGTTGTCGGCGCAATTATTATCCCGACAATTGCATTCGGAGCGCTATTATTGGCACCGTTTCTTGACAGAGGCCCTGAAAGAAGGCCGTTTAAACGCCCGGTTGCCGTAGGGTTGATGCTTTTGGCAATTTCAGCGACGATTTTCTTAACATGGCAGTCCGTTGTCACCCACGACTGGGCCGCTGCTGAAGAGCAGGGTAAGATCAAGGAGGAGGCCAATATAGATACGAGTGCAGCAGGGTATAAGATTTATCAGGAGCAAGGCTGTATTTCGTGCCATGGAGACAACATGCAGGGAGGAGCGGCAGGCCCGTCTCTCGTTGACAACGGCTTGTCTCCGGAAGAGATTGCGAAAATCGCCAAGGAAGGAAAAGGCGAAATGCCTGCTGGCGTTTTTAAAGGATCTGATAAAGAGCTTAAAGAACTGTCTAAATTCATCTCCGAAACAACGGCGAAATAAAACGGTTGTCAAGTTGATGAAGGCAGGCTATACTCTTGATAGAGCTGAAGCTGACGCCAAGTCAGCCTCTCGGGCTGTCGACGATGTCGATGGCCTTTTCAATTTTGACCGCTGCTGATCGTGAACCGTACGGAAGCCGGAAAGGCCGCTGCTTCTTGGCGCACGTTTCTGCGGTCAGTCTGTGAAGCTGACTCGGCGGCGGCTTTTTTTATTTAAAGAGACTGTGAGTTGATTGCTTTGAAACTGATTTCCTACATGCTCGCTCAAAAGCCGCTGCTTCTGCTGCTTTTGATCATTAATTTCTTCGGTACGGTTTACGGGTATTACTGGTACCTTCCGCAACTGACGAATACGCCTGCGAAATTTCTGATTTTCGTTCCCGACAGCCCGACGGCGACATTGTTTTTTTTATTTGTTCTCATCGGACTTTTATTGGGAAGGAATGCTCCTCTCTTTGAGGCGCTTGCGCTTGTTACGCTCGTCAAATATGGGCTGTGGGCGGTTGTGATGAATATTCTTGTGCTTGCGGTGTCCGGAAGCCTCCATTGGACGGGCTATATGCTGATCGCGTCGCATTTCGCAATGGCTGTGCAAGGCGTGCTGTACGCCCCTCATTACCGGTTTAAAGGGTGGCATTTGGCGCTTGCGGCTGTTTGGACGCTGCATAATGATGTCATTGATTACTTGTTTGGCATGATGCCGAATTATTCAATGCTCGATCAATATATGCCGCAGATCGGCTATTTTACATTTTGGCTCAGTATCGCTTCAATCGCTTTGGCCTATTACTTGGTTTTGTCCCGGAAAGCTTTTAAGCTGTAACACGGATTCACAATCTAGGTCTAACCTTGTCCCTCTCTTCATACGCTTTAATAGAAGGAGTGGGAGGGACCGTAATGATACGAAAGGTGATCCTTTGCATGATGCTTGCGCTTGTTTTTCCTGCGGCCGGTTTAAAAGCGAAAGAATCATCGGCTTTGCAGGAATTGACGGAACTGTCAGATACGGTATTCCAGCTAACAAGGCAGTCTCAATATGAGGAAGCGGTACAAATTCTTCAATACTTTGAAAAACGGCTGAAAGCAGCGGAGAATGGGGAAACAGAGGGTATTATGACAGGTTCGGAAATCCGCCAGGTCAGTCTGGCCTACCATGATACGCTGAAAAGGCTGGAAAGCGAAGATGTCGCACAGCAGGAAAAATTTAAAGCCGCTGCCCAGTTTAGAATGCTGATGGACGCCATAGAATCTGACCATGATCCGCTGTGGAGCAGTTTGAAAAAGCCGATCATGGATTCTTTCAGCGCTTTGAAGGCCGGGATTCAGAAAGAAGACAACCTGACATTCAGGGAAAAGTGGAATCATTTTTTATCCTTGTATGATACGATTTATCCAAGCTTAACGATTGATGTTTCGCCAAAGCAGTTAAAAAGCGTCTCCAACCATATTGCGGTCGTGGAAAACGGGGGCTTTCAGCAAATGACGGAAAGCAGCAAGCTGGAAAGGCTGACGCTTTTGGAAAAAGATTTGGAAGATGTGTTTGATCAAGTAGAAGAAGATGATGCAGACCCTTCACTGTTATGGGTCATCCTGACGACAGGAAGCATTATCCTCTCGACGCTGACATATGTCGGTTTCAGAAAGTATAAAGCTGAAGAGGACAGGCGTAGAAAAAGAGAAAAAGATTGGCCGAAATAAGAAGCTCCGCTGATCGCGAGCTTCTTTTTTTTTGCTGACCTTCAATCAGCGTGTGATGGGATTTTTGTTCTCATCAAGCGTAAACCCTTCTCCCAGAACGTCGTGTACGTCGCTTACGGCTACAAAAGCGTGCGGGTCGACAGAGGTAATCACGTTTTTCAGCTGGAAAACCTCATTTTTCGGAACGACGCAGTAGAGAACGTCCCGCTCTGTTTTTGTATATGACCCCTGACCTTTTAAAACCGTGACGCCTCTTTCCATTTCTTCAATGATTTTGCGCTGGATCTGGTCGTTCTTTTCAGAGATGATGGTGGCGCCTTTTGCAGCATAACCGCCTTCCTGCATAAAATCGATGACCTTTGAGGCGACAAATACGGCAACAAGCGTGTACATCGCTTCCTTATAGGAGAGATAAAAAATAAGGGATAATGTAATGACGCAGGCGTCAAACACAAACATGGCTTTGCCCATCGGCACTTGAAAATATTTGTTGATCAGCCGCACAATAATATCGACGCCGCCCGTCGTTCCGCCATATCTGAAAATAATGCCCAATCCGGTACCGATAAAAACGCCTGCAAAAAGAGCCGCGAGCGCAAGATCGTTTTGTAGCGGCATATGAATCTGGAAACGCTGAAAAATCCATAAAAACACCGACAGACTGACTGTGCCGAGAATGGTATATGAGAAGACCGTTCTGCCGAGGAGTTTCCATCCGATGAAGAAGACCGGGATGTTCAGCACCAGATTGGATATGGAAGGATCGATGTTAAACAGGAAATAAAGCAGCAGGGTAATGCCGGTAAAACCGCCTTCCGACAAGTTGTTCTGCATATTAAAATGAACGAGTCCAAAGGAAAAAACAGCGGCGCCTGCTAAAATAAACAGGACGTTCTTCATTCTGATGTCTCCGAACATAAAAAAACTCCTTTCCTTCCATAAGCTGGCGTTAATATTATAGTGTATCCGTTTTAAAACAGCAAACCCGTCTTAAACATTTGTCAAACTTGTTTGAATTCGCTAACATGTAAGAGATGACAGGAGGTTTTGTCAGCATGACGAAAGAAAAAACGATGAAAGATATACAGCGTGAGGTTGACGAATATATCGGCCAGTTTAAAGAAGGCTATTTCAGTCCGCTTGCCATGATGGCCAGGCTGACGGAAGAGCTTGGCGAACTGGCGAGGGAAATCAACCATCATTACGGTGAAAAACCGAAGAAAAAAACCGAATCAGAAAAAAAGATCGATGAAGAAATCGGCGACGTATTGTTCGTTTTAGTTTGTCTTGCGAATTCGCTTCATATATCATTGGATGAAGCGCATGATATGGTCATGGAGAAGTTCAACACCCGTGACAAAGACCGCTGGACAAGAAAAGAAGAAGGAAAGTAGAGGAGAATCAAGATGCAAAAGGAGACCATTAAAATCGCAATAGCAGGACCGCGCGGAAGAATGGGAAGCGAAGCGGTCAAACTTGTTGAAGATACCGCACATTTTGAGCTTGTCGGTGCAATCGACCGTACATATAACCGTGAAAAGCTGTCAGACGTGATGATATCAAGTTCAGAAGCCGTCATTTACACCGATATTACCGAATGCTTTTCAGAAACGGCTCCGGACGTTCTAATTGATTTGACAACGCCGGAAATCGGCAAGCTACATACAAAAATCGCGCTGGAGCACGGCGTCCGTCCTGTTGTGGGAACGACAGGATTTTCTGAGAGTGACTTGAACGAGCTTATGGAACTGACCGACGAGAAGGGGATCGGAGCCATCATCGCGCCAAACTTCGCGCTCGGAGCCGTGTTGATGATGAAGTTTTCGCAAATGGCTGCCAACTATTTTACCGATGTCGAAATCATTGAACAGCACCATGATCAAAAGCTTGACGCACCAAGCGGAACGGCTTTGAAAACGGCGGAAATGATTTCGGCTGTTCGCGAAGCGAAAATGCAGGGGCATCCGGATGAAAAAGAAATTCTGCCGGGAGCAAGAGGAGCCGATCAAAACGGAATCCGTCTCCACAGCGTTCGTCTGCCGGGATTGATCGCCCATCAGGAAGTGATGTTCGGCGGAGACGGCCAAACCTTGAAAATCCGTCATGATTCATACAACCGCGCATCTTTTATGTCTGGTGTGAAACTGGCTGTTGAACAAGTGATGAAAATCGATCAGCTTGTCTACGGCCTTGAAAATATCATAGAGTAACAAGAAGGGGGAAATCGCTTTGAAAATCGCCTTAATTGCCCATGACCGAAAAAAACAGGACATGATTCAGCTGACGACCGCTTATAAAGATATTTTAAAAAAGCACGAGCTGTTTGCGACAGGGACGACCGGTTTAAAAATCACCGAAGCGACAGGGCTGCCCATCGTGCGTTTTCAATCGGGACCGCTTGGCGGAGACCAGCAGATCGGTGCTTTAATCGCGAAAAATGACATCGACCTTGTGATTTTTCTGAGAGACCCGCTGACGGCCCAGCCGCACGAACCTGATGTGTCAGCTCTTATCCGCTTGTCTGATGTTTATGCCATTCCGCTCGCCACCAATATGGGAACGGCGGAAATCTTGATCCGATCTGTCGAGGAAGGCGCGTTTGAATTCAGAAACATTGTCCACGGCGGGGATCGAGATGCTTGATATACTGGCTTTTGGCGCGCACAGCGATGATGTAGAAATCGGCATGGGAGGAACCATTGCCAAATATACTGAAAAAGGCTTTCAAATTGGCATCTGCGATTTAACCCAGGCTGAACTGTCTTCAAACGGAACAGTCGAAACGAGAAAAAGCGAAGCGGCGCAGGCGGCCGACATTCTCGGCGCCAGCGCGCGGATTTCCCTCACGCTGCCGGACAGGGGGCTGTTTCCCAGCCAGGAGGCGATCAGGGAAGCGGTTGCCGTCATTCGAAAACATAAGCCGAAGCTTGTCTTTGTCCCTTATCCGAAGGACCGGCATCCCGATCACGGGCACGCAGCGGAAATCGTCGAAGAAGCGGTCTTTTCCGCTGGAATACATAAATACGAAGATGCAGAAAAACAGCCGGCCCATAAAGTCCAAAACGTGTACTACTATATGATCAACGGTTTTCACAAACCTGAATTTGTCATCGACATTTCCGAAACGATCAATCAAAAAAAGAAAAGCCTTGCTGCTTATCAGAGCCAGTTCACCCGTTCCCGGCAGTCGGTTGAAACACCGCTGACGAACGGATATATTGAAACGGTCGAAGCAAGGGAAAAGCTTTTGGGAAAAGAGGTCGGCGTCGCATACGCGGAAGGGTTTTTTTCAAAGCGGACTCTTCTGTTAAACAACGATTTATTTGGGGGCGGATGATGAAACAGTTAAAAATCGGAATCACATGTTATCCGAGTGTCGGAGGATCAGGAATTATCGCTACCGAACTCGGCAAGCTCCTTGCGGAAAAAGGACATGAAATTCATTTTATTACATCAAGTGTTCCGTACAGGCTCAATAAAGTGTATTCCAACATCTATTTTCACGAAGTCGAAGTCAATCAATATGCCGTGTTTAAGCACCCGCCGTATGATTTGGCTTTGGCCAGCAAAATGGCGGAGGTGGCGAAGCGGGAACAGCTTGATGTTCTGCATGCCCACTACGCGGTGCCTCACGCGATTTCCGCTTTTTTAGCGAAGCAAATGCTGAACGGAAACATTAAAACGGTCACAACGCTGCACGGCACAGATATAACCGTTCTCGGCTATGATCCGTCTTTAAAAGATCTGATCAAGTTTGCGATCGAGTCGTCTGACCGCGTAACAGCGGTTTCTTCAGCTCTTGCCGCGCAAACGTACGATTTGATCAAACCGAACAAAAAAATCGAAACGATCTATAATTTTGTGGATGAGCGCGTGTATTTAAAAAAGCAGGAGCATCATTCGCTGAAAGAGCAGTACGGCATCGCCCCTGATGAAAAAGTGATCATCCACGTATCCAATTTCAGACAGGTGAAGCGCGTGCAGGACGTCATCCATGTCTTCAGCAGCATTGTCAAACGAATGAAGTCGAAGCTGATTCTCGTCGGCGACGGGCCGGAGATGACCGTGATCTGCCAGCTTGTCAGACAGCTCGGACTAAAAGATGATGTTCTTTTCCTGGGCAAACAGGACAGCGTAGAAGAGCTTTACGCCATCAGCGATTTAAAGCTACTTTTGTCCGAGAAGGAAAGCTTCGGTTTAGTGCTGCTGGAGGCGATGGCCTGCGGCGTTCCGTGCATCGGCACCAATATCGGAGGGATTCCCGAGGTGATCAAAAACGGTAAATCCGGTTACTTGGTCGATGTAGGAGATATTGAAGGCGCAGCTCGTAAAGCGCTCCATTTGCTGACTGATGAAAGCCTGCAGCGCCAGTTTGCGGAAGCGGCGCTAGAAAGCATCAAGGAGCGCTTTTCTTCCAGTAAAATCATCGCGCAATATGAAGAAATTTATCAACAATTAACAGACGGGGAGTGTGACAATGGAGGATCTCTTTTTGAAGGCTCTTCCTCTCCTTCGTGAGCTGAAAAAACACGGCCGGCAGGCCTACTTTGTAGGCGGATCTGTCAGGGATGCCCAAATGAACCGTGATGTCGGTGATATTGACATCGCTACAGATGCATCCCCGGAAGAAATTGAAGCCATTTTTCCGAAAACCGTTGATGTCGGAAAGGAACACGGAACCATCATCGTCCTCTTTGAAGGAGAATCCTATGAGGTGACGACCTTTCGCGCAGAGCTTGAGTACGAGGATTACAGAAGGCCGAGCGGCGTTCAATTTATCAAATCGCTGAAAGAAGACCTGAAGAGGCGGGACTTGACGATTAATGCTATGGCGATGGATGAACAGGGGAGACTGATCGACTATTTCGGCGGACTCCGCGACATACGGGAAAAATTGATTCAAACGGTCGGCGACCCGGCGGAGCGTTTTCACGAAGATGCGCTACGCATGCTGCGGGCGCTCCGTTTTATGAGTCAGCTCGAGTTTGAGCTTTCTCCAAATACAAAAAAAGCGATTTGCGAAAACCGTCTGCTCTTGGCTCATATTTCTACAGAGCGGAAAACGGTTGAATTCGAAAAGCTTTTAAAAGGAAAAGCGGCGGACAGGGCTTTGGAAGCGGCGGCTGAAACAGGGCTTTACAAGGAGCTTCCGGGGCTGGACGGCAAAAAGGAGCGCGTTCTGGCTGCCCGTGCTTTTCCTTTTTACCAACTTCAAAAAAGAGCGGATATATGGGCGGCTTTCATTCACATGATATCACTCGATTCCGCTGAGGCTCACCGGTTTTTAAAAGGGTGGAAGCTTCCGGGGAAAGTCATAAAACAGGCGCTCCTGACGGCTGAACGAATCGATCAAAAATGGGATGCCGTCTCGATGTATGAGGCGGGGGAAGATACGCTGCTGTCCGCTTCCGCCATCCGCAGCTTAAGGGACAAGCAGGCAATCGATGAAAAGCGGCTGGCTGAAATCAGACAGTCGTACCGCGCGCTTCCGATTAAAAGCCTGAAAGACCTGGCGGTGTCTGGAAGCGATTTGTTGAATTTCAGAAAGAAGCCGGCCGGGAAATGGGTGTCCGATGATTTGAAACGGATTGAGCGGGCCGTGTTAAACGGGGAGCTTGCCAATCAAAAAAAAGCCATAGAGGAGTGGCTGGATTCATGCAGTCAAATTTAAGAAAGAAACTCATTCAATTGTTTACAGAGGCCGACGGCGAATTCATTTCAGGCCAGAAAATCAGCGAAGAGCTCGGATGCTCAAGGACCGCCGTTTGGAAGCATATCGAAGATCTGAGAAAATCGGGATATGAACTTGAAGCGGTCCGAAAGCTCGGCTATAAAATGATAAAAAAACCTGACAAAATCACCGAAGATGAAATCAGGCTCGGGTTAAAAACGAAAAAAATGGGACAGACCATCCATTTTCAGGATGTCGTCTCATCAACTCAAAAAATCGCCCATGAGCTAGCAAACAACGGTGCGCCGGAAGGAACGATCATCGTTGCCGACAAGCAGACCGAAGGAAGGGGAAGAATGGCGAGAGCATGGCATTCCCCAGAAGGAAACGGCATTTGGATGAGCATCATTTTAAGACCTGAAATGCCCGTGCAAAAAACGCCGCAGCTGACGCTTTTAGCCGCAGTCGCGATCGTTCAGGCAGTCGAAGAGCAAACCGGCATCGCAGCTGAAATCAAATGGCCGAACGATATTTTGATCAACCGCAAAAAAGTCGTCGGGATCTTAACCGAACTGCAGGCGGAAGCCGATCAGGTTCATTCTGTCATCGTCGGAATGGGGATCAACGTCAATCAGCTTGCTGGCGACTTTCCGGAAGAATTAAAAGAAACAGCGACAAGCCTTCGTCTCGCAAGCGGTGAAAAAATCGACAGAGCCGCTTTGATTCAAACGATAATGGCGACATTTGAAAAAAGGTATGAAGACTATCTCGCCTACGGTTTCGAGCCGATCAAGCTTTTATGGGAGAGCTACGCTTTGAGCCTGAACCGTGAATTGACGGCCAGGACGCTGAACGGAACGTTTCACGGCAAAGCGCTGGGAATAGACGAAGAAGGCGTCTTGATCCTGGAAACGAGTGACGGCATCAAAAAAATATACTCCGCCGATATCGATATAAATCCGTCATAGTTGGAAGGATCCATGCGTTTTTGGTATACTTCGGATGGGCAGTATCCTGTAGGAACTGCACCTGGAAAACATGCAACTGATAAAAAACAGTCTGCCTTGATCCAAAAAGGACTGGGACAGAGGGATGATTCTTGCCGAACACGGACGATTCGAAATCCTTCTTCTTGCCGGAAGGTTTTTTTGCTGTCCGAAAAGATGCTCATGCAAGCACGGCAGCTCATCTCCTCTGAAAAAGAGGAGGAGAAAACATGAAGACAAAGATTGATTTTCTAAAAATGAAACAAGAGGGAGAGCCGATCGTCATGCTGACAGCCTACGATTACCCGGCGGCAAAGCTTGCCGAACAGGCCGGCGTCGATATGATTCTTGTCGGCGATTCGCTCGGCATGGTTGTGCTCGGCCTTGATTCGACCGTATCTGTGACGGTCGCTGATATGATCCACCATACAAAAGCCGTAAAACGCGGGGCAAAAGATACGTTTGTGGTGACGGATATGCCGTTTATGTCTTATCACTGCTCTTTGGAAAGCGCTCTGAATAATGCCGCGGCGATCGTTCAGGAAAGCGGAGCCGATGCTTTGAAGCTTGAAGGCGGCGACGGTGTATTTGAGACGATCACGGCTTTAACACGCGGCGGAATACCTGTTGTCAGCCATTTAGGCTTGACTCCTCAATCCGTCGGTGTCTTGGGAGGCTATAAAGTTCAGGGGAAAGATGAAGAAAGCGCCCGCAAGCTGATTGAAGACAGCAGGCGCTGTGAAGAAGCAGGCGCAATTGCGCTCGTTCTCGAATGCGTCCCGGCAGCGCTCGCTGAACAGATTTCAAAGGAGCTCACGATTCCTGTCATCGGCATTGGAGCAGGCCCTGGTACAGACGGACAAGTTCTCGTTTACCACGATGTTGTCGGACACGGAGTAAGCCGGACGCCTAAATTTGTAAAACAGTATGTGCAAATCGATCAGCCGCTTGAACAAGCGCTTCGAGGATATGTTGAGGATGTCAGAAGCCGCGTGTTTCCTGAAGATGCTCATTCATTCCGTATCGATCAGCAAGTTCTTGAAGGATTATACGGAGGGAAATAAGCATGATTCAGATCCATACAGCAAAAGATATACAAAATGTAACGAAAAATTATCGCAAAGAAGGCAAAACGATCGGTTTTGTGCCGACAATGGGCTTCCTTCATGAAGGCCATATGTCGCTTGTGGAAAAAGCGCGAAAAGACAATGATATTGTCGTGATGAGCATTTTTGTCAATCCTATGCAGTTCGGTCCGGGTGAAGACTATGAAGCGTACCCGAGAGATATCGAAAGGGACCGGCAGCTTGCGGCTGACGGAGGAGTGGACATCTTGTTCACTCCTGAGCCTGAAGAAATGTACGGTCAGGAGCCGACGGTTACCGCAAGCGTGAAAAAGCGGACGGACGTCCTTTGCGGCCGTTCAAGGGAAGGTCATTTCGACGGTGTCGCAACAGTGCTCACAAAGCTGTTCAATCTCACCTTTCCGACAAGGGTTTA
This sequence comes from Bacillus sp. FSL W7-1354, assembly GCF_038002405.1. Lineage (NCBI taxonomy): Bacteria > Bacillati > Bacillota > Bacilli > Caryophanales > Bacillaceae > Bacillus > Bacillus sp. FSL W7-1354. The sequence goes on along the minus strand of NZ_JBBOCL010000001.1, from coordinate 1,416,002 downwards.
TTTTGGCATGAAAGATGCGCAGCAGGTTGCCGTTGTCGACGGGCTGATCAACGACTTTTTCATGGATATTGAGCTGATCCCGGTTGAAACAAAACGGGAAGAAGACGGGCTTGCCAAAAGCTCAAGAAATGTCAACCTGCGAGCAGAAGAACGGCAGGAAGCACCCGCTCTCTATCAAGCCCTTCAGCGCGGCGCCGAGCTGATCCGCGATGGAGAGAGGGATGCGGAAGCTGTTAAGCGAGAGGTTCGGAGCATTCTTGAAAAAACGAGCGGTGTCATCGATTATGCGGATATTTATTCATATCCCGATCTGGAGATCAGGGAGCCATTGACTGGAAAAGTCATCATAGCGGTTGCCGTTCAGTTTTCCAAAGCCCGCTTAATTGATAATATCATCGTCGATATCCCGGCAGATCAAAAGGAGGATTTATGATGTACCGTACGTTAATGAGCGCAAAACTTCACAGAGCAAGAGTGACGGAAGCCAATTTGAACTACGTCGGCAGCGTGACAATTGATGAAGATTTGCTGGATGCCGTCGGAATGATGGCAAATGAAAAAGTGCAAATTGTGAATAATAATAACGGGGCCCGGCTGGAAACGTACATCATTCCCGGTGAAAGGGGGAGCGGCGTCGTTTGTTTAAACGGAGCTGCCGCCCGCCTTGTTCAAGTGGGAGATGTCGTCATCATCGTTTCTTATGCCATGATGTCTGAAGAGGAAGCAAAGACCCATAAGCCGAAGGTTGCCGTTTTGAACGAGAGAAACGAAATCGAGGAAATGCTGGGTCAGGAGCCCGCCCGTACCATTCTGTAGCCCCCTTGCCTTTAGGGGGCTTTCATATCGTTTAGAAAGAGTAGAAGGCGAAGCTTTTTCCCCGCATCTTTCTAAAACGTGTTACACTTTTGTCGAAGGTATCGAAATTGAGGTGTCCATTGAATGAACAATCAACGATATGTGGTCATTGATGTGGAAACGACAGGGAATTCGCCGAAAAAAGGCGACAGAATCATTCAAATTGCAGCGGTTGTGATTGAAAATGGACAAATGACCGAACGTTTCTCCAAATATGTGAATCCCAATCAGCCGATTCCCGCTTTTATCGAGCAGCTGACGGGAATTTCGAATGAAATGGTTGAAAATGAAGAGCCATTTTCGGCGATTGCCGAAGATATTTTTGAGCTGCTTCAAGACAGCTGTTTTATCGCTCATAACATTCATTTTGATCTTGCTTTTGTAAAGTATGAGCTGCAGCAGGCCGGTTTTGGCGAGCTTGAATGCAGCGTTCTCGATACGGTGGAGCTTTCGAGAATCGTTTTTCCGGGTTTTGACGGCTATAAATTGACTGAGCTGAGCGAAGAGCTTCAGATTCGCCATGAAAACCCGCACAGGGCTGACAGCGATGCAGAAGTGACCGCTTTGATCTTTTTACATATGATGGACAGACTGAAAAGGCTGCCGATTCCGGTTTTGAAATCAATCAGACGTCTATCCTGGCATTTGATCAGTGACGCGCAGGAGCTTTTTGACGGCTTGATCGCTGAAAAAGGTGCCGATGCCGAACTTGATGTCGGCTTTATGAAGGTTGGTTCCTTTGTGATCAGGACCCCTGAAGACGAGGATGAAGAGGCCGGTCATAAGAGCCGGGACCCGCAGACAGAGCCGCTTATTTGGGAAAAAGACGGCGGGCTTTCTTCATTGAACGACCGGTTTGACAAGAGAGAAGGACAGACGAAAATGATGCGGGAGGTCTGGACCGCTTTTCAAAATCATGAGCATGCTCTGATCGAAGCTGCCACTGGAATCGGAAAAACGCTCGGATATCTCGTGCCGGCTGCAATCCGCGCCAAGCAAACAGGCAAGCCGGTCGTGATCAGCACATATACGACATTGCTTCAGCAACAGATGATCAACCGTGATATCCCGCTTTTGGAAAAGATTTTTCCTTTCCCGGTCAAAGCCGCGGTTTTAAAGGGCCGCTCTCATTATTTATCCATTCGCAAGTTCAAGCATATTTTACAGGAAGATGATGACAATTATGATAGCGTCCTTGCAAAAGCGCAAATTCTCGTCTGGCTGACAGATACAGAAACGGGCGATTTATCGGAAATTAATCTTCCGTCAGGCGGAAAGCTTCTGTGGGACAGACTGGCATATGATTCGCATTCATATGCAGAAAACAGCACCCTAAGGAAACTGTGTTTTTATGAGAGAGCCAAAGCGCGGGCGCAGAAGGCTGATATGATCATTACCAATCATGCGCTTCTGTTGACTGACGAAGCCAATCAGCGAATTCATACCAGTGATGCCGATACGTTTGTTATTGATGAAGCCCATCACTTTGAACGCGCAGCGGGCGAGCAGTATGGGGCAAGAGCAGACTATGTCTTTCTCCATAAAAGGTTGATGCGGCTCGGCACCCTCAAACAAAGGGGGATTTTAAAAAAAGCCGAACGCCTCTACCGGTCAGCAGGCATTTCACCAGAATCTTTTTTCCAAATGGACGAATGGCTCGCTCAGCTTCTTGAAGAAAGCGATCTGTTCTTTACGGCTGTTCATTCTTTTGTCAAGCGGAGGAAACCAAGAAACGATCTCAACCGTCTCTTATATAAGATCGGCGAAATCGGTGAAAGCAGGGCATGGAACAGGCTTGAAGAAAGCGCGAGAAGACTGTGTTCCTTGCTGTATGACATGCACCGGCTGTTTTCGGATCAAAAGAAAAGCCTCGCTGAAAAACAGGCTTCCTTCACCAGCCGCCAGGCGTTTTTGTTAGAGGAATACGATTCATGCATGGACGACCTTGAAGAATATCGAAAGACGCTCGCCCGCTTGATGTTTGACCCTGTCGAAGATGAGGTCGTCTGGATTGAAATTGACGCGAAGGGCGCAAAAAACGCCGCGGCCATTTACGCTCAGCCGCTTGATACAAGCGAAATTCTGGCCGACCGGTTTTTCACCGAGAAAAAAAGTGTTGTGCTCACATCGGGGACGCTTGTCGTCGAGAACTCATTTGACTATATGATCAAAAAGCTCGGTTTAAGCGATTTCTATCCGAGGACCTTGCAAATCGAGGCGCCTTTTTCTTATGATAAGCATATGAACATCATGATTCCGACGGATGTCAGCCCGATTCAAAACGATCCTGAAGACTATATTCGAGATGTCACGCGTTTCGTCAAGGCGCTTGCAAAACAGAAAAACGCCAAAGTGCTCGTCCTGTTTACGTCTCATGATATGCTGCGAGATGTCTACCATGCAATAAAACAAGAGGAAGATTTTCCTTGTCAGCTCCTTGCACAGGGGATTTCCGGCGGAAGCCCCGTCAAGGTTATGAAATTGTTTAGATCGTATCCCCATGCGGTTCTTCTCGGAACGAACCATTTTTGGGAGGGCGTTGACTTTCCGGGTGACGAGCTGACGACGCTGGTCATCGCAAGGCTGCCGTTCAGGCCGCCAGACCACCCCGTTGAATCAGCCAAGTGTGACCGGGCAAAGAGAAGGGGAGAAAGCCCGTTTCAAGCGGTATCTCTGCCGGAAGCTGTCCTGGCATTCAGGCAGGGCATCGGCAGGCTGCTTCGCTCGGAGAAAGACAGCGGAACGGTCGTGATTCTCGACCGCCGCATCCGAACCTCTTCCTACGGTACGGTGTTTATGAAGGCTCTGCCCCCTGCAAAAGTCATGGAGCCTACATTCCTTGAGCTTGAAGCCTACATAGCCGGGAAAAACGGCTAAAAGCCGCATAAAGCGGCTCTTAAATGGTGTGGATTAAGGTTTTATTTTTTAGGCTGTTTATTTAAACGGTTATCCCGTTGTAACAACTAGTATGGCTTTAGGCACAGAGAGTATGAATTACAATTATTGTTTCGTTCGGAGGTATTTGAAAAATGGAAAACAAAATCGAAATTTTATCTACCGTAAGCGTTGAGCATTCAGAAGACCTGTATAAAATCGTCGACCTTTTGAACCGCACGCTCAAACGCGATGATCTCATGTTCGGCCTCGCTCTCGATGAAGAAGATCAAAAACAGGCCATTTTTACGATTTATCGTACTTAGGAGCAGAAAATGGGCAAAAAAACATTAATTTTCATACTGATATTTGGTATTATCTTTTTAACAGCACTTCTTGCGGGAGCGAATGTCTACCGTACGGCTATGGATCAGAAAGAAAGCGGCCACGAGCAGGCTGCCGAAACTGCCAAGCAGGAAGCAGGCTTAAAACAAGTTGACAGCGTGGAGACGTTTGTCGGCAAAGAAAAGCAGTACATTGTCACAGGGACGGACAAAAAAGGCGGCAAAATGTATGTTTGGGTGCCTGCTGACAAAAAGCAGAAAACGATTTACAAAAAAGCGGCAGACGGCATTACCGGCCGCCAGGCTTCAAAAGCGGTTCAGGATGAAGGCCTTGTGTCTGAGCTTAAAGAGGTGCACCTTGCAAGGGAAGGCAATGTTCTATTGTGGGAAGTTACATACTTAAATAAAGATGGGCAGTACAGTTTAAGCTATGTGGACTTTATAAACGGAAAAATTCACAAAAATATTACGCCTTAGACGAAACAGGGGGAAATCGAGTTGAATCTAGCTAAAAGAGTATCAGCGTTAACACCATCTGCAACACTGGCAATCACTGCAAAAGCAAAAGATTTAAAAGCGGCAGGGCACGACGTCATCGGTCTTGGGGCGGGTGAACCGGATTTTAATACGCCTGAGCACATCATTGAGGCGGCTGTCCGTTCGATGAATGAAGGACATACCAAATACACGCCTTCCGGAGGTCTTGCGGCGCTGAAAGACAGCATCCGCGAAAAATTCAAGCGCGATCAGGGAATCGAGTACCGCCAATCTGAAGTTATCGTGTGCACAGGTGCAAAGCATGCTCTTTACACCCTATTTCAAGTGCTCCTCGACGAAGGGGACGAAGTGATTATTCCGACTCCGTACTGGGTCAGCTATCCTGAACAAGTCAAGCTTGCAGGCGGCAAACCGGTATTTGTGGAAGGCCTTGAGGAAAACAGCTTCAAAATTTCTCCGGAGCAGCTTGAAAAAGCCGTCACGGAAAAAACGAAGGCTGTGATCATCAATTCCCCAAGCAATCCGACAGGCATGATGTATACGGAAGAAGAGCTGAAAGCGCTCGGTGAAGTATGCCTTCGCCGCAACATTCTAATCGTATCTGATGAAATATATGAAAAGCTGATTTACGGCGGAAAAAAACATGTATCCATCGCACAGCTTTCTCCAGAACTTAAAAATCAAACCGTAATCATCAACGGGGTTTCCAAGTCACACAGCATGACCGGCTGGAGAATCGGGTATGCTGCAGGCAGCGAACTGATCATTAAAGCGATGACGAACCTTGCCAGCCACAGCACGTCAAATCCGACATCTGTCGCACAATACGGAGCCATTGCCGCTTACAATGGACCAAACGAGCCTGTTGAAGAGATGAGAAAAGCTTTTGAAGACCGGCTGAACAAGGTGTATGAACTGCTTGTTGACATTCCGGGATTGACATGCCTGAAGCCTGAAGGGGCCTTCTACTTGTTCCCGAATGCAAAAAAAGCGGCAGAATCGTGCGGCTTTTCAAGCGTTGATGAATTCGCCGAAGCGCTTTTGGAAGAAGAAAAAGTTGCGATCGTTCCCGGTTCAGGGTTCGGCGCACCGGACAACATCCGTCTGTCGTATGCGACATCCCTGTCACTTTTGGAAGAAGCGGTCGCACGGATTCGCCGCTTTGTCGTGAATCGCAGCCGCTAGAAGCAGAAAGCGTCCGCAGCTGGACGCTTTTTGCATGCACGCAAGCTGCATTGACCTGATCGAATCAAAAAAGGTATAATATACGTTATGGACGTCAGAAAGAATGAGGGCTTGACCGAATTCTTTCGTGTTTTGGAGGGAAACGATAGTGAAAACAACAATAAACCAAGTGTACAAGCATGTTGGTGAAGAAGTAACAATCGGCGCTTGGATCGCCAACAAACGCTCAAGCGGCAAAATTGCGTTTTTGCAGTTTAGAGACGGGACAGGCTTTATCCAAGGAGTCGTCGTCAAAGCGGAAGTGGACGAAGAAACATTTCAAGCTGCTAAATCTGTCACACAGGAAACATCTTTATATGTAAAAGGCGTCGTCAAAGAAGACGAGCGTTCGCCACTCGGCTACGAGCTTGCAGTCACATCGCTTGAAGTCATCCATGAAGCGACAGATTATCCGATTACGCCAAAAGAACACGGAACAGAATTTTTGATGGATCACAGACATTTGTGGCTCCGTTCAAAACGGCAGCACGCAACGATGAAAATCCGCAATGAAATCATTCGCGCTACATACGAATTTTTCAATAAGGAAGGCTTTGTTAAAGTCGATCCTCCGATTTTGACGGGAAGCGCACCTGAAGGAACGACAGAGCTTTTTGCGACAAAGTATTTTGACGAAGATGCCTACCTTTCGCAAAGCGGCCAGCTTTACATGGAAGCAGCTGCAATGGCTTTAGGAAAAGTCTTTTCATTCGGGCCGACTTTCAGAGCTGAGAAATCAAAAACGAAGCGCCATCTGATTGAATTCTGGATGATCGAACCGGAAATGGCGTTTGTCGAATTCAATGAAAACCTTGAAGTTCAAGAGAACTATGTCTCTTTCATCATTCAAAGCGTGCTTGAAAACTGCAAAATTGAACTGAATACGCTCGGCAGAGACACTTCCAAACTGGAGCTTATCAAAGCGCCTTTTCCAAGAATCACGTATGATGAAGCGATTCAGTTCTTAAAAGAGAAAGGCTTTGACGATATTGAATGGGGCGATGACTTCGGCGCTCCTCACGAAACGGCGATTGCCGAAAGCTATGACAAACCGGTATTTATTACACACTATCCGACATCATTAAAGCCGTTTTATATGCAGCCTGCACCTGACAGGGACGATGTCGTACTGTGCGCTGACTTGATTGCGCCTGAAGGCTACGGTGAGATTATCGGCGGATCTGAACGGATCCATGATCTTGAGCTTCTCGAAGCGCGCCTGAAAGAGCATGGTTTAGAATCGGATGCTTATCAATGGTATGCAGAGCTGAGAAAATACGGCTCAGTTCCGCATTCAGGATTCGGACTCGGACTCGAACGGACGGTTGCCTGGATCTGCGGTTCTCCGCACGTCCGCGAAACGATTCCGTTCCCAAGACTATTAAATCGCTTATATCCTTAAGAAAAAAGTCTCCTGATTGCAGGAGACTTTTTCACAGTCATCCATGATATACTGGAAGGTAAGAGGTGTATCGAATGAAAAAACAGCACTTTATTAAGATGCAGGAGATGGGATCTGTCACCATTCCGAATCTGCTTTTTTTGAACTATCGGGAGCTTGGCTTAAATGAGACAGAATTCATGCTGCTCTTAAACATTAAAATGCATGTTGAAAGAGGTTCATTTTTTCCGACGCCGGAGGAATTAAGCAAGACGATGTCGATTGAAACCGAACAATGTATGAACATGCTGAGAATGTTCATTCAAAAAGGCTTCATCTATATAGAAGAATGCGAAGACCAGAACGGCATTAAGTTTGAAAAGTATTCGCTCGAACCTCTCTGGGGCAAGCTGTTTGAGCATCTTGAAATGGACGAGCAGAAGAAACTCGCTGAACAGAATGAAGGCGAAGAGAAGAGCCTTTATACGATCTTTGAAGAGGAATTTGCGCGGCCGCTGTCTCCGCTTGAATGCGAGACGCTCAGCATCTGGCTTGACCAGGATCATCACGATGCACAGCTGATCAAACAAGCTCTCAAAGAAGCCGTCATATCAGGAAAACTCAATTTCCGCTACATTGACCGGATTTTGTTTGAGTGGAAGAAAAACGGCATTTCAACAGTCGAACAAGCCGCAAACTACAGCCAAAGATTCAGGCGGAAGACCGCACCGCGGCAGAGTGAGCAAAAGGAGTATACAAGACAGGTTCCTTTTTACAATTGGCTTGAACAATAAAGTGAAAGGTGAAGACATGCTGACAAAAAAACAGATCGAGTTTTGTTTAGAAACAATCGGTGAAATGTTTCCGGATGCTGAATGCGAATTAGTCCATGACAATCCGTTTGAACTTGTCATCGCCGTCGCTTTATCGGCCCAATGCACAGATGCGCTTGTCAATAAAGTGACGAAAACGCTTTTCAAAAAATATAAAAAGCCTGAAGATTATCTTGCTGTTCCGCTTGAAGAGCTGCAGCAGGACATCAAATCGATCGGCTTATACCGGAACAAAGCAAAAAATATTCAAAAGCTCTGCAAAATGCTGCTGGAAGAATACGGCGGTGAAGTGCCGAAAGACCGGGATGAGCTGGTGAAACTTCCGGGCGTCGGGAGAAAAACCGCCAATGTCGTCGTTTCGGTAGCATTCGGTGTTCCAGCCATTGCCGTCGACACCCACGTGGAAAGGGTCTCAAAAAGGCTCGGCATTTGCAGATGGAAGGATTCGGTCACGGAAGTCGAAAAGACGCTGATGAAAAAAGTGCCTGAATCAGAGTGGTCCGTTACTCATCACCGCCTGATCTTTTTCGGACGCTATCACTGCAAGGCGCAAAGGCCGAAATGTGAAGAATGCCCGTTGTTTTCTCTGTGCAGGGAAGGGCAAAAACGATATAAAAAAGGGCTGGTGAAGCTGCCGTGACAAGCGTTTCTCTGTTGGACGAATACGAAAAAACGCTGCGTAAGAGAAGACCGGAATCCGGCGAAAGGCTTGACGTTCTTTTGGAAAATCCGCTCTGCTGCGATTTTTTTCAGGACATAGAAGAGGACAAGCCGTGGGAGCATGCGGAAGAATGGGTTCCGCTTCTGTTTGCGGCTTGGGAGCGTACAAAAGAAAAGCTTCTGCCCGTCTTTAAAACGAGAAAGTCAAGGTGCAGCCAGGATGATATGCTGAACGGGGTGTGCTGCTTGATCGCAAGCCTTCACTGGACGATGGGGGAGCCTGTCACAAGTCTTAACTGGGAGGCTATCACCCGTAAGGATTTTGGAGCCAAGCCGATGAACTGGACGGGACGCCTCGAGTTTATCCTCCAGAAACCAACGCAGTATCATTGTTTTATTCAGCTTGACGAATTGTTTACGGAAATGAAAAAGCAATTTTATAAATATGTTGCCATCAATCATAAAAAAGCCACTCACTAAACTGTGAGTGGCTTTTTAGATTAATGGGTGCCGGTTGATTGACCATTGGAATTTGTTTGTTGATCATCTGTGTTGCTGTCTTGATCCGGGTTTTTGTTTTTGTCCTTATTCTGATCTTTGTTTTGATCATCGGCGTCATCATCTTTTCTGCCGTCTGTATTTCCCGGATTTTGATTGTTTTGATCTGGATTGCCTGAATTTTGATCATCCGGCTGATTAGAGTTGCCGTTATTTTGTTTGTCTTTGTCCTGATCATCATCAGCATCCTGCTTCTTCTCGTCATCCTCGTCTTTCTTTTCATCGTCCGCTTTTGACTCATCATCTTCAGCCGCGTTGACTTTAAGCGTCACAGAAGCAGGGTCGCTTTCGCCATCTTCAGTAACGGCCGTGACTTGGAATTTGTAGACGGATCCTTCTTTTGCATTCGGTATGACAGCTTCTTTCGCACTGCTGCTTTGAATTTCGCTGTATCCGCCTCCGTCAACAGATTGTTTGACTTTAAAGGATACATCACCGTCTCCGGAATATGACCATGAAAGCTTGATGCTCTTTGATGCTTCATCATATTCTGCGCTCAAACCTGTCGGCTTGTCGGCATCTTCTTTTTCCTCATATTTTTTCGAAACAGTCGTCGGCTGTGTGCCTTTTACAAAGTACTCAGTGACTTTTTTATCGCTAGGCGTGTTGCTGCTGGCAAGCACCGGCGGGTTCGAGCCTTTTAGAACTGTCGCTTCAACGACGCTGTCAGGCTTTTCAAATGAGCCGCTGCCGTTGTCCACCTTGGCAATCAGTTTTTTGAACAGAAGTTTGGCGACTTGCTGTTCGTTTGCGCTCAGCGAATTAAAGCCTTCTTTACCGGTCCAGACCGCTGCCGTATATTGCGGCGTATAGCCGACGAACCATGAATCCCTCGCTCCATTTCGACTTATGCCGTGTTTTCTAATGTCGTCCTCGGTAAAGTTCGTCGTACCCGTTTTACCTGCTACAGTAACGCCATTGACTTGGGCGGCTGTTCCTGTTCCTCGCTGAACAGCGCTTTTCAGCATATCCGTTATCATAAATGCGGTATAATCGCTCATGGCTGCCTTTGATTCAGGCGTCAAATCAAGCTTTGTGCCGTCATTGAATTCCACCGCTGTAACAGTATGAGGCTCATTGTAGTAGCCGTTGTTGCCGAATGCGCTGTACGCTCCGGCCATTTGCAGAGGCGACACACCGTTTCCGAAGCCGCCGATTGCGTAAGCTTCCACTAAATCATCTGAATTTATGTTAAGACCAAGGTTGCCTGCGAATTTTACAATATTGTCTTTTCCGGCTGCCTGGAACGCTTTTAAAGCTGGAACGTTCCGAGAATCGACAAGTGCCTCTCTCATCGATATCCAGCCTCTGTGTCTTCTGTCATAGTTGTTAATCGGATCTCCGGTTGAATACGTGTATGCTTCATCGTTAATCTGTTCATACGTCGACCATTTCTTGTTCTCAATGACTGGGCCGTAGTCAAGGATTGGCTTAATCGTTGAACCAGGTTGACGTTTCGTATCTACTGCATAGTTAAAGTCGCCTGCTTTCCGGTCGCGTCCGCCGCCGAGTGCGCGGATTTCTCCGGTCTTCGTATCAAGCAAGGTGAGGCCGGCCTGCATTTTTTCGGTATACTGGATCGAATCGCCGTCCATCAGCTCATCCACATAATCCTGTGCATCTGTATCAATCGTCGTGTAAATCTTCAGTCCGTCCGTTCCCGGCGTGACGTTCGCTTTTTCTTTCACTTCGGCGACGGCCTGCTCGATAAACGCGCTGTATTTGTTGGACGTTGTTTTTGCGTACTCCTTCGGAGAGACAAGGCCTTTTGTGACGGCTACTTTTTTCGCTTTGTTGTACTCTGCGTCAGAGATAAAGCCGTGTTTATTCATCAGACTCAGCACGACATTGCGCCGTTTCTCGGCTTTTTCCGGATGTTTAATCGGGTTGTAGTTATTCGGGCTTTGCGGCATGCCGGCAAGCGTTGCGGCCTGCTCGACCGTTAAGTCGTTTAGATCTGTCACCCCGTAGAATTGCTCAGCCGCTTTTCCGACACCATAGGCCTGCGGCGAGAAGTAAATCCGGTTTAAATACATTTCCAGAATTTCGTCTTTTGAATATTTTCTTTCGAGCTGGAACGACAGCCAGACTTCCTGGACTTTCCGTTTCAGCGTTTTTTCATGTGACAGAAGGGAGTTTTTGACGACCTGCTGTGTGATCGTACTTCCGCCTTCAGAACCGAATCCGCCTTCGAAGTTTGCCAGAAGCGCTCCTCCGATCCGGATCGGGTCGACGCCGTGGTGGTCATAGAAACGCGCGTCTTCCGTTGCAAGAAATGCGTTTTTGACGGAATCAGGGATGTCTTTAATCGACACGTACGTCCGCTTTTCTGAACCAATTTCGGCGATTTCTTTTCCGTTTTTGTCATAGACGGTGGAAGAGTACGGTGTTTTCAGTTTTGCGTCATCAAGGGACGGCGAGTCCGCTACCATCACCGCAAAAGTGACGCCCCCGGCAATCAAGCCGATAACACCAATGATTAAAATGGATAAAAGAATTTTCTTAAACAATCCTGCTTTTTTCTTTTTCTTGGGTTTAGAATGAGTATTAGACCTGCTATTGCCCTGCTGGGCTTTTCGCCGTTCCTGGCGGCTGTTAAATTGATCTGACATAACATCTCAACCTTTCGTAGTTAAACCTTTCCGCTCACATGACTTTAAAATCATAATTTATGATGGCGAAAAATACAACTGATCAATAATCTTAATATAATCAATTCTTGGCGAGTATCCAAGTGAAATAGGGTGAGCGGCTTCCTGAAGCTCGTCTTTTCGGATCGATTTTCTGCCGTTTTGCTTTTTCCGCTCCCAGAAATAAAATAATTTTTCTGCTTCCAAAAAATAAATTTCTTCAAAAGCGGATATGATAACAAAACAAATGCCGTCTTGCGCCACAACCTGCTTCATATGCTCGATCTGATGATCGTGGAAATTCTGAAGCGGGAAAGAGGTCCGGCTCTTCGTTTCTTTCGCTTCAAAATCGATGTAGCGGCCTTTATAAACCCCATTATAATCAGTAGTTGACGACTGCTTGAAATATGCTTCCTTGATCACCGCAGCGCTTCGCTTCGGATAATCGACCTGAACAATCTGTACAGGAGTCGGTTTTTTATGGATGACCGCAATCGAATGAGATTGATAATACATATTCGTTTCATTCAGGTCATCTTCGAGGGTCATGCCGCGATTGGAATACGACGGCTTCTTTTGCAAGGATGAGGCAGCTGTTTTCGGCTGATACGATTTGCCGTTCGGGTAACGAATCACTTTCTTCATCCTCCTTTTACAAAAATCTGGATACTAACGGAAGTGGCTGATCTTGCACAACACTTTTTCCGCGGCGGAGCTGACGAGCCGCATTCAAGAGCTGACCGCAAAACTGAACAAGGACAATATCTCACGGACAAATGCCTACAAACGCTACTTTGACCGCCATCCTGAAATCAAGTGGTCGTTTTTGGCTTCATTTGTTTCCAGGAATGCCGGCTGGTCGATGACCGATTTAAAAGGGCGTTTATTCGAGCTCGGACTTACGGCCTTTCAGCAGAACTGGCTGTTTTTAACGTATGAAAGAGCGAACTGGCTGATTTTTTCGGACGCCTATCCGCAGCTCCTGTTATACCATTGGTCCAAGCAGCTTGGCCAGCCGCTGTTTCATTTGCTCTCCTCATTTGGTGTGTCTTCATTTATGAAAACGGAGTGGGAGCGGTTCTGGCATGAGCGCGATCAAAAGCGGCTCATGTACGCTCTCATTATAAATGAACAAAACACTATCCAAACTCCTATTATACAAAATCCTTTGTTTAAAAAGAATGTTTTTCAGACGATTCCTTTTCAGCTATGTGAATGGTTTCACTTCAACACAGTCATTTTTCCGACGGTAGAAGGCGTTTTTTACGGCGTGTCTGTCAAACGCTTCACTAGTTTAAAGGAAAGGATCAAGCTCGGCAAGCAATTAAGCGAGCTGCTGTTTTCGCCTGAGCTTTTCCCCGGTTTTTTTCACTTTACATCATGTGTTCCGCATACCGGGTCGCGCTTTGATATGGAACGCTGGGCAGGGGTTAAAATCAGAACCTCGCCATTTTTGAGAACGTGTTATCCCGTTGTTGCCCATTCATTAGACGGATTAAAATCCGATTGGTTTCGCGGAGGAAAGAGAGAGGCAATGTTCAAAGATGAAAAACTGCCGAAAACGATCGAAATCACCGATTGGTATTTTCAAAAAAGAAGGCAGCTGCAGGCATTGTTTTCACTGGAGCATTGGCTGAATAAGAGGTAAAACAGAAAAAAGCAAGGGTTCTCCTTGCTTTTTAAGTGGACGGGCGGTTAGGTCCGCCTAATTTCTTATCCAGTGTGTCTGTTTGTTTAGCATCAGGTTTTGTTTTCGCAGGTGATTTCTTTTTGTTGTTTTCCACAGCGGGCACCTCCTTACCTTTTTAGATTTTGCAAAAAAGCGCTGATCATACCATTTTTCGCAAGATCACTTGTCGAAAGCGGGCGTTTGGCTGGAAAATGAGTTTCTTTGGCGGTTTGCTTCTAGTTTTGTCAGCTGCGGAGGAGAGGGGGCGCATAGGGGAGAATGCATAGAAGGCGATCAAAAAGGAGGGAAGCAAATGAACGGATTTGCAAGCAAAGACTCGGTCCTTCAAATGCTTTTGGAAACGGAATCACACATGTCGTCTGCTGAGAAAGCTTTGACAGAAGCCGTACGCCGGGCGGAGCATGAAAAGCGGGCTAGCTGGAACGAACGGCTCGATCTGATTGAAAAAGAACTGGCAGAGCTCTCAGCTTGTTTAAACAGCACGTTAATGGGAGTGGAGCCAAGAGGAGAGACGGCATAAGCCGGATTCGTTGTAACGGTCGTCTTCCTTTGGTACGATAAACCCGAGGTGAAAAAATTGGATACACAATCTCTTCTTGTACAGACACGGGAATTAATCCGCCTCGTAAAAGAAGCGGAAGAACGATACAGTAAGGGAAAAGAGGAAGGGACGGAATACGATTTTTTCGAGGTTGTCAAACCTTCTGTCGAGAGATTCGAACAAACAGTGAAAAGCTGGCTGGCGGAAAGCCTGCCTTATATCAAGGCGAATCGGCCAAAATACATTTATGAAGAGCAGCTCAGCTCGGTTGAGGAAAATGCAAATGAAATTTTCATGCAGTCCTACTTCTGCAAAATCCATAAAAAACGCTTTAAAGATCTGACGGAGTCCGTCCTCTATACGCTGAAAAACGTAGAAGACGATATATTAAAAGAAGACCGGGATTAGAACCCGGTCTTCTTTTTGTTTGTTTAGCTGGCGTCCGTATTCATATCATAAGCAGGGTGCTGTGCGCCATTCGCTTCAAGAACTTTCATACTTGTGCGAAATTCGTTTAATGTCAGATGTCCCTGGATATACAAAAACTTGGCAAAATCCATCAGTTTGTTCATGCAGTCTGTCTCATACTGTTTCATCTCGGCAAAACAATTTCTTAAGTATGATACGTTCATATGGTGCATCCCCTCTCCTTTATATTAATAATATCGTACCATAACAATTCGACTTTTTTCTGTTTTTCAAATATTAAAATTTTCGACACTTTTTGACAAACTTGTGACAGAACCTTTGGAACAGGAAATGCCTTTATATCATACACATATAAAAAAGGGCTTTAGGAGGAGAGGAAAGATGGAAGAGAGGAGAACCGCCGTATATCCTTATTCCGGCCCCGGTGCGTATGTTCAAGCCGATCAGCAAAACCATCATGCCTATCATCCCGTTCAGCCGTACTACAGCCAGGAAACCGTCCCGTACGCTCATCCAGCTCAGCGGCCGCAGGCCTATCAGCAGCCGATCGAGCAGAATGTGGACCCGTTTTCAGTCTATCATCAGCCTGTTCAGCAGCAAATGCAGCCGCCGCTTCCGCCGTTTCAGGCATTTCCTTATCAGCATCCATATCCCTCGCCGCGGCCGAATCTCCACCAGCCATCACAGTTTCAAAGCTTTCTGTCGCAATTCAAAAAAAAGAACGGGCAGTTTGATTTCAGCAAAATGATGGACACCGCTGGCCAGATGGTGAGCACGGTCAACCAGGTCGGAGCGCTGGCCAAAGGGTTTATGGGATTCTTCAAATAAAAAAAGCATGGATGAAGGTCATTCATGCTTTTTTTGCTCCGGAAATGAGACCGTGAGGATATTTTGGTTCCACGACGTCTTCATTGTTTCTTCGCGGACGGGATATGGGAGCAAAACGGTTCTGGACAGGCTTGTAAACGATGAAGAACCGCCGCTTTCTTTTTTCTCCTTCAAGGCGACATGAAGATACCTCGATTTCGCTTCAATCATGATATCTCCGTTTTGAAACGATTCAGGAACGGCAATGTCGACGTGAAGCGCCTCATTCTCCTCTCTGATGTTCATGGAAATGGTGGAATTCTGAAGCTGGTCTGATATCAGTTTTTGGAATGAATTTAAAATATCGTGGAAAGGTGAATTGTAAAATAACTGTTCAACCGCTTCTTGAATTTCATCTTTCTTGCTGAGCGAGTGATTGTCGTTTTCCTTGAAATCCATTCTTCATCACCCCGGTTTTTTATTTTCAGCTTATGCAGGGGCTCTTGGTATGGTTATTCATTGATGGGAATTTGAAAGTGTGGTTAAATAGTGGGGAATCCAAAGATTTATTTAACCTGTTCCTCTTTTAATAGCCATCATAAAGAGGCGTTTTGAAAGGAGCCCAACTGTATTGCTGAAAAAATTATTCGGTATTGGTCAGAAACAAAATGAAATGAAAGAAGAAACCGTTTTTTCACCGGTTGACGGACAAGTTTTGGAACTTTCAAAAGTCCCTGACCCCGTTTTCTCCCAAAAGATGATGGGTGACGGAATGGCTGTCGAGCCTTCCGCAGGCGAGATCGTCTCACCTGTCGACGGGGAAGTGATCCAGCTGTTCCACACAAAACATGCCATCGGCATCCGTTCACTGTCCGGCGTGGAACTCTTGATTCATATCGGTCTGGAAACCGTAGCGATGGAAGGTGAAGGTTTCACAGCCCATGTCAAAGAAGGAGACAAAGTAAAAGTCGGCGATCCTTTGATAACGTGCGATTTGGAACTGATCAAGGAAAAAGCGAGCAGCACCATTACGCCGATCGTCATTATGAACGGCGATGTGTTGGAGCGCGTCACAAAACATGAAGAGGCAAAGGCGAAAAAAAGCGAGACAAAGCTCATGGAGCTTAAAGTTAAGTAACAGCAAAAAAGCAGAGAGCGATTCTCTGCTTTTTCATTTTCTCAGGAAATCACCTCTTTCAGAACGAACGGACATTCGCTAAAATAGAAGGGAGAGGTGACAGCGTTGTTTCAAAAACGAAATTTGACAGATATGATTCAGCTTCTGAAAGAAGACCAAGCTTTCAGCAAGCAAATTGTTCATTGGCATACAATTGAGGAAAAAGAAGCGGATTACCGCGATTTTCCTGAAGGTTTAGATAAAAGAATCGTGCATGCTTTACAGCAGAGAGGGATAGAAAAGCTGTATTCCCATCAGGCGAACGCGTTTCTGCACAGCGCCGCCGGCAAAAACGTGACACTTGTGACGCCGACGGCATCTGGGAAGACGCTTTGCTACAATCTGCCCGTCATTCAGAGGATCACAGAAGACCAGGATGCGCGCAGCTTATATCTTTTTCCGACAAAGGCATTGTCGCAGGACCAAAAAAGTGAACTGAACGAATTAATCGATGAAATCGGTGCGTCGATCAACTGTTATACATATGACGGAGATACGTCGCCTTCGATCAGGCAGAAAGTCAGAAAAGCAGGACATATCGTCATTACAAACCCGGATATGCTGCATTCGGCGATCTTGCCCCACCATACAAAATGGGTGTCATTGTTTGAAAATCTGAAATATATTGTCATCGATGAGCTTCACGTATACAGGGGAGTCTTTGGCAGCCATGTAGCCAATGTCATCAGACGGCTGATGCGGATCGCTGAATTTTACGGAAGCAAGCCGCAGTTTATCTGTACATCCGCGACGATCGCCAATCCATTGGAGCTCGCTGAGACGCTCACAGGGCAGCCGATGCATCTGATTTCAAACAACGGCGCCCCGTCGGGAAGAAAGCACTTTTTATTTTACAACCCGCCGATGGTCAACCGTTCGCTTAACATCAGGAAAAGCGCGACCCTTGAAGTGAGAAAGCTCGCATCCGAATTTCTGAAAAACGGTATTCAGACGATTGTGTTTGCAAGAAGCAGAGTCCGGGTTGAAATTATATTGACATACTTGCAGGAAGTGATGAAACCGATTGTCGGCCCTCATTCGATTCAGGGGTACAGGGGCGGCTATCTGCCGAACGAGCGGCGCGTCATTGAAAAAGGCCTTCGCAGCGGGGACATTAAAGGCGTTGTCAGCACGAATGCGCTTGAGCTGGGCGTTGATATCGGACAGCTGCAGACATGCATCATGACCGGATATCCGGGAACGATCTCGAGCGCCTGGCAGCAGGCCGGCCGCGCTGGAAGAAGGCACAACGAAGCGCTGATTGTCATGGTGGCAAGTTCCGCCCCGCTCGATCAGTACATTGTACAGAATCCGGACTATTTCTTTAAACAAAATCCCGAGACTGCCGTCATTAATCCGGATAACCTGGTCATTCTTGTCGATCATATTAAATGCGCAGCCTTTGAACTGCCTTTCAAAAGAACGGACACATTCGGCGGTGCCGAAATCGAGGATATTCTTGACTACTTGGCAGAAGAAAGAGTCCTCCACTTAACCGGGAACACGTATCACTGGATGAATGACGCTTTTCCGGCGCACGGCATCAGCTTGAGGTCGGCTTCTCAGGAAAATGTTGTCATTATTGATCAGTCAAAGCGCGAGAAGGCGAAAGTGATCGGGGAAATGGACAGGTTCAGCGCCATGACGCTTCTGCATGATGAAGCCATTTATTTGCATCAAGGCATCCAATACCAGGTGGAAAAGCTTGACTGGGAGGAGAAAAAGGCGTTTGTCCGCGAGGTTCAAGTTGATTACTATACGGATGCCAATCTTGCCGTCCTATTGAGAGTTCTCGAAGTTGACAAGGAGAAAAAGACAGAAACCGCAGCGTTCGGTTTTGGGGATGTGACCGTTCAGGCGAAAGCGACGATTTTTAAGAAAATAAAATTTGAGACGCATGAAAATATCGGCTCAGGCCCGATTCATCTGCCTGAAGAGGAACTGCATACCAATGCGGCTTGGGTGCAGGTGAACGATGAGGAGCGGCAAAATTGGAACGACATCAAATTGGAAGAAGCTTTGCTTGGGACTGCAAACGTCCTGGGACATGTCGCCGCCTTAAAAGTGATGTGCGATCCGTCTGATCTGCACGTTTTTCCGCAAATTAAAGCCGTTCATAACGAAAAGCCGACGATCTTTTTGTATGATCGCTATCCCGGCGGAGTAGGGCTGTCTCAGAAAGTGTATGAACAAATGCCTGAGATCATCAGTGAAGCGCATCGGCTGATTTCAAGATGTCCGTGTGAGTCAGGATGCCCTTCCTGCATAGGAGTGGGCGGCAGCGGCGATCAGACAAAAAACAATGCGCTGCGCCTTTTAAAAGGCTGGAAAGGTTGAGCGGAATGTCTTTAAAACGAAAACTTAACCGCTATAAGCATCACCTGGGAAATCAAGCGAAAGAAGAAAAAACGGATTCTCCGGCAGAAAAGCGGACTTCCGCGTCCGTCGGCTTTGAGAAAGAATGGGCCGAACTCGGTGTTAAACCGTATGTGTTTGAGGAATGCTATTGCCTGATCAGGGAAGTCGTTTATCCGTTGACACATGTTCATGGCCATTACGCATTTTCTGAACTGCATGAGACGGTTAGGCGCTGGAACAACAGCGACGTTTCCCATTCGCTTTCAAGCAAAGGGTATACACCGAGCCAGCTTTTCTTCTTTGATACGGAAACGACCGGTCTCGGGGGAGGGGCCGGCAATACGATCTTTTTGCTCGGCCATGCACGGGTGTATGACGACCGCGTAGTCGTCAAACAGCATCTGCTGCCAAAGCCGGGGCACGAAGCCGCCCTCTATCACAGCTTCCTGAGTGAAGTCGATATTCAGTCTCTTGTCACCTATAACGGGAAAGCGTTCGACTGGCCTCAGGTGAAAACGAGGCACACGCTGATCCGCGACAGGGTTCCGAAGCTGCCGGATTTCGGCCATTTTGACCTGCTCCACGGATCCCGCCGCCTTTGGAAGCATAAGTTTGACCGCGTCTCTTTGGGGACGGTGGAAAAGGAAGAGCTGGGTGTTGGAAGAACTGAAGATACGCCGGGCTACCTGGCGCCGATGATGTATTTTCATTTTTTAAAGGAGGAGCGTCCGGAAATCATTGAAGGCGTTTTGCGCCACAATGAGCTTGACGTGCTTTCTTTAATTTCTCTTTACATCCATTTATCGAAGAAAATCCTCACTCCGGAGCAGACAGCGGAAGCAAACGAAAAGTACGCGATGGCCAAATGGCTTCTCGCCAACCGGGAGACAGAGCTTGCGACAGCGCAATTGCAGGAGCTTGAAAAAAAGCCTTTCGAGCAGTCTGAACGCGCATCATTCGATTTATCTATGCAGTATAAAAAGCAGGGCATGCTAAAAGAAGCCGCATCCCTTTGGCTGAAGCTCCAAAATGGAACAGACGGAAAAACCGCCTGGCGCGCAGGCATCGAACTCGCCAAATACTTTGAACATCGAAAGCGGGACATTCGGGCCGCCCTCGAGGTAACGGATAACCTGATGCTGCAGCACGGTTCACAAAAGTTTGAGCTGACCGAAAAAGAAGTAGCCGGTCTTTTGAAACGGCGCGAGCGGCTGGAAAGGAAATTCGGACGAAATATTCCCCGGGCAAGCGCAGAAAACGACGATCTTCGAAAGCCAAACATTTCAAGCATGTTATGAATTGTAGAAACCGATCGCTTCTTGTAAAATAGCGTTAGAATGGTTTGAAGGGAGCGTCGATATGTATAAGGGGCTGTTTTATCTGTTTTTTGTCGTCGTACTGTTTATCGTATTAATCATGACGAATTTCAAGGAAAGCTTTATGGCTTACTTTTAAAATAGGTTTTTATATTAGTACATGTTTACCCCTTGCTTCATAGTTTAATAGTGTATATAGAAGCTTAAAGAAAGGGGAATTTTCATGCACTGTAAACCGCATGTAATGGCGCCGATTGTTCATCCTACTCAATGCTGCTACAACCATACGCAAAGCAAAACCGTCGTACCGCACATTCACCCGCAGCACACAACGAATGTCAACCATCAGCATTTTCAGCATGTTCATTACTTCCCGCAAACTCAATCAGCTGTCAACCAGGCATCACATCAGCACTTCGTGAGCCCTGGCGCAGGAATGATGCCCGGGCCTGGAGCGATGCCAGGACCTGGAATGGGTATGGGTCCTTACTAAAAAGGATTTTCGGAAGTTTTGTCAGGATGAACGAGCGCCGGATTGAACGTGAGCAACAGAATATCTTTTAAAAAAATGGGGCGGAATACGGCCCCATTTTTTAGCAGGTGATCATAATGAAAGTATTGGCCGTTACAGGGTACAAGCCGTTTGAACTGGGGATTTTCAAACAGGAAGACAAGGCCCTGTTCTACATAAAAAAAGCGCTTGAAAACCGATTGACCGCCCTGCTTGAGGAAGGGCTGGAATGGATCCTTATCTCAGGCCAGCTCGGCACGGAACTATGGGCGGCGGAAGTTGCGTTTTCGCTGCAGGAAGAATATCCCGACTTGAAAGTGGCGGTTATCACTCCGTTTTTGGAACAGGAAAAGAAGTGGAACGAGAAAAATCAAGAGCAGTATGAAGCTGTGCTCGCAGCCAGCGATTTCACTGAAAGCTTGACACACAGGCCGTACGAAAGCCCGGTCCAATTTAAACAAAAAAACCGGTTTTTCATCGAAAAGGCGGATGGCTTATTGATTCTGTACGACGAAGAAAGAGAAGGCTCGCCTGTGTATATGCTGAATGAAGCAAAAAAAGCTCAAGAAAAACGCGATTTTCCGATTTACACGATTACGATGGATGACCTGAGAGTCACCGTTGAAGAAAGCAGCTTTTACGAAGAGTAAAAAGTGCAAGAGAAAATTTGACATTGCACACGTTTTCTGAAAAAATATAAGATGATGATTCACGATATGAGGTGAAAAAGATGCTTGCTGATAAAGTGAAGCTTTCTGCTAAAGAAATTTTGGAAAAAGAATTCAAAACAGGAGTCAGAGGCTACAAGCAGGAAGATGTTGACAAATTCTTGGACATGGTCATTAAAGACTATGAAGCCTTCCATCAGGAAATCGAAGAATTGCAGCAGGAAAACCTGCAGTTGAAAAAACAGCTTGAAGAAGCGAACAAGAGACAGCCGGCTCAATCAAATACGACCAATTTTGATATTCTAAAACGGCTTTCCAATTTGGAAAAACATGTGTTTGGAAGCAAATTATACGATTGATGAAAACCGCTTGCCCTTTAGAACAAACTAAGCTATAATAGTTGATGTCTTAACGTTCGGGTAATCGCTGCAGATTTTACATCTGTAGAGGAAAGTCCATGCTCGCACGGTGCTGAGATGCCCGTAGTGTTCGTGCCTAGCGAAGTCATAAGCTAGGGCAGCCTTGCAGAAGGCTGACGGCAGGAAAAAAGCCTACGTCCTTTATGGATATGGCTGAGTATCCTTGAAAGTGCCACAGTGACGAAGTCTCACTAGAAATGGTGAGAGTGGAACGCGGTAAACCCCTCGAGCGAGAAACCCAAATTTTGGTAGGGGAACCTTCTGGACGGAAATGAACGGAAAGAAGGACAGAGTTGACTCTGTAGATAGATGATTACCACCCGAGTACGAGGCTTAGCAGCCGACAGCAGTACGACGGAACAAAACATGGCTTACAGAACGTTACACACTATTATGATGATGACAATGTATAAGCTCTCCGCAGGTAGGAGAGCTTTTATCATGTAAAAAACATACATAAAAACAGGTGATATGATGAAAACCTATACATTAATTGCAACAGCGCCGATGGGAATTGAAGCGATCGTTGCCAAAGAGGTGCGAGATCTAGGATATGATTGTACGGTTGACAACGGCAAAGTCGTGTTCGAAGGTGATGCCCTCGCCATCTGCAGAGCCAATCTGTGGCTGAGAACTGCTGACAGGGTGAAAGTGCAGGTTGCCGAATTTACGGCCAAGACCTTTGACGAGTTATTCGAGAAGACAAAAGCGGTCGACTGGAGCGCCTATCTTCCTGAACACGCCTCATTCCCCGTGACGGGAAAGTCTGTTAAATCAGTGCTTGCAAGCGTGCCGGACTGCCAGCGCATCGTCAAAAAGGCGATCGCCGAGAAGCTGAAATCAGCGTATCAGACACAAGGCGGGTGGCTTGAGGAAACAGGCCCGGAATATAAAATCGAGGTCTCCCTTTTAAAAGACAAAGCGGTCATTACGCTTGATTCATCCGGAGCCGGGCTTCATAAACGGGGATACCGAACCGGTCAAGGGGAAGCGCCGCTGAAAGAAACCCTCGCTGCAGCATTGATTCAATTGACAAATTGGACGCCTGACAGACCTTTCGTCGATCCGTTTTGCGGTTCGGGCACGATACCGATCGAAGCAGCTTTGATCGGCCAAAATATTGCGCCGGGTTTCAACAGGGATTTTGCATCCGAAAGATGGGAATGGATCAGCAAAGAAGTGTGGGATCAAGCAAGGCTTGAAGTCGAAGACAAAGCGAATTATGATCAGCCGCTGTCAATTTCGGGGTATGACCTGGATCATCGTATGATCGAGATCGCCAAAGCGAATGCCGAGGAAGCGGGACTAGCCGATTTCATCGAATTTAAGCAAATGCAGGTAAAGGATTTTCGGACGAAAGAGGAATACGGCGTGATTGTCGGAAATCCGCCGTACGGGGAACGCCTCGGTGAAAAGAAAGCAGTCGAAGCCATGTATAAAGATATGGGCGAAGCATTTGCCGGACTTGATACGTGGTCTGTTTACATGCTGACATCAAACGAGCGTTTTGAAGAGTGCTACGGGAAAAAAGCGACAAAAAAACGGAAACTCTTTAACGGTTTTATTAAGACGGACTATTACCAGTATTGGGGGAAAAGGCCGCCAAAACCGAATAAAGAGAAGTGAAGTTAAAAGGCTGCCATGAAACGGCAGCCTTTTTTCTTTCCATAGCTGGAAAGCCGCCGAACGGCGTTTTTAAATTTGCGCGCCCGCGTGATTATCCCCTTAAAAGCGCATGGCAAAACATCGATTCACTAGTAAATCCATGAATCATTTTTCTTTTTATAAGACGAATCATAGCATTTTTTGCGCGGCTCATAGTAGCAGTCTTTCTTGCAAGGTTTGTGGTAATCGTAGTCTTTTTTACAAGGCTCATGGTAGTAATAATCCTTTTTGCAATAATCGTAATCCTTCTTGCAAGGCTTGTGGTAATCATAGTCTTTTTTGTAATCCTCATGGTAGTAATAATCCTTTTTGCAATAATCGTAGTCCTTCTTGCAAGGCTTGTGGTAATCATAGTCTTTTTTGTAATCCTCATGGTAGTAATAATCCTTTTTGCAATAGTCGTAATCCTTCTTGCAAGGTTCATGGTAATAGAAGTCTTTTTTGCAAGGCTCATGGTAGTAGTAGTCCTTTTTGCAATAATCGTGATCCTTCTTATAAGGATCATAATCATAATCCCAATAATCTTTCTTTGCCGGTTCATAATAGTACATAAACTCTCCACCTTTAGTCTATAAATTTTTAAGTCCCTACAGGATATGATAGAAAAACAGAATAGACTGGGTTTTTATTGTGGATAAAGCGCACATTGTCTAACACAGTCCTTACTATCTGATGTTAAGCTTTTGTTTGACTGGAAAAAGGGTGTTTGACCGCTGTGAAAACGGTTAAACGTAAATGTTGATATTTGATAACTTCTCCGAAATTTTGATACAATCAAAACCAGAACAAATATTCGATGGTAAGTTATCAAGGTGAGCAAAGCGTTTAGCAACTTGTTAAAGGATATCAGCAGATTACCACACACCCAAAAAGAACAAGATGGGTTAAACGCTATGTTGAACCTTCTTCCACTGTGGGTGGTCGATTAATCAAGGTGTCGCTGCGAAATATCTTGATTTTTATTTGTCGATAGTCGAAATGACAGTTTGCGACTCGCAAAAATGAATGTGCAGTCCTAATTCAACCATTAAGCAGATTGTTAAAAAATGTTGAATCATTAAAAAAGAAAAATGAGGTTTGTATATGAATTCTGTCAGCCAAGAAATCCAAGATTTGTCCATTCAATCGTTGGAGTCAACTTTTAATAAACTAACAAATGCTTATAAAAGCACGAAAGAAAAAGGTTCAACTCTTGTCAAAAAGAGACTAAACGCAGTAAAAATTGGTTTAGAAAGCCTAAAAGGTATTTGGAATGGAGAAGATTTTGGCTATAACGAAGAAATCATATTGACTTCTAAAGAAGTTTTACAAGGTATCATTCCATCTATTGAAAAACAAATAGCAAAAGCAAAAGAAGGCAGTCCTCAAAAAACATTAAATGAGCGTCGCTTGACTGCACTAAAACTGGCAATCGAATCTTTGGAAAACCGTCTTATATAAGACGGTTCTTAAATTTTTTAATTGTTCCGGAATCGGGTGAGTTACATAACAAGATTGAAGGAAACCATATATACTATGGATTCCCTTTATTTTTGCGTATTTATCAAGAGCAAAGAAAAAACATAAAATCAGCCTGTATAAAAACGATTCATCCTGCATATACTCGGGATTATTGATTTTGAAAAGGGGTGATTTCATGTTGAACAGCGATCACATTCATATGATTCAAAAAGCGCTGGAGACGTCAGAAAACCAGCTCGAGGACATTGGCGAAGAGCGTCTTACATATGCGAAGGAAGAATTGAAAAACGCGATCAGCCATATGGAATCGACGGATCATCCGTTTTTGACGCATTCGATTTACCGGAAATAGTTAAGAGAGGCTTCCTGCTCCTTTTCTCAAATCTTTCTTGTTGAATTTCCCGAATCATAGTGATAGGATAGAAGTTCTGAAAACTCGATAGTTGGGGGTTGGAGCAGGGTGACAGCATCTCGTCTGCCTTTTTCATTAACAAAAACGAAAAACTTTTATGAAGAACTGAACAATTGGATCGGTGATGTATTTTACGATATTCTTCCTGAAAAAGGCTTTGATTTGCGCGATGAGCAAATATTCATGGCTTTTCAATTAGAACGGGCATTTAAGGAAAAGAAGGTCATGTTTGCAGAAGCCGGAGTCGGAACCGGAAAAACGCTCGTCTATCTTCTGTTTGCCTTGAGCTATGCCAGGTATACGGGTAAACCGGCGGTCATCGCTTGTGCGGATGAGACGCTGATCGAACAGCTCGTCAAAAAAGAAGGCGATATTTACAAAATTTCCGAGCATTTGGGCTTGACGATTGACGCACGGCTCAGCAAATCGCATGATCAATATTTATGTTTGAAAAAACTGGAGAAAACGATGCAGCGATCTGATGATGAGAAATGGCTTGACCTCTACGAAAGTCTGCCGTCTTTCGTTCATGAATCGCAGGGCATGCAGTCTTTTTATCCGTACGGCGACCGCAAAGAGTATTCGTCTTTATCAAATGATGAATGGTCTGAAATCGGTTACGATTCTTTTCAAGACTGTCTCACGTGCGACATGAGGCACCGATGCGGACTTACACTGTCAAGAGACCATTATCGAAAATCAACCGATTTCATCATCTGTTCCCACGATTTCTATATGGAGCACGTTTGGACAGAAGAGGCGAGAAAACGGGAAGGCCAGCTTCCGCTTTTGCCGGAACACAGCGCTGTGGTTTTCGATGAAGGGCATCTGCTCGAGTTTGCGGCGCAAAAGGCGCTGACGTACAGGGTGAAGCAATCGACGCTCGAAATGTTTCTCGAGCGCCTGCTCGGCAATGACATCAGAGAAGAATTTGCAGAGCTTGTCGAAGAAGCGCTTCGCGCCAACGACGAATTTTTCGGTTTGCTTTCAGAAAACGCCGAAAAAGCAGAAGGCTCTGAGCGCATGCGCATCAAAGATCATGCCAATCTGAAAAAAGCGGCCGCCGAGCTGTATGATTTGCTTGAAAAGATCGGGGAGGCGCTCGTTTTTGAAGGCGAGCTGTACACGATCGACCAATACGCTTTAACCGTTGTTGAAGAGTATCTCGAACAGATGGCTTACTCCCTTTCGCTCTACAGGAAAAATGCGATCAGCTGGCTTGAGCAAAAAGAGCTTGAGTCAACATTCGTCGTCATGCCGAGAACCGTCTCCGAAGTTCTCGGAGAAAAAGTGTTCTCCAAGCAGATTCCATTTATTTTCTCATCGGCGACATTATCGGAAAACGGATCGTTCGATTATTTAGCGACAAGCCTTGGGATCCGCGACTACTTATCATTTACCGTTGATTCGCCGTACGACTATGAAGAGCAGATGAAAGTGTACATCCATCGAATTGAGGAAAAAGAAGCAAAAGAAAAAGCGGCAATCCGTGCAATCAAAGAATCGGGCGGGAAAACGCTGCTCCTGTTTCCGTCTTTTGAGGAGCTTCTGTCCTTCAAGCGCCGGACTGCACAGGAATCATTTTCGTTTCCTGTTTACTTTGAGGGGGATGAAGAAATCAGTACAATTGTTGAAAAGTTTCAAACGGTTGAAGAATCCGTTTTGTGCTCTGTGCATCTATGGGAAGGGCTCGATATTCCCGGAGATCCGCTGCAACATGTCATCATCTGGTCGCTTCCTTTTCCGCCGCATGATCCTGTGTTTGAAGCGAAGCGGAGCGGTTTGGAAAACGCCTTTCGCGAAGTAGACCTTCCTTACATGCTGCTAAGGCTGCGCCAAGGCATCGGCCGTCTGATCAGATCAAACAGCGACCGCGGCACGATCAGCATTTTTGCGGGCGATGAACAAGAATGGAATGTGATAAAAGAAGTCGAATCTGTGCTTCCTGTTCAGCCGGTTTATGTATAAAGAAAAGCGGACATCCCGCTTTTCTTTTTTTTGGCTGCATAAAAGTTGACTTTCGTAAATATTTCCATTAGTCTGATTACAATTCGCATCATATAAGGGAAGAGGAGGATGAATGATGTCGATCAATACATATGAAAAAGAGTTTTTAGAAACATTAAAGAAAATCAGCCGGTATGAGCAGGCGATTAACGTGATGTATTGGGATATGAGGACGGGCGCGCCGAGAAAAGGCGAAGAAAGCCGCGCCGAAGCGATCGGACAATTGTCGGCAGACGTCTTTCAAATGAGAACGTCCCCGCGGATGAAGGAGCTTTTGGATGCCCTTGCCGAGCAAAAACAGGATCTGCCTGCCGATACACAGAAAGCGGTTGAGGAAGCGAAAAAAGAATACGATTTAAACAGCAAGATTCCGGAAGAGGATTTCAAAGAATATACGACGCTGACATCCAAAGCGGAATCCGTCTGGGAAAAAGCGAAAAAGGCGTCCGATTTTTCTCTCTTTGCTCCGTATTTAGAAAAAATCATCGACTATAAAAAACGGTTTATCTCGTACTGGGGATATGAAGGCCACCCCTATAACACCCTTCTGGACCAATATGAACCAGGCGTTACAGTCGAAAAGCTCGACGGCCTTTTTTCTGAATTGCGGGAGGCGATCGTTCCGCTTGTACAAAAGATTGCCGCCAGTGATCAAAAGCCTGATACGGGCTTTGTGCACGAACGTTTTCCAAAAGAGCGGCAGCGCGATGTATGCCACTTTTTCTTAAAAGAACTGGGCTATGATTTTGAGGCGGGGCGCCTGGATGAGACGGTTCATCCTTTCCAGGTGACGATCAGTCAAGGGGATGCCCGGGTGACCACAGCATATAATGAAAACGATTTTCGCTCGGCCGTTTTCGGAACGATTCATGAATGCGGCCATGCCATTTATGAACAGAACATTGATGAAGCGCTGGGCGGAACCAATTTAGCAGACGGCGCATCAATGGGGATACATGAATCCCAATCCCTTTTCTATGAGAACTTTATCGGCAGACATCAAGGTTTTTGGAAGCGGTATTTTGAGAAAATAAAAGAAGCAAGTCCTAACCAGTTTGCAGGCGTTACTGCTGAAGGGTTCTACAGGGCCGTTAATGAATCAAAGCCGTCGCTGATTCGGATTGAGGCTGATGAGCTGACATATCCGCTGCATATTATGATTCGCTACGAAATTGAAAAAGCGATTTTCAGCGGCGAAGTATCGGTCGGAGACCTTCCGAAACTATGGAATGACAAATATGAAGCATATCTGGGCATTACGCCTCCTGACGATGCTAAAGGAATTCTCCAGGATGTCCATTGGTCCGGCGGCGATTTCGGTTATTTCCCTTCATATGCGCTCGGATATATGTATGCGGCTCAACTGAAATCAAGCATGCTGAAAGATTTTCCGGAGTTTGACCGCATGATTGAAAACGGCGAATTTGAACCGATCAGAAAGTGGCTGACAGAGCACGTTCACATCCACGGCAAAAGAAAAAAACCGTTGGACATCATCAAGTCTGCGACAGGCGAAGAATTAAACGTCCGTCATTTAATCCGCTACCTGAAAGAAAAATATACAACACTCTATTTGTAAAAAAGAAATCCCTCCCGTGAGTCCGGGAGGGATTTTTGGATCAGAATTTTCTGTTAAATACGAACATTAAACTGAAAAAAATGTGTGCAGGTTCGTCTTTTTTTGTTTTATCCCTTTTCAACCGGATCGAAAGTTGATATAATTTGATACATTATATCACTCATATAATCGCGTGGATATGGCACGCAAGTTTCTACCGGACACCGTAAATGTCCGACTATGAGTGGGCGCTAAGAAAACGAACGTCATTTAGTGAAACAGACGGAATTCGTCTTTTTAAGCATTGCCCGCTCGCATTCAAAATCCGAGCGGACAATGCTTTTTTTTATGAAGGGCAATTGATGAACGGAGGGGTTTAATGGAAAAGCTAAAACGAAAAATTGCAGAGCATGGCACGGTGTTGTCTGACGAAGTGCTGAAAGTTGATTCATTTTTAAATCATCAAATCGATCCGGAATTAATGCTTGCTGTGGGCGAAGAGTTTGCCTCGCTTTTCCGGGAGGAAGGCGTCACGAAGATTGTGACGATCGAATCCTCAGGCATCGCACCTGCCGTGATGGCAGGCTTGAAGCTGGGCGTGCCGGTAGTATTTGCAAGAAAGCGTCAATCGCTTACCTTAACGGAAAATCTGTTGACGGCTTCTGTCTATTCATTTACAAAAAAAACGGAAAGTACGATTGCCGTATCAGCCAGCCATCTTTCAAAGGATGACAAAGTTCTGATCATCGACGATTTTTTGGCAAACGGACAAGCGGCGAAAGGGCTCGTTTCCATCATTGAACAGGCCGGCGCAAAGGTGTGCGGAATCGGGATTGTTATCGAAAAATCATTCCAGACGGGCAGGGAGGAGCTTGACAATCTTGGAATCAGAGTCGAATCCCTTGCGCGTATTGCATCCCTTGCCGATGGAAAAGTTACCTTTTTACAGGAGGTTGGGTCATGAAACTTACGGCCGGTAAAACCGTTTCATTAAGTATTCAGCACGTCCTGGCCATGTATGCAGGAGCCGTTGTCGTGCCGCTGATCGTCGGCGGCGCTCTCGGCTTGACGCCGGCTGAGCTCACATACCTTGTGTCTGCCGACATTTTGATGTGCGGTGTGGCGACACTGCTGCAAGTTTGGAAAAACCGCTTTTTCGGAATCGGTTTGCCTGTTGTATTGGGGTGTACGTTCACAGCCGTTTCACCAATGATTGCGATTGCTTCAAAATACGGTATTCCAGCGATCTATGGAAGCATCATAGCAGGCGGTGTGATTGTCGTTATCGTTTCTTTTTTCTTCGGAAAGCTTGTTAAGTTTTTCCCTCCCGTGGTCACAGGATCGGTCGTCACGGTGATCGGTATCACCTTGATTCCCGTTGCGATGAACAACATGGCCGGCGGTGAAGGCAGCAGCGATTTCGGTGAGCTGTCCAATCTTGCTTTAGCTTTTTCCGTTTTACTGGTCATCGTCCTTTTATATCGTTTTACAACAGGATTTATCAAATCAATTTCCATTTTAATCGGTTTAATTGCAGGAACAGCCGGCGCCGCTCTGATAGGAAAAGTTGATTTTACAGAAGTGGCAAACGCAGGCTGGGTGCAGATGATCCATCCGTTTTACTTCGGCACTCCCGTTTTTGAGATCACACCGATCTTGACGATGTCCCTCGTGCTGATCGTCAGCCTTGTCGAGTCTACAGGCGTCTACTTTGCATTGGGTGATTTGACGGACCGCCGGCTGACAGAAAAAGATTTAGCAAAAGGCTACCGTGCCGAAGGGATTGCCGTGCTGCTGGGCGGGGTTTTCAACGCCTTCCCTTATACGGCCTATTCGCAAAACGTCGGTCTCGTCCAGCTGACAGGAGTTAAGAAAAACAGCGTGATTGCGCTCGCTGGAGCTTTTCTTATTCTGTTGGGGCTGTTTCCGAAAGCCGCTGCTTTAACGACGATCATTCCTAAACCTGTGCTCGGCGGCGCTATGGTCGCGATGTTCGGCATGGTAATCGCCTACGGGATCAAAATGCTGAGCCGGGTTGATTTCGGAAAGCAGGAGAACTTATTGATCGTAGCGTGTTCCATCGGAATCGGCCTAGGCGTGACGGTTGTACCGCAAATGTTTCAAAACCTTCCCGATGCCGTCAAGCTTTTGACAGAGAACGGAATTGTCGCGGGAAGCTTTACAGCCATTCTCTTGAATGCGATCTTTCATATCCATCCGTTTTCTCGTCATGCTGAACAGCCTGAAGCAGTTCCAACTGAAAAATCAGCCGTTTAAAACCTCACAGATTGTGAGGTTTTTTTGCATTGCGGATAAGCCATACTACCGGTATGAAGAGGAGGCGTAACGAATGGAAACTGTGAATGAGCTTGTCGAACGAATCAGCACGAAAGACGGCGGTGAAGCTGTCATCCGTCCCGTCAAAATGGCGGATGCCCCCGACATCATTGAAGCAGTAAAAGATGTGATTCAAACCGGTGTGTACATCCAAAAAGAACGGCCGCGCACACTTGAGGAAGAGCGGGCATTCATCAGCGATATGATGGAAAAGGATAACATGTATGCGGCGGTTGAAATCGATGGTGCGGTGTACGGAATTGCCCGGGTCATTCGCGGCGACCTCAAAATGAAGCGGCACACGGGGCTGTTCAGAACATGGCTTCACAGCAAAGCGCAAGGGCTTGGGATTGGCAGGGAAATCATGTCCTACACCCTCAACTGGTGCAGGCTGCATCGTCTGCATAAGCTCTGCCTGACCGTATTTTCTGCAAATAAAGCAGCGCTGTCGCTCTATGAGAAAAGCGGCTTTATCATTGAAGGGGTTCAAAAGGAGCAGGTTTTTGCGGACGGGAAATACGAAGATGAAGTGCTGATGGCCTATTTTTTCGAGAGGTCCACATAAGGCCGGGCGATTCGGGAGACGCTGTAAATAGAGGTGGTATTATGGCCTACGTCATTTCGGCGGGGACAAGCCTTCCCCGCTGCCATGTCGACCAGAAGGAAGCGGCCGTTTTTGCGAGGGAGATGTTCAAAGATTCATTTAAAGACATTGACCGGCTGCTGTCAGCTTTCCAAAATGGAGAAATCGCTTCAAGACAATTTGTCATGCCTTTGGATTGGTATAAAGAATCCAGGAGCTTCAAGGAAAAAAATCAGGCGTACATTGAAATGGCTGTCAGACACAGTGCAGAAGCCGTTTCGAATTGCCTGTCAGACGAACGGTTTTTGAAAAAAGAAATCCCTTTCGAAAAAATTGAAGCGATTTTTTTTATATCTTCTACAGGCATCTCGACTCCCGGCATTGAAGCGAAGCTCATGAACATTCTGCCTTTTTCAAAACAGACGAAGCGGATTCCGATTTGGGGGCTCGGCTGTGCAGGAGGAGCTTCAGGTATAGCGCGGGCATTCGAATACTGCAAAGCGTTTCCAAAAGCCCATGTCCTTGTGATTGCGGCGGAGCTGTGCAGCTTAACGTTTCAAAAGGATGATCAATCGAAAAGCAACCTTATCGGCACATCTTTATTTGGCGATGGAATCGCCGCGCTCTTAATGTGCGGCAAGGAAGCGGATATCTCATCAGCCGGATTGGAGGTTCTTCCGGAAGTAGTGAGCTCACAATCAGCCACCTTGGAAGATTCGGAAGATGTCATGGGCTGGGAAATCAATGACAACGGTTTCCGTGTCGTTTTTTCCAGGGACATTCCGACATTGATCAAAACACATTTAAAGAATGATGTCGAAGCATTTCTCAATAGGGAACAACTCGCTTTGGAGAACATTCAAGTATTTCTTGCCCATCCTGGCGGAAAAAAAGTTCTCGACGCTTATATAGCAAGCCTCGGCTTTTCCGAAGCGCACATCGACTGTTCACGAAAAATTTTGGCCAGGCACGGCAATATGTCATCAGCCACTGTGATGCATGTTTTAAAAGAATATTGCCTGCATGGCAGTCCCATACCGGGAAAATACGGTCTCTTAGGGGCGCTCGGCCCGGGCTTTTCATCGGAGCTGCTGCTTTTGAAATGGACAAAAAGAGAGTGACTGACACATGTTTTGGACAATTTTAAGCATTTTTGCCGCCCAGCGCTTGCTTGAGCTGGCAGTCGCGAAGTTCAATGAAAAAAACGCTCTGAAAGAGGGAGCGGTCGAATACGGGAGACGTCATTACCCTTATATCGTCGCGATGCATGTTTTGTTTTTCATATGTTTGATTTGGGAAACGATCGTTTTTCAACGCGGACCTCTTCCGATGGCGCTTGTCGTATTAACAGGCCTCATCTTCACTCAGGCCCTCCGGTATTGGGCG
Organism: Bacillus sp. FSL W7-1354; assembly: GCF_038002405.1. Lineage (NCBI taxonomy): Bacteria > Bacillati > Bacillota > Bacilli > Caryophanales > Bacillaceae > Bacillus > Bacillus sp. FSL W7-1354. The sequence continues at coordinate 1,382,820 of NZ_JBBOCL010000001.1, read as the reverse complement.
CTCTTTTCTCTGGGGAGATGCTGGAACACGAAAATCCTTGTCATCCCTGGAACGAACCTTGTCCGAAAGGGGCCTTATCAATGGTTCAAACACCCTAACTATGTGGCGGTGGCTCTTGAATTTCTGCTTTTGCCCCTGCTTTTCCAGGCATACGCCACCGCACTTTTATTTACGGTGCTCAACGCTGCTGTCATGTACATCCGCATCCGCACGGAAGAACAGGCATTAGAAAAATTACACCATTGAAAATGATTATCATTTCATTTATAATGATGATAAACATTCTCATTATAGGATGGTGAGTCGCGTATGACGATGTTTTTTTTGCTGGCGGCGGTCAGTACATACAGTTTATTGATTGGTTATGTCTTAAAAGGTATCGCAGGAGCGAATCCGCAAAGATAAATAAATACACGTGCTGAAGCTGCCGAAACAGGCAGCTTTTTCTCGTTTTTTCTTTCAGATTGTGAAGAAAAATACAGCAAGGTTGTGTAAAATGGGAGAAAGGGCTAAGATGGCAAACAACAACGCAAAAAGGGGTAGGAAACATGGCACAAATAAACACGAAAGACGACCTGTTGAAAAGAGCCGGAGCGGTTTTCGGGGAGCTCAGGAAGAACGGGGATGACAAGCGGTCTGCGCAGCTTGCGGGAATCATCCGAAAATGGCTGAGAAAAGAAGTGTACATTGCGTTAACCGGACATTATTCAGCAGGAAAATCATCGCTATTGAACGCGCTGCTTCAGGAAGACGTCCTGCCGACAAGTCCGATACCGACAAGCGCCAATCTTGTGCTGGTCCGCCGGGGGGAAATGAAAACAACACTCCATACGATCGATGGAAGATACGCCCGGATGGATGGCTCTTATGATAAAGAAAAAGTGCAGGCGTACTGCAGGGACGGCAGCCAGATTGAAATGGTGGAAATCGAGGGGCCATTTTCAGGAATCGCGCCTCAGGCCGTCTTAATTGACACGCCCGGAATTGATTCGACGGACGATGCCCATTTTTTATCGGCGTCTTCGATACTTCACCAGGCGGATGCCTTGTTTTATGTCGTGCATTACAATCATGTCCATTCCGAAGAAAATGTGAAATTTCTTCGATCAATAAAAGATCAGATACCCAATATTTTTTTCATCGTGAACCAGATTGACCGTCATGACGAAGCAGAAACAGGCTTCCATGCCTATAAAAAGCAAGTGCTTGATATGCTGCAGAAAGAAGGGATCGATGAAGATCATCTCTTTTTTACATCGGTCACCGAAGCCGGTCATCCGCTGAACGAATTCACCCGGCTTCGCGCTGTGCTGGAAAGGTTGCAGCATCAATCCGAACAGCAGCTAAAGGCATATACGGAGCAAAAAATCAGCAGCCTGATTCATGAACATATCAAAATGCTGATCAGTGACGAAGACATGGCTCTGTCTGAAGAAACCGCTTCCTTAAGAGAAAAAGTCGAGTCTGTAAAAGCACGGCTTGCCGATTTGATAGAACAGGAAAAACGGGCGGAGGAACAAATCAAAAAAGACATTCATACAATTGCCCAAAACGCAAACTTAACGCCGTTTGAGATGAGAGAACTGGCCAAATCGTATTTGGAATCTATCGAAAAAGGCTTTAAAAAAGGCTTTCTTTTCAGCAAGGCCAAAACGCTTGAAGAAAAACAAAAACGAAAAGAAGTGTTTCTTGCCGACGTTCAAAAAAGGGTTCAAGCCGAAATCGACTGGCATGTCATTGAAGCAATCAAGGCTTTCATGAACCGCTTTAACGTCCAGAGTGATGAACTGCTTCGGGACGTTCTTCAATTTCGGACAGAAGTAGATGAAAATGAACTGCTTCGTTCCCAGAAAAAAGGGGCTGAGCTTACACCGGAATACGTGCTGAACTATACGAAAGAACTGGCTGAAAACATCAGAAGAAAGGCAAAAAGACAAGCGCAGCCGCTTATCGATCAGCTCAAAACATTCATCAAAGAAAGAAACGTCCTGCAGGCGGAAGCGATGAAAGTCGAATATGAAGCGGAACAGGCGAAGCTCGCCGAGCTCGAAAGCCGGTTGATCGAACAGCAGAAGTCATATGAAAAAGCAAACCGTCTCTGGGATCAATGGGAACACGGCGATCAGAGCGAGCTACCAGCGAATTGGTATGCCGAAGAAAAAAAGCCCCTTGAAAAACCGCTTGATGCCCGACGAGCGGAACCGGTCCGTGTGCAAGGGGAAAACAGCAGCCGTAAAGACGATGTGCTCCATCCGAAAAAGGGCGTTTCTGAGTACATTGAGCACTTTTTCGACTTGGCCCGGTTTTTGGCGGATATTCCTGCTTTGGAAAAGCAGCGAAAAGCATTCTTGGACAAAACGGAACGCCTTCATACAAGGCAGTTTACCCTGGCGCTCTTCGGCGCATTCAGTTCCGGCAAATCGTCTTTTGCAAATGCGCTCTGCGGGCGGAAAGTGCTGCCGTCATCTCCGACGCCGACAACGGCAACGATTAATAAAATAACAAAACCGTCGGGAACCAAAAGGAACGGGACGGCTGAAGTCGTTTTTAAAGCGGAAGAGGAAATCAGAGCGGAACTGGATCAGCTATTGGAGGGGAAAATGGCTGCGGCAAAAGGCTCCGCTTTTGGCGAAAAACTTGGAAAGCTTTTGAAAAAAGGAGACCTGGATGATGATGAACGGCTGCTGATCAAGAACTTCCTCAAAGCTTATGAGCGTTATGGTTCATATATCAACGATCGGGAAAACCTGACGATTTCCGCTGAAGATCTGCATCCGTATGTCGCTGAAGAACAAACGGCCTGCGCCGTCCGTGAAGTCACCGTTTATTTGAGCACACCGGTCACGGAGAAAGGAATTACGATCGTCGATACACCGGGTGCCAGCAGCATGAATAAGCGGCATACTGAGCTTGCGTTTCAATACATGAAAGATGCCGATGCTCTGCTTTACTTAACATACTACCAGCATGCATTTTCCAAAGCGGACCGGTCGTTTTTGCGCAAGCTCGGACTCATTAAAGACGCTTTCAGCATGGATAAAATGTTTTTTATTTTAAATGCGGCAGACCTCGCGGAAAACCCGGCCGAATTACAGACGGTTGAAGACTATGTTAGGGGAGAGCTCTTGAAAGAAGGCATTCAAAACCCGCATCTGTATCACGTATCGAGCAAACAGGAGCTCAGCAAAAAAGCTTCGCCGAATAACGATTTCAGCAGATTAAAGCGGGAGCTCGACGATTTTATCGAAAATGGTCTAGCCAGAACAGCTGTCGAAGAGCTGCTTGATGAAGGCAAAAAACTGTGTGAAACCGTCTTTCAGCTCCGCCGTTCACTGCACCGTTCCGCTGAAGAAAAGGAAGCGGAGCAAAAGCGGATCGCCAAAGCTTATCAAGCGGCTTTAGCTGTCATTGAAGAAGCAGAAAAGGGATCATCAATCCTTCAAATGACCGAAAAGGATGTGGAAGAGCAATTTTACCACATGAGGCAGCGCCTGGCCTTTTATGCACATGATTTATTTAAAGCTGCAATCCATCCAGGTCTTCAGAACGGAGATTGGCGCGCCAATCTGCAAACCGCTTTGAAAAGCTGCTTAAAGGAGTATGAATTCGAATTTTTGCAGGAACTAAAAGCGCTTGATATCAGAATGGAAAACATCATGCTCAAGTATGCCGGCGAACAGTGGGCAAATGCCGTAAAAGAGCGGCTTGCCGATAATCCTTATTTTGCGGTTCATATCACAGCTGACCGCCCTGAGACCGGCAGCTGGGAAACAGCTGCAGCGTCAGCGGATGAAGGGGAATTTGCAGATGAACTGAAAATGTTCAAAACGCCTAAAGCGTTTTTTCAGCAAAATGGCAAAGCCCGGCTTGTCGAGGCGTTTACTGCAAAGCTTTTGGCTATCACGGACGAATGGATTCAACGTGAAAAGCGGACATGTTTAAAGCGCTGCAAAACGAGCGCCGGACAATTACAGAAAGCGGCTGTTCTGTCCGCAAAAGCTCAACTCGAAGAACAAAAAGAAGCGTACTTTCATGAGCCGTTGGAAAGCGCAGAGCGTGAAAACATTGAAAAAGCGCATAACTTGGCAGGCCAATGGCTCCGCTCAAGTTAAATCAGATTGATATTGGTATGGATATCTGGCCGGCAGACATGATAGACTGAATAAAAAAAGAAGGGAATTAGATGATGACAAACGTTCATGAAGCCATTACAGCACATTCCAAAAAACAGCACCAGCACATCAAGCAGTTCGTGCGACTCGAACAGGAGAGGGAAAAAGCGATCGATGAAGCGGTTGATAAGTGTCGGCGAAATGAAGCATTTTCAACCGGCCTCATCAACCAAATTACCATGCAAATGAACGAATTGGCCAAAAAAGGCATCGTTCCCACGAGACGGCTCGTCTCGAAAGAAATGGTCGCCGAATACGTCAGCCGAAAATATCCGCAGGCCTAGCTGGTGAATCCTTCCGCGTGTGGCGTCATGTTTTTTTGCAAAACATAAACCATGTCACGCCCGCTGGAGGTGAAGTGTAATGGGAAGAACAAAGCTTGGCAACGCGAATGCACAGCGAAACAACAACGCTAAAAAGAAGAACGGCTTTAATACTGAATTTGCGACTGAATCCTATTCGCAAATGGAAGCCGCCAAATTAATTTCTAGCAAAAAACAGCACCAAAAATAGAAACAGCGTCGATTGACGCTGTTTTCATCATTTTTGCTCCTGTGGTACAATAAGTGCATTGTATGATGAAAGGAAGTTTCCATAATGAACAAGAAGCTGCTGCTTGTAGACGGGATGGCTTTATTATTCCGGTCTTTTTTTGCGACTGCGGTGCACCGCAATTTTATGCTGAATGACAAAGGGGTGCCGACGAACGGGGTTCACGGCTTTTTAAAGCATCTGTTAACCGCGGTGTCTGCGTTTGAACCGAGTCATGTCGTCTGCTGCTGGGACATGGGAAGCAAAACGTACCGCAACGATTTATTTAAGGACTATAAAGCGAATCGCGGCGAGCCGCCTCTAGAATTGATACCGCAATTTGACATGGCAAAGGAAGCGGCGGAAGAGCTCGGGATTTTAAATATCGGCATTGCGGGCTATGAAGCCGATGACTGCATCGGCACGCTGTCAGCGATGTTCAGCGAAGAAGCGGAGATCACGATCGTCACCGGTGATAAAGATTTGCTTCAGCTTTTAACAGTCAATGTTAAAGTCGCCCTATTACAAAAGGGAATCGGCAATTATAAAGTATACACGGAAGAATCATTCAGTGAAGAGACCGGTGTCGAGCCGAAGGCTTTGATTGACATCAAAGCGCTGATGGGTGATACAAGCGATAACTACCCGGGTGTAAAAGGCATCGGCGAAAAGACGGCCTACAAACTGATTAAGGAATATTCGACTGTTGACCGGCTGCTGGAAAACATCGGACAGCTGACAAAGGGTCAGCAGACGAAAATAACCGAATGTCTTGAAGACCTGAAGCTGTCCAGAATCCTTGCAGAAATCAAATGCGATGTACCGCTTTCCTGCTCATTGGACGACGCAGACTTCACCTTGATGCATGACAGGGCGAAAGCGATGCTGAGACTTCATCAAATACGGGGAATCGAACCGCTGCTGGTGAAATTCGAAAAAAGAGAGATCGGATAACCGATCTCTCTAATGTTTTGTGTTGCTTTTTTTCGCCCGGTTTTCAAGCTCGGTTTTTGGGTCTGTATGCCGGTTATCCCGGTTTAATACAATATCTCCCTGGGGCGTGACACCGCCTGTCAGGCGGCCTCTTCCTGCTGAATGCTGTTTTTCCACATGAACCACCTCACTTGTTATGATGTGCAGCGGGAATGGATTTTACTCGGGGTGATTCAGCAATATCGCCTTTTTCGCAAGCTTGTCAGCCGCCTGGTTAGACTTCGAAGGAATCCACTTGATAAAAAATAAATCAAAATCGTTTTTTAAGCGGATGATTTCATCCAGATAAGGCTTAAATGCCTGATTTTTGACAAACTCCAAATCCGCCGTGCGCTCGACGATCTGCGAATCGGTCCGAAACGAAACGATCCGGTAGTTTCGTTCGGCGCACAGCTTCATTCCTTCGATCAGCGCCTTGAATTCCGCTTCATGATTGCTCAGTAAGCCGGCGGGAAGGGAGAAGGACTCGGTCTTCTGACCGTCTTTGATGAAAATGCCAAGTCCGGACGGTCCGGGATCACCCGCGCTTGCTCCGTCGATATAGACCTCAATCGGCATTGTTTCCGCTCCTTTCATCCAAAGGGGTGATTCTTTTAGCGGCATAAGCGTACGGCGCTGCGAAAACGGCGACAACGAATTTCAAGACATATGTCGTGATGAAAATCTGAATCCAGACATTCAGCGGATAAGCGCCCATAAATGCGACGCTTGTAAAAATCAATGTATCGAGCAGCTGGCTTAGGGCTGTGCTGCCGCTGTTGCGAAGCCACAGTGCCCGATCGGAAGGAAATAACCTTCTGATTCCCGAATATACATAAACATCAAGCGTTTGGCTGATGATATAGGCGAGCAGGCTGCCGAGCGCCACACGGGGCAAGAAGCCGAATATCGTCTCCAGCGCAGGCTGTGCAATGTCTTCCGGATGCGGCTTGAACAGAAGCGCTCCCTGCATGACGAGCGTCAAAGCAATCAGAATGAAAAAACCGATTGAAACGGCTTTTTTCGCTTCTTCCTTTCCGTATCTTTCATTGATGACGTCAGTCGCAAAAAATACGCTTCCGTACAGGATGTTGCCGAGTGTCGCGGTCAACCCGAACAGCTCGACCGTTTTGACCACCTCGATATTGGCGGCGGCTGTCGCAAAACCGATCCAGACAAATAAACCGGTTTTGCCAAATCGTTTAAAAAAGAAGAGAACAATGATAAAATTAATGATCGCAAAACTAATCCATAATATTTCGTTAAACAAGAACGGGTACTTCCTTTCTGAATAAACTGTTTTGATTATAGCATAACAAGCCATAATTTGAATAAAGGTGATTTTGTGAAACTGAGAGCAGGTATGAAAATCAAGATTAAAGGGTCTTCACCCATTCCTTTTACAGCTGATGAATGGATCGAGATGAAAGAGGCAGTGGCGGCTGGGCGTCAGCTTTCTCAAAGTCCGTATGTCACTGAACTTGAGTTTGAAGATGAGAAGGGCAGCTTTTGGACTCTGAAAGAGCTGGAAAAGCTGAAAGAAGAACTTGCGGCTGAACCGGATGAGATCACCGTCTATTTTGACGGCAGCTATGATAAAGAAAGTCAGCTCGCTGGTTTAGGCATTGTGATATATTACTCCCTCGGCGGGGACCGGTACCGATTGAGAAAGAACAAGAGCTTTCGGCTGACAACGAATAACGAGGCGGAATATGCGGCTCTCTCCGAAGCCGTTAAAGAGCTTAGAGACCTTGGGGCAAGCAGGAACTCCGTCGTCATAAAAGGGGATTCGCTCGTCGTGCTGAACCAGCTTGAAGGTAACTGGCCATGCTATGACCCCGTTCATTCGAAATGGCTGGACAGAATCGAGAGCCAGCTTCAAAAATTAAAGCTAACGCCCACCTATATTCAAATCAGCCGCAAAGACAACAAGGAAGCGGATCAGCTCGCAAAAAAAATGCTTGAGCATACCATTGTGGAAAGCCAAATCAAACTAGATGAATAACGGAGATGAACGTTTTGGATAAGAAAGAGATCTTTAAGGAACTCACACATTTGCAGGACACCTACTGTGAAGGGTGCTTCATTAAAAAACACTTCAGAAAAGAATACGGAAAAACGTATGCCCACGCATTTTGCATTTCAAAATGCACGGTCGGAGAAAAGCTCCGAACCTATGGAGACGTGCTGACAAACAAAAATTGATCCCCCCAATAAACCATCATCCTTGGGCCGCGCTAAAAAAACCGCTGAACGCGGTTTTTTTAATGCTGTGATTCGTCAAGCTGGTGCTGGCAATCATTTAAGATGTTGAGCTGTTCGTTTAAGAAGTCTTCATCCAGTGCGGATAGTTCCTCAGCCTGTGATAGCTGTCTGGCGTCTTCGATGGATTGATACGCCGATTTCAGCAAAGTGGAGCTCTTTTGCCTCGTCGCCATTCCCGTCGTCTTTTGGGCGGTTTCTACGGCTATTTCAAGCTGCTTGCGCTGATTAAATCCCGTTACAAGATCATCGCGATGTTCTGAGTTCATGATCATACACCTCCGACAAGTATTTTTTCTAAAAAAGGCATTTTTATGTGTGAAATAGAAAAAATAAAGTAAAATTAATCCGATATAACTATTGAACCTAAAAAATATAAGTCTTTATTACTAATTTAGGTAATCATGAAAAAAAGGAGTCTGAGGAACAGTGGAAAGCAATGAACTGCAAACCGTTCTTCACAAGACATTTGTGGAGGTATATAAAGATCTTGAACAGCTCGTTGATATCGCGAAAAAGGGGCGTCCATCTCTCGAGAAGAACATTGAGGAAATCGAGCAAAGGTTGAAGCAAAATATACTGGCAATCGAAATTCAGCTGAAAATTAAATAGGAGAGGCAAAAAATGCCTCTCCTCTTATTTGAAGTCTCAATTGTCTTGATTTTGTTAAAGCTTTACAACGTTAGATGCTTGAGGTCCACGATTACCTTCAACAATCTCGAAAGAAACTTCTTGTCCTTCTTCTAGAGATTTGTATCCGTCACCTTCGATTGCAGTGAAATGAACGAATACATCGTCTCCGCCTTCAACTTCGATGAAGCCGAAGCCTTTTTCATTGTTAAACCATTTTACTTTACCGTTTTGCATATTGCTTAATCCTCCTAGTACTGTAGCACAATGTGCTAAAAAAAATTTTCATCATCTAACGGTGTTCTGCTAAATGATGGTTTCACTATACACTATCTATGGAGGCTTCGTCAAGCTGTCAAGAGAAAAAAATGAACTTTAATGCTTTTTTAAGGAATTTCTTTGAAATCGTTTTCAGTTTCTGGTTATTGATCATTATTTTTCGCAAAGTGGACGAAACATTTTAAGCGTCAGCCCGTATATAATAAAACCAATATCAGGAATGCGAAGAGGAGTGTTTATAGATGAACCGTTATTCGGTTGATGAGTTTGTATCCAAAACCCAGCAGGAAGACAAAGGGGAGGGGCTGTTTGAAATGGAAACACCCCGTCTCTTGGAAGTTAATCTCGATGGAAAAGTGTGGGCAAAGGCCGGTTCGATGGTTTCCTACAGGGGAAGAGTCAAATTTAAGCGTGAAGGGGTATTTGAACACGGAATTGGACGGATGGTGAAAAAAGTGTTCAGCGGAGAAGGGGCTGCACTGATGAAAGCGGAAGGAAACGGAAAGGTGTACCTTGCTGATCAAGGAAAGAAGATCTCCATCTTAAACTTGAAGGGGGACTCCATATTTGTGAACGGGCACGATCTGCTCGCATTTGAGCCATCAATCCATTGGGACATCAAACTGATGAAAAGAATTTCCGGCATGCTGGCCGGCGGATTGTTTAACATTAAGCTTGAGGGAACTGGAATGGCTGCAATCACAAGCCATTACGAACCGCTCACTTTGATCGTAACCCCGGAAAGCCCAGTCTATACCGATCCAAACGCAACGGTTGCCTGGTCTGGAAGCCTTCAGCCTGAATTTGTGACAGATGTATCTTTTAAGACGTTCATCGGCAGGGGAAGCGGGGAATCGATCCAAATGAAGTTTTCAGGGAACGGGTTTGTCGTTGTGCAGCCGTTTGAAGAAGTTTATTACTCGGAATCTTAATATTAAACGAAAAAAACACTTGCAGGGCAAGTGTTTTTTTGACTCGGGCTTTTTTAGGACAGCGCCCGGACAGTCTGTTTTTTGTTCATGATGATTTCAGACTGCTCGATAATGTCCGTCAGGATGACTTCTGATGAATTGGATAAATGCAAGTTTTTAATGTTTTTCTTCATTTCGTTTAACTTTTTCTCATCAGCCAAAAGGGAGGAGACTGATTCAAGAATTTCCTCATGCCTGTTGACGACGATGGCAGCTCCTCTGTCTTCGAAGAACAGGGCATTTTCCTTTTCCTGCCCGGGAACAGGCTTGTAAAGGATGACGGGAACGCCGATTGCCGTGGCCTCCGTCAAGGTAATTCCGCCCGGCTTTGTGATCATGCAGTCAGCCACCCTGAACAGCTCGTCAATTCTTTCGATATAACCGAGTGATTTCAGCTTGTTTGGATAAAGGGCTTCAATGTCTTCCAGTGAAGATTTCAGCATCGTATTTTTTCCGCACACGACGACGACTTGAACATCCTCTTTCGTCACCAGAGATTCACACAGTTCCTTTACGTTTTTAAGAACCCCGTGTGCGCCTGCCATGATCAGCAATATCTTCTTGTCGGGAGACAGCTGATACTTCTCGTAGATTTTATCTTTGTCCATTTCTTCTTCAAACTGCCTGCGGATCGGAATACCCGTGATCTTGACATTGCTCGGGTGAGTGCCGATTTCGAGCAGTTTTTCCTTCACATAATCAGTGGCTACGTAATATTTGTCAATGTGTTCGTGGACCCAAATTTTGTGAAGGCAGAAATCCGTCATGACGTTAAAGGTCGGAATGACTTTTCCCATTCTCCGTCTGTATTCGGGTACGACAATCATTGGAAACGTATTGATGATGATGTCTGGCTGATGTTTTTTAACCAGTTGGTCCAGCCGTTTATTTCCCATTTTGAAATAAATATTAAACTTTCTTTTATTGTAAATTTTATCGACCCCATAGTAGAAAAGGCGATAAAACTGTTTACCGATTGAAAAGCTTTTCAGGTAGAGATACTGTGTGATCTCTGACACAATCGGGTTTGATTCTTGATACAAATTCGAAACAGTTACATTCTTAAAACCGAGCCGTTCGCACTCTTGGTAGAGCGTTTTGGCTACTTGAACATGGCCATTTCCGTAATTTGCAGTCAAAATTAATATATTTTTATTGGTATTCAAGCATATTCACCTCAATTAATTCAAACAGCAAGAGCTAAAATGGTAAAAAAACAGGAGTCAATGTCCACACATACCATACCATAAATATTATTTTAATTATAAATGAAGAACAAAAATTAAGGTATTTTTAAAGTATGGATCGGCAGGAAAGCACTGGGTTCCTTATTATTCCTGCTTTCGCGGCCAAGCCGAACCCCCTTATGGAAGACTAACCCAACAGTATTTTAACACATTTTGAATGTCTTGCATCAGACCAGGGCATGAGAATTTCATTTCCACTCGTACGGTGTTTCCTGGTAAACGTAATAATTCAGCCAGTTCATGAACAAAAGAGTCGCGTGGGCTTTCCAGCGGTTTACAGGCGCCGCGCCGTCCGGCCCGTCTTTAAAATAATTCACCGGCGGATCAATGTCCATGTTTCTGGCCAAATCCCTTTCATACTCTTCTTTAAGAGTATCTGTATCATACTCAGGATGTCCAGTTAAAAAAACTTGTTTTTCATCTTTTGAAGCAATTAAACAGACGCCCGCTTCATCGGATACGCTGAGCACTTTTAAATGAGAAACGGCTTTTAGGTCATCCATATTTATATCTGTATGCCTTGAATGCGGGACATAGTAGAACTCTTCAAAGCCTCTGACCAGTCTTTCATTTTTCTCCATTATTCTGTGTTCGAAAACGCCAAATGTTTTTTTCGGCAGTTTGACTTTGCGAATTCCGTAATGATGATAAAGCCCCGCCTGCGCTCCCCAGCAGATGTGAAGCGTTGACGTGACATGCGTTTTGCTCCACTCTAAAATCTCCTGAAGTTCTTTCCAATAGGACACTTCCTCATACTCCAGGTGCTCGATCGGCGCGCCGGTAATGATCATGCCGTCAAATTTTTTGTCCCTGATCGAAGAAAAAGTTGTATAAAACTGTTCCAAATGCTGCCTTGGTGTATGTTTTGGCGTGTGTGTAGACGGTATTAAAAAAGTGAAATATACCTGTAAAGGAGAATTTCCGAGCATTCTGAGCAGCTGTGTCTCGGTCCTGATTTTCTGCGGCATCAGATTAAGAATCACAATATTTAAAGGTCTGATGTCCTGATGAAAAGCCCGTTTTTCATCCATGACAAAAATATTTTCACTTTCAAGAATCTGCTTCGCTGGCAAATTGATAGGTATGTTGATAGGCAACACGCCACCTCCGGTTTTCTCCGCTGATTTTTCTTCATTATAGGAACTTTTTGGCGATATTTCAATGTGTGAATTGTGTTACAATGAAAGAAGTGTGTGAAAAATATGGAAAATCATCGTGTGATGAACCAAAAGGAGGATCCTCTTGCAAATGAAATCCCATCTATCAGACATAGAAATCGCCCAAAGCACGGAATTAAAACCGATTGCCGAAATTGCACGGAAGCTCAATATAAATGACGATGAAATAGAGTGTTTTGGTTGCACAAAAGCGAAAATTTCTTTAAAAATTTTTGAGCGTTTAAAAGAAAAAAACGATGGACAGGTGATTTTGGTAACCTCCATCAACCCGACCCCGGCCGGCGAAGGGAAGTCGACTGTCACCGTCGGATTGAGCCAGGCGCTCTGGCAGATTGGCAAAAAATCGATCGTTGCACTGAGGGAACCTTCACTCGGTCCGACAATGGGACTGAAAGGCGGGGCTGCCGGAGGAGGATATTCCCAGGTTCTGCCGATGGAGGATATCAATCTTCACTTTACAGGAGATATGCATGCGATCACAGCTGCGAACAACGCTTTGGCGGCTTTTATAGACAATCATATTCATCAGGGAAACGAATTAAACATCGATATTAGAAAAATCGTCTGGAAAAGGACGCTTGACCTCAATGACAGGGCGCTGCGCGAAACCGTTGTCGGCTTAGGCGGAAAAGCGAACGGATTTCCCCGGGAAGACGGCTTTGACATTACTGTCGCATCGGAAATCATGGCCGTTTTATGCCTGGCCAGAGACTTGGCCGATTTAAAAAGACGTCTGGCAGCAATGATCGTTGCCTACACTGTTGACGGACAGCCGGTGACGGCCGGCATGCTCGGTGTTCAAGGAGCGCTCGCTCTCCTGTTAAAAGATGCCATCAAACCAAACCTTGTTCAGACTGTTGAAGGAACACCGGCGCTCGTCCACGGAGGCCCGTTTGCAAACATCGCACACGGGGCGAACAGTTTGATCGCGACTAAAACGGCGGCGAAACTGGCTGATTATGTCGTGACTGAAGCGGGATTTGGCGCGGATTTGGGTGCGGAAAAATTCATGCACATCAAAACGAGAGCCGGCGGGTTCACCCCGGGAGCGGTCGTGATCGTCGCCACCGTAAGAGCGCTGAAAATGCACGGCGGAATGCCTCTCGCCGATTTGAAGCAAAAAGACGTAAACGCATTAAAAAGCGGAATCGCAAACCTTGCCAAGCATATCGAAACGATAGACGCCTTCGGTCTTCCGTACGTTGTGGCCGTCAACAGGTTCGTCCACGATGCGGAGGATGAGCTTGAGACGGTTCTTGGCTGGTGCAGGGACAACGGGCATCCGGCTGCACTGTGCAATGTTTGGGAAGAAGGCGGAAAAGGCGGGATTGACCTGGCAAGGGAAGTCATTCATGTCATGGAGCAAAAGGACAATCATTTTTCCTATTTATACGAATTAACCGACTCGATCGAAGACAAATTAGCCAAAATTTCCCGCACCGTTTATGGAGCCGAGGGGGTAGAGTTTACCGAAAAGGCGAAAAAGCAGCTGCTGGAATTGAAAAAGAACGGATTGGACGGGCTGCCAGTATGCGTGGCCAAAACTCAGTATTCTTTATCAGATGATCCGGAGAAAATTGGCAGGCCGAAAGGTTTCAGCATCACCGTCCGTGAATTAAAACCATCGAGGGGCGCGGGATTTATCGTCGCTTTAACTGGCAGCATTTTAACAATGCCCGGGCTGCCGAAACATCCTGCTGCACTTAAAATGGATGTCGGTGAAGACGGCAGGGCCAAAGGTTTATTCTAAAAAGGAGGGACCGTCATGTCCATTTACGATATCAGCGTCAAGACGATTAAAGGCGAGGACACGACACTGCGGCCGTATAAAGGCAAAGTGCTTCTCATCGTCAACACGGCCTCAAAGTGCGGATTTACACCCCAATATCAACAGCTTCAAGACTTGTATGAAACATATAAAGACCGGGGGCTTGAGATTCTGGGCTTTCCCAGCAACCAATTCATGAATCAGGAGCCTGGCGATGAAAAGAGCATAGAAGAATTTTGCAGCGTAAACTACGGGGTCACGTTTCCGATGTTTTCGAAGGTGAATGTAAAAGGAGATCAAATCCACCCGCTGTTCCGCCACTTGACGAACAAGGCGAAGGGCATGCTTGGAACAAAAGCGGTCAAATGGAATTTCACAAAATTTCTCGTTGATCAAACCGGGGAGAACGTTGAGCGTTTTTCACCGCAAACCAATCCAAAGGAGATGGAGGAGGCCATTCAGAAATGGCTGGGCTGAATCAGGAACAAACAGAACAGATCTGCTTGATGTCCGAATGGGTAAGAAAAAAGCTCGCAGCCGAAGGGACAGGACATGACTGGCTGCATATCGAAAGGGTTCGGAACATAAGCCTTCAGATTGCAAAAGAAGAGGGTGCAGACCTGTTTGTGACCGAAGCTTCCGCCCTTCTCCACGATATGATTGATGTAAAGCTGGACGATGAACACCGGGTTCCGCTTGATGAGTTGAAAAGGCGCCTCTCAGAAGACTGGAAGGTCGATCCTGGAACGGTTGACGGGATTCTTGCCATCATCACAAGAATGTCATTCAGAGACAGAGAAAAATATAAAGACGAACGCCTTTCAAAAGAAGGTATGGCAGTTCAGGATGCCGATCGGCTTGATGCGATCGGCGCCGTCGGGATCGCCAGGGCTTTGATGTATGCAGGGGCAAAGGGTCATCTCCTCTACGGGAGCGCCAATGCGCCTACTGCTGTCGGCCACTTTTACGAGAAGCTTCTCCTTTTAAAAGATTTGATGAATACAAAGACGGGAAGGATGCTCGCAGAAAAAAGGCATCAGCTGATGCTCGAATTTCTCGGCGAACTGGAAAATGAATGCGCCTTCTCCGGAGAAAGCCGCCTTGATAGATCAGGGCCGGGGGTTATGGTAGAATAAGACCGGATCTTTTAACAGAGGGGGACAATGATGAAAATTAAATCGATAGAACCGACACCGAGCCCGAATACAATGAAGGTGATTTTGACCGAAGAACTGCCGGGCGGAAAAAGCAATAATTATAAAAAGGACCATGCGGAAGGCGCGCCTCCCGTCATCCAAGAGGTTTTAAACATAGAGGGAGTAAAAGGCGTCTACCATGTGGCCGATTTTATCGCTGTCGAGCGCAATGCGAGATTTGACTGGAAAGACATCCTCCCTGCGGTGCGTGCTGCTTTCGGAATGGACGAAGCCGAAGAGGCGGGGGGCCGTTCCGAAGAAAAAGAATCGTTTGGCGAAGTTAAAGTCTTCGTGCAAATGTTCAGCGGGATACCGATGCAGGTGAAATTGACCGACGGCGAGCGCGAGGAGCGCTTCGGCCTTCCGGAACGTTTCCAAGAAGCGATCTTGAAGCTTAAAACCGCGTCTTCCAACGTCGTGCTCGAACGGTCTTGGAAAGAGCAAGGCGTCAGATTCGGCGATTTTTCAGAAATCGGCCGTGAAGTAACGGAAGAGCTTGAGGCGGCTTACGATGAGGAGCGCCTGCGGAAGCTGACGGAATCAGCCGCATCAAGCGATGCTGAGGATAAACGCGCGGCTGTGCAGCGAAAGTCTTACCGGGTAACGCTTGAAATGATGGATGAGGAAGATTGGCAAAAACGCTATGCCCATCTTGAACAAATGGATCCGGATGAAAAGGACATTCCAGTACTCGAAAAAGCGCTCAATGACCCGAAAACATCGATCAGAAGACTTGCTGTCGTTTATTTGGGCATGATCGAAACGCCTGCGGTGCTTCCTCTTTTATATCAAGCACTCGAAGACAAAACGATCACGGTCAGAAGAACAGCCGGTGATTGTCTGTCAGACATCGGAAACCCGGAAGCGATTCCGGCAATGATCAAAGCGCTCAAGGACCCGAGCAAGCTTGTGCGCTGGAGAGCCGCCATGTTTCTGTACGAAGTCGGCGATGAGAGCGCGCTTCCCGCTTTAAAAGAAGCTGAAAACGATCCCGAATTTGAAGTTAGCCTTCAAGTCAAAATGGCGGTCGAACGGATCGAATACGGTGAAGAAGCGAAAGGCTCCGTATGGAAGCAAATGACGGAAAGCCGCAAAAAAGACGGCTGACAAGGACGCTGGAAACAGCGTCTTTTTTTATGCCTTAAGCTCTTCGCTCTGCAGCGGCGATCCATCCGGGAATTTTGAAAAAAGTCACGCGTCTTGTTATAAAATATCACTTTTTCTATAAAAATATTTCGAATATTGTTGAAAAACACGCTGAAAATATATATAGTAGTTAGCAATCATATGGAATGTGGAGGTTCTGATTCATGGGGAATGATTTACAGATGAAGATCAAAACAGCCGTCATCTTGCGGATCAGTCCGGCAAGCGGTTAGCAGACAGTTTTTTAAAACTGAATATTCAGAAAATATAGAATGTAAATACGAAGATGTTTAGGAGGATCACGATGACAGGTTTACGCAGTGACATGATTACAAAAGGGATCGACAGAGCGCCGCACCGCAGTTTGCTGCGCGCGGCTGGGGTAAAAGAAGAGGACTTCGGCAAACCGTTTATTGCCGTTTGCAACTCATATATCGATATCGTACCGGGTCATGTCCATTTGCAGGAGTTTGGAAAAATCGTCAAAGAGGCGATCAGAGAGGCCGGCGGTGTTCCGTTTGAATTTAATACAATCGGGGTCGACGACGGAATTGCGATGGGGCACATCGGAATGAGATATTCTCTTCCGAGCCGCGAAATCATCGCCGATTCAGTGGAAACGGTTGTATCAGCGCACTGGTTTGACGGAATGGTATGTATTCCAAACTGCGATAAAATCACTCCGGGTATGATCATGGCAGCAATGCGGATCAATATTCCGACCGTGTTTGTCAGCGGGGGGCCGATGGAAGCGGGAAGAACGAGCGACGGACGGAAAATCTCGCTTTCCTCTGTATTTGAAGGCGTTGGCGCTTATCAATCAGGCAAAATCGATGAGAAAGGGCTTGAGGAGCTTGAACAGTTCGGCTGTCCGACATGCGGATCATGCTCGGGCATGTTCACGGCCAACTCGATGAACTGCCTTTCTGAAGCTCTTGGCATCGCCATGCCGGGCAACGGCACCATTTTGGCGACATCGCCCGACCGCAGGGAATTTGCCAAACAGTCGGCCCGCCAGCTGATGGAGTTGATCAAGTCGGATATTAAACCGCGCGACATCGTGACCGAAAAAGCGATCGACAACGCGTTCGCTTTAGACATGGCGCTCGGTGGATCAACGAATACGATCCTTCATACGCTTGCGATCGCCAATGAAGCGGGGGTCGACTACTCGCTTGAACGGATCAATGAGGTAGCGGCAAGGGTTCCGCATTTATCAAAGCTTGCGCCGGCTTCCGATGTGTTTATTGAAGATTTGCATGAAGCTGGAGGCGTATCAGCAGTCTTAAACGAGCTGTCGAAAAAAGAAGGCGCGCTTCACTTGGATACGCTGACCGTAACGGGAAAAACGCTTGGCGAAAATATTGCCGGGCGCGAAGTGAAAGATTACGAGGTCATTCATCCGATCGATCAGCCGTTTTCAGAGCAAGGCGGACTCGCCGTCCTGTTCGGCAACCTGGCGCCTGACGGTGCGATCATTAAAACCGGCGGCGTCCAAGACGGGATTACCCGCCATGAAGGACCTGCGGTTGTCTTTGACTCACAGGAAGAAGCGCTTGACGGCATCATTAACCGTAAAGTAAAAGCGGGAGATGTCGTCATCATCCGCTATGAAGGTCCTAAAGGCGGACCGGGAATGCCTGAAATGCTTGCACCGACTTCGCAGATCGTCGGAATGGGCCTTGGTCCGAAAGTTGCTTTAATTACCGACGGCCGCTTTTCCGGAGCCTCCCGCGGTCTTTCGATCGGCCACGTTTCGCCAGAAGCAGCTGAAGGCGGCCCGCTTGCTTTCGTAGAAAACGGCGACCATATCATTGTTGATATCGAAAAGCGGATTTTAAACATCGAAATCTCCGATGAAGAGTGGGAAAAAAGAAAAGCAAACTGGCCCGGATTTGAACCGAAAGTGAAAACGGGCTATCTCGCCCGGTATTCAAAGCTGGTGACATCTGCCAATACCGGCGGCATTATGAAAATCTAGCGGTTTTTTCGCCCGGTGTTTGAAATTCAGCCCCCGCTGTAGTATCCTTGACATCAGTAGTCAAGGTTTATAGAGGGGGCTTTTTAATATGTCAACAGCTTATGAAGAATACATGCGCCAGCTCGTTCTTCCGATGCGTCAGGAATTGGTGCAGGCCGGCTTTAAAGAGTTATCGACCGCGGAAGAAGTTGAGACATTCATGGAAGGTGCAGAAGGCACGACTTTCGTCGTCGTCAATTCAGTCTGCGGATGTGCCGCAGGGCTGGCGAGACCGGCAGCCGTTCAGGCCGCCTCCGGAAGCGAAAACGGGCCTGATGAGACCGTTACAGTCTTTGCCGGACAGGACCGCGAAGCAACGGCGAAAATGAGGGAATACTTCGAAGGATATGAACCGTCTTCACCTTCAATGGCACTGCTGAAAGGCAAAAAAGTCGTTCATTTCATTCCTCGTGAACAGATTGAAGGCCGTGAAATGACGGAGATTATGAAAAACATCACGGACGCTTTTGAAAAACATTGCTAAAATGCCCTTTGAAGGGCATTTTTTACGGAGAAGAACATGATTGTCACAACAAGCTACAGACCGACTGAAAACACGGTTTTAACGGCGGAAAAAATCAGCCGGACGCTCGGCGCCCGCTTTTCCGAACGGAGAAAACGGCCGATTCGCCAAATCCGGGAGACAGAGCAGGAAGATGTTCTCGTGGTTGGAAAAGAGCGCTTCGAGCTGTATCATTCAGAAGGCGAAAAGTTCTTTTTCCACCCGAACTCTGCGATGTTCCGGGCGAAGCGCATGTTAAGAGGCGAACCGGATCCTTTTGTCGAAGCTGCACAAGTTGAACCGGGAGACAAGCTGCTCGATTGTACGCTCGGCCTTGGATCAGACGCCATCATTGCAAGCCTTGCCGCTGGCGAACAAGGCGAGGTGTGCGGAATTGAAAAAAGCCCGCTCCTCGCTTTTCTTGTCGAGGCGGGGCTTCAATCGTGGGAGACAGGCCTTGACGCTTTGGATCAGGCGATGAAAAGGATTCGGGTTCATTCCGGCGACAGCTTTGAATATCTGCTGGAGCTTGATGATGATTCAGCAGATATCGTTTACTTTGACCCGATGTTTGATGATGGAATCGAAGAATCAAACGGCATCGCCCCTTTAAGAAAGTGGGCGCATTCCGAGTTTATGCTTGACGGTGCTTTAAATGAAGCCCTTCGGGTCGCCAGAAAAAGAGTGGTCTTGAAAGACCACTGGAAAAGTCCGCGCTTCGAAAAATACGGATTTCGCGTAAAAAAACGCAAAACGGCCCTGTTTCATTACGGTGTTCTCGAAAAATGAAATCCCAAGGTATATACCTTGGGATTTTTTAATCTGCGATTTCCATGACGATAAAATAAGCGAGGGTAATCAATGAAGCGGTTATAAAAAGACCTTCAATCATGAACGATCACTCCCAATTTTGGAATTTTCATCTTTGATTGTAAACGTTTTATCGCCAAAAGAAAAGGCGTTTTGTTTATTTGCACCGTCACTTTATGAATGACTGAAAATTCAACCTATGATAGAATAAGAGAAAACGAGAAAGCGATCCAAAAGGGGACTAATCAGTCATGAAGATGTGGATGAGAAAAGCGCTTGTCACATTATTTACAATTGCAACGTTCGGCCTTGTATCTCCTCCTGCGGCATTAATGGCGGACAAGCCGCAGGAGCATCAGAGCATGAAAGAATCCGGGTATACAGCTGTTTATCAAAAGCAGGAAGAGCCCGAACTTGAAGAAGACGGCGAATCCAAATCTTCATTTGACAGCTACAAGGATGAACTGCTCAATGAAGCAGAAGATCTGTCATTCGTAAAATTCGGCAGCAGGATATCGCCGGTCATCGAAGACGAGTACAGGGAAGAAGTGCTTCCAAAGGTCGAGGAGATCATCGTCAGCCATCTCATGACAATGCAGGACAATGACGCTTACCAGGATCTTGTCATTTCCAAAACGCCGACGGCGGGGAAGTCGGAGAGAATCTTCCACGTTTACAACCGGAAAACGGGGGAGGATGTGCTGAGGTTCCATGTGCGCAGGGACAAGCCGCCGCATAAAGGGTACTGGTTTAACTTTCATTATCATACTGCCGAAGACGGCTTTCAAAAACATCACGATCTCGGAAGCATATACTGGGACCGCAATACACCGCCTAACTGGATGAGCCACTAAAGGAGATTGATGCAGATGAAGAAGTATACGATGAATGAAATGGTGCACTTAACGAAAAATATGCTGAATGAGCGCGGGGTTACGATTGAGGATATTGCACTGATCGTACAAAAGCTGCAGGAAAAATACCATCCTGATCTGTCGCTTGCTGTATGCGTTGAGAATGTCGAAAAGGTCTTAAACAAAAGGGAAATCGTTCATGCCGTGTTAACGGGGATAGCGCTTGACCAGCTTGCCGAGAAAAAGCTATTGCCTGAACCGCTTCAATATTTGGTCGAAACGGATGAACCCCTTTACGGGATCGACGAGATTATTCCGCTTTCCATCGTAAACGTCTACGGTTCGATCGGCTTGACGAACTTCGGCTATCTGGATAAAGAAAAGTTCGGCATCATTAAAGAACTGGACGACTGTCCGGACGATGAGGTTCACACGTTCCTTGATGATATCGTCGCTGCCTTGGCGGCAGCTGCTGCAAGCCGAATTGCCCATTCGCATCAGGATCTTGAGGATGAAGAGAGAACAGACGGACAGAGCGTTGCGAAAAGCCGTTGAAAGACCTCGCCCTCCCCGCCATCAGGCGGGGTTTTTTTATGCCGTATTTTATGTCTTTTCCCGAAAAATGTCTTGTTTTCGAAAGGTTAAACAAGATACACTACAAAAGGATGAAAAAAATGAAACATCATGCGGATATATCCCGTCATATGTTAGAGAACCGGAATTGAACAAAACGGGGAATGACACCAATGCATTCGGGCGGCCTGATCAGAATGAAAACCTCGAAGAAAGGTTTCCTCTCATCACAGCTTTAACCTCCATCTTCATGCATCATGTTCACAGATGATCACACAAAGAGATGAGCATCATCCGGCATTATTTCGCTACAAACATCATAAGGGGGCTTTAAATTAATGATTTCATTGATTACCGCCATGGACAGAAACCGCCTGATCGGCAAAGATAATGATCTGCCATGGCATCTGCCGCAGGATTTGAAGTATTTTAAAGAGGTGACGAAAGGACACGCCGTGATCATGGGGAGAAAGACGTTTGAATCCATCGGCAAACCTTTGCCTCACCGGGAGAACATCATCGTTACATCCAATAAAGAACTGGATATTCCGAATTGTCAGGTGATGCACTCGGCAGAAGAAGCGGTGCGGTTTGCGAAAAACAAAAACGAAGAATGTTTTGTCATCGGCGGTTCAACACTGTACGCGGAGATTCTGCCTTTTGCGGACAAGCTGTATGTGACAAAAATCGATGAAACCTTTGAAGGGGACCGGTATTTTCCTGAATTCAGCGAAGCTGAGTGGGAAATCGTTTCGAGGCGGAAAGGCCTGAAAGATGACAAAAATCCATATGACTACGAATTCCTCGTTTATCAAAGAAAAGGATAGAGGAGAGGATTTTCATGTTTCGCTATTGTTTTTTATGGATGTATTCGGCCTATATGTTCATCAAGCATATCAAGCTCCTGCAGGCGCTACAGACACTTGACCCGCGCCTTTCGTACGCCAATCAGATGGAAGCTGTCTTTGATAAGCCGAAAGCTTTTTTGCGGGGGTGCATCGGCTTAACCGGTTCGACCGTTTCCATCCATCAGAACGGAAGATCCCCGGCTGGCCCCGTCCTTTACGTGCATCCAAAGCTCGGCCTGTCAGAGCTCGCCGTGCTGCTCGGACACCTTGATAAAACGGCTTCGTTTTTTGCTGATCCGCGCGCCTTTCGTTATCCGCTGCTCAGCGGCTGGCTTAATAAAATGGCCGCGGTCAAAAAAAGCGCCGACAAGGAAGCATCACTTGAAAAAGTGGAAGAGATCGTCAGGAAAGGCCAAAGCTTTATTCTGTCTGAAGATGACGGGCTCGATTACAAATCTTTATCCAAAAAGCTCGGCATTCCGATCGTTGCAGTCGAAACAACCGGTACGGAAGACATGAAGAAAGGCAAGTTGTTCAAGAGGCTGAGACCTGCTGATATCGACTTGACGATCCACCCGGCATACGTCCTGACCGAAAACAAACAGCTTCGGGCATAAAAAAACCAGGCTTCCTTTATGGGAGCCTGGTTTTCGCCGTTTATGATATAAACGGCACCTTTGCCACGTAGAAAAGCACGCAGAAAAACATGGAGGCGCTGCCGCCGAGTACGAAGGTGTGCCAAATCGCATGATGATACGGGATCTTTCTCCATAAATAAAAGATCGTTCCGACAGAATACAATATTCCCCCTAAGAGCAGCAGGGCGAATCCTTCTCCGGTCAAGGCCGTATAAAGCGGCTTGATCGCAATAATCGCCATCCAGCCCATCACAAGATACACCAGCGTGCTGACCACGATAAATCGTTTCACAAAAAAGATTTTAAATACAACTCCGCCAATCGCAAGTCCCCAGACGACCGCAAGCATTGTATAGCCGAGCGTGCCTTTCAAAGGTCCGAGGAGCAGCGGTGTGTATGTACCCGCAATCAGTACGTAGATGGCTGAGTGATCGATGATCTCAAGAATATCTTTTGTTTTTTGGTGCTGAATGCTGTGCAGAAGGGTCGAACTTAAATACAGGAACAGCATGGAAGCGCCGAAAATCGAAAAGCTGACAACATCCACCGGACTGCCGTAGCGAATCGCAAATATCACCAAAAATACGATGGCGGGTATGGAGAGGAGAACGCCGAGCCCATGGGTAATTGCATTCGCAATTTCTTCTTTAATCGTGTACATACCAAGACACCCTTTCTAATCTTGAATAATGTGATGCTTTAAAGAGCTTAAAAAGCGGAGGCCTTCAAGCGTGATTTTTGTCCCGGCTCTTCCGCGGCCCTTTGTAATAAACTCTCTTTTTTCCAAATAATCCAATCTGCTGCGCACTTGCTGGGGGGTAAGCTCCGACTTGCCGTTTTTGCTCAGTTCAGACAGAACTCTGCGGCTGGCAGGCTCTCCTTTTTCATTTAATTGCTTGACTGCATCGAGCAAAAACGCAAACTCCTCTTTTTCCATCAAAGTCAGTGATGTTGAAGCCGTTTTTTTATCTTTTGGCTTCTTCTTTTCGATTTGTTCTCTTAACGCCGGCGGAGTGTCGTAAAGCTGAATCGTTTTCCCGTCTGAGACGGTTTTCATATAATCCGTCATGTTTTTGAGTTCTCTGACGTTCCCCTCAAACTCATGCTGCTCTAAAGCCTTCCAAACGACCGGTTCGACATATATGTCATGATCCCCGCTTTTTAAAAAATGATGCACGAGAAGGGGGATGTCGCTTCGCCGTTCAGCAAGGGGGGGAAGCGGAAGGTCGAGCACATTGAGCCTGTAGTACAAATCCTTGCGGAATTCGCTGCTTTCAATCCGTTCACCGAGCGGCACGCTTGAGGTGACAATCAGTCTTTTTGGCATCCCTTTTTCAATGGCTGCCAAAAGCTTGCCCTGGAGAGGCAAGGAAAGCCCCCACACTTCATCGAGAAACAAGGTTCCGGATTCATTCATCTCTGAAAGAAAAAAGTCTTCAGCCGCTTCATCTTCATTCAGCGTGCTGCAGCTTACGTGTGTGAAGGGATCATGGTTGAAAGATGATCCGGAATGAATGGCTTTGGCGAACAGCTCTTTGCCTGTGCCTGTTTCTCCATGAATCAGAATCGGATGGGAAGAGGCTGCAAATTGTATCGCTCTGTTTTTCGTTTGCAAAAAGGAATCGCATTCCCCGATCAGCTCGGAGAACCCTATGGATGGGTACGTGTGTTTAATCATGGCGGATCTCCTTTTGGTTCTAATTGGTTCTATTATAACACCCAATTAGAACAAATAAAGAGTTTTTTGAAAAAAAGTATATTTGGCTGCACATTAAGAATCGAAAAGAACTCCGTATATATTGAGAAAGTGTATAATATTCTGTAAATAACAAAGAATTGCCCTTTAAATTTTGAATATTCATGATATAATGGCGTATTAAATAAAGCTTTATACAGAAAGGATCTTATACATGAAACCGTTGCTTAAAGAAAACTCTCTCATCCAAGTCAAAGACATTTTAAAAGCCCATCAAAATGTAAAAGATGTTGTCATTCATACCCCCCTCCAAAAAAATGAGAGGCTCTCCGAGAGGTACGATTGCAACGTATATTTAAAAAGAGAAGACCTGCAGGTTGTCCGCTCTTTTAAACTGAGAGGCGCCTATTATAAAATGAAGCAGCTTTCAAAAGAAACGACGAAAAACGGGGTCGTCTGCGCCAGTGCAGGAAACCATGCGCAGGGGGTCGCTTTTTCCTGTAAACATCTCGGTATTCACGGAAAGATTTTTATGCCGTCGACGACTCCGAGGCAAAAAATTTCTCAAGTCGAATTGTTCGGCAAGGAATACATCGAGATCATCCTGACAGGCGACACGTTCGATGATGCATATCAAAGCGCAGTCGCCTGCTGCGAGGAAGAAAAACGGGCATTTATCCACCCGTTTGACGATCCTGCCGTCATGGCCGGACAGGGAACGGTTGCGGTCGAAATCTTAAACGATATCGAAACAGAACCCCATTATTTATTTGCAAGTGTAGGCGGCGGCGGCCTGCTTTCAGGAGTGGGAACCTACATGAAAAACGTGTCCCCGGATACAAAGCTGATCGCGGTTGAGCCCAAAGGCGCGCCGGCTCTATTTGAATCAAACAAAAAAGGCGAAGTCGTGACCCTCGAGAAAATCGATAAATTTGTAGACGGAGCCGCCGTGCAAAAAATCGGCGAAGAGACATTTAAAACGCTTGAAACCGTTGTAGATGATATTTTGCTCGTTCCCGAAGGAAAGGTATGCACCGCGATTCTTGAGCTGTACAACCAATGCGCGATTGTCGCCGAGCCTGCGGGAGCGCTGCCGATCGCCGCTTTAGACCTTTACAGAGATGAAATCAAAGGAAAGAATGTCGTATGCATTGTGAGCGGAGGAAACAACGATATCGGCAGAATGCAGGAAATCAAAGACAGATCGATGATGTATGAAGGACTCCAGCATTATTTCATCGTGAACTTCCCGCAAAGGGCGGGAGCTTTGCGCGAATTTCTAGATGAAGTGCTCGGGCCGACCGATGATATCACCCGCTTTGAATATACGAAGAAAAATAATAAAAGCAGCGGCCCTGCGCTCGTCGGCATCGAATTGAAACAGCGCGAAGACTACGAGCCGCTGATTGCGAGAATGGACCGCAAAGGCTTCCGCTATGTCGAAGTGAATAAAGATGAAGGGCTCTTTCATTTGCTGATTTAAGAAATTTTTTTGAAAACACGCATAAATCAAAGACAACGGCTCCTGAGATTATGTATAATAAAGAAAATATCTCATAAATGAGGATTGATAGCTTGTTACTTAAAAGCCTGGAGTTCAAACGTTCGGATGGACAGAAGGTGAAGGTGACGGAAATACCCCTGCTGAAGGAGGACGACCCGCATTTTTTTATGGCCAGTCTGAGGCTCGAAATCTTTTTAAAGACACTCTATTGCTCAAAGCGGAAAAAAAACGTCTACTCCTTTAGGGACTACTTAAAGAGAGCATTGAAATGGCAGGATTACCTCGCCATTTATCAACAGGAAGAATTGAAGCATAATGCATAAGAATTGATAGCATTCTTTGCCGGCCCATGAAGACAGCCAAATCCGCTTGGAAAAGGGCGGAAGACGGCATTCGGCCGGCAAAGAATTTTTCATGCCGAATTTGGCCTCACTAGGAAATTCACCATTTGAACCGACAGGATGTGAAGGGAATTGCCAAGCATTAAAATTGTAACGGACTCAACAGCTGACTTGAGCGAAGAACTGCTCAGAGAATATCATATTTCCGTTCTCCCGCTCTCGATATCAATCGACGGCATTGTTTACAGAGACAGGTTCGATATTCAGCCGGACGAATTTATTGAGAAAATGGAGAGCGCCGCAGAACTCCCGAAAAGTTCACAGCCGCCTTTAGGCGCTTTTATCGAACTGTACGAAGAGCTGACCGCTGACGGAAGCGAAGTGATCAGCATTCATCTCTCAAGCCAATTGAGCGGGACATACCAGACGGCTGTAAGCGCTTCAAACATGGTCGACGGGAATATTACGGTGATTGATTCCATGTATATTTCAAAAGGCCTCGGCTTTCAGGTCGTACGAGCCGCCTTGCTGGCCGAAAAGGGAATGACAGCCGAAGCGATTGTAAAAGACCTGGAAAACTTGCGCGACCGGACATCCCTCTATGTGACAATTGATCATTTTGATAACTTGATCAAAGGCGGCCGCATCGGGAAAGGAAAAGCGCTGATCGGCTCTTTGCTCAAGGTTAAGCCGATCGCGAGGCTTGAGGACGGAATCTATACGCCTGAAAAAAATGTTAGGAGCACCAGTCAGCTTATCCGTTATTTAACGGGTCAATTTCTTTCCGCGGTGAAGGGAAGGACGGTGCAAGCGATCGGAATCGCCCATGCCGATGCACTCGACCTTGCTCATAGGCTGAAAGACTCTTTGCTTGAACATATCCCGGGAATCGATATTGATATTGCGTACACAACGCCGATTATCTCTGTTCATACCGGAAAAGGAGCGATCGGTTTTACTTTTTACACCGATTGAAAAAGGGGATGGAAGGATTGAAAAACGTTTTTGGCATTTTCCTTGCAGGGATTCTCACAGTGTTTCTTTCGTCCTGCGGAACTAGCAAGATTGAAAATTCTTTAAACTATGACGTACAATCTTTTTCTTTTCAAAATCAAGATGGGAAAACCGTGTCTCTTGAAAGTTTAAAAGGCCAGGTGTGGGTGGCCGACTTTATATTTACGAACTGTAAAACGATCTGTCCGCCGATGACTTCACATATGGCTGAACTGCAAAAACAAATGGAAGAGGAAAACCTGCAGGCCCGCATCGTCTCATTCAGCGTTGACCCCGAAAATGACACGCCGGAAAAGTTGAAAAAATTTGCGGCCAACTATCCGCTCAATTTTCAAAACTGGGATTTTTTAACCGGATACTCGCAGGAGGAAATCGAAAAATTTGCGCTGAAAAGCTTTAAATCAATCGTGAAAAAACCTGAAGATGAGGATCAGGTGATTCACCAATCGTCATTTTATCTAGTCGATCAAAACGGCAAAGTCGTCAAGGATTATGACGGTGCAAAAAATACGCCGTACGATGAAATCATCGCCGATATTAAGACGCTGGAAAACCGTTGATAAAAACGGGCGGCCTGCCGCTGAAGCCTGCTTCCTGACCACCGGAAACAGGCTTTTTTTTACACCTGTCAAATCATTTTCAAAAGAATTAAAACATGGTACACTTTTTTTTAGGTATCTAGAAGGAAGGGGCATCATTTTTGAACATACGGTTTATAACAGTCATGATGGCCCTCGTCTGTCTGCTTTCAGCCTGTACGGAATGGAAGGCGGGCGTTGAAAAAACATCGGTCTCCCCTAAGCGCGATATCGTGATTGCAGCAGTGGGCGATTCTCTGACAGAGGGGGTAGGCGATCAAGAGAAGAAAGGCTATGTCGGCATGGTGGCCGACGAGCTTGAAAACCGGAGCGATGTGAAGTCCGTAACGGTCAAAAATTATGCCGTTAAAGGCTCCCGGACTGATCAGCTGCTTGAAAGATTAAAAGAAAAAGAAGTACAAGAGGGCCTGAAAGATGCAGACTACATTTTGTTTACAATCGGGGGCAACGACCTGATGAAAGTCGTCCGCCAAAACTTCGCGCACTTAACGCTCACACCTTTCCGCGTTGAACAAAAACTGTTTGAAAAGCGGTTTTCGAATATTTTAGCGGAAATCAGAGAGCAAAACGCCAGCGCTGAATTGATTTATGTCAGTATGTATAATCCGTTTAAGTTTACGCTGTCTGAACTGAGGGAAATTGACCAAGTCGTAGACGAATGGAATGAAGGCGCAGAAAAAAGGCTGAAAAAGGTCTCCAATACGAAAATGGCAAATATCGCTGATATTTTTGAGGAATACAGCGATGAAAAGAAGATTGCAAAAGATGAGTTTCATCCTAATCAATACGGGTATTCTTTAATAGCGAAACGCGTTTACGAACAAATTAAAAACGAAGACCCCCAAGCAGAATAAGGTGAAAAAATGAAGAAATGGAAGAACTTATTTTTAATTTTAGCAGCAGTCAACGTCATCATACTTGCCGGGATTTTCATTCTCGTATTCATGCCCGGCGGTCAAAAGGAACCGTCGCGGCCGACTCCGAGCGAATACCAATTGAACGTGACGAGCACGAAAGAATCATTGGCCGCATTCATCAACACATATTTGGAGAAGGAGTCTTCGCCGGATCTTGACTATCAAATCGAAATCGACGATGAATTCCACATCGTCGGTGCGATCCGCGCCTTTTCCTCGACAGTCGATGCGAGGGTGTCCTTTCGGCCGACAGTGGAAAAAAACGGAGATGTGGTTCTTGACGTGACGAGATTTTCGATCGGCAAGTTAAATGTTCCGATATCGATGGTGCTGAACTACATGGATCAATTTTATGATCTTCCTGATTTTGTACACGTTCGTTCGGATGCTAAAGAAATTCAAGTCCGTCTGTCAGAGATGCCGCTTAAAAACGGAATGTATGTGAAAGCAAAAGACATTGATTTAGAAAAAGATCAAATCGAATTTGTTTATTATCAGCCTGCACAAACAGATTCATAGATCGTGCGGCGGGATTTACAGGGGTGAACATATGGAACGTATCTACACATATTTCAGCTTGCTGTCTATGTTGTTTTCACTGTACTTCGGCGGCCTGGCCGCCTTCAGTTTCATCGATGAAAACATGGACAAGATGTATTTGAACATCGGGTATTGTGCGTTGTTTTTAAGCATTATGATTTTTACCCTAGATGCGAAAAAACATAAAAAAACTGACCATCACAATCAATAATTGCCGGCAAAATCCTAAAACATGAGACCGTTTTAGGATTTTGTTGTCCATGCTTCAGCAGACTGTAAAAGAGACATCAGGTCTCTTTTTTTTCGCTATGAAGGGGGAGCTTTGGCAGGAAACGGCGCCGTTTTTATTGTGAGAGAAGGGGAGCCGTTGACGAAACCGAGGCCATACAAAGTTGTGGATTTCCCGGCGTGAAGCGTGATTTTCGGAACCTTCAGCAGGACCGCTGTTGAACCGGCGGCCTTTACCTCCATGTCGATTTTCTGTGAACGCACCTGGATGTACCGCGTGACCGTTTGAAAGGGGACACCTGAAAACAGGACAGGTCCGTTTTGCACTGCAAAGTCAAGAGCCGGAGAGTCCGGTGATAAATGAACGAAACGGATGCTGCGGCTTTCCGGATCAGCCGCAGGCCGGTCATACATTCCGACGGGAATGAGCTTTGCAGCTGTGCCTGTAACGGCAACCGTGCAGTACCCGCCGTGGATCAGGTGATACTGTACCGACAGCAAGGGACCGTGCGCCCTGCCTCTTTGAAAAACATCGATTTGAATACGGCCGGCAGGAAACCGGACATAAGAAGATAAATCTGTATAGGAGATGTTTTGAAAAACGGATATGCCGTTTATGAATACGTCGAGATTGTCGGTGTGAGGAGCAGCGTGGAGCAGTCTGATCATCGCTGCTTTTCCGCCGTTTCGAAAATAAAAGGGCGCCTCTACAGGCGGAAGATGGTAGCAGTTCCTCCGAAAACCCTCCGCCATTTGCCGGGCATCATGATCTGTAGAGAACATTTTGTCACGCCCCTTTGCATGCTTTCTGACATTATATGAGGCTGAGAAGCGATCGGTCACATCGCGATCAAGACGACAGATGAAAAGGAGTAAACAATGAAAACGGATTTTACATACGGAAATGTGTTTAAACAGCTGGTCTTTTTT
Source organism: Bacillus sp. FSL W7-1354 (assembly GCF_038002405.1). Taxonomy (NCBI): domain Bacteria; kingdom Bacillati; phylum Bacillota; class Bacilli; order Caryophanales; family Bacillaceae; genus Bacillus; species Bacillus sp. FSL W7-1354. The sequence continues at coordinate 1,352,454 of NZ_JBBOCL010000001.1, read as the reverse complement.
TCCGGCCCGATCATTTTAGCCAATCTTTTGCAGATTTCATTTCAATTCGTCGATAGCTTGTGGGTCGGAAATCTGCTCGGAGCAAAAGCACTCGGTGCTGCGGCCGTCTCGGGGACGGTTTTCTTTACGGTGCTGTCGTTCGTATTGGGCGTCAACAATGCGGCGCTGACGATTCTTGCGCAGCAGAAAGGAAAAAGGGATAAGAAGGGACTTGCTTCATATATCAACGCGTTTGTTGTTCTGATGACAGCGATGAGCGTATTGCTCGGGGTTATCGGCTATTTTTTCACAGAGCCTCTGCTCTCGCTTCTTCAAACGCCCGGAAATATGATGGATTTGGCTGCAAGCTATTTGAGCATTCATTTTATCGGGATTATATTTTTATTCGGCTATAATTTCATCAGTACAGTGTTAAGGGCGGTCGGCGACAGTCAAACACCTTTGCGTTTCGTCCTCTTGGCCGTCATCCTGAACCTGTTCATGGATCCGCTGTTTATCTCGGTATTCAACCTCGGAATTGCCGGAGCGGCCTATGCAACCGTCGTTTCCCAAGGGATTGCTTTCATTTACGGTGTGGTCTATACGGTGAGAAAGCGGCTTGTTCCATTTTCAAAGCCCGCGCTTCCGTCTCTGGAAGAGACGTCCGTCATTTTGAAGCTCGGAGTGCCTGCCGGCTTGCAAATGATGGTGATTTCAGGCGGCTCGATGGCGATTATGAGCGTTGTCAATTCATTTGGAGAACGTGTCGTGTCAGGGTTTGGCGCGGTACAGCGGCTTGACAGCCTGCTGATACTCCCGGCGATGGCCATCGGCACGGCTGTCAACAGTATGGCTGGCCAAACCGTCGGCAGCGGCGATATGGAGCGTACGAAAAAAATCGCTCACTACGGCGTCATTTATGTTCTGCTGTTTATGGCTGTCGTCAGCACCGCGATATTTCTGACAGGCTATCATGCGGTCAGGCTGTTTATTTCGGAAGCCGATTCAGCTGCATTCGGGGAAGAATATTTAAAAACGATTGCTTTTTTCTATCCGTTTATCGGGATTAACTTTGTGTTAAACGGTGTTGTAAGGGCAGCCGGCGCGATGTTTCAAATTTTGGTGCTGAATGTGATTTCTTTTTGGGTTTTGCGCTATCCGTTTACATACTTATTTTCAAAGTGGCTTGGAGATAACGGCATAGCGGTTGGCATTGGAATGAGCTTTATGCTGAGCAGCCTGACCGCGTTTTTATATTACCGCTACGGGAAGTGGAAGCACCTCGTTTTATTTGAAAAATGAAAGAACAAGCTCCTGCGGCAAGCCCCGGAAGCGATTCCCGCCGGGCATCTGAAGCAAAGAAACAAAAATGCTGTTAACGTCTTAATAATTGACGATATATACAATATAAAATGAGTTTGGTGTTGGGGGCTTGTCATGTTTTTAATCGATTTATTTTTGAATTTGTGCATTTTAATTACTTCACTCTTTATCTACACTCAGCTAAAGTGGAATATTTTTTCCCGAAAAGCTACAAACAAACAACTTAATTGGATTGACGGCGTCATGGGAGGATTGCTCGGGAATGTGCTCATGTTCTTTTCGATCCAGGCAACCGATGAAACGATCGTTGATTTGCGTTATGTGCCCGTTATGATTTTGTTTCTATTTACGGGCGTCTTTCCGGCCTTTATTTGTTCTCTACTGATTATAGGAGGAAGATTTGTTTACGGGGGGAATATATCTTCGATTGCAGCGCTTACAGGAATGATCGCTATATTCATAGGATATTATCTCATCCTCAGGGTCATGGATAAAGACGCTGACACTTATCGAAAGACATTTGCTTTGGTTATTTTTGCTAATGTGGCGATTTCAATTGTGATCTTGATGCTCCTCCATGATTTCCATTTAGTGAAAATTTTAATGATATGGTTCTGGATTTTATCTACTATCGGCGGATTTACATCAGTATATGTCGTCTCATATTTAAAAAAATCTCATTTTCTGTTGAAAAAGTATGAAGAGGAATCGTCGCTTGATTATTTAACGGGATTGAATAATGTCCGCCATTTTGATGCGATATGGAATGCTCATATTTCAAACGCAAGGGAGAAGAACGAGAAACTGTCTTTGCTTATGATCGATATCGATTATTTCAAAAGGATTAATGATACATACGGACATTCAAATGGAGACGTGATTTTAAAAGAACTGGGAACGATTTTAAAAAAGTCAACACGTGCGGAAGATATCGTATCAAGAAACGGCGGAGAAGAGTTTTCGGTCATATTGCCGAACAGTTCTCATTCGCAGGCTGCAGAGATTGCTGAAAGGATACGCAAGGAAGTGGAGACACACACTTTTTCAATTTCTCATTCTAAAAAGATTCATATTACCGTTTCGATTGGGGTTGCGGCATTTCCGGAGGTCATTCGCAGTACGGACGAGTTGATTGAAAAAGCCGACCAATGTTTGTACAGGGCTAAACACCTTGGGAGAAACCGGGTGTGCGCCTCCGTTTGAATTCACGTTAAGCTGCACGAAAAAGGATAGATGAAACGATGTCCATCTATCCTGTCTTTGTTATGTTCGTTTATCGAATTCCGCAAGTTTGATAAAAGTCTTTTCGTCTTCAATTAATCCGCACGCGCCGCACTGCACTTTTATGGCGGGACCGCTGTAGGGCAGGTGAAATGGAGAAAGCTCGTCATCTGAATACGTTTCCATGATCTCCCCTGTTGCCGGATCAATCTTAACGGATGTCGGGGACTGTTCGATTAAGTTGAACCGTGTTCGGTTTGTTTTGCAGTTTGGACAAAGATAAGGAGCTGTCATATGTCAATACACCTCTTTTTTAATTAAGGTGCACAGATTCGGGCCAATTTATGAAAACCCGATTAGCGCTGTTCCCGTTTTTTGTCCAATTTGCTGAACAGTTCAATCAGCGTTTTCAGCTCTTCATCACTGAAGCTGCTGAACCGCTTGAAATAATATTCCGTTTTCTTTTCTTCAAAATATCTGATAATTTCTTTTCCCGCGTCTGTCAGATGGATTTTGATGATCCGTCTGTCTTCTTTTGACCGGACTCTCGTGATCCATCCTTTTTCAACCAACGCATCGGTTACAGCTGTGATATGGCTCGCAGAAACGCCTAAAATCGTTGCAAACTCCGTGACTTTCTTCGGACCTTGCTCACTCAGCAGGCGGAGAATCATGAATTCATTGCGGGACATCTCTTTTTCGAGCAGCTCATTTATCTCATCACGTATCTGTTTAAATACTGTGCGAAGCAGTGCTTCCATATCATACATCATTTGTTCTCTAACTTTCAAAATTTCGCCCCTCCATATAAGTAGCAAATTTCAGCTTTTTTTAAAAAGGAATGACCGAATCAGCATGAATATTATTTTTCATGAACATGATATCACTATGATACCATAATTTTCGTTTTTCAAGTGTATGTTTCAGAAGATTTTTAGTTCATTTGACCATCAATTGAACAACGGTCCATGACAATGATAGATGAATACTGCTGTTTCTTAGAATATAGTGATGGCAATGACATATTATTGTCATTTTTTCTTTTTAGGCAGCGGCTGATTTTGCGATGAGCGGGAGAGGGCTTAAAAATGAGCATGCTGTGATATAATGGTTCCCAACAAATGTTGAAAAGAAGGAGGCAGAACAGATGGCTGAAAAACGAGAACTCGCCACATTTGCCGGAGGCTGCTTTTGGTGTATGGTCAAGCCTTTTGACGAACAGCCGGGCATTATAAAAGTCGAATCCGGCTATACCGGCGGCCATACGGAAAATCCGACCTATGAAGAGGTTTGCAGCAATACAACGGGACATAGGGAAGCGGTGCAAATCACGTTTGATCCCGATGTCTTTCCATACGAAAAACTGCTGGAACTCTACTGGCAGCAAATCGATCCTACTGACAGCGGAGGACAATTCGCAGACCGCGGCGAGTCTTACCGGACAGCGATTTTTTTCCATAATAACAAGCAGCGGAAACTCGCTGAGGAATCGAAGAAAAAGCTTGAAGAAAGCGGCATCTTTAAAGATCCAATCGCGACCGACATTCTGGAAGCCGCGCCATTTTATCCGGCTGAAGAATATCATCAGGATTATCATAAAAAGCATCCTGATCGCTACACACAGTATCGGATCGGAAGCGGAAGAGAAGGATTTATACAACAGCATTGGGGGCGTAAGCATGGCGAACAATAAAGAAGAACGGCTGAAGCAGCTGACCCGGATGCAGTATGAAGTGACGCAGAAAAACGGGACGGAGCCTCCATTCCAAAACGAATACTGGGATCTGCACGAAGACGGAATCTATGTCGATATCGTGTCGGGAAAACCGCTGTTTTCATCGCTTGACAAATTTGACGCACACTGCGGCTGGCCAAGCTTCACAAAACCGGTCGATACCGGGGAGATCGAAGAAAAACTTGACACTTCACACGGCATGGTTCGGACTGAGGTGAGAAGCAAGTCTGCCGATTCCCATCTTGGACACGTGTTCCCGGACGGCCCCGGACCGGACGGCCTGCGTTATTGCATCAATTCAGCAGCCCTCCGTTTCGTGCCGAAGGATGACCTTGAGAAAGAAGGGTACGGCGAATATGCCAAGCTGTTTGAAGGGGAAAAATAGATCTTAAAGGCACTCGTCGTGTACCTTGGTATGATAAATAACCAATGGTTTGCCCTCTTTGCTCTCACAAAGCAGAGAGGGCTTTTTCATCTCCGAATTTGGAATTGAATACTCCGAGCTAGAAAGTCGAGTAGTTTCTATTGCTAAAGTAAAGCGGCATCAGACTGCCGTGAGGATACCCAGCATACAGAAAAATCTGTTAACATCCCACGAAATACAAACGAAGAAAGCTGAGAAAAACGGCATGTTCAGATGACTTTTTTCAAAAGGGCCATCTTTTTTAGAGGATTTTCTGCTCTGAAAGCGAAAAACAATATAATAGAACATCATGAGAAAAGAGGCAGCCGTTGTGACATCCATTTCAAACACAGAAGACCGTTATTTAATGCTGACATGCAGCAAAAAAGTTGAGTCGCATTATCATATATACACAGATGACCAGATCCCGCAAATGTTTTCATCTCATTTTCTGCAGCTGCAGGACGAATTTCCGCTGACAGAGCTGTACTCCCTGCTCGTTGGGGTACCCGATATTTTAAACCGAAATTATATTCATGTGAAAAGCTCTTTTAACCGCGATCTCCCTTCCACAATGAAAAAGTCGCTCTTTGATCTTGGATACATTCTTGATGAAGAATTGTTTTATTCGATCCGGCTTGCAGATTGGAAAGGAGTTTCCCCTGTGCGGACAGAATGGGGGACGAAGAAATCTCTCATTGACGGCTGCCGCATCATGCAGGCTTATGATTCGTTGTCGATCAATGAAGCGTTTGCGAAGGAAAAGCTGCTGCGCAAGTATCGTTTTTACGAGGAAGGCATCATCCAGCTGTGTGTCTGCTACTCGGAAGAAGGAGAACCGATTGGATGTGCCGAGCTTTATCTCGATCAGGACGAAAACGTTGCTAAAATCGAGGAAGTCGCCATTTTGGAGCCTTATCAGCGGAAAGGCTATGGATCGGGCCTTATCAAGCAGATGCTCGTCGCTGCCAAACAATCGAGCATGGAATCGTGCTATCTTGTGACTTCGGGAAGCGATCAGGTGAAAACGTTTTATGAAAAGCTGGGTTTTCAGCAGAAGGGAAAGCTTACGACGATATTTAAATATTTGTTCGAATAAAGTAGGCAGGTGCACATACCAATTGGGACTTGGCCTGCATAGGCTGGGGTGTAGACTTTATACGAAAGGATGATAAGCCTGTGCATTACTCCCATTATTGCTGTCCTACTGGAGGATACGGCTACGGGTTTCACGGCAGAAACACATTTGTGCTCATCGTTGTCCTCTTTATTTTGCTCATCATTGTCGGTGCGGCTTTCATTTGCTAGCTAAAAGCCCAACGCCCGGTCGCTTGACATGCTCACAAAGCCTTCCATCCGGAAGGTTTTTTTGTTTTTGTTGTAAAATTTTACATATATATGTAATATAATCATGAGGTGAAAATATCGGACAAACGGGGGAGAAACTTTGAAATATGCTTGGGTCATTAAAGGGGACTTTTTCAGACTGTGGTCTGGAACGTTTTTATCGCTCTTTAGTTCGGTTCTTTTCTATTATTCATTGGTATGGTGGTCTTTAGCTGAAACCGGAAGCGCCCTTTCGGGAAGCGTCGTGATCGGCATCGGGCTGACTGTCTCGATTTTGATATCGCCGTTTACAGGCTGGCTGTCCGACAGGTTTCACAGGGGGAAATTGATTGCGGCTTCAGATATGATCATTTCAACTGTATTTTTAATAATCGGATTTTTGGCGCTGTCAGGCATGAGTTCAGTTATGTTACTGGCGGTTGCAAGGGTGATTGTATCGGCATGTTTGACCGCAATCGAACCTGCTGCAAGATCGCTCTTGCCGGATACACTGAGGAAAGAACAAATTGAAAAAGGAATCGCATTTCAAGAAGTGATCACACAGCTTATCCAAGTGATCGTTCCGCTTGTCACAGGGATTCTGTTTTCCTTTCTGCATTTCGGCTGGTTATGGGTGCTGTGCGGAAGCCTCTCCTTCCTATCCATCTTTTTGGAGTGGAGAATCAAAGATAAAAGGGGCAGCCAAAAGCGTATTCCTTTTACAAACAAACAATTGTTCAGCGGTTTTACAAGCTTGCTTCAAAATAAGCCGCTCAAGTATTTGTTGTATGGGACGAGCATACAGCAGCTTGTATTCAGCGGTTTTCCAATATATATCGTCATTTGGACCTCGCTATTATTAAAAGATCAGGCTTGGCTGGGCGGCGCTTTTCAATCATTTTGGGCGTGCGGGACGCTGTCTGCGGCGCTTTTCTTGTCTTTTATCGCAAAACCGGAGCACGCAAAAGCTGCTGTGCCCGCTTTAATGCTGATTTTCGGCCTGCTTTTGTCGCCTCTAGGCTGGATTAATCATGTCGTGCTCGGCGCCGCGATTTTGATCGTCATCGGAATGATCAGCGGCGTAGTCAACATCTATATTGAAGGTTACTTGCAAAGGGTAACGGAAGGTGAAAACAGAGGCAGATCGCTGGGCGCTTTTTTTGCGGTCAACAGCGCTTTTATGCCGCTCGGCTATGCGGCCGCGGGAATGTTGTCGGATGCTGTCAGTCCCGAATATTTATTCCTCATCGTCGCACTGCCCGCGCCGTTTGCTGCGTTTTCGATGATGAGATCATTTTATTTATGGGAAAAACAGACGAAGGAAACCGTTGCTTTGCAGGACAAAACGTCAATGTGAATAAGCGCGCTTGGAAAAATAAAAGGACATGTCCTTTTATTTTTTTGTTTACACTAACGGCGATCGCTCCGAAATCAACCATTTCACTTGAAAAGAGAATGCCGCCTTTTCCCCATTCATATAATGTAAAGAAAAACCTCTCATTGGGGAAGGGGGGATGTTTTCATGTCATTTTTGATTAAGCCGGATTTGCACGCAAGCTATCCGGTCGTTCAGTATGCAAAAGGAAGCTGGATTGTCGACAATTCCGGAAAACGGTACCTTGACGGCTGTTCGGGGGCTGTTACCTGCAATCTCGGGCACGGTGTACAAGAAGTGATTGATTCTCTCAAAGAGCAGCTTGATTCCGTTTCATTTGTCTACCGTTCACAGTTTACGAGTGAACCGGCTGAACAGCTTGCCGAACTCCTTGCTGAATGGCTGCCGGGTGATCTGAATTGGTCTTTTTTTGTCAACAGCGGGTCGGAAGCTGTTGAAACCGCCATGAAAATCGCCGTTCAATACTGGCAGGAAAAAGGACAAAACGACAAAACGATTTTCCTTTCAAGATGGAACAGCTATCACGGAATTACAAACGGAGCCCTGTCGCTGTCGGGATTTTATGAGCGCCGCTACAGGTTTACGCACATGCTGCACAAGTATCCCGCCGCTTCCGCGCCAAACTGCTACAGATGCCGGCTTTCTCATCCCGACTGCCAGGAAGCGTGCGTGAAAGAAATCGAGCTCGCCATAAAAAGGATCGGCAAGCAATTTATCGCGGGCTTCGTGGCCGAACCCGTCATCGGGGCTGCTGGAGCAGCCATAACAGCGCCCGATGGTTATTACAAAAAAGTAAAAAAGATTTGCGAAGAAAATGAAATTCTTTTTATTGCGGATGAAGTCATGAGTGGGATGGGAAGAACCGGCCGGTTGCTGGCGATTGAACATTGGGGTGTGACCCCGGATATTGCCGTACTCGGCAAGGGGATGAGCGCAGGGTATTCACCGATTGCCGCAGCTGTCATATCCGATGACATCATGGAAACGGTCAAAAACGGCTCAGGAGTCATCATGAGCGGACATACGTACAGCGCAAACCCTTTTTCAACCCGTGCGGCGCTCGCCGTTCTCCGCTACATTCTGAAGCACGATCTTGTCAAACAAGCCAGGATAAAAGGGGAAAAGCTGAAAAAGATGCTGAAAGAAGTCATGAAACAGTCGAGCATCATTGGCGAGGTTCGGGGCAAGGGGCTTCTTATCGGGATTGAATTTGTCGCCGATCGAAAAAGCAAAAAGACATTTCCTTCATCAATGCCGGTGTCGGCTCTCGTCATTTCCGAAGCGAAAAAAAGAGGCCTGCTTCTTTATCCGTCCCAGGCGGGCATTGACGGCGGCGGGGGAGATGCGGTCATCATTGCGCCGCCCCTTACGATATCGGATCAAGAGCTGGAAGAACTTATTCATATATTTAAACATGCCGTACACGAGATTGAAAAACAAGCAGAAAAGGTGATACGCGAAAGATGACGGTCCTGAACAAACGAATTGCTGTTGAAGATGCGATTGCCGATTTGAAAGACGAAGCGACCGTCATGTTTGGCGGATTTGGGGGAGTCGGTTCACCGCCTTCTTTCATCAGTGCGATTTTGAAAAAAGGCGTAAAAAATTTAACGGTCATATGCAATGACGCAGGCTTTCCCGGCATCGGCATCGGGCCATTAATCGTCAATAACCGCGTAAGGCGGCTGATCGCTTCCCATATCGGATCAAATCCCGTTGCGGGAAAACAAATGACTGACGGTTTTCTCGCCGTTGAATTTTCACCGCAAGGGACGCTCGCGGAAAGAATCCGTGCGGGCGGCACAGGTCTTGGCGGCATTTTGACCGATATTGGGATCGATAATGACATGGTGCGTCAAGGAAAGAAGATCGTTTCTTTGAATGGTCGTGCATACCTTGCCGAAGAAGCGCTGAGTGCGGAATACGCTTTTATTTATGGGAAAACCGCCGATGAATTCGGCAATATCATCTACGACAAAACGGCGCGTAACATGAACCCGCTTATGGCGATGGCTGCTGATCGGACATTTGCCGAAGTGGAGCGGATCGTTCCCCTGGGAGAGCTGGATGAAGAAGAAATTGTAACACCCGGTGTTTTTGTCGAAGGTGTCGCTGAAACGGAAGGGGTGAACTGGAAATGGGTTTGGGAGTCATAGAGCGGGAGAGAATTGCAAAACGGGCGGCCCGCGAAATCAAAAGCGGAATGATTGTCAATCTGGGCATCGGCATTCCGTCTTTAGTTCCCAATTTTTTAGATCCGGGCACTTCCGTTATGATCCAATCTGAAAACGGGCTTCTCGGCATCGGCGAGTCGCCTGAAAAAGGAAGGGAAGATGAGAATCTTTGCAATGCGGCAGGCTGGCCTGTCACCGTAGTAAAAGGCGCTTCTTATTTTGATTCGGCTCTGTCGTTCGGCATGATCAGAAAGGGCGCGATTGATGTCACGATTCTTGGTTCTCTGCAGGTCAGCCAGTCAGGGGATCTGGCCAACTGGATCGTCCCCGGCAAAAAGGTTCCTGGAATGGGAGGGGCGATGGAGCTTGCCCAAAAGGCGAAAAAAGTCATTGTCGTGATGAGCCATACCGATAAAAACGGCGCCCCCAAACTTGTCGCCGACTGCACTCTGCCACTGACTGCAAAAGGCTGCGTTGACATGGTGATTACAGAAAAAGCCGTGATCACCATTGACAGCGGCGGCTTTGTATTAAAAGAGCTGATGAATGAAGAGGATCTTGATGATGTGCTGCGGCTGACGGATGGAAAGGTCCGGATCGAACTGCCGCTTTCGTAAGAGGAGGAATTGGATGGAGAACATAGAGAGAAAGGTGTGCGATTGGATCGATTCGCACGAGAAAAAAGCGGTTCGCCTTTTGAAAAAACTCGTCGGAGAAAAAAGCACAATGGGCAGTGAATTTACCGCCCAAGCTGTCGTCCTGGAGAAACTGAGGCAATTCGAAGCTGAAATCGATGTCTGGGAGCCGAGCATGAAGCAATTGGAACAGCACCCGCTGTTTAAAGCAGACAGAACAAGCTTTAAAGAAAGCCCGAATATTACGGCTGTCAAAAGAGGAAAGGGCGGCGGGAAATCGCTGATCTTAAACGGACACATCGATGTCGTGCCTGAAGGAAACAGAAAAGACTGGGAGACGGAGCCTTTTCAGCCGGTCATGAAGCAAGGACGGATATACGGCCGGGGCACAACTGACATGAAAGGCGGCAATACGGCTCTTTTAATGGCGATGGAAGCGCTGGAGCAATGCGGGGTTCAATTAAAAGGAGACCTGATTTTTCAAAGTGTCGTAGACGAGGAGTGTGGCGGAGCCGGGACGCTGGCGGCCGTCATGAGGGGCTACAAGGCGGACGGCGCTTTGATTCCCGAGCCGACAAATATGAAAATGTTTATTAAGCAGCAGGGGTCGATGTGGTTCAGAATCACGGTCAAAGGGCTTTCTGCACACGGCGGCACAAGATATGAAGGTGTCAGCGCCATTGAAAAAAGCATGCTTGTCATCCAGTCGCTTCGCCAGCTTGAACAGGTCAGGAATAAGAGAATAACAGATTCTTTGTATGACAATATCCCGATTCCGGTTCCGATTAACATCGGCACGATCAAAGGAGGCGCATGGCCTTCATCGGTCGCTGACACGGTGACACTGGAAGGAAGGTGCGGAATCGCTCCGAACGAATCTCCTGAAGCCGTCCAGTCCGAGTTTGAAAACTGGCTCAATGATCTTCAATACCATGATGAATGGTTTAAACACTACCCTGTTGACATAGAATGGTTCGGCGCCATGTGGCTCCCAAACGATTTGGCTGAAGACCATGAACTGACGAAAGTGCTGAAATCCGCCTATCAAACCATCACGGCAAACGATCCCCTAATCGAAGCTTCCCCGTGGGCGACAGACGGCGGAATATTGTCGCACGCCGGAGGCACCCCTGTCATCGTCTTCGGTCCGGGAGAAACGAAAATGGCTCACCAGGCAAATGAATACATTGAAAAAGACGCCCTGATTCAGTCAGCCAAAATCATCAGCCTGTTTATTATGAATTGGTGTGATTATGAACGGTGAAAAGATCAGCTGTTTTGGAGGTTAAATATGGTGGAAAAATGGAGCAATGACAGCTGTACGCTTGAAGCGGATGTCGACTTGTTCAGTAAAAGAATCAGAATCATCAATTATGAAGGCGATGTGTGTTCATTTTTTCCCGCCATATTGAAAGAAGCAAAAAAACACGGCATAGGGAAAATGATCGTTTTCACCAAAACGAATGACAGAAACGCTTTGCTTGAGCGGACGTTTGAACCGGAAGGGAAAATTGACGGATACTTTAACGGGCATGATGCTGACGTGTTCGTAAAATATGTGAAAGAAGACAGGCGAAAAACCGCTGACTGGCTTGCGCAGGATCAAATGCTGACAGAGCTGTTCAGCACTCCCCGCATCGCGGAGGCCCAAAACGCTTCCTTTCAAATCAGGCGGGCCGCCTCCAGTGATGCGCCTGGTCTCGCCGATCTCTACAACTGCGTCTTTCCTGTATACCCCGCGCCTGTTTCAGATCCGGCATATCTTAAGGAAGCGATGGGGAAAGGGGCTGTTTACTACCTCGCTTTTGACGGGGAAAAAGTGATTGCATCAGCAGGTGCAGACGTGAATCCCGTTTTGGGGAATGCGGAAATAACAGACTGCGCCGTCCTGCCGGAATACAGGGGCTTTTCATTGACGAGGCGGCTGATTGCCGCACTCGAAACCGATTTGAAACAAGCGGGTATCTTTTACGTTTATTCAATCGCAAGAGCAGCTTCTTTCGGGATGAACGCCAGTCTTTATCATTTATCATACTCATATAGGGGCCGGCTTTTGAACAACTGCCTCATTTATAAAACCATCGAGAACATGAACATCTGGTGCAAAAATTTAAGCCGGTCTTAAAAAGCGGTCTTCCGCGGGTTTTATATTTGAAGAGACACTTTTCACACCGGTCACATAACCTGAAAAGTATAGGGAAAATGCTGATAGGGGGATGAAAGATGGAAAACGGTCTGTTTCAGCCGAAAAGGCACTGGAAGGATATTGAGCTTTGGAAAGATGTTCCCGAGGAAAAATGGAACGACTGGATCTGGCAGCTGACCAACACCGTCAGAACGCTTGACGATTTGAAAAAAGTCGTCAATCTTACGAAAGAGGAAGAAGAAGGGGTGAGAATCTCCACAAAGACGATCCCTTTAAATATTACGCTTCACTGATGGATCCGGATGATCCGCGCTGTCCGATCAGAATGCAGTCGGTGCCCCTGGCAGAAGAAATGCACAAAACAAAATACGACCTTGAAGATCCCCTTCATGAGGATGAAGATTCGCCTGTCCCCGGCTTAACCCACCGCTATCCGGACCGGGTTTTGTTTCTCGTCACTAATCAATGCTCGATGTACTGCAGATACTGTACAAGGCGGCGTTTTTCCGGACAAATCGGCATGGGCGTGCCGAAAAAGCAGCTCGATCAGGCGATCGCATATATCCGGGATACGCCCGATGTCAGGGATGTCCTGATTTCAGGAGGGGACGGCCTTCTCATTAACGATCAAATTCTTGAATATATTTTGAAAAACCTCCGTGCGATCCCGCACGTGGAAATCATCCGGATCGGCACGAGAGCCCCGGTCGTCTTCCCGCAGCGGATTACCGACAAACTTTGCAGCATTTTGAAAAAGTATCATCCCGTCTGGCTGAATACGCATTTCAACACGAGCATCGAAATCACGAAGGAAGCGAAGGAAGCCTGTGAGAAGCTGGTCAACGCCGGGGTTCCGGTCGGCAATCAGGCCGTGATTTTGGCTGGTATAAATGACAGCGTTTCCATTATGAAAAAGCTGATGCATGATTTGGTGAAAATCAGAGTCCGTCCGTATTATATCTATCAATGCGATTTGTCTGAAGGAATCGGCCATTTCAGAGCGCCTGTCTCCAAAGGTCTTGAAATCATTGAAGGCTTGCGCGGACACACAAGCGGCTATGCAGTCCCTACCTTTGTCGTTGACGCGCCAGGCGGGGGCGGAAAAATCGCCATACAGCCGAATTACTTGATTTCGCAAAGCCCTGATAAAGTTGTGCTCCGCAATTTTGAAGGCGTCATTACGTCTTATCCTGAGCCTGAGAACTATATTCCGGGAAGAGCGGAAGACTATTTTGCCGAAATTTTCCCTGATGTAATGAAGGAAAAAGAGGAGATCGGCATATCGGCAATCTATGCGGATCAAGCTCTTTCATACACACCGGACGGCTTAAAACGGCTTGAAAGAAGGGAGAGCTATTCCACAAGGCCCGATCATGAAACATTGAAAAGCCGCCGGGCAAAGCGCGATGAATTGAAAGAAAAGAAATTCCTTGCCCAGCAAAAAAAAGAAGGCGAAGCTGAGGGGCGTGTGCAATGAAGAGGTGTGAATGGTGCAGCGAAGAAAAAGCCGGGGAAGCCCGCACGGCGGTTTATTGGGAGCTTCCTGACGGGACGAAAGCGATCGAAATCACCGATACACCTGCGGTGGAATGCGAAGGCTGCGGCATGGTCTATCAGGAGGACAATGTCACTTGGGAAATTGAAAATCAGCTGCTCTTGATCGATACAAAAAAACTGCCTTCGTCCGTTTCGTATGATGCGCTGATGAAAACAGAGCGCATATTGAAGCGCAATTACTTTGATTTTTCTTCATGAAGCCGGCTTTTTGCCGGTTTTTTTTGTTTGTATTTTTTCAGACGCCCTGTATAATAGAACATCAAAAGAGGACAGGAGGGGAGACCGTGAAGTCTTTTTACCATTATTTAATGAAATACCGCCATCCGAAACCGAAGGACGCGATCAGCGAATTTGCCAACCACGCTTATCTTGATCACGGATTTCCCAAGACATCAACTCATTACGATGAAATCAGCTCTTACCTTGAGCTTAATGGGGATTATTTATCGTCAATGACGACATTTGATGAGGCTTGGGAGCAATATATTTCGGAAACAAAGCGATAAAAAATCCGCAGTTCTGAATAACTGCGGATTTTTTACGTTCGCCTAAAGCCGGCTGGGCTTTTCGGAAAACTCATCGGGCTTTGTAACCTTAGCCCATGCGAATTAACAGCACTCAGCATACGATAAGCGTAACACGGAAGCTTCAAGGCAAGGGGGAATCCAAATATGAAGTCAAACGCGCCTAAATTCAAAGTCGGGGATGTTGTCGTTGTCGTGATGTACGGGACGGTCGGAACGATTACAAAAGTTCATAAAATCGATAAGCATTTTTTGTATGAAGTCAATCATAATGAAGTGCTTTATTTTGAAACTTCTCTTCAGCTCTACAAAGATTATGACGGGGTCATTGTCGATACGGAAAAGCTTGATATCGAATATGAATTTTTAATCGGGGATGTCGTCTATGTAAAAGATTACGGCAAAGAATTGTTTAAAATCACCGGGCACAGAACGGAAATTTGGAGATATGTGGAGGATGGCTGGGAAGATATCATTTACGAGCTGACCCGTTTGAAAGACGGAGAATGGCTTGAAACCGAAGAAGAAGATTTAACGCTCGTCCTCAGAACTTACGAAATGGACCAGTTCGTCCATCAGCTTCTGTTTGTTCATTATGTCGGCGAAGCCGGACAAGAGCTTGATGAACCGATATCTGAAAAGGTGTTTCTGCCATTCGCGGGGGATCCCGAGGAGCATGAGCATGAGCGCAACATGGCTGTTGCTGTCGTGGATGAGCTGCTTGATATTTACAATGACTATAAAGTATTGTATGAAATGTTTCAGGATGCGGAATATAAAGAAATGATGGAGTTTGTGTTAAGCAGCCTGAAAGAATATTTCAAATGATAAACAACAAATATAAAAAGTAAGGAAAACAGCCGAACACAATCAGGCCGAACATGGCTTTCAAGACCTTCCCCAATACCAGGTCAAACCCTTCTCCGTCAAGTGCTTCAAGCGTTTTTTGGATCATTTTCTTTTCCCCTTCCGGCTTTTGTCTTGTTACGACATGTATATGACAGAGGACAAACATTATGACAAACCGGTTATAAAACCGGATGCCAGCTCATACATCAGAATAAGGAGGCGATCACAATGAAAGAAATTGAACTGATGATAGATACAGAAGAAATCGCTGATTTTTTTTATCTAGAGCTGACAAGAAGAGGCTACATACCGAGCGAGGACGAACTGTTCGAAATTGCCGATATCACCTTTGATTATCTGATTGCAAAATGTATGATAGATGAGCATATAGAGGATTGAAAAAAGGGACCGGGGCGCACCTGCTCCGGTTTTTCTTATAAATTTGCCCGGCGGGGGAGCCGGGTGTAAAATGTTTAAAAACAATGACAAGGAGGCACTGATTTTTTCAATGTATAAAGCACTATTTTCAGCCGCTGTCTTTGCAATGATGGCCATTCTTATCCGCATCCCGGCGGTTCAATCGTTTGATGTGAGCGTGATACAAGCTCTCGAATCTGTTAGACACCCGGTTCTCACAGCGTTTTTTAAAGCGGTGACAGAGCTTGGGTCAAGCGGCTTCATGCTGCCGCTGATGCTTGCTTTAACCTTGGTACTTGCCGTCTATAAAAAAGCAGCGGCATCACTGTATCTTTATTTGCTGTTTTTTGTTGAAAGAACGGCCAATGAAGCTTTAAAAGGCTGGATTGCCAGAGAGCGCCCTGCGATAAACCCGCTCGTCCACGAATCGTCACACAGCTTTCCGAGCGGCCATTCAATGAATGCGGCGAGCATATATCCGTTTATCGCATATCTCTTTTTGCTCTGCATTCCTTTTTTTCAACAACGCAGCCGCGCACTTTACATGTGGACAGGCCTTATCGTCGGACTTATCGGCATCAGCCGCATGTATCTCGGCGTTCATTATATGACAGATGTCATCTCAGGATTTTCTCTCGGTCTGGCGCTGTTTTTCATCTTCAAAAAAATTGGCGAAAAGTACCCGCTTGTTCGACAAAAGTAGTCAAAGGGATTGAGCCGCGAAGCGCCAATTGTATAAAAAAAGGAGGGATCTGTATTGCCGTTAATGTTTCAACTGTTTAAAAAGAAGCTGACACCTTATGATGTGACGATTTTTCAAACGCCTTGCTTTGGTGAAGATAAGGGATATGAAATGGTTTACAGAACGGAAATAAACGGCAGAACCCATGAAGATGTGCTGGAACGGACATTTTCCACTTTCAATGTTTATGACACGGTGCCGAATGATTATAAGGCGAGATTCCTTGCAACAGGCGACATCGTTTTAATCGATGAAGGAAGAAAGGGAAAAACCTATTATAAACTGCTGTCTACGGGATGGAGCAAAATCAACCGCATTTTGCTGCAGTCATCGTAAAGCTGAAAAAACTGCGGAAGCGCTGTCCGCAGTTTTTTTATGTTGTATTCTTTCGTTTTCTGGCGCTGAATTCCTTTTCGTGTGCATCCTCTGCCGCGATGACGTCCTTTGTCGGGATGTGGTTGTTCTTTTTCTGACCGGTGACTCTGTTTCGCTGTTTTTTGCCCATCATTTATGACCTCCTTCCTAAAAAATAGGATGACTAAACGCCCCGCTATTTATCCAAGAGAAAGTCGTCTTTATTCTGTCATATTGATCGCGGCCGGGTAGACATACGGCTGCTTCGGCTCGCTGATCTCCTTCCATCGCTTCGTGCGGATGATCGGGATGACAGCGCCGTTATAAGATGCTTTGCCGAGCGTTCCTTCCAATTCAATCCATGTATCAGGCTGCAATTGCTCAGCGCCGCTCCATTCGGCGAGAAACCCGATCAGGCTGGCGTCTGCGATGCAGTGTGTGATCATAAATCGGGACAGCACGAGCTGGCGTGCGCTCAGCCCCGCTTCCTTATGGACGAAGCCTTTGACCGTGATTTCTTTTCCAATGTAATGATCAAGACGGCTTGTCACTTCATCATAATAGTCTGCAAACATATCGTCATTCATGACAATTCGCTTTTCATGCTTAAATTGCTCCATCTTCCGGTCATACGCCGACTTCGGCATCGCTGAATCGGCGAGCCCCTGCTGAATCTCCGGTGTCATGACATGTTCCTTTTCGCCTTCGGTTTGAGGGGCGATCTCCGTTTTGGTGAGCATCGTCCCTTTATTGGCGGCGACAGACGAATTCAGTACAGCCGGGGAAAGGGTGAATCCGGTGATAAGGGGAAGCGTGATTACGCCATAATGCATCAGCCTGATGAAAAAAGGCTTTGATTCGTCATGATCATGTCCGCAGCCGCAATCTCCAGAGTGGTCATCCTTCACCGTCCAGACCCTTGTCAGCTGAATGATAAACAGAAACGCAAACACACCTGCGGCGATGAGGCTTGTGTAATCGTATTTCGGATTGATCAGCTTATCAATTTCCCCTGTGTAATGGAGCTTGAAAATAAAGACGGAAAAAGCCGCCAACACGAGTGCGCGCAAAAATTGCCGAGGCTGAAAAACCATTGGTGAAACCTCCTTTCTAAAGCAAACTGACAAATTTGATACAAACATAGACAACAACTGTGATCAGAATAGACAAACAAATGACGAACTTCGGCTTAAACGCATGCAGCATCATGACCGTATTTTTTAAATCGAGCATTGGTCCGTATACGAGAAAAGCAAGGATGGACGAAGAAGGAAACAAATTGGAGAAGGAGGCGCCGATAAATGCATCCGCTTCAGAGCACAGTGATAAAAAGTAAGCCAGTCCCATCATGACCAATGCCGAGTCGAGCATGCCCCCTCCGAACAAAAACAGCGATTTTAACGGGAGGTAGGTTTGCACAAGTGCGGCAATTAAAGCGCCGATAATCAGAAACCTTCCCATATCAAAGAATTCGTCAACAGCGTGTTTCAGCATATCAAATAGCTTTTCCGAAAAAGGGGATTGTCTGCCGGAATGGGCGCAGTGTGCAGCTGTTATGCTGCTTTCCGTTTTCAGCTGGCTGGAGCGGAACATCATGCTGATCGCAAAAGCGATGATGACCGCTGCGGCAAAACCGACAGCAACCCTTAAAACGGCCATTCGCAAATCATTGCCAAATGCCATAAAAGTGGATAAGATGACAATCGGATTGATCAGCGGACCTGTCAACAGAAAGCCGACGCCGGCGTAGATGGGAACGCCTTTTGAGACGAGCCTTCTCACGATCGGGACAATTCCGCATTCGCAAGCCGGAAAACAAGCGCCGAGCAAACAGCTGACAATTACTCCTGAAAACCTGTTTTTTGGAAAAAGCGAGCGGATGTGCTCTTCAGTTACAAAAATCTGGATGAAACCGGCGATCAATACCCCGATTAATACAAAGGGAAGAGCTTCGATTAAAATGCTGATGAAAATCGTATTCAGCTGCTGAACGGAAGCCGGAATCTGGAAGGGGAGGCCTGCGGCGAGCGATCCGCCGGCTGACACAAGGCATAGCAAAACACCGATGACAACAAGCCCGGTAAAGTCGATTAAATAACTATTAAGTGAACGAAACATCACTTTTCCTCCATCCTGAAATAGCTAATCGTAATGATTCTTTTTTAAAGGTATGCCTGTCCTTTTTTAAACATGACAACAAAAGAATGATGCCGAAGCGTTGCAGGGCTTTATTTTCTTTTTCCGCGATGTTGGTTTATAATACATATGCGAGTGGATGCTGCAATCATCATCACCAATCAGCTTTAAAAAGGCAGGAGGAATATTCATGAGCGTACATATTGGCGCAGAAAAAGGACAAATTGCAGAAACGGTGCTGCTGCCGGGAGACCCGCTGCGTGCAAAATATATCGCTGATACATATTTGGAAAACGTTGAATGTTATAACGAAGTACGGGGAATGTACGGCTTTACGGGCACTTATAAAGGAAAGCGCGTTTCCGTACAGGGGACAGGCATGGGTGTGCCGTCTATTTCAATTTATGTCAATGAACTGATCAGAAGCTATGATGTGAAAAACCTGATCCGCGTCGGATCGTGCGGTGCGATCAGAAAAGACGTCAATGTAAGAGATGTCATTCTGGCAATGACTTCATCAACCGATTCGCAAATCAACAGAGTGGCATTCGGATCGATCGACTTTGCGCCCTGCGCAGACTTCGGCCTGTTAAAAGCTGCTTATGACGCTGCAAGTGAGCGGAACATCCCGGTTACGGCAGGGAACGTGTTTACGGCGGATCAATTCTATAATGACGACAGCCAAATTGAGAAGCTTGCCAAACATGGAGTGCTTGCGGTCGAGATGGAAACGACGGCGCTTTATACATTAGCTGCGAAATTCGGCCGAAAAGCCCTCTCCATTTTAACGGTCAGCGATCACGTTATTACCGGCGAGGAAACAACAGCAGAAGAAAGACAGACGACCTTTAATGATATGATTCTGCTGGCTCTGGATACCGCATTGTAACCAGATACATGCACTGAAAAAGGATGGATTCGAATGAACGGAAAGTACAAATACGTGACGATTGCTTCATTGCTGAGTGCAGCGGTTCTGCTTGGCACAGGATGTACCATGACTGAACAGAAGCAAAATGACACGGCTAAAACACAGAACACTGCAAATGCAAGCAAAGATGCGAAAGACCAAAAGGACGACAGCAGCCTGGAAGATCAGGAGTTCATACTTGAGAGCAAGTATTTTAATCAAATTAAAGATGTAGACGGGCTGCCGACGATTCAAAATCCGGAAAACATACTGGCGCTTGTCAATAAAGAGTACGCGCTTCCCGGCAACTATGCACCGAGCGACTTGACAGTGCCTGATGTCGCGTTTTCTTTTACCGAGGATATCGACAAGCGGTATATCAGAAAAGAAGCCGCCAAAGCGCTTGAAGAGATGTTCAGTGCCGCGAAAAAAGAAGGCTATGAACTGGCTGCGGTGTCCGGCTACAGATCCTATGACAGACAAAAAGCGATCTATAACAACGAAGTGAGCCAAAAGGGAGAAGAAAAGGCGAAAGAAGCTGTGGCATATCCGGGTCAAAGCGAGCATCAGACAGGACTTGCGATGGATATTTCCAGCAAAAGCAACGGCTTCGCCTTATCAGAGGACTTCGGCAATACGAAAGACGGACAATGGGTCGAGAAGAACGCCTACAAATACGGCTATATCATCCGTTATCCGAAAAACAAAGAAGACATTACGAAATATAAGTATGAACCATGGCACCTGCGCTATGTAGGCAAAAAAGCGGCTAAAGTCATCCAAGAACGCGGCTTGACGCTTGAAGAGTATTTTAAACAGGTGAAAAAGATATAAAAGGGAAAGGCCGATAGATATCGGCCTTTTCATGTTACCAAAAAAACAAACCTGCAAGGGCCACACCGGCAATTAAACCAAGGCCAAGTCCGTATACAGGGCCCCAACCCCATCCGCCGCCGTAATATCCGTAGGCGAATCCGCGGCCTCCCCGTCTGATCATCGGGGCGATATACACTTTGCTTGGTGATACACGGACGATTCTTCCGACATGGACGCGGCCTCCTTTGTCGGTGATTCTCGCAACTCTGCCAACATTTTGGTGGCAAAACCTATAATATCGGTCCACTTGAATGCTCCTTCCATCATCTAATCTATTCCTAGTCAGCTTATGATAGTTTCAATAGAAAAGGTTGGACGAAAGAAGGAGGACAAATGATGGTTTATAGATGTGATATAAAAATAATATGATCAAGAGAATCCCGGTATTTTTCCAGGTAATGCAGGTGTTTTTCCATTGTTTCATAGTTTTTGTCGGAAATCGAAGGCGACAGATCCATTTCGACGGCGTCATCAGGGTCTGCTGTGTCTTCCAATAGGACAGGGATGATGCTAACCTTTGAAAATCCTTCTTCCCGCAGGACATTGACCCATTCATTCTCGGCATATAAAGCGGTGAATCCGTAAAAGTCCGTGATTTCTTTTTTGGCTTCGTCTGTCAGAGCGTTGCCTTCCTTAAGGCACACTTCGATCGCGATTAACATCCCTCCGGGTTTTAAAATCCGCCGGATTTCCTGTAAAGCGGACCGGATATCTGTGAAGCTCAGTACAGATTCAGATAATACACAGGCAAAGCTTTCAGACTGAAACGGCATTTCCTCGAGTGGAGAGTGGACAATCGGAATGGATAGCTGTTCTTTTTTGAAACGCTGTCGGGCTTTATCGATCATGACCGGGTCGGCATCAAGGGCAGTGACAGGAAACAGCAGCTGCCCCAAATAAGCGGCGGTCTGGCCGGTTCCGCAGCCTGCATCAAGAATCGGCTGCTCAGGGTCGATGCCGGCTTTGGCGAGCACTGCCTTTGACAGGGACATCCCGCCAGGATGAGCGGATGAGACGCCGAAGCTGGCAAGCATGTCTAAATAATCGCTCAAATTGAGATCCCTCCTTTTTTGTATGCATATGCAAAAAAGGAATAATGGTTGAAAAACGATCGAATCCCAGCAGACCGGAAAATCGGATCCTGAGTAATTCGAGTTGACGAATAAAGATTCGTCCATGATAATATGGTAAGAAGAAAAGGTGGTGTTCGTTTGAAACAGCAGTTAAAACTCTTTTTGGCTGTATTGATTACGGCTGTCGCCGCCTCCGCACTGACGCTTTATCTGGTGGGCAAAGGCAGCGGCGGTTCAGTATATTCCGCTTCAGACTCCGAGAAATTCGAAAAGCTGATGGCGGCGTACGACAAAATCAAGAGCGACTATTATCAAAATGCAGACGATGAAAAGCTGACTGACGGGGCAATTAAAGGGATGCTTGGAGCTTTGGACGATCCATATTCAACATACATGGATAAGAAAGAAGCTAAAAGCTTTGAAGAAAGCATTACCTCTTCTTTTGAAGGAATCGGCGCCCAAGTAGAAGAAAAAAATGGACAAATTCTAATCGTCGCGCCTATTAAAGGATCTCCCGCAGAAAAAGCCGGCTTAAAGCCGCATGATGAAATTCAGAAAGTGGACGGCAAAAGCGTAAAAGGCAAGACCGTCAACGAAGCGACAGCAATGATCCGCGGCAAAAAAGGCACGAATGTCAAGCTTGTTCTCAACAGGGGAGGCGTCGGCCAAATCGATGTTACGATTAAGCGCGATACGATTCCAATCGAAACGGTGTACTCTAAAATGATCGGCGGCAACATCGGTGAAATCCAAATTACGTCTTTCTCTGAAAATACCGCTAAGGAACTGACGAAAGCCATTGATGACTTGTCTGAAAAAGGTGCGGAACGATTCGTGCTTGACCTCAGAGGAAATCCCGGCGGCCTGATGGACCAAGCGATTATGATGAGCAACATGTTTGTCGATAAAGGCAAAACCATTATGCAGGTTGAATCCAAAAACGGGAAAAAAGAAGTGTACAAAGCTGAGAAGGAGCGAAAAGTGAACAAGCCGACCGTCGTTCTCGTCAACGGAGGAACGGCAAGCGCCGCTGAGATCATGGCCGCAGCACTTCACCAGTCTTCAGGCATCCCGATTGTGGGTGAAAATACGTTTGGAAAAGGAACGGTTCAAAATGCGGAGAGCTTCTCTGACGGATCGACCGTCAAGCTGACGATTGCCAAGTGGCTGACGCCAAATGGTGACTGGATTCACGAAAAAGGAATCAAACCTCAATATAAAGCGGAGCTCCCAAGCTATGCTAAACTGCCGTACCTGGATTCCAAAAAAGAGTATAAGGCAGGCAGCACCGGAGACGAAGTGAAAGCTGCCCAGCAAATGCTCCAAGCGCTCGGCTATAAGCTGAATGCGACGGGGGCATTCGACGCACAGACAGAGGCTGCCGTTAAGGCTTTTCAAAAAGACCAAAAGCTGAAAACGACAGGCATCCTAACGGGCGAGACGACGATCAGCATGACAAGTAAGCTGCAGGCTAAGCTTGCTGACAATGATACGCAGCTGGATAAAGCGATTGAGATCTTAAAAAAAGAAAAATAAAAGAAACCCTTGCGCTCACACGAAGCGCAAGGGTTTTTTAGTGATCAAGCGCTTTTTTGCACATCCTTCTTAGCATGGAACAAAAAGCTGATCACAGAATTGTGTTTTACATTTTTCACAAAAAACGGATTCAACAAGACAACGGTCAAAAGATTGGCGGTAAGCCCCCAGAAGCCTTCGTAAATGCCGAAAGTGGCACCTGTTAAATAAACGGTAAATGTAACGGCCAGGCCGATGAGAAGACCGATGATCGTCGCTTCCTTCGTCTGGTTTTTCCAGAACAGGCTGATGACGATGGCAGGGAATATCTGCACCATGCCTGATACACCGAGCAGCTGAAGCGTTACAAGCGCTGCCGGGAACAGCATTCCGAATAAAAGGGCCAGACCGATGACGACGAATACCATCGAGCGGGTGATGATCGTCAGCTTTTGTCCCGAAACGCGGGGGTTGATCAAATCGCGGTATAAATTGTTAGCGAATAGGTTGGATGCCCCTATCGCCATAATCGAACACGGGATCAGACTTGCCAGGGCAATCGTTGAATAGGCGAATCCTTGCGTGACGCCGCCGTAGGAACTTTGAATTAAATACAGCAATGCAAATCTCGGGTTAATGTCATCAGGAAGTACGAGAAATGCGATAAAGCCTAAGAAAATGACTAAAATCAATACAATATTGTACAACGGCAGAAACATACTGTTCTTTCTGAGTGCATCCGCGCTGTTCGCCGTGAAAACGCCTGTCGCCGCATGGGCCCACATGAACAGAGCAAACGCGGAAACGATCGATGCCGTGATGAACCAGGCGATTCCGCGAGGTCCGTCAGAAGGGATTGTCAGCATATGCGGCGCTTCATTTGCCAGCTTGTCAATCATCGGCGTCCAGCCGTTAAAATGGATGAGCGGCAACGAAACGACCATAAACAGCATCATCACCCAAACTAAAATGTCTTTAATAATGGCAGTGTATGTAGGACCTTTGATGCCGCTGAAAAACGTATAAAGCGCGACAAGGACGAACGAAATGATTACGACGACATTGACGTTAATAAACCCTGTACCCGCGATTTGAAGCGTATCCTGAATTCCGCTGAGCTGCAGGCAGATATACGGGATCAGCATTAAGACGCCGACAATCGCAACAAGCGAAGACAGGAGCTTGCTGCTGAAGCGCTCCCTTGCATAATCGGCCAGCGTTGTGAGCTGGTGCACTTTCGCAACCTTCCAAATCTTCGGCAGAAAAAAATAGGCGATGAAATAGGCCAAAACCGAATAAGGAATCGCGAAAAAAGCGACGCTTCCGCTTGTAAAAGCGGTGCTTGTCAATCCTAAAAACGTGTAGGCCGTATACAAGTCGGCACCCACAAGAAACCAGACGAGCAGCCCTCCGAACCGCCTTCCGCCGACAGACCACTCTTCAACCGATTTCCGCGACTGCTTATTGCTGCCGGCGATAAACCCGATACAGACCACGGTCAAAATAATGCCGGCGGTGATGAGGAGCGCTGTTAAATTTCCCTGCATCACTCATAACCTCCGTTTCTTTTCTCAAATCTGTAAATCGCAAATGTGATCATCGGTGTCAGCACAATCCACAGCACCAGCCAAAAATGAAAAAATGGAAGTCCGAAAACGATCGGATCAATCCGGTTTACAAATGGTAGCAAAGCAAGCTGCCCGACAAAAGGGATGATGAACAAAACCCATTTAAAAAGCTGTTGATTCACCTTTTTTCCTCCTTTAGCGATTTTAATGTTCATAATCATAGCAGTTGTCAGATTTAATCACAAGATAATTATTAGAAAAAAGTGATTTTTTAAATTATTTAAACAGGCGTTCTGGCTTGCATATTCGAAAGTATAACTTTACAATAATTAATATCTTGAATTCGAGATAAAACAGAATGAAGAGGATCACCATGCAGGAGACTGCTGAGTAAAAGAATGGGAAAGAGACGGGCGAACGGGGGCTTTTTGATTGATGAACCGCTGGAAAGCACCGGCGCAATGACATCGCTGAAACAAAATGGGAAAAGGAGTGAAAGGAAATGAATCATATATATGAGAAAGGGAATTCTGATACCACCCTGTTGTTATTGCATGGAACAGGGGGAAACGAACACGATCTTCTGCCGATCGGCAGGATGATTGATTCCGATGCAAATTTACTCGGAGTCAGGGGAAATGTGCTGGAAAACGGAATGCCCCGTTTTTTCAGGCGCTTGAGAGAAGGGGTGTTTGACGAGAAAGATTTGATCGACCGGACGGATGAATTAAAAGCGTTTTTAGATGAAGCCGCAAATGAATTTCACTTTGACAGGAGCCGGGTGGTCGCAATCGGTTATTCAAACGGCGCCAATATCGCGGGAAGTCTGCTGTTCCGTCATGAACGTGTACTGAAAGGGGCGATTTTGCATCATCCGATGGTTCCGTTTAGAAATCGCAAGCTCCCTGATATGACAGGCCTGCCCGTGTTCATTGGAGCCGGCAAAACAGACCCCCTCTGCCCACCGCAGGAATCAAGCGAGCTTGCCGGCTATTTCACAAACGCCGGCGCCCAAGTGCTCCTTCACTGGGAAAGCGGCGGTCATCAGCTGACACACAGCGAGATCGACCAGGCGAAAATCTGGTATGAAAAGCATATAAAAGCATAAAAATAAACCTTAGTCCTTTTTGGGGACTAAGGTTTTTAGCGTGTTTACAGCCATGTAGATACGTCAGACACATCAAAACGATTGCTTTTGTGCGCAGGTTTGACCGGTTTTCCGATCGAAATCAGCATGACCGGTACATAACGTTCGTTGATGTTGAATTCTTTAACGAACGCTTGCTTGTCAAAGCCGCCCATCGCGCATGTGTCATAGCCCATAGCTTTAGCCGCAATCATCAGCTGCATGGCCGCGAGCGATGCGTTAGTAAAGGCGGCGTCTCTTGCAAATCCGCTGTTTTGATAAGCGCCGTTGATTTGTCCGAGCAGCGTGTTTTTAATGTCTTCAGTCATATAACCTGCTTCTGTCAGAGGGCCGTATACGGCTTCACCGTTCAGGTTCGCTTGTAAGTCTCCAAGCACGGCTACAACCGCAGATGCCTGGCTGACTTGTTTTTGGTTGAACGCGATCGGAAGGAGCTTATCTTTTGATTCTTGGCTGTGGAAGACTGTAAAATGCCAGTGCTGCAGATTCCAGGCTGACGGAGCCTTTGTTGTGACGCTCAGCAGCTTTGTCAGCTCCTCTTTGGAAATGGAAACGCTTGTGTCATATTCTTTAATCGAAGTACGCTCTTCCAGAATGTTGAGAGCAGTGTTTTCTTGTGAAGACATGTGACTTCCTCCTTTGGGCTAAACATGTTATGATAGAGTCAGACAAAAAGTTAGAAACTTACTTTTTGTAACTTTATTGAGTATTTTAATGGCACACATTATATTTGTCAACTGGATATGGAGGGGTGAGAGAATTGGGGTTTACAATGTGTCCTAGAATGGAAGCCGCCTTTTCTTTACTCGGCAAACGATGGAATGGATTGATCATCCATGTATTGTTGGATGGACCTAAACGGTTTAAAGACTTGACCGAAATGATACCGATGATTAGCCAAAAAATGCTGGCTGAACGTTTAAAAGAGCTCGAACACTGCAAAATAATCGAGCGCCAAGTGCTGCCGGAAACGCCGGTAAAAGTCATCTATCAATTGACAGACAAGGGAACGGCGCTAGAGCCTGTCCTCAGAGAGATACAAACCTGGGCCGAGCATCATTGCGATCCGGAAGGGAGCTGACCGGATTGACTAGTAAAGAAACAGTCGTCATTACAGGCGGGGCCAAAGGCATCGGAAGAGACCTTGTGACCGCCTATGCTCAAAAAGGTTTTATCGTCGTATTCGCCGATGTACTGAAGGAAGAGGGTGAACAGCTTGAAAAAGAGCTGACCGCTTCCGGAGCGCGGGTTCAGTTTGCAGCTTGTGATGTGGGATCTGAAGAAGATGTGAAACAGCTGATGCAGGAAGCTTCCCGAAACGGCCGTTCGATATCTGCGCTCATTAATAACGCGGGCAGATCAGTTTGGAAGTCCCCTTATGATTTGACGGCGGAAGAATGGGACGATGTTCTGAATACCAATTTGAAAGGCGCGTTTCTTTGCGCAAAAGAAGCCGCCAAAAAAATGAAAGAAGCGAAAACAGGCGGAGCCATCGTCAATATCGCTTCGACAAGGGCGTTTATGTCCGAGCCTGACTCGGAAGCCTATGCCGCGTCAAAAGGGGGCTTAATCGCTTTGACTCACGCATTGGCCGCGTCTTTAAGCAAAGATTCAATCGTCGTCAACAGCATTTCCCCGGGATGGATCGAAACCGGTGATGATACTGCCCTGCGGCCTATTGACCACGAACAGCATTTGTCAAACAGGGTCGGCCGCCCTCAGGATATCGTCAAAGCATGCTTTTACTTGACCGATCCGGACAATCGCTTTGTCACCGGTACAAACTTGACGGTGGACGGCGGAATGACAAAAAAAATGATTTATGAAGAATAGCCCAAACGTTTCCCGACTTTATGAATACCTTTACTATAGGCAGACATAAAGGAGGATAAAAGCCAATGAACCCTCATATGCTTTATTCGAGATCAGGTCCTGCCGGATACCCGGCCAGATTCCCGTTATTCTGGGGTTTTGGAGCGCCGCTTGTCGGCGGATTGCTGGGCGGATTTCTCGGAAGTGCGATTTTTAACTACCCAAGACCTTACGCTTACCCGCCGCCATACCCGGGACCTTACGGCGGCACGCCTTATTACGGCTACGGGTCAGCTCCTGGGGCCGTTCCGTACGGAGGTGTTCCGGGCACAGCTCCATTCAGAGGGGCGGGACCGGGCTATTGATCAATAAGCCAATTGTTGCTGGCATCTAAAATGCCGGATGTCCAATATGAAGCGGCGGCCAAAGCTTGCGAATCTTTTCGCCTTTGGCCGCCGTCTCATTCTTTCCGGATCGATCAGTCAGGGAACTGTACTTTTCCAGGTACGGTATATGCGCTTGACGTCCCGTTTTCCGGCAGCTTTTTGATCGTGTCTTTTACGACTTTTCCTCGGATATCTGTAATTCTGACTTTAAGCGGACTTGTCCCAAGATTGGTGCTGACGAAATGGTTGTAGTCCGTTTTCTCCATGTTGATCCACTTTCCGCCTTTGTAATATTCCATTTTCATGACGGGATATTTGTGATTTCTGACTTGGATTGCCGCCCACCACTGGCTGCTGCCTTCTTTGATCCGGTAAGTGAAATTGCCGGTAATCGGCGCTTTGACTACACGCCATTTAATGTTGATTTTGCCGTCTTTCATATCGCCGATCTGGCGAAAAGCGTTCGGTGAAAGGTCAAGAGCTCCCGGCGCGCCTTCAGGATACAGATCGGTCACATAGACGGTCGTTTTTCCTTTCGGCCCTTCAACCCGCAGATAGGCGCCGGCAAGAGCTGCTTTCACTCCGCGGTAATTCATATCTGTCGGATTTAAAGCGGTGATCTTCATATTGGACGGAATAGGATCCAAAAGCAATGCACCGCCGGAGTAACCCGACCCCGTGTAAGTGGCGTAGCCCTTATGCAGTGAGTTGTATGCTGCAGAAGCTTGAGGTGAAAAACAAAGGATCGTCAAAAACATTGCTGTGATCAATAAGCTGATTTTCTTTTTCATATCCATCCTCCTGTTTTATAAATTGAGAACCATTATCATTATAAGGACTAACTGACAACAGCCGAAAGAGCAAATAGTTACAGAGATTTTTTAAGGAATAATGACTACCACCGTTGAAATGTAAAAGTTCAGCCGCATGTCAGGCAAATGAGGTGATCATCCTTGAGGACTAGTGTTAAAATGGTACAGGAAGAAAAAAAACAGCCTGCTTTGCCAAGCTGGCCGTTTTCAAAACGTGATGTCGATTTCAGACAGGTTAAAGTCCTCATTTTTTAAGAACATCACTTCTAAAATGCCGTCTTTAAATATTGCTTTCGTACCCTTTCTGCGCACTAGAGAGGGGAGAACGACTTTTTCCTGCCGCCCTTTTTCAGGGTAGTTTTCTATGATCAGGGTTTGTGAAGTATGTTTAATTTTCAGAAGGTTAAGCTGTTCTTTGGTGAGCGGTATTTTAACAAATACATGGCTTGTCGTTTCAAAAATATCAATCGGATCAGATTCATCTGCCGCCTGTGTTTCTTTTGAGAGAGGGTCACGAAAAGGAAATTGAACTGCATACCCCGGGCCGAAAACGCTTTTCATCATGTGGTGGATATACTGCTCCACATCTTTCGGGTCAGCGTTTTTTAATCCGTCCTTGGAAAACTGCTGAAATGGAAAAAAGCGTTGCCAATCAAACACGATCACACTTCCTTTCACATAGACGGTACAGTATATGCAAAAAAGTGCGGAAAGTGATGAGAAGAAAGGAAAGAAACAGACATGAATCATTCATCTCAAACGAAAGGAATCATTTACACAGCGCTTTCTTATCTGCTGTGGGGGCTCCTTCCTTTATATTGGAAAGTGCTCGATCAGACGGCTGCGCTCGATATACTGGCGCACCGGATTATCTGGTCATTTGTTTTCATGTGCGGCGTGCTTCTCGTTTTGCGGCAGTGGAAAAACGGAGTCAAAGCATTTCGCGCGCTTTCGGGAAACCGTAAGGAATTTGTACCGCTCATTTTGTCGTCCGTTCTGATTTCGATCAATTGGTATGTCTACATATGGGCTGTCAGCAACGGTTATATTCTTGAAGCGAGCCTGGGCTATTACATCAATCCGCTCGTATCGATCGTGCTCGGAATTGTCTTTTTAAAGGAAAAGCTGACGCGGATGCAGGGAGCGGCAGTTCTTCTCGCTGCCTTCGGCGTGCTTATTTCCGCCTTCCAGTACGGTTCCGTGCCGTACATCGCCCTGATACTTGCATTCAGTTTCGGGCTCTACGGACTGGCGAAAAAGCGGACATCGCTCTCAAGCGCCATAGGACTTACCCTGGAAACGATGATGATCGCTCCGGTTGCAGTGATCTATCTGTTGTTCTTCAGCCATCCGGAAAAGGCTCAAGCCGCTTCAGGGAGCATCGGCATGATGGTACTGCTGTTTTTGGCAGGAGTGTTAACTGCGATTCCGCTGCTTTTATTTGCGGAAGGTGCGAAAAAACTTCCGCTTTATCAAGTCGGCATTTTGCAATATATCGCTCCGACCATTACATTATGCTTAGGCGTGTTCGTCTACCATGAACCGTTCAGCAGCAGTAAGGTCTTTACGTTTACCTGCATATGGGCGGCGCTGATTTTGTTTACACTTTCGCAATTTCAATGGAAGAAACCGGAGAAGGTATTTTTAAAAAGAAAAAATTCCTTTCATCCGTAAGCCCTTTTTCTTTTCAATAAGCACTGATTATGTATAATTAAACATTATTGAAGCACTTCGGAGGTTATTCCGTCATGGCAGACGAACTAGAGCTTTTCCGGGCGTATAAAACCCTTTGGAAAAACCGGACGATGGACGGAGAAGGCAGGCAGGCGCTTCATCGGGCGATTGATGATGAGTTGAACGACCTCCGCACCCATCCAAGGCTCAGAAAGACGAAGCACGAAAAATACTATCAATCAATCCGGCGCATTGTGAATTCACAATTGGAACCAGATATGAAGCTCAAGCTGATTGAATGGCATACGGAACGATTGGAGTTATTAACAAACGAAGAAAGCAGGGAGTAACATGAAAGCAATAATAAAAGAAGATGTGCAGGCTTCTTTGGAAACATTTTTAAACCAGCCTGTTTACATTCATTTGGAGACGACAACCGGATCGTATTCCGCGCATAAAGATGAGCAGAACATGACCGTGGTGGCGTATATCAGAAACGCGAAGGTGACATGCTCCCGCGCCAAAATCACGGGCGAGGGGCCATTTCGCGCCGGTTTGAAAATCGAAGACGGCTGGATCTACGCCGAAGGCCTGACGGATTATACGGTTGATGATGAAGGAAGGTTGCTTCTCGCCGGCTATTTGCCGGGCGGCAAACTCGCCATTTCGCTTCAAATCAGCAAAAAGCCATTTGCAGTCTAAAAAGAAGGTGTTATAGATGAAAAAACATTTACTCGTGATCTTGCCGCATCCTGACGATGAATCTTTCGGAGTCGCCGGCTTGATCGCCTTAAACCGAAAAGAAGATATACCTGTAACATACGCGTGCCTGACGCTGGGCGAGATGGGAAGAAATATGGGAGACCCGCTTTTTGCCAACAGGGAAACCCTTCCGCTGCTCAGAAAGCAAGAGCTGATCGACGCCTGCAGGGAAATGGATGTACAGGACTTGCGCATGCTCGGATACCGCGATAAAACGCTCGAATTCGAGGATGAAGAAAAACTGGCCGATCGAATAGAGGCTGTCATTGATGATGTAAACCCGAGCCTTGTTGTGACGTTTTATCCGGGACACGGCGTTCATCCTGACCATGATGCGTGCGGTGCTGCGGTCATCAGGGCATTATCGCGGAAAAAGAAAGAAGACCGGCCGCGCGTCTTATGCATGGCCATCACCCACCACAGGGAAGAGGTTCTTGGCAAACCTGACGTCGTTCTTGATATCAAAGAAGCCGCAGATATTAAAATGAACGCGCTCAAAGCGCATAAATCTCAAACAGGTGGCTTTATGAAAGAAATAGAGAAAAAACTCGCCAATGGCGAGCCGGTTGTTGAGACATGGTTTGAAAAAGAAACATTTTGGACCTATCAATGGAATGATTAAAATGATCAAAAAAGGTGTCGGGCATATGAGCCCGGCACCTTTTTACACGCTTTGAGTGTGAATATAGCGGTTTTGAATGCGTTTGAGCCTGAAAAACAGCCCGACTGCACCGGCTGCGAGCCCCGTGATCAGTCCGATCCAGTACCCGAAAGCTCCGAATGAAGTATACGTTCCGATCACAAAACCGACCGGAAGCCCGATAATCCAATACGAGACGAGAGCTGTGACAAGCGTGTAGTTAACATCTTTATATCCTCTGAGCGCTCCTTGAATCGGAGCCGCGATGGCATCTGACAGCTGAAAAAACAACGCAAACAGCAAGAAGTCCTTTGTCAGAAGCAGCACATCCCGGTCAGCCGCATACAAACCGGCGATTTGCTCTCTGAACAGTAAAATGATGAGTGCGGTGAATAATGAAAAACCGACCGCTATTGAAATGCCGAGATAGCTGTAGGTTCTCGAGTCTTTAAACCGTTTTGCTCCGGCCTCAAAGCCGACGACAATTGTCAGCGTCATCGATACGCTCAATGGAAGCATGTAAAGAAGCGAAGCGAAATTCATTGCCGCCTGATGGGAAGCGATCGTGACCGTGTCAAAATGGCTCATCAGCAAAGTGACAGCTGCGAATATACTCGTCTCAAAGAAGATGGCGAAACCGATCGGAATGCCGATTTTCAGCAGTTTCATACTTTCAGCAAAAGAAAATGAATAGAATGTTCCAAAAATCCTAAACTGGTGAAACGGCGTCTTTTTGTGGACGATGTATAAAGAGATCAGACAAATGCACCAATATGTGATGGCGGAAGCCATACCGGCTCCTGCTCCTCCAAGCTTTGGAAAGCCGAAGTTCCCGAAAATGAACAAATAATTCAAAACAAAATTAATGGGCAGAGAACAGAGCGTAACCAGCATCGTCACCCGCGTTTTTCCGAGTGAATCAATAAAGCAGCGCATCACATTGTAAACAAACAACGGCAATATGCCGAGCCCGATGCAGATTAAATATTGCTTTGCGATGACCGCTACCTTCTGTTCAAGATCGAGATTCTCAAGCACCGGATCAATCAGTAAGTACCCGGAGACGATCACGGCAATGCTGATGATTCCGGCCACATAAATCGATTGAATAACAGTATAAGGGACATCCTTTTGCCGCTTGGCCCCCATCAGTTGGGCGACCATCGGTGTTACAGCCGTCAAAATGCCGGCAAGCCCTGTATAAACCGGGGTCCACAAACTCGAGCCGATTGCGACGCCGGCGAGGTCGGCGGCACTGACTTTGCCTGACATCACCGTGTCGAGAACCGTAATGAGCGACAGTCCCGCTTGCGTAATCAAAATCGGAATTAAAATCGTTAAAAACTGCCTTGTTTTCTCCCGCAAATCCTTTGTTTCCCTCATATCAGTTCCCCGTTTCTTTTGGATAACGAGAGAAATTATAACACGTTATGTATAAAATGCAATAAATGTCTGTTCAATCTTTTTTCGCCTGTTTTGCTTTTTTAAACATTTGCACATAAATAAAGGAAAGAGAAAGAATTCCTAAACACGTACATAAATATTGACATATTTTTTGAATGGTCAAGAAGATTCACCTCCATATCTTAAAATGCGTCATAAAAGGAGGAAACATGCATGAAAGCGGCGGTAATAAACCGGAAGTTTTTTTATGTGTTTTCTAATAGTAAATAACGACTATTGATATACAAAAAAGAATGGGTATTAAGTGTTAATTTTACATTTATCTTTATATTAAGATAGGAAATAAGAATCTATAGATGAAATAGTAAAACGCCGTTCGATCTAAAAAAAAGATACTCCCAATTCCGGATGTTGGCAAAAAAAAATGTATGATATAGTCAATTTATGGTTTCGTGGAGGAATTTGTGCTGAAATGTAGAAATGTATAAGTGATCCTGATCTTTGCTTTTCGATTAGGCAATAGATGAGGATTGATCGGCGATTTACGGTAAACTAATGAATAAGAATACGCAGTTTTTACACCCTCAACTTGAACGCTGGGCTTGACCGTTTGATCCGAAAAAGAAAATCGGCTGTAAAACGGCACAGAAATCCGCATGTTACGGCGTCTATTCGGGCTGTTTCGGCACATGCAGCATATCCAGTTAACTCCTTCTCGCTGTTTTTCACCATGAACCTCTGATTTTAAAACAACTGATCATCGTATTTCCGAAAACTTAAAACTCAAACCTTTGCAAAAAAAGCACCCGATATCTCGAGCATTGAAAAAAGTGTTGATTTTTGTCAATGTGCCTATCAGTCTGTATTTTTAATAAGAAATTTGTAAAAAGGCAAAAAGACTATTAAAAAAATATAAATTAGACCGATACAAATCGTGAATTGCATTTTTTGCTTAAGAATATAAAAGGGGGCTTTCAGCCAAAGGCCATCCATACGGTGATCAGATCACCTGCCTGACCGGCTGGATAAAGTCTTAAGCAATGGCAAATGTAATGGCATACATAGAGAGAACGAAAATGAAACGGGAGGTTAAGAGGTTATGAAGAAGAAGATAGCAGTAGGTTTGGCGGCCTCTGCGGTAGTTGGAACTTCATTGGCGGCGTCACCGGTAGAAGCCCAAACCATCAAGGTGAAAAGCGGAGACTCACTGTGGAAGCTTTCAGCTGAGTACAATACCAGTGTTTCGGCACTTCAATCAGCCAACAATCTTTCATCTACAGTTATTTATGTCGGGCAAACTTTAAAAGTACCGGACGGCAAGTCAAAAAGCAGCTCACAGACAAAATCCGCAAGTTCCAGCTCAAGCTCAAGCACTGCAAAGTCAACTTACACAGTGAAATTAGGAGATTCCTTGTGGCTGATTGCCAAAGACTACAAAACAACCGTAAAAGAGATTAAAAACTTAAACGGTCTGAGCAGCGATATGATTTACCCGGGACAAAAGCTGGTCATTAAAGGAAGCGCGAAAAACACCGGTTCCAGCTCTGGCTCAAGTTCGAGTTCCAGTTCGAAATCATCCAGCTCATCCTCAAGCTCGCAAAGTTCAAGCAGCACATACAAAGTCAAATTGGGCGATTCTTTATGGAAAATTGCCAATAATTTGAATATGACAATCGCCGAAATTAAAACGCTGAACAACTTGAAGTCGGACACGATCTACCCGAACCAGGTTCTTAAAGTGAAAGGAACGGTTTCCAGCGGAAGCAAAACATCTTCTGGTTCGTCTTCAAATTCTTCATCAAGTAAAACGAACACAAGCAGCAGTTCAAAAACGACCACTTACACGGTTAAACCAGGCGATTCTCTGTGGAAAATTGCAAATTCGATGAATGTGACAGTACAAAGCATCAGAGAAGCTAATCGATTAAAAACAGATGTCCTGCAAGTCGGCCAGAAGCTTAAAATCTCCGGTGCATCGACTTCCGGATCATCCGGCAGCCCGTCTTCCAGCTCGCCGAACTCTTCAGTTTCAACCGGCACTTCGACAAGTGCAAAGGTCGAACGGATGATTGCAGAAGCAGAAAAGCATATCGGCGTGCCTTACAGATGGGGAGGCAACAACCCTTCAGGCTTTGACTGCAGCGGATTCATCTATTACACGTTGAACAAAGTCACATCTGTCTCAAGGCTGAGCGCAGCCGGATACTGGAGCGTCATGTCACCAGTCAGCCAACCTTCAAGAGGAGACTTCGTTTTCTTCCAAACATATAAAGCGGGCCCTTCACACGTCGGCATTTATTTAGGAAACAACAAGTTTATCAATGCCAACGATTCCGGTGTCACTGTCAGCGACATGAACAATTCCTACTGGAAACAGCGCTATCTCGGCGCAAAACGGTATTCATTCTAAAAAAGCCATTTTATATGGCTTTTTTTTTGCGTGTTTTCAGGATAGGAAGGACAGGTTTAATGCCCCTCTTCGTTGTCTAAACTGAAAAGAAAAGCGAAGGGGGGAGCCGTTTGAGAACATTACATTACATATTGCTCACATGTATGGCCGTTTGTTTGGCAGCTGCATGTACACAGCAGAAAGAAATTCAGCAAAAAAATGTCGAACAGGAACATAGAGTAACCTTTGAAGCGATGACACAGCCGTTAAAAGTACCGCTGATCAAACGCGACGGTACGGAAACCGGTTTTATAGAAGTGTCTGAATCTGCTGCAGAAGGCCTTGATATCAGAGTCAGCGCCCATAATCTGCCGCCGGGAATGCTTGCTTTTCATATTCATGAAACGGGCGTGTGTAAAAAGCCTGATTTTGAAAGTGCGGGTGCTCATTTCAATCCTGACCAAAAGGAGCACGGCTTTCACAATCCGAAAGGACCGCATGCCGGTGATTTGCCGAATATTGAAGTCGGAGCCGACGGCAAAGTCGACGTTATCGTAAATGCGCCGGACGTCACCCTCGATCAGAAAAGCAAGTTCAGTCTGCTTGATCATGACGGAAGTGCTTTCGTCATTCATGAGCATCAGGATGATGATCTGACAAATCCATCCGGAAACTCCGGAGCCCGGATGGTTTGCGGAGCGCTGACGAACACCGGAAAAAAGTGAATCGGCGCATGGAAGCCGTTTATATTGAGGGCAGTGCATCTTTTCTAGTATACTTACATACAGAAGACGCTTTGAGAAAGGAATTTTACAACACATGAAATATGATCTGCATGAACTAGAGCTGCCTGAAAAAATAAAAGAGCGGCTGATTCAGTCTGCCGCTAAACCTGTTGCCGCGGAATACCAATCATTGATTGGAACGCCCGGTTATGAAGCGGAAGACAGCGCCATTCTCTATGACGCGATGATCGCGCTGTCACTCGGAAAAAACGTTTTGTTAAAAGGCCCGACAGGCTCCGGAAAAACAAAACTTGCCGAAACGCTCTCCGCTTATTTTCAAAAACCTATGCACAGTGTCAACTGTTCTGTGGATCTTGATGCAGAGGCGCTTGTCGGTTACAAAACGATTGAAAACACCAACGGGAACGCCTCTATTGAATTTATCGAAGGTCCTGTGACAAAAGCGATGAACAACGGCCATTTCCTATATATTGACGAAATCAACATGGCGAAACCGGAAACGCTGCCGATCTTAAACGGGGTGCTCGATTACCGGAAAATGATGACCAATCCGTTTACGGGGGACGTCATCAAAGCGAAAGAGGGATTCGGCGTGATTGCAGCGATAAACGAAGGCTATGTCGGAACGGTCCCGTTGAACGAAGCGCTGAAAAACCGGTTTGTCATTATCGACGTGCCCTACATTAAAGGTGACCTGCTGAAGCGGGTGCTTGAAACACAATCCGAACTAAAAAATCAGAAGCTGCTGAACCGGTTTGTTACCCTGTCATCGGACTTAATGACGCAGGCTCATAATGGACAGGTTTCTGAAGAGGCCGCTTCCATCAGAGCGCTTCTCGATACTTGCGACCTGTCGACATATATTCCGCCGCTGCGAGCGATCGAACGCGGCATCGTTGAAAAGCTTGATGATGAACGCGAAAAAGCGGCGGTCCGAAATATTGCCCAGACTTTGTTCGAATGAGGGTTTTTTTATGAAGTTTATTAAATTCAATGACAGCAAGATTGACTCTCTGCTTTTTATGGAGCTGACAGATCTCGCGAAAACGCTCGCGAAAAGCGATCAGGTTGAAGTGGAGTACGGGGTTCAGTCTTACTACAATCCTTTTGAGAAAAAGATCTACATGAGCCATTTTTGGAAAGACCGGAACCACCGGGATATGGTAGACGGTTTGAAAAGCGATGTATACTTGCGGTCAATCGGCTCCCGTTACAGCTCGATGAAAGACTTTTCCCGCATACTTGACGCGACTCGGAAATATCATTTTAAGAGTTTGGCAAAACAGTTGTTTATGCTTTTTGAAGATATCAGAATCGAAGAGTTCATCAAGAGGGAGCGGCCCGGTACAAAACCGGTATTTTCGAGCCGGAAATCAATGTACCGGAAACATTTTGCGACCCAGTTGACGCTGAATCTGGAGCGGAGCATTTTTACAGATGCTTTGTTTTGCGCTGTATATCTTAAGCTGACCGCGGAGTCGCCGCTTGATGAGATACCGGCTATACATGAATCGGTCGATCCGATGAAGGGATTTATAGAAGCCGAGCTCGCCCGCGTATTCGAAGCGCGTTCAACTGCTGACATCGTCTCGATTGTAAGCGGGCTGATGGAAGGTTTTGAAGAGGTGCTCGAAAAGGATATGCTGAATACGTACTTCTTTTTTCCGGAATTGGAATACGAGCAAGTTGACGAAGAAGCGCTTTTTCAAGATTTGAAAGCAAAACCGAAGCTGAGCGAGGATCTGACGCTTGAAGAGAAAAGTGCGGGTGATGAGGAAGTTCATGAAGAAGAAATGCCGACTTGGCACAGAGAAACGGAAGCTCCGGCGAAAAGCTTTCTCCAGTTTGATTTGGAGCACGGCGCAAAAACCGATATTTCCGGCGGCGCTTTAAGAGAAGGCGAAGACGGCGACCAAGCGCTCGGGTCTGTTCAGGGAACGGCGAAGCAGACGAGAAGAAAAGACTATTCAAAACTTGAATCGCTTGAATCTGTTCAAGATGAGCCAAACAGCGGCGCCGCACCAGCCGGCAAAGAAAACCGCTATGCGTTTTCGGTGATGAAGCCTCCGGAAAAACCTTCTAACGAAGACATATTAGACTACCAGGCTCAAGCCAAAACAATCGAATCGTATCAAAAACGGCTCAAGCAGATGATTCAAAAAACGCTCGAGCATAAAAAAACGCTCCCGAGAACCGATTTGCATGCAGGCAGATTGAACAATAAACTGCTCCGTTACTTTACAGAGCGCAATCCACGGCTCTTCTATAAAAAGCAAGAACCGTCAACAGAGATCGACGCCGTTTTTACATTGCTCGTCGACTGTTCAGCAAGCATGCATGACAAAATGGCCGAGACGAAACGGGGCATTGTCCTGTTTCACGAAGCGCTTAAATCTGTTGCTGTCCCTCACCAAATCGTCGGTTTTTGGGAAGATACGAACGATGCGACAGAGACGAGCCAGCCCAATTACTTTCATACGGTCGTCTCTTTTGCGGATTCCTTAAAAGCAGGCGCCGGACCGCATATCATGCAGCTTGAACCGGAGGAAGACAACCGGGATGGATATGCGATCAGACAGATGACGAAGATGCTTGTTCAAAGAAGCGAAGCTCAGAAGTTCCTGATTGTCTTTTCAGATGGGGAGCCGGCCGCATTCGATTATGAACAAAACGGGATTGTCGATACACATGAAGCCGTTATGGAAGCGAGGAAACGAAATATCGAAGTCATCAATGTATTTTTATCAAACAGCGAAATCGAAGAATCGCAAATCAAGACGATACAGGACATGTACGGAAAGTACAGCCTTTTCGTCCCGGACGTCGATCAGCTTCCCGATGTTCTGTACCCGCTTTTAAAAAAGCTGTTGAACAAAAGTATAGGCTAGATAGGACAGATGGCAGCAATACTCGCGGCCATCTGTTTTTTATCGTAGAAACACAGTGAAATATTGAAATTTTTATTATTTTTATCAACTTAATTTTTTGCGGAGCACATCGGGATGTTAAAAAATAGACGGTTAGGGGAAATATGTGAATAAATAATGAGCCGGTTTAAAAGAATTTGGTCTGAAAGTTCAAAATTATAAAATTTTTTATTTTTCAAGATGATTTTTTAATTTTATTTGAACAATCTGTGTAGAAACAAATGAGAAACAGTGGTAAAATGTACGTGGAAGCGTTTTTATTACATATTTCTGGGCGTAAGGTTCAGAAGATATATTAAGATAGTGAATCATTCACTTGATTATTAGGTTGGGGGTAATGTTCAAATGTTTCAAAATAGTATGAAACAAAGAATGACTTGGGAAGAATTTCACGGTCCGAACCTCGGCTATGTGCTGGAGCTTTACGATCAATACGTCAAGGATCCAGAAAGCTTGGATGCTGATTTAAAAGAGATGTTTGACGAACTTGGAGCTCCCCCGGGCGATATAAGGGCCGCCTCTCTAAAAAACGAAGAGGCAGATTTCACGGCTGGATCTATTCAAAAAATCGCATCAGTGATAAAACTCGCAGAAGATATTAGAACCTATGGCCATTTAAACGCTTCCGTCAATCCACTGAGAAAAACACAAGAGAAACAGGAGCTTTTTCCTCTTGCTGAGTACGGGTTAACTGAGCAGGATGTGAAAAAAATTCCGGCGTCTGTCATATGCAAAGATGCCCCTCAAGAAGTAACGAACGGTTTAGAAGCCATCCAGTACTTGAAAAACACATACAAAAAATCGATTTCTTTTGAATTTGACCATGTGCACATTTTTGAAGAGCGCAACTGGCTGATGAAAAAGATCGAATCCGGGGAATTATTCGCCCCGAAATCGAAAGAAAAGCTGGTGGAAGTTTTAAGAAGGCTGACAGAAGTTGAAAGCCTTGAACAGTTTCTCCACAAAACCTTTGTCGGGCAAAAACGCTTTTCAATAGAAGGACTTGATGCGCTTGTGCCCATGCTGGATGATATTATCGCCAAGTCCGTTTCGGCAGGTACGACAAACGTTAATATCGGAATGGCGCACAGGGGCCGCCTGAACGTTCTTGCGCATGTGCTCGGAAAACCTTATGAAATCATTTTTTCTGAATTCCAGCATGCGCCGAACAAAGATCTCGTTCCGTCGGAAGGTTCGACAGGGATCAATTACGGCTGGACGGGTGACGTAAAATATCACCTCGGCGCCAACCGTCAGATTCAGGATGAGCATACGAAAACGGCGCGCATTGCGCTCGCGAACAATCCGAGCCACCTGGAGTTCATCGATCCGATCGTTGAGGGATCGACAAGAGCCGCCCAGGAAACGAGAACGGAGAGCGGCTATCCGCTTCAAGACGTTAAAAAATCGCTGGCGATTCTGATTCACGGCGATGCGGCATTCCCAGGGGAAGGCATTGTCGCGGAAACGCTGAATTTAAGCCAGCTTAAAGGCTATCAGGTGGGCGGAGCGATTCACATTATCGCCAATAACATGATCGGCTTTACGACGGAAAGCAATGAGTCAAGATCGACGAAATATGCAAGCGACCTTGCAAAAGGTTTTGAGATTCCGATCGTCCACGTCAATGCGGATGATCCTGAAGCATGCCTTTCAGCGGTTCAGCTCGCTGTTGAATACCGCATGACTTTCAACAAAGACTTTTTGATCGATCTGATCGGCTACCGCCGTTTCGGCCACAATGAAATGGATGAGCCGTCTGCAACGCAGCCGATGCTGTATGATGCGGTCAGAAAGCACCCGACCGTCAAGAACATCTTTGCTGAAAAGCTGATTCATAACGGGATCGTCGATAATGAAACCGTCGACAAAATCGGGGACGCTGTCATGAAGCGTTTAGAAGAAGCGTATCGCAAAGTGCCGGCCAAAAAGGAAGATATGACGCATGAAATCGTTCTTCCGGAACCTGTTTCCAACGGTTTTCCTGATGTTGACACGTCGGTTGATGTTGAAACTTTGCGCAAAATTAATCAGGAGCTTGTTTCATGGCCTGAAAACTTCAACGTTTTCGATAAGCTAAAGCGAATCCTCGAAAGGCGCGCCAAAGCGTTCGACGATGACCGAAAAGTCGACTGGTCGCTTGCAGAGGCGATGGCTTTTGCATCCATTTTGAAAGACGGCACACCTCTAAGGCTGACCGGGCAGGATTCAGAACGCGGCACATTCGCACACCGCAACCTTGTCCTTCACGACAGCAAGACAGGGGACGAATTCATCGCACTGCATCACCTTGCAGATACGAAAGCGTCATTTGCGGTTCACAACAGCCCGCTTTCTGAAGGATCCGTCCTTGGCTTTGAATATGGATATAACGTGTCTTCGCCGGAAACGATGGTGATCTGGGAAGCGCAGTTTGGAGACTTTGCAAACGCGGCGCAAGTGTACTTTGATCAGTTCATTTCTGCAGGAAGAGCGAAATGGGGACAAAAATCAGGGCTCGTTGTTCTCTTGCCGCACGGCTATGAAGGGCAGGGACCTGAGCATTCAAGCGGAAGAACGGAACGCTTCCTTCAGCTGGCGGCGGAAAACAACTGGACTGTCGCCAACTTGACGAGCGCTGCCCAGTATTTCCATATTTTAAGAAGGCAGGCGAAGATGCTCCTTCGCGAGGAGATCCGCCCGCTGATCATCATGACGCCGAAAAGCCTGCTGAGAAATCCGAATACCGTATCAGAAGTGCAGGAGCTCAGCGACAGTAACTTTAAGCCGGTCTATGAAATGTCAGGACTTTCCCATCAGTATGACAAAGTGACGCGCCTCGTCTTTTCAAGCGGTAAAGTTTCGATTGACATCAGCAGCCATTTCAATAAAATGGAAGGTGAAAAAGATTGGCTGCATATTGCACGGGTTGAAGAGCTGTATCCTTTCCCTGCAAAGCATATTAAAGCGATCTTCAGCAAACTCCCGAATTTGGAGGAGATTGTCTGGGTACAGGAAGAACCGCAAAATATGGGTGCATGGAACTATATCGAGCCTTATTTAAGAGAGATTGCTCCAAAGGACGTGAAGGTCCGCTATATTGGCAGAAGAAGACGTTCAAGTCCGGCAGAAGGGGATCCGACGGTTCATAAAAAGGAACAGGAACGCATTGTATCTGATAGCTTGACTCGCAAAAATTAAGGGGGAACTAAAAAATGGCGGAAATTAAAGTACCTGAATTAGCGGAATCAATTTCAGAAGGAACGATAGCCCAATGGCTGAAACAACCGGGAGATTATGTAGAACAAGGGGAATTCCTGCTTGAGCTGGAGACTGATAAAGTCAACGTTGAATTGACGGCAGAGCAGTCCGGCGTTCTTCAGGAAGTGCTGAAAGATTCCGGTGACACGGTTCAGGTCGGCGAAATAATCGGAACGATTTCAGAAGGCGAAGGAGAAGGAGGCCAATCAACGGCTCCTCAAGCTGACGCTCAAGAAAGCGCCGGCGCTTCGGAAGAGAAGCCAGCCACGTCTGAAAAGACAGCCGAACCTCGCGAAAGCGCGAACGATGAGGCGGATACAACCAAAACAAGGACAATCGCTTCTCCGGCTGCCCGAAAGCTCGCCCGTGAAAAAGGCATCGATTTATCGGAGATTCCTACCGGTGATCCGCTCGGAAGGGTCAGAAAGCAAGATGTTGAATCTTATCAGAAGAACGAGCAGCCGCCAAAAGCTCAGCCTGAACCAAAACGCGAAACACAGGCGCCGGCTGCTAAACAAACCGAAAATGCAGGTAAACCGGTAGAGCGTCAAAGAATGTCCCGCCGGAGACAGACGATCGCCAAACGCCTCGTTGAAGTTCAGCACACCGCCGCTATGCTGACGACATTCAACGAAGTGGACATGACGGCGGTCATGAACCTAAGGAAACGCCGAAAAGATCAATTCCTTGAGCAGCATGATGTGAAGCTCGGATTCATGTCATTCTTTACAAAAGCTGTGGTCGCCGCGCTGAAAAAATATCCGCTCCTCAACGCGGAAATTCAAGGCGACGAGCTTGTGATCAAACAATTCTATGACATCGGAATCGCTGTTGCTGCGCCGGATGGCCTCGTCGTACCGGTCGTTCGGGATGCAGACCGCAAAACCTTTGCTGATATTGAAAAGGATATCGGAGAGCTTGCGAAGAAAGCGAGAAACAACAAATTGTCGCTCAACGAGCTTCAAGGAGGCTCCTTTACGATCACAAACGGAGGAACGTTCGGATCACTGTTGTCGACTCCGATTTTGAACAGTCCGCAAGTTGGTATTTTGGGCATGCATAAGATCCAGCTGCGCCCTGTAGCAATTGATGAAGAGCGTTTCGAAAACCGCCCGATGATGTACATTGCATTATCGTATGACCACCGGATCGTCGACGGTAAAGAGGCAGTCGGCTTCCTGGTTACGATTAAAAATCTGCTTGAAGATCCTGAACAGCTTCTGTTGGAAGGTTAAATCAAGAAAAAAGCTTTGGCCGCATGTACGGTCAAAGCTTTTTGTTTATCATCTGCGGGGCAGGAGAATAATTGTTATTCTTCTGCTTATTTGCTTTCTTGCTCCAGTATGTCGCAAGCCATGAGCCTGAAAGGTTATGCCAGACGCTGAAAACAGCGCTCGGGACAGCGGAAAGAGGAGAGAAGTGCGCCGTTGCCAATGCTGCACCGAGACCCGAATTCTGCATGCCGACCTCAATGGACACGGCTTTTTGTGATGCATAATCCATTTTAAAGCACTTTGCCAAAACAAAGCCAAGGAAAAGGCCGAGGCCATTATGAAGAACGACGACCGCAAAAATCAACAGCCCTGATTGAATAATGTTTTCCCGGTTGCCTCCGACGACCGCGGTGACGATGGCGACGATGCCGAGAACAGAGACGAGCGGAAGCACCTGCACCGCTTTTTTCACTTGTTTTTTAAAGAAAAATTGAACGATCAGCCCGGCGATAATCGGGAGCAGCACCGCCTGTAAAATCGACAAGAACAGTGAGCCCGGAGATACCGGAAGCCATTCTTTTGCGAAAAATAAAATGAGAAACGGCGTTAAAAAAGGGGCAAGCAATGTGGAAACCGTTGTAATCGCCACTGACAGGGCGATATTCCCCTTCGCCAAAAATGTCATGACGTTTGATGCCGTTCCCCCGGGACAGCATCCCACTAAAATGACCCCAACCGCTATTTCGGAGGGAAGCCCGAGTCCATAGGCCAGTCCAAAAGCGAGCAGCGGCATGACC
Source organism: Bacillus sp. FSL W7-1354 (assembly GCF_038002405.1). Lineage (NCBI taxonomy): Bacteria > Bacillati > Bacillota > Bacilli > Caryophanales > Bacillaceae > Bacillus > Bacillus sp. FSL W7-1354. The sequence goes on along the minus strand of NZ_JBBOCL010000001.1, from coordinate 1,307,645 downwards.
GTATATTGAACCAGCACACCGATCAGCACATGCAGGGGACGTCTCAGCAGCTCTTTAAAATCGTCCGCTGACAATGTCAATCCCATGCCAAACATAATCACGCCAAGCAGGATGGTAATATAAGGGGTGATCCAGGTGAATTGCGTCGGAAAGGCAAAGCCGAGAACCGCAAACAGAATCACCCAAATGGCGAACGTTTTTCCTGCAAATTGACTGATTTTGATCAAATAACTCATAAGTCCAGCTCCTCACATCTGTAGAAAATATAACATCCTCTTATTATAATTAATATTCTGAATAATTCAATACTTGTAAAATTCGAATTTGTTTTAAATAATATTATTATGTAAACTGAAAGAAATGTTTGAAAACCTTGACGAATTCGTTTATGCTTTTTAAAATGATAGTTTGTAGCCATATGCAATTAGACCGAGAAGAAGAGGTGCTTAAGTGGAAAATCAACAAAATATATGGTCATCAAAGCTTGGATTTATCTTAGCTTCGGCCGGCTCGGCAATCGGGCTCGGCGCGATATGGAAGTTTCCTTATGTCGCCGGAACAAGCGGCGGCGGAGCATTTTTACTTATGTTTATTCTTTTTACTTTATTGATTGGGCTTCCGTTATTAATGGCGGAGTTCATTATCGGCAGAAAGACTCAAAAAGATGCCGTTGAATCCTATAAGGAGCTGGCGCCCGGCTCGCTTTGGCATTGGATCGGCCGGCTTGGCATTATCACGTGTTTTATTCTGCTGTCTTTCTATAGTGTTGTCGGCGGCTGGATCATCATTTATATTATCAAAGGACTGACCGGCGAACTGTCAAGAAGCACGGATTATGCAGGTCTTTTCGGAGAGACAATTGCAAATCCGTATCTCGTTCTTGCGAGCCAGTTTGCATTTATCATGATCACGATTCTTGTTGTTGCAAAAGGGGTCAGAAGCGGAATTGAAAAAGCGAGCAAGTTTATGATGCCTGCTCTGTTCGTTATTTTTCTGCTTTTGATCATCCGTTCGCTTACACTTCCCGGTTCAATGGAAGGATTGGAATTTTTCTTAAAACCTGATCTTTCCCATATCACAGCCAAAACGGTGCTGTTTGCGCTTGGACAATCCTTTTTCTCGCTGAGTGTCGGTGTTTCCGTTATGGTAACGTACAGCTCTTATTTATCGAAAAAAGAAAACCTTATACAGTCGGCCGTTTCAGTGACATTGCTCAATGTATCTGTAGCGATTCTTGCCGGGTTTGCGATTTTTCCGGCCGTTTTTTCATTCGGATTATCTCCTGATGCCGGCCCGATGCTGTTATTTAATGTGCTGCCGTCAGTCTTTCACAAGATGCCTTTGGGAATCGTCTTTTTATTGGCGTTTCTGCTCTTATTTTTATTTGCTACACTGACGTCCGCATTTTCAATGCTTGAGATCCTTGTTTCTTCCTTATCAAAAGGGGATCCTAAAAAAAGACAGGCTTTCGCTTGGGCCGGGGGAATTGCGATTTTCCTATTCGGAATTCCTTCAGCATTATCATATGGCGTGCTTCAGGATGTATCGATTTTTAATCTATCTATTTTTGATGCGGCGGATTACCTTGTCAGCAATATTTTAATGCCGCTCGGCGCTTTGCTCATCGCTGTTTTTGTGCCGCTCAAAATCCCGAAAGAAGAGCTTTTTGCTGAATTGAGGGAGGGCTCTAAAATCAGCAGAAAATGGTTTGCAGCATGGCTTTTGCTGATCCGCTACGCCGCTCCGATCGTTATTATTGTCGTCTTTTTGGACGTCATTGGCGTATTTTAAGATTGAATTGTTTATAAGGCCGGATTTGTCCGGCCTTTTTTTCATGCAGACAGTTTGTCAGCGGTACTTTCTTTTCTCTCTGTGAAATGGCAGCGGTATGACCGGCAAGGGAAGTGTATGATTAATCGGCTTTTTTCTGCGGCAGACATATTAAAAAGGCCTGCCGGTGAATTCGTTTTTGACGATTTTACCGGCAGGCAGAAGAGGGGGATACTTTGACTTTGATTAAGGCATGCGGAATGTTACAGTTTGGCCGTTTCGATCAAACCAGCCTTTAAAGGCCCAGTTAATCCAGCCGCCGTCTCCCTGGTTTGTAAATTGTCCGCTTTCAAATACCCAAATGCCGTAAATCACGCCATGATAGTTGGCAGATCCATAAAATTTAACTCCTCTTAAACCGTTGTGATAGCCTTGGCTTAAGTTGAACACCATGACATTGTATCTTTGCCCTGCAGAATAAAAAGCGGTTTCCATGCAGTTTTTGACGAAACCGCTGCGGTTGGAGCTTTGAACGATAGCATCTCTAATCGAGTTTCCGATTCCTAAAAGATCGAGGTTGATGTTGAGATTAATAGCGGAAGTTTTAAACTGTTGTTTTTCCTGGTCCAATGACTGATTGAGAGATGTGGATATAGACATAGAAGGCAAGGTTGTAACAGAACTGTCCGTATGCTTTGATTCTTTCGCTTCTGATAAGTACGGCAAACAAGTCAAACCGAGCATTAAGGCTGTAAAGAAAGCAAACATTTTTTTCATGATTTACCCTCCTAAAATAAATTTGCCATTTTCGAAAAACTGACCGGCTGAATCAGACAAACATCGACAGTTTATTCATTTATTCCCTCCCTTCTTGTAGAATAGCTTAACGATTTTTGGAATTAGAAGAATGAGAAAAAACGACTATTTTCCAAATAAATCAAAAAATGTTCACATTCCATACTTAAGGCACAAATTTGGGATATATTGATAGACTGTTGAGATTCAGTATTTCATAAAGGGATGATCAAAATAGCAGATTCAGAAGGATGTATGGTTGTGGGGGTTCTCTTCCGACCCCGCCTTGCCAATCTCCGTGTAGCGGTCTTAACAATCCTCAAGAGAAACTGGGATATTTTAAACTTTTATTTGTTATCTTATTACAGACGATAGAGGGTTTAAGGGATATAGATACGGTATTGAGAGTGATAAGGTATCGGCACTTTCGCTCGATTCGGCCAGTGTCGACGGCTGCCTGGCGCAGAGAAGAGAAAGGTGCGAGAGGAAAGACTCGTCCGCTTTTTGAGGCAAGGCTTTGACGGGGAGGCCGATGTCCGGCGCAACTACCGAAACAAAAGAGGACTTCAATAGTTGAAGTCCCGCCATTGAATTTGAATCAGAAGGGCTCCCATAGAACGCGCTTTGCTGTCGCAAACCGCCTTTCAGGTTCTCTCCAGTCAACGACATTCCACCAATTATCGACGTATTTTGCCCTTTCATTTTTATATTGAAGGTAGTATGCGTGTTCCCATACGTCGAGCGGGAGAAGGGGGATCACATCCCATTGGCTCATCAGCTGATGTTTTTCTGCGATCAGAATTTCCAAGCGGTGCGAGCGAGGCGCCCAGACAAGGATCGCCCAGCCCACGCCTTCCACCTTTTTCGCCGCTTCGGAAAATTGTTCTTTAAAGGCCGAATAGCTGCCGAAAGAACGGTTAATCATTTCCAGCAATTCGCCTGTCGGCCGCCTTTTTCCTTTTGGATGCATCGCGTACCAAAATATCGTGTGCAAATAGTGCCCGGCTCCGTGGAAGGCGAGCTCTCTTTCCCAGTGGTTTACAAGGTCGAATTGTTTGGTTTGCCTTGCTTTCTGCAGTTCTTTTTCAGCTTTGTTCAAGCCGTCGACATAGCTTTGGTGATGTTTTGTATGATGAAGAAACATAATTTCTCTTGAAATATAAGGCTCAAGGGCTGAATAAGAGTAGGGCAGGCTTGGCAGGCGATGGCCTCCGATCGGCACTGTTCTGAATGGCTGCCGGCCGGCTTGAGACGCATCACTGCGGGAGATGGCTTGATACACGGCTTCTGCCTGTTCATACCATTCCTGTTCGGTCGCACGAGGATCATCCAGTGATTGAAAAAGTTTTTCTAACTGGCTTTCTAAAGAAGGATCATCTTTCATCTGGTCTTTCAGACCTTTGGCCCATGACGCTATTTTTTCTTTGTAAGCATTCAATATGTCTCCCTCATTTCCGCTTTTTTAATAAATGCGCTTGAAGCGAGCAATGAAAACACAAAAGGATAACTGTGATAGCGGATGTAGAATTGTTTCGGCAGCCCGATTCCCGTCGGGTATTCGAGTCGCTCAGGCGAGCTTTCGTGACCATCGGTGAGAAAACGAATCCCTTTTAAGATCTTAGGGTCATCCGGACGTTCATATTGCAAAAGCGCCTCCAGCGCCCATGAAGATTGAACAACTGTTCCAAAGTGAAGAGGGACAAAACGCTTCGCTTCACAGCTTTTGCAAGATTCTCCCCAGCTTCCGTCTTCAAGCTGGATCGATTTAAGCCAGGAGACCGCTTTTCTGACAGACGCGTGATTGTGGGAAATTCCGACGGCTTTCATTCCGGTGAGTGCGGCCCATGTCCCGTAAATAAAGCAGACGCCCCATCTGCCATACCACGAACCGTCAGCTTCCTGATGGTGATCAAGCCACCTTAGAGCGCGTCTGACTGCGGGATGGTTATCTGTCAACCGCTCTTTAAGTCCGAGCAGATGAAGAACGCGCCCAGTCAAGTCTGCCGTTGACGGATCGACTGCTGCGTCAGCGGCAGATTCGAGCGGCAGATGTCGGATGAGCGGATGGTCAACGTTTTTTTCAAATGCTGAAAACCCCCCATCCTTGTTTTGCATTGATAAAAGCCAGGTGAGCCCCCGGTTCCAGGCAGCCGGACGCCTTTGAAACGGAATTGCTTTTAATGCCGCAGCGGTATCGTCCAAATCGGGATTGTTTGTATTGATGTGTGAAAAACCCCACCCTCCCGGTGCCGCTTGAGGGTTTGAGACCGCCCAGTCCGCTTTTTTCACATGCTGTCTTTTGAGAAGGTAGTCCGCTGCCGATGAGATGGAAGAATGTTGTTCAGGTATTCCGGATTCCTGCATGGCAAAGCTGATGAGCGCGGTGTCCCAGACAGTGGAAGTTGAGTTTTCCAAATGGAAGCCTTCCTCTCCGCATGAGGAAATAAGGCTTTTGATTCCGCCGACTGCTTTTTTAACAACGGGGGCGTTTTTTGATATTCCCATCGCTAGCAGGCTGTAAATCATGAACATGGTCGCGCTCGCATAGCTGTATAGTGTTCCGTCTTCTTCGATTCTGTCCAGCATATATTTTTTGCCCGCTTCAAATCCGAGCTGATGAACATAAGCCGGCCATTGAAAGAGCTGTTTCCATTGCAGATTGAAAGAATAGAAGGTTCTCTCGTCAAAAGAGCGGATGTTCAGCCATTCGAGAGGATTTTTTGACATGGCTTCATCCAGATGCCGAAGCGAGCCGATTTGGTTGTTTTTTAAAGAGAATCGTCGATTAAACGTAATGGCCATCGGGACAAAATGAATTCTTGCGTATGTGCTGAAATGGTAAAAATGAAGCGGGAAATAGGGCGGGATCAGTAAAAACGAAAGCGGAATATAGGCTCTCGGCCATGGATACAGCCCGTTGGCAGCGAGCATCCACTTCGTCATAAAGTGCACATTCTTCAAACCGCCTGTTGCCTTAATAAACGCCTCGGCTTTCTGCATATGCGCATCTCTCCGGTCATAGAGCCCCGAAGCCAGCATCCCGGTATAGCCCTGGACTGTCGCGGTCAAATTGCCTGCCGTTTCATCCGGATGATTGCGAAACGCACCGTCTCCGCTCTGCTTCGAACGGATTCGTTCAGCAAGACTTGTGATGAGAGAAGAGTCCTGATCGCCAAGTGAGGTCAGCATCAAAATGAAAAAGCTGTCTGTCATCACGGGCCCTTCAAAACAAAACCGCCATGACCCATCAGGTCTCTGTCTATTTTGAAGCTTTGCGAGCGTCTTTTGTCTGAAAGCTTTCACGTCTTCTAGTAAAGAACGCAATCTTCTCATCTCCTTCATTTTACTGTATTCATTTCGGAAATGTGTCATGCCAACCGGATGAAAACAGAAGAACAGCGATTTTGAATATGTGATGAGCATACAGAGGCATTCGTCAGCGCGGGCATGCGTGAGCATGATCAGGAAATCATGAATATCTTCGTTTACCTCTGTTCCATTATCAGGTATTGTAAAAAGAGAGACCTTAGAAACAATGTTTGGGGGATGTTGCTGAATGAATATTGAACAGATGCTGTATGACACCGCAGTCGAATTGATCAAAAAGAGGTATCCGACCGGATGGGGCGGGGCAGCCGCCATGTATACCGAAGACGGGAGAATCTTGACGAGCGTAGCGCCGGAAGTAATCAACGCTTCAACCGATTTATGCATTGAAACGGGCGCCATTCTCGAAGCCCATAAATATCAGGCAAAAATTACGCACTCTGTTTGTGTCGTGAGAGATGATGAACATTCCGAATGCAAGGTATTAACACCGTGTGGGGTATGCCAGGAAAGACTTTTTTATTGGGGGCCGGATCTTAAAGCAGCTGTAACTGTACCGGATGGGCATCTGCTTTATAAATCTTTAAAGGAAATACAGCCATACCATTGGTTTGCTGCGTATCAAAAGTAGCAGGGGAGGGGCGTTCGATGTTCGAGTGCCGCAAGGTTTATCTCAGACCTGTTGAAAAAGGGGATATGGAGAGCTTTTACAAAGCTGTTCAAAATGAAGACATCAGATATATGACGGGCACGACGCGCGAATTTACGATGGAAGACCTTTATGAGCACTACGAGAGAATCACAAGCGACGAGACGCGCTATGATTTTGCCGTCTGCTTAAAGGAGGACGATCGCTTGATAGGCGATCTGTCCATCATTGACATCGACCGGACGAATCGAAAAGCAGGGTTTAGAATCGCTTTGCACAGCCCCGCTTATTTGAACAAAGGCTATGGTCCTGAAGCGGTGCGGCTGGCCATGCAGTTTGCATTCGAAATGCTCGATCTTAACCGCCTTCAGCTCGAAGTCTTTTCACACAATAAGCGCGCGCTGAAAGCATATGAAAAAGCCGGATTTAAAAGGGAAGGTACTGTCAGGGATGCTCTTTATATGAATAAACAGTACTCAGATGAAATCATTATGGGGATATTGAAGCGGGAATACGAAGAGCTGATATCCCGCTGAATCAGAGGGCGCGCAGCATGTTATTCTACTGAGCGCCGCTTTGTTCATTTTTATTTTTCAATCTTTGCTGAACGGCTGTAAATGCCGCCGGCAATCAGCGCCATTGTCATCGAATATCCACAGCAGCTTCATCGTTCTATTTGCCTTGCAGACTGGCTGTACGTTCTCACATCCCGCACGAAAAATGTGACAGCGGCTGTTCCGGCATATAATACAGCGGCAGCGATAAATACGCTTTGCACCCCGATCAAGTCCGCCAAAGCCCCCATAATGGCGATTGTTAAGACAGACCATGCAGTCAAAATAGTATTTTTGGCGGCGGTGACCGGTGCGCGCTCTTCATCTGTCAACGTATCTTGAAGGATAACCGTCTGGCTGACGTCTCTTACTTGATAAAGCGGACCCATCATGATACAGAGGATGACCGAAAGGAGGGGATTTGACGAATAGGCGAATAAAAGCGTTGTGATTCCCATTGAAACAGAACCCAAGACAATCATGAGGCCAAGCCTTTTTTTGAGCTGGTTGGAAAAGAGCACAGCGAGAATGCCGCCCAAAATCGCTCCCAAAAAATAACCGGCATTGATGAATCCCCACCAAGCCTCCCCTTTATTTAGCACCTCTTTCGTAAAAGCCAGCAAAACGGCGGAAGTCCAGACCGCATTTGCTAAACCTTCTGACATGTCCATCATCGTAAGCAGCAAAACGGTTTTCTTCCTGTATACAGTGCGCCAGACTGATTGTGTGCGGGTTTTTTGACGAGGGATAACAGCTGTTTTCAAATCCGGCAATTTGATTAAAAGTCCTGATACGAAAAAGAGTCCTGCTGTAAACAATGTCAGCGTGTGAGTTTGGGCCAAAACGGTTAAATAGCCGCCGAGCCCCCAGCCTGCTGCCTGAACAAACTGGTTGACCGTTACGATGCTTCCCGATGCCGCCACGTAATCGCGCTTTTTAATCGCTTGATACAGTAAACCTAACTGTGCGGGGGAATACCAGGAACCGACAAAGCTTTGCAAAAACAGCAGCACATAAATGATATAAGAGGGTAAGCCCAGCGTTTGGCATAAGCCGATGCATAATGCGCAGACCGCTCTGAACCATGTTGAACAAGCCGCTGTTTGAAGCAGGTCGAGGCGCTGAATAGCAAAAGAAGCCATCGCACCGCCTAATACACTGCCGAACGAGGATATAGCCAAGACCAGACCCGATCCGAATACAGAGTTCGTTTCCTTAAACACATCGACCATGACGATGATCGTCATCAAAATCGACCCGACAGCCTGTGCTGTTTGTGATGCCCATATGTATCTAAAACTTTTTTGATTCCAGAGGGTTTTGCCAAGAGAGGAAGAAAACACGATTCTATCATTCCATTCGACTTAAACTATCATTCATTTTACCATATGTGTCTATAAATGTTTATTTCTATAAAAAAGAAAACCGCCCTGATCGACAGGGCGGCTGCAGAAACTCATATCGTGCGTTATTCGCCTGTATGAATCCAGACGCTTTTTACTTCTGTATAGTTATCCAGAGCGTATGAGCCCATTTCACGTCCGAGTCCCGACTGTTTGTAGCCGCCGAATGGGGATGCGGCGTCAAAGGCATTATAGCAGTTGACCCAAACGGTACCGGCTTGCAGACGGTCGGCGATATAGTGGGCGTTTTTCAAATTTTCCGTCCATACGCCAGCAGCAAGGCCGTATTCGCTGCGATTGGCCCGTTCGATGACTTCATCTACCGTTTCATAAGGGATCGCCGCCAAAACAGGACCAAAGATTTCTTCTTTTGCTATTGTCATCTCGTCTTCGACATTGGTGAATACAGTCGGAGAAACAAAGTATCCCTGCTCATAAGGGCATGTTCCGCCGGCTGCGATTTTCGCACCCTCCTGACGTCCTTTTTCAATATACGAGAGGACGCGTTCGTGCTGCTCTTTGCTGACAAGCGGTCCCATTTGCGTGTCTTCATGAAGGCCCGCACCCTGGCGGAGCGACTTGGAATATGCGGCCATTTCATCGACGACTTTGTCATATTGGTCTTTATGGATGAACACGCGCGATCCCGCACAGCACACTTGGCCTTGATTGAACATGACGCCGGTTAGTGCGCCTGGAATCGCTTTCTTCAGATCGGCGTCAGGAAGGATGATATTCGGCGACTTTCCGCCGAGTTCAAGGGTCACCCGTTTAACCGATTTGGCCGCTTTCTCCATAATTTTTTTGCCGATTTCCGTTGACCCTGTGAATGCCAGTTTGTCGACAAGGGCATGATCGGTCAGAGCTTCTCCGGCCGTCTCACCGAAGCCAGGAATGATGTTGATGACGCCTTTCGGGAAGCCTGCTTCATCGATCAGTTCCGCCAAATACAGAGCGGAAAGCGGCGTTTGTTCCGCCGGTTTTAAGACAACCGTACATCCGGCTGCAAGAGCGGCTCCCATTTTCCACATGGCCATCAGAAGCGGGAAGTTCCAAGGGATAATTTGCCCGACAACTCCGACAGGCTCATGTCGTGTATAGTTAAAATAAGGTCCGTTAACAGGAATCGTCTGTCCGGTTATTTTCGTCGCCCAGCCGGCATAATAGCGCATATGTTCAATTGACAGCGGAATATCGCCTGCGGTCGTTTCGCTGATCGGCTTTCCGTTATCCAGCGTTTCAAGCTGAGCCAGTTCCGTTTTGTGTTCCTCCATCAGATCGGCGAGTTTGTACATCAGCCGGCTTCTTTCGGCCGGGTTCATCGTCCGCCACTCACCGCGGTCAAAAGCTTCCCGCGCGGCTTTCACCGCTTTGTCCACATCCTCGGGACCTGCTTCATATAAGGTGGCGAGCGTTTCACCAGTCGCCGGGTTTGGGGTCTCAAACGTTTTGTTTGAGGCGCTGGCTACAAATTCCCCGTTAATATAGAGCTTCTTTGTTCCCTGCAAAAATGACTCCAGCTTTTTACTGACCTGCATTGTTAATGAACTCATGTTTGTCAAACAAACCTCCTTTGAAATTTTGGTCTGTCTTCGGGTGAGTTGTCTTGGTGCTGGTTTGTCTTTTGATTTGGTCATTGCGCGGATGAAAGAGGGATATATTTCTGATTTTGGAACTATACACCACCATTCTATAACAGGGAATGAATCCAAATCAATATCCATGCTCTTTAAAATCACTTTCGCCTCCAGATCGCATTGCATTTCGGCGAAAAAACGCTACAATGGAAACTATACACGTATGAAAAAGGAGACATCCGCATGATTCACGAAAAATGGCAAAACAATAACACCATTAAAAAAGTAAAGTGCATACATACCGATGCCAAAAAGTACATCGTCAACAGAGCGCTGACCGTAGGCAACGTATACGAGGTCAAAAACGAAACGGATGAGTTTCTGTTTATCATCGATAATACAAACAAAGTCGGCGGCTATTACAAAGAGTACTTTGAAGAAGTAAAAGCCTGAACAATTTGCACGGGTCATCAACAGCAATGAATGGGAGTTGAACAAACACCCGCACGCATTCATAAAAAATCAGCTGACTGAATCAGTTGCTTGACCGAAGCAGAAGCAAGTGCCTGATATGTGCATATCAGGCATAATAGTCAGAAGAGAACCGCAGAGGAAGAACATCCTGCTGCGGTTTTTTGTTTTATCCGTTATCCACCTTTTGATTGATAGCAAACGAAAAATAAGCTGAAAAAACTGATGAAAAGTTGAAACCTCCCGCGTCCGCCGGGCGTATTAATTGATAGTAAAAACAAACATATAGCGTTAAAGAAATGTAATCTGCTCGTAATTGTTTATAAATCAGGGTTATCGTATCCTTATTAGTAACTGACAAGTATACTTTGCCTTGTGCATAAACATAAATTGGATATACAGAAAGAGGGGTTTTGATTGGGCGTTTTTTCAGCAAGCAAGACAACAGACGGCAAAAAATTTGAACCGCTGCTCATAGAAGGAGAAAAAATTGAATCGGTTTGCAGACTGAGGATAGATCAAATTTGTTTTACGAACAAACGGATTATTTTTTTTGATAATAAACTGTTTTCCAAAAAGAAAGTCCGCGTCTTTCTGCCATACAGATCGATTGAAGGCTTTGCGATTAGAGAAGTCAGCATGTTCAATCCAGACAGTTCTCTTTCTCTGATGACCAGCAGCAAAATCTTTGACCTGGAATTTACGAAGGATACCGACATGCTTGAAATTCAAGCGCTGTTATCAAAATACTTATGTGCATAAACCGTAAAGGCTGTTCACCGCTTGCCCGCGTCTGAACGGCCTTTTTATTTTGGAAAGGCGGGTTTTTCTCGCACGAAATCGGGAAAGGAAGAAGAAAGGAGGAGGATCAGCCATGCCATTAACACAAAAACAAAAAGACCATCTCTACCATAAATTAATTGACTTAAAACAAAGCCTTTCCCCTGCAGAAGGAACAGATCAGTCGATGGCGGAAGAAACGGGCGAGCTTTCAAACGGAGTTGACAATCATCAGGCTGACCATGCCAGCGTTTATTTTGAACGAATGAGAGAGCAGACCTTCCGGCAGACGGACAGAAATTTATTAAAAGAAGTGGAAGACGCCCTCAAGCGATTGGAAGACGGCACATACGGAATATGTGAAGCAACAGGTCAAGAAATACCATATGAGCGCCTCGAAGCCGTTCCATATGCAAGAAAAACCGCGGAGACTCAAGCTGAAACAGAAAAAAGAAATCAAGAGGGGGAAGGATATGACGAGCAATTTACACGGCAAATGAAGGATTTGACAAACAGAGAAACGATGGATCAAAAGCGTTCATATGCTTACGAACGTCTTGATGAGGAGCAGGATTCAAAATAAGCACCCGCAAAAACAGGGTGCTTTTTTCTATGGCTCTGTTTGTTAAAAGAGATGTCCTACAACTGTCGACGGGGAGTCAAGTACTCGACACAATAAAACATTTATCAGTTATCGGAGGTTTAATTGCAGCTATTGATATTCTAGAGAAAAATCCGGACATCCAGGAAAAGTTACACGAAAACGAAAAGTACTTAAGAGACGGCATTCAACAAATAGGTCTTAATGTATTACATAGTGAATCACCTATTATTCCACTTATTCTTCCAGATCGCGACACAACTTTACGTTTTGCAGACTCACTTCATCAAGAAGGTGTCTACGTTAACCCAATTCTCCTCTTCGCATACCTGTTTCTAAAGCTACTAAGACGAGCACATGAAATTCTTCCTCTGTGTGTGCTAGTAGATATGTTCTTAGCTTTTGGAAGTCCGTAATGGATAACGCTTTGTTTCGTTTCGATAACTCTTTCCCACGAGGTTTGACAAGTTCTGCGAAATCATTCGTGAGATAACCACGAGCGTAAGCGTCACGAAGTGCCATTTTGACTTTTATTAACAAGCTGCGAGTGGTACTGTGAGAACGCTTCTTTGCGTATTCATCAATTTTTCTTTGCACAGCAATGTCATTCATATCTTTTAACTGAATATTTCCGAATAACTTTCTAATAATCCCTGACGCTTCTAGGTATCTTTGAAACGTAGCTTTTTGTATATCATTTTTCTTCACAAGATATATCCAGTGTTAGTTGTTTAAAAGAATCTACATGCCTAAGTCAAATCTCTTTGTTTCTTCCATCAATCTGATATAAAAGTCTTTTTTTATCACCTTTTTTATCCAATTCCTTGATATGTCCGCCACAAAATTCCAGCACAGGACATCATTTCCCTTACCGTATCAACGGATTCCATACTATTATTCTCTATTTCCTACCTCCCTGTTAGATATGGAGAGGTAGAATGGTGTCGTTGCTACGCAACGACACGCACACCGCTTCCACTTGCTCGCTTTTGCTGCCGCTTGCGGAAGCGGTGTCACTTCGGCAGTTTTTCATAATTTCTCCATGCACTCACTTCCATTGTGAAAAATGAAGCACTATTTCTATTTATCTCGCTAACCGTTCGTATTCGGTATCTCGGAGCTTATCAATCGCTCTGGAATAGGCTTCCATCATGGCGATATATAGTAGATTGTTTTTACAATCATTAGTCTACATAACAGCTTTTACGGTCAATACTGCTCGCTGTTTTATCAACTACAATGTTTAGAGACTGCTTGTATGTCTCGCTTGAAACAAGTCATCTTAGGTTTCCATTCATGAATGTAGTAGTTTCAAACTTCTGTATTTAGTTGTATGGGAGTATTTTTAAATAATTCCTTTCAAAGACAGCTTATGAAGTGATTTTTCGCATGTAGAAAGGTTTTAGTATGGCTATTCTCACAAAATAAATATCACGATATGCAATGTTGTTTTTTAAAAAAATAGCTCTTCATACATCGCTCTTTCTCATTTTTATTTTCTCGCTTGCTAAGTTTCTGTCTATATCTTTGTTACGGTTAATATCATATTACGATTTGTATTGGAGTTGTAGGGGGGGGGCAAAATAAATCTTTATTTGTTCAATGTTATTATCGCATGATGTGTTGTGATATTGTGTAATATCCTTATCATATCAACTATTAGAGAGGGAGAAAAAAGTATCAAATTCTGCAATGAAATTCTTGCTGCAATAAAATTCTTGCGGACATATTGTCATAGGGGCATAATCGATGTTGAGTGAGAGACAGAACGCCGATAAAGTATAATATCTGGATATAAAACGAAGAAACAATTGCTTGATGGATTGTAGACATGAAAGCATTGAATATACACCTATCAAAATCTTTTACATTAGCAGAAAAATAAGGAGATTTACATATAATCATGTTTAATATGTAAATTTCTCTATTATGTTTATCAAAGATAAGGTAATAGTTTTTACGTACTGCGCCATAACTTAATCTATCTTTTTCCATTTTATTAATCTCATTACATATTCAGAAATAACCTTTTCCCTTGTATAATCGGTATAATGTGTCTGCTTTGAAATGAAAAAATATAGTGGCATCATGATCACAGATAGCGAGTCAATATTTTATTACTGGGGGTGTCTCATGGGAAGTAAGATGATAATTATAACAATAATCACAGTATTTATGTTGTTTGTTGGATTTAACACCTCAGCCTATGCATTGACAGAGGAAGAGTCTGTTGCAATCCAATCATTATTAGAAGATGCTAGGCGTATATCTGGCACACCGGGCATGTCAGTTTCAATACAATCAAGGGATGATACCTATTTCTTTTCATCCGGCTATGCAAACTCTGAGGAAGGGATTTTGACCAATGAAAACACCATATGGGAGTTAGCCTCCGTCAGCAAAGCTTTTACTGCTTTAGGAATTTTACTTTTGGAAGAGCAGGGATTTTTGTCTATGGACGATTCGGTTGTAGAGTATTTACCTTGGTTCTCATTGCGATATCAGGGACAGCCCGTTGACATGCAGAGTGTTACTTTGAATCATTTCCTTCATCATACTACAGGGTTAATCAATAGGTATCATACTCAGCATATCCCAGAGGGAAATACACCAGATATGTTGCAAAAGACCGTTGAAATGTTAATAGATGCCGAAGTGGTATTTCCACCTGGCGAAAGATATGAATATGGGACGGTAAATTATGATGTGCTGGGCTTGGTGATAGAAACCGTATCGGGGCAAAGCTTTGAGGATTTTATGGAAGAACAAGTATTTCGACCACTGGGGTTGTATGAAACTTATGCGAATAGAGGTAAGGTACAAGCGACAGGTCAGTTGGCACAGGGCTATCGTTCCGCTTTTTTCATGACGCTGCCATATGATGCACCGGAATTTAGAGGAAACACACCTGCTGGGTATCTGTTTTCGTCCTCTCAAGACATAGCCCGTTGGATGGGAATTCAATTGGGAATTGTTGAAGATATTCCGGAAATCTTTCAAGGGCTGATTGCAAAATCACATGAGGGCAATAGGTCTGTTGCGGCTGTGGATGAACTGTACTATGGGGCGGGGTGGGTCGTGAATGCAGATCAGACATTCATCCAACACGCAGGTGGTAATCCAACGTTTGCAACAAATATATTCTTATTCCCAGAAGAACAGCTAGGTATCTCTCTATTATCCAATAGTGCCAGTACAAATATTGATATGTTATATAATATTAAGGATATTTTAGACGGAAACATCTCCCAAAGCTATCAAATGAGTTTGATGCAGATTTCCGATATCGCCCTATCTTCCGCTACAATTGCTCTAACATTACTAGCAATTCTATTTTTCTTTGTAGGGGTGCGTAGAAAGAAACAGAATAGGAAATTACCGTTAACGAAAAAGAGATTGATACTCATAGCTTTTTGGCTTGTGACTACAATTTTTATAGGTATCCTATGCCTAATCCTCCCCACAATATTTGGGGCTAGTTGGAGGTCATTTCTAGTTTGGCAAACGTATAGTTATCTAACCGCACTGATTGCGTTGTCTTTACTAAGTGCAAGTATCACTTGGTTTGTATATTGTTATCGATATAAATGTTCCTAATGAGATGTGCCATTGTAACCTAAACGAAAACTTTTTTATTTGCTTCGCAGCATATTCCTACCACGCATAAATATGCTACATAATATAATATTTTATGCTTGAACTTAAATAATGTTGTATTATCCGAACGAAAGTTCTTGCTGATATGAGCAATCGTTTGTTTTTTATCAAATATGAACAGGGCTTTTTTGATAGAAACATCTTTTGGCATCAAAATAAATGAGTTGACTTTCTATTTAAAAGAAAGTAACATACTATTTGTAAGTAAATATTGAAACGTTAGCACGGGAGGAAAATAGAATGTCTAAAGTATTGTTTGTTAAAGCTAATGACCGTACTGCTGAAGAAGCTGTATCTGTAAAACTTTATGATGCGTTTCTTAACAGCTATAAAGAAAATCATCCAAACGATGAAATTGTAGAGCTTGATCTTTACAAAGAAAACCCGCCGTACCTGGGTAGAAATGCTATTAACGGGACATTTAAAGCAGGAAAAGGCATGGAATTGAACGAGGAAGAAAAAGCAGCTGCAGCTGTAGCGGACCGTTACTTGGACGAATTCGTCAAAGCCGATAAAGTTGTTTTTGCTTTCCCATTGTGGAACTTTGCTGTTCCAGCTGTACTTCACACTTATGTGGACTACTTGTCCCGCGCAGGAGTGACGTTTACATACACTCCTGAAGGACCTAAAGGCCTGATGGGAGACAAGAAGGTTGCTCTGTTAAATGCCAGAGGAGGCTTCTATTCTGAAGGACCGATGGCTGCAATGGAAATGTCATTGAACTACATGAAAACCGTCATGGGCTTCTTCGGTGTTCAAGACCTGCATACCGTTGTCATCGAAGGACACAACGCTGTTCCTGACGACGCTCAAAAAATCATTGAAAACGGCTTAGCAGAAGCTAAAAAACTTGCAGCATCATTTTAATTGTGAAACCCTTGTTCCAAAAGCGGAACAAGGGTTTTTTATTTATGTCGGCTGCTTCATGCTTAATAAATAATAAACATAGTCAGTCGGCACACCCGCTTCACCCATTTGCCTCAGCATCGCTGAAATGTTGCCTCTGTGGTACGTGCCGTGATTGACCACGTGATGAAGGAGTTCGCTAACAGGCGTTTTGATTTCGCCGAATGCCGGATGTGCAATCGTGATTTCACCATCGGGGTCTTCAAGATTTTCAAAAAACGTTTCATATTGAAGCGCCGTGTCTTGAAAAATGGAGACGAAGTCATCAATCTTTTTTCCCTTTAACATTTCTTTCAGCCGCATGCCGGTTTCCTTTGCTTCCTCGTAAGCGGCTCCGGATATTACTTTCAGCCACAAGGCGTCGGCCACGCACATATGGGTAACGACCTCAGATACAGATTGAAAAACGCTTTGGATTTCCCGGGTGAACAGCTCTTCAGGCAGGCTTTTCAGGTGGCTGAGCACCCTTTGATTCGCCCAGTTGTGATAATCTAAATGCTTTAGTGCGCGATGTGTCATATTTTTAGCCCTCCTCACTTTTTTATTATCAATTCGTGAAAAAGACCGATATTCCTTTAAATGAGGAAAAAATACCTCGGGGCATAAAAAGTAAAAAACCTGCCGATCGGCAGGTTTTTGTGCTTAGTCTTCGTCCTGTTTTTTAGATGGGGTAACCGGGTAAAGTTCTTCCGATGCTTCACTTTGATACTGCAATGAGCCTGGCTTTTCCCGTTTTTCGTTTTCCGTTTCGCCCAAAACGTTGGCTTCCATATAGCGGTGGAAGAAATATTCGAACACTGTGACGCCGATTGCTGACACGATTGAAGCGGCAGCAAGCGAACCATACGGCGGATTATTTTGCATGGCGAGAATCGCCCAGATCAATACGAGGGAAAGGCCAAAGTCTCCCATTGTTGCAGTTGTATTGTTTGTTCTCGGCAGAAGAAGAAGATCTCCGATCAGATAGGAGATCACACCTAAAAACAATGTCAAAACAAACATTTCGCCAAATGGAACGCCAAAAAATAGAGTTAGCACCACATATAAGAGGACAAGGCTCACAATAAATTTTAAACACAATGCTCTTACATGCTTCATTTCGTTTCCACACCTTTCAGCTTATTTTAAAGCATTCCTGTTTTGTTGCTGTTTATTGCTTTTGTTATCCTGCTGGAATGCGCTTTCTGTTTCGTGGTCGTTTTTCAGCTGCTCGAGGCTGCTGTTTTGAATGCCTTTCTTCTGCATGGTCTCACCACCTTTTTCACTATATTTTGGATTGTTTTTGATTTCTTATACATACCACGAAAAAAGCAAAAAAGAGGGTTATCCCTCTTCCTGAAAGCCTGTCATTTTTTTCTCAGTCCTGCCGCGTATGCAGGGCCCATCCCGGTTATTTTTGATAAAATGAGCGCCATATCATGCGGCGTCTCTTTCATGCCGTTTTCCAGCCATTGCTGCATGACGCTGATATGAGCGCCGGTTATATAGGAAATCAAGTAGTCCTCCGGTACGATCGGATCCGCCTTGATCGCTTTTTTCAGCCGTTTTAAATTGATGCTCAAAACCGATTTGAATTTCAAACGGAAAGAACCCGGGCCTTTCGGGCCTAAAATTGCCTTCATAAAAACCTCGTTTTCTCTTATATATTGAAAAATATCGACGACAAACGTTAGCGGATGATCAATCACATCCTGATTTAATATGTCCATTGAGTGAATCGAGCGTTTAGCAATGTTACTGATCTCTTGGATAATTTCCTCCTCGCTTTGTTCCAGCAAATCGTATTTATCTTCGTAATGCAAGTAAAACGTGCCGCGGTTAATATCGGCTTTCGTTGTAATGTCCGTGACGGTTATCTCTTCAAACGTTTTATTTTTCATCAGTTCAGAAAGTGCGTCTCTAATCATTTTTTTCGTGCGCTTTACCCTGCGGTCTTTTTTTTGTCCAGTCATACAAATCCTCCTGAGGTCCATGAAAATCAACAATGTCCATGTTTGTGTTGAGAACTTAACATTTGCTGATTGATTGTTCATTGCATTCGCCTTTTGTGCAATTATAATAAACATGATGAATATTAATCAACACAGTGTTCAATATTTGTGTATGAAAAAGCATGCCTCATAAGACAAAGTGTGTTGAAAGTCCGGCCAGGGCAAAATCAATCGTCCAAAATGAGGCGTGGAATTTCAAAAAGCGGCTCTAAGGAGAGGATAGAATGGAGAAATATGTGCTGTATTTCAATGAAATCGATCAATTTGCTTTGCCCTATGTCGGCGGAAAGGGGGCGAACCTCGGGGAAATGACAAAAGCGGGTTTTCCCGTTCCCGAGGGGTTTTGCATATCAACTGCCGCCTATCGCGCGTTCATACAAACAAGCGGCATCATCGACAGCCTGCTCGACCAGCTTGGACAGCTCAAGCATGATGATCTGGAACAGATTCGGATTGCGGGGAAGCAGATTCGCGAGCATCTTGCCCAGATTCCCATACCTGACGAGATCAAATCGGCGATACTGGAAGGCGTTGATACGACCGGCAAAGATAAAGCCTATGCTGTCCGCTCCAGTGCTACGGCAGAAGACCTGCCGACAGCTTCATTTGCGGGGCAGCAGGATACCTTTTTGAATGTCTGCGGAAAAGATCAGCTTCTTGATGCGGTAAAACAATGCTGGTCCTCTCTGTTTACGGACAGGGCGATTTCCTACCGCGCGAAAAACGGTTTCGATCACCGCTCTGTTTTTCTTGCAGTTGTCGTGCAAGAGATGGTTTTTCCCGAGGTGTCCGGTATTATGTTCACTGCGGACCCGATCACGGGGCACCGCAAAACGGTTTCCATCGATGCCAGCTTCGGCTTGGGTGAAGCGTTGGTGTCCGGAATTGTGAGCGCTGATCTGTATCAGGTTCAGTCAGGTGAAATCGTCAAAAAACAACTTTCGAAGAAGGAATCGGCCATTTACTCCGTTCCAGAAGGAGGAACCGTTCAGAAAACCCTCTCTCCGGAAGAACAACAAACACAGGCTTTGCCGGATCCAAAAATCGTCGAATTGGCAGAACTGGGGCGCAGAATCGAGGCTCACTACGGTAAGGAACAGGATATAGAATGGGCTTTTGCCGGCGGCAGCTTTTACATTCTTCAAAGCCGGCCGATCACATCCCTATACCCGGCCGTACACGTTTTTGATGATAAGCCGCATGTATTGATTAATTTTGGCTATATCCAAATGATGACCGATCCAATGAAACCATTGGGTGTATCGGTGATCAGCCAAGTTCTCCGATTTTTAAAAAAAGACCCTTCGGCACAGCCGATTCTTCGCGAAGCGGGAGGAAGAGTGTTCGCCGATATTACGGGTGCTCTTTCCCTCAGATTCGCCCGAAGCCGGCTGCTTAAAGTATTAAATGGTATGGATCAGCTGATGGCATCTGCTGTATCGGAGGCAGTCAAGCGCAAAGAACAACAGCTTAATTCCATTTCGATAAAAGGCATGTTTCATATTGCCGGGAGATTGATGCCGATTTTGATTCCGGCAGCATTAAAGGTTGTCGGAATCCTGCTGATGAAAAACCCCGATAAAGCCGAGAAAAAAGCGGAATTGATCATTGAAGCGATCGTGACGGACACCGAGGAGAAGCTTAGCCGGACTTCCGGTGCTGAGACGATCCGCGTCATCCAAAAAGGAATGGAAAGGATGTTCCAAGACGTGCTTTCAAAAGTCGCTGTATATGTCTTCAGCGGAATGATTGCAGCCGGAGCGCTCGAAAAAAAGCTGAAAAAAAAGCTGGGGGACGAAAAAAGCGCTATTTTACTGGGAAAATTGTATAAATCCCTGCCTCATAATGTCACAACGGAAATGGGTCTTGAGTTGGGGGATCTTTCCGATCAAGCGAGGAAGTATCCTGAAGTCATTGACTATTTCAAGCGTGCAGACAGCGAAAACTTTATGGAAGAATTGCTCAAAATCCCCGGCGGCGCCGAATTGAAGGCGAGTTTAGATGGTTATCTCAAAAAGTACGGGATGCGGTGCGTGGGAGAAATCGATATGACAAGGCCAAGATGGGCAGAGGCTCCGGTTCAGCTCGTTCCGTCCATACTCAGCCATATTCGGACGACTGCCCAAGGGGAACACAGGAGGAAATTTAAACAAGGCGAAATGGAAGCGGAAGAAGCAAAAAAGGAAATCATCTCTCAATTTCGTTTCACGGAAAAAAAGAGAATCTCCCGGCTCGTTCATATGTATCGAAGCCTGATGGGAATGCGGGAGCATCATAAATTTACACTTGTAAAATTGATGTTTTTATACAAAAAAGCCATTCTTAAAGAAGCCCGCCACCTCGTTGAAAAAGGAATCCTCAATTGTGAAGACGATGTTTTTTACTTGACGCTTGAAGAGCTTATCGCGCTATTGGAGAATCGCAGCATCGGGAATATTCCGGAATGGTTAACAGACAGAAAACGGCAGCATATGTCCAATCAAAAGCTCACATCCCCCCGCGTGATGACAAGTGAAGGGGAGATCATCACAGGGAGGCTGCGAAATGCAAAAAGTCCCGAAGGAGCTCTCACAGGGACACCGGTTTCTGCGGGCATCATTGAAGGGACCGCCAGAGTTGTGAAGAGCCCTGAAGACGCGAAGCTGAATCAAGGGGACATCTTAGTGGCGCCGTATACTGATCCGGGCTGGACTCCGCTTTTTACTTCAGCGGTTGGACTGATTACGGAGGTGGGCGGCATGATGACTCATGGTTCAGTAGTGGCAAGGGAATACGGCATTCCTGCGGTCGTCGGAATTGACAAAGCGACAGACATCATAGAAGACGGCGCCTACATCCGAATCGACGGAACAAACGGGTTTGTTCAAATATTGAACAGTGACGGCTCATGAGCGCTTATATTGATGTTTGATGCTTATACCTGATATAATAAAAACAGAACAAGAGTTCGGTTTGATTCTCAAGGTGAGCAAAGCGTTGAGAGCTTTCAATGAACAAAGCAGATTCATGAAAGAAGAAGCCAGTCAAACCAATGAAAATGAAGGAGAAATGGATGTCGCAAAATGGAATTGTTTTAGTAGCCAGTGTATCAATCTTACGGGATGATAAAGTCTTGATGATAAAAGAGAATAAGCCTACCGCCGTTCATAAGTGGAACTTTCCGGGTGGACGTATCGAATATGGAGAGGACATTCTCCATTCAGCTCGAAGAGAAGTTAAAGAGGAAACTGGATTGGACGTAAAACTGATTGCGGCTGCTGGTGTATATAATTTTATCAGCAGAACGAAGAATCAAGTTATTTTATTTCATTTTATTGGTGAAGTTACCGGAGGTTCTATCAAGCTCGAAGAAGATGAAATTTCAGACTGCAAGTGGATAAAAGTAAGTGACCTTGTAACATTTGAGAACGAAGACTTACGAGAACCAAATGTAATAAAGCAAATCATTGATAACCTATTAAAAGAGAATGTACACTCAATGAGTGTGTATAATGAGCAACTGATTCAATAGTTCTTATCCAGCTAACAGAGATGTTAGTTGAACAAGTATAGAGGAAACCCTAATCATAGGATTTCCTCTATTTTCATGCAATATAAACATTAAAATTCAACAGAGCCTAAATCAAAAAAGCCAGCCTCTTAAAAAGGCTGACGAAGTCGTTCTTACCAGCTTGCTTTTTTAACGCCGGGGATATGCCCTTTGTAAGCAAGCTCACGGAAGCAGATGCGGCACAATTTAAACTTCCGAATCACGGAATGCGGTCTGCCGCAGCGTTCACAGCGGGTGTACTCTCTGACTTTGAACTTTTGTTCCCGTTTTTGTTTGACAATCATTGAAGTCTTGGCCATCTTTTTACCTCCTTCATTTTAAATTCATCGATTTATATAAATAAAAATAGAATTTATTTCTGTAAACAATTTATTATAACATTTAAAATACCATTTGTAAATAAATTCAAAAGACTCGCTTTGCAGATAAAAAGCGAAAATGAATCTCATTGATTAAAGCAATTAAACGATCCCGTTTCTCCTTAAAAAGCGGCATATTCTATCAAAAAAGACCCACGCCCATCGATTGACTGATCTGCCATCCCTAAGATCGATGTGTCCGCTTTGCTCGATCTGATGATTTGGATTGAGCGGAAAATAACCGATTTGCATCATTACGAAGCAGCGGGAAATTTGTATACTGGCTTCAAAGAAAGGGGGGAGGATAGAGAACAACGGTATTTTGATTTTTGTCTCATTGTCTGGCACTCCACTATACAATGAAACGAAGGAAGAATCTAACACAGCAAGAAAGCGCTGCAGAATTTGACAGTCTTGTGATTCGACTCCAGCCAAAGAAACAAATCACTTCGATTCCGTAACATCAGCTCCCGCTCTAGATCAAGCTTGAAAACGAATCACGGAATGCAGGGCTGTTCATTTTCACATGAACCTCGATGTTCTAGGGGTGACATTGCCGCTGTGTCCTTGAAAGCGGCGCCGACGGCGGAAATGGTAAACGCGTCAAATGTTATAAGCGGTAAAATCGGGAAAAGGTGTGCCGGCTGCACACCTTTTTTTTCAGCGGCTACCTTTGGCTGACCGCTATTTTAAGCCCGATCAAAGCGAATAAAGACCCTTCCAGCAAATGAACTTTTTTGGCGGCTTGCGGACTTCTGCGCAGCCGGTCTCCGACTTTTTCCGCAAACAGGCTGATCATCACAAAGATCACAAACGCTTGAATTAAAAATAACATGCCGTAAACGAGCATTTGCGTTGTCACGCTGAAGGTGCCGGGATGAATAAATTGCGGAAGAAAGGCAAGGAAGAACAATGAGACCTTCGGGTTTAATAGATTCATCACAACGCCTTTTTGGTATAAAGCTCTGCGGTTCAATGAATCTTTAGCTTCAAGATTGAAACCAGCACTTTTTCGCCGGAAAGACTGGTAAGCTAAAAACAACAGATAGGCTGCACCTGCATATTTCACGATCGAGAAGGCGACAGCTGATTGATAGATCGCAGCAGAAATACCTGCTGCAGCAGCTGTGATATGGACGACTAACCCTGTGCATAGCCCGCATGCGGTTGCTGTACCTGCCGATTTTCCCTTTGAGATGCTCTGTGCCAAAACGAACAAGTTGTCAGGGCCCGGCATAAGTGTAAGCAGTACAGCCGCACCTAAAAAAGAAACGATCGATATCACATCCATCTGTCCAACTCCATTTTCATTAGTATTTTTTTATTATACTATCAGAGAAACTCTTTTTTGAGTGAAAAGGCGGGGAAAATGGACGGTTTTTTAGTTTCTTGTATTAGTACAAGTTTGTGCTAATCAACATATTTTGATAATGAAGAATGAAACTCAAGGAAGGGAGAAGTGCTTATGTCTTACTGCAAACCGCGCGTTCTGCCGCCAGTTGTGCATCCTACCAGGTACTGTGAGGATCACAGATACTCTAAAACGATCGTTCCTCACATCCATCCGCAGCATATTAAAAAAGTGGATCATCAGAAATACGAGCATGTTCACTATTATCCGCATTCTTATTCAAACTATAAGCCGGTTTATCATGATCACTCTTACTGCGGTAAACCTTGTAATCGCTACGAAAAATACTAACCTTTCCGGAAGAAAAAGTTCTTCTCATGAAAAAAAGGCCGTAAGAAGCGTCCTAATGGTGCTTCTGCGGCCTTTTTTTCATTTAGTTCCTGCAACCTTGCAAAGTCCCCTGCAAAACAGCTCGGCCGGCCTTTTTCGTCTTCGAATTGAAAGGACGCACTTCGACTCGGGTATTCACAGTCAGCTCTGATGATATTTCATCAAATTTGCCCGCCCAAAGACTTCCGCCAAACCAGCTTGGCGCGTCTTCCCGGACGAGATGCATGGTGAAGCGCCAGCTGATCTGGTCCGGTATCCGGGCCATTCCTTCATATTGATCATAATCTCCAAATGAAGCAGGGGCCGGAAGCCAATCGGCGTAGATGCCGACGCTTCGCCGTTCCCTGACTGGACTGTCAGGTGCTTCGGTATACGGTTTTTTCACTTTTGCAATTAAAGCCGTTCCACGGGCATTGGGAATATCCTGGGCTGGATGAAGAACGACGCTGCATGGATAAGGTATTGGTGCGGCAGGCTGCGCTTGGATCGCCGCCGCAGGCAGCATGAGGACAAGCGACAGCGCAAGACTTCCCAAGCGTTTCATCATTGAACCACCTCCGTATCTTGAAATAGTCTAACCAGTCACACCTTTTCAAATTCTTCACCTTCAGCCGCCAGGACATTCACCTATTGACATTTTGGGAGTACCTTATGGTAAAAGACACCATGATTGGGGGCGACGGCATGGGATACTTTGTTCAGGCAGAATCAGGCGTTAACCTGTACGTAGAAGACATTAATCCTCAAAGCCGCAAAACAATTGTATTTTTGCACGGCTGGCCATTAAGCCATCTGCAGTTTGAATATCAATTTGACGATCTTTCACAAAAGGGATACCGCTGTATCGGCATTGACTGGCGGGGATTCGGGCGTTCGGATAAGCCGGCGACGGGCTACAATTACAACCGTTTGGCTGACGATATCCGCGCTGTCGTTGAGACGCTTCAACTAAACCGCTTCACGCTTGCCGGTCATTCAACCGGCGGCGCCATAGCACTTCGCTATATGTCGCGATACAGGGGTTCCGGGGTCTCAAAGCTGGTTTTGATCGATGCAGCGGCACCTGTGGGATTTACAGAAGAGACGGCAGCCAAATTGCTTCAGCAAGCGTCTCACGATCGTCCTAAGATGATGCGTGAAGTGACCGACACATTTTTCTTTCAATATATTACACAACCGTTCTCGGACTGGTTTTTTCAATTGGGATTGCAGGCGGCAGGCTGGTCAACAAAAGCGGTCATCGACATGCTGAGAGATGAGAAACTGTATGATGATCTTGGAAAAGTCGCTGCTCCGACCTTGATCATTCACGGTGTTCAAGACAAGGTGATTCCGTTTGCACAAGCAAAGGAACTCAACCGCAAAATAAGAAATTCATATCTTGTTCCGTTTCAATACAGCGGACACGGTCCGTTCTGGGAGGAACGTGAAATGTTCAACCGTATTTTAACGCAGTTTATCGGTTGATTCTATACCGAGGAGCTGCCGCCACATAATGTTCAAAAAGCAGAAAGGAATATTTTGGATAACGTGTTATGATGATAATCACCGAGACTGCTTCTACAGTTTGTAGCGTAAAAATACCCGAATAATTTTGCACTCCAGGGAAGAGAAGAATCGCAATTTTTACTAGGGTGAATCTCCGTTTTGCGCAGAAGCAGAAGGAAGCATGACGTTTCTGAGGGGGAATGGAATTTAATGAAGTCAATTCAAGCAATCACCGTTCATTCAAAGCAATATATTGTAGGTGAGCCATGCCATCCGCCAGGATTTAAAGACGAAGCGACCGTTATGAAAATTACAGAAAAAAACAAGTTCTATGGATTAATAAGAGGCTTTGTTGTTCATTTCGATACAAAAACAGAGCTGCATATTCATACAGTGTCCGTCAAGGTATATTGGAGATGAAGGACTTTAAGCGAACATTTAAAGTATTTGTTTAGTGTCTTTTTTTAACTCCGGAAGCAAGGGGTATTCAACCGGCGGATGCTTCAGGGTAATCAAGCAGATTTTCCAAACACGATCTTCAGAAAATGAACGGGCAAAAATAGGGACAAAGTATAGGTACTTATGCAGTCAGGCTTTAGCTTTTCAGCATAATGTACTAGTGAATCTATAAAATGAAAGGAGCGTGTACACATGTACTGCAAAAAACATCATGAGCCGCATGTTTACCCTACGAAATATTGTGAGGATCATAAGTATTCAAAGTCTGTCGTTCCTCATATTCATCCGCAGCATACTAAAAAAATTGACCATCACAAATATGAACATGTTCATTACTATCCGCACACTTATTCACATCATAAAGACGTTTCGCATGAACACTATCATTGCGGAAAACCTTGCAAAGGCTATGAAAAAAAGTCGGACTATGGCCATTGCTATTAATAAAAGCTTAATTATACCATATTTTGATCGCAGTTAAATATACGTTCACTCATTTCACAGACCATAGCTTTTTTATGGTCTGTTTCCATTTGGGAGGTAGTAACCGTATATCGTGATTGCGAGCAGTATGAAAGCAGAATTTACGATAAATACACAACGCATCATTGCAATTTAAACAACCGCTGTTTCCTGCAATTCACCTTTCTTTTTTTTCTAACGTGATCGTGTACTGCATCTCTTCCATCTAGCTCAGAAGGCGGATTTTCAAGTCGCACAATACATATTAATATCATTTATACCTTTTTTATTTTAAAATGGTACATATAGGATGCTGTTTTTTCTAGTTGGCTGGGAAGAAAGGAGAACCGTTATGAAAAAAACACTTTTTCAAAATGCAACGATTGTAACTCTTGATCCGCAGCTTCATACGATCGAAAAAGGGGACATGCTGATTGAAGGCTCCGTCATTCTGGACGTTGCCGAGTCGATTGCACCGGGAGACGCTGAGATTGTTGATGCCTCCAACATGCTGATCATGCCTGGATTTGTCGATACACACCGCCACGTATGGGAATCTGTGATCCGCGGAATCGGAGCCGACTGGTCCCTGCAAACCTATTTAAACCGGATTTATTATGGCAATTATGGATCAATGAGAAGGCCTGAGGATGATTGGGTCGCGAACTATTTAGGAGCGCTTGAGGCGCTTGAGGCAGGGGTCACAACTTTGCTGGACTGGACGATGATTGAATCGCCTGATCATACGGACCAGCTGATTGCGGGACTGAAAGACGCCGGCATTCGCGCAGTATTCGCTTTCGGAACATCCGGTGATGCCGAATATTGGGACAGAGACAGTGATCTTTCGAATATGGACGAAGCGAAACGGGTAAAAAAAGCATATTTTCAATCGAAGGATCAGCTTTTGACGATGGGGCTTGCCATTCGCGGTCCGGAGTTTTCTTCATGGAAGACATCTGTGTTTGAAATCGAAACGGCCCGGGAACTTGATGCCTTATGCAGCATGCATATTGCGTTTGGCAACTGGGGAGCGAAAGATCGTTCGATTGAGAAGCTAAATCAAGCCGGGCTGCTCGGTCCCGATTTAAATATGGTGCATGCCAATGCGATGAGTGAAGAAGAAATGAAAATGCTTGCGGCTCACGGAAGCTCGATTTCTGTGACACCAGAAATTGAGATGATGATGGGCCACGGCTATCCTGTTACAGGGCTCGCCTTAAAAAACAGGGTTCTTACTGCACTTGGGGTTGATGTTGTGACATCGACGGGAGGTGACCTTTTCGCACAGATGAAATTTGCCCTTCAAGCAGAGCGTGCAAAGCGCAATGAAGAGCTGTTGAAAGAAGGGATCATGCCTGGTCCCGAATTGAGCATATCGGCCGAACAAATCTTGAAAGCAGCGACCATTGACGGGGCGAGGGCATTAAGGCTCGATCATAAAATCGGCTCGCTTTCCCCCGGCAAAGAAGCTGACTTTATCATGGTGAAAACGGACAGCGTCAATTTGCTCCCTTTCACTGATGCGGTGGGGGCCATCGTCCAAAGCGCGCACACCGGAAATGTAGATTCCGTATATGTCGCAGGAAAAGCAGTGAAACGAAACGGTCGATTGGTTGATGCAGATCTTGAAAAGGTGAGACAAAAAGCGCTGGAAGCTAGAGACCATATCTTATCCCGATCCCCTGAAGGCGCCTATTGATCTTTCCTTTGAAATTCAGTGATAAACTTACCTTGCTTGACTTCAGAAGGCCGCTCTTTGGGAATTGTTTCTGTTTGAAGACCAGCTTTTTGGTTTAGTTTTCAGAGAAGAGTATGTATGGAAAAGGTTAAGATGATGTTATAACCTTTTCCTGTCGCTTATAAGTTTTGATTAAAAGGGGATATAATTCACGCCATTAAGCATTTCTCTCCACAGATGATCATTAGACTGCCAGATTTCACGATCTGGAAGTGTAACCGCGCATATTCTTTTTAATGGCCAATTCTGCTCGACAATTCCTTTAACTTTTGAGTGATTGATAAGGAGTACCCTGAAGTCGTTTTGTACTAAATCCGATAATACGGACTCCAGTTCTTGAGCCTCCTTGTAGGTTCCGTTAGTTCTGACAAAAAGGATCCGATTAGCGGTTGACATCTTTTCATAAAATCTGTTGATTCTTCTATTGAATTTTTCCATCACTTCATTGTATGTGGCAAGATGTTCGAGTGTATTTTTATCTGCTTTAAAATCATGAGCTGAATCGACATGATAATAATCATCTGTTAAAGAGATATAACGGTCAGTAGTATAAACACCTGTTGAGTAGCCTGTTACCCTTAGATTTTGGGGTGCCATAAAATTTGAAAAGCGATTCTTTAAAAGACGGTTCAGTTCGGTCAGGGAAGAGGTACCGACCCAGTCTAAAGGACCTGCATACGGCCTTAAATTGTTTTTCCTAAGCTGAAGAGCAGTTAAACAGAGGTGGCCTAATCCGAAAATGGCATTATAGTCTCCTTTTATATCATTCAAATTCATAATCTTAACTCCTTTTGTGGATTAATTTCCAACAATCTATTTAGTATTCTATGTTTTATAAAAGGGTTGAGTAACAACAGTTGCCTACATTGAGGTCTCGGAACAGGAGAGTTTAAAGAATGGGGCGGAAACATAAATAAAAAACAACGTAAAAGTTGTTTTTTAAAGGGAATCTTTTATCTGTAATAAAAGGATGTCTATAACAGAGTCATTCAAATTCTTTAGAATAGCTGAAATGTCTAAAACCAGCCTTCTTGTTTGTTCGTTATCAAGGATTAAATCTTTATGATGTGAAATTATAGATTCCAAAACAACGGCAAGTTCGATACCATTGTCAATATTTGCTATCAATGAGCTTTCTTTTATTTTTGTCAGAAGCCAATTTAAATCATCCAAACCTTCAATAGGGTAGTAATGAATCTGATACAGATCGGCTGCCGAATTTTCAGTCAGAATCTGTTCCGCTTTTTCTTTTGTGATGGCATCTTCCGAATAGACATAGGGAATATCTGCATTCCCAGAATGTATGCCTCCCGTATGTCCGCAGCGGTCATCATCAATGGAGTCATCTGTATAAAGTTTAGAGAGAAATTCTCCAAATGAGCCGGCTAATCTAAAATTCTCTTCAAATTCTGAGTCAAAATAGTGAACGGGCGGATTTTCTTTCGTCTCCCTGTAGTCAAGCGCTATCCACGTATGGCCGTCTCCATGAATAAGGACCAGGTTGTCAGGCAGTCCCCATTCTTTAATAAAGGCTTTACTCTCGAGAATTCCATCCTTTTTCCCTATGCCTAATAAGTAGTCAAACTGGACATGATCTTTAGCCCAGGAGGTGGGCCGTTCAGAAGGGAAGGCGTTAAAATTGATATAGCCACCATTTTGTTCAAGAATAAGCGCTTTATATTCCTCCGGAAGTCTCACACCTAACTTTTTTTCAGCTTTCAGAATGCCTCTCTCTGATATGCTTTTTAAAGTGTACGGATCTTCGTCTTCGTATATCCAAAAGTTTTTCAAATGATTCCCCCACATTCGTTTATATCAGTATCTATCATGCAAAATGCTGCTCGGGCCTTTATGCTTGTATTGCCTTCCTGCAGTCTTTTATAACGGCTATCTTTGGCTGAAGACCGAGAAATTATCATACGTTTGCGGAATAGCTCCGTATGTTCCTTTAATACGAATATCTTTACATTCACCTTCGGTATTCTCAAAATAAAGCCTGTAAGTCCTAGGCATCAATGTGATGACATCCTGAGCAGTTCGATCAGGCCAGTTCCCTTCAAAATCTTTAATGCTTAAACTCATAAACCTGCCGGAAAGATGCATCATCTGAATTTTAATCGTTGTTTTGCAGTTTTCTGCATTAAAAATCGTAAACTTGTAGCCAATATGCCAGTGAGAAACGTTAGAGTCGCTATAGGGAATGTCCTCCACATGAGTTCCCGTAAACGTAAGATTCAGCTTGTGCGGGAACGAATAAGCTTCAGCACTGCTCCCAAAACTGAAAAATCCACAAAATAACACCATGACCAGCAAAAAGCGTTTCATTCAAAACCCCCTCCTTTTTCCATTTTATTGTAGCATAGATGAGTTGAAAAAGATGGAAGTTTTTTGAGGAGAAGCACAAAACCAAAAATCGCGTATGGCTATGATAGGGTGTAAAAGCCTCTCCAACTTTTTTTAACCGGATGGTCGAGCAGCCATGAAATTGAAGATCTTGGTTTGACTTTTGCTGTAGGGGTTGATGAAGGCCGAGAGACTGCCCTTGAAAAAATTTATTTAAATGGGCGTCAATGATCCAAAGAAAGATCGAATCACCTTGACATACCAATATGTTAATCCGTACACAGCAGGAGCCCAGATTGCCGGGCTGATGAATGCTGGAACGAACTATTTGCTTCAAACGTTATCGGTGTCAATAGGGAAATCAAATATGCAGGAGCTGCAGCCATTAACGGAAAAACAAATAGGCTCCTTGGTTTACTAGATGAAAAAGATGTAGACGGGATCATGTGGATCAAAGGGAAAGGGATAGGCGGTACTGTCAAAAACTATGAAAAACAAAAAACTGACGGTCATGGCAGTCAGTGAAAGGGATAGAAGGAATGGGTGGAAGGTTGATCATAAACAAAGTGACTGTTCAGAAAATTGAATCGTGGGACTAGGGGGCTGCCGATTTCACCTTTGGCTCCCCCTAGGTTGTTGATTGCAAGAAATAGCTTCTTGCCCTACCGACGAAGGAAAAGAAATATGGAACATGAAAAATCAAAGAATTTTAAAAAATGTCGATGGCCGTTTATATTATTCTCCTTCAATAGGGAAAAAACTGTTTTACCGTAATTTCAAAATGACCCGCAGGTCTAGATTTTCCGTTTAAGATTAGCCTTCCCGTGTTTGGAGAGGCTTATGTTGGCTATGTCCAAATAGTTTATTTAATCTGCCATTCTTTAATGACAAGTGTTGAAGAGCCGCTGTCAACAATCGGATCAGAATTTCCGATCTCTGTTGCTTCCTTGAGAGACTCTGCGCTGATAAGATAAGCGCCCCCGGAAGCATCGCTGAAAGGGCCAAACATTTCCAAGCGGTTCTCGGCTTTAAGCCTGTCCAAAAATTGATAATGGGCTGGCACATATTGATCTTTAAAATTCTCGGTTCTGGTTGTTATGAGTAAATATTTTTTCATCGTAGCACGCCTTTCTGTCAAAAGATGACTTTATCTTAGCACAAATATATAGAAGATTCATATAAAAGTTCGATCGGCGGAAGGCGTAGCTGTTTTCCTTTCGATCGCGCCACATTGGCAATGATTGAAAGTGATTTTGAAGTAAAGGAGCGGAAGACCAAGGAGACGGGATTTGAATTTCATGAAAAGAGTGACACGGATAATAATAGGGAAACAGGGAATAAAAAAATAGATATTTACAAAAATATTAGTCTTAAATGGAGAGTCCTCGGACACAAAACCAGCGCAATCATGAGTTTGCTTTGTGTCTTTTTTATTTTAAGGAGGGATCAATCATCTTTTTATAATTGTCAAGATCATTGAGGGAATTCTAGAGATGAGGCAGTAAAAAGACTAAGCTTGTCATTCGGTCATCACTTTTGATTTACTGAATGATTAATTTGGGACTTGAGAACATCGATACTTTGTTAATCTAAGCGGAACTAACTTACTTTTTAAGTTAGTTCCGCCGTTCAAATGACTAATCCATATTTTGATCGATCGTTCCTTCAAAATAGTCATCACTGACTTGTTCATGAGTTTCAGCCAATCCTTTTTCCAACTGCGTGGCTCCTTCATAATCCGAGGGGTCAAAATATTTTCCTGCCACATCCGTGCTGTCATTCATGTTTTCTTTGTTATCAGTTTCAGTATTAACGTTCTCTGTCTTAGCATTGCTGTCTAACGATTGCTGAGAATCGTATTCCTTGTCTGCTGAAGAAAATCTTTTGTAGTCATCGGGTCTGTCTGCTCCATGTTTTTGCGTCACGTTTATCACTCCATATTATTGAATTTTATGTTTCCTTTAAAATAGAAAGGGGCATTTTCAGTCTGATGATCATTCAATACAATGGTTTCACTCCTTTGCGAATTGTGCTGAAATATCAACTCTTTTTATTGTGTCTGTTGAGGTGGTATTCATTCGCTTTTTCGGGAAATCAATCTTCAGCCCTATATCAAGGGAAAGAGAACAGGCGCACAAAAATCATAAAGCAAAACCGGGCGTGCAGCAGGAACGACGCCGATCCTTTCAATGGCAGACATCAAACAGGATAACTTCCTATTCGATGATTAAGGCTTATGTATTTAAGAACATGTGAACTTACGTTGGGCGCCTCCTCTGGGGGATAAAAGCGGAAAAAAAGCGAATTCAACTCTGGATATATTTTTCCTGCCTGTTTATGCTTTTTTGTTTCTATATGATGAAATGGTTGTTTTCAATGATGCATATGAACCAATAGCTGCGTAACCATAGAATCCGCCCATAAATACTCCAGCTATGAGGCTGTGTCGATGGCTTATGCAAACAGATATGATTAAGCCTAGTGCGATCGCAATTGATGGGACATACTTTTTGGGAACCTTGAGAAAAATTTTAATTATCTGTGTGACGATCAAAATAATTGGCACTGCTATAACAGCATCCCAAAAGTTTGTATGAATGATTGGAAAATCCAAAAAAGACACCACCTTTTTCATCAGTATTTCTTGATTTGCTGAAAAGTATTTAACCCGAGCAGCAGAAAAACTTACGGATCGCATAAATGAGGCAGTATATCAGCTTCAAGAAACATCACAAGCGCTCTCAGTCATGATGTTGTTGTTTAGCTTAGAAATAAGTTTTGAATTATCTTTTTGCAGCCGTTTCATTAGCGGCATTTTTTATGCGCTTGAAATTCTTGATTAAAGAATAGTTGAAAGGATCTATTCACCAATTCCTTTCCGTATAGTGGTAAACTCTTAGTTGGTCATTACTTTTGTCATACATTTTTCGGGAAGCGAGGTATTGCATATGATCGGTTCAATACTTGGAGAAACGCTGGCTTTAGATATCATGAAAGTTGATTTATCGATGAAGAAAGAATTTTTGACAGAGCTGAAAGCTTGCCGCAAAGAGCTAGAAAAAGACAAAACGGAGTTCTCTGATTCTAAAAAGACGATCACCGAACCACAGTTGTCGTCTCATTCGTGGCAAGGCAGTCTTGCTGACTCCTTTAACCGTATTCGAGGCCTGATGAAGACTGCCTACAATGACATCAGCGGAAAACAGCTTTCTGATGTTTTAAGCAAAATCGATGAACGAATCAAATCTTTAGAAGAGGATATTCAATCGCTCAGCCAGGAAGTTCGTTCTTTAGAGAAAAAGATTGAGAACGCGAAGCGCGAAGCAAGGAGTAAATGAAAAATGGGTCAAGAAATAAAAGTAAATACTGGGGAAGTCAAACAAGAGCTTTCTAAAAAATTCCCTAATGAACTAAGAGAGTTTTATTTAAGAGTAGGGTATGGTTTTATTTGTAATCTTGATAAAACCCATAGAGATAGAGTAATGGATCCCCATGAACATGTTAGTCTTTTTTGAAGGGTGAGGGGACATATCTTACTCTAGATTTAGAACGGGAAGAAGAGAACGGTATTTGTCCAGTATATTATTTTGACAAGAAAATAGCGGCCATCACTCGAAGAGTTTTTGAAGAAAATGGATGAAGAACCAGACTATTATATTCATGCTTAAATTGACTTGAGAATTGATTAACTTTGAAGGATTACCTTGATTGGCTATTGCCTTTCAAGGTTTTTTATATTTACTCCGAAAAAAATCGAAAAAAGGGGCATAGAATGGAAGACACACCTATCCCTGATCAAATGATGTATTGAATGATAATGAAGTCGTCATCTTCACAGAGCAGCGAATGGAGTCTATGCAGTATTGCGCGTGATCGTCATTACAAAGCGTTACGGTCCCATGGGTATGATAAGTCTTTCAATTTCTTCAATGCTTTCTTCTTTCTTTTTTAAAAATTATATGTCATAGTACCGATATAATGATTAAGTAGAATTGAAAGAGTGATGTCCATTGTTATCTTTAGGAAATATTATAACAATAGAATTTGAAAACGAAATTCAAGAATATGTCCTTGCGAAAAGTAAAGTGTTATCAATTGAAGACAATGTTTTAAGAGTGCATTATCCTGTTGATGAAGAAACGGGGAGAACTGTTATTATTCCAACAAATACAGCGGTAACAGTTCATTTTATAAATGAGCAACAAGTCCCATATAAATTTAATAGTGTAATAAAAGGCCGAGAAATTTATCAGGATATACCTGTACTAAATATGTATTTACCTGAAGAAGTTCAAATGAAAAAAGTTCAAAGACGGCAATTTTTTAGAGTCAATACAACGCTTCCCGTCACTGTTCGCCCATATGGATCTGGCTCAATGTTTAAAACATATACAGCAAATATCAGTGCTGGAGGCGCTGCGTTAATCATTGAAGAAACGCAAAAACACGAACCGGAAGAAGATTTGAATCTAAGTATCCATCTGCCAAATGAGGGACATGATGAAGATGTGATTGACGTCCATGCTCAAGTTAAACGCACTTACATTGATCGCAGAACAAACAAACAGCTCATGACAGTTGAATTTATCAAGATGAATGAACATGATGAGCAAACCCTTGTACATTATTGCATAAAATTGCAATTGACAGAAAAAAGGAAATTGAAAACTGAATGAATGGAAGTTTAGGAATACAGTGATCTGCCTGATATCCCTCAATTAATTCAGAAGAGATGTTTCGTCCCCGCCATATACATTTATGGAAACCTGTTGGCAAGTTGGCGTCCAACTCTGCCAACAGAAGTCATCAACTGCACTGAAGTGTAGTGAGCCTTCATATGTAACAGATATTCTGCATGAAAACGGCAGATCGACAAGCAACATCGTCGGTGAAGCAGTGGAATCCTAGGCTGCGCCGGCCGATTTCAAGGTCAAAAAAGAAGCTTGAGTTCTCGTCGCATAAGCTTGGAATGCGTTATCAAAAAAGGTGACATAACCCGGATTTAATGGTCGCGACCGCTGAACCAACGAAAAAAAGAGAAGCCTTTTTTCTTCTGCCAATGAAGAAAAAGGGCTTTTAATTTGCTGAAAAACTTCTTTTTTGAAGCAAAGCACCAAACACCAGTAGAAAAAGGCGGTCGTAAGATTTCTGTGAGCTCTCGTCTGGCAGAATCGAATACGAATTGAAAAAAGGTTGAGAAATTGCTTGATGACAAATTAAAACCGATCAAGACTTATTTAAAAAAGGCCGTTTGGGATGGCTTATTTTAAAAGGAAGATTACGATGAGAAACCAGGAGATTATCAAAAAGGCAGAAATAACGTTTGCTACTCTTAAAAGCGGTGGACTGGTGATTCCAGCTTAAGTATCAACGTGATGATGGCCGTGTCATTCGGATGGACCATGATGCCCAGAAATCCTGAGAAGAACGGTTTCTGGACTGCGTACCATAAGAGCTGGTGTGAAGGAAATTGAAACCTAACATTATTTAATTCGTATCTATAGTAATTTGAACATTATAGGGAGTGTTAAATTGAAGATTGCACTATTGATTATTGCAGGTATAATAATTTCTCTTGGTTTAGTAATAGCAATCGGTATTCTTATGTTTCGGAGGGAAATAAAAAAGTTAAATCCAGAGTATATTGTACAGTTTGTTAAAGCAAAATCAGGAAGCGGGAATGTCTCATTATCCATAAAACACAACGATGAGAATTGGGTTGATGTTAACGTAAACGAACAACTCCCTCTGGCAAGTACTGTGAAAATCATCTTAGCCATTGAATATGCACAACAAGCAGCAGCAGGAAAAATCGATCCGCAAAAAGAAGTAAGATTAAAGGAATTAGAGAATTTCTATATCCCAAAAACAGACGGCGGTGCGCATGAGACTTGGATTATTCAATTGAAAAAAGACAAAGAGATAGATCGTGTTCCATTATGTGAGGTAGTCAACGGGATGATTGCTTACAGTTCTAATGCAAATACTGAATACTTAATTGAGGTGCTGGGGCTTCAAAACATCAATCATGTTCCAAAGAGCTTAGATATGTTAAAGCATGAGCCGATGTATCCCATTGTAAGTGCACTTTATATACCTGCCCAACTGATGAACGAAAAGAACTTATCGAAAAAAGAAGTCCTAGAAGTAATGAAAAACATGGATATGCATGAATACCGTAATAAAGCGATTGAAATTCATAATAGATGGCTGAGCCAACCACTAACTGATCAAGAAAAAAAACAATTAAGAAAAACTTTGGACAATGATTTTCAAAAAATTTGGTCCGACCGTTTGCCCCGATCAACGACTAGAGATTATGTATCTATTATGAAAAAGCTAAATAGCAAAGTATATTTTAGTGAAAGTGTATATCAATATCTTGATCCAGTAATGGAACAAATAATGAGAAATCCAAACAATTGTGAATGGCTTGTTCATGCGGGACAAAAGGGAGGATCTACCGCGTTTATTCTTACAATTGCAATGTATGCGACAGATAAAGATGGAAACCAGACAGATATTGCATTTTTTGCAAATGATTTAACTCCAGTCGAGAAAGCAAAACTTTCTCGAAATATGAATGGGTTCCTGCTGAAATTTTTAAAAGACTCTAAATTCCGCGCCCATATCAAAAAAGAATTATCTATTTTAGATTTGCCTGGTTCACTTTCATGACTATCCCCCATCGGAAACCACGCTCGCGGTCTTTGCTGTATTTTGCCAAAATATAATTTCAATTCTTGGTTTCTCGAAATCAATAATCTTAGCTGTTTACTCTCATCTTAATAGAGACACGCAGCGTAAAGAGTTTATCAATGTTGAAGTGCTTCCCGCAGTTTAGTAGCATTTTGAATATTGTTTTGTCTAATAAAGCAATACCAATTATTAAGCATTTTACCGACTTTCTCAAACGCAACTTTAGGTTCCAATGCCACCAGCATCCTTTCATATAGTTGTTTTTAAATATTCAAAAAATTAATGTCTGATCTTTTCCTTTTTCTGCATATGATTCATTTTACATAAAGGATCATTTTTTTGACAATGATTTTCCTTTTTTGGCATTTGAAAATAACAAGTTGAACGTGTCAGGGTCTAAGACCTACTCAATAAGATTCGTTTTCATGGATTGACAGGATTTATTCACCAATTCTTTTCTATAAAGTGGTAAAATATTTCGTGGTATGTCACTTTAGTATTAGAGGAGAATGCTATGAAAACTCTTGACGTTCAGGCGTTGCACAAAGCCATTGATCAAACGCTGGAACAATTAAAACATCAATCTGATGAATTCGCCAAAGTCAAAAAAGCCGTAGAGGGTATTACATCACTTGATGATGCTTTAAAAGGAAAAGGCGGAGACGCGATCCGCGCCTTTTACGAGGAGTGCCACACTCCTTTTTTGCGGTTCTATGATACTTTCATAGTGGAATATCGTTCCACGCTGAAGAAATTGAAAAGCGCGCTGAATTCCCTAGAACCAAACCACAACGGATTTATTGCACAGTCCTTTCTCGAACACGAGCTGGAACAAGGGGTGAATGCGGCCGACCGCACAACGAAGCGTTTGGTATCTAAAACAAATGCCTCGATCGCAAAAGTCAGCCACATCGTCGATTTGCCTGATTTGAATGACAGCGATTTTCACGAACAGAACAGGAAAGCATTAAAGGAAATCAATCAGACAATTGAAAAGCTGCACACTTTTGACCGCGAACAGACAAGCGCTCTTAAAACTGCTGAACAAGACCTTGAAACGATGCAAAAATACATCACAGAGCTTGAGAAAATGTACACAGGCCCCAAAATCGAGATCACAAGCTATAAAAAAGGCTCAATTTTAAAACCGGATGAGAATACAAACATTAACGGTCCGGTCGGCGGTTTAAAGGGAGAGTTAGAAAATGCTGAGCCTTCCCCGATGGAATTCATGCTAAAAAAATTGTCCGATCAAGAAGAATCTGAAGTCGATTCACTTACCAAAGCAGATCATTTTAAAAAGATTGATACAGGTATTCGCATCATCAAAGGCAAAGTATATAATATGAAGGGATACAAAAAGCTCGGTTCTGTCGATGTCACCGATGAAATCGGTACAGGCAAGGACTTCGTCGGCGGTTCGTACATGCTTTATTCAAACGGTCAAATTGTCCGAAAATACATATCCGGCGGTGAAGTGAAATACGAACTTGTCAGTCGTATACCGGAAAGCAGAGTGAAGAAAAGCGACATTGAAAAAGCTCTTGATTGGGCTAAAGACACAGTTGGAGAATTGTCCGGTGGTTATGATGGTTATAGAGCGATAACAGGTGTTGACCCTGTGACTGGTGAAAAACTATCCGTCACTGACCGTATCCTGTCCGGTGTTTCTGTCATACCCGCTACTAAAGTAGTCAAGGTAGGAAAATATGTTTTCAAAGCGAATAAAGGTGCGAAGACGGCGAAAAGGGTTTCGACCAGTACTGCTAAAAGGCCAGGGGGATATCTCAAGGAAGATGTTGATGAACATGGCTATTTAAGCCCAGGGGTTAATCGTGCACCAGGGAACAAAAATATTGCTTCTGATAATCGAGTACAGTCTCACCACCCAATACAAAATGAGTGGGCGAAAAGATGGGCTAAAGAAGGTGGATTTGATTATAACGAAAAGAAAGCATCCGCAATACTTCTCCCGTCAAGCTCGGGGCATTCACACGCAAAAATCTCTTCTATGCAAAGAAAGCGAAGAAAAATCGAGGGATTTAATACTGACATACGTTATGAATTTAATGTGAGTTATAGGGAAATGATTGAAGCAGGTGTTGATCAAAAAGCTACCCGAAAAGCAATGAAGGATGCATATAAATATTTCGATGGTTTGGGAGGTTTTGTAAAGTGATTGATTTATCAATGGTTTCAGATTTGATAAAAAATACTCCAGCAAGTGAAAGTGAAATTCAAGAGTCAGAAGATATTCTACAAGCTAAATTACCAAATGTATATAAGGATTTATTAAGAAATACAAATGGTTTTTCAATTGGTGGTGAGGTGGCTATTTATGGTACAGAAGATATTGTGGAAAGAAACGAGACATGGGAAGTAGATGAATATGCAAGAGGATATGTTGCTATTGGAGATGATGGCGGAGGTAATGTTTTCTTAATGCTTCAAAATGAAAAGGAAACAGAAGTATTGATTGTTGACTCTGGAGACATGGATCCAAGCCATGCTACTGTAATCACTTCAGATTTTATTGAATGGGTGAATAGCGGTTGTATTATAAGGGAATCGGAACAGAAAACAATAAGTGAGCCACCTGATACATGCAATATAGTGTTAGCAAAGCCTCTTGATGGAGGATTGAAAGATTTAATAAAAATAAAGAATATATTAGGTATTGAGATTTCAACAGCGGACCTACTAAAGGGTTCAAAAAATCCCCCTTATTTATTAATGGAGAGATTCCCATATGGAAAGGCAAAGAAACTAATTGAAAAATTAGGACCCATTGGTACGGTGCTGAGTTTAGAGCCGATTGTCAAAGATAATTAATATTGGAAAATTAAAGAGAAATACTGCTGAAATCACCAAAACCTTGATTGGCTATTGCCTTTCAAGGTTTTTTTATGTTCCAGTCCGAGAAAAATCCGACAAAAAGGGGGATAAAATGGGGACTTTTTCTATTCCATTTTGTCATACGATAGAGACAAGAAAACGAACGTATACCTGAGTCCAAGAAGGAGAGCCTGCGGACACTGATTTTTTGCACACGGATATTGTGCAGCTGTTTGGTGGCCGCTTTTTTATTGGCCGAAATGGGAGACGCTCCTTTCCCTTATCAAGTGTGAACTCGGATGTATCGTATGATAAAGGTCGTCAGCTTCACAGGAGGAGCGGCTGAAGTCTATGCAGGATTGCGCGCCTTCAGTTACGGTGTTTGTCGGTGTTGAAAAGGACGCCGCCCCAAAGCCGGAAAGAGAGCCTGTCAGTGCTGCTGCCACGGTTAGAACAGACATTGTTTTTTTTCATGCTGATCCCTCTTTTTCATCTACCCTCTCGTTTCCCGGTGAGGATGCAATAAAACATGTGAGTGTGCTTTGTATGTTTTATTGATCCCTTGCAAGGGAAGAGAAATGGGTAATTCGGTATATACACAAGCAAGAAAGGGGAATGGAGATGGCTGACAATAAAAAAATCACAATAAACGGCGTTGAAATGGAAGCGTCCGAGGAACAGACGGTGCTGCAGCTTTTGAATAACAGCTCGATTGAAGTGCCGCAAGTTTGCTATCATCCTAGCTTAGGGCCGATTGAAACATGCGATACGTGCATCGTCAGCATCAATGGCGAGCTGAAGAGGTCGTGCTCCGCTGAATTAAAGGATGGCGACGTCATTGATACGCTTTCGTCTGATGTGAAAAAAGCGCAGGTTATCGGGATGGACAAGATTTTATATAATCATGAGCTTTATTGTACAGTTTGCGATTACAACAATGGGGGATGTGAAATACATAATACGGTGAAAGAAATGAAAGTCAATCACCAAAGCATCCCGTTTGATCAGAAGCCTTACCATAAGGATGAATCAAATCCGTTTTACCGGTACGATCCGGATCAATGTATTTTGTGCGGACGCTGTGTCGAAGCGTGTCAGGATGTTCAGGTAACTGAAACACTGACCATAGACTGGGAGCGGAAACGCCCGCGCGTCATTTGGGATAATGATGTGCCGATCAATGAGTCATCTTGTGTATCATGCGGACACTGTTCTACCGTCTGTCCATGTAATGCGATGATGGAAAAAGGAATGGAGGGGGAAGCCGGATATTTAACAGGAATCGATGACGAAACGCTGCGTCCGATGATCGAGATCACAAAAGGCGTAGAAACAGGGTACGGCTCGATTCTCGCCATTTCCGATATGGAATCTGCCATGCGTGATGAACGAATCAAAAAAACGAAAACCGTCTGCACATACTGCGGCGTCGGCTGCAGCTTTGATGTCTGGACAAAGGGCAGAGACATTCTGAAAGTCGAGCCGCAGGAGGAAGCGCCGGCCAACGGCATTTCTACTTGTGTAAAAGGAAAGTTCGGCTGGGATTTCGTCAACAGCGAGGAACGCCTGACAAAGCCGCTGATCCGAGAAGGCGACCATTTCCGCGAAGCTGAATGGGAAGAGGCGTTATCGCTGATCGCCAGTAAGTTCACGGATTTAAAAGAGGAGTTTGGCCCGGATTCGCTTTCCTTTATTACATCTTCTAAATGTACAAACGAAGAATCCTACCTCATGCAAAAGCTGGCCAGAGGGATCATCGGCACAAATAATGTCGACAACTGTTCGCGCTATTGCCAATCTCCTGCGACTGCCGGCCTGTTCCGGACAGTCGGCTATGGCGGTGACTCAGGGTCGATTACAGATATCGCGGAAGCGGACCTTGTGTTGATTATCGGTTCGAACACGTCTGAATCGCATCCGGTCTTGTCCACTCGCATTAAACGGGCTCATAAGCTGAGGGGACAGAAAGTGATCGTAGCGGATATCAGAAAACACGAAATGGCAGAGCGCTCT
Source organism: Bacillus sp. FSL W7-1354 (assembly GCF_038002405.1). Taxonomy (NCBI): domain Bacteria; kingdom Bacillati; phylum Bacillota; class Bacilli; order Caryophanales; family Bacillaceae; genus Bacillus; species Bacillus sp. FSL W7-1354. Next base: position 1,265,474 of record NZ_JBBOCL010000001.1, on the reverse strand, counting down.
GATTTATTTGTCCAGCCGCGTGCCGGATCAGATATCGTCTGGCTGAATGCCATCGCCAAATATTTAATTGAAAACGGCAAGGCAGATGAACGCTTTTTGCAGGAAAGAGTGAACGGACGGGACGAATATGTGAAAAGCCTAACGCCGTATACCCTTGAATATGCCGAGGAGAAAACCGGAATTGATCAAGAAACCCTCATCCAAATGGCGGAGATGATTGGTCAGGCTGACAGTGTGTGCGCATTGTGGGCAATGGGCGTGACACAGCATATTGGCGGAAGCGACACGAGCACGGCAATTTCTAATCTGCTGCTGGTGACAGGAAACTACGGTAAACCGGGAGCAGGCTCTTACCCATTGCGCGGCCATAACAACGTGCAGGGGGCAAGTGATTTCGGAAGCATGCCTGACAGAATGCCGGGGTATGAAAAAGTGACGGACGAACAAGTCCGCCAAAAATACGAGCGGGCGTGGGGTGTGCCGCTGCCGAAGGATCCGGGCATGACCAACCACGAAATGATCGAAAAAATCCATTCCGGCCAGCTGAAAGCGATGTATGTAAAAGGTGAAGAAATGGGTCTGGTCGATTCCAATATCAATCATGTACACGCCGCATATGAAAAGCTTGATTTCTTTGTGGTGCAGGACATTTTCTTTTCACGAACAGCCGAGTTTGCTGATGTTGTTCTTCCTGCGAGCCCGAGCCTCGAAAAAGAAGGAACCTTTACAAACACAGAACGCCGTATTCAGCGGCTGTATCAGGTGTTTGAACCGCTGGGCGAATCAAAGCCTGATTGGCAGATTATTATGGAGGTAGCCAATAAGCTTGGCGCCGGCTGGCACTATGAGCACCCTGGAGAGATTATGGAGGAAGCAGCCATGCTGTCGCCGATTTATGCCGGCGTCACCTATGAACGCCTTGAAGGCTACAATTCCCTGCAATGGCCTGTAAGCGCTGATGGAAAGGATTCGCCTTTACTCTTTACAGAGCGTTTCCCTTTCCCGGACGGCAAGGCCAAACTCTATCCTGTTCAGTGGACAGAGCCTGAAGAGTTCGGTGAGGAATATGACATCCACGTCAACAATGGGCGGCTCTTAGAGCATTTCCACGAAGGGAACCTGACCTACAAATCAAAAGGGATTTCGAAAAAAACGCCGGAAGTGTTCTTAGAAATTTCTCCTGAACTGGCGTCAGAGCGGGGAATTCAGGACGGAACCCTTGTCAGACTCACATCGCCTTTCGGAAATGTCAAAGTGAAGTGCTTGATCACTGATCGTGTCAAAGGGAAGGAAGTGTATCTGCCAATGAACGATTCAGGGGAAGCAGCGATCAACCTGTTGACAGGCAGCCATGCTGATAAGGATACCGATACGCCTGCATACAAAGAAACATCGGCCAAATTGGAAATTTTGAAGCGCGATGGAACCAATCCGTTGCCTAAGATCAATCACCGCAACGGCAATCCGCAGCCGCAAATCGGTGTGCAGGTACAAAAGAAATGGGCGCGGAAGGATTATATTTTCCCTGGCGATGCTGTGAAAAGGGGGATTGGGTATAATGGCTAAAGCGATTAAACGAATTCAGAAAATCGAGATAACCGAAGAGGATCAGAGAAAGCGTGATATGAAAGAAATAGAAGATGCATTAGTCGAAAATAAGGAAGCCATTCTTGAAACGCTGCATATGATTGGGCACATGAACGAGCGCGGTGTTTTGCCAATGCTCCGCGGCCTTTTTGGCCAAGGAGATAAAGTTCTGGACATCTTAGTGAAAAAGGCAGATACAGAGGAAACGGCCAACACGCTTAAAAATCTGCTTCTTCTGTTTGGGACGCTCGGCATGTTAGACGTGAAACAGCTGGAACCTCTCATTTTGAAAGTGAATGCGGGGGTTGCAAACGCGGTGGAACAAAAGGACAGCGAAGAGAAAACAGGTTATTTTGATGTCATCCGCTCACTCAAAGACCCGGAAATCAACAAAGCAGTTACACTGCTATTCTCCTTTTTAAAAGGAATGGGACAAGATACAGAGGAGCTGGAACGCACGACTCAGCCTCCGGAGCACCAAAAACATCATCAGGAACCCCGAGAGAAAAGGGGAATGAATAAGAGGGATTGACCCCGCCCGAGCCGGCTGTTGCCAGCTCGGGTTTTTGGTGAAAAGATCTCATGAACTAGTTAAAAATGATCAAATACGAGGCAGCCGGCTAATCAATATGAAATCGAAGCAAAAAGAGCTCACTCAAAAAACAGGAAGATCTTGCGAGCGGGAGTGGTATGAAAAAGTGTTGGATGCAGGCAGCACATTTGCAGGAAACATCACCGGATATTATGATTACAAGAAAGCCACTGAGGGTGTTAATCCCGTTACAGGAGAAACATGTCTCCTTCACATCATGACTTCAAAAAATTCACCATTGTTCCATCTGGATCGGCAAATGCCGAAAATCTATTTAAGTTGTTGGAGGAATGATTCAGTATGTTAACAAGAGAAGATATCTTTAAGCATGTCAAAGAAAAATTCGGTACATCGCCAGATTACCCATTTCAAAAATTTCCAAACTATGCCGCTTTAAGACATGAATCTAACGAAAAATGGTATGGTCTTGTAATGAATGTTCTCCCAGAAAAGTTAGGCTTAGATGGAAATGACGAAATAGATATTCTGAATTTAAAATGCCCTCCCGAAATAAGCGGCAGTTTAAGAAATGGAAAGAGTATTTTACCTGGATATCATATGGATAAGGAAAATTGGATATCACTTGTTTTAGAACGTATAGATTCAGAAGAAGAAGTTTATAACTTAATTGAGCAAAGCTTTAATTTAACCAAGTAAATCATGAAATGATCGTTTCGCAAAAGGAACCAGAAAATGTTCAAACTTTTTTATAAAACCGAAACTTAAATTCGTTGGATAAGAATCCGTTTTGATTAATCTTTTTTTCAAAACGGGTTCTTTCTATAATATATGGGTTCTCATGATGTTTTTGGTCAACTTTATTTTAAAGCAACAACAACACGGCCATTAACAAAAGAGGCAAACCCTTACGTACCAAGGGTTTGCCTCTTCTCATTTAAAACGTCCCAGGAGAGATTCGAACTCCCGACACACAGCTTAGGAGGCTGTTGCTCTATCCACCTGAGCTACTGGGACACAGAACAATATTATAGTGCAAAAATCAGAAAAAATAAAGAGGTTGCAGCGGTTTTTTTTAAAATTTCTTCGGGAAAACATACATCCGGCAGACTTTGCAGCCTGCTGAATGTATGTTTTGGCCTTAACCTTTCAGGTCAATATGATGTCCTGAAACGGGATGTGGCGCCTGAACCATGTCAACGAGCTGCTGTGCGCTTTGTTCGGCGGTGTCCAAAGCCGTCTTTGTCAGCGACATTTGCACGTTTTGATAAAGAGCGGCCTGACTCATGGCCATTGATAAAACAGCAATATCCAACATAACCACCTCCTTAACATGTGTATCGGTTAGAGAGGTGAGGACTTTACTCATATTTACTAATCAGAATATTCAATTTAATATAGTGGTAAACCGATCCCAGCGGCATCTTAAACACCATGAAAAAGAAGCCGTCTCTCAATACTGCCACTGACCGGTTCCTTGTTTGTCTTCGAATAAGGAGAGGGGCTGTTTTGTACCGCGATTCTTCACTTCCTGAGCATTTGTCTTAATGTTTTTTGTTGATTTCATTCTCGAAGAGGCTGATGATTCTATCATTCTGCTTGACAATCGTTCGCAACATGGCAACAATGTTTCCTGCAAATCCGATCAATATGATCATCAATATGATGATGATCCACATGGTAAACCACACCCCTTTTGCACAAAATTTTCCTTTCGATTCAACATTACCACCTGGTCTTTCACAAAACAACTTTCCTTTTGAAACGGAGGCTGATTTTATGGATTGGCTTGAATTTGTTTCTGCGACGGTTCAATCATTGGCATGGCCAGCTACTTTGATGATGTGCGTTTTGCTGTTAAAGGAACCTTTGTCTGAACGGATGAAGGAATTGATCAAACTGAAATACAAGGACTTTGAATTGGAGTTTGACAAAAGGCTTCAGAAGCTCGTCTCCGTACGGGAAAAAAGGTTATCAGGACTGACATCTGTACGGTCAGCGCCGGCAGGGGAGAACATGATCGAAAGCGCTTGGTCTGATGTTCACAATGTTCTGCGGGAAACAGCCTCGACATTTGATCAAAATGCGATCCGCCTTGAAGGCGATGAATTGATTCAAATGCTGCATGACCGCGGAATGATACAAGACGACGCGGCATCTGTGCTTTCAGAGCTTTCCGCTCTGCGTCGGGATGCATCGGACAGAGCGAGCATTACCGGAGCCCTGGCATACAAAACACTTTGCTTGGAGGAAGCGAAGCGTTTGCAATTATTAGCTGAACAACAAACTGCGATTAAATGAAAGGCGAAACGATTCATTTGATACTCTGACGCTTTACATCAGCGCCGGAGTTTTTTGTATTTGAGCTAAAAATGAATTTTCTTTATCGAATAGACGATTTTACGGAGAGAGGCTGATTGCCGGTTTAAATATGATATCATGGTGGACAGGAAGAAGTTTATGATAAGAGAGGGTTTCATTTATATGCTAGAGAAAGCTGAAGCTTTATTGCAGCACTATTATGGCTATCCTTCACTGCGTCCGGGTCAGAAGAAAGCCATTCAATCGGTCGTTTCTGAAAAACGGGATACAGCATGCATTATGCCTACGGGCGGAGGGAAATCAATCTGCTACCAAATTCCCGCGCTCCTTATGGAGGGGACAACCATTGTGATCTCTCCTTTAATTTCCTTGATGAAGGACCAGGTGGATGCGTTAAATCAGCTTGGAATTCAAGCTGCGTACGTGAACAGTTCTTTAGGCCATGGCGAAATCGCTGAGCGGCTTTCCGTTTTAAAGGAAGGCGGCTACAAGCTGTTTTATGTCACACCTGAGCGGCTGACGTCTCCCGATTTTATTCGCGTGCTTTCCCGCATTCATATCCCGCTGACAGCGATTGATGAAGCTCACTGCATTTCACAGTGGGGCCACGATTTCAGGCCGAGCTACAGACATATTGAAAGCTTTTTAAATAGCCTCGGCACCCGTCCGGTCGTATTGGCATTGACGGCTACCGCAACGCCCGAGGTTCATGAGGATATTTGTACACAGCTCGGGATCGAAAAAGAGAGCACGGTTTTCACCGGTTTTTCACGGGATAATTTGACGTTTAAAATTTTAAAAGGCGAAAACAAGGATCGTTTTATCGAATCATATGTGGAGAAAAACCGCTCAGAGGCGGGAATTATTTATACAGCGACAAGAAAGGAAGCCGAAAGAATATCAAGCCGCCTGTCTCAAAAAGGAATTGCGGCCGGGTGCTATCACGGCGGGATGAATGATGAAGAAAGGGACCGGCAGCAGGATCTCTTTTTAAATGACGAGATCAGTGTGATGACAGCGACCTCAGCATTCGGAATGGGCATCGATAAATCCAATATCCGCTATGTGATTCATGCTCAAATTCCAAAGAACATGGAGAGCTATTATCAAGAAGCAGGACGAGCCGGACGCGACGGTCTTGACAGCGAGTGTATCCTGCTATTTTCTCCTCAGGACATCCGGCTTCAGCGGTTTTTAATCGAACAGTCGACAGAAGATGAAGACATTCGGGCGCAAGACGTGAAAAAGCTGAGGCAAATGGTTGATTTTTGCCATACTGAAGGCTGTCTTGAGCGGTTTATTCTTTCTTATTTTGGCGAAGTTTCGACTGAAGACTGCGGCAGGTGCAGCAGCTGTCTCGACACCCGAAGCATCACCGATGTGACGAAGGAAGCACAGATGGTACTGTCCTGCATCATCCGCATGGGAGAAAGGTTCGGAAAAACCATGGTGGCACAAGTTCTGGCAGGTTCGAAAAATAAGAAAGTGACCGAAAACGGCTTCCAGCAATTATCGACTTACGGAATTTTAAAGAACCGGTCTATTGCCGACATCAGCGATTTTATAGAGTTTTTAATCGCAGATGAGTACATCCAGATGTCCGACGGAACATATCCCGTTCTCTTTGTCGCCAACAAGGGGCGAAACGTTTTGCTTGGCCGGGAAGCGGTGATGCGCAAAGAAAAAATGCAGACAAGTCAAATTGTTAAAGATGACGAATTGTTTGAACGGTTAAGAGCGCTGCGCAGAAAGCTTGCCCAGGAACAAGGCGTGCCTCCTTTTGTCATATTCTCTGACGAAACGCTGCGGGAAATGAGCGGGAAAGTTCCCCTGACAGACGAAGAACTTTTGTCAGTCAAAGGAGTGGGAGAACAAAAAAGAGTAAAATACGGCGCTGTATTTCTACAGGAGCTTCAAGCCTATAAAACTGAGAAAGAAGCATAAAAACCCAAAAACATCATATGTAAAAAGTTTTTTTAGTAAATCTCCTATTGCAGATAAAAAAAGATTGGAACCCTTGATACACCTGAATTTATGCCGATTTTTGGACGGCTGAAAATCCTCCTCGTAAAATAACTGTAATCAAAAACAAATTGTTTTGTTATTGATTTGACATTTTCATATGTTACGATTGCTCCTGTTAGCCGGACAATAAAAAGCTAACAAGGGAGGATTTACTTATGAAGAAGACGTTTATGTCCTTTGTTGCAGTTGCAGCACTATCTTCAACTGCATTCGGAGCGAGTGCCTCTGCAAAAGAAGTAACAGTCCAAAAAGGTGACACCCTTTGGGGAATCTCGCAAAAACAAGGGGTAAATCTGCAGGACTTAAAAGAATGGAATCAGCTTTCCTCAGACCTGATTATTCCAGGACAAAAGCTGAACGTTTCTGAAAAACAGACAGAAGAAAAGAAACAATATACCATTAAAAAGGGAGACACTCTCTGGAAAATCGCTCAACAATTCGGCGTTTCCGTGAACGACCTTAAAAATTGGAACAACATAAAATCAGATATCATTTACCCGAATACATCCATAACTGTTGACGGACAGGCGACGGTTCAAGCTGCTGCGGCGCAGCCTGCGGAAACAAAGCCTGCCGTACAAAAAGAAGCGAAAGTTGAGAAAGCTGCGCCTGCACCTAAGCAGGAAAAAGAAACGGCTTCCCGTTCAAACAAATCTCAAAGCTCTCAAAGCGCTGCAAAAGAACTGACGGTTACCGCAACGGCATACACTGCCAATGACGGCGGAATGACAGGCGTGACAGCTACGGGTTTTGATCTGAACGCCAATAAAAACGCCAAGATTATTGCGGTGGATCCAAACGTGATTCCGCTTGGATCCAAGGTGTATGTTGAAGGCTACGGAGAAGCGACTGCTGCCGACACCGGCGGTGCGATCAAAGGGAACAAAATCGACGTATTTGTTCCAAGCAAATCCGCGGCAAAAAACTGGGGCGTTAAAACGGTTAAAGTAAAAGTTTTAAAATAAGAAGTTTTACCATTGATGGACACTGACCATGGAGATGATCAGTGTCTTTTTTCTGTTTTCTGCATCTTTTTTTCGATTTAGATGTTTTTTTAGATTGGCAAATGGGTAGTTCAATAGATATGTACATATCAGCTGATTTAGAAAAGGAGATGTAGGAGTATTGCTGTGGATTATCATGACATTTTTATTGATTAATGCAGGGATTTTTATTTTTTCTTATCTGAGGACAAAAGATATTAATTTGAAGACGTCAGACGGTTATTTTCTCGGCGGGCGCAGTCTCACTGCTCTCTATATTGGAAGTTCGCTGCTTTTAACCAATTTGTCAACAGAACAAATGGTAGGGTTAAACGGTCAAAGCTATTCGGGAACGATGAGTGCGATGGCTTGGGAGGTTACAGCACCACTTGCGCTCATTATGCTGGCATTCGTTTTTTTACCGAGGTATCTCAGTTCTGGGGTTACGACGATACCTGACTTTCTTGAAAAACGCTATGATCAAAGAACGCGGCAAATCGTCTCGATTCTCCTGCTTCTGGGATATGCGACCTCGTTTCTGCCAACCGTATTGTACTCCGGGGCGCTCGTTCTCGATCAAGTGTTTAATATTTCCTCTGCGCTTGGAATCAGTACGTTTGCGACTGTTTTTTTCATCTCGCTTGTGATCGGGGCCGCAAGCTGCTGCTACATATTTTTTGGGGGACTAAAAGCTGCGGCATCGGCTGATGCCATTTATGGCGCCGGTTTAATTCTTGGCGGTCTGTTTATTTTTGTGCTTGGAATCATGGCAATCGGCGACGGCAGTCTCTTAAACGGCTATACTGAGCTGACGAGTGTACATAAGGAAAAGCTGAATGCCATTACAGCCGACAACGCTGCAGAAGTCCCGTGGCCGACGATTTTTACGGGACTGCTTGTGAACAACTTATTTTATTGGGCTGTTAATCAGTCGATCGTTCAGCGGGCGCTCGGGGCGAAAAACTTGGCTGAAGGGCAGAAAGGCGCGTTGCTGGCCGGTGTATTTAAGACAATCGGTGTGTTTTATCTCGTTCTTCCCGGGGTTATTGCTTACCATCTTTACGGAGGTCATATTGAAAATGCTGACACCGTTTACCCTAAGCTGATCGTTGATTTGCTGCCGACTGCGCTTATCGGTGTCTTTGCCGTGAAATGGGCGATATTCGCACACATTGTTTTGTATACCATCTCAAAAATCTATTTTGGCCATATTCATTTTCTCTATATATTGGCCGTTTTGTTTCCGTTTTCCGTCCTCTTGATGCTTTTCATCGGAAAATTGAAGCCAAGGCCGTCAGAATTCAAGCTTGAGAAAAATGCAAAGGTTGACTTGCGGCCATGGAAGCATGCCAAACTTGCTTCTATTCTTGTGATTTGTCTGATGGCCTGCATTTATCTGTTATTTTCGCCTTGGGGTCTTGCCAAATAAAAAAAGGCAGAGGATGTGTTCATCCTCTGCCTTAATGTTTTGTGATACAAAGTGATACATGTTCTTTCTGTGCGTCGATCCGGCACCGTCCGCCAATCGGAAATGTAAAGAAAGGGGTTGTATGGCCGAAATCTATATTTGCGATAACGGGTATTTGAGAAAGCTCTTTTTTTGTTTGCACAATTTGTTTAAGGCGCTCAAGCGTTACGGCTGATGCTGTCTGAAAACGACCAATGAGAACGGCTTTGACACCGGAAAAATCGGGCAGATGAAGCAAGGACTGCAGATCGCGGTCAAAAAACGCTGCCGGCGATTCCCAATCATCCTCAAGAAACAATACGGCGTTCTTGATGTCAGGGAAATATTCCGTACCTTGCAATAGGTTCAATGTGCACAAATTCCCTCCTATGATCTTTCCGTCTGCTGAGCCTTCGTTGATCACAACAGGGCCGCTGTTTTGTTTGGGACATTCTTCAGTTTCGATTTCTTCACACCACATCGATGATGGTTCAACATCGTAGACACCGCTTGCGCAACAGCACTTCAAAAAGTAATCTGTCATATAGTTTAGTCCATACCCCATTGAAAAGCTTGAAAAATGAGGTCCCGAATAGGTGACAAGCCCGGTTTTTGCATAGATCGCCGCTGAAAGAGCGGTAATATCTGAAAAGCCGCAGAACACTTTTGGGTTGGCTTTTATGAGTTCATAATTCAAATGTGATAACAGCTGATTGCTGTTATACCCGCCGAGCACAGTGAGTATTCCTTTGACGCGTTGATCGGAAAAGGCATCATGGAGATCGCTTACTCTCGATTGAATGCTGGAGGAAGAACATTCATCAATTTCATTAGCATGTGCGGAAAAAGAGATTCGAAATCCGAGATTGTTTAAAACCGTTCTCGCTTTTTCGATCTTATCGGTGTTGAGAAGTGACAGGCTTCTCGATGGGGCAATCACCCTGATTTCGTCACCGGGCTGTAGTTTTTCTGGAAACATGAACGGGCACACCTTTCATTGTTTCTATCTATTTCACCATACTTTTAAAGATCCTGCCACTGAATTTCACCGGATTTTAAACCGGGGTCGATCGTTACTTCAAAATGATGCTTTTCATAAAAATGGATCAGCCGGTCCACATGGTCCCAATCCCTTTCAGCAATGTCCCCCGTGATGACCGGTATGTTGTGCTCGCGGGCTTTTTCTTTTAAATATTTCATGCAGATGGAACCATAACCGTAGCCTGCCGGCCCTTTAATATCCCCGATATGGATCGCGCATTTTTCTTCTTTGTAGGAAGCGACAAGAGAAAAATCACATCTTCCGCGGTACGGCGACTGGCAATCGCTTAACATAATCTTGCATGTCCGGCCATCATCAATCGAATGGACAATCATCCATTCATCGTCTTTCGATTGATCAATACCGAGCACTCGCGAATCTTTGGAGATATCCTTCATATTTTCACGCATCCGAAACAGTTGAAATTGCAATTCGTTCAATTCCTTCTGCAAGCCGGAGCTGTCTTTTTGCAGTTCTTCATCCGTTATCATAAAACTTGCTCCTTTCCATTAAAACATACAGTTTTCGATTATAGTAAAAAGAACGGCAATTTGCAAATGGGTTGCTAGAATTAAATTTTAATGTAATTTTAAACAAAAATTTCACATTCTACGATTTTTTTGTGATAGAATTCATATGACTTCTGGTATATTTACCTAGGATACGAGACAATGGATCCTCCTAATCCCAGAAAAACCATGACAAAAGGAGCGTACGATTTTGAAGAAAAGAATTTTTTCTCTATTGATGCTGATGTCAGCTTTTGTTCTTGTATTAGCTGCATGTCAGCAGGCTGATCCAAAAGGATCTTACGCAACGGCTTATAAAAAGCTGATTTCTGCGAAATCATACGAATTTTCAAGTGATATCGGCTTGAAAGTTGACGCATCCAACCTTGGAGCGGAAGATAAGCAAGTTGCTGATATGCTGAACGATGCAACATTAACGATCAGCGGAAAAACGAATGCTGAAACGAAACAGTCTGAGGCTGTGATTAAAGCGAAGCTGAAAGTCCAAAACATGTCGCTTGATTTCGATATTCCGGTTTATATGGACGAAAAGAAACAAGTCGGCTACATCAAAATTGACAGCGTTCTTGACAGCTTCGGCTTCTTCCTTGGAACAGCCGGCATGAATTTTGACAGCGTCAAAGGCAAGTACCTTGAATTCCCGCTTGAAGATGACAAAACTTCATCTCAAGACACGGATGAACTTCAAAAACAATTGATGGAATCCATCAAAGAAGCTGCAGACAATCTGCCTGCAGATAAGTTTGAAAAAGCGGATCTGACAGATAAAGAAAAAGAGCAGGGTGCTGCTCAAAAAGTCGCTTTCAGCTTTAGTGACAAAGAAATTAAAGCTGCGGTCGTCAAGTTCATCGAAATCGCCGGAAAAGCGAGCGGAGAAGCTGTTCCGAAGAGCGAGCTGAACAAGATTAAAGACGGACTGAAAGACGTCACATTCAAAAAGTTCGATGTGACATCAACAATCGATGACAAAGAAAATCTTCTGACTGAAAATGCGGATATCTCTTTGTCTGTTGACAGCAAAAAAGCACCTCAATCTTTAGGCATCACGGCATCTACAACTTACAAAAATATCGATGGTGACGTAAAGTTTGAGCATAAACCGAATAAAGAAGATATCGTAACTGAAGAAGAATTCGAAAAATTAATGGCTAAAGATGCTATGAATTTCTAAGGCATCCGCCTTGGTTCCCTTCCTCGTTCTAGAGGAGGGGAATTTTTGTATATTCTGTGACTAAATTCTGACGAAAAGCCGAAAACGTTGACATTCCTCCTGAATTTGAATACGATTTTGATAGCTTGCACAAATAGGAGAGATTGCCCGATATGACACATACACAAAAAAATAAAAACTATACAGGCATTGTTGTTGCTCTGACGATTATCATAAACGGTGTCATTGCCCTCTTGTTTTTCATGCCGAAAAGCGACAAATTCGCTCATTTGGATTTGACTTTTCTGCCGCTTTTGAACGCAGTCTGCAACAGCTTCACATTCATTTTCTTAGTGGCTGCACTGATCATGATTAAACAGAAAAACATTAAGGCGCACAAGCGGTTTATTTTTGCCGCTTTTACGACAACGTTCATCTTTCTTGTTTCATACTTAACTTACCATTCATTAATGCCTGACACTCATTTTGGCGGGGAAGGGATTATAAGACCGATCTACTATTTTATTTTGATCACACACATTGTCTTGTCCGCTTTAATCGTTCCCTTGGCCTTGTTTACGTTGTTCAGAGGCCTGAGCATGCAGGTGGAACGCCACCGCAAAATCGCCCGCTGGACGATGCCGCTTTGGCTGTATGTCAGCCTGACAGGTGTTCTCGTCTATATGATGATTTCCCCATACTATTAAAAGCCGGAGAATCCGGCTTTTTTTTGTTCTCGCAACATTCTTCTCTTTTAAAAGCGATTTTCCTCTGGTACAAAAATATATCCTGAAATAGATGATCGTCTACACAAGATATGGAAATAGGAATATAAATAATTAGAGCTTTTTATAGAAATGAAAAAGGGAGATGGATATGAAAATTTTGCTTGCCACTTATTGGAGCATACCCCATGTAGGTGGTGTATGGACATATATGGTCCAATTAAAAGAAAAGCTGGAGTCATTAGGACATGAAGTAGATTTGCTCGGATACGGAGAAGAGAACAGCATCATTCATATTGTAAATGAAAACCGGAGTATCGCGAAAGATCAGCTGCTTCCATTAGTGAAAGCAATGATGAGCGAAGAGGATTTTCCGGAAATATACGCAAATCAATTGGTCAGCTATACTGAGCTTCAGCGGAATGCCTATGAGCTGGGCGCTGCCTATTTGGGGCTTGACAAATATGATATTATTCACGCGCAGGATGTCATATCAAGTGCGTGCATCAAGCGTATTATGCCGAAAGATAAGGTGCTTGTCACGTCAATTCACGGCAGTGTCACATATGAAATCAGAGATCAGCTCAACAATATTCACAGATCACCGACCTCCTATATTGCCAAGGAATATTTTGACCACCTTGAACATACGGGGGCGATGTCTGCAGAAACAGTGATTGTTGCAAACAATTGGTTGAAAGACATTTTGACAGAAGAATTTGCGGTACCAGACGGAAAGATTCACGTTTCCCAGTACGGCTATGATATTGACGGATTCCTTGCGCGGATGAACACAAAGACTGCCGATAAGCCTGAGACAGACAAGAAAGTGATCCTTTTTACCAGCAGAATGATCGGGAATAAAGGCATCCATTACCTAATCGAAGCACTCTCCCAATTAAAGGACACCCGCAATGACTGGGTTTGCTGGATGGCAGGAGAAGGGGAGAAGCTGGCTGGACTCAAAATTCAAAGCGAGCAGCTAGGCCTTGTTGATGACGTAGTCTTTCTGAAAAACCGGGAGGATGTTCCTTATTTGCTGTCGCTTGCTGATATATACGTTCTTCCAAGCCTTTTGGATAATCAGCCGTTATCTTTAATTGAAGCCCAAATAGCCGGAGTTCCTGCAGTTGTCAGTGATGCCGGGGGATTGCCGGAAATGGTGGAGCATGAAGAGACCGGCCTTATCGTTCCAAAAGGGGATGCAGCTGCACTGTCAAGCAGTTTGGAACGATTGTTGAAAGACGATGATTTCAGAAATAAATTAGGAATTAACGCCAAGGAGTTTGCTAAGAAACATTGGGATATGGATCAAGCGGTTACGAGAATTCTTGATATCTATCAAAATACGAATGGGAAAGAGGAGTGAGATCATATGAAATCTTTAATTGTTAATCATTTGTTTGACAGCTTGAATAAAGAAATGGATGCCGACTGGTGGGCAAAATATTTGGATCTGCTCGTCGAGTTTGCCGAGGAGCGGGCTCTGCAGGAGCAGGATAGCTCTTCAGATTCAGCGGAAGAATCCATCGATGAAAGTCTGAAGCCTTTAATATCGGAGCTGAAATCTATTTTTGAGAGTATAAACAATAATATTTTAGAAAACAATAATAAGGTTTTAAAAGATATTTTAGGAGCTGCTGCTCAAGGAATGGATCGCCAAGTTTTAGAAGAAATTATCGAGTCGGTGCGTTCAGAAGCTCAATTATCCAACACCGAAACGGCAGAGTCTTTGGGAACGCTAAAAGAATCGCTGTCTGATAGTGGGACGGCCGCCGGCTCTACGAAAAGTGTCGAGCGGTCAGTTGTAGAAACGCTAAAAGAATCGCTGCCTGAAGACCACACGATCCCGAGAACTGAAACGGTAGAGGTCCTTAGAGCGGTTCAAGAGAAACATGAGGAAAACGAAAACAATTAATACTGAAATCTTGTCAGCCTTCGCAACTCGAAGGCTTTTTATTTTGGAAAAGAATCCTGCGTCGTGCCAAGCGTTTGTTTCTTGCTGGCTTTTCGGCGGACGCGGAGACCCCTATTACACATTGATCCAGCTGCTGCAAGGGAAAATATAAGCAAGACAAAGCAGAAAGAGTTTGCAAGACGGCTCACGCACAGCTAGGTTAATAGCAAAACGGGAAACAAAGCGCCGCCATCTTTTTTCTCTGATTCAAATTAAAAAGGAGTAGGTGGTTGTCTTTTACCTTTCTTTGTAATGCGGCATACAATACTAAAAAACAGCGGATTCTTAACTATAACTATTAATGAACAAAACCGGGAACAATGGGGTGTTAGATAGGTGAATTTAAAGGAGATTAAAGGACAATATAATGCCGTGTTTAGTTTAGGGCATCTTTGTTTGACAGCTATACAGCTGAAAAACAATGACCTAAGACCGTTTTCAGGCCCTCTTGACTGGGTGACTATTCATTCCTTGACAGACCTCAACCTCCTTCTTCGAAATCGGTTTACCGGCTTTATGGAACCAAAAAACCTCAGGGTAATCGGATATAATACCGGTAAAAAAAAAGAAGAAGGATCTACTATCTATGTTTCAGATGATTTTTATAACATTGGCTCTGTTCATGATTTTGATGCAAATCAAAATACGCTCGACCATTTGGCTACCTATCCTGAGGTAATAGAAAAATACAATAGAAGAATCGATCGCTTTATAGAAAAAATGTCAACTAGTAAACGCATCCTATTTGTCAGGACAGAAGGAGAAGGCAGCTTTAAAGAAGCACAGGAACTTGAACTTGTATTATCAGATTTGGTTCAGCACGACTTTAGCGTTCTTCTGGTGAAGCACTCGAAGGTGAATGGGATTGTAGAGAAAAATTGGCCATTAGAAAAGACTTGCACTGTTGAACTGCCGGACAAAGAGATATGGGAGTCAAACAATGATCTATGGGCATCGTTGTTTAAAGGAATCACTCTCGTTTAAACCGGATTTTTTTGGAGTTTACCAGAGGAGGAAAAGAAATGTTTGAAAATAAAACGATATTCATTACTGGAGGAACAGGCTCATGGGGCCAGGAACTCATTCTTCAGCTGCTATCCTTAAATCCTAAAAAGCTCATTGTATTTTCCAGAAATGAAGAAAGACAAGTTCAAATGAGAAGGCAGATTGAAGATCCGAGGCTGACGTTTTTCATCGGGGATATCAGAGATCGGAAAGCGCTGAATACAGGATTAAAAGGTGTCGACTATGTCTTTCATTTAGCTGCGCTGAAGCATGTGCCGGTTTGTGAAGAACAGCCGCTTGAAGCATTAAAAACGAATGTCACAGGGACGGAAAACGTTATTGAAGCAGCGATCGAAAACGGGGTTAAAAAAGTCATCAACGTCTCGACTGACAAAGCGGCTGACCCTGCCAACTTTTACGGAATGACGAAAGCGATCGGCGAGAAGTTGATCGTATATGCGAACCATCTCTATTCAGACACGGATTTTATTTGTGTAAGGGGAGGAAATGTGCTCGGAAGCAGCGGAAGTGTTCTTCAGCTTTTTAAAGACCAGATCAGGGAAAAGAACCAGGTCTCCATCACAGACAAAAGAATGACCCGTTTCTTCCTCACGAAGGAAAAAACGATCCGGCTTTTATTAAAAGCGGCTGAAAGCGGTCAAGGCGGGGAAATTTTCATTATGAATTCGCCGGCCTGCAGAATTTTAGACATGGCTGAAGTGCTGATCGAAGCTTACGGAAACGAAAAAACGTCCATTGCAGAAACGGGGGCAAGGCCGGGGGAGAAGCTTCATGAACTGCTGATTTCACCTCATGAACGGCAGCATGCTGTTTCATTTACAAATGACCTCGCGGTGGTGCTTCCTGCAATCAAAATGCCTGAACTTCATAAAAAGTATGCGGATTGTCAGCCTTTAGAAACTGATCATTTGAGCTCAAAAGACTTTTTAATCTCAAAAAAGGAAGTAAGAGAAATGCTTAAAGAAGGCGGTTTTTTGGAGTAGAAGGATGGACCGAAGCGTTCACGGAGAATACGCGAACTGATGACAGGCATGGCATGCGGCTGCAGGCGATGCTTCTGTTCGCTCCTCGAAAACAGGACAAGCCGGACGAAAATTCACCCGGCTTGCCGTTTTGTCAATGTTCAAGTGTTAACCCTTCGATATGTTCTTCGACTTTTTTTGTGCGTTCCATTACTTTTTCCGTGTAAGAGTAATCCCCGTAGCAATAAGGGTAGCGGAAATTGTTTGTATCTCCGCCGCAATTATACAGATCGGGGTTCTTTTTGACTTGTTCCTCGGAAAATGCCTTTGCCAGCTTCTCTGAGTGCTTTCCGCCGTGTTTTGAGACGTAATCGATATAACCCGATCCCATATTATAGCTTTGGATGATCGTTTCAATATCGACGCCTTTTTTCTGTCCCTTTTTATACATTGCTGTAAAGTGGCGCACACCCTGCTTAATGCTTGCTTTTGGATCGTCAATCTCATTTCGCTTCATACCGAGAGATTCCGACGACTGCATCGGATCACCGCCTCTGCCTTTCGACTCCTGATACATCATGCCCAATAAAAGAGCGGTGTATTGTGAAAGATCCTGTTCATCGAGTTCTTCTTCAACAAGAGGTTTGTAATCTTTTAATCTCTCAAGAATGTTAGATTCAGTGTCAAGAGGAAGCCATTTTAATTGTTCCAGACCGGAGATGGCAAAGAAAATGATCAAGGGAACAAACACAAAAAAAGACAAACAGCCAGCTCCGGCTAAACATCCCGATTTCTTTTTCTTCAATGGTTTCACCTCTGTAGCGCCCTGATGCAAAACAGTATACAGCCTCATTTATTATGACATATATCTTCAAGAAGACCAAGCGATATCCTTCTATCTTGGATCGCGGTCAAAGCCGAATGTGACGTTCGGAAGAGTACGGATTCTGAACAAAAAGTATATAAAACCGGCAATCAGCCAGCCGGCTCCAATCATGAGCGCATTTTTGCTGATGCTAAGCAGCAGCCAGCCGCAGAAAGAGGCTCCCAAAAAGGGCAGAACCAAATAGCGAAGCGTTTTTAAAAAGCCTCTTTCCTGTTTTCGAATGTAGTAATGGCCGATGACAGACAGGTGGACAAAAATGAATCCGATCAGCGCGCCGAAACTGATGAAGGAATAGATGACCTCGAGTTCCCCGATCATGGCCGTCAATGAAATCAGCCCGATGAACATAATGTTAAACACCGGCGTCTTTAAAGTCGGATGCACATAGCCGAAAAAGCGTTTCGGAAGAGAGCTGTCCCGCCCCATCGCATACAAAAGCCTCGAAGCGCTCGCATGCGAAGAAAGCGAGGATGAAACGACAGCGACCATCGTGCCCGCCAAAAAGAAGGACTTTAAAAAAGCGCCTCCTGTATATAGGGCTATTTCCAGCGATGCCGAATCGGCATGCTGGAAGCTATCATAGGACGGATAGATTTGCTGCATCAAGTAAGAAATCGCTGTAAACAGCGTTCCGCCGATCGCTACTGTTAAAAAGATGGCTAACGGAATGTTCTTCTTCGGGTTGACCGTTTCTTCAGACATGGTGGAAATCGCATCAAAGCCAAGAAACGAAAAACACAAAATCGTCGCTCCTGATACAATCAGGGAAGGCTCGATATCAGAACGGAAAAACGGATCGGCTGAAACCAGCTCGCCCGTCCCGAGGCCGTCTGCGAGCCCGGCGATCATAAATCCGCCAAAAGTCAGGGCGACGATCACTTGAAAAGCGACGAACAGCCCTGTAATATTTGCGGTTAGTCTAATGCCTAAAATATTGACAACGGTAATCGATAAAGCGAGCAGAACGACCCAAAAACCATGCGGCACTTCAGGAAAAGCCGCCGTCAAATAAGCGCTGCCGATCGCAAAATTGACCATTGGCAAAAATAAATAGTCTAGCATGATTGTCCAGCCGGCTAAAAATCCTGCGTGCGGATGAATGCTTTCATATGCATATGTATAAACCGATCCCGCTTTTGGATAGGCTTTGACCATGCTGCCGTAGCTCAAAGCGGTCAAAAGGAGTGCGGCAACAGTGAATATGTATGCCGCCGGAACGTGCCCCTTTGTCAGTTGTGCGACCACTCCGTATGAATCAAATACGACGAGCGGGTCCATATAAGCAAGGCCGATCACAACGAGCGGGCCGAGTGTAAGGCTTCGTTTAAGCGCAGTTTCGTTTTTCAATGACTTCTAAATCCCCTTATGTAAAAAATACAGAAATTAAGACATATTTTATCTGTTTTTTTGCGCTTGAGCAACTGTATAAAACCTCTTTTTCCTGTATAAAAATAGCAACAGTTGCAAACCCTTTGAAAAAAGGCAAGGAGTATGAAGGTATGGATATATTGAGAGGCTATGTTGAAGCCGTCAAAAGAAATATGGAGACGATGAATGCATCTGATTATGATGGAAAAGAAGAGGATCTAAGAAGACAGCAGGAAGAGCTCGAACGCTATGAACAACGGTTAAAAGAGAAAAGCGCTTCGGCCGATCGCTTTGATCAGGTAGTCGATGCCGCTGTAGATTGTGCGGCCGGCGATATTTCATTTTCACAGCTTGAACATATGTATCAGCAAGAAGGCAGCTAGCGTCCGGATCAGCGGACGCTTTTTTCGCGTTTCAGGATGATGCGGACAGATCAGCCTGGATAGCGAAATATATAGAAGCGAAAAAATCATGTACATGTGAAGGAGATGGTAAAATATAGTTTGAAAGGGGAGGAGCAATTTTGACTAACTATATTTGCACGACGTGCGGTGTTCAATATGACGCTGCTCCGAAAGAGTCGGCGGAATGCATTATTTGCAATGAAGAAAGACAGTATGTCAATCATTCAGGGCAAGCTTGGACAACGCTGGAAGAAATGAAGCAAAGCGGAAGGTTTCAAAACGAAATCGCATTGGAAGAAGAGCGATTATACAGTTTGACGACAACCCCCGAATTCGGCATCGGTCAATCGGCATACCTGATACAGGAGCCCGGTTTTAACTTACTGTGGGATTGTATCACATACCTGGATCAGCGGACGATTGAAAATATCGAGCGGATGGGCGGAGTCCAGGCGATCGCTTTATCACATCCGCATTATTATGCTGCACAAACGGAATGGGCTGAAATGTTTGATGCTCCGATCTACATTCATGAAGATGACAAACAATGGGTGCAGCGGCCGAGCAGCCGGATTGTGTTTTGGTCCGGCGATTCCCTCAAGCTGTCAAGCGGGTTGACCTTGCACAGGCTTGGCGGCCATTTTAAAGGGGGAGCGGTCTGCCATTGGGCAAACGGAAACGGAGGCAAGGGAATCCTCCTTTCAGGAGACATTATCCAAGTCGTTCAAGATCGCAGATGGGTGAGTTTTATGTACAGCTATCCAAATTTGATTCCTCTTCCTGCCGGCAAAGTGGAGCAAATAGCTGATCAATTAAAAAATGTTCCATTCAACCGGCTGTACGGCGCTTTTCGCCGCTCTGTGGAAAACCATGCCGGAGAACGTGTACAGCTGTCAGCCGCAAGGTATGCAGAAGCGCTTCTGGGAACGCTGTTTTCGACTTGATCTGTTCCCTGGCTATAAAACTTTTCAACCGGTATGTTTTGGTATATGATATGAAGGTAAAAGTTGCGCGGAAAAGGTGAAAAGCATGAGTGAGCACAATCAGGAAACAACAGAAAAACAGGTGCGGGCCGAGTTAGATGAAGAAACTTTATTTCTCGTTTCACAGACGTTTAAAGCGCTCTCAGACCCTACGAGAATCAAAATTCTTCACCTGCTCTCACAAGGCGAACATTCGGTCAATGAAATAGCAGAGAAGCTGAGTCTGCTGCAGTCAACCGTTTCGCACCAGCTCAGGTTTTTAAAAAATCTTCGTCTCGTTAAATCAAGAAGGGCAGGGACTTCCATTTTTTATTCTCCGGAAGACCAGCATGTCCTCGATGTACTTCAGCAGATGATCGATCATACACAGCATGACTAAAGCTTATGAAAAGGCAAACTCCACATCCCGAGTTTGCCTTTTACGCTGAGCGTTTTTCTTCGTTTCTTCCTTTTTTTAAAACAAAAAAAGAGAAACCGACATAATAAACGGCCAGTACAAAAAAACCGATCATCGTGGCCGGGTCCTGCGCAAAAAGGGCGCCGTACGCTGCTGAACCCCCGTTTGAAACCGCAGTCTGGAGCTGGCCGATCTCGGCGATCCGGTAAAGAAACCGGTATAAAAATAACAAAAGTACGATCAATTCAATCCATAAATGCGTTCTGAAATAAAGGATGCCGTCCCGATTTTCAATTGACACATGCTTCAGCGCATAGGCGGTCAAGATGAGTCCGAGCGCGATCCCAATCAGATCATAGAAGTATGATAAAGGGTGAAGTGCGCTCATCGTCAGCAGAAAAACGAAAATTCCCGAAAAGAGGATGATCCGGAACAGCATGCGTGCCGGCTTTAGAGGCTGATAGCCGACTGAGCGTTTGAACTTGATATAGACGAAGGACACAATGGCGAAAAACTGTAAAAAATAATATATGATGTTTTTAAAACCTCCTTTTTTAAGGAGTATATGTCCAAACTGTATAAATCGTAACAGGAAAAGTGATTTTCTAAATAATTGGGTGATGAGATCCCCTTTTTTGTCATGATATTCCAAAATGGTGTGTGCTTTAGAAATGAAAATTGACAGCGTAAGATGAATGTGAGGGATCTGCGGTGAAAATTGACCGGCTATTGGCCATCGTGATTTTATTGATTAATAAACGCCAAGTGCAGGCAAAGGAGCTTGCCGGCATGTTCGAAGTCTCTGTCAGAACGATTTACCGGGATATCGAGGCGATCAACCAGGCGGGCATTCCGATTGTCACCTCACAGGGAGCGGGAGGCGGGATCAGCATCATGGAGCGGTTTCGGCTCGAAAATAAACTGCTTTCTGCAGACGAACTGGCTGCCATTACTACGGCTTTGGAAAGCGTTTCTTCAACGTATGAAGTCCTTCATCACGGTTCTGCCCTTGAAAAAATCCGGTTTCTCGTTTCCGAAGAAGAAATGCCGGAATTCCGCAAGAAAACGGAAAAATGGTTTGTTGACATCTCTTCCTGGGGAGAAAGTCCTGTCATCAAAGAAAAGATCCGTTTGTTGGATGAAGCGGCAGACAGCACGAGGGCGGTCTCATTTACATACGTGAACAGAGAGGGGCAAACCGGAACAAGGAAAGCTGAGCCGCATACCCTCGTCCTAAAGGGAAGGCACTGGTATTTATATGCGTTTTGCCTAAAGAGACAGGCGTTTCGCTTCTTTAAACTGTTGCGTATGAAAGACGTGCAGATGCTTGAAGAAAAGTTTGAAAGAAAGGAAGTTGATCTGTCTTCACTTCCTTGGGAAACATCATGGTACAAACCGGACAATATGATCGAGTTGACCCTTCTCATTAAACCGTCGGGAGAGTCTTTGGCGAGAGAATGGTTTGGCTCAGAAGCTCTCACTTATGAAAACGGACAATGCGTGGCAACCGTTTCTTATCCGGAAGATCAATGGCTGTACGGATTTCTCCTCCAATTTGGAACACATATTGAAGTTCTCACACCTCCCCGCATCCGTCAAAAAATAAAAAACTTGGCTAATCAAATTGTACATTTATACGAAACCTGACACGATGCTGTCAGGTTTCTTTTTGTATGATGAAGAAAAAGGAGGAATGAAACATGGAACATCATGTTTGCCAAAGCTGCGGCATGCCGATGACAAGTGAACTTTTCGGCACAGAAAAAGACGGGGGGAAGAATCGCGACTACTGTATATACTGCTATGAAAACGGAGCATATACACATCCGGATGCGACATTGAAAGAGATGATTGACATCTGTGTTCCTTATATAAAAGAAGAGGGAAAAACCGAGGCCGAAGCGAGATCGCTCTTGGAGCGGACGCTCCCTCATTTAAAACGGTGGGCGTCGGATACGCAAACGAAAGGCGGGCAGAGAAGATGAGCTTTTCTCATTTCGAAAAACAGAAGGCAAAGTTATTCAGCGGGATATCGACCGTGACAAGCAACCGGGATGAAGTATCTGAAAAAGGTAAAATTCCTTCCATGTGGAGTTTATATCGCGAAAAATTTCCGCATACTGAACGCCAGGACATTAGGAGAGACACGATCGCACTTTATTCAGATTATGAGACGGACGAACACGGGACATATACATTTTCAATCGGAACGTTCGTTGATCAGCAAGAAAAAACGGCCAATCTCATTTCGCTCCCTGCATCCGAATATGCCGTTTTTGTTTCAAAGCGGGGGAGGATCGCGGAGGTCGTGTTTGAAACTTGGCAAGAGATTTGGACATGGGATGAAAAAAATCTTCGTACTTATACCGGAGATTTTGAAGTTTATGATGAACAAGCAGAAAATCCCGAAAATGCCCAAGTTGTCATCTATGTTGCTGTCGATCGAAAAAAATAATGCTTGCAAAACTAATGCCATTAGTTTTAAAATGAAAACTAACGGTATTAGTTTTTTATTTTGATCGAAGAGGTGAAAGCGATGAGGATTACCCGATTTGAATCGGTCTACCAGCTGACTTTTTTTCCGCGCCTATTTCCTGTCAACTGTTATTTAGCAGATGAAGAAGACGGCCTTACATTAATTGATACAGGGATTCCGATCAGCAAAACAGGGATTTTAAAGGCTGCGGATCATCTCCGTAAGCCGATTAAACGGATTTTGCTGACCCATGCCCACAGCGACCATGTCGGTTCGCTTGACGCGCTGTACTACAGCCTTCCCGGTGTGAAAGTGTCCATATCTGAACGGGATGCGCGTCTGTTAAAAGGTGATACAAAGATGCTGGAAGGGGAGCGCGGAACAATCAAAGGAGGCGTTCCGAAAAACATCAAGACAAATCCTGATATCCTTTTAAAGGAAGGAGACAGGATCGGTTCATTGCTGACTGTTTCATCACCCGGGCATACGCCTGGCAGCATTTCGTTTTTGGATGAAAGAAGCGGTCTTCTCATAGTCGGTGACGCGTACCATACGCGAAGCGGCATGACGGTATCAGGACATTTAAAGCTTTCATTTCCTTTTCCGGCTTTGGCCACGTGGGACAAAGAAATCGCTTTAGAAAGCGCGCAAAAGCTGTTAGATTTAAAACCGAAGGCGCTTGCCGCCGGCCACGGCAATCTTGTCCATGATCCGGTTCAAGCGATGACAAAAGCGGTGAACGAAGCACATATCAAATTGAACAGGAAAGGATGAAGAAATCGTGTCTCCACGAATCGGTTTGAATAAAGAAGCAGTATTGGAAGCTGCGGCATATCTGGCTGATGAGGAAGGCATTCATGAAGTGACGCTTGCTTCTCTTTCCAAAAGGCTAAATGTCAAATCTCCGTCTCTGTACAATCATATAAAAGGATTGAACGACTTACGGAAAGAACTCGCACTTTACGGCTTGACGATACTTTATGAAAACATGGCTTCTGCTGTCCAGGGAGCCGAAGAGGATCAGGCTGTCAGCAGAATAGCTCACGCCTATGTTACTTTTGCCAAAAACAGGCCGGGGCTTTATGAAGCAACTTTTATTGCAATGCCTGATGAAGATGAACGGCTTGACGAAGCAGGAGACAGAATCCTCGCCTTGGTGCTTTCCGTTCTGAAAGACTATCATTTAGACAATGACTCCGCGATCCATGCGGTCAGAGGCTTGAGAAGCATCATGCATGGATTTGCAACACTCAGGCAACAAGATGCGTTCGGTCTTCCTTATGATGTGGAAGAAAGTTTTGATCTGACAATCCGTGCCTTCCTAAAAGGCATCGCTATCTATCAGACCGAATAAACAAGGGAATTTTTTCTTAATTGTTTACATTTTTTCGAAAATTTAGTATGATTGTCGTATGGCTCTTCCATTTTTTGAGTCATAGGTATGAGAAGGCTTAACCAGCCATTAATTGCCTTGGCCTAACAGCCGAGGATTTTTTTATGTCGGCAAAGAGAGACTGGATATGCAAAAATTGGTTCACACATGATGTGTTCCATGTTATGCTGTTATTGTGAATATATTCACAAAAGGGCGTGCGCAATGAAAAAAACTCCGATTTACGTAGAAATATCTATCCAGACAGATATGGAGCGGCTATGGCGCTATACTCAAGATCCTGCCCTCCATCGGCAATGGGACTTGCGATTTACGGACATTACCTATTTAAAGCGCAGACCGAGTGAACCGCAAAGGTTTTTATACGAAACGAGAATCGGCTTCGGTTTAAAAATTTCCGGTACAGGAGTGTCTGTCGGAAACGTATATCAAGACACGGGAGACAGAGTCTCGTCACTCAAGTTCGCTACAAACCACCCGCTTTCTGTCATTCGCGAAGGCCGAGGATATTGGAAATACAGCGAAAGCGAAACCGGGATCACGTTTATGACACAATACGATTATGACACCCGTTACGGGAGGCTGGGCCGGCTTGCAGATAAGGCATTCAGGCCGCTCATCGGCTGGGCGACGGCCTGGAGCTTTGCTGCGCTGAAGATCTGGCTTGAAAAAGGACACCATCCAAGGCTGCTTTTTCAAAAAACATTGATCTATTGGCTCGTTTGTCTGCTGTTTTCTTTCGTCTGGATTTACCAGGGGCTTGTGCCAAAGCTCATGATGGTTCATCCTGAGGAAATCAGCATGCTTTCGACTTTCACGGGCGGCCGTTTTCATCCCGAAATGCTCCTGAAACTGATCGGCATGGCCGAGGTGATGGTCGGCGTGTTATGGCTTTATCCAGGTCGGAAAAGGAAGTGGTTTCTTTTGCATATCGCCCTGCTTGTGCTGCTTTCGGTATCTGCAGGAATGGCTGATCTCGCATCTTTTGCCCAACCTTTTAACCCGGTCGTGCTTAATGCCGCGCTTATCATCTTGTCCGTTGTCGGCTATGTGAGCGCTTGCGGCATTCCACACGCGGGTAATACGATCAGAAAGAGGCGTTGATTTGGTTTCGATGTATGAACGGGTGATCGAGGATTTTCACCTTCTTCACCCAAAACTCAAGGAACGGTATCACCTCACCCAAGAAAGCGCGTTCAGAGGAAAAGGAGTGATGACGGAAATATCCGGCGGTTCGTACTGGATCAGGCTGTTGTTTAAAGCGGGAACGGTCTTCCGCTGTTTTTTTCCCGAAAGAGGGAGGAACATTCCGTTCACGATTGAAAATCACATTCGGCTGACGAAAAATGATACACCGGCAGCCGTTTGGAACAGGACTTTCTTTTTTCGTGATAAACAAAGGTATTTTGATGCGGTCATGATCTATGATGAAAGCCGGGGAGAAATTATCGACTATTTCGGACATCCGCCAATCTTAATTTCAAGCCTGCGGTTTAAGGCGGAAGCTGACGGATCACTGTCGATTACTTCTGTCAGACAATGGCTGCCTTTATTCAGTAAAAAGCTGCCCCTTGCAAAGTGTTTATACGGTATTTCCAGGGTGAATGAATCGTATGACGAAGAAAAAGGCTGTTTTACGATTGATGTTCATGTGAAAAATCCGCTGTTCGGAACGCTGTTTGCCTACAGAGGAACGTTTAACAGGGAGGAGGAGATGGCATGAAATTCCGCCGCTTTTTTGTAAGCGTTCTTTGCTATGCGGTTTTTTTCGCCGGCAAAGCGCCGGACATCCCGCCAGCAGAGGCGCTGCTTTTATTAGCGATGCTATTTTTTGTTCCGGCCGCACTCGATCTTACTCAGCATGAAAACGGAATGTTTCGGCTGATCAGCGCGTGCTTTCCTTATGCGGCTTGTGCGGCTTCGTTATCCCTGTTGTTCCATTCCCCGCTTTTTTCAGCGATTTGGCTATGCTATACGGGGATGATCGCCTTATACGGCGTCCTTCGTCTCTGGGAAAGAGGAGGAAAGGGCCTTGAAGAGGCATCGATTGACAGCGGTCTGCTTTACCTTCCTTTCGGAGGGGGTTGGCTTTTTGCTTATACGCTGAATCTCCAGGTCATGGATTTCAGCCCGCTGATCGTGCTGCTGACAGCGGTGCATTTTCATTATTCTGCATTTCTCATTCCGATTTTTAATGGAATGCTCGGAAGGAAGCTGAAAAAGAAAGGCCTTTTTTATACAGCGGTGACATGGCTCATCATGCTGTCTCCGCTTTTCATTGCGGTCGGCATATCGTTTTCGAAAACCATTGATGTCTTCGCCGTTGCGCTGTATTTGGCGGCCATATACGGCAGCGGCTTTCTCGTCTCGATCGCGGCCTTCAAAAACAGCGCGGCTCGCCGCTTTGTGATCTTTTCGTCTTTTACATTGATGATTACCATTGCTTTTTCACTTATTTACTCTTACGGTGTTTATCGCGGCCGGCCGACTTTTACAATTCAGGAAATGATTTGGATTCACGGGCTTGTCAACGCTTTTGGCGTCATTATTCCAGCGCTGACCGGCTGGCGTCTTGAATCTCCTGAGCCGGACTGTGAAAGGAGGCAAGGCGAAATGATGAGCAACATTTACGGGTCATGGAGAATCGGAGCCGATTTTTTACAACGGCACCGATTACAAAGCGATTCGTCTTACCAAGGTCTTGCCGATGATATGAGCGCATTTCAGAGAAACGGATTTCAGCTTGAGACGGTTTCTCCTCTCATTCTCGATTTCTATGAGCATACTGCCGATTATTCGTTAACAGCGGAGATCGCCTGGCGTCCATGGTTTAAGCCGCTTGCGCACATGTATCAGCTGATTTCAAAAATGACAGGGCAAATTCATTTGGGGACAAAGACCGGGCGGCAAACGATGGAGGGCGAGATTATCGGTGTTGATTCAGCCAAAGACGGCAGGAAGAATGTGCGCGCCTGGGTCAGAACGAACGAGGAAGGCGAGACTGTGTTCGTGGCGCTTTATTCTGCTCATACCCATGATGACATCACATATATGAATATTGCACTGCCATTGCCGTTTTCCAATATGACAGGCATTTTAAAGCCGAAAGCAGAGGACGGCTGCCTGATTTTGACGAGCAGTGACAAACAATCTGACCGGGGTGATGAAGGCATTTTCCTTTCGACCGGAACAGGTACGTTTAAACTGCCGCTTGCCGAACGCTTTATCATCAAAGAGCAGGGACGAAAGAGGCTCTGCGCTCATCACTGCATGTGGCTGTTCGGCATACGGTTTCTCGACATTCAATATCATATTGAAAAAAAGGATTCTGCCGTCAATAGGGCGAAAATAGCAAAAGAAAGCTAGGCAAAAATCGAATCGAACTGGAGGGTATTTATGCTAAAAAACATTTTGCTTGAACAGTTTAAAGCATGCTTTAACGAAACGACTTGGTTTGTTTGTTTTCAAACGGCTTCCGCTGATCTTACGGAAAGCCAGGCAAGGCAAAAAGGGGAAGGTTCGGAAAATTCGATTTTAGAAATTGCCAACCATTTGATTTTTTACAACGAGCGCTATTTAAAGTGGTTTAAAGGAATTCCCGTTCCGGCTTTTGATTATACGATCGATGATACGTTTGTAAACAAAAGCGGACTGGGCTGGGAAGAAAGCCGGCAGGAACTGAATACGATCTATAACGAATGGATCGATGCGCTTTCGGCATGCGAAGAGAAGATGCTGAAGGAGCCGGCCCAGCATGATCCGCATTCCACCTGGGCGGAGATTTTGTCCCTTCTCATTCTTCATAACGCTTACCATCTGGGACAAATCGTCACGATCCGAAAACAGCAGAAATCGTGGGACCCTTCAAAAGGCGTCAACTAACGGTGTTGTCAGGCAAGATGGCGGCTTAAGGCGGTCACCCACCCTAAGCCGCAGTTCATTTTGCCTGGGTCAAGCTTCGATTATTGCTTTCAGGTGATAATAGGCGTCTTTTAGCCAGGGATGGACAACTTTCAGTTTATCTTTTTGTTTCCACAAATACTGAATATAAACAAACGCCCCGTGCTCCAGAGAAATTTCAAGCGCTTCACAAAGCTCCTTGATATAAGGCGGAGTCCCTGTCTGATCCCATTCTATTTTGTCCGCTGAAAACAGGACAAGGTCGAGCTGGGAGGGATTTTTTTTAAGCGTTGTATGGCATTCTATTGCATCTAAAATATCTTGATCCGCCACCTGAAACAGGTCCCGCGCCATCACTTTCGACAGTTTTTGATGGATAATCATCGGAAATATCCGTTCTTCGGGCAGAATATCAATACCGAGCGCCTCAGCAGCCGCAACTCTTTTTTCATTAGGGATGACACCGCTGATGTCATGCATAATACCGGCTATTCCCGCTTTTTGTGCAGGAACATGAAAACGCTTTGCCAATTTTTCCGCCGCTTTTTTCACTCTTATCGAATGTTCGGCTGTTTTTTCGTGGTTATGGCGTCTCAAAAATTCAAGGGCATCTGAACATACATCACCTGTGCAACGAACTTCCATCTCTATTCCTTCAATATTCATCAGAGATTCTCCTTTTTGAGGTTGTTTCATGATAAACAAAACACATTTGTTATCTGATTTTACCTTATCATAACATTGACAAATCCTAAAACATACCATTAAAATATTTTGTTAACCGGAAAATAAAAAGAAGGGACTGTCCATTGACTATGTCTGAACTGACAAAACAGCTGATCTATGATATGTATGTTAAACTCCTGCACCTGAACGAACAAAAAGCGGATACTGATCTCAAGGCATTTTTAAAGCAGGCGGCAGAATCTGATGTTAAACGGCTCCCGGGGAATATGACGACCATCCATGTCATCAGCTGTATCGGTCATGATGAACCGATTAATAATACAGGCATCGCCAAAAAAATGAATTTGTCAAAAGCAAATATTACAAAAATCAGTTCAAAGCTGCTGCAAGAAGGCCTCATTAAACGGTTTCAATTGACGGACAATAAAAAAGAGATCTACTTCAGGCTGACGCCCAGCGGAAAACAAGTGTATGAACTTCATGAAAAGCTCCATCAGCAAAAAGCGGAACAGTTTCAGAGGTTTCTCGATTCGTTTTCAACAGCAGAACAGGGAGCTATTTTGAAATTTCTTCAAGGTCTGACACTTATGACAGAAACGGATAGGAAACAATAATAATATTATGTTAACTTGAATGAGCGATTGACAAGAAACCCCTTCCAGATTATAGTTGAATTAATGAGTTAGTTATTCAGATAACTAAGAGGTGAAGTGAATGGCGAGGCCGAATGTGACTTCAAAAGAAACGTTAATTGAGGCAGCTAAGCGCCGCATTGCCGGACAGGGTCTGGACAAACTGACGTTAAAGGCGGTTGCTGAAGAAGCAAAGGTGACACAGGGAACGGTTTACTATCATTTCCGGACAAAAGAGCAGCTTGTGTTTGAAGTGGTCCGCGACCTTTGCCGCGCGTCGTGGGAACGGTTGAAAGCAAATGATAGACCCGCTGCCGAAAGGATAAAAGACGGATTGTCATCGGCGAAATCAAGAACACGGAAAGATGCGTATTACCATCAACTTTTTTTAGAATTAGCCGTTTTAGGTTTTCGAAATGAAAAGATAAACGAGCAGCTTGGAGAACTTCTCGAAGAGGAAAATGCGGTGTTGGCAGAACAGCTTTCCGAGATGTGGAAGCGTTCTCCTGTTGACGGGGTTTCTTTCAGCACGTGGGGCATTCTTTTAAACGCACTAATCGACGGTCTTGCTCTTCAGTCGCTGATGTCTTCGGGATTTTCCTCTGAAAAAGTCTACGGGGAATTAGAGGCGGTTCTGCAGATGCTGACGGAAACCGCCGTAAAACAGCATGGAGGGGAGTAAAGGGAGATGGAGATGTTAACTGAAAAACTCGGTTTGGCTCTTGTTTTTTCGTTCGTTGTCTGGCTTGGCGCCACCGTGTTTTTTATGCTGTTCGGCAGTGCGGTTCTTGCCGAACCCGGCCAAGATTCTTTTATGCTCCGCTTTTTGCTTCTTGAAGCCGGAACTTTTGCCCTACTATATGCCGTGATCCTCGCTTACCGGCGAGTTGACAAATCGAGGTTTGCTGCGGTTAAGTTTGGCATTGTAGGGTCGGCAGTCGGTTTGTTTCTCGACACATTTTCTTTATGGCATCATTCATTGATCTTCCCGGCGCTTTCACAGGGCCAGGTGATTGGATTTGCGGTTTGGATGGTCTTCGCGTATGCCATGTATTTGACGATACCGCTCATACTTGAAAAAAGAAGGTCTGCGGTTTAAATCTTTTATGTAAGATTCGCCCGCTTTATGCTAAAACGGGCGAACGGTCTTTAATCTTGCGGAACCGATTGTTCTGCATTGATGTATCCAGCACCGTAAACATTTGGATCGCGATCTTTCCATAAATCGGTTCCGTCTATTAACAGTTGTTTGATTTCATCAGGTCCTGTCCCTGGGGCTTGCTGAAGAATAAGGGCTGCAATGCCTGCGCAGATCGGCGTGGCCATCGAGGTTCCGGATAATATCATATAATCTGTGCCGACTCT
The DNA here is from genome assembly GCF_038002405.1 of Bacillus sp. FSL W7-1354. NCBI lineage: Bacteria > Bacillati > Bacillota > Bacilli > Caryophanales > Bacillaceae > Bacillus > Bacillus sp. FSL W7-1354. The sequence goes on along the minus strand of NZ_JBBOCL010000001.1, from coordinate 1,234,677 downwards.
GTTTGCTTTTTGCATCTTATCGAGGAAAGATCCAGGTGAACGAAGCGATGTAATATATGTGCCCGGTCCCAGCAAGTCCGGTTTAACTTGACCGTAGATCGTCGGCCCTCTGCTTGAATAAGAGGCAACATCATCATCCTCCCGGCTGACTGTATCCCGGTCATCCAAAGCTCCGACTGTAATAATCTTGCTGCTGACGCCCGGGCTGGCAATCGTTTGCGCATCAGGACCGGAATTTCCGGCTGCCGCACATACAACAATGCCTGCGTCCCATGCTGCATGAACAGCTTTAACGACCGGATCTTCTTCCTCATTCTCGTAGCGTAACGCATCTGCCCCCAATGACATTGAAAGAATGTCGATCGGATCATCAGGGTTTTCCTCATTGAATTGAATGCACCAATCGATCCCTTGAATGACAGTTTCCAGCGTGCCGGATCCCATTTTGTCCAATACTTTTACACCGACAAGTTCCGCTTCAGGAGCAGGCCCCCGGTACTGACCCGATGAGGCAGCTCCGTTTCCGCAAGCATCGCCGGCGCAGTGTGTGCCATGGCCATTGTCATCATACGGTTCTGTCCTTTGGTTGACAAAGTCTTGAAAAGCCCTGATCCTGCCTTCAAGATCTTTGTGAGGGTATATGCCCGTATCAATGACAGCGATTGTAACACCTTTGCCTGTCAGCGTCTGGTTGTTTCTGATCACCTCTTTGGCACGGCTTGATTCAACCGCTACGTCGAGGAGCGCTTTCACTTTGCGATTTAAATAAATTTTGCGAATGTCACCGCATTGAGATAGAAGCGATTGCAAAGAAGAAGGGGTGACTTCCGCGCTGCAGCAGCTAATGTTGGAAAAGCGATGCTTGATTTTGTTTCTTCTCTTGCTGCCGATCATTTCATTGACTAATTGATAGCCTTTATGGTGGCTGTCTTTTTCAAATTCAATAATGACCGGTATTTTTTTGTTCTTCATTAATATTTTTTCGAAAAATCCGTGTAAAAAGCAAGGGGTCCATTTAAAAGGTTTATAGAGTTTCAGCACGCTTTCTCTCAGCGGCCGGTCCAGTTTATGGGCGTTGGACCTTACCATTTGAACCATATAGGAACCGAACATCCTAGTTCCACCTCATCTCTTATAGTTTATTCTTCCTCTTAATCTATGAATGAAAGGGGGGTCCCGTAAAGTTGGCTGTCCTAAAACGGCGGCAAAAGAGGCCTGTTTCCCATTCGCTTCTGAAAGTGGCAACGGAAGTCCAGGGTTTAAACGAGCCAAAATACATGATATTCTAGTCATGTCAATATCACCCTCTAGAAAGCGGCCAAAGGAGCTGAATTCATGGCAACAATCGAAGATTTTTTAGAGCTGGATATTCGGATTGGGACAATTTTAAAAGCGGAAGAGTTTCCTGAAGCGAAAGTGCCGGCTATTAAGCTTGAGATCGATTTCGGAGAAGAGATTGGCGTCAAACGTTCGAGCGCTCAAATCACAAAGCGTTATACACCTGAAAAGCTTATAGGCCGGCAGGTGACGGCAGTCGTCAATTTTCCGCCGCGGCGGATTGCCGGGTTTAAATCGGAAGTTCTCGTTCTTGGCGGCGTGCCGGAAAAAGGCGACGTTATTTTGCTGGCGCCTGATCAAGAAGCGCCCAATGGAACGAAGATCAGCTGATACATAAAAGAGAGGCTCCCTCTACCAGAAGGAAGCCTCTTTTTTTATTTCACCTTGAATTTTTTCGTCAATTCTCGCAGATCTTCCGCCATTTGTTCAAGTGTGGCAGAAGACGTACTGATTTCTTCCATTGAAGCCAGCTGTTCTTCCGCTGATGCCGCAATATCTTGTATTCCAGCTGTGCTTTCCCTTGAAACATTGGCGATTTCCTGAACGGCACCGGAGACTTCCTCCGAGCCTTTCGACAATTGTTCGACCGCTGCATTGAGCGTTTGCAGCTTGCCGGCGATCTCATTCGTCATGCCGCTGATTTCGTGAAAGCTCGTTTCTGTTTTCTCGGTAATTTTGAGTCCGGATTGGACTTCATGGTTGACCGATTGAAACATCTTGAGAGAATGTTCGATTTCTTTGACGATTTCCTGAATCAGCGCTTCGATTTCTTTTGCCGATTCCGCTGATTGGGCAGCAAGCTTTCGAACTTCTTCGGCGACGACGGAAAAGCCTCTGCCTGACTCGCCGGCGCGGGCCGCTTCAATCGCGGCGTTCAATGCCAATAGATTCGTTTGATCGGCAATTCCGTTAATGACCCTGAGAATTGATGTGATATCTTTCGATTTGCCTTCGAGACCTTTGACGACGCTCTCAGCTTGTTTGACAGATCGATCGATGGAGTTCATCTGGCCGACCGTTTTCTGAACGAGTTCTCCGCCGGTTTCGGCGATTTCTGTCGATTTGATCGATGATTCAGTAATCGATTCCGACACTTCGGTCATTTCGCTCAGATGATCATTCATTTGGCTGAGCTGCTGCGAGCTGGTTTCGACTTTTTCATTCTGGCTTTCGGCCCCGTTAGAGAACTGTTCGATCGCGGAAGTAATATGTTCTGTCGCTTGGCTCGTCTGTTCCGCGCTTGCTGTCAGCTGCTCTGATGATGAGGCGACATTCTCAACCGATTCCTGAATGGTGCCGATCAGTGTGCGGAGCGATTCCGCCATATCATTGAAGCTTGTGCCGAGCTGCCCGAATTCGTCATTTGAACGGACTTTAATTTGCTGTGTCAAGTCGCCGCTGCTGATGTTTTTTGCAGATTGAACGAGCTGATTCAATGGTTTGCTGATCGCGCGGACGATAAAGAAAATGAGAATTCCGCCTAGCACCAAAGCCACTGAAAAGACGATCAGAGCCATATAAAAGACGGGCTTTGTGGCGTTTGTTATCTCATCGGAAAAGATTGTCCCGGCAATTTTCCAGCCTGTCAGTTTGTTTGTTGCAAACGCCATTTGCTTTTCTTTTCCTTCAAAAGTATATTTGAATTCACCTTTTTCTTTGCCGTAAACTTGGTCAACCCAACCGCCTTCACCTTCAGTTCCGGCTTTAATCTTCGGATGGGCGATATACTTTTTAGATGCACTTGAGATAAAAGCAAAGCCGTCTTTTCCGACTTTGACATCATTTGTCGCTTTAATCAGCTCATCGATATTCAAGCTGAGCGCCGCGACGCCTGACCCGTCTTCATTCTGCTTGGCAATGGTAATGACCGTGTTGCCGGTAGCGGCAGAGGTGTATGGATCAGTGACGATGATTTTGCCTTTTTTCTCAACCGCTTCTTGGAACCATGGCCTTTCCGCGGGATTATAGCCGTCAGGCATTTTCGTATAAGGATGCTGCACGTAGACACCGTCTGCAGAGCCTGTGAACACGGCTTCTACATCTTTATTTTGTCTGGCGTATTGTTCAAACTGTTGTCTTAACGAAGTCTGGCCTTTATCCTTGTATGTTTTTTCTTTGATCACTTCACTGAAATATGTAATAGCATCCGCTTTTTTTTCGATATTTTGATCGATCGTTTCGTTTAATTGATCCACGCTGTTTCTTGCGCTTCTCATGATTTCATCTTCAATCGAACTTCCCGCCGTATAATAGGAAACACCTGAAAGGATTAAAACAGGGAGTGTTAAAATCAATAAAAATGAGACCGCTAATCTTTTGGAAAGAGATGGATGCTTGATCCAATTTACTATTTTTTTCATTCGCCAAAACTCCTTTTTATAGGTTACGAGATTAATATCGGACAATTTTCACACTTTTGCATCAAATTTTAAAATTTAGACTTCAAAATAAAATGTCAACTAAGGCGAAGGCAACAGTTTTCGGGATTGGCTGAAAAAAGGGCTGCATAACTGTTGACAAAGTTTACCTTCGTTTATATACTAATCGGTAAATACAGTGAAAGGAATAGGTATAGGGGACATGAAGCAGTAATCTTATTTTCCATCGTTTTTTTAATATGAAAAAACGGAAACTTGGAGAATAGGATGAGTATGCCCTTTTATACCTTGCATCAATTTCTGAAATTTGCATGTTTTTTGTCGTGCAAAGAAATGGGATCGGTTCATACCGCTTTCACGGTGCATATTTTGGCATGATATCCTCTCCGGGTTTCCGCGAGAGGTTTTTTGTTGTCAGCCAAAATAAAAACAGAGGTGAACGGTATGACGATCTTAATGAAAATAAGAGGTTTGCAAAAAAGCTTTGGAGAGCAAACGATTTTAAAAAACATCGATTTTGACATTTCCAATCAAGAGCGGATTGGGTTGGTCGGATACAATGGAGCGGGGAAAACAACGCTCGCAAATATATTGAGCGGTCATATAAAAGCTGACAAAGGCACTGTTCAAACAGACCGGACGCTTAAAATCGGCTATCTGCTCCAGTCGATTGAGTACTCCGTTCATGACTTCAACAGCATATTAACAGACGATGAGGGCGGGAAATTATATCAGTTGACCAGCCGTCTTGGCTTATCAAAGGTCCAAAGCTGGAATTCCGAGCGGCTCAGTCATTTGAGCGGGGGAGAAAAACTAAAGCTTGCGCTGGCGCACGTCTGGAAAACGATGCCTGACCTCCTCATCTTAGATGAGCCTACCAATCACTTGGATTTAAAAGGAATCAGCTGGCTCCTTGAAGAACTGCAACAATATCGAGGGGCTGTATTGATTATTTCTCATGACCGTTATTTCTTGGATCAATCCGTTTCCAAAATACTTGAGCTGGAAGATGGAAAGTTGCACACTTATCAAGGAAACTATAGTGCATACCGGCAGGAGAAAAAACGGTTATATGAAGAACGTCTGCACCAATATGAAGTCCAGCAAAAGCAAAAAGAAAGAATCGAGTCACAGATTGCAACGCTCCAAAATTGGTCCCAGAAAGCCCACCGTGACTCAACAAAACAGGGATCACGGTCAGAACGAAGGCAGCTGGGCTTTAAAGAATACCACCGGGTAAAAGCCAAAAAGCTCGATAACCAAGTCAAATCAAAGCTTAGACGCCTTGAACAGGAACTTGAAAAAAACAAAGCGGAAAAGCCACAAGAGGCAGAATCTGTCAATTTTCAATTTTCATCGGGAGAAAAAAGGGGCAAGCGGATTATCGAAGCGAAAGGCCTGACAAAAGCGTTTGACGGACGCACCTTATTCAAAGACAGCCATTTTTATGTCAAACATGGCGAGAGAATAGGGCTTATCGGAGACAATGGCTGCGGCAAAACGACCCTTGTGAAGATGATGTTGGATGCTGAACCTGCAACAGCCGGAACGCTATGGAAGAGCCGATCTGTAAAGGCCGCATATTTAAGCCAGGATGTCAGTGATTTAAGCGTTGATCAAACAGTTGCTGAAGTACTGAATTTGTCTGACAGAGCCGAAATCGCAAATGCGCGGACCATTTTGGCCAATATGGGAATCAAAGAAAATCGCTTTCATAATGAAATCGGGACATTCAGCCTCGGGGAGCGGACCCGGATTAAACTGGCAGGTATGATTTTAAAGGATTATGATCTGCTGATTCTGGATGAACCGACCAACCACCTTGATTTGCCAAGCAGAGAGCAGCTTGAACAGACATTGCTTGAGTTTCAAGGCACGATCATCATTGTGTCGCATGACCTGTATTTTACAGATCAATTGTGTAACAAACTTCTCGTATTTGAAAATGGGCGCATCATCCGCGTCGAAACCGGATTGAAAGATTATCGGAGCAGAAAGAAACAGCGACATGCAAAACGCGATGAAGAGGAACGGCTTCGTATCGAAAATCGGATGACCGCCGTTCTCGGAGAATTAGCCGGACTCACACCCCAAGACCCGCGATATCATGAATTGGATCAGGAATTTTCAGAGCTGGCCAAACGCAAACGGGCGTTTTTAGAAAAAGAATAAATGGAAAGAACCATTTGTGTTTTTTAACACAGATGGTTCTTTTTTGTTTGACGTGGTTTAAATTACCACCCATTAGAGATGGCACCCAAGGTAATAATAGGATAAAAATGATGGACTTACTACAGCAATAAAAAAGGGTGATCAACATGTGGAAAACGATTGTTTCCTATTTTCCGGACTGGATGGTCCTGATGCAGGCTTTTTTTGTTTTTTTCGTCCCGTTTGCCATATCAAAAGTATTTCTGTGGCTTCGTACGGCAGGGGATGATTGATATGAGATGGTGGAAAGCAAAAACGCGCAGATTGATACAATCGTCCAACAAGCCGGAAAAACCTAAAAATGAAGTGCCGGCTTTGGAATCAACGGGGTATTTGACCGGCGATTTTGATCACGACCTGCAAGCGGTCAAAACAGCCTTGGAGAATAACTCAGACGTTCATTTCCGAGAATTCAACTTAGGGCGCACCGGCATTCGGGCGGCGATTGTTTTTGTTGAAATGCTTGCAGATCAAGACCTGATTGACAAACATATTATGAAATCCCTTATGGATGATTTCTCCAAAGAATATAACATTGAGCTTTCTTCATTAAACAGCAATATACCGGACTTAATCCAAAAGCAGATTTTATCAATCAGCGGAGTATCAGTGGCAAAGCATGTCAGCGAAGTGGTGCCGGAAGTGTTGATGGGTACGGCCATACTGCTGATCGACGGTTCAGCGGAAGTTTTATTGCTGGGAACCGTTAAAAAAAATACAAGGAACATTGAAGAGCCCGTATCTGAATCCTTGGTCAGAGGGGCGCGCATCGGCTTTACGGAAACGATTGGCACAAATACAGCCCTTTTGAGGCAGCACGGCAAAAATCAAAATTTGTCTATGGTTCAATTTCAAGTTGGGAAGCGAGCTGTCAAAAATCTTGTCGTCGCCTATATTAAAGACGTGGCTGAACCAGGACTGGTGGAAGAAGTCAAAAAAAGAATCGAAAAGATTGATATCGATGATGTGCTCGAATCAGGTTTTGTCGAACAGCTGATCGAAGACAATTATCTCAGTCCATTTCCGCAGGTGCAAAGCACTGAACGTCTTGACAGGGTGATGAGTGCGTTAATGGAGGGCAGAGTGGCCATCTTATTGGACGGGACGCCTTTTGTTTTAATCGTTCCGGTTACATTCAGTATGCTCCTGCAATCGCCCGAGGATTATTATGAACGCTGGCTCCCGAGTTCACTGATCCGCATCATGCGAATTGGCGCAGCGATGATCTCGCTTCTTGGACCCGCTTTATATATTTCCTTTATTTCGTTTCATCCCGGGCTGATTCCGAGTGAACTTGCGATTTCCATTACCGGAACGAGGGTGGGTGTACCTTTTCCATCGCTGATCGAAGCGCTCATTATGGAAGTGGCGATCGAAATTTTGCGCGAAGCCGGCCTCCGGCTGCCAAAACCAATCGGTCCGGCGATGGGAATCGTCGGCGGTATCATCATCGGGGAGGCTGCCGTGCAGGCAGGCATTGTCAGCCCGATTATGGTCATTGTTGTCGCCGTTACCGCGATTTCTTCATTCGCCATTCCGCAATACAGCGCCGGTATTTCGCTGCGCATGTTGAGATTTGTGGCGATGTTTTGTGCAGCCACATTCGGTTTGTACGGGGTGATTATGTTTTTCCTCATGCTTGCCAGCCACGCGGTGAAGCTGAAAAGCTTTGGTGTTCCATACGCAAGCCCGGCTGTCCCTTATCGTTTGCAAGATTGGAAAGATTTCATCGTTCGCATGCCGATACAGATGATGAAAAAGCGGCCGAAAATGCTAAAAACAGACGATTCGACACGTCAGTAGCAGAGAAAGGAGAAAACGCTTATGATGGTCAGGCAAGAAGAGCGCATTACCACTTCGCAAACAGCTGTTATCATCACCAATTTCCTGCTTGGGACAGGGATCCTGACACTTCCGCGAACGTCTGTTGACGAGGTCGGAACCCCTGATGTTTGGATCACGCTTATATTAGGCGGCTTAGTCGCTCTCTTGGCCGCGGTCATCATGGTAAAGCTCAACCATCAATATCCTGATAAAACCTTTTATGAATACAGTCAGGACATCATCGGCAAATGGATCGGCAGCATGATCAGCTTGTTTTTCGTATCTTATCTATTGGCCCATTCCGGTTTTCAGGTCCGCTCGATGCTTGAAATCATCCGCTTTTTTTTACTGGAAGGAACACCCCGCTGGGCCATTGTCATGATTTTTTTATGGGTGGGATTATACTTGATCGTTGGCGGTTTAAGTTCGATCGCCCGATTGTTCCAAATCGTGCTCCCCATTACATTTATTCTTTTTCTGCTGGTCGTGTTTATGGGTATCGGAATTTTTGATGTGGACAACTTGCGTCCTGTACTTGGCAAGGGAATAGGGCCTGTCTTAAAAGGAATAAAGGTGACCGCATTGTCTTTTTCAGGTATTGAAATCATTTTGATCCTGATGCCCTTCATGTATCAGCCTCGCAAGGCCATTCATACGGTTGTGATCGGGATCGCCATCCCTTTGCTTTTCTATATGATCACCGTCGTTATGGTAATCGGCGCCCTGTCTATAGACGGGGTGGTATCACGAACCTGGCCGACGATTGATTTAATGAGAAGCTTTGAAATACCCGGTCTGATATTTGAACGGTTTGAGTCTTTGCTGCTGGTCATCTGGATCATGCAGCTGTTCTGTACCTTTGTCATTTCTTTTTATGGCGCAGCGTTAGGCTTGGCCCAGCTCTTTCAAACAAATATTCGCCCGATGCTGTTTGCTTTGCTTCCGGTGATTTATCTCATGGCCATGCTTCCGAAAAATATCAACAATATGTTTGCATTTGGAGACTTTATTGGAAACTGCGGTGTTTATTTAGGCGGCTTGACACCGCTCCTCCTGCTGGTGATCTCAAAAATCAGAAGGAGGAAACAGGGAACTGACAGAGGCTGATGATTGAAAAAGGAAAGGGGGGATTTCTCCATGATAGTGAGTCAGCAAGACAAAATCACCGTTTCACAAACCGGCATTGTCATCACGAATTTTCTGCTGGGAACTGGCATCTTGACACTGCCGCGGACATCTGTGGAGGCGGTCAAGACGCCGGATGTCTGGCTGTCTGTTGCATTTGGAGGATTGATTGCTCTATTGGCAGGTTTCATCATGGTGAAATTAAGCATGGAGTACCCCGAAAAAACGTTATATCAATACAGCCGCGATATCATTGGCAAGTGGCTGGGAGGGCTTTTCAGCCTGTTTTTGATTTGCTATTTTCTCGCAACGTCAAGTTTCCAAGTCCGCTCTGTTACAGAGGTTATGGGATTTTACTTACTGGAAGACACGCCGCTTTGGGCGATGGCGATGGTTTTTTTATGGAGCGGGATCTATTTACTAACCGGCGGGATCAATCCGATTGCCCGGCTTTATGAAATCATTTTTCCGATTACGGTTCTCATTTTTCTGGTCGTCATTTTTATGAGCGCAAGCATATTCGAAATGGACAATTTGCGCCCGGTTCTCGGGAAAGGGATCGTGCCGGTGATGCAAGGAGTCAAGACAACGTCTTTTGCCTATACAGGCATAGAAATCATGCTGATTATCGTTCCTTTTATGAGAAAGCCTGAAAAAGCGTTGAAAGCTACTTTGATCGGAATTTCTTTTCCAATCATCTTTTATATGATTACCGTTATTATGGTGATCGGTGCACTGTCGATCGATGGAGTGACATCACGAACATGGCCGACAATTGACTTGATGCGGAGCTTTGAAATACCGGGGCTGATATTTGAACGGTTTGAGTCCTTTCTGCTGGTCATCTGGATCATGCAAATATTCTCCAATTTTACAATCAGTTATTATGCCGCTGCTGTAGGTCTTTCGCAACTCTTAAAGAAAAAGATGGAACCGATTCTATTCACCTTGCTCCCGGTCATTTATCTCATTGCGATGACGCCTAAAAATATAGATCAGCTCTTTCAAATGGGAGATCTGATCGGCAACAGCGCCATCTTTTTAGTCGGGCTCATCCCGCTCATGCTTTTGGTGATATCGAAAGTAAGGAGGAGAAAGTTTGAAAAAAATTAACACCATTCGCTACTTAACGATTGCTTTACTTTTGTTTTTATTAACCGGATGCTGGAGCAGCCATGAAATTGAAGAGCTGGGTCTCACATTTGCGATGGGGATTGACAAAGGCAAAGAAACCGAACTCGAAAAAAAATTTGACGAAATGGGAGGTGATTACCCGAAAAAAAACCGGATCACGATGATCTATCAATACGTGAACGAACAAGCAGCCGGGTCAAAATCGACCGGAGGAAGCACTGATCAAAAATCGTATATTAACGTTTATGGAACGGGAGACTCGCTTCAGCAAATTAACTCCGAAGTAGCATTAAGACAGGACAGACCTGTGTTCAGTCCTCATTTAAAGGTAATTGTCATCGCCGCTGAGCTTCTCCGCACTTATTCGCTGGCAGAACTGCTTGATCAGCCTCTCCGCGATAATGAAATCAGGCCAAGCAGTATGGTGATCGTCACAAGAGGGCGGGCGAGAGACACGCTTGAGCTGAAGGAAACCGGCGAGTTGCCGGCGTTTCGTCTGCGAAAAATCGTCGAAAATGAATATAAAGCGAAAAAAATTCTTCCTCCTGTGACACTTGCCAAACTGACAGGCAAAATGAGGTCAGGAACAAGCTATCTGCTTCAAAATGTTATTGGTACCGATGGGGAAGTCAAATATGCAGGAGCAGCCGCGATCAACGGAAAAACCAATAAGCTGATCGGTTATTTGGATGAACATGACTTAGAAGGGATAATGTGGATCACTGGAATGGGAATTGGAGGCACGGTTAAAAGTTATGATCCGGAAGAAAAAAAAGTGACCGCATTTGGTGTCGAAACGATTAAAAGCGACATCAAGCCCATTGTCAAAGGAAACCGTCTTTCTTTTGAAGTAAACGTGAAGTCAGATGGGTATCTTGCGGAAAACTGGAGCACGAATGAAAAAGCTTTTGATAACAAATTTTTAGAAAAAGTCGAAAAAACAACCGCGAAAACGGTAAAAAAAACGATGGAGAACATTACAAAAAAAATGAAAACAGAATACAAAGCAGATCTTGCTGGATTTGGAAACGAGCTGAGAATCAAGCATCCGAGACTTTGGGAAAAACTAAAGAAAAATTGGGATGAGACTTTTACCGATATACCGATTACATTTCATGTTCAAATTGCGATTAAAGAATACGGAACCGTTGGGGATCAGTAAACAGAAGCACTTCTAATCACGAAAGGCGGAGAAATACGCAATGATCCGTTCCGAAGATAAAATTACGACTTCTCAGGCCATCATTGTCTTTGTCAGTTATATTATGGCGGCCGGAATTCTCACCTTGCCAAGAACCGCTGCAGAGGAGGCCGGTACGCCGGATGTATGGATTTCCGTCCTATTAGGCGGACTTGTCACAATGGCAGCCGGTGTGGTGATGACAAAATTAAGCCAGGATTACCCCGGGCAAACATTTTTTCAATATGGGGAAGACATTGTTGGAAAGTGGCTCAGTATTGTAATCAGCCTACTGTTTATTGAGCATTTTGTGATGATTGCAGCTTTTGAAGCAAGAATTATGGCAGAAGTCATCACCTTTTTTTTGCTGCAGCAAACACCGATTTGGGCGATCGTCATGTCGATGATGTGGGTCGGATTTTATTCGATAAAAGACGGTATGGGGTCGCTTGCCCGTTTATTTGAAATCATTTTTCCGATTACAATCCTTTTCTTTTTAACCGTCGTATTTATGAGTTTTGGCATATTCGAACTGGATAACCTGCGGCCAGTCCTCGGGAAAGGCATCATGCCGGCATTAAAGGGGGCAAAAGCGACAGCAATTTCGTTTATCAGCGCAGAGGTGATGTTGTTCCTTTTGGCGTTCATGAAAAAGCCGAAAAATGGTGTCAAAGTCGTTGTCATGGGAATCGGCATCGCAATGCTCTTTTACTTAACAACGGTCGTATTTGTGATTGGAGGGCTGTCGGTTGAAGGGGTGACCGCGACGACATGGCCGACGCTTAATCTCATCCGCAGTTTTGAAATGCCCGGCTTGATATTTGAACGCTTTGAATCGCTGCTCCTTGTCATCTGGATTATGCAGCTGTTTGCGACTTTTTCCGTCTCATTTTACGCTGCGTCACTGGGGCTGTCGCAAATTTTCAAAAAAAAGAGCAGACCGGTTATGTTCGGTCTGCTTCCGGTGATGTATTTGCTCGCAATAACGCCAAAAAAGATCGATAATGTATTTTCTCTCGGCGACATGATCGGCTATCAAGCGATTGTTTTATTCGGTATTTTGCCGATTCTGCTTTTATTGATTTCGAAAACAAGAAAAAAGAAACCTTTGCAAAGCTAGATGTTCAGCCCGCTTTGTTTACTTGCTTCTTAGCTCTCGGTTTCACCCTGTCATTCGGCATGAAAAACACGAGCAAAAAGGCGGCCGCTGCGGGGAAAATTGCCCAAGTAAACGTATGAACAATCGAATGTGACAGCGCCTCGGTGATGTGATTTAAAATATCCGGTGGCATTGATGCCCGGGCACTAGACAAAATCTGGTTGGCATCATTCGGTGAGGCGAGATTTGAAGCGCCTGTGCTTTTAAACATATCTTCCATCTGTTCTGAAAATTGGTTTTTTTGAATCATGCCGAACATACTGGCGCCGATCGTCATGCCGAGAGAGCGCATAAAGTTGCTCGTAGAAGTCGCTGAGCCGCGCTGTTCCGGGCCGAAATGATGGATAGCCGCCATGCTTAATACAGAGAAAGAAAAACCGACTCCCAAGCCGACAACAATCATATAAATGGTTAATAATAAACGCGGAGTGTCAATGTTAAGCGTGCTTAATAAAGAAAACCCGCTGACGAGAACCAGTCCGGAGATGAGCATAATGTTCCGGTAGCTCATTTTTGTCGTTAAGAATCCGCCAAGCTGGGCTGATACGACAGAGCCGAGCATCATCGGCAAAAGAACAAGCCCGGAGTTTGTCGCAGAATCTCCGTAAACACCCTGAACAAAGATCGGAATCTGGATGGTCGCCGAAATAAATGTCCCGCCGTAAAATAAAGCGACAAGCGTGCTGCCGGCAAACAGCCGGTTTTTAAACATATGAAACGAAATGATCGGTTCACTGGCATTACGTTCGATCATGAGGAAGCAAACCAATAAGACGGCTGCACTTCCGAAAAGAGTAAGGATGACATTCGAATCCCAGGCGTATTTCTCGCCGCCGAGCTCCAACGCAAACATGAGGCAGACGACCGCTCCTACGAGCGTGATCGCCCCTAGCCAATCAATGCGATGCTTTTCATGCTGTTTCGTTTCTTTGTAAAATAGAAGAATGAAAACAAAAGAAACCATACCGAGCGGCAGATTCATATAAAAAATCCAGTGCCAGCTGATGTAGTCAGTGACATAGGCGCCGATGAGCGGTCCGAAAATGCTCGAAAGGCCAAAAACAGCGCCGAAAAGTCCAGTGATCTTACCGCGTTTTTCCAGCGGGAAAATATCAAAAATGATGGTAAAAGCAATCGGAATGAGCGCGCCTCCGCCAATTCCTTGGATCGCGCGGTAAATGCTGAGCTGCTCAATGGTTGTAGCCGTTCCGCACAATGCTGATCCCGCCATGAACACGATGCTGCCAAAAAGAAAAAAACGTTTTCTTCCATACATATCCGACAGCTTGCCGAATATCGGCATGCCGGCCATTTCAGCGACCATAAAGGCAGATACAACCCAGACAAAGCTGTCGAGTCCGCCAAGATCGCCGACAATTGTTCCCATTGCCGTGACAACGATGGTATTGTCCATCGAAGCCATCAAAATAGCAAGCAAAAGCCCTGCTACAACAAATCCTAATTTTTGATTTTGAGTTTGTGACAAATCAATCTATTCTCCTTTAAATAAATTCGTTCTAAAGCAGCGTTTGGCATGGACGCTTCATCCTGTTATGATCATTTATATCAGGAAATAAATATCTTAGCTGCTAAGACATAATGATTTTATAGAAGGGTGTTACCGATGTCAAGAACAAATCATATTGAAGGAGAAGGGCTGCTCAACGAGCTGATACAGCAGTTGAGATTTCACAGCACCGCAACCATTTTTCTGCACGAGGCGATCGGCGAGAAAATCGGACTGAACGCCACGGATCATAAATGCCTTGAGATTATCGCGCGGGAAGGGAAAGTAACAGCGGGGGAGCTTGCCGCAAAAAGCGGGCTGACAACGGGAGCGATCACAGGCGTGATCGACCGCCTTGAGAAAACGGGCTATGTCAGACGCATCAGGGATTCGTCCGACAGAAGGCGTCTTTTAGTCGAACTGATCCCGGAAAACATGGAGAAGATCTCTCATATCTTTCAAGACTTGGCGCAAGAATCTGCCGGATTTTTAAGCCGATATTCAGAGGGGGAACTGCAAACCATTATCAAATTTTTGAAAAACAGCACGGCGTTCGCCGCTGATTATGCCAAAACTTTAAAGAAGACAAAGTGACAAAAGACCGGTTTGTTTTCAACCGGTCTTTTGTACACGTTCATATTTTTTCAATTTGAACTCTTCCGGAAAAGAAAGTTGCTCCACCGCCCATATCAGCTAATCGATCAGGCGTCAGCGCATTGACGAGATAATGCTTCCCATCTGCATCCGCCCATAATCCTTGGCTGACGGCCACACCCGGAAGGACGTGTTCTCCGACCGCAGCGGGCAGGATACATGATCCGCGGTCATTCCAAACCTTCACCAAATCTCCGTTTTCGATGCCTTTTTCTTCGGCATCCTTTCTATTTAAGTGAAGTTTCGGCTCCTTTTCTAGTTTGATATGCTTTTCATTGTTTGAAAAGGTCGAATTTAAAAAATTATGATTCGGTCCGGGTACAAATAAAAACGGATACTTGTCAGTTTCAACAAGCGGGGTATGAGTCGGCAGGCCCGGATAGCCGTGCTGTTCCATCAGTTTTGAGTACAATTCAATTTTTCCGCTGGGCGTTGGCAGTTTATCAGGAAAAATCGTTTTCCGATTGGCTTTGACAAAATGCTTTTCAGTCAGGCTGTCGTAGTCAATGCCGTCGAGCCACGGATTATCAGGGTAGTCTAGCGCCTGTCTGATCATCTCTTCGTCGGAATCTTTCAGCGGTTCATCATCAAAGCCCAGCGCCTCAGCCAAAAGTCTGAATACTTCTGTATTTGACTTGCTCTCACCGTATTTTTCAATAACAGGCTGCTGAATTTGCGCATAATGGTGCCAATATGATGTATAGAAATCCGTATTTTCGAAAGCGGAAGAAGCCGGCAGGACGATATCGGCATACCGTGCCGTTTCCGTCAGGAATAAATCGTGAACAACCGTGAATAAATCTTCGCGCTCAAGCCCTTTCCTGACTTTGTTCGCCTCCGGCGCGACGACGGCCGGATTGCTGCTGTACACAAACAGCGAACGGATCGGAGGCTCGGTTTCTAGGAGAGCTTTGCCGAGCTGATTCATGTTGATGACTCTCGGCGTTCTGCCTTTTAGTAAATCGGGACGCTGCAAAGCTTTTGTATTATAGGCCAAAAATGCCGTGTTGCCTTTGATCGCTCCGCCTCCTTTTTTCGTCCATTGGCCCGTGATCGCGGGCAGGCACGCGATGGTGCGAACAATCATTCCTCCATTGTCATGATGCTGAAGACCGTTGCCGATCCGGATCAGGGAAGGGGAGGTGCGGCCGTACAAGCGGGCGAGCTCGATAATATCATTCCGGGATACGCCGGTGATTGCCTCTACAGTGGCGGGATCGTATTGCAGTACATGGCGACGGAGCTCTTCATGGCCGACTGTAAATTCTTTCAGAAATGGTTCATCAGCCAAATTTTCCTCGAATAAGACATGCATAATGCCAAGCGCAAGCGCGCTGTCCGTGCCGGGACGAATCGGAATAAACCAATCCGCCATCCGCCCTGTCTGATTTTTATGAACGTCGATCACAACGATTTTTGCACCGTTTTTCCGGGCTTTTTGAGCAATAGTGATTTGATGCATGTTGGTTGAGACTGCATTGATTCCCCAAAAGATAAACAGTTTTGTTTCCGTTGTATCTTCAGGGTCTGTGCCGATGCTTCCGCCCATCGTGTATTTATAGCCGACAGAACCGGCAGGAGTGCAAATCGCCCGGTCAAGCTGGCTCGACCCGAGGCGGTGAAAAAAGCGCCTGTCCATTCCTTCAGCCGTCAAATTCCCCATATTGCCGTAAAAGCTGTAGGGCAGAATGCTTTCGGGGCCTTCCTGTTCAATGAGCGACTGCCAGCGGGAGCGAATCGTTTCAATTGCTTCATCCCAGCTGATCGGTTCAAAAATCCCGTCACCTTTTGGACCCGTCCGTTTCAGCGGAGTTTTCAGCCGTTTGGGATCATAAATACGCTCCGTCATATTGCGGACTTTATTGCAAATATTGCCCTGTGTGACCGGATGATCCGGGTCGCCTTGTATTTTAACGATTTTTCCGTCTTTTTTATGAACGAGCAGCCCGCATTGATCCGGGCAGTCGAGCGAACATACGGATTTGAAAATCCCGTCTTTTTGATCAACAAATGACTCCATGGAATCCGTTCCTTTCCGATAAAATGAATATGATTCTAGCATTATATCACAAAATCTCGTCAATTCTGAAAATAAGAGCCGAAAGAATCGCGGCAGAACAACGATAAAAAAGGATGCCCCTGGAAGGACATCCTTTAAGTTTTTGTTTATTCTTTATCAAAATCAGGCGCGACCGCTTTTTTAATAAATAAAGCGGTAAAGAAAGCGATACAGCATAAAGCAAGCGCAAACCAGTAGGCATGGTGAACACCGTGTGTCATCGCTTCATGCACGATTTGTGGGCTTGCGGCTTCTTGTCCGGCAAGATAGCTTTTCTGGCCTTGGCTCATGATGCTGACGAACACCGAAACACCGAGTGCGCCTGCAACAGGCTGAAGCGTGTTGGCGATTGCCGTTCCATGAGGATATAAATGTTTCGGCAATTCGTTTAATGCATTCGTCTGCGCAGGCATCATGATGGCTGAGATCGACAGCATCAAGATGATGTACACAATAATAAACGCCCAGACCGGCACAGAAGGATTGATCCTGCTGAAGAAAAACATCACGCCGACGAGAACGATCGTACCCGGAATGATGAGTTTTCTCGGCCCGAACTTATCGAATAAAGCGCCCATGGCCGGTGACATGAGACCGTTTAGCAAGGCCCCGGGCAAAAGTAAAAGCCCTGCTGCTTTGGCTGTAAAACCAAGCGGTCCTTGCAAATACATCGGCATCACGATTTCGGAAGCGAACATCGCCATAATGACAATCACAAATAGGCAGACCCCGCGCGTGTAATTTTTATAGGCGAACACACGCACATCGAGCAACGGTTGTTCAAGCTTCAGCTGACGAAGCACGAACAACACGATACTGATCAGGCTGACGATGATTACACCGATGATCAGAGGGGACTGAAACCCTTCCGGAGCCTCTCCGGCACTGCTGAATCCGTATACGATTCCGCCGATCCCGATGGTTGAGAGAACGATCGATAAAAAATCAGCCCGCGGGCGCGTCGCTTCTCCGACATTTTGCAAATACTTCACCGCAAACAAGATTGAAAATACTGCAAAAGGGATGACGATAATAAACAGCCAGCGCCAGCCGAGGATGTCAACAATGACGCCCGAAAGAGTGGGGCCGATCGCCGGAGCAAACATGATGACCAAACCGAACGTCCCCATGATTTTCCCGCGGACTTCAGGCCGATAAATGAGCAAGAGCGCGTTCATAATAATAGGGATCAAGAGACCTGTACCGACCGCCTGAATCATGCGCCCCGTCAAGAGCATCGGAAAATTCACTGCACAAGCGGCGATGATGGTTCCGACTAAAAAAATCGACATGACGCCGATAAACATCTGTCTTGTCGTGAACCATTGAATCAGTAAAGCGGAAATAGGCATTAAAACACCCATGACAAGCATAAATCCGGTTGCCAGCCATTGAACAGTCGGGGCATCAACGTGAAAGACTTCCATCAGCTCTGTTAATGCGATGTTCAACAGCGTTTCATTTAATATTGCAAAAAATGCACCAATCATGAAGGTGACTAATATTGCTTTGGAATTAAACTTTTTCTCCATATCAAACCTCCTGTAATACAATTTACCCAAAAACATGACGACAAATGATATGTAGGATTCCCGAATATCTGGAGTCCCAATTTGTTTCTTTCGTTTTTCATCTTATATAATAACGTGTCTCCACCGCCGTTCATTGTTTTTCTTCATGATTGGCAACTATATGAGTATACTCGGTTTTACCCATATTTACAATAAAATTGTCAGGTTCATCTTTTGAAGTTAACGTATGGATGATTATGAAAAGACAGGGAGGGAAGGACATAGATCATCTTTTCAGTCAAATCAGCCGATTATTACAGGTATAATTTACCTGTATTGCTGGCAGCTGTTCTGACTGAAGAAAATTATCTCCGGATCCTTTCCCTGATAGATACTAAATCTGAAGAGTTCTTTTAAATGCACTGTCGACTCCCGTATTTATTTGGGCAACAGACACCATTACAATATTTCGATATATCCCTCTGTGCCATGCACGCGAATTTGTTGCCCATCTTTTATCAGCCCAGTCGCATTCTCCACTCCGACGACTGCCGGCAGGCCATATTCGCGTGCGATCACTGCTCCGTGGGTCATCAATCCGCCGACTTCGGTGACCAGGCCTTTTATGGATACAAATAATGGTGTCCAGCCTGGGTCGGTAAAGGAGGTGACTAATATATCTCCATCTTCCAGATCGGCATTTTCCATGTTTAAAATGACACGTGCTCTTCCTTCTATCACTCCGGAAGAAACAGGCAGGCCTGCAATCGCATTAGGCGGCAAATTTTCTCGTTTGTACGCACTTGTAATGATTTCGCCATCAGACGTGATCACACGCGGTGGAGTTAGTTTTTCATATAATTTGTACTCGTCTTTCCGTTTGCTGATGATCTGGTTATCTATTTTTTTTGTGCGTGCGACTTCGTGAAGCTCTTCAAAAGTGAGGTAGTATATATCTTCTTTTTCATGAATAACGCCCGCTTGTACGAGTTGTTCGGCTTTTTTCAGCAATGCCTGCTTATATACGAAGTAGCGACTGACTATGCCGTATTTTGGATATTCCCGGTAGCCGATGAAATTCCGGATGAGGTTGATCATTCGTTTTGTTTCTTTCGCTTTTTGTTCACCATCCGGCAATTGCTTCAATCGATCAATTAACTCTTGTTCTTTTTCCAAAGCAGCCCGCCGCCCTTGCTCAAACTTTCGATTGCCGGCGTTAGGCTCGAAGTTTTTGATATGACTAAGAATCATGGGGACAAGTGTAATTGGTTTTTCACTCCAGCGAGGTCTTGTAATATCAATTTCTCCAGGACAACGCATTCCGTATTTGCTGAGATAATCATAAATAGCGTCTTGGATTTCCTTTCCACCATTAAACTTAACCAGTTCATCGAGAAAGTGATCTTCTTTTGCATGCTGCAAATAATCAATCACTTCTGGATAAGGGCGAATCACATCCGCGACATCCATCAGCGCCAGACCCATTTCCGAAGTAATATTGCCCGGTACAGATTGAGAAAGGGTATCAGCGGCGTTTTTTTCGCCTAGCCACTTGTTCATGTTTTCATTGATCCATGTTGTCGCATTTATAGCAGCCATAAACACAGCCGTACTTTGCGGGTCAAATACGATCTTCTTTAATTGCTGGATATCTTCCAGTATAAAATCAAACAAATCCGATCCCGATTTCGCTTGGATGTTTTGCTTTAACTCTTCGATCGATGTTTGATTGCGCTTCATCAAATCAGAAACGATTGTCGGATCGTTCTCGAATTGCACCGGCATATCTGTTTGACCGTTGCCCGGAATCGGTGCTGTTTGATCATTTGGCATCAATTTTATAAAATCTCGCTCGATTACGGTCATGAGTGCGTCTTTTGTAAGCGGATCTGCTTCCACGGTAGTTAATAAAGCTTCCCGGCCGGCACGTGTCGTCAGCCTAGGCGCAACATCAACAAACAATCTCCCGCCGGCTTTACGCATAGGTGCAGGAGTAATTAACAGATAAAAAGACAATCCCAACGGTTTAATGGGATCAGTCATCATTTGCTGATGACCAACAGATAGATAGACGTGATTTTCCTGATCATTCGTTTCAGGGATCGGGAATAAAGTCGTGATCGGCCGGCTCTGAACAATATAAAATGTATCATCAGCCAAACACCATTCGATATCTTGCGGCTGGCCGAAATGAGCTTCGATCTGTCTTCCGATACGTGCCAGCTGTAAAATTTGCCCGTCAGTGAGTGCTTGAGACATCTGCTGATCAGGATCGATCTGCTTTGTCTCTGTTCCGCCTTGTGCTCGTCCATAAATCGCCAATTTCTTGGCTGCTATTCTCTTATCGGCGATTTGTCCGTTTTGCACTTTATAACAATCGGCAGAGACCAAGCCGGAGACCAGAGCTTCTCCAAGTCCAAAACCGGCATCGATTGAAAGCAGTTTCCGGTTGGAAGTCATCGGATCAGCGGTAAATAAAATCCCTGAAGCATGCGGGAAAACCATCTTTTGAATGATAACGGATAAATAAACTTGCCTGTGATCGAATCCATTCTGCATACGGTAGATGACCGCGCGCTCCGTGAACAGGGAAGCCCAGCATTTGCTGATATGCTGCAAGATCGCATCCTTGCCGATAACATTTAAATAGGTATCTTGTTGACCTGCAAAAGAAGCATGCGGCAAATCCTCGGCAGTCGCGCTAGAACGCACTGCATAAGCATGTTTCTCGCCAAATTGAGAGAGATAGTGAGCAACTGCTTTCACAACATCAGCAGGAATTTCTGCTTCCATAATGATTTGCCGAATCTTCCTGCTGATGTCACTAATTTGATCCCGATCCTCAACTTTTAGCATGGCCAGTTGAGCCAGCAACGCTTGGAACGTTTCGTTTCCCTTGACGGCTTTTTGAAATCCTGCTGTCGTGACGCAAAAGCCTTCTGGTACTTGTATTCCTTGAATTTTTGATAATTCCCCTAAATTTAACCCTTTTCCCCCGACAAGCAAAAGCTGTGTTTTTTCCATTTCATGAAAACCGAGAACGAAATGACTCATTCTGCATCTCTCCTTCGAAAAAAAATTTGACAAGAGCTTTCTGATATGGTAGACTTAAAATGTAAGATGGGATATCTATGACACTTAATTTTAAACGTGCGTGATCTGATTATATCATCGCGTCTGTTTTTATGCAATATTAAAAGAACCTGGTAAAACCATGGTTCTTTTTTTGTTTCTTCATGCAATCGAATATAACGATGGCCGATTTAATCCGGTCGGTTCGCGGAAGATGCCAGCTGCGCAGGCGGTTTATTCTTCGCAAGTCGTCATATTTGCAAAAACGTAGTTTATTTTCCTATAATTTAAACGTGTGATACATATAGAAAGGAAGTTTTTCATATGCAATCTTTACAAAACAAAACCGCTCTGATTACAGGAGGGGGAAGAGGGATCGGCCGCGCAACAGCGATTGCCCTTGCAAAAGAAGGCGTACATATCGGCCTTATCGGCCGTACAGCTGCGAATCTTGAAAAAGCAGCAGAGGAATTAAAGGCGTTCGGCGTAAAAGTATCTGTAGCCGCAGCTGACGTAAAGGATTTAACAGCTGTAGAACGTGCAGTCCAATCCGTAAAAGGAGAGCTTGGACAAATCGACATTCTCATTAACAATGCCGGGATCGGCGGGTTTGCAGGATTTCTTGAGCAATCCCCCGAGGAGTGGGAAAATATTGTCCAGGTGAATCTGATGGGAGTTTATAATGTAACACGCGCCGTTCTGCCTGAAATGATCGAAAGAAAAGCCGGCGATATTATTAATATTTCTTCTACAGCAGGCCAAAGGGGAGCAGCCGGGACAAGCGCCTACAGCGCGTCTAAGTTCGCGGTACTCGGACTGACCGAATCGCTGATGCAGGAAGTCAGAAAGCACAATATCCGCGTGAGTGCTCTTACACCGAGCACGGTTGCGACGGACTTGGCAATCGACTCCAAATTAACAGACGGCAATCCGGAACGCGTCATGCAGCCTGAAGATCTGGCGGAATACATGGTTGCCCAACTTAAACTGCATCCGCGCATTTTTATTAAATCAGCGGGCATGTGGTCTACAAACCCTTAAACAATCAGGAAAGGACAGGCTTGAAACAGCCTGTCCTTTTTTCGTGCTATTTTTGCGAAAGGCGTACGGGGAGATGACGGACGCCGAAGACAAACGGACTTTGAATCGCTTCAAGCTCCTCTGAGCTGTCCTTTTCCACGGATGCATGCCGCAGCAAGTAATCGAGTGCGACTTTCGCTTCAAGCCGGGCAAGGGGAGCACCGAGACAAAAGTGGATGCCGAAGCCGAAGCTCATATGAGGGTTTGATTTACGATCAAGCTTAAAGCTGTCAGGGTCGTCAAATTTCAGTTCGTCACGGTTCGCTGAAGCGACCCAGTTGATCACCGTGGAACCTTTTGCAATCCGCACGCCTTTGATGTCAAGGTCTTCAGCCGCCGTGCGGCCGATTGCTTGCACGGGCGGATAATACCGCAGTGTTTCTTCAACAAAAACAGGAACGAGGGACAAATCTTGCCTTACGGCTTCCTGTGTGGCTTTGTCTTCGGTGAGATAGCGGACGCTGTTTGCGATCAGGTTAGTTGTCGTTTCGTTGCCTGCGACCAAAAGAATGATGCAAAAATTCAGCAGTTCTTCTTCTGTCAGCGACTTGCCGTCAACTTCTGCCCGTAGCAAAAGCGAAATCAGGTCGTCTTTTGGCTCTTTTTTGCGCTGCTTGATAATGTTTTTAAAATAATCCGCCAAAAACCGATTGCCTTCTTCACGGCGTTTGTACATCTGTTCAGCGGCTTCAGCCGAGCGGTCTTCCGCACCTGCGACAAGGATGTCTGAATAATGTTTAAACATGAGGCGGTCTTCAGCCGGAACGCCCAAAAGTTCAGCAATGATAATGACGGGAAGGGGAGCAGCCAAGTCATCCACCACATCAAACAAATCCTTCTGTTTCGCTTCGTTAAATAAAAAAGCCGTCACTTCTTCGATATGCGGCTCAAGCTCTTTCACCGCTTTCGGCGTAAAAGCTTTATTAACGATGGCCCTCATTTTTGTGTGTTTCGGCGGGTCCATTGTTAATATGCTTTTTCCTTCCATATTACCGCCGCGTTTTGAAGAGAAAAGCTTCGGGTTTTTTAACACGAATTGAACGTCTTCATACGAAAAGATATCCCAGCATTTTCGCTCATCATCGTAACGCACAGGAGACGTCTTTCTGATCCGGTTATAAATCGGGAACGGAAACAGCCGGTCATTACTGGAGCTGATTTCTTTCATCGGAATCCAATTGGCATAGTGCTTGCTTGATTGAAGTGAATTTGAATTTGCCACGTCAACTCTCTCCTTTAACATGAATCGTTTATACATGATGAACCGGTTCAATCTTTACGTTATCACTATTTTTACAACGGTTTCAACGGACATATCATGAAAAAATTGTCAATTGGCCGAAAGTATCGGATCTAAAAAAGGAAAAAAGGCGAGGTATGCTCACAACACCGGGAACATCAGCTCAGAGATGGATGAAAAAAACGAGGCCGCACCTGATCAGGTACGGCCTCGATCTTTCAGCTTACGGCTTCTTCCCGGGAGAACTGGCTGTTATACAAATCGGCGTAAAAACCGTTCTCGCGGAGAAGCTCTTCATGGCTGCCTTTTTCAATAATATCTCCGTTTTTCATCACAAGAATCAGGTCGGCATCTTTAATGGTAGAAAGACGGTGGGCGATGACAAAACTCGTGCGGTTAGCCATCAGTTTGTTCATCGCTTTTTGAATATTCATTTCCGTCCGGGTGTCGACACTGCTAGTCGCTTCATCCAATATTAAAATCTTCGGATCGGCTAAAATGGCTCTCGCGATCGTGAGGAGCTGCCGCTGCCCTTGCGAGATGTTTTGGGCATCTTCGCCCAGTACCGTATCATAGCCGTCCGGCAAGGTACGGATAAAATCGTCGGCATAGGCGGCTTTTGCCGCCCTGATGATGTCTTCATCTGTTGCGCCATCACGTCCGTAGGCGATGTTTTCGCGGATGGTGCCGTTGAACAGCCATGTGTCCTGCAAAACCATCGCAAACATGCTTCTGGCCTGTTCGCGCGACAGTTCGCTGATGTCAGTGCCGCCGACCTTGATGCTGCCTTTGTTTAATTCATAAAACCGCATCAGCAAATTGATGATCGTCGTTTTTCCTGCACCAGTCGGTCCGACGATCGCAATTGTCTGGCCTTCTTTGGCATGGAGGCTTAAATCGCGGATGACCGGAACGTTTTTATCATAGCCGAAGGCGACACGTTCAAACGATACATCGCCTTTTAATGCGCCGGTATCGATGGAAGCCGGCGTTTCCTCGGTTTCCTCGTCTTCGTCTAAAAGACTGAACACCCTTTCGGCGGATGCGATTGCCGATTGGATTGTATTCGCGATTCCGGCAGCTTGAACGAGCGGCTGGGAAAATTGCTGCGTGTATTGGATAAAAGCCTGCACGCCTCCGATTAAGAGGGTGCCGTTAAGAACGAAAATACCGCCGGTTATGCTGACAAACACATAGCCGAGGTTGCCGATGAATGTCATGATCGGCATCATCAGACCTGAAATAAACTGCGCTTTCCAGCCTGACTGGTAAAGACGCTCATTCACTTCATCGAATTGCTGAATCGCTTTTTCTTCATGACCGAATGCCTTTACTTCCTGGTGCCCTGTAAACATCTCTTCAACGTGTCCGTTGATGTCGCCGAGTTCTTTCTGCTGCGTGCCGAAGTGTTTCTGCGAAAATGAGGCGATAAATCGGACAGCGAGCATGCTGAGCGGAACCGTGATGAAGACGACGAGTGTCAGCACAGGGCTGATCAGGAGCATCATGACGATGATTCCGACTATCGTAATGACAGACGTAATCATTTGCGTCAGCGCCTGCTGCAGTGACGTATTAATATTGTCAATATCATTGACGGCGCGGCTGAGCGTATCGCCATGCGAATGCTTGTCATAGTACTTTAAAGGGAGCCGCGTCAGCTTTTCATTCACTTCCTGGCGCATTTCGTATATCGTTTTCTGGGCTACGCCGGCCATCAGGTATTGCTGCAAGAACGTAAAGAAAGCAGAAAGCAGATACAGTCCTGCCAGGATCATCGTGATCCGGCCGAGAAAGCCGAATTGAACACCGGTGCCTTCTGTAAAGCTTGCGAAAAGGGAAGAGGTCGCATCTCCGAGAAGTTTTGGACTGATGACATTAAACAACGTCGCCAATATTGCAGCACAGACAACGAGCACCAGCTGGAAGGTCCGCGGTTTTAAATAGCGGGCCAATCTCAAGAGGGTCTTTTTAAATTCTTTCGGTTTTGTCTCGTGCATTCCTTTTGGTATCGAGCCGTGATGCTTTTGTTGTTGGCTCATGCGCTTTCCTCCTCGGCCTGCTGTGATGCCACAATTTCCTGGTAAATTCCATTTTCAGCAAGCAATTGTTGATGGGTGCCGATACCGGCTATTTTTCCTTCATTTAATACGATGATTTGGTCCGCATCTGTAATCGTGCTTACCCTTTGGGCAACAATAATGACGGCGGCATCAGCGGTGGTTTTCTGAAGCGCTTTTCTCAGCTTTTGATCCGTTTTGTAATCAAGCGCCGAAAAGCTGTCGTCAAATAAATAAATTTCCGGTTTTCTGACCAATGCCCGGGCGATGGAAAGCCGCTGTTTCTGGCCGCCTGAAAGGTTGGCTCCGGCCTGCTCGATATCAGATTCAATTCCATTTTCCTTGCCTTCCACAAACTCGGAAGCCTGTGCCGTTTCAAGTGCTTCCAAAATTTCTTCATCTGTTGCATCTTCTTTGCCAAATCGGATATTGTCCTTGATCGTCCCGCTGAATATTGAAGCTTTTTGCGGGACATAGCCGATTTTCGCGCGAAGCTCCTTTTGCGCCATCTTTCTGACATCTGTTCCGTTGACAAGCACAGACCCTTTTTCAATATCGAAAAATCTCGGGATCAATTGAAGAATCGTCGTTTTTCCGGCCCCTGTGCTGCCGATGATCGCAGTCGTTTCACCCGGTTTTGCCTTGAACGTAATATTTTCGAGAACGGGCTTTTCAGCTCCGGCATAACGAAAAGTCACATCTTGAAATTCCACATAACCGCGCAAGCCGCTGTCTTTCTGCGGCTCTTTCGGATCGGTAATCGAAGGCACTGTTAACAGCACTTCGTTAATGCGGTCGGCAGATGCCTGAGCCCTTGGGATCATCACGAATGTCATCGCAAGCATGATCAGCGCGATTAGAATCATGGATGCATATTGAAGGAAAGCCATTAAGTTCCCGACCTGCATGCTGCCTTGATCGATGCGGATGCCTCCGAACCAGATAATCGCGATGTTCGTGAAATTCATCATAATCATCATGACAGGGAATAGAAAAGCCATAATTCTGTTGACGGCGATGCCTGTATCGCGAAACTCTTCGTTTGCCTTTTGAAAACGGGCTTTTTCTTGATCAACTCGGTTAAAGGCGCGAACGACGCGAACTCCAGTCAAACCTTCCCTGAGAACAAGGTTGAGACGATCCGTCTTTTTTTGAAGAACGCCGAATAAGGGAACAGCTTTTCTTGTAATGAGAAAAATCAGCCCCGCAAGGATCGGGAGAGCGGCCAGAAATATAATCGACAGCTTGGCATCTCTGGACACGGCAAGCACAATACCGCCGACCAGCATTAACGGCGCTCTTGTCATCAATGAAAGCATCATGTTGAGTACATCCTGGACTTGCTTGACATCATTTGTGGTACGGGTAATGAGAGAAGCAGAACCGATTTTTCCGAATTCATCCATTGAATAGTGTTCAACTTTGACAAACAGCTTGCGCCTGATATCCCTTCCAAAGCCGAGGGCTGTTTTCGAAGCGAAAAACGCTTTTCCGACAGTCATGATGATGGCCAGAAGGGAGCAGGCGATCATCCAGCCGCCGGTTCTCAATATGAATGGCATGTCGCCGTTCACGATTCCGACATCAACGACATCTGCCATTAACGTCGGCAAATAAAGCTCAAGCACACTGCTCAGCAAAGTAAAAACAGCGACAAGAATCACTTGCAGCTTATAAGGCTTTAAATATTTTAAGAGTGAGATCATTTTTCAACCTTCTTTTCACTTGTTTTTTCTCCGCGTTCGATAAACTCGGATAACTTATGAATCAAATCGGCGAACTGCCTGCTTTCATCCTCGCCCAGAAACCGAGTGAGCTGCAGGAACCACCGGTTCAGCCCTTTAAGCGCATCATCCGCCGCTTTTTTTCCTTCATCGGTTAAAAAAATCCTGACGATCCTCCTGTCATCCTCATCCATGCGCCGAAAAACGAGCCCTTTTTTTTCCATTCTGTTCAACATCTGCGTGACGAAAGGGGAGGTGACATGCAGAGCGCGGCTGATTTCGGATGGCATTTTGCCTTCACCGCTTGCTTCATTTAAAAACATCAGCGCTTTTGCCTCAGTCTTTTTCCATTCAACTGCAGGAAAAGACTGCTTCATTTCCGCATACCGCAGCCGGTTGAAAGCTTCGATCAACTGCACAACGGTCTTGCGGCTGACTTTATCTTGTTTCATAAAAAGCACCTGCTTCTCCATTTTAATTAATTAAGTAAATAAACTAAAACACGGTATTATCATACATAGAACAACAAAAGATTGTCAAAGAAGAAACTTATAAAAAAGAAAAAACCCGATCATTGATGACATGACCGGGTCATTGTACGAGCTTCATAAAAAAATCTTTCATTTCAAGGTGGCGAAGATGTTCCGGAACTTTTTCCGAACCGACGATGATCATCGGAGCCAAGCTATCCGTTTTATAAAGTGAGCCATGGCCGCCTCCGCCAAAATGGAGGGGAGACTTTTCGCCGGCAAATTGGAACCCGGGTTTCGCGTCGGCGATCACAAACTGTCCGCGATGCGAATGCATGGCGCTGTACAGGCGGGCAAGAGCATCCGGGTAATCGCCGTATTGGATCGAGACGCCGTCTGCTTTAATGTCCAATAAAGCAAAATCTCCGCTGATCGTCCATGACTGCCCGTAAGGATCTTGATAGCCGCCTTTTGGACGAAACCGAAGCGGTTTTAAAGAACGCTTCGAATCAACATATATCCAGCCGCTTTTTTTCCACGCTGTGAAAGCGATCCGTTCGTCTTTTTTCAATTCATTGACGGCACCTTGCAGCGGCATGTTTCGATCCGTGACATAAATGTATGCCATTCTGTCGTTTACTGCAAAAAGAAGCTGGGCGTTTCGATCGGGGGCTTCGTTTATTTTAGCGATCCGGTATCCTTTAAAAAGCGAATGAAGCCGGATGGCGGCCTTGTCTTTATCGCGTCCGATCGCTGTCTGCCCGCCATCACCCATGACGACCCATACCGCTTTTTCGGCCGCATCGCGCCAAGAATCATATGCATTCAATATACGCTGCAGCTGCTGGTCCATTTTTTCGAGGCCTTTCATGTCCATCGGGCCTTTTTTGTGTGCATCATGGTCAAAATCGGGCAAGTAGGCGACAGTCAGCGCAGGAAGCTTCCTCTTTTTAATTAAATAGGCCACTTCCTGTGCTGTGAACTTGTCGTTAACGCCATAACCTTGCCAAATATGGTGGTAGGAGTTATTGGGATCGAGCTGGGCAAAGCGGCCGAACGAAAAAAGAGCCGGCCCGTTTACCGTCATATGTTCAGGCATCAATTTAAGCTTTTTGAGCGGGGGCGGGATATTTAATTCGTGGCGGTCAGGCCCTCTGTATATGAGCCCGTTGATGGATGCCGACTGTTTTCCTCGCACTTGCAAATCATCATGAACCGTTGTCACCTTTCGGCTTAAATGGCGGTGATTAAGAGAAAATATCCCGTCTTCGATCGTTTGTTTGATGCCGAGTGTGGCGATTTCTTTTTTATCGCTCCCGTAATTCACGATCCTCTGTTCATCCTGATTATACCAGACGAGCCCGGGAACGCGGTGGATATTCGGATAAGTTCCGGTGAGCAGGGTGCTGTCAATCGAAACCGACATGGTCGGATACGCGTTTACCACTTCAGGTTCATAATGACCGTTTTCAAGAAAGAATTTTAATGCCGGGGCGCGGCCTGCTTGAATCGCTTTTTTCAAAGGCTGATCCATCAAAGAGTCGATGATAAGGACAATGACCGGTTTTTTGGAGGATTTGACGGCCTCTGCTTCTTCATCCGGGAGTCCCAATTTTTCATTCCCGGCATTCAGCCATATAATAAATGAAATTAACGCACATATAAAAATGGCAAGAACAATGCTTAGCTTTTTCAAAATGGCCTCATTCCTTTAATCCCATCATATGCATATTCTGGCATGGGACGCCGGAAGTTATAGCTGGTAATACGTTCTAAATGATTCACGGCAGCTCTGGGGAATCCTATTCAATTAGAAAGGTGGGTCAATGATGAAAAAGCATAAATGGTTAGCCGCATTTGCTATCATCGCGATTTTAGCCGTAATTGGCTATATCACGGTCAGACATCTTGAACCGGAATATGTATATATGCCTCCTAAAGAAAAAGTCATCTCAAAAGAAAAACGAGTGCACGGATACGATCTATGGGGAGCATTTACACCGGACAAGCCCGCCCCCGCAGAGGAGGGAGCTGTAAAGGTTGATGACCGCCTTCTCGACTTGGGACGGGAGACATTTTACAAGGAAACTTTCGGCAACGAAGTGTTTTTGACAGATATCATCGGACTCCTTGACGGTCCCATTACAGCAGCCAACATGACGAAAGCCATTGCCGGATTGAAAGGGAAAGGGACGACGAACTTGCGCATCGAATTAGCTGAAACGGTTAAGGTCGGCGGGAAAATCTTTAAAAAAGGCGAGAAGATCGACACCGGCATTGATGTTCCAAAAGGGGCATACGCACCGCTCGGCATGCCTTTCAAATACGCTGACGGAAAAATCAAAGCTGGCATCAGCTGTGCGGCCTGCCACGCCGCAGTCGATCCGAAAACGATGAAGGTGATGGAAGGCGTGACAAACTCTGATTTAAATACAGGGCTGATGCTGGCGCTGGCGACAAATTCAGCGGCTTATTTTACACATGCCGAAATTGATAATATTCAACAATTTATGAATGATAAAAGCCCTGTGATCACTGCCAGAAACGGCAAAAAAGAACGCCTTCCCGATCCGGACCGCCTCGAAGATGCGGTCGATCGCATTTTCCTGAAGTGGCCGAGAGGTTTTTTCGACTCGACGATCGATATGAAAAGCAATCCCACGCAGATTCCGGATGCCTATACATTGGGCGACCATCCGTACAGCTGGAGCGGTTCGGCAATGGCCGGTCCTTTTAAAGGCTTGACTGTGTTCAGCAATAATGTTCATGCGCAAAATTCGGACAGCCTCTCGCAAGCCCCGGCAAGCCGGGCGCTTTTCGGCATGAGCGAAGATGTTTATATCGGGACGATCCTGCAAAGGGCTCCCGTCTCAACATACAGGTATCAGCCGAAAAAAAAGGAAAGTCCGACTGCGTTTTTCAAAAAAGCCGATCCCACTCCCGGAGTACCGGGCGTCAACCAAATGGTCAAGCCGCCAAACTATCCTAACATCACATTGGCGGCGCCCGACGGCGTACTTGTGAGCTCACCCGGACGAAAAGTGAATGAAGAAAACAACGCTGTATCCGCCTGGCAAAATACACTTAGACCTCCTGATCCGCGGCAAAAAACCGACAGCCAAACCGTCAGGCGCGGCAGGCGTGTTTTTGAACAAGCGGGCTGCATATCCTGTCATGCCGGCCGGTATTTGACGAACAACAAGGTCATCTCGGTTGAAAAAATCGGAACCGAGCCGACAAGGGCCCGGTCTTTTAAGAAAACGGAAAACATATTCGGGAAAAGCCTTATTCATTCGCCTGACACACCGGTGCCTCTGCCGCGCAAACCGAAGATCCTGAAAGTCCCGACAGCCGGGTTTGACCCCGAACAGATCAAGCTTTCCTGGGCGCAGGGAGATTCCAAAGGCGGGTACAAAGTGCCGAGTCTGATCGGCGTTTACTGGCGCGCTCCTTATTTGCACGACGGAGGGGTTGCAGTGGGAAGCTCATTAAAAGAGACAGGCTTACCAAAGACGGTCATAAAAGGTAAGCAGGCGGATCCTTATAACAGTTTGCTGGCGATGATCGACAGAGATTTAAGACAGCAGGTCGTCAAAAGCAATTCGGAATCGCCCGACTTAAAAGCGGTCAGGGTAACCGGCAAAGGGCATGAATTCTGGATCGACGCCAAAAGCGGCTTTTCCGAACAAGAGCAAAAGGCGTTGATTCATTATTTAATCCATGCCGATATGCCGAAAAAGTAAGGAATAAAATGAAACGATAAGCCGCCTGAATGGCGGCTTTTTTTAAAACTTCATCACGGGAGCGGCGATATGATCGCCTTTTCGGTCCTTTGTGACGGCGCGATCCGGCTGACGGAATATGTCATTCACTTCAGCGGTTTTGACGAGTCAAAGGCCGGTTCCAGGCTGCAGCCAGTGCAGGCGAGTCCGTTTCCAGGCAGAAAAAACTGGCGTCAGTATGAAAAATCAGCATAAAAAAAGGGGATAAACATACATATATAAGATGTGCTTTTTACAATAGAAGAGATGCGCAGAGAATAAAAGGACAGAAAATTCAGACATTAATCATTGTTTATGATAAAATGAAAACAGCCAAGCTTTTGCGCCCGGCTGAATTCGTTGTCATACTGGCTATTGGTATTGCTGAAGGCGAGAAAAAAACTTCTTTACGAACTGATAAAAGACTTTTGCAGAAGGGGAAAGCTCCCTGTTTTTAGGGGTGATGATTCCGACTGTGCGCTTTACTTGAGGATAATCAATCGGGATCTTCTTTGTAAAACGGGGAGCCGTTTCATTAAAGGCGCTTTCCGGCAAAAGCGTCACACCCATATCAGCAGAAACCAGCCCTTTGATCGCATCCAAATCTTCGCCCTCTGAGGAAATTTTAGGCGTATATCCTACTTGCTTGCATGCATCAACAGCCATTTTTCGAAGGATGTATCCGTCTGGAAACAGCACATACTGATCATTTCTGAGATCGCCGAGATGAAGGCTTTGCTGGCCTGATAGGGGATGATTGATCGGCACGAGTGCCAAAAGGCTTTCCGAAAACAAAATGTCCCCTTTAATCTCAGCGATATTTGACGGAACAGGACCGAGAAAAGCCAAATCGATATCCCTGTTTTTCACCGCTTCGATTAAAAATTTATAAGATCCCTGCCTTAAAAGAAAAGCGACATGAGGATGCTCCTCTTTAAAAGCGGAAATAACCGTCGGGAGGAACTGGCCCGCAAGGCTTGTCGGGAAACCGATTTTAACGGTCCCGCGATTCGGGTCCAAATACTCATCGATTTGTTCCTTCGCGAAATCGATCGCTTTCATCGCTGTTTTAATATGGTCTAAAAACTGTCTCCCGATCGGAGTCAGCTTCACATTGCGGCCTTCGCGCTCAAACAAATCAACACCGAGCTCTTCTTCGAGATTGGCGATCTGCCTGCTGATCGCCGACTGAGCGACATGAAGGTGCATGGCCGCTTCCGATACGTGCTCTCTTTCTGCAACTTCCATAAAATAATGCAATTGGCGTAATTCCATCGTTGTTTCACCTGCTCATCTCAAAATGAGATAGTTTTAATCTAAATTATATATTGTTTGTATAGATTTGAAAACCTACAATAGGATTAGAGTTTGTAAGATTTTATGACCGGGGACAAACGGGAAAAATGAACGGGGGAGAGGAACAATGACTTATAATCAACTACCAAAGGCACAAGGTCTCTACCGTCCTGAATTTGAACATGATGCATGCGGAATCGGCCTTTACGCTCATTTGAAGGGCCTTCCTACTCATGATATTGTCAAAAAAGGATTACAAATGCTTTGCCAATTAGACCACCGGGGCGGTCAGGGCAGTGACCCGCATACCGGAGACGGAGCAGGCATCATGATGCAGATTCCGCATGCTTTTTTCAAAAAAGTCTGCGCCGGTTTCAACTTGCCTGAAAAAGGACGCTACGGCGTCGGGATGATCTTCTTTTCTAAGGATGACAGCGGGCGCGAAAAAACCGAAGCGCGCATTAACGAGCTGATCGAACAGGAAGGACAGACGGTGCTCGGCTGGCGAACTGTACCTGTAAATGTCGGAAAAATCGGAACAGTCGCACAGAAAAGCGCGCCAGTCGTCCGCCAGGTATTCATCGGAGCAAATGAAGCGCTGAAAGACAATCTGGCATTCGAACGGAAGTTGTACATCATTCGCAAACAGGCCGAAAATTGGGCGAAAGAACACGACAAAACGTTCTATTTTGTCAGCCTCTCTAGCAATACCATCGTATATAAAGGACTTTTAACGCCCGAGCAGGTTGATGCTTTCTATGAAGATTTACAGGACGAGGACTTCGTCTCAGCTTTTGCATTGGTTCACTCCCGTTTCAGCACAAACACGTTTCCGAGCTGGGAAAGGGCACATCCAAACCGCTATCTGATCCACAACGGGGAAATCAATACGCTGCGCGGCAATATGAACTGGATGAAAGCGAGGGAGCAGCAGTTTGTTTCCGAAGCGTTCGGCGAAGACTTGCCAAAGGTTTTGCCAATCCTCGATGAAAACGGAAGCGACTCCTCGATCCTGGATAACGCTTTTGAATTCTTTGTTCTGGCTGGAAGGAATCCGGCCCATGCTGCAATGATGCTGATTCCGGAGCCGTGGAACGAGAACCCGTACATGTCAAAAGAAAAGAAGGCATTTTACGAATATCACAGCTCTTTAATGGAGCCATGGGACGGCCCGACTGCGATTTCATTTACAAACGGAAAACAGATCGGAGCCATTTTAGACCGGAACGGGCTCAGACCCGCTCGCTATTATGTCACTAAAGACGACTACCTTATTTTTTCCTCCGAAGTCGGCGTGATTGATGTCGAACAGGAAAACATCTTATATAAAGACCGGCTGGATCCCGGGAAAATGCTTCTTGTTGATCTTGAAGAAGGGCGGATTATCTCCGATGAAGAAGTCAAATCCGAAATCGCCGGGGAGTTTCCGTACCAGGAATGGCTCAGTAAAGAACTGGTTCATGTCTCAAACGATATTGAGGAAACCGAAGAAAAATCTGTGCCTGACCTATTGACCCGCCAAAAAGCATTCGGTTTTACGTACGAAGATATTCACAAATATTTAATTCCTGTCATTACAGAAGGCAAAGACCCGCTCGGTTCAATGGGCCACGATGTCCCGCTGGCGGTGTTGTCAGACCGTCCGCAATCGCTGTTCAACTATTTTAAACAGCTGTTTGCACAAGTTACAAATCCGCCGATTGATGCAATCCGTGAGCAGATCGTCACTTCGACATTGACATGGCTCGGAGCGGAAGGCGATATTCTCCATCCGAATGAAAGCAGCTGCCGCCGGATTAAATTGTATACACCGGTCTTGACAAACGCACAGTTCAATTCTTTAAAAGGACTTGTGCATAAGGATTTCAAAAGCAAGACGATTCATACGCTCTTTACAGACGACTTGAAGAGCGGCCTCGAAGATATGTTTAAAGAAGTGGACAGAGCGATCGCCGAAGGCGTGACTCTCCTTATTTTATCCGACCGCAAAATGGACGGTCAGAAAGCGCCGATTCCTGCGCTGCTAGCCGTCAGTGCCTTGCATCAGTATTTAGTCCGCGCGGGAAAACGTACGAAAGTCAGCATTATCGCCCAATCCGGTGAAGCGCGCGAAGTTCACCATTTTGCCGCCTTGATCGGCTACGGAGCGGATGCCATTCATCCGTACCTCACGTATGCGACATACAAGCAGGCGATTGAAGACGGAGCACTTTCCATCAGCTATGAAGAGGCCGTTACAAAATACAGCAAAAGCGTGACAGAGGGCGTCGTAAAAGTGATGTCCAAAATGGGTATTTCCACTGTTCAAAGCTACAGGGGCGCACAGATTTTTGAAGCGGTTGGGATCAGCAAAGACGTCATAGACAGCTATTTCACAGGAACGGCATCACAGCTCGGCGGAATCGGTCTGGATACGATTGCCGAAGAAGCGAAGCGCCGCCACAGGGAAGCGTATGAAGATACATTCAGCGAAACGCTTGATTCGGGAAGCGATTTTCAATGGAGAAAAGGCGGGGAGCACCACGCTTTTAACCCGAAAACGATTCACACGCTGCAATGGGCATGCCGCAAAGGTGATTACAGCCTGTTTAAACAATATTCGAAAGCAGCTGATGAAGAAAGAATCGGTTTTCTCCGCAATCTCTTCTCATTTGATGAAAACCGGAAGCCGCTGCCGCTTGAAGAGGTCGAATCTGCTGAATCGATTGTGCGCCGCTTTAAAACAGGGGCGATGTCATTCGGCTCTTTAAGCAAGGAAGCCCATGAAGCGCTGGCGATTGCAATGAACCGTCTCGGCGGAAAAAGCAACAGCGGGGAAGGCGGAGAAGATCCGGCGCGCTTTACCCCAGACGCAAATGGCGATAACCGCCGCAGCGCGATCAAGCAAATCGCTTCAGGCCGTTTCGGTGTGAAGAGCCATTATCTCGTCAATGCCGATGAGCTGCAAATTAAGATGGCGCAGGGTGCAAAACCTGGAGAAGGCGGACAGCTTCCTGGCAACAAAGTGTATCCATGGGTTGCTAATGTACGCGGATCTACGCCTGGGGTCGGCTTGATTTCACCGCCGCCGCACCACGACATCTACTCGATTGAAGATTTGGCGCAGTTGATCCACGATTTGAAAAACGCCAACCGCGATGCACGGATCAGTGTAAAGCTTGTCGCTAAAGCCGGTGTCGGCACGATTGCAGCCGGAGTCGCCAAAGCGACTGCCGATGTCATCGTCATCAGCGGCTATGACGGGGGCACTGGAGCCTCACCGAAAACAAGCATTAAGCATACCGGCCTTCCGTGGGAGCTTGGACTCGCAGAAGCTCATCAAACACTGATGATGAACGGTTTGCGCGAACGCGTCGTATTGGAAACAGACGGCAAATTAATGACCGGCAGAGACGTTGTCATGGCTGCGCTTTTAGGAGCCGAAGAATTCGGTTTTGCCACAGCGCCGCTCGTTGTTCTCGGCTGCGTTATGATGAGAGCCTGTCATTTGGATACTTGCCCTGTCGGGGTAGCGACGCAAAACCCTGAGCTGCGCAAAAAGTTCATGGGCGATCCGGATCACATCGTGAATTACATGCTCTTTGTCGCAGAGGAAGTTCGCGAATTGATGGCCCGGCTCGGTTTCAGAACAGTTGATGAAATGGTGGGCCGCACGGATGTCCTTCGTGTCAGCGAACGGGCGAAAGCACATTGGAAAGCGGGTCAGCTCGATTTATCAAACCTGCTATATCAGCCGGAAGGCGCACGCACATTCCGTACGCCGCAAAACCACAAAATCGATGAATCACTTGATATTACGCAAATTCTACCCGCCGTCCAGTCAGCTGTTGAAAACGGCACGTCTGCGGAAGCATCCTTTGAAATCCGCAACATCAACCGTGTAACAGGAGCCATAACCGGAAGTGAAATTTCTAAGCGCTACGGCGAAGAAGGCCTCCCTGAAGATACGATTACGCTCAGATTCACAGGTTCAGCGGGGCAAAGCTTTGGCGCGTTCGTACCAAAAGGAATGACAATGTATTTGACAGGGGATGCCAATGATTATATCGGCAAAGGTCTTTCAGGCGGAAAAATCGCCGTCAAAGCGCCTGACGAATTCAACCCTGCATTCCGTGAAAATGTTATTGTCGGAAATGTTGCGTTCTACGGTGCTACAAGCGGAGAAGCTTATATTAACGGACTCGCCGGCGAACGGTTTGCCGTCAGAAACAGCGGAGTCAGCGTTGTCGTTGAAGGCATCGGCGACCATGGCTGCGAATACATGACCGGCGGACGCGTCGCTATTCTCGGCGACGTCGGCAAAAACTTTGCCGCGGGCATGTCAGGCGGAATCGCCTACGTGTACACCGAAGACAAAAAAGCCTTTAAACGGAAATGCAATCCTGAAATGATCGAATTTGAAACACTTGAAGCACCTGAGGAAATCGCCGAACTGAAAACGATGATCGAAAACCATTACAGATATACTGAAAGCTCAAAAGCAGCTTCGATACTTGATCATTGGGAAGAGGCCGTCGGCCGGTTTGTGAAAGTGATTCCGAAAGACTTCAAGCAAATGATAGAGCGGATTAAAGAGCAAAAAGAAGCCGGCTTGTCTGATGAAGAAGCGCTGATGTACGCGTTTGAAGCCGGTACGAAGCAAAAGATTGAACCGTCTGCGGCTGCTTCATCAAAAGAAGCGGTGGCACAGTAAGAAAGGGGAGGGGAAAATGGGCAAAGCAACAGGATTTATGGAATTCAAGCGGGAAAAGCCTGCTGAACGCGATCCTCTCACACGGATAAATGACTGGAACGAATATTCGTCTCCATTTTCTGAGGAAGCATCAAAAAGACAGGGAGCGCGCTGCATGGACTGCGGCACCCCCTTTTGCCAAATCGGCATGGATATAGGCGGTTATACGTCAGGATGTCCGATACACAATTTAATCCCTGAATGGAACGACCTCGTTTACAAGGGAAGGTGGAAAGAAGCGCTTGACCGCCTTCTGAAGACAAACAACTTCCCTGAATTCACGGGGCGGGTCTGTCCGGCGCCTTGCGAGGGCTCTTGTACGGTGGCGATTTCCGACCCAGCCGTATCCATCAAAGGGATCGAACGGACGATTATTGACAAAGGATTTGAAAACGGATGGATTCAGCCGCGGATTCCGAAAAAACGGAGCGGCAAAAAAATCGCGATCGTGGGCTCAGGGCCTGCCGGTCTGGCAAGCGCCGATCAATTGAATCAAGCGGGGCATTCGGTCACTGTTTACGAGCGCAGCGACCGCCCGGGCGGCCTGTTAATGTACGGCATTCCAAGCATGAAGCTTGAAAAAAGCGTTGTCGAACGCCGCATCAAACTATTGACGCAGGAAGGCATCGACTTTGTCACCAATACGGAAATCGGCAAAGATATTACAGCCGACGAGCTAAAAGAACAGTACGATGCGGTTATCCTTTGCACAGGAGCCCAAAAACAGCGCGATCTCTTGATTGAAGGCCGGGAAGCAAAAGGTGTCCACTTTGCCATGGACTATTTAACAGGCACTATAAAAAGCATGCTCGATTCGAATTTTAAAGATAAACAGTTTATCAATACGAAAAATAAAGATGTCATCGTCATCGGCGGGGGAGATACCGGAGCAGACTGCGTTGCAACGGCCTTGCGCCAAAAAGCGCGAAGCGTCGTCCAGTTCGGCAAACATCCGAAGCTGCCCGATACAAGAACCGCCGAAAATATGTGGCCTGAACAGCCGCATGTCCATTCACTGGACTATGCTTATGAAGAGGCGCAAGCAGCATTCGGCAGCGATCCGAGACAATATTCGATCCAAACGAAAAAGCTTGTCGCAGACAAAAACGGCCATTTGAAAGAACTGCATACGATTCAAATGAAAAAAGTAAAGAATGATCAAGGAAAATTTGAGTTTCACGAAATTCCGGGCACGGAAAAAGTATGGCCTGCTCAATATGTCTTTATCGCTATCGGCTTTGAAGGAACGGAACAGCCGCTGCTTGAACAATTCGGGGTAAATACGGTGAGAAATAAAGTTGACGCAGCATACGGGGAATTTAAAACGAATGTCGATGGAGTCTTCGCAGCAGGGGATGCGAGAAGAGGACAGAGCCTGATCGTTTGGGCGATTCACGAGGGACGCGAAGTCGCCCGTGAGGTTGACAAATATTTAATGGGAAGTTCTGTACTGCCATAAAACAAAGGGGTTTTCACATCATATAAATAAAGCCTGTCCTGCGACCTTCTTTAGGTTGACAGGGCAGGCTGTTTTTTTGTTTGCTTCACAATATTCACCTGCTGATTCGACTTGCCATATCGTTATTTGTTCGAATTTATACAAAGGCAATGATAAAAAAATTGTGTACGTACTCCATTTAATGGTATATAACATAACCTAAAGTATGCAACGCAATAAAGGAGGCTATAACAGTGGAAGAAACTTATCAATATCAAGATGACTGGACGGATGCGGATAGACAGCAGCCTTTTACTTATGGCGGCTACGGCGGCTACCCCTATCCGCGGCCAAGACCGCGCCCTAGACCGAGACCGCCGTTTTATCCGTATCCATTCTTCTATCCGTTCTTTCCTTTTTAT
Source organism: Bacillus sp. FSL W7-1354 (assembly GCF_038002405.1). NCBI lineage: Bacteria > Bacillati > Bacillota > Bacilli > Caryophanales > Bacillaceae > Bacillus > Bacillus sp. FSL W7-1354. The sequence goes on along the minus strand of NZ_JBBOCL010000001.1, from coordinate 1,195,302 downwards.
CCATACTACCCTTACTACCCGTACCCTTGGTAATGGGTAAAGCGAAGCTGTCTGGTGAAACAGACAGCTTTTTTCATTTTGATGAATTTTTCAAAACGCTTCCACGAATAATAACAGCGATATGATAAAAGCTCTATATTTCCAAAAGAGAACAAAATTGGATGTGGTATTCGTGTCGTTATTCGTCAAAAAGACCAGCAAGGAAAAGCGATATTTAATTTTCGCATTCAGTGTCATTCTTCTCTATGTCCTTCCGCTTTACATATTAAATGAAGACGCTCATATCCGCGTGCATGACAACCTGGATTCCAACATTGCATGGTATAAGGTGCTGGCGGAAAGCGGTCAACTGCTCGGCGGTGTTAAAGCCGTTATTCCGCAAATCATCAACGGACTGCCGCGGGATGCTTACGGAACGGAATGGAGCGGCATTGTCTGGCTTCATGCCTTGTTTCCCTCGATGACCGCATACGCTATAAGCCAAACGATCACGAGGGTGTTTGCCTTTGTCGGGATGTACCTGCTGCTGAAAAGCCATTTGATTCGCGATGAAAAAGCGTATTTCATCAGAATCGCGGTATCACTTGCTTTTGCCCTGACACCCTTTTGGCCTTCGGGAATGCTCAGCACGCTTGGCCATCCTTTAGCTTTATGGGCTTTTTTAAACATCAGGGCAGGAAGAGACTCATGGAAAGAATGGGCGACCCTTGCGCTTTTGCCGCTTTACTCAAGCTTTGTGCTCGGTTTCTTCTTTTTCCTAGCAGCCGTTTCACTGATTTGGCTTTATGATTTGGTTTCAAAGCGCAGCTTTAACCTTCGCTTTCTCGGAAGCATCGCTCTCATGACGGGCATTTTTCTGGCGATAGAATACCGGCTTGTTTATTCGGTTTTCGCTTCAGGCGAAACGATGCATCGGGTTGAATTTATTTCATCCAGGCACGACATCCTTCATTCGTTTCGGCTGTCATTTAAAAATTTCGTGCTCGGCCACAATCATGTCATGACCGTCCATACGGCGGTGATCCTGCCTTTGATTGTGCTCACTTTTGGGCTCGTCGTTGCGAGACAACGAAAAAAGCGGCCAAGAGAAGAAAAGCTGTTCATCTTTTTATTCATTTTAAATTATGCGCTTTCTTTATGGTATGCCCTCTGGTTCAACAAGCTGTGGGCGCTTCCCAAGGAAAAGATCAGTCTGCTTTCGGCATTCAATTTCGCGCGTTTTCACTTTTTGCGCCCTCTTGTGATATACGCAAGCTTTGCAGTTGCATGCTACATATTGTGGAAAATGGGGAAGAGATGGCGGCGCTTCGTCCATGTCGCGCTGGTCGCCCAGCTGCTCGTGCTTATACCGTTTCATGAAGAGCTGACTTACGGCGCATACCACCATGCCCCGACCTTTCGGGAATTTTATGCATCAGATCAGTTCAAACAGATCAAACGGTTCATCGGCCGGTCTCCCGATTCCTACCGGGTGGCGAGCATCGGCCTGCATCCCGCGATTGCGCAGTATAACGGTTTTTACACACTTGATACGTATGCCAATATTTATCCGCTGAAGTACAAGTATCAATTCCGGAAAATCATCGCCAAAGAGCTTGATAAAAATCCGGTCCTGAAACGCTATTTCGATGAGTGGGGGAGCCGCTGCTACTTGTTTGTTGACGAGCTCGGAAAACATTACGCGTTCAAAAAGAGCACGAAGAAAAAAATCACGAACCTCGAATTGAACACTGAAGCGTTCAAAAAAATGGGGGGGCGATATATTTTTTCTTCGGTTCCGATTATGAATGCAGAACAAAACAAGCTGGCGTTTTTAAAGCGGTTCAGCCACCCGCAGTCCGCTTGGAACATCTATGTATATGAAGCGAAATAAGCATCGATAAGGAGGAAGCAAATTGAATCTTCAACAGCCTTTGCTGACAATCGTCATACCCTGCTATAACGAAGAGGACGTGTTTGCCGAAACCGCAAAACAGCTGACTGCGGTATTGGATGATCTCACAGCAGACAAGCTGATCTCTGCAGAGAGCAAGCTTTTATTTGTCGATGACGGATCGACGGACCGCACATGGCCGCTGATTGCTATGGAAAGCACAAAAAACCGCTATGTGACAGGCTTGAAGCTGGCCCGTAATTCGGGACATCAAAAAGCTCTCTTAGCCGGACTAGATAAAGCGAAGCAAAAATCGGATTGCGTTATTTCAATCGATGCCGACCTTCAGGATGACATTTCGGCAATTCGCCGGTTTATCGAAAAATATCATGAAGGCTATGAAATCGTCTACGGCGTACGCCGCAGCCGGAAAACGGATACATGGTTTAAACGAACAACAGCCGCATGGTTCTACCAGATCATGAATAAGCTCGGCATCCAGCTGGTCGATAACCATGCCGATTTTCGGCTTTTGAATAAACGGGCGCTTGAAGAGCTCAGCCGCTATGCAGAAGCAAATGTTTTTCTGCGCGGTCTGGTGCCCCTGATCGGCCTCCGGTCGGCCAAAGTGTTCTATGACCGAAAAGAGCGGCTGGCTGGAGAAACGAAATATCCGCTGAAAAAAATGCTGTCTTTCGCTTTTCACGGGATTACGTCATTCAGTGTCGCTCCGATCCGTTTTTTTACCCTGATTGGCTTCTTCTTATTTTTCCTAAGCTGTATCGCAGGTTTATATGCAATGATTCAAAAGCTGCTCGGCTACACGAATGCTGGCTGGGCTTCGTTGATCATTTCGATATGGTTTTTGGGCGGTTTGCAATTGATGGGGATCGGCATTATCGGCGAATATATCGGAACGATTTTCACCGAAGTGAAAAGAAGGCCGAGGTATGCGGTGGATATCGATTTATATACGGAACGGCTCGGCCGGCGCGAACCTGAAAAACGGCCGGAAACGAAGTTCAGTTGATGACGGATCAAACGGATTACTTAACTTTTACAGTTCATTTTGAATAAGGAAGGATGTACAAATTTATGACAGAAAAACAAACCTCTGGCATGACGGTTGTCGCGATCGGGTCGATCCCATTGATTATGACGTTGGGAAATTCGATGCTGATTCCGATTTTGCCGAAGATGAAATCTGAACTCAATTTATCGCAATTTCAAGTCAGCCTTGTCATTACCGTGTTTTCGATTACTGCAGCGCTCTTTATTCCGCTGCTGGGTTACTTGGCGGACCGCTTCTCAAGGAAAGTGGTGATTATTCCGTGCCTGTTCCTTTACGGGGCCGGCGGGATTCTTGCAGGATTTGCATCGACGACCTTTGCGAACGCTTTCCCGTGGGTGCTTTTCGGGAGAGGACTGCAGGGGCTTGGAGCAGCCGGTACAGCGCCGATCGCAATGGCGCTGACAGGAGACCTTTTTAAAGGATCTGAAGAAAGCCGGGTGCTCGGTCTCGTTGAAGCCTCGAACGGCTTCGGAAAAGTGCTGTCTCCGATTTTAGGATCATTGATAGCATTGATCGCTTGGTTTTGGGTGTTTTTTGCATTTCCTGCTTTCTGTATTGCACCGATCATTTTGACTTGGATTTTTATCAAAGAAAAAGACAAGAAAAAAGATCCGCCGCCTCTCGGAAAATATGTGAAAGGGCTGACAAGCGTTTTTAAACATGAGGGCAGATGGCTTTTCACCGCATATCTCGCAGGGGCCGTCTGTTTGTTTACTCTGTTTGGCATCCTCTTTTACTTATCTGATGTTTTGGAAAAAGAATTTCATACAGACGGCGTAAAGAAAGGTCTGATCTTGGCGATCCCTCTGCTTGTCATGTGTACAACATCATATATTACGGGCAGCAAAATCGGACAAAATCAGCAGCTGATGAAAAAAATGATGGTTATCGGGCTCGCTCTGATTACGGTTTCCTACGGCACACTGTCTTTTTTCTCCGCGCTCATTCCTTTTATTTCGATCCTTGTCATCAGCAGCATCGGTACAGGCTTTGTTCTGCCGTGTGTCAACAGCTTCATAACCGGGGCTGTCGGAAAAGAGAGGCGCGGCTTTGTGACATCGCTGTACGGATCGGTCAGATTTTTAGGAGTCGCGATCGGTCCGCCGATTTTCGGGAGGCTGATGGAATGGTCGAAACTCGGCATGTTTATGTCGATTGCGGGCCTGACATTAGTCGTCGGTGTGTTGGTGCTGACGATGATTCATGTCAAAAAGGAAGACACCAAAAAAGGGGAGAAGGGGCTGCAGCCTGCTGACGCAAGATAGGAGGGAAGAGAAAAAATATGCGCATTGAAAAGGTTGACACATTTCCGCTGTTCCACAGGCTTTCCTCCCCTTACGGCGATGCGAACGGATTGAAAAGCTACAGAACGTGCTACCTGATTCGGATCACGACAGCTTCAGGCCTGTCGGGATGGGGAGAATGTGCGGATTGGCTGCCTGCTTTGGATGCGGGCTTTAAAAAACGGATCATTCCTTACTTAATTGGAAAAGAAGCGGGCAATCGCACGGAGCTTGTCACCGTCATCAAAAAGTGGCATCAGCGGGCCGCAGCTGCCGTTAGCATGGCTTTAACGGACATTACGGCGAAAAAAGCAGGCCTTTCGGTATGTGAATTATGGGGAGGAAAACTGAGGGAGCAGATCCCGGTCTATGCCTCATTTCAATCATATTCAGACAGGCCCGATTGGAGCCGCCATTCCCTCCGGCTCGTCGAAAAGGCCGTGCGGTCCGGATTTAAAACCGTCAAGCTGAAAGCGGGAGGCAAGTTGTTTTCCGAAGACTTGGCGCATATTCAGGCGTTCCAGGAGATGACAGGCCAAAACACCCGACTGATACTCGATGCCAACCAGAGTTATGACCAGGCCGCCGCACGGAAGTGGGAAACGTGGTTTTCCGCCTGGGGCAACGTGCTTTGGTTTGAAGAGCCCATGCCGTTTGACGTTCCCGCTGAATACCGGATGCTGCGTTCAGCGCTTTCTGTTCCGGTTGCCGGAGGAGAAAATGTAAAAGGCGCAAAACCGTTTTTGCCGATTTTTCTGGAGAACGCAGTCGATATTGCTCAACCCGATGTTATGCACTGTGACGGCACAGACGATTTTCAAACCGTTCTGAAGCTCGCCAGGCATTTCGGAAAAAGGGTTTCTCCCCACAGCTATGACGGCGGACTTTCAAGAATGTACGCCGTTTTCGGACAAGCCTGTCTGCCGCCTTGGAGCAAAATGGACGGAGAAGATATCGAACCGCTCGAATGGGATGCGATGGACAATCCGTTCACAAAACTCGTGCCCGTCAGCATAAAAGACGGATACATTCAAGTCCCGGACAAAATCGAAATCGATACAGAGCTCGTAGAAGCGTATGGATGGGACGGCTCGTCTTACATGTGAAAGCGCCAACTCGAAAAAATGTGATATTTTTCATTTCCCCTTACATATAGTAGGAAGAGGACAAGTTTCTTTAAAGGGGATTATATCCGTATGGGAAGAAAGCTCAAAATCGTACATGCTATCGTGCTGGGCAGCGTGTTACAGGGTCTCGGCATGGCGCTGTTTTTGTTTCCGAACCATATTCCTTCAGGGGGCGCAGCCGGCATCGCTGTTTTGCTCAATTTTTGGTTTCAGGTTCCGCACGGATTAACCGTCTGGGCTGTCAACTTTTCGCTGCTTTTAACGGCCGTTAAATGGCTTGAACCCGTAACGGTCTTCGGGACGATGGGGGCGATTACCATGACGTCCGTTTCGGTGCAGATCTTCGAATCCTGCATGCCCCTCATGACGACGAACAATATCTGGCTTGATTTATTTTACGGATCCGTCCTTTTGGGGACGGGGGTTGGACTGCTATATAAATACAATATTTCTAACGGCGGTTTTGGCGCCCTGGCTTTAATGATATCGATTTACCGCGGTGGAAAACCGGGAACGGCGCTGTTTATGATGAACGCATTCATCTTCCTTTTGACGGCGTCTGTCATCGCCTGGGGAATCGTTATCCAAGCTCTAATCTGCCAGTGGATTTCTACGAGGATCATCGATGCGATTTATCAGATTCGCTTCCGTCCGTTATTGATGCCTATCGCCAGTTTCCGCAATAAAAAATAGGCCGCTTTTCAAACGACCCTAATCATATAAATAAAATGTATCTGATCGAAGTCCCAGTCTCAGCGTTTCAAGCGGAATGGCATCCTGAAACGGTATATTCGCCAAATTGGCGTCAGGACCGATTTTTTCAATGAAACACGTCTGCAGCTGTTTCGTCGGCGCTTCAAAAATTAAATCCCTTGAAGCGATGCCGGAATGAAGGATCTCCTCAATAAGCTGGGACCGCATTTCTCCATCGCTTTTGCACAGCCCGCTCGTGCCGCTTTCCCTCGTTTCCGTGATCACTTTCTCGGCCCCGGCTTCAAGATCTTCGAGGATGTAATCGATCCATTCGGCTGACTCGAGCTCACTGCTGAGGGCGCTGTCTTTGCTGCCGACTTCGCTGAACACGTGAAACTCTTTCGAAAAATCGGAAATAAAGCTTGCTTTATCTTTATTAGAGAGACGGACCGTTCCGTTTGATATTTCCACATAACGACATCCATATAATTTGCAGTAGCGATAGTAATCTTCAATTTTATCCTGGCTTAAAAACTTCTCAAACAACGTTCCGCCAAAAAAGAATTGAACGTCATTTTGCTTCAGACAATCGATTTTCTCAACCAAATATTTCGTAATTAAAGATGTTCCCCATCCAAATTTCACAAAATCTATATAATCTGCCGCTCCGTGAATCGTATCTTTAAAAAAGTTCAAGGGAACCCCGTTATCAATCAGGATGGTGATCCCTTTTAATCTTGGTTTAAGCTGCCTGTCGGGCAGTATCAGTTCAGATGAAATCATTGATTACCCCTCACAATCTGCTGTATCTTTCATACTTTTAGGTAAATGTCTGTCGGCCATTATTCAGCTGTCACAATAAGAATTCACCTTTTCCCGTTTATCGTTTCTCCCATTCATGTGTTGCCGTTCGGCAAGGAGTGATCTTCGTCCACCTCCCATTAGGCAGCATGTTAGCCTCTCATCTCCTGACTTGCTTCTCAACTAGGTATCTATCCATTTTGTGAAGTCAAAGTAAGTATATTCGCCGTCCTTTCATATGGTTCCTCACTAGTTCTTCACAATGAAAACTGACGTAAAAAGAAGGCCCGCGACAGATACGCGAAGCCCTTACTTAATCTTAGAAAATATATCAGTATATCAAATCCGGATCTCTCACCGCCAGTTTTTATTTTAATGCCGCAAGACAGATGTAATGATTGACTGATATGAATCGGTTTATTTCAATTTGGCGCGCCGGGTCTTTCAGATATTCACAAAATTGCTGAAATCATAACAATTTCCAGATCACATTTAGTTTAAAAAGTGAATAATCTGCCTATATGTTCTTTCAGTTCATGTTTCGTATCAGGGGGGAAGAAAACTAACCTTTAGGACATATTGGGGGAAAATCGATGAACGATGTTTTAACGTATCACACATGGAATGAAAAAGCTTCTGAAGAGGTGATGGATACCTTCAGCGGCGAGATGGACGTTTTGAAATGGGCGTACAGCACGTATCAAAAAATTGTTTATGCCTGCAGTTTCGGCGCGGAAGGAATCGTTTTGATCGACTTGATTTCAAAAGTTGTGAAAGAAGCGGACATCGTGTTTTTAGATACAGGACTGCATTTTCCGGAAACATATGAACTTATCAATGAAGTGAAAGATCGCTATCCCGGTCTGTCGATTCGCTTTTTAAAACCCGGCCTCTCGCTTGAAGAACAGGAAAAACGCTATGGCAGCGAACTTTGGAAACGCCATCCGGACCATTGCTGCCGCCTTCGCAAGATCGAGCCGCTCAGAGAGCATCTGTCAGGGATGGAGGCATGGATGACCGGGCTGAGGCGGGAGCAGTCGGAAACACGGAAACATGTCCGTTATATCAACAAGGACGACAATTTTAAACTGATTAAAATCTGCCCCCTTATTCACTGGACATGGGAAGATGTCTGGACTTACATTAAGCTGAATCAGCTGACGTATCACAAGCTTCATGATCAAGATTATCCGAGCATCGGCTGTGAGGTGTGTACGTCTCCCGTGGCAGACGGCGGCAATTTAAGAGCGGGAAGGTGGGCCCGTCAGGAAAAAACAGAATGCGGGCTGCATCAATTCCGGTAGGAGCTGGGTAAAAGATGACGATTACCATTTTGGCATTCATTATCGCTTTGTTTTTTGCCATGAACATAGGAGCGAGCGGAGCAGCAGCTTCAATGGGAATAGCGTATGGCGCAGGTGCCGTCCGGAAAAGGCAGGCGGCCTTGTGGATCAGCGGAATCGGTGTATTTTTGGGCGCCATGATAGGCGGAGGAGAGGTTGTGAAAACAATCGGTTCAGGCATTATCCCCACGTCTATTCTCAATGTGCATATTGTCGTGATTATCCTCGGAGCATCTGCGATTTCGCTGTTTATTGCAAACATCGCGGGGATTCCCCTTTCAACCAGCGAGGTGACGGTCGGCTCGATTGTCGGGGTCGGCGTCGCATTTCAAGCGGTATTTACCGATAAGCTGTTGGTGATCGTCATGTATTGGCTGATCATTCCGATTGCCGCTTTTTTTCTCGCTTTTTTCATTGGACAATTGCTGAAAAAAGCCGAGAAGAGGCTGCGGTGGCTTAAACAGCAAAAATGGGCGCGGCTGCTCACCGCACTAGTGATTTTAACCGGGTTTTTAGAAGCCTTTTCGGCGGGAATGAACAATGTCGCGAATTCCGTCGGACCTCTCGTTGGAGCAGGCCTCTTGTCAGTCAGCAGCGGAACGTTTCTTGGAGGACTGTTCGTGGCTATCGGAGCCATTTGCCTTGGAAGCAGAGTCATTGAGACGAATGGGAAAAAAATCACCGAGTTTTCGCTTTTGCAAGGGTCATGTGTTTCCGGACTCGGTGCGTCCCTAGTCATCGGCGCTTCGCTATTTGGCATTCCCGTGCCGCAAACCCAGATTACGACTTGCAGCATCATTGGGATTGGCCTTTCTGAAAAGGGAAGGGCAATTTTTCGTAAAAGCGTTATTTTGAAGTTAATGAAAGTATGGGTTGTTTCACCGGTTTTTTCACTTGTCATTTCGTATAGTCTCGTGAAAATCTTTCTCGATTTTGATTTATATTCAGTTGCAGTTGTTTTATGTGTTTTTCTTGCCACTCTTGGATCTGTAAGCCTTATGAAACATGCCAGGCAGAAACAATCAGATGTCCGAAGAAACAGGGATCATGTAAAGTCGATCGTTGGAGGAAGAGGGCGTAAAAGAGAACCTGCCGCATGGAGGGACTTTAGTTAACCGGGCCGCCTGTTTTGGATGATTTGGACTAAGGCCCGGAATCAGCCGGATTTAAAAAAGGCGCTCGTGCAGCTTTATCTGTTTCATTGCCTGATCGTGAGAAGTCATGAGCGGAACGGCACTTCTCAGCCGTATGATCGAAGAAGAGGTTGGCACGACGCCGCTATTTTTTGAAGAATACCAATGGATTGGCAGAAGGCGCGGCGCAGCAGATGGCCCTTTTTCTCAGGAAAAGTATTCCTCTGGTTTAAACTACATCCCGATTGTTAACAATGAAGAGAGAGATTCGGGAGGGAACCTTGATGGAATATGTACACTTGGTAGTCGAACTGACGATAGGGTTTGCAGCTTTATTTCTGATGACGAAAATTCTGGGGAAAACCCAATTTGCCCAAATTACGCCGTTTGATTTTATTTCCGCTTTAATATTGGGGGAAATGGTTGGAAACGCGATTTTCGATCAGGATGTCACCATCTGGAAAGTCCTTTTCGCCATCCTCGTTTGGGCCATTCTAATCTATTCAATAGAAGTTTTATCACAAAAAGTGCAAAACATCAGAGGTTTTCTCGAGGGCAGGCCAAGTATTGTGATCAATAAAGGAAAAATCGATTATAACGCCCTCAAAAAAAATAAATTGGACCTGAACCAGCTGCAGACATTGGCACGTGAAAAAGGCTGTTTTTCCTTAAACGAGATCCAATATGCCATCCTTGAAACAGACGGTTCGCTCAGCGTCCTGCCAAAACACAAATACGGGATGCCGACAAAAGAAGACTTAAACATCCCTTACAAACCGGTTCAGCTCCCGGTGCCGTTAATCCTCGACGGCGAGCTCGAAAAGAACAATCTGCATGAAGCCGGCTTTGACGAGCTTTGGCTGCAAAATCAATTATCAAGTCAAGGTATTACACAGTATCAAGAGGTGCTTTATGCGGAATGGCGCGGCGATGAGGGGCAGCTTTACGTTACAACCTATTGATATTGGCAAGCGCGGGTTCGACAAGCTTCGAGCCCGTGCTTTTCTATTTGCGCTCACACGGCTAAAGGATCGTACTTTTTTACCGGTCCGAAAGGCTGTCAATCTCTAAAAAATTCCGTTAAATCATTCAAACGGCCTTCAAATGGAGGAAAGACAAACGACAAAAGGTGCAATTGAAGCTGAAAAATCTGCTTTCAGCCTCTTTTTCTTTTCCTTTTTTCTTCAAAAATCTCCATTTTTCACATGACCTGCGCTGTCCAATCAAAACACGCAAACTTGACATAAATATCTAAAGTGTTAATATACTAACCGTGTTCGAAAAAATACGAACAGAAATGCGAACAAAGGGAGATGTTAAAGATCTTTAATCAAAAAAACGTAGCTTTTATAGGGGCAGGATCAATGGCAGAGGGAATGATCTCAGGCATCGTTCAATCCAAAAAACTGCCTGCTTCGCAAATCTATGTTACAAACCACACGAACCACCGGCGTTTAGAAGAACTCCAGCAGAAATATGGAATACGAGGCGTCAGAAAAGAAGAACTTGACTATCAGAACATCGATTGCTTCATCTTGGCGATGAAGCCGAAAGATGCAGAGAGTGCTCTTACTTCCATGAAACCGCATATTCAACCCCATCAGCTTATCGTGTCAGTTTTAGCTGGCATATCAATTTCATTTATTGAAAACGAGCTGCACGGCATGCAGCCTGTCATCCGAATCATGCCTAACACCTCAAGTGCAATCGGCGCATCTGCAACCGCCATGGCCGAAGGCAGCCATGTAACAGCCGATCTGTCAAAAACCGCGAAACAACTGCTTCAATGCATGGGAGAAGTCTATTCCATCGAAGAAAGCAAAATGGACATTTTCACCGGCATTGCCGGCAGCGGGCCTGCTTACTTTTATTATTTAATGGAGCACATCGAAAAAGCGGGAGCCGAGGCTGGATTAAGCCAAAAACTAACGAGGGAAATCGGCGCGCAGACATTGTTAGGCGCCGCCAAAATGCTGTTGGAAAGCCCTGAAGATACAGCTGTTCTCAAAGACAACATCACTTCCCCTAACGGTACGACTGCCGCCGGTTTAAAGGCCTTGGAGGAAAGCGGCGGAGGCGAAGCGATCGAACAGGCGGTCAAACAAGCCGCAAAACGATCCAAAACCATCAGTCTCGAACTTGAACAATTAGTCGCAGCAAAGTAAGCACCCGTAACGAAGAAAAATACTACAGGAGTGATAAAATGACCTCTAATCAACAGAGGGTAGTTGTCAAAGTGGGAAGCAGTTCTTTAACAAGTCTTCACGGCGAAATCAGCAGCAAAAAGCTCGAAAAGCTCGTTGAGCAGATCGTCCGCCTCAAAGATGAAGGGCACGAAGTCCTCCTCGTTTCATCTGGCGCTGTGGCGGCCGGATACCGGAAACTTGGCTTCATTAACAGGCCGGATACATTGCCTGAAAAACAAGCATCCGCATCTGTCGGCCAGGGCTTACTAATCGAAGCGTATTCCAAGCTCTTTTTATCCCATGGCTATATCGCTTCACAAATATTAATCACAAAAAGCGATTTTTCAGATGAAAAACGGTACAACAATGTGAGAAATACGATGAATGTTCTGTTGAAACGCGGCATTATTCCGATCATCAACGAAAATGACACAGTTACCGTCAACCGGCTCAAATTCGGAGACAATGATACGCTTTCTGCTAAAGTGGCGGGTCTGATCGACGCTAACCTGCTGACCATCCTCTCTGATATAGACGGCCTTTATGACGCGAATCCGCGAAAAACGCCGGACGCCGCACTCGTCCGGGAAGTAAATGAAATCACGCCGGAGATAGAAGCTTCAGCAGGGGATGCCGGAAGCGAAGTCGGAACAGGCGGCATGAAGTCGAAACTGGACGCTTTTAAAATTACAATGGCTTCAGGCATCAAAGGATTTTTAGGGCGTGCAGACACCTCCGGTCTGTTGCAAGAAGCAATCAGCGGGACTGCGAGGGGAACGTATTTTATTCCGAATGACGATTCACACACACTCAACCATAAAAAGCAATGGATAGCATTTAACTCTGGACCTGAAGGAGACATCATCGTCCACAACGAAAGCAAAGAGTTTATTATCGACCGTAAAAAAAGCCTGTATCCTTCTAGTATTTACGAAATTAACGGCCGTTTCAGCAACGGTTCCGTCGTTCGAATCCTTGATCAGGAAGGAGAGGAAATCGGCCTCGGCGTCGTCAACTTTTCCTCATCCCAGCTTCGTAAATGGAAGAAGGATACGAATCAGGAAACAGCCGCTTCCTCACAGGCTGTCGTTGACAGAGAAGCGTTTGTCTGTCATTTAGAGCTATCCGTTCCGCTTTAAAAAACAAATCAAAGGAGGAATTGACATGACGGCGACAAGCGAGAACACCAGGGCACAAATCGAAGAAAAAGCGATAAAGGCAAAAACAGCCGCAAAATCTTTGCGGCTGACAACTGAAAAAGACAAGAACGAGGCGCTTGCTACACTGGCCGAACACCTGAAACAAAACATGAGCTATATTCTCACTGAAAATGCCAAAGATATTGAAGCGGGACGAAAAAAAGGCTATGATACAGCCTACATCGACCGCCTGTCGCTCAATGAAGACAGGGTACTGGATTTTGCCAATGGACTGCTGGAAGTCGCGGAACTGGATGATCCGGTCGGAGAAACGCTATCAAGCTGGACGCTCGACAACGGGCTAAAGGCGGAAAAAGTCAGCGTTCCTCTCGGCGTCATCGGCATGATCTATGAAGCGCGTCCGAATGTGACTGTCGATGCGACCGGGCTCGCTCTAAAATCGGGCAATGCGATCGTTTTGAAAGGCGGCTCTTCCGCCATTCATTCGAATACAGCGATCGTATCGGTCATGCACCAAGCGCTGGAAACGACAGACATTCCCCGCGATGCTGTTCAATTTATCGAAAGCACGGACCGAAGCGCCACGAAGCAGCTCTTCAAGATGAAAGAGCATATCGATGTACTCATCCCCCGGGGAGGCGGTGCCCTCATTCAGGAAGTCGTTGAGAACGCAACCGTTCCCGTTCTTGAGACGGGAGTCGGCAACTGTCACATCTATATCGACCGGGAAGCAGACCCTGAAAAAGCAATCAATGTCATGATCAATGCGAAAACAGACCGCCCCGCCGTCTGCAATGCGCTTGAAACGCTGATTGTTCACGAAAAATGGCTTGAGGAAAACAGTGCAGCGCTTATCAATGCTTTAAACGAACACGGTATTCAAGTTTACGGAGACGAAAAGGCGGTTCAATGGATTCAAGACGCGATACCAGCGGGGGAAGCCGATTGGCAGAACGAATATTTAAGCCTTGATCTCGCGGTTAAAGTCGCAGCAAGTCTTGAAGAAGCCTGCGATCATATCGAAACATACGGAACAAAGCATTCAGAAGCGATTATCACCGAAAATCCGAAAACAGCCAAGGCTTTTCTGAATACCGTTGATGCGGCAGCACTGTATCACAATGCCTCAACCCGGTTCACCGACGGCGGTGCACTCGGCTTCGGCGCGGAAATCGGGATTTCTACACAGAAGCTTCACGCCCGCGGACCTATGGGTCTGAAAGAATTGACCACATGCAAATATATCATGGGAGGCGACGGCCATATCAGAAGATAAATAAAAAAGCCTGCATTGAAACTGCACCTCAATTGTCACCTGACAATCTTGAGGTGCAGTTTTTTCTTACGGCTGCATCCGCCGTATCACGGAAAACATACGGCGTAGTGGTTTTTCTTTAAGCATCCTTTAAAATCCTTCCTTTACATCCTTTCAATCCAATTACATAATGATCTATGATATAGGATTCAGAAGGAGAGTGTACGTTATGCAACCCTCAACCGGAAAAACCTGCGTTCCGACCGGTGTGGATCTTAAAAACACCGGTTTTGGATATACGTTGTCATTGATAAGCGGCAAATATAAAATAATCATTCTATATTGGCTGTCTGAACGCGAAGTGATGCGGCATAATGAGCTGAAGCGAAGCATCGGCACCATTTCCTTCAAAACGCTGAGCATCATGTTAAAAGAGCTGGAGGCAGACGGCCTTATTATACGCAAGGAATTTCCCCAAATTCCCCCAAAGGTGGAGTATTCATTATCTGAACGCGGACGTTCTCTCTTACCTTTGTTCAATATGATGTGTGAGTGGGGAGAGAAAAACAGGCTGGGCTGACAGCCTGTTTCAACCGGAATGATTTCCGGCAAAACTTAAAGATTGTCAATAAAACGCAAATAATCCCGGGCGCTTTTCTCCAATTCTCCCGCTCCCGGCCCGGTCGCTTCTTCCTCATTTCCGCCGGGCTCATTTTCCTTGCCGTAAAACGCAAAAAATGAACGATAGTCTGCATGACAATATCGGAATGTCGTTTCAAATGGAACTAATATTTGTTCAAGCGTATAGCGGTACCTTCCGTTTTCACCATAATCTTCTTCTTTAATTCCGGCGGATACACCTAATGCCACTTTACGATTTTTTAATCGATCACCTCCATTTGAACCATAAGCCCATCCGTAAGCCAATACATCATCAAGCCATTTTTTAAGAAGAGGCGGACAGTTAAACCAATAGATAGGGAATTGAAAAACAAGATTGCCGTGCGCTTCCACCAATTTTTGTTCTTTTTCCGCGTCAATGTTTCCATCCGGATATACGTCGGACAATTCGTGAACCGTATACTTTTCCGGATATTTTTTGAGCTCCTCTACCCAGCGCTTATTGATAACTGATGTTTCTAAACTTGGATGTGCAACGATAATCAGTGTTTTCAAAAATTTTCCTCCTTCGGCATGTTTTCATCTTGATTATAAAGTTCACACTGCGAATTTGTAAGTATGCACTTTTGGTTCAGGTACTTACGTAAAGGTAAGTATCAGTTGTCATCAAACGGTCCGATTTTGCCTGTCCAAAATCCTCTGGCATGAAAAATGCACTTTTTTAATATAATGTTACAAAGCTCTGCTGCCTAAGGAATTTGACGATCCAAAAAGGGGGTCACTTTATGAATTTTGAACTAACCAGAGAACAGCAAATGGTTCGCGAACTCGCCAGAGATTTTGCGAAACAGGAAATTGCACCGCATGCCGAACATGTTGACAGGACGGGAGATTTTCCGGTTGAGACATTTAAAAAAATGGGGGAGCTCGGCCTCTTGGGGATTCCGTTTCCGGAATGCTACGGCGGGTCAGGCGGGGATACGATTTCCTATGCGCTTAGCGTCGAAGAAATCGGCAAAGCGTGCGGGAGCACCGGTCTAAGCTATGCTGCGGCTGTATCGCTCGGGGCTGCACCGATTTATTATTTCGGCACCGAAGAACAAAAACAAGAATATCTCGTGCCGCTTGCGACGGGCCGGGCGCTCGGAGCGTTCGGGCTGACCGAACCGAATGCAGGATCAGATGCGGGCGGCACCCGGACAAAAGCCCGCTCGGAAGGGGACAGCTATGTGATCAGCGGGGAGAAATGCTGGATCACCAATGCCGGATATGCCCGGACCGTCATCGTCACCGCCGTCACCGGAAAAGATGACAACAGAAAAAACATCATCTCCGCCATCATCGTTCCGACAGATTCGGAAGGCTTCACCATTAATAGCGAATATGACAAAATGGGTGTCCGCGGCTCCAATACATCGCAGCTCATCTTGGACAATGTCCGCGTTCCAAAACAAAATCTGTTGGGAAGCCCGGAAAAAGGGTTTAAACAGTTTCTCAATACACTTGACGGGGGCAGAATTTCGATCGCCGCGCTGGCCGTCGGTATCGCTCAAGGCGCATTTGAGGCCGCGCTTGCATACGCACACGAACGAAAACAATTCGGCCGGCCCATCTCCTATTTCCAGGCGATTCAGTTCAAGCTTGCCGACATGGCCATGGAAATTGAGCTTGCCCGCAATATGGTGCTGAAGGCCGCCTGGCTGAAAGATCAAGGCCGGCCGTTTACAAAGGAAGCGGCTTTCGCCAAGCTTTATGCCTCAGAGATGGCGTTCAGGACATGTAATCAGTCCATTCAAATACACGGAGGATACGGGTATATGAAAGAGTACGGAGTCGAGCGGATGCTGCGGGATGCCAAATTAATGGAAATCGGTGAAGGAACTTCAGAAATTCAACGGCTCGTCATCGCAAGGCAGCTCGGCATAGGAAAACAAGCGGCAAAATGAAAACGCTTTCCGGGAGAAGGGAGGGACAACGTTGGCAGAGCTGCTCCATTTGACTATCGGAAAATTGTTGGAGAAAACCGCGGCAAACGCACCTGATCACGAGGCTGTCGTCTATCCGGATCGCCGTCTCCGTTATACGTACCGGCAATTTGACCAGTTGTGCAGAAAAGTCGCAAAAGGACTGGTGGCGCTCGGTATTGAAAAAGGTGAACATGTCGCAATTTGGGCTTCCAATACTCCGGAATGGCTTACCGCCCAGTTTGCCTCGGCAAAAACGGGCGCGGTGCTTGTCACAGTCAACACGAACTATCAATTATCAGAGCTTGAATATGTGCTGAAACAGTCAGATGCCACAACACTCATTTTAATGGAATCATACCGGGGCACTTCTTACATTGATATCCTTTACAAACTGATTCCTGAATTGAAGGAGTCGGAACCGGGTAAGCTCGCATCTGAAAGACTGCCTTTCTTAAAAAATATTATTTTGATGGGAGATAAAAGGCATCCCGGCATGTACCTTTGGGATGACATATTAAAGCTCTCCGGTTCGGTAAGCGAAAAAGCGCTTGATCACAGGATGGAACGACTCAAAGAGCATGATGTCATCAATATGCAATATACATCAGGTACGACAGGCTTTCCAAAAGGCGTGATGCTCACTCATTCCAATTTGGCAAACAACGCGGCAAATATTGCGGAATGCATGAATTTATCGAGAAAAGACAGAATGTGCATCCCCGTACCCTTTTTTCACTGCTTTGGATGCGTGCTGGGAACTCTCGCTTGCGTCACCGCCGGTGCGACGATGGTGCCGGTGCAAGAATTCAATCCAAAAGAAGTGCTTTCCGCTGTCGAAACGGAAAAATGCACGGCGCTTCACGGTGTACCGACCATGTTCATTGCCGAACTGAATGATCAAGATTTTGCATCATATGACTTGTCTTCTTTAAGAACGGGTATCATGGCCGGTTCAAACTGTCCAATTGAAGTTATGAAAAAAGTGATCAATAACATGGGGATGTCTGAAATAACGATTGCATACGGACAGACAGAAGCATCACCGGTCATTACCCAGACGAGGGTCAACGATTCGCTCAAAAGAAGGGTCGAAACCGTAGGGCGCGCCTTGCCGAATGTTGAAGTCAAAATAACTGAACCGGGCACAAATCAGGAGGTTGCAAGAGGCGTTCAAGGCGAGCTGTGCACACGCGGCTACCATGTCATGAAAGGCTATTACAAAAATTCTGAGGACACGGCAGCGGTGATTGATGAGGACGGATTTTTGCATACAGGTGATTTAGCCGTAATGGATGAAGAAGGCTACTGCCGGATTACCGGGAGATTAAAAGACATGATCATCCGAGGCGGAGAGAACATATACCCGCGGGAAATAGAAGAGTTTTTATACAAGCATCCCAACATTCTCGACGTCCAAATTGTCGGTGTGCCTGACGAAACATTCGGTGAAGAGGTCTCGGCCTGGATCAAACTGAAAAGCGGAGCATCCATGACAGCTGACGAATTAAAAGAATACTGCAAAGATAAAATCGCCCGATATAAGATTCCGCGCTATATCGCATTTGTCGAAGAGTTTCCGATGACGGCATCAGGAAAAGTGCAGAAATTTAAATTAAGGGAGCAAGCGCTTGAACATTTTCAATTGTAATTTTCTCTTGCAAGTGCGACGAACTAAAATGAGGGACTCTTTTGTTTAACGGATCATCCGTACATGTAAACGGATGCCGTGTAGCCTAAAGCTTTTGAAAGTGAAGCAAAACTGTATCTTAATTCGTTAAGGTACAGTTTTTTTATGAGCTTTTTCAAAAACACGTGAGATGATATTTTTTACGAATAAATAATGACAATTTATTTCCATTTCTGCTCAGAGTGCGTTGAATTCCAGCTCTGTTTTTTGAATAAAATGGTATAAACATCGTGATATTTTCTCTGCTTTAGAGCTTTTCTTATGTTATGAGCAGTAAAGACAAGAATTTTGCAGATGAGATAAAATAACCATTTTCTAAAAAATTATTGAATTTATTGTAAACATTGTTGTATTTTATCGAATTTGTATTACAATGATTCTCATACGTATGATTTAGCCATATATTGTCATATAACCTGTAATTATTTTACTTTTTTATTCTCTTATATTTGAAATGGAGGGGTTCCATTGAACACAACCTACACTTTGACCCATGCTCAAAGGAGAGTATGGTTTACCGAGCTGCTCGATCCGGGTACAAGTATCTGCAATCTTGCAGCCTGTGTCAAATTCAGGGGCGCTATTGACCTTGATGTGCTGCGGCGGGCTTTGGACTTTTCAGTTTCCCGGCATGATTCACTTCATTTTCAGCTGACAGAAGGGAAAGGGGAAGAGCCTGATCTTTATCTCGCTGAATATCGCCCGCTTTCCATAGAGACCATTGATTTGACAAAGGCCGGCAAGTCCGAACGGAATAAGTGGATTGACGATCAGACTTCGATTCCGTTTAAGCTGTTTCATTCACCGCTTTATCAATTCACCCTGCTGGCGATTTCGAGCGAAGAAGTTTGGCTCTATGCAAAATTCCATCATATCATAATGGACGGTATTTCTCTTAATCTGCTAGGCAATCAACTGATTGAGATGTATCAAAAAATGATTCGGAATGAACCCTTACCTCAACATCATGAACCTTCCTATCTCACCTATATCGAAAAAGAGAAGCAATACTTGCAATCTTCCCGGTTTGAAAAAGACCGCTTATTTTGGACAAACACCTACCACACCATTCCAGAACATTTCCCACTAACAGAAAAAGCCTTGCCTCAACAACAAAGCACCGCCGCTTTAAGAGAAACCCTGACTCTTTCACATCCCTTGGCAGAATCAATCCGACACTTTTGCGAAAAGCATCAAATCAGCATTCTTTCTCTGTTTATGGCTTCGTTTTACATATGCATCAGCAGAATGACATCCAGCAAGGATATTGTGATTGGAACCTATTACGGAAACCGCGCCTCCAGGCTGGAAAAAGACATGCTCGGTATGTTTGTGAGCACACTGCCAATCAGAATGGAAGTTGATCCGGATTGTGATGTTCTTTCATTTGTCACAAGCATCGGGAAAGAACAGCTTTCAGTCATGCGTCATCAAAAATATCCCTACAATCTGCTGATGAACGAATTAAGGCATCAGCATGGTGATCTGCAAAATTTAATCGTCACTTCCATACAGTATCAGCCGCTTCAATGGCAACAAGCAGATGGCTTTGAATATGAAACGGCCATGTATTTCAGCGGGCGCACTGCAAATCAGCTGTCTGTTTCAATTAAAGAGCGCCTTGATACCGGTATCATACAGTTAAATTTTGATTATCAAACCGCTATGTTTACTGAACATGACATCAAACGGATTCAATCCCATCTTTTAACCGTTTTGGAGAAGGCGCTTGAGAAGCCGGACCAGCCGATTAAAAACATCGATATGGTAGAGTCCAACGAAAAGGAACGGATTTTGTCTGCTTTTAACCAAACAGATTCCGTCAAACCTTTGGCGCCGACGCTACATGGTTTTTTCACCCGCCGCGCGGCGCTGTCGCCGAGCTTGCCGGCGCTTCGTTTTTCCGGCGGTATCTTAACGTACGGAGAGCTTGATCAGTATACCAATCAACTTGCTGTCCGGTTGAAGAAAAAAGGCGTCGCCAAAGAAAGTGTGGTCGGCGTGCTCGCCGACCGTTCACCGGAGATGGTGATCGCGGTGCTGGCTGTTTTGAAAGCCGGCGGCGCTTACGTGCCGCTTGATCCAGACTATCCTGAAGAACGGCTCAGATATATGCTCGCTGACAGTGGCGCCCGGCTTCTCGTCACAGGGCCGGGTTTGTCCGTCTCCGGATTTTCCGGGGAAACGCTTGAAGTCAACCTGTCATCACTTCGAACGGAACCAGCGGAGAACGAACCGGTTTGCGCTCATACGGATGGCGGCTCACTCGCCTATGTCATCTATACATCCGGTTCAACCGGGACACCGAAGGGCGTCGCGGTTGAGCACCGACAGGCTGCCGCCTTTTTGTCCGGGATGCAGCGCCAGTTCCCATTAACTGAAGATGATGTCATCGTGCTCAAGTCATCGTTTTCATTTGATGCTTCGATCTGGCAGTTGTTTTGGTGGATGATTCCCGGCGCCTCCATGTATTTGCTTCCGCAGGGCTGGGAGAAGGATCCCGCTTTGATGACAGAAGCCTTCACAAACGAAGGAGTGACGACGGCGCATTTTATCCCGGCGATGGCCAACAGCTTTTTAGACCAGGTCGAGATGGAAACAGAGGAGAAAAGGACAAGCCTTGCGAAAACCTTGAAACACGTATTCGCCGGAGGTGAAGCGCTCGCTCCCCAGACAGCCGCCCGATTTGCCCGGTCTTTGCCGGAGACTGCGGTCATTCACGGCTACGGGCCGACAGAAGCTACGGTGGATGCCGCATTTTATCGGTACGACCATGAAAAAGACAGGGAACGGATGCGGCTTCCGATCGGAAAACCTGTACCGGGAGCCCGTCTTTATATTTTAGACAGTGAGAAAGCTGTCCAGCCCATAGGGGTGGCCGGAGAACTGTATATCGCAGGCGCGGGCGTCGCAAGGGGCTACTTGAACCGTCCGGAGCTGACAGAAGAACGGTTTCTCGATGACCCCTTTTATTCAGGGGAACGCATGTATCAAACGGGCGATCTGGCGAGATGGCTCCCGGACGGCACCGTTGAATGGCTGGGCCGCATGGACGGTCAAGTGAAAATCCGCGGCTACCGGATCGAACCGGGGGAAGTCGAATCGGCACTTCGCCAGATCGACGGCGTGCGGGAAGCGGCGGTTATCGCCCGGACAGAAGGGGAGGAAACCGAGCTTTGCGCCTATATTGAAGGTCAGGATCAAAAGACCGCAAGGACAGAACTGGGCAAACGCCTGCCGGCCTATATGATGCCTTCATCATTCATCGAGATGCGTGAGTGGCCTGTCACCCCGAGCGGCAAGCTTGACCGCAAGGCGCTGCCCGCTCCCGACGGAGCGGCTGAACGACGCGTTTACACCGCGCCGCGAACCATCACGGAAATGAAGCTCGCCAAGCTTTGGGAAGAGGTGCTGAAATACGGCCCTGCCGGCATTCGCGACCACTTTTTCGAACAAGGCGGCCACTCGCTGAAAGCGACAGCGCTCGTCTCCCGCATCGTCAAAGCGTTTGGCGTGCAAGTGCCGCTGAAGGAGATTTTCGCCAAGCCGACACTGGAAGAGCTCGCCGCCGTGATTCAGGAATTGGATGAAAGCCCGCATGCGGCGATTGAACCGGCAGAAAAACAGGACACCTACCCGGTGTCCTCGGCGCAAAAGCGGATGTATGTCCTTCAGCAGCTGGAAGACGGCGGTGTCGGCTACAATATGCCGGCGGCGCTTAAGCTGACAGGTCCGCTCGACCGCGCCCGGCTTGATGAAGTATTCAGGCAGCTGATCCGCCGCCACGAATCGCTCAGGACGTCGTTTGAAACCGGGGCAGACGGCGAGCCTGTCCAGCGCATCCATGATGATGTCCCGTTTCAGCTGATGGAGTTGGCGGCGGCTGAAGACTTTGTCCGTCCGTTCCGGCTTCAAGAAGCGCCGCTTTTCCGCGCCGCTCTTGTGAAGGAAGCAGAGGAGAGGCACCTGTTGTTGGTGGACATGCATCACATCATTTCCGACGGGGTGTCTGTCGGCACTTTAATCCACGAATTCAGCGAGCTGTACGCCAGCCGGACGCTTGCCCCGCTGCGGATTCAATATAAAGACTACGCCGTCTGGCAACAGGCATTCAAACAAGGGGAGGCGTACAACAGACAGGAAGCCTATTGGCTGAAGCAGCTCGACGGAGAGCTGCCGGTGCTTGAGCTTCCGGCCGACAACGCCCGCCCGGCGGTACGAAGCTTTGCGGGTGATACAGTGTCCCGCACGCTTGATGCGAAAACAACAGCCGGCCTTTACAAGATCGCCCGCGACAACGGCTGCACCCTGTATATGGTTCTTCTCGCCGCGTACAGCACGCTTCTTGCCCGGCTCAGCGGACAGGAGGATATCATCATCGGTTCGCCGATCGCCGGAAGGCCGCACAAAGACTTAGAACCTGTCATCGGCATGTTTGTCAACACATTGGCGATCAGAACGCATCCGGCCGAAAACAAATGTTTCAGCAATTTCTTAAGAGAGGTCCGCGAAACGGCGCTTGAGGCATTTGAACATCAGGATTATCCGTTTGAGGAGCTTGTCGACAGGCTTGATGTCGTCCGTGATATGAGCCGCAATCCGTTGTTTGACGCCATGTTTATTTTGCAAAACATGGAACAGCACGATATGCAATTAGCCGGCCTTCAAGTCAATCGCGTTCAAACATTTGCCCATCAAGTATCTATTTTTGACCTTACATTGACCGCTTGCGAATCTAACGGGAATATCCGTCTCGACATGGAATTCAGCACCGATCTTTTCTTAAAAACAACCATCGAGCGCTGGATGAAACATTTGCTTGTACTTTTGCGCCATATCGTCCATCAGCCCGAGACAGATCTTGCACGCTTCAATCTTCTGAACGATGAAGATCAATACCAAATTCTTGTTGAATTTAATCACAAACACCTTCAACTTCCAGAACGAACAGCAGTGTTTCACGAACTGTTTGAAGAAACAACAGCGAATAATCCTCAGCAAATCGCAGTCATTGAGGGCTCGAAACAGATCAGCTATCACCAATTGAATGGTCGCGCCAATCGACTGGCGCGGACGCTTCAAACAGCCGGAATCGGTCCTGGAAAACGAGTTGCGATTTTGGCCAATCGTTCGATTGAAGCCATCATAGGTGTTTTGGCCGTGCTGAAAGCGGGAGGAGCGTATATCCCGATAGATTCCCATTATCCAGAAGAAAGAATTCGGTTTTTATTAAAAGACAGCGAAGCATCTGCGCTGCTGGCCCAGGCTGAATATATAGATATCGCTTCACTTTTGACAGATGGCAGTATGCCTTGCATCCATCTTGACCATGAACATAATGGCCTGCACGAGGAAAATATAGTTTCAACAGCAACTCCAAAAGATACTGCCTATGTCATCTATACTTCGGGAACAACAGGAGCGCCAAAAGGAGTTGAAGTCAGACATCGCAATTTCACACATGCAGCGCTTGCTTGGCGAAGCATCTATGAGCTTGACCGCACACCGGCGAGAGTGCTGCAAATGGCCAGTTTCTCGTTTGATGTCTTTTCAGGAGACATAGCCCGGGCATTCTTAAACGGGGGAACGCTTGTGATTTGCCCGGATGATGTCCGAATTGAGCCCGAACTGTTATGTAAGCTGATGAATCAACAGCAGATTACATTAATGGAATCGACACCAGCCCTGGTTGTTCCCTTTATGGAATATGTTTACCGGCGGAAATATCGATTACCGAGCCTAAAGGTGCTGATTCTGGGCTCAGATATTGTCAGTGCACAGGATTTTTACACATTAAATGAACGATTCGGAAAAGAGATGCGGATCATCAACAGCTACGGTGTAACAGAGGCGACCATTGATTCAAGCTATTATGAAATCACGATGAGTAAAGAGCGCTATCACGATTTTGTACCGATCGGCATTCCGCTCCCAAATGTACAAATGTATGTTCTCAACAAGAACAAACAAGTTCAGCCCATCGGCGTCCCGGGAGAACTTTTTATTGGGGGGGAAGGCGTGGCCAAAGGCTATTGGCGAAAAGCTGAATTGACAAAAGCCAAATTCAGCGATCCTTTAGCGCAAGGTCGGCCGCTGTATCAAACCGGAGATCAGGCCTGCTGGCTTCCTGACGGCACCCTCCGTCTTTATGGGCGTCTTGATCAACAAGTCAAAATAAAGGGCTACAGAATTGAGCTCGAAGAAATAGAAAATGCGCTTTTGAAGAACGAGCATGTCAAAGAAGCGGCAGTCGCCATTCAAAAAGATATTGAAGGGAAAACCTATTTGGCGGCTTACGTCGTTCCTAAAGAAGCAGACATCATCGATCTGCGTTTAGATTTGGCAAAAAGG
The DNA here is from genome assembly GCF_038002405.1 of Bacillus sp. FSL W7-1354. Taxonomy (NCBI): domain Bacteria; kingdom Bacillati; phylum Bacillota; class Bacilli; order Caryophanales; family Bacillaceae; genus Bacillus; species Bacillus sp. FSL W7-1354. The sequence continues at coordinate 1,170,750 of NZ_JBBOCL010000001.1, read as the reverse complement.
CTTCCGGCTTACATGATTCCAGCTCATTTTGTCGGTTTAGAGAAAATGCCGCTTACATTTAACGGCAAATTGAATAAAGACGCTTTGCCTGCTGCACATGTTCAGCCCCTGGAAACTTACCATGCCCCGCAAAATGAAAAACAAGCATTGCTATGCCGGATTTGGGAGGATGTGCTCCATGTACGGCAAGCAGGCATCACCGACTCTTTCTTTCAGCTGGGGGGAGACTCCATAAAAGCGCTGCAAGTGTCGGCTCGTCTTGCCGCTGAAGGATGGGATATGACGATTCGGGATTTATTTCAATTTCCGACCATTGAAGAACTGGCGAGTCACCTGACTCCGACCGTATCAATTGCCGATCAGGGACCTGTTGAAGGGAATGCCAGTCTAACACCTGTACAGCAAAGGTTTTTTGCCTATCCTGGCGCCTTTGAACATCATTACAATCAAGCAGTCATGCTCACAAGTGAAAAAAGATTGGACGAGGCTGCACTGCGCCGGGCCGTATCCGCTTTAATCAAGCATCATGACGCCTTGCGGATGATGTTTAAAAAAGACGATAACGGACGCATCCTTCAATATAATCGCGGAATCAGTCAAACGGATGAGGATGGATTCAGCTTTAAGACCATAGACCTCGCCGATGAGACGCAGATTGCCGAACGCATAGAAGCGGAGGAAAAACGAATACAGCGGGCAATGCGTTTGGACGAAGGACTCCTTTGTCACATTGGATTGTTCAGATTGCGGGATGCAGACCATCTGCTGATCGCCATTCATCATCTGATTGTGGATGGTGTGTCATGGAGAATTTTGCTTGAAGATTTACAAACAGCTTATCAGCAAGCTTTAGCAGACAGAAAAATTAAATTGCCGCAGAAAAGCGATTCTTACGTAACATATGCAAACAGGCTGCATCCATTGTCAACAAGCAACGAACTGCTTGAGGAAGCGGCATATTGGGAGCATGCGATATCTTTTGAAACGACCGCATTACCAAAAGACGGTCACAGGAATGCGGACAGGCTGCAAAAAACGGCACTCACCGCTTCGCGCTTGTTAAGCGTGAAACTGACAAACCAGCTGCTGTTTCAGACAAAACAGGCATACGGCACAGAGGTGAATGAACTGATGCTGGCGGCCTTGGGAATGGCGCTTGCCGATTGGACGAAACGTGAGCATTTCCTTGTCAGTGTTGAGGGACATGGCAGGGAAGGACATGTTCCGGACATTGATATTTCCAGAACTGTAGGATGGTTCACCTCGATATATCCGGTTCTTCTGGACATGAGTGCACCGGACAATTCAAGCGAAAAAACCGCTTGCCGTATAAAAAACGTGAAAGACATGATGAGACGCGTGCCGAACCAAGGAACCGGATACGGGCTTTTGCAATCGTCTGGACGTATTCAGCACCGTGAACCTGAAATCTGCTTTAACTATCTCGGACAGTTCGACGGTCTCGAAGGAATGATGCGGATGTCTCCTTATCAGCCGCGCCACAACATTGCAGAAGAGCGGCCGAGAGAATTTGATTTGGACATCAATGCCATGGTCGTCAATCAGCGGCTTGATATTCAAACTGTCTATACCGACGTCTTTTCCAGGCGTACGATTGAAACATTTATGGATGGCTTCCATGACCGCCTTTGTGAGGTCATTGAGCATTGTTCCGCCAAGAAAAAACGAGAAAAAACATTGAGCGATTACAGCAATAAACAATTGACTTCCGCTTCATTCGAAAGTATTGCCAATCTCGTAAAAGAACTTTAATTTCGCCGGAAAGGTGTGTGGCATTCATGGCGCAAGAGACAGAGATTCAAGATATTTATCCATTGTCATATATGCAGGAAGGAATGCTGTTTCATTCACTGCTTCACCCCGATTCAAACGCCTATATTGAACAAATTTCCTTCACCATCAGCGGTGATTTGTGTCTGGATTCATTTCAGAAGAGTCTGGATCTATTGATTGAACGTTACGACATTTTCAGAACGATTTATATAAAAGAGGTGCCTGATCTGGACGGGCCGCAGCAAGTCGTTCTATCACACCGAAAAGTAGCTGTTCAGACGGAGGATATTTCTGCCTTGACGGCTGAACAACAGAATACGTTGATAAATAGCCGCAAACAAGCAGATCGGCTTCAACGGTTCGATCTGCAAAAAGGTCCATTAATGCGGCTGACCCTTTATCAAACAGGAGAAAAACGGCATACATGCGTATGGACCCACCACCACATCATGATGGATGGATGGAGCTTAGGTATTGTGCTGCAAGATTTTTTCCATATGTACTACGCTCTAAGAAACAGCCGGCCTTTCCGCCTTGGGAAGCCGGCGCCTTACAGCACATACATGACTTGGCTTCGCGGTCAGAATAGAGAAAAAACAGCTGCCTTCTGGTCCGATTATTTGGAAGGGTACGGGGAGTCTGTCTCTGTCCCCGGTTCAAAAAGCAAAACAACAGAAGGCGGTTATACACCGAGACACCTTCAATACTCACTCAAGCCGGAAACGGTTGAAAAACTTTCCGATTTAGCAAGGCGATTGGGCGTGACGTTAAACACATTGTTTACAAGTATATGGGGCTTGCTTCTGCACCGCTACAACGCGACTGATGACGCTGTATTCGGCGCAGTTGTTTCAGGGAGGCCTTCCGCCATTGACGGAATCGAATCAATGGCCGGATTGTTCATTAACACGGTGCCTGTCCGGATTCGCTCTTCCGCGGGTATGTCATTTTCTTCACTCGCCAAACAAGTGCAAAAAGACATCCTGACTTGTGAAGATCACGGCTATTATCCGCTCTATGAGATTCAAAACGAGAGCGGCTTAAACAAAGACCTGGTCAATCATATCCTTGTATTTGAAAATTATCCCGTCCAAATGCAGAAAGAGGTTAACGGCTGGGAAGAATCGGAGGAAAACGCTCTTCATCTTGATCATTTTTCCACGTCAGAGGAAACCAATTACGACTTGAATATTGTCATTGTTCCCGGTGAGACCTTTTACATAAAATTCAGCTATAACGCCGAGGTCTATGATCAAACCGACATACTTCGGCTTCAAGGGCATGTAAAAGAAGTGATCGATTGTATACTATCAGATCCCGATCAATTGATCACAAGCATTGATCCCGTGCCACTCGCTGAAAAAAAACTGATTCATTCCTTTCACGGCAAACAGCGAACTTATCCGGATCAAACAGTTTATGAGCTGTTTGAAGAGCAGGCCGCCAAAACACCGAAACAAGAGGCGCTCAGATTCAATGAAACAAGCTGGAGCTACCGTGAATTAGATGAGCGAGCTAATCAAATCGCTCGTGCGCTAAGGAAAGAAGGCGCAGGTCCAAATCAAGTTGCAGCTGTTATGCTGCGCCGCTCAAAAGAAACTGTCGCAGCTCTTCTCGGCATCTGGAAATCGGGCAGTGCGTATATGCCGCTTGATCCGGATCATCCGCCTGAGCGGCTCTCGTTTCTCTTACGCGACAGTCAAGCCAAATGGCTCGTTACGCAACAAGAACTGCTCCCTTTTATCCCTGCGGATTACAAAGGAAAGATTGTCACAATTGAAGAAACAGACGCGGAACCAAAAGCCGCTCTTTCAGCACAGTCACACAGCGAAAATTGGGCCTACATCATTTATACATCAGGGACAACGGGGCAGCCCAAAGGGGTGCTCGTCAGCCACAGAAGTATTTCCAATACATTGCAATGGAGACGGGAAGAATACAGGATGACAGACCGAGATATCGCGCTCCATCTCTTTTCATATGTGTTTGACGGGTCAATAACAGGTCTGTTCACACCGCTTCTGTCAGGCTCCTGCGTCTTGCTGACCGATGAAGATGATGCAAAAGATGTCGTGGCTATGAAACAGCTTATCGCCCAACACGGCGTCAGCCATCTGCTCTTCGTTCCTTCCTTATACCGCGTACTGCTGGAGACCTTGACAAAAACAGACGCGGAAACACTCCGGGCTGTGACATTCGCCGGGGAAGCCGTGACACCTGATTTAATCACCGTAAGCCGCGAGATTTGCAGCAACGCCGAACTGATAAACGAATACGGACCGACAGAAAACAGCGTGTCAACGACGGTGCTGCGGAATCTTCAGAAAAGCGAGCGATTGACAATCGGACGGCCGGTTGATAATACATCTGTCTATATTATGCACGGGAACCTCCTTCAGCCGATCGGTGCTGTCGGTGAATTATGCATTTCAGGAAAAGGCCTTGCTGAAGGGTACTTTCAGCAAAAGGAATTGACAGATCAAGCCTTTACCGCCCATCCCTTTCATGAAGGAGAACGGCTGTACAGGACAGGGGATAAGGCGCGCTTTTTGCCGGATGGAACGATCGAATACCTTGGACGCCTGGATCACCAAGTAAAAGTCAGAGGATTCAGAATAGAACTAGGAGAAATTGAATCCGCACTTCGCGGTATTTCCGGGGTAAAAGACGCGGCGGCACTCGTACGCACCACAGCAGATGGAGAACAGGAGCTTGCGGCTTATGTTGTGTTGCAAAAGGAAACAGAGCGCTTGGACCTGCATAGAGCCCTTGCCGGGAGATTGCCGGCCTATATGATGCCTGACAGCTTTACAATACTGCCCAAAATGCCGCTTACAACGAGCGGAAAGCTGGATCGCTCCGGTCTCCCGGAACCGGCACATTCAGGCGGGACAGACGTCATGCCGAAAGCGCCCCGCACTTTGCTGGAAACAGAGCTTATGTCGATTTGGCAAGACGTGTTGAAGCGGGAGCGGATTAGCATACATGATGATTTCTTCCAATTGGGCGGTCAATCTCTTAAAGCGGCGGCGCTTGTCTCAAAAATCTATCAGCGGCTTAATGTTCAGCTGCCGATTCGCGAAGTCTTTTCATATCCGACGATTGCCAGCATGGCTCCTGCAATAGAACGGGTCAAAAGTGAGACCCGTCCGGAGATAAAACCGGCGCCGGAAAAAAATCTGTATCCTTTGTCTTTCGCGCAAAAAAGGCTCTATGCCCTGCATCAGCTGGCAAAAGACAGTACAAGCTACAACATGCCCGCTTGCTTGGAACTCTGCGGAACACTGAACCGAAAGCGATTGAAAGAAACTTTTGCATCATTAATCGACAGACATGAGGCGCTGCGCACTTCGTTTGTTTTACAGGACGGGGAGCCGATGCAAAAAGTCGTATCATCTGCCGAAGTGAAATGGACAGAGTTGCACATCCAATCCGAGAAATCGCTCAATGAAGTGTTGGAATCGTTCGTTCAGCCGTTTGATCTTGAAAGAGCTCCGCTGATCAGAGTCTGTTTAGCCGCGTTGAACAAAGACCGGCATTTCTTCCTGCTTGATATGCATCATCTCATTGCTGACGGAATGTCAATGAGCACGTTTATTCGTGAATTCACGGCCATTTACAGCGGGAAAGAGCTGCCTCCATTGACACTGCAATATAAAGATTTCGCTGTATGGCAAAATGAACAGTTTTCAGCCGGGGCATTCGGCAGCCAAAAACAGTACTGGCTGGAAGTGCTGAAGGGAACGTTGCCGGTGCTGGACTTGCCGCTTGATCAAAAACGGCCGCTTCTCCCCGATTTTAGCGGAGACACTTTGACCACGCATATTGACAGGGAAACAGGGGCAAAGCTGCGCCAGTTAATGGATGAGACCGGTTCAACGTTATATATGGTATTGCTGGCTGGCTTCTCAGTCTTTCTTTCTAAACTGAGCGGCCAAGAGGATATTGTCATCGGTTCGCCGGCACATGGCCGAGAACGCGCAGAACTTGATGGCGTGATCGGGATGTTCGTGAATACAATGGCGATGCGAAGCAAGCCTGAAGGGAATAAAACAGTCCGTACATATTTGAAAGAGATCAAAACACTGACACTTGAGGCTGTTGACAACCAATATTATCCGTTTGAGGAGCTCGTCCAACACATTGACGCCCCACGAGAAGTGAACCGCAACCCGCTTTTTGACGCTATGCTGGTGCTTGAAAACAGCGATGATTTCAAGGTGGAATTACCGGAACTGACGCTTTTATCACATAAACTGCCGCATCACTCGTCAAAGTTTGATTTGACTTTGCATGCCGAAGAACAAGATGACGGTACGATCAGCTGTCATTTTGAGTACAGTACCGCCTTATTTGAAAAGGCAACGGTCGCGCGCTGGTCTGATCATTTTAAAGCGCTAATCGGCAGCATGTCGGCCAATCACGACATGAAACTGTCCGACATGCAAATGCTGACTCCGAAAGAACAAAACATGCTGATCAATGCTGCAGGAGAAACGGCTGAATACCCGAGACAAGAGAACATCGCGAGTCTATTTGAAAAACAGGCAATGGCCGCTCCGGATCAAATAGCCGCCGTGATCGATGATCGGCAGCTGTCTTACCGGGAACTTGATGAAAAGGCTGAACGGACAGCTGCTGTGTTGAATGAACATGGTGTCGGTTCAGGGCAAGTGGTCGGTTTAATGACAGACCGTTCACTCGATATGCTGGTTGGGATTCTCGGCATCTTAAAAGCGGGAGGCGCCTATTTGCCGATCGACCCTGATTATCCAGCTGAACGGATCCGCTTTATGCTGAATGACAGCGGGGCCAAACTGCTGCTTACTCAATCCGGACAACAATGGGAAGAACCTATAGACATACCTGTTTTATATATTGACGAGGCAGAAAAAGCCGCAGCGAAAAGGCGGCGCCAGCCGATATCAGCCGAACAGCCGGCATATGTGATCTACACATCAGGAACAACAGGAAAGCCAAAAGGTGTAGTGATTGAACACCGCAATGTGGTCAGCCTGATCAAACATGACGAGCTGCCTTTTTCATTCGGATCCCGGGACGTCTGGACACTGTTCCATTCCTATTGTTTCGACTTCTCGGTTTGGGAAATATTCGGCGCTCTTTTACACGGCGGAAAAATTGTCATTGTCCCGAAAGAAACCGCCCGCGATCCCCATGTCTACCGGCGGCTTTTACAAAAAGAAGGCGTGACTGTGCTAAACCAGACGCCTACAGCTTTTCACGGGCTTATCGATGAAGAATTAAGGCATTCGGACCGCTTACAGCTCCGCTATGTCATCTTCGGGGGAGAAGCCCTGCAGCCCGGGATGCTGATGAACTGGATTGAGAAGTATCCAGAAACGGATCTCATCAATATGTACGGCATTACCGAAATAACGGTGCACGCCACGTATAAAAAGCTGACTCGAACCGATATGAAACACAATAAAAGCAATATCGGAAAACCTCTGGCAACCCTACAAGCCTATGTCGCGGACGCCTATATGAACCTGCAGCCTGTCGGTGTGCCGGGAGAACTGTATATCGCAGGCGCCGGAGTCGCAAGAGGCTATATCAACAGAGAAGAGCTGACCGCTTCCCGATTCATCACAAATCCATATGTCGGAGGTCAGCGCCTGTATCGTACGGGAGACATCGTCAAAAGGATGCCAAACGGCGAGCTGGAATATGTCGGCAGAAAAGATGCGCAAGTGAAGATCAGAGGATACCGGATTGAGTTGGGAGAAATCAGAAGCGCCCTTCAAGAACTGCCTCCAATCAAGGAAGCAGCAGTCATAACAAGAAATGACAAAGACGGACAGCAATCGATCTATGGATATGCGGTAACGGCGCAAAGCCTGAATGAAGCAGAGATTCGTACATCTCTCAGAACGCTCCTCCCGGAATACATGATACCCGCGCGGATCATACAGGTTGATGAACTGCCACTGACAGCTAACGGCAAGCTCGACGAAAATGCGCTGCCAGAACCGGCGGCCAATCAGGGCGCAGGTGAAGATATAAGCCCAAGAAACGATATTGAACAGATGATGGCTGAGATTTGGGAAGAGCTCTTAGGAATGGAGGGGCTCGGTGTGAACGCCCATTTCTTTCACCTTGGCGGAGATTCTATTAAAGCGCTGCAAGTATGCGCAAGGCTAAAGCAGCGAGGCTATGAAACAACGGTTCGCGAGCTGTTTAAACATCAGACGCTTGGCGAGCTGTCAAAGCGGGTAACGAAAGTCCGGCGCGAGATTGATCAAGCGCCCGTCAACGGCGAAGTGCCGCTGACGCCTGTACAGCACTGGTTTTTCTCACAATCTTTGTCACACGATCACTTTCATCAATCTGTCATGCTGCACAGTTCCGCGCGATTTGATGAAACAGCTCTGCAAAAAACGCTCGCCCATATCGTGGTCCATCATGACGCATTGCGGATGGTATGCGGATATCAAGACGGAGTTTTAACACAGTACAACAGAGCCGAAGAGCTTGCCAAAGAGGAGCTGTTTTCGTTTGAACTGCTTGATGTAAGAGAAGCAGGATCATTAGCTCAAGAGCATGTGATGATTGAAAGGGCCGCGGAACATATTCAGAAATCGATTCAGCTTCAGACAGGGCCGCTTGTTGCAGCCGGCGTTTTTCGCGGATCGGACGGCGATCATTTGCTGCTTGTGATTCATCACCTTGTCATCGACGGAGTATCATGGCGCATCCTCTTCGAAGATTTAACCGCCGGATACAAACAGGCCCTGGCGGGAAAAGAAATCGTGCTTCCGGAAAAGACAGATTCCTATCAAACCTATGCCAAGCGGCTGACTGATTACGCAACAAGCCGACAGCTATTACGGGAAATAGATTACTGGACTGAAAGGGAAAAAACAAGAGTTGAACCGCTTCCGAAAGATGCCGAAACCATTACGAATCTGCTGCAAGATACAGACACCATAGACATTCGGCTGACAAAACAAGAAACAGAGCGTCTGTTAACGGCTGTAAACAAGCCGTATACGACAGATACAAATGACATATTACTCGCCGCGTTAGGTCTTGCGCTTCACAAATGGACCGGCAATGATCGATTCAAAATCAGCTTAGAAGGCCATGGAAGAGAAGCGCATTTGGAGGATATCGATATCAGCCGGACGGTCGGCTGGTTTACCTCGATTTATCCTGTTTTACTCGATGCAAGCCTTCCGGAGTCCGCAGATGATCATGAGCGTTTCGGCTACCACATCAAGCGGACAAAAGACATGCTGCGCCGTATTCCGTATAAGGGCGTTGGCTACGGGGTGCTGAAATACATCGGCGGCATGTGGGAACCTGAAGATTTCCAGCGTCCCGACATCAGCTTTAACTATTTGGGACAGTTTGACGAAGATATCAAGTCGAGCGGATTTCGCGTTTCTCCCGTCAAAGCGGGGCATGAGATCAGTCCGGATTGGGAGCGGCCTCATCTTCTCGATATCAGCGGCGCCATATCTTCAGAATGTCTCGTCATGCACTTTGTCTACAACCGGCTTCAATATGAGAAAGAAACAGTACAAGCTCTAGCAGACCATGTTCAATTTTTTCTCAAAACGATCATCAAGCATTGCACAGAAAAAGAAAACCATGAAAAAAGTGCAACAGACTTCACTGATGAAGATTTAACTTTGGAGGAACTAAGCGACATTATGGGAGCTGTCAATAAATTATAGAAAAGGAGAGTCGCTGATGGTGCAGCAACCGGAAATACAAGATATCTATCCTTTATCTTTTATGCAGGAGGGCATGCTGTTTCACTCGCTATTGGATCAGGAATCTAGAGCCTACTTTGAACAGGCATCATTTACGATAAACGGCTCGCTTGATACAGAACGGTTTCAAAAAAGTTTAGACGCGCTGATTGAACGCTATGATATTTTCCGCACTGCGTTTATACACAAAAATGTGGCAAAGCCGCGCCAAGTCGTGTTAAAAGAGCGGCAAAGCCGCCTTCAATTTGTTGATATTTCTCATCTGGACGAGGCGGCTAAAGAAACATTTGTCGATCAATTCGAACATGACGACAAGAAAAAAGGATTTGATCTGCAAACAGACCCTCTTATGAGAGTATCTATCTTAAAAAGGGCACACGAACAATATCATTGTATTTGGAGCCATCATCACATTTTAATGGATGGCTGGTGCTTTGGTATTGTGATGAAAGAATTTCTTGCGATTTACAAGGCTTTAGGAAAAGGGCAGCTTCCTGATTTTGAACCGGTTCAGCCGTTCAGCAAGTATATTAAATGGCTGATGCGACAGGATCGAAAAGAAGCTGAAGCCTTTTGGAAAACAAGGCTTGTCGATGTCAAACAAACCGCATCACTGCCCAAAACATCATCATCCTCAAAAGGAAAGCTTGAGCAGATGGCATTTACCCTATCTAAAGAACAGACTGAAGGGCTGCGAAAATTGGCCTTGCAAGCAGGCGCGACGCTGAATACGGTTTTTCAGGCATTATGGGGAATCATTCTGCAAAAGATCAACCGCTGTGATGACGCAGTCTTCGGTTCCGTTATTTCCGGGAGGCCGTCTGATCTTGAGGACGTAGAAAAAATGGTCGGGCTTTTCATTAATACCATTCCCGTCCGGGTCCAAAGCGGGCCGGAGTCCTTTTTGACATTGGTCAGCCACTTGCAACAGGAGTCACTGAAAGCGGAAGCGTACAGTTATTATCCTTTATATGATATTCAGGCGCAAAGCACGCTGAAACATGAGCTGTTTGACCATATTGTCGTATTTGAAAACATACCGGCCCAGCGCGAAATTGAAAGTCTGAATCAAGCTGATGCATTCGATTTCACAGTCGATGATTTCGATATGGATGAAGTTACCAACTATGGATGCAGCATTAAAATCATTCCGGGAAGCTCGCTTTATATTCGCATAAATTTTGATATCGGACTGTATGATCCAGCCATGATGAAAAAAATCGAACTGTATTTACGCCATATCATAGGCTCTGTCATCGCTGATCCCAATCAACAAATCGCACAAATTGCATTGCTTGGCGAAGAAACTGCCAAAAAGATGCTGTACGAATTCAATCAAACAGAGCCCGCTGCACCTTTAGCGCCGACGCTGCATAGCTTTTTCACCCGCCGTGCAGCTCTGTCGCCGAACATGCCGGCGCTTCGTTTTTCCGGCGGTACCTTAACATATCGAGAGCTTGATCAGTATACCAATCAGCTCGCTGTCCGGTTGAAGAAAAAAGGCGTTGCCAAAGAAAGTGTGGTCGGCGTGCTCGCTGACCGTTCACCAGAGATGGTGATCGCGGTGCTGGCTGTTTTGAAAGCCGGCGGCGCTTACGTGCCGCTTGATCCAGACTATCCTGAAGAACGGCTCAGATACATGCTCGCCGACAGCGGCGCCAAGCTTCTCGTCACAGGGCCGGGTTTGTCCGTCTCCGGTTTTGCCGGTGAGACGCTTGAAGTCAACCTGTCATCGTTTCAAGCGGAGACAGCGGAGACCGAATCGGTTTGCGTTCATACAGATGGCGGCTCACTCGCCTATGTCATCTATACATCCGGTTCAACCGGGACACCGAAGGGCGTCGCGGTTGAGCACCGACAGGCTGCCGCCTTTTTGTCCGGGATGCAGCGACAGTTCCCATTAACTGAAGATGATGTCATCGTGCTCAAGTCATCGTTTTCATTTGATGCTTCGATCTGGCAGTTGTTTTGGTGGATGATTCCCGGCGCCTCCATGTATTTGCTTCCGCAGGGCTGGGAGAAAGATCCCGCTTTAATGACAGAAGCCTTCACAAACGAAGGAGTGACAACGGCGCATTTTATCCCGGCGATGGCCAACAGCTTTTTAGACCAGGTCGAGATGGAAACAGAGGAGAAAAGGACAAGCCTTGCGAAAACCTTGAAACGCGTATTCGCCGGAGGTGAAGCGCTCGCTCCCCAGACAGCCGCCCGATTTGCCCGGTCTTTGCCGGAGACTGCGGTCATTCACGGCTACGGGCCGACAGAAGCTACGGTGGATGCCGCATTTTTTCGATACGACCACGAAAAAGACAGGGAACGGATGCGGCTTCCGATCGGAAAACCTGTACCGGGAGCCCGTCTTTATATTTTAGACAGTGAGAAAGCTGTCCAGCCCATAGGGGTGGCCGGAGAACTGTATATCGCAGGCGCGGGTGTCGCAAGGGGCTATTTGAACCGTCCGGAGCTGACAGAAGAACGGTTTCTCGATGACCCGTTTTATCGAGGGGAACGCATGTATCAAACGGGCGATCTGGCGAGATGGCTCCCGGATGGCACCGTTGAATGGCTGGGCCGCATGGACGGCCAAGTGAAAATCCGCGGCTACCGAATCGAACCGGGAGAAGTCGAAGCGGCGCTTCGCCAGATCGACGGCGTGCGGGAAGCGGCGGTTGTCGCCCGGACAGAAGGGGAGGAAACCGAGCTTTGCGCCTATATTGAAGGTCAGGATCAAAAGACCGCAAGGACAGAACTGGGCAAACGCCTGCCGGCCTATATGATGCCTTCATCATTCATCGAGATGCGTGACTGGCCTGTCACACCGAGCGGAAAGCTTGACCGCAAGGCGCTGCCCGCTCCCGACGGAGCGGCTGAACGACGCGCTTACACCGCGCCGCAAACCATCACGGAAATGAAGCTCGCCAAGCTTTGGGAAGAGGTGCTGAAATACGGCCCTGCCGGCACTCGCGACCACTTTTTTGAACAAGGCGGCCACTCGCTGAAAGCGACAGCGCTCGTCTCCCGCATTGCCAAAGCGTTTGGCGTGCAAGTGCCGCTGAAGGAGATTTTTGCCAAGCCGACACTGGAAGAGCTCGCCGCCGTGATTCAGGAATTGGATGAAAGTCCGCATGCGGCGATTGAACCGGCAGATAAACAGGACACCTACCCGGTGTCCTCGGCGCAAAAGCGGATGTATGTCCTTCAGCAGCTGGAAGACGGCGGTGTCGGCTACAATATGCCGGCTGCGCTTAAGCTGACAGGACCGTTCGACCGCGCCCGGCTTGATGAAGTATTCAGGCAGCTGATCCGCCGCCACGAATCGCTCAGGACGTCGTTTGAAACCGGGGCAGACGGCGAGCCTGTCCAGCGCATCCATGATGATGTCCCGTTTCAGCTGATGGAGTTGGCCGCGGCTGAAGACTTTGTCCGTCCGTTTCGACTTCAAGAAGCGCCGCTTTTCCGCGCCGCTCTTGTGAAGGAAGCGGAGGAGAGCCACCTGTTGTTGGTGGACATGCATCACATCACTTCCGACGGGGTGTCTGTCGGCACCTTAATCCGCGAATTCAGCGAGCTGTACGCCAACCGGATGCTTGCCCCGCTGCGGATTCAATATAAAGACTACGCCGTCTGGCAACAGGCATTCAAACATGGGGAGGCGTACAACAGACAGGAAGCCTATTGGCTGAAGCAGCTCGACGGAGAGCTGCCGGTACTGGAGCTTCCGGCCGACAACGCCCGCCCGGCGGTGCGAAGCTTTGCCGGAGATCATGTGTCCTTTTCACTTGATGCGGACACTTCATCCGGCCTATACAAGATCGCCCGCGACAACGGATGCACCCTGTATATGGTTCTTCTCGCCGCGTACAGCACGCTTCTTGCCCGGCTCAGCGGACAGGAGGATATCATCATCGGTTCGCCGATCGCCGGAAGGCCGCACAAAGACTTAGAACCTGTCATCGGCATGTTTGTCAACACATTGGCGATCAGAACGCAGCCGGCAGAAAACAAATGTTTCAGCGATTTCTTAAAGGAGGTCCGCGAAACGGCGCTTGAGGCGTTCGAGCATCAGGATTATCCGTTTGAGGAGCTTGTCGACCGGCTTGATGTCGTCCGTGATATGAGCCGCAATCCGCTGTTTGACGTTATGTTCGCTCTGCAAAATATGGAGCGGGAATCACTGACTCTGCATAACTTGCATTTGACGACTATAGCTCATGACGCCCATAAAGTCTCTAAGTTTGATATGACTCTTTATGCAGCTGAAGAAGATCAAGAGACAATCCGTTTTGATGTTGAATTCAATACAGACATCTATCAAAAACAAACGATCAAGAAATGGCTTTCCTACTATATTCATATTCTCCATCATGTGATCGAACATCAGAACATTCATCTCGGAGATATCCATGTATTAGATGAACATGAGACAAGCTCATTCATTCACACATTTAATCAGACAAAACAAGACTACCCGAAACACGAAACGATCAGCCGTTTATTTGAATATCAAGCAGCCAAAACACCTCACGCCCCGGCCGTTATATATGACAGACAAACCTTGACTTACCGTGAACTAAACGAACGCGCCAACAGAATAGCCGCTGCGCTTCGAGCAAATGGCGTCGGTTCAGAAAGTGTTGTCGCACTATTAACAAGTCGCACCCCTGAACTTGCGGTCGGAATTCTAGGTATTTTAAAAGCCGGCGGAGCCTATCTTCCCGTCACTGAAGACATGCCGACAGAACGGCTGGAATGGATGTTGTCTGACAGCAATGCTGTGATGCTCCTCCAATCAGATCGATTAGAATCTCATATGGCAGGAAAACGGTTATTCATAGAAGACATCCAGCTTGAGGTCGGCATTTCAGCAAACAATCCCGAACAGCAGGGCGGTCCTGATTCTCTCGCTTATATCATGTATACATCCGGATCAACCGGCACGCCAAAAGGCGTAATGGTTGAACAGCGCGGCGTCGTCCGTCTCGTAAAAAACAGCGATATGGCATTTTCACCTGAAGACAGGATTTTATTGACAGCGTCATTGGGATTTGACGCGATGACATTTGAAGTATTCGGACCGCTATTAAACGGTGCTTGTTTATACATCAGTGACAAGGAAACTTATTTAGATTCCGATCGGCTCAAGACATTCATACAGCAGAACGGCATCACGACTTTATGGCTGACATCATCCTTATTTAATCAATTATCAGAACAAAATGAACGAACATTTTCCGACCTGTCCAGATTGATTCTCGGCGGAGAAGCCCTGTCGCCAAACCATGTCAATCGCGTTCGCAACGCGGCGCCGGATCTCGCGCTATGGAATGGCTACGGCCCAACGGAAAACACAACATTCTCAACGTGCTTCCGGATTGAACACGAGTATAAGCATTCCATTCCGATCGGCCGCCCAATCGCTAATTCAACCGCTTATATTGTCAACAGCCGCGGGAGATTGCAGCCTATGGGTGTCATCGGAGAATTATGCGTTGGCGGGGACGGGCTAGCCAGAGGCTACTTCGGGAGACCTGAACTGACGAAAGAAAAATTTGTGCCAAATCCCTTCACACCTGGTGAACGAATGTACCGGACCGGTGATTTGGCCCGCTGGCTGAAGGATGGGTCGATTGAATATATCGGCCGGATGGATGATCAAGTAAAAATTCGCGGCTACAGGATTGAGCTGGGAGAAATTGAAGCAGCATTGCGGCAGATTGACGGTGTCAAAGAAGCCGCCGTCATCGTGCGAACCGGTCCCTCAGGACATAAAGAACTCCTTGCCTATATGAGTCTGCAAGCGGAAATGAATATCGAGAAAGTCAGATCCCTTCTTTCTCAGCAATTGCCCGGGTTTATGATCCCGGCGCATTTGGTTGAGCTTGCCGCCTTGCCTCTGACACAAAACGGAAAGCTCGACAGAAGAGCGCTGCCTGAGCCGGAGACCACAGCAATCAACACAGCATACGCCCCTCCGCGCAACCAGCTGGAGGAACGGCTTGCCGTGATCTGGCAAGAGGTGCTCGGCGTTGAAAAAGTCGGGATTGAGGATTCGTTTTTTGAACTGGGAGGCGATTCGATTAAAGCCCTCCAAGTATCTGCGCGCCTTGGACGGTTTGACTTGAAAATCACGGCAGGCGACTTATTCCGCCATCCAACTATTAAAGAAGCCGCGCCTCTCATCCGCAAGACTGAGAGAAATATAGATCAGCGGCCGATTGAAGGAGAAGTACCTTGGACGCCCGTTCAGCGCTGGTTCCTCGCACAGCATATCGAAAAGAGGCAGCATTTCAACCAATCTGTCATGCTTCATAGCTCAGAAGGATTTCAGGAACAGCCGCTTCGAACAGCTTTACAGCATCTTGTCATCCATCATGATGCCCTCCGCATGACAATCATCGATGACGGCGGCCAGCTGCAGCAATTTAACAGGGGAATTCATGGAGAACTTTACAGCCTGAACATAAGAGACCTTTCTAAAACGGCACAATGGGAGAAGATGATTGAAGACGAAGTCGCTGATTTGCAGCGCAGTATCCATTTGCAAACAGGCCCACTGCTAAAAGCAGGCTTGTTCAACACAATGTCGGGAACTTATTTATTTCTCACCATTCATCATTTGGTCGTCGACGGGGTCTCATGGCGGATTTTGCTTGAGGATTTATCGGCAGCATACAGTCAGGCGGCCGCAGGACAACCGGTTCAGCTTCCGCGGAAAACGGACTCATACCAATATTTCGCAAACCGGCTTGCCGAATACGCAGAGAGCAGCAAGGTCATTCGCGAACAATCGTATTGGCGCACTGTTGAAAAAGAAAAAGCCGCTTTACTTCCTTGTGAAAAACCGCATAGCGCTGCGGACAACATTCGGAAAACGGAAAGCTTTACCCTTTCCGAAGAAGACACACACGTTTTAATCCACAAGGTTAACAACGCCTACAACACAGACACCCAGGATATTCTGCTGACGGCAGCATCATTAGCCCTGTGTGATTGGATGGGAGAGAGGAAACTGCGGATCGCGATGGAAGGACACGGGAGAGATCACACCCTACCTGAATTGGATATCAGCCGGACAGTCGGCTGGTTTACCACAATATATCCTGTGTTGATTGATTTACATCATGCAGCCGAAGGCGAGTTGGGGCTGGCAGTGAAAACAGTCAAAGATACACTCGGCAGAATACCGGACAAAGGAATGGGATACGGCATTTTGAAATATTTAACATCCTCTGAAAACAAAACAATCCAGTTCGGCAAAGCGCCTGAAATCGGTTTTAATTATTTAGGGCAATTCAATGATACAGAACGCCAACAAAAGTTCAGCTTTTCGGGGCTTGCAAGCGGGAAAGACATTACACCTACATGGCAGCGTGAGCAAACGCTGGAAATGAGCGCCATGGTAAGGCAAAATCAGCTGCATTTCAATTTGAGCTATCCGCCAAGCCGGTTCCATAAAACAACAATGAAACAGCTGCTGCACATGGTGAAACATAATTTGCACCAAATCATCAAACATTGCGCACATAAACAAGAAACAGAGAAAACGGTCAGCGATTTTAGCAGCCAATCGTTAACAGCGGAAGATTTGGACAATATTGCGAGCTTTGTCGAGGAACTGTAGGAACAGGAGGCAGGGAAAAAATATGACAAAAAAACATGAGATTCAGGATATTTATCCGCTTTCTTATATGCAGGAAGGCATGCTATTTCACACCCTTCTTAACAAGGACACACAGGCATACGTCGAACAAGCCTCATTTTCAATGACAGGAAAGGTTGACACAGACATTTTTCAGAAAAGCATTGCTGTTCTTTGTGCCCGGCACGATATTTTCAGAACGATTTTTATCAGTCAAAATGTATCCGTTCCGCAGCAGGTCGTCTTAAAAGAACGGACGATCACAATTGAAGAAAAAGATCTGACTCATTTGGACCGATCCGGCCAGCTTAGATTGATCGATGACGTCAAAAAAACAGACAGAGCCAAAGGATTTCATTTGCAAAAAGATGGATTGATGCGCGTCATTCTTTTTAAAACAGGGGAACGCGAATTTACATGCATATGGAGCTTCCATCACATCATTATGGACGGCTGGTGCCTCGGGATTGTCCTGAAGGAGTTTTTCCATATATACGCTTCCCATTTGCACCAAACACCATTAAAGCTTGAGCCTGCTGTGCCTTACGGGAGCTATATTCAATGGCTGATGGAGCAGGACAAAGAAGCCGCCGCCCGGTACTGGGAGGGTTATCTTGAAGGATATGACCAACAGAGCCGGCTGCCGCAGCAAAAAAAAGCGGGCGCCAAAAGCAGACAAGAAGAAGTCACCTTTTCCCTTTCTAAAACAGTTACGGATAAGCTGAAAGAGCTGGCCGCAAAGGAAGAAGTCACATTGAGCACCATTTTTCACACGCTTTGGGGAATGTTGCTGCAAGCTTATAACCAGACGGATGATGCGGTTTTCGGTTCGGTTATTTCCGGCAGGCCGGCTGAAATTGCAGGGATAGAGCGGATGATCGGCCTTTTCATTAACACGGTACCGGTGCGTGTTACCGGTACAAAAGTGCCTTTTGTGAAACTGATTAAACAAGTGCAAAAAGATGCGCTGAATGGGCAGCCGTACAGCTACCACCCGCTCTATGAGATACAGGCGGAATCCGCCGTCAAACAAGGCTTAATCGACCATATTCTTGTTTTTGAAAATTATCCTGTTGAAAAAGAAATCGCACTGCTGAACAGTGGACAAGATGCAGAGGATCTGTTTCGGATTCATGATTTCAACATGGAAGACGAGACCAACTACAGCTTTTATCTCATGGTAGCACCAGGTGAAAACATTCATCTCAAAATGAGATTTGATTCCGGCATTCATGAACGTTCTTTCATCGAAAGCGTCAAAGGCCATTTGCAGCATATCATCGCACAAGTGCTGGAAAATCCGAATTTGACCCCGGAGGAATTGGCGATCACAACACAGCAGGAACAAAAAGACCTGCTCAGCACGTTGAAAATAGAGACTAAACAGCGTGAATATGAAACGATCCAGTCGATGTTCGAACGTCAGGCGGCACAATCCCCTGATGAAAAAGCAATTCACTATGAAGGGCAGTCGATCACTTATAAAGAGCTGAATGAAATGGCCAACAAACTTGCACGCCTTCTCCGAAAACGGGGTGTCAAACGCCAGGAGCCGGTCGCGATCATGGTCGAACGTTCTCCCGCATTAGCGGCGGGAGTACTCGGCATTTTAAAAGCGGGCGCGGCATTTGTTCCGATTGACCTGAGCCATCCTGCCGAACGCATTCGCTATTGCATAGAAAACAGCGGCTGTCAGCACATAGTATCACAGCATCATGTGGCGGCTTTAGCAAAGTCAGCCGCAACAAAACGATCTGTGACATTCATAGAAGAAGCAGATGCGGAAAGCGACGGAAGCAATGTCGAGACGGTAAACACTGCGGAAGATTTGCTTTACATCATGTATACATCTGGAACAACGGGGAAGCCGAAGGGTGTTTTATTTGAACATCGAAATATGGCCAATTTGCTTCATGACCAATTTGAAAACTCACGTATTGATTTCAAAACAAATGTGCTCCAGTATGCATCTTGTGCGTTTGACGTCTGCTATCAAGAATTGTTTACAACTTTGCTTAGCGGCGGCACGCTTTGCATCACGCCTGAATCAATCAAACGCGACCCAGCTCAGTTGTTTTTGTTGATCAATACACAGCGAACAGAAGTCGTCTTTTTCCCGACGGCTTTTGTGAAGATGCTTTTTAATGAGGAACACTATGCGAACCACTTTCCAAACTGTGTGAAGCATGTCATCACTGCAGGGGAGCAATTGACGGTCTCGCATATTTTTAAGGCATTGCTCAAGCGGCGCGGCATACACTTGCATAATCATTACGGCCCGGCGGAAACCCATGTCGTCTCGACATGCACCATTCATCCTGAGGGCGACATCCCGGATTCTCCGCCGATCGGAAAACCGATCAGCCATAACGCCATGTATATCCTTGACAAATACAAACGACTTCAGCCCTGCGGTGTAGCAGGAGAGCTTTATATATCAGGCGCGAGCGTCGGGAGAGGATATGTCAATAATCCAATCTTGACAAAACAGAAATTTTTGCCCGATCCATTCAGAGCGGGAGCCGTCATGTATCGAACAGGAGATATAGCAAGGCTTCGTGCAGACGGACAAATGGACTATATCGGCCGGACGGATGATCAAGTGAAAATCAGGGGCTACCGGGTCGAACCTAAGGAAATAGAGGTGACATTGGCAAATCATCCTGCTGTTAAGGAAGCGGTTGTCCTGGTTCAAAAAGACAGTGAAGGGGAACATGAATTGTGCGCATACTACAGCACACGGAAACCGATCGACCCTTCTGCATTGCGTCATGATTTGGCCGACGCCATCCCTGACTACATGATGCCAGTAAAATGGACTGCTGTGCCAGCGATTCCGCTTACCGTAAATGGAAAAGTCGACAAAAGCGCCCTCCCAGAATCGACATCATCCGCATCGCATCAGTCATACGCCGCACCTCGCAATTTGAACGAGCTCAGGCTTTCACAGCTTTGGGAAGGTCTACTGAAAAGGGGGCCGGTCGGCATCCGCGACAACTTTTTTGAACTGGGCGGCCATTCTTTAAAAGCAACATCGCTCATCTCTCGCATCGCCAAAGAATGGAACGTTCAGATTCCGTTAAGTGATGTCTTTGCCCATCCGACCGTAGAAGGATTGGCAGCAGTCATCAGTGAAGCGGAAGAAAACCCGTTTGCTTCGATTCAGCAAATAGAGAAGAAGGAGACATATCCGGTTTCTTCCGCACAAAAACGGATGTATGTTCTGCACCAGCTTGATGGCGGAGGAGTCAGCTACAACATTCCGGCCGTTTTGGAGCTGACAGGCGAGCTCGATCAACAGAGAGTGGAAGCTGTATTTCGCGAACTGATCCGCCGGCATGAACCCCTTAGGACATCATTCGAAGCAGGAGACGACGGCGAGCCGGTGCAGCGGATTCATGAAAAGGTGCCGTTTGCTTTTTCAAACGACTCTTCATCTGAATCATTTATCCGGCCGTTTGATCTTGGAAAGGCTCCGCTTTTCAGGGCGGGCTTAGCGACCATTGAAAAAGGACGATATCTGCTTTTAGTGGACATGCACCATATTATTTCAGACGGTGTCTCCATCCAATTGCTCATGCAGGAATTCAGCGAGCTGTATAAAAGACTTGAACTGGCTCCGTTGCGCATTCAATACAAAGACTATGCAGCATGGCAAGAAACATTCAAAACAAGCGACATATACAAACGGCAAGAATCGTATTGGCTCAAACAACTGGCCGGTGAGCTGCCAGTGCTCGAATTGCCGACGGACAAACCGCGGCCCCCGGCAAAAAGCTTTGCAGGTGACCGGGTTACGTTCGAGATCAGTCAGGAGCTTACATCACGTTTACAACAGCTCGCAGGAGAAAACAGATGCACACTGTATATGACGCTTCTTGGCATATACACCGTTTTATTATCACGGCTAAGCGGGCAGGAAGAGATCATTGTCGGTTCGCCGATCGCGGGCAGACCGCATGCTGACCTTGAATCCGTGCTCGGAATGTTTGTGAACACAATGGCTTTTCGAACACGTCCGGTGAGCGGAATATCTTTCAAACAATATTTACAGGACATTCGAGAAACAGCGCTAGAAGCCTATGAACACCAGGACTATCCGTTAGAGGAGCTGGTTGACCGCCTCGGCGTTCAGCGGGAGATGAGCCGAAATCCGCTCTTTGATACAACGTTTGCACTGCAAAATATGGAGCGGCAACAATTGTCGATGGAGGGGCTTGAGCTTCGGCAAAAAGATATCAGCCACCCGATTTCTAAATTCGACCTGTCACTGTACATGGCCGAAAGCGGCGGACAAATATATTGTCAGTTTGAATACAGTACAGATTTGTTTGAACGGAAAACGATTCAAAAATGGGCCGATTTTTTTAAAACGTTGGCTAAAAACGCTGCACAGCATCCGGAGCTGGAACTGGACCATTTGTCAATCCTTTCGAAAAAGGAAGAAAGCGCGCTTCTGCAAAACTTCAGTCCGATGCAAAAAATCGATTTCCCACTGGATCAGCCGCTTCACCATCAGCTCGAGCAGCAGGCAGAAAAGACGCCTGATCGTCCGGCCGTTTTGGCGGATGGCGTCTCCATCTCCTACAGAGAACTGAATGAACGGGCCAATCAAATTGCATGGAAGCTAATTGGCCTCGGTATTCAACAGGAAGATGTGATTGCCGTGATGGGGAGACGTTCACCAGATATGCTGATTGGAATTTATGGCATTTTAAAAGCGGGAGCTGCTTACGTGCCGATCGACCCTGACTATCCTGAAGAACGAATCCGTTTTTTAATGAAGGACAGCGGCGCAAAGACCTTGCTTGCAGAATCTAATCCATCGATGTTTGAGGGAACCATTTTGCCGCTAGATGGCGGGCGCGGGAATCACGGAGAAGCGGCAGTCAATCCGAATCTCCCGGTACCGCCCGATGCCTTGGCCTATATCATCTATACATCCGGCTCAACGGGACGCCCAAAAGGCGTCATGGTGGAACACAGGTCCGCGGTCAATTTTTTATACTCACTGCAAACCCGCTACTCACTTAACGACTCGGACATCATTCTGCATAAAACGTCTTACTCGTTTGATGCTTCAATATGGGAGCTGTTCTGGTGGCCATTCGCCGGGGCTTCTGTTTATCTGCTTCCTCAAGGAGGGGAAAAAGATCCTGAAATCATCTTAAAAGCGCTGGAGGAAAAGGAAGTTACAGCCGCTCATTTTGTCCCTTCTATGCTTCACTCATTCTTGGAATATATGAATCATAGAAAAAAACCGGCCGACATCAGACATTTAAAAAGAGTCTTTGCAGGCGGTGAGCAGCTGGGGGCGCACCTCGTCTCCCGTTTTCATGAGCTTCTGCCGGGGGTGGAATTGACAAATTCCTACGGACCGACGGAAGCGACGGTAGAAGCGGCATACTTTGATGTCCCTAAAAGGAAAACACTTGACCATGTCCCGATCGGCCGATCAGGACACAATATGAGACTCTATATTTTAAATAAAAAACGGCAGCTTCTGCCGTTCGGCTGTCGAGGGGAACTGTATATCGCAGGCGCGGGCGTCGCAAGGGGCTATTTGAACCGTCCGGAGCTGACAGAAGAACGGTTTCTCGATGACCCCTTTTATTCAGGGGAACGCATGTATCAAACGGGTGATCTGGCGAGATGGCTTCCGGACGGCACCGTTGAATGGTTGGGCCGCATGGACGGTCAAGTGAAAATCCGCGGCTACCGGATCGAACCGGGGGAAGTCGAAGCGGCGCTTCGCCAGATCGACGGCGTGCGGGAAGCGGCGGTTATCGCCCGGACAGAAGGGGAGGAAACCGAGCTTTGCGCCTATATTGAAGGTCAGGACCAACAGACTGTAAGGACAGAGCTGGGCAAACGCCTGCCGGCCTACATGATGCCTTCATCCTTCATCGAGATGAAAGAGTGGCCTGTCACTCCGAGCGGAAAGCTTGACCGCAAGGCGCTGCCCGCTCCCGACGGAGCGGCTGAACGACGCGCTTACACCGCGCCGCAAACCATCACGGAAATGAAGCTCGCCAAGCTTTGGGAAGAGGTGCTGAAATACGGCCCTGCCGGCATTCGCGACCACTTTTTCGAACAAGGCGGCCACTCGCTGAAAGCGACAGCGCTCGTCTCCCGCATCGCCAAAGCGTTTGGCGTGCAGGTGCCGCTGAAGGAGATTTTCGCCAAGCCGACACTGGAAGAGCTCGCAGCCGTGATTCAGGAATTGGATGAAAGCCCGCATGCGGCGATTGAACCGGCGGACAAACAGGACACCTATCCGGTGTCCTCGGCGCAAAAGCGGATGTATGTCCTTCAGCAGCTGGAAGACGGCGGTGTCGGCTACAATATGCCGGCGGCGCTTAAGCTGACAGGACCGCTCGACCGCGCCCGGCTTGATGAAGTATTCAGGCAGCTGATCCGCCGCCACGAATCGCTCAGGACGTCGTTTGAAACCGGGGCAGACGGCGAGCCTGTTCAACGCATTCATGATGATGTCCCGTTTCAGCTGATGGAATTGGTCGCGGCTGAAGACTTTGTCCGTCCGTTCCGGCTTCAAGAAGCGCCGCTTTTCCGCGCCGCTCTTGTGAAGGAGGCGGAGGAGAGCCACCTGTTGTTGGTGGACATGCATCACATCATTTCCGACGGGGTGTCTGTCGGCACCTTAATCAGCGAATTCAGCGAGCTGTACGCCAACCGGACGCTTCACCCGCTGCGGATTCAATATAAAGACTACGCTGTCTGGCAACAGGCATTCAAACAAGGAGAGGCGTACAACAGACAGGAAGCCTATTGGCTGAAGCAGCTCGACGGAGAGCTGCCGGTGCTGGAGCTTCCGGCCGACAACGCCCGCCCGGCGGTGCGAAGCTTTGCCGGAGATCATGTGTCCTTTTCACTTGATGCGGACACTTCATCCGGCCTATACAAGATCGCCCGCGACAACGGATGCACCCTGTATATGGTTCTTCTCGCCGCGTACAGCACGCTTCTTGCCCGGCTCAGCGGACAGGAGGATATCATCATCGGTTCGCCGATCGCCGGAAGGCCGCACAAAGACTTAGAACCTGTCATCGGCATGTTTGTCAACACATTGGCGATCAGAACGCAGCCGGCCGAAAACAAATGTTTCAGCGATTTCTTAAGAGAGGTCCGCGAAACGGCACTTGAGGCATTTGAACATCAGGATTATCCGTTTGAGGAGCTTGTCGACCGGCTTGATGTCGTCCGTGATATGAGCCGCAATCCGTTGTTTGACGCTATGCTTGTCGTACAAAATATGGATCGTCAAGAGCTTTTCCTGGATGGACTGCATATTCAGCCTGCCGATATGCCTCAAACTGGGGCGAAGTTTGATCTGACGCTGCAAGTTTCAGAAGGGGATGAACGCATACACTTTCGGTTTGAATATGCATCATCTTTATTTAAACAAGATACGATCGAACGCTGGGCATCACATTTCACGACAATGCTTCAGCACATTGTCCACGCGCCGCAGACAGCGTTGCCTGCCATCAGCATGCTGACAGCTAAAGAACAACAGCTGCTGAGGACAAACTTTAACAGGATGCCGGAACAACACGGCCCTAACATAACCGTTCACGAATTATTCGCCCGCCAGGCGGCAAAATCGCCGGGTGCAACTGCACTCATCACTCGGGAAGGGGTGCTCACTTATCAAGAATTAGACGAATGGTCCAACAAAATAGCGAGAACATTGCAAAATCAAGGGATTGGTCCGGATCTACCTGTAGGTATTATGATTCCTAAATCAACAGGCTTGATCGCAGCCGTTCTCGGAACCTGGAAAGCAGGGGGCGCCTATGTCCCAATTGATCTTGGATATCCGGACGAGCGCAAACAATATGTATTAGCCGACAGCGGAGCTAAACTGCTAATCACCGATAAAAAAGCAATTCATCAAGTACCTGATGGTTTTAAAGGCGAAGTGCTTCTGATTGAAGATGTACAGGAACAGGACACCTCACCTATTCTAACTGCTTCCGGGCCTGATCATTTGGCTTATATCATTTATACATCAGGTACGACGGGCAATCCAAAAGGCGTCATGGTGGAACACAGAGGAGTCGCTTATACAGTTCAGTGGCGCAGTGCTTTTTATGAATTTCATGATCATGATATCGCGCTTCAGCTTTCCTCATTTTCTTTTGACGCATTTGTCACAAGTATGTTTGCGCCGCTTATATCAGGAGTGCAGACCGTTATCCCGGCTGAGGAAGAAGCGAAAGACATTCTCGCTATTAAACAATATCTAGCCGATTACGGCATTACGCATATGAATCTCGTTCCGATTCTATACCGGACACTGCTTGACGTATTGCAGCCGGAAGATGTACAAACACTGCGACTTGTCACATTAGGAGGCGAAGCGATTGAACCGAATTTGCTGGAGCGCAGTTTCTCGCTCAGCCCTGACATAGAGATTTCCAATGAATACGGGCCGACAGAGAGCAGCATCACGGCCACTGCGGCCAGAAGATTGAAACGAGAAGAAAACATCACGATCGGCCGGCCGATCGGCTATACAAATGTTTATATTTTAAAAGGAGATCACTTGCAGCCTATCGGTGTCACCGGAGAACTTTGCATTACAGGACCGGGGCTTGCAAGAGGATATATCAATCTCCCTGAGCAAACGGCAAAAGCTTTCGTTCAAGATCCGTTCCATCCAGATCAGCGCATGTATCGGACGGGGGATTTGGCGAAATGGCTGCCGGACGGCACACTGCAGTATGTCGGCAGGATGGATGAACAAGTCAAAATCAGAGGCTACCGAATCGAGATAAAAGAAGTGGAAGCGGCACTCTCCGGCCTTGCCGTAGTAAAAGAAGCGGCAGTGGTGGATTCTGTTACCGCAGCAGGTCATAAGGAACTGTGCGCTTATATCGTTGTTGAAGACGGCGCAGATTGCGGCATGGTGCGCAAAGCTTTGGCCAAAAAAGTGCCGTCTTACATGGTACCGGCGTTTTTCCAAACGCTTGATGCATTGCCTACCATGCCAAACGGGAAGCTGAATAAGCCCGCACTGGCAAAGATCCCGCACAAGGGAGAGACTAGGCAAACATTTACGGCTCCGGCCACTGATATTGAAAAAGAATTGGCTGCCATCTGGCGCGGGGTGCTCGGTGTGGACAAGATCGGAATTGATGAATCATTTTTTGAGCTTGGCGGAGATTCCATTAAGGCATTGCAAGTCTCCGCGAGATTGCATCAATCAGGAAAGCAATTGGCCGTAAAAGATATCTTCAGCCATCCGACAATCCAAGAATTGGCGCCATATGTCCGTTTATCACAACAACCGATCAGCCAAGCATCTGTAGAAGGCGAGATGACATGGTCACCGGTGCAAAAATGGTTCCTGTCTCAAGATATAAAAGAAGCCCACCATTTTAATCAGTCGGTTATGCTGCATCGGTCAAATCCGTTAGATGAAGATGCATTGAGGAAAACGCTAAAAGCGATAACCGTCCATCACGATGCACTCAGGCTCATATGCGCCAAAGATGAACAAGGGAACTTGCGCCTGTACAATCGTCCAGCGAACATCGGAGAGGACCAGCTTTACAACTTGCGAATCTTCAATCTGGCCGGCGAACCAAAAGATCATGAACACATCATCAAACACCAAGTTCGTGAGCTGCAAAAAGCAATGGACTTGGAAAACGGGCCGCTGGTGCAAGTCGGGCTTTTCCGCTCAAGCGAAGGAGATGACTTGTTTCTTGCTATCCATCACTTGGCCGTCGACGGCATATCATGGCGGATTATCCTGGAAGACTTGGCATCGGGCTATGAGCAGGCGATTCGCGGAGATGACATAGCACTCCCGCCAAAAACCGCATCATTCCAGACATATACCGAGCAATTAGCCAAGTATGCAGAAAGCCGGCGGTTATTACAGCAAGCAGACTATTGGCGCGCCATCGAACAACATGAAACAGTTGCACTGCCAAAAGATCAGACACATATCGACAAAACCGCTTTGAAAAAACGTAACACCGTATCATTTACTTTAGCTCAACAAGAAACAGACGCGATTCTAAAAGATGTGCACAATGCTTACAATACGGATACCCAAGACTTGCTATTGGCGTCAGCGGTACTCGCTATATGGAAATGGGTGCCGCAAAAGGCGCTAAAAATCGCGCTTGAAGGGCATGGCCGTCAATCTGAGGCGGCATATCACGATATCAGCCGAACCGTAGGGTGGTTTACTTCCATATATCCAGTATTGCTTCAACTTGAACCCAATACATGGGATGACCATCATGAAGAATATATGATCCGCGCATTAAAAATAACTAAAGACACGTTAAGGCGGATACCTGATAAAGGATTTGGATACGGTGTTCTCAAATATATGACACCGCCTGAAAAAGCAAAGATCAAATTCGGCAAAGCACCTGATATCACCTTTAACTATTTAGGACAATTTGAAATCGGAAACCGTGCGCAAACCGAAACAGAACAGCTTGATGCATTTACATTTTCTCCTTTGGGGGGCGGCGAAGATATCACCGGCACTTGGAAGCGTGAACAGTCGCTGGATATCAGCGCACTCGTAGCCGAAGGCAAACTGACCGTTAACATGACATATGAAACAGGGCGTTTTCAAAAGGAAACCATTGAGCGGCTTTCCCAAGATTGTCAGTACTATCTCAGAAAGCTGATGAACCATTGCCTCGGCAAAACTGAAACAGAAAAGACCGTCAGCGACTTTGATGATCGCGAGCTGACCGAGGAAGCTTTTAAAAATATAACCGACTTACTCGGATTTCATTAAACGAGCGGAGGGAAACAATGGATCATACACAAAAAATCCAAAACATTTATCCTTTAAGCCACATGCAGGAAGGAATGCTTTTTCATTCTTTCCTGCAAGACGAAGGAACCGCATATATTGAACAGTCCGTCTTCACAATAAGGGGTCAGCTCCATTTAGACTGGTTTCAACAAAGTGTCCAATCGATCATTGACCGCCACGATATTTTCAGAACGGTTTTTTTGCCTCATGTTGCCGGGCTGAAAGAACCGCGCCAGGTCGTTTTACGCGATCGATCCTTTCAGTTGCATGCTGAAGACTTGACCGAAATGCCGGAGACCGATCAAACCGCGTATATCAGCCAGTTTAAAGAGCGGGATCGGCAGAAAGGCTTCAATCTGCAAAAAGATATGCTGATGCGTATTTCTCTGTTCAAAACGGCGCCGGAACAACACGTATGTGTATGGAGCCATCACCACATTTTAATGGACGGCTGGTGTCTCGGGATCGTACTCCAAGAATTTATGCAGTTGTACGAAGCCATCTATACGGGTGAATCTGTGCCTTTAGATCCTGTTCAGCCATACAGCGCATATATTTCCTGGTTGTATGATCAGGACAAAGACAAAGCCAAGGAATATTGGAAGAACTACTTGACAGACTTCAATGCGCCAACAGGTCTTCCGAAAGTGTCTGCAAAACCTGCTGAAAAGGGATATCGGCAGAAAGAGCTGATGTTTTCATTAGACCGAAAGTTGACAGTCAGACTCAAAACAATCGCCAAACAGCATGGAGCCACACTCGCCACTCTCATACAAACCGTGTGGGGCTTAATGCTTCAGCGCTATAACCGGACAGATGATGTCGTGTTCGGCTCTGTCGTTTCCGGCCGTCCTTCCGTGATTCCGGGCGTTGAGAAGATCATCGGTTTATTTATCAATACTGTGCCGGTGCGAATCAAGACCGAGAGCGAAAATGAAACCTTTTCAGAGCTGCTTCGCCGCTCCCAAAAAGAAAGGCTCGCTCAAGACATGTTCAACTTTTATCCATTGGCTGACATTCAGTCGCATATCGCTTTCAAACAGCATGCTATTGACCATATTTTCGTTTTTGAAAACTACCCTTTGCAGCAAATGCAAGACTCGGCAAACCGCGCCGAATCACCGCTTCAGATCGAAAATGTAAAAGTGTCGGAGCAATCAGGCTACAACTTCAACCTCATGATTGCCCCGGATGATGAACTTGTCATCAAGTTCATCTACAATGCAAACGTTTATGATGAATCATGGATTGACTGTGTGAGGGGCCACCTGCTGGAAGCTTTGCGAAGAGCGGCGGAGGACACCGATATCCCCGCCTCCAGGCTGCCGATGATCGCGCCTGACGAAAAAGCCCGGATCATCGGGGCATTCAACGATACAAAAACGGATTACGATACGAACAAAACAATCACTGACTTGTTTTCCAATCAAGTAGAGAAAACGCCGGATCATATCGCACTACATGCCGGCGGCTTGACGATGACATACCGGGAGCTGGATCAAACATCCACTGCATGGGCCCGCATCTTCCAAGAACAAGGCTTAAAGAAAAACGGAATTGCCGGCATTTTAGCAGAGCATTCACCTGAATTCATCATCGGAGTTCTTGCCGTTTTGAAAGCGGGCGGCGCCTATCTCCCGCTCGATGCCGAACTGCCGCCTGAACGGATCAGCTGCATGCTGAAAGAAAGCGGGGCGGACGTATTGGCCGTTCAGAAAGGACTCAAGACGGACATTGATTTTCCGAAAAAAGTGTTGATATCCAAGGAAGCGCAATTGGCACCTGTCAGCGCTATCAACATAAATACGCGTCCGGATGATCTGGCTTATATCATGTATACATCAGGTTCGACAGGCAAACCAAAGGGCGTTATGATTTCGCACCGCAATGTCGTATCACTGATCTCAAACAGCAATTACACATCAGCCGATACAAATGACCGATTGATCTTAACCGGTTCACTCGGCTTTGACGCCATCACATTTGAAATATTCGGAGCGCTCCTGAAAGGAGCATCTCTTCATGTTATTGACCGCTCGACGATGTTGACTCCTGCCCGTTTTGGCAGCTATTTGCTTCACCATAATATCACAGTGCTGTTTTTAACAACGGCTCTCTTTAACCAGCTGGCACAAGCCCAGCCGGACATGTTTTCAGGACTCTCCACTTTATATGTCGGCGGGGAAGCTTTGACGCCTGCACTGATGAATACGGTCAGACATCGGTGTCCAAACCTGAAGCTTTATAACATATATGGTCCGACGGAAAATACAACATTCTCTACATTTTATGAAGTCAAGCAAGATTTTTCACAAGCGATTCCCATCGGAAAACCGATCAGCAATTCAAATGCCTTTATTGTTGACGAGAGCGGTCAGCTCGCGCCGATCGGCGTTCCCGGCGAACTTTGCGTCGGCGGCGATGGGGTTGCAAAAGGATATTTGCACAGACCTGATTTGACGAGTCAAGCATTTGTAGAGCATCCGTTTCAACCAGGGGAAAAAATGTACAAAACCGGCGATCTGGCGCGCTGGCTGCCAGACGGCAACTTAGAATATATCAGCCGGATGGACCGGCAAATCAAAATTCGCGGCAAACGAACTGAACCGGCTGAAATAGAAGCGCGGCTCATCGAGATTGAAGGCGTTCAAGAAGCCGCTGTCATCATTGAAGAAAAAAACGAAGAAGCATTCCTTATCGCATATTATGTAAGCGATGATCAAACAGAGGAAAAAACGATCCGTTCATTACTATCAAGGCAGCTTCCCGACTATATGATTCCTCATGATTGGGTTAAACTGGACCGCATGCCTCTTTCGGCAAACGGCAAAATCGACCGCCGCGCGCTGCCTGCACCTGATCAAAAAACGGCTTTGAAACAGATTGTGCCGCCAAGAAACTGGGTCGAAAAAGAACTGATTGACATATGGAGACCTATCCTTGGCGTGAAGGAGCTCGGTATTGAAGATGACTTTTTCGAACTTGGCGGTCATTCGCTAAAGGCTCTTCAAGTCATTCACCAGCTGAAAAACAGCCAGGGGATCGATATTCCAATTGAATTATTATTCGAGAATCCAACAATCGAACAATTGGCCGAAAAGCTGTTTTCACATGAGCTGCGCGCCTCGGCCGTACAGCATGTCAGCAGACTGAATCCGCCGACCGGAGTGAACCTTTTCTGCTTTCCTCCCATTTCGGGCTTCGGGATATTTTATAAAGATCTCGCTGCCAAGCTAAACGGCAAAGCGACTGTGTACGGATTTAACTTTATTGAAGAAGACAGCCGTATGGAACAATACGTGAACAACATCATCCAAAAACAGCCTCGGGGCCCTTATATCCTGCTGGGATATTCAGCGGGAGGCAACACGGCATTTGAAACTGTCAAAGAAATGGAAAACCGAGGTTTGAAGGTCAGCGATCTCATTATTGTCGATGCATATCAAAAGAAACAAGCATTGCCGCCACAGCCAAGCAGCACCTCGGCAGAACATGTTCCCGCTCACCTCAGGGAAGCAGTCATCAAAAAGACGGCAAACTATCAAAAATATTGGGCACAATTAATCAATGGCGGCCAAATCAACGCAAACATCCACTTTATTGAAGCCGGCATTCAGACGGATCAAATTGACAGATTCATATTGCAAAAATGGGCCGACGCCACAACAAGAAACTATCAAGAGTATAAAGGAGCCGGGCCGCATCAGGATATGTTCGAAACTGCCTTTCTGTCAAAAAACGCCGAGATCATTCAACATATCCTCACAAACAGCGGCAAACATGCAGAGCATTCTCGGTAAAAGCCGTCCAAACACCAACAGGCCCGAGCCAAAACATTGAGAGTTCTAAAGCGATTTCTTAAGCTTTAGGACTTTTTTCTTTCAAATCATCATAAGCTGTAAAGAACAGACAAGACCCGTCTGAACCTATGGCAGGAAACAGGATAAGCTACTTCACTTTCGAATTCGCACAATAAATAAATGAAGGCGCTTTCAAATTCTATTTCAGACACTTTTGAATATGAAAGGGGGCATTTTTTTGTTTCAAAAATTGCTTATCGCCAATCGTGGCGAAATCGCACTTCGGATCATCCGAACTTGTAAACGGCTCGGTATTCAGACAGCTGCCGTCTACTCTGAAGCGGATGCTGAGTCCCTGCACGTTAAAGCTGCAGATGAAGCCTGGCTGATCGGCAAACCGCGGGTCAGTGAAAGCTATTTAAATATCGAAAAAATCATCGAAACCGCTAAAAAAGCGGGGGTCTGTGCCATCCACCCGGGATACGGCCTGCTTTCCGAGAACAGCCGTTTTGCCAAAAGATGCCTACAAGAAAATATCACGTTTATCGGTCCGCCGTCCGATGTGATCGCCAAAATGGGGAGCAAAATTGAAGCAAGGCTAGCGATGGAACAAGCCGGGATTCCCGTCGTTCCCGGCGTGACAAAAAGCTTGGCCGGTCTGAATGAAGCCAAGGCTCTTGCCGAATCCATCGGCTATCCCGTGATGCTCAAGGCTTCTTTTGGAGGCGGAGGCATCGGAATGCAGCTGATTCGCAATGAAGGCGAATTAGCAAAAGCATATGAAGGCAGCCAAAAACGAGCCGCCGATTTTTTCGGAGACGGGGCTATGTACATCGAGAAATATATCGAAGATGCAAGACATATCGAGATTCAGATTTTAACAGACGAATACGGAAATGCCGTCTATCTTTGGGAACGGGACTGTTCGATTCAGAGACGCCAGCAAAAAATCATCGAAGAAGCACCTGCTCCGTTATTCGATGAAAACATGCGCGCGAAGCTCGGTGAAGCGGCCGTGAAAGCCGCGCTGTCGATCGGCTATGCCAACGCCGGGACAATCGAGTTTTTAGTAGACAGCAAGAATCATTTTTATTTTCTCGAGATGAATACCCGCCTGCAGGTCGAACACCCGGTGACAGAGGAAATTACAGGGCTCGACATTGTCGAAGAACAGCTCAATATCGCAGCAGGCAAAGCGCTTCCGTATAAGCAGAAAGACATTCGGCGGGACGGACATGCGATCGAAGTCAGAATCTGTGCCGAAGATCCGAAAACATTTTTCCCTTCGCCGGGACGGATCACTGACCTTAAGCTGCCTGAGCACCCGAATGTCCGTCATGAATGCGCAGCAGCCCCAGGTATGAACATCACACCGTATTACGACCCGATGATCGCCAAGATGATCGTCAAAGGAAATAGCAGAGATGAAGCCATCCGGACATTGGCCGAAGCGCTCTCACAATATCAAGTGAAAGGCATTAAGACAAATATTCCGCTGCTTGAAGACATCGTACGTTCTGACGAATTCCGAAAAGGCGGGGTCCAAACCGATTTTATCAGTCGTTATCAGTCAAAATGAAATTAAGGAGGCGTGCCATGAATACTGTTGTCACCAATATGGCGGGAAACGTGTGGAAAATATTAGTGAAAGCAGGAGACAAAATCGAAAAAGGGCAGGAAGTCGCCATTTTAGAATCGATGAAAATGGAGATTCCGATTGTCGCCGAAACGGCCGGCACCGTCAAAACCGTCAGAAAAAACGAAGGTGATTTTGCCGATGAAGGAGATGTCTTATTGGAGCTTCAATAAGGTCTGGAGGATGGCAAATGAATGTACCGAAGAAAATTTTCATTAAAGAAGTCGGGCCGCGCGACGGTCTGCAAAATGAAGAAACCGCACTCTCGACAGCCGATAAAATAACCTGGATCGACATGCTTTCCCAAACAGGGCTTTCATATATCGAAATCACTTCATTCGTTCATCCTAAATGGATTCCTGCACTGTCTGATGCCCTTGACGTCGCCAAAGGCATTAACCGGAAGCCGGGCGTCACCTACGCAGCCCTCATTCCGAACCGAAAAGGGCTGGAACGGGCTCTCGAAGGAGGGATCGATGAAGCTTCTGTTTTTATGTCGGCAAGCGAGACACACAACCGGAAAAATATTAACAAATCGATCGGAGAAACGCTTCCAGTCTTGCAGGAAGTCACCGGGACAGCAAAACAAGCAGGCCTCACCACCAGAGCCTACCTGTCCACCGTATTTGGCTGTCCTTATGAACATCATGTGCCATTAGAACAAATCATACGCCTCTGTGATGCGTTGTTCGACATGGGCATCGACGAACTTTCTCTCGGAGATACAATCGGCGCAGCGAATCCCGTGCAAGTTCAAAAGGTGCTTGACGTACTTTTAAAACGCTTTCCGAAAGAGAGTTTCGCCCTTCATTTTCATGATACGAGAGGGATGGCGCTCGCCAACATGATCACAGCGATGGATATGGGAATCACCGTATTTGACGCATCATGCGGCGGGCTGGGCGGCTGTCCTTATGCCCCTGGAGCCACGGGAAATGCGGCAACTGATGATTTGATTTACATGTGTGCCCAGATGGGCATCGAAACCGGAGTTGATCTCAGCAAGCTGCTTTCAGCTGCCAAATGGATCGAAGACAAAACCGGGAGAGAGCTGCCAAGCCGAAATTTGCAGGCGGCGAAATCAAAGAATTGCTTTTCATAGATTGAGGAGGAGGAAGACCGAATGGAGCCCAATGTTCTTTATTCCATAAACGAGCAGGCGGTCGCCGTGTTGACGTTGAACAGACCGCAAGCTGCAAATGCCCTCTCGCTCGGACTTCTCGACGACCTTCAGCATATCCTTCGCGATATCCGTTCAAACCCGACCGTCCGCTGTGTCATTATAACGGGAGTAGGGAACAGGACGTTTTGTGCAGGTGCCGATTTAAAGGAAAGAGCCCGCATGAGCCCCACAGAAGCGAAGCAGGCCGTTTCCATGATTCAACAAGTGGTCAGCCAGACGGAAAAACTGCCGCAGCCCGTCATCGCTTCATTAAACGGAAGCGCTTTGGGAGGGGGGCTGGAGCTTGCATTGGCGTGCGACATCAGGATCGCAGCCAAACATATTGAACTCGGCCTCCCCGAAACAACGCTCGCGATCATTCCCGGGGCAGGGGGAACACAGCGGCTGCCCCGCTTGATCGGCAGGGGAAAGGCAAAAGAAATGATCTATACCGGCTGCCGCATCAGCGCCGAAGAAGCGCAAAAGATCAGCCTAGTTGAACATGTCGTTCCGCTTCAAAAGTTAAAGGAAACAACCGAAAATATCGCATCGAACATTGCGGCGAACGGACCGGTTGCCGTCAGACAGGCGAAGTTCGCTATCAATCAAGGGCTTGAGACAGATATCGAAACTGGACTCGCGATAGAACAAAAAGCCTACGAGCTGACGATTCCGACGAAAGACAGAACAGAAGGGCTGAAAGCTTTTACAGAAAAGCGGAAGCCGTATTATACGGGAGAATAAAACGAACGGGGGGACAGCCGATGCCGGCCGAAAAGGAATTGTATGAACGCATTCGCCGGATTCAGGAAGGCGGAGCGCAAAAATACCATGAAGCTAATGAGAAAAAAGGAAAATTATTTGTCAGAGACCGATTAAAGCTGCTGCTTGACGAAGGCCTCGACCTTGAGGACGCTTTTTTTGCCAATTGCATGGCAGACGGGCTTCCAGCAGACGGAGTCGTCACGGGAATCGGAAAAATCGGCGGCCGAACCGTTTGCGTCATGGCTAATGATTCAACGGTGAAAGCAGGATCATGGGGAGCGAGAACCGTCGAAAAAATCATCCGCATCCAGGAAACAGCCGAAAAGCTGAATTGTCCGCTTCTTTATTTGGTCGATTCAGCAGGCGCAAGGATTACGGATCAAGTTGACATGTTTCCGGGGCGAAGAGGAGCAGGGCGGATTTTTTATCAGCAAGTCAAATTATCCGGGCGCATCCCGCAAATCTGTCTTTTGTTCGGTCCTTCAGCGGCAGGCGGCGCCTACATACCGGCTTTTTGCGATATCGTTATCATGGTCGAAGGTAACGCCTCGATGTATTTAGGCTCGCCGCGCATGGCGGAAATGGTGATCGGCGAAAAAGTGTCGCTTGAAGAAATGGGCGGAGCGCGAATGCACTGTTCTGTTTCAGGCTGCGGAGACATTCTTGCCGAAACGGAAGAAGATGCGATCAAGTCGGCGCGCCGGTATCTTTCCTACTTTCCGCCGAATTACACCGAAAAAGCGCCTGTTATTGAAGCAAAACCCGCTCGTCCGTTTGACCGGCCGTTGGAGGAGATCATTCCGAAAAACCAAAACGCACCGTTTCAAATGATGGATTTAATCGACCAGATCATTGATGAAGCGTCTTTTTATGAGATCAAAAAATTGTTCGCGCCAGAGCTGATTACCGGTTTGGCGAGGATTCACGGGCAGCCTGTCGGCATCATCGCCAATCAGCCGCGTGTCAAAGGCGGTGTGTTGTTTCACGATTCGGCAGACAAAGCCGCAAAGTTTATCAATTTGTGCGATGCCTATCATATCCCGCTGCTGTTTCTGGCTGATATCCCCGGCTTTATGATCGGAACAAAAGTCGAGAGGGCGGGTATTATCAGACACGGTGCGAAAATGATCTCAGCGATGGCCGAAGCAACCGTGCCGAAAATATCTGTCATCGTCAGGAAAGCTTATGGCGCAGGCTTGTATGCGATGGCGGGACCGGCCTTTGAGCCTGACTGCTGTCTGGCGCTGCCTACGGCTCAGATTG
The DNA here is from genome assembly GCF_038002405.1 of Bacillus sp. FSL W7-1354. NCBI lineage: Bacteria > Bacillati > Bacillota > Bacilli > Caryophanales > Bacillaceae > Bacillus > Bacillus sp. FSL W7-1354. Next base: position 1,134,136 of record NZ_JBBOCL010000001.1, on the reverse strand, counting down.
CTGTGATGGGTCCGGAAGCAGCGGTAAATGCCGTTTATGCCAAAAAAATCGCACAATTGCCTGAAGAAGAGCGGTCCGCCTTCATTGCCGAAAAACGGGAAGAGTACCAAAAAGACATAGACATTTACCGGCTTGCTTCAGAAATGATTGTCGACGGGGTCATTCCGGCCGATTCGCTTCGTACGGAACTCATCAAACGGCTGAATGCATATATGACCAAATACATGATATTTACGGAACGGAAGCATCCTGTTTATCCCGTCTAAAGGCCAATGAAACGAAAAGGGGGAAACGGTATGGCCGAAAAAGCGGTTTGGCAGCCTGATCCGGAATTTGTAAAAGCGACCCGGCTGTTTCAATGGATGACAGCTCTCGGTTTTTCCGACTATGATGATTTTTTGAAAGCAAGTACAGACGATATCGCCTGGTTCTGGGAAGAGGCCGAAAAAGCGCTCGGCATCAGCTGGTACAAGCGGTACAGCCAAACATTGAATCTCGATAAAGGCATAAAATGGCCGAAATGGTTTTCCGGCGGACGCTTAAATGCCGTTTGCAGCGCCGTGGAAAAATGGTCCCGACAGCCTGATACGGCCGAGAGGACAGCCCTCATCTGGGAAAGTGAAGACGGAAAAACAGAACGGATCACCTATTCTTCTTTACATCAAAAAGTCGCCCGTGCGGCAGCAGGCTTTAAAAAACAAGGCATATCAAAAGGGGATGTCATTGCGATTTACATGCCGATGATCCCGCAAACGGTCATCGCCATGCTTGCCGCCGCTAAAATCGGCGCGGTATTCTCCCCGGTTTTTTCAGGCTACGGGGCCCATGCGGCAGCCGCGAGACTCAGCGCTGCCGGAGCAAAAATTCTTGTCACGGCAGATGCCTTTTTGCGAAGGGGAAAGAAGGTCTGTATGAAGAAAGAAGCTGACAAAGCAGCAGACCGCGCCCCCACTGTCCAAAAAGTTGTCGTCTGCCGGCTTCACGATGGCGAACAAGATTGGAATCATAAGAGAGATATAGACTGGAATGAATTGATGAAAAGCGATCCTCTCCAGATGACAGAAGAAATGGACAGTTCAGATCCGCTCATGCTGCTTTACACATCAGGCACGACAGGACAACCGAAGGGAGCGGTTCATACCCACGCCGGTTTTCCGCTGAAAGCTGCATTTGATGCGGGCTTCGGGATGGATGTCAAACAAGGGGACACGTTTTTCTGGTTTACAGACATGGGCTGGATGATGGGACCGTTTTTAATATTCGGGGGACTCATAAACGGAGCGGCAGTTTTGCTGTATGACGGAGCACCGGATTTCCCGGCCCCGGGTCGGCTGTGGGAGCTTGTCAGCAGACACCAGGTGTCGCATCTCGGCGTCTCTCCGACGCTCATTCGCTCACTGATGCAGCACGGCGAAAATTTTCTTCTTCAATGCGACCTGAGCAGTCTGAAGGCAATCGGCTCAACGGGAGAACCTTGGAATTATGAACCGTGGATATGGCTGTTCCGCCATGCTGGAAAAGAGCGGATTCCTATTTTTAATTATTCAGGAGGAACGGAAATTTCAGGCGGCATTTTGGGCAATGTGCTCCTGCGGCCGATCACGCCGATGACGTTTAATTCGCCTCTGCCTGGCATGGCGGCCAATGTCTTCAACGAAAAAGGGGAGGAAGTCGTCAATGAAGTCGGGGAGCTTGTCCTGACAAAGCCGTGGGTCGGCATGACGAATGGTTTTTGGAAGGAACCGTCCAGATATGAAAAAGCATATTGGAGCCGCTGGACTGACGTCTGGGTGCACGGCGATTGGGCAAAACGTGATGAAAACGGCTACTGGACGATCAGCGGACGTTCTGATGATGTGATCAATACTGCTGGGAAAAGGATCGGGCCCGCCGAAATAGAGTCCGTACTGGTCGGCCATCCAGCGGTGGCGGAAGCAGGCGTTATCGGCGTTCCGGATCAGCTCAAAGGTCAGGCTGCCGTCTGCTTTGTCGTCCTCACACAGTCGGAAAAGCCGTCGGAAAAACTAAAAGATGATTTGCTGAACCTCGCCTCTGACGCGATCGGTAAAGCGATCAAGCCAAAAGCGGTTTACTTTGTCAGCGGTCTACCGAAGACGAGAAATGCAAAAGTGATGAGACGGCTGATCAGAGCTGCCTATTTGAACGAGCCGGCAGGCGATTTGTCAACATTGGAAAATCGTCAAACATACGATGAAATTGCCGGCCTTTCAGCGCAAAAAAATCTGTAGTATACTGGATAAGGCTTGCAGACAAAGAAGAAGGACACGTCCTTCCTCTTTTTATTTTAAGACCAAAAACTCACATTCTGACGATAACCGAACCTCCGCCGGCCGCGCAGACGCGGTTTTGCTGCTCTTCAATTGAACGCAGCAGCTGATTGTTGCATTCCATGAGTTTGATCAGCAATTCCATTTGATCTTCGAGATTTTTCAGCCTTTGATTCATCTGCTGAGAAGATTGGCCGGTGTGCATGTGCGGGGCTGAAGGCGGATAAGACGTTTCAGAATTCCATTTTGAATACATAGAAATAGGCCTCCATCATCTAAACTGATATATCTTATCGTATGATCCTAAAATCGCAACGTTCGCCTAAATCAAAACGAGAGGAACTAAAACATGTACTTGACGATAAAGGAAACCGCAGAATATTTAACGCTTTCAGAAGCACATGTTGAACAGCTTGTGAGAGAAAAGAAAATTCGCACCGTCTTCGACGGGCAGCAGCATTTAATCAACAAAGATCAATTCAATACCCATATGGAACAGATGGAAAAGTATAAAGAGTGGGCGGAATCCGTTCTGAACGAACCCATCCCCGAAGATCCGGATGTTAAAGATGAAGATTAACCGAGATAACGATAATTTCATTATGTAAACTAGATGCGTTTCTAGGAAATATTCGCACGACTCTATCATGACGTGTGAATGGGACGTTTCGTAAAAAAAGACACAATATAGGAAATGAAAGGGATGAAAGAAGCCCTATATATAAAGTTTTCTATGATTTTATTTCATTTCCGAAACAATCACGTTCATTTTTTGTTCAAAAAGTGTTATCATTTAGTAGTAAAAAATACAGCGTGTTTTGAGATTGCGGGTTTTCGGGAATTCCAGACTGAAAACAGCAAAACAAACACAAAAGGGGAGAACCTTTTTGCGGACTTGTTTGTGCACAAATTCACAAACTGTGAAAAAGGGGTTCCTTCAAAAAACAGCACATCGCTTATTGAAAAGGAGAATTGGTTATGCCGGAAACAATCGATCAAACAGCTGATCAAACAAACGAATCTGTAAGCCAAAGCCAACGCGATCTTATCGATCAACTGCTAAAACCTGAAGTACAGGAGTCTTTGACTGTTTTAGTCGACCAGCTTCCAAAGCTGACAGAACTGGTCAACATTTTGACAAAGTCTTACGATTTCGCACAATCCGTTGCAACTGATGAAGTATTAAAAAATGATACGGTCGGTGCCATCACAGAAATTCTTGAGCCTGTCAAAGATACGGCAAAAGAAATCGCGGCTACCACCATTGAAGCAAAAGACCGCGCTGACGAAAGCAATGAAGTCATCGGACTTTTCGGTTTGCTGAAAATGCTTAAAGATCCGCAGGCCCAAAAGATGTTCCGCTTTGTTCAAAGCTACCTGCAAATCATGTCAGAACGCGAAAAACAAAAATAATCACTATACATTCAGAATAAGGACGGAGGATTCACGATGTCAAAACATATCGTCATTTTAGGCGCTGGTTACGGCGGATTACTGTCTGCTTTAACAGTTCGCAAACACTACACAAAAGAAGAAGCAAAAATCACAGTGGTTAACCAATACCCGACACATCAAATCATCACAGAACTGCATCGCCTTGCTGCGGGCAACGTGTCAGAACAGGCCATTGCGATGCCGCTTGCAAAGCTTTTCAAAGGAAAAGACATCGATCTTAAAATCGCCAAAGTCAACTCGTTCTCAGTTGACAAAAAAGAAGTCGCTCTTTCTGACGGCTCTACCCTGACGTATGACGCGCTTGTCGTCGGTCTTGGTTCTGTCACTGCTTACTTCGGCATTCCTGGCCTTCAAGAAAACAGCATGGTGCTCAAATCTGCAAACGATGCAAACAAGATCTTCAAGCATGTTGAAGAGCGCGTGCGCGAATACGCTAAAACGAAAAACGAAGCGGATGCTACGATCCTAATCGGCGGCGGCGGACTAACAGGCGTCGAGCTTGTCGGTGAACTCGCCGATATCATGCCGAACCTTGCGAGAAGCTACGGTGTCGATCCGAAAGAAATCAAGCTGAAGCTTGTTGAAGCCGGTCCGAAAATCCTGCCGGTTCTTCCGGATGAACTGATCGAACGTGCGACAAAGAGCCTTGAAAAACGCGGCGTTGAATTCTTGACAGGACTGCCTGTCACAAATGTAGAAGGAAACGTTGTTGATTTGAAAGACGGGCAAAAAATCGTCACAAATACATTTGTCTGGACCGGCGGTGTTCAAGGCAATCCGCTGATCGGCGAGTCAGGTCTTGAAGTGAACCGCGGACGCGCAACTGTAAACGATTTCCTTCAATCCACATCACATGAAGACGTATTTGTTGCAGGAGACAGCGCCGTTGTCTTCGGTCCGGATGGCCGTCCGTACCCTCCGACAGCTCAAATCGCTTGGCAAATGGGCGAGCTGATCGGCTACAACCTGTATGCATACTTAGAAAACAAATCAATGGAAACGTTCAGCCCTGTCAACTCAGGCACGCTTGCAAGCCTTGGCCGCAAAGATGCAGTTGCCGTTATCGGCGCGAACAGTACATCTCTTAAAGGCCTGCCTGCTTCATTGATGAAAGAAGCGAGCAACGTCCGTTATCTGACTCATATTAAAGGTCTGTTCAGCCTTGCTTATTAATGGAAATGAAGCGCTACTTATAGTTTAAACTATAAGTGGTGCTTTTTTTTGCTTTAAATTTGACGGGCAAATGAAAATATTGTGGTAAATTTGAACCAAAATGCATTGACAAAAAGACGGTCTCATCGCATTATATGAATATAAAATAAAAATATTCATATGTTTATAAATCATGGAGAGACTGACATGCCAAAATTTACCGAAAAAGAAAAGGAAGCGATACGCTCAGCTTTAGTGCAAAGCGGAAGAGAGCTTTTTGCGCAGCTTGGATTGAAAAAAACGAGCGTTGGTGAGCTAACAGCCTCGGCCGGAATTGCCCAAGGCTCATTTTATACATTTTTCGACTCGAAAGAGGAGCTTTATTTTGAGATTTTGCAGCAGGAAGAAAGTAAGATCCGCGCCCAGCTTGAGGCATCATTTTCTGAAAGCGGGAAAACATTTGCACAGTTTTTGCGTGAAGCATTGGCGGTGATGGAAGATAACCCGTACATTCGCCAAGTTTACGATGACAACTTACTCGAGACACTCTTCCGCAAACTCCCCGAAGAAAAGCTGCAGGCGCATTTCGACAGCGACGAAGATTTTTTCAAGCCTTTAATTGAAATGGGCCAGGAAAAAGGCTGGCTTGTCAGAAAAAAACCGGAGACGATCGTCAGTGTGATTCGCGCCATTGTTCTTTTATCCTTTCAAAAATCAAATATTGGGGAAGACCGCTATGACGAAACGATGGATTTGCTTATCGAATTGATCGGACAGGGGCTTTCGGCCAAGGAGGATGCATCCCATGATTGAAGTCAGCGGGCTTCGCTTCACATACCCCGGACAAAAAACGCCCGTATTGAAAGGAATCGACTTTTCGATTCAAAAGGGTGAAATTTTTGGATTTCTCGGCCCGTCCGGCGCTGGAAAAAGCACGATTCAAAAAATATTAATCGGTATTTTAAAGCAATATGAAGGCCGGGTTTCTGTGATGGGGAAAGAATTGAGTCAAGCCGACAGCTCCTTTTATGAGAAAATCGGCGTCGCCTTTGAATTTCCGAATTTCTATCAACGATTAACGGCACTGGAAAACTTAAATTTGTTCCGTTCCTTGTATGCATCTGAAACCGAGGAGCCGGAAACGCTGCTCGCTTTAACGGGTCTTGAAGAGTACGGCCGGACAAAGGTATCCGCTTACTCAAAAGGCATGAAAATGAGGCTGAATTTTTTGAGAGCCCTGATCAATCAGCCTGATCTTTTATTTCTAGACGAACCGACCTCGGGGCTCGATACCGTGCATGCCAAAAAATTAAAACAGCTTATCCTGAACAAAAAGGCGGAAGGAAAGACGATCCTGATCACAACGCACCACATGCAAACAGCTGAAGAAATCTGCGATTCGTAGCTTTCATCGTTGACGGCAGGGTGGCTTTGATTGATTCTCCGCGCGCCTTGAAAGTGCAAAAAGGAAAAAGGCACGTAAAAGTGGAGTACCGCAGCCGCAGGCAGCTGGAAACTGCTCAATTCGACCTTGATCAGATCGGCAGCAGCCCGGAATTTTTGAACTTGATCAAGGACCACCCTGTGGAAACCATTCATTCCCAAGAAGCATCGCTTGAAGACATCTTTATCGATGTGACGGGGAGGCGTTTAAGTTGAGGATCTTATCAGCGATTTCCTATGATATCAAACTTCAGTTCAAGCACGGTTTTTATTATGCCTATTTGCTGATCAGCGCGGTGTATATCGCTGTGTTGCAGTTTCTTCCAGCTGATTACAGGGAGGCGGCCAACATTGCCTTGACGTTTTCAGACCCGAGCTTCCTGGGGTTTTTCTTCATCGGGGGTCTTGTTTTACTGGAGAAAGGGCAAAACATCCATGACAGCCTGTTTGTAACGCCGCTAAGTGCGAGTGAGTATATTCTTTCCAAAACGGCGTCTTTATCCGTTTTGTCTCTCGGATCGAGCATTTTCATCCACAGCAGTGTGTTTGGCTATGGAACAAATTCCGGTTTGTTCGCTTGCGGCGTGCTGTGCACTTCATTTTTCTTCACGATGATCGGCTTAGGTTTGGCGGTGCGGTGTGAAACCTTAAACGGATTTTTCTTTTTGTCTTCTTTGAGCACCTTTGTGTTCGTTCTCCCTTTGTTTGAAACAGCGGGCATTTGGAGCAGCCCGCTGTTTTACGCTCTGCCGTCAAAGGCCTCATTAATGCTGTTAGGTTCCGCCTTTACCGGCCTTCAGCAGTGGGAGCTCGTCTACGCGATTTCCACTCTCTTGTTGTGGAACGGAGCCGCGTATTTGTGGGCGAGGCATTCACTTCAAACGTTCATCACATTAAAGCTTGGCGGAGGTGATACACGATGATGAAAATCATTCAGCTGATACGCGGAGATATGAAACAGATCAAGCGTGATTCAATGCTCGCTTTTTACGGTTTGGCACCTTTTCTGCTCATCATCGTGACAGCCGCTGGCATTCCTTTGTCAGCGGAACTGGCGGCATTCAATATCACCCCATACCGTCATTTGATCATGAGCTTTGCCATGCTTTTCATCCCCCTGATTCTCGGTATCATGTCGGGGTTTATCCTGCTTGATGAGCGCGACGAAAATATGATTCAGTATTTTTCCGTGACGCCCTTGTCGAAGCGCGGATATGTCTTGATACGCCTCATCCTGCCAATGGCGCTGACTTTTTGCTACAGCATTTTGCTGTTTGCATCCGGCGGTTTAATGGCGCCCGGCTCTGTGTACCTTTTGTTCATCCTGATCATAGTCACGCTTGAAGCCCCGATTTACACGCTGCTTTTAGCCGCTTACGCTTCGAACAAAGTGGAAGGGCTCGCTTTAATGAAAGGGTTCAGCCTGCTCACCTTCATGCCGGCCGCGGTTTATTTTATTCCTATGCCGTGGCAGCTTTTCGGCGTTTTCACGCCGACCTACTGGACAGCGAAAACGTACTTGGCAGGAACTTCTCATGAAGGGCTTGTTTTCGTTTTCGGGTTCATCGGAGTTGTGCTGCATGTAATGATGCTGCTGCTTTTATACCGGAGGTTTTTGGTGAAAACCGACCAATAGGAGTATATCCCGCCGCGTTTTGCAATAAAGTATTAGAACCATCAGCGGGAGGCGGGATATTCTATGAAGAAAAATATGAAGCTTTGTCTGTGTATGATGATGATCTTTGTATTGACGTTGGCCGGCAGCATAGACGGCTTGGCCGCCGGGGAAAAAGGCGCCGGGCTCAAAGAGCAAATCGATCAGCTGTTAAAGACCGAGCCTGATTTAAAAGGAGCGCTCGCAGGCATCAGCGTCAGGTCCGCGGAAAGCGGGAAAATGATATACGGCCATATGGGCGATACACGGATGAGACCGGCGTCCAATCTGAAGCTTTTAACGGCAGCAGCTGCCTTTTCCATCCTGGGTGAGGACTATACCTTTCCCACAGAAGTGATGACAGACGGCGCACGATCCGCGAGCACACTCAAAGGCAGCCTTTATCTAAAAGGAAAAGGCGATCCGACGCTTTTGAAAGCCGATTTTCAGCAAATGGCCAAGGCAATCCGAAAACAAGGGATCACTGTCATCCGGGGAGACTTGGTCGGCGATGATTCCTGGTATGATGAGGTCCGCTACTCTCCAGACCTTTCCTGGAGCGATGAAGACGCATACTACGGAGCGCAGATCTCGGCTTTAACAGCTTCGCCAAACGAAGACTATGATGCCGGAACGGTCATCATCGACGTGAATCCTGACGGCAAAACCGGAAAAAAACCCGTTGTATCGCTTACCCCGCAAACTAATCATGTCAAAATCGAAAACGGTGCCAAGACCGTTGCTGCAGACGGAAAAAAAGATATCACGATTAAAAGGGAACACGGCGGAAATACCATCCAAATCAAAGGGACGATTCCACAAGGCGCTTCAAGGGTCAGACAATGGGTTGCGGTTTGGGAGTCGTCAGAATATGCACTCGATTTATTTAAACAGGCTTTACAGCAACAAGGCATTCGAATCCTGGGAAAGACTAAAACCGGCAAAGCGCCAAAAAAAGCGCGCCGCATCACCGCACATCAATCCATGCCGCTTTCAGAGCTGATGATCCCCTTTATGAAGCTCAGCAACAACGGCCATGGCGAAACACTGATCAAGGAAATGGGAAAAGCCGCGAGCCGTGAAGGAAGCTGGGATCAAGGTCTGGAAGTGTTGAATAAAGAACTGCAGGGATTTGGAATGGACACAGAAAAGATCGTTCTCAGAGACGGCTCAGGCATCTCGCATATCAATTTGATTTCTGCCGACCAGATCACAAAGCTATTGTATTCCGTTCAAGAAGAGAAATGGTTTCCGTCGTTTGCCCGTTCACTCCCGGTTGCGGGGGAAAGCGACAGAATGGTCGGCGGCACATTAAGAAACCGGCTGAAAGACCCGGCTCTAAAAGGCAAAGTCAGAGCGAAAACAGGCTCTCTTTCAACCGTCAGTACCTTGTCGGGCTATATCGATACTGCAAGCGGCAAGACATTGATTTTCTCCATTCTTCTCAATCAGCTCGCAGATGATGAAAAAGGAAAGGATATTGAAGATAAAATCGTTCAAATATTAGCTTCTTCATGACAGCTCCCATTGCTGAAGGCAATGGGTTTTCTTTATTGAAAAGGCTTTCCATTCACTTCGTACGTTTTTCAGCTGAGGCCATATAATGCTAAGAGATTTCATTTTCTATAAGTTTAACAGCAGGCAGGGGGAAATTTATGAACATTTTACTGGCTTATTATCGATACTCTCCACATACAAACGGCCCGTCTACCTATATTGATATCCTTAGAAAAAGCTTGGAAGGAGAAGGGCATTCTGTCGATTTAATGTCGCACGATACCCGATGGCTCAACATTCAGGTCGCCGATCAGCAGCCGGCCGATAAACACCGGTTAAAACATGAGCTCATTCACCGTCTTCAAACAGCTTATACCGAAAAATATCCCCTATGGATATATTGGCGTGAAATGGAGCGCTACAGTTTGGAACAAGCTGTTAAACAGTTTGATCTTAAGAAGTATGATTTGATCCACTGCCACGATTTTATGACGGCAAGAGCACTGGCCCGTTCCAAACCTCAGCACACGCCTTTAATCGTGTCCCTCCATAACTTTAAATATCATGAAGCAAAGATTACCGAGGAATATAACGAGAAAAGCGGCCAGGAACAGCAATACATGAAAATCGAAGAATGTTTGGGCGCAATGTCCGGAGACGTTGTGGCCGTTCCGTGCGAATGGCTGAAACACGAGCTGATTCAAATTGGTGTGACGCCTTCGAACATCCGAGTCATCCCGTATGGAATTGTAAAAACACCCTTTATCGAAAAGAAAAATAATCTCCCTAAAAGCCTCCCGCATCAAGGAAAAAAGATCATTCTCTGTCCGGCGCGGCTCGTTCCGGTGAAAGGACACCGCTACTTGATCGAAGCGCTTTATAAACTGCGGTGCGAAAGGGATGATTTTCACTGCCTTCTCGCAGGCGAGGGTCCGGAGCTCGAAACTCTGCAAAGCCTGTCCGAAAAGCTCGGTATCGCGTCGGCGGTCTCTTTTCTCGGAAAGCGAAAAGATATACCCGACTTAATGAATATTAGTGATGTCATTGTTTTGCCGTCGCTTCACGATACATTTCCGCTAGTCATCCTGGAAGGGCAGTTCTCCGCAAAACCTGTGCTGGCGGCAAACGTAGGCGGGGTAAAAGAAATCATTGATGACGGTGCGAACGGATTGCTTGTTCCCCCGGCAGACAGCGAAGCGCTTACTGAAAAGCTGCGCCTGCTGCTCGACGATGACAAAACCCGGCAAAAATTGGGGCGCCAAGCGTATCAAAAAGCTATGAAACATTGGGATATCAGCTTTCACATGAGGTCGATCGAAAACCTGTATCAAACATTCGAGACACAAAAAAGAGCAGTGCGGTCCTGCAAAAATCATCGAAAAGAGCAGGGGCTGGACCTGGAAATCCTCGAACAAATCGGTGAAAAGAAAACGTCAGAAGCGGAGTACACGATTGCCGGGGAAATCCCGGAACATCTCAAAAGCCAACTTAAAAAAGAGGACCATTACATTCATGTTTATGATTTGTCAGGCGTTTTACTGCAGACAAAAGCGGTCGATTCGAAAGGGTGCTATGAATTTCACCAGCTCCCCCGAGGCAGCTATGTCTTGAAAAGCACTATCGAAGCATTCGGCAATCAGTTCGTATCCCTCGACTGATGATAAATACTTCTGCGCAAGCCGGCTGTTTAGCCGGTTTTTTATATAACAGTTTTCGTTTTATTTGACTTTATTATAATACAGATTCAAATAAGAAAATTGCTTCAAACAACATCCTATATTAGGAAAAACGCGATGTTCAAAGAACTTTCTTAAATTTGTTAACTATTTCACAAAATATGTGATTTTTATCACATTCAAAACTGTTATATTAAACATAAGATATAAATGCAACAACTGTTATATCATTTCAACTTGAAAAGAGGGGGATTTAAATGGAACAATGGAAAGGTTTCACCACAAACGTTTGGCAAAAAGAAGTCAATGTCCGCGATTTTATTCTCTCGAACTTTGAGCCATATCAAGGTGACGAATCGTTTCTCGAACCTCCGACGGAAGCTACATCGGCATTATGGGATCATGTAATGGACTTGACAAAAAAAGAGCGTGAAAACGGAGGCGTCCTCGATATGGATACAGAGATCGTCTCAACGATTACCTCGCACGGTCCCGGCTATTTGGACAAAGACTTGGAAAAAGTCGTCGGCGTTCAAACCGATGAGCCGTTTAAACGGTCGCTTCAGCCTTTCGGCGGCATTCGCATGGCGAAACAAGCATGTGAATCCTATGGTTTTGAATTGAATGAAGAAGTGGAAAGAATCTTTACCGATTACCGCAAAACCCATAACCAAGGCGTGTTTGATGCGTATACGGACGAAATGAAACTCGCCCGAAAGGTCGGAATCATTACCGGACTGCCTGATGCTTACGGGCGCGGACGCATCATCGGCGATTACCGGAGAGTGGCGCTTTACGGCGTAGATTTCTTGATCGATGAAAAGAAAAAAGATGCGGCCGGCACCTCTCGCGTGATGTCTGAAGAAAACATCCGCCTGCGTGAAGAATTGTCAGAACAAATCCGGGCATTGAACGAACTTAAAGCACTTGCAGCAAGTTATGGCTTTGACATTTCCGAGCCTGCGGCGAATGCAAGAGAAGCATTTCAATGGCTGTATTTTGCCTATTTGGCTGCCATTAAAGAGCAAAATGGAGCAGCAATGAGCCTTGGCCGCGTGTCCACGTTCCTTGATATATACATCGAAAGAGATTTGAAAACGGGCGCATTAACAGAACAGGAGGCCCAAGAGCTTGTCGACCATTTTGTCATGAAGCTGCGCTTGGTCAAATTTGCACGCACACCTGACTACAATGAGCTGTTCAGCGGCGATCCGACGTGGGTGACAGAATCAATTGGCGGAATAGCGCACGACGGACGCGCACTCGTCACGAAAAACTCGTTCCGTTTCCTGCATACGCTTGACAATTTAGGTCCGGCACCGGAACCAAATTTAACCGTCCTTTGGTCTGTCAGGCTGCCGCAAAAGTTTAAAAACTACTGTGCCAAAATGTCGATTAAAACGAGCTCGATTCAATACGAAAATGACGATATCATGCGTCCTGAATACGGGGATGACTACGGCATCGCCTGCTGTGTATCGGCAATGGCAATCGGCAAACAAATGCAGTTCTTCGGAGCACGCGCTAACTTGGCGAAAGCGCTTTTATATGCGATTAATGGCGGAAAAGACGAAAAGCATAAAATGCAAGTCGGTCCGGAAATGCCTCCGGTTGCTTCCGATATGCTGGACTATGACGAGGTCATGCATAAATTCGATCAGACGATGGAATGGCTTGCAGGCTTGTACATCAATACGCTCAATGTCATTCACTACATGCATGATAAATATTGCTATGAAAGAATTGAAATGGCGCTGCACGACACGGACATTTTGCGGACGATGGCCACCGGGATCGCCGGCTTGAGCGTTGTGGCCGATTCGTTAAGCGCTATCAAATATGCCAAAGTCAATGTTGTCCGCGATGAAAACGGCATTGCCGTCGATTTTGAAACAGAAGGCGACTTTCCTAAGTACGGAAATAATGATGACCGCGTCGACGCGATCGCCGTTGACATTGTCAAGCGCTTTATGAAAAAACTGCGCAAGCACCAGACATATCGCCAGTCTGTTCATACCATGTCAATTTTAACGATCACGTCAAACGTCGTTTACGGCAAGAAAACCGGAAATACGCCAGATGGACGCCGGGCGGGAGAACCGTTTGCTCCAGGCGCGAATCCGATGCACGGCCGCGATACTAAAGGAACGCTTGCATCGCTGTCTTCAGTGGCAAAGCTGCCTTACAGCTATGCGCTCGACGGCATATCCAACACCTTTTCGATCGTCCCGAAAGCGCTTGGCAAAGACGAAGAGAGCCGCGCCGTCAATTTATCAAGCATCCTTGACGGTTACGCCGCAAAAACAGGGCATCACTTAAATGTAAACGTATTTAACAGAGAAACATTGCTCGACGCCATGGAACATCCGGAGGAATATCCGCAGTTAACGATTCGCGTCTCAGGCTATGCGGTCAACTTTATTAAGCTGACGAAAGAACAGCAGTTAGACGTTATCAGCCGTACCTTCCATGAATCGATGTAACGAGCATAAAGCGGAGCGCGGCCGAGGCGCTCCGCCCCATAAAAAGAGGTGATCTTCATCATGGATGGAAATATTCATTCGATCGAAACATTCGGCACCGTTGACGGTCCGGGCATCAGATATGTCGTCTTCACACAAGGCTGCCTGATGCGCTGTCAATTTTGCCATAATGCTGATACATGGGAAATCGGAACCGGAAAACAAATGACGGTTTCCGAAATCGTTCAGGATGTCCAGCAATATCTCCCGTTTATTCAATCATCAGGCGGAGGCATCACCGTTAGCGGAGGCGAGCCGCTTTTACAACTGCCATTTTTAATCGAGCTGTTCAAAGCCTGTAAAAGCCATGGCATACACACGGCGCTCGATTCGTCCGGCGGATGCTATTCGGCGGCGCCGGCATTTCAAGAGCAGATCAAAGAGCTGATCCAGTATACAGACCTTGTTTTGCTTGATCTCAAGCATATCAACAGGAAAAAACATATCAACCTGACAGGAATGCCGAATGACCACATATTGGATTTTGCCCGGTTTCTCGCTGATCATCAAGTCCCCGTCTGGATCCGCCATGTACTGGTTCCGGGGATCTCTGATATCGATGACGATTTAGCAGCCCTCGGCACGTTTATCGGCACACTGGCGAACGTTCAGAAGGTGGAGGTTCTTCCTTATCACAAACTCGGCGTCTACAAGTGGGAAGCGCTTGGCCTGGATTATCCATTAAAAGGGGTTGAACCGCCAAGTGCCGCCAGGGCCGAAAACGCATACAGACTACTCACCGCCCACTTGCAAGGCGGAGCCATGCTGCAAGAAACATAAACCCTTTTAACCGGACAGACTTTTTCCAACAAAAAGCTGTCCTTTTTGTCTTACCGCACAACCGTATAAAAAATCCCTTTTTTTACAATAGTAAGATGAGAAAGATGCGCCTGCTGCGGCAGGCCGACAATAAAACAGCAAGGTGGGCGGGAAGCATGTATCATTTGTATTCTCACAACGACTTGGACGGAGTCGGCTGCGGAATTCTCGCAAAGGTGGCCTTTGGCGAACGGGTCGAGGTCCGCTACAATTCGGTCACCGGACTTGATATGCAAGTCGGACGTTTTCTGGAACGGACAAAAGGAAAAGAAAAACAGCATGAAGGCCTGTTTATTACGGACTTGTCCGTTCATCAAGAAAATGAAGAAAGGCTGGACCAATATGCTGAAGCGGGCGGAAAGGTCAAACTCATCGACCACCACAAAACTGCGCTTCATTTGAATGAACGCTCTTGGGGCATGGTAAAAGTTCAATATGAGGACGGCAGGCTCGCTTCAGCGACTTCTCTTTTTTATGAATACTTAATAGACAACGGCCATATTCAAGAGACAAAAGCGATGGATCAGTTTGTCGAACTCGTACGCCTCTATGATACATGGGAATGGGAACAGACGGACGCGCTCGAAGCAAAGCGCCTGAATGACCTGTTTTTTATGGTCTCCATTGACGAATTTGAGGAAAAAATGGTCCGGCGCCTTAAAGAAAGCGACGCGTTTTCATTTGATGAATTCGAAGAAAAAATCTTGGATATGGAAGAAGAAAAAATTGAACGGTATATCCGCAGGAAACGGCGGGAAATCGTTCAGACCTTCATCAATGCACACTGCGTCGGCATCGTGCATGCGGAATCCTATCATTCCGAAGTAGGGAACGAACTCGGAAAAACGTATCCGCACCTTGACTATATCGCCATCTTAAATATGGGCGGCAAAAAAGTGAGCCTTCGCACCATCCATGATGAAACAGATGTATCAGAAATCGCCGGCACGTTCGGCGGAGGCGGCCATGCCAAGGCAGCGGGGTGCCCGCTGACAGATGAAGCATTCAAGCTGTATGTGACTGAACCGTTTCCGCTGGAGCCCTTGAGAGCGGATGCCTTTAAAAACGTCTATAATGTAAAAGACTCGGACAACGGCAGCCTTTATATCAACAGGGACGAAGACCAGTTTTTTCTCTTTCCTGGAGAACACGGCTGGAACATTCAATTAAACGGCGTGACTCAGCATGAGACATTTACTTCATTCGAAGAGGCAGAACGGTTTATTAAAAGAAATTATGCTGCATGGCTCGCAAGGGATGAAGCATTTGTCCAATATTTGATGCAGCAGGTGAAACAGGCGATCCAAACGACAGGCTAAAGACTTCGACAGTCTTGGCCTGTTTTTTCATATACAAAAAAGAACAGCCGGCATATAATAACAGAAAGTTCCGATTTTTCCAAAAGGGGAGATGTTCATGAAAGAAAAGAACACAAGCTGCGAAACAAAAGAATTTCGGGCCGTGTGGATCGCCACCGTCACAAACATTGACTGGCCTTCGAAAAAAGGGCTGACAATCGAAGAGCAAAAAACAGAATATGTGAAGCTTTTGGATGCTGTGACAGCCATGGGGATGAACGCAGTTGTCGTTCAAATTAAGCCGGCGGCGGATGCGTTTTATCCTTCCGCATACGGGCCGTGGTCGGAATACTTAACAGGCGTTCAAGGAAAAGACCCCGGCTACGATCCGCTGTCATTTTTGCTCGAAGAAACCCACCGGAGAAAGCTTGAATTTCATGCATGGTTCAACCCTTCGGATCACGATGAATCATACGGATTTGAACAGGCTCTCACAGGATCACCCGGCTAGAATGCACCCCGATTGGGTGGTTGCCTACGGCAGACAGCTGTATTACAATCCCGGCATTCCTGAGGCACAGGAATTCATTGTCCAAGGCATAGCAGAGGTCGTCAAGAATTACCAAGTCGACGCCGTTCACATGGATGACTATTTTTATCCGTATAAAATTGCGGGCGTCGAATTTCCCGACTTTAGCACGTATGAACAATATGGAAAGGAACGTTTTTCAAATATTGAAGATTGGCGGAGGGACAACGTCAACCAGCTTGTCAAACAGATCAACGCCGCCGTCAAAAAAGAAAGAGCATCGGTCAAATTTGGAATCAGCCCCTTTGGTGTATGGCGCAATATAGCAGATGATCCGACGGGATCAAATACAGCCGCTGGAATGACAAACTATGACGACCTTTATGCTGACACGAGGGAATGGATCAGGCAGGGATACATCGATTACATCGCCCCGCAAATCTACTGGAGCATCGGCTTTGCCCCGGCTTCCTACGACATTTTAGTAGACTGGTGGAAAAATGAAGTCAGCCAACGCCCCGTTCATTTATACATCGGACAAGCAGCCTATAAAATCAATCAAAACTCAGATCCTGCCTGGTCAGACCCTGAAGAATATCCGCGACAGATCGCCTTAAACCGCGCCTCAAATGTGATGGGAAGCATCCATTTCAGCCTGAAAGATTTAAACCGGAACCCGCTCGGCATAAAAGACAGGCTGATCCAGGACTTGTACAAAAAACCGGCAGCTATTCCCGGTATGCCTTGGCTTGACAGCGTAAACAGCAAACAGTGAAAACTGATATTTTAGTGATACGGCCGCCGGTAACAGTACCAATCCATTTTGACAATGTTCAAAATGGATTTTTTGTGTTAAAAATCGCATGAATAGAGCACCTTAATAGATAAAAACAAGGAAAGAAAGGTTTACATCAAATGGACATTTTCTTAGCGATTTTACCAGCGATTTTCTGGGGAAGCATTGTGCTCTTTAATGTAAAGCTTGGGGGCGGACCGTACAGCCAGGTGCTCGGTACGACATTCGGCGCTTTAATTTTTTCAATCGGAATCTACTTCGTCGTCCAGCCTGAATTATCCCCCCGTATATTTGCCGTCGGCGTCGTCTCCGGACTATTTTGGGCGCTCGGTCAGACCAATCAGCTGAAAAGCATCAAGTTGATCGGCGTGTCTAAAACGATGCCGATCTCAACAGGACTTCAGCTTGTATCCACTTCTTTGTTCGGCGTGCTTGTTTTTCGCGAGTGGGCGACGACAATCTCGATTGTTCTCGGGATTCTGGCGCTGATTTTCATCATCGTGGGAATCGTGCTGACATCGCTGGAAGACCGCAGCCAAAAATCGGAGGAAAAAACCGGCGACATGAAAAAGGGAATCGTGATTTTGCTGATTTCCACATTCGGCTATCTCGTGTATGTCGTCGTCGTACGGCTTTTCGATGTCAGTGGCTGGGCGGCTCTTTTTCCTCAGGCTATCGGCATGGTAGCCGGTGGCTTGATCTTGACATTCAGGCATAAGCCGTTTAATTTTTACGTCATCAAAAATATCATTCCGGGTTTAATCTGGGCAGCCGGAAACATGTTTTTATTCATTTCCCAGCCGCGGGTCGGCGTAGCGACCAGTTTTTCGCTATCGCAGATGGGAATCGTCATCTCAACGCTCGGCGGCATTATTTTGCTCGGCGAAAAGAAAACGAAGCGGCAGCTGATCGGTATCGCCATCGGCATTATATTAATCGTCGCAGCCGGCGTTTTGCTGGGCATTGCAAAAGCTTAAGGACGGCTTCTCAAGCCGTCCTTTAATATGTGACAATGCCCTTAAGCGGCAGGTGGTCGGAAGCGTTCGGATCAACGGCGACAACTTCAGCCGCTGACACATGAAAAGACCGGCTGAGGAAGATGTAGTCCAAGCGTCGTCTCGGGCGGTGCGAAGGGTGGGTGAACCCCTGTCCGTATTGTCTTTCATCCCACAGGTCGGCCAGTTTTTCCGCGACCTTTTTCCACCCCCGTGAATGAGGTTTCATATTAAAGTCTCCCATGACGATCACAGGCAGATCACTCTCTTGAACGCTCTCGATTAAAAAATCCGTCTGCTTGCCGTGAAGCCACGGATTCAGGCTCAAATGCGTAACAAAGACGCGAAGGAACCGATCACCGATCCGGACATCAGCCTCAAGAAGAGACCTTCCTTCGATCAGCCCTTTGACAAAGTTGAATGAATGATGCCGTTCTTTCACAATCGGAAAACGCGTTAAGAGAGCGTTCCCGTATTGCCTGTTCACTGAAGAATCACCGGAACTCAATGAAAGGGAGGGGCAGTACGCATAGTGCATGTTCAATTGTTCTGCTAACGAGCCGATTTGGTCTTCGTAATCGCTTCTATTGGAGAAATGCTGATCTACTTCATTAAGGCCGACGATGTCGCAGCCGCTCTCGGCGATCACACCGGCTGTTCTCTCTAAATCAACGCGACGGTCCCTTCCTTTTCCATGATGGATATTAAATGTCATGATGCCAAATTTCATAATCAACCCGCCTCTTCTTTAAGCTAAGCATATTGTACCTCCGGAACGATTAAAATATTTCTGCTGTCGGCGGAGCGAGATTAGGTTAAAATGACATTATGATATAAAGAGGAGTGTTCCTTGATGACAAATAGCAGAACGAATCCAAAGGTTGATGAATTTTTAAGCAAAGCCGAGAAGTGGAAGGAAGAGTTTGAGAAGCTGCGTCAAATTGTTCTTGACTGTGAGCTGAACGAAGATTTCAAGTGGAAGCATCCTTGCTATACGTTCGAGAATAAAAACATCGTATTAATCCATGGATTTAAAGAATATTGTGCGCTCTTGTTTCATAAAGGCGCCTTGTTAAAGGACCCCAACGGGATTCTTATCCAGCAGACGGAGAATGTACAAGCCGCGCGGCAGATTCGATTCACCAATGTACAAGAAATAGCTGAAATGGAAACCATCTTGAAAGCTTACATCAATGAAGCGATTGAAGTGGAAAAAGCCGGTCTTGAAGTAGAGTTTAAAAAGGCTGCGGAATATACGATTCCAGAAGAGCTTCAAAAAAAATTCGCTGAAATCCCAGCTTTAAAAACGGCGTTTGAAGAATTGACGCCGGGACGGCAAAGAGCATATATTCTTTATTTTTCTAAACCAAAACAATCCAAAACCCGAGAATCGAGGATTGAAAAATATACAAAGCAAATTCTTGATGGAAAGGGATTGAATGACTAGTCTGTTTCGCAACTACCGTTTTCATGAGAGAGGCGAATCATAACCATATGGCCGAAGAAGCGGTGAATTGATTAGTGAAGGGCCGCTCAATTTTTCGAATGGCACGAGATCCATACCTTGATGATCACCGCTTGATTATATAAAAAGACATTTATATAATGGATGCAATATACCAGCTGCATGCGCCTGAGATTGGAGGGAAGGTCATGACCGTACAAACGAAGCTTGATTCGAAAAGCACGGTGAGCTGCATGAAGATATTGAGCGATTCTACCCGGCTCTTGATTCTGAAACTGCTCCAGGAGAAACCATATTGCGTCTGCCAGCTTGTCGATATGTTTGAAACAAGCCAGCCCGCAATCAGCCAGCATTTACGAAAGCTGAAAAGTGCAAATATGATCAAGGAAGAAAGAAGGGAGCAATGGCGTTTTTATTCGCTTCATGACGACTTTCCGGAGCGCGAATTGGTCCTTGCCATTCTCAATCAGATCGATGAACACGATGAGGTTCTTCAAACCATTAAAAGAAAAGAAAGACCCGTTTCGTGCCAATAAAAAAGCAGAGGGAGGACGGTTCCCTCTTTTTCATTTCACTTTTCATATAAACATTGACTTATATAATAATTTTATTATAAGATTTGTCCGGAGAGGAAACCTATGAAGGAGGCGTACACGCGATGACGACAGTCTTGGCCATTTTGATTTTTCTTCTGACCCTCACGCTTGTCATTTGGCAGCCGAAAAATCTATCCATCGGCTGGTCGGCCTGCGGAGGTGCGGCGCTGGCTTTAATTGCCGGGGTCGTCAATTTTCAGGATGTATTAGATGTGACGGGAATCGTATGGAATGCGACTTTAACTTTTGTCGCGATCATCATCATCTCCCTGATTCTTGATGAAATCGGATTTTTCGAGTGGGCCGCCCTGCACATGGCCAAGGCAGCGAAAGGAAACGGCATTCGGATGTTCGTCTATGTTTCCCTGCTCGGAGCCGTAGTAGCGGCTCTGTTTGCCAATGACGGAGCAGCTTTAATTTTGACGCCGATCGTCCTCGCCATGGTACGCGCGTTACATTTTGAAGAAAAGCTCGTTTTTCCTTTTATTATCGCAAGCGGATTTATCGCGGATACAACATCGCTGCCGCTTGTTGTCAGCAACCTTGTCAATATTGTCTCAGCTGACTTTTTCAACATCGGATTTATTGAATATGCAACAAGAATGATTGTTCCAAACCTGTTTTCGCTTATTGCAAGCATCATCGTGCTTTTTTTGTTTTTCAGAAAAAGCATTCCGCGGCATTATGACATGACAAATGTAAAACAACCGGCGGAAGCGATTAAAGACAGGAAAATATTCCGCTTGTCATGGCTTATATTAGCCGTTCTGTTGGCCGGTTACTTTATCAGCGAGCTGTTCTCGATCCCTGTCTCGATCATCGCAGGCGTGATCGCCGTCATTTTCTTAATTACAGCGAAAAACAGCCCCGCGGTACAAACGAAGAAAGTGCTGAAGGGAGCGCCATGGGCGATCGTTTTCTTCTCAATCGGGATGTATGTCGTGGTATACGGTTTAAGAAATGCCGGCTTAACAGATATTCTCTCACAGGTCATCCAGACCGTCAGTGATCAAGGGCTGTTTGCCGGAACAATCGGAATGGGCTTTATCGCAGCCATCCTGTCTTCATTCATGAATAATATGCCGACGGTGATGATTGATGCGCTTGCGATTCACAATACCGACACACACGGGATTCTCAGAGAAGCGCTGATTTACGCCAATGTCATCGGCTCTGATCTCGGTCCGAAAATCACGCCGATCGGCTCCCTGGCGACGCTTTTGTGGCTTCACGTCCTTTCACTGAAAGGCGTAAAGATTTCTTGGGGAACCTATTTTAAAACAGGTGTCATTTTGACCATTCCAACCCTGTTCATCACGCTTGCCGGACTTTATGTGTGGCTGTTGATCATCCATTAAACATGATAGGAGACGATGACCAGTGTCAAAAAAGACCATCTATTTTTTATGCACAGGCAACTCCTGCCGCAGCCAAATGGCTGAAGGCTGGGCGAAGAAACACCTCGGAGACGAGTGGAATGTCCACAGTGCAGGGATTGAAGCGCACGGTTTAAACCAGAACGCGGTCAAAGCCATGCGAGAAACAGGCATTGATATTTCTGAGCAGACGTCCGATATCATTGATCCCGATATCTTACAAAACGCAGACCTCGTCATTACGCTGTGCGGGGACGCGGCTGATAAATGCCCGATGACACCGCCGCATGTCAAGCGCGAGCATTGGGGTTTTGACGATCCCGCCAAAGCAGAAGGGACAGAAGAAGAAAAATGGGCATTCTTTCAGCGTGTACGTGATAAAATTGGAGAGCGGGTCAAGCGTTTTGCGGAGACAGGCGAATAAATACAAAGCTCAGGTATTGTTACCTGAGCTTTGTATTTTTTAGAAACATCTATTTTTGATAAAGAAAGAACGTACCAAAAGGCATGCGGCCGTTCATGTAAAAATTCAGAAATCAATTTACCGAGAAATTCTGTAAAATCCATTGCCAGCGGCTGAATAAGTACCAAGGGATTCCCGGCGAACACTAAAAAACCCCCAGGCCGGGGATTTTTCACTTTAATAAGAAAAGATGACCTGAAAGACTCGTTTTAAATGTTAATTGTTTTCTTTACCTAAAACTGCTGGAGAAGAGCATGACATTCTGACGTTTAATTCAGGGTCCATTTTTTGAGTTAATGGTATTGAGCCCGGCTCACGAATAAGAGACAGCAGAGAATCGACCATTTTGTGAGCCAATTGATCGATTGGAACCCCTACGCTCGTCAGCGGGGTTTCAAGGCTTGCCATTTGAGGAATATTATCATAAGAAATTAAAGATAGGTCTTCGGGTATGCTGAGCTGTTGTTCCTTTACGGCTCGTAAAATCCCTACACTGATATCGTAGCTTCCGCTAATAATAGCTGTAGGTTTTGAGGTTTGTTGTAACAGTTTTTTCGCAGCGGTGTAACCGTTATACCAGCTTAACCCATTAGTATTTAAAATACTGTTTCGACTTAACTTTAAACCGGCTTCCATCATAACCTCTTCAAACCCTTTGCTTTTTTCAATCTGACGCTTATCGGCAGGGGAAAGGTCGCCAACGTAGCTAATGTTTTTGTGGCCAAGTTGATACAGATACGCAACGGCTTTGTAAATTGCTTTTTTATGATTGACATCGATAATAGGATGTGTATGTTCACCTGACACTCCGTAAGATAAGATAGGAATCGTTAATCCAGCATCATCACTAAGCTGAGTTTCGCCGCCTTCTTCAAAAATCATGATCCCATCCACGCGAAAACTCTTGAACAATTCCACTGCCTCTTTAGCTCTGTTAACGGATAAAATCATTGAATAGCTGTTCTTTTCGACCACTTCATTTATTTTTGTAACAAGTGCCGATAAAGCGATTCTTTCAATTGTAGGCCAGACAAGTCCGATCGTTTGACTTTTTTTAGATGCCAAGCTTCTCGCTGCAAAATTCGGAGTATACCCTAATTGTTCGGCAACTTGCAAGACCTTTTTCTTTGTATCCGGCTTTACAAGAGGGCTGTTTCTTAAAGCCTTTGAGACTGTTGAATAGCTTACTCCGGAAGCGTGGGCGATGTCTTTAATAGTTACAGTCATTTTGGACCTCCAAAAAATCCTTAAAAATATAATATTGCAAATTTTCGAAAATAATTTTATGATAATAAATAACAACGTTGTTATTATAAATGATACATTATAAAATAACAATCATATACATCTTCCGAATAAAATAACAACGTTGTTAAAGGAGTTTTTCGGATGATGAAGCAACGTTTATTTTTAACAACGTTGTTAAACTTATCGTAAAGGAGGGGAAGGGTGAGAAAGACGATCATCTAATGTCTTGCACCACTAAAATATTACACAAATTGTTACTGAACATCATCGGAAACGGGATTCAGAGGATAAACCGAAACATACAATGCAAAAATTTTACTTATTCGTTCACTATTTGAGCGAAATTGTAAACGCTATCAAAAAAATATGACGATGAAAGAAATCATGAATCGCAATCAATCATTGCTTAGAAAGCAACGGTCATGAGATTCAAGGAGGGTAGTTCATGAGAAAAATGCTATCCGTGTTTTTTGTATGCGCTTTAATCTTTGGGATGCTTACGGGATGTAAAAGCAGCGATGTAATAGGCGCCGATAAAACCGTAACGTTACGGCTTGCTCACAACCATAATGAGGAGCACCCCGTCCACAAGTCTTTACTCAAATTTTCAAAAGACGTAGAAAAGAAAACCAATGGCACCGTTAAAGTGCAATTGTATCCAAATGCTCAGCTCGGTTCAGAGCGTGAAGTGATTGAATTGACACAAACCGGGGCTGTCGATCTGGCTAAAGTAAGTGCGAGCGCTTTAGAAAGTTTTTCAGAGGTCTACTCCATCTTCAGCCTGCCTTATTTATTTGACAGCAAACATCATTTCTATGAAGCCATGGACAGTGATATTGCAAAAGAAATGTATGATACAACGAAAAACATAGGTTTTATTGGATTAACCTACTATGATGCCGGTTCACGGAACTTTTACACAAAGAACAAACCGATTATGCACCCAAATGACCTTAAAGGTTTAAAAATTCGGGTGCAGCCGAGTGCTACAGCGATTCGAATGGTGGAACTCATGGGTGGAGCACCTACTCCAATGGCTTATGGAGAAGTGTATACAGCATTGCAGTCAAGTGTAATCGATGGCACCGAAAATAACGAAATGGCTTTAACAAGCAGCAATCACGGGGAAGTGGCAAAAGAATATTCATACTCGGAACATGCGATCGTTCCGGATATTTTAATCATGAATTTGGACAAAAAGGATCAATTAAGCGAAGAGCAGCAGCATGCGGTGATCGAAGCGGCGAAAGAATCTACTGAGTATCACAAAATCGTTTGGGCTGAAGAAACTGAAAATGCGGTTAAGAAGGCAAAGGAAATGGGAGTGAAGTTCCACAAACCAGACAAGACTCTATTCCGGGAAGCGGTAAGCCCGCTTCATGATGAGTTTGCCAAAAAAGAATTGATCGGAAAATACTATAGGGAAATTCGTGCGAAAGCTAAAAAAGTAAAATGACTCTGGATGAATGAGGGACTCGAATATGTTTCGATAAGGGGGGATGTATATGCTAGCTTTAAAAAAAGCAGTGAATAAAGCGATTGAATGTTTGACTTGCACACTAATGGCCATCATGGTTTTGGTTGCGATATGGCAAGTATTTACGCGATATGTACTAAATTCTCCCAGTACGTTTTCAGAAGAATTTTTACGCTATTCACTGATATGGATCTCTATGTTGGGCGGTGCCTATGCATTTTGGAAAAAAAAGCACTTGGCGATTGAATTTATCGTTCGAAAACTTCCAATAAAAGCAGCTGTTTTCGTTCATACTTTCATTCAGATTCTTTTGATTGCTTTTGCTCTGATTGTGTTGGTCTTAGGAGGTTCGAAAGCAGTGATCACCACAATGGAGCAATCTTCAGCAGCATTAGGGATACCGGTGGGATTTGTTTATCTATCACTTCCTGTTGCAGGCATACTCATCATCGGATACAACTTGGCCGGTTTATATGAATCTTTACATGAATTCAATTCAAAACAAAAGTCAGGTGATGATGTAAAAAAAGCAGCAAAGATGTGACTGAGGCTTTTTGAAAACTAAAAAAGAGGTGAAATGATATGGCCATAGCAGCAGGTCTCATTTTATCGGCAGTATTCTTCATATTGTTGTTTCTCGGCGTTCCGATTTCTGTAAGTATTGCGGCGGCATCCATTGTAACAATGCTTACCATTTTTCCTTTTGATGTTGCCATTTTCACTTCGGCGCAAAAAATGGTCACTGGAATCGACAGCTTTGCTTTATTAGCGGTACCGTTCTTCATTTTATCAGGCATTATTATGAATAATGGCGGTATTGCAATGCGGCTCATTAACTTCGCAAAATTGATCAGCGGCAGGCTGCCCGGTTCTCTGGCCCATACAAATGTTGTCGGAAACATGTTATTCGGTTCCATTTCCGGTTCGTCTGTAGCTGCGGCGGCGGCAATCGGCGGGGTCATGTCGCCGCTGCAAGAAAAAGAAGGATATGACCGGACTTACTCTGCCGCAGTAAATATTGCTTCTGCACCAACTGGTTTGCTTATTCCGCCTAGCGGTCTTTTGATCATTTTCTCATTAGTCAGCGGCGGAACATCTGTAGCCGCTTTATTTATGGCGGGCTATTTGCCCGGAATCTTGTGGGGGCTGGCTACGATGGTTGTCGCCTGTATGATTGCAAAAAAGAAAAAGTACCCTGTTGCGCCAAAAATTACGATTAGTCAAGGTTTTAAAGTGCTGCTCGATGCGATTCCAAGCCTGTTGCTCATTGTAATCGTAATCGGGGGTATTATCGCCGGTGTTTTTACAGCAACTGAAGGAGCGGCAATAGCGGTGGCTTATTCCTTATTGTTATCGCACTTTTATAGGACATTGAAATGGAAACAGCTCCCCCAAATGCTGCTGGAAACGGTAGAAATCACAGCCGTTATTATGTTTTTGGTTGGGACATCAACGATGCTCTCATTGGTCATGGCGTTTACAGGCATACCGACGGCAATCAGCAATGGAATTCTAGGGATTACAGATAACCCAATTTTGATCTTGCTGTTGATGAATATCATCTTATTAATAATCGGTACATTTATGGACATCACTCCGGCTGTATTAATTTTCACTCCAATCTTTCTGCCAATTGTTCAAAGCTTTGGCATGGATCCCGTGCATTTTGGAATTATGATTGTATTTAACCTTTGTATCGGCAATATCACTCCTCCTGTGGGAAGTGCTCTGTTTGTGGGCTGCAGCATAGGTAAAGTTGATATTGAACGAGTGGTTAAACCGATTCTGCCATTTTATGCTGCGATCATGATCGTCCTTTTAATTGTTACCTACATTCCACAAATCAGCTTAATGCTGCCTCAATTATTTGGACTTTAAGACAGGAGGCGTCTATTTAATGTCAATTAAAGAAACCTACATGTTTACATTTATGAAAGAAGAGAAAAATGTGCTGCATTTTCATTTAAATGACGGTCATGCACATGCGAAAATATTCATTCTTGAAGAAGATATAATTCGGATTTTACTGACGGAGGGAGAAGCGTTAACGCTTGAAAAAACGTGGAGTGTCGCGCCTGGACAGATCGATGTGCCATGGGAGGGACGCCATCGTTTAGACATGAGCGGATTTACATTGCCTCAATACGAATTCCAGCAAGTCAAAGATGTTTTTATCGTGAAAACCGGTAAGGTCAAGCTTCATGTTCAATTGAACGGCTTTAGAATCAGCTGGTTTTATCACAATGGTTCTGAATGGATCAATGTTGCAAACGATCGGCAAACACAAGGGTATAATTTTGAAGGGGCTTTTGGAAAGGACGTATACCATTATTTACAACGCGATGTCCAGGAACAATATTTTGGATTTGGCGAGAAAACGGGAAACGTCGATAAACACGGGAAACGCTACCGGATGTTAAATATCGATGCGATGGGGTACGACGCAGAGTGGTCAGATCCGCTATACAAACATATCCCATTCTATATTACACGTCATAAGAAAACAGGCATCTCCTATGGAATGTTCTATGATAATCTATCAGCTTCCATTTTTGATATGGGTTCAGAGCTTGATAACTATCATGGACTGTACCGCTATTATCAGGCTGAAAAGGGGGATTTAGACTACTACTTCATAGCCGGTCCGAAAATAAAAGATGTAGTCGAAACATTCTCTTGGCTGACAGGCAAAACGATCTTGCCGCCAAAATGGAGCCTGGGCTATTCAGGCTCTACGATGAGCTATACCGATGCGCCAAATGCACAGGAACAATTAAAAAACTTCGTTCATCTTTGTGAAGAACATGATATGTTATGCGATTCGTTTCAATTATCGTCAGGATACACATCTATCGGTGATAAACGTTATGTCTTTAACTGGGATGAGAGCAAAATCCCTGCTCCAAAAGAGATGGTGCAACACTTCCATGAGAAGGACGTCCGTTTATGCGCCAACATTAAACCGTGTTTGCTAAAGGATCATCCGTACTTTGATGAACTACAAGAAAAAGACATGTTCATTGTAAACGGAGAAACACAAAAACCGGAAATGGCCCAATTTTGGGATGATATCGGAGCTTATTTAGACTTCACGAAGCGCCAAACGTTCGACTGGTGGAAGGCTCAAATAACAGAAAAGCTGTTGGAATACGGAATTGATTCAACTTGGAACGATAATAACGAGTTTGAAATATGGAGTCAAAACGCCAAGTGTCACGGCTTCGGCAAAGAAGTGGAGTTTGAACTGATCCGCGCGCTTCATCCGCTTTTGATGATGAAAGCGTCTTTCGAAGCTCAGCTAGAATACAACCCGGAATTACGCCCGTACCTGATCTCAAGATCCGGATGTCCCGGCATGCACCGTTATGCACAAACTTGGACGGGTGACAACCGAACAAGCTGGAAAACATTAAAATTTAACATTAAAACAGGCATCGGTCTAAGTTTATCAGGCATTTACAATTTCGGCCATGATGTCGGCGGATTTTCAGGACCGGCCCCTGAACCGGAGCTATTCGTAAGATGGATTCAAAACGGCATCATGCATCCGAGATTTACCATTCATTCGTGGAACGATGACGGGACAGTTAATGAATCATGGATGTTTCCTGAAACAATCGATGAAATCCGTGAACTCATTAAGTTTAGACATAAGATCATCCCTTACATTTACACCGCGCTATATGATGCGCACGAACATTATCAGCCGATCATTCGACCGACATTTTATGATTTTGAACATGATGAGAAAACATTTGAAGAGAACGATGAATTTATACTTGGTGAATCTTTGCTGGTTGCATCTGTCGTCGAAAAAGGAATGACGGAGCGGGAGGTATATTTACCGAACCATGGAAAAGGCTGGTATGATTTCCATACGGGAACATGGTATGAAGGAGGGAAGACAGTCGTTCTGCCGGCACCATTACATTATACTCCGCTATTAGCGAAAGCGGGAGCGATCGTTCCGGTAAATGATGCGGAAGTGACATTCCAAACAAAGAACCAAGATGAAAGAGGATTTTTGTTATTCCCATTCAAAGGAAAAGGAAAATCGACTTATCGTTTGTATGAAGATGATGGGTTAACAAATGAATATACTCGTACATTTGCCTTTATACATGTCGATATGGAGACAACAGAAGACGGGATCAATCTTTCAATACAAAAGGAAGGAACATACGAGTTATCGTATGATCAACTCACTTTTCACGTACCAAATGGAGAAAAGAGAAAACTGATCGTAAATGGCACAGAGCTGGAAAGCAAGAACGGAGCGTTTTCTTACAGTTTGCCGTATGATTAAAAGATTAAGGCCACATGATGATGATGTTTCCATTAATCGAGCAAGAATCTTTGTCCGCGGTTACATCCCGGCCAGCTGAATTTTGTCATCTAGCACGACACATGAATCATGATCATGAAAATTTATGTAAGCGGATACTAATCGGCAAATTCTTTTGAAAAAAACCGCTCCAATATATTGTTATTGTCATGCGAAATGATGATATCGAATGTTAAATAATAAGAGGGAAGAGGATGGGAGAACCATGCAAATGACGTTTCGATGGTATGGAGACAGCGACCCGGTCACATTAGAGTATATTCGCCAAATTCCCGGCGTTACTGGAATTGTTTCGGCCATTTATGATATTCCTGTAGGGGAAGCATGGCCTTATGAGAAAATTGTAGAGTTAAAAGAAAAAATTGAAAATCATGGTCTATCGTTAAGTGTCATTGAAAGTGTACCTGTCCATGAAGATATTAAATTAGGTCTTCCGACAAGAGATCAATATATTGAAAACTATAAAACGACGATACGCAACTTGGCAAAAGCGGGAGTTAAAATCGTTTGTTACAATTTCATGCCTGTATTTGACTGGACTCGTTCTTCTTTAGACTATGCACTAGAAGACGGTTCTACAGCATTAATTTATGAAGAAGAAAAAGTTAGACAAATGAATCCATTACATGGTGAACTAAAACTTCCCGGTTGGGACACAAGCTATGAAGATGGACAGCTAAAGAATCTTTTTCAACAATATCAGCACATGACGGAAGAGGATTTATGGGAAAATCTTTCGTATTTTATTAAAGCGGTTATACCGGCGGCAGAAAATGAACAAATCAAAATGGCGATTCACCCGGATGATCCGCCATGGCCTATCTTTGGACTGCCTCGAATCATAACGAACAAAGAGAATTTGGAGCGATTGATTAATCTCTATGACAGCTCCTTTAACGGTTTGTGTTTATGCAGCGGGTCACTGGGTGTGAATTCAACAAATGATATTCCGGAATTGATTCGTTATTTCGGAAAAAAAGGAAAAGTCAACTTTGTGCACCTGAGAAACATTAAGATCATCGGGAAAAAGTCATTTCAAGAATCCTCCCACCGTTCAGAAGACGGTTCTTTAGATATGTATGAAATCGTAAGAGCATTAAGAGATATAGATTTTGCTGGACCAGCCAGACCGGATCATGGAAGAATGATTTGGGGAGAGGCCGGTAAACCGGGTTATGGTTTATATGACCGTGCGCTGGGTGCAGTGTATTTAAATGGAATGTGGGAAACATTGACGAAAGAAAAGAAGCGGATAGCCTTTGAATGCAATAAATGAACAAGCACTAACTAAAATGCAGAGACGAGGGATGAATGTGCAGATTCCTTTTCATGTCAACTTGAAAGATAAGGTGGCTGTAGTGACAGGTGGAGGCGGCATTTTATGCAGCTGTTTCGCTAAAGCAATAGCTCAATGCGGTGCAAAAGTAGCAGTAGTCAGCCGAAGAGCTGAATCGGCAGACAGAGTAGCGAAAGAGATCCAAGAAAACGGAGGCGAAGCACTTGCCGTTACAGCAAACGTCCTTGATAAACAAAGCCTTGAACAAGCGAAACAACTCATTAACAGAACATTCGGCAGATGCAATATCCTAATTAACGGTGCAGGCGGCAACCATCCAAAGGGAACAACAGATAAAGAATATTTATATAAAAAGGACTTGAATACTAAAGAATTGACTACGTTTTTTGATTTAGAAATAGAGGGTGTAAAGTCTGTATTTGATGTAAACTTTCTTGGCACACTGTTAACCACTCAAGTATTTGCAAAAGACATGGCTGATCACGACGGAAATGTGATCGTTAACATCTCATCCATGAACGCCTATACGCCGCTGACGAAAATTCCCGCCTACAGCGGTGCAAAAGCGGCCGTCAGTAACTTTACCCAATGGCTTGCTGTGCATATGTCAAAAGTCGAAATTCGTGTCAATGCCATTGCCCCAGGCTTTTTTCTTACCGCCCAAAATAGGAGCCTATTGCTCAATGAAGACGGAACATATACGGAGCGAGCACAAAAAATTATCAACCAGACGCCGTTGGATAGATTTGGGGTTCCGGAAGATCTAATCGGAACGTTATTATGGTTGGTAAGCGATAAAGCCTCGCGATTTGTCACTGGAACCATCATACCGGTCGATGGAGGATTCTCCGCCTATTCTGGAGTATAACTAAGAGGATTTGCTCCAAAAAGCTGATTTTCAACACTGAAAAAATCCCAATTTCTCTGTGCCACATTGAGAAATTGGGATTTATTAATTCAATTTTTCCTTTTTACAGGCAAGAAGATAAACAATTGTATGATCTGCTTCCTTATTTCATCAATATTACCGAATCACTACCGCCGTGCAGGAAGCAGGAGGTTTTCCGCTGCTAATATGTATTGTTTTGTTATTGTTTGACAAAGGTGTTATATCTGTTTATATTGTATATATACAGTTATAACGAATAGAGGGATGTCATGCATTGAATATCATCATTTCAAATTCATCGGATGAACCGATTTATTTGCAGATCGTCAACCAATTAAAAGATCAAATCGTCAAGGGAGAACTCTCGGAGTCAGAGGCGCTCCCATCGATCAGAAACCTGGCCAAAGAGCTTAAAATCAGCGTAATTACAACAAAAAGAGCCTATGACGAACTGGAGAGAGAAGGGTTTATCGTCACAGTCGCGGGAAAGGGCTCGTATGTCGCAGCGATCAACAAAGACGTGCTTCGAGAAACAAAAGTCAAATTGATCGAAGAACACATAGCAGAAGCCGTCACTGAAGCGAAACAAATCGGCTTTACATACGAGGAACTTCAAAAGATGCTCAAACTGGTTTATGAGGAGTGGTAAAAATGACCAGCATACTGGAATTAAAAAATGTATCAAAACATTATCAAGATTTCTCTTTAAAAAACATCAACTTCTCGCTTGAAAAAGGATATATTATGGGCTTTATCGGCCCGAACGGAGCCGGAAAAAGCACGACCATCAAGCTGATCATGAACCTGATCAAAAAAGACGAAGGAGACATCAGCATTTTCGGTCTCGACAATGAAAAGCACAATATCGAAATCAAGCAGAGGATCGGCTTTGTATACGATGAAAATCATTTTTACGAAGAACTGACACCGAACGAAATGAAAGGAATCATCAGACCGTTTTACAAAAAGTGGGATGAGGCTGTTTTTCAGCGGTACGCAAAAGACTTCCAGCTCCCTTTAAACAGGCAGATCAAAAACTTGTCAAAAGGAATGAAGATGAAATTCTCACTGGCGGTCGCGCTTTCCCATCATGCCGAATTATTGATCATGGATGAACCGACATCAGGACTCGATCCTCTTGTCAGATCGGAGCTCCTCGACGTGCTGCAAACATTGCTGCAGGATGAAAACAAGTCGATTTTCTTTTCGACGCATATTACCTCTGATTTAGAAAAAGTAGCGGACTATATCACTTTCATTCATAACGGCCGGCTCGTGCTGAGCAAAACAAAGGATGAGCTGTTGGAGGAGTACTGCATTGTAAAAGGAGACCTCGATACGCTGCATAAAGGAAACGAAGACGCCTTAATCGGCATTAAGAAAAACAGCTATGGCTTCGAAGCGCTCTCCAAAGATAAGCGGGGAGTCGTTCAGCATTTCGGGGATTCGGTCATGATCGAAAAACCGACTTTGGAGGATATTTTGGTATTTTCAACCGGCAGGAGTGATCAACATGTATCATCTTATTAAAAAGGATATTTTAATGCAGAAAAGAGCAATGAAACTATCGCTGTTATTGATGATATTTTTTACTTTTACATTGTCACAGCTTGAGCTCGTCGGATATACAGTGGCGGTTTTGGCTGTCACATATCAGCTGGCATTAGGCGCAAGCTCCTTAGAAGACAAAAACAACAGTGATAAAATCCTGATCAGCTTGCCCATTAAAAGAAACATCATCGTCTTATCAAAATATGTATCGGTTTATGTCTATGCGGCTTATGCCATTCTCTTCTATTCTTTGATCAATGCAATCGGACATATGCTGCACTTGCCGCTTGATTTCCCATTGACACTTTCAGGCGTCATGGGTGCTGTTGTGGCTGTCACATTATTTAGCTCGATCTCATTTCCTCTGATTTTTAAGTATGGCTATTTGAAGTCCAAAATGGCCAATATCATCATATTTTTCGTCATTATATTTGGAGGGACGGCCTTTTTTAAATTTATAAATGCGGGGGAAAACCTTGCACTAAGCCAAAAATTAACGGCTTTTCTGAGTGAAATGTCAAATGCGGGCACATTCATCCTTTTAGTTGGCGTACTGCTCGTGATGATTTCTGTTTCATATGCGATATCGCTCAGCTTTTATAATAAAAGAGAATTTTAGTTTAAGGATCAGCGGGAGGAGCTTTCGCTGATCCTTTTTTCGTTGCTTAGAACCGTACGGCTGTTTTACTTTCCTCCCACTATCATCTATTATAAAAAATTCCTATAAAAGAAAAATTTCCGTGTTGATAAAAGCATTTTTTCCGGAAGTTTCGGTAAAAAACGAAACTTTTGACCCTTTTATTTCACTGTATAATGTAAACGGTTACGTTTGTAGTATACTTATACTATCATTTCTTTTTAGGGAAGGATAGAAAAACAGGTGAGAGAGATATGAATACAAGGCAAAAAGACATTCTGAATCTGTTGTTATCTGAACCTGAAGACTATTTAGTCGTACAAGATTTCGCAGACAGGGTAAAGTGTTCTGAAAAAACGATCAGAAATGATCTAAAAACGATTGAAGATTATCTCAATCAGCACTCTGATGCTCAATTGATTCGCAAACCGGGACTGGGCGTTTATTTGAATATTGAAGATCATGAAAGGGTCCGTTTAAGCCGGCAGTTATATACCGAACATCACGCCGCACAGCAGCAATCCGATGAAGAAAGGATGCTGCAAATCGCTTATCAGTTATTAATGAATCCAAAGCCGGTTTCTGCAAAAGAAATGGCTGCCGAGCACTTCTTGAATAAGTCTTCCATTAAAAGGGATTTGAATCAAATCGAAGTTTGGCTCCAGCGGTTTGGCCTCACTCTTGTGTCCAAGCAGCGCCTCGGTTTAAAGATCGAAGGAAGTGAAAAAAATAAGAGAAAAGCGCTGGCGCGCATCTCGGAGTTGATTGATAACCCGGAGTTTACAAGCCGATTTATTAAAAGCCAATTTTTAAGTCATGAAGTGGAATTTGTTAAGAGGGAGATCAGATCATTACAAAAGCGACATTCTTTATATTTCACTGATGAAACGTTCGAAAATTTACTGTTGCATACACTGCTGATGATTCGCCGCATCAAAATGAAACAGCCGATTACCATTTCTCCGGAAGAAATAGATGCAGTCAAAAAGAAAAAAGAATTTCAGTGGACGTTTGCTTGTTTAAAACGGCTGGAAGCTGTTTTTGCGATCCGCTTTCCTGAAGAAGAGGCCGTCTATTTAACATTGCATATATTAGGCGGCAAAGTTCGTTATCCATTTGGGAAAGAAGGGGAGAACGGACTGGAAAACCCTTTGCTTCCAAAGGTTGTCGAATATTTAATCCGGCGTGTCTCAGAGTTGAAAATGATGGATTTCCGCGAGGACCGGGTTTTGATTAACGGATTGAAAATTCACCTTAATACCGTTTTAAACCGGCTGAGCTATGACCTTTCCGTATCAAATCCGATGCTCAACGATATCAAAAAAATGTACCCATATCTGTTTCATATTGTCATTGATGTTCTTGAAGACATCAACCAAACGTTTTCACTTTCAATTCCCGAGGAAGAAGCCGCCTATCTGACATTGCATTTCCAAGCGGCGATCGAGCGCTTCAGCTATGGAAAAGACAAGCATAAAAAAGCGATCATTGTCTGTCATATGGGCATCGGGATGTCACAACTGCTGCGGACAAAAATTGAACGGAAATTCTACCAAATTGCCGTGATGGACTGCATCGCAAAAGCTGATTTGGCGGACTATACTGCACGACATGAAGATATCGATCTTGTCATATCAACGGTCAGCCTGGAGGATTTATCAATTCCCCATATCGTTGTATCTCCGCTGCTCGAGTCGGCCGATGAGAAAAAGCTCAGCGCTTTTATGGATCAGCTCGGTGAATCGTCCCGGCAAATACAAAAAACGTTTAAAGTGCTGAATGACACGACTCCTTTCCTCGTCTTCCTGCAGCAAGAATCAGAACACCGCTACAAGCTGATTGAACAGCTGGCGATGGCTTTATACGAGAAAGGCTATGTAGAAAAAGAATATGCTGTACAGGCAGTCATGAGAGAAAAAATGTCGGCGACAAACATCGGAGCGGGCATCGCCATTCCTCACGCGAACGCCAAATTGATTAAACAATCAGCCATTGCGATCGCCACATTAAAAGAGCCGCTTGACTGGGGCTCTGAAAAAGTATCGCTCGTCTTTATGCTGGCTGTCAAACACGAGGATCAAAACATGACAAAACAATTGTTTCAAGAGCTGTCCAGCTTAAGCGAGCAGCCGGCTTTCATCCAAAAGCTGACGAAAGAAAGAAATGTGATGACATTTTTATCTTATTTGGATTATTAAAGGCGGAGCGCTGCCTTGACCTTCATTAAAATTCAAGAAAATATCGATATGCATTTGATAAATGACAACAGAATGGGATAGGTGAACAGTGACCAGTTCTGCTTATCCTATTCTTTTTTGTATTGCTGAACTGAGCAAGAATCCAGATAAACACACTGGGCAATTTATCCAATCGAGAGCAAACTGCTCTTTTTTAGTTCGTAATAACTGTTTCTCGTAAAATCAGAAGGGGCTCGTTTAACCCACCAACCTCAATGATCTGTTTAACATCCATCTCTTCTGATATAATTTAACAATAGAGTAAACACTTGGAGACTTTCAATCCAACGGGAGTCGTTCGCTCATCTGCTTAAATATAAACCTTCTTTGGATATACCTAAATATTTTTTAATAGAATTAAGAAGGGCATGATATTTTATGAGAATTCTTTTGGTTTTTTTAGGTGGTGCTCTGTTTGGAATAATAATGAGTACTATTAGAGAAAATTTTTCGTCTGCTGTGACAATAACTGTTTTAGTGGTTCTTATGACTGCTTGTTTGATTTTTGACCTGGTTAAACATAAAAAGAGCCAAGAGAAGGGTGATAAAGAATATGAGTTTGTATGGTGGATTACAACACTCCTCATGCTTCTAGTGATGACTTTTAATACTTTCTTTTTAAAAATTGACCCTAAGTATAATATCATCGTTGTATTGATTTACATTTTGTTCATGGTGATTGTTAAGAGTAGATGGAAGAAAACTAAGACAGATTAAGCAGGTGGACGGCCTGCTTTTTTTGTTCCATCCTGGCAGAATCATTTCCGGTTTCTGCAATGATTTTTCACCCCCTTCAATTTCAAAATAAAAGAGACATCCATTAGGATGCCTTTTCTTTCTCCGATTTCATCTGTTCAAGTAGCTCCTATATTGTGCTGCTCGTGATCAATGATCACTTCCATTTTTAATAACGAATATAAACACGAAGAAAATAAAGCCTGGATACAGATCAATTGAAATTTTTCATCATCTGTATAAAAATTGAAAACTTGAGTACGCATAAAACACAGTTGCCGCTATAAAACAGGGAACTGTCTTCGAATTGTCAAAAGACTCCTTGATTTCTTTCATCCTTGCGATACCAAGTATTATTGTATGTAAATCAAGCCGTCTAAGTCGAGGTATTTTATTAAAAGTCAAGATATTTATTGGAACCCTTAATAATATGGGTTTCTTATTTAATGTCAGACATTATAGATACCTCTTTATTGAAGTATCGCACCCAGTCGTCTAAGCAAAACCCAAATTTATTCATTTTAATCAACCATATTTATTTTTAATCACGGTTATTTAGAGCTATTACTATAGTGTCTAGGCGAAAATACGTTTTTTAATGCACTTATTATTCCTGGCACAAGAAAGAAGACGCCAAAAAAGACAGTAAGTAAATTTAATTGTGGTGTTTCATAAAAAGTAAACCATTCTTTAAAAATTGACGATTCCGTAATTCTCCCAAATAGTGTTCCATCAATCTCTCTATAATTAGGTATCCATCCTGTTGTTTCAAATGTAATAAAAATTATCTGTGACAATAAAAATACACCAATTTGAGAAACCCAATATTTTTTAAAAAATGGAACCCTTTTTTGCTTTTCAGCCAACGAATATTCCTCCCCGCATTAGATGCCATTTTATATTGATATACGGAAAATTAAAGAATAAGTTTCAATATTTAATCCTCTCGACATGATAGGAGGAAATACTTTCTTTTTTACATTTCACTCAAAAACAAAACCCCTCAAGAAAGGGATCTTGGTTTTTGAATAAAAGAGTGATTTTACATAAATATTTGATTCTTTTCTACTTTAAAATCGCGAAGATCATAGTTTTTCATTGTAGTGGAAACATCTTCGTGTTCAGCAAGGGATTTGCTGACAAGTTCAACCTTGATTTTCTTGATTTCGAGATATCCTTCATTAAAAAGGAATGTCCTCACTTTACACCTCTTCGAAAAATTTCAGTCCCCAATTGTTGCAATACGGCACATTTTCACAATCAGTCCCAAGTGTTACAAGTCGCCCCTTATTGCAGTCCGGTTTTTTTAAAAAAGCCGGTTTTTCCGGAACATGCGGTAAAAAACAACGCTTTTACACACACGTTTTTATTATAAAGTAATGACAAGAGCTGCTCACTACTTTAGTTTCAGAAGGAGGATTCGCATGAAACTGTTAGCGATTACATCATGTCCAAACGGAATTGCCCACACGTATATGGCTGCGGAAAATTTGCAAAAAGCGGCCGATCGAATGGGCGTTCAAATGAAAGTCGAAACACAAGGCGGCATCGGGGTGGAAAATGAGCTGACCGAGCAGGAAATCCGCGAGGCAGACGCGATTATCATAGCCGCAGACCGCTCGGTCAACAAAGACCGTTTTATCGGGAAAAAACTTCTGGCTGTCGGTGTTCAGGAAGGCATCCGAAAACCGGAAGAATTAATACAAAAAGCGATCAGCGGCGATATACCTGTCTATCGGCCGGCTGCGAAAACGGAAGCCTCAGCTCAAACTGAGAAAAAACAAAATCCGATTTACCGGCATTTAATGAACGGTGTATCATTTATGGTTCCTTTCATCGTCGTCGGCGGATTATTGATTGCGGTCGCACTGACGCTTGGAGGTGAAAAAACGCCGAAAGGGTTAGTGATTCCTGATGAATCTTTTTGGAAAACGATTGAGCAAATCGGGGCTGCCTCATTCTCATTCATGATCCCGATTTTAGCCGGTTATATTGCCTACAGCATCGCCGATAAACCGGGGCTTGTGCCAGGGATGATCGGCGGATACATCGCAGCGACAGGAAGCTTTTACGGCAGCGGAAGCGGTGCGGGGTTCCTCGGCGGCATTATCGCGGGCTTTTTAGCCGGATATGCGGCGCTGGCCATCAAAAAATTAAAAGTGCCAAAAGCCATTCAGCCGATCATGCCGATCATCATCATACCGGTGGTTTCCTCGCTTATTGTCGGCTTGGCATTCGTATTGCTGATCGGCGCGCCTGTCGCGCAAATCTTTGAATCTTTGACGGTTTGGCTGGCTGGTATGCAGGGCTCAAGTTCGATTCTTTTGGCATTAATTTTAGGGGCGATGATTTCGTTTGATATGGGCGGCCCCGTCAATAAAGTGGCATTCCTGTTTGGTTCGGCCATGATCGGTGAAGGAAACTATGAAATTATGGGTCCGATCGCCGTCGCCATTTGTATTCCTCCGATCGGGCTTGGCATCGCAACGTTTTTAGGAAAAAGAAAATTTCAGGCGCAAGAAAGAGAAATGGGAAAAGCAGCATTTACAATGGGGTTATTCGGTATTACTGAAGGTGCCATACCGTTTGCTGCACAGGACCCGCTTCGCGTCATACCAAGTATTATGGCGGGTTCAATGACTGGTTCTGTGATCGCCATGATCGGTAATGTAGGGGACAGAGTCGCCCACGGCGGACCGATTGTAGCAGTGCTTGGCGCTGTCGATCATGTGTTGATGTTCTTCATCGCCGTTATTGCCGGATCCCTGGTCACCGCTCTTTTGGTCAATGTACTCAAAAAAGAGGTCGCAGCCGCTCCTGCAGGGGCAAGTGAGACTGCTGCAGTTCATGACATTCCGCAGCCGAACATCGAAATAAAAGCGGAAAGCAAAAAATCCGAAATACCGGAAATTAAAAAGCTCACAGACATCATTGATACAGATTTGATCGAACCTCATTTATCAGGGGATACGAGAGACGACATTATCGATGAAATGATTCAAAAATTGTCCCGTAAAGGTGCACTGCATTCGGAAAGCGAATTTAAACAAGCGATCATGAACCGCGAATTAGAGGGGACAACGGCAATCGGCATGAACATCGCGATCCCGCACGGGAAGTCTGACGCCGTCAAGAAGCCGAGTGTAGCATTCGGCATCAAACGTTCGGGCGTCGACTGGAAGAGTCTTGACGGAACTGACGCCAAACTGATCTTTATGATCGCCGTCCCGAAAGAAAGCGGGGGAAACGAGCATCTGAAGCTTCTGCAAATGCTCTCCCGAAAACTGATGGATGACACCTACAGGGACAAGCTTCTCTCTGCTCAAACAAAAGTAGAAGCATACAAACTTCTGGATGAAATCATCTAAAAAAGGAGGATGCCCGTCATGACTGAACCATTATTTTTCGAGCCTGTTTTTAAAGAAAGAATTTGGGGCGGCACAGCTTTAGCCTCTTTCGGCTACGAGATTCCATCCGAACAAACGGGGGAGTGCTGGGCTTTCGCCGCCCATCAAAATGGGCAAAGCGTCGTGAAAAACGGCATGTATAAAGGGCTCACACTCAGTGAATTATGGAATGAACATCGCCATTTATTCGGACATATAAAGGGAGACCGCTTTCCTCTTCTGACAAAAATTTTGGACGCCGACCAAGACCTATCCGTACAAGTGCATCCAAACGATGAATATGCAAAACTGCACGAAGACGGGGAGCTTGGAAAAACGGAATGCTGGTATATCATTGATTGTAAAGAAGATGCGGAGATCATTTACGGCCACCATGCCAAAACGCGGGAAGAACTGGTCTCAATGATCGAACGCGGGAAATGGAACGAGCTCTTGCGCCGCGTCAAAGTGAAGCCGGGAGATTTCTTCTATGTGCCGAGCGGAACCGTCCATGCGATCGGAAAAGGTATTTTGATTTTGGAGACGCAGCAGAATTCAGACACAACCTACAGACTATATGATTATGACAGAAAAGATGCTGAAGGAAATCTGCGCGAGCTCCATTTGCAAAAAAGCATAGAAGTGATCGACGTCCCGTCTTCGCCTGGCCGCGAAGATGTTCAATATGAAACATCGGGTAATGTCAAGACTGCCGCACTGATTGAGCGTCCTTATTTCTCAGTAGCAAAATGGGATGTAAAAGGATCAGCCTGTTTCAAACAGGATAAACCGTTTCTTCTTGTCAGCGTCATAGAAGGGGAAGGGCAGATCAACACGTCTTGCGGCAACGACTTTTCTTTTATAAAAGGAGATCACATGCTGCTGCCTGCGGGCTTTGGAGAATTTACAATCGCCGGCCGTGCAGAATGTATCGTCTCAAGCCTGTCAAATGAATAAGCCATCAACGGTACACTTTCTAAACAGACCATCAAAACGATGGTCTGTTTTACTTTTTCAAAAAAAGCATGCCGGCTTGCCAAAACGCGTTCGCCACAAGGCGGACAATGCATATTCCCAAGCTTTCACAAGTAAAATAGAGTAAACCAAAAAAACATTTGGAAATCTTCCAATTATTTGATAAGCTGATATTAAAAGCTTCATAACTTACACATCAGCTGCACTGCCCGGAGCTTTTCGCGAACAGATGCTTCATGAAACAAAAAAGCGGGGCTGTGTTCCGGCGACAAGCAGAAAAAAAGCCTGCTAAATGACCGAAACACCCGTGCCCTTCATAATTGGTTGGTCCTTATCTGGATGAGAAAAGGAGACGATGATTCGTATCAGGTAAAATGTAAGCGGATTCATCGTCTTTTTATCTCAGTTTATCACTCTTTTTAGCGGAAGCGAGGAGGAAAGCAATGGGGAAAGCAAAAATTCGATGGAATGAACCCTTGATTTCTCAACACGAATCGGCTGCTGAAGGATTTACGCCGGAAGATTTCACAGAGGAAGATCAACTGATTTCAAAAACGACAGAATCATTTGTCAAAAATGAAGTCATGCCCCTTCTTGAATCGATCGATCAGCAGGATCACGAAAGCGTGAAAAAATTGTTTCAAAAAGCGGGAGAGCTCGGATTGCTCAGTATCGAAGTTCCTGAGGAATACGGCGGCCTTTCACTCAGCAAGAAGCTTTCCGGGTTAGTAGCAGAGAAAATGGGAGCCGGCGGATCGTTCAGCGTCTCCTTTAATATTCATGCGGGCGTCGGGACATTGCCGTATATTTATTATGGAACAGAAGAACAAAAACGAAAATACCTTCCGAAACTGGCATCGGGCGAATGGATCGGAGCATATGCTCTGACAGAGCCGGGCGCAGGCTCAGATGCTTTAAACGCAAAAACGACGGCCGTCTTGAATGGGGAAGGAACAGCCTGGGTTTTAAACGGGGAAAAACAGTGGATTACGAACGCGCAAGTAGCTGATGTATATGTTGTCTTTGCAAAAACGGCGGAAGGCATGACAGCATTTATCGTCGAACGTTCGTTTAAAGGCGTTTCCATCGGACCTGAAGAGAAGAAGATGGGAATCAAAGGGTCTTCGACGGCAACCTTAATCCTCGAAGAAGTCGAGGTGCCAAACGACAATGTTTTGGGTCATGTCGGGAAAGGTCATCACGTCGCTTTGAACATTTTAAACATGGCCCGCTTAAAGCTCGCGTTTTCGAACATTGGAATGGCAAAGCAAGCATTGAACCTTGCCGTTAACTACGCCAAACAGCGCAAACAATTTAACAAGCCGATCATCGGTTTTTCAATGATTCAAGAAAAGATTGCCGACATGGCAATTTCGATTTTCGGCGCCGAAAGCGCTGCTTACAGAACGGCAGACTGCCTGGACCATGTTTTAAATTCGGCTGAGCCATTAGACGACAGACTGAGAAAACTCACAAACTATGCATCCGAATGCGCGATCAATAAAGTTCACTGCTCCGAAATACTCGACCGAAATGCAGACGAGGCGGTGCAGATTCATGGCGGCTACGGATACATGCAGGAGTACGAAGTCGAACGTTTGTACCGGGACGCGAGGATCAGCCGGATTTTCGAAGGGACAAACGAGATTAACCGTTTGACGATCGCCAAACTGATGATGAAAGAAGTGAAGCAAAACGGCATCTCAGAGCCGGAAGCTCAATTAAGCAGCGGGGAAAACCGAAACCGGCGGTTTATTCAGCTGTCCAACAGGCTTTTCGGCAAAACATTAAAAGCGCTTAAACGCTCCCGCGTGAACATTCAAAAGGAGCAGGAATACGCGCGGATTCTCGCCGACATGCAAAAAGAACTCTATGTGATGGAATCCGCCGCCCTCCGGACCGAAAAGGCAACCAAAAGATACGGAAGCGAAAAAGCACGGTTGAAAGAAATGATGACGAACGTTATTTGTGAAGAAGGCTTCCGCAAAATTGAAGAGATGGCGGTAACCGCCTTATCAGGCATAGAATCTGATGAAGCTGAAAGAAAGCTCGAATTGGAAGAGGTTCACAGCCTTACTTTGCCCCTTTTCAGCAATCTGTTTGCTCAAAAACGCGAAATCGCAGAGAAAATAGCCGCTCATGAAAAATATACGGTGTGATCGGAGGGAAACCGTTTGAAAAAAATCGGGTTTATCGGTTTGGGCAACATGGGTCTGCCCATGTCGAAAAATTTGCTTCAGGAGAACTTTGCGGTATATGGAACGGACCTTAACAAAGAAGCTGAATTGGCCCTCCATCATGCAGGGGGAACGATCGGGATTTCAGTTGAAAAGATGGTAAAAGAGTGTGACGCCATCCTCACAAGCCTTCCTTCATCAAAAGCTGCAGAGGAGGTTTTTCTGGGGAAAAAGGGGCTCGTCCACCTGGCTGAACCAGGCGTCCTTCTGATTGATACAAGCACGGTCGCTCCTGAACTGAATATCCGGATTGCAGAGGAAGCGAAAAGCAAAGGAATTGATTTTCTTGCGGCGCCGGTCAGCGGCGGTGTAATCGGAGCGGTCAACCGGACGCTTACCTTTATGGTCGGGGGGCCGAAGTCTGTTTTTGATAAAGCATTGCCTATTTTCAACGTATTGGGCGAGAATATTTTTCATGTGAACGAAAACATCGACAGCGGAACGAATACGAAGCTGATCAACAACCTCTTAATCGGTTTTTATACAGCCGGCATCAGTGAAGCCTTGCACCTTGCCAAAAACAGCAATCTCGATCTCGAAAAATTGTTTGAGATGCTGAACGTCAGCTATGGGCAGAGCCGAATCTATGAGCGCAACTATAAAAGTTTCATAGCGAATGAAAACTATGAACCTGGCTTTTCTTTGAAGCTGCTGCTGAAAGACCTTGGCTTTGCACTGGATTTGGCTGAGAAAAATGAGGTTGAACTGCCGGTGAGCAAGATTCTCTTCGGCATCTATGAAGAAGCTAATCAAAATGGATACGGTGAAAAAGATATGTCTGTTTTATACAAAAAAATAAGCGAACAGAAGACAACTTATCGGTAAGGAGAGGTGAGAACGCACATGATCACAACGAATGCCAAGAAAATTATGAACCATATCGACGGGGAGTGGGTGAATTCCTCAGGTACGAAAGCTGAAGAAGTCGTCAATCCTGCAAACGGAAACGTCATCGCTTATGCGCCCCTATCTGTGAGAGCGGATGTAGATCGTGCCGTGCAGGCTGCCAAACATGCTTATCAGACCTGGTCACTTGTGCCTGTCCCCAATCGGGCGAGACTTTTATACAAATATTTGCAGCTTCTTCAAGAGCAAAAAGAACAATTGGCAGACATCATTACGGCGGAAAACGGCAAAACGTTAAAAGATGCCCGAGGCGAAGTGCAGCGCGGAATTGAAGTTGTTGAGCTTGCAACAGCCACACCTACTTTAATGATGGGAGAATCCCTGCCCGCGATAGCAGGGGGCATCGACGGATCGATTTGGCGCTATCCTTTGGGGGTCGTCGCCGGTATTACGCCGTTTAACTTTCCAATGATGGTTCCTCTGTGGATGTTTCCGCTCGCCATTGCTTGCGGAAACACGTTCGTCCTGAAACCTTCGGAACGCACTCCTATTCTTGCCGGAAAGCTTGTCGAGCTGTTTTATGAAGCCGGGTTTCCGAAAGGTGTGCTGAACCTCGTTCATGGAGGAAAGGATGTTGTAAACGGAATATTGGAGAACGATGATATTAAAGCCGTCTCCTTCGTCGGTTCAGAACCGGTCGCAAAATATGTGTATCAAACGGGCACAGCCAACGGGAAGCGCGTTCAGGCGCTGGCCGGCGCAAAAAACCATGCGATTGTGATGCCGGATTGCCATCTTGAAAAATCGGTTCAAGGCATCATCGGGGCGGCATTCGGAAGCAGCGGAGAACGCTGTATGGCCTGCTCCGTCGCGGCGGTCGTTGATGACATCGCCGATGACTTCATGGAAATGCTCGTCTCTGAAACACGGAAGCTGAAGACAGGGGACGGC
This sequence comes from Bacillus sp. FSL W7-1354, assembly GCF_038002405.1. Taxonomy (NCBI): domain Bacteria; kingdom Bacillati; phylum Bacillota; class Bacilli; order Caryophanales; family Bacillaceae; genus Bacillus; species Bacillus sp. FSL W7-1354. The sequence goes on along the minus strand of NZ_JBBOCL010000001.1, from coordinate 1,089,301 downwards.
AGATCAGAGGATCACTTTGTCGGCCCGCTGATCCGCGAAGTCCATAAAGAACGCGTTCTTGACTATATCGACAGCGGTATAAAAGAGGGAGCCGCACTCGCCGTGGACGGACGCAATCCGGATGTTCAGGAAGGATATTTTGTGGGAGCCACGATTTTCGATCATGTAACACCGGAGATGAAAATCTGGCAGGACGAAATCTTTGCGCCGGTCTTGAGCGTCGTCCGCGTACAAGACCTTGATGAGGGGATCGAGCTCGCCAATCAATCCAAGTTTGCCAACGGCGCTGTCATCTACACGTCGAGCGGGAAAAGCGCCCAGCAGTTCCGCGACAAAATCGATGCCGGAATGATCGGCGTCAATGTCAACGTACCAGCTCCGATGGCATTCTTCTCCTTCGCAGGGAACAAGGCCTCTTTCTATGGAGACCTTGGGACAAACGGAAAAGATGGCGTCCAGTTTTACACGCGCAAAAAGGTCGTCACCGAACGCTGGTTCTAATTCTTAACATAAGGCTCCCTCTCATGCGCAACAGATTTTTTCAGAGGGGCCTTTTCTATTTCAACAGGGAGGGATCAATATTGAACTTGAAATATGCCACACTTAAAACAGAACATAGCATCACGACCGTCACGTTGAACAATCCGCCGGCAAATACACTCTCTTCTTCCTGTATCGCCGAATTGCGCTCTCTTTTTCGGGAATTGGCCCGCGACGAGGAGACAAAAGCGATCATCGTCACAGGAGAAGGACGATTTTTTGTGGCGGGAGCGGATATAAAAGAATTCGTTTCAAAACTCGGGGACCAAAAACAAGGGCTGGCACTCGCAAAAGGGGGCCAGGCGCTCTGTGATGAAATCGAAGCTTCCAATAAGCCCGTCATTGCGGCGATAAACGGACCGGCTCTTGGCGGAGGCCTGGAACTCGCAATGAGCTGCCACTTCAGAATCGTATCAGACGATGCAACACTCGGCCTTCCCGAATTAAAGCTCGGCTTGATTCCCGCTTTTGGAGGTACACAGCGGCTTCGCAACATAACGGATACAGCGACAGCACTCGATCTCATCCTGACGGGCCGAACGCTTTCAGCTCAAGAAGCGGTAGAGCTGAAAATTGCGCAGATGGCGGTAAAGGGGGAGGAACTGATGAAGACGGCAGAAGGGGTCGCGTCGTCTTTTATCGAAGGAAAAAGCATGACCAGCGTGAGACGCGCCGTCGAATGTGTCGTACAGGGCGCCTCTGAAAGCATGGAACAGGCACTGGAGAGAGAGCGAAACAGATTCGCCGAGCTGTTTGTCACTTCAGATGCCAAAGAAGGAATTCACGCATTTGTCGAAAAGCGCAAACCAAACTTTCATCATTCATAAAAGGAGTGGATCCAGATGTCCGATGATGTGCTGTTTTCCGTTAATCAAAACGGCGCCGCAGCGATTGTTTTGAATCGCCCGAAAGCGCTCAACTCCCTCACATACGACATGGTCCGTCTGATTGGTGAAAAATTAAACGAGTGGGAGACAGATCAAAACGTTTCTGTTGTATTCATCAAAGGTGCAGGACCAAAAGGACTGTGTGCCGGAGGGGATATTAAGGCACTCTATGAAGCACGTTCGTCAAAACAGGCCCTGCAAGATGCCGAGCGCTTTTTTGAAACAGAGTACGAAGTCGATATGGCAGTCCATCGATTTCCGAAACCGATCATCGCCTGCTTGGATGGGATCGTCATGGGGGGAGGCGTCGGCCTGACATACGGGGCCAGCCACCGGATTGTCACGGAGAGGACAAAATGGGCGATGCCTGAAATGAATATCGGTTTCTTTCCGGATGTCGGGGCAGCCTATTTTTTAAACAGAGCTCCGGGACACATAGGAAGATATCTTGGATTAACGGCATCTGTCATCCATGCGGCAGACGTGCTGTATATCAATGGGGCAGACGCCTACATGGAGAGCGGCGCTTTAGAACGATTGATCCAAACAGTGGAACAAACAGATTGGCGCCTTGTAAACGTTGAAGAAAAGCTCAATCAGCTGATCGGCGAATCGAAAACGAAGCCCTCCCAAGAAAGCACGCTCGCCCGTGATCAGCAAGCGATTGACCGGCATTTTAAGTATGATAAGCTCGAAGAGATCCTTCAATCGCTCGAAAGCGAAGGAAGCACTTTTAGCTCGAATGTGAAAAAAACGATGCTTTCAAAAGCGCCATTTTCATTGAAAATCACATTGAAACAGCTGGCGGACGGACGTCAAAAAACATTGGAAGAATGCTTTGCCACGGATCTTGTGCTGGCGAAGAACTTTTTAAAGCACGACGATTTCTTCGAAGGCGTCCGGTCCGTCCTGATCGACCGTGATCAATCGCCGAACTACAAGTACCGGCACGTTTCAGATGTAACCGATGAAGCGGTGGACCGGTTTTTCCAACCTTCTGAATCTGTCCGATTTTAAAAGCTGGAGCTGACGATTAACGTCAGCTCTTTTTTTGTAAACCTCCCACGGTTTCTATCTGGGGGCCACCAACAATATGCTAAGGTACCATCGGCTTTAATTCATTGATTAAGAGGGCTGAGTGAACCTAAGCTTGCTATATTCTTCATATCAAAGGTGTATACTCCAAGAAAATTAATATGTTCCCATCCCAATTCCCCTCGTTTCCCAAAAATAAGGCGCTCGCAAGGCCATTCATGGTCTCACCTTTTTTCACTGATACGACGACGTAAGGATTCATTTGATATGTAATCCAAAATTAGAATTGTATTTTTCAATTCCTCCACGTGATTCTCATAATCCACACTAATCTCAACGATAAATGTTTCCTGTTCAATGATATGGTTTTATAAATTCGTTGATTATTGATGCTGTACATTCATTAGGATCATTGGAGAGTACCTCAGCTTTTTAAAAAACTGAGGTCATTTGTTTCAATATAATTACACCTGTAGTTGAACATCAAAACAAAAACTACAATTTTGATATCTTGCTTTTACATTCGCAAACGCGTACGAGGGTCATCATAGGAGATATACTATGGATGGGGGTTACGCCCAAAACAATGCTGAATAAGGGAACTGGCGTATAACAAGGTTTCGAATAATATGAATTAATAGGGGGTTATTATGAAAAATAAAATACATTTTAATTTTTACAAGCTTTGGCTAGGACAGTCTGTAAGTTTGTTAGGTACCCAGTTTACAATAGTAGCTTTGCCTCTTTTTGCATTAGAGGTGCTACAAACAAGTGAGGCAAATGCTGCCATGCTTCGTGGGATTATATTCATACCCTACCTAATTTTCGGATTAGTAGCTGGTGCTTTGATAGACATCCTTCACAGAAAAAATATTTTGCTAATTTGTAGTATATGTCAAGGCGTTTTATTTTTAGCAGTATTCATACTGACTGTAACAAATATAATAACGTTCCCTTTATTGGTGTTTCTCATGTTTTTGAATGGAGTATTTACTACGTTTTACAACATTGCAATTCCCTCTTTCTTGCCTGAAATATTAACAGATAAAGACAACTTAAAAAAAGGAAATGCACTACTAGCTCTTTCAGAGTCTCTCTCTATAGTAATTGGTCCTATGCTAGCAGGAATCGTTATTACTCTAGTTGGATTAACAGGCTCTTTCACTGTTGACGCAGTAACGTATTTTGTTTGTTTTGTGTTTGTATTATTTATTTCAAAGTTTAAACCGCATACAGAGGGCTCTTTAAAAAACGCAAATATAAAATCCGTATACAAAGACATATATGAAGGTTTGATATATTTTAAAAAACACCCTGTATTAGAACCAATTGTAAGCTGTGGCGCTGTTTACGGTTTTTTTAAATACATACTAAATAGTATTTTAGTAATATTCCTTTATAAGGTAATGGGTCTATCTGAACTTGAAATAGGCTTTGTTGTAGGTTCAGCAGCGGTGGGATTTTTAATAGGCAATACATTACTCATGAAAAAAAGTCAACAAATTAATAATACAAAAATGCTTATTTATAGCGCTACTGTATCAGTTATCGGTCTGGCCTTTATACCGATAATGGGATATTTGGGAACCGTTTACGGTTTAGTAGCTGCAAGTATCATACATGGCATGGGAGAAGGTGTATTTGGCCCTTACTCTGCAACCATACGACAACTTGCTTCACCAAGTCACATGCTAGGCAGAGTAAATGCTGTACAGCGTACGCTTAATTGGGGAGCTTGGGCATTAGGAAGTTTTGCTAGTGCATTTTTAGTTTCTATATTCGGGCTTCAAACTACGTTATTTATAGGGGGCTTCGGAACAACATTGTGTTTAATGATGTTGTTAAGGCGAGGCGTATCAAAAGGAACCGAAATTGAATATACGAGTTCATTATAGAGGAGATGATTATGATGTATAAGATATCAAAAGGAATCGACATAGAAAATACACCACACATTTTATTTATAGGGGGATGGACAAAACCTATACAAGATGCTTTAGATAGGGGGTATACTGTTTCGTATATAGGGTCTTACACTAAACACATATACTTTGATGGAACTATTTTAGAAAAGTGTTTCTATAAAAAAGAAATAGACACAACAAATATACCCTTGTCTGTATACTATGCTGAAGAATTGTACAAAGAGAAACCATTTGAGGTGGTAGTATCTTTCAACGAAGCAGCCTTAGATACGGCTTGCATAATTGCAAAGATTTTTAATGTTAAAGGACCTTCTTACAATGCTAATATGATAACCCGCAATAAGGACATGATGCGTGAAATTCTAGCAGGCAAAGACTTTTCGATAGATTCGACAGTTTGCAATAACATAAAAGACATTGATGAATTTTTGAACAAAAAAGGCAGCATTATAATAAAGCCTCCGATTGGTGCAGGTGGTATAGGAGTGTCTAAGCTAGACACGGGAGATAACGTAGAGGTATTTATTAAAGATAATGGTATTCAACTACCTGTTTTAGTGGAAGAGTACGTTGAAGGTGACGTAGTTTATACGGTCGAAACCGTTTCTTATAACAAAAAACACTCTATACTAGCTATATCAGCTGAAATATTTAAAGAAGATACGTTTATAATAAACTATACTATTATGCCGGCACCTATAGATGAATCCCAAAAAAAATTAATTATGGAGAAAGTAATGCTATTTTTGGAGGACATGCAACTGGAAGACGGCATTACTCATACAGAGGTAAAGTTAGACAAACAAAAAAAGCCAATAATCATAGAGTCTCAAGTTAGGATAGGTGGCGGAAACATATGGAAAATGGTGGAACTAACAACCGGCATATCTCAATTTGGATACTATTATGATGCGTTAGCTACCAAGACTATAGATGAATTTAGATGTGTACCTTCAAAATGTCAAGCTATGTCTTTAAGCTTGATTCCAAAACCAGGTTGCATAAAAGAAATCAAATACAATGAGCTAGCTAACATTTCCGAGGTCGTATTAATTGATCTATTTGTAAAAGAGGGTGACACCATATCACCTATTGTTGACAGTACAGGGCGCAAAGGAAGTATATTATTTACAGCTAAGGATATAGAACATATGTATGAAGTTGCTTATGAAATATGTGACAATATAACATTTGTTTATCAGGACTTGTCAGAATGGAAACCTTCATTTAAAAAGAAATGTGGCACATGACTTGTCTATGTCAAGGTGCCTCAAAAAAGAACTCTTCAAATTCGAAGGGTTCTTTAAATTTTTATTCGCTGTTTAGTTATGCACGGTATTCAGCTACGATGGTATTATCTCAAACAGTACAGCGTTACACTGGCGATGATGCAGGTATAATCGGTAGAATAAGAGAAAGCAAGAGATCATCCTAAAAAGGAAGGAACAATGAAAAAAATCATGATGTTTTTATTCATTTTTATCATCGTATTTTGCGCGGCTGTTTTGTTATTCATCAAGTTACACCCTGTGTTTGGGGGAAATCCAAGCACAGAACAAAAAAAGCTGTATCAAAGCTTTGACAATTATGCAGATGGCAAATTTGTCAATCAAGCTCCGGAAAAGATGGATATGGGCGGAATCTCCGGCGTTTTCTCGATGATGAGAGACGCTGTTTCCGGCGGCAAGGAACGCAACCCTTCCGGTCAAATCCCTGTTTCTAAGATCGATTGGAGCACAGTTAAAGATAACGAAGACAGCTTAACATGGTTTGGACATTCCGCTTTTTTACTGAGCATCGACCGCAAAAAAATACTCGTAGATCCTATGCTGGGTTCAATCGCTTCACCCGTATCATTTATCGGAAGCAGACGCTACAGCGAAGACATCCTGCATATGGTCGATGATATGCCGCCGATTGACGCCGTCTTGATCACACATGATCATTATGATCACTTAGATTATCCATCCATCTTAAAGCTGAAGGAAAAGGCCGGTCATTTCTTCGTTCCCCACGGAGTCAGCGCACACTTGATACGGTGGGGAGTTGAGAAAGAAAAAATCACAGAGCTCAATTGGTGGGATGAAACGGAGTTTCAAGGTTTGACGATATCCTTGACACCGTCCAAACACTTTTCGGGTAGAGGATTGTTGAATCGAAACACGACCCTGTGGGGCGGCTGGGTTATCCTCGGAAAGCATACGCGTTTTTATACGAGCGGTGACGGGGGATATGATGAACATTTTAAGGAAATCGGCAAAAAATACGGCCCTTTTGATATCACCTTAATGGAGGGCGGTCAATATGACAGACGCTGGTCCGGGATTCATATGACACCCGAACAATCTGTACAGGCCCACAAAGATGTAAAAGGAAAGAACATGATGTTGATTCACTGGGGCGCGTTCACCCTCGCCTATCATGGCTGGAAAGAGCCGATTGAACGTGCTTTGAAAGAAGCTGAAAAAAAAGGCGCCAACATGATTGCTCCCGCGATTGGTGAAACAATCCTGTTAAACGGCCAATACTCGCTTCCCGAATCCTTTTGGTGGGATATGTAAACATGCCGTTTATCCGTATACAAGTCACACCCTTTGCAACTCTAAAAAAAGCCGTTTCCAGCGCAGGCTGGAGACGGCTTTTATCAGGAAATTTCACAAAAACCCTTGCGTTAAAGTGGACTTTAACGATTATTCTGTAGATGCAGCTTATTCGCAGCCTTAATCGAAAAAAGCAAGGAGAGTTATGATGAATGGGGAGGCGGAATCTTTCCAATGGTTCCGGGACATGAAATCGCCGGCGTTGTCAAAGCAGTAGGACCAGACGTTAAAAAATTTGCTGTCGGCGACCGCGTCGGGGTCGGCTGCTTCGTCGACTCCTGCGGCGAATGTGAATACTGTCGGAGCGGAGAGGAGCAATTTTGTACGAAAGGCGTGATCCAAACGTATAACTGTTTAGACTACGATGGTCATCCGACATACGGCGGTTACAGCCAGTACATCGTGGTCAAAGAAGATTTCGTTGTCCGCATTCCGGACAGTCTGAACTTGGATGCTGCCAGCCCGCTCTTATGCGCGGGCATTACCACGTACTCTCCTTTGAAGCATTGGAACGCAGGTCCCGACAAGAAAATTGCCGTTGTTGGAATGGGGGGACTCGGCCATGTCGCCATCCAATTCGCGCATGCCATGGGGGCAGAAGTAACGGTCCTGAGCCGCTCTTTGAATAAACAAGAAGAAGCCTTGCGTTTTGGCGCAGACCATTAGTTGCAACTAGTGATCCTACTGTATTTATTGAACTGGCCGGGCCGTTTTGACCTCATTTTAAACACGGTGTCCGCCAATCTGGACGTTGATGCTATTTATCGCTTCTTCGCGTAGATGGAACACTTGTTAACGTCGGCGCGCCGGCAGAACCGGATCAATACAGTGTGTTTTCCTTAATTATGGGCCGCCGCAGCATTCCAGGTTCGCTAGTCGGCGGCATTCGCGAGACACAAGAGATGCTTGATTTCGCTGCTGAACACGGCATCGCTCCGCAAGATGAAGCGTATGAGCGCGTACTTCGCAGCGATGTGCGTTATCGATTCGTGATTGATATCTCCACTTTGTAAATCATATGTAATACAGAGAGGCCAGTCATTTTATTTGACTGGCCTTTTTTCGCCTGATCCGGCAATTTCAGCGGAGCGGATGGACATACAGCTTCATTCTATATGGCATTTCACAACCTCCCAAATGTAAGATTTCTTTTCAAATTACCATTTTACATGATGTAACAGAATTGTAAATTATCTTCATAGGGAAGAGCTATCTTCATGCATACATGTTGGCAAGGCCGTAATTAATCAACTTATCCGAGATACTGTTTTAATATATCCAACCCTAATTTCAGCTCATCTAATGAATTTGTAGAAGAAAGCGCAATGCGCAAATATTTTTCGCGCGTCGTCTGCCCGCTGAGAAAACGGTCGGAATGAAAAACCCGAATCCCACGCTTCCTCAAATCCGTCTCCAATTGTGATGAGTCAGCATGCTCTTCAATCGGAAGCCATCGGTATAAACTAAGAGGATGTTCACCAGGCTCAGTTACAGGAAAATATGCCGCATAAAGATCATTGGCCGACTGTGCAAGCTTTTTCTTTTGAGCAACGATTTCATGAGCCTTACCTGATAAAATCAGCTCAGTAATGACCTCCGCATCTAAAGATGACGTTTTGACATTGATGTTAAAAATGCCCTGCAATATCTTTTCCCGTAAAGCATCCCCATACACCATATAGGCAACTCTTAACCCGGAGCATATCGACTTTGAGGTGCTGCAAATGTATATGCTCTGATCTGGAAGCAAACTAAACATTGGCTGCTGATAATCTGATACAATCCCTGCCGTCAGAAACGCATGAATATCATCCTCGATCAACAGCAAATCATGCTTGCGGATGGCCTCCACTAATTCATGCTTTCGAACATCTGATATCATCACGGTTGTCGGATTACAGCATGAGGGCATCAGAAATATGCCGTGAATTTTCGTCTGGCAGCACTGCTTTTCAAGTTCATCCGGCAGCATTCCATACTGGTCACCGGAAACAGGTACCAATTGAATATGGAGCATTTTGGCCAGCTCAATAAAGTTCGAATACGTGTATAGGTCAGTTGCAATGCGGTCACCAGGGTCAAACAGCGAGGTCAATGCAATGGCCAACGCATTTTGAGCACCGGAAACAATCGCAATATGTTCTTGGTCTGCGTGAATACCGAAAGATTCCATCCAGTTTAGCCCTGCCGTTTTTTGATGCGGAATACCAGTCGGGTCATTGTAGTCCATTAGCTTCTCCAAATAGCTTTTATCTGCAGCTTTTTGAACAACCTCCGCTACCATTCCGTTGGTTTGCTCAAAAGAGGCTACAAATCCGAGATCAATGCAGTTTGTCACCTTATCTGCGGAAATGGTGATAGAGCGGGCAGCATTAGGAGCGACGAAGGTGCCGCTTCCGGTGACAGCATAAATCAGCCCCTTGAACTCACATAGTTTGTAGGCGCGTGTAATCGTGGTAAAGTTTAAATCAAGAAAATCTGCCAGTTCCCGTTGCGGAGGCAGCTTTGTCCCAGGCGCCAAAAAACCGTTTACGATATCCTCTTCAAGCAATGTCGCAATCGAATAATAATAAGGACGCTTCAATGCTTTCTTATCAGGTTTCCAAGACATTGGATAGTTGTCAAACGAATTGACTGGCATTTTGCTCCTCCTACATTTAAATTCCATACAATAATATCATCAATAGTTTGGAATTCAAATGCAGAACGGGAAGTTTTAAAGAGGGGACAATTAAAGGAGGCCCGATCTGTAAAAGTCCCTGAAAATGGGGCTTTTTTTAAACTAAATAATTGTAATCCATACAATTATCTTGTTTATTGTATGGATTTCGTATGTTAAATTTGTATGGAATAAAGCTGGTAACAGAGGATGTGAACCATGTGACAAAAAGAGATCATATATGGAGTGCATGTCGAGCGGCTTTTCCATATACCGTACCTATTCTTGCAGGCTTTGTTTTTTTGGGGATCGCCTATGGAATTTATATGAATTCCTTAGGGTTCAATGCAATTTACCCTATCATAATGAGCTTCGCTATTTTTGCAGGATCAATGGAGTTTGTTGCGGCCAATTTACTTCTTGCCGCCTTTAACCCGACGAATGCCCTATTTCTAACCCTCATGGTGAACGCACGCCATTTGTTTTATGGCATTTCTATGTTGGATAAGTATAGGGGAACAGGCAGAAAAAAGTTTTATCTGATTTATGGACTGTGCGACGAATCTTTTTCTATCAATTGTACCGTAAATGTTCCAAAGGATATAGACAAGGGCTGGTTTATGTTCTTCGTGACGCTGTTCAATCATTTCTATTGGGTGATAGGAGCGGCGATCGGCGGCGTTTTCGGATCTTTTGTCCGGTTCAACACAGAAGGGCTCGATTTTGTGATGACTGCTCTTTTTGTGGTAATTTTCATAGAACAATGGATGAAAGAGAAAAAGCACCACAGCGCGCTTGCAGGACTCGGACTTTCTGCAGTCAGTCTGATCATCTTTGGCGGAAATCACTTCATTATCCCAGCTATGCTGGCCATTCTCGGGGTACTTACTGTCCTTAGAAAACCATTAGAGAAAGCTGAGGTTACTGTATGACGATGAGTTTTACACAGCAAATGATCACGATTGCCATGATCGTGTTAGGCACAATGCTGACAAGGTTTCTTCCTTTTATGATTTTTCCATCGGACAAACCTACGCCGACATATGTTCAATACCTTGGAAAAGTGCTTCCTTCAGCGGTAATCGGACTTTTGATCGTTTATTGTTTTAAGGATGTGAGCCTGCTTTCCGGCAGCCGCGGAATCCCCGAACTGATCGGGGCAGCGGCAGTTGCGCTGCTTCATTTTTGGAAGAAAAATATGCTCCTTTCTATTGCCGGAGGAACGATTATCTATATGATACTGGTGCAATGGGTTTTTAATTGAACAACCTCATGACCAAAGGAGGAGACGATGATGAAGAGAAAAATCGATGAAGTGAACATTCACGAAAAACACTATGACCAAATCCATAGGCAAGTAAAGAACGATCCGTATGCCCGATCGCTGGGAATTGAGTTAACAAAGTTTCGGGCAGGTCTTGCAGAGGCCGTTCTTGAAGTACAAAGCCATATGGTAAATGCTTACGGGACAGTTCACGGAGCCGTCATTTATGCCTTAGCCGATCACGCTTTTTCAGCGGCATGTAATGCATACGGAAAAACATCTTTAGGACTCACCACAACAATCCAGTTTATTGAATCAGCTAAACCAGGAGACAAGATAACTGCCCGTGCGAAAGAGGAAAAACGAAACTTCCGCACAGGCTTCTACCGAATCGACATCTTGCATGGAGAAAATCTGATAGCTACAATGGATGCCGTATCTTATCGTAAAAATCACTACTTTATTGAACTTGATGAACATGTTTAAGATTTCAAGTTACTTGATCTTGTATTTCAGCAAGAAAGAGCGTCCGGTTCTATCATTACAAACTAAACCTTTGACAATACAAGCAACAGCTACTATAGTAGGATAGTACTTTTATTTAATATTTACTGATAATTCAGGACATTCATTTATGAAATTTTTATCGTGCTACACTGCTGACTACTACAAACACACTAATAGCTTAACCCGAATCGGAGGACTCATGATGGCAAAAAAAATTCCTTTTTCATTTATCCTAATCATAGGACTAATGTTGTTTGCATTATTTTTCGGTGCAGGAAATCTCATTTTCCCGCCTATGCTTGGTCAGATGGCCGGAGAGAATGTATGGACAGCCAATGCAGGATTCTTAGTGACCGGAGTCGGATTGCCATTACTCGCCATTACCGCATTCGTTTTTTCAGGAAAAAATGATTTGCAGTCTCTGGCCAGTCGTGTGCATCCATTGTTCGGAATTGTATTTACGACGGTTCTCTATTTAGCAATCGGCCCTTTTTTCGCGATTCCCAGATCCGGTAATGTATCGTTTGAAATAGGGGTTAAACCTTTTTTATCTCATGATGCAAGCCCTGTCGCCTTAATCATATTTACCGTATTATTTTTCACGGTGGCCTGCTTGCTGTCTCTGAATCCAACTAAAATTATTGATGTTATCGGAAAATTTTTAACTCCTATTAAATTAACATTTATCGGATTACTCGTCGTTACGGCAATTATTCATCCAATCGGAAGCTTTCAAGCTCCGTCTGCAGGATATGCATCACACGTGTTTTTTAAAGGGTTCAAAGAAGGTTACTTTACACTTGATGCCCTTGTCGCTTTTGTATTTGGAATCATCATTGTGAACGCCATGAAAGAGAAGGGAGCGGTCTCCAAAAAACAGCTCATGATCGTTTGTGCAAAATCGACGGCGATTGCAGCAGCGCTCCTGGCTCTGATCTATTCAGCGCTTTCATACATGGGGGCTTCCAGCGTTGAAAAACTGGGTCTATTAGAAAATGGAGCCGAGGTTTTAGCGAAGGTTTCATCCTATTATTTCGGACCATATGGTTCCGTTTTTTTGGGCTTAATGATCACAGTGGCATGTCTGACAACAAGTGTGGGACTCATCACAGCATGCTCTTCGTTTTTCCACGGCTTGTTTCCAAACATCTCCTACAAAAAAATTGCTGTCATCTTATCAATGTTCAGCACCCTTGTAGCAAATATAGGATTAACACAGCTGATTAACGTTTCAATGCCGGTTTTAACAACTTTGTATCCCATTGCGATTTCTTTAATATTCTTAACATTTTTACATCCCTTATTTAAAGGGAAGAGGGAAGTGTATCAAGGCAGTCTGATAATGACCTTTATCATCAGCCTGTTTGACGGCCTGAATGCTGCCGGACTCAAAATTGCAGCTATTAATCAAGTTTTCAATCAGTTTCTCCCGATGTATGACATCGGATTAGGATGGGTGCTTCCGGCGATTCTAGGAGGAATAGGCGGCTATATTATTCATAGGCTGCGGAAGTGCTGAATAAACTCATAAACATGGAGGCAACCCTGTGATCAAAGGGTTGCCTTTTTCTTTCAAATGTTTGCGATGGTTTTCCATAAATGGATATTCTATAATGGTGTTAGTTTATCCATTTTGAAAAGAAAAGAGAGCTGAGTATGAGAAAATGGTATTTTATTTTATCAGCGTATATTTTAGTTTCTGTTATCATCGCTTTTGCTTACGATAAGACCGGAGCAAAAGAAGCAGAACCGGCTAACAGCTTGTATGTTTCCCCCGATGGAAATGATCAAAATGAAGGAACGAAAGAAAAGCCGTTTCGAACTCTGGGACATGCAGCAAAAAAAGCTGTCCCTGGCACAACTGTTATGATTCGGGAAGGCACGTATCATGAAACGCTTGATGTGAAGGAGAGCGGGTCAGCTGAAAAGCCTATCACATTTCAAAACTATGAGAATGAAAAAGTCGTCATCAGCGGAAAATCTATTCAGGACGCTGAATATGAAACACCGCTCATTCAGATTCACAATCAACAGTACATCACAATCAGCGGCCTTACGATTCAAGACCTTTCCGTTTCATCGGAAGAAGCAACCGCCATGGGAATTTATGTTTCAGGCTCCAGCAGTCATATTACCATTAAAAACAATCACGTCCGGGATATAAAAACAACAGCGGATGACGGCAATGCCCACGGGATTGCCGTCTATGGCTCCGGCAGCATGAAAGACATTAAGATCGAGGACAATACGGTTGAAAAGCTGACACTCGGAGCGAGTGAAGCGGTTGTGCTGAACGGAAACATTGACGGTTTCACGGTGAGAGGCAATATGGTTCGCGACAACAACAACATTGGAATTGATCTGATCGGTTATGAAGGAACGGCCGCTCAAAACGATTTTGTGCGCAACGGTATCGTAGAAAACAACACGGTTTACAATAACTCCACTTACGGAAATCCCGCCTATGGGGATGATTACTCTGCGGGCGGAATTTATGTTGACGGAGGACAAAGCATTGACATTAAGAAAAACACGGTCTACGGCAACGATATCGGGATAGAAGCAACGTCTGAACATAAAGGGAAATATGCTGATGATATTCAAATAACCGACAACAAAGTGTATGAGAATGCGTACACGGGCATTTCTATCGGCGGATACGACCAAAAGCGGGGAGGCACCAGCCATTCTGTTATTGCGCACAATATTGTTTACCGCAATGATACAAAGGGGCTGGACGGCGGACAACTTTTGCTCCAGTATGACACAAAAAGCAACAAAATTGAAAAGAACATCATCACAGCAAGCGATTCGCGAATATTTATCGCAAACGACTTTACGAAAAATGAAGGAAATAAAGTGAATCATAACGTGTACCACAAGGAAGCCGGCAAAGACGGTCTGTGGATTTGGAAACAGAATGAATACAACTCGTTTTCGTCGTATCAAAATGCAACAAATCAAGATCAAGACTCGATTTATGCCGATCCGATGTATCGCGACGAGACGTCTTATGACTTTACATTAGATCCGGCTTCACCGGCTTGGCCGGTCGTTAAATAATTTCATAGGAAAACAGGCTTAATTTATGAAGCGTATGGAAGTTTAATGCCTGCACGCACCACAAAAGCTACTCTTTGAGAGTAGCTTCAGCTTGTCGACAAAGCCACAAAAAGTGGCTTGATCGACAAGCTTTTTTTGTTAAAATGTGAGTGAAATCTAGTTTTTGGAGGTTTTTCCATGTTGTCTAAGCACTCTAAAGATCAGCGCGAACAGCTTGAAGTCTTTGCCTTAAGTGAACTTGTCCCGGAAGACCATCTGGTCAGGAAAATAGAAGAAGCCATGGACTTTTCTTTTATTTATGAAAAAGTTGCTCCCCTTTATTCTTCAAAAGGGCGCCCAAGCATTGATCCCGTTGTATTGATCAAAATGGTTCTGATTCAGTACGTGTTTGGCCACCGCTCGATGCGCGAAACCATTAAACGGATCGAAACCGATGTCGCTTATCGCTGGTTTATTGGATATGGATTTTCTGAAAAAATCCCTCATTTTTCAACCTTCAGTAAAAACTATGAGCGCCGTTTTCATGATACGGACCTATTTGAAACAATCTTCTATAAAATCTTGCGTCAGGCCATGGATCTCGGTCTTGTCGACCCGTCGGTCGCCTTTATCGATGGAACCCATGTCAAAGCCAATGCGAATAAGAAAAAGTTTGTGAAGAAGATTGTGAGAAAAGAAACAAGAGCTTATCAGGAACAATTAGATCGAGAAATTAATGCCGATCGCGAAGCCAACGGCAAAAAGCCCTTAAAGCCCAGGCAATGCTTAGAAGAACGAGAAATAAAAGAAAGTACGACAGATCCTGAGAGCGGTTATTTTGTAAAAGGTGAACGGGAACGTCTTTTTGCTTATGGTTTTCATACAGCTTGTGACCGGAATGGATTTGTGCTGGGGGCGGTTGTTGAGCCTGCCAATATTCATGACAGCCAAGTGTTCACGACCCTGTTTCAACAGGTGAAAGAGCACGTCGCCAAGCCTCATACGGTCGCAGTTGATGCCGGATATAAAACGCCGTTTATCGCAAAATTTCTAAGTGATCAAAATGTCCATCCCGTCATGCCCTACACCCGACCACAAACTAAAAAAGGGTTCATGAGAAAACATGAATATGTATACGATGAATATTA
Source organism: Bacillus sp. FSL W7-1354 (assembly GCF_038002405.1). NCBI lineage: Bacteria > Bacillati > Bacillota > Bacilli > Caryophanales > Bacillaceae > Bacillus > Bacillus sp. FSL W7-1354. Next base: position 1,073,694 of record NZ_JBBOCL010000001.1, on the reverse strand, counting down.
CGATGCTTATATTTGCCCTGACGATCATGTTCTGACATATCGCACAACCAACCGTGAAGGCTATCGGATTTATGCATCAGATCCAAACCGATGTGAACACTGTTCTTTTTTGAAGCAATGTACGGAAAGTCGAAATCATCGAAAGATGATTCACAGGCATCTCTGGCAGGATCATTTGGATGAAGCCGACCATCTTCGCCACACGGATGAGAATAGGCGAATCTACGCCAAACGCAAAGAAACGATCGAACGGGTTTTTGCGGATTTAAAACACAAGCATGGCCTGCGCTGGACAACCCTACGGGGTAAGAAAAAATTGTCCATGCAGGCGATGCTTGTTTTCGCTGCCATGAATCTCAAAAAGCTGGCGAATTGGACTTGGAAAAGTCCAATTCGCCAGCATTCTCATCGAAAAAACAGAATAAATTGGACAAAAATAGGTCGGATTATAAAAATCCGACCTATTTTGTCAACGGTCTGAAGCTACTCTTTGAGAGTAGCTTTTTTATTTATTGGAAGATACCCTTTGCGACTCAATTTCTATCTGTCAACAGTCAGTTTAATCAAGTTTTATTTTTTAAATTCTGCTTATTAATAGCTTAAATTTTATAAAATTATATTTACAAACTGACTGTGGTCAGTTAAAGTGAATGCTTAAGAAGAAAAATAAAATCAGTGAGTGAGAGGTAGCCAAATGGAATTGAATGTAGAAAAAATAAATACTGCAAAAATATGGTCATTGTCATTTGTTTTTGTGACGCTTGCAAATGCTTTCTTGTTTATGGTATTTGAAATGTTATTGCCGACATTGCCTTTGTTTGTGACGGCTATTGGAGGAGGGGCAAAACAAGTCGGCTATGTCACGGGTATTTTTATGATCTCTGCAATTGCTGTTCGTCCTTTTGCAGGGGCATTGGCTTTACGGTTCAATAAAAAATATTTGCTCATTTTAGGACTTGTGATCAGCGCTTTCTCAACAGGCGCCTATTACCTGGCGTCTGATGTCACCGCTTTATTACTGATTCGCTTAATACATGGCGCCGGGTTTGGATTAGCGACGACCTATTTTGCAACAATCGCAGCTGAAATTATTCCTAAAGAGCGCAGGGGTGAAGGCATTGGATATTTTGGAGTAGGTGAGACAATTGCTGTTTCCGTTGGACCGATGATCGGTATCGCGACTCTGGAGCTTTATAATTTTCAAAGACTTTTTTTAGGCGGGATGTCCGTTCTTTTGCTGGCGGCGCTAATGGCTGTTTTCGTGCGCAGACAGCCGGAAACAAAGGATACTGGCGGAAAGGGCACTGCAAAGTTAAAAGTATTAGAAAAACGTGTGCTGCTTCCGTCAATTCTTATTTTATTCGTTGGTATTGCTGCATCTGGAATTATGTCTTTCTTTTCGCTCTATGCGATTGAAAAGGGGTTTCAAAGTGTCGGGATGTTTTTCTTTTTGATTGCAGGAGCCAGTTTTTTTATACGGCTTATTTCCGGCAGGGTATTTGACCGATGCGGAGCTGCCGCCATCCTTATTCCCGCCTCGCTGTTTTCCATAGCAGGGCTGTCAATATTATATTTCGCACAAACAAATACAATGTTTTTTACAGCGGCTATATGCTATGGGTTTGGTTTCGGCTCAATATTTCCCGCCGTCCAAACATGGTGTATCAATCTTGTGGAAGAGCATGAACATGAGGATGCAATGGGAACGTTCTTTAATTTTTTCGATATGGGGATTGGCGGAGGGTCCTTATTATTAGGTTTGGTGGCGACGGTTTATTCCTATCGGGAGATCTATATTACCGCCATTTTCATGTACCTTCTGTTTCTTTTATTATATATTTTATATATCTGCATGAAGAGAAAAACAGCCTGAAAAATAGGGGAGGACGGTATATTGACCAGAGAGAATATAAAGCGTACAGCGGTTCGCCAATTTAATGAATTGGGATATGAGGGAGTCAAAATGTCGCATATTGCAAAAGAATTGGGAATCAGAAAACAATCTCTCGCTTATCATTTTTCGTCAAAAAAAGAGCTGCTGATAGAAATATACCCTGAGATTGTGGAAGAGGAAATTTCATTTATCAACGAATTCTTCGATTCAAGAAAACATATACCTGCAAAGAGTCAAATATATGACTTTTTAAAAGAAACCCAAGTCCGTTTTCATGCATTGCCAAATGTAGCTTTTTTGCAGGCAATGTCCTTTAAGGCGCCTGCTGAAGTAAGCGATTTTATTTCAGCCCAATACCTTTTATATCTGCATACTTTAAAAGAACAGGTAGCGAATGTTTTTAAGGAATCGGATGTGAACTGTCCGCCGGAGAAATGTGCGATAGGCTTTATTACGCTTTATGACGGGCTTAACATTCAACTGGTATACGAAAACAAACAATCATTTGAACGGTCTTTAGAGATATCATTTGATATTTTTTGGCGCGGACTGTTGTAGGTGCATCTGATTTAATTTAGAGCTGGAATCCATGGTTGAAAGGCAGAAGGGGGGAGGCCGCTTGTCTGGAGTTATTTTTGGAATCGTATGCTTCTTTCTTGTGTTTTATTTCCTAAACTATATCGGTCAAAAGTTAATATCTAGAAAATCACCTGTGAATCATAAGATTATCATTTCGATTTCATTTGTAGAAGCTCTTATTTCACTAACTTTAGTCTATTACCGTCCCCCATTTTTATAATAACAAATTAATTTTAAGTTACCTCCATTAAGAAGTGTCTATATAAAATTGTGGCTTTTCTTTGAATCTTCAGCAAGTACTTTGCTGACTTTTATTAATTAAGGGGGAACAAGAAAATGAAAACTTATGGCGCATTTCCAGAACCAATTGGCGGCTATACTGTCGGTCGAACCCAGATGGATTTTGATTACACGGCATCAGACCACTCAAAAAGAGAACTGACGGCGTTTGTGTACTATCCGTCCGACAGTAGCGAAGGCAAGACTGCATCAACGTACATGTTTCCTGAGGTCTACGAAATGCTTGATGAGCAGCCACTTCTCACTGCGTTGAAGGATGCTTACTCTATAGATATCAAGACCCAGTGTTACGACGACCTTGCTCTCTCCGCGCAGGAAAAGCGCTATCCGGTGTTATTCTATGTTTGCGGCGGGGGCGGTTCTCCAGAATGGGGTACAGTGATCTGTACAGACTTGGCAAGCATGGGATATGTTGTGGTAAGCATCGGCCATCAGAATAGCACGATGTATAAGCGTAAAGATGGGCGCCTGTTTAATGTATCAAAGGATTTTTCGGATGCCATTATGGCGTTTTCTGAAGATCCGGAGATGCTGGCGTTGGCTGGTAAGATGGAGATGCGGCCTGACGATGAAACTGCCATTGAGATGTGCCGTAACGTGCTTACACTGCCGATACTTGCCAAGTTAACAGAGTATAGTGAATTACAGGCAGAAGATGTAAGGTATGTAGCCGATTATCTTTACAAACTGGACTCTGGAGAACTGAATTCCATCTTTAAGGGCAGATTGTTGCTTGACATCGGCATGGGCATAGTCGGACATTCTTATGGAGGGCCTACGACGGCGATTGTTTGCCGGGACGACGACCGGTTCGCCTGCGGGATTGGCTTGGATAGCGGTGCGTTCGGCCTTCGCGACAGCGACCTGAAGAAACCCTTTTTGCTACTGTTTTCTGAACCTAACTATAATATGAATGCGATCATTGGCGCTAACAACAGCATGGAAACCTATTATTTCTCTGTTGATCGTGTTGCGCATTTAGATTACTGCGACATCGTGTTTACCAGTGTTAATGAGGAACTCAGAGGCGAACGGGATGCTATGGAGATGCGAAATCTTGTTACAAACTATACGAAGAACTTTTTTGATCATTACATACTGCAGAAGGCTGCAAGTGTGGAAAGTCTGGCATACGATGGCGTGGACTTGATCAAGAAGACCAGCAACAAGTGACATAGCCGAGAGGTTGCTGATAAACGCATGTCAAAGAGCTAGCCGTACAGACACAGAGCCGATAACCACGTAATAGGGTTATCGGCTCTCTCATATTTCAGGCATTGTTTTTAAGTGATACAAGCTTTTATCTAGATACTGAGATGAGTGTTGATTTGGGAGATCGCGTCCAATTAAAACTAAATGAATATGCAAACTGCATGCTTAATGTATGGAATGAAGTTAATACATTACATGTGAATGCTGATGTTGAAGTCAATGAACTATTACATATAATGTTGTGAACATTTCAAATCAGTAAAGTAAAGTTGAGAGAACCAGCCAAAATTACAATGTAAGTTAAAGGAGTTTGCGAAGAATGGGTTATAGGAATGGAAATTATGGCTGCATTTTATGTCAAAGAACTGTTTAGTGAAAGTAGTTCAAGGGCTAATGCAACCAAGGGTTTTGTGTCGTACAGCTGATAAGGAACATTGCATAATCCTGACCTTCATTTTTTCTAGTTTACATAATATATATTCTCGGAAGTTAAGGATTGAAAAGAAATTCTGTCTCAATCTCAAAGTATACTCAAGTTAGTGAGACAGAATAAAAAATTTTATCGATAAACTGAATATACGGCAATTTCTTTTCCCCATTTATGTATCGTTTTTTCTAAAGTCATGCCGATTCGTTCGGCAACTTTTCTGGACGGCAGATTTTTCGCATCAGGTAAAGATACGATTTTTTTCAGGTGAAATGACTCAAATCCATACTGTTTGCATGCTGATGCCGCTTCGGTTGCATAGCCGTTTTTCCAGACGCTCCGTTTAAACAAATAGCCGATTTCCATTTCGTCCGATCCTTCGACTTCCTGTGGCACGATACCGCATTGACCTAGAAATTCGCCTGTTTGTTTATGTTCGGCAACCCACAGGCCGGTTCCGTGTTTTTCATAGTTTTCAAGCGTCCAGTCGATCCATTGCTGTTTTTCATTCTTTGTCGATGGATAATATTCCATGGCTGTCGGGTCAGAAAAGATTTCGAGCAGGTTTTCCGCGTCATCACGCCTCATTTTTCGCAAAATCATCCGGTCTGTCTTCATGATCGTATCTTTCATGGTTCTTCTCCCCCTTATTTTATTGATTATGAAGACGTTAATTCCCGATAAACCGTTTCTAATTCTTCCATTGTCAGATCTCCGTATGCGCATTTAATCACGGCATCTGCGAATTCATCATAGTCGTCATCTGTTGAAAAACCTTGCTGGAGCGTTTTGGCGTAAAGCGCGATTTGTTTTTTTCGCTTTTCAATGTCTTCCTCTTTGCCTGCGTAATCAGGTCCATTGATCGTGTCGTAGTTTTCCTTGACAAGCATCATGTATTGCTGCAATGTTTCATTCATACATCCATCTCCTTTCATGTTTACAAAAATATTCCTCATTCCTTCCATTATAATATATACGAAAACGGACACCAAATTCGGTGTCCGTTAAAGTGCCGTTATTTAGGTTCAGCGCCCCAAATCAGTTTTCCATTCTCATACAACGTGATTTTTTTCGTATTTTTAAACGTGTTTGAACCTGAAGAAAATGAATAGTCGCCGCTTTGGGCATAATTGCTCCAGTTGTCATTGTGAAGACGGATCTGGATTTCGCCTGTACTTGCACCCGGCGCTAATGCACCGTTTTTAAATCCTACTTCAAGATACGTGTCTGCTCCGTTTACCGCTTTTTTTAATTGGACGAATTTGTGCGTGATTTTGCTGCAGCCGATTTGGGCATAGTCGCAGTCAAAATTTTGTCCTTTGTGATTCGTTTTATACCAATAGCGGACAGTGATTCGATTTAAAGACACGGTTTTTTTGCTGTTGTTTTTAATGTTGAGCTGAGGGCGGATTTGGTTGCCGTTTACATTGTTGTCCCCCGCTCTGTATTGTACTGCTATCGTGTTGGCTGCAGCGCCGCTGTCTTGACCTGGTTTATCCTGATCCTTTTTCTGGTCTTTTTGATCTGACCCTTTCGAATCCGATCCAGAGTCTCCTGACGAACCGTTTGATCCGCTGCGGATGTTTTCTCTGACGAATTTACCTGATGAGGATAAGTCGGATTGAGACCATCCTCCCTTTTTAGAGGCGCCGGAGTTTAAAGCAGCTGACGACTCTTGTTTGTCGCACAAGCTCCAGTTTACCCAGCTGATTTTTTTGCTGTCTAAATATTTCAGCCACTCCCTGGATTGGTCGAGGTAGACACCGCCGTTTCCGGAAGCATCGCTCGTTCCCCATTCTGTGACGAAAATCGGCGCTCCTTTGCTGAGTGCATAGTCTGCTTTATCTCGCAAAGACTGACCGTGCGTACCCGCATAAAAATGAAGCGCGTACATGACATTGCCGTCTTTCAGCTGATTGTCCGCCGCATCGTTGACATCTTGGCTCCAAGTGCCTGTCCCAACGATCACAATATTTTTCGGAGAATTTTTGCGGATCACGGACAAAATGTCTTCAGCGTAAGGTTTAATGTCACGGTTCCAGTTGACATCGCCGTTCGGCTCGTTGGCAATTTCAAAAATGACGTTTGGCGTCTTGCCGTAAAGCCTTGACATTTCGTTGAAAAACTCTTTTGCTTTCGCTTTGTTTTGGTTTGGATTGCCGTCGCTCAGTATGTGCCAGTCGATGATCACATAGATTCCGAGTTCTTTTGCGGCTTCGACGGCTTCCTTCACTTTGTTTTTAACCGACGGATTGTCAATATAGCCGCCTTCACCCGTATACATAGCCGCGCGGAAGACATTGATGCCCCAGTCGTCTCTCAGCCATTTTAACGAGTCTTTGTTGACATAATCGCCATACCACTGCAGCCCGTGTGAACTGATTCCTTTCAGCTGAACCGCTTTTCCTTTTTGATTGACGAGCTGCGTACCTTTCAAGGTGAGCTGTCCGTTTACAGCAACGGGAGTTTGAGAAGCGGCAGACGCTTTAGGTGCGATGATACCGCTGATGCCGAGTGTTGCTACCATGAAGCAGGCGATGAAGACAGAAATGGAACGTTTCATGTATGACATTCTTTTTCCTCCAATGATGTTATTTTCCAAAAACACTTTCTGGCAGACATTTTCACCCCTTTCTTGGCTTGTAGCACGTTACTGATTGTAAAAAAACTATTCATTGATTGTCTATCAACCATATTTCACGTTTTTTTCGTTTTGAAAATCTATCTATTTCCTCTTTTCGTATGAAATGGGAGGTCTGAATGCTAATGATGAAAAGCTAAAAAAGTATGACCGGGGACTTTGTGCTTCCTTTTTCTCTCAATTCGAAATTTTAAAACCTGATTCTTCTTCAAAATAATGTCTTCCCTCTGCCTAAAATGCGGCAACCGGGAAAAAATCGCTGTAAAAAGTTCACAAAGCGGACATGTTCTCTCTGCTGTTTGTGTCACTTTATTGTCAAAAAAATAAAACCATCCGCTTGGAATGGTTTATTTCTTTAAATCAGAGAAAAAGCTGACAAGTTTTGTTGCGACACCGACAAGCGTTTCAAGAATCGCCTGTCCACCTGCGACCGATAAAATTAAAATTAACGGGAATATCGTTTTTGGGACAATCAGATACCCGACAGCGATGATCAAAGCGCACCATATCCCTGCGCACCAATAGCAATTCAGCAAATAGCCGAAGTTTGATTTCGGCACTTTTTTCGTTTCTACTTGCCCTTGTTCATCAACCGTCTGCTTTTTCTTCATGAACGGTTTCCGGATAAACTCCGTAATCTTGTCAAAAACAATCAAATGAGTTAGCCGGTAACTGGCGAGAATCAGCATCGTAAATGTAAGCCAGGATAAATGCTCCATTGCAGGCCTCCAACATGAAAAGTTATCTATAGCTATTTCCCGATTTCTTCTGACTTATTGCTTTTTTTGTCATTTTTCCCGAATGTGATGTAGATCACGATTTTCCATCGGTGAACCCGTTACATTTAACCCATAGCATAAAAAACACTTCAGGAGGTTTTACAAATGGAAGCAGTATTTGATCAAAACACAAAAACAGGTGATATTGTTACGCGTTTTCCAAGAGCCAGCCGGCTGCTGAAAGAATATCGCATCGACTTTTGCTGCGGGGGCAACCGCCCGATCGGTGAAGCGATAAAAGAACAGGATTTAAATGAAAAAGAGATCTTAGCAAAAATCAATACATTATATCAAGAGACAAAGGCATTGAACGCAAAAGAGACGAACTGGAGTGAAGCCCTTTATTCACAGCTGATCGACCATGTGATTCATACGCACCATGCTTACCTGTATGAGGTGCTTCCTGAACTATCAGGCTTTGTCACAAAAGTCTACCGGGTTCACGGCATCCATCATCCGGAACTCGCCCAGGTCCATCAATTGTTCCATCAGCTGAAAACTGAACTGGAACACCATCTCTTTCAGGAAGAGGAACTCATTTTCCCGAAAGTGACGGCCTATGAAGAGACGCGATCAATGGACAGCCTGGCAGAAGCGGTTCAGGCGATCGACGTCCTTGAACAAGAGCATGAAGCCGCAGGCAGCATCTTGAAGGAACTGAGAAAAGTGACCAATGACTATACCCTTCCTGAAGGGGCATGCACAACATATACACTGACTTACTTAAAGCTTGATGAATTGGAAACAGATCTTTTTCAGCACATTCACCTGGAAAACAATATTTTGTTCCCGCGGCTTGAAGCGGAAGCCAATCAATAAAATAAAAAGACAGAGGATTTCACTTCCTCTGTCTTTTTGTTTATCTATTCATCTGAAGCAATGTCTTTAACTGGAAGCGCTTCTCCTTCCTGATGCGTCGGTTTGCGGAGATGGAATAATGCTCTGATGCTGAATATGACCAAAATCACGATTCCGGCTAAAAAGATCGTATCCGGCACAGCCCTCCAAGTCAGCAGCGTTTGCACCGTATCCTGCTGTAAAAACTCAGGCGCCCTTGAGCTCCAGTACCCGTCTTCAAACGCTTTTTTCAATTGAAGAAAACCGACCGGCAACAAATTGATAAACACCATTCCGAACAAGCCGATGTTCAGCGACCAGCAGGCTATTTTCAGCCATTTATCATTCCACGCTTCTTTTTTGGCGATATTGCGCAGCGTATACAGCCAGACAGCAATGGCAAACATGCCGTACACGCCCATCATCGCCCCGTGCCCGTGGGCAGGTGTCAGGAACTGGCCGTGCTCAAAATAGCTGACAGCAGGCAGATTGATCAAAAAGCCCAATACCCCTGCACCGACCAGATTCCAGATCGCCGTTGAAATCAAGAACCAGAACGTTGCTTTATACGGGAAATGATGGCCGCCGTCTTTCATCATCTTGTATTGTTCATAAGCTTCCAATACAAGCAGGGTAAGAGGAATCACTTCCAGGCATGAGAAGACGGAACCGAGGCCGATCCAAACTTCGGAAGAACCGTTGTAATAGTAATGATGTCCGATCCCGATGACACCGCTCCCCAGCAGGATCGTCAGTTGAAAATAAAGCGTTCTGACGGTCGATTTTTTCGTAACCAGGTTCATTTGCACGAGCAAAAAGCCGATGACCACGACGGCAAAGACTTCAAAAATTCCTTCCACCCAAAGATGGATAATCCACCACCGCCAAAAATCCGACATTGTAATATTTGTGCCGGGATTAAAGAAAAAGGCTGCACCGTAAAACAGCGGAATGGCGATCGAAGAATAAAACAGCAGATGAATCAAACCGCCTTTATCAGATTCCCGCTTGAGGCCGCTCTTAATGCCTCTGAAAACGATAAACAGCCATATCAGCATGCCGAGTGCGAGAATGACCTGCCAGAAGCGGCCGAGTTCAATATATTCCATTCCTTGGTGGCCGAATAAGAACCAGTTATTTCCTAAAAGGCCTTTCGCTCCGAGCCATTCGCCGGCCATGCTTCCGCCGACAAGGACGATCAGCGCCCAAAACAGAATATCGACAAGCAGCCCCTGCCTTTTCGGCTCGCGGCCTCCGACAAGCGGCGCTGCATAAATGCCCATACCGAGCCATGAAGTCGCAATCCAGAAGATCGCCAGCTGGAGGTGAAATCCCTTAGATATGCTGAATGGCAACATATCCCTGATCCAATCGATCCCAAAAAAGCTGTCCGGCTCAATATAATAGTGGGCAAGCAAAGCTCCGAACATGGCCTGAACAAAAAACAGCAGCGACACAACGGCGAAATATTTTCCGGTTTTAACCTGTGACGCCGTAAGCGGCTGTTTATCCAGATCAAATACCGGAAACGCCCCTTCCTGATAAGCCTCTTTCATTCCAAGCTTGTAACGGTAAAACACGAATAGAATAATGCCGACAAATAAAATCAGGATGGTGACGCTTGCGCCGCTCCACCAAACGGCGGCAAATGACATCGTGTTTCCGGCATCTTCATCATACGGCCAGTTGTTCGTGTACGTAATGTCGTCGCCAGGCCTTAATGTACTGGAAAGCCATGCCGTCCAGAAGATAAAATCGGAGATCTGCGTGATTTGGTCTTCGCTGTCAACCCACGCTCTGTCGCGTTTAGGCATGTGGCTTTCTTTAATTAAACCGGGCTCAAGCCCCCAGCCGTCTCCTTTTGTAAAGACATTGCGGTAATGATCACGCACTTGCTGCAATCCATAAACCTGCGCATCTGTCAGCTTCAATGTATCTGACGCGCGATTATAACGGTTTTTTCTCATTTCGCGGATGACTTGATTCCGGATGGTGGACTGCTTTTCATCTGAAAGTTGTTTAAAGCGCTTGCCGTATCGTGCCTCCGCCTTAAAATCCTGCATCCCTTCCGTATAGATTTTCAGGGCTTCGGCCGTGTAATCAGGCCCCATGTAAGATCCGTGCCCCAAAATCGTGCCATAATCCATCAGCGCGTATTTTTGAAATACGGCCTGACCGCCTGAAATGGACGATTTGGTCATGAGCACCTCTCCGTTTGGCCCGGACACTTCAACTGGTCTTGGTGCAAGTCCTTTGAAGATCCAATAGCCTCCCAAAAGCAGCACCGAAAAACTAACGATTAAAGTAAAGACGAGAACAGATTTCAAAAAACCGTTTTTCGATGCTTTTTTAACGGGCACCGTCTTTCTTTGAACTTCCATTGCGGTTCACTCCTTTTTTGATTTTGCATGTCCTAAGATACTGGATATGTAGCACACCGGTTGTGAACCAGATCACTTAAATAATGGCGGATTTGTGAACAAAATAAAAACAGGCTTTCCATCTGTTGTTCAATGGAAAGCCTTCATCTTATCCTTCATTGCAGCCGTTCAGCCAGTCTGTATCATGTATGAAAATTCCGCTCCTGTCAGCTGTCAGCAGATTTTTCTTTTTCATTTCATTTAATGTACGGTTAATCGTTTCCCTTGACGTTCCGACCATGTTCGCAAAATCCTGATTGGTAATGGGCAGGCTGATGTAGACCCCTTTTTCTTGAGGAATGCCGTGTTCTGCAGCGAGCTTCATTAATACATGCGTCAAGCGGTGCTGGACATCTTTTGAAATAAAACCTTGGATCCGCTCTTGCAAATCGAGAATCTTTTTCCCCATGATTTGCATCACTTTTATTGTCATTTCCGGATATTTCATCAAAAGTTCATTAAAATCAGCGATGCGGATTACGATCAACTCGGTTTCCTGAACGGCTTCGGCTGTTGCCGGGTATGGGGAGCGGTCAAAAAAGCCGACATGGGGGAACATATCCCCGCTTTGCAGAATCGAAATCACTTGCTCATTGCCGTCTTCATCGATTTTAAAGGCTTTAACAAGACCGGATTTAATGAAGAATACCGCTTCCCTCTCTTCCCCTTCCATAAAAACAAACATTCTCGGCTGATAGGTGCGCTTGACCGCGATTTGCTCGATTTGTTTGAACTCTTCATCATTCAGCCCGCTGAAAATCATAAATTGCTTCAGAAACTCCATTGGTCTTTCAATCCCTTCGGTTTTGCTAAAGGAGAGCGCGTTGTCACAGGCGGCGCTCCAGCGCAAAGAGCTCTTCTTCAATCGCCGCTGCCTTCTCTTCCACGACTCTGCGGCTGTCCTTCAGCGCCTGATTATAAAAGTAAGGGCCCAGCTTTTCCTTTACGAATTCAAACATTTGAATCGCCGCGATGTCTCCAACCTCTTCTCCCCTTTCTTCAACATAAAAGCGTTTGATTTCCTCGATAATCGCTTGTTTTTCTTCTTGCGTAAGCTTTATAAACATAAAAGCGGCACTCCTTTTTTTATTTTCATGATAAACGAAAAAGTCCGCAAATGAACCATTTATTTTTTACATCCGTTTACTATCCCTCACTTACCGATATTAAACACGAATCAAACGAATGACCGTGTGACGTAATTCACAATGTTTTTAAAAGACTTTTTGTAAGATAAACATGCTGATTGATTTATTCATTTTTCCCTTTGAAAGGAGCAAAAACGCAATGGTAAATCGTCAAAAAATACAATTACCGCTGCAGTCATTTAGTTTAGTCGCAGGATTTATGGTTTGGGTGTTGATTTCCTCTTTAATGCCCCACATTAAGCAGGACATCGCCCTGACAGACAGCGAGATATCCCTTGTCACGGCCATTCCGGTCATACTCGGCTCGCTTCTGAGGATTCCGCTGGGATACTACACAAACAGATTTGGTGCGAGAATCACGTTCATGATCAGCTTTGTGCTGCTTCTGTTCCCGATTTTTTGGATCAGCACAGCCGATTCGCTGTTCGACTTGATCCTTGGCGGATTCTTCCTCGGCATCGGCGGAGCGGTCTTTTCCATCGGGGTCACATCACTGCCGAAATACTACCCTAAAGAAAAACACGGGTTTGTCAATGGGATCTACGGCGCCGGGAACGTCGGTACAGCGATTACCACGTTTGCCGCTCCTGTCGTAGCAAAGACAGCCGGGTGGGAAAATACGGTGCGGATGTACATCGTGTTAGTCGCCGTATTCGCTTTATTGAACTTTATCCTTGGAGATCGAAAAGAAACAAAAGTGACGGTTTCTGTAACAGAGCAAATGAAGGCAGTCTACCGAAATCAGACATTATGGTTTTTAAGCTTGTTTTACTTCATTACATTCGGATCTTTCGTCGCGTTTACGATTTATCTTCCGAACTTTCTTGTTAATCATTTCGGGCTTGATCCCGTTGATTCAGGGCTTAGAACCGCCGGATTTATCGCTGTCGCCACTTTTCTGAGGCCTGTCGGCGGCTGGCTCGCGGACAAATTCAACCCGCTGAAGCTGTTGATGTATGTATTTGCCGGCTGTACCTTGTCAGGGATTTTATTGGCCTTTTCGCCCAGCCTCGGACTTTACGGATTTGGGGTATTAACCGTTGCCGTATGCGCCGGTCTTGGAAACGGGATCATCTTTAAGCTCGTGCCGCTTTATTTTTCAAATCAGGCCGGCATCGTCAATGGGATTGTATCAGCGATGGGCGGCTTGGGAGGATTCTTCCCGCCACTCATCCTGTCAAGCGTTTTTCAGGCAACCGGCCATTATGCGATCGGATTCATGGCGCTGTCAGAAGCAGCCCTTGCCAGCTTTGTGATCGTGGTCTGGATGTATTTTCAGGAAGTGAGCAAAACATCGACCAAAACGAAGACGAACCATTTATAAACCTTTCCTGCAAAAGGAGCCTTGAGCTGATGTGCTCAGGCTCTTTTTTGGGACTTTATTCATAAGTTCACAATATTGTTTATATTTAAAAGGTCACTCAGCCTTATTTAACGTTAAAATAAGAACTGCTAAAGGGGTGACGCTCAATGAATATTTCTGTTAGAAAATCAGACACAGATTTGCTCTCAGACGATCTGCATCACTTGCTGGAATCAATCAGTACACGACGAAAAATCAGGCAGGACACATTCCTTTTTCAAGAAGGGATGGATGCGGAGGAACTGTATCTTATTCAGTCGGGACTTGTCCAAATCGGCAAATTGACGTCCGATGGCAAAGAACTGACACTCAGAATGTGCAAAAAAAATGATATTGTCGGGGAGCTTACGCTTTTTACAGAAGATGCGAAATATATGCTGAGCGCAAAGATCCTCTCTGATGGCGAAGTGTTGGTCATCAATAAAGATAAGCTTGAAAAAGAACTCATACAAAACGGTGCACTGACGTTTGAGTTTATGAAATGGATGAGCACGCATTTGCGAAAGATTCAATCGAAAATCCGCGACCTTTTGCTGAATGGTAAAAAAGGCGCGCTCTACTCCACCTTGATCCGTCTCGCAAACAGCTACGGCATCACAAGAAGCGACGGGATTCTCATCAATATTGTGCTGACGAACCAGGATCTGGCGAAATTCTGTGCCGCCGCAAGGGAGAGCATCAACCGCATGCTGAGCGACCTCCGGAAGAACGGTGTCATTTCAATTGAGGACTCAGGAAAAATCGTCATTCATCAACTCAACTATTTAAAACGCGAAATCGACTGTGAAAACTGCCCGCTCGACATCTGCAATATCGACTGAAAAAACGAAAACAAACAAGGACATGAAGCACAGTGTCCTTGTTTTTTACGTTTGCAGCAGAAAAACGATCAACACGGCCATAAAGAAACAGGCATTCACCAGCTCTGAGATTCCGATTGTCTTAATCGACAGTTTCTTTCCATGTAAAAACCACGCTCTGAAACTGCTCGGCACTACACCAAGCACGGCCCATCCTGCCCCCGCGGCCAGCGAGATGAACGGCAGGAATACGTGGTATCCCCATGAATAAAGTTTAAACCGATTGTTTTTCTTTTCGCGGATCATCGACTTGACATAAAAGGCGCTCCCTGTGAAAAACAAAGCGGACTGGATAAAAACAAACAATGCTTCACCATCAAGCTTCCCCGCTCCCATCCAGAAGCTCGCAAGCCCGCCCGCGCTGAAAACAAGGATTGCCGCAATATCATTTAAAAGCGCCCTGTCGTTGTTTCTTTTCGCATAATAAAGATTGATGAGAAAGAGCGGAAACAGCGGCAGCCCGAGAAAAACGAGCCGCGGCTCCAGCCAGACCGAAATAAGCAGGAAAACGATGGCCGGAATGCCGTAGATGAGAACCCATTTTTGATAGTAAACGATATTTTTCTTCTTCACCATCATCGTAGCCGGAAATGCCGCTAGATATAGAAACAGCCATCCGCAGAACAGCGGAATATGCTTTACATCCGCGCCCCCGGCGAACATGCCGAGAACAAACGGGATGACAAGCATCGCCCAGGCGCCGTGCTGCTTCGGTATGAACACTTTCATCACGCATCCTCCCTTCTTTTCTATTACATTATAAAAGTTTCGTCTTTTTTACACAGTGACATTTTGCATACAGGCGTGTGAAATAAATCACTGCGCCCTCCAGCCCGGCGCTTTATACTAAATGCTAATATATAGAAGGAGGATATACCATGGACCGGTTTGACTACTTATTGTTTCTGAAAAATCTTCCTATGTTTCTCGGGGTACCCCTTCCGATCATCAAAAGGCTGCTGAAAAACGGGAAGGTGATCGATATCCAGCCATCTCAGCATTCGCGATCGTTCCTTCATTCGCAATCCGTCTATTTTGTTTTAAAAGGGGAAGTTCATTTTTCTGACAGAAGACTTCCAGAAGAATCCCGAACGATCGCCGAGTGGGAAAAAGGCGATGTTTTCCCTATTGATCAAAAAGGCGAACCTTTCGTATCTCCGTTTATTTCAGTCAACACTGCCGCAGAAACCGCCGTACTTGAAATTCCATTTCATACTTTCAAAAAAATGATGACTTATAACCGCCAATTACAGACGAACTTTCTCATGCTGCTTCAGCAGAATTTGTATTTTTCCTACCAGCTTTTTTTGCGTTACCTCAACTCCTCTGCAGAAGACGACGCGTGAGAAGGGCCTCCCCCTTCTTTCCCTTCCTTTTCTAAATGTGATCTACTTAACTTTTTTTCTTTTTCATTTCCGCTACGATACACATGAATGCAAACGAAAGGACAGATGAAAGATGATACATTGCGATTTCGACAAGTCTCCGTTTATCGTCATTTGGGAGCTGACAAGAGCGTGCGAGCTCAAGTGCCTTCATTGCCGGGCATCGGCTCAAAATAAACGCGATCCGCGGGAGCTCACCCTGAAAGAAGGAAAAGATTTAATCGATCAAATTCATGCGATGGACAATCCCCTCCTCGTGCTGACAGGGGGTGACCCTTTAATGAGAGACGACGTATTCGCCATTATTGAGTATGCCGTCCAAAAAGGGGTTCGCGTCTCTATGACCCCGAGTGCCACGCCGAATGTTACAAGAGAAGCGATTCAATCAGCAAAAGAAATCGGCTTATCCCGATGGGCGTTCAGCTTGGACGGGCCAACCCGAGAGATTCATGATCATTTTCGAGGAACGGACGGTTCCTTTGACCTGACCATGAAGGCCATACGCTACATTCATGAATGCCATCTGCCTCTGCAGATTAATACCGTTATATCCGCTTATAACATCGATTACCTGGATGAAATGGCAAAGCTGATCGAAGAATTGAACTGTGTATTATGGAGTGTATTTTTTCTCGTCCCGACAGGCCGCGCGAAGCGGGAAGATATGATTTCGCCGGTGGACCATGAAAAAGTCTTTCTTTGGCTCAGCCGTTTGGCAAAAGAAGCGCCTTTTGACATCAAAACGACAGCAGCCCAGCACTACCGACGGGTCGTTATTCAACAAAAAATGCGGGAAGCGAAAGACCCCAACATGAAAATCCGCTATGAACACGCATTGCAGAAAGGGAAAATGGATGCGATCGGCGGATTGGGCCGGGCTCCGAAAGGTGTGAACGATGGCAACGGCTTTATGTTTATCTCCCATATCGGCGATGTATATCCAAGCGGACTCCTGCCGTTTAAAGCCGGAAACATCCGCGAACAGCCGCTGGCTGAGATTTATCGCGAATCACCGATCTTTAAGAATTTGCGAAATCCGGACGGATTTAAAGGAAAATGCGGCGTCTGTGAATTCCGCCATGTGTGCGGCGGTTCGCGCTCACGTGCCTATGCTCTGACAGGCGATTATCTGGAAAGCGACCCGAGCTGTATTTATATTCCGAAGGCTTTGCGCTGAAAAATGTGATGTACGTCACATTTTTTTCAGCATACTTGTATTACGGTATAGATGAGAATGATCATCACTATCAAAGGATGTGATCTCTCTGCATAAAAAAATTGATTTGAACGATTCCGTATACGAACTTTGCACATTGCATCCTGAACTAAAAGCCGTGATGAAGGAAGCCGGGTTTAAAAACATAACGAAGCCCGGCATGCTGGAAACAGCCGGGCGTATCGTGACGATTCCGAAAGGCGCGCGAATGATGCAAATCGAATGGCCGCATGTCTTAGACATATTGAAAGCGCACGGATTTGACCCCGTTTGGAAAGGAGAAAAACGATGAGCGAAATGATTAACAACCGGGAAACGCAGCAAGGTCTGCCAGAGGAAAAAAAGCAGCTTCTGAAAGAAATCATCATCGACCTTCATAAAGGAAAACCGCTTGCCGACGTCAAAAAACGGTTTGAAAAGACGTTCGGTTCAGTCAATGCTGAAGAAATCGCTCAGCTGGAACAGGCGTTAATGAAGGAAGAAGGCATTACCCCCGAAGAAATTCAAGAGCTTTGTTCCGTTCACGCCGCTGTGTTTAAAGGATCGATTGAAGACATTCACCGCGCTGACGCCGATAAGCAGCCAGGCCATCCCGTTCATACTTTTATGAAAGAAAATAAAGAAATCGACCTCCTTTTGAACTTTAAAATGCAGCTTCATTTGGAACGTTTTGAAAAAGAAGATCACCGCGACAACATTCTCAAGCTGCTCACAGACTTGAACTTGCTCGCCGATGTCGACAAACATTACAGCAGAAAAGAAAATCTTCTCTTCCCCTATTTAGAAAAGTACGGAATTACTGGGCCCAGCCAAGTGATGTGGGCTGTCGATGATTTTATCCGCAAGAGCATCAAAGAAGTGAAGCGTTTGTTGGAAGAGTATACGCCGGACAAAAAAGATGAAGTCATCCGCGAGCTAACGTTTATCATTCAAGAAGGCACGGAAATGATTTATAAAGAAGAAAATATCCTCTTGCCGATGGCGCTCAGAACGCTGACAGAAGACGAATGGCTGAAAATCGCGGCTGAAAGCGACGAGATCGGATATTGCCTGACTGCTCCGGAAACGGTGTGGAAGCCTGAACGCCATCAGCTCAAAACAACAGAAGAAGCGGCTGACGGATATGTCAGGCTCCCTACGGGTATTCTGTCCGTGGCCCAGCTTGAGCACATGATGAACCATCTTCCGGTCGATATCACCTTCATCGATGAAAACGATGTGGTCCGCTATTTTTCACACGGAAAGGAACGGATTTTCGCAAGGACAAAAGCCGTAATCGGCCGGACCGTCCAAAACTGCCATCCGCCGGCAAGCGTCCACATCGTCAACAAACTTCTTGACGACTTTAAATCAGGCAAAAAAGACGTTGAAGACTTTTGGATCAAATTTAAAGACAAATACGTGTTCATCCGCTATTTTGCCGTACGCGATGAAAACGGCCGCTATATCGGAACTTTGGAATTCACCCAGAACATCGCCCCGATTCAAGAGATTACCGGGGAAAAGAGAATTTTGAACACGAGCGATTGACCCATTCGACAGCCCGCTTCCATGCAGGCTGTTTTTTTGTCCTCCCTCTCCCCCTCCTGAAAATGTGACAAATTTGTGAAAACCCGAAACCATGTGACAAATTTAACAAGGTCCAGCGCCTCCTCCATATATAGTGAGGGTAGCATCACTGACTCAGAAGGAGTGAACCAGCAATGAAAAAAAAGAAACAGAGTCCCATTTTCAGGAGATTAAATTATTTCTCTCCTATTGAACGCCATTCCAATCAACACAGCCAAACCACTTATGAAGACCGGAATTGGGAAGATGTATACAGAAATAGATGGCAGCATGATAAAGTGGTTCGCTCTACCCACGGGGTGAACTGTACAGGCTCCTGCAGCTGGAATATCTACGTCAAAAACGGAATCGTCACATGGGAAGGGCAGCGACTCGATTACCCTTCGACTGGCCCTGATATGCCGGACTTTGAACCGCGCGGCTGTCCGAGGGGAGCGAGCTTTTCCTGGTATATATACAGCCCGCTCCGCGTGAAATATCCGTATGTACGCGGTGTGCTGATCCAGATGTGGCGCGAGGCGCTAAACAGCAGCAAAAATCCGCTGGAAGCATGGAAATCAATTATCGAAAACCCTGAAAAAGCAAAGGCCTATAAACAGGCGCGCGGAAAAGGCGGATTTGTCCGCGCCGAATGGAGCGAAGTCCTGAAGCTGATTTCGGCTTCCCTTCTGTACACCATTGCCAAATACGGTCCTGACCGAAATGTCGGCTTCTCGCCGATTCCAGCCATGTCGATGCTCAGCCACGCAGCAGGGTCACGCTTTATGTCCCTGATCGGCGGGCCGATGCTGAGCTTCTATGACTGGTATGCCGACCTCCCTCCTGCTTCACCGCAAATTTGGGGAGATCAAACCGACGTTCCGGAAAGCAGCGACTGGTACAATTCAGGCTACATCATGACATGGGGTTCTAATGTGCCGCTTACCAGAACGCCTGACGCTCACTTTTTAGCCGAAGCCCGCTATAAAGGGGCAAAAGTGATTTCGATCAGCCCGGACTTTGCCGAGTCCTCAAAGTTTTCCGATGATTGGCTGAGCATCAGACAAGGCACGGACGGCGCACTGGCCATGGCGATGGGCCACGTCATTCTCCAAGACTTTTATGTCAACCAGAAAACGGAGCGTTTTATTGATTATGCAAAACAATATACCGATTTCCCGTTTTTGGTGACTTTGAAAGAGGAAAACGGAACGTTCACAGCAGGCCGCTTCCTCCATGCTAAAGATATCGGGCGTGCGACAGAACATGATGAGTGGAAGCCTGCCGTTTGGGATGAAGACACAGATGGATTTGCGATTCCGCAGGGCACGATGGGCTCCCGCTGGGACGGCCAAGGAAAATGGAATCTGCGCATGGTTGATGAGGATTCAGAAAAACCGATCACACCTCGGCTTTCCATGCTTGGACACGAAGATATGATCGGCACGGTCAACATTCCTTACTTCTCACATGACGGCAATAAAGTGCTTGAAAGACCGCTTCCGATCAAAAAAATGATTCTGGACGGAGAGGAAGTTTTTGTTTCTACCGTTTTCGACCTGACGCTCGCCAACTATGGCGTCAACCGCGGAATTGACGGGCAGACGCCGGCATCATTTGATGATCCTGAACCGTTTACACCGGCTTGGCAAGAGCCGATTACCGGCATTAAAAGTGAAATGGTGATCAAAATCGCAAGGGAATTCGCGCAAAATGCGATTGACACAGAGGGCCGTTCAATGATCATTGTCGGCGCCGGGATTAACCATTGGTTCAATTCAGACACCATTTACAGAGCTGTGCTGAACCTTGTGCTTCTCGTCGGAGCTCAAGGGGTTAACGGAGGCGGCTGGGCCCACTATGTCGGCCAGGAAAAACTCCGGCCGGCCGAAGGATGGCAGACGATCGCGACGGCAAAAGACTGGGGAGGCCCTGCCAAACTGCAAAACGGAACATCATTTTTCTACTTCGCTACCGATCAGTGGCGCTATGAAGATCAGGAAATCAGCGGGCTTGCTTCCCCTATCGCAAAAACATCGCGCTACAAGCACCACGCCGATTACAATGTGCTGGCGGCAAGACTCGGATGGCTTCCATCGTATCCGACGTTTGAGAAAAACGGTATCGATCTGTATAAAGAAGCAGAAAAAGCAGGCGCTGAGAACGCTCAGCAAGTCGGAAGCTATATCGCCAGACAGCTTGAGGAGAAAAATCTCAAGTTTTCGATTGAAGATCCTGACAATGAAAAGAACTTCCCGAGAAATCTATTTGTCTGGAGAGCCAACTTAATCTCGAGCTCCGGCAAAGGTCATGAATATTTTCTGAAGCACTTGCTCGGCACGACTAACGGACTGATGAACGATGATCAGGACAGCATCCGTCCCGAAGAAATCACATGGCGTGACAAAGCGCCTGAAGGCAAACTCGACTTACTGGTCAATCTCGATTTCCGGATGGCGGGAACAGCCCTTTATTCAGACATCGTGCTCCCTGCGGCCACATGGTACGAAAAACACGATCTCAGCAGCACGGATATGCATCCGTTCATCCACCCGTTTAACCCGGCAATCAGCGCGCCGTGGGAAGCAAAGTCTGATTGGGATATTTTCAAAGCATTGGCAAAAGCGGTTTCCAATCTGGCTGAAGAAATGGACATGGAACCTGTAAAAGAGGCTGTTGCGACTCCTCTTCTCCATGACACTCCACAGGAAATGGCGCAGCCGCTCGGGAAAATCAAAGATTGGAGCAAAGGCGACTGCCCTGCCGTTCCCGGCAAAACAATGCCGCAAATTCATGTTGTGGAACGGGATTACAAGCAGATTTTCAATAAGATGACATCGCTTGGGCCGAATGTTGTCAAACAGCCGTTTGGTACGAAAGGTATGAACTGGTCTGTTGAAGCGGAATATGATTCCCTCAAAAAAACGCTCGGCGTCGTAAAAGACGACACGATCGCCAAAGGCTGTCCTGACATCAGTGATGCAAGACAGGCTGCGGAAGCGGTATTGACCCTCTCTTCCACTTCAAACGGGAAAGTAGCCGTTAAAGCGTGGGAATCGCTTGAAAAAATAACGAATCTTGAGTTGAAAGACTTAGCTGAAGAACGGGAAGAGGAATGCTTTACATTTGAGCAAATTTCGGCTCAGCCGAAAACGGTGATCACCTCCCCTGCTTTCAGCGGTTCTGAAAAAGGCGGACGGCGCTATTCTCCGTTTACAACGAACGTTGAAAAACTGATTCCGTGGAGAACGCTGACCGGCAGACAGTCTTTTTACCTTGATCATGAAATGATGACGGAATTCGGCGAGAACATGGCGACATTCAAGCCGATCCTGATCCACCGCCCTTTCTTGAACAAGCGTCCGGATCAGGAAGGAAAAGAAATCGTTTTAAACTATTTAACGCCGCATAATAAATGGTCGGTTCACAGCATGTATTTTGATTCCCTGCCGATGCTTACCCTTTTCAGAGGCGGGCCGACAGTCTGGATGAATAAAGACGATGCGGAAGAAACCGACATTCAGGACAACGACTGGATCGAATGCTTCAACCGAAACGGAGTCGTCGTCGCACGGGCCGTGACATCACACCGGATTCCAAAAGGAATGGCCTTTATGCACCATGCCCAAGACCGGCATATCAATGTACCGGGAACAAAGCTGACGAATAACCGCGGTGGAACCCATAACAGTCCGACCCGCATCCATGTCAAGCCGACGCAGATGATCGGAGGCTACGGCCAGCTCAGCTACGGATTCAACTACTACGGGCCGACAGGAAATCAGCGCGACCTCAATGTCGTGATCAGAAAATTGAAGGAGGTCGATTGGCTTGAAGATTAAAGCTCAAATCGGAATGGTAATGAACCTTGATAAATGCATCGGCTGCCATACATGCAGCGTCACATGCAAAAACACATGGACAAACCGTTCCGGTGCAGAATATATGTACTTCAACAACGTCGAAACAAAACCGGGCATCGGCTACCCTAAACAATGGGAGGACCAGGATAAATACAGAGGCGGCTGGGAGCTGAAAAAAGGCAAACTTCAGCTCAAATCAGGCGCCAAAACAACGCGGCTCATGAATTTATTCTACAACCCGTACCAGCCGACGATCGATGACTACTATGAACCTTGGAACTATGATTATGAAACGCTGACAAACAGTCCGGAGAAAAAACACCAGCCTGTTGCAAGGCCGAAGTCTTCCATTACGGGAGACTTCATGAACCTTGAATGGGGTCCGAACTGGGAAGACGATCTTGCCGGCGGCCACATTACAGGCCTTCAAGATCCAAACGTCAAAAAAATGGAAGAATCGATCAAGACTGAATTTGAAGACGTCTTTATGATGTATCTGCCAAGGATATGCGAACACTGCATCAATCCTTCCTGCGTCTCCTCCTGTCCGTCGGGAGCGATGTACAAACGCGAAGAAGACGGGATCGTTCTCGTCGATCAAAATGCGTGCCGCTCATGGAGACACTGTGTATCATCATGCCCTTATAAAAAAGTGTATTTCAACTGGCAGACGAACAAGGCGGAAAAATGCACATTGTGCTTCCCTCGTCTTGAAGCAGGACTGCCGACAATCTGCTCTGAGACATGTGTCGGCCGAATCCGCTATCTCGGAGTCATGCTTTATGATGCAGATAAAGTCGAAGAAGCGGCTTCAGCCGAAAATGAAAAAGATCTATATCACTCCCAGCTGGAAATTTTCCTTGATCCGAATGATCCCGCTGTCGCAGAAGAAGCAAAAGCTCAAGGCATTCCGCTGGAGTGGATCGAAGCAGCGCAAAAATCTCCGATCTACAAAATGATCATCGATTGGAAAATCGCTCTGCCGCTGCATCCTGAATACCGGACATTGCCGATGGTATGGTATATTCCGCCGCTCAGTCCGATTATGAATATGTTTGAAGGAAAAGGAACGGCCCAATCAGCTGAAGATATCTTCCCTGCCATTGATGAAATGCGGATTCCGATCGAATATTTGGCCAATTTGCTGACTGCCGGTGATACACACCATATAAGAACGACATTAAAGAAAATGTCTGTGATGCGTATGTACATGCGAGCGACTCAAACAAACAAACAGATCGATTCAGCTCTGATTCAAGATACCGGATTGACTGAAGAGCAGATTGAAGATATGTACCGTCTGCTTGCGATCGCCAAATACGATGACCGCTTTGTCATTCCGCAAACCCATCGCGAAGAAGTCGCGGATCTGTACATGGAACAAGGAAGCTGCGGATTATCGTTTGCCGGAGGACCCGGCTCTTGCCAAAACATATAACACTGGAGGGAAGCTTCATGAATGGAACAGACAAACAAACCGTTTTTGCCGCTCTTTCTCACCTCCTCTCCTACCCTGATGAAGAGTGGAGAAAAGAACGTTCCGAATGGCAGCAGATCATCGGCGAAATCGAACATGAAGCGCTGAAAGGGCATCTGCTTGCCTTTTTGGAAAGCGCGGCTTCCTATTCGTCTGAGGAATTGATCGAAACGTACGTATATACGTTTGATTTCGGCAAAAAAACGAACCTTTATGTCACCTATTTCAACTCCGGTGAACAAAGGGAGCGCGGAATTGAATTGCTGCAGCTGAAAGATCTGTATCAGCAGTCCGGTTTTCAGCCGACAGACAAAGAGCTGCCGGATTATCTGCCGCTCATGCTTGAATTTGCTGCAGTCGCCGATCATGAAAAAGCTGCGGCTGTATTCCAAAAATACGCAGCGAACCTGGAAGAATTAAGATTGCAGCTTTCAGAGAATGAAAGCATCTATACGCCGTTATTAGACGGATTAATGATGATTTTAGAGGAAATTGGTGTTGAAAGGAATGTACAGCCATGATCGAACAAATACTGTGGGTCATCCTCCCCTATATCGTCATCACCATTTTTATCGGAGGGCATATATACCGCTATCAACATGATCAGTTTGGCTGGACGGCCAAATCAAGCGAAATGCTCGAAAAGAAAAAATTGGCGCTTGGCAGCAGCCTTTTTCACTGGGGAATCTTTTTTGTCATCGGCGGGCATGTGATGGGAATTTTAATTCCGGAAAGCCTTTATCAAGCGCTCGGCGTATCAGAGCATATGTACCATAAAATCGCGATCGGTTTCGGACTGCCAGCGGGCATCGCCGCGCTGTCAGGACTTATCATATTGACCTACCGCAGATTCACGGACAAACGAATTCGAAAAACGAGCTCTGCCGGTGATTTCATCACGCTGGTCGCTTTGTTATTCGTCATGACGACTGGGCTTGCGGCAACCTTCTTGAACATCGATTCAAAAGGATTCGACTATCGGACAACAATCAGCCCGTGGTTTCGCAACATTTTCTTATTCAAGCCTGATGCCGGACTTATGGCGAGCGTGCCCCTCTGGTTTAAGCTTCATATTATGATGGGCTACGTCATTTTCATCGTCTGGCCGTTTACTCGGCTCGTCCACGTATTCAGCATGCCGCTAAAATATTTGACAAGAAGCTATGTTGTTTACCGAAAACGGGCGCCCCGCAAAAGCATTTAAACATTTTCCCTAAAGCCAAAACGGCTTTAGGGATTTTTTTCTCTATAGGCAAGCTACCCTTATTCCCTATCAATCATACGATAAAGCAAACCATCAGAAAGGAGCGTTTTTATTGTATCCATACGATCCTTCACTATATGATCCGTATCGCCAGCAATTTCCACCGGGGCCGCCTCCAGGAGTTGGAGGACAGCAGCAACAGCAGTTTCTCCCCCCGCCGCCGAGCCAATTTCCGCAAGACACCGGCCCTTCGGTATTTGCCGTTGATCCCGGCGGAATCAGAAGATGCCTGTTCAAATATACATTCATCCGCTTAAGAAACGGCAGCCGCTTTTGGTTCTACCCGGTTTTCGTCGGACGTTATTCGATTGCGGGCTACCGCTGGAGACCGCGTCAATTCCGCTGGGTTTACTTCGGTATTGACTTGAACGAGATTACCTCATTCAGCTGTCAGTAAAAAAACAAGAAAAAGGCGCCCCAAGGACGCCTTTTTTCATATTGTTTATTTCGATTGCAATGTTTCCTTCTCGTCTTCCCAAGCCTCTGTGTTTTTCAGACCTGGAATCGAGCTTGCCTTAAAGACAGGGTTCTTCCCTGTTTTACGCTGATCAGTATAGTCTTTCAGCACTTTCGCGGCAATTCCGGAAAGAAGCAGAATCGCAATCAGGTTAATGATCGCCATTAATCCCATAAATAAATCCGCCATGTCCCACACAAGCTGAAAACCGGATACAGATCCGAAGATGACCATTGCGACAACAGCTGTACGGTAAACGGCAAGCGTCGTCTTGCTCTTTTTAATAAATTCAATATTCGTCTCACCATAATAGTAGTTTCCGACGATTGAGCTGAAAGCGAACAGGAAAATCGCCACTGCGACAAACGCAGGCGCCCAGCTTCCGACATGATGCTGCATGGCTGCTTGTGTAATTTGAATGCCGTCAAGCTCTTTGCCCGGCGTCAGATTGAACAGCAGAATCATAAAGGCTGTCGCACTGCAGATAACCATCGTATCAAAGAATACGCCAAGCGTTTGGATAAAACCTTGCTTCGCCGGGTGAGAGACATTGGCAGTCGCCGCTGCGTTCGGCGCGCTTCCCATTCCGGCTTCGTTTGAAAACAAGCCGCGCTTCGCACCGATAATAATGATGCTGCCGAGCGTACCCCCTGCAATCTGCTCGATCCCGAAAGCATCTTTCACAATCATCGCGAAAACGGCCGGTATTTGAGAAATATTCGTCAGCACGACAAATAAAGCAAGTCCAAGATAAATGACCGCCATAACCGGAACGATCAACTGCGAAACTGTCACAACGCGTTTCAAACCGCCGAAAATGATAAATCCGGTCAATACTGCCAAAACAATTCCGACCGTTGTTTTATCAAGGTTGAAAGCCCCTTCCATCGAACCGACGATCGTATTGGCTTGCACCGCATTAAAGATCAATCCGAATGTAATCGTAATCAAAACGGCAAAGATAATGCCCATCCATCTGGCGCCCAGCGCTTTTTCCATATAATAAGCTGGGCCCCCTCTGAAATGATCGCCGTCTTTGACCTTGTACACTTGAGCCAGCGTACTCTCCACAAAGCTGGAAGCCATACCGACAAGCGCGACAACCCACATCCAAAAGACCGCTCCAGGTCCTCCTGTTGCAACAGCAAGCGCGACACCGGTCAGGTTACCCGTGCCGACACGCGAAGCGGCGGAAATAAAGAAAGCCTGCAAAGACGAGACGCCTTTTCCTTTCTCCTCCTTTTGTCCGACGATACGAAACATCTCGAAGAAATAGCGGAATTGAACGAATTTCAATTTAAAAGTAAAGAACAGGCCTATTCCTATTAATATATAGACTAAATAAGTCCAAATAAAACCGCTTGGGACATTGATGATTTCGCTTAAAATTTCTTCCATAGCACCCTCCTGAAACAAACGAATTTTGTTTTGATGTTAAGTTTTCTAACATGATAGGATTATATCATAATAATGACACAAGAAAAACTAGATAGAATTTTCTGTCTTTTAAACATAAAGGCTGTTAACATCATTATTACTTTAGTCCCAATGCTCATTATAGCAGAGTATCATCTTTATTCATATATAAAAATGCGCTTTCATTCCAAGTGCGTTGCGAAAAATCTCATATTGTCAATAAATATTTGCCAACTGTCACAAAATAATCATCTTTTCTTATAACATAAAATATGCTAAGATGATGAGATACTAAGGGGATGAGATCAAATGAAAAAGACATTGTTTCTGCAACTGTCCATATTCTTTTTAGTCATTGCGAGCCTTCATTCGTTCTCAATGCCCCAGATGCCGGCAAATCACCATACGCAAAAAGCCGCTGTTTCAGGAGACGAACTCCATGAACTGACAGCCGGCAAATATGGTGAAGAAAAGGCGAAATCATTGTGGAATTCACTCGGCTTCGGAGCTGAATCCATCCTTCTCTTCATCTTAGCTGCGGCTTCCGGCCAGGCGTTCATGATGAACAGGCGGCAAGAGCATCTGAAGGCATTTATGCTCGCGGTGTTCTATCACTCTTCTTATTTCGATAAAGCGCATGTTTTAAAACCATAACCATACGAAAAAAAACGGGAGGTTTTAACATGTTATTTATTATAAGAACGGTGATTATTGGACTATTTTCATTAGCAGCAATCAATTTGTTTGTTTTTCAAGGAATTGAATTCATGCACGCGATTACCGACCTTTTCAATCGCCAGGACAGCTGAATTTGAAGCGATTTGAAAAGCTAGACAATAAAATTTCATGAAACAGTTTGATTGGCATGAGTCCGGCACTGCACGGATTCATGCCTTTTCATTTGGTCTTCCTTCGTCTTGTGATTGCAGTAAAAGCGGAACAATCCTATTATACTTAAATACAGCTTTTCCATCTTCTTCAAAAACAATTAAATTTTTTCGAAAAATTTTAAACATTTTTTCAACAACTGCTAGGATTTTATTTCAAATCTACAAATATAAGATATAATGTTTCTGTACCAATTAAATACCAATTACTTATAGAAAGAAGATGTTCATATGAGTAAAGTATCTGGAAAAATTGCTTTTGTTACTGGCGGAGGCCAAGGAATTGGCGAAGCAATCTGCAAACGCTTGGCGGAGGATGGGTTCGCTGTTGCAGTTGCCGATTATAATGTAGAAACTGCAACACAAGTTGCTGAGGACATTAACCAGCATAACGGTAAGGCAATTGCAGTTAAAGTGGATGTTGCTGATCGGGACGATGTTTTTAAAGCAGTCGATGAAACGGTTAAACGCCTCGGCGGTCTTGATGTGGTGATCAATAATGCAGGTCTTGGACCAACCACACCTATTGAAAGCATTACATATGAAGATTATCGGAAAATCTATGATGTTAACGTCGGCGGTACTTATTGGGGAATTCAAGCAGCTGTAAAAGCCTTTAAAGAACTTGGACACGGCGGGAAAATCATAAATGCTTCTTCTCAAGCCGGTCAAGTCGGTAACCCGGGCTTGGCAGTTTACGGAGGAACAAAGTTCGCTGTTCGCGGGATTACGCAAACGGCGGCAAAAGATCTAGCTGAATTAGGCATTACGGTTAACGCCTTTTGTCCGGGTATCGTAAAAACGCCTATGATGATGGGGATTGCACAGCAAACCGCTGATGAAGCAGGCAAGCCATTTGAATGGGGAATGGAACAATTCGCTAAAAATATTGCATTAAAACGCTTATCAGAGCCGGAAGATGTAGCAGCATGCGTTTCTTATCTTGCAGGGCCGGATTCAGATTATATGACCGGCCAGTCTCTTATCATTGATGGCGGAATGGTATTTAATTAATTTTAAAATCATATTCAATATGGAGGGCGGAGTTTTCCACCTCCATATTGAAATAACAAGCTAGAGCTGATATGTCACGGTTCGTCCAATCACGCCCCGTTTAAAAATTTGGACCAAAGAGCGTCTTCCCTTTTGAAACCCCCTGTTTCAAAATGAACTAGTGCGAAGATTTCCCCTGCGATAAGCGGCACCCAAGATAGCTCCTTTCGATTCCCCACTCCAAGCCTCATAGGTTTATTTGCGCGCTTTTTCCGCCAATTTGTTTATTTCCTCCATTTTTTTCGATTTCCTCTAAACTGCGACCTCGAGTTTCAGGGACGCGTGTCCGGATAAATACAACTCCAAGTAAACAAATAACACCGAAGATTGCAAACACAGCTTCTTGAGACATCGAAGCGGTCATAATAGGAAATAGCAATCCAACCAAGAAAGAGCCGATCCAGTTAAATGATGAAGCTATTCCAGACGCGCGCCCGCGAATGACCAGAGGGAAAATTTCTCCAACGATGACCCAAGTTAAAGGAGCCCACGTGAATGAATAAAGTGCTACATAGATACTTAAAAAGACAACCATCATCATCGGATTTGCATTAGGAATTAATATATTCAATATTGCCGGCAAAATAAAGGACAGCCCCATAACGGTTCCGCCTACTGTTAATAAAGTACGGCGATTAAATTTATCAGCGATCATGATGAATAGCAATGAACCTAGCACGAGAATAACACCTTGAATAATCGGCCACATCAACGCTGAACTTGCCGCATTCCCTGTTGCTTTTTCTACAATCAAAGGAATGTAATAAAAAATTGCGTTAGCACCCTGGAATTGTTGAAAAGCGGCAACACCCACACCAGCAATTAATAAAAAACGATATTTATTACTTAAGAGTGTAGCCCATGATGCTTTTTGATTTGCCTTTGTTTCCTCTCTGGCAGTTTCTTGTATTTGTGCTATTTCAGAATCAATCTCTCCTTTGTTAGAGCGAATATAGCTCAACACCTTGCGTGCTTCATCAAGTTTATTGTTCTTGATTAAAAAACGAGGTGATTCAGGTAACTTTAACATTCCAACATATAAGATCACAGCAGGTACGGCAGCCAAACCAAGCATCAACCGCCACGCCATTGTTTCCGGCAAATCTTTCAATAGAAAATCGACAATGTAAGAAAGCAACATTCCAGAACAAATCATGGTTTGATTAATTCCTGACAGCCGTCCGCGTAAACGTGCAGGCGCCATTTCCGACATATAGGCCGGGACCAATGCAGAGGCAGCACCAACGGCCAATCCTAATAAAACCCGAGAAACAATTAAAAACAGTACCCCATTATGAGGTGCTATTCCTGACAAAATGGATCCAACAACAAAAATGACAGCGGAAATTAAAATCATTTTGCGACGTCCCAAACGATCAGAAAGTTGTCCGGCCAGGGCGCCTCCAAAAATAGCGCCTAACATGACCGAAGAAGTAATCCAGCCAATAACCCCGGCGTTGTCTTGAAGGTTCCAATCGTGTTGCAGAAAAGGCAAAGCACCCGTCATAACGCCGATATCATAACCGAAAAGAATGCCGGCAAAAGCCCCGAAAAAATAAATGAAGCCACTTGAGATTTTCTTTTCATTAACCATTTAAGTTCCCTCCTCAAGGTTGAAATTATATTGTGTAATCCAGCCACCAAAATTATCGATGGCTTTTTCAGAAATCATTAAAGTGTTTTCAAACTGCAAATACATGCTAGGATATTGGTGGGATTTCTCACTAAACCTCATGGTTTTATTCGCCTATTATTAAACGCTTTCAATTTTTCCGGAACATAACGATAACGCTTACAAAATCATGAATATTTTGATATCTGATATCCCTATTTTTCACCTCCAAGGAAGCAGAGCCTCCTCGGAGGTTAGAGGCATTACTTAATTACTACATATTCCAGGTCAACCAGCTTTGCATAAGTGATCATTTGGTCTGTTGTTAAATTCAATGAAACAACTGTATGGTGACCGCCGCCGTTTTCAAGCCACGCTTTCACTCCATCCTGAAAGTTAGGCTTCACTTCCCAAAGCACCCGTGCCACCGGAAGGTTTGGTGCCGGAACAGTTGGTTCAAATGCAGAAACTTCGTTAATCAACAGTTTGTAATGCGTACCAAAGTCTGCCATTGAAACAACCACACCATCTCCTGCTTTTCCGTCGAACACTAAGCGTGCCGGGTCTTCACGATCACCAATACCTAATGGAGATACGATAATTTTCGGTTTGTTGCTTGCTAAAGATGGGTCAACTTCAAGCATATGTGATTGAAGGATTGATTCTTGACCGGCAGCTAATTCATATGTGTAATCTTCCATAAAGCCGGTTGATTGGTTACGGCTCATCACTTTGAGTAAACGATCGAGCGCTGCAGTTTTCCAATCTCCTTCACCAGCAAAGCCATATCCTTGGGCCATCAAACGTTGGACGGCAAGACCCGGAAGTTGTTTCATCCCATATAAATCTTCAAAGTTAGTTGTGAAGGCATTATAACCACCATCATCCAGGAAACGTTTAATGGCGATTTCATAGCTTGCTTGTACTTTTACGCTCTTCTCCCAATCTTCCTGACTGTAAGTACCATAATCAAATTCATAAAGGTCTGCATATTCAGCAAACAATCGATTAATTTCTTCATCTGTAACCGCATTCACGTATTGAACAAGATCACCAATGCCAAAGTAATCAACTGTCCAGCCAAATTGAATTTGCGCTTCAACCTTATCCCCTTCAGTAACAGCAACGTTACGCATGTTGTCACCAAATCGGGCGACCTTGATGTTGAAGCTTTCGTTATAAGCAACCGCTACGTCCATCCATTCCGCAATTTGCTGTTGCACTTCAGGGCGTTCCCAATAACCTACGACAACTTTATTTTGTTTTTGCAAACGGGCATTGATAAAACCGTATTCACGGTCCCCATGAGCAGATTGGTTTAGGTTCATAAAGTCCATGTCAATCGTTGTCCACGGAATACTTTCATTAAATTGTGTCGCTAAATGAAGTAACGGTTTTTGTAATAATTTTGTTCCGCGAATCCACATTTTTGCAGGTGAAAAAGTATGCATCCAAGTGATAACACCGGCAACTTCGTCACGATAGTTCACTTCTTTCATGATGCTTGTGATTTTATCTGCACTAACAGCTAAATCTTGCAATACAAGCGGATATGGCAATACAGCGCTTTCATTTAATGCATCAGTCACGGCTTGCGCGTGCGCTCTGACTTCTTCTAGCGCTTCTTCCCCATAAAGATGTTGTGAACCTACGACAAACCAGAATTCTTTTTTTCCTTGTGTTAACATCATAACCCTCTTTTCTTAAATGAATAGTTTGATAGAATTGACTTTACTTTTGACCATAATAAGCATTTTTACCGTGTTTTCGTAAATAATGTTTATCTAAAATACATTGTGGTAATTCTTTTGCAAAATGATTTAATTCTCGGGTAAATAAATTCATTTTCGCGACTTCATCCAACACCACACTATTCAATACTGCTGATTTTACATCTTTGCCCCAAGTAAATGGACCATGACCATGAAGTAAGACACCGGGAACAGCTAAAATATCTAACCCGCGCTCTTCAAATGTTTCGATAATGACATTACCTGTTTCTACTTCGTAACCTCGATCAACCTCCTCTTGTGTCAAGTATCGGGCACATGGCACGGAACCATAGAATGTGTCTGCATGAGTGGTCCCCATCGCCGGAACATCAAGGCCTGCTTGAGCCCAGATTGTCGCCCAAGTTGAATGAGTGTGTACAATTCCTCCAATTTCAGGGTAATGCTTATAAAGTACCGCGTGAGTCGCTGTATCTGATGAAGGTCTCAGCTCTCCTTCAACAATATTGCCATCTAAATCAACAACCACCATATCACTAGCTTTCATTGTTTCATAATCAACACCACTAGGTTTGATAACGAATAAACCAGTTTCACGGTCAATGGCACTTGCATTTCCCCATGTGTATTTCACAAGTCCGTATTTAGGCAAGTCCAAATTTGCTTGTAACACTTCTTCTTTCAGTTGTTCTAGCACGTCAACCCCTCCACTTTCCACTCATTAAATCAAATGATCCACAGCGGCCTGCTCAATCATTAAACCTTTTTTGTACCGTTCGATAAATGCTTCAAATCCTTCAACATCTAATTGATCAGGGTAAATTTCTTGCCCGGCATCCTCTTCAAAGACTTTTTTGTCGAGGAAATCTTCTAAGCTTTCTTGTTGATCTTTGTTCATCATGTAAGAAGCAAGAATAGCCATTCCCCACGCACCGCCCTCTCCGGCAGTTGCCATAACTGATACTGGCGTATTCATTGCAGCTGCAACAATTTTTTGTCCGACAAGAGGGGTTTTGAATAAACCGCCGTGAGCTAAAATGCTATCAATATCAATATTTTCCTCTTTGGTCAAAATATCCATTCCGATTTTCAAAGCTGCAAAAGCTGCAAAAAGGTGTGTCCGCATGAAGTTTGCTAAATCGAAACGACTCTCTGGTGAGCGGACAAATAACGGCCGGCCTTTTTCTAGTCCTGTAATATTTTCACCAGAGAAATAACCGTAGCTTAGTAAGCCACCGCCGTCTGAGTCAGCCTCCAATGCTTTATTCAACACCACTTCGAATAATTTATTCATTTCAACCTTTTGTCCCATTGCCTCAAAAAATTCACGAAACAACCCTAGCCAAGCATTTAAATCGCTTGAGCAGTTATTCGCATGAACCATTCCAACCGGACTGCCGTTTGGCGTTGTTACCAAATCAATTTCTGGATATACTTTCGAAAGTTTTTTCTCTAATACAATCATGGCAAAAACTGAAGTTCCTACTGAGATGTTTCCAGTGCGTTTCCTCACACTATTCGTAGCAACCATTCCTGTTCCAGCATCGCCTTCCGGCGGACAAACCGGAATGCCCGGTTGTAAATTTTTTGACTGATCCAGAATTTTCGCGCCAATTTCGGTTAATTCGCCAGCTTGCTCGCCTGAAATATAAACTTCAGGAAGAATATCCTTTATACTCCAAGGATAGCCTTTGTTCGAAATCAGTTCATCAAACTGCTTGAGCATCGATTCATTGTAATTTTGCGTTGATTCATCAATTGGGAACATGCCCGAAGCATCTCCAACGCCAATTGCTTTATTACCAGTCAGCAACCAGTGAATGTACCCAGCTAAAGTGGTGATATAATCAATGCGAGGCAAATGTTTCTCTTCATTTAATATCGCTTGATATAAATGAGCAATACTCCACCGTTCAGGGATATTGAATTGAAATTGATCAGTTAATTCTTTTGCTGCAGCACCGGTTGTTGAGTTACGCCAAGTTCGAAACGGAACAAGCAGCTCCCCTGTGTTGTCAAAAGCCATATATCCATGCATCATTGCAGAAAAACCAATAGAACCGATTTTGCGAATGGTGATGCCATAATTTCGTTCAACATCATTCTTCATTTCACTATAAGCTGTTTGCAACCCAGTGATAATATCTACTAAGTTGTACGTCCAAAATCCATCTTCCAAGCGGTTTTCCCACTCATAACTTCCAGATGCGATTGTTTCAAAACTGCTATCAATCAACACTGCTTTAATACGTGTGGATCCGAATTCAATTCCAAGCGATGTTTCTCCCTCAGTTATCGCCTGCTTGATGTTTACTTGATTCGCTTTCACGTTATCCCCCCTCTGATAGCGATTTCAATATTATTCGAAAGAAGGCATTCCCCTTTTCGCTTAACTTAATTACAGACTTAGTATATTTTTTGTACGTACACTTGTCAATCGATAATATAATATGTTCATATAAATATCACAACGATATTTATATTCTTTTTCTCTTCATGCTTATAATAAAAAGTATTTGTATAACATGAAATTTAAAGAAAAAAATTAGAATTACTTATTCATTTTCACGAAAATAAGGTGAAATCTTTTCATTCATTGAAAGCCATGATAAAATATGTCCACACAAATCATTCAATTAAAAAAATTAGAATGCGAACAACTATGAAAGAAGTGAGTGAAATGAAACCAAAGTATAAGGTCATCATTAATGATATAAAAAGTAAAATCCTTTCAGGAGTTTACAGGGTAGGAGAACAAATTCCTACTGAATCCGCCATACAAGAAGAATACAAAGTCAGCCGGCACACTGTTCGAAAGGCGATTTTAGAGCTGGCGAACGAGGGGTTTTTAAGAAGTGAAAAAGGGTCTGGCACTTATGTAAGTAATCAGTATCAATCAAAACCTGGAGGGAATTCCAATAATAAAATAATCGGTGTAATTACGACCTACATTTCAGATTACATTTTCCCCTCAATTATTCGCGGAATTGAAGGGAGATTGAATGAGGCTAATTATTCGTTACTATTAGCTAGTACAAATAATGATGTCGAACAAGAAAAAAAAGCTTTGGAAATGATGTTGTCATTTGGCGTCGATGGTTTAATTGTTGAACCTACGAAAAGTAATCTATACAATCCGAATATTGCTTACTATTTATCGTTTAAGGAACAGGATATTCCTTTCATCATGATCAATGCTTATTATGAAGAATTAGATGTTCCTTTTCTTTGTCTCGATGATGTGCAGTCCAGCTATCTCGCAACAAAAGAATTAATATCAAAAGGACATACACAAATTGGTCTCATTTCAAAAATGGATGATTTACAAGGAAAGTATCGAATGAAGGGGTATATAAAAGCGCTTGGTGAAGCCAAATTACGATTTCAACCAGAGCATGTGCTTTCGTACAATACAGAGACGAAGCTGGAACTATACACAAACCTGAAGAAGTTTCTAAATGAAAAGAGAGACGTGTTGACTGCAATTGTTTGCTATAACGACGAAGTAGGGTTGGAAGTAGCAAATGTATGCAGACAACTTAATATTTCTGTCCCGGACAAATTGTCAATTATTGGACAGGACAATTCGTATATTGCCAAAAATGCGAATATCAAACTAACAACATTGACACATCCTCAAGAACAAATGGGACACGATGCAGCTGATTGGGTCATCAAGAAATTGCAAGGAAAGAAAGACTTACCAAACGAAACCTACTATCAGCCTGTGTTAATTGAAGGTGAAACCGTAAAAGAGTTAGATGTACAATAATCTTGGTGTGATCAAGGAAAACCCAGTCCATGTGCACTAAAGGCGTGAACGCGGACTGGGTTGTTTTACTCTGTTATTAATTAAGCAGCAGAGAATTTTCATGTATTTGACGCTTCCTCCAAAAAGAAAGCGAAAATCTCACCGATACGGGAAAAAGCTTGTATCACAAGAAAGTAGCCTAGCATTTAAAAATGAACCTGTGTAAAGTTTATCTGGCATGCTCTTTTTCTGCAGCATTCTTCGTTGTCTTGCAGAATGGCTCTATTCTTGATAGGCATGTGGTGATATCCCTAGAATTGGGCGCAGGTCGATTTCACTCCCGTTCATGTTTGCTGATCCATACATCCGTTACTTCCCCTGCCTCATCTTCGTCGATGATGAAAGAACCGTTGCTGTACCGGTCATGAAGCTTGATATCTTTGACAAGCATCTCCTCTGTGATGCCTTTTTCGGTTTGAAGCGTGATTTGAGCATGATATGAGCATGCGAGCAGCCCGGTGATGCGGTGAGGTTTTTTCTTCAATTCCCTCAGCATGAGAACCCCTCGTTTCGCCCGTGACGTTTTTTCAAATTCGGTGCGGTTCATCCGCTTAATAGATCCGCGCTGGGTCACGAGCACAAGCACATCCGATTCCTCTAAAACCTGCCCGCTGGCGACAAAGTCGCCGTCTTTCAAATTGACGCCTTTGACACCGGCCGCCCTTGCGCCGACGACGCTGACCTCATCTTCTGAGAACCACAGACCGTAGCCGGAATGTGTCGCGATAAACAAATCTTTCGTTCCGTCCGTTACATGAACATCAACCACTTCATCGTCGCCTTTTAAGTTAAGAGCGACCAATGCTTTTGAATAGCGCTGTGCTTTATACTGCATCAGCTGAGTTCTTTTCGCCATTCCGTTTTTCGTAAAGAACAGCAGGTATTCAGATTCGGTAAACTCTCTGACAGGGATCGCCTTGACGATGGATTCATCGCTGTCGATCGATATGATATTCGTGATGTGCTGACCCAAGTCTTTCCATCTGATATCAGGAAGCTGGTGAACCGGACAATACACATAGCTCCCTTTATTTGTAAATAAAAGCAGTACGTCTGTCGTATTCATTTCCAGCTGACAGAGCAGACGGTCGGTATCTTTCATGCCGAAGTCCTGGCCGTTTGATGCAGCAAAAGACCGCTGGCTCGTTCGTTTAATATAACCGTCTTTCGTCACGGTCACATAAACGTCTTCAGACGCCACCATCACTTCAAGATTGATTTTGATTTCTTCAATTTTCTCCTCGATGACAGAGCGCCTTTGACCGGCATAGGTTTTTTTCACCTTTTTCAAGCTGTCTTTGATCACTTTCAAGAGTTTCTTGTCATTGGAAAGGATCTCTTCCAGCTCTTTGATCTTCTGGTCGAGTTCTTTTGCTTCTTCCTGGAGAGCCGTAATATCTGTGTTTGTCAGCCTGTACAGCTGCAATGAAACGATCGCTTCAGCCTGCGGCTCTGTAAATGCGAACTTTTCGATCAGATTGTTTTTGGCATCGCGCTTGTCATTGGAGGAGCGGATCGTCGCAATGACTTCATCCAAAATGGACAGTGCTTTCATCAATCCTTCTACGATATGATGCCTTTCCTTCGCTTTTTTCAGCTCATACTGAGAACGGTTGGTGATGACTTCTTTTTGGTGGCCGATATAAGCGTCCAAAATTGATGTGAGATTCATCAACATCGGTCTTCTGTTATGAATAGCCACCATGTTAAAGTTGTACGGAATCTGCAAATCCGAGTTTTTGTACAAGAAATTTAAAATACCTTGTGCATCCGCTTCTTTTTTCAGCTCAATCACGATTCTGAGTCCTGTCCGGTCGGTCTCGTCACGGACTTCGGAAATCCCTTCGACCTTCCGTTCAATCCTGAATTCGTCCATTTTTTTCACTAAATTCGCTTTGTTGACTTCAAACGGAATTTCAGTAATGACAATTTGCTGGCGGCCGCCTCTGATGGTTTCGATCTCGGCTTTGCCCCTGATGATGATTTTACCTTTTCCGGTTTCATAGGCTTTTTTTATGCCTTCTTTACCCTGAATGATTCCTCCGGTCGGAAAGTCCGGTCCTTTTACGAGCTCCATGAGGTCATCCACACTGCAGTTCGGCGAGTCAATCCGCCTTATCACGGCATCGATCACTTCCCCGAGATGATGCGGCGGAATGTCAGTCGCATACCCGGCGGAAATCCCTGTCGATCCGTTGACAAGCAGGTTCGGGAACATCGCCGGAAGGACGACGGGCTCCTTGCTTGTATCATCAAAGTTTGGCACAAACTCGACCGTTTCTTTGTCAATATCTCGCAAAAGCTCTGAAGCGATCGCTGCGAGCCTTGCTTCTGTATAACGCATCGCAGCCGGCGGATCACCGTCGATGCTTCCGTTGTTACCGTGCATTTCAACCAGCACGTTGCGAACCTTCCAGTCCTGGCTCATCCGCACCATCGCTTCGTAGACCGAACTGTCTCCATGAGGATGATAGTTCCCGATTACATTACCGACCGTTTTTGCGGCCTTGCGGAAATTCTTATCGTGCGTGTTCCCTTCCGCATGCATGGCGTATAGGATTCTTCTTTGAACAGGCTTCAGGCCGTCCCTGGCGTCAGGGAGCGCCCGATCCTGAATAATATATTTGCTGTATCGGCCGAAACGGTCGCCGATCACGTCTTCCAATGGTAAATCATGATAAATCTCTGGCTGTGCCATTTATTTAAACCTCCTCAGCGACCGATAAATTCTCGTTTTCTAAAATGTTGCTTTCTTCATCAAGTCCGAAAGCGACGTTTTTCTCAATCCATTTTCTTCTCGGCTCAACTTTGTCGCCCATCAATGTCGTCACGCGCCTTTCCACACGGGCTGCGTCATCGATTTTAACCCTGACAAGCGTTCTTGATTCGGGGTTCATTGTCGTTTCCCAAAGCTGGTCAGCGTTCATTTCGCCGAGACCTTTATAGCGCTGAATCGTATATCCTCTTCCGACTTTTTTGAGGACGTCGTCCATTTCTTCATCAGACCAAGCATATTCAATGATTTCTTTTTTGCCAGACCCTTTGCTGACTTTATAGAGCGGCGGCAGCGCGATAAACACTTTTCCGTGCTCGATCAGCGGCTTCATATAGCGGTAGAAAAAAGTCAGGAGCAGCACTTGGATATGAGCGCCGTCTGTATCCGCATCTGTCATGATGATGACTTTGTCGTAATTGATGTCCTCAATGTCAAAATCAGCGCCGACCCCTCCGCCGATCGCATGAATAATCGTATTGATCTCTTCATTTTTAAAAATATCGGCCAGCTTCGCTTTTTCCGTATTGATAACCTTTCCGCGGAGCGGCAGGACAGCCTGGAATTTCCGGTCTCTTCCCTGCTTTGCTGATCCTCCGGCAGAGTCACCCTCCACGAGATACAATTCGTTTTTGGACGGATTCCTTGATTGTGCAGGCGTCAGCTTGCCGGAGAGCGTCGCTTCGGATTTCTTTCTTTTCTTTCCGCTTCTTGCCTCTTCTCTTGCTTTTCTCGCAGCTTCTCTTGCCTGGGAGGCTTTAATCGCTTTTTTGACGAGCAATGTTGCCGTTTCCCTGTTTTCTTCAAGGAAATATGCGAGCTGCTCGGAGACGATCGCATCAACGGCTGATC
Source organism: Bacillus sp. FSL W7-1354 (assembly GCF_038002405.1). Taxonomy (NCBI): domain Bacteria; kingdom Bacillati; phylum Bacillota; class Bacilli; order Caryophanales; family Bacillaceae; genus Bacillus; species Bacillus sp. FSL W7-1354. The sequence goes on along the minus strand of NZ_JBBOCL010000001.1, from coordinate 1,033,890 downwards.
TTGCTTCACTCGTGCCGAGCTTTCCTTTTGTCTGTCCTTCAAATTGAAGAAGCTCTTCTGGAATCCGGACGGAAACGATGGCTGACAGGCCTTCCCGGATGTCCGTTCCTTCAAGGTTTTTGTCCTTTTCTTTTAAAAGGGCCACCTTTCTCGCATATTCGTTGAATGCTCTTGTCATCGCCGTTTTCGCACCGGACTCATGGGTTCCTCCGTCCTTTGTTCTGACATTATTGACGAATGACAGGATGTTTTCGGAATAGCCGTCATTAAATTGAAACGCAAAGTCCACCTCGATGCCGTTGTGCTCCCCTTCAAATGAGACCACTTCAGAAAGCGCGTCTTTCTCCTCATTTAAATAAGCGACAAAAGCTTCGATTCCGTTTTCGTATAAAAACGTTTCTTTTGTTTGATCGCGTTCATCGATCAATTCGATTTTTAATCCTTTTAACAAAAAGGCTGATTCTCTCAGACGCTCTGAAAGCGTTTCAAAGTTAAAAGTCGTTGTGCTGAACATCGTAGGATCAGGCTTGAAATGAATCAGGGTGCCGGTCTTTTTGGTCGTTCCGATTTTATCAAGGGATGTCACCGGTTTGCCGCCGTTTTCAAAACGCTGCCTGTAAACATTTCCGTCCCGCTCAATTGTGACTGTCAGCCACTCAGACAGGGCGTTTACAACGGATGCACCGACGCCGTGCAGCCCCCCGCTCGTTTTATAGCCGCCTTGGCCGAACTTTCCTCCGGCATGCAGCACTGTCAAAATAATTTCGGGAGTCGGTTTGCCCAGCTTATGCATTCCTGTTGGCATTCCCCGGCCTCTGTCTTGCACCGATATGCTGTTATCTTTATGTATCTTTACTATAATATGATTCCCATGGCCCGCAAGGACTTCATCGACGGAATTATCGACGATTTCATATACGAGATGGTGCAGGCCCCGGCTGTCTGTCGAACCGATGTACATACCGGGGCGTTTTCTGACCGCTTCAAGGCCTTCGAGCACCTGTATGGAATCATCATTATAGTCAAATTGCTGTTTCTTAACCAAATGCATAAACCCCTTTCAAAAATCAAACATTGCTTATAAAGAATAATACACACTCTGTCATGTAAAGCAAAGTATTATCCGATTCTTTTCCAATCGCTTCAAGCATTGTCGGGAAAATGTTAAAATGAAAGCCGTTTTTTTGCACAGCCGTCATTTTACACGATTCGTCCCTTGGAGGACAAGGCTTTTCCACCAGCAATTGGAAAATCATTCTTAAAAAAACTGTCCAAGACTTATTGTAGCCGTTTTTCACAGCAATTCGCAAACATATTCTCGCATAAAAAAGACAAAAACCCTTGAATAAACAAGGATTTTTGTCTTTTTTATGCCGATTTTGTTAACGCGTGTGCCACTTTTATACACAAATCCATAATCACCGTATAGCCTTTTTCGCTCAGAAGCCGATAAGCTTCTTCGTTGACAAGCCCCTGCTGCGCCCAAAACACATCTGCGTCTATCTCCAAGAATTCCTTTGCGACATCGCGCAGATGTTCGGATCTTCTGAACACATTGACGATATCGACATGTCCTTCAATGTCTTTTAATGATGCCACAGCCTTGACGCCCAGCGCCTCATCTATGGACGGATTGACAGGGATGATGTCATATCCCGCGTCCTGCATCGCTTTTGATACCATGTACGATGTTCTTTCAGGATTGTCGGACAGACCGACTACCGCGATTCGTTTACTGTTTTCAAGAATGCTTTTGATTTCCTGTTTAGAAGGGTTTTCCATGGCGATCACTCCTTTTACGTTCAGTTTACACGAAATCAAAGGCGATAATCAAAATTTTCATATGATTAGCGCGCATTATCTTGTATGATATATACGGTACTTCTAAAGAAAAGCCGTCATGAAAGGCGCCTCTCATGTTAAAATAAAGAGAAGGGATCATCTAAAAAGGAGAAATGAAATGTTAATTGCTTTATTATTTGTTTTAGCCTATCTACTCGGCAGCATTCCGTCCGGCTTAATTGTCGGAAAGGCCGCCAAAGGAATCGACATCAGGGAACACGGCAGCGGCAATCTTGGCGCCACCAATGCATTCCGGACACTTGGGGTGAAAGCCGGCTCCATCGTGGTGGCTGCGGATATTTTGAAAGGGACGCTCGCCGCCTTTCTGCCCGCCATCCTCCACATCGGCGTACACCCTTTGTTAGCCGGTGTAGCCGCAGTCATCGGGCATATGTTCCCTGTGTTCGCCAAATTTAAAGGCGGAAAAGCTGTCGCTACTTCCGGAGGCGTATTGCTTTGCTATCAGCCTTTTCTGTTTCTCACAATGATTGCGGTGTTCTTTCTGTTTTTGTATATCACAAAATATGTATCGCTTTCTTCCATTTTAACCGGCTTGTATACAACGGTTTACAGCCTGTTTACGAAAGATCTTTTATTGGTGGCAGTCGTCGCCTTTCTAACGGCGTTTGTCGTATACAGACACAGGACGAACATTAAACGCATTATGGATAAAACCGAGCCCAAAATCAAGTGGATGTCCGGCAAAAAATGAGCCTATCCGAAAAACATTATATTTTCATGATCGGACAAAATCGTTATATACTATAAATAGATTCAGCATGCTTTGAAACAAATGATGAAGGAGTGCTTGCCCGTGAATTTGAAAATTAATGAAGAGGCGCTTAAATGGTATAAGGACGAGCTTGATTTAAAAGAAGGAGATCAGGTTCGCTTCTTTGTCCGCTACGGAGGCTGCAGCAATGTTCAAAAAGGCTTCTCCCTTGGGGTTTCAAAAGATGAGCCGCAGCAAATCGGTGTGAGCGCGGAAAAAGACGGCATTACGTTTTTCGTTGAAGAAAGCGATGTATGGTATTTCGACGGCCATGATCTGCTTGTCACCTATAACGAATCTTCGGAAGAGCCTGTTTTTGAATATCAGTAAAAAAGAGCATTTTATAAAGCTTGCAGAGAAACTCTTTTTTTTCTGCAAGTTTTTTTATTTTTCATCTTAATTAAAGTACCGAAAAAAGCCTTCCAACACATAGACTGGCTCGCCTGAGTGTGCGGCAGCTGCACACCGTACGCTGCGTACACCTCCCGAATAACCGAGTGAGTATAGATTCTGTATATCTAAAATGCAGTTCGTCTAAAATAAACCGGCAAGGATTTTCCCATATTATACAGAGTCATTGAGATCGAGGTGTTTGACATGGTTTACGGTGTGATAACCTTTATTTTGCTAGCTGTTTTTCTGATCTTTTATTTAACGGACCGAAGAAGGATCATCAACGGTTTTTTATTCAATCTATTTTTTTGTTCATTTCTTGTTCTATCCTACTATCTGGCATACGTTGTCGGAATCGGTTTTTTCAGACTGTTCGTCATTGTACCGCTGCTGATCTTTTTCTTTATCCTAACGTTTGGTCTATTTGCTTTAATGATCGGGTTATTTCTGAATGCGAGAATTCTTATCAAAAGAGAAGGACGGCGATTGTCTAATTGTTTGACTTTAATTTCCGGGTTAGGCATTATCATATTTTTCCCATTATCCGTGATTGACCCCGCTCGTTTTTTATCGCCAAATGTTCAGCCATTGTTTGCGGGATCATCGCTTATTACGGTCTATTTCTTTTTTCATTTAACAAATTTCTTAACAGCTTATTTTCTATATCAATTTAACAGACCGAAGCTTAATCAGGATTACATCATCGTTCTCGGGAGTGGATTAATTAACGATACAGTCCCCCCGCTTTTAGCAAGCAGGATCAATAAGGCTGTCGATTTTTATTGGAAACAGACAGCTGTTGCTTCTCAGCCAAAAATCATTTTCTCCGGCGGGCAAGGACCTGATGAAAATCTTTCTGAAGCCGAAGCTATGCAAAGATATGCTATAAAAAAAGGGATACCTGGAGAGCACACTTTGAAAGAAGACCGTTCTGTAAATACATATCAAAATATGCTTTTCTCCAAACAACTGATGGACTCATTAACAGACAGCAAATATAACAGCATCTTCACAACAAACAATTTCCATCTGTTCCGTGCCAGCCTATATGCAAAACGAGCAGGCTTGAAAAGCGATGGCATCGGTTCAAAGACCGCTTTTTATTATTGGCCGAACGCCATGATCCGTGAATATATCGCTGTTGTTGTGATGAATCGTAAACGGCATAGCATTGTCGTGGGAACTATATTGGGTATTTCTATCCTTTTGACCGCATTTAATTTTTTCATTGATTAAAAAATGGCAGTCTCAATGGATTATGATGGTATTTTCGAAGGACATCTTCACCAAAAAGGTGTCTTTTTGCTTGGAAAATATAATTTCACTGCACTGATGCTTCAAATATCTTTTTAATAGTCAGCATAACAGCGATTGATAGAATGGAAAACGATTTTCCCCCTATTTCGCAAAAACCTCCCCTTCTTTTATCTGCAACAAGCCACAACTGAAAAGTGATTTTCTCAAATGCTAAAGCCTCAATTTACCCTTATCAGATCTAATGGTGAACAGATTCTTTTTTCTCAATGCTTCTTCCTACTTCAAGTAGCTGTTTTTTTGGTGCGCTTGGACTTTAAATGCTTACAACAGTGAAAGGAATATGTAAGATAAATCAATGGTTTCGTTTGGAGGTTTTATATATGATGGGTTCGAGGTGATAAAAGATGAAATGGTTTTTAGGGATTTTAACGGTAGGACTGATGATTTTGGCCGGGGGCTATTTTTTATATTCCGGATATTATTCAACGGAAGCTTATTACGTCAAAATTACAACAGATCCAAAAGTCGTTAAAGAAAAAACAAGTGATGGATACACATATATAAATTATAACTATGATGTTACGGGTTATGATAAAAATGGAAAACCCAAAAACCTAAAACTCTCTTCTCAGGAAAAAATGCAGAAAGGTCAGTATTATATTATTCATTGGGAAGACAGAAGGGAAATCATATCCAGCAAAGAAAAAGCAAGCGAGAAGCAAATAGATCAGGACATCATGCACAAATTAAACAATCAAAGTCAATGAGACGCTTACTCTGCTCCCTAAAACTTCTTGTTTTAGGGAGATTTTTATGAAAAATAAAATGACTGCGGCCTTATCAAGGCATGAAAAACACTAAGGTACGACATCATTGAAACTAAAGATATCGTTCCGACTTTTTATCCTTCAATGTTTGCTCATCAGGATGAAACAAGCAAGGACGATGCTTGCTTGTTTCAAGGGTGTCCGGGTTTCTCTAAAACACCGGATTATTCGAGCCTGAAACGCTTGATATGGCTTGAGAGCTTTTCTTGTTTTAAAATCTCGATCTGCTTCTCTCCCAATAAATCAAAGTGAGGAAATTTGCTTCTTTTATGGATCCACTCTTTTTTCAGTCCGTACTGTTTGCCCCACTCTGCAAGCTTATCAATGTTACCGCATCCGGCTTTTGTCACGGTATTGACATCCGGATACTTGTCATCGAGCCAGTAATGCGTAAGGAACGCAACTTCGCCGTTTAAAACGGCGCGCTTCCATTCGTTCAGCTCGTTTCTTTTAATACCGAAAGCCATTACTTTTTGGCCTCTTCATAAGCTTCATGCCACTTTGGATAAAGCTTACGGAACTGGACCGGTTTGAAGCTGTCCCCGTCAACGCAAATATGGGACGATGTGGCCTTCACAGCGGTTTCGCCAGCGGAATTGAAGATTTCATACCCATATACCGTCTTAAAGCCGTTATATTCTTCAATCCATGTATGTACCGTCGCGGTTTCACCGTAGCGAAGAGGTTTGACGTAGCGGACATTGATATCCACGACAGGCGACAGGATGCCGTCTTTCTCCATTTCGGCGTAAGAGAAGCCGAGTTCTTTAATTAAAGCCGTCCGTCCAACCTCCATCCAAATCAAATAATTGGCGTGATAGACGACGCCCATTTGGTCTGTTTCGGCATAGCGGACTTCTATTTCTTTTTTTGAGACGTACAAATTCCTCTACTCCCTTTTCACAATATATATAATCCAATCTTAGCATATAGAATGGGCAAAAACACGACAGACGGCTTCATGCAAAAAAACCAGGTCGCCCTGGTTTATTGATGATATCCGTTTTCGCGGTCTTCCGCCTCGTCATGGATTTCATTGCGCATCGCCTCAATGCTCTCATTTCGGCGTTGATTTTTTTCGCGGATCTGCTCCTGTTCCGCCTGGTTGGCAAAAGACAGCTGCTCCTCAGACTCCTCGATATTTTCGATTGTGTTCTGCACCATGTCTTGAAGCTTCTCCACGTTGTCTGATCTGTCATCCGGATGATGTTTTTGGTGTGTCATGCGGGTCTCTGCCTCCTTTTCTTCTTTACTCGCCCTTTGTCTGCATAATGATCGGCGTTTCTCCTGATTTATCATGCATCTTTTTTCCTTTGTTGCGCTTATATTCTACCGGTTTTGTCCCAAGATGGCTCGGGGCAAATTTAGACTGTTTGTCATGTTCCCTCGGCATGTCTATCCCTCCTTTTCAGCATTAGGATTCTCAAAAAGGAGCGTAAACATGAATCGATTTTTAAAAAGTCACTTCAGCTTAAATTTCTCTTCAAGCTTATCTTCCAGCCGATCAAGAAACTCCTGGTTGGTCATGAGCTCCTTTTTGTTTTCCAAGACAAGTTCTTCAAATGTCCGCCTTTTCGTTTTTTTCATGTTGAATCACCTCCAGCTTGTTTTCATTTTCACCATTTTTTGGGCGATATAAGCAAAAAAGCCGGGATTTTTTATAATCCCAGCTTTTCTTCCATATTCTTTTTCGACATCGTCCCAAGGACGATATCCTGAATCTTTCCGTTTTCATCAATAATAAATGTTGTCGGATACGAAAAAATCTCGTATTTCGCATTGATGCCCGTTCGATCTAAGACGATAGGGAAATGTAAACCGTGTCTTTCGGCAAACGTTTTGACCGACTCTTCGTTTTTCTCGGAAGAGGTAAAGTTGACGGCCAAAACGGCAATGTCCTGATTTTCGTTTTGGAGTTCTTCCATTGCAGGCATTTCTATTTCACACGGTTTACACCAGGTGGCCCAAAAATTCAACAGCACTTTTTTTCCTTTAAAGTCTGATAAAGATACTTCGTTTCCATCCTTTAAAGACGGAAGCGTAAAATCAGGCGCCTTGTCTCCTTTCGCAATGCCGATTTCGGCTTCCTTTTGCCCTGTGAAGTTCCATACCGCAAGACCGGCCAAAACGAAAAGAAACGCGGCAGCCAGCAATTTTTTCATCATCGGCATCCTCCAATTCAGGATCACGCTGAAAAAAGAAGAGAAAGCTAAAGGCTTTCTCTCCTCATTCAATTACTGTTTCATTTTATTGCGGAGCACCATTTGCAGGATTCCGCCGTGACGGTAATAATCGATTTCTACTTCGCTGTCAAAGCGTACAACAGCTTCAAACGACTTGACTGTGCCGTCTTCGGCAATCGCTTTGACTTGAACGAGATCGCGCGGGCGAACCGTCTCACTCACGTCAACTTCAATCGTTTCTTTCCCGGTCAAACCGAGCGTTTCAGCGTTTTCTCCCTCTTTAAATTGAAGCGGAAGAACGCCCATCAGCACAAGGTTGCTTCTGTGAATTCTTTCAAAGCTTTCTGCAATGACGGTTTTGATGCCGAGCAGATTTGTTCCTTTTGCCGCCCAGTCGCGGGAAGAACCCATTCCGTAGTCTTTTCCGGCAATGACGACCAGACCTGTGCCGTCTTCTTTATACTTCATGCAGGCATCGTAGATGGACATTACTTCTCCGGTCGGCCAATACGTTGTATAACCGCCTTCTGTACCCGGAGCGATCTGGTTTTTGATTCTGATGTTGGCGAATGTTCCCCTCATCATGACTTCATGGTTTCCGCGTCTTGAACCATATGAGTTGAAGTCTCTAGGAGAAACGCCTTTTTCCTGCAGATATTTTCCGGCTGGCGTGTCTTTGCCGATCGCTCCCGCAGGAGAAATATGGTCTGTCGTGACAGAATCTCCGAATTTGCCGACAATGCGCAAGCCTTTAAGCGGTTCAACCGTACCAGGCTCAACTGACATGTTTTCAAAGAACGGCGGGTTTTGAATGTAAGTGGATTCTTCATCCCATTTATACAGGGCTTCATCCGTTGTTTCAATCGCATTCCAGCGTTCATTGTCATCAAACACGCGCTCATATTCTTTTCTGAACAACTCAGGAGTAACGGTTTGCTTCACGACGGAGTTGATTTCGTCCATCGTCGGCCAAATATCGTTGAAGTATACGTTTTGACCGTCTTTTCCGACGCCGATCGGTTCGTTTTTCAGGTCAATATCTACCGTGCCCGCCAATGCATAGGCTACGACAAGCGGCGGAGACGCCAGGTAGTTTCCTTTGACAAGCGGATGAATCCGGCCTTCAAAGTTACGGTTTCCGGAAAGGACAGACGTAATCAGCAGGTCATTTTCGGCAACCGCTTTTTCGATTTCAGGCGCAAGCGGTCCGGAGTTCCCGATACATGTCGTACAGCCGTATCCGACGATGTTAAATCCAAGCTCGCGCATATATGGAAGCAGGCCTGAATTGACTAAGTAGCCTGTTACGACTTTTGAACCCGGAGCCAGGGATGTTTTCACATAGTTCGGTACTTTCAATCCCAGTTCAACCGCTTTTTTAGCGACAAGGCCCGCACCGATTAAGACATAAGGGTTTGATGTATTTGTGCAGCTGGTGATCGCCGCAATCGCAATCGCACCCGTTTTCATGACGGCTTCTTCGCCGTTTTCAAGCTTAAATTTGATTTCTTTGTCAGCCTCACTCGCGTTTAAACCGAATCCCTGGTTCCCTGCAGGGCTTGCCAAATGTTTGTGGAATGTCTCTTTCATGTCAGTCAGCGGAATGAGATCCTGAGGACGCTTCGGACCTGAAAGATTCGCTTCAACTTTTGACAAGTCAATTTCAACGATATCGGTAAATACGGGATCTTCCTGATCAGGCGTGTAGAACAATCCGTTTTGACGGCAATATTCTTTCACCACATTGATATGTTCTTCATCACGGCCTGTTAAACGCATGTATTCCAATGCTTCCTCATCAACAGGGAAGAAACCGCAAGTCGCGCCGTATTCAGGAGCCATATTTGCGATTGTCGCACGGTCTGCAAGCGGAAGTTCTGCAACACCCGGTCCGAAGAATTCGACGAACTTTCCGACCACGCCTTTTTCACGCAGCACCTGTGTTACTTTAAGCGCCAAGTCCGTCGCCGTCGTGCCGTTCGGCAGCTTTCCGACAAGCTTCGCTCCGATTACTTCAGGTACAGGGAAATATGAAGGCTGGCCGAGCATGCCCGCTTCAGCTTCAATTCCGCCGACGCCCCAGCCGAGAACGCCGATTCCGTTGATCATCGTTGTATGGGAGTCAGTACCGACAAGCGTGTCAGGATAAGCGACAATCTCGCCGTCTTCTTCCACAGCATGGACAACGTTTGCCAAATACTCAAGGTTCACCTGGTGAACAATACCTGTAGCAGGGGGAACAGCCTGATAGTTATTAAACGCTTTCTTAGCCCAGCTTAAAAATTTGTAACGCTCTGCATTTCGTTGGAATTCAAGGTCCATATTAATTGTCAATGCATCTTCCGTACCCGCTTTGTCAACTTGTACGGAGTGGTCGATGACAAGGTCTACCGGTATTTCAGGATTGATTTTATCCGGATCTCCGCCGACTGAAGCCATCGCTTTTCTTAATGAAGCAAGGTCTACAACGGCTGGAACGCCGGTAAAGTCCTGCAAAATAACGCGGGATGGTTTGAAAGGAACGTCAATATCCTTTAATTCGGCAGTGCCCCATTTTGCCAAGTTTTCAACGTGTTCCTTTGTAATGACTCTCCCGTCTACTTGACGAAGAACGGATTCGAGCAAAACTTTAATGGAATAAGGCAGTTTTGATACGTTTCCGATTCCTTGATCCTCTAATGCTTTTAAAGAATAATAGCTGTACGTTTTGCCTTGTACTGTAAACGTTTTTCTTGATTGAAAAGCGTCTTTTTTTGCGACTTGTTGCTGATTCGCCATTTCTCCAAAATCCCCCTTTAAAGATCAAGATCATACGCCAGAAAAATCGGCATATTTCACCACAATTTTCTCACAATTTAATCTTAAAACAATTTTAAACATAAGTAAATATCAATGTTTTTATTAAATTCAATAAGAATGCCTTATATAAGGAAAAAAGTTTATTTTACTGGAAATACATTTTTTTATACAATACACCCGCTAAGGCTATACTACAGTCTGAGGTGATCGAAATTGGCCAAACGAAAAGCAAATCATGTCATCAATGGAATGAACAATGCTAAACGCCAAGGAAACGGCGCGGGATATATTGAAGATGACCAGCATATTCTCACTGAGGCGGAACGCCAAAACAACAAAAAACGGAAGACCAATCAATAAATCCTAAAAATCCTTCATGAATGGCTTAGGAGGTTAAGACATTGACAAATAAAAACGACGGCAAAGATATGCGCAAAAACGCACCGAAAGGAGCTCAGCCTGGGCAGCCAGAGCCTTTGAGCGGAAGCAAAAAAGTTAAAAACCGGAACCATACGAGACAAAAACATAATTCCAGTCACGATATGTAACATTTTCCGCGTCTTTCACGGCGCGGTTTTTTACTTTACCTCTCTGGCGATGCAACCCCCTTCGAATCGCCTCCTTCACATGAATTCACAGCTGTGCATAATCTAACGGTAAGGCTAGGTATGGAGGAATGATCAAATGACAAATACAAAACGTTTCGATTCCGCAGATTTTGATAAAGAATGGATGAAACAGTTTGTTGACGACCCTTTTCTCCTCTATGATGAGACTTTTCCGATCGACCTTTATGAAACGAGCACTGAATATATAATCGAAGCAGATTTAAGCCGCTTGAATGCCCGGCACCTTGACATGACGTTTTCCGGCTACGATTTCAAGCTTGCGGTTAAAACCGATGAACAGCATTACGAAAAATCGCTGATGCTTCCTTTCTTTTTGAATGACAAACAGATCGAAGCGGAATGCGAGAACAGCATTCTTGCAGTTAAAATCAATAAGGAAGCAAGCCAAGATGAAGTTTCGCTTTCATTTCATATTCCTTTTATATCATACATGCACAACAAGCAGAACCCGGACAGCGCGTAAAACACTTTGCCATCCGGGTTTTTTCCGTTCGTTCGTCAAATATCCGCTAGCAATTCTCTATGGCCGATTAGGGAATTGCTATACAATAGATTATGTTCTAGCACCTCTTTTGATCAGGCCGGTGTCCCATTTTATATTATTTTTTCTATGTTCTTCTAAAACGCCTTCATGTAAAATAGGTTATAGACAAAGGAGTGATGAGAGATGCTGGAAGGATGGTTTTTATGGCTGATGCTCGCTTGGATCGTCATCATGATCGTCCTCTTGTCAATCGGCGGTTTTTTCATGTTTCGCAAATTTTTAAAAAGGCTGCCTAAAGAAGATGGGAAATCTGAGCTGGACTGGCAGGATTATTATATTGAACAGACAAGGCATTTGTGGAATGAAGAAGAAAAAGAACTGCTTGAAGAATTAGTTTCTCCCGTACCCGAACTGTTTCGCGATGTAGCAAAAGCGAAAATCGCCGGAAAGATCGGAGAACTCGCATTAAAGGAAAAAGCAGGCGCAATCGACCGGGATTTAATCGTCAGAGGCTATATTATGGCCACACCGAAAAAAGACCATAAGTTCCTCGTAAAGCGTTTAAAAGAAAAGAACATTGATCACTCTTCCTATCAAGAGCTTTTTAAATAAACAAAACCTTTCCTGAAAGAAGGAAAGGTTTTGTTTTAATTGACCTGTATGTGATTTGACGCTTCAATCTGGCTTGAAAGCTTTCTGAACGATAAAAACATGGCAATCCGCCAAGGAACGATCATCCCGAAAGCCAGAATCCAAAACATTCCGCTCAGTGCGCCGTAATCGATCGTTGTGCTTAATATGCTCTTCATCGCGATCCGGATGACGAGCAGCGCAATTAAAATAAACACAAACGATTTGGAGCGTTTAATATAGATTTTATCATCGCGGATTTCAAATTTTGAGGTTTTAATTAAGAAAATAGAAAAGATCATGCCCACTGTGAGAGCTTCCAAAAATTCGGCACCGGTCACGTGGAACATCGGAAATAAAAACATGAGAGCACCGGTGCTCATAAAAATCGGAGGCAGTATAATTTTTTTGGCCGTAGCCGGTTTTTCAGATGACTTGATTCTGACAGCCATGACAATGACGGCCATCACGACGGCAAGTATAGATGAAACGACGATCATCATACATATCATCCCTTTTTCTAAAGCTAATTTCTCTACTTGTTACTATACTCCAAAACGAAGAAAAAAACCATGTTCAGGTTTTTCAGGTGCAAGGATTTCCCAGCACGTGGCGAATCGCTTCGACGACTTTCGTCTCCTCGAAAGGCTTGACGATAAAGTCCTTGGCTCCGGCTTCGATCGCTTCAACAACGATTCGCTTTTGCCGCATGGCCGTACACATGATCACTTTCACCTTCGGGTTCAGCTGGATCATGTCCTTTAAAGCTTCAATCCCGTTTTTCACAGGCATTGTAATATCCATGATAACCAAGTCCGGCTGCAGCTCTTGATAAAGCAAAACAGCTTCTTCCCCGTTCCCGGCTTCACCCGCGACTTGCAAGTCTTCTGTTTCAAGTATTTCTCTGATTTTATCTCTCATAAATTTTGCATCATCAACAATTAAAACCCTTGTCATACTCCCCTCCAACATCATTATTCAATTTTGCTGTGAATAAGTCCTATTATAACAAAAAACCAAGGCGGTCCTTAGCCAGGTATCTAAAAGCCTCTGAAATCGCCGAACAGGCCTGACAGTACGATAATGATTTTCGTCATCCAGTCAAAGAACAGCAGGATTCCGACTGCAATCATTGCAATTCCGCCGATCTTCATGATGATGAGCTGATGCTTTCGAAGCCATTTCATCTTTGTCATGAAAAAAGACAGGAGCAGAAACGGCAGGCTGAATCCGAGCGCATAAAGCACCATATAAGGTACGGCCGACATCGGGTTCGTTCCGGCGAGTGTGATGACCGCTGCAAGAATCGGACCGGTGCAGGGCGTCCAGCCGGCGGCAAATGCCATTCCGATTCCGACAGAACCGAGCAGGCCGCCGGGCCTGTTTTTAAAATGGAGGCGCCTTTCTTTCATTAAAAATTCAGGCTTAAAAACCCCCAGTGTGACAAATCCAAAAAAGATGATGAATACCGCGCCAAGCTGCCTGATGAGCTGATGATAATCCTTAAAAAAGGACCCGACAAGCGATGTGCTGTAGCCGAGAGCCACAAAGATCATCGAAAAGCCAATCAGGAAAAAGATCGTATGTATCAGGCTCCTTTTTTGAAACATAAGTCTGTCAGAATGGATTTCACTCATGCTGACACCTGTAATATATGATAAAAAAGCGGGATACAGCGGCAGGCAGCATGGCGAAATAAACGATAGAAACCCTGCACCGAAAGCGAGAATATAGTTGATATCAGCCATCTCTTTCTCCCTTCTATTTTTTGGAATACTATGAAAGAAAATCATTTGATATGACAATTACATTTCAATTTCCTAACATATCACAAAAAAGGATGTTGGTTTCACGAATTTCTTTATATAATCAATTTTGACAATTTACCCTTATCACCTTCAGAATTGAAAAGGAACCTATATATGGATATAATAACATTTAGTAGGCAACAAAAAGATGATTTTTACAGAAGAAAGGATAAATTCCTGTGATGAAAGAAAATCTGCTTCATGAAATTGAGGAAAAAAGAAAAGAGCTGCTAAAAATCGTCATGACAAACGGCATGACTTCACATATCACCATTCAGCACAGCCAGCAGCTGGATATCCTTCTTTTGGAATACCAAAAACTATCTCTCGGACATACACAATAATCATAGATCAAAATAAAAAACCCGGAAGCGGGTTTTTTATTTTATAACCATGTTCCTTCTATGTCATAATCGCATTCGTATTATTTCGTTTGATTTTCCATGGCTTTCATCATTTGATTAATTTTCTTCTGGGATGGTTTCATACCCATCTGCATCATCATCATGCGCAGCATTTGTTCATTAATTGGCGGATTTTTTTTCAAATAGTTCATCATATATTTACGAGCAATAAAAAATCCGAGTGCAACACCTGCGAGCAATGCTAAAACGCCCACTAGGATGACAACCCATAAATCCATTTAATTTCCTCCTTCATGTTGTCTCGTATAAAGTGTACTAAACCAAACGCTATTATACAACATTTACAGTCCAAATTCTTTTTTTTATACAAAATTTCTTTCTTTCACAGGGTTCAGCCAGCCGTAACGTTTCATATTAAAATCCATCGCAAGGAAACACGGACTTACTTTCCGCAAAACCTCAAAGAATACCGTTTCGGCATCGAATGGACCCTTCGCCAAAATCTCAATATGTCGGTCTTTGATAATAAAAGAAGCGCTTCCTTTTGGAACAATCAATCTGTATACATAGTCAACTTGTGTATAGTCTTCCCGGCAGAGGTTCATTTTCATTCTTTTGTGTATATGGGCTGCGGGAATCGGTTTTGTAATGAACTCGATCTGCTTGGCGGCTAATGGAGACTTTTGATCGGGGCTCGTCCAATGATAATCGTAAAACAGCTTGAACATGACAGACTCTCTTCCAAAATAATGGCTGGCAAATTCCTCTTCTATCAAATACGTATAATAATGGCGTTCCATCACTGTCTCATCCCCCTGTATCGAAGAATATATGCTTTCTATTATACAAAAGGGGGTTAGAAATAATTGTCTGATGATGATAAAAGAAGCGACTAATTTTGTCGAAATGAAAAAAAGAGAATGATCCGCAGATCATTCTCTTTCATATGCCCGATTAGCGATTTAACAGTTTTTTCACCCGGTCAACTACATTCGCAGGCGTAAAACCGTATTCTTTCATGATCGTTTCGCCGGGAGCTGAAGCACCGAAATGGTCGATTCCGAGAATGTCCCCGTCAGTGCCGGTATATCTCTCCCATCCGAGCGGTGATCCCATTTCAATTGCGAGACGCTTTGTCACATCAGTTGGAAGAACAGCGTTTTTATATTCGGCCGGCTGCTTGTCGAAACGATCCCAAGACGGAACGCTGACAACGGATACGTCAATGCCTTCTTTTTTCAGCTCGCTTTGTGCTTCAAGCGCAAGGCCAACTTCAGATCCGCTCGCAAGCAAGATCGCTTGCGGTTTTTCGTTTTGGCTTTTCGAAACGACATATCCACCTTTTTCAACGCCTTCATAAGCTGCTTCAGGAGACTGATCGATTGTCGGCAAGTTTTGACGTGTCAACACAAGCGCAGTCGGCTGACTTTTTGATTGAAGCGCCAGTTTCCAGGCTGCTGCTGTTTCATTTCCGTCTGCAGGTCTGATGACGGACAAGTTCGGCATCGCACGAAGTGATGCCAGCTGTTCAATCGGCTCATGAGTCGGTCCGTCTTCTCCGACGGCAATGCTGTCATGTGTAAACACATATGTGACAGGAAGCCCCATTAATGCCGCAAGACGGATCGCAGGTCTCAGATAGTCGGAGAAAACGAAGAACGTTCCGCCGAATACGCGAAGGCCACCGTGGAGAGCCATTCCGTTCAAAGCTGCTCCCATCGCAAATTCACGTACACCGAACCAGATATTTCTGCCGGCGTAATCTCTCGCTGAAAAATCTCCGCCGTTTTTGATTGTCGTTTTGTTGGAGCCGGCCAAGTCAGCGGATCCGCCAAAGAAGAACGGCACTTGTTGTGCGATTCCGTTTAATACTTCCCCTGAGGATGCACGCGAAGCAAGGCTGCTTCCTTTCTCATACGCAGGTACTTTCTGATCCCAACCTTCAGGAAGCTCGCCCTTCATCGCAAGTTCAAGCTCTTCGGCAAGTTCCGGGTGGGCTTTCTTGTATGCGGAGAACAGCTCGTTCCATTCCGCCTCTTTTTTCTTGCCCGCTTCTTTCACTGTTTCGTTAAAGTGTTCGTACACTTCAGAAGGGACATGAAAATCTTCTTCGTATGTCCACTCATACGCTTCCTTCGTTAATTTCGCCTCTTCTGAGCCAAGCGGAGCACCGTGAACGCCGGATGTTCCCGCGCGGTTTGGAGAGCCGAAACCGATCGTTGTTTTCACTTCAATTAATGTCGGCTGCTTTTCATTTTGTTTCGCTTTCTCGACGGCCGCCGTAATCTCGGCAATGTTATTGCCGTCTTCAACATAAAGCACTTCCCAATTCATCGCTTCAAAACGCTGCTTCACATTTTCAGAGAATGAGCGGTTTAATTCACCGTCAAGCGAAATGTCATTTGAATCATAAAGCACGATGAGACGGCCGAGTTTCAAATGTCCCGCAAGCGAAGCCGCTTCCGATGAAATTCCCTCCATCAAGTCTCCGTCACCGCAAATGCTGTATGTATAATGATCAACGACGCGATAGTCGTCACGGTTGTAAGTTTCCGCAAGGTGACGTTCAGCAAGCGCCATTCCGACAGCCATTCCGATTCCTTGGCCAAGCGGGCCTGTCGTCGCATCTACACCCGGAGTATGTCCGAATTCCGGATGTCCAGGCGTTTTGCTTCCCCATTGGCGGAAATTCTTGAGGTCTTCAATTGAAACGTCATATCCGCTTAAGTGAAGCATGCTGTACAGAAGCATTGATCCGTGTCCGGCGGACAGCACAAAACGGTCCCTGTTAAACCAATTCGGATTTTCAGGGCTGACATTCATCATTTTTGTCCAAAGCGCATAAGCCATCGGAGCAGTCCCCATCGGCATGCCGGGGTGACCGGATTTAGCTTTTTCAATCGCGTCTATGGAGAGTGTTCGTATTGTTGCGACAGATTTTAATTCAATCGTTTTCATTATGATCCCCTTCCTGTATGGACTCTACTTTCTTATCATAAATCTACCCATCGGTTTTCACAACCATTTCAGCTCAAAAGCAGTGAAAAATGACGAATCTTTGCCTTCATTTTAAATTGTAGTATATACAAAAAGGGAATACGATATCGGCGTATTCCCCAAATTAATGCAATCGGCGGTTTCTTTTTTCCTGTTTGAGCTTTTCAGGCGTCACATCATTACCTTCAGGATCAACAATCGTCACAGTTTTCAACGTGTTTTTCATAGACGCGCGGACGCCTTGAAGATATTCCTGGCGAAGCTTCTGCTGTTCTGCTTTTTCTTCGTCTGTTAAAGATCCGCTCTTTGCTTTTTTGGCAAGCTCGTTAATTCTGGCTATTTTTTCATTAGAAATCATAAGATACTCCTTTGATTCGGTATATATCCATCATACTACTAAATCCGCTTTCGTTTGACAACAGATTAGTCTGCAAGGCCGTCCTTATACTCCTGGTAGCGGCGGTGAACGGTTGCTTTTGAAATGCTGTATCCGAACCCTCTCAACACGGCTGCAATTTCCGCAAACGTCAGCTTGTTCTCCCTGAGCCTGACGATTTCTGAAAGAGGCGCTTCGATCCGCTCTCTCCCGCCGCCTTCATTGCGGTGTTTCAGATTCCTCTCCGGGCGGTAGCCGTTTTCGACCGCCTTCTTCATTCCCCGCTTAATCTTCAGGTTATGTATTTTCCGCTGGTATTCTTCGACAATGCCGACAATCTCCAAAACCATCGAATCCGCTTCGGAAAGCTCAAGTTTTCCCCGGTGAGCCAGCGTGTAGATTTGAACGCCTTCTTTATATAAACAGTGAAGAAGGGCAATTTTGGCATTCCCTCTTCCAAGCCGCGTATCATCCTGTATTAAAACCGCGTCAATGTCTGATGTTTTGATTTCCTCGAGCAGATCGAAGACGCCGTCGCGGTCCATCTCATATCCGCTCGCCTGTTCGGAAATGACGTTCACGACGTTCATCCCGTGCTCGGCGGCAAGCGACTGGAGCTCTTCAGCCTGCCGTTTTAATGAGGTTTCCTGCTGCTCCTTCGCAGTGCTTACCCTGGTGTAAATAATCGCATTCATGGAAATCCCCTCAATCATTTATTCTACAACTGCAAGCTGATATTGATCGGAGTGCTGTTTGGCTACCGGCAGGACCAAAACATCGCCCGGTTTAATAACGGAGGTCGGCAGATTGTTTTTATCGGCGACCCATTCGATGAATTTTTGTTTGTCAGCGGGTTTTCCGCCTTTGATCCGGTCGGCCAGCTCCCACAATGTATCGCCTTCCTGCACTTCTATTTTAACATATTGCTTTCTTTCTTCGATTTTACCGGCAAAAGACACAAACAGAATACAGCAGCTGATCACAGCAGTAAACAGACTGACAAAAATCAATGATTCTCTTTTCATATCCATCACCCCAGAATGTTTGTTCGGTTTTATGATTTCAGTATATATACGAACAAATGTTTCTGTCAATCGTTTTTTTTCGAACCTATGTTTGTACTCAAAGGAAAAACATGCTATAATCTAGCTAAAATCGACGTTTTGAGGTGCAAAAAATGACGAAGCTATCAAAAAGACAACTTGATATTTTGCGTTTCATTAAAGAAGAAGTGAAACGCAAAGGCTATCCGCCTTCCGTCAGGGAGATCGGAGAAGCGGTCGGCCTGGCGTCAAGTTCAACGGTACACGGCCACTTGGCAAGGCTTGAAACGAAGGGATTGATCAGAAGGGATCCGACGAAGCCGAGAGCGATCGAAATTCTCGATACAGAGGAAGAAATTCACATTCCGAAAAACCAGGTTGTCAATGTCCCGGTCATCGGAAAGGTGACGGCCGGTACGCCGATTACCGCAGTCGAAAACATTGAGGAATACTTTCCGCTTCCAGACCGCCTGGCGCCGCCGGATGAGCATGTCTTTATGCTGGAGATCATGGGCGAAAGCATGATCGATGCCGGAATTCTTGATCAGGATTATGTGATAGTCAAACAGCAGAACACCGCAAACAACGGAGATATCGTCGTTGCGATGACCGAAGACGACGAAGCGACTGTTAAGCGGTTTTTCAAGGAAGAAACCCATATCCGCCTTCAGCCGGAAAACCCGACGATGGAACCGATCATCCTCCAGAATGTGACGATTCTCGGAAAAGTCATTGGCGTATTCCGCACGGTTCATTAAAAAAACGGACTCATCAGCAAAACCGCCGGTCGGCGGTTTTTTTTTACACGAAAAAACAGGCTCACATCCATACGGAAATGAAGGATGCGAGCCTGAAACAGAGGGATTGATCATATGCTTACATTACCATTATCCCCCAAACGAGTTTTCTTGTCAACAAAAATGTTTCCTTGAGGAAACATTTTTCATTGTCTCCCTTTTATCGAACGATAAACAAAATTCTCGTCCCGTCAGCGTAATCGCTCAGCCTGTTCCCGACCCAGGAGCCGGCTCCGCGGTTATCCGATGAGCTGACATATCTGACCGACGCTCCTTTTCCCCCTTCTTCACACATGGCCATCGGCCATTCGTCACGGTCAAAGCCCGGCTTAGTCGGAATCCCCTTTAATGATTCCTGACGGCGCTTATCCGCTCCCGATCTTTCAATTGTGCAGACATCTGAATGGCCCGCTTTGATCGCATCGCTTATATGAGCACCTGTTTCAGGATAGCGCGATGCCGGAAAATACAATACGTCATCATACCTTGCAACGCCTTCGGCATGCTGAGGAGAATATGCAGCCCCTCCCGAAAGCCCAAGCAGCACCAATGCGGAAAACAGCAGATGAACCGCCCATTTTTTGATCATGACAAAAACAACCTCCTCTTGTATATGCTGGTGTCACTAACAGATTAAGAGAGAATTGTTTTTGCTTTTCGGGCTCTTTGTGAAAAAGACGTTTAGATTGTATAAATAAACGTAAGTTAAATGCTCGGGTCATACCCGTGAAAAACTGCATGTGCTTTTTGCGTCCACTCTAAACATATACACGGCTGCCATCAGGAAACATGCGGCAGCCGGATATGCAAATTTTTTCATCGTTGTATTTTTTAAAAATGATTCATTCACACAACAAAAAAACAGGCGGAAAATCCGCCTGTTTATACGGCAACTTCAAATGTCAGCTTGTCGCCGTGCTTATAGTCAATTAATTTAAAATCATCGATTGTAAAGTCATAAAAGTTTTTGATGTCCGGGTTGATCCACAGCTTCGGCGCTTCATATTGCTCGCGTTTCATCTGAATGTTTAAATTATCGATGTGACGGGTATAGATGTGACAGTCGCCGATATTGAAGATGTATTCGCCCAGCTCATAACCGAGGACTTGGGCGATCATGCGCTGCAAGATGTTATATTGGAACACATTGAACGGGTTGCCAAGCGCCATGTCATTGCTTCTCGCTCTTACTTCCAAAGAGAGCTTTCCTTCTTTCACATACCATTGCGTCTCATAGACGCAGGGCGTCAAGGCCATGCCGTCCAAGTCATCGGGATTCCACAGCATGGTCAAATGCCTGCGTGAAGACGGATTATGCTTTAACTGATGGAGCAAATAATCCACTTGATCGGCTTTCTGCCCGTTAACCGTTCTGTTTTTCTTTGCTAATTGATAGCCGTAGGCTGCTCCGATTGTGCCGTCTTCAAGCCGCCATTGATCCCAAATATGAACCCCCATATCGTTCAGAACTTGGACATCATTGGATTTCAGCTGCCAGATCCAAAGCAGCTCTTTGATGGCCGTTTTCCACGCCACCTTCTTCGTCGTCAAAATCGGCACTTCCGAATTGTCAAACCGCATTTTTTCGCTCATGATGCTCAGCGTATGAGCCGGCGTTCCGTCTGAATCCCACTTCGTCCGGACCTGATATTCTTCATCGGAGATCCCTGATTCAATAATTTTTTGAATGATAGCATTGTATTGCTGGTCATAATGGCTCATCTTATCCTCTCCTCTTTCCACATGATATGTATAAAATGAGTTTTTTTCAAGGTTTAAGATCATGCGCGGGTTTGATAAATCTCCAACGCTTTCTTGATAACATTTTTATCGTATCCAGTGACATCATGGATTTTCTCAGTCCAGCCTTCGATTGTGTCCGGCTTCGCTTCTCTGTATAATCCTTTGCTCGTGCTAAGATATATGTCCCAGCCGCTGAATTCCCAATGCGCGATTTCATGTTGAAACGGAATTCTGCATTCCAGTAATGGCGCAGGCTTCAATGCCGCTTGCGAGTATTCAGCCGCCTCCCAAAAAACGGACATGTCAACAGGCTCTGTAGAGTAGACTTGAGTTGACACCTTTCCGTTCGGCCGATGGTAAAGAACCTTAACTCCGCCGGTTGTCGGCTTGACTTGAATTTGTGCTGCCGGGAAAAAACCGTCCAGCTTTTCACTGGTATAATCTTCACATTCGCAGTCGATCAGAATCGGCTGCAGCCATTGATCTCCCAGATCACATAAAAAGCGCCGTCCTCTTTCATCAAGCGCGATGACTGCGGCATGCGCGCGTTCTGTTTTGAACGAACGGCCGATCGGAAAAGCTTCCACTCCGTCTTTTGTAAACTCGTCCAGCAGCCAAATCGAAAGGTCAAAGCAATTGCCGGCAATGCCGTACTCTTGGTGGTGTTCCTTCATCATTGAGACGTTCCGCTGTTTCTGATCCCCTCCCTGATGATAAAACCATGCCTTTGTCAGCGTTTCCATCGGAAAAGCGTCGAATCTTCTCCACGTACGGAGAATGGCATCCGGAGCAAACATCATCTCCCCCCCTGTCCATAAGCGATTGTTAACACTATTATATACGGGCGACCGAGACGAAAAAAATCCCTTAGCAAGGGATTTTTTCGTTTTATTTTCCTTTCTCATCAGTCGGAATCTGGATCAGGGAATTCGATCCTGTCGCTTTAGGCATTTTTCCGTCCCATTTTTGGATCCATTGATACTTGATCATTTCATCTGACATCGATTTTTTAATAATTTCATTATACTCGGCAATACCTTGGGCTTCGATCTTTTTCTTTTTCGCTTCCGCTTCGGCGATCTTCAGCTCTGTCTGCGTTCTTTCCAGTTCCTGCGAAGACTTCACGCGCGCGTCAATCGCTTCCTGGGTCGCTTTATCAGGCTTTGGCACACCGAGTGTTAAATCGTCAATGACAAAGCCGAGCCCCTTCATATCATCTGCAAATGTTTTTTGGATTTCTGCGGCGGCATCAGATGATTTTTGTCCGTATGTATCAATGACGGAGTATTTGGAAATCGACTTTCTTGCAGCGTCCCACAGCCTTGTTTTCAAGTAGCTGTTTTCGATTGATTCAATATCGACCGCTCCGAATTTATTAAACAATTCTACGACTTTATCAGGCTGAACGACATAGTTGTAGGCGATGTCCATTGAGATGTTTTTGCCGTCAGAAGTAGCCACTTGAATATCCTGATTGTTTACAGTCTGCATCCGCACCGGATATCTTGTGACTTTGTCAAACAGTCCGACTAAATGCCAGCCTTGATCAAGCGTTTCCGATTTCACCCCGCCATTCGGAGAATAAACGACGCCGACATATCCGTTCGGAATTTTCTCGATGAACAAGGAAGCTGTGAATCCTCCGATAATTAAAGCAACAGCGACAATGATTCCGCCGAGCAGCGTTTTGTTTTTATTCTTCTTTGGTTGTTTTTCATTCATCTTTGTCATCCTCCAGCGTTTTCTTTATTTTGCTCGCCCCGCTTCCGACTTTTTTAAAAAGCGGGCTTAACATAAGCCATACGCCAAACCCTATAATGGATAGCAATATGATCGAACCAATCATGACTTTCACTTTTGTTTCACCCCTTTTGCATTTGTTGATTGATCGTATGACTAAATAAAATCATTTCACTTATGTTTACGTTCATATGAACTTAAAGTTTCATTTTTTTAAAATGTAATAGAAAAAATTTTATCATTGCAATTGCGAAATCAATGGCATCGTTAAAGGATATGTCGGATATCTTACTCTTTATGCCGCGTATATCATGGCGTGTTCGCAGTCAAATGAAGACGAAGCGGCATGCCGAACCAACTATCAGCTGGGCACATACAAAAAAAGAGCCAAATGATTGGCTCTTTTAAAAATATTAAATTTCAATTATTGTTGATTGCCCTTTTTAACCCATTCAGCTACTGTCACTGTGCGTTTAGCTTGATGTTTCACTGCAGCTTCCACGTCTTCAATCATCTTCCCGTTTTGATCGACTGTAACACTCGTTCCATATGGATTTCCGCCAGCCCCGAAGAGGACAGGATCAGTGTATCCAGGAGAAGCAATAATAGCTCCCCAGTGCATCATTGAAGTATATAAGGACAAGATTGTTGCTTCTTGACCACCATGTGGATTTTGAGCGGAGGACATTGCGCTTACAACCTTATTTACTGTCTTTCCGTTTGCCCAAAGTCCGCCTTGTGTATCAAGAAACTGTTTCATTTGGGATGCCATATTGCCAAAGCGTGTTGGTGTACTGAATATAATAGCATCTGCCCACTCTATATCTTCTGAGGATACGACTGGAATGTCCTTTGTTGCATCAACAGTGGATTTCCACACTTCATTTCCCTCAATGGCTGATTGCGGAGCCAATTCTTGTACTTTTAAAACTCTGACTTCAGCACCTGCTTCTTCTGCACCTTCTGCAGCCCATTTGGCTAATTGATAGTTTGTTCCGCCCATACTATAAAAAACTACAGCTAATTTTACATTTGACATATGATCCAGCTCCTTTGATTTTCTAAATAGTTTGTCTAAAAACCCCATGTTTTAACACCTGCTTTTTTGTTTTCTTTTCGGCAAACCTTTTAAGAACCACCCCCTTGAAGTGTTTCGCTGCCATTATTATTCCTTGCTAGAATAAACTTAAAACATTTCAATTTAATGAATCTCAACTTCAAGATATTATGGATGGTTATATTACTTCGGTCTTTTTCTGGTGAAGATTTCGCCAATCTTTGCGTAATCATGCCCGGCTAAACGACTGATGGCGCCGAGGCCTCTTGGATCGATTTTTCCATTTTCATAGATGCCGCTTTCGATATGATATTGAACGACTCTGCCTATCATGAAATCGCATCCGTCAGAGTGCTTATCTCCCAACTCTAATGAGTACTCCAGAACACATTCCATACGCACTTTTGCTTCTTTCACGCCCGGCACCGAGACATTCACACTTTCAACGGGGGTTAACTCCGCTAACTGAACTTCACTTTGACTTGGTGGTAGGCTGGCGGCCGTTAAATTCATTTTTTCAACGTTTTGTTCATCAACGATATGGACCACAAATTCTTTGCTGTTCAAAATGTTTCTCGCTGTATCCTTTTGGCTCCCTGCAAAACGTTGAATAGAAAGGGAGATCATCGGAGGATTTGAAGATACAATATTAAAGTAGCTAAAAGGAGCTCCGTTTAAGACGCCCTCCTCTGATAAACTTGTAACAAATGCAACCGGTCTCGGTATAATACTCCCGATTAAAAACTTGTAGTTCTCTCTTTCTGTTTTTGTATTGGGATCAATGGACAGCATCGAATCACTTCCTTACAAAAATTAATCCAGCGCCTTCACTGTTACAGGAATTAATCTTCTTTCTAACTGCTCTCTGTAGTGTTCATACTGGGCCGGCAGCATTAACTGTTCTCCCATTGTTTCATATGATTCATCATGGGCGAATCCTGGTGGATCTGTTGCAATTTCAAATAAGATTTCCCCGTGTTCTCTGAAATAAATCGCGTTAAAATAATTTCTGTCTTGCACAGGTGTAACACGGTATCCGTTTTCCGCAACATATTTTTGCCATTCCAATTGATCATTGTCATCAATGGCTCTCCAGGCAATATGGTGAACTGTACCCGTCCCCATTTGTCCGCTTCCTATAGTTGTTAATTTCAAATCAATCATATTTCCTATGTCACCAGCAGAACGAAAACGTACAAAATCTCCTTCTTCTCCAACTTTTTCAAGTCCCATGACCTTTTCTAATAATTCAGCCGTTTTTTCGGGTTGTTTGGATAACAGTGTTGCTCCGCCAAATCCTTTGATTGCATTGTCCGGTGTTATTTCCCCTACTTTCCAGCTGTTCTTTTCCCCTTGTTCTCTTTCGACAATTTCCAGATGAAGACCATGAGGATCATCGAACTCCAAGTATTCCTCTCCAAAACGGTTCATTTTTGTATAAGGCACATTGAATTTTGCTAATCTGTTTTCCCAAAAAGCCATAGCGCCTTTAGGAACGACGTAAGAAGTCACTCCCACTTGACCATCTCCAATGACTCCTCGACGGGCACCTGCCCAAGGAAAGAATGTAATAATCGTTCCCGGTTTCCCGCCTTCATTGCCAAAATAGAGGTGATATGTTCCCGGATCATCAAAATTAACGGTTTTTTTCACTAAACGTAAACCAAGAACGCCAGCGTAAAAATCCACGTTCTCTTGCGGATGGCCGACAATCGCTGTAATGTGATGGATTCCAGTTGTTTTCTTTTTCATTCCATTTTACTCCTCTTTCATGAAACATAGCTTTATGATGAGATATACGTTACAAATTCATTTACAGGTTTTCTAAATCCCCGTGATTTTTCTGCTTTTTATTTTTTCCTTCTTTAAAAGATCAAAATCAATGGACAAGCATCCCTGCCTTTTTCTTTATAGGACTCCGGGCAGTTTTCAACCTTCGTAGATTTCTGTTGCTTGCTAACGATGATGACTGCCGATGAGCCCAGGATCTTGTTATGTCATGAAGCTCCTGTTCAGAAATAGAATACCCAGTTCAATATTTATTTCTCATTATCATGAATTCATATATTTCGAATTCGAGATATTATTATAAAAAAATTTACATGCTTTGGGCATGGAAGCCAAGTTTTTTTAACTTTTCAATTAGAACTTCTTTTTCTTTTATGTCTAAGCCGCCGAAAATGCCTTTCATAGCTGTTTTATGTTTTGGAAAAAGATTGTTCATCAGTGCAGTTCCTTCATTCGTTAAAGCAGCGTATGTTATACGGCGATCTTTAGGACAAGGCCTTCTCTCTATTAACTTTTTCTTCTCCAACTTATCTACAACATAGGTAATGCTGCTGCTTGCGATTAATACTTTTTCGCCTATTTTTTGGATCGGCTGATCGCCTTTACTATAGACTAATTCTAGAACAGCAAACTCAGTTGGGTTTAGTCCTAAACATTTAATATCCTCTTCCACGCGCTTTTTAATCGATTGCAGTGCACGAGACAAGACAATAAATGCCTTTAAAGACAACTCCTCTTCGTATCTCTCCATTTCCTGACTGCCCACGGTATTCATCCTTTTTAATTATCTCGAATTCGAGATAATTGTATAATAACGATTTGCTGTTGTCAACTTTTTAAAACGGTTTATGTTATTACGAGTTAAAACAGATGAGACAGAATTGTTAAACGGATGCATTTCCATTGCCGAAGCAGGATTCGGATCTAACACAAAAAACCGCCGACTCAAGGTCGGCAGCGCCGGCTGTTTCAGAAGTCTTGTCATGCATGAAATAGTTTGTCTTTTATCTGGAGATGCAGCTTCGGATTCAGCAAGAAAATAATGGACTGAAGCTGTTCCTGTTTATTAATCGAGGGATCCGCGTGGTGTTGATGGTTGTATCCGTTAAAGATTGCAATCAGCGTGGTGGCCATCACCTTCGGATTGAGCTGTTTCTGAACGATGCCTTCTTCCTGGAGCTGCTCGATCAGTTCGACAAAAAACTCCCTCCACTGTTCATACAGAAGGGCTACTTTTCTTTGAATCTCAGGATATCTATGACTATTTGCCATAAATTCCAAAAACAAAGCTGTCGAATGCTCTTTATTTGATGTTTGAATCAAGTGTTCAATCCCTGCGAGCAATCCCCTCAGCGTCTTTTTTCGAAAACAATTCATGCTGGTTTGAAAGCGATCTTCCATTTGCTCATTCATAATATGGAGAAACAGCATCTCCTTTGACTTGAAATACAAATAAAACGTAGCTTTAGAAAATCCGGCTTCTTTCATAATTTCATCTACAGAGGTTGCCGAATATCCATTTTGGGCGAACAGATGATATCCGGCTTCTACGATCTTTTGAACCGTATTCTGTGTCTTCTTTTTCATTAAGCTGTCCTGTCCTCTCTACTTCTCTAATTAAGTTAACCATCTATGTATTGAGATATACTGGGAACGTCAAGGACTCGTTATGTTAAAGAAAATTGGAAAAAGACGCTTAAAATCTTTTGCTCAAACATACACTTGCAGCCTAAGCGGACGTTCTTTCATCAAGCATAGCAGTGACATATAAACACCGCCAAGTGACATTAGCCCGGTAAGTCAACAAGGTCAATCGCCCTAACAGGCCGGTAGCCGTATGTTCCTTTCCTTGCAAAATTCCCAACATTCATTCTAGCATTTACTGCTAAAAACTTCATATATATTGTAATTTATTTAATTGGATTTTTCTGTTTTTTAAAAGCCTCTATGAAATACCCGGGGTCCGCATCCACTTCATAAGCAAATACCCCTTGGTTCGTATGGAGGTAAAGCAAACCGGCCTCGGAAAAAGGTCTGTATGATACATCGTGGACGTGCTCAAGGCGATACTGGCGGCTTGCCGTTAAAATTTTATCGTTGTACAGGTACATTTGATTATGCTTTTTTGTATAGGTTTGCCGGTTAAAATCAATCGTCCGTTCTGTTTTGTAGTAGCTGACAGCGGCGATGGCCTGATGGCACCCGTCTTTCATTTGAAACCTCCATTTGCTATTCGTTGATTAATTTGGACATGACATATTCATCAACATATTGTCCTTTTACTTTCAAAGCGTGCTTTTTAGTGCCTTCAATGATAAAACCCATTTTTTTGTATAAACGCACGGCGGCTATATGATGGGTCATGACAGTCAGCTCAAGTCTGTGAAGCTTTTCTTCACAGGCCCATTTTTCCAATGCCTGAAACAGCTTTACTCCAATACCTTGTCCAATATATGTTTGGCGTATGCCAATGATGATATGGGCACGGTGGCGTGTTCTCTGAACCTGTCCTCTGACTGCTGCAACATATCCGACTAAGCTTCCGTCATCAGCCGCACAAACAAAAACTTCACACACGCCGGATTGGATCTGTTTGATTTGACGTTGTGCCTGAAGCTTTCGTTCACCCGGTTCAAACAGCATGAATTCAGATTCTTCATCGATCGTTTCACAAAGCTTCAGATAGTTTTCTGCATCTGAAGCTGTTAATTTTCTGATATGCAAGAAAGGCCCTCCAAACAGTTTTTAGATTATCTATATATTCTGAATTATAATCGCATGAAAAAGGCTGTGCAAACCGCAGGTGCCAAGATCGATTCGCGGCTTCATCAAAAAAAATAGCAAAACCGTCGGCATTACTTTTCAAGCAGCCTCGGTTTCGCAGGGTCGCACGCAGGTTTTTGCGTATTTGTCGATTCGGCGATTTTCATTAAATAATAGCATTCTTCCCTCATCATGTGGTCTGCCATCAGCGCGGAGAACGTACCGAGCATCTGATCTGTAAGCTCCAGCTCCTCCACTTCTTTCAAAAAGGTACGAAACAGCTCAATCTCAAGCTTCACGTCTTTATTCATCCTTCTGAGAGCGGGAAAAGATTCAACATTCGCTCTGAGATACCCCGTCAATTCAACGGATTTAATATAGAACTGTTCAAAGTGTTTGACAAACTCCCTGCTCTTCTCTTTCAACCGTTTTTCCACCGCATCCAGGTCATCGGCAATTGCTCCAGCATGTCCGGCGGCATCCATCAGCCACAGCATATGGTGGTGCAACTCGTGGAAAACAGGCGGCACTTCCCGTTTTTTTAAGTATTTTAGCACAAGCAAGTACTCCTCCAGTTCATTTACCATATGGTTGATAAAAGTCGGGGGAAGGTGAATTTTAATATCGCCTGTCAGGTGCCTTTTAATGATGGAGAGTTTAAATTTCCTGAATTGAAGGGCATATTCTTCAGCTTCAAGCGTTAATGAATACAAATCAGGCGAAGCATTCACTTTTTTCAGCAAAACATCAAACGTCTGCTTGAACTGCTTCGCCTTTTGAATATCTTCTTTTTCCCTTTCAGCCAAAGAATCCAAAATAAAACGCGCATGATCACCCAAAACTTGAAGCCAAAATTTATGTTCAAAAACGGCCGTCTCCTTATAAGTTTTCAAGCTTGCGCCTCCCTTTAAATACCATTCTTCACTATGGCTATTCGCTGCAAGCCCGAAATATGATCATGCAAATAGAAGCTGATCAATAAAGATTCGGAGGCAGTATGTCATCCCGGGGATGTTGAATAACCGATGGCGGCGTATCATGAATATATGCAGGCGCAGGTTTTAGCACTGGTTTTTTCGCAAGGGGCTGAGGATGTTCAACATACTGAAAAACGCCTTCCCCATCCATGCTCGGTCCCTTCGCCCATCTGCCTGCAGCGCTCTCGTTGCCTCTTGAAAAATTAAATAATACATGGGAGACTTCCCTTTTTTCCAGATGGCGCGGAAACGTGCTTGGGACGACGACATTTTCTTTCGCTTCCAGTTCTTTAATGGCTGCAAGCCACTGGTTTTGATGCATCGTATCCCTTGCAATCAGCCAGGACAGCATATCTTTGACACCGCGGTCCGTCGTCTCTTCATAAAGGCGGACCGCCTGCAGGCGTCCCTGTGATTCCGCGTTTAAATTTGCCCGAAAGTCGGCAAGCAAATTTCCGCTTGCAATAATATAATCGGCAGTCCAGCGGTTTCCCACGCTGTCGGCCGGCATCGCCCCTAATCCTGATACGATGGCATGCTGCGGATTCATCCCTCCGAGAATGGCGCCGAGCACCGGATCTTTTGCCGCTTTTTCAAGATCGCCGACCGGCGCACCGTCCAAAAGCCTTGCAATCATCGTCGCCAGCATCTCGATATGGGCGAGCTCTTCAGCTCCTGTATCCATCAGCAGATCTTTGTACTTGCCGTTTCCTCTGACACTCCAGCCTTGAAAAAGATATTGCAGAGCTACTGATATTTCGCCGAACTGTCCTCCCAGTATTTCCTGCAGCTTTTTCGCAAATAATGGATCGGGTTTTTCAGGCTTTGCATGATACTGCAGTTCTTTAATATGAAAAAACATAAGATCGCTCCTCTCCTGAGCTACCTTATGAACGATAAGAACAATAGGTGTTTGTCTATCCCTTTTAAATGAGTTTCTATGAACCGCTAAGAAGGTCTTCAATCCACATATCAACTTGCCGCTCAGACATTCCTCCGACATACATCCGCTCTGGTCTTCCTTCCCGATTAATGAATATACTTGTAGGCAAATAATAAATTTCCCAAGAACGGTAAACTTCAGCCGATTGATCCAAAGCGACCGGAAAAGTTAAGCCATGGCGGTCGACAAAGCTCTTTACTGCACCTTTCGATTCACGCACATTGACAGCGATGATTTCAAAACCGTCTCCTTTAAAACGGTCATAAGCTTTTTGCATGACCGGCATCTCCTCTTGGCACGGTGTACAAAAAGTCCCCCAAAAGTTGACAACCACCGCCTTTCCCCGTAATTTTTTCAGTTCGATGTCACCGCCCTCTAAAGTCGATAATTTAAAATGTAATGCCTGCTGATGAAGGGCAGTGCCTGCCTGTTCATTCCGGCCTCCGGCAATATGCTGATAAAGAGCATAACCAGCCGCACAACATAGGAGCAAGAGGATGGCGCCTCTCAATAAAAGCAGCGTTTGTTTTTTCATTTTTTTCTCCCGATATGTTAGCCCTAATATGAAAAAAGGACTCTCCTCTGCTGGGCTTTCTTTATGATGAGTAGTCCGGCATTTCATGCTCAAAGCCGTAAAAGCCTGTAATTCCAACTTCTCCGCAGCCTGACACTTTTGTGATATCCAGGAAATGATTGCGGTGCGGCGTCCCGCTCACTTTATCTGCAGCACTTAAATGAAGATGATTTCCAGTAAATTCTTTCTCGCTTAAAGTGATCGCATGTCCTGTTAACGTGATTCTCTGCAGCTTGATGTTGAGTGTACAGCCTTCTGCATTAAAAATCGTAAACTTATAATACAGCCATGTCGGGTAGTAATTTACATTGGTGCTGTCCGCCATAAAAAATCCCACTTGATCTTCAGTCATTGTCATGGTCGTCTTTTTCTCATCTTTTGTAACCGCGGCATCAGCAGGCTGAATATGAAAACTGCAGGCCATCATGATTGAAAACAACATCAAAAATAAATTTTTTTTCATTGGCGCCCCTCCCTTTTTCCATATTATAAACTTTATTGAATAAAAAGGATATTGAAATTTAATCTCCCGTTTCAAGATGAGTGTGCCGAACGATCCCTTACAAAAGTGTAATGTTCATGTCACGTTATTCGATTTTTTTATCAGACAATGAATCTTAGAATGATAAATGAGGTGAAATTGTGAAAAAGCATATCGTATGGATCAGCCTGATGATCATATTTACCGCATTATTAAGCGGATGTAACTTAAACCGTGTGGGAACAGACGAATATTATGTTCACATTACCGGAAACGGGAAGGAAGACACGTCGAAGTTTGACGACGGCGAGGAATACTCCGTCTTCAAATATGAACTGGCCGGTTTTGATGAGGACGGTCAAGAAAAAACAATGGAATTCACATCTGATAAAAACCTTCGTACAGGCGCGTTTTTACGGCTTTTCTATTCTGAAAATAAAGGCGTGAAATCGTGGGAAGAGGTTGAAAAAGACGATATTCCCGACAAAGCCAAAGATCGATTAGGTGTGAAAAATTAAAAAACATGCGGGAGATGGCGGCGCCATCTCTTTTGTTTATCCTTGCATGCCTTCCTTTTTGCTTTTTTTAAGTGATAAAAATTCATCCTGAAAAATGCACATTCTAATAGCGTTACGATAATAGCCGTCAACGAAAAATTCATCCTGCAGCTCGCTCTCGATTGTGAACCCTGCCTTTTTATACAAGTGAATCGCTTTTGCATTATCTTCGTCGACGATCAAATACAATTTGTGCAAATTCAAAACGGAAAACGCGTAGTTCATCGCCAAATACGTTGCGCTTGACGAATACCCGTTCCCTTGATGCTCGGGATCAATGATGATTTGAAACTCCGCCCGTCTGTGAATATAATCAATTTCGACCAGCTCAACCAATCCGATCATCTCAGTCTCTTTCTCTATGATAAAGCGCCGTTCGCTTTGGTCATGAATGTGTTTGTCAAACAAATCCTGCAGCTCAACAAAAGTCTCATACGGTTCTTCAAACCAATACGACATAATCTTCGCATCGTTGTTAAGACGGTGGACAAACGGAAGGTCTTCTCTTTCGAGCGGACGCAATTTAAGCTGATTGAACATATCAGCAACCTCCAATATAAATTAAAATTTAAGATGATGTAAGGCGCAGGCCGATCACCCCGATTATAATAAAGCCAAGTGAGATGAGCTGCGGAGCGCGAATCCGCTCCTTAAACCAAAATAAGCTGACTGCCGTAATGCCGATGCTGCCGATCCCGGTCCAAACGGCATAGGCAACACCGGCTGAAAGTGCCTGCATGGCTTTCGAAAGGCAGAAAAAAGACAAAGCAAACCCCAATACCATGACAATAATCGGCCATTTTTTTCTTGTGCCGTCTACATATTTCATAGCGATGGCGGCAATGACCTCTTCGATTCCAGAAATCACCAAAAATAACCACGGCATGATCAATCACCCCCTGACTGGGTATTGTTCTCTTTTGTAAACATTTTCATGCCAATAATGCCTCCCAACAGCACGATCAAAAAAAATATTTGCCCTCCTG
This sequence comes from Bacillus sp. FSL W7-1354, assembly GCF_038002405.1. Taxonomy (NCBI): domain Bacteria; kingdom Bacillati; phylum Bacillota; class Bacilli; order Caryophanales; family Bacillaceae; genus Bacillus; species Bacillus sp. FSL W7-1354. The sequence continues at coordinate 1,001,079 of NZ_JBBOCL010000001.1, read as the reverse complement.
AAAAGGGTTCGCCCATAAAAACACCCGTCACATATGTGCCGGCCGTTCCGATTCCGACAAATACGGTATAAGCCGACGCCATCGGAATGTTCCTGTAAGATCGTATCAGCATGAGAAAACTTGCCGCGATCAGTACAAAGATCATCAGCCAATCGGCGAAGGAATCCGCATGTTTAAGACCTGAGGCCCAAACCACTTCCAAAAAACCCGCAATAATGACGAGGAGCCAACTCAATGATAACACCCTTCCTGTTGTGAATGAACGTCAGTCATTTTTAGGCCGATAAAAAATGAACAGCTGCAGCCGGTCATTTTTCACTTGGTTCCTATGCTTCTCTTCAGAAAAGTAAATATTTCTTTTTTGAACACACTGAGCTCTTCGTCTTTTTCCGCCCCGATGTAATAACGTTCCGCTGTGTTTTCGACAAAGTTGATAATCGTTCTGGCCGTCCAGCGCACATTGATGTCCGGAATGACCTCGTTTTTCTCAACTGCTTTTTCAATAAGTCCTTCAAGCCAGGAATAATAAGGCTGATAGATCGCCTCCCATTTTTCCATCGAATGGTCAAAGGCAAGACCTGAGTAGCAAAGAACGATAATATCCTGATGAAGTTCCGTCATGTTGAACGTCTCATCGATCATGATGTCCAAGGCGGTCCAGAAAGACATGGTTCCGTCGACCTTGCTCTTAATATGGTCCAAAGAATGTGTCAGAAGATTTTCCGCGATCGCGGGAATCAATGCATTTTTGGATGAGAAATAAAGATAAAAAGTGCCCTGCGCAGTACCTGCTTTTTTCACGATATCTGAAATCGACGCCTTATCCAGCCCCTTTTCAGAAATGACTTCAATGGCCGCCTGCAAAATCTTTTCATATTTCCCGGACGTTTGCTTTGGCATGTTGCAGACCTCCCTAAAAATGAATGACTATCATTCATTTTAGTGGAGCGGCTTTTCATTGTCAACCGGGCGGCGCAGGACTTATTTCCTTAAAATTTCTTTAAAATCCTAAGCATAAGCTGTCTTTGGATATGAATCCCTTTTATACTTTACACATATACCGAAAACAGATGGAGTTGATATTGTTGAAACCGCTGATCAAGCTGGCATGCGGAGCTGCCTCTCTTATCGCAGCCGTCCTCGCAATATGTTTTGCAGTGAAACGGAGCAAAGACAAACAATAGGAATTAGGAAAAGTTCTCAGCAAAGCTTTTCTTTTGCTAAAAGTTTTTTTGTTGATCTCCCTGTTCATTTTAAAGAGAAATGCAATGCATAGTGATCATGAAATCGAATAATCGATTAGACCTCCTACAGCTTTCTATGAATCTTTTTGGACTATTATGCTATATGAAAAATATGCACAAAAAATATAACACTTGGAAAATCAATATGATATAATCATTACTCTAATGAGTAAATAAAGAGCTTTTTTAAATATATAAACGACGAAGGGGCTATAGAATGGAACTTACGATCACCAGAGCACTAAGCGAACTCAAAATGTTGGATAAAAGAATCAAGCGGGCCGTAAATGAGAGCACATTCGGAGGTTTGATGATCGGAAAGAAACTGCCGAACGGATTTCGGACAGCCGAAGACTTGGAAACTAGGGCGAAAGCCGATTATCAATCAATTGAAGCCTTAATCAAAAGGCGAAATGCCATTAAGTCTGCCATTGTTGTATCCAACGCGACGACCAAAATCGAAGTGGCCGGAGTCAAGATGACTGTGGCTGAAGCCATCGAAAGAAAAACCTCCATCAGCTACGACATTCAGCTTTTGGATAAGCTGAAAGAAGTGTACGCTGATTTAGTCGACGAGGCCGAGAGCGTCAATCAAAAAGTAACAGAAAGACTAGACAAACATCTGGAGACTCTTTTCGGAAAAGACGGCAAAGTAAAAGCGGCTGAAAACCAGGAAATCGTCAAATCTTTCCTCGCTGAAAATGAAGCAAAAATCATCGATCCGCTGAACCTAAAAGAGAAGATCGATTCCTTGTCAAAAAAGATCGAGGACTTTGAAATGGAAGTTGACTTTGCATTGTCCGAGAGCAATACACTCACCAAAATCAAAATCGATTAACAGCCGATTGTTAGCCAACCGAAAACCGATAAAACTAAACACCTTCCGAGGGAAAGGTGACTCCCTCCTTTTATTTCATCTGCACAGCCAAAGAGACGCTGTGCCAACATTGAGATAAAAGCTCAAAGCTCAACGTTCAGCGTTTACAGCTTAAGTATCAAAGCTCTTAACAGTTCAAAGCTTACGCCTTAAAGTTAAAAGATCGATAAAATCTGGGAGAAACGGCTGCTTGAGCATTTGTTTACCGGCTCAGTCGGTTGCCGCCCAGCAGGTTGGCTAACAATGGATATCAATAACAAAAAAACGTCTATATAGACGTTTTTTTAGTGGATTCGCAAATCAAAGGATGCGCTCAATCTTTCTGTTTGTCCTTTTCTATATGCACCCAAAGATAATAAATCACCCCGCCTGCTAAAATAAACACAATCCCCAAGTACCTTTGTTCTGAGGGAACAAAAAATTGAAATAAAAACGCTAAAATTAAAGCCGGTACCATAATCATGAAGTATTTCTTTTTATCCAACATGTAAAACACCCTTACATTGATTTTAGCTAACGATACGATATAAGTGCTGTTTGGTTTCAATTTTTAAAGATTCCGCTCTGATTTATGACATATATGAATCTAGAATTATGACGAAAACCTCAAAGGTCTTTTTCTTTATGCAAAATATAATGGCCGCGGGCAGGCTTTTTAATATCTGGGCGATGTTTCATTAAGCTCTTCATAAATGTCGTCATGTTTTTAATCGGAAAGCCGGTTTCTTTCTCGATTTCAGTTTTGAGCTTAATGCCTTTCAAGCCCTCTTCATAGCGGCTTAAAATGTTTAAGGCAGCCTCGCGCTGTATGGTTGTTTTTGATTGGAAAATAGTATGAGATGGAGTCTTGATGGGCGGATGTTTGTCAGCGGCAATTTGGGATTGTTTTAATTCCTCTGCTGCAGCGCTTGCCAAGTCGATCAATGAAGATTTTTTATTAATTGCGGGATCACTCTCCCGGTCCAATTCACGCAGCTTCGAATAAATGTCCTGTCGTTCTTTTCGCAATTCCCGCATCACCTGAATCTCCGCATCACCTAGCTGTTCAAGTCTCAAACGCAACGCTTCTCTTTCGTCGAACATATCTCCCACATCCTAAAATTAAGATTCCATTATAGTTTATAGGACTTTTTTAACTTTAACAATTTATTTAAAAATAAATTCAAGAAAAGTTCTTTTTATCGTTAAAACGTATATGGAATATAAAGGATGATTACGTTATTGATGTTCTTGTATCAATCGGCATATCCTTCGTCCGTCTCCTCCAAATCATATGATCATATCCTTTCCCCCAATAATCCTTCAGCATATAGTCAGGCTCGCCGAATTTCTTCTTCCATATTTTCTGTGCACCGGGATAACCGCTGTCCAAACAAAATTCCTTCACTCCCCGATTCAGAAAGGTCAATAACATAACGTTGAACAGCAAAGACCCGATTCCGCGTCTTTGATAATCCGGGTGGACAAATACCGTCCCTACCTCATATAAATCCTTTAAAGCCCCATCCGTACAAATATCGATCAATTCGCTTGCAGGGCCATATTCGATTGTACCGATGATTTTATTCAGACGTTGATCTGAAGCGATAAAAAAGTGCCGGCTCTTCCCTTTGCTGTCTAAGTCTGCTTTCAAGTATTGCCTCTTACTTTCAATTTCACTTTCTTGATCATCAAGCAGATCGGATATCCCCTCTTTAGCAAAAGTATCCTCGACCACGATTCTGAAAAACTGATTCAGCTCTTCAACGTCGTCAATTTGCGGCCTTCTGATCTCAATTTCATTCATTTTAAATCACTTCCTTATTCAGTGATTGTCGTTTCATTTATACCACGGAATCTTGGTTAATTTCATTATTTCTGCGTTCTCTTCATCTCCGGTTTTCCACTCCACTTTGACTGATAACGCATGCCCGATGACATCCTCTTCAGGCATAAAATCAAAAGTCGCGATATGATCTTCCATATGGCCTCCGTCATCCATTTCCTCTCCGGTATACTCAGAAAGATCGTATTCTCCTCTATCATCATACTTTTTGCCGTCTATGTATAAGGTGATTGTTTTCACAATCGTTCTTTTCGCATCTTCTTTCGCGCCATCCCAATACAAATTCAAAAAATAATTAGGCCCGATTGACGTTTTATCTGATTTCTCAATCGAAGCATGCCACAGACCGCTTTCCCCCTCTCCTTCATACACCACTTTCTTTCCGAAGATCATTGCACTGACATATCCCCCGCCAATTAAAAGCAGAAATGCGCTGCTGATTATCAGCAGCCGTTTGAGTCCATTTTTGTTTTTCATCATTTCCCCCGCTTTCATCACAATAGTAGTGATGACGGTGAAAAAAGTTACGCAAAAAAGGCGCCATAAACGGCACCTTTTTAAAATCATATTTCCTCGGAGTATTCAGCGCTTTTGACCAATAAATTGAATGACATGAGACAGGCCGTTGTGCCAAGCCCCTTCATGACGAACGACTTCCCCCATAAAAAAGTGGACAATACGCCAATCTGAAAAGGTTTGTAAAAATTCTTCCGGTGTATATAAAAGCTTCGGATCCTGCGGCCCGCCGCTTTTGTAAGGAATTTGGTGCGTCGAATACACTTCCGTCACGAAAAATCCCCCGGGCTTCACGGCTTCTTTTACTCCAAGAAGTGTTTTTCGACGCAGCTCTTCTGGAAAATGTCCAAAAATACATACAATCTCGTCCCACTGCCCTTGATTCCAAGACGCTTCATTTAAGTCAACAAGCTCCGTCTTCACCGATACAGGACGGGTTTCAGCAAGCTTTTTCGTTTTCTCCAACCCTGACTCGGCATAATCCCATGACGTGACGTTCATCCCTTGTTCTGCTAAAAAAACCGCATTGCGCCCCTCGCCTTCTGCAATGGCTAAAGCATCACCCGACAATTGAAGTTTTTTCTGCGAATCTGCCAAAAACGCATTCGGTTCCGTTCCATACACATAGTTCTCATCTTGAAAGCGCTCGTGCCAAAAGTTCATTGTTTTGTTCTCCTTTTTTGGATGCTTCCATATCAATGGTATTGTGATTCGTCGTTCATAGCCATTGATATACCCGCTTCTTTTAGAATATGCATTTTATTTTCACATCGCAGATAAGGTGTTTTTAAACTCGGCCCCTGTTTTTAGCCTTTAGGATAAATCAATATTTTCTTAATGGGATCTTACCAACAATGCTTTTCAATGAAATCCTATAATGATGTTCAATATCACGTCCAAGTTTTTCGTGTAAAATTTCCATTTTTCCGGTGATGTAATCAAGGTCGAATACATTATATGATTGTTGAGTTTCCCAAATGGTCGTTAGTCGAGCCTTATAATCAAATGGTATCAATGAAATAATGGGTTCGCCCTTTTCATACTCCGTGGTGTGATATCTATACTCCATAACTTTGTTTTTTTCTTGATCTTTTTAATCCACTCATTTAGAGAAACATAAAATTCCAATAAGGCGATATTTTTTTGAAATATGTAATTCATTTATTTTGATTTCAAGTTCTCCCTCTACTCTCATTGCTATGGAAGGGGCTTTTCTCATTTTCATTGGGATATCTGATTCATCAGATGTGAACTTATAAACTTTTGAGATAGTATGTTTAGATCGAAACAAACTGTCTCACCACTCCGCTCACCTTGGCCCAATATTACGGATTAGCCATTTTTCACTCCCCTTTGAACTAATCCTTCTCCTTATCATTTGTTCGCAAATGAACGATAATCAAGACTACGCCTAAAATAAGCAGCAGCACCGGATAAAATAATACAGATGATTGAAAATAAGCTGAAGCTTCATCATTGCCAGCTGCATCAGTTATATCATGAGGAAAAGCAACAGATAACAACCGTAAGATAAATAGCATGACGAGACCAAACAAAACTGAAACAAATCCGGAAACAAAGTACATAAAAAGCCTCCTATATAATGATTTAGCATTCTGGAAATTGCCCGCTTATTAATATTGAAATTACTTATGAATCTGCTTTAATTTTTTTCGGATGAAAGAAATCGTATCTAATGCCAGCTTTTTGCGGCAAAGAACAATTCCGGCATGGCCGCAATTGTAGAGACGTCTTTCGGGCTTCCCCCAGCTTTCCCACAAATCATCAGCATCCTGTATATGAACATATTGATCATGTGCCGCGGAAATCAGCAAAATATTATCTTTATTAACTTTCGGCACAGCCTGGCTGGGATCTGTAATTTCCCAATATGTTTGTAAATCTTCATATGTCACACCGTGCTGTTCCAATTCTTCTCTTATGAATTTACCCGGGATGGTATTCCATATCGCATAAGAAAGACGATTGGCATAAAATATCGATACCACGATGTCGATTTCAGTCTCAAGGGCAGCCAGTAAATTTGTCATCCACCCTCCTAAACTGACGCCCACTATAATAACAGGGCCGGTTTTATTTGCTTTGATCCAGTGAATGAGAGCCCGTAAATCGACGATAGCTTGTCTCGCCGAATCAACCGTACGATTCAAATTCGCGCTTATCATCAATTCTCCGCTGTAAAGTGAATGTTCCGGCTCTCTTTCAAAATGATACGGAAGAGGATAGTAGTACATGTTCCAGCCTAAATCGTTCATGATACGATCATGAAATATCTTTTTTATTCTGTCGTATGAATCCATTCGCCAGCCGTGCACAAAAATAACATTAGGCTGATTTATATCATTTTTAATAAAAAAAACCTCGCCTTTTAAAACATCATTGACAGGGTCCCCGGATGGAATTAAAGATTCATAGCTGAAATGTCCAGCCAAATAGTTTTTTCTTGATTCATGAAGCATAATGGCGACATCAGCCGCTTTTGCTTGATAGAATTCCCCCCTGTCAATCAAATTCAATGAAAAAGCGGAAAAATGTTGATCTTTACTTCTTTTTCTGTGCAAATCATATAAAGCTAAACGATCGATGATCTTTGCAAAAAACACTTTTTGCCCTCCTGAAGATTTTAGTAATAGCGCTTTTATGGACGAGACGTTTGGCCAAAAGAGGAGCTCCTTTAACTTTCACAAACTGCTTTTATATTCTTATCGCTTGCCTCTCGCAACTTCAATATTTTTTGTTAGAGCAACGCCGCTGTTTAAGCCCCTTAATTATACGCCATACAAATTGTTAGGATTAAAGCAATTGGATAAAAAGCTGATGCTAATTTTTGTTTCTTTTCATCAATTTGAATTAAGTTTTTACGAGATAAAAATTTGCAAATCTCGGGTAAGAATATCAAGATAACCTGTGACAAGAAAGACAGCTTTTGCAGTATGGTAAGCGGACTAAACGTAAACCCGAATCCCGCATTTCCACCTATTGTTGACCAATACATAAAAAAGTTAAGGAAAGGTATTATAAAGCAAAATATAAGTCTGTATAGGTTGATATAGTAATCATATTTTTCAGCATTAATACCTTTGGAAGAAAATCTAAGTCCATAGATGAAAAGAAAAACCGTTCCAAAACTTAATATCGGCTGCTTGATAAAGTACGCCAAAGCAAGACCTATTAAAAACATAATTTACTCCCTTACATTTCAATCAGTAGTTTAATGACAGACGCCGTTCTAAAATGCCAAACTAATAGCTTAATTTACTGCATAGCGGAAGGATGATGTCTAACACTTCTATTTGTATCCGCCTTTTTAGTAACCAATGGCGACTGCAGTTCATTCATTTTATTGCTTTACGTCCCCCATTATGGCAAGCAGGATGCCGCAAAACATTAATGAGAATGATTTCACAATCAATTGCGGCACTACTTTGAAATAGGATGAAGCAGGATCGCACGAGGCCCCAGTTGCCGAATGTATCAGCCTAAGCTTCTATAAAACAAAAAAGGTAAATGTATACAGTGAAGTCATCCGCTGCAGCTCTCACACCAATAGTGCAAAGCAACGTAGCTTTTTTAAAGAAGAAAGAAACTGATTTTTATTGAAGAAAAGCGACGAATTGAAATTTTATGTTGATCGTGTAAGTTTAAGAGAAATAGCTGATGCCGCTACGGAAGATAGGCATATAGATTAAATGGGTGTTTTCATTTTGCTCTTTTCCGGAGGTTTGCTCCACTTGAAAATTTTGTTTAAATGTTTATAAACATTCTTACTTTCTTTTGCCATAAATGGTCCTGAAATTGCCAGAATGAGAACATAAAGCGCGGTAAAAGGAGTTAAAATAGGATTTAATCCTGCAGCGACCCCTAAATTTGCTACAATGATAGAAAACTCTCCCCGAGCCATGATGGTTAATCCGATATTACTAGAGGCCTTATGGGATAGCCCCGCTTTCCGTCCAGAAATCATTCCAGCCACAAAATTGCTTATTATCGTAAGTAAAGCTGCCCCTAATGCCAGCCAAATGGCATCTGCTAATGTTGATGGATCAATACTTAATCCAAAGCTGAAAAAGAAAATTGCGCCAAAGAAATCCCTGAATGGAACGACAAGATGTTCAATGCGATCCCGATGCTCGGTCTCAGAAAAAACTAAACCTAACAATAAGGCACCAATCGCTTCTGCCACGTGAAGCGTTTCTGAAAATCCCGCAACAAAAAATAAGATCGAGAATATCACAATGATAAAAATTTCATCTGATTTTATGTTTAACCATTTATTTAATAACGAAGCTCCTTTTCGAGCGATAATAAAGAACAGTAACATATAAGCAACAGAAATAAGTACAGAGGTGAAGATACCGAGAAAGGATGTAGACCCTGCAAGCAAAACTCCTGATACAGTTGTTAAAAATAAAGCCAGAAAGATATCGTCAAATAAAATAATCCCCAGGATGAGCTCTGTTTCTGGATTCGCTGTTCTTTTTAAATCGACAAGAACTTTGGCTACAATCGCACTGGAAGATACACTAAGCAGTCCAGCAATAATGAGTGTTTCCATCCAAGGCATGCCTGCGATTAATCCATACAGGAGACCTAAAATAAAGTTAATGGCTACATAGATACTGCCGCCTACTACGATGTTTTGACCTGATTTGACCAGTTTGCCAACGGAAAATTCAAGCCCTAAATAGAAAAGTAAAAAAAGCACACCTATTCGGCCTAGAAATTGAATAATCTCATTACTTTCGATAAATGTTAAATCGATGATCCCAATCGTCGGAGCATGCGGGCCTACAATCATCCCAAGAATAATTAGAAAGGGGATGATTGAAAACTTTAGTCTATTTGCAACAACAGCCCCAATCGCAACTATAACAAGTGCCGTACCAACTTCAAATACTAAGTGATCCATCTATAATCTCCACTCCTTAGGTTGATAACAGCTTTTTAATTAATTCTTTAATCTGCTGCCTTTCTCCTGAAACAACCAATGTGTCGCCAGCTTCAATAACTGTATCAGATCCCGGATTGTGTGACTTTTTGCTGTTCTTTTTCTTAACAGCAATAACAGTAACTCCAAAGTTATTTCTAATATCAATTTCGCCAATCGTTTTATTTACAGCAGGTGCATTGGGTTCTACTTGATACCATTCAATGATTGTATCGTCAAAGGCAAATTCTACAGTTTCTAAAGCTTTAGGTTTATATGCCATACCTCCTAATATACTTGCAATTTTTCTGGCTTCAGAATCATTAAAAGTAGCACTGACCAAAACCTCTTCATGATCGTCAGCATCAAAATGATAAATTTCTCTGCGGCCGTCATCATGGATTACAATGACCAACTTATCCTGATTTTTTGTAAAGATTTCAAACTTATATCCGATTCCCGGAAGCTCGATTTCCCGAATGTTCATTTAATATTCCTCCTCTGAAAACAATAATGGATATGGATTAGGGCTATTCTAAAGATTGACTTCAATTTTGCTTTCCTTAAATCCAAAGACATCTGAACGACTCAGAAGGGCGAATCGTGAAATCGCCTTCGAAAGCAACCTCCTTCCCTATTGCCCCTTCTTTTTCAAATAATTTTAATATTTATACGTGAAGACAATAAAGAAGGTAAGAATGTTCAATTTTTTACATATTTTACAAACAAACTCACTCAATATAATTTACACATATTACTTAATTAACCTTCTTGATCCATGTCACTCAATACCATTATAGTATTGTTGTGTAACAATGCAAACGCCAAAGATTATGTAAAAAGCCAACACTTGATTAAAGTTACTTCGCCTCCCTCGGTTTTATACGATTATCTCACAAATGCTCACTTAATCGCTGGATTCCATTTCAATTAACAGGTAGTTTTAGGTAATTGAAGAGGGATTCAGGGAACAGTTGCTTGATAAACTTACTAAAGCTGCATGCAAAAATAACCTGGTTGAATACTTTTTATAATTTAAGCTCAGTATATGATAATCCCCCAAATGCAGTATACATAGTGGATAGTCAGAAATTATGGAAAAATGAACAGAATTGACAAGTTGTAGTCATCTCTTTTTCAAGAGGAACTTTGCATAGAATGCTGAATAAAATATGTAGCTTGTGTTGGAAAATTGCTGTTTTTTAGTACGATCCTGATATTGTACATTGACCAGTGTCTACACCTTTGTTTAAGGTTTTTAATAAACGATTACGACAGACATGACTGAACTTAAGATTTCAAAAAAAGTTTCTCTCCTTTTAAAACCAACATAGCCAATTCTTTTTCTAAAAGGAACCAGCATTCCAATGTTCGGTTATGAAAGTCCTTTTTGGTCTGGACTAAATTTCAATCCGCAAATAATTAGCCGCTGGCTATAAAAACCCATTTCTAATGAACTACCAACGAAAATCCAGACTTTTATGATCGATATGAGCATTTCGGGACCAGTTTAACTAACAAAAAAACCTTGAAAATCCAGGGGGATTTTTTGTAAGTTCATCAATCCGCCCATTCCGTCTATCAATTTCGCCGTTTTCTCTTTCCGAAAATTCGAATAAGTCGGGTTCAAATAGGAATTATTTTGCGGCTCTCTTGTTTATATATTTTTTTCGTGTTTTATTTGTGATTTTTTCATTCTGGTTTTATTTCTTGCTGAGAAGAAAATATCTGTATATTTTATCTTCTCTTACAAATGATATAAGAAATCAATCATTTAAAAGCGAGGTATGTTGTGTATTACTACAAAGAGGAACTTATAAATATCATTAAACCGGACAAGCCAGACCCGGCAGCCGCTAAAGTGTTGCAGGAAATTTTAGGCGGACATTTTGGAGAAATGCGTACGATGATGCAGTTTTTTTTTCAAAGCTCAAATTTCAGGGGAAAACAGAAACAATACCGTGACCTGCTCCGGGGCATTTTCTTAGAGGAAATTGCTCATGTTGAACTGGTACAAAGTACAATTAATGCTTTATTAGATGAATCAGGCGGCGAAGGAGCCGGCAATCAAGGTGCAGATCAGGCTCCCCTCAATGAAGCGATTAAAAATGCTAATCCTCATCATTATATTATCGGGGCGCAAAGCTCTCTTCCCGTTGATGCAGGGGGGAATCCGTGGAATGGATCTTGGGTGTATAACCACGGAAACTTAATTGCCGACCTGCTGGATAACTTGGTTCTTGAGTCGACAGGCGTGCTGCAAAAAACAAGGATCTATGAAATGAGCTCTAATCAGACATTTCGGGAGACCCTTGCTTTTCTTATTGTACGCGACAATGCTCACCAAAATGCGTTTGCCAAAGCCCTTGAGACATTGGGGGTTGACTGGGCGAACCTTTTTCCTGTGCCGAATTACGACATTAATAAATATCCCGAGTGCAGAAAGTTTGTTGAATTAGGCTACCACAATGCCCAGTTTAACTTCAGGTTGGATGAGACAAGAATCGGAGAAATCTATCAAGGAAAATCTCCAAGCCGTAATGGCGGAGAGTTAAAAGTAACAGAGCCTCCCGCAGGATTTCCTGTCCCCGTGCTTCCGGAAATACCGAATGAACATAGTCCCGGGTTAGGCGATATGAATGCCTGATCAGGATGTATGAAAGTGCTCAAGAAATCTCTTGAGCACCTTTAATTTTGATTGATTATGCTATGATATAGAGATGAATATTTCATCGACATCTCAATCCTAAATGTGGTAAAATCGATGCCGATGTTAACCATAAAAAGGAGAATTATGTGTATATGAGTATTATTATTTTAGCATCCATGCTTTTTTGGGGTGCATTAATTTATGAACTAAGTAAATCTTCAAAAAAGCAAAACAACCGAAAAATTGTATCTTTGATATCTTTGGGCTCTTTATCAACTTTAGTTATTACTATTTCGCTTTTTCAAAAACTTCCGTTTTAATTTGTTTATTACTAAATCCTTCGTATTAAATTATTCATTATTATGCTTTTTCCATGAAACAAAAGAGATTAAAGTAGTTTCAAGTGAAAATAGAGACGCTATTACAGTAATATCACTATTTTTAAGGAGTCACTTGGATGTTTATAAAATATAAGAATACGATTTACTGGAACTTTTTGAGAGCGAGCTAGTCAGTATAGCTGATGATCCAGAGGCTGGCGAATTTATTTATACTTATAAAGATAATCAAAACTTCAAGTTAATCTTGACGCTGGATGTTTATCAACTAACTTGCAGCCTGGATATAACCTATAAAGATTTCGCGGTATTTACAGGTGTTTTTCAAAACGTAACTAGCATTAAGAAAGTTGAAAATTTCATGGTTGTAAGTATTGGAGAAGAAGAGAGAATAAAAGTAAAATTCACTAAGCAAGTTGGAGTAGAATTACTTTAAGCTTTTAAGTTGTGTTGAAAAATAACTTTCTTGGCGGGATAAGATTGCATTTATCGAGTGCTGTTATTTATCTTCGTCTTTCTTTAGACTCTCCTTTGTAAAAACTTATAAAAACGTCTTTAACTTAATAAAACGATATCTCCTCATAGTCAATATCATTGATGAGCTGTCCAATCGTTGCAATGCGCTCATCTTCTAATTGTTTAATAAATTTCATATAATATGTTTCCCACTCGCTCTTTGCTTCAGAGCAGTCAGCAACAATGTCAATGAAATTGAGGATTCCCCCTCTTAATTCTTCATAAAATACAATTTTCGCAAAAATGGCCAATTCAAAATTCCCAAACGTAGCAAAAAGTGCGTTATATTCGTCGTCAAACAGACATCCCGAATTTAGCAAATCCAAATAATCATGCAGTGAAACAAAATGATCGCGGATCAGCGATATTTTTTCTGCTGTGTTTTTTCTTTCCATGATGCAATCCACCAATTTCCGCATTTCAATATCACTCATGCGATCATTTTCATTTAACATTAACGCTATTGGTTTTTCTCTCTCTTCAATTTCTCTGATGATCAACATTTTGAAGCCATCAATTTCCGCAGCGTTATTTACCCTTTGAATACATTCATTGCGATACAAATTGATATAATCAGTAATCGTTTGATCTGTCTTTAAATCCCGCTGTAACCGATCAAATGCTTCGTTAATCAAGTTTGCCCTTTTATCAGCATGGCAATCACTTAACAACCGACTCAACCTGTCATATTGAACTTCAGAAATTCTGACTTGATTGGCTTCGCCCCCGGATAGCAGTGAAAAAACAGCATTGTTTATCATTAACTCAAAAATATTAAAAAGTTCTATGCGATAATTAAAGCGGCATATTCTCCCGAAGTTTGTCAAGATATACATTAGATCGTGATGGTTAAAAAAGTGACAGAATCTCGTTTCTATCAGCAGTCGCTCTAAATACTGTTTAATATAAAAAACACCTTGCAGTTCCATGTTGTCAATAGCTAAAGGATAGTCAATGCTCGCCATCGTATTTTGAGCTTCAAAAATAATATTATAATGATTCATAAATACAGGTAACGATTCGTCAATGGTTAAATTATAAGCATCAACAGGCACATCTAACTTTAATTTTTTTACGTCTTGATACAATTGTTTAGCTTCTTCAAAATAACAGTGAAGTAATTCGACACCTTTGGTATATATTTTTTTTATACTATCAGAACGTAAATGTACGATAACCTCTTCAGGTTTCTCAAAATGGAGAGCATAAGCATCTATTGCATACATGAGGGAAACCATAATCCCTTCCGCCGTTTCTGTAGTAACCGACGTACTTTCCCCTTTGGTATACTGGCCTATCAATCGTTGCAGGATTTGCATAATCTCTACCTGTATCTTGTAAGCTTTTTCGCTGGTAATAACTCCAACCCTTTGGCCTTCTTTTAGAAGCGACAACATAAATTGGCTTTGCTTTAACTTTGATTTATCAATCGTAAAATTTGAAACCAAATCATAGCGATTTAAAGTATTTTCTTTTCCCATGTTATTCATCACCTTTATATAAAGACTCACTTCTCATCGTATTTCTTCTGAAACTCTCCGCGAGTTCCTCCATTTTACTTCTTAATAACTCTAAAGACCCCGCAGAAGGTCCGTTAAAACACTCCATCATCTGATGAATCAGTTTCATGTCACCTATCTTATCTTCTGTTTCATTTCTGAGATAATAAAAAATCTCCTGAAGCTCGATTAACGTTTCGACATCATGATCCTCATCCATATAGGGTGAAGCAGCAAACACCTCAATTAATTCCTTTAGTACTTCAATCCCCAGCTCTATACGTCCATGATCATGAAGCACTTTATTTCTATAAACGATTAATGTTTTGATATCGCTGGGTGTTAAGATCAAGCCATGCTCTTTTGTTTTTTCATTTAATTCAAGCAGTTCCATCATAGGTTTTGATTGAGGGGATAATTGAATGGAATTCAAAAAACGAGATAAGTTCATAACCTCTCTTCCTTTCAAAAGCATCTTTTTTTAAAAAAACATTGACTTTTTATATCTTGTGTGCTATAATAAAATTAGGTGTTTTTTATAACAATAATTAATTTATTCTATTTACTTACATATGTCAATAGTTGTTTTTCAGCAGCATTGTTTCTTTCCCTCTTAAATCAGCTTTTTATTCCTCAAGACCAATTTAATTTCCCTTCAACTCAACAGATTTCGTTCAAAATTTTTATCTGCTTATACTTCATTCTATTAATTGTTGTGTAATTTAACTTTTCTATTTTTTGTCTTAGACCCGTAAATACCATCAGTGACGGTCCCGCCGCTTTCTGACCGTATTGCCGTCAATACCTTGCTCTCTTAGAGCTAAAGAACAGCCAACGTTTCCTGAACCTGACGTACAGCCGCTCCTTTCATTTCATGCGTTTGTCACTTTAAAGATGCCGGCCAACAGTGTGTTGGATGATTTCTTTCCATTTGTACTAACTTTTTTCAAACTAAAAAGGCTGCAGCTTGCAACCTCATTTTGTTAACCTTTTTGTTTCAATGCCTCTTTCTGTTCTGGATATGATAGGTTTTCATTTCATTTTCGACAACAAAAGAAATAAAGACATTTCAATAAGGAACTCATACTAGAGAGTAAGTGAATGCCAGTGTTCATAGTGAGAACTCCGAAGGAACTATAATGTCCGAGTTGAAAACAAACGGTTTTGTTCTTCAGTCAAAGAATGAAATAAAGATGCTTATTTCATCGACATCTCAATCCTAAATGTGGTAAAATCGATGACAATGTTAACCATAAAAAGGAGGATTATGTGTATATGAGTATTATTATTTTGGCATCCATACTTTTATGGAGTGCATTAATCTATGAATTAAGTAAATCTCCAAAAAAGCAAAACAACCGAAAAATTGTATCTTTGATATCTTTGGGCTCTTTATCAACCTTAGTTATTACTATTTCGCTTTTTCAAAACCTCCCGTTTTAAAAAAATTGTTTATAACTAAATCGATCGTATATGTCGTCGGTGTGGTATTGTTATAAAAAAAATCCTTCTTGCAAGAAGGGTTTTTTATTCATTATTCTCTTCTTTATTATCCAATTCTGGAAAATCCTCAATCATTGATCGAATATCTTCAACAAATTCTTTCTCTGTATATTGACCACCCGCGTGTTTTAGATTATCCAGTTTTCCGCAAATAACCTTAAGGGTTCCCTTTGCGTGCTCTTCTTTAAGGCCGTTTACTTTGTTTATCATCTTATCCAACTCAAACATTTAATAGTTTCCCCTTCGCTTATTGTTCCCCTAAATATAACATATTCATTCCAATCAGTATTTGGTCACTTTTGCCGCGTCATTCCAAGCTGACCACACTTTTCGCCTAACACACGTGGTTTTACTCTTGGAATTCAGGTACAGACATGAAATATATTAAGAAAAGCAGCTGATGTTTACTCCCAATATCAGTAAGAAACTTGACCAAGATAGAATCGAAGATTACGAAGGTTATGTTTCATCGATTATGGAGTTAGATTGAAACTTCAAATTTTTTTGGTCATATTTTGGTCACCCAATCTTTTGACCAAAATTCATCCCCCCTGGCACCAGTGGTGCCAGGGGGGATTCCTAGATTAATACTGAGACATATACTGTTCGCGCTCCCAAGGGTGGACTTGTGTGCGGAACATATCCCATTCGATTTCTTTTGCTTCGACGAAGTGTTCGAATAGATGGTCGCCGAGGGCTTTGACCATGACTTCGTTTGATTTGAATTCTTCGAGAGCGTCTGCGAGTGTCGCAGGAAGGTCGACGATTCCGTTTTCGAGGCGCTCTTCTTTTGTCATCACATAGATGTTGCGGTCGATCGGAGCCGGTGCTTCGAGCTTGTTTTTGATGCCGCCAAGTCCTGCTACAAACTGTATACTCAAGTCTATAGTTATCACGAAAAAATTCCTCTTTTGACAGGTGAAGATGTTACAAACGTCTCCTTTTCTATTATAAACATTTTTGGTAAAATCAAGTTGTTGGTTGAAGAATTCAAAAAGTGGGAGTGACCAGCAATGCTTTTGTTTTTTGGTAAGTTTATCTTGTTCTATTTGTTCGGTACAATTGCATTCGCCCTCTTCAAAGTAATGTACTACAGTATCAGCAAAAAATTGATTACAAAAACGGCTGATGGTACAAAATTGAATTGGGCTTTAAATGTATTTGTTAAAAACGGTAAGAAATTAGATAGTAACGATTACTTCGTAATGGGTGTTTTTGCGGGTTTTTGTACGATTTATTTATAAAAGGCTCCTGGAATATTTCCAGGAGCTTTTCTTACTTCGTAGGATATCCATTATTTTTACAGAAGTCTTTAATCTTCTTATGTTTCTTTGAAAACTTTTTGCATGCTTGTTTGATCCCATGTGTATAAACATCTTTTAAAAACTGTTGTGCCACTCCCGCTAATCCAAGTGCTGTCAAAAGTGCGATTAATTCTTGCAATGAAATGTAAACAACCCAAGGTAACGCAGGCACAAACATAGGCTTGATTTGATTATCGCCTTTTACCGCAACCTGTTTCCCTTCCTCTAAAAATTTCACTTGTTCTGTTGGCAAGTTTTCATAAAACATCGCCATATTTGTTACCTGATCTACAGCAAAACCAATTTGGAGTGCTTTTTGACGGTCTACAGAATATGTAAAATTCTCATTGGTTTTCAATGCTTCTTCTACAAACTTTTTCGCTTTTTCCATGTCTTTTTCATCAACATTTTGCACGACATTGCTAACTTCTTGATGATTGATCAAACTTTCTGTTGCATTTTTTGCTTGTACGGTAGCCGCTGGCGTAGTCAATACTACTGTGGTTAGAAGTGCAAATGCTGAAAGAACCATTAACACCCTAGCCTTCATACTTTTCATACCAAAAACAACCTCCTATAGTTTATATTTACAAGTAATATATTAACATATAAACCAACTATTTGTAACTGCTGTTTTTAAGAATTTTACAAACTTTTAATTTTCTATCTGATAAAAGGTTAGTATAAGAAGACCCTCAAGATAGAAGACCTTGTCTTCACTTCAATAATGATTCGAGTTTTGCCTTCGTTTTTGGCCCGTAAATACCGTCAACAGACAGCCCATGCATCAGCTAGAACCGTTTGACCGCATTCGCCGTTTTCGGCCCGTAATAACCATCTATGCCGTTATTCTTTGCTCCTTTGTCTGGATAGAAATAGAGGGCAGCTAAAGCCTCCTGAATCTGACGGACAGCTGTGCCTTTCATCAATGGGCTTTTTACCTTATAGATGCCAGACGGCAGCGGGTAGGATGATTTTTTGCCGTTTGAGGAAGGCTTTTTCTTTTTCGCTTCAATAGCTACGAGCGCTTTTTCTGTAGCCGGTCTGTAAATTCCATCCAACGCGATACCCGCCTTCTTTTGCAGAGCTTTAACAGCTTGCACAGATTCATCCCCTTAAGACTCATCGGCCCCGTATTTCGGCAGAAAGAAGCCAGCGGCATTCAAGCGTTTCTGCAGCGACTTGACCTTGGAACCGGACGACCCTTTTTTCCAGAATGGTCCCTGTGGATTTGCTTGACTGGCTCGTAGATGATGTTGTCTTTGACACAGTTTTATTCCCAAACAGAGCATTAACTTTTTTCCTGAATGCCGCCAGATGGCTTGAATCGCTTACCGACGGAGCCGGACAGGATCGACATGGATTCAATGAATAGATATGAAGAGTATATCTCCACGATAATGGAGTAATTTTTTTATTGATTTTTTGTGGGTGATTTGTGGGTGATTAATGTTCCCTCTTAAAATATTAAAAATACCCACAAAAACAAAAAACCCCCTGACACCACTGGTGCCAAGGGATTCCTAGATTAATACTGAGACATATACTGCTCGCGCTCCCAAGGGTGGACTTGTGTGCGGAACATATCCCATTCGATTTCTTTTGCTTCGACGAAGTGTTCGAATAGATGGTCGCCGAGGGCTTTGACCATGACTTCGTTTGATTTGAATTCTTCGAGAGCGTCTGCGAGTGTCGCAGGAAGGTCGACGATTCCGTTTTCGAGGCGCTCTTCTTTTGTCATCACATAGATGTTGCGGTCGATCGGAGCCGGTGCTTCAAGCTTGTTTTTGATGCCGTCAAGTCCTGCTGCAAGAAGTACGCTCAAAGCAAGGTACGGGTTCGCAGAAGGGTCTACGCTTCTGACTTCTACGCGCGTGCTGATGCCGCGGGAAGCCGGGATACGGATCAATGGGCTTCTGTTTTGCGCGCTCCATGCCACATAGCAAGGTGCTTCATAGCCTGGAACTAGGCGCTTGTAAGAGTTGACAGTCGGGTTTGTCACAGCTGTAAAGCTTGTTGCGTGCTTGACGATGCCGGCGATGAATTGCTTTGCCGTTTCACTCAGCTGAAGGTCAGTGTCTTTGTCAAAGAAAGCGTTGGCGCCGTTTCGGAAGAGTGATAGATTGCAGTGCATGCCTGATCCGTTTACGCCGAACAACGGTTTTGGCATGAATGTTGCGTGCAGGCCGTGTTTGCGCGCGATTGTTTTAACGACGAGCTTGAACGTTTGGATATCATCGCAAGCGCGGATGGCTCCAGCGTATTTAAAGTCGATCTCGTGCTGTCCAGGTGCAACTTCGTGGTGAGACGCTTCGATTTCAAAACCCATTTCTTCGAGCTCAAGTACGATGTCGCGGCGGCAGTTTTCGCCAAGGTCAGTCGGCGCAAGGTCGAAGTATCCGCCTTTGTCGTTCAGTTCAAGGGTAGGCTCGCCTTTTTCGTCAAGCTTGAACAGGAAGAATTCCGGCTCCGGTCCAAGATTGAAATCTGAGAAGCCCATGTCTTCCATTTCTTTCAAAATGCGCTTCAAGTTGTTGCGCGGATCGCCTTGAAACGGCGTGCCGTCCGGATTATAAATATCGCAGATGAAGCGGGCTACTTTACCTTTTTCGGCGGTCCACGGGAAAATCACAAATGTATCTAAATCAGGGTACAAGTACATATCGGATTCTTCAATGCGGACGAATCCTTCGATTGAAGAGCCGTCGAACATAACCTTATTATCAAGTGCTTTTTCCAGCTGGCTCACAGGAATTTCAACGTTTTTAATCGTTCCAAGAATGTCTGTAAACTGAAGGCGAATATATTTTACATTCTCCTCATTTACTAGTTTAACAATATCGTCTCTTGTATACTTTGCCATTCGTAAAACTCCTCCTCTAAAAGGTAAATGTATATAGCAATGCAGTTGCTAACAAATTAATGAAAAAACCTGGACATGTCTCCCTGGCGGAATGTCGTCCCTCTTTGGAAACGGCCTGCTTGGATAAGCTCGTTTTTCAGCAGTTTTCTCAGTTCTTCATCCGACAAGTTGTGTTTCTCTGCTTTTTTCGGCTTGTCTTGTTTGTCTTCTTTTCGTTCGTTTTCTGTTTTGGCGAAAATTTGTTTGATCCCCGCCATGTTTACACCTTGTTCGATCAAATCTTTAATTTCGAGCAGCTTATCTACATCATGGAATGAAAATAAACGTCTGTTCCCTTCACTTCTTGCAGGAAATACCAGTCCATTTTCCTCATAATACCGAATTTGTCTTGCGGACAGTTCGGTCAGCTGCATGACGATACCTATCGGAAATAAGGGCATTGAGCGGCGAATTTTATCACTCATCTCAATTTCCTCCTTTTCTTATATAAATTTATTATATGTGATGTTATATAATGTGTCAACACGATGTAAGGATTCTTTACATGAAAATATTCTTTATTTTCTTTACATTAACCCCTGCTTCATGAGCGCATCCACAGCACTGCATATCGCATTCTTCACATGGGAATAGGTTAATCCGCCTTGAACATATGCCACATAAGGCGGTCTTATAGGGCCATCCGCTGATAGTTCAATGCTTGCTCCCTGTACAAAAGTGCCGGCCGCCATAATAACATCGTCTTCATAGCCCGGCATATAGCTCGGATATGGTGTCACATGGGCATTGACAGGAGAAGCGTACTGAATCGCCTGACAAAACGCGATCATCTGCTCCGGGGTGGAAAATTCGACAGACTGGATCAAATCGGTCCGCTTGCTGTCCCACGAAGGATTCGTCCTAAAGCCGAGCTTTTCAAGAAAGCGGGCTGTGAACACGGCTCCTTTTAATGCCTGGGAGACAACATGCGGCGCAAGGAAAAAGCCCTGGTACATTTCCTGAAGGGTGTACAACGACGCACCGGCTTCACTTCCGATTCCAGGTGACGTCATTCTGTAGGAGCAGGCTTTCACCCATTTTTCCTTGCCGGTGATATAGCCGCCTGTTTTAGCGAGGCCGCCTCCCGGGTTTTTAATCAGCGAGCCTGCCATCAGATCCGCTCCAACATGGCACGGCTCACGCTCTTCTACAAATTCGCCGTAGCAGTTGTCGACGAAAACGATGATGTTTTCGTTTATTTCTTTAACAAAGCGAATCATCTTCTCAATCTCATCAATTGTAAAAGACGGACGATCGGCGTAGCCTTTTGAGCGCTGGATTCCGACGACCTTTGTCTGCGGTGTGACGGACTCTGCCACGCGGTCAAAATCAACGGCTCCTTCTTCAGTCAGCTCGACATGGCTGTATCCGATCTGGAAATCTTTCAAAGACCCCGAGTTTTCCTCACCTCTGACGCCGACAATCTCTTCGAGGGTATCGTACGGTTTGCCTGTGATGTAAAGAAGTTCATCTCCCGGACGGAGAACGCCGAATAAAGCAATTGATATCGCATGGGTTCCCGAGATGATCTGCGGTCTGACAAGGGCCGCTTGACCGCCGAAGACGTCGGCATAGACTTTTTCCAGTGTATCGCGGCCGATGTCATCGTAGCCGTAGCCAGTCGATGGTGTGAAATGCGTGTCCGATACTTTGTGCTTTCTGTAGCTTTCAAGCACCCTCCACTCATTTCGTTCACTGATTTCATCAATTGTTTTATGGATCTGAGCGATATCGGTTTCACCCTCCACCGCCGTTTTTTTTAGTAGATCTCCGTGTTTTAATGTCTCAAACATGTTCTACAGTGTCCTTTCCTACATATACTTCTTCAGCTCTCCCAAAATGTTTTGGTCAGGGAGAATATATCCTTCTACTTCATATACTTCGCGATCTTCGTCAAAAACAGTGCTGTTCGCCATTGTCTCAGACTTGATTCTCGACAATAGCCTTCCTTCTGAAGCGGGAATCCTTACGTCATACGGAACGAGCAGTTCCTTTTTCAGATAGTCTTCAACCGCCTGCTTAAACAGCCGCAAGTCTCCGTCTATTTTGGCGCTCGTCATGATATGCCCTCTCCCTGAAGAAGGGATGAAATCCGGCCGCTTCCGGTCTCTTTTGTTATAGACGGTTAAAACGGGAATATCGTCGGCTTCAAGTTCTTCAAGAAGGCGCTTGACCGTCGCTTCGTGGCCCTCGTAGTCTTCGTGTGAAGAATCGATCATATGAAGAATCAGATCGGCTTCTTTTACTTCTTCGAGCGTCGATCTGAAAGCCGCGATCAAAGTCGTCGGCAGATCCTGAATAAACCCGACCGTATCTGAGAGCAGCACGCTGTATCCGCTCGGAAGCGTCATTTTGCGGGTCATCGGGTCAAGTGTGGCAAACAGCAGGTTTTCTTCATAGCTGTCGGCGTCTGTAAGCCTGTTAAACCATGTCGATTTCCCTGCATTGGTGTAGCCGACGAGCGCGATTTGCAGTACGCCGTTTTTCTTTCTTCTTTCTCTGTATCTGCTTCTGTGGCGAATGACGGTAGACAGCTGAACATTGATTTCATGAATCCGGTTTCGGATATGGCGCCGGTCGGTTTCCAGCTTTGTCTCTCCGGGACCTCTTGTTCCGATTCCGCCGCCTTGCCTTGACAGGTTGATTCCCTGGCCGCTTAACCGCGGGAGGGCGTATTGCAGCTGCGCCAGCTCAATTTGCAGCTTTCCTTCCCTTGTCCGCGCGCGTTTGGCGAAAATATCGAGGATCAACTGCGTCCTATCGATAATTTTCACGTCAAGCGTTGTGACAAGCGCTTTCAGCTGACTCGGCGACAATTCATCATTAAAAATTAAAACATCGGGCGACAGCTCTTCACAGAGCACCGACAATTCATCTACTTTTCCTTTTCCGATATATGTAGCAGCATCCACACGGTTCCGCTTCTGCGTGACCGTGGAAACAACCGTTCCATCGGCCGTTTTCGTCAGCGCGGCGAGCTCTTCCATCGAGTATGAAAAACGCTCATCAGATACGTGCGGAAGCTGGCATCCGACTAATATGGCTTTCTCTTTCATGACGTCCTGTCCGTTCAAATGATCATGTTCCTTTCTTAACGTTAGTCAATTAAGCAGTACTATCATAACAAACGAAGGGAGCGGTTGCCAGAAATCCTCGAAAATAAAAAAAGAACGCGCCATTATACGTGCGGCGCGTCTTCCTTCAAGTCGAGATCCTGGCTTTTGATGGTTATCAGATCATTCTTTAAATAGCAGTCTCCCATCAGCAGTCTCATCGCCTGCGACCGGATGGATTTTTCGATCAGGTTGCGGACGAAGCGGCCGTTGCTGAACTTCGCGGGGCTGACCGTGCTTTTGACGGCCATCAGATGATCTTTCAACTTCCATTCGGCCTCAGGGCTGAACTGATATTCCCTTTCCGCCATCATCCGTTTCGCAATGTCCATCAGCTGGCTGACTGAGTAATCGGGAAAATCGATGCTGATCGGAAACCTTGACTGAAGGCCTGGATTTAATGAAAGAAAATGATCCATTTCCCGCGAATATCCAGCGAGGATTAAAATAAATTCGTTCCGCTTATCTTCCATATGTTTGACTAATGTATCGATTGCCTCCTTGCCGAAGTCTTTCTCTCCACCTCTGGCAAGGGAATAGGCTTCATCGATGAACAGGATTCCGCCCATCGCTTTTTTGATTAAATCCCTCGTTTTTTGCGCCGTATGACCGATGTACTCACCGACAAGATCGGCGCGCTCCGCCTCGATCAGATGGCCTTTTGAGAGAACATTCATCTCGTAAAAAAGCCTGCCGATCAGCCTGGCGACGGTCGTTTTTCCGGTTCCCGGGTTTCCTTTGAACATCATGTGTAGCGCCTGTTTTCCAGCTTTAAGGCCTTGTTCTTCACGCTTTTTATTGACGAAAATCCAGGCGTAGATTTCCTTAATATTGCGCTTCATTTCCTCCATCCCGACCAGGGTGTTCATTTCCCTTTCAATTTCCTTCAGAATGCTGTGTTTGGCTTCATTTTTTTGCAGTGCGGCCTGATATTCGGCTTCAGCCTCTGAATTGGCCAAAACCTGCTTTTGACCGTTCAGTATGATATTGATTTGTCCGTTGTTTTTATAAGTAACAGCCCTTTCCAACACACTCACCTCACCATTCTCTCTTTATATCCTATTCATGGCGCGCTTAAGCCGTGACAGACGCCCACATGACTGCGCATTCCGATGTTTTTTGAGAAGGACGGGGCAGGTCTTGTTGAAACCTGCGCTTTCCCGAGAAATACTTTATTTCTTATTGTATTCAAGTAAGCTGTGCGGACAAACCAATTTTTTATTTCTATTTGCCTTTTTGGTAAATGCTTAACGGGTTGACATGTTAAATCGGAAGAAAATGATGAATGATGAGGTCCTTTGGAAAATGGATCCAATCCGTCTGAAGATATGCTGCGGCTGTTGCTCGGCTCAGTTCTTTCATCTTCTCTTTGTTAGCTTTTGATTGAGTAAATCCTAAGTGATGAAATGCGTGGCAATTAACGCATATTAAATCAAGATCAATTAATTTAACTACTATGTTATCAAAATCATACTCCGATTAAGTGTTTGGTCAATATGAGGTTGATAACCCCATATACTACATGGGGACTCGCGGTTCTGTAGAACTTCTTTTCTGATTTCACCCCACAATGCTCCTCCTACTGCCTTCCTAACAGTTTGCTTATGTAATAATGAAGGTTTAGCATCTATTTTTAACTTAAAATGATCATATTTATCCATGATGCACCTATCTTTAAATTAATAGCGAATACCCGACTTAAATGACTCCAGTTTGATTTCATCGGCTTGCATCTTTCCAATATTCTTTAATATTTCTTCATTACTTTTTGCAATAGCTTCTGCTACACCTTCTATAATCAAATTTATAATCTTTTGCATGTAATAATCATCAATATAATAAAGTATATCAGGATTCTGTTTTACTTTTGACTCAATAATGCCTTTAATCTCATTTTCATTTAACATATACGTATTATAATTCACAAGGACACCTCGTTCTTATATTAATCGACTTTTATTTTCATATCTTATCTGTATAAAATTTATTACTTTTGCAATTCCTAGTGTAAGATCTGCTGTGTACTCTTTAAGATCTTCATATTCTTTTTTAATTCTTAACACAGAAGCTAAACTTTTACTTTCAATTAAAATTTGTTTAATTTCTCCCATCATTTGATTTTTCAAATCCTCATCTCCAAGAAAGAATATAGGTGACAATGAACTATCAAATGTTGAATCATTTAATAAAATGTCGGTCATAATTCGCTGCTGTATGCTATTTCTGTTCCTTTCTAAACGTCCCTCAAAAAACTGATTTTTTTCTTCATGGAGTAGAACGTTTTTTAACTTGGCCTCTATTTCTATATATGCTTCATCTATACAAAACATATAATTATTAGATTTACTTATTAACTTATTAAAGTACTTTTTAATATGTAATGGTACTTCTATCCCTCTTACATCAGACATTATTCTATTCCAAGCCGTAAAACAAGGAACTGTTTCTTGATATCGAAGCAACTCCAGATCAATTTGTTTAGTAATTATTTTTTGAGGATAATTAATTTTCCTTAACTCCGAATAAAATTTTGTTAGTTCATCATATAATGGAGAATAAATAACATTCTTTCGTTTAATAATACCCTTTATCTTAACTTGATGGGAATTTAATAGAAAAGTTCCTACTAAAGATAATACACTCCCTATAAGAACACCTAACAATCCGATTACACTTGAATTGTTTAAAATATTATTAATTGAAGAAAATTGCACATGTAATGTAGGGAGCAACCTAACTATTAATAAATAGATTAGCAACAGGGTGACAATTGTTATTGGTAGTTTTAATCTGATGAACCAATTAATTATTGAGATTTTAGTGTTTACTTTCATTATATCTTTAACCTTTCTAATATCTAGATAAAACGATGGTTTTTATTCGCATTCATTGTAAGTTAAGCCATTCTTCTTCCTCTGGGAATGGCTCCTTATTTGTACGATACCATCCATTAAAATATGCTACCAAATGCATCATTATCTCTTCTGCTCGTCCTTTAGAATCCATTCCTAATTGAGTAAAGCCATTTTTGCTGCTTAATGGATCTTTATCTCCTGGTTTATCGAACTGAACAAGAGCTATATAATATCTTCTGAGTCTGTGCCAAAAGTAACGCTTCCCCCGGAATGGTCTCCAAAATGCATTACATCTACTTTCGGCTTAAAGCCTCTTAATCTTAAATAATCAGCGATTTCTTCAGCACCAAATTCTTGATCTATTTGCCCTCTTTCTTTGAGTACCAAAATTAACCCCTCTCTACGTAAAATGATTATTAGAGCTAAAATTCATCAATTATTAAATTTAAAGCAATAAACAACAGAACAATTGCTATTACAATAATTGTTTCGATAGTATAGGTTTTGTGATTTTTCTTCTTTTTCATTTCCTCCCTATATTTTTCTTGAAGCTCTTTCCTCTTCTCATCCATTTTCATTATTAGGCTCCCCTTTCGCCAAAACCAAAGTATGAACCTATTTTCGAGTCGTCTAAACAATGGGCACTTAAGAAACTAAAACGTAAGACATACGAAACCTGTGTTTTGGTTCCATTATACAACAAAGGAAAGAATTATTGGCCAAACTGAGAAACAAATAATATGATTCCTATCCCTGCGCTCATCGCACCAAAAAGATTAAATCATCGTAAAGTCGAAACTTATATCTGAAGGTGATTTAATGGAGAAAGAGTTTGAAACAAAAGGATATGACACATCCACTGTTACGATTATAAAGTGTATTGTGAGGCTGTTTTCTGCTTACAGTTTCCTGGTCGTCTGACGATTCATTTTCTTTACTTGTTTGGCTACATGCTGCTAACGTGTGTAGACATGTTAATAGAATAAAGTAACTAAAGTGATGTCTTTACAAGTTTGTTCTCCTCTTCCAGTTTGTTATTTGTCTGGAAACAGATAACTTACATATATTTCAATATTGCCATCTTTATATACAGCAATCTTTTCATTATCTTAATCAATCTTTGGATAAGTCTTTAGCATCTTTGTTTTTCCTTGGTGTGCTCTATGCTACAATATAAAAAATGCAAAGTTAAAAGTGAATATGGAACAAACATGCTAATACAATAAAAGACTATAACAGGCATAAAAATTGCTGTAATTATCTTCCCAAAGTTTGAAAACAATACCCGTTCGCCGTTTTCATTGTATTCATCAGCAGTTGCTAAATTTAGTATCGACCGATAAGCTTAATAAAGGAACGCTAATCCAAACATCTTTCCAAAAAAATCAGAAATCGGAATCTCTAGTCAACTAAAAAGCGCAGCAACAACAATAAACCCTAAGATTAGCTGCCATCCTTGTTTAGCCCACCAAATCACGTATAATCCTCCTTAAAATGTTTTAGACCCTATTCAGTTCGTTTATTTAAAATTAAAGCTTGCAATTAATTAAAAAATGTGCAGTCAATGGATACTTGTTGCAGCATTTCATTTCCTTAGCTGTGTCCTTTTTCATATTGTTATTTTTCGTAATAATAAGCTTTGACCCAATAATAGTTTCTCCCCTTATGTTCACACCATTCAACAAATCCCTTTGATTGTTCTTTTGTAAACATCACCCAGTCATTCAATAGATCTTGATAATAGTTAAGTGCTTCGTTATTGTTTTTTCTTGTTTGTTGACACTCTACCTTGTTGTTTAACTCCCGGGACTTAGCAAGAAGTGCTGTATCTTCTTTAATATCGCCAAGATATAAATCTTCGGATATATGATGGAATGAATACCAAAGGGCGTTCAAATTAATATCGATTAGCGTTAATAAGGATAATTGTTCATTGCTGCCACCAAGTCTAAGTGCATTATGTAAGTAATCGACACGTTTTTCAGTATTTAAAAACACGCCATACCACCTATATGGTCTTGGATCTTCGGGATTACTCTTCATCCATCTCTCAAGTAAAGGCTTTAAAAGTTCCTTTTCCAATGGATGAACGAGTACATGGTGAATATCTTCTGATGTTTCAAATAAAGCAAACAGCCAACAAGCAAAATTCTGTTGTGCATTATCATCCCACATCTTTGCTTCATCAATAAAGGAAGATAATGATTTAAAGGATTCCTTACGCAACCCTTTTTCTTTGAGGGAACAAAACTTTTTAAATAACGGATATACATCCAATCTGTCATTTTTTAAGATATTAGTTAAGACATTTACCATTTTTACACCTCTCTTTGCTCAGGATAAATTCGTAATTTTATTCTAATATCTATGATCGGCACGCTTTCTTTCAATGGATAATTTTTTTACCACCAGTGAGTGCTCCTATAAGATCCGCTTAAAACTTCTATTAATGCCAGATCACGATCATCCATGGTTTTAATAATTTTTGTTCTTTTATACCTTGGTATATCAATTGTATTTACTCCATCACTTCTTAATTCAGATATACTGCCGTAGTTCTTCTCTAACATCTCGATAGACTTAGCACCATGAATATTCCTGAGAATCTCAGTTTCATCTCCAGCTTTGTATCCCCCAGATCCAGGTAAGAAAAGGACTGCTATAACTGCTAAAGCTAGAAGAACGCCAGCAATTTCATAAAACGCTTTTTTTATGAGTTCTATTAATTTATCCACGAATTTGATTATTGGATTATCTATATATTGATGTTGTCTTTTTTTTCCCGTGATTGCATTCTGTGCTCTTCTTTCTTATTTTAAATTTTCTTTATTGCGTCCTAATGATAGCTTCCATCATCAAAATGAACAGCAAATGTTTTTTCACCAACCATCTTCAGTTCTCCTTCAGTCACGTTTCCATCACCAAACCATGTAACCCGATTCTCATTTAAAAACACCTCCAAGTCATATTTCGGATAAGATTGATCCGATTTCAAACTCGAAGGTGTTTTTTATTTGTCTCATCTTGTGGGGCAGTCCGGCAGTTCCCTCGCTTGTTTAACAAAAATGGCACGTTTCGTTTTTCTGCACCATTCGTTAGTTTTGAACGCGGGCGTGAACATGCGGCGTTCTCACTGTGTTATATTGAAGCGCCTTATTTTATGTACGTGACATTCGTTTTCTGTCTAGATAAGCAGTGACGCTCCATTTATCCCTTCTACACTGACATAACACAGAAAGGGAAAATTAAATTTCTTATCTTTTATTAGATTTAAAACCTTTTGACACCATGTTTTTTCTTCTTTAGCCAGTCTGAATTTGCGATCAATCAAGATATAACGGCCAAAGTTTTTAGACATGCTATCCGATTCCTTGTTTTCTAGCTCCGCCATTTTGTTCAATTGGGTATCAATTGTTTTTTCTAAATTTTTGATTCGATCCTGAATCAATTTTACGGAATCTTCCTCTTCCAACAACCAAATCGAATATACTTTAATAAGAAATTCGTCCCTATTTATTGGATCTGAAGGAGATACAGCGATCCAATCTTCTAACGCTTCTTTTCCCTTTTCAGTAATGGAGTATATTTTTTTATCAGGTTTCCCTATTTGCTCTACATGCTCGTATTCAAGAAATTCTTCTTGTTCCATTTTATTTAGCAAAGGATATATTTGACTATGTTTTGCCGGCCACACTACCTCCAGGTACTGGACTAACTCATATCCTGAACAAGGTCTTCTGCCGAGAACGCTCAGAATGGCATACCCTAAAGTATTTATATCATTCACCTCAATCTTTAAATGGCGGTTACTTTATACTATTTTTAAATCCAAAGGTTAAATAAACCCTCATTAATACCCAAGTTATACATATAGTATACACCAAAAACAGCACTTATTACACCCGTCGTCATCCCTAGTGTTCCGCTGATTGCCCCTCGCTTCTTACTCAGCACAAAGGGAATTCCAATGATTGTTGTAAAGAAAAGCATACCAATAACTGTTCCTGCCCCGAATATAAGAATATATATTGCCGCTTCCTCTACACTCTTGACAGTACTTATCGTTAATAAGACCATGGCTCCACTTCCTGCAAGACCATGAACTAAACCGATGAATGTTGATCTTAAGTACGTTACGTTTTTATTGCGGCGCTTATGGTCGCCGCTGCTTTGATGGGTGTGGAGATATTTGTGTTGATGCGTATGTACAGGGCTATTCTTGAAAGAAAGAATCATTTTAATCCCTAAATAAACAAGCATGACTCCTACTAAAAATTCTAAGGACATCGACCATTTTTCTGATATTTGCCCCTTCATTACAATGACAATGATTCCAACTATAAACAATGTTACAGTATGGCCAATGCCCCAAAATATGCCCGCTAAAGAAGCTTGCCATAACTTTTTACTTTGACTTGCAATTGTCGATACCGCAATCACATGGTCAGGTTCAATCGCATGCTTGATTCCTAAAATTAATGCCAGCATTAAAACCGAGAATAATGTACCTTCCACAAAATACAGCCCCTTCTTGAATCTGAAAAAAACCAACAATTGAACAGTTGCTGGTTTTTTAACCGTTAATATTTTCTTAAAAAACTTGGGGTTTTGTTAAACCATACTTGGTTGAGGAGATGATGAAATTCGGAAAACAGACTTTCGATGATCTGTGTTTGATTTGCTAATACCCGTACGGAAAACCCAGGGACAGGCAATAAAGATATGCCTATTTTATATTCTTTTGTCTGAGTATCCACGGCCTGATATAAACGATCAAGAAGGTCATGATCTACTTGTTCATTGATCACAATCATGGAACCTAAGTGAGAATAGCCTTCCATTAAACCCAGACCATCTATATTTTGTTTGGCCGGGCATAGTTTGATATGGTCATAGACTGCCAGCTCATTTTCCATATAGATTTCATTAATGAATTGAAGCATCTCATAGGTAAACTTTTCTCCACTAGGAGACCATCCAGGAGTCACAATATCTGAATAAAGGAACGTACATCCTTTTTCAATATATACTATATTTTTTTGTTTATACCGTGCATTTTGATAGCCGATAAGCGGATCGGGAATGTACTCAAGATAACTGCCTTCCTTAAGGTTAAATTCCGTTTCCTGATATGCATGTGTATGCGGTGTCTTATATATTTTAGTTGCCGATTGGGTTGTTAATGTTAATCTTGCTTGTTTCTCCAGTGAAATCTTCATTTGATAGCGATCACCGTCTAAATAACCGCCGCCGGGGTTTAAAATATAATAACAGGCTTGTCCTGATTCATCATGATAAATAGGACGCATGACTTTATACGCCCCCTGAAAATACACATTTTTCGCAATGGTCTTTCCATTTTTTTCTTCAGCGCTCAAACGCAAAACGCCTGTCCAGTCCCCCATCTTACTCCAGTCCTTTTAATAGTGCATTTTCCTTAATCCAGTCAATGACTTGATCAAGACCTTCATTCGTTTTTAAATTTGTAAAAGCGAACGGCTTGTCTCCGCGGAAAACCTTCGTATCAGATGCCATAACGTCCAGATTTGCTCCAACGAAAGGCGCTAAATCTGTTTTATTGATGATAAACAAATCAGATTTAATCATTCCTTGACCGCCTTTTCGCGGTATTTTCTCCCCTTGGGCCACATCAATAATATAGATTGAAAAGTCAACAAGTTCAGGGCTGAATGTAGCTGCCAGATTATCTCCGCCGCTTTCAACGAAAATAAGTTCAACGTCTGGATTCTTCTTCACTAGCTCATCAATGGCTGCAAAGTTCATTGATGCGTCTTCGCGTATTGCCGTATGAGGGCAGCCGCCTGTTTCCACACCTATAATCCGATCTGCGGGAAGCACCCCGTTGTTCATTAAAAACTTGGCATCTTCTTTTGTATAAATGTCGTTTGTCACAACTGCCATACTCATTTCATCTTGCAAATGCCGGGTTAATTTTTCGACTAACATCGTTTTCCCTGCTCCTACAGGTCCTCCTACACCGATCCTAATTGGTTTCATACCTAACACTTCCTTTTTTATTAGGACATGAAAATACGAATATTTACACGCTCGTGCATCATTTGAGATAATTCTAAACCGGGAGAAACAATCCCGAATTCTTCTTCATTTAAACTTTGAATTTTTTCTGTTGCTTCGATTAAAACAGTCTGAAATTCTTGAATTGTCTTTTGACCTGCCACTTGCCCTAGAGGGACAGCCCGTACCGCATTTTGAACAAGATTTGAGACTGCTGAATACAAATAGTACAGTGTAGTCGTTGATGAAGGGACACCAAGATGATGACCTACAATCGTAAATACAATGGAGGGATGTCCAAACGATTGCTTTTGATCTATACGCTCCCGATATGTTGAAAGAATGGGTATATCATATAGGGATTCAATAAGATTTAACATCCGCTCGCCCATCCTTTGGGTTCCTTCTCTTGTTTCACGCGGCAAACTTTGAACAGTCAACATGCGATCTAATTTCCATACTGTTTGTAAATCTTCGTTCTCTAAAGCTTCATATACAAGACGGGAAGCCAACCCATCTGAATAGATGAGCTGCTCGTTTACATACGTATGAAGCCATTGTACGAACGTTGCTTGATCATGGACTTTATCTTCTTGAATATAGGTCTCAAGACCATACGAATGACTAAAAGCCCCTATAGGGAAATTTGAATCACATAGTTGGAGTAAAGATAAAATATTAATCATGGCTATGACCGATATGGCGGAAAGCCTGTTTTACTTTTCGGTCTTCACGTTTATATGGAATTTGCAGGTCTTGAAGTAACTCTTCTACAAGATAATCATATTGAACAAGCATTTCGTCCTCTTCAAACTGCGCCGGCAGGTGGCGATTTCCTAATTGATGAGCGATCGTTCCCATTTCATTCAAGGTGCGCGGTTTGATAACTAATAAATCATCGGACAGTACATCGATGACGACCATATTTTTATCGTCCATATACAAAACATCACCAGCGACAAGGTCACGCGCTTCTTTTAAGCGTATTCCAATTTCGTTGCCATGATCTGTTTTCACCCGTTGGATTCGTTTTACTAAATAAGCACTTTCAAGGTAAACTTTTTCAATATGGCGTTTTTCAATTTCCTCTTTTTCCATGTTTTCAAGATTTGTTACGATTTGTTCAATGATCATGACTCTCACCTCAGAATAGGAAATATCGTTGACCCATTGGCACCTTATCAACAGGGTCACATGTAATTAATTGGCCATTTACTTTTACTTCATATGTTTGTGGATCGACCGTTATTTCAGGAGTTTCGCAATTCAGCTTCATATCTTTTTTCGTTAGTTTGCGAATGCCGCGAACCGGAAGAATGATTTTTTGCAACCCAAGCTTCTCATGCACTTTGTCATCGAAAGCTGCCTGGGAAATAAACGTAATGGAAGTGCTGGACAGCGCCTTGCCAAACTGTCCATACATTTGACGGTAAATAACAGGCTGCGGTGTCGGGATAGAGGCGTTAGCATCTCCCATTAAGCTCTCTGCAACAAAGCCGCTTTTCATCACCATTTCAGGCTTCACACCGAAAAATGCTGGATTCCAGACAACGAGATCGGCCATCTTCCCTCTCTCGATAGAACCGACATATTCGGAAATACCATGAGTAATGGCAGGATTAATTGTATATTTGGCAATATAACGTTTTACGCGGTTGTTGTCCGAAAGCTCGCTGTCGCCCGCCATTGTTCCTCTTTGTTTTTTCATCTTATCGGCTACTTGCCATGTACGTAAAATGACTTCTCCAATCCGTCCCATCGCTTGGGCATCCGAACTAGTCATACTGAATACACCCATATCCTGGAGAATATCCTCAGCTGCAATCGTTTCGCGTCTGATACGTGAGTCAGCAAACGCCAAATCTTCCGGAATAGATGGATTCAAGTGGTGACAGACCATTAACATATCTAAGTGCTCATCTACCGTATTGACTGTATAAGGTAATGTCGGGTTCGTAGATGACGGCAGAACATTGTTAAAGCTGGCCGATTTAATTAAGTCAGGAGCATGTCCTCCCCCTGCACCCTCTGTATGGTACATATGAATGACGCGATTTTTAATAGCTGCCATTGTATTTTCCATAAATCCGCCTTCATTTAATGTATCCGCGTGAAGGGCAACCTGAACATCATATTTGTCAGCCACACTTAGCGCATGATCGATAGCTGAAGCTGTAGCGCCCCAGTCCTCATGAACTTTCAGTCCAATGGCGCCGGCGCGTATTTGCTCTACCAGCGGAGCTTCTGAAGCGGCTTGTCCTTTTCCTGTAAACCCAACATTAATCGGCATGCCCTCTGCCGCTTCAAGCATTCGGTGCATATGCCACTCGCCCGGTGTAACCGTGGTAGCCTTTGAACCTGCAGCAGGGCCTGTTCCTCCTCCAATTAGGGTAGTAAGACCTGAAGCTAATGCTGTTCTGATTTGCTCCGGATTAATAAAATGGACGTGAGTGTCAATTCCGCCCGCAGTTACAATCATACCTTCAGCAGCAATAACTTCTGTACCAGAGCCAATCACAATATCCACATTGTCCATGATTAGCGGATTACCTGCTTTCCCGATTCCAGCGATTTTGCCATCACGAATTCCAATGTCCGCTTTATAAATACCAGTGTAATCTAAGACAACAGCATTCGTAATGACAACATCTGCTATTCCCTCTCCACGTGTAACTAAAGGGTGTTGTCCCATTCCATCACGAATAACTTTACCGCCGCCGAATACCACTTCATCTCCATATGTCGTGTAGTCTTTCTCAATTTCGATGAGCAAATCTGTATCTGCCAGACGAATAGAGTCCCCTGTAGTCGGGCCGTACATTTCAGCGTATTGCTTTCTTGGCATCTTGAAACTCATGATTGGTTCCCCTCTTTTTCCAATGATCCGTCCACTTTATTATTAAATCCGTATACCCGGCGTTCGCCGGCGTAAGGCACTAATTCCACTTCTTTTTCATCACCGGGCTCAAAACGCACAGCTGCTCCTGCCGGAATGTTTAGTCGCTTTCCAAATGCTTCTTCTCGTTTGAATTGAAGCGCTTCATTCGCTTCATAAAAATGAAAATGTGAACCTACTTGAACTGGGCGGTCACCTGTATTCGTTACATTCAATTTGGACGCCGCTCTTCCGACATTACAAATGATATCCGTTTCTTTTAAAAATAGTTGCCCCGGTTCCATTTCAATAGCCTCCTATCCATTTTATTTAATTGGACTATGTACAGTTACAAGCTTTGTGCCGTCTGGAAATGTAGCTTCTACCTGGATATCATCAATCATTTCCGGAATGCCTTCCATTACATCTTCCCGCGACAATATGGTTGTTCCATATTCCATCAACTCCGCAACTGTTTTTCCATCCCGTGCTCCTTCCAACACTTCATACGTTATCAGGGCTACTGCTTCCGGGTGATTCAATTTTAATCCCCGTTCTTTACGTCGCTTCGCAAGATCTGCTGCGACAACAATCATAAGCTTGTCTACTTCACGCGGTAATAGTTGCATCACAAAACCTCCCTGTATTTTTATTACGACCAAACGGTGAGCATTCATATAAGGGGGAGCAAGTTCATTAACATTCTGAGCTGAAAGCGCAAAAACTAAAAAACTGAAAATATATTTGATTCCCCTGCTTCTGTTTTAAATGTATATCATTTTTTACATATATGTCAATTTATATATTCAAAAATTTATATATGATACACTGAAGATATATAACCTTGAAAAGAAAGGAGAATATTCATTATGCGAAAAAACAAACTCCATTTATTAAGCGAGGGGGTGTTTTTCCGTTTAATAACAGCTTCTCTCAAAGGCATCTCTCAAGTCATCCTGATTGAGAATGTGATGACCGGCTTTCTAATCCTTATAGCCATTACTATTTTTTCCTATTATTTAGGTATAATCGCTTTGTTGTCCGCTGTTATCGGTACTTTAGTAGGGAAATTGGGAGCGGCAGATGAAAAGATTATAAATGAGGGACTATTAGGATATAATTCTGTGTTAACAGGAATGGCATTGGCATCATTCTTAACTGGCCCTTACATGTGGCTTGTCGCTTTAATTGGATCAGCCTTAGCAGCCATTTTTACAGCCGCCATGATGCATTTTACGAAAAGAACCGAAGTTCCAATTCTTACATTCCCCTTTGTTATCCTGACGTGGTTTATATTGCTGGCTTCATACAAATTAAATGGGATTAAATTAAGCTCTGCCCTGATACCTCAGGATTTAACACACTGGGAACTAAAGACAGCAGGGGAAGTCAATTTAATAGACGGGGTCTTTCATGGAATTGGACAAGTATTTTTTCTGAATAACACAGTATCCGGGATTTTAATTTTTCTCGCCGTATTTTGGGCAGGAAGAAAACTAGGACTTTATGCAGTTACCGGAAATGCAGTTGCCATCATCATTGCATTCCTTTTAGGAGGAGAGCGTTCTCTCATCACATTGGGTCTTTACGGGTATAATGCAATTTTAACAATCCTGGCCGTATCTGCCATTTTTAAAAGTGAACATAACCGGTTTTCATTTTTGTCAGGGATCATTTCAGCTTGTCTGACGGTGCCTATAACAGCGGGACTCAGCACATATCTTTTGCCATATGGACTCCCCGCGCTAACAATGCCGTTTGTTCTTTGTTCATGGCTGTTTTTAGGTGCAAGAAAGGTTCTGCCAAACTTATAGCATTGCCTATTGATGATGTAAATCAGCCGCTTAGTGGTTACGCAAGAAATAAAAGTCATGGAAGAAACCCATGATGTCTTACTATACGAATCTACTCGCGTTTAGACATTAATGAATGATAACTTGTGAAAAACGATGGTGAGCTAAAAACTTACAGGAATGCCGGGACTTTGATAGGAATGTTCCATTTCATTGACACTCTCACTTCAGAAATATCTGGAATCAATCGATTACCACATGAAACAGACTTATTTTTCAATAATGATGCTATGAGAGCGTCTCCGACATTATTCGCTAGATAAGACCCTTAGGCCAGTCAGTCTGAAGGTGTGCTGCGGCCGCTGTTCAGCTCTCCCCTGTAAACTGTGAAAAACTCATATTGGCGCAAGCATATTCTGATGGTGCCGATGAAAACTGTTCCAGCTTTGTTTTCATTGATCAACGAGAGGGGCATAAATAAAGAGGATTTGGACACAGAGAGGTGAAAGTAACTGATTTGGTTAATGAAAAAAATTCTGTCTCAGAAAGAATAAGAATACAAACGATTGAGACAGAATTTTGTCTTACGGTTTACTTATACACGTAGCAAGTTCCTTGTATAACCGTAACACATGTATATGTTTCATGATAAGATTTACCTTGGCTGTCTCTAAAGAAAACAGTTACAGTATTGTTGCCATTCCATTGGAATTGATAGGCGTCTGGATACTTGTCTCGAATCGGAGTTAAATCCGGCGCAGCACTTGCAGGTAATCCGGATACCAACAGAGCCCCAGCAACTGCAACCGCTCCCGCTACTTTTTTGAGTTTGTTTTTAAACATAAACACATCCCCTTTTCGTTTTGTTTAACTATTAAATGCTTGTCCATTTAATAGACACCTTGAGCTTAACACCAAAAGGATGAAAAAATTGTCAAATGGTGTAGAATTGAAAAATAATTCAAAAATAATACACATTTTTACAATTGATTAGCCATAACTTTAATCACTTTTCACTTAGGATTTACTTTAATTGCATTCCTCAGCATCAATCCTTCCATTTTTTCTAGAGGCAATTCTGGTGTTGGGAGTATATTTGAGAGCCGCTTCTTTACTGGCTTGAATATATTGGTGAAATCCGGAAAACTAATCGATATTTCAGAAATGAAAAAGACCAGCCCATAAACTCACAGTGAGTTTCACGAACTGGTCTCTTTTAAAGGTTCTATATATTAATTTAGCAGTCTCAGAGTTAAATTGCTACCCTGTCAGCAACATGATATGCTGTATTTGTTGATTGATCGTAAGAAGTGCCCAATAAACCAACTGCACCTAATAACAGAATAGAGCAAATTAGCAACTTAGCTTTCATGTACTGTCCCACTCCTTTGTATTTGTCTTCTTGCCTCAACTACTCTGCGGTAAAACTCAAGTGAATCATGTAGCATTTCTTTTCCTTGTAGAAGTTCTGCCGTGATGACTCCATACTCTTCTATGTCTGCATACATACCTTTTTCACTGAAGAACTCAAAGGAATCTCGAACTGTGTCAAGGTCAAATGATAAATACAACCCGTAAATCATTTTCAGCTTTGTAAGGAATTCTTGGTCCTCAAATTTTTGAGCCCATTCCATACCCTCAAAGTACCGATCTTCTGCTTCAATCCACTTCTCTTGTTTCGCTTTAACGTGCGAAATATTAAAGAGGGCTTTTGGCAAAAAGCTGTGCTTTTCATTTTTATAAAGTTCAGCAGCCATTTGAAAATGATTTTCTGCTTTGTAAAGTTCTTCAAGTTGATTATAACATATTCCAATATTCAAGTGTGAAGAACCAATTAAATAATCAACTTGTAATTCCTTTGCATCTGACAGTGCTTTGCTGGTATGCTCCAGGGCTTTTTCAGGATTCATTTTATCCAGCCAGTTACCAGTCATTAAAAATTGGCATTGTACTCTACGCTGTCCATATGTTGGCTGTTTTAAATAAATCTTATATGCATGATTAGCATAATACATTGAAAAATATGTTTGTTTCATATAGTAATAAATTTCTGACAATTTGAAATAAAATTCTGCCTTTTCAACATCATCGCTTTCAAATGAATTCAATTGATTTTCGGCATTTTGGTAGTAAGCTAAAGCATGAAGAAGTTCTTTCTGTCTAAAATGATACATTGCTGTGAAGAAATAGTAATAATATTCGAGCATACCATTCAAATTTCTCCCGCCTTTAGTCTTTTCCCTTAACTCTTCATAATGAACCTGTATATCTTTTGCTGCTTCTGGACAAATGTAATCCAACATCAGCTTATGACGGAATTCAAGCAATGAAAAATATATAAGGACATCCTGATTTTCTTCCATTATAGCGATCTCTTGTTTAACCTCAGATTTCATTTTTTCAGCTTCATCAACCCAGTCATTTTTAAGAGCTACATACCAATAATTCATTTTCGTTGCCACTAGATCATAAGGTATTACGCTTTTATATACCAAAATAAAAACCCCTTTTCTTAATCATTTTGAAATATTCGGCATTTAAACGTGTGAATTTTCTTACATTTTTAAACTTTCTTCTTTATCCCTTATCATGTCTGAACGATTGGTTTTACTTAGTTTCGTAAGAGTTAATATCGCCATTCCAGCTAGAATTTCAATCAGTCCGCCGAAAGCGATAACTTTTCCTGCACCAAAGGCAGCGGCTGCATAGCCGCTAATTAAAGCCCCTAATGGTACCATCACATGAGAGATCATTCTAATAACAGCAAATACCTGCGGCTGATCTTCATCTGCAACTGAGGTTTGAATAATGGTGTGTTCAGGTACGTTTATGGCACTAATGGTAGCCCCCAAAACAAATGCTGTGAGAAGAAGTAGTAATAAAACTGAATTCATTCCTGTTATGAAAAGTGCAATTCCTTCTATAATTCCAGCGGAGACAAACAATAGTCCATATCGGTTCACTCTTACTTTAGTTAAGATAAACCCCATTAAAAAGGCTCCGGTAGCTGTTGCTACTCTTATGAAAGAATGAATGACCGAACCGCCGCCTAAATCTTCTGACAGATAGATCGCTGAAAGCGCCTCCCAAGGAGCTGAACCGATATTCAACAAAATGCAGTATACGGCTAGCGGAAGCAAAATATGATGATTTCGAACAAGTACAAAACCTCTTTTTAGCTTTTTAAAATATGCGCCTTTTGGTTTCTGTTCCTGAGCCCCTTCTTCTTTCGAGCTAAATTTTATACACAGAACTAAACAGGCTGAAGCGATGTAAAATGGAAATATAATAAGCATTGTATAAGCAGCGCCTATTACAGCAATCAATATACCGCAAACCATTAACGAGACCAATTTTACAATTTGGGCTGAAGATTCTATGGTGGCATTAGCTTTTTGAATAAGTTCATTCTTAACAATTTGCGGAATCATGGAAATGGATGCAGGATCATAAGAAGCCCCAGTTGCCGAATGTATCAGCATTAGTGAAATAATGAACCATAATGGTGAAAATCCACTAAAATAAAAAATTGGAATGATCAGCATCAATGAAGCCCTTGTTATATCTGCGGAGAACATCCAGAACTTAAGAGTTTTTGGTTTCATAAAAGGTGAAATCAACGGTCCTATTAAAGCTTGGGGAAGAAGGGTGACAGCTATTAGCATACCTGTTCCGACAGCCCCTTTTCCATCTAAAATGAGAAACCACAAAATAGAAGTAAAAGCAAAGCTGTCTGCGGTTATTTTCACCATTTTAGAGACAAACAGAAAGGAAAAATTTCTTTGCCACACAGTGGAGCCACTATTCATTCCTCAAAAAATCCCCCTTACAAAAATCCCTCATTTTTACAGGTCTCTCACCAAAGCATATCCTATATTTGGTTTCTTGGTCAATGTAGGAGAGGAATAATTTAAGAAACATTAAGGTAAAAAGGGCTTTCACAATTAATCGTCTCCCTTCTAAAACAAAAACCCCGCCCTTTTTAGAGGTGGAGTTTTAAATCTTGGCTTTTCCTTACCAGTTATCTATTGCTTCTTGAAAACTGTCTTGTAAATAATCATCAAAGCTAGAATATCTTTCAATCTCCTTTTTGCTTATGTCATCCCACCTTATTACACAATGATTTTCTCCAGTATTGAGACAATAAACAAACTCGTCCACATTTTCAATAACTAAGTATTCCTCAGGTAAACCAAATTTTCTAAATCTTTCTGTAGCATCAACTACTGAAGCATATCCATTTCCCTCTACTCCTAAGACCTCAACTCCACATATTCCTCCTGAGCCATATGCTTTAACAAACTCTTTATATTGCCTTGGAAATTTGCATCCTAATTTCTCTTCAGCCCTCGAAATATCTTCATCGGGTACTGCTCCGAAAAAATCATCTTTTTCTATATATTCATTTATCATCATTGAAATTTGAGTATTCATTACATATATTTAACTGAACCTAAAAATTTAAATTCACCGCCACCAATAGATACCTTCTTTTTGACACCTTTATAGTCGAAATTATATAAGAGTACCACCGCATTATAATTTTTTGTCAGGTGCTCTCCACATACTGAAATAAATTCGGGGATAATCGTATGATCGTAAGAGAAGTCTTCTAATAATCGACTTACTGAGTTACTAGACTCTTCATAAAAATCTGCTTCACGAACAGACTCGTCATACCTTTCTATATTAAAGCTATGAGCAAATATTGAAGGAATAAAATCACCATCTTCAGTATAAGAAGTTTTAAGAATCTTTTCTAATTCTTCTGGAGAACTGATACTGCCTACCCAAAGTGATACAAACTCTTCTTTTTGCATAAAGCTACCTCCTCTTCTATAGCTGCGCCTTTAGTGCCGACGACAGACGTAGCAACCATTCCGGTAGCCATATTTAAAACATCTCACCCGGCTTCTTCCCAAAACGCCTATAATTCCGCCCTATTCCTTGCTGGGTTTCTCCAATTTGTTCAAAAACCTTGAAAGGCACTGCCGTTCAAGGTGAAAAACGCATCAAATTTTTGGAAGTTCAATCAAAACCCCTGGTGACTTATCAAGTAAAGCATCGGGAATATGCGGGTTATTTTTTTTCAACTTAAACCTATGAACCCTTGTTATTTCAGGATCGAATGAAATATTTTGAGAATTAAACTGCAAATTTATAAGCTTTTGATATGTTTGAATTAAAAAATCCTTCCATTCTTCTAAAGCAGATGCTGAAACATCGTCTGGGCTTTCGAGCATACGATAACCGTCTGCATAATGGAACATTAATAACCCCGTACCATAATCGCAATTTTCATTCTCTAGAATTGCTTTTGGAACTTCAAAACCACTATTCCAATTATAATTCGCTGCAAAAACGTGAAGAATAACAGGGTTTTCAATATTTCTCATCACTCTTACTAGATCGTCTTTATCTGTATTATAAAGCAGCTCCTCGAGGAACTTAATATCTTTCTTATCCAATACTGTTTTACCTCCTAACAAAAACACTTTAAATATTAGACCAATTGTTTAAGCTTTCTCCTTCATAATAAGTTCCCTTAGGGAGCTTATTATGAAGGACTATTTGAATTTAAATACTGTTCTAAGAACCTAATGTTATTTTCATCATTAGGAAAATTGCATAGATTTCAGACCACTTCTTATATGAAGATGATGTCCATCTCGGATTTTTCTCGATTTAAACAAAAAAGCACCCAATCAAAGATTAAGTGCTTGAGATTTAATATATTATTCTTCCTCGT
Organism: Bacillus sp. FSL W7-1354; assembly: GCF_038002405.1. Taxonomy (NCBI): domain Bacteria; kingdom Bacillati; phylum Bacillota; class Bacilli; order Caryophanales; family Bacillaceae; genus Bacillus; species Bacillus sp. FSL W7-1354. The sequence goes on along the minus strand of NZ_JBBOCL010000001.1, from coordinate 958,536 downwards.
ACCAATCTTCTTTAGCTTGATTTAAATATTCCCATAAAAACTCAAGGAAGTTAGGAGCCTTTTGGTGATCATATCCGCTTTGATAAACCCATGTAACTACAGGACATTCTCCGTTATCCATTTTTTGTGTATCTAAGCAATAAGCAAATGCATCTACATCAACGACTACTACAATGTGATTTGGTAAGTCGTAGAGCTCCCTATAGTCTTTGGTGAACTCTACGACTTCCGGGGATACAAGTCCATGACCCAATATTTCGACGCCAAAAGAGCCACCTGAGCCATAGTTTCTTAAAAACCATTTATAACTTTCAGGAAGAGTGGTTTGTAAGTCATTTTCAATTTTTTTGATTTTTTCCTCATTAATTCCTCCTGTAAAATCATGGGGAGTAGCATGTTTGTTTATAAAGTCTATAATTAATTCTTTAGTATTCATTGAGATCCACCTTTCAAGCTCTTTTCATATTGTTCAGCTCTCCACATCCAGTATTTTCTTCTGAAACTATCGTATTGTTGTTGCAGTTCAGGATTATTTCTAAAGCTATCCCCCTTCTCCACTAACTGGTGCAGTACTTTATGGTATTTTTTATGAGTGGTATGAAGTATCTCCAACATCGTCCCTGGCTCTTTTTGTATTAAATGATGTAAATTAATTGGTTTGCCATCTTCCCCAATGGGCGCTTTTCCGCTTTTCATTAATTCTAAATTAGTTATATTTTTATTTGGATGCTTCATGTTGAAGTCAATGTTTTTAAGTTGATAAATTCTTCTGTCAACATCTTTCAAATTTCCTTTTGGTTTTACTTTACCTTTAACTTCAACTGCATTGTACTTTTCTTTATTTAACCATGGTACTGAGATATTACCACCTGTAAACGGTTTTCTGCTTATATCAGAGACTTTCTTCGCAAACTGAATAAGACTGTCTTTTATATGCTCCCCATTAAGTGCATGATAAGGAACTTTACCCCCGCCTGCAAGCTGAACTTGCGGCGCAAAAGGGTTGTGTATTTGAATTCCTTTTATGTTTGAAGCGACCCTTTGCATCGATTTCTTGAAAGACGCTACGCTTTTTTCCAAAGCTTGTTTCGATACTTTTTTAGAAGCTTTAGTTGCTTTGGCAGCGACCTGCCCTACCTTCCCCGCTTTGGCGGCTTTTGCTGCTTTGTCAACGCCTTTAGAGCCAACAATCGATGTCCCGACCATTCCAACGGCATAGCTAAACCATCTGGCTTGGGTGTAAGAATCACCATTGACGACATCTCGTTGATACGAGTCTTCAATTCCTTTTTTTATAATATTGAATGTGACATCAGGATGATGAAGTGTAAAGTTAATGCCCTCAATCGTTTCGTCTGCGTGAACGACCATGTCCCATAGGCCTACCGCAGTATCGACGACTGCATTTTTGAGTCCTTCAGCACTTCCTTTAATTGCGTTGCCAAAATCACGAGCGCCTTCAATTTGATTGAAATATCGCTGTTGCCAAGGGGAAAGGTTTTCGTACCCAATTTCCGCAGCCATCTCGTAAAACTCTGAAGCTGTTGAAAAATTGTAATCATCAAGCTTCTCCTTTAGTTTAGCAATTTTATTATCCTGTTTGCTAACCTCGCTAACTTCTTTTTCAAGCTTCGATCTCTTGTCCAGCTTATCCATCATGACGCCCATCGATGTGTCTTGGCCACCACGCAAAGCATCTATCTCATCTGGTTTTAAAATCGAGCCTTTTTGATAGCCGGTAATTTCAATTTTAGGCCCTGTGTACATTTTTTCAAGCCTGGTTATGTATCTCTGCATTGTTTCCAGGTCGTTTTCAGCGGTTTTAAGAGCATTTGTCTGTTCCCTGTCGAACGTATGCAGCTTTTCAATTGTCTGATTGATTTCCTTTAAGGATTTCTGATTCTGTTCATGAAAGTCGCTGTCGTTTAAATCCGGCAAATCAACAATATGGCTGACTTTTGAGATCGTGGCGTTTGATTTAGACACCAGGTGTTTGGTTGTTCGATCGGCTGCATTCAATCCTTGTTCTAGCTCGTGCTCAAGAAAGTTTTGCGAAATAAACCCATTATGGTTAGGTTCCAGAGAATTCAACGCGGTTTTCATTTTCTTCAGCGTGGAACTGTATTCCTCTATGAAAGTATCATAGAACTGTAGAAAAGGAGTGTGGCATTCCTCGTAAAAGGCGCGGATCGCGTCGCCGCCTTTTCCTTTTAAAGCATCATCAAGTGATGCGATTTCCTCAACGCTTTTTTGGACTTTGGCGATTTCGTCTGATTGATGTTTTAATTGTTCCAGCGTTTGATCAATGGCTTTGTGCAACGCCTGCACGTCCAAAGTCTTCATGGCACTCTCCTCTAATACTAAAGTTACAATCATTTTAGAGTTTACCACTTTATAGAAGGGAATTGGGGAATAAATCCTGATCACCCATGAAAATGAATCCTTAGAATTAGGATGAATAACCTGTTCGAATTCAAAAAAGACGACCAGAAATCGGGTCGTCATATTCTATAATAATTCTCCGCTGTGTAATATCTCCACTCCCAAAATGGCTGCCCATGACACATAACATATCGGTCTAAAAATATCTCAAAATTTAAATCGAGAGGCTTATACTCAAGACCATCCTCAAGTAAATAAAGGTAGTTGGGATCTCCTTCCTTGAGCCTGTCTCTGTCAATCATTAGATCGCACTCTTCCAGCAAATGTCCAATTGGAATACCGCTAACATCCTCATACAATTCTTCATCTTTTAGTTCTGTGTCGATTTCCTTGATGTTAAATAAATGCAGACCTCCGCCAATATTCACTCCATCTAAAAGACTATCAAAAATTCTAGCTCCATTATGTAGAGTTAAAAATTTTTTATAATCATCAGGAAGAGATAATTGGTGATGTGTTTCGAAAGCTCGTATATCGCTTTGAGAGGCTCCGCTGCCAGAGAATGTGACAAGAGCATCTGTAATTTCACCTTCAGAGCCAAGAATCCTAATGACTCCATTTTGATCTAATAAGCTCTTTAAACCATGCACGGTATTCTGAACAAAACTTGTCAAGTGCATCCCCTCGCATTTACAGATTATTTATTTCTCCAACAACATGAATCTTTCTTATGAGCATCTATTTGAAGAGGAAGCAAATTGTTCAGGATGTCGTAATCATCACAAGTTTGTCTTTTAAGGATTTCCAATTACCGTATTATGTGAATTCGGAATAATTAAGGTTATTTTATTTAAAAGTTTAGGGTACACAGCAGCAAACCAATAGCTGCATGAAACAGCCTCCTTGCAAATCTAAACCCGACTTTCACTTGAACAAAAGGTACAGTCTTATCCTCAAATGTTTCCTCTGAGGCACAACTAAATCACTCTAGAAATATAATATCTTTTATTTCCGCTCTAAATCTTTGCTTTTCACTTCCTTTAATATCTCCCTAAGCAACTGTTGAGTTTCCTCGTTTTGTTTGCGATTTATCTTGTTTTCCTTTACCAATACGATCATGTAACATAAAAATAAAATGATAGCGGAAAGGATAAGCTAATTAGGCAGCAGCACACTTAACATTTTATATGGAAACCTCCTATTAAAAGATGGCAGTCAAACGATATAGACACCTTTTTCCATTGAATATGTGAATCCCCTTTTTGCTTGAGTGAACAGTTGCACTTTGCCGCTCTTTAAAAACTTGTTACATAAAACGAATTCTTCAAGCGGCGGTCACTGATCATATCAACTTTTAAAATGGAGTTTTTTATTTCTTCAAATTTTGACAAAAACAGGGCAGGTCTTGTTGAAACCTGCGCTTTCCCGAGAAATAATTGTGCGAGTCAAACCAATTTTTCATTTCTGTTTGCCTTTTCTGTAGATCAGCCATCCGGCCAGAATGATCAAAAGGCCTGATGCGTCATAGGCAAGGTCGAATAAGAGGCGGTTCGGGCTTAGCGGGTTGACGTGGTGAATCTGAAGAAGATGATGATTGATGATGCCCTCGAGGAAATTAAACCAGCCCGCTCCCAGCAAAGAGGCTCCCCAAAAGATGTGTTGCGGCCGGCTGCTGCTCAAGTCACCTCTGTTCCACAACAGGATCCCGCCGATAAAAAGAATGACGAGCGAAAACAGATGAAACAGTCCGTCGCTCATAATTTGGTGAGAGCGGTCTGTGTCCATGTACACGCTGTGCCATTGAAGCAATTGGTGAAAAACAATGCCATCGATCATGGCGATGATACCCACACCGAACAGAAAAGGTCCCCAAAACGCTTTTTTGTTTTTCATATGATTTGTCCTCCTTTACTTGCTAATCTGTTATGTACCCGCCGGCTTAAAAGATCAAACCGGTTATGTTTACATTCTCTCCTGAAAGCGATTATCCTCTTTTTACCATATGAGTATTTAAAAAGCTGATCCGAAAAGGTGTCTTCATTCCTTTCAGATCAGCTTTTTTATTTATGAAAGGCGGGAAGCCCGCACACGATTTGTTTCCATTTCATTAATGGTAAGTGTCTCAGGGTCAATCACGACACCGTAATCTTGCAATGCTGATTCAATTCTGACAAACTCGTTGAAGACGTCGTCCAGCACCTTTTCGGGTTCACGTTCCAGCGGATTTCCCCAGCCTCCGCCGCCTGCACGGTAAAATTGGATGATGCCGCCCGCAGGCATTTTGACTTCAAAAGCCGTTTCCTCGATCTCTTTGGCTTCGTCTGTTCCATACCCGACGATCACCTTGTTGCTTGGTGCATCGCCAGCTCCGCAGAAGCCTTTTGTTGTATTTCGGACCCCTGCCATCATGACGCTTGTGCGGCTTTCCTTTAAGTGCTGGATCTGAACATCCAACCCGGGGGTGCCTCTCCATCGGCCTGCTCCCGTAAAATCGCTCGTATATTCATGCTTTAATACACGGCTCGGGTATTGAACTTCAGTCATTTCAATAGATGGCAGAATAACTCCTGTCATAACAGGCGGATAAAGCCCCCATCCGTCCGTTTCGTATGCAGCCCCCGCACCGCCGGTATAGCCGTAAAAATTCAGGTTCACCCACGGCTTCCCGTCGTCGTATTTTCCGTGGGAATAAGCGAGAGGAAGCTTATGGGCGTTCACTCCGACGCGTTTTGGCGCACATTGGGAAATGGCCTGGAGAACAGCCTCGGCTATTTCTGCTCCTACGCACGCAGTTGCGTGTCCGCACGGTGCCGGCAGCTGCGGGTTCACAACTGTTCCTACAGGTGCAGTTACTGTTACCGGATTCATATATCCTTCATTGATCGGAATATCCTCATCACAGCAAGTCGAAATACCGACAAAAGCAAATGAAGTCGTATTTGAAAGCGGGCTGTTGATGAAGCCCTTTACTTGCGGAGAGGAGCCGGTAAAGTCAATGTGAAGATCGCTGCCTTTGACGGTCACCGTTGCGCGAACCTTAATATCGCGGTTGCCTTGAAAGTCGTGGTCAGCAAATGTTTCACCGACATAGGTGCCGTCCGGCCAGCTGGTGATTTCATCGCGAACCCTGTTTTCTGTATATTGAATCCGGTTGTCAATGGCCGTAATCACCTTCTCGGCGCCATACTTATCCAGCATCGTTTGGATTCGGGAGGCAGCGACCTTGCATGCCCCGATCATCGCGTTTAAGTCGCCTTCAAGCCAATGGGAAAGCCTGTTGTTTGCAACAATTAAATCGAATACATCCCTGCGCTTTTCTCCCCGCTCATAAATTTTTAATGGCGGAATCCGCAGCCCGTCATGCCAAATGTCTTTTGAGCGCGGATTGTACCCTCCGGCAACCGGCCCTCCATTATCGGCCATATGGCTTCGGACAGCAGGAAGCAGGATCGGCTTGCGATTATAAAAAACCGGCATGACGATCGTCCAGTCAAGGCTGTGCGAGCCTCCATGATACGGATCATTCACCAGGAGAATATCTCCGGGATGAAGATCGTACCGAAAAGCGTCCAATAAATGGTCAACTGCGCCTACTACCGCATAAAGGTGCAGCGTACAGCCCGGGGCTTGCGCGACAAGGCGCGATTTTTTGCCAGAAAGGTCAAAGACGCCCGTCGTAAAATCGTGTGCTTCGTTAAACAATGGTGAACGGGCCGTTCTCGTAACAGTGGCGCTCATTTCCCTGGCAACCGCATCAAGGGAACCGCCGACCACCTGTGATAGAATAAAGTCCTGATTAATCATAGCAGCTCCTCCTTTTGAGAGTACGTAAAGACGAGGAGCTCGCCTTTTTTCACATGTTGGTTTACCGTGCTTTCATAAAAGATTTCGTCACGATCTCCCGTTCTTGACAGAGACCCGTATTCTCCCCTTTCACTAAAAGGCAGAAGAAGGTTGAAATAAATATCGTCCTCCTGGTTAAGCAGAGACACTTTCATTTCCTCCCCATTGTCCGTCCACTCCCGGGAAACCATTTTAAAACCGTGGTAAAGCTCCAATTCCTCTGCAGAGACAAGCATCCGTTGACCAAATAAAGCAGGCGGCCCGAAGCCTTTTGAAGCTGATGGATACCCGGGCGCCAAAACGATTGATTTCGTTTCTGCTTCCGCGCCAAGCTCCGGATAAAAAACGGCCTGCGGACCTGTCCCGTAAATCGGCGGAAATTCTTCATTCGTGCTTTGTCCGTTTTGAATGGCTTTATATACCGCTTCAGCGATGAAATGGCCGGTAATGCTTGGAGCTAATGCTGTCGCTGCAGGAAATTCCGGATCCAAAATCGTACCCAGCCTCGTCTTCGTTTGAAAAGGTTGAAGCGTTCCTTCATTGATCGGTATTTCATCGGCAATTCTCGCCAGGAACGGCCAAACGGCAAACGCCTTCGTTAAAGCGGCAGGCGAATTAACCGGCTTTACGGATTGTACCGATGATCTGCTCAAATCGATTTCAACCGCATCGTCCTTCTTTGAAATTTGCACATGAATTGTACTCTTGCTTCCTTCGGAAACTTCAAACTCCTGGACAGCGCTCATTTCTGTTTCAGGCAGATAAGAGACATGGTGCTCAACCCTTTTGCGGCTGTATTCAAACATGCTGTCGATCGATTCGGTCACTGTTTTCTGGCCGTAGCTGCCAAGAAACGTTTTCAATTGCTGTTTGGCGCCATGCAAACATGTATACATGGCTTCCAAATCCGCTTTAAAAGAAGCGGGCACCCGGCTGTTTGATAATAAGAAACGAAGAATATCGGTCTGTAGAACGCCTTGCTTATAAAGCTTAACAGGTGTAATTCTGATATTTTCCTGCCATACTTCAAATGCATCGGGATGGAATCCGCCCGGATACTCGCCGGCCAAATCGATCATCTGAGCGCGGACAGCGGGGAAGAGTACGAGCTCCCCTTCAAGAAATAACGGCGCCGCCATGGTGAGCGACTGTCCTTTCGTTCCGCCGCTGTATGGATCTGCGACGAGCAACACATCTCCATCTGCGATATCAAATGAAAAATAGTCGAACAGATTTTCCACGCTTTCTTTTAATGCGAACAAATGTTCAGGCTCATATTGATGTTGAACCGCGATTTTCAGCTCATTCGTAAAAATCGCTGTAGCAAATGCCCGGTCTTGCGAAAGCAAAGGGGAACGGGAGATTCGCTGCAAATTATCCCCGATTTCTCTGCCGATCGATTGCAGCTTGCTATAAAGAATTTGAGCTTGGATCATGCATTTCCACCTCTAGTCGTCTGCTGAGAGTGCTTTACTTCAATGACACAGTTGCGGTAAGAATCGATTAGAGCCTCATGTCCCGGATAAACAACAATGGTCGTACCCCATTGCTCAATGATGGCCGGACCGACAATCAAGTTGCCCGGCTCAAGCATTGATCCGTTGAAAATAGGCGTCCTCGTCGGTTCGATGTCAAAATACATATCGCGTTCACCTGTTTTCGCTTTTGAAGGGTCCTCCTGCTCAAACGGCTCCTCTTTAAGCTTTAACGGCTCTCTGACGCCAACCAGGTCAAGGCGGAGATTTAAAATTTCAATGTCGTGCTCGGGATCTTTATGGGCAAACATTCTTTCATGAAGGTCATGGAAATCTGCCGCCGTTGCTTCAAGATTCAATTCTGTAATCCTCCGCGTCCTCGATTTTACCGGTACGGTTACTTCATGGACTTCCCCGGCGTAGCGCATATCGATAAAGCGGCGGGTTTCATATTGATTGGTGACCGACTGGCCTCCAAGTTTTTCGCGGGCCGTCTGTTCCATCTTTTCAAAATCGGCATTCATCGCTTGCAGGTCAACGTTTTTCAGACTTTCAAAGCGCGTCCTGAGCTCCGTTACTTTAAGGTTTGCTGCCACATCGCCGAGCGCACAGAAGACCGGGGCAAGGGACGGAACAATAACGGTTTTAATGCCGAGGTCTTCCGCCTGCTTGCCTGCATGGATGGCTCCGGCGCCGCCGACAGCCATTAGGGCGAAATTCCTTGGATCATGACCCCGTTGTGTCGTCACAAAGTGGACTGCATTTGACATATCGCTATTGACGATTTGTGAGATTGCAAGAGCGGCTTCCACTGTCGATATTCCGAGCGGTTCGGCAATTCGTGTGCGGATCGCCTTTTCAGCCAGTGAACGGTCAAGCTTCATTTCTCCACCTAGAAAGTTATCTGGGTTAATATAGCCTAAGAAAACATTCACGTCCGTAACTGTCGGTTCTTCTCCGCCTCTTCCGTAGCAGGCCGGCCCCGGATTGGAGCCTGCGCTTCGCGGGCCGACTTGTAAAGCTCCGCCGCTGTCAATCCAGGCGATGCTTCCGCCGCCGGAGCCGATCGTGTGAATATCCATCATCGGCAGGGCAACCCGGTATCTGCTGATCCAGTTCTCAGTCGTGATCGCCGGATTTAACTTTTCGATAACCGAGACATCGTAGCTTGTTCCGCCCATGTCTACGGTAATGACGTTCTCGTAGCCCGATTTTTCTCCGATAAAGGAAGCAGCCGTCACTCCTCCGGCTGGACCTGAGAGAAGGCCTCCTGCGGCAAATTTTCCGCTTTGAATGACATTTTGGACCCCGCCGTTAGATTGCATGACAAACAGTTCTCCGGCAAATCCGTCTTCGCGAAGCCGTTCGTCAAGATGGTTCAAGTAGCTTTGCATGGAAGGGCCGGTAAACGCGTTGACAATGGTCGTGCTCACCCGTTCAAATTCCCGAATCTGCGGCAGCACTTCATACGATAACGATACAAACATGCCGGGAGCTTCCTCTTGAATAATCTCTTTAACGCGGACTTCGTGCGAAGGATTCATGAAGCTGAACAGAAAGCATACAGCAATCGCCTCGATCCCCTCTTGGATAAACCCTCGGACTGCCCGGCGGACGGCTTCTTCATCAAGCTCAGTTACGACATTTCCTGTATGATCCAGTCGTTCAGGAATCCCCACACGATATCTTCTTGGGACAATTTGATAAGGTGCTTCCAAGCGCGGAGAAAACACGCTTTCTTTGTACGCGCGGCGGAATTCGATTTCGTCCCGAAAGCCTTCCGTTGTGAGAAGCCCCACCTTTGCTCCGTTATATTCCAGCAAAGCGTTAGTGGCAACTGTTGTTCCATGGACCACTAATGGACTATTGGCTAACAGGTCCTTTACGTCTATTCCGATGATTTCAGCCATTTTTTTAATTCCGTTCATGACACCATCAGACTGATCAGGGGTTGAAGGCGTCTTCGTCGAAACCATTTTCCCTCCCTTGTTGACAGCCACTAAATCTGTAAACGTCCCGCCGACATCAATTCCAAATACCCATTGGTTTTTTTCATTCATCATTGAAAACCTTTCCTCCTTATCCGCTTAAAAACCAGACGATTCCTCTGTCGCTTCTCCGATTTCGTAACGGAGATTTAATTTTGTGAAAATAAATGTAAAAACGATATAAATCAAAAATGCAAGTACAGTAGAGTTAATCGGTCCGATGCCGAATGTTACCTTTGAAGCGGTAAAACCCCCGATGATCACCGAAAGAATCGCCGCAACATTCAGCTTCGAATAAGTTGTTCCAGCCCCGAATCGATATTGTTTTTTCTTGATGACAGGTGCTGTGATCCAATGATCTGCGATCATCACGCCTGCGATCGGCGGAACATACAAACCTAAAAATGTTAAGAATGGCACAAACATATTCTGGACACCTAATAATGCAATCATGATGCCGATCACGCCCATGATCGCCACAAGTGCTTTCTTAGGAATGTTCACAACATTGCGAAGCCCCAGAGATCCGGTATACAAATTGTTATCATTCGTCGTCCACTGTGCAAAAACGATGATGAAAAATGCCAAAAATCCAAGTCCGAGCTTGCTCATCGCGGCAGGAATATTCGGTGTTGACCCGATATCCGGAACATTCGCAGCAATGGCCATTGCCGCTCCTGCAACAAGACAGAAAACACCTCCAAGGAAATAACCGACAGACGCACCTATTCCTCCTGAAACCGCTCCTTTTGCATATCTCGTCACATCAGGAAAAACAACCGCACCCAATGCAGCATTTCCAACTACGATTGTAATTCCGGCAAATATCGTCATAGGGTCCCCTGTCGGATGAAACGTCAGCAAGTTATGCCAGCTTCCAGAATAATTGACAGCACTCACAATGCCCCATATAGAAAAGATGACGACTAAAGGTACAGCGATAAAGCTTAAAGCGGCAAGTCCGCGATATCCTATAAAAGCGGTAAGGATCATTAAAATACCGCCCCAAACGATGGCGACTTCAGGCTTCGCAAGCCAAACACCCGGAAACATTTCAGAAATGGTCGTGCCGAAAAAAGCAACCTGCCAGCCAAACCAGCCGATTCCCAGCGTCAGCGCCAAGACGATTCCAAAAAGGCCCGATCCGTAGCGTCCAAAAGCCTGACGGGCAAGAACGGTTGTCGATATTCCGTATTTTCCACCCATTACACCTTGAAAAAAGCCATAGACCGCAAGAATCAGCATACCTAAGACGGCAGCCAAAACGGCGTGCGCAAAATTCAATCCCTGGATCAGCGCTCCTCCAGTCACAATCGTCGACAATGAGATAATCCAGGCACAGCTTGTAATCGTAATGTTAAAAATCGATTTTCTTTTATTTTCAGGCACTGATGTAACAGCAAAATCATCAGCATTTGTATAGGAAGGTTTTTTACTGTTGTTTTCCATTTTCATGCTCCTTCGTTTCATCATGTAGGTTGTTACACCATATTCGTATCAATCGTTACCCCTCGTTTTAACGTATTGCCGATTGTACATGCCCTTTCAGCAGAGGTGATTAATTTCTTTTTATAGTCGGTCGGAAGATGCTCGGGCAATTTGACGCTAACCGTACATTTTTCAACACGGGACGGGCCATCGGGCGCTTTAGCAGCGGAAACAGAAACTGAAAATTCATCCTCCTGCACTTCTATGCCGTCCCTTTCAAACATCCTTTGCAAAGAAATGGTGATACACATCCCTAATGAAGCTTCCAACAGCTCAATCGGCGAAAGGCCGTCTGAATTCGGAGTGAAAGACCCCTTGGCCTGCATACCGGCTTCATGAAAAATCCCAAACTCTCCATTTGTTTTTTGGATAATAGACAAATTTAATTCCTCCTTTGGCCAATCAGCCCGAAAAATTCAAAATGAACCAATTCTTCAGTCATTTCATCAACTGAAAACTTAGGGACATAATTCAGATCATGCTTTGGTCCAAACAGCCATTTTGATAGTGTGCCCATCACAAGACTTGTTAACATGGTGGCCTGCAGATCAGTATTATGGGAGGAATTTAGCATGCCAAGCTCTGTAGCCCTTTGGATGTTCTTTTTAAATGCTTGTTCAACACTGATCAGCGCCTCTTCGATTGCCTCCCTGATTTCCGGATCGGCGCCTTGTCCCTTGACTAATAAAAACGTCATTAAGTTTCGGTTCTCCTGTGCAAACGTAAAAATTCTTTTCATAAGGGCTGTCGTGGATTGGATCATATCATCTGTAAGAGCAAACGTCTGCCTGTAGCCTTGATGAATGGCTGCAAGAAGGTTTTCTTTCCCCTTGTCTATGATTTCCTTGGCGATTTCTTCTTTGCTTTTGAAGTGCCAGTAAAAAGTTCCCTGTGCAACGCCAGCCTGTTTTACGATGTCTGATATTTTTGTCGCATGATATCCTTTCGTAGCAAAAATCTCAAGCGCGATATGTAGCAATTCCTCTCTTGTATCCGTATTTCCCAAGTGTTTTCCTCCTTACCCGGAATCTCGATTGACAAGTCAGTCAGTTTTAGGGTCGTTATTCCTATTGGATTTGTAAGAATAATCTTATACAATGTTCTTTTCCTAGTCAAGTTGCTAACCTTTCCATTTTTCGCGCAATTACAAAATATGAGCAAAGCAACACCTCTATTTCATTCTTTCATCCCCCTCACGGCCACTGGATCAAACGGCTTTTGGTTTATTTTTTCAAGAGATTTACAGTTTCATCGACTAATTCTAATAACGTTTTTTTATGATGTGATGATGAAACTTTTTGACAATCTAATTCCCGCAGCCTGGAATAAATGTCTTTCCGCTCATTTTGGAGTTCGCGTATGGCTTGTATCTCGGCATTGTTCAGTTGTTCCAGTCTTAATCGGAGCGCCTCTCTTTCGTTGAACACGTTCCCACCCCCTAACAAAATATTACTTGTAGTTTATAGGACTTTTTTCAGTTTAACAATTCTTCTTTCATGAAAATTTGCTTGTACGATTTGGATGAGCTGAATTTTGCCGGGATTCCAACTTACTTTTTATGGAGAGATTTTACGGCTTTGAACACGAGGAACCGGACTTACAAAAACCAAAGAGAACTCAGCCGGAGTCCTCTTTGGTTTTTGTATCGCTACATCGCCTTATTGAATCTCAAAATCTTCTTGAAACATGATTTTCAAAAAAGAAAAACATGATATAGATACAAAGCTGCAAATTTTGAATTCTTTTCATCAATCAGCACTTGCATCATGAACTCCTTTTCGCCAAAATACAAAGTGTCCCTCAAAAACAGCAAGACTTTCAGCTTTGAAATAATCGTTCCAATTACCGCAAAAAGGAGTTTTTAAAAATATGATCATTTTAATACTTATAGCCGGGATTTTGGCCGGAATGGCCATTCCTGTTCAAACCTCAATTAATTCACGGCTAGGCATGAAGATCGGGTCTCCTTACGGGGCGGCGGCCATATCTTTTTTTGCCGGTACGCTTATCCTGGTCATTGTCGCCTTAGTGACAGAGCGCCATTTTTTGTCTATCATCGGACTTCTCCCTTCCATCCCCTTGTGGATCCTCATTGGAGGCGGATGTTTAGGCGTTTTTTATTTAACTTCAAATATTTTGTTGCTTCCGCGTCTTGGATCAGCACTGACAGTTGTCGTCACTTTGCTTGGACAGATGGTGATGGCTCTGGCCATCGATCACTTCGGATGGTTTCATATTCCCGTTCATGAATTAAACTTTCCTAGAATCATCGGCATTTTGTTCATCATCTCCGGGGTTTTCATTATCAAAAAATATTAATAGCAAGGGAGTTCATCAACGATGAAAAACAACACTATGAACGTTTTTCTTTACATGATGCTCGGGCTTTTTGCCGGAATGGCATCACCGATTCAAACATCTATTAATTCAGAGCTGAGAAATGCTCTCCAATCACCTTTTATCGCTTCACTTATTTCGTTTTTGGTTGGAATGGTCATTCTTCTCTTTCTTACGTCGATCATTGAACATCGGCGGTTATTTCATTTAAACAATTTACATACAGCAAAAACCTTTATCACGGGCAGCCCTTGGTGGCTCTGGACTGGTGGAATACTTGGCGTCATCTTTATCACATCCAATATTTTGCTTTTGCCGATTGTCGGAGCGTCACTTACTGTTGTTTTGGCTTTAAGCGGCCAAATGATCATCGCCCTCATCATCGATCATTTTGGCTGGTTCGGAACCCCCAAACACCGCTTAAATGTGCAGCGCATGCTGGGAATTGTCCTGATGATCACGGGAATTATCATCATTCAGCATTTTTGATGCCAGTCATTTTTGCACCTTCTACCTTTAAAATGAATAAAAGGGCGGTGTCCGCCCTTTATTTACAGCAAGTTAGTTTACATAAAACATTTACAGTAAACCGATTTTAAGCAAATAAAAAAAGCCATTTTATTCAAATGACTTAAGTGAAGTGCTGCAATTGCCGTATGCAAGTAAGAAAGTTTTAAACCACACTCCTCAAAGTGGGTGTCTGCAGAAACGTTCCTGTCGTCCTTTCGAGGAAGGCATGACATTCCGGTTCCGATATAAAACTCCCTATTACAGCTTAAAGGTTAAAACTTAATTATCATTACGTACAATGCAGCGTAATTGAATTATATGATAAAAACATTAAAAATGCAACCTCTTGCCTGAAGAGAATATGACGCTCTATAATAAGTTGAATATTTACAAAATTCTGCAATATCGTGGCGTTCGTACAACCCTTCATGTCCATCTGTTCATAGACTGTCTATTGAGGTGATGTCTTGTGGTAAAAATTTTTATCGATCCCGGCCATGGGGGGACTGATACAGGTGCTTCAGCTAATGGTTTGCAAGAAAAACAGTTAACATTGCAAACCGCCTTGGCTTTAAGAAACATGCTGCTGAATGAATATCAAAATGTTTCAGTCCTGTTGAGCAGGACAAGCGACCAAACCGTCAGTCTGACGCAACGCACGAACGCCGCGAACAGCTGGGGAGCGGACTACTTTCTATCGATTCACATGAATGCCGGGGGCGGGACAGGTTTCGAGGATTACATTTATCCCGGCGTCGGCGCACCTACCACCACCTATCGGGATATCATGCATGAAGAGATTTTAAAAGTTGTCGATTTCAGGGATCGCGGCAAGAAAACGGCCAATTTTCATGTTCTAAGAGAAACAGCCATGCCCGCACTCCTTACGGAAAATGGCTTTGTAGACAATACAAGCGACGCCGAGAAACTGAAGTCTTCCGCGTTTATTCAATCCATTGCCAGAGGACACGCCAACGGACTCGCAAGGGCATTTAACCTTTCCAAAAACGCAGCAGCTCTCTATAAAGTGCAGATCGGCGCTTTCAGGACCAAAGCCAATGCCGATTCGCTTGCCGCTCAAGCGGAAGCGAAAGGGTTTGATGCCCTTGTGATTTACAGGGACAGCCTTTACAAAGTGCAAATTGGCGCTTTTTCTTCAAAAGAAAATGCCGAAGCGCTCGTTCAGCAAGCCAAAAACGCCGGATTTGACGCTTTCATTTACCAGGAATAGGGACAATCATCAAGAAAAGCCCGCGATCTGTCTCGTATAGATCGCAGGCTTTTTTTATGCTTTTGCAGCTTTACTTTGAATCGCCGGCTTTTGCGTTTGATTCGATGCATGGCTGTTCAACACCATTCCGATAATCACAAGTGCCATGCCGCTCCATGAGATGGCACCAGGAAGCGGACTTGAAAGAAGCAAAATTTCACCAGCGGCAGCAAACAGCACTTCAAACGATTGTGTGGCCTCGACAGCCCCTAATTTTCGCATATCCCCTTTTACAAGATCGGTTGCGGCAAAGAACAGCACAGTTGCGCATATTCCGGAAAAGACAGCCACCAAACCTGACTGAATGACTTGTCCCCGGCTGGGCGCACCCGCCGATGCCAGCCCGTACAGTGAGAGGATCAGCCAAAACGGAAGGCTTGCCAACGTCATCCCCAATACCCGCTGATAAGCATCAAGGCGCCCGGCGCATGCTTCCATCATTTTTCTGTTCCCAAGCGGATATGCAAATGAAGCCAACATAACCGGCACGACGCACAGCAGCATCTCATGCAAAGAAAGCTGTGCCGCATGCTCAGCCTGCATCAGCGCCACCCCGATTAAAATGATCAACGACATCGCCAGCCCTTTACAGGGAATTTTGCCCCTCATCTGTACGGGACCTGTTTTTGTTTGGATGGTTTCGTAAAAAAGCGGCGCCATAAGGGAGCCGGAAATAATCGTGATTTGCCATGTTCCTGCAATCAGCCAGCCCGGCCCGTAAGCCGCCGCAAAACAGAGCGGCGCATAAAAGAGGCCGAAGCCGACGATGCTCCATCTCAGCCAAATACCCGGTGCTTTTTTGATTTCCTGAAAAAGTTCTTTTACGTTCCCCCTCAGCCAAACAATGACAAATAAAAGAGGCGCCATAAAGATAAATCTTAGCGATGCGCTCCAGATCCAGCTTCCCCCTTCAAGCTCCATCGCCCTGTTTAAAACGAATGTAAAAGCAAAAAAGAAGGCTGCAAAAACGCCCAGTATAATCGGCCTCACAATCCCCTCACTCCTTTTCCTGATGTCCGGCCAATCGGTCTCCGAGACTGAGCCAGTTTTCCTCGGCAAGCTTGATGGCCGCATTCCGATCCCCCTGTCTGCAGGCATCGATGATGTTCTGATGCTGTTCGACAGATTTCAAGCTGCCGATCGAGGAAAACTGCGACATCTCAAGGCGGTAAATTTTTGAAGAAATTCTCTCCAATGCCCGGGTAATTTCCGGGTTTTTTGATGCTTGTAAAAACACCTCATGAAAAGCAGCATCCGATTCGATTGCTTCGATAATGTCTTCTTTTTGAATCGCTTGCTGCAACGTTTGATTATGCGCCTCCAGTTGATCAAGGTCTGAATCCGTTAAAAAAGGAAACGACAGCTTGACAGCCAGCGCATGCAGTGCTGCAGTGACTGTAAAAGCATGTTCAGCTTCCTCGCGATTTAACGGTGCTACACGTGTTGCTGAACCCGGAACAGTTTCAACAAGTCCTTCATCTTCCAGGCGTTTGAGCGCCTCCCTGACAGGTGTGCGGCTGATGCCAAACTGCTCTGCAAGCTCCTGATCATGCAAGCGCTCCCCCGGCTTTAGTTCCAAATGTACGATGGTGCGCTTCAGCGTTTGATACACTTCTTCCCGAAGCGAAATTCGTTTGATTCGTTTAATGTTATTTTTCATCATAAAACCAATATATCGGATTTTGGTTTTATGCACAACCAAATTTTTTATCTAACCCCTTTCTCTTTAGCGGCGTATTTTCTTTTCGCCTGGCAATCTTTGCAGATGCCGTACAGTTCCAATCGGTGATGTGTCACTTTAAATCCGGTCAGCCGTGCCGCAATGTCTTTTACTTTCTCCAGTTGCGGACAATGAAAATCGACGATTTTCCCGCATACTTCGCATATGACATGATCATGTTCCTCTAGAGCCAGATCAAAACGAAGCGGATCGGTAAACCCCATTTCTTTTATAAGGCCCTCTTGTTTAAAATAGCGGATGGTGTTGTATATCGTCGCTGTACTGACGGCAGGATATATCTCCCTCAATGATTGTTGAATTTCAGCTATTGTAGGGTGGTTCCTGTTGGCTAAAAAATAATGGTAGATGGCCAGCCGCTGCGGCGTCATTCGAATGCCTTTCCGTTTAAGCTGCGCCATCGCTTCCTGCTTTACATTCGTTTCGTTTTCCATACCTGTTTCGTCACTGCCCCTTTTTTCCCTTGAATCTTCCGATATTCTTTGCCTGGCTGCCTTAGAAACGGAGTGCTTTAGATGTGATGTTCATTTAATAAACGTTCTCCTTGATCCGATCGAGCGCCTGCCAAGGCATCAGGGCACAGTTATGGCGGGCCCGTAACGGATGGACGCCAATCAGGGAAACGGCATCTCCCAGCAGATCCTCTGCCGGTTCTTCTCCTTTTCTGATCATATTTTCCATCGCTTCACGCATTAGCCCGGCTTCTTTTAACGTCTTTCCTTTTATCAGTTCAGTCATGATTGATGAGGAAGCCATGCTGATGCTGCACCCATCTCCGATAAAAGCTGCGTCTTCGATCTTTTCATTTTTAATGTCGATAAACAAAGTCATCACATCACCGCATGTTGGATTTTTGTAATGGACGTAATACGCGCTGTGTTTATCGATTTTTCGAAAATTTCGCCTGTATCTTGCATGATCCATAATGACGGACCGATACAGCTCTTCCAGTTTTGGCATGAAATGATGCTCCTTCCCTTTTAAACAGTTGTATTTTGGTTGAAAGAACAAACGGATTTAGTTATACTTCCGTTATTAAATCGTAATCATTACGATTTAATAATAACCGATCAAGAAGCTCACCGCAAATGAAAAGACACAATGAAACTGCCTCTTCTAATAAAGAGACAGATCGGTCAAACGCAAAGGGGGAAGATTTATTATGAAGGAGCCAGACCGCATTCAACTCGATTCTTTTCAAATGACAATTTTATCTGATGGAGCATTTCGAGTTTCAAGGGATTTCTTTTTGGCGGGAGGAGACCCTCATGAAGCAGAACATTATCCTGAAGAATTTGAAGTAGCGCTGAACTTTATCTGCCTGGAAACGAACGAAAAACGGATACTGATTGATACGGGATTTGGCGAAACAGGCGGACAAGAAAGCGGGCACTTGATTCATCACCTGACACAGGCGGGAATTATGCCTGACTCCATAGACTATGTCATTTTGTCACACAGTCATTTAGATCATACGGGAGGTCTTCTGAATAACGGGAAACCCGCTTTTCCAAACGCTGTTCATCTGATCAGTGAAGCAGAATGGCTGTACGCAAAACAAACGCCGGCTTCTAAACAGTTTCGCATTCTCTCCACTGTCCGGCCGCTTCTGAAGCTGCTGACAG
This sequence comes from Bacillus sp. FSL W7-1354, assembly GCF_038002405.1. Lineage (NCBI taxonomy): Bacteria > Bacillati > Bacillota > Bacilli > Caryophanales > Bacillaceae > Bacillus > Bacillus sp. FSL W7-1354. The sequence goes on along the minus strand of NZ_JBBOCL010000001.1, from coordinate 939,880 downwards.
AAGATACCGAACTGCTTCCCGGACTGAAGCTGATCCATACGCCCGGACATACGCCTGGACACTTGACTATTGAATTACAGACAAAAGACGGGGTCTGTCAGATCATCAATGACGCATTTCACATTCCCGAAAGCATCTCCAATCCAAAGCTGCGGGTTTCGCTTGAGCATGACCCTAAAGAGGGAGAAAAGACAAGAAGACTGCTGGCCCGGCAGGCTTATAACGGACAGGTCCTGCTCCACGGGTGTCATTTCCCCTACCCTGGTTTCGGGTTAATCGAAAAGCAGGGCTCACTTTTTCAATGGAAACCGGTCCAATACGAAAAGAAAACTCGCTGAATCAGCGAGTTTTCCCATTTAAACTAAGATATCAACGACAAACTGTGACCAAGATTCAAGTCTGTCATAGACGCTTTTATCTTTCAGATCACTGGCTTTCATCCACCGGCCGGCAATCTGCTCCTTTTCTTTAACTTCAACGTGTGCGCCCGGTTTTAATTCAAGCGCTGAAAGGATTCCGATATGTACTTTTCCGACGCTGTTTTCATCATCATTAATCAGTCCGAGCGTCACCATTTTTTCTTTATCTGATTCCTCAATCAGAAGCTCTTCATCAAGTTCACGGTCTGTGTTTAACTTCAGAATACCGGAAAAATCAAGCCCTTCGGCAAAGTTCATGTGGCCGCCGAAGCCGAGTGACAGCTTGTTGTGAAGCCGCGCTTCCCCTCCGCCTTCGAGCCGCTCGTATACAAATATTTCGTCTTCTCTTTTGATGACAACATAAGGGATCGGCTGTTTAAACGCAGGATCTTCTTCGGCGTCTCCCCTTCTCATTTCACTAAAGTGCTGTTCAATATGCGCCATGATCTTCCCGACCTTCTCACCGTCGCTGTTGACGCCTTGGAAGGTCAGCGTTTCATTTGCAAATACGTTTTCCCGCGGGACCACGAGAATGATTTCATCCATTTTTCCCATTGTATCCGTTTCCTCCTCAAAGTGAAAAGAGCAGATTCGTTCTGCTCTCATTTTGCCGTGTATCTATAACTGAAAGGCGGGGCTTGGGCGCGGATGCGCCCTTTTAGCCCGGCCGGCTTACTTATCGTCAAAGTAAAAATCGTCGTCTCTTATCGGTTCAACTGTTGCTTTTTTGTAGCCGTTCCCTTTCATTGAGAAGAAGTCGTGTGACTTTGTTTTCGTATTCAACCCGTTCAACACGATCGGATTGATCTCTTCTTCTTCAAAATAAGCTTCAAAGCCAAGGTTCATCAGCGCTTTGTTGGCATTATAGCGGATGAACTTCTTCACGTCGTGTGAAAGGCCGACCTGGTCGTACAGATCTTCTGTATATTCAAGCTCATTTTCATAAAGCTCTTTTAATAGATCAATGGCAAACGCGTACAGCTCTTCTTTTTTCTCAGGTGTCTGCTGATTGTAAATTTCCTGAGCGAGCAGGCCGACATAGACGCCGTGAATCGCTTCGTCCCGCAAGATCAGGTTGATGATTTCGCCGCTTTGCATCAGCTTGCCCTGTCCGTAAAAATAAAGCGGGTAGTAGAAGCCGCTGTAGAACAGGAAGCTTTCTAAATAAACGGATGCGACCATCGCTTTAAACAGCGAAATTTTATCACCCTGGCGGATTTTCTCATAGAGTCCGACAATGACCTGAGCTTTTTTCTGCAAATATTTGTTTTGTTTAACCCATTCAAAGACTTCGTTGATCGTCTCTGTCGGGGCAAGCGTCATGAAAATGTTTGAATAGGACTTGGCGTGGACCGCGTTTTCCATCATCGCCATGAAGTTCAGCACCGCTTTGCGCTGATGCCCTTCTACATGCTCAGCGACAAGGGGCATTCCCGTGTTCCCCTGCTCTGTATCGAGAAGCGTCAGCCCCGCGAGCACCTTCATGTATGTGTCCTGTTCATTTTTACCCAAGTACTTCCATGTCAGAAGGTCTCCATTAAGCGCAATCTCTTCCGGAAGCCAAAATTGCTTCACATTTTGGTTGTAAAACATTTGGGTAAAATCATCTTCATGCTTTGACCAGTTTGCTGCATCATAAATTTTCGTCACTTTCGCATACTCTCCTTTAATCAAACGACACAAGAAAGGCAGCCTTCTTGCCCTGTATCCTTCGTTCTTGCATAGTAAAGTGTTTTGATTCCTTTATGGTGGGCATAAAGATCGATCCGGTTCAGATCGCGTGTCGTCATTGTATCTTTCAGGAACAATGTAAAGCTTATGCCTTGGTCAACGTGCTGCTGAATCGTCGAGATCATGTCGACAACTCTGAACATGTCCATATCATACGCTTCTTTATAGTAGAACCAGTTGCTCGGCGCAAGTCCAGGCATCGGATAGTACGTCTTGGAGTTGCCGTAGGTTCTTTCTTCAATCCGCTCCATGATCGGCATGACTGATGCCGTGCTTGACTGTACATATGAAATGGACCCGGTCGGTGCGATGCACAGTCTGTAGCTGTGGTACAATCCGTGTTCTTTGACAAACTGTTTCAGCTGTTCCCAGTCTTCTTTTGTCGGGATGTGCATGCCTTCAAAAAGCTTGGCCACTTTTTCGAATTTAGGCGAGAAATCTTGTGTAACATACTTTTCGAAGTATTCACCCGTTGCGTAAGCCGAACCTTCGTAGTTATGGTACGTCTCACCTTTTTCTTTGGCGATTTCGGCAGACCGTTCAATCGAGTAAAAGTTCATCATCATAAAGAAAGTGTTCGCGAAGTCCCTCGCTTCCTCACTTTCGTAGGCGATATTGTTCTGTGCCAGGAATCCGTGCAGGTTCATCGCTCCAAGGCCGATGGATTTCATCGCTTTGTTCGCTTTTTTGACCGCCGGTGCGTTTGTAATGTTCGTCGTTTCAGAAACGTGCGTCAGCGAATCGGTTGCAAGCTTAACCGTCTGCTCAAGCGATTTGTTTTTCATGACGTTCAATATGTTCAATGAACCAAGGTTGCAGGAGATGTCAAGGCCGATCTCATCTTCTTGACCGTAGTCTGTGTATGAAGAAACCTGTGAAGCCTGAAGAACCTCTGAGCAAAGGTTGGAAAATTTAACCTTGGAAATATGATTGTTCGCATGCGCGTTGTTGACATTGTCCTGGAACATAATGTACGGATATCCTGATTCCGATCTTAACATCGCAAGCTTTTCGAGCATCTTGCGCGGGTGGATTTTTTCTTTTTTGACGCGCGGATCTTCCACAAGCCGGTCGTACATCTCGTTCATGTCCATTTCATCGAGGTGCTCGCCGTACGCTTTATAAACGGTGTGCGGATAGAATACGTATGCCGCTTTATCCTCTCTTGCAAGCTCGATGAATTTATCTGGAATGACGACTCCGATGGACAATGTTTTCACCCGGACATCCTCATCAGCGGAAATCTTCTTCGTATCGAGGAAATCGTTGATGTCGCGGTGGAAAATGTTTAAGTATGCAGCCCCTGAGCCTTGTCTTTGTCCCATCTGATCAGCGTAACGGAATGCGTTGTCAAGAAGCTTCATCACGCCGACAACGCCTTTAGTCGCGTTTTCGACATCTTTGATCGCTTCGCCTTTCGCACGCAGTTTTGAAAGGTTCAACGATACGCCTCCGCCTAGCTTTGACAGCTGCATTGAAATATCAATCGCTCTCGAGATGTCGTTCAAGGAATCATTGACTTCCAAGAGGAAGCAGCTGACCAGCTCTCCGCGGCGTTTGCGGCCGGCATTTAAGAACGTCGGCGTGCTCGGCTGATACTCCTGGTTGATCATCATTCTGACGAATTCCTTCGCCTTCTCCTTATCCCCGTTTGCAAAAAATAAAGCTACGATAGAGATTCTGTCTTCATAGCGTTCAAGAATTTTTTTCTTGTCGTTTGTCTTCAGCGCATAGTCATTGTAAAACTTAAAAGCGCTCATAAAGGACGGGAATCTGAATTTTTTAGCGTAAGCCTCTTTGAACACTTCCTTGATTTCTTCGAACGTGTAGCGGCTTAAAAACTCTTCTTCATAGTAGTCATTCTTGATTAAGTAATCGATTTTCTCTTTCAGATCATGGAAAAATACCGTATTTTGGTTGATATAGTCTACAAAATAACTATGTACAGCTTCTTTATCTTTATCAAACTGGAATTTCCCGTCTTTTTGGATCATGATCTCATTGTTTAACTGGATCCATTTTGGCACTTGATTTTGTGACAATTCTTTCTACCTCCTGAGTAAACAGTTCAACGTCTTTGGCCGTCCCGCTGAGCTCAAATTTGCCGAGAATCGGAACCTGATACTGCTTCGAGATTTTTTCTGCGCTTTTCGCAAAATTGTCTCCCCACACTCTGTTTCCGCTTGCCGCAACTCCCAAAAGAAGATGGGCGTTTTTCTCAAGAAACATCTCAGTCGTTTTCGGAACTTCCCCAAACCCTGTCGTGTACGTGATCAAAACAAACGGTTCGTCTAGATACTCCTCTGTGCTGACTTTCCGTTTATTGCGAAAAGGCGTCTTATCCACAAAGCGCTGAACGTTTCCCGTTTTTGAATCAAATACGATCTGAATCATCATTATCACGACCTAGTAAAATTGTTTCCGAGTCTTTCAACTCGAACCTTACACAATATATAGTATACTATCATTCAAGAAAACACAATATATTGTGCTCAGGTTGATGAAAGTTCACAATTTGCTTCAGCTTAGGAGGCCTAAGGCCAAAGAAATATGAGTAGAATGAGAGCCGTTCGCTCATCCTACTCACAAACCGAAATCTATCATAACACGAAAAAAATTGAGTTAGTAGACTAGACTTTTTCGCTTATTTTTTGTAAGTGTCACAGCACTTGTTCTCGCATACCTCTTTAATATCGGCTTCGATGCCGAGTTCCTTAAGAACCGACTGAACAGCCGTCATGATCGACGCTTCCCTGACAAGTTCTTTTCCGTTGACGAGAATACTTGTGCCGTATTCATAGCAGGAATCATCTTCACACGTCTCTTCCCAATGGTTGATGACGATCTTAGGTTTCATTGTTCGCTCATTCCTTTTCATTTTCAAACTGAATTGATGTAAACACTACTTAGTTTAGCGATTAGATGCCGCTTTGTAAATTTGAATGCCTCGGTCTTTCACAGGACGTGATGACGGCGGCGTTTTAGACAGGATGTCAGGCAATTGGTCTCCGTTCCTTTTATTCCCATACTCCTGCTCGGACCGGCAACGGCCGCAGTTGATTGTAAAGTCGCCTCGAAAACGACAAAATCCCAAAACAGTAAACTGTTTCAGGATTTTGTCAGGCAATCTGAAAAGACCATGCCAGGCATGGTCTTTTAGCCGTAAATCGCTATTCGAGTTCGAGTTGAACGTTTTTTTGCGGTGCAAATGTGGAAATGGCATGTTTGTATATAAGCTGCTGCTTTCCTTCCGATTCAATCAACACTGTAAAGTTGTCAAATCCTTTTACTTGTCCGCGCAGCTGAAATCCATTCAGTAAAAAGACCGTGACAAATGTACTTTCTTTCCGAATCTGATTCAAAAACTGATCTTGAATATTTATCGATTTCATGTTTCTGGTCCTCCTTGTTTCTCTATACCATACTGTTTCGATTAAAGTTCGAGCTTTCCTGCTATGTAAGTGAAAATTTCCTGTTTTTTCTGCTCGATATTGACAGGGGGCGTCATGTCATACCAGGCGACATCCATTTGATTTCTGAACCATGTCAGCTGTCTTTTGGCGTAGCGTCTCGAATTCCGCTTCAACGTCTCAACCGCCTCTTCCAAGGACGCTCTGCCTTCAAGGTGCGCATAAAGCTCTTTGTACCCGATGGCCTGAACAGACTGGCAATTTCTTATGTTTTCATCATAAAGCTGTTTCACTTCATTCAGCAGCCCCTCATCCATCATCTGGTCTACGCGGCTGTTGATCCTGTCATACAGCACTTCCCGCTCCATCGTCAAACCGATGAGAGCCGTGGTGTATAAAAGCTCTTTCCGCTGTCCTTCCATATGTTCAGACATCGTTTTTCCTGTCGTATGGAAAATTTCAAGCGCCCTGATGACCCTTCGTTTATTGTTTGGATGAATGGCTTTTGCCGCTCCGGGATCGCGCTCTTTCAATAGACAGTGAACATATTCGGCTCCTCTCTTGTCAGAGAGCGCCTCCATCTCCGCTCGGAACTCAGGGTCGCCCGCTTCCTCTGTGAATGAATAGTCGTAAAGGACAGACTGGATATAGAGCCCTGTCCCCCCCACAATCATCGGAAGCTTCCCTCGCCTGCCAATCTCTGCGATTTTTTGTCTGACGATCTCCTGATATTCAGCAACCGAGAAAGATTCCGTCGGTTCTTTAATATCGATCAAGTGATGCGGAACCCCGTTCATTTCTTCTTCTTTAATTTTTGCTGTGCCGATATCCATTCTTTTGTAAATCTGCATCGAATCTCCGCTGATAATTTCCGCATTCAAATGCTCGGCCAGCATCACGCTTAATTTTGTTTTACCGACAGCGGTCGGTCCGATCAAAACGATGACCGGCGGTTTCGTTTTATTCACTGCTGATCACTCTCTTTAAACAAGCTCCTCCCATTATACCATTTCACGTTCAAAAACACCCATTTCATTTTACCCGTTTTCATTGTTTTCCAAACATTCCCTCACCACCCTATCGGCTCATTCCCCACGATTTCTCTTGTGGAACCCTTAAAAGTATGCCGGTGCCTCTCCTTTATTCCATCGCTTACATACACGACTCCGCCAAATCTGATCGGGGGAGCCGCAGAATATGCCAGATAGGTCGTGCCCCCGATTTCATGATAATGCGTGCCGTCCGCCCGCGGAATCGCGGGCCCCGTAATCGCGTAATACCTGTGATAATGTCCCTTATCGAAAGAAGTGATGCCGGAATAAAAATGAACGTGCCCATCTGTATTGCTCCCGTTTGCCGGCTGGGAAAAGCCTTCAATTAGGTGGTAATGGCCATTGGCAGTCGATGTTCTCGCCCTGTAGGCGTGGGCATGGGGAGGCGCTTTTGACCAATCCGACTGATACAGCGTCATGTTTCATTCACTCCTTTTTAAGGGCGGCTTCACTAAAAAATACGACGGGCGCCCAAGCAAAAACGGCTGGGCAGAATACAGTGATGTTAGTCAGGTTTCATTTTATTATTGGAGGGATTTTTTTATGAATCATTTCGAGCACGCTCCTGTATACGGCGACGACAACCAGCGCATCATCGGCAGACCTTTCTTTGGCGGACCTTTTGGGCGCCCGTTTTTCGGCCCGCGTCCGTTTTTCGGTCCGGGCCCCTTCTTCGGAGGTTTTTTGGGCGGACTTACTGCCGGAGCGCTTCTCGGCCCTTGGGGATATCCGTATCCGCCGTATCCTTACTATCCTTTTTTCTGACAGATAAAGGCTCTTCCAGGGGCCTTTTTACATAACTTTTTTCTTGACTTAGAACTTTTGCATCAATTAAGATGGATTTTACCAACCGGTTAGTAATACGGGTTTTTTTTATGTCTAAAAAAGAAGAAATCTTTGAAGCGGCCTCATGACGATTGCGGAATACACCTTTAACACTTTAAGATCGTTTATGGGCTGCGTTTTTTGATATTCGAATGAAAACTAACTTTGTACAAGCGCCCTTGCTGCGGCAGCATGTCTTAAACCGCAGCGTGAGTTGTGTGAAAAGAGCGCTGGCAAATGGTCAAAGTCTTTTGTTTCAATTGGAACTGCTGGCTGACGAAGAGAAAGCTCTCCTTTTGAATCATGGAATAACATTGATAGAGGAGGATTTCATATGATTGCAGGCTACATTTTTCTGCTGATCGCCATCTTGTCAGAAGCGGCGGCAGCCGCCATGCTGAAAATCTCTGACGGGTTCGCGCGCTGGCGGCCGTCGGTTCTCGTAGTGATCGGCTACGGTCTCGCATTTTACATGATGTCGCTCACATTGCAGGTCATCCCGCTAAGCCTCTCCTATGCGACTTGGAGCGGAGCTGGCACCGTTCTGACTGCAATCATCGGCGTCTTGTGGTTTCAAGAAAAGCTGAACCGGCGAAATATCGCCGGCATTATTTGTCTCGTGTCAGGCGTTGTCCTGATCAATCTGTCATAAGGAGGAGAATGTCATGAAAGGCATGATCTTTTTGGCGGCTGCCATTTTGTCCGAAGTATTCGGAAGCACGATGCTGAAGCTGTCAGAAGGCTTTAGCGCCCCCCTGCCCGCGGCCGGTGTCATAATCGGTTTTGCGGCTTCTTTTACGTTTCTGAGCTTTTCATTAAAAACACTGCCTCTATCTGCGGCTTATGCGACTTGGGCCGGCACCGGGACGGCTTTGACAGCTGCGATCGGGTATTTTATATTTCAGGAGCCATTCAATCTCAAAACTCTTATTGGGCTTGTATTGATCATCTGCGGCGTCTTTTTGCTCAATTCAAAGCATGCTGACGCCGCAGACCAAAAGGCTCAGCTCACGATCGAAATCTAATCCGCTTTGGAGACGACAATCTTCGGGTCTAATTCAATGGCGACATTGCCCTGAACCGCCCTTGATATCATACAGGATGTCTCCGCCTTTTCAGCCAGCCTTCCGGCAAGTTGGACCTCTTTTTCCGCCGCTTCTTTCGGAAGGCGGATCAGAGGTCTGTGAATGATTTTTTCGTACGTAAACACCCCGCCTGTCACATCGACAACAGCCTCGGATTCCATCGTCAGGCTCTCTTTTTCCAATCCGCTTCTTTCCATCATGGCTGCAAGCGTGATGATATAGCAAGTCGCAGCGGCGCCGAGCAGCATTTCGTCAGGGTTTGTCCCTGCCCCCGGACCGTCCATTTCCTTTGGAATTGAAATTTCTGTTTTTAAATTCCCGCTTTCAATCCTTCCGATGTCGTTACGTTTTCCAGGCCAGTCTGCCTGAAGGTAAAAATGATGTTTAGCCATAAAAAATACCTCCTTTTTTTATCCTGCTTAAAGTCTACCGGTATTTGACCTTTCTGTCTGTTGATTTGCCTAAAAAACCGGTAAACCGTGACAGCCGTCTAACACACGGGGCATGAGCGGAACATAGAATACAACGAAAATCCGCGCAAGAAAGGACGAAAAGAAATGGAGAATGTAGAACATTTACAGCAGACACCGGCTCCCGAACAGCATATGCATATCCCCCAGTATCAGCACGCCGAAGCAGCCGTGCACCACATCAAATGTCCGTTGTTTCCGCACTTGAAACATAAGACGTTGTGCACAGTTGCGCCTTTTGTTCATTACGGTTTAAATGAAGCGCAAACCACTTCCTATCACCACGCCATGGAAGAAGTAGCGGCAATGGCTTATTTAATGGGCATGGGTATGGACCCTCACTTGGCCTACTGTACAGTTGAGTCATGGGAAATCAACGAAACATTCTACTAATTAGACTGAACGGTCAAAAATAAAGAGAAAAGACCGTTCAGTCTCAGGAACGGGTTAAAGCAGACGCCAGCGTCCGGCGTGTTCATTGGCGAAATCAGCCAGTGAACGCGGTTTTTTTCCCGTGATGCGTTCCACTGTATCTGTGATGCGGTTTTCTTTGCCATTCTTGATTTTCTCGTCTAGTTCCGACATGAATCCGGCATAATCGGGAGATAATCCTGCTTTTATATACCTTTCCCTCAAAGCGGACACTTCGACATTGACATGCCTGACGTCGCGGCCTGCCGCTCTGCCGATGATTGCCGCGGCTTCAGCATAACTCAAGGCTTCCGGCCCGGTCAAGATATGGCTCGTATTATGCGGCTTTTGATCAAGCAATGCGCGCACAGCCACTTCAGCAATATCGTCTGCCTCTATAAACCCGACTTTGCCGCTGCCTGACGCCGTGACGATTTCATTTTTCTTCCGAATCGAAGCGCCATGCTGATGGTCAAAATTCTGCATGAAATATGAAGGCTTTAGCACCGTCCATTCAGGAACATATCGCCTGACCGCGTGATGAAGCTTCCCGAATACGGGTCCGTCTTCATCAATAATGGCAGCGCTGAGCAGAACAATGCGGCGGACGCCGGATGCCGCTGCCATTTCCAAAAACGGCACAACGAGCGGCGACGGTTCGAATACACCGACAGGCGCAACCAAATACAATGAGTTCGTGTTTTTTAATGCGTCTCTGTAAGTTTTTTGATCATTCCAGTCAAAATACACATGTTCCGTTCCGGCCATTGCAGGCATTCTCCGGCTTGCGATCCGGACACCGGCCCCCAAACGTACAAGCCGTTTGGCGATTCGGCTTCCAGTCGTGCCGGTTCCGCCGGTAATCAATATTTTTTTCTCCACTTTTATCACTCCTTGTTACGTCATTAAAAAGTCTGCAGCCGTCCCCCGAACGATTCGATGACAGTCAGAGGATTCCAATAATCTTTGTAGTGGACAATTTTGCCCTCTTTCATGTTTACAAGGCTGATGTACTGTTGGTTATAAGGAAGCCCCGTCTCGCACACCGTGCCTTCACATTCAAATTCGACAGCTGCATAGCCCGTATTTGCCATTTGATGAATAGTGGGTGCTGTGAAGCGGACAATATCGATCTTTTCGGGAAAATCCTTTATATATTCGTAAATCGCCGACTTTCCTTCTAGTTTTTTAGGAAAACCTGGCGGTGCATATGGATGCTCAAACACCGCGTCTTGATCCCAAAGCTGTATCCACTTTTCCATATCCTTTTCGAGCATCGACTGCAAAAATTGTTCCATCACATCGGTTATCGTATGCGCCATTTTCTTTCCCCCATTCTTTTTTGACCACTTGGTCAAAAATAGTGATAAAAACGAGCGGCAGCCCATCTTCCTTGACGAAAAAATTCTTTAATCAAGAACAGACAGGCTGACATCGATCAAATCCTGAAGGGCGTCAAAGTCCCCCGTTAACTTCGCCTGAAACGTGAGCGACAGCCGGGTTTGATTTAAAAAACGGGCAACTGCTGAAAGATCTTGACCTCCCTTCTTTAGTTCCCCCTGTGACTCGGCCCGGACAAGCGCTTTGTAAAAGGCGGTTTCCAGTTGCTTTGTCTGCTTATCAAAGTATTCGGCAACCTCTTGATCACGGGGAATTTGTTCAATTGCACTGTTGATGATATAGCATGCCTTTGAGCGCTCGGGGTCTTTCAGAGCGTTTAAGCTTTCCTGAAAGATCTGCCGAACCGATTGCTTCACTGAGCCGGGGCTTTCAAGCCTGGCGATTACTTGAGCATTTTTATCATCAAGATATCTTGTAAGAGCGGCAATAAACAGATCCCGTTTCGTGCCGAATGTATTGTACAGACTTTGCCTGGCAATTCCCAGGCGGCTGAGCAGCTCTTGCATCGATGCGCCTTCATAGCCGAATTGGCCGAAAACCTCCATTGCTTTATGAAGGACGAGGGCGGTATCGAATTCTTTGCTTCTTCCCAAGCCTTTATCACCTCCTTTATTTGAAGAATACACTTTTTAGATCGATCAGTCAAGAATTATCCGCTTCACGGATCTATTCACCATTCCGATTGAGAAAATCGGCGCATGATCCTTCAGCTCCGGTCATAGACATAGCATAAAACCCCTGTCACATACAGAGGAATAAAAGGAAGTGTGCCCGTTGTTTATTTATACGGTTCAGCCGGGAGATTCATTATTTGTCATCGGTGCCAGGTTCGGAATTTCGATTGACCAGATCCGATTGGCAAACGGGTTGGTCGAAACAAACATTGTCCCCGGACAGGCTCTTTTAATACCGCTTTATACATATACGGTTCAGCAGGGAGACAATTATGATTCGATCGCCCGCTGGACGTTTGTATCCGCCGAAGCATTGCAAAAAGCAAATCCGTCTGTAACGCCTGCCAATATGAGGCCGGGGATGAAAGTGACGATTCCGGAATTGCCGAAAAAACCGATCACCGCTTTAGGATATTACACATTGAGAAACCCCGGCTTAGACCAGGAATTGATTCATAATTTTGCCCCCTACGCCACATATCTGGCATTTTTTGAATACCATATTTCAAGCGACGGATCGTTAAGCGAGCTGAATGATTCACCGGCGGTACAAACGGCCTGGAGGCGGCGCGTTCCTCCCCTCATGACAGTCACCAATCTGACAGAAACAGGCTTTAGTCCGTCTCTTGCGCACCGCGTATTAAATCAGCCTGACGTAAGAAACCGACTCATCGACAATATTGTTCAAACGATTTCCAGAAAAGGATATGCTGGCGTCAATATTGATTTCGAACAGATTGTGGAGGAAGACAGAGATTTATTTTCAGGTTTTCTCCGCCTGTTGAAAGAGCGGCTGAAGCCTTCCGGTTATGTGTTGACGGTTGCCGTTCCGCCGAAAACAAATGAAAATATCGCCTGGCTGAAAGGGTATGACTATGGCGGAATCGGCGCAGTGAGCGACCTTGTCTTTATCATGGCATACGACTGGCACCACGGAACAAGCGAACCCGGCCCCGTCGCTCCGATCAATGAAGTCCGGCAGACGATTCAATTTGCCCTTCGCCATATTCCAAAAGAAAAAATCATTCTCGGCTTTCCGCTTTACGGCTATAACTGGACGCTGCCCTATCAGCCTGGTACCGTATACCCGGGAATCGCCAACCAAGGCGCCGTTCAGCTCGCCATGAAGCACCAGGTACCGATTCAATATGATACAAAGTCTGAGTCCCCTTTTCTCCAATACACAGATGAACAAGGCAGAAGGCACATCATATGGTTTGAAGACGCACGCAGTATTGGAAAAAAACTGCAACTCATCATCGAATACGGACTTGGCGGCGGCGGTGTCTGGCAGCTCACGCTCAGTTTTCCGCAAGGAACCTGGCTCTTGACCAAATTCTTTCGCGTCAGAAAAGCCTGACAGCAACATGTAATTTATTGTAAAACAGCAAACAGAATAATCCCGCTAATGAACCTTGATACTAATGATGTGTCCTTCACACAATAACAAATCTGAAAGGAATGTTTGCAATTGAATAATGGGATTCATGAAACATTGGAACTGCATGAGCTGTTAATGTTTAAAAACCTTTGCCTGACTAAGTCATCAACAATGACGGGAATGGTGCAGGATCAAGAGCTTCGCGACATCTTGGAACGGGATGCTTCCCAAACAAAGCATCAGATCGAGCATTTGCAAGGACTGCTGTCAATGAGAGGTGAAACCGTATGAACGAATTCATCCAAAACATGACAGGAATGGGCGCGATGACTGAACAAGTGATAGCGACCGACTTTTTAATCTCAGCGAAAACCGGTGTCAAAAACATTGCCACTGCTATCACAGAAACATCTTCTCCAGAAGTGCGTGAAACGCTTAAGCAGTATTTAAACGACGCGATTGATACTCATGAACAGATCACAAACTATATGATGTCAAAAGGTTATTACCATCCTGCCAATTTATCTCAACAAATTCAAGTTGATACCAAAGCTGCCGAAACAGCTAAAGATCTTCCGCAACTGTAATGAAAACGTGAATCCCCCGCAGTCCATACGCGGGGGATTCTTATTTAAACGGTTTCTTCTTTTTTCTCATCATAATCAATGACTGCCTTTGGAAGGGCCGTATATTTCGCCCAGTAAAATACCGCAATCGATCCTGCTGCGATCAAGATTAAATCGACCGGTGTCCTCAATAGGCCCACGCCATTACCGAATGAGCCGAGATACGACAAAATCAAGAGCATGACATAATAACCGACAATCCACCAGCTTGATTTAAGCTGCTGTGCAAACGAAACATCGTCTTGGGGAACATATTTTTTACACGCGCAATAAACGGCAAACATCACGAGCTGCGATCCGAGCAGCCATGACACGGTGTTCCAGCCTGACCAATAGACGATATACGACGCAAATACGAAGGAGACAGGAGCAATGACAGCCATCCCCTTGATTTGCAGAGGCTTGTTGAGTTGCTTGGCATTCACATTCAGCGCTGCCGCTGAAACCGGAGCAATCGCATAGGAAAGAATCAAGGCTACAGAGCAAACATTGACGAGCGCGTCCCAAGACGGAAAAGGAAGCGTCCAAAAAACGGCGAGCGCGAACGACAGCCACAACGACGGACGCGGAATTCCCGTCGATTTATTCACCTTGGCAAACACTTTGAACAACGTGCCGTTCCGCGCCCATGCATAAACCAAGCGCGACGTCGTATTCATAAAAATATTGCCGTTTCCGCCGGGTGATAAGATCGCATCCAGAACGACAAGAGTGGCAAGCCAGCCCATCCCAAGAAGCACCGCGATGTCTTTGAATGGAAGAGAAAATTCCTTGCCGATCGCTTTCCAGCCGTCATTCAGCATATCAGTCGGGATGGCTCCGATAAACACCACTTGCAGTATCGTATAAATGCAAGCCGAAACAATGATGCAAATCAGCAGAGCGACCGGGATGTTCCGCTGCGGATTTTTCACTTCACCGGCGACCGAAACGATCGGATGAAGACCGAGGTATGCAAACATCACCCCGCCGGTCGAAATGGACGCCTGCACCCCGTCAAAGCCAAACGGGGCAAATTCTCCCGCAAAGTTGGCCGACTTAAAATGGAATATCAATACGACAATGATCGTCAAAGGAACAAAATACTTAAAAACCGAAATGATTAAATTTGATTTCGCAAACGCTTTGACACTCCAATAATTGAGTAAAAAGAACAAACAAAGCAGCACAAACTGCAAAAGCCAGCCGATAATCGTCGGCGATTCAGAACCTTTTATCGTCAAACCGGGAAACCAATAAGCTACGTATTGCCTGACAGCGGTCACTTCGATTGAAATCAGGCTTGTATAGGCAACGATCGTGATAAATGAAATCAAGTATCCGACAAGGTGGCCGTGGGTATACACCGGATAGCGGATAATCCCGCCCGTCCGCGGCAAAGCAGCTCCCAGCTCGGCATAAACGAGGCCGATTAAAAGGATAATGACGCCGCCGATAATCCACGAAAAGCTTCCCGCGGGCCCGGCTTTTGAAGCGACATTGCTGACGGCAAACAGCCAAGCCGAGCCGAATATCGCTCCCATGCCGATCAAAATCAGGTCAAGCAGAGAGATCGTTTTTTTGAAATTGCCCTGATTTGACAAATCACTTCCTCCTTTTTAATACATTTAATAGAAGGTAGTATGTTCAAAAAGCGCCTCTGTATACTTTTCCCGCTTCCTTTCGGCTGCAACAAAAAACCCGGGGATTTCCCGGGTTCCTTCATATGGTTATTTCACTCCTGCCGGTGCTAAAAATGACTCAATTTCATCTGCGGCTTTCTCGGCTCCTCCTGCTTGTTTAATGTGCTCTTGCATGTCCTTTACGCGTTTCAGGACATCCAGGTTACCGTCTGTCTGGGAGACGGCTTCCCGCAATGAAGCAACTGTTGTGTCCTCCGGCTGCAAATGCTTGCCAAGCCCGAGTTCTTCGACGCGGCGGGCAGTGATTTCCTGTTCAGGCATTTGCGGGACGGCAACAAGCGGTACACCGGCATTCAATCCTTCCATCGTACTGTTCATACCCCCATGGGTGATGAAAAGCTCTGCTTTCTTCAGGATTTCCAGCTGGGGAACGCGCTGATGAATCGAAAAGTTATCAGGTATGTCGTCAAAGCTTTCAGGATCGATTGTCGTGCCGACAGCCATGATCACCTGCCACTTCGTGTCCCTGAATGCTTCGATGCACATATGATAAAATTCCGGCCAGGCATTGAACGCCGTCCCTAAAGAAATCAGCATGACAGGACGGCCGCTGTCCGAAATAACCGGCGTGTCTTTTTCCTGAAACTTGCGTTTGGCTAGAGAAGGACCGACAAAAGAGAACCGTTCATCAAACGTTTCGCCGTAAGGCTGAAAAGCACGAGGCATAAAGACAATGTTCAATTTTGCCGGTTCGAACATCTCTTCAAAATTAAATGACGGAAGATTCGCATTTTTCAAAGCGGCTTCTTGCTCAGGCGTGAGCTCGATCTTAAACTCTTCAGACATTGATTTGAATGAAAAATGTTCGTTCTGTGCATATGTAGAACAAAGGCGAACCGCCTCTATTCCAAACTTCTCAGCCAGCATTTTTCCCGCCATGGCCATAAAGTCAAAAAGGATGAGGTCAGGCTTGTCATTCTCATAAAGCGCTTCAAGCTGAGGAAGAACCTCCTCCATTTCTTTCATAAACATCATCGGAGCCTGCGTCATATCTTTTTTATTTTTCATCAGCTCCCGAATTTGCTGCGGATCGATATTTAAAGTTGAGCGGTAGTTGAGCGGCTCTGCCCCAGTTTCCTCAACAGCTTTCACAAACTCATCCGTTACCGGATATGTTACCCGATAACCGCGTTTGACAAGGCTTGCCGTTAAAGCAAGCGTCGGATTAATATGCCCGTGAGCGGGAATATTAAAAATCGCGATATGTTTTTGGCCCATTTTTTAACCTCCCGTTATTTTTCGCTTCATAACAGTAACGATGATTTTAAATCTCTTTCACTATGTTAAACAACATATTATAGATAATAAAGGAAAAACCCTTCAAAATTAAATTAAAATTAAAAAATACTAATATAGTCCTTTTTCTCACAAAAAAACACCAAACTTTAGACCTTAGTTTAAGGCCGTACTCGACTTTATTCCCCTTTTCGATACTGCCGACTTATATTTCAATCGTTTTAAACCAAAAAACAACCGTCAAAACAGCACTCGTTTTAACGGATGTCATGAAATTGCCATATTTTAAATTTAGTTTAAATTATTCTGTAAATGATGGTAAATACAAAAAAATTTTTATAATGTTATTTTGTCGCGCTTCCTGCTTCATTTCCTTTCAAAACTATCGTTTATCGTTTCCTTCTCATCATAATTAGATATGAAAGGACTGTTGTTATTGGTATATACAGCGGAACATCTTGATGATTATTTAATGGAACAAGCATCCAACAATCATTTTCACGGCAGCATTTTGCTGGCAGACTCAAACGGTATTCTGCTATCGAAAGGATACGGTTATGCTAATTGCAAGGACAAAGTGAAGAATAAACCGTCTACACGCTACCAAATTGCTTCGCTGACAAAGCAATTCACAGCCATAGCGGTCATGCAGCTGCAAGAAAAGGGGCTGCTTCGTACTGATGATCCGGTACAAAACTATTTAGAAGGCTATCCGAACGGCGACAGCATTACCATCAAACATTTATTAAGCCATACGTCCGGAATTCCTGATTTTCTAGAGGAAGAAT
The DNA here is from genome assembly GCF_038002405.1 of Bacillus sp. FSL W7-1354. Lineage (NCBI taxonomy): Bacteria > Bacillati > Bacillota > Bacilli > Caryophanales > Bacillaceae > Bacillus > Bacillus sp. FSL W7-1354. The sequence goes on along the minus strand of NZ_JBBOCL010000001.1, from coordinate 922,689 downwards.
TGCTCGATATTGAGCTGGAGCGCGCACCGTTAGACCAATTTATCGGCCGGTTTATTGACAAACCGCTCGAATTTCGCCCGGGACAAAGGTTTAATTACAGCAATTCAGGATACATATTACTCACAAAAATCATTGAAACAATCACAAATGAAGCTTATGGAGATGTCATTCAAGAATTGATCTTTGACCCTTTAGGCATGAAAAACTCCGGTTTCTTCGCTTCCCCGGAAGATATTTCGCCCACAGTCGGATACTTATGCCTGAATCGCGAAATGATCAAAGCGCCTATCGTATACGGCTACGGGGAAAGCGGGCTGTATTCAACCGTTGAAGACTTGTACTTATGGGACAGGGCGCTTTACACTGAAAAGCTTGTCACAAAAGGCGCTTTGAAAGAAGCGCTTTACAGCTGTGTCAAAAAACCGGCTTTTGCAGCCGAAGGCCCTTCTCCGGCACTCATTCAAAACAATTCGATCGGATACGGATGGTTTATTAATCATCAAAACAAGTATAAAATATGGCATGATGGAGAAATCCACGGTTTTATCAGCTCGATTAACCGATACATAAACGAGAAAAAAGTGCTGATTATGCTCAGCAATTGCAACCTGTCAAAAACAGACGAGATTTTGGCAAACGTGGAAGAAGCTTTATTGCAAATATAGAAGCTAAAAACAAAGAAAGGCAGCGGGAGCGGTATGATCAAAAAACTATTCACTATCATCATCATGGCAAGTATCATCGCGGTCGGATTCGTCTGCAAAGATTCCTGGCTCGGCGTCATCAGGGACGGAGGCGTTTATTCGGTGCTATTCAGCATGCTGCTTGTGGCGGCCTGTGTATTTTTCCCGATCGTCCCGTTTGCGCTCATTGCCGGATTAAACGGCGCTTTGTTCGGAATCGCAGACGGCGTGCTGATCACGCTGACAGGGTCGATGCTCGGCACCATGCTCTTGTTCTTCCTCTCACGTTACGGATTCAGAGATTTGGCTCGCAAACGCTTAACGAAATACCCGAAAATGAGCGAATATGAAGCCTATTTTAACCAAAATGCTTTTACAGCCGTACTATTGGGCAGACTGATCCCCGTTATCCCCGCCGTTGTCATGAATATTGTCTGCGGATTAAGCAAGGTGAAATGGGCTGTCTTTTTCGCGGCTTCGACACTTGGAAAAATCCCTAACGTTCTCGTCGTCTCGATCGCAGGTGCCAATTTCAGTGAAAACAAGCTGATCTCTATCGGTGTCTACGGCTTATACATGGCGATCATAGCGCTTGTCATCTACAGAAAGTATCCCCATCTGACTCAAAAACATAAAGAGACCAAACAGACAGGGAAGCCTTCTTGACCCGCTGAGGCGGCAATGATAGCCGCCGCCTTCGTTTTTCGGTTGAACGTCAGCCGATTACAACAGCCGTACCATATCCGATTAGTTCGGAGGTACCCTGGCCTGCAGATAGTTCGAACCTTAGACCGACGATCGCGTTTGCTCCGAGTTCTTCAGCTTGATTCACGAGCCGTTCCCTCACAGCTTTTTTCGAATCCTCAAGCATTTGGGTGTAATTTTTTAATTCTCCGCCAATGACCGACTTCAATCCTGACAGAATATCTTTTCCGATATTCCGCGACTGAACGATGCTGCTGGTGACAAGCCCTTTGACTTCGACGATATTTTGATTCGCGATTGTATCTGTTGTGACGATGATCATTCATATCCTCCCTTTTCCTATACTTACTAGCTACCATACCATATACGCCGGAAGCGTGCAGTTATTTATCCATCATATCGGCTGGATTTTTAAAATGTTAAGTTTTTTATGCAAAGTTTTACCACATTGCATAGCCGCATCGTTTCAATCGCGGGCTTTTCACAAAATGGAAAATGCCTCGAAAGAAGTGAATATAGATAACTTTATAGCATTGTTAATTTCAGCTTCATAAGAAAAATTGAGTATCTTTTGAATGCACTTCTTCATGTTAACACTCTTTCATCCCAGTTGATTCTTCTTCCACTTCCTTATTTTAGTCCTGAAGTTTTTAAATGGAGCCACAGAGTTGACGTGAATGAACCTTATAGCAGGCCACTTCGGGTTTTCACCTGTCCAATTCAAAGTACCTTGGGTGAATAATTCTTCATCCGTGAGCGTATCAATCCAAGACTGAAGTTGTGCCTCTGCTTTCTTGAATTCTTGGCGAAGCTCAGTTAACGAAAAGTAAGAATACATATCGTAAAAAGATTGATAAAGAGCACCCAGTTGGTTCCATTTATAATGAGGAGAGGGAGTGACAACGGTTTTTCCCAAGCGCTCATCCCTGTCCCAGCTCATCAACAGGTTTAACCATCCGAGCTGATAAGCAAGGATTTCCCCTGGCGTTCGATCTACGTCTTGATCCCGAACATCTCTAAACTGATCGGGGATATCGTCAAACTCCCCATCTAGTAACAAATAACGCTTATGAATTTCTTCTTTTAAATGTTTCTTGGACTCGTACACCGTAATCCCTCCTTGATATCAACTATAGTGTACACTACACGGATTGTCCGCCTTATTTTAAAACAAATCATGAACTTTTAAGAGCAGTTTGCGAGACTTCCCTTACATTGCATGTATATTAATTTGTTCGACGGTTCCCGCTTCAATATGAGGTAATGTGAATCGGCTCCCCTGCCGTCGACTCTACGTCAACCTCTCTTGATACCCAAATTCAATTCAAATGCCTCCATGCATCACTAGAATCGGCTTCCCTTCACCTATTCGCGAATATTCAATTGTCAGTCCGTCAATTTCAAAGGTGCCGATGCTTCTTTCATAATTTCTTCATCCTTTACTTTCATCATGTTTCAGAAAATCCATACAACATAAAAAACGGCTGGGCGGTCCCGCCCAACCATTCGAATATGTTAAGATTTTTTGCGTTTGCAAGTCAATAAATATAGCAATCCGCCAGCCAATACAAAGACTGTGAATATGGCAAACGAGCGGCTGAATACAGCGCCCCAGGCATTGTCCATTGCCGGAAGCGCAGAATAGCCGAACCCGCGCACTGCCATCAAGCCTCCTGCAAATGCCACGCCTATTCCTTCAGATAAAAAACAGGCAAAATTCAGCATCCCCATTCCAGCGCCTGCAGCCTCTTCTTCCAAGCTTTCTGCGGCACTATTGGAAATCGACGTCTTCACAAATGAAAGACCGCCAAATATAAACACGAGCAGCATCGTCATCAACCATGGTGTCCGGTCACCGAACTGTGACGCGGCCGCTATGGTTGCCAAGATCAATAACCATCCAAGAGTAAAAACAAACCGGCTGCCGAAGCGATCGGTAAGGGCTCCCCCCGCGACGCCGAAAAAGATAACGCCCACACTACCCGGAAGCATAATGCCGCTTCCGATAATATCGGCATTTAAACTGAACAAGACTCTCATCATATATGGAACGACAGAGACGATTCCCGCAACGCTTCCCAATACGACACATCCTGCCAAAACGACGCCTATATATCTGCGATTCTTGATTAAAGACCGGTCAATAAAAGGATGTTCCGCATATCGGGTATGAACCGCAGCTCCAATCAAGCAAAAAATGCCCGCCGCTAAATAAAAGACATGATACAGCGATATATATACAGCGAACATCACAATGCTGATTGTCAGCAGGACGATCCCAATGATATCCAGATTTGCTTTTACAGCGGCTTCAGCAGGCATATTTCTGAGGAAGAAAGGAATCGACATCAGCGCCGCCATCGGAAGAAGGAACAGAAACGACCAATGAATATGATGTACAATCATTCCGCCGATAGCCGGACCTATTCCCTCGCCCATTGCCACTAGTGATCCGACAAGGCCGAACGCTTTGCCCCGGCCCTCCGGACGAACATAGCGTGTAATGATGACCAGGATAAGCGCGGGTACAGCGGAAGCCCCGGCTCCTTGAACAAAGCGCGCAAAGATCACGGCCGTGAAATAAGACTGAGCCGAAAGACCTATTAATGAACCTCCGCCATAGATGATTAGTCCGGCCACAAACAGCTTTCTGACACCATACATATCAGAAAGCCTGCTGTAAACGACCGAACCAGCAGCAAAGGAAATGATAAAACTCGTATTCACCCAATTTGCCGCGGCAGGCGACACGCCAAATTGATTTTTTATGTCCGGCAATGCAACATTAAATACGGTTTCGTTCATCACACTGAAGAAAGCGACAAAGCTAAGCCACCAAAACGCCTTCTTTTGATGCTTGAAGGACTGCATTTTACTGTTTTTCAATTGAATGATACCCCCAAAATTATAGGGGAATCACGCAGTTTATAGGGTTAATGATGCGCTTTCCCCTCAAATGTTAACCCATTTATTTTTTTGCACTTCATCATTCATGCGCCTCCTCATATTTGATTTTTAAATTATACAATTGATCAACAAAGGGATCAATGTAAGGAACATAAGCTGAACTTTCACATTGCAAAAAAAGGCCAATGAAGAATACCGGTGCAGTACCCTTCATTGACCTTTATTCGTGACATACTGAGCAAGCCAGCCTTGTCCTGTGCTTTTCCGAAAGCTTAATCAAATTCCCTGTTTAATAATTTTTTCAGTTCCTTTTTTTGTTTTTTCGATACGAGAATATACAAAATATCGCCTGATTTAATTTTCGTTTCTCCGTGCGGCGTGACCAAATCCCCGTTTCGGATGATCGCATTGATCAGGGCATCTTTCGGAAAGCTGATGTCTTTCAGTGCCTGCCCGGTGATGGCTGTTTGGTCATCGACTTCAAATTCGATAATTTCGGCGTTCGCCTTGCCGATGGAAACAAGCTCGAGCGAATGCGGCGCTTCGACTTTCTGCGGTCCGTTCAATTTCAATTTTTCTGCGAAGACCGATATGGTTGATCCTTGGATCAAAGCAGATGTTAAAACGACGAAGAATACGACATTGAAGACCAATTGGCTGTTTTCAAGCCCCATCGTCATGGGGAATGTTGCGAGAACGATCGGAACGGCCCCTTTTAATCCGGCCCACGACAAGAAGATTTTTTCGTTAAAATGAAAGCCCATTTTGATGGTCGACAGAAAAACGGCAACCGGTCTGGCGATAAAAATTAAAATCAGCGAAAGCAGGAAGCCTTTGAAAATGATATCGAAAGATAAAAATTGGGCAGGAAAAACCAATAATCCTAGAATAATAAACATCAAAATCTGCATCATCCAGGCAAAGCCTTCATTAAACCTGAAAATAGAATGTCGGTAAGTCAAATCTTGATTTCCGATGACAAGCGCAGCAATGTAGACGGCAAGCAAGCCGCTCGCCCCGATGACATCTGTAAGACTGTAGGTAAGAAGCGCAAAAGCAAGAGCAAAGATCGGATAAAGTCCGCTTGAATCCAAGTTGATTTTATTGATGGCAAAGCTGGCGAACCGCCCGAGTACATATCCGAGCAAAAGCCCCATTCCCATCTGCCAGAAAAATGAAATCACAAGCATGAAATAAGATGAATGATCAGCCGTCAGCAGCTGGATGAGCGATAAAGTCAAAAACATCGCCATCGGATCATTTGTACCCGACTCTGCTTCCAGTGTAGAGCTCAATCTGTCTCTAATATTCTGGCCTTTCAAAACGGCGAAAATCGCGGCCGCATCTGTAGAACCGACAATCGCTCCGAATAAAAAGCCTTCCATCCAGGAAACATTAAAAATCAGTTTGGCCGCAACCGCAACCACACAGGTGGTCAGCAAAACGCCAATCGTTGCGAGCGACAATGAAGGAACGGCGACCGCTTTGATTGAAGACCATTTTGTTTGCAGACCGCCTTCAAAAAGGATGACGACGAGTGCGATAACTCCGATCAGCTGGGCTAACTCGGGATTATTAAAATAAATAATTCCGAGACCGTCGCTCCCCATGACCATCCCGACAATCAAGAACAAGACGAGAGCGGGCACTCCGAGCCTTGTCGAAAATTTCGTTGTCAGTACACCGATAATCAGCAATAAGGCCGCTAATAAAATAAACTGCTCCATATTAATGTGTTCCAACCATTTATCCTCCTCCCAATCTTAACCGATACTGGTGCTGTCCCCCGTTCTTTTACCCGAACAGGCACCCTCATAAAACGTATGTAACAAACGATGTTCGCGTATGCTCGTGTATGGGACCCGTCCTTCAGTCTTCACTCCATCCGTGAAACTTTGTGCCTGCAATCGCAATAATCCCAATAATGATTGCGATTGGAATCCAAATCACGGCAAACGGATGCGCAGGCTCAGCAAGTGCGGCGATGACGGCCCCCAGGCAATAGAGCACAATCGTCAAAGCGCGAAGCCATGCGTCCTTATGGATGACCTTTTGGTCGTTTTTGCTGAGGAACCGTTTTGTCACATCTTCGAAAAAGTTTGCGAGCGTCCCCGTTAGGACAGTAGTGGAAATCCCTGCTATGCCGAGCTTTCTGGCTGCTGTAGTCTGAAGCCCCATCGCCATGCTTAACAGCAAGATCAAAAAGTTTGGCGAACTTTCATAGAAAGTCAGACAAGCAAATAGAAGCAATACGGCTGCTTCAACAGCAAGTGCAATCGTGACGCCTGACGGCCAGAACGATTTTTCCTGTTTTCCGACAATGGCTGCTGAAATAATCACGCCGATGATAAATCCGAACAATGCGATCAGCGAGTACACGGCGGTCGCATGAAGAGAATTGCCGATTGATAATCCTAACAGTACGATATTCCCGGTCATATTAGCAGTAAATACGTGACCGATACTTAAGTACCCAATCACATCTACAATACCTGCTGTCAAACAGAGAAGCAAAAGCATGATGTTTCGTTCATGAGCAGCATTCAATGTGATTCAATCCTTTCGAAGCTATTCTGCCCGGCGGAATGTTAAACCATTCCATCCGGTATGTCATGAGCCTTTCCTAAGGGAAAACTCGATTTGGGGGCTTTTTTATTGTTAGAAAAAGAGGGGTTCTTAACGAAAAAATGCGGGCGATCCGATCATGCACCTCAGCAAAACACTTATCGCTCATCGTGTTACATCTACAATTCAATTGTATCATAAGCATTAAAATTTTTTATAAATGAAGTTCTTAAAAACTTGTTTTTAAGAAAGGGGAACACATTTCTTACTGTTTAGGAAGCAGCCGATCGGCGTTTATTGCATGATCCGTCTGTTTGCCTTAAATAAAAACGAACGAGCCGCCTTTTAAAAGCGACTCTTTCCCATTCCTTCAATACTTGCAAAGTTCATGGTTACACGCGGGAGGACTGATTCACTTCATATGCCGCCCGTATTCCCGATTCAATCGCTCCCTGCATCCACCCGTGAGTGAGGGAAGCGTGCTCCCCGGCAAAATACACCCTTCCCTCAGGCATAGGAATATAAGGATACAGCTCCAATTCCTGACCAGGTTCGAAAGCTGTAAATGCTCCCGCTGAAAAAGGATTTTGCGTCCAGCTGAAAGAAGCGCCTGATACAAACTCGGAATACACGATATCTCCATATATTCTCGCTAAATTTTTCAGCGTATAGCGGATCCGCTCTTCTTCCGGCTGACTGTCCCATATCAGCGCTTCATCAGCCCACGTATAGCTCGCTAAAATAACAGCATGACCGTGTGCCCCTATGCCGCTGCTTGGGTAATATGAAAAGCGAATCGGCAAATCGGTAATGGATCTCCCGCCGCGCTGCCCGACTCTTTCCCAAAACCTGCTCTTAAATTCGATTCCTATTTTTGTCGCGGCAATATAGTTAAGCTCCCGAATCGCTCTCCGCTTATGGTAGGAAAACGAATCAAACGGCTCAAAGGTCACAAATCGCAAAGTTGAAAAAGGAATTGTTACGATTGTGAAATCACTTGTCAGAGCTGAATGTTCTGCCGACTGTTGGTGGATACAATGGGCTGTCACATTGTTTTCAGTTTGAGATATTTTCATCAATTTATGACCAAATAAAATATCGCCCTTTAATTGCGGAAGAAAAGCTTGCGTCAGCAAGTCCATGCCACCTGTAATCTCATAGAAACGAGACGGCGATGTAAAAAAGATCGATTCCCTTAATACTTCGACAAGTGACAATCCCATGTACGCTTCCATGTCCAAAAGCACACCAATCATATCAATGGAGCCGTGTGAAAAATGAGTGTTGAGAAAAGAGCCCAACGATTCGTTTCTGTATTGTTTTTCAACAATACGCCAATTTCTCGCCGGATCTTGGCTGATAAAATTGAGGATAGGCTGCAATGCAGAAAGCATCAGCTGTTCAGCCGTTTTCCCCTGCTCATGGGGAGCAGCCGGGAATCTTAAAACACCCGGATATCTTTCAAACTCATGAAGACGAGTTTTCACGCCGTTGACGTAAAGAATATCCATGGGGGTTCTGTTGATAAACTCATTGACAGGCAGATTAAATTTCTTAATGTATTCTATCGTTAAAGTATGAATATCGGGGATGCGCATCGGACCGGCATTGAAATACAACCCTTCGCTAAAGGGCGCACGGGAAGTAAAAACACGTCCTCCCACTCTGTCATTCGCTTCCACGATCGTCACTCTGTGCCCGGCACTCTTTAATAAAGACGCTGCGACAAGCCCGGACAACCCGGCACCAACGATCATTACTTGCTTGGGATACTGTGTTGTTTGAAGGCCGTTTCTAATGATATAAAGCATGTCTCCCTCAGTTAATTGAAAATTCAATTTACTCAGCGCCCTTTTCGGTGGATTTATTGCATTATATTCCGTTTAAAGGACGCCAATCACCATTTTCATCCTCTCTGCACGAAGACTCCGCATGAGGGCGCAGTTGCAAATGGGTCAACTATTTTTAAAAATGTAAATCAATATCCTATACCGAATTGATAAAGATACATAGGATAAACTATGTATCTTTAGGGAGGTGAAACAAATGAGCGGAGGTTACGGATACGGAAGCGGTTTTGCTTTAATTGTTGTCCTGTTCATTCTCTTAATCATCATTGGTGCCAGCTGGTTCGGCGGTGGTTATGGAGGCTATTAAGTTCTAAAATGGTTCTGTTTTAAAAAGCAATAACCTATGACCTTCTCCTTATTTTACATGTTCTCCCCTCTTGCTTATCGTTATTGACTCCATTATGAAAGGCTCTTTTTAAAAAGAGCCTTTTTTTAATACAATACAGGAAAACGCGCCTCTATTGAGCTTCACTTTGCTCCAAAGAAATTCTATTTTCCACTATGCTTTTGTTTCGCTTTTTGCTTTCTGAGTAAATACTTTTGTTCTTTTTCCTTTTCCCGCTGCTCTTTTGTCAGCCGCTTTTTCTTTCGTTTTCTTGCTTCCAGCTCTTGTTTTATCGCTTCTTGCGCCTTATGAGACACACCAGCATTTTTCAATTCTTTAGACACTTGCCGCTGCAGCCTTTTCGGATTTATTTTGCGCGGGCGGCGGGCGTCCAGCCTAACTCCTTCCTGATCTGCTTGTGACAGTGCCTGTAAAAGTTGATGATGAACAAAATGCAAAACTTCCGAATCCTTCGGCTCTTTGCCAAACAAATGCCGGACGGCTCTCAGCTTACCTTCAATCACAACTTCAATGACTCCTATCCAAAACTGACCATCATAGTAAACCGTTAATTTCATAACGATTCCCTCCTCCATCAACATGTACTTCAGAGAATGACGGACATCCCGAGGAGGGGAAGGTTACTGGCATGATCAATCATGCATCCGGACTACCAACCGAATCGTGTTTTTTCATTCTCCGCTAAAAATTTTATCAATTTTTCCAGCTTAGGAAAAGGGGTAAAGTTCTTTTATATTCAGTACAATAATATAATGCAAACCCTCCCCTGAGCCAGATAGGCTCTGGCTGAAAAAGAAGCTGCTCAGATCTCATTGGCACCGTTTAACCTCTTCTATTTGCGTTTGACTTGAAAAAGAGATAAAATGATTTTTAAATCGTAATAATTACGTTTTGTTTGCCGTATTGAAAGAGAGACCATATAAATAAACAACCAAAGGCGGCAAGAGAAGGCTGAATAGAGAGCTTGCGAAAGGAGTGAAAAGCTCAAGGTGACGATGAAATGCGGAGCTTACCCCACTGTCTCCCCGGTTATCGGTTTCACCTTTCGGGACAGTTATCGACCGGGGCTTACTTAGTTCTTTATCATTTTACCGCTTTCAAATCGTAATAATTCTGTTTTACCTGGAGGAAAGATACATATGGCGACATGGGATTTAAGTAATATGAAACATCATATCTTTATATGCAACGGCAGCAGCTGCAATCGGGTCGGAGCTGAGGAACTGACTCAAGTGATTCGGCAAGAAATTTCAGACCGGGAGCTTGACGATGTCATTCATACAACGCGCACGCGGTGTAATGGAAGATGCCAAGATAAGTGCGTGGTCATCCACTATCCGAAAGGAACATGGTATAAAGATTTAAAACCGGAGGATGTCCCCCTCCTGATTGACTCGCTTTGTACCAATGAAGATTATCAAGAAAAAGCAAGTCATTTGTATGATGGCCAACGTTTCGAACGTTCATCTGGCGTCATCGCCGGGATTCCAAAAGACAAAGAAAAAGTAATCAAAGTATCAAAAAAATTGTAAATGAGGTCGAATGATCATGCCTTTAACTAAAAAGAAAATTCCTGTCACTATTCTCACTGGATATTTAGGCGCCGGGAAAACCACACTTTTAAATCGAATACTTACAGAAAAACACAATCAAAAGATTGCGGTTATTGTCAATGAGTACGGAGAAGTCGGGATAGACAATCAGCTCGTCGTTGATTCTGAAGAAGAAATTTTGGAAATGAACAACGGCTGTATCTGTTGCACGGTCCGCGGAGATTTGATTCGCATTCTGAGAACTCTTGTATTCTCAATGGATCAAGGGAAAGTTGCATTCGACCGGGTTATAATCGAAACAACAGGACTGGCTGACCCAGCACCTGTTGCCCAGACTTTTTTTATGGATGAGCTGCTGTCCGACATATTTGAAGTTGACAGCATCGTCACGGTAGTAGACAGCAAGCATATCGCCAGACATCTGGATGATCAGGATGAAGCTCAAGAACAAATTGCTTTTGCTGACGTCATCATCCTCAATAAAACAGATTTAGTATCAAATGACGATTTGGAATCCTTGGAGCAAAGACTTGTCAACATTAATCCTGCGGCTAAGAGGCTGCATGCCAGAGATTGCAAGATCAATTTAAAAGATATCCTGGGGATCAATACGTTTGACGTCAATCGAAAACTTGAAATCGACCCTCATTTTCTAGAGGATCATCATCACCATCATCATGATGATAAAGTGTCTTCTATTGCTTTTCGGGAAGAGAAGCCTCTTGATTTGGCAAAAGTGGATCATTGGATGAGTTATCTCGTACGGGAAAAAGGCGAAGATTTATTACGTTATAAAGGGATCCTTTCTATTAAAGGGGAAGAATATCGAATCGTATTCCAAGGGTTGCATATGCTGTTTTCAGGACGTCCGGATCGCAAGTGGAACGAAAACGAGACAAAACAAAGCGAACTTGTTTTCATTGGAAAGAACTTGGACAAAGAGGAGCTGGAGCGGCAATTTAAAAATTGCATCGCAAAGTAACATTTCTCGCTTTGTTGGCCCTCTCTTTGCTTAATAGAAAGACCCGAGATTTGATTTTGCGAGTCTTTTTCAAGGGCAAAATGAGTTTTTAAGCAGGTTATTTGCCTGCTTTTTTGTTCTTAAAACAACAGCCCTCAAGTAATTCCGAGGGGCTGTTGCCAAATGATAAATGGTTTGGCACTTGATCTGATTTATCTTTTTTTAGCCCGATCCCCATATCAATTTCAAAGTCCTTGATTTTTCAGAGGGGATACTTGGCCTTTATGATCTTTACTCATCATCAAGGCTGTATTTGAGCGCCCTGTCTACCTGACAAATTTTTTCAGCTCCGTATTTGTTTCTTTCTCGTCTATGGATGGCAGAAAAGACAAATGTTCAGCAGACATTATAACCCCCTCCTTAATATAAAAAGAGACACCAAACGAACGCATCAAGCGTAAGTTCAGTGTCCGCAAGTTGTTTGTCTTAGCCTTTATAAAAACTTAGGATTCAAGGTTTTATTAATCAAATCCTTTTCTTTTTCCATAACATCCTGATCTTTAAAATAAATTTTCAATGTAAGAGCGTCAGTAAACATAAAAACTTTATTATGATCTGAAAAGAATAGGTATTGATTTGATCTTGCCGCCATCTTCCCAATAATGGAATATTCATTAATATTTTCGATCTTATATCCTCTACATGTTTCAAGCAAAGTTGGTTCCATACTGTATAACCCTTTAGAAATCAGAAAATTTTTATACTCTTTATACGCGATGCTAAGCTCTTGATCTTGATCATCTATATCTTCTAAATCTATTTCTCCTTCCCAATACGCACTTAAAAAAGGAGTAATTATTGTATTTTCAAAATTGGTTAAATAAGGGGTGACCCATTTAAAGAATTGATCTTCTAACTCAATCCATTCTTTTGATTCAATGCAAATTTCAGAATAGGGGTTCTCGACTGATTCAAATCCAAAAGAACTGTAAAAGTCTTTTTTCTTCAATTTTTCATCTGGCATACCAATAATTAAATTAAATTCGTTTTGTTCATCATCTTCCCAGTTGAAAAATTGGTATTCTGACAACTCTTTTAATAATTCTGTTGTTGCTAATTTCATTTCTTCACCTACTTAGATAATATTCTACTAACCCTTAAACAGCAACTCCTTCATATAGGGCGAGCTTATCTTCATGATCAGGAAAGATGCCCAAGTTAGAATCAATTAAATGTCCTCCGTCATTATCATCTGGCAGCCTATCTGGTTTTCCAATTTTGGATTGAGCATGCAGAGTCTCTTCTTAGCAAATAAACATCGTAATGAAATATCAACGCTTGCGTTCGATACTGTAGAGACTTCAGCCGCTCCTCCTGTGAAGCAGACGACCTTCATCATCAATTTCGCATGACAAAAAGGTCCGGAAAAAGTTCCCCTTTCTCTCGGATTTAAAAAAGCACTTAATCAGGGATTAAATGCTTTTTAAAACGCAGAACGATACCATCAGTCGGTTCTATAATTATTAGCCATACCAATGGTTACATCTCCATCATGAAAAAACTCAATTACAAATCCATATGGACTGTACATGAAAGTGTCTGAGCCCACTGCAGTTACATCATCAATAACCTTTAATGCATTATCTAACTCTGTTTTAATCGCTGGATAATCACCGAAACTCCATAGTAGAATGATTTCTTTATCCTCTATATTATTCTCAGTCAACCAGTCATCTATATCCTCGGCATACTCAATAGACTTGTGATTCTTCACTAACTCCCATTGAATTCTTCCCCAAGATGTAAATGGATATTTTGATGCAAGTTCTTGATGAAATTTCTCTGTTGTTTCGTTTGATAAAACTTTTTTATGATCCCCTAATGCTTCTAAACATTCTTCATACAAAGTCATATATTAAACACTTCCTTATTTATTTAAATGTCTTAAAAGGGTTTTGTATGTTTTTTCATTACCCTCAAAAGGAATATAAACTTTTTTTGCTTTGTCTCCCTTTCCATTTCGATAATCTTCAACATTTATATGAGATCCCTTTTCAGGATCGTAATCTAGCCTCCAAAGTACTTTATGATCAGCAGAAATTCTTCCTGTTACTTTACCAAATCCTGCACTCTTTCCTATAACCTTTTGCATTTCCACTGACCATTCCTTTGACATTCTCGGCCACAAAGATTTTTGGCCGCAACCTTTCAACAGCATCAAGGTAATGAAAAAATAGATCATCAAGTGACTGTTTGGCCTGTCCTTCACGAAAGGCTTTTTCTTTTCCCCAAGCCTTTTCCCGATCACCCGCAATAGAAAATACGCTACAGGGCGGGGAACCATCAAAAATATCTAAATCGAACAATTCATCAGGCAGATTTTCCATTTTGTTAAAGTCTCTGATGTCCATAAGAAAAGGATATTTCGGATTATGATTCTTCCTGTAAATCTTCATCATTTGCGGATCGATCTCACAGTTCCCCAAAAGATCGTAGCCGGCGAGCTTATAGCCCATAGAGGAACCCCCGCCGCAAGAGAATGTACTGAATACTTTAAGGCCATTTTTCTTGATGTTTTTTAAATCGCCCAACTTCCAACGGTACTCTTTCTTTTCCATGTAATCATCTATTCATTAAATGAAAATCCGCATTTGGGGCAGGTATGTTGGAAATGATCATCTTCATAATCATCCAGGTCTAATTCCTGGCTGTCATTGATTTTCCTTCGTTGCCTTCATGCTCAGCCAGCTCTCCCAAGATTTCATCTATTTCACTTTCTGAGAAGCCTGTAAGGGATAGATCAAAATTATTGTGCTGCAGGTCTTCCAAAACCTGTTCAAGTTTGTAATCGTCCCAATCGCCGCTAATTTTATTAAGAGCCAGGTTTAACGCTTTTTCTTCGGATTCATCCAGATTTACAACTGACACCTGGAGAGTACGCGGCTTCTCCTCCATGTGAATTTTAAACCGCTGATGACCGCCGACAAGGTTTCCCGTCTTTTCATTCCAAACTAACGGTTCAACTGCTCCAAACCGTTTCATAGATTGTTTCAGTGCTTCGTATTCCGGATCATCTGGCTGCAGATCAATGCGCGGATTATATGGAGCAGGGTTAATCTTTTCTACTGGTATAGTTCTAATATCCATGATGTATCGCCTCCAATAAAAAAACACCTTATTTAGTAAGGTGTCTGGTATTTTTATGTACTCTTCTGATTCTTGATCAGATCCCGCTTGTTTTGAAATACCGCGGCTCTTTTCAACAGCTTCCAGCCGGTCTTGAATAGGCGAGAGCTTTTGTTCAAGCAGCTCATCCATTTGCTTGATGACGGACTGTTCTTGTTTTTCATCCTCTCCGTCGCCCTCTGCAGATTCCGCTTCCTTTTCAATTTCAGCAGGTCGCTTGGTGATCGGGTTTAATTTGTCATCAAGCAATTTCTCAATATCTTCTTTTTTCAACTCGTCTTCCTCCTTTTCTGCTTCTGCCTGACTCAGCAAATTGCCGAGAGCGGCATGAGCGTTTTTGATTTCATTCAGGTTGGAGGCCGAAAACTTCCGGCCGGCTTTTCCTACTGGTGTTTGTGGCTCCTCATGTTTGCCTAAAAAGAAATTTTTAAGCAAATTAAAAAGCCCTTTCTCTTCATTGGCATAAGGAGAAAAAGGCTTCTCTTTTTGTTTTTCGATTGTTTCGGCGGTCCCGGCCATTGAATAACCGGTGATGTCGCCTTTTTTGATCCGTTCCCAGACCTCATCTGAAGCTTTTGTGACAAGCACCCAAGAAACCTTTTTTATGGTTTCACCATTGATCTCAAAGTCCGTCGGCGCGACATAGGATTCCACCACTTCACCGACGCCGCCTTGAAAATCATGTTGCTTATCAATCTGCCTGGCATCCTTCAGGAATCCATGGGCGGCTTTCTCGATTTCGACAGCTGTCATGAAATCTCCATGAGCGTCTGGCGTATCTGGTTCATATACAATCCCGTATACAAGCTTTTTTTCATCATCCGCTTTTGTCAGGACCTTGATTTCTTTCTGAAAGTCCGGCTGTTTTTCTGATTTCATAAAAAAGAACTGCTTTTGATTAGCAGCCTTGTCAACGTAAGAAACGTGTGTAATTTTTGCGTTTACCAATTCTCGAGGCATTGTTTCACCTCCTTTCAAGCCTAATCATTTTCCTCTGAGCGGGCAGCACGTTCTCTTTCTTCTTTGAGATTAGCTCTTTCTCGTTCTCTTTCTACTTTGCGATTAGCTCGTTCTTCTTTCCATTCTCGAATTTTTAAAGACATCTTATTCCATACATAAGTTAAACCTGCCGATGCATAATCGACGAATTTTTTTTTCTGTTTTGTATCGTCTGCAAAAGCAAAATTAATAAACATAGAAATATAAAGGGTGGCAAGAGACGAAATGAAAATTATAAGTGCAGAAAAAAAATCTTCTTTAAAGTTTTCAACCCAAACTGCTTCACTAACAGACACTCCGTCAAAAATTACAAACATTACAAAACCAAATGATATCCAAGTAACTGCATATAAGGTACTTTCAATAAAAAAAGAGATTCTTAAAAAAAAGCGAAATAAATAATTCATATCTACAGTTTTTTTATACCAGTTGTAGTCCTTATATATAGTCTCAAACAGCCTCCAATACTCTTTTTCAAGATTATATTTTAGACTCCTTACTTTAAAGAATAATGATTTCAAACTTTCTTCATCAAATTTAAGAATATATTGATTAAATGCCTTCTCAGTCTCAAAAAATTTATTAATCAACTGTCTATTCCCAAGCTTTGAGATATTCATTTTTTTCGAATCATAAATATCGAAAAAGTCTTTAATCAGCTCAATTTTATGTTGTCCATCCTTGATATTCTCGATGTTTTTAACCTTAAGATACATAGGTTCGATTACTTTTTCTAAGTTATTTTCAGCATTTTTATAAAACCTTTCAAGGTCTTTGTGTCGAATAGTTGAAATAAATGCAATAAACGCTGATAAAACTACAGTAATAACAGGTAAGTATTCCTTTATAAACCCAACAAAAGCATTCCAATCCATATTAAAACCCCACTATTATATAATGAGGCTATTATACTACTTTATTCCATATTTGCTAAGGCTTCTCTTCGAATCTCTTCTTTTTCCTCAGCTGACAACCCTAAAATTTTGTTATCAACCACAGGTGATAAAACACAATGACAGTTGACTCGTTCCTTTGCTGACAGCTTTAAAAATCCCTCGGATGCATGCAGGTTTCACCGCTCCCCGGGATCGTAAATTCTTCATCTACTCCAACAATCATTCCATCGAGAGCCATATGATTTTCCCGAGGATTGTTTTTCTTTCCTCCGCTGTGCCTCCACTTTTTCCCGATGACAGCTGGTGATTGAGAATAAGCCTCCTGCTGCGCTGCAGGGGAAGCGGCAAGCACTTCAGTTATGGTCGTTGTCCGCGCTCGCGATCTATCAAACTGCGGCATGTCCCGGAGAGTCAATTCAATGTCCTGAATAGAAGAACCGTTCTCGATGGCTTCTGTCAGAACATTTTCTACCGCTTCATGGGTATTTAATTTCATGATTTCGGCCAGCTCCTCAGACCAACCTTTGCTCCAGTTAGTTGAACGACTCGAAATAGCTTTAAACCGGACTTCCGGATCCAATGAATCCATGATGACAGAAGCCAGCTCCTCAATGGTCTGCTGAAGGAAACCTTCTGTCAGCTCCTGAAATTGCTCCTCGAAGTCATCCCCTGCAAATAGATTCTGCGTAAAATACACCAGAATGGCTTCTAACGTCTCTTTTGAGTCTTTGCTTAAAATCATTCAGACCACTTAAAAACTTCTTACGCTGGCTTCTGAGTAATCTGGCGACCTTTTTTTCATATTCCTGGACATAACCGGGTATTTTAGAAAGGCCGGGGAAATCAGGTATAACCTCCACGAGTGATTTTTCATCATCTTCCTCGGCTTTTTGAATAAAGGTGTTCAGACTGTTTAATAGCTGATCGGTCTTATTCATTTTGCTTCAGCTCCTCGAGGACATCCCTCATATCCTTCAGCAACATGATCAAATCCTCTGACCGATTGTCTTTTGATTTTTGAAAAAAAGCCTGCAGCGGATCAGAAGAATTGTTTTGTGCTTTCCCAAGCGGCCGACTGTATTCATCCTCCGGCCATTCTTCAAGTGTTTTCCCAAGCACACGGCCAGCCAGATCCCGTAGATCGTTGGGAGATACAGCGCCGGCATTAATAAAAGGTCCCAACACTTTGGCAATCTCCATCGGATCACGGAAGTCTGGACCTTTTAAAGTAAGCTGAGCATGATAAATATTCAAATCTGACAGAAACAAATTATTCAGTTTACCGGTTATGATCTTTCTGGCTGAAAGACTTGTTCTTCTGTGATTTTTCGAGCGGTGTCCGCGGTCGCCTTGTTATACTCGTGTGCTTCCCCTGTATAAAGCGGTGGCAAGCGGAAGGCAGAACGAAGCTTGCTTCTGCTTTTCTCGTCATATTCAAGGAATAGGGCGTCTTGCTGTAGAATTTCGCCCAGGGACTTAATATCAACTTTGACGGATGAAACATCCTCTTCCCCGGTAATGCCTTTTTCAGTTGGTATGCCCTCTACTTCAAGCAGAAGGAATTTATGAGCGTTTTCTGTGCCTTCGAGATCATTCATGTACTCCTGCAGCTGTTGATAAGATGCTTCGGAAAGCATCCCATTTTCCACCGTGATGGCTGCCGGGATATGCCTGCCTTGCTTAAAGTACATGTAATTCAGTTCTTCCGCTTTTCTAGCCCCGTATAGATTTACGATATGCCCAATCCAACGGGGAACGCCATAAGCACCGCTGCCGAGCTTGAAGTGAATGACTTCGTTAGCTTGAAGCTCCTCTGGAGTGTTGGCTTCATATTTGCCAGTCCGCAAATTCATAATTCGCGGATCCCCGTATTCCTTGAAGAAGACCTGTTTTCCATCTACCATCTGAACGTACTTCCGGAATCTTTTCTTCCGCTTCATCGTTTTGATTTCATTGTGCTCCCGAAATGTGAATTCTACTTCGATCGGCTCCGTATAGTAGCACACCCTCATGTTTTTAACGTCAAGATATTCAACTCTCGCCTGCTACTTCAATCGCATATACGCGGACCTCAAAATATTCAAGACGTTTAAAAAGCCGTTCTTCTCTCAAATACATATCCCTTAGCACGTCCTGACTCTTGCCGGGGCTTCCCTGTGGCATGGCTGCCTCTAAACCGTATTGAGCAACGCCCCAGCTCCGCATAGGGATATCAGAACCGTAAAGCACCATTTGCAACCTCCGGACCTCTTTTGCCATCCAATGATAGCTACTAATCAACTTTTCGATCTCTTTCTTATTCATGATCAATCCCCCTTATCGTTGTCTGAATGCCCCGCCTTTGGCTCTTTTGTAGATAGGCTTGTTTGTATCCATCAGGTTCCTTAAATCCCGTTCAGTGAATTTCTCCGGCTTTCTTTGTGTGTGCTTTTTTGTCTTTTTCATATTTCAGATTCCTTTTGACACCCTAGTGATCGCGGGGTGTGACTGAAAAGTTGCGAAAATAAAAAACGGACACCAAACAAACAGCGAAGATGCTATAAGATCAGGGTCCGTAGGCGCACCTTCTTGGACTCGATATTCGCGTTCGTTTTTCTTGCCTCTATCGCATGAGAAAATGGAATAAAAAAAGTCCCTCTTTTTCTCGGATATAAACATAAAAAACCTTGAAAGGCAATAGCCAATCAAGGCAGAAGAGATACATATTATTTATATTTTCAATTCATCATTCAATAAGTATTAATCATCATCACCAAATAGTAACTCATCCATTTCTTCTCGGTCTTTTGCAATGCCTTCATAAGTTTCGATCAGGTTCTTTAACATCTCAAGTGTTATTTCTCTGTCATTTTCATAGATTTTAACGCTAGCTCCCAATGAGAGTAGCTGTTCTATAATGATTACTAATGATTTCAATTCTTCCGTGTCATAATAATCACATTCAATAACAGGTTTTCCTAATTCAATGGCCTGCTTTAGTTCCTTAATAGGTTTAGATGATGTTTTCCTTAATAACGAAATGTACTTAGTAATATTTGAATCATTGAGTACTTCCACATAAATCAAGTCCATCATAATAACTCCCCTTTAGATTAAAAATCTTTAATATCCTTAATGGGTTTTCCAGGGAGGCTATTTTTATAATTTCCTCCGTGCCACCCGTATAAATGTTCCCTTATTGTTGCAGGATAGATAACTTCTCCTTTGTCACTTAAATGAGGGAATTTAGAAGCGCTATAACTGTGATGTCCTTGCATCGTTTTCCCTTCATATTTTGGCCTCTTATTTTTTAAAATATCTTGTGCTTGCTCTTTTGACCAATTTCTTGTTGGAGCTTCACCATTAAGTATTCTTGTTTTTTCTTGTTTCCAAAAAGCCTTAACACCTTTATCTCGCTTAGCTGCAAACTTCTTATTCCAAGTATATACTTTGTATTCTTCTCGAGTAATAGTCCTATTGTCTATTTTGGATTTAAGTTCCTTTAATTTTTTGACACCAACTTGTTTAAATTGCACAGGGTGTTCTGCCAAATCAAAGTTTTTAACTCTTTCTGCAATAACAGTCTCTGCTTTTTTAGTACTTGTATTTTTTTCGGCTGTTTGAGAAACGTTCTTAGCTTCCTTTTTAGCGACTTCTGATTTCACTTCATTCTTTACTAGCTTTTCAGCTTCTTTTTCAAGGCCTTTTCCAACCTTTTTTATTGCTTTGGTTGTCAGAGTTCTACCTGCATTACCGAGGTTAAGATACTCTAAAATTTCCAATGGCGTTCCTTCAAAGTATGAGTCATTTATTTTAGCTGATGCAGCACCTCTGGCTTCTGGAATACGATCCACAACCATCACTTCTTCTTTGTCATTTGCTATATAGGTGCGTACAATCTGGCCATTTTCATATACACGATATCTGCCGCCAATAAAACTTGGATCTGAATGATCTCGTACAGCTTCGTCTGGAATATGAATATCTTTGACTACTTTCCATCCTTTATGATTATATAGTTTACCATCAATAACCCGGATATCTCCATAAACCTTTGGATGTTTCGCAAGTTCTTTTTGCAATGCATTCAAATCAAAATCGTTCGTATGAACGTCTTGATTGATGTTTTCTTCATTGTCTTCCCTAATCACCGTATCCACATTGGATCGTTTATTTTTGTTGAGCTTTTCAAGCATCATCTCCATCGGAGACGGTTCGGTATTCTTCAGTTGGCTCTGCAGTCCGCCAGCTAGTCCGTTTATTTTAGAGTTATCATCCGACTTTAAAATGGAACCTTTTTGATAGCCGGTAATTTCAATTTTAGGCCCTGTGTACATTTTTTCAAGCCTGGTTATGTATCTCTGCATCGTTTCCAGGTCGTTTTCAGCGGTTTTAAGAGCGCTTGTCTGTTCCCTGTCGAACGTATACAGCTTTTCAATTGTCTGATTGATTTCCTTTAAGGCTTTCTGATTCTGTTCGTGAAAGCCGCTGTCATTCAAATCAGGCAAATCGACAATGTGGCTGACTTTTGCGATCGTGGCGTTTGTTTTAGATACCAAACGCTTCGTTGTGCGGTCGGCTGAATTCACCCCTTGGTCGAGCTCGTGTTCGAGAAAGGTTTGCGATATAAATCCGTTATGATTCGGTTCAAAGGAATTCAGCGCATTTTTGATTTTTTTCAATGCAGACTGATATTCCCCAATAAGAGTTTCGTAAAACTGAAGGAATGGAGTATGGCATTCTTCATAAAAGTTACGTATCGCGTCTCCCCCTTTCCCCTTTAAAGCATCATCAAGTGATGTAATGCCCTCAACACTTTTTTTAACTTTGGCGATTTCGTCTGATTGATGTTTTAATTGTTCCAGCGTTTGATCAATGGCTTTGTGCAACGCTTGAACATCCAGAGTCTTCATAGCATTCTCCTCTAATACTAAAGTGACATATCTCGAGATATTTTACCACTTTATAGAAAAGAATTGGTGAATAAAACCTGTCAATCCATGAAAATGAATCTTTTAGATTAGGTCATTGAACCTATTTGTTAAGGGATTGAAATACATAAAAAAAGCCGCTAATTAAACGGCTAAAAGGATATTCCAAAAACTCTTTTTTAGATTAAATAACAAAATAATGATTGGGTGCGCTTGTGATGTTTCTTGAAGCTGTGTTGATATCATCGTTGTTCGAAAAATGACTGAGAAAGCCAAGTCCAATTATCATAATCCCTAAACCGATCTTCATTTTAGACTTCATACAAACATTCCCCCTTCAATATTTGCTTTTGAGCATAGACCATCTTTTTAAGACAGATGAGACTATCCTCTGTTTTTCCATTATAATCTAGATAGGTGCCGGCTAACAATGCCAGCTCTTCCAAATACGGAAATCCTTTGCTTGTTTCCAGTCGGTTGAAAATTTTAAAAAGTGATGTAGTTTCACCCCGTCTTATATAAAGTGACTCGAGAGCTTCAAAAAGGCTTATAAACAGATGATCTTTAAGCTCCACAGCACTTCTAAGCCCTTTTCGGTAATAATCCTTGGCTTTATCATGCTTATTTTGTTTGAAATTGATTAGTGCCAAGTCCTGATATGCTTGCGGCAAATTTTTTGATTTTAATTTTTTATATTGAATGAGAGCTTGTTCAATATATCTTGCAGCCTTATTTAAGTTGTCCATTTTGTGATAGCAGTTGCCAAGGTTGTAAAAAGCAGAAGCGTATATCTGTGGATTTTTCTTTTTTAATAGTTCTGCGCCTCTAAGTGCTTGATTTAGGTGTGGAAGAGCCTTTTCATGATTCTCTAAATCATCATAATTCCCAGCAATGACAAAATGACACTGAATAAGGCGAACAGAATAGAGTTCATATTTTTTGTAAATGTTATATGCACGCTCTGCAAAGTACATCGAAACGTGGGTCATTTTCATGTGGTAATAGACTTCAGCCATTTTAAAGTGAAATTCCGCTTTTTCAATCGAATCTGATATAGCAGGAAATTGACGTTCCGCTCTTTTATAATAAGTAATTGCCTTCGTATATTCTCCATTCCTGAATTCGTACATCCCTCGAAAAAAATGATAATAATACGTAAGCATATGATCTAATTTTCGTTTATTCCCTTCAATTCTCTTCAAATATTCTGATAATTCCATCTGTTTTTCACCCGAAGGTGCTATATATTCAATCATTATACTGTGGCGGAAAGCCATCAACTGATAATAGATTAGTAAATCCTGATCTTCTTCCATAACCTCTATATCCCTTTCAATTTCAGCTTTAAGCATTTCGGCGTCTGTCACATTGAATTTTTGAATATGCTGGTGCCACTCAGTAATTTTCATCCCCACTTCTGCAGATGAGATTCTATCCAACCTTTTCACCCTTCCCTTAACTATACTAATGATGTAAATTTTAACAATATTTCATCATTCGAAAAAGACGTTCGGGCCACCGCAATTAAATTTTCGGTTCCCCCCGCAACAGCAATTTGAGAAAGGATTAAGAACTATTGATTTAATGGGGGTGATTTTAGGTGATTAAAGTTAGATGCTATTGCGGCTTTTTAAAAGGGAGCGCTATATAATCCCAAGAGCTGTCGAAAATTTGTAAATGGCTCGCCGTTTGACCAGATAAAATTTGTCCTTTTTCAACCCCATCTCCATATAAATCTCAATGTCCTTTATTTTTTGAGAGCAACAGGCTGGGAATTCATATACTTCTACCTAATCATAAACTTTATATAATGGCCTTTTTTGAACGTTGAAGATTGCATCACCGATTTCTAGGCAAATATACAATTATGTATAGACAAATTTCCAGTCCAAAAATAGTCGAATATAATTCTTTATTATAAATCGTAAGATAAAAAGGAGTGATAGGGCTTGTTTTATGATCAATATCCTGTAAACCCGTTTTCATTCCCATCTTTTCATCGGCCATTTGGAATTGAATCCAGTACCTATGTTCGGAATATGCGAGCATTTAGAGATCTTGACCACCTTCGCAGAAATATTGTTCGTTTATTGGGCAGGATGGGGTATGTATTAGTCAGAATTGGAGTGGATCAATTTAATAATCTAGGAGTTACAGGCCAAAGACCCGGTACAGCCTACCAAGAGCTATGTGAAATCTGGATTTATCATAAACACCTTGAGGGCAGAAGTTACGAGGAAACCGTTCTTGCTGAATGTACTACTGATGAAGAGGCTAAAAGACATGTCGATCAGGTTGTCGCCGCGCTACAGGGAATGGTTCGACCTATAGAGCCTTAATTGTTAGAATTTGCTTCATTAAAGTAGAATCAGAATCACATTCAAACCATGCATTATTAGGGGAGAAGGGCCATTAAAAGCGGATACAACCCGTGCACAAATAGTGTCAGCAGGCTCTCCGTCATGGACTCGCTCTTCACGTTCGTTTTTCTTGTCTTTAACGTATGACAAAGCAGAATAGCCAAAAGCCCACCATTTTATCCCCTTTTAAAAAGTACTCAATTAGAGATCGAGTGCTTGCTATATGCAATTATTCTTCATCGTCCCACTCTTCGTCTTCTTCCCAGTTTTCTTTAGACTCCTTAAGGTTTTCTATGAAAAACTCTAGAAAATTAGTAGCTACTGTTCGACCATAACCCTCTTGATTATCCCAAAGTATAACTGGGCATTCACCATCTACCATCCTGTTTGTATCAAGACAATAAGAGAATTCATCTACGTATTCAATGACTACGATACCATCAATTAAACCATAGTGATCTCTGTAATCTTCAGTAACTGTTACTACTCTTGAAACTTTTCCATGACCTAAAATATCTACACCGTAAATTCCACCGGACCCATAGTTTTTTAAAAACCATTTATAACTTTCGGGTAGTTTTACATTTAGGTTTTCTTGAATATCATTAATTTTTTCGATGCTAATGCCACCTGTAAAATCATCATCTTCAGCATTTTCTTTTATGAATTGTTCAACTTCCGAATAGTTCACAGAAATCACCTCTTAATCTTGATTCTCAAATTGTTTCATTCTTTTTTCTTCGTGATTTTTTAATTCTGTTACTCCAGCCAAACTTATTACTTTCTTGATAGATACAAACAGCTTATTAAACATTTGATCTGATTTTGCTTCAATTCGAGAGGCTAGCCAAAATGCTAAATGCGCTCCAATTTTTGGGGAAGAGCAAGGGTTTCATGTTGCCGAAAAAGCAATCACCGGCTAAAAAATTAAATCAGTGTTTCAATGACTGAAGCGGACTCCTAAAGGTTCTGCTTTTTTGTTCTTAACAGCCCTCGGGATTATCCGAGAGCTGTCGTGAGATTGTAAATTGACCCGCCGTTTTATTTGATCGTATTTCTCCTTTTAAGGCCATCTCCATATAAATCTCAAGGAGCCTTTTAATCTTTCACATTGCTTTTCATTAACCATTCTACTTCCGTTAATTCTTGTTTTTGAACGTCTTTTGTGTGTTTTTTTGTGAAATGGACCTTAAGAGCTTCTTCGTTTTCCCAAATCTCCCAGAGCATGATTTTGCGTTCTGATGGTTCAAGGGGATACGCATGGAATTTAATGCATCCTTCTTCTTTGTTCGTTTCTTCCTCAAGTATTTTGAATTCCTTCATTATTTCATTGAGGTCTTTATCACTGATAATTTTTAAGCATGCCGTTATGTAATGCATCCAAATTCCCCCTTCAAATCATTTCATAGCCTTTCATTATAACATTTTCTCAAAAAATGAAAACAACTGCGAAATTTGTCTAATGGCTGCCTTATGGGTTTCCACTTAAAAAAGGGCTCTCTATGAGATGAAGCCCTTTTTCCCTATCTTGAGAATAACCGGACGATATACGCGCCGCTTCCTGATGTTCTGGACACTAAACTTTTTAATGGGTGTTGAAACAATCCGTCTAAAAGTGGTCAAAATGTGGCCAATAAAATGAAAATCGCTCTCAGCCGTTGATATAGCATAGGCTGTGAGCGATTAGATATTTACATGACCCGCTTAAACATCTTCTCCATCTCATAGGTGGAGTAGTGGATGATAATCGGCCGGCCGTGCGGGCATGTGAATGGGTCGGATGTTCTGCGCAGCTCATCGAGCAGGGCGGTGATTTCGTCGTCCCGCAGATGATGGTTGGCTTTGATGGAGCCTTTGCAGCTCATCATGATTGCGGCTTCTTCGCGCAGTTTTTTGATGTCGATCGTGCGGTCATCAAGGACCTGTTGAATGATGTCTTCAATGATCGTCGTTTCTTCCCCTTTTGGAAACCAAGTCGGGTGGCATCGGACGATATAGCTGCCGGCGCCGAACGATTCGAGAAAGACGCCGACTTTGGCTAAATCGTCCAAGTGCTGGTCGATCGTCAGCGCTTCATTTTTTGAATAATGGAATGTCAGCGGCACAAGCAGATCCTGGACTTCCGGTTCGACTTCTCCGACTTTTTCACGGAAATATTCGTATTTGATCCGCTCCTGTGCGGCGTGCTGATCGATGATGTACAGCCCGTTTTCATTTTGGGCGAGAATGTAGGTGCCGTGCATTTGGCCGATCGGATACATGATCGGCACCCTTTCTTTTGGCGTATCTTCGTCATGGGCGTTTTCGCCTGCCTGTTCAGGTTCGGCTTGTACGGCCGGTTCGGCTTCCGGCGTATACTCTTCCACTCCAGGCCATTCAGGTTCGGTGTCCTGCATAATGCTTTCTTCGCGCTCTGCGGGAGCGGGAGGAGGCGGGTCTTTGACAACCGAGCTTAATTTCATCGCCGAAAACGATGGCTCCGGCTTATATTCTCTTTCAACATCAGGATCAGAAAGAGGTGCCGGCTCTCGTACCTGGTCGAAATCAAGCTTTTGCTGTTCCGGTTTATTGATCAGAGGTGCGGTTTTTTTCGGAACTTGCACACTTGGAATGAGCTGCTGCTGTTTAAAGACGTCTTTGATGGCGTCGCGAATCAGTTCGTGAAGCTCCGTCTCTTTGCTCAGCCTGACCTCCAGCTTTGACGGATGCACGTTGACATCCACAAGCAGCGGGTCCATGTTGATTTCAATAAACGTGATCGGATGGCGGCCGATCGGAAGAAGCGTATGGTAGCCCTCGTGGATCGCTTTCACGAGCGGAAAATTTTTAATGTATCTGCCGTTGACGACAGATGACATGTAATTTCGCGATGCACGCGTAATTTCGGGAAGGGCGATATAGCCTTTCACTTCAAAATCAAGAGATCTCGCTTCAAGCGGGAGCATTTTTTTGGCAACCGACGTGCCGTAAATCGCCGCAAGCACGTGGCGGACATCGCCGTTTCCGTTTGTCTGCAGAAGCGTTTTCCCTTGATGACGCAGCCTGATCGAAACTTCCGGGTGGGCAAGGGCAATTCTGTTGACCACATCTGTAATGTTGCCAAGCTCCGTATGGATCGTTTTCATATATTTCAGCCTTGCCGGCGTATTAAAAAACAGATTGGTAACCGTAATTTCGGTTCCTCTGCGGCTTGACGCTTTTTGCTCGGAAATGATTCTTCCCCCCTGAAGCGTCAAATGGGTGCCTGCTCCTTCTCCGGTGCTCGTTTTAATGCTTAGATGTGAGACAGACGCGATACTTGGCAAAGCTTCTCCGCGAAATCCGAGCGTTCTGACGCGAAACAGATCGTTTTCGTCTTTGATTTTGCTTGTGGCATGACGCAAAAAAGCCGTTCTGCAGTCTTCTGCATCCATCCCTTCGCCGTCGTCAAGCACTTTAATCGAGGCGAGACCCGCTTCTTCAACATCGATTTCAATCACGGAGCTGTTCGCATCGATTGCATTTTCGACAAGCTCTTTGACGACCGACGCAGGCCTTTCCACTACTTCACCCGCCGCGATTTTATTCGATAAATCGTCTGGCAGCTGAACAATTTTTGCCAAGTTGGGTCACCTCTTTGTTACTTTAATTTTTTTTGCAGCCTGTACAGTTCATTCATGACTTGTATAGGCGTCATATCGAGCAGATCCATCGTTTTAAATTCGGCTAAAACAGCCTGCTCTTTTTTGGAGAGCTTCGTCTCTTTTTCTTTCGGCTTGTCCGTTTCAAAAAATGACAGCTGGGCCGGTTGATCTGCAACAGTTGCCGCGACTTCTTCCGCCGCCTCTTTTACCGTATTCGGAGCCGTTGATGGAACCGCTTCTTTGGCGCCGGATTCAAGCTCTTTCAGGATCGTTTTCGCCCTGCTGATCAAACCGTCGGGCAATTCGGCAAGCTGCGCGACATGGATACCGTAGCTTTTATCTGCTGCGCCTTCTTTTATCTGGTGAAGGAATACGACCTTTCCTTCGTATTCTTCCGCACGAACGTGAACATTCTTCAAGTCGGCAAGCTTTTCTTCAAGGGTTGTCAGCTCGTGATAGTGAGTGGAAAATAAAGTCTTCGCGCCGATGTGCTCGTGAACGTACTCGATGATCGCCTGCGCAAGCGCCATTCCGTCGTAAGTAGACGTACCCCGGCCGATTTCGTCAAATAGAATCAAGCTGTTTTTCGTCGCATGAACGATCGCATTTTTGGCTTCAAGCATTTCCACCATAAACGTGCTCTGTCCGGATATAAGATCATCCGCAGCACCGATTCTTGTAAAGATCTGATCAAAGATCGGCAGCACCGCTTTTTTGGCAGGAACAAAACAGCCGATCTGCGCCAAAATGGAGATCAGCGCCATCTGTCTCATATACGTGCTTTTCCCTGACATATTCGGCCCGGTGATTAAAAGCATCTGTCTGCCTTTGCCCATTTCGCAGCTGTTCGGAACGTAAGACTGGCTGTCCATCACCTTTTCTACGACCGGATGCCGTCCGTCGATCACCTGAACGACGTCCTCGGAAAACTCCGGTTTAACATAGTGGCGGCTTTCGCTGATCGTCGCAAAACATTGGAGCACATCAAGCTCGCTCATCATTTTTGCCAGCTGCTGCAGGCGCGGAATATATTCCTTCACCTTGCTGCGAAGCTCGGAAAACAGCTCATACTCCAGCTCGCAAATATTGTTTTCTGCTTCGAGAATCAGCGCTTCTTTTTCTTTCAGCTCCGGCGTGATATAGCGTTCTGCATTGGTCAGCGTCTGCTTCCGTTCATAGCGGCCTTCTTCAAGCAGATGGATGTTGGCTTTCGTCACTTCAATATAATAGCCGAACACCTTGTTAAAGCCGACTTTTAAAGAGCGGATTCCCGTGTACTCGCGTTCCTGCTGCTCAAGCCTTGCGATCCAGTCCTTTCCGTTCTTGCTTGCGTCCCTGTATTCATCCAGCTTCTCGTGATAGCCGTCTTTGATCAAGTTCCCCTCTTTTAATGAAAGCGGCGGATTCTCGTATAGCGCATCTTCCAAAAGATTCAAAAGATCGCCGCACGGATCGATTTTCTCGGCGCGCGCTTTTGCTTTCGGATGGTCGAGGGAGCCGACAAGCTGTTTGATGGCCGGCACTTGTTTCAGCGATTCCTTTAGCTGGATCAAATCTCGGGCATTGACGTTGCCGTAAGCGACCCTTCCGGCGAGCCGCTCGAGATCGTATACTTCCTTCAGCCGTTCGCGCAAATCTTCCCGCTCAAACAAATGGGCGATCAGCGTTTCGACGATTTCCTGGCGCTCTTCAATCTGTCCCTTTCTGATCAGCGGCCTGTCGATCCATTGCTTTAACAGCCGCCCTCCCATTGCCGTTTTCGTTTCATCCAAAAGCCAAAGAAGCGAGCCTTTTTTGTTTTTCGAACGGATCGTTTCCGTCAGCTCGAGATTGCGTTTCGAATACAAATCGATTTTCATCGCTTCTTCGAGCTCGTAAGCCTGAACGTTTTGAAGGTGGTCAAGGCTTCTTTTCTGCGTCCGCTTCAAGTAGACGTAAAGCCTCATAAACGTATCGACAAGCTCTTTGGACGCCAGTCCGTTCACAATGTCAGGCACTTCATCTGCTTGTTCATCCTCGAAAGAAATCGTGGCGCCGCAGCGCTCTTTCAGTAGCGCGACATCTTTCTCGTCAAAGTTGCGGCTGACGACGATTTCCCTTGCTCCGACAGAGTAAATCTCGGAAACGACATCATCAAGCCTTTCGATAATCGTCACTAAGTTCTCGCCCGTCGTCAAATCAGAAAAAGCGAGCCCGTATGTATGCTGAAATTCACTGACAGAGGCGATAAAGTTGTTTTCATTTTCATGAATTCCTTTTCCGTCCATCACGGTGCCGGGTGTGATCAGCTGCACGACCTCCCTTTTGACGACTCCTTTGGCCGATTTAGGGTCCTCCACCTGCTCACAGATCGCGACTTTATAGCCTTTTTTAATGAGCTGTTCGATATATGAAGAGCATGAATGATAAGGAACCCCGCACATCGGGATTCTTTCGCTCGATCCACCGTCTCTGCTCGTCAGCGTGATTTCGAGTTCCTGAGACGCCTTTTTGGCATCTTCAAAAAACATTTCATAAAAGTCTCCAAGACGAAAAAATAAAAAGGCATCCTGATACTCTGCCTTAATCTTTAAATATTGCTGTATCATAGGCGTGTAGCCTGTCATATTTAATCCCTCACTATGTATAAACGTTTCTATTGATTCCAACACTCATTATACCATAAAGATTCATGCTGAAAAAAAAGAAACTAGGGCGGTGTTTCCCTAGCTTCCTTTTATTCTTCTGGATCTCCGACCAAAAACTCCGGATTGATATCCTCAAGTTCTTCATCAAGTTCTTCTTCCCACGCTTCTTCCTCATCGCTTTCCGTCCAATCAGAATTGACCTCAACGACGACCTTCGTCTCGCCGACAACCTCTGACAAAAATTCCCTTTCCGCCTGTACAACCACTTTGTTTCCGTTCGGAGAAATGGTCACTTCAAGGCAGTTCGGCTGCTGAAGCACCTTCGCAATCACTTCGTGTTCATCATCTAAGTAATTTTTGTCGCGATACCGGAGCTTAATAACATCAACATAGGAAACGCGTTCTGTCACAACTTCGGTTTTGGTGTTGTCCGCATATGAATACCAGACGTTGATATCATATGTCCCTTCAATTTCCACGGTTTTTCCGATTTTTTCGGCGTCATACTTATGATTGATAATCCAACCGCCTAAAATACTGGTTGGCTTTTGCGAAGGGGAGATTGTATGAGTGGACTGGGTGAATTTCCGGCCTTTCGCGACCACCGCTTTAGTAATAATTTCCCTGTATTCAGACATTCGGTCATGCCTCCTTGTTTTTCCTCGTATTATCCTATGCTGGGCATTCGTCTAATGTGCGTTCCTTGAGAAATCAAAATAACATCCCATATAATGAATCTGTTTAAGTGTATGCAGATAAAAGGATAAACTTGACTTAAATCAGAAAAGAAAAAGACAGACCGAAAACCGAATCTTTTCAATTAGCCGTCGCGGCGGGAAATTGCATTCAAAAAAACGACGCCTTTAAAAGGCGCCGCCAAATTATAGAGAACAGCTCGGTGATGAATTTTTTACTCTTGAACCGGTCTCGCCTTTCAGCAGGTCTCCACCGGTTGATGTGATGATCTCGTTTGTCACTTGGTTTGATATTGTATGCGCGACGAGCTGAAGAAGGTCGTTGACTTCCATTTGGGAGTCTCTGAACTCTTGAATGATCGGGATCTCGTCAAGCTCTTCCTGAAGCGCGTCAATCTTTGCTTCCGTTTGTTTAAGCGCTTCGTGCTTTTCGTAATGTTTAAAGTTGACGGCTTGCTTTTGCAGGGCTTTGATTTGGTTGATTATGCCAGTTATTTTGGCATTCTCATTAATCTGTGCCTCCGCTTTTTTGAAAAAGTCGACTTCTTCCGTTTCGGCAATCATTTTTGCGAGCTCCCGCGCTTTTGCAACAATCTCTTTTTTCGTATAAAGCGTCACTTTATTTCACCTCGATTGCTTCTCCTACCATTTCTCCGTCAAGCGACCAAGTTTTCGCCTGGTGGATTTTCACGTTGACAAGCTGGCCGATCGCTTCTTTTGGTCCTTTGAAGTTAACAAGCTTGTTTTTCCGTGTATAGCCGGCAAGGATATCAGGGTTGTTTTTACTTTCACCCTCTACTAACACTTCGACAACCTGCCCCTCATATTCCTTCATTTTCTTCGCGGAAATTTCGTTGACCACTTCATTTAATCGCTGAAGCCGTTCTTTTTTCACGCGCATCGGAACATTGTCTTTCATTTTTGCAGCTGGCGTTCCTTCGCGAGGCGAGTAAATGAACGTATAGGCGCTGTCAAATTCAACTTCTCTGTATAAGGAAAGCGTTTCTTCAAATTGCTCATCAGTTTCGTTCGGGAAGCCGACGATAATGTCTGTTGTTAAAGACGCGTTCGGCATCGCTTTTTTAATTTTGGCGACAAGCTCGAGATAGCGTTCCCGGTCGTATTTGCGCGCCATCAGTTTCAAGACATCCGAGCTTCCAGACTGAACAGGCAGGTGGATGTGGTCCAGAAGGTTCCCGCCTTTTGCGAGCACCTCGATCAGATGATCGTCAAAATCACGCGGATGGCTTGTCGTGAAGCGGATTCGCGGAATATTGATTTTGCGGAGCTCATCCATCAAGTGTCCGAGTCCGTATTCCATATCCTCGAAATCTTTGCCGTAAGCGTTGACGTTCTGTCCGAGAAGCGTGATTTCTTTATAGCCTTCAGCCGCAAGTCGTCTCACTTCCTGAATGATTTCTTCGGGACGTCTGCTTCGTTCTTTTCCTCTTGTGTACGGCACGATGCAGTACGTACAGAACTTGTCGCAGCCGTACATGATGTTGACCCAGCCTTTAATTTTGCCGGTGCGGACTTTCGGAAGGTTTTCAATGACATCGCCTTCTTTAGACCACACTTCGATGACCATTTCTTTTGACAGATAAGCTTCTGACAAAAGTTCCGGCAAGCGGTGGATATTGTGTGTACCGAAAATCAGATCGACGAACGGATGTTTCTTTAAAATCCGGTTGACGACTGATTCTTCCTGGGACATACATCCGCATACGCCAAGGATCAAATCCGGATTGTCTTTTTTCAAAGCTTTTAAATGGCCGATTTCACCGAATACTTTGTTTTCCGCATTTTCGCGAATGGCGCATGTGTTTAACAGAATCACATTAGCGTCTTCAGTCGAATCCGTCGGCTCATAGCCGAGGGTCATGAAAATACCGGCCATGACTTCTGTATCGTGTTCATTCATCTGGCAGCCGTATGTGCGGATGTAGAACTTCCGTCCTTCACCCATCCCTTTGTACTGCTCGGAAATTTTAAAATCGCTATGGTATTTAACCTCTTCTTTGCCGCGTTTTTTCGCATCTTTTAAGGAAGGCGGAACATAAACAGCTTCGAAGTACTTGCTGTAATCCTTCTCGGATTTTTTGTCCGATGGATTGACCTGTCCGCTTTCAATGCGCTGTTTCTCATTCATGTTTTTGATCTCCTTTCAAACAAAGCTCCACTCTTCAGTATAAAGGTTCTCGGTTGTCAGCACAACCCAGAACCTATCATTGTACACTAACTGAAAATGATTATCAATGGTTATTTGCTTTGTTTAAAAAGAAATCGACGAGTTTAAAGCAGACCCGCTTTTTTGGCGCCGGTTTCAATGATTTCAAGGGCTTTATCAAGTTCTTCTTTCGAATGCTGGGCGGTCATGATCGTTCTGATCCGCGCTTTGCCTTTCGGGACGGTCGGAAATACAATGGCCTGGGCAAATAAACCGAGCTCGAAAAGCGTGCTTGAAAAGCGGCATGCCTCGGCTTCATCACCTATTAAAATCGGCGTGATCGGCGTTTCGCTCTTAATCAGCGGAAGGCCGATTTTTTCAAGCTCTTTTTTGAAGTACGAAGTATTGTCCCAAAGCTTTTTAATTAATGAAGGTTCCTCCATCAGCACATTGACCGCTTCAATGCATGCCGCAGTGACGGCCGGCGGATGGGAAGTACTGAAGAGAAACGGTCTGCCTTTATGCTTTAAATAGTCGATCAGCACCTTGGAACCGGCCGCATAGCCTCCTAAAACACCGATCGCCTTGCTGAGCGTGCCGACTTGAATGTGAACCTTCCCGTCCAGCCCGAAATGGTGAACCGTTCCGCGTCCGTTCTCGCCGAGAACGCCGGACGCATGCGCGTCGTCGACCATGACAAATGCGTCATACTGTTCAGCGAGCCGGACGATTTCGGGAAGCGGCGCGATGTCTCCGTCCATTGAAAACACGCCGTCTGTAACGATAAGCCGCATTCTGTAATTCATTGATTTTTTTAAAATCTTTTCTAAATCTTCCATGTCCGCATGCTGATATACTTTTTTGCCCGCTTTGGTAAGTCTGATGCCGTCAATGATGGAAGCATGGTTTAATTCGTCTGAGATGACGATATCATCTTTGGTAAGAATGCTTGAAAGAATGCCTTGATTTGCGGTGAAACCGGACTGGAATACGAGCGCAGCTTCAGTATTTTTAAATGAAGCGAGCTTCTTTTCGAGCTCATCATGCATGGTGAATGTTCCGGCTATTGTCCGGACCGATCCCGTTCCAGCTCCGTACCGTTTTACCGCCTCTTCGGCCGCTTTTTGGAGGCGCGGATGTGACGTCAACCCGAGATAGTTATTGGATGAAAGCTGAATGATGTCTTTTCCCTTCATTTTGACAGTTGATCCTTGCAGCGATTCGATGATCGGCAGTTCCTGAAAAGTTCCGTTTTCTTTCATTGTATCAAGCTCGGAAGCTAAAAAATTAAATTCTTTCATATCCATCTCTCCCTTCACGGTATCAATACGACTTTTCCGCATTGCCCTTTTCTCATCAGTTCAAAGCCTTTTTCAAACTCTTCCATCGGGAAACGGTGGGTGATGACAGGCTTGATTTGAATCGTACCGGACTGGAGAAGACCGCTGACCTGCCTCCACGTTTCAAACATTTTGCGGCCGGTAATTCCCTGAACCGTCAATCCTTTAAAGACGATATCATTTGTCATATCGATGCATACGGGATGCTCGGGCAGACTTAAGACATGCACCCGCCCTCCGTTCGCAGCCATTTTTAAACTTTGGCGGATGGCCGTCGGATGGCCTGACATTTCGCAAACCAAGTCCGCCCCTTCACCGCCTGTTAAAGCGCTTACATTTTTGAGCGGATCTTCTTTTTCAACGGAGATGATATCGGTTGCCCCCATTTGCAATGCAAGGTCGAGCCTGTATTCGTTTTTATCGATGGCGATCACTTGTGACGCGCCTGACGCTTTTGCAACTGCCACGGCCATCAATCCGATCGGTCCGCAGCCGACGACAGCGACTTTCACTCCAGCTGTCATTCCCGTCAGAACCGTATGCACGGCGTTTCCGAGCGGTTCTTGAATAGAAGCGAGATCCTCAGGCATGCCGTCCGGATTTTTCCAAATGTTTGCGGCAGGCACTTTGACATATTCAGCAAAACAGCCGTCTGTATCGACACCGAGAATCAGCGTTTTTCTGCAGACATGCTCTTTTCCGGTCAAACACGGCAGGCACTTTCCGCAAACGATGTGCGTTTCTGCCGAAACATACTCCCCTTCTTGTACCGCAGTCACATTTTCCCCCACTAGTACAACCTCGCCGGAAAATTCGTGGCCAAACACATAAGGCGGTTTCACCCTGCTTTTCGCCCATTCATCCCAATTATAAATATGGACATCCGTTCCGCAAATCGATGCGGCTTTGACTTTGATCAGCACCTCGTGTTTGTCGATCTTCGGTATCGGGACGAGCTCGAAGCTGGCGCCTGGCTCCCCCGGCTTCTTGATAAGCGCCTTCATATTTCCGTCCAAGATGAACAGACCCCCTTTGCAAAATCGCTTTACAAAAGGATTGTAGCACGATAATTCATATTGGTAAACACCTGTGTCCTCCTGATAAAAACAGATGAACACCCTCTGAAAAATGTATGATATTTTTTTAAAATGGGATGCGGCTGAAGAAATTTTGAAAGAGAAATCCGTCGACTTGACTTGGTGTATATGAGCGCTGCAAAGCTTCGATCAGATTCCCGTAATCTTTGTGGGCTTCCAGACCCGGAATGACCCGGTCGATGCCGTCAAAATCAGATCCGAATCCGATATGCCGCTCGCCTCCCAAAGAGCAGACATGGTCAATATGTGAGAGGATATCTTTGATCACAGGCGTTTTTCCGTTTCTCACGAATTCAGGGACAAATGTCAAACCGATGACGCCGTTCTTTTCAATAAGCGCTTTGATTTGATCGTCTTTTAAATTTCTCGGATGAGGGCAAAGGCTGTGCGCATTCGAATGAGAGGCGATCGGATACGCTGCCGTTTCAACCGCACCCCAAAAGCTTTTCTCTGATAAATGGGAGAGATCGGTCCATGCCCGGTTTTTGTTCGCCTTGCGAATCAGCCTTTCCCCGTAAGAAGTCAAACCTGCGTTTCTTTCTTCTAAAGCGCCGTCTGCGAACGTATTGGCCCAGTTCCACGTCAGGCCGAAACTTCTGACTCCGAGCTGAAAAAAGATGTCAAACAGCCTTAAGTTTTTTGAGATCGGCTCACAGCCTTCCATCGTTAGAATGATGCCGGTTTCATCGCTTTTGAGCTTGTCGATATCGGCTTTATGTTTGATCAGTTTGATCCGCTTGTACTTTGCAATTTTTTCGTGAAACAGCCGGATCTGCACGAGCGCCATTTCAAGCCTTATTGTGTCGGGTACGGTTTCGGGCAGAAAAATCGCCAGACACTGCACTTTCGCCTTTCCGTTTAACAGAGCCTGAACCGGCGTTTGAAGCGACGGGTCACTGTACTCATTAAGCTTCGGATTTTTCCAGAGCTTCAGCAGCAAATCAGAATGGGCATCAAAAATTTTCACGTTCATCCTCTCCCGGCTGCATTTTTCAAAAACGGCTAAACCAAAAACAACCCGCTTACGTGAAAGTAAGCAGGTTGAAGCATTTGAAAAAGAGTGATTTTTCTATCAGCGAGGCTCTACGATTAGCTTAATCGCTGTTCGTTCTTCACCGTCAATTTGAATGTCCGTAAACGCCGGAATGCAAATCAGATCGACACCGCTCGGTGCTACAAATCCCCGTGCAATCGCTACCGCTTTAACAGCCTGATTTAATGCTCCGGCTCCGATTGCTTGAATTTCTGCAGCTCCTCGTTCCCTCAAGACTCCTGCGAGCGCACCTGCGACCGAGTTTGGATTTGATTTTGCTGAAACCTTTAATATTTCCATTCCTGCTCCCCCTTAAGTTTACAATGGATAAGTGAGTGTTCATTAGAACAATCATTATTAGATGTTGCTATTTTCAAAGCCATCCCCTTTTAATTGCTTTTCAAAAATAGCAGGGTACCTTCCATTTTTACTATATTCACTATAGGACCGGGATATTCCTGCTTTCCTTTTAATATTTTTCTAAAATGATTTTCTGTTCAGTCATTCAAAAAACATGTGGTCATCATTAATTAATATCCGGTCAATTTTAACGGCTTTCTTGCTCTGTTCGTCAATGTCAATGACAACTCCGCTCAGTGTTGTGCGTCCTTCGGCAATCTCAAAACGAACGGGCAGGCTCGTTTTAAATCGCTTGATAATCGTCTCGCGGTCGACGCCGAGAATCCCGTCGTAAGGCCCTGTCATCCCTACGTCTGTTATATATGCCGTGCCTTTCGGAAGAATGCGGTTGTCAGCTGTCTGAACATGCGTATGCGTTCCGACAACTGCTGACACGCGGCCGTCCGTATACCAGCCGATCGCCTGCTTTTCGCTTGTCGCTTCGGCATGAAAATCGATAAAGATGAACGGTGTTCTTTTTGACGCTTCTTCTATTAATTCATCAGCTTTTCGAAAAGGGCAATCAATCGCAGGCAGAAATGTGCGGCCTTGCAAATTGATCACAGCCAGTTCCTTCGAACCGTTTGTTTTTATGTATGTGATGCCTTTTCCAGGCGTGCCTTCGGGAAAATTGGCGGGTCTGACGATCTGCGGCGCATCATCAATAAAATCAAATATTTCCCTTTTATCCCATGTGTGGTTTCCCATTGTGAGAACGTCGGCTCCCTCTTGAATGAGCTGGTGGTATATTTTTTCGGTAATGCCTTTTCCGTGTGCGGCGTTTTCTCCGTTGACGATGACGGCGTTCGGTTTATATTTCAGCTTCAGCTTCGGCAAATAGGTTTTGATCATGTCTCTGCCGGGCGAACCGACAACATCTCCAATAAATAAAATTCTCATAATTTGACCCTTTCTTTTTTTAAATAGGTTTTAATCATAGTGTTACACAAGGAAACAAAAAAATAAAGTGGCGCATTCGCACCACTTTATTTTGCGTATTCAACGGCTCTCGTTTCCCTGATCACGGTTACCTTGATGTGTCCAGGGTAGTCAAGCTCGTCCTCGATTCGTTTTCGAATATCACGCGCCAAACGATGGGCTTCAAGATCGTTGATTGAGTCAGGTTTGACCATGATCCGCACCTCTCGTCCCGCTTGTATCGCGAATGATTTTTCAAC
This sequence comes from Bacillus sp. FSL W7-1354, assembly GCF_038002405.1. Classification (NCBI taxonomy): domain Bacteria; kingdom Bacillati; phylum Bacillota; class Bacilli; order Caryophanales; family Bacillaceae; genus Bacillus; species Bacillus sp. FSL W7-1354. Next base: position 884,609 of record NZ_JBBOCL010000001.1, on the reverse strand, counting down.
ACCTTCGTACGATTCAGAGATTTCTTCCAGCTTTTCAAGCCTGCGAATATAGTTTTCGAGCGTTTCGCTTCTTGCGCCTGGTCTTGCGGCGGACAGCGCATCGGCTGCGGCCACGAGCACGGCGATGATGGAAGTCGGCTCCTGATCTCCGTGGTGAGATGCGATACTGTTGATGACAACTGGATGCTCTTTATACTTAGTGGCCAGTTCCACACCGATTTCAACGTGGCTTCCTTCCACCTCATGGTCAATCGCTTTCCCGATATCATGAAGAAGTCCTGCCCTTTTTGCGAGCGTCACGTCTTCCCCGAGCTCTGAAGCCATCAGGCCTGTCAGAAACGCCACTTCCATTGAATGTTTCAGTACATTCTGTCCGTAGCTCGTTCTGAACTTCAAGCGGCCGAGGATTTTGATTAAATCGGGATGAAGACCGTGAACTCCAACTTCAAACGTCGTCTGTTCACCCATTTCGCGGATGTAATCATCCACTTCACGGCGGGATTTCTCAACCATTTCTTCGATTCTGGCAGGATGAATGCGGCCATCCTGAACGAGTTTATCAAGAGCGATCCTGGCTGTTTCACGCCTGATCGGATCAAATCCTGAAAGGATAACGGCTTCCGGCGTATCGTCGATGATCAGATCGATCCCCGTCAATGTTTCCAATGTACGGATATTACGTCCTTCACGTCCGATAATGCGGCCTTTCATCTCATCATTTGGAAGGTTGACAACTGAAACCGTCGTCTCGGCCACATGATCTGCCGCACAGCGCTGTAAAGCCAATGAAAGAATATTTTTCGCTTTTTTATCAGCCTCTTCTTTCGCTCGATTTTCACTTTCTTTCGTCATGATCGCGATGTCATGGGAAAGCTCGTTTTCAACCCGTTCCAGAATGATTTGCTTCGCTTCATCTCGCGTCAGACTTGAAATACGCTCCAACTCTGACTGCTGCATACGAATCATTTCATCCACTTTGCTTTCCATCTCTTCAATATGTTGTTGTCGTTCATTCAGAGAATGATCTTTCTTCTCCAACATCGCTTCCCGTTTATCTAATGATTCATCTTTTCGGTCAAGGTTCTCTTCCTTTTGAAGTAAACGGTTTTCTTGTTTTTGAAGCTCATTTCGTCTTTCACGAACTTCTTGTTCAGCTTCTATCCGAAGCGTATGAATCTCGTCCTTTGCTTCAAGAAGGGCTTCTTTTTTCAACGCTTCAGCATCCCGCTTTGCGTCTCCAAGAATTTGTTCGGCTGCATTTCGCGCACCTGAAATTTTTGCTTCGGCAATGATTTTACGAACATAGTAGCCAACAACTAAACAGAATAGGCTCAGCAAAATGGAGATGAGAATTGCTAAAGGATTCATAACTTTCACCTCCTCTTGCTATGAACTTGTCTTGCTAAAAGTAAGTGTCGGCATGTACATTGTACTTCTTCTCAACATACAGAACCTTCACAGGGAGTGAAGCGGCTTCACAGCCCTTGTCAAGTTTAAATGTTTATCAATCATGTTAAGAAAAACAAGTGATACAATTTCATTGTAATTGTGTGGGAAATACTTGTCAAGCTTACGGTCTTAACGTTTCCGGATTAAGCGCCTTTTCCAAACGGCGCGGATGAAAGTGATGGACAAAGGAGCTGCGTCTGAATGCGCAGATGAAAGGAAAAGGCTGCCGATCGGGCCGGCAGCCTTTCACATGTTTCATGATTAAAATTCGAGTTCTTCTTGAGCTTGGGCCTCGTCTTCCTGAGCAGGAGCAACGCCTCCAGTGTCCAAACCGTAGTGCTCCCGGATCTGCTCTTGAATCATCAAAAGGATGTCCTTGTTTTCTTTCAGGAACTGTTTGGCATTTTCACGGCCTTGTCCAAGACGTTCCTCCTGATAAGAGTACCATGCACCGCTCTTCTGAACGATGTCAAGCTCTGTTCCGAGATCGATGATTTCCCCTTCTTTTGAAATCCCTTCCCCGTACATAATGTCCACTTCGGCAGTCCGGAATGGAGGGGCCACTTTGTTTTTCACGACTTTGATTTTCGTCTTGTTCCCCATGACATCGTTGCCTTGTTTCAGCTGCTCTGCGCGGCGCACTTCAAGGCGGACAGAAGAGTAGAATTTCAGCGCTCTTCCGCCTGGCGTCGTCTCAGGATTTCCAAACATGACGCCGACTTTTTCACGAATCTGGTTAATAAAGATCGCGATGGTCTTCGATTTATTGATCGCTCCGGAAAGCTTACGAAGCGCTTGAGACATCAGTCTGGCCTGCAAACCGACGTGGGAATCCCCCATATCTCCTTCGATTTCAGCTTTCGGCACAAGCGCTGCCACAGAGTCGATGACAACGATATCCACCGCTCCGCTTCTGACAAGAGCTTCGGCGATTTCAAGCGCCTGCTCGCCCGTATCAGGCTGTGACAGCAAAAGCTCATCAATGTTGACGCCCAGCTTTTGTGCATAGACGGGGTCGAGCGCGTGCTCGGCGTCGATGAACGCCGCCTGTCCGCCCTGCTGCTGAACTTCGGCAATCGCATGAAGCGCCACCGTCGTTTTACCGGAGCTTTCAGGCCCGTATACTTCAATAATCCGGCCGCGCGGGTATCCGCCCACTCCAAGAGCCGTGTCGAGCGCTAAAGAACCGCTCGGAACTGTTGAAATTCTCGTTTCAGTTTGTTCGCCGAGTTTCATAATCGAACCTTTACCAAACTGCTTTTCTATTTGTTTAAGCGCCATATCTAAGGCTGCCTGACGATCACTCATTCTATTTTCCTCCTTTATCACTTCCGCTATATCTACTATACCTTGTTTGCGCGGATTTGCCAAGAAAAAAGCGAACGCATATTCGATTTTTTTAAGAGGAAAAAATCGATCTCCTAAAATGGAATGACTTTTTTCATAAGAAAGATATACCGAAAATCCGTTTTCCGCTTATTTTTCCATCATTTTCAGCAGCAGATGGCAGCCGTATTTGGCAGAACGCTTTCGCACCGCAGACCTGGATCCGGCGAACTGAAATTCGAACGCTTCTTCAGCCTGGTCCTTCACGGAGATGCCGATAAACACCTTTCCTGCCGGATGGCCTTCTTGCGTATTCGGCCCGGCTACTCCAGTAAAGCTGATGCCGATATCGCTTCCTGTTTTCACTCTGATGCCTGCGGCGAGCTCTTTTGCGCATTGCGCGCTGACCGCACCGTAGCGCTGCAGCGTGTCTTCAGCAACGCCGGCCGCTGAAACTTTCAATTCGTTTGTGTAGCAGACGGCGCCGCCTTTGAAATATTCGGAAGCGCCGCTCATTTCCGTCAGCCAGGTGGAAAAAAGCCCGCCTGTAAAGCTTTCCGCAGCGGCCAAGGTCATTCCCTTGCTCCTGCATGCTTTCGCAAGCTCTTCTGCAAGAGATGTATCATCATACCCGTAAAAGAACTCTCCGACCCGCTCCAGGATGAGGTCTTCCGTTTCTTTTAACAAGCGGTTTGTCTCCTTCGGATCCGCATGCTTTGCCGTGAGCCTGAGCGTGACTTCCCCGTCGGCCGCAAGCGGGGCGATTGTCGGATTAGTCTGCGCATCGATGAGATCTTCCAAATCGGTTTCAAGCTGGGATTCTCCGATGCCGAAGAACCGCAGCACCCTTGACACGATCTTTTCCTTCGAGCCGAGCTTTTCCAAAATCAGCGGCTTCGCTTCGTTTTCAAACATCGGCTCCAGCTCTTTCGGAGGTCCCGGCAAGAGCATATAAAAGCGCGATTCATGCTCAAGCAGCATTCCCGGAGCCATCCCGAAGCGGTTCGGCAGAACATCGGATCCTTCGAGGATCAACGCCTGTTTGCGGTTGTTCGGCGACATCTCCCGGTTCGTTTTTCTGAAGTAATCCTGAATCGATTCGAAGGCTTCATCGTCGAGCTTAAGAGGGCGCCCGACAACTTCAGCGATCGTTTCTTTTGTCAAATCGTCTTTCGTCGGTCCGAGGCCTCCAGAAAAAATGATGAAGTCAGACCTTTTCTGAGCTGTCTGAATGACTTGTTTAAGGCGTTCCGGGTTATCTCCCACCGCCGTGTGATAAAAGACGTTAATGCCGATTTCGGCCAAATGCCTGCTGATAAACTGAGCATTTGTATTAGCGATTTGTCCGAGCAGAAGCTCAGAACCGACAGCGATAATTTCCGCTTTTCTTTCCAACTTCATTGTTTCCACTTCCCCACGTTTAGTTCGATGTTTTTAAAGCATCCCAGTTTTTAGCGAAATAATCCCATCCTGATACGACTGTGAAAAAGACAGCCACCCATAAAGCAAGCGATCCGAACGGGAAGGATACAAGCTCAAATGGAAGATTGTGAAGCAAAAGAGCAGAGATGGCGATGATCTGAGCCCATGTTTTCACTTTTCCAAGCATGTTGGCCGCGACGACTTCCCCTGTTCCCGCAAGGACGAGCCGCAGTCCCGTTACGGCAAATTCCCGGCTGATAATGACAATGGCCATCCAGGCCGGAGCAAGATGGTAATGCACCAGAATAATTAAAGCGGAAGACACGAGCAGCTTGTCTGCAAGCGGGTCAAGAAATTTTCCAAAGTTTGTTACAAGGTTCAGCTTTCTCGCGTAATAGCCGTCAACCCAATCGGTGACAGAAGCAAAAATAAACAACAGTGCGCCGATCAAATGGGTGACCGGAATCGACTCGCTGCCGAAGGAGACAGCCCCCCACTGAAACGGCACAAGCATGATGACCATAAAAACAGGAATTAATGCGATTCTAGAAAGCGTGATTTTATTCGGTAGATTAAACATAAAGGTTCCTCCAGATATGTATGTTTTCCTAATGATGATGAACGCAAGAAAAAGTCATCTGTGCAATTAAGATGACTTTTCCTCCTTTTTATTTTGAATCGTTATGTTTTGTGTCATCACAGTCTTAGGATCGAGCTTGTAAGAAAGAACTTCTCCGTTGATTTTAATTTCAACGCCCGGCGCATATCCGATCCGCAAATCAATTTGCGATTGATCGGTAATATTCTTTTGAAAGGTTTCTCCTTTTTTCATCATTCCTTCTTTAAGGGAGCTTCCTTTCTCGTCGCGCACCCTGACCCATGAGTTTGCGTTTGCCTTTACTTCAAGCTCCAGCTTGTCGGATCCTGATACTTCATAAGTTGTGGAAGAGCCTTCGCTTGCGGTCGCTTTCATGGTCAGCTTGTCGTTCTCATCAGACTGCTGATCCTTTTTTTCTTTGTCGCCTTCAGCGCTGTCTTTCTGCGCATCCGTGTTCTGTTGATTTCCCTTTGTCAGCGGGGAATCTTTTGAGACGTCATACTTGCTTTGCGATTCCTCTGTCTTAGGCTCTTCAGCCTGCTGGTTGCCTCCGCCGTTTACAGCCTGAACGATGACGTAAATGATCGCGATCACAACGATAACGCCGGCTGCCACAAGCAGGGTAGGCAAAAGTTCAAGCGCTTTTGAGGCAGACTTTGGCAGCTCTCTCTGCGGCTTGATTGAAGAAAGCTTCTCAGAAACCTCATCATTGTAAGAATTAGGGATATCTTTTTTAAACTCTTCAAACAAGAGCTCCGAGTCGAGGCCGACAGCTTCGGCGTACTGCTTGATAAAAGCCCGCACATAAAATTTTCCCGGAATGATATCATAGTTTCCTTCTTCAAGGGCCGTTAAATACCTTTTTTGGATCTTTGTGGCCGCCTGAAGATCGTCCAATGACATCCCTTTTTCCTCTCTGGCTTCTTTCAGCCGATTTCCTAGTTCAGTCACAACAAACACCTTCCATTTTAAAAATCAAAGCCGGAAAAACCTGAATGGTCAAACATCTGCGGTTCTTCAGCATGTTCATATGTAATCACCTCATCGGGGCTGTTACGCAATTCGATGATGTAATCAAAATCGTCCATCGTATATTCCGTATTTTGCACGAAAATGTCCGGATGCTCGACAACTTTGGTCGCAGGCAGCCGCATGATCTCACTGACGAGCTGCAAATGGCGTTCAGATCCTCTTCTCGTCGACACAATGCCGTCCAAAATGAAAACATTCTCCGGACTGTACTCATCGGCAATCAGCTGGCTTCTGATCGTTTGCTTCAGCAGTGTCGAAGAAACAAAAAGCCACCTTTTGCTTGCACAGACACTTGAAGCGACAATTGATTCCGTCTTGCCGACGCGGGGCATTCCCCTGATCCCGATCAGCTTGTGCCCGTCTTTTTTAAACAGCTCAGCCATAAAATCGACAAGCAAGCCAAGCTCGTCGCGTTCAAACCGGAACGTTTTTTTATCGTCTGCATCCCGCTGGATATAGCGGCCGTGCCTTACAGCGAGACGGTCACGAAGCTTCGGCTCGCGGAGCTTCGTCACTTTAATCGTATCCATCGTGTTCAGAATCGATTCCAGTCGCTTAATCTGATCTATATGACGGCATTTTAACAAGAGGCCTCTTCTTTGAGTATCGACGCCGTTAATGGTCACAATATTAATTGAAAGCATCCCCAATAAAGAGGATATATCTCCCAGAAGTCCGGGACGGTTGACTTGTATTTCATATTCTAAGTACCATTCGAGCTTTGCCAAATGATAACCTCCCTACCCATCATCGTGGCAAAAATTTACCTTCCTTTATCATAAAGCATTTTGTCTCAATTAGAAAGCAGAATGTTGTGATTAAATAAGAAAAACGTCCGTTTCCCATAATCGGGAAAAACCCGCTGTAACGGCGCCTGGATGATGTTTACCCTATCGGGGCGGAAAGCAAACAACAAAAGCGGTGCCGCTGACAAAGCCGCGCCTATAAAAAAGAGAGAGTGAACACACTCTCTCCTTAATGCGAGCCGTTGTTTTCAACAAGCTTAACCATCACATTCGCAATGGCGCGCTGCTCTTCTTCGGAAGCCACGCTCCAAAGGTCCGCGAGCACTCGTTCTTGATGGTTTTTTGAATCAACCTCACCGGCCAAATAATCGCCGATCTCATATGCGAGATCTGAGATGGTTTCGTTTGACATTCCTCTTTCTTGGGCATAGTTCAAACGGTCGCCCAAAAAGTTTTTCCACTGATCCCAATTATCCAGTACGGACATATCAGGCCCCTCCATTCTCTTGAAGTTACAGCCTTATTATTCTCTGGGGGACCGCAAACTATACATGTTTTTAACAATGCCAGCCGCCATTAACTGACAAAATTTGACCCGTGATATAAGATGCCTTAGCCGAGAGCAGAAACAGCACGGCGTCCGCAACCTCTTCGGCTTCGGCGAGCCTTCCCATCGGAATCTCATCGGCGATCATCTCTTCTTCCTCTTTTGAAAACGAGCCCATCATCCTTGTTTTCACAGCGCCCGGAGAAACGGCGTTGACTCTGATGCCGCTTGGCGCAAGCTCTTTTGCGAGGGCTTTGACAAACACATTTTGCGCGCCTTTTGTCATGCTGTATAAAACTTCGCACGACGCCCCTGTTTCACCCCAAATGGAGCTGACAGCTACAATTGCGCCGGATTTTTTCCTGATCATCGCCGGCAGCAGATTCCTCGTCAACAGAAACGGGCTTGAGACATGGAGCTGCACCATGTCCTGCACAGCCTCATCAGTCATGTCTGTCACAAGCCCGCGAAAGCTTTGACCGCTGTTTAAGACGATGCCGTCAAGCGCCCGCCCGCCGATGGAAGCGGAAACGGCTTTTGCGCCGCCGGGGTCGGCTAGGTCGCCGTGAATGATTTCGGCGTGAATGCCGTATGTATGTGACAGCCTTTCTGCAAGTGCTGCGGCTGCCTGCTCATTTGTATGGTAATGGAGGAGAAGATCATACCCGTTTTGCGCCAGCTTTTCGCTGATGCTTTGCCCGATTCCGCCGCTTGCACCGGTGATAAGAGCGAGTTTTGTCATACTATGTTTCCACCTTTCCGTTCAAAAGAAGAAAGGTTCAGCGTGCATCGGAAAATCTCCTGACACGCTGAACTTTCAGACCTTGCTTTATGATTTTGGAACGACTTTGCAGACGGTGATTCTGTCTTCTTCGATTTCTTCCTGGATGACGCGGTGAACGTCCTCAAGCGTAATCGATTCGAGTACAGTGACGATATCAAACAGACTCGTCTCCAGAAAAGCGTACCGTGTAAACTGGTTGGCGATATACTCAGGCGAATTCATCGATTTTAAGAAATTGCCGATTTTTTTCTTTCTAGCCAGCTCCAGCTTTTCGGCTGTGATCGTTTCTTTCGCCTTGAACAGCACTTGTTTCAGCTCCTCGGCAAGCTTGTCGGGCTCAGGCGTATCGCCGCCGACAGAAACGAAACCAAATCCGTGTTCTTCAGTATAGTCATAGCTGAATGTCTCATCGATATATCCTTTTTCATAAATTCTTTCATAATCGCTGGAGCTTTTGCCGAACAGGCACTCGAGAATGAGGTTGATGGTCAGCTCATGCTTCAGCAGGGCTTCTCCCGTATTCATCGGATGAGCGCTTTTTAAACCGACGAGGCACTTTGAGCTTTGAACATTCATTTTAATTTCCTGTTCTTTTTTGAATACGGCTCCAGGCTCTTCAACTTCTTTGCGAACGATTTCAGGCTGGTCTGTATACGGCTTTTTCTGCTGATTTTCGCGGACCTGGCGGATGATCGCTTCGGGATCGACCGGACCAACGACAAACAGCAGCATATTGCTCGGGTGATAGAACGTCTCATAGCATTCGTACAAAAGGTCTTTTGTAATATGCGAGATGCTTTCGATCGTGCCTGCGATATCAATCCGGACAGGATGCTCCTGGTACATGTTTTCGATCAAGCCGAAAAACAGACGCCAGTCTGGGTTGTCGTCATACATGTTGATTTCCTGCCCGATGATGCCTTTTTCCTTCTCAACCGTTTTTTCCGTAAAGTAAGGGTCCTGCACAAAATCGACGAGCGTTTCCAAGTTTTCTTCCACGTTGGACGTGCTCGAAAACAGGTAGGCCGTTCTGGTAAAGGAGGTAAACGCATTTGCCGAAGCTCCCTGCCTGCTGAATTGCTGAAAAACATCGCCGTCTTCTTTTTCGAAGAGCTTATGCTCCAAAAAGTGTGCGATTCCGTCAGGCACACGGACCATTTCTTCTTTTCCGAGCGGGACAAATTGATTGTCAATCGATCCGTATTTTGTTGTAAAGACCGCATATGTCTTGTTAAATCCTTCTTTCGGAAGAACATAGACATCGAGGCCGCCAGGCATTTTTTCGTAATATAATGATTCCTTCAGCTGTTTAAATTCGATCGTTTTCGTCAAGATGCTCCCTCCGTCCCTTTGAGAAAGTACGTTGTATCCAAATCGATTTTCTTCCCGACTTCGATAATCTCGGCTTTTCTGACGTTGTCGATTCGTCCAAGCCAGTCTTCAAGAGAAAATTCGGTTTGGGCGGCAGCCTGCTGATAAATAAATTCGACTAAGCCGTACGGTGTATCAAGCGTTTCAAGAATCTGGTTTTTAATGACCGCTTTCGTCTGGTCGATCGCTTCTTCTGTAAAGCTGCCTTTTTTCATTTCCTGGAACTGCTCCTTGATGATGTCGACGGCTTTTTGATAATTGCCGACTTCAATCCCCGACATCACCATCATCAGCCCTTTAAAGCTTTCGATTCTGGAAGCCGCATAATACGCAAGGCTGGCCTTTTCCCTGACATTAATAAACAGCTTTGAATGTGAAAATCCGCCAAACAAACCGTTAAACAGCTGAAGCGCCGGATAATCATCATCCGTAAAATGCGTTCCCGTCCGAAATCCCATGTTCAGCTTGCCTTGCTTGACATCCGCATCCTCGACGACTTCCTGAGGCTCCTTTGCGCGGATTTGCTCAAGCTTGGGAACGGGTCTCAGCTCCCGCTCGTTTACTTCGAAGTATTTGGAAATGTACGAATCCACCTGCTGTTCATCCACATCCCCAACGACGTAAATGTCGAGCTGGTCTTCTGTGACCGCTTTTTGATAAGCTTCATACAGGCTTTGAGGCGTGATGCCGTCCACATCATCAAGCTCTCCGTTGACGTGAAGCGCGTATGGCTCATCTTTGCACATCACCTGAATCAGCCTCAAATTTGAATAACGCATTTTGTCGTTATATACCGCCTGTATTCTTTGCTTTAGTGTGCGTTTTTCCTGAGACACGTACAGCGGCAGAAAAGCTCCGTCTTCAAGCGCCGGCGAAAAAATGATCTCTGACAAAAGCTCGAGCCCTTTTTCCAGAAGCGGTGTCTGATCCTTTAAAAATTTTTCGTTTGCGATATCGAGCCTGAATGTAATAACATGCATTTCCCCTTTTTTGGAGAGATCGCATGATACGGAAGTGCCGTAAAGTTCATCAAGATACATTCTGAGTTCTGAAGTTTTGGGGCGGGTGCCCGTTCCCCGCAAAAGCACATGCGGAAAAAGCGCCCTCTCTGTCACATCTTCCTTTGTTAAAGGAGCAAGCATTTTAAAAATAATCGAGACGGTTTTGAATTTTTCCGTTTTGACGATGTGGCTTGTCAATCCGCGGTGCTTTCTTTTTATTTCGTTAAGGTATGTCATATAGAACCTCCTTCGTCCTTGTTTATATTATGTATTATGACCACATTTCAGCATATGCGCTTGGACTGTATGGTTGTAATTATATCAACTGGAGGAGATTTAAGGAAACTAAAAACCTTATGAAAAAGACGGTGCAGATTTACACCGTCTTTGCCGCTTCACTTTCGTCTTCTTTCGGGTCGATATTAAACAGCACAAGCGCTAAGGCGGCTAAACCGCACAAAAGCGATACGATGAATATCAGCCAATCCGCATTTGTCATCATATAGGCGAAAACCGGCGGTCCGAGCGCAACCCCGATAAACCGCATACTGTTGTAAAACGAAGATATCGTGCCGCGTTCTTCTTTTTCAATTCCCTCGGTAATCAGCGCATCCAAAGAAGGGAGTGCAATTCCGATCCCGATGCCGCCGATGGACATAAATAAAAACAGCGGGTAAAAGCTGTGGTTCCACCACAAACCGGCAAACGACAGAGACAGCAGGACCATGCCGGTCAGTACGCAGGCCTTCATTCTGATTTTGTCGTTTCCGATCAGCTTTCCGGCAAGGTAGGAGCTGACGGAAAGGAAAAGCAGCGGAATGCTGAGAAGCGCTCCTTTTGCAATCCCGTCAATTTGATGCTGCTTCTCCAATGTATCCGACAGGTAGAAGAGAACTCCGAATAAAAGAAACATAATGATCCCGCCGATGACAAAAATGGAAACAAGCCATCGTCCTTCCCGTTTAAATATCTCCTTTACGTTTTTTGCGAAGTTTTTTAATGTTTGCTTTTCATCATCTTTGTCCTTCGGTTTGGGAACAAAGAACAAGACGAGAAAAAAGCTGGCAAGAGACACGACCGGAATAAACCAAAATGGCATGTACCAAACCCAAGATGCTAAAAAAGCCCCTAATATCGGGCTTAATACTTTACCGGCAGTATTGGCCGTCTCTATATCTCCGAGTCCCGCGCTGATTTCTTCATCATTTTGAAAAAGATCGCCGATAAACGGCATGACGATCGGCGCTGCGCCGGCTGATCCGATACCTTGAAGGACGCGCCCGGCTAAAATCATCGCAAACGGATCTTCGAAAAAAGTTGAAGCCAAACCTGCCAAAGCTCCTCCAGCTCCCGCGATTACAAGACATGGGAGCATGATCTTTTTTCTTCCGAACCGGTCTGACATATAGCCGGTAATCGGGATGCATAAAATCGCCACGATAGAGTAAACCGTGATGATCAGCGACACTTGGAACGAAGAAATGTTTAATTTTTTTTCGATCATCGGCAAAACCGGAATCAACATCGAATTGCCTAGCGTCATCACAAGCGGGACCGAAGACAGCGCAACAATGCTTTTCATGTCTTTTTTTCTGCTCAACTTTTTTTCACCCAATTCATCAGTATTTCCATCTGTTATTGTTCCGTGTTGCGGGCTTATTTATGTATGGGCGCTAATGGGCAAAAAAAAAACAGCCGCTCCTAATCGAGCGCCCGTATATCAAAAACGTTTTCTGACGACGTGAAATCTGAATTTATCGGCCCGAAAATAGTTTAAAGAATATAAAACGGGCTTATCGTTTTGGTCATAATGAGTCTGTTTGAGCAGCAGCAAAGATGTTTCAGGATCGCATTCGAGAATTTGAGAAATGGTGTCGTGATACCCGATCGGCACAATATCGGCAACAGCATAGCTGATCACGGCGCCGGATTTGTCCTCAAGCCATTCAAACATCGATTCCTGCTCGTGTGAAAAGCCTTCCGGGAGGATATCCACAGGTATTTTATCAAGACAGTAGACAACAGGCATTCCATTTGCCGTTCTCACCCGCTCAAGCAAAAAGATCTCGGTTTCTTCCGCATATTGAAACCGGAGCATATCTTCTTCGGTAGGAGCGGTAACCTGTGAAGACATAAAAATGGTTCCCGGCGTCATGCTTGCCTGCTCGATCATTTTTGTGACGCTGTTCAGCTGCTCAATACCAGATAGAAATAACGGTCTGGCATTTACAAAGCATCCGACCCCGTGCCTTCTGATGATGACGTTTTCTTCTTCCAGCATTCTAAGCGCTTCACGCAAAGCCGTTCTGCTCACACCAAGCATCTTTGACAGCTCAAACTCAGACGGGAGCCGTTCATTCTCGCAAAAGACCCCATTTTGAATATCATCTTTTATCCGATCAATCACTTTTAAACATAACCGTTGATTGTCAGCTTTTATCGACATGTTTTCCCTCCGTCTGACAGATCAGATTCAAATTACCTTTAATTGAGGATAACTATATCATGTTTTGTCAAATAAATAAATAGACGTTTTCCAGTTTACATAATGAAATTATGTAAAACAAGAACTCTCTTCTTAAGAAGAGAGTTCTTCATATTGCTCTTTTGACAAGAGGACTTCACGGGGCTTTGAACCTTCATAAGGGCCGACGATTCCCCGCTCTTCCATGGCATCGATAAGCCGCGCCGCTCTTGTGTAGCCGATGCGGAATCTCCTTTGCAGCATGGACACGGACGCCGTCTGCATGCTGACGACAAGCGCAACCGCTTCGTCGTAAAGATCGTCTGTCACTTCGCTGACCGTTTCCTGCGTCTCTTCTGGAATCATTTCTTCTTGGTATTGGGCTTTTTGCTGGGTGATGACGTGATCGACAACTTTTTCAACTTCTTCATCTGACAGGAAGGCCCCTTGGACGCGGAGCGGTTTGTTGGCGCCGACAGGCAGGAACAGCATGTCCCCTCTGCCGAGAAGTTTTTCAGCGCCTCCCATATCAAGAATCGTTCTGGAGTCTGTCTGCGACGATACGCTGAAAGCGATCCTTGACGGAATATTGGCTTTAATAACCCCTGTAATGACATCGACCGAAGGCCGCTGCGTCGCGATGATCAGATGGATTCCCGCCGCCCTTGCCATTTGCGAAAGCCTTGTGATCGAGTCTTCCACATCAGAGGAAGCGACCATCATCAGGTCGGCAAGCTCGTCCACGATCACAATGATGTATGGCAGCTCCGGCTGCTTTGCTTCTTCTGCGGCATTCATCCGTTTAATATAGTCGTTATACCCTTCGATATTTCTCGTTCCCGTGTGAGAAAACAATTCGTAGCGCCGCTCCATTTCGTTGACGACTTTCTTCAAAGCCTGCGATGCTTTTTTCGGATCTGTCACGACGGGCGCGAGCAAATGCGGAATCCCGTTGTAGACGTTGAGCTCGACCATTTTCGGGTCGATCATCATCATCTTCACTTCGTGGGGCTTTGCCCTCATCAAAATGCTTGTAATAATCCCGTTGACACAGACGCTTTTCCCGCTTCCTGTCGCTCCTGCAACAAGAAGATGGGGCATTTTGTTCAGCTCTGCCAATACAGCTTCTCCGGAAATGTTCCGGCCGAGTCCTATCATCAGCTTTGCATCCGGCCGGTCATTCAGTTTCGATTCGAGCACTTCTTTCAAGGAAACCATCGCGACTTCCGCATTCGGGACTTCGATTCCAATCGCCGATTTTCCGGGAATCGGGGCTTCGATGCGGATATCTTTGGCCGCGAGCGCAAGAGCCAAGTCATCACTTAAATTGACAATTTTGCTGACTTTGACGCCCACATCAGGATAGACTTCATATTTCGTTACGGCCGGGCCGAGATGAACCTGGGTGACTTTCGCCTTAACTCCAAAGCTTTGAAACGTCTTTTCCAGCTTCCTGGCATTGTCGTAAATATTCTTTTTATCCGCCTGCTGCCCTGTGTGCTTCGGCTCATCCAGCAATTGAATCGACGGAAGCTGATAATCCTTGTTTTCAAGCTCTGTGAACGTGATCTCGGGCGCGCCTGTAGCCTGCATGTCCTCACCGGCTTCAGGCTCAGGAGAATGCTCGGCAGGGGCAGGCGCCTGAGCTTCGTACGCTTGAACTTCGGGTTTTTCATCACGGTCGGAAAAGCTTGAAATAATCGGTTCTGACTGAATCACCGGATCTGGATCAAGCTCCGCTTCTTGTACAGGCTCTTCAGACACTTTCGGTTTTCTCTGCGCCTTTTGTTTTTTTCCTGATTTCTTTTTGGGCGAGCTGCTTTTCAATTGTTTAATGTCTGCTAAAAAGGCCTGCCACTGGTTTTTAATGAAGGAGGCGACCGGGGTCATCCATTTGATCAGCGTCTCCTGCAACGAACGGTCCGTAATCAAAAGAAGGCCGATCAAGATCAGGAAGACGGCGATGATTTTAGACCCTGCAGATGCAAACAGAAAGTATGACGCCGCAAATAAAACCGCTCCAATCATTCCGCCTCCAAGATCAGGTGATCCTGTCTCGCCTTTTACATCCATCAGAAACAGCTCCCACGTATTTTGGATTACGCTCGGAGACTGAACGATTCCCCTTTCGGTCAAATGCTGAAACAGCTGGACATGGGAAAGAAGCAGCATGCTTGCGATGATGCAGTAAAGGCCCGCTTTTCTCCTTGTTAAAAAACTGGGTGTTTTCTTCTTCCAAAATAAAGACACACCCGTTAAAAAAAGGCCGAGAAAGCAAAGGATGAACCATTCACCGGCGAAAAAGCGGAACATGTAAATGAACGTTTGTCCTGCTACGCCAAGCTGCAAAATCGCAATAATCGAGATGGCGATACAGATTAATCCGTACAATTCAAATTTAAGATGAATCCGTTTTTTTCCTTGTTTTTGTTTCTTTGTTGATTTTCGTTTTCTTTTTGCCATGTTCCATCACCTTACTGCGTGTTAAAAAATGTAAAAACAAAGAGAAAGCAGCCTTTTTTCGGCTGCGATTTTCCTCTGGATTCCCCTATTATAGCATATTTATCCTTGCGACACTTCAGCTATTTATAAAATGTCAGTTTAAGCGTCTGCCCAGGTGCTGTTTCTTGTTTTAAAAAATCCATCGGGTTCGTGCTGAGAACTTGGACGACTCTTGCTTCCTCTCCGTTCATTTCGACTAAAAGGGGCACGCCGTTGACATCGATCTGTTTTAAGTTCGAGTTTTCCGCCTGCCCTGCGAACACGATTTCCTGCGGCATTGTTGTATACAGAATCATTGGATCATCCCTTCCTGGGCGCCTTTGTTTTGTTCGATTAATTCATTCAGCTTTTGAATCGCCTGTCCGACTCCGCCGGTTTCATCGATTAATCCGTATTTCACGGCATCGTTTCCTACGACATTCGTCCCGATATCGCGGGTCAAATTGCCTTTTGAAAACATCAGTTCTTTAAATTTGTCTTCCGATATGTTCGAATGACTTGTCACGAAATTGATGACCCTTTCCTGCATTTTATCGAGATACTCAAATGTCTGCGGCACACCGATGACAAGCCCTGTCAGTCTGACCGGATGGATCGTCATCGTCGCTGTTTCAGCGATATAGCTGTGGTCGCAGGACACCGCAATTGGAACTCCGATTGAATGTCCGCCGCCCAGCACGATAGAGACCGTCGGCTTTGACAGAGACGCCAGCATTTCCGCAATCGCGAGACCCGCTTCAACGTCTCCTCCGACCGTGTTTAAGATGATGAGCAGCCCTTCGATTTTAGGATTCTGCTCTACTGCAACGATCTGGGGAATCACGTGTTCATATTTTGTTGTTTTATTTTGGGGAGGAAGCTGTACGTGACCTTCAATTTGCCCGATAATGGTCAGACAGTGAATGTTGGTATCCTGACCCATTTGCGGGAGTGTCGTTTCGCCGAGCTGCTGGATTTTGTTGACGAGACTGTCTTTTGCGTCCGGCTTAGCCGGCTGCTCCCCCTGGCTGTCCCCGTTTTGTATCCGGTTTGAGTCCATCTGGCTCACCTCTTTCTCGAGTTTCTTTTGTATTATGGACAATGGCGTTTTTTTCATTCAACGCAAAAGGCATGAAAAAAAACCAAGAGAAATCTCTTGGTTTTATACTTCCATGATGATTGGAATGATCATTGGTTTTCGTTTCGTTTTTTCGTATAGGAACTGGTTTAGTGCGTCACGCATCGCCTGTTTTAAGGCGGACCATTCGACGACGGCGTTTTCTGTGCTTTCGTTGACGAGTTCCCTGACAAGTTCCGTCGCTTCAACGATCAGCTGTTCAGATTCTCTGACATAGACAAAACCTCTCGTGATAATTTCGGGTCCTGATACAAGATGTTTTTTCTTTTTATCAAGGGTAATCACAACGATTAAGATTCCGTCCTGGGACAGAAGACGGCGGTCTCTGAGCACGATATTGCCGATGTCGCCGACACCGAGTCCATCGATCAAAATATTGCCTGAATGCACTTTATCGCCGATTTTCACGTTTTGTCCGCGGAATTCCACGACGTCTCCTTTTTCAATCAGGAAAATGTCGCTCCGTTTCATACCGATTTCTTCGGCAAGCTTGGAATGCGCTTTTTGCATTCTGTATTCACCGTTTACGGGGATTAAATACTTCGGCTTCAGCAGGTTGAGCATCAGCTTCAGTTCTTCCTGACAGCCATGGCCTGATACATGGACGCGTTTTTGGGCGAAAACGACCTGCGCGCCCGCTCTTGTTAAGAGGTCGACCGCTTTGGAGTAGACAAGCTCCTGACCCGGAATAGGGGAGGATGCGATCAGGACGGTATCCCCTTTCTCAATGTCGAGCTGCTTATGCCCTTGTTTTGCGATCCTGGTCAATGCGGCGAGCGGCTCTCCATGGTTGTCCCCTGTCAAAATCGCGACTTCTCTTTTCGGATACTTTTTAACTTCCTGGACAGGGATGAACAGATCTTCATCTGCCGTGACATACCCGAGCTTCATCGCCAGCTGGAGTATCGTCGAAATATTTTTTCCTGAAACCGCAAGCTTCCTGCCGTTTTGGAGCGCAGCATCAATGACCTGCTGAATCCGGTTAAAGTTAGACGCGAACACGGCAATAATGACGCGGTTTTCGGCATTGTACATTACATCGGATATCTCTCCGCCGACGACTGCTTCTGAAGGCGTATAGCCCGGTTTCTCAGCATTGGCACTGTCGGAAAGCAGGCACAGCACACCGCTGTTGCCGATTTTGGCAATTTCGCCGATGTCGCTTGTCTGGTTTAAAACAGGTGTCTGGTCAAATTTAAAATCGCCAGTGCACACGATGGACCCGAGGGATGTTTTAAAGCTGACACCGACGGAATCCGGAATGCTGTGATTTGTTTTAAAGAATGACACCTTTGTCGATTCAAATGTAATAACAGATTTTGAATGAATTTCTCTTAAATCGGGCTTTTTGTTTACACCGTACTGCTTCAGCGTTTCCTTTAAAAGGGCGAGCGTCAGCTTCGTTCCGTAAACAGGCACAGAAAGTTTGTTCAGGCAGTAAAATACGCCGCCGATGTTTTCCTCATGCCCGTGTGTGAGAAAAATCGCCTTTACGCGGTCAGATCGTTCAATTAAATATGAAATGTCAGGAATGACCACATCGATACCCAGCATTTCATTTTCTGGATGCATGAGACCGGCGTCAACCACGAATATGTCAGAATCGATTTCAATGACATAAAGGTTTTTTCCGATCTCTCCGACGCCTCCTAAGGCGATGATTCTAATATTTTCTGTATTTTTTTTCAAATTGTAATCCTCCTAATCTAAGTACCCGTCCATCATCACTTGTCCCTATTATACCTGAATCTAAATTTAGAAAACAAGAACCATTATGTATATGACAAACGGTCATCCCCTCCAAAAGAGAATGACCGTTTTCGTCCGTATTGTTTTTTACAGGCCGTTCATCAGGCTGCTTAAACGGAGTCGTTCATCTTCATTTAGCGGAATCAAAGGGAGCCGGACGGACCCGACATCAAGACCCTTCAGCTGAAGAGCCGTCTTTAATGGAGACGGATTCGGTGCGGCAAAAAGCCCTTTCATCAGCGGAAGCAGCTTTTGGTGGATCAAAGCAGCCTGAGCCGTGTTCCCCTCTGTATAATGTTTGATCATTTCCTGCATTTCCGGTCCGATGATATGTGATGCAACGGAAACGATTCCTCTCGCTCCTACGGACAAGGCCGGCAGTGTCAGGCTGTCATCTCCTGAATAAACGGCAAAGTCCTCAGGGGTTTCAGCTACGATTTTTGTAATCGCATCTAAGTCGCCGCTCGCTTCTTTAATCGCAATGATATTCGGGATCTCCGCAAGGCGGATCGTCGTTTCCGGTGCGAGCGAAGCAGCCGTTCTTCCCGGTACATTATAAAGCATGACAGGCAGTGACGTTTCCTCCGCAATCGCTCTGAAATGGCGGTACATGCCTTCCTGAGAAGGCTTGTTGTAGTACGGAGTGACGAGCATGACGGCGTCAGCGCCGGCTTCTTCAGCTTTTTTCGTCAGCTTGATCGACGCTTTCGTGTTGTTGCTTCCCGTGCCGGCGATGATCGGGACGCGGCCTGCCGCTTCCTTGACGGAATATTGAATGAGCGCTACCTTTTCTTCTTCGGAAAGCGTCGGCGATTCTCCGGTTGTTCCGGCAACCACCAGGGAATCCGTCCCATTGTTTATTAAATAATCGATCAGCTTTGACAGTTTTTGAAAATCGATATTTTCATTTTTGTCAAAGGGCGTAACCATTGCGGTTGCGATATTTCCGAAATTCATTTTTTTCACCTCATCATGATTCAATCATATTTATTTTGACAGTTCAAACACTTCATGCAACGCATTCACGGCCGTCGCCATATTTTTCTCGTGCACGAGCACCCATATCGTCGTATGGCTGTCAGCAGACTGCAAGATCGGAATGCCTTTTTCTGATAAAGCGGTAACGATTTTTGAGGTAACGCCCGGAACGCCCATAATTCCCGCGCCAACTGCTGACACTTTCGCGCAATTTCTTGTCACGGCCGGTTCATAGCCCAATTCTTTCAGGATGCCAGAGGCGCGGTCGGTCATGTTTCCAGCCACCGTGTAGACAATTTCACTTGGTGTAATATTGAAGAAATCGACGCTGATGCCGGCATTCGCCATCGCTTTAAACACTTCAGTCTGTACGTTATATTGTCCTTCTTTTGCCGGGACTTTAAACTGTGTCACGTCTTTCACATGGGCGATGCCAGTGATAAGCCGCTCAAAAACGTCGCTTCCGGCTTTTGAGTTGTGATGGCTTGTGACGAGCGTGCCCGTCTCGTTTGAATAGGTTGAACGCACGCGGATCGGCACTTTCGCCTGCATTGCGATTTCAACGGCTCTCGGGTGGATCACCTTGGCCCCCTGATAGGCTAAATTACAGATTTCCGTATAGGTAATCACAGGCAGCGGCTTCGCTTTTTCAACGATGCGCGGATCAGCGGTCATGACGCCTTCGACATCTGTATAAATATCGATAAATTCCGCGTCCAGCGCCGCGCCGAGCGCAGCGGCCGATGTATCGCTTCCGCCGCGGCCGATCGTTGTAATGTCCCCTTTTGCAGTCGCGCCTTGGAAGCCTGCGACGACAACCGCATCATGGTCGGCCAGCATGCTGACAAGCCGCTCCGGCTTCATTTCGAGAATCTTTGCATTCGTATGGTTGTTGTCCGTTAAAAAGCCCGCTTGCGCACCGGTTAAAGCAGCTGCTTTAATCCCGTTTTCCAAAAGCATGCTGGCGAACACAACAGAGGAAATCGTTTCTCCGCATGATAAAAGCATATCCTGCTCGCGCTCGGTAATCGTATCCTGTCCGCCGTAAAGCAGATCAAGCAATGAATCAGTCGCATACGGATCGCCTTTCCGGCCCATGGCCGATACGACGACAACCGCTTTGTATCCTTCATTGACCGCTTCCTGAATATGGCTTAAGGCAAGCTTTCTGCCGCGGTCATCTTTTACAGACGTTCCGCCGAATTTTTGAACGATGATTTTCACTTTATTTCACTCCAAGTTGATTTCGGACGTAACAGAAGAGAGCAGGCTTTCATTTTTGCCTCACTCTCTTCTCACATCCCGTTAGAAATCTTAAACTAAATTTAAAGCTTTTAGGCTTTCTGCGATTTGTACGGAATTCCATGCTGCGCCTTTCAGCAGGTTGTCGGAAACGATCCACAGATGGAAACCGTTCGGGCGGTCAAGGTCTTTTCTCACCCGGCCGACAAACACGTCTCTTTTTCCTACTGCATCTGCAGGCATCGGATAGACCTGTTCAGCCGGATCATCCTGCAGAACGACGCCTGGAGCTTCTTTTAACAGATTTTTAATATCTTCTGCTGTCACATCATTACGGTCTGTTTCGATGTAGACGGATTCTGAATGCCCTGTTGCAACCGGCAGTCTGACACATGTGGCTGAAACTTGAAGCTCAGGCATGTGCATGATTTTTTTCGTTTCATTTATCATTTTCATTTCCTCAAACGTAAAGCCGTTTTCCTGAAATTTATCGATTTGAGGAATAGCGTTAAATGCGATTTGGTAGTGTTTTTCATCACTCTTCACCGGCATGATCTCAGGCTCGAACGGTTTGTCGTTCAAAATGGCTTCGGTTTGCCCGTAGAGCTCTTTTACCGCTTCGTTTCCGGCTCCCGACACCGCCTGATAAGTCGACACGATGATTTTGTTTAAACCGAAAGCCTTGCGGATCGGTTCGAGCGCAACAACCATCTGGATTGTTGAACAGTTCGGATTTGCAATAATGCCGTTGTGCTTGTGCAAATCTGCCTCATTGACCTCAGGTACGACGAGCGGAGTGTTTTGGTCCATTCGGAACGCGCTCGTATTATCAATAACGATCGCCCCGCGTTTGACAGCCTCGTGAGCAAGCGCCTGCGAAACGCTTCCCCCAGCGCTGAAAAGCGCGATGTTGACGCCTTCAAAGCTCTCTGGACGAGCTTCTTCTACAGTGTACTCTTCGCCTTTGAAAGTCTGCTTCGTACCTGCTGAACGTTTTGAGGATAATAAAGTCAGTTTATCCAGTTCAAAATTCCTGTCTTCTAGTGTTTTTAACATTTGCTGTCCTACAGCGCCTGTCGCACCAACTACTGCTACATGTAATCCTCTGCCCAATTGTAAAACTCCTTCCACCTTAATCGTCGTAAACGATTGGTTGACTATGCATTTTACATTTTATTTTAACATAGATGTGTGCCGTGGTGATTGATATTTTTTGTTACAACTTTATTTTCAAAAGATTTATTGATCACTGTGGACCAGGATAGGCTGCATTTGTTTATGGGAGAGCGCTTCTTCGACCGCCGGCACTAAAAGATCCATTTTGGCGACGAGCGAATTCGGCTTTTTATAAGGATCATCCTGGCCGAACGGAATAAAGTAAACGTTTTTTGCCGCCATCAGCCTCATTAAGTTGACGCCGTTCAAGCCGAGCGCATCATTCGTTGAAATACCGAGGACAACGGGACGGGAGTTTCTCATCGTCGCCTTGGCCGCCATGAGAACCGGACTGTCCGTCTGGGCGTTTGCGAGCTTGCTCATCGAATTTCCCGTCAGTGGCGCAACAACCATGCAGTCCAGCGGAGTTTTCGGTCCGAGAGGCTCCGCTTTCGGAATGGAATCAATGACTTTAAATCCAGTCAGTTCCTCTATTCTCCTGACCCATTCTTCTCCTTCTCCAAAGCGTGTGTCCGTCGATTTGACAGTATGTGTGACGACCGGTCTCACTTCAGCTCCATTGTTGATCAGCGCTTCGATTTGCGGAAATACAGCATCATACGTGCAATGTGAACCCGTCAGACCAAATCCGATTCTTTTTCCTTTGATCGACATTATGACAGCCCCTTTCGGTCGGTTGTTAATTCAGACAAAAGGTTGCACAAAACATTGGCAATAATCTGTCCCGCCGTTTTAGGCGCGACGATCCCGGGGAGTCCCGGAGCAAGCAGCGCTTTAATGCCTTGCTTTTCAGCAAAATCAAAATCGGTGCCTCCGGGACGGGTTGCTAAATCGAGAATTAATGTTCTGGGTGTCATTCGTGAGAGGACGTGTTTATCGAGAATCAGGCTTGGAATGGTATTGATGCAAATGTCGATATTTTCAACATGCTCTGCAAGTTCGTTTGTGTGGAAAGGAGTGAGGCCCATCTCCAAGATTCTGGCGAGGTGGGCGGAGTCGCGCGCTCCGACTTTTACGCGTGCTCCGAGCGCCGAGAACGACCGGCTGATGCTCATTCCCGTCCGCCCGAGCCCGAGAACCATCACATTCGAGCCGTGAATCGTAAAGTCTGTATGCTGTATGGCCATCATAATGGCACCTTCGACTGTAGGTATCGAGTTGTAAATCGCAATATCGTCTCTTTCAAAGAGCTTGACAAGACGGCGGTTTGCCCCTTTGGCCATGCCGTCTAAATACTGGTTTGAAATCCCTGAATAAATCGCACAGTGAGGCGGAGTTTTTTCTAAATGTTCCTGTTTTAACACCACTTTTTCATTGGAAAAAACAGTCGCAACCGTTCCTTCCATCGATGTGCCTGATACAGGCAGAATAATGCTGTCTATTGTGCCAAAGTCGAGTTCGTTCAGCTTTAGTTTTGTAGCTCCGGTAAACCCGTGATCAAGCTGGTCAAAACCGATTAAAAAGACCTTTGCATCCTGTTCCGTCAGCTTGCGGATGATCTCGAGCTGCCTTGCATCGCCGCCGATGATTGCAATCGTTAATCCGGTTAACATGGCTCTAACATTCACCTTCTTTTTTGACAAGGATCTAATTCATAAGCTAATTTCATCATATGACAAAAAGGAAATAGCGGTGAATTGAAATCCAGAAAAACAAAAAGCCCGCCCCAAGGGACGGGCGGGTGTTCTAGGCTTGCTTATTCTTCTTTTGTCACGCTGCTTTCCGGCACATCCAAAATGATCATATCCGATCCGATTTTTTGAATTTGCGACCAGGGCACCTTGATGTCATTCCCCTGTTTTCTGCCAAGTCCGAACCATTTTACAGAAGGGATAATAAGAGCGGTAATCTGTCCGTCCTGCTCATTGATCTCAAGATCCGTCTGCCCCAGTACGCCAAGCCGTTCAGCCCGCTTAACATCGACGATTTCTTTTCCCGAAAGCTCACTCAGCCTCATGAAAAAACCCCCTTTTGTTATGATGTATGAACCGATAACAAAAAACATGCCTGCCTAAAAAGACAAGCATGTTTTAACGAGGTATTATTTCGGCAGCTCACCCGACGGGCTGATCAATGCAGACGAGTAATCATCGGTGAAAATCCGGTTGGCAAGATTGTTCACACGCTCAAGGCTGACGGCATTCAACTTTTCGATGATTTCATCAAGCGTCCGGTGTTTGCCGAGCAAAAGCTCATTTTTGCCGTTGCGGCTCATTTTGCTGTTTGTGCTTTCGAGACTGAGCATCAGGCTGCCTTTCATTTGCTCTTTGCTGTTTTCAAGCTCTTTCGGTGTAATTCCGTCGCTTTTCAGCACACGCAGTGTTTCATGAATCGTTTCTGACAGAAGCTGAAGCTGATTTGCGCCGGTTCCGGCGTAGATCGTCATCATGCCGCTGTCTTCATAGGAAGTGTGGTAGCTGAACACGGAATATGCAAGACCTTTATCTTCCCGGACATCCTGAAAGAGGCGGCTGCTCATGCTCCCTCCCAAAATATTATTGAGAACGATCAAATCGTAGATTTCCGGGTGACCTGCTTCCAGCCCGTTAAAGCCGAGACAGAGGTGAGCCTGTTCGGTTTCTTTTTTGCGCGTCATTTTCTCATGATGAAAATCCGGTTTTGTCATGCCGGTTCTTTTGCCTTTGGCTTCATATGAGCCAAAGTGCTTTTCAGCTTCTTTTATAAAAGCTTCCGGCACATTTCCGGCTATCGAAATGACGACGCGGTCAGGCGTGTAATATTCGTCCATATATTTTCTGAGCGAATCTCCGTCAAATTCAGCAAGCGTCTCCTCTGTGCCGAGGATCGGATAACCGAGGGAATGGCTGCCGAATGACGCTTTGCTCAAGAGATCGTGGACGATGTCGTCAGGCGTGTCCTCATACATTTTAATCTCTTCATAGACGACGTTTTTTTCTTTTTTCAATTCTTCCTCGTCAAATGATGAATGAAAGAACATGTCAGAAAGCACTTCCAGAGCATAGCTTGCATGCTCATCGAGAACTTTGGCGTAATAGCACGTATATTCCTTTGAGGTAAACGCGTTGACCTGTCCGCCGATTCTGTCGAAAGACTCTGCGATGTCCCTTGCAGTGCGCGTTTTAGTCCCTTTGAAAAACATGTGCTCAAGAAAGTGCGAAATACCGTTAATTTCAGGTGTTTCATGTCTTGATCCGGTTCCAATCCAAACTCCGATGGCCACAGACCGGACAGTGGGATTGTTTTCGAATACGATTCTTACCCCATTTTGACAAGTATACCGTTTAATCAAATTTGTTCCTCCTATTCAAAGAACGGGCCGCACATCCTATTCTTCAACAAGCCTTTTTTCATTCATCAGCTGTGAGACAGTTCCGATTTGATAGCCTTTTTCATGAAGGTTCTGTATCAAAACGGCAAGACTTTTTGCAGTTGGATCTGTCGGATGCATTAATATCATGGCGCCGTTATGTACTTTGCTTAATACCCGTTGCTGTAAGACGGCCGGCTGCGGTTTCTGCCAATCGATCGTATCAACTGTCCACATGATCGTTCCCATCCCCATCTTGTGAGCCTGATCCACAACCTCTTTGCGGAAGCTGCCGCTCGGCGGGGCGAACCATTTCGGCTTGACGCCGAGCGTTTCCTCTATTTGTTCATTTGTCATCCGCAGCTGTTCTGAAATACGTTCTCTCGTCAGTTTGCTCATATCCGGATGATTGTATGAATGGTTTCCGATTTCATGTCCGCCGTTTTGGATGGCTTTTGCGAGCTCGGAGTGATGTTTCACCCATCTGCCCTCCAAAAAAAAGGTGGCTTTGACACGATGCTTTTCTAAAACGGGAAGCATCTCCTGCAAATATTCATTACCCCAGGCGACATTGATAATAAACGATACCATCGGTTTATCCGGGTGTCCGCGGTAGATCGGCTCAGGCTTTAAGGATTCTAAATGAACATCAGGTTTCACTTGATCATAAACGAGCAGCTTCTCATCAAATGCTCCGGCCCGTTTCATTTTTTTGTACGATTTTTCGATGTTTACTTTTAAGCCGTTGTAGCCGGGAATCGCTTTCCATATTTGATCAATTTTCGCATTTTGGGCCTTTACTTCATATTCAGGCGCTTTTTGCAAAAGCTCCTGGTACAATTCGTCCTTCTGAGCGGCAACCGTGACCGCATCTTTTTTCATCGCATCTATGTAATGTTGTGAATACGGACGGTTCATCATCTGATAGGACATCAGCAAAAGAAAGAAAAAAACGGAAACACGAACAATCGTTCTTTTCAATTGTATTCCTCCCTTCCCCACAAAATATGTGAGAAAAGGACAAGATAGAACCGGACCGTTTTCACGGCTTAAAACAAAGAAGCCGGGTTACCCAGGCTTCCTTTTGCTTTGAAGACGAAGACAGAAGCAAGATAAAACACCGTTTTTTACGATTTTTGTTCTTCTTTTTCCTTCTGTTCACGCAGTACAGCTTTTCTTGATAAGTTAACGCGTCCTTGTTTATCGATTTCGGTAACCTTAACAAGGAGCTCGTCGCCGATTTTGACGACATCTTCGACTTTTCCTACCCGTTCGAGCGCAAGCTCTGAAATATGGACCAAACCGTCTTTTCCGCTGAACAGTTCAACGAAAGCTCCGAATTTTTCAATCCGCTTTACTTTACCTAAGTAAAGCTGTCCGACCTCAACTTCTCTGACAAGGTCTTCGATAATTTTCTTCGCTTTTTGGTTCATGCTTTCATCGGTGGAAGAGATGAAGATTGTGCCGTCTTGTTCAATATCGATTTTAACACCTGTATCTTCAATGATCTTATTGATTTGTTTTCCGCTTGGTCCGATGACGTCGCGGATTTTATCCGGATTGATCGACATCGTCAAGATTTTCGGCGCATAAGGAGAAAGTTCTTTTCTTGATTCAGCCAATGTGCTCAGCATGCTTTCAAGAATTTCCATTCTGCCTTTTTTCGCCTGCTGAAGAGCCTCTTCCAAAATCTCTCTTGATAGGCCTTCAATTTTAATATCCATTTGCAGAGCTGTGACGCCTTTGGACGTTCCCGCTACTTTAAAGTCCATATCTCCGAGATGGTCTTCCATACCTTGAATATCGGTTAGGACCGTGTAGTTGTCACCTGATTTAACAAGACCCATTGCGATTCCGGCCACCGGAGCTTTAATCGGCACCCCTGCATCCATCATAGCAAGCGTGCTTGCACAAATGCTCGCCTGGGAAGTTGAACCGTTTGATTCAAGCACTTCAGAGACGAGGCGGATGGTGTACGGGAAGTCTTTTTCAGACGGAACAATCGGCTCAAGCGCACGTTCCCCGAGGGCTCCGTGCCCGATTTCGCGGCGTCCCGGTCCGCGCATCGGCCCTGTTTCCCCGACGCTGAACTGCGGGAAGTTGTAATGGTGCATAAAGCGTTTTGATTCCTCGACACCGAGACCGTCCAAAATTTGTACATCGCCAAGCGCACCGAGCGTACAAATGCTGAGCGCCTGCGTCTGCCCCCGTGTGAAAAGGCCTGAACCGTGTGTTCTCGGAAGGAGTCCGACTTCTGAAGAAAGCGGGCGGATCTCATCGACTGCCCGGCCGTCAGGACGAACTTTTTCCTCCGTGATCAGACGGCGCACTTCATTTTTAACAAGCTGCGACAAAATGTCTTTCACTTGTTTCAGCGTGTCTTCATCGTGTTCCTCTTCTTCAAACTTGGCCAATACCTCGTTTTTCACTTCGCTGATCGCGTCCTCGCGCGCGTGCTTTTCATGAACCTGGATCGCTTTTAAGAGGTTTGATTCGGCCATTCCCCGCACTTTTTCTTTCAGATCGGAATCGATCTCATACAGGGTGATTTCTGATTTTTCTTTCCCGACAGCGGCGACGATTTCCTCCTGGAACGCAATAAGCCGCTTGATCTCCTCGTGACCGAACATGATCGCTTCAAGCATGATCTCTTCCGGAACTTCGTCTGCTCCTGCTTCAACCATGTTGATCGCATCTTTCGTTCCCGCTACGACGAGGTGAATGTCGCTTTTTTCAAGCTGTTCAAGTGTCGGATTAATAATAAATTCGTTGTCAACCCGGCCTACCGTCACTCCGGCGATCGGCCCTTCAAACGGGATGTCCGATACGGACAGCGCAAGAGACGATCCGAACATTGCCGCCATTTCCGACGAACAATCCTGGTCAACACTCATGACGATGCTGACGACTTGAACTTCATTCCGGAAGCCGTCTGCGAACAGCGGACGAATCGGCCGGTCGATTAACCGGCTGGCGAGAATCGCTTTTTCGCTCGGTCTGCCCTCTCTTTTAATAAACCCGCCCGGAATCTTTCCGACGGCGTAAAGTCTTTCTTCATAATTCACGGTTAACGGGAAGAAATCTACGGTTTTAGGTTCTTTTGAAGCCGTTGCGGTGCTGAGAACAGCGGTGTCTCCATAACGCACCATGACAGCTCCGTTTGCTTGTTTTGCAAGCTGGCCGGTTTCTACCGTCAGCTTGCGGCCGGCCCAATCTATGGAAAAGACATGTTTCTCTTGTCCCATTCTTATATGAACTCCTCTCTTCGGATAGTTTTTACGTTACTCCTATTATGAACGAAATGAATTGAACATATCAATGGCAAAGTGCTATGTAAAGAATGAATCGGTGTCATTTAAAATCATTTATATGAACAACGCGTTTTAGAGTTGCCGGATATTCGTTCTTATACGATAAAAAAGCGGGAATCCTCCCGCTTTTTACGATTATCGACGTAATCCTAGTTTGTTGATCAACTCACGGTAACGAGTTACGTCTTTGTTACGAAGATACGTAAGAAGATTACGACGTTTACCTACCATTTTAAGAAGACCGCGACGTGAGTGATGGTCTTTCTTGTGAGTGCGTAAATGCTCGTTCAAGTTGTTGATTTGATCTGTTAGGATAGCGATCTGAACTTCCGGTGATCCCGTGTCAGATTCGTGGGTTTTGAACTCATTGATGAGTTGTGTTTTACGCTCTTGAGTAATTGCCATCCTGTTTCACCTCCATATAATATTAGCCCCGATTACCTAGCAAACGCCGGTGATTCGATTTGCCAAGTGAACGGTTTTAAAGCTACAGACAATATGATACTAGAAATGCGGGCCTAATGCAACCATTTATGATGAAGTTTAGCTATTATCACCATTGTTGACGCGTATTGCCGTTTCCATACATCTAGATTTCGGCCGGCTTCCGCTCTCTGAAGAAGCGGATCGCTTCTTCTTTGTCTCTAGAAATCTGTTCGACAAGCTCGGCAACGCTGCCGAATTTTTTTTCGCTCCTCAGCCGCTTATACCATTCGACCTTAATTTCGGACCCGTATATGTCACGGTCAAAATCGAATAAGTTGACTTCGATTGATGGCTGCCCCGGCCGTTTTTCGTAAAACGTCGGCTTGTATCCGACATTGCAGACGCCGTTGTAGACAGCGCCGCCGATTTCGGCTTTAACGGCATACACACCTGTCGGCGGGACGATGTATGTGTCTTTAAGGCCGATATTGGCAGTCGGAAATCCGATCGTTCGGCCCCTTTTATCGCCGTGGATCACAAAGCCTTTCACATGGTACGGCCTGCCGAGCAGTTCAGCGGCGTACTCGACGTCTCCGGCTCCCAGGACGGTGCGGATTCTCGTGGAGCTCACCTTTTGGTCCTGATTGGAGTATTTTGCGACAGACGTGCTTTTGACACGGCCTTTCGCATACTCTTGGAAGTTTTCCATTGTGCCTTTGCCGAATTTCCCGAAGGTAAAGTCAAACCCGGCTACAACATGAGTAACGTGAAAGCCGAGTATATATTGATCGATAAATTCTTCAGGCGATAGAGAAGCGAATTCAGGGGTAAATGTGACAACGTATAAAAAATCGACCCCTAAATCTTCAATGATGCTGATTTTGTCCTGCAAAGGCGTGATTAAATCTTTTGGCTCCCGGCCTTTTTTGAGCACGGCAGAAGGGTGGGGATGAAAGGTCATCACGGCCGTTTTGACCCCTTCTCTTGCCGCGGTGTTTTTTGCTGTAAGAATCACTTGCTGATGTCCCAGGTGAACACCGTCAAAATAGCCTAATGCCATAACTGATGTCGGAAAATCCTCACGCTTCAAGTCGTGTGGGTGGGAAATATGTATCGTCTTCAAGAACGGTCACCTTTTCTATTGTTCGCTTTTTTGCACGAGTACTTTTGCCGGCTTCAACAGGCCGGTTTTGGTCGGATGCGGATAATAGACGGCTGTGCACCGGCCTGCTTCCGTAAAGACCGCAATGCGGTCTTCGCTCGTCAAATGAGAAAAGCTGCCGGGCGTTTCAAGCACCGCTCCATTTTCCACTTTCTTAGCTAATGTATCACTAATTATCCATTTCGGCAAATGATCAAGCGCACGTTCGATGGGGACGAGCTTTTCGGACAATGTTCCGCCAGCAATCAAGCCTTCAACGTCTTCAAAGGTCAAGCATTCATCAAGGGTAAAAGGGCCTGATGCGGTCCTGACCAGGTTGGACATATACGCGGGATATCCGAGCTTCTCCCCGATTGTTACCGCCAAGGTCCTGACATATGTGCCTTTTGAACATGTCACAACAAACCGAAAGCGGGCTTTATCCTGCTCATGGCGAATCTCGGATGTCAGTTCGATATGATGGATGGTGATGGCCCGCTTCGGCCGTTCAACCTCGATTCCGGCCCGCGCGTATTCATACAGCTTTTTGCCGCCTACCTTGACAGCGGAATACATCGGCGGGACTTGCTCAATCGTTCCTTCAAGAGATCTCAGGACGCTCTGCACGGCCTGTTCATCAGGCGGCGCTAAGACGGGTTTCTTTTCCGTGACTTGCCCCGTCTGGTCTTCTGTCTCCGTGGAACAGCCAAGCGTGACCTCTGCATCATATGTTTTGGACTTTTCCGTCAAATACTCGACGACTTTGGTTGCTCTCCCGACGCAGATCGGGAGAACGCCCGACACCTCGGGATCCAATGTGCCGGTATGGCCGACCTTTTTTGTTTTCAACAGTTTGCGGATCTTCATGACGCAGTCGTGCGAAGTCATGCCGACCGGTTTATGTAACAGAAGGACTCCGTTATACATTCGTGTTTCTTCGCCCCTTTCTCATTTGGAGCTAAAAAGGACAGGCAGTCGCCCGCCTATCCTTTTTCAGCTTATGATTCTTCTTTGTTTGCGTTCAGCTCGTGAATCAATGTTTCGATACGGTTTCCGTAATCGATCGATTCATCAAACTCAAAATGGATTTCAGGTGTTTTGCGAAGCCTGATTCGGTTTCCAAGTTCGGAACGAATAAAGCCCTTTGCTTTTGCCAGGCCTTTGAGCGTTTCTTCCCGTTTCTTTTCATCGCCTAAAACGGAAATATACACTTTAGCAATTTGCAAATCACCTGAGACCCTGACATCAGTGACTGTTAAAAATCCGATCCGCGGATCTTTCAGCTTTCTGCCGATAATGTCACCAAGTTCTTTTTTCATCTGCTCACCCACACGGGTAGCTCTCATCGTCATGACCATACCACCTCTACGTTAAAACCACTCTGTTCTCGTAATCGTCCGTTCAATTTCCGGAAAAGAGTCGATAAAGCTTAGAACCCGTTGCAGCTCTTTTTCCGTTTGCACGCGAGAGGAAGAAACGGCGGCGATACCAAAGCTTGTGCGCTGCCAAGTGTCCTGGTAGTCAATTTCTGAAACAGAAACGTTGAACTTTGCGCGGATTCTTGTGATCACCCGCTTCAGCACCGCCCGTTTTTCCTTGAGTGATGATGCATCGTAAATGATGCATTCGCATTCAACGAAACCGATCACTTTCTTTCAATTTCTTGCATGACATACGCTTCGATCATATCGCCTTCGCGAATGTCGTTGTATTTCTTAATGGTGATACCACATTCATATCCTTGTGAAACTTCTTTCACATCATCTTTAAAGCGTTTCAGCACATCGACTTCCCCTTCATAGATGACGACGCCGTCGCGGATTAAGCGGATTCCGCTGTCACGTGTGATCGTACCTTCCGTTACATAGCCTCCGGCAATCGTTCCGATTTTAGAGACTTTGAATGTTTGACGGACTTCAACCATGCCGATCACTTTTTCTTCATACTCAGGATCAAGCATGCCTTTCATGGCTGCTTCGATCTCATCGATGACTTTATAAATGATGCGGTGAAGGCGGATATCCACATTTTCGGCTTCGGCGGTACTCTTAGCATTTCCGTCAGGTCTGACATTAAACCCAATCACGATTGCATTTGAAGCAGAAGCTAAAATAATGTCTGATTCGGTAATCGCACCTACGCCTGTGTGGATGATTTTGACTCTGACGCCTTCGACTTCTATTTTTTGCAGTGCTGCAACGAGAGCTTCAGCAGAGCCTTGAACATCAGCTTTGACAACGAGATTAATGTCTTTGACATCGCCTTGTTTAATCTGTTCAAACAAGTCATCAAGGCTGAGCTTCGCTTTATCGCTGCGCTGTTCTTCAAGCTGTTTGGTAGCGCGGGCTTCGCCGACTGAACGGGCTGTTTTTTCGTCTTTGAACACAAGGAACTGATCCCCTGCGTTCGGAACTTCGTTCAATCCGGTGATTTCAACAGGTGTTGACGGCCCCGCCGATTTAACGCGTCTGCCGACATCATTGACCATCGCGCGAACGCGGCCAAATGTGTTCCCGACGACAATCGGATCTCCGACGTGAAGCGTTCCGTTTTGAACGAGCAGTGTTGCGACAGAACCTTTTCCTTTATCAAGCTCGGCTTCGATGACCGTTCCTTTTGCTCTGCGGTTCGGATTCGCTTTGAGCTCCTCGACCTCGCTGACGAGCAGGATCATTTCGATCAGCTCATCGATTCCCTCTCCTGACAGTGCTGAAAGAGGAACGAAAATCGTCTCGCCTCCCCATGCTTCAGGAACAAGACCGTGCTCTGTCAGCTCCTGCATCACCCGGTCAGGGTTTGCCGTCGGTTTGTCGATTTTGTTGACAGCGACGATGATCGGCACTTCAGCCGCTTTCGCATGGTTGATCGCTTCGACCGTCTGCGGCATGACCCCGTCATCTGCAGCTACGACGAGAATCGTAATATCCGTAACTTCCGCACCGCGTGCGCGCATCGTTGTGAATGCGGCGTGGCCCGGAGTGTCAAGGAAGGTGATCTTTTTGCCGTTTTCCTCGATCTGATAAGCGCCAATATGCTGTGTGATGCCTCCGGCTTCGCCTTCGACGACCTTCGTTTTTCTGATGCTGTCAAGAAGCGTTGTTTTTCCGTGGTCGACGTGGCCCATGATTGTTACGACAGGAGGACGGATTTCAAGGTCTTCTTCTTGATCCGGCTCTTCGTATTTTTCGAGCTCGGTTTCTTCAAGGACGATCACTTCTTCGACGTCGACGCCGTATTCTGAAGCGATCAGCTCAACGGTATCTTTGTCAAGATCTTGGTTGATCGTTGCCATAGTGCCGAGAAGCATTAATTTTTTAATGATTTCTGACGGTTCTTTTCCGAGCTCTTCGGCAAGCTGCCCGACCGACATTGAGTTGGTAAATTCGATTTTTTCAGGCAGTTCTTTTTTCGGCTTGAACTGCTTCTCCTGCGGAGATTGATGATTTTTACCGCGCTTGTTCTTTTTGTTATTGTTGTTGTTGTTTTTCTTCTTGTTTTTATTGTTAAATTGAGTATTCTGCACGTTATTCTTCTTTCCGTCTCGATTTTTGTTTGGCTTACTTCCGGCATTCTGTTTTGCGGCTTCTTGCTGCGGCTTTTGTCCGCCTGTACCGGCATCCTTTTTATTTCCCGCAGGTTTAGC
This sequence comes from Bacillus sp. FSL W7-1354, assembly GCF_038002405.1. Classification (NCBI taxonomy): domain Bacteria; kingdom Bacillati; phylum Bacillota; class Bacilli; order Caryophanales; family Bacillaceae; genus Bacillus; species Bacillus sp. FSL W7-1354. Next base: position 851,295 of record NZ_JBBOCL010000001.1, on the reverse strand, counting down.
GCTCTTCTTGAATTTTTGATCGAGCTGTTTGATCGCATTTTCTTCGATCATCGCCATATGGTTATTGACTTCGATATTCATATCTTTCAATGCCGCGATAATATCCTTACTTGAAACATTTATGGCTTTTGCATATTCATAAACTCTCATTTTAGCCATTCGTTCACCCCCAAAAAAATTAATCGAGCTTTCGGAGCAACGTATTCGCAAAACCTTGATCAGTGACAGCAACAACCACACGGGATTCTTTGCCGATTGAACGGCCCAAAAGCATACGATCTCCGACTTTTTTCACCGGTACATCGTAGTGCCTGCATTTGTCGGTTACTTTTTTCTCCGTGTTAGCCGATGCGTCGTCTGCAAGCAAAACAAGCTTTGCGCGCGAATGCCTGATTTCTTTCACAACCAGGTCTTCTCCGGACACGACCTTTCGAGCTCGATTCGCCAGACCCAGCAAGGAAAACCATTCTGATTCCGACATTTATCTAATTCTCCTTTTCCGCCAGTTCCAGCAGTTCATCAAAAATCTGATCATCAATCTGTGCTTGAAGCTGATTTGCTAAGCTGTTTTTCTTTTTTGCAGTTAAAATGACGTCTTTATCAAGAGTAAGGTAGGCTCCCCGGCCGTTTTTCTTGCCGGTCGGGTCTACGGAAACTTCCCCTTCTTTCGAACGGACGACGCGGATGAGCTCCTTTTTAGGCTTCATTTCCCCTGTTACGACGCATTTTCTAAGCGGGATCTTCTTTCGGCTTTTCACCAAAGGTCACCTCTTATTCATCCGATTCTGGAGTTTCGCTTTCAAAGAAAAGCTCTTCCGGCTCCTCTTCTTCAAGCTCCCTTGGATAAATTCCAAGCTCTCTTGCATCTGTTTCGCTTTTAATATCGATCTTCCAGCTTGTCAGCTTGGCTGCCAGGCGGGCGTTTTGACCTCTTTTTCCGATGGCGAGCGACAGCTGGTAGTCAGGAACGACAACCGTTGTCGCCTTATCCTCTTCATTGACGATGACGTCGAGCACTTTTGAAGGGCTCAGCGCATTGGCGACGAATTCAACCGGGTCGTTTGACCAATGAACAATATCAATTTTCTCGCCTTTCAATTCATTGACGATCGCCTGAACGCGCTGACCCTTCGGTCCGACGCAGGCGCCGACGGGATCGATGTCGGGATTATCCGTGCGCACGGAAATCTTCGAGCGGTCTCCCGCTTCTCTCGCCACGGATTTGAGCTCGACCGTTCCATCGTAAATTTCCGGGACTTCGATTTCAAAGAGACGTTTTAATAAACCTGGATGAGTTCTTGAAACGTAAATCTGCGGACCCTTCGTCGTTTTTTCGACTTTTGTAATGAACACTTTGATCCGGTCATGGGGCTTGTAGACTTCATTCGGCATCTGTTCTGAAACCGGCAGAAGGGCCTCGATTTTTCCTAAAGAGACATAGATGAACTTATTGTCGATCCGCTGAACGATGCCTGTCATGATATCTTCTTCGCGATCGATGAATTCAGAATAGATGACGCCGCGCTCCGCTTCGCGGACGCGCTGAGTCACGACCTGCTTTGCCGTCTGGGCAGCGATGCGGCCGAAATCCTTCGGCGTCACTTCGATTTCCACGACATCTCCGACAATGTAGTTCGGATTGATGTTTACGGCATCTTCAATCGAGATTTCAAGGCGCGGATCATACACTTCATCCACGACATCTTTGCGGGCGAAAACGCGGATTGAACCGGTGTCGCGATTTAAATCTACCCTGACGTTCTGCGCCTGGTTGAAGTTCCGCTTATAAGCGGAAATGAGCGCAGCTTCAATTGCTTCAATAATAATGTCCTTACTGATTCCCTTTTCTTTTTCAAGAACAGTCAGGGCATCTAACAACTCACTACTCATGTTTATGGTTTCCCCCTTAAACAGTCAAAAATTAATTGAACGAAACAGCCAGCCTTGCTTTGGCTACTTTATCATATGGAATATTGATCGTTTTCCGGCGTGTTTTGATCATCACCGCGACTTCCACGTTTTCACCGTCAAATGCGGAAAGCTCGCCTTCAAACTCTTTATTGCCTTCAATAGGTTCGTACGTTTTAATATATACGTTTTTTCCGAGCGCTTTCATGAAATCGGCTTCTTTCTTTAAAGGCCTCTCAGCTCCAGGTGACGATACTTCAAGAAAATAGTTTTGCTTGATCGGGTCAGCCTCGTCGAGCTTTTCACTAAGAGCTTCGCTAACCTTGGCACATTCCTCGATGTCCACGCCGTCATCTGAATCAATAAACACGCGAAGAAACCAGCTCGGACCTTCCTTGACAAATTCGATGTCAACGAGTTCAAGCTGAAGATTGTCTAGTATAGGCTGGACCATTTCGCTGACGGTATCGATCACTTTGTTACTCATACTTTTCCTCCTTGTGCAGGCTCCCATTCATCAGCTCCCTCGTAAAAACCCTGCTTCAAAAGCAGGGGATTTAGAAAAAACGATGAACATGTCGAGACAAAATTGCCTGTTCAATACAAAAGAGCGGGTTTCCCCACTCTTCGCCTCGGCTATCGTTAGCATTTCCAATAAAACTATACCATAACCATATTTTTATTGCAAATCATGACAGCGTTTAGTCTGACGCATTTCGGAAGCGGATGATTTTTCATTCATCCGCTTCGCATGTTCTGAAATGACAGAAGCGGCAGAGCTCGGATAAACGATCCGAAAACCGTCATAATCCGGATAAAGGGTCCCGTCATCCTGAATACCGGTCAAAATCCAAAATTGGCTGCCCGCTCCGCCCTGCTTTTCTATGAGTTCAAGCCATGTTCTGTAGACGTCGTCCCTTCTGGACTTATCCTGATAGCCGTACTCTTCTAAAACGACCGGCTTGCCGATTTCTTTTCCATCGCAAATATGGTCTGTGATCCACTGATTTCCCCATTCGGCCGTTTTGCCCCAATGATCCGGATAGAGGTGATATGTGCCGTAATCAATATGCTTAAGAGCAGTCAGCCTTTTCCAATCCACACCTTCTCCGCCGCTGTAATGCCAATCAGGGTGCCCTTCTATATGATAAAATCCTTCATCTCCAACCGCTACAAGATGGTTCTGATCAATGGATTTAATAAATTCGCTCATCTCATCCGCCCATTCGACAAGTGTATTTCCGGTTCTGTCAGACTGGACCCTTGGTTCATTGGCAAGCTCCCACGCCATAATCGCGGGATCATCTTTATATTTGACGCCATTATATGTGTTGACTCGGTTCAGCATATAGGATACATAATTTTTATACGCCTCTTTAATGTCCGGATGAGTATAAAAGGCGTCATGTCCATCCGCCTGAAACCACCTGACATATTGATTCATTCCGCCGAAATCATCCCAGTTGTTCACAAAAGGGATGACTAGTTTTATCCCTGTCTGTCCCGCTTTATAAATGGCATAGTCAAGCTTTGAAAAGCCTGATTCATCATATATGCCCGGCCTTGGCTGCATGACGGTATTTTCCTGCGGCTGGCCGTCAAGAAATCCCCAGATGCGGATCACTTTCAATTTCATCGCTTTCATATCTTCGAACACATCGTCGACCATTTTTTTAGATTTATAATGGAAATAATAGTTATTCGTCCCGGCAAAATAAAAGTCTTTTCCATTTAAAATGAACGATGTTCCGGATGTCACAACAAAAGGAGACGCAGCTAGTGCCGGCCGGGGATTGCCAAATTGAATGGCGGAAAGCGCAAGCAAAAACGGTATCAGCAGTGTCAAAAAAAACTTTTTCGTCATCATTATTTTTCCCTGCTTTCATAAAGAAGATCCATGGACGGCGCCATTCAGAGATTAGCAGGCCGTTCAAGGCGTGACTTTCACCTTCACGACCGTCTCGACGCCTTTCGGCCACAGTTCAAATGTAAAGGTGGAATCGCTTTTCAAATACTTTAAAACCCGCTCTCTCAAATACAAATCCCCGTCTTTTTCGTAAAAATCCTCGTCATAGTTCAAGTAGGGCGTCCATGACCATACTTCTTCAAGAACCGGCCTTCCTGTAGAATCGACGACTCCTTTAACCGTAGCCAGCTTCGTTCCGTTCAGTGACGCCGGGATTTTGAGATCACCGCTGATTGCCGATTGACTGACGGTGAATTCGCTTTTTTCAAGCTTCGGGTCATCATAAAGAATGATATCCATAACCTGGCTGGCTCCTTTATGAAACGTAAACGTGAGCTGCGCTTTTACCCCAGGCTGCCCGGACCCGTTCAGCAGCTTTGCCAAGCAGGATTCCTTAATAGAGACCGTTTTTCCGGCATTATCAACTGTATAATCACTGCCTTCCTTTAATGGTTCGTATTTCTGATAAATGCCGGTCAGCACATTGCCGTTCAGCTGAATGTCCACCGTCTGATCGCTGAGGTTTTGACCTTTTTTTATAAAAAGATCTGCCGGTTTGATGATCGCATTGGGAACGCCGCGTCCCGCCTGAATGACAATCTCTTTAACAACAGGATCGCGCCACTGTCTCTCAGTCCGGTCAAACTGGTCATTCCCGTTGTCCCACCACATCGGGACCATTTGATATTTGTGGGCAAGGCGGACAAACGTATCATGATAGAGCCGCTTTGAATGATTTTCATTGGCGCCGAGGGTACCGTATTCGCCGATGATAACCGGGTATCCTTCCCTTACAAATTTTTCATAAACCGGTTTGATATCCTCCTCCATCTCGGAGATTTCGGCTGCCGATCCCCAAGTCGTCCGGCCCCACCAGTTTGATACGTAATCCCACGGAGAATAGTAGTGATATGTGAGGACAATCCGGTCATCATCAGGCGGTTCAAATGAATGAAGCAATTCATCTTTGTTATCTTCAAGCCCCCCGACGATCACGAGCCGCTGGCTGTTGTTGCCGTCGGTCGAACGGATGATGTTCAGCATCTCGCGGTTAAGCAGATTCATTTGATATGCGTTCATTCCAGTCGGTTCATTGACGATTTCAAACAGGAGGCGTTCACTTTTGTTTTTAAAACGCTCGGCAATTTGCTTCCAGACTTTCCCCAGCTTATCTAATGTCTCCTGCTGGCTGTTTCCCATGCGGCTGATCCATAGCCAAGAATCGTGGTGAATATTTAACACGACATAAAATTCTCTTTCCAATGCCCAATCCGTCACTTCTTCCACCCGGTTCATCCAAGCGGTGTCGATCAGATACCCGGGAGCGCTGCCGATGTGGGAGTCCCATGTCACCGGAATCCGGACGCTTTTAAACCCCGCGTCGCGAATATCATCAAAAGTATGCTCGCGAACCGGCGGATTGTTCCAAGAGCCTTCTGTCGGAACAGCATCCAGCGTGTTGCCAAGGTTCCATCCGGGACTCATGTTTTCCAAAAGGTCTGCCGGGGTGATGATGCTCTGCTTTTCTTGCTTTGCTGGCCCGCTTGTTCCCGAAGCTTTCGGAACTGTGGATAAAAGAACGGTTCCCATGATCAAAACGAACAGAATGATCGACTTTAAACACAAGGCTAACCATTTTTCTCTCAAACTTTTGAACTCCTTTTTTATTAGATGATCGTGCAAAACACTGGCTAAAATCCCTCAATTTAAAAAAGGCGGCTGAACGCCGCCTTTTCCCAAACGTTCAAGCGCATATCAATCTGACATTCTCTTACAGATTGTTATGCATTTCCGATTAAACGGTCATACTCAGCGTAAGCTGTCGCCATATCGACCTGAGACCAGAAGCGGTGATACACAAAAGTCGGCAGACCGTTTTCCCATTTGCCTGTATTCGGATTCCACGAGGTCTGATATTTATTTTCCAAATAAGGCCACATCGGATCGTTTTTAATTTTCGGACGGAGGTCGGCATGACTGATATAGACGCCGTTACCGCCCTTTGCCGGATCAGACGGCACAGTGTTGGAACCAGGAATGGTGTTGCCCTGCCCGTTTTTGCCGCTCCAGCCATTCGGAAAATAGACTTCCTTCGTAAAGTAGCGGATATAATCTTCATGTTCTTCCTCTGCTGCGATACCGATTCCGTCATTTTTATTCCATGCTGCATCAAGCAGTTCTTTTGCCACGTTTTTGGCCTTGTTTCCAAGAGTGGTAAAGCCGCCGGTTTCGGCTTTTGTTCCGGCTGCAAAGAAGACAAGCGTTTTAATATAGCTGCCGAGAACACCGACATCTTGAGAAGGATTCTTCGTCGTGACATGCAGTCCCGGATTTCCGGTAAATGAATCAAATCCCTTCCACGGATCAGGCTGGCCGCTCCATTCAAGGTTTGCCGGAATCCAAAACTCGCCTGGATCGGATTGTACGGCGATCTGCGGGTTTTGGCCGCCAAGGACGCGTTCTCCCGCTTCATTTAAATAATAGCCTTCTTCATCCGTAACAGGCCGTTCGCCCACAAACACATAATCAAGCGAATACGCGATCCATTTTTCAATCACATGCTTTGCCATTTGGAAGTTTTCAGACGATTTGTCACCTTTCTCTGCGAAAATGTAATACAGTTCCGCCACCCTTTCCAGCGGCCAGACTTGCATCCCGAACCAATTGTTAGAAGGCGGATCGTGATATACAGGCGCTTCTGTGTATGCCATTCCGTAAAATGTGCTGACATTCTGCGGATATGCGCTGTAGCTGCCGTTCCAGCTATTCGTGGCGCCGCCTGCAACAGCTCCTTCTGAAGAAAGCAGCCATGTGTAAAGTTCAAGCTGCCTTTTCAGCGCCTTTTCCCAATCGCTGCGCGCCGTGGATGAATTTGGAATCAATCCGCCTTCAGCTGTTGACAGTGCATAAGAAGCGACAGGGTTTTGATAACCTTGGTGCACATGACTCGCACCGATCCGCCACGCCCAGTTGGCATACTGTCCCAATCCGCCTCCCCAAGCAGTGTACCATGCCATTAAATAATGACAGGCATTTTTTCCAGTTCCGCGGGAAGGCGAGCCGTCAGCAGCGCTTCCAATCTCTTGAAAGTATTTGTCATACATGCCGTAACGGAGAAAGTCCCCCATTTTTTTAGCTTTTTCTAAATACTTAGTATTGCTGTAGCCCCATTGCCTTGCCCAGTACATCGCCTGAACAGCGCGCGCATCGGCGTCGGTCGCATTAGTGTAGCGCCATTGCGGGGCAGGAGCCTGATTTTCTTTTGTAAACAGACTCATAAACCCTTCATTCGGTTTTCCAAACGTCTGATTATCTTGAGAGGGGTGCGGAACCGTTTCCCAAACAGACTCCTGTTCACCGCGCTGGTAAGTGTTCACATAAACGGCGGTGTGTGATGGGTTCAACAGGTTCCCGAATCCATACCAGTTATCGACATCAAGCAGCCAGTGCATTAAATACGTTTCATTGCTTCCGTATGTGGATCTAAGCTCACTGTCAAGCGGATCGTTTCCGGCCGGATATTGTCCGGTCAAAGCCGAAGGATAAAGATCTGGGTAGCGGTGTTCGGCGGCATATGTGGCAGGGCTTGAGGGGTTATAATAGTTCATCGTCGGCTGTTCTTCGTTTCCATCGCCTTCATTGACCGGGATGATATATTTCTCCATATTGTCCCAGGCGGCTTCTAGCTTTGACCAGTCCTGTGTGTATCGGCCGTACATCGCTTCAAGCCACAGCCAATAACTGTATGCTTCAGATGTTGTCATATGGCCGTAATCAGGCGCTTCGCATATGAGCGTTTCAACTGAATGATAAGGAATGCCTTCAGGCGAAAAATAGCCGTTTTGCGGATTTTTAATTTGCTCATACAATTGCATAAAGCGTGTTTTATTGTCCATGATGCGTCCTCCTTTTAAAGCTTCAAGCTTTCGTTTCATATGATGGGACTGCCGGGGATTGAATCCGGGTGTTTTTTAGTCGGGCTCATTTCCAAAAACAAGCCGGCCTTCATCATATACTGGTATATACCGGGTTTTTGCCAGCGTGTGTGACAGCCCCCGGTAAGAGTGGTCATTTTTCGGATTCCAAAAAGACGTCCCCGCCGGAGCCGCTAGGCGGAACTGAACTTCTTTCTTGTGGGCGGATTGACCCCCGGGGTATATCATAACCCCGCTGAAGCTGACTTCCGTATAGTAAATGTGTTCGCCGATGTGATATGGCTTCAGCTGGGACACCGACGCCCCTTCGTTGTATCCGGTTGAGATCTTTATATCTTCCGAAGAAAATCCGGCATTCACCGCTTCAGTCAGGTCCACGTAATAGCGGAAAGACAGCTTATCGGTTTTCTTTGCCGGCCATCCTGATCGGTTATTAAGCTGCACTCTGATTTCTGAGTAGTTGTTTCCCGAGCTGTTTATGGATGCCTCCGCAAAAAATTCATCTTCTGGTGTTTCCTTTTCGGGAAAATGAGGCAGCGGTGATTGCCCGGCACCATACAGTTGAAACATTTTGGCTGCATTGCCCGTGAAAGCCGCATTGTAATCGATCGCAACTTCGTTTGACACATAATCATTTGTTTCGTCCCGGTACGAATCATCTTTTCCCGGTCCGCCTACTAACGCGCCGTAAAGGGTATGGCGGTGGTTTTCAGGCACATTCATATGATCGGCCCATGAACCGTGTGCGGTGCGGTGATGCGGGTGCTTCGGCGGATTTGTTCCGTACCCGACGATAAAGCTGCGCTGTTGCGGATTATCCCCAAGCATATAGTTCATTTGCTGAACCGCAAAATCCCGATACCTTTTTGCTTTGCCGGCATCTTTTACCCAATCTGAATAAACAAAAGCGAGAAAAGCGGCGTTTGAAGCGTAGCGCAGCGATCCCCACTGCTCAAGCCATGCCAGCCCGCCTGGTGTATAAGTGATACGCTCTGTGCTTCCATTATGATTGTAGCCTGTCGACCAATAATCAAGATTGCGTTCGACAGATGCGGTGAATCGGGATTCGTTCGTCAGACGAGCGAGCAGCAGCTGTGCTCCGTAAGTGACGTCATCCCAGGAAAGCGTCCAGCGGTAAGGCCAGTTTGCGGGATCGCCCCAATCTGAGACCGAAGCAAGCGCTTTATCCAAATATTTTTGATCGCCGGTTGCCAAGTAGAGCCAGACAGCTCCCCATGTCAGTTCATCTTTATATCCGCTCCACGAATTATAATATTGCTGCGCGTCTGTAATGCAGTCTGAATATTTGCCGCGGTAGCGGTCGGCAAAATCGTATAATTCCTTGGCATGGGCCAATAGTTTATTTGAATAAGAAGCATCTGTCGGCTTGAAGATGATTGATGCAGAAGCTAGGGCTGCTGCTGTACCGCCGGCAAGGTCTGACCCGGGACAGGCTGCATCTATCTTATAGGCCGGCCGCTTCATAGGCATCACTTCGGCCGGGCCCCACCAGGCGTGATCTTGGGCCCCATTGCCGACTTGGCCCCAAAACTCATAACGATCTGTATGCGCTTTAATAAAATAGTCTGTCGCCCATCTGATATTGTCTAATATCGCATCAAGCTGTCCGGCCGCTTCATAGGCATCGCGGTACTCATAGACGGACCACGACAGAACGGCCGCAGAATAAGCCATTGGAAGGCCGAACTTCACGTGATCTCCGGCATCATACCATCCGCCTGTCAAATCATGGCCGACATCTTTTCCATCCTCAAGAGCAGAGTCCCCTCTCCAATTCAGACGGCTGCTTTCCGGAAGCTTTCCGGAGCGCTGCGCCTCATAGAAAAGAATTGATTTTTGCAGCAATTCCGCATAATTTTGGCTCTCTTTCGCAAATGCAATGTCCGCCTTGCCGGAAGCCGGCATGAACAACATCGCAAACGTAAGCAGTAAAACAAAGAAAAACGCTTTCATTTTCCAAAAAGCTTTCTCTTTCAACGGACTCCTTCCTCCTCATTTTGTTTTCCTTCAAAACAGCCGATGTTTACATGACACTCACCTCCTTTAGTGACGGACAAATGGTGTCTTTCGGTAAGCGGAGAAGAGACTGATTGAATTTTTGAAATTTGAAGATGTGCTGCAGATTCACGCAGGTTCAATGTTTGCCGGAGGAACGAAGAACTTTGTTTGTTTAATCAAGAAACTAACTTCTGTTCACTGAAAAAGTGAACTTCTTTATAGAATAATATCATTTTGAAAATATTAACATTAATGTATTTTTATTGTCAATCAATCTGACAAACTTTCCGCACTATACGCGCCTCTGAATCTTCGAAGAACGCGCTGGGTTAGAAAACAAAAAAGAGACTGCCGAATAAGTCGGCAGCCTTTAAAATAAAGACAGCTGGTTCTGATCTGGGAGCGACTCGAGACAGCCGTGGCGCTCCAAGTATTCCATGATCGTTTTTGACACCTTGCCTCTTTTTTGCAAATCTTCTTTGGAAAGAAATTCGCCTTCTTCCCTTGCTTTGACAATATTCAAAGCGGCGTTTGTTCCAAGCCCCGGTATTGAATTAAACGGCGGAATCAAGCTGTTTCCGTCAATGATGAATTCGGAAGCGCTCGATCTGTATAAGTCGACTTTTTGGAAAGAGAAGCCCCTTTCGCACATTTCAAGCGCCAGCTCAAGCACCGTGAGCAAACTTTTCTCTTTCGGAGAAGCGTCAAGGCCTTTAGAGTTGATGTCATCCATGACGGCTTTAATCGCTGTCGACCCTTTGATCATCGTTTCGATATCAAAGTCATCGGCCCGCACCGTAAAGTATGCTGCGTAGTAGAGCAGCGGATGATGGACTTTAAAATAAGCGATTCTGACCGCCATCAAAACATATGCCGCAGCGTGGGCTTTCGGGAACATGTATTTGATTTTTTTACACGAGTCGATATACCAGTCCGGAACATTATTATTCTTCATTTCTTCTTCCCATTCAGGTGTCAGTCCCTTACCTTTACGGACAAATTCCATAATCTTAAAGGCGAGGGATGGCTCAAGCCCCTGGTAGATTAAGTACACCATAATATCATCACGGCAGCCGATCACTTCGCTCAGTTCACAAATATTATTGTGAATCAGCTCCTGCGCGTTGCCGAGCCATACGTCCGTACCGTGTGACAGGCCGGAAATCTGAACGAGCTCGGAAAATGTCGTCGGCTTGGTGTCTTCGAGCATCTGTCTGACAAAGCGGGTTCCGAATTCAGGGATGCCAAGCGTTCCGGTTTTACAGCCGATCTGCTCTTCGGTTACCCCTAAAGATTCTGTCCCTTGGAAAATTTTCATCACTTCGGGATCATCGGTCGGAATCGTCTTCGGGTCAATCCCGCTCAGATCCTGGAGCATACGGATGACCGTCGGATCATCGTGTCCGAGAATATCCAGCTTCAGCAGGTTGTCATGGATGGAATGGAAGTCAAAGTGCGTCGTCTTCCATTCGGAATCGGTGGCATCCGCCGGAAACTGGATTGGTGAAAAGTCGTAAATATCCATGTAATCAGGCACAACGATGATTCCGCCCGGGTGCTGCCCTGTTGTCCGCTTGACGCCTGTACAGCCTTGGACAAGGCGGTCGATTTCCGCCCCGCGCATATGCAAATTGTTGTCGTTAGCATACCCTTTGACATACCCGTAAGCCGTTTTTTCGGCGACTGTGCCGATCGTTCCCGCACGGTAGACGTTATCCTCTCCGAACAGGACTTTCGTGTAGTTGTGGGCGTGCGGCTGATATTCGCCCGAGAAGTTCAAGTCGATATCAGGAACCTTGTCCCCTTTAAACCCCAGAAACGTCTCGAACGGTATGTCGTGGCCGTCTTTTCTGTAGGCCGCTCCACACTTCGGACAGTCTTTGTCAGGCAAATCAAATCCCGAACCGACCGATCCATCGTTGAAAAACTCGGAATGGCGGCAATCCGGACAGACGTAATGCGGCGGCAGCGGGTTGACCTCGGTAATTTCCGTCAATGTTGCGACAAGGGAAGAACCGACCGATCCCCTTGAACCGACAAGATAGCCGTCATCAAGGGAGCGTTTTACAAGCTTATGAGAGATCAGATAGATGACGGCGAATCCATGGCCGATAATGCTTTTCAGCTCTTTTTCGATCCGCTTTTCGACGATTTCCGGAAGGTCGTCGCCGTAAATGCTTTTTGCTTTCTCATAGCTCATGCGGCGGATTTCGTCATCTGCGCCTTCGATCTTCGGTGTGTAAAGATCGTCTTTGATCGGCTTGATTTCTTCGATTCGCTCGCTGATCAAACGGGTGTTCTTGACGACGATTTCTTTCGCTTTTTCCTCACCCAAAAATGAAAAGGCCTCAAGCATTTCATCCGTCGAACGGAAATGAACGTTCGGCAGTTCGTGCCTGTTGAGCGGATTTGCGCCGCCTTGTGAGGAAACCAGAATCTTGCGGTAAATTTTATCCTCAGGGTTCAGGTAATGAACATTCCCCGTAGCTACTACCGGAATATTCAGTTTCTCGCCGAGCTTTGTGATGTTGGCGATGATTTCTTTTAACGCTTTTTCATCCCTGACGAGTTCAAGCTGGAGCAGGTGCCGGTAGACTTCAGGCGGCATGACTTCAAGATAGTCATAAAATGAAGCGATGTCTTCGACCTCTTCCGGCGATTTCTGCATCATGCCTTCGAATACTTCGCCTTTGTCGCATGCCGAACCGATTAAAAGGCCTTCTCTGTACTTTTCAAGCTGTGACCTTGGGATCCTCGGCACCCTGTAAAAATAATGGATATGTGAAAGCGACACGAGTTTGAAAAGGTTTTTCAAACCTGTCTCATTAACTGCCAAAAGGGTCGCGTGATATGGCCTTGAACGCTGATAGGCATTGGACTGCCCCATATTTTCATTCAGCTGATCGTGGTACATGATATTTTTTTCGGCCGCGTCTTTCAGCATTTTCACAAGGAGATAGCCCGTCGCTTCGGTATCATAAATCGCCCTGTGGTGCTGGGTGAGCTCGATGTCAAACTTTTTACAAAGCGTATTCAGCCTGTGGTTTTTGAATTCCGGATAAAGAAAACGGCCCAGCTCAAGTGTGTCAATGACCGGGTTCTGCACTTTCTCCGAATTCAGCAGACGCTTGTAGGCGACATTGATGAAGCCGATGTCAAAGCTTGCATTGTGAGCGACAAGCGTGTGATCTCCGACCCATTCTTTAAAATCTCGGATGACCTCTTCGGCTTCAGGCGCATCTTTCAGCATATCATCGGTAATCCCAGTCAGCTCGATGATCGTAGCCGATAAAGGGCGATGCGGGTTTGCAAACCTTTCAAAGCGTTCGATGATCTCCCCGCCTTTTACTTTTACGGCGGCCAGCTCGATGATCGTATCATAGACGGCCGACAGCCCCGTCGTCTCGACGTCGAACACGACATATGTCTCCTCTTCAAGCAGACGGTGCACCGGATTGTAGGCAATCGGCACGCCGTCGTCGACGAGGTTGGCTTCAAGTCCGTAGATCATTTTCACGCCATGCTTTTTGCTCGCCGCGAATGCATCAGGAAACGATTGGACAACAGCGTGATCAGTGAGCGCGATAGCCGGATGCCCCCATTTTTTCGCCTGTTCGACAAGCTTGCCGATACTTGATACGGCATCCATCTGGCTCATCGGTGAATGGAGGTGGAGCTCGACACGTTTTTCGTCCTCCGGTGCTGTATCCTCACGGGTTTTCCCTTTGATTTCATTGACATCGTTGGCGATCATCACCAAATCGCGGACGAATGTATCGTTTTGTATGCTTCCTCTCGCCTTTACCCACATCCCTTTTTTCAGGGACTTCATCAAAACAGCGTCCTCTTTTTCACGTGCGAACATTTTGACGAGAATGCTGTTTGTATAGTCGGTTATCTTAAAGATACAAAGCGTTCTGCCGCTTTTCAGCTCTCTTGTTTCAGCGTCGAATACATAGCCTTGCACCGTAATTCTCCGCTCTTCATCCATGATGCTGTCAAGCGTTCTGATCTCTTCAGAGTCTTTAATCTGGTAGCCGATCTGAAGAGGGCCTGACGGCGCTTCATCGTCTTGGGCTTCCTTATCCTGCTTTTCCATTTCGATTAAAGCCTGAAGGGCTCTCTCTTGATCTTCGGCCATTTTTTGCTCTCTGAATTTCTGAATCTCTTGATCTGACACAAAGATTTCTGTGTCGAGCTGGAGCTCAGGAAAACCGAATGTGCAGTAGCTTGACTGGATGAGTGAGCTGTATTTCTTTTTTAAAGCGGATGCTTCTGTATCTGTTTTCGTTTTAAGCAGGATTTTGTTCCCCATAAGCTTGGGCTTTTGGTCGTTCAAAAGCGTCAAAATCGGCGGGGAAATACCATCGAGTTCCTGGATGCAGCGCGTCCAGTAATCCTGAACAAGCTGCTCGTCAATCGAAGGGTTTTCCGCCTCGATGGAACAGGTGACCTGAGCGATATGGGAAAAGGTGCGGGTCAGCTGGGTGTGAAACCGTTCGAAGATTTGATAAGGCAGGACATTTTTCAATTTAAAGTGAAAGTGCCATGTCTTCTTGTTTTTATGAACGGTCAGCTTTATGATTTGTCCGCCTTCAAGGTGACGGATCATCGTATCTTCCGTTACATTCAGCTGCTGCAGAAGAATTTGAAACTGTCTTCTGTTGACAGAAAGCTGGTCTTCCAAGACAGATTCCTCCCTAAAAGAAAATCATAATTGAAGGTACCTTGGGACGATTCCCGAGGTACCTTCCTTTACTCTAGTTTAACATCTTTAAGAGTGAGAAGATAAGCTCTTGACTTGTTTTTCGATAAAGTCCAAAAGCTCTTCAGCGGCGACTTCAAATGATTCTCCGGTTTTGCGGATCTTCACTTCGACAACGCCTTCATCAGCTCTTTTTCCGACCGTGATGCGGATCGGCAGACCGATCAAATCGGAATCTGCAAATTTAACGCCGGCCCGTTCAGCACGGTCATCAAACAATACGTCATAGCCGTTCGCTTTAAAATCTTCATACAGCTTTTCGGCAAGCTGAACCTGCGCGTCATTTTTCATGTTAAGCGCGAGGATGTGCAGGTCATACGGCGTCACTTCCAGCGGCCAGATCAAGCCTTTATCGTCATGATGCTGCTCAACGATGGCCGAAAGTGTCCGGGAAATCCCGATTCCATAGCAGCCCATCAGCATCGGCTGAGCGCGTCCGTTTTCGTCAAGGTATGTTGCGTCCATCGCTTCAGAATAGCGGGTGCCGAGTTTAAAAACTTGTCCGACTTCGATTCCTTTTGCAAAACGGATCGTTCCGTTTCCATCCGGTGAAGGGTCTCCTTCCTGGATCAAGCGGAGATCGGCGAATGTCACATTGTGCACATCCCGGCTGATATTCACGTTTTGATAATGGTAATCTGTTTTATTCGCTCCTGCTGCTGCGTTTGCCATCGCCTTCACAGCAAAGTCTGCAAAGATTTCGATTTCGCTGTCAAGCCCCACCGGTCCGACAAAGCCAGGCTCAGTACCTGTTATCTCAGCAACCTCTTCGGCGCTCGCGAATTCGATCGTTTCTGCTTGGAGCAGATTCTTCACCTTAATATCGTTGACTTCATGATCCCCTCTCGTCAACACGAGGACAAAACGTCCGTCTGCTTTCATGAGCATTGATTTCACGCAGTCTGACGGGGATATGCCAAGAAATGCGGCAACTTCTTCGATCGTTTTGACCGAAGGTGTGTGGACTTCCTGGAGCTCTTTCATTTCAGCCTTCTCGCCAGCACCGGCTTCCTTCACTTCAGCCATTTCGATGTTGGCAGCGTATGAAGACTGATCAGAATACGCAATTGTATCTTCACCGACATCGGACAATGCCATAAATTCATGGGTATCCTTTCCGCCCATCGCGCCTGAATCTGCAATGACCGGTCTGAAATTCAAGCCGCAGCGCGTAAACACATTCGTATACGCCTGGTACATATCATTGTACGTTTCATCAAGGCTTTCGGCGGAAGAATGGAAGGAATACGCATCCTTCATGATGAATTCCCGGCCTCTCAACAGACCGAAGCGCGGGCGCTTTTCATCGCGGAATTTCGATTGGATCTGGTAAAGGGTCAGCGGAAGGCGCTTGTACGATTTCACTTCATCTCTGACGATGCTTGTGATGACCTCTTCGTGTGTCGCGCCAAGGGCAAATTCGCGGCCGTGGCGGTCTTTCAGCCTCATGAGCTCAGGACCGTACGTGTACCATCTTCCCGATTCCTGCCAAGTTTCCGCCTGCTGGAGCGCCGGCATCAGCATTTCGACGGCATTGATTTTCTCCATTTCTTGGCGGACAATGCTCTGGATTTTATGAATGACTTTATTGGCAAGAGGCATATAGCTGTATACACCGCTTGTGTTTTGTCTGATAAACCCCGCTCTGAGAAGAAGCTGATGGCTTTTTGCTTCAGCATCAGCCGGCACTTCGCGGAGCGTAGGAATTAAAGTCCTGCTCTGTCTCATTCGTTCGCACCTCATTTGTTTCAGTTGGTTACTTTTTGAGTCGGGAACGGCGTCCCTAAAAAAGAGCCTTTTAAAAGGCTTGGCTGCACTTAAAAAAGGCAATTGGTTTTACAGAAATAAGCGCTGGATATCGTTCCATGTGACGACAAGCATTAAGAGCATCAAAAATGCGACGCCGACAAAGACGACAAACGCTTCTTTTTCTCGGTTGATCGGCTTTCCGCGGATCGCTTCAATAAACAGGAACAACAGTCTGCCGCCGTCCAGCGCAGGGATTGGCAGAAGGTTGACGATCCCGAGGTTAATGCTTAAAAATGCGGCCAGCTTCAGCAGGTTGATAACGCCTGTCTTGGCCACTTGGTCTGTCATGTCATAAATGCCGACAGGACCGGCCAGCATGTCGATTGAGAATTGTCCCGTGACAAGCTTTCCGAGATTGGTCACGATGCTCTGCGCTACTGTCGCCGTTTCGGTCGCACCGTAGGAAATTGATGTCAGGATTCCTGTTTTCACCGGATTGTAAGCGCCGAATCTGCCGACGGTTTCGTCCCCTGCCTTGACTGCTTCAGGTGTTACGTATTTCGTCACCTTGACGTTGTCGCGCATCACAACGATTTTCAGTTCTTTTTCAGGGTGTTCCCTGACCGTGTTGACAATATCCGTCCAAGATCTCATGTTCTCCCCGTTGATCGTTTGAATGCGGTCTCCTTCCTGGAGTCCCGCTTCCGCCGCCCGTCCGTTGTCTATCAACTTGCCGAGCACCGGCTCGTCAGACGGCACTCCCTGCATCAGGCCGAGCATTACGAGAATGACATAAGCCAAAATAAAGTTCATGATCGGGCCGGCCGCAATCGCCTTTATACGCTGCCAAACCGTTTTTGAATGGAATTGGCGGTTGTAAGGAGCGATCTGGACTTCTTCCCCGTCTACGATGAAAAAGGACGTTTCACTGACAGAAAAGGATGAGAGATGATCTTCATTGCCGTGCTCATAGCCCGTAATCCTCATCTGATGCTCCAGGTCAGCCTGCTCCACTTCGATGACCAATGCGTCAGGATACTTTTCTTTTTGGTTGATAATGATCTTTTCGACTTTGTTTTCGCTGTCGAACAACAGCCCGACCGTATAACCGGGTTTCACTTCAATCATCTCAGGATCTTCGCCGGCCATTCTGACAAAGCCGCCGATCGGAAGAAGCCTGATCGTATAAACGGTCTCATTTTTCTTAAAAGAAAAGATTTTCGGACCGAAGCCGATAGCAAACTCCCGGCACAGTATTCCGGCTCTTTGAGCAAGGATGAGATGACCAAGCTCATGGAAAAATACGAGCGTTCCAAAAATAAGAATAAACGCGATCACAGTATTCACGAACATACCACCTTATGTGAGTAATGTTTGGACAAACTTTCTGGCGTCTTTGTCCACTTCACGGATCTCTTGAAGGCTCGGCTTTGCGATCACCTGATGGCGTTCCAAAGCTTTTTCAATGATGTCTTCAATCCCGAGAAAGGAAATCCTGCCTGAAAGAAATGCCGCAACGGCTTCCTCGTTGGCCGCGTTTAAAACAGTCGGCATTGTACCGCCTATTTTACCTGATTCATAAGCGAATTGTAAGCAGCGGAACCTTTCAAAATCAGCTTGGGCAAAATTCAGCTGTCCGACTTCCCAGAGTTCGAGTGATTTGGCTTCATCAAACGGCAGGCGTTCCGGATAACTGAGCGCGTATTGAATCGGCACTCTCATATCAGGTGTGCCAAGCTGGGCGATGACGCTTCGGTCGTGGAATTCCACCATTGAATGAATGATGCTTTCTTTGTGAAGGAGGACATCGATCCGGTCATAAGGCAGATCAAACAGCCAGTGCGCTTCAATGACCTCGAGCCCTTTATTCATCATTGTAGCCGAATCGATCGTGATTTTTGCACCCATCGACCAATTTGGATGATTGAGGGCTTCTTCCACTGTGACCCCTTCAAGTTCCTGCCTTGTTCTGTCCCTGAAGCTGCCGCCTGAAGCCGTGACGATCAGCCGTTTAATATGCTTCGGATTTTCCCCCTGGAGCGCCTGGAAAATCGCAGAATGCTCGCTGTCGACTGGCAAGAGCGGGACATCGTATGTTTGGGCGTGTTCTTTCACTATATGACCGGCTGTCACGAGAGTTTCCTTATTTGCAAGCGCGACTGTTTTTTTATGCTCCATCGCCTTTAAAGTCGGCAGAAGACCGACGCTGCCGACGAGAGCATTGACGACGACATCCGCTTCCGGACTAACGGCCGCTTCGATTAAAGATTCCTCCCCGATCCCTGTTTTAAAGGTATAAGAAAAAGAATGCTGTTTTAATGCTTCATATGTATGCTCATCCCCTACAGATACATACTTCGGTTTAAATGTTTCAATGATTTCTGCCGCTTTTTCGGCGTTTTTTCCGAAAGACATGGCGGTCAGCTGAAACTTATCGTCATGCGCTTTGATCACATCAAGCGTCTGTTCTCCTATGGAGCCTGTCGCCCCCAATAGACATATGTTCTTCAAAATTGCCGCACCTCTGTTTCTTTCTAGCTATCAGTACCCTTTTCTATCATAGCCCGAACGGCTGAAAAAGAACAAGCAGGAAGTATAGAACCGGCATGACAAATAAAAAGCTGTCAAAGCGGTCCAGCATTCCGCCGTGTCCCGGAAGGATCCGGCCCGAGTCTTTCACTTTGTAGTGCCTTTTGAACGCAGACTCGGCCAAATCGCCGATCTGACCGACGATTGATAAAAGCACGGTAATGATCAGCACAAACAGATAAGCGTGCGGAAAACCTGTGGCAGCCTGATAAATCGCGGAAAAAACGACCGCTGTCAAAATTCCGCCCCAAAAGCCTTCAACCGTTTTGTTAGGGCTGATTTCAGGCCAGAGCTTCCGCTTTCCAAACGCCTTTCCGATAAAATAAGCGCCGGAATCCGTTGACCAGACGACGCCGATTGCAAAAAAGACATAGCTGAGTCCGATGTTTCTGATTTCAATAAAGTAATAAAACCCGAATCCGATATAAACTGCTGCCAGCGCCACGAATGCCGCTTCGTCAAAAGTAAACGAGTTTTTGCTGAGCACCGTGTATGCCAAAAGCAAAAGGACGGCCAAAAAGACGACCTCCCCTTTGGTTATGCCCAGCCCCGCGTCTTCCGCATATTGGCTTGGATACAGCAAAACCGCCAAAAGCAGCAGGCTGATGATACCCGGAGCGCTGATAAGCTTCAGGCCTTTCATTCTTAAAAGTTCAAATAGAGCGAGTATACCTATTGCATAAACTAGCAGGGTGAACGGCAGCTTGCCGAAAATCACGAGCGGCAGAAAAACCACTGCCGCGATCACACCCGTCAATATTCTCTGTTTCATCTGCACCATCCTCTAAATTCCGCCAAACCTTCTCCCGCGACGCTGATATTCTCCGATAGCCTGAAGCAAGTGAACGTCTTTAAAATCAGGCCACAATACATCGGTAAATAAAAATTCGCTGTAGGCAAGCTGCCAAAGCATGAAGTTGCTCAGCCTGATCTCGCCGCTTGTGCGAATCAGCAAATCAGGGTCCTGCAAAGCTTCTGTCATTAAATAATCGGAAAATAGCTTTTCGTCGATTTCCTCGGTATTCAATGTGCCTTTTTTCGCTTCTTCGGCAATTCTCTTTGCGGCTCTGACGATTTCTGCACGTCCCCCGTAATTCAATGCAAAATTAAGAATAAGTCCGTCATTGTTCTCCGTATCACGGATGGCTTTTTCAACCGCGCGGATCGTGTGGGGCGGCAGTCCTTCCCTATCGCCTGTCAAGCGGACCCGGACATTTTCTTCGACCAGCTCCGGGAGATACGTTCCCAGGAACTCTTCAGGCAGCTTCATCAGAAAGTCAACCTCAAACTTAGGACGCTTCCAATTTTCCGTCGAAAAGGCATACAGCGTCAACGCTTTGACACCGAGCTCATTGGCAAGCTTTGTCGTCTGTCTGACTACCTTCATGCCTTCGTGATGACCCGCGATGCGGGGCATCGCCCGTTTCTTTGCCCAACGGCCGTTTCCGTCCATAATAATGGCGATATGTTCAGGAATTTCTCCTTTTAAAATATTTTCTTTTGTGTAACATTCCATGTTGGAAGCAGCTGAATGCTGATTCTTCCAATTTTTGAGTATATTGAGCATGAGAGTCCTCCATCACCCAAAAGGTTGCTTTCCTGTTATATCGTTCTTGATAACAACAGTATTAACAAAAAAACCCCCTGTAAACATGAGAGGGTCTTTTCACTATTATCTATTGTACAGAGTTTTTCATTAAACTTCCATGATTTCTTTCTCTTTATCTTTTGTGATCTCATCAATTTTTGACACATATTCATCTGTCAGCTTTTGTACGTCTTCCGTTGAAGAGCGCAATTCATCCTCAGTCATTTCACCATTTTTCTCTAGTTTTTTCAGATCGTCATTGGCATCGCGGCGGATGTTGCGGACCGCGACTTTAGCATCTTCCGAATATTTTTTCACGAGCTTGGCAAGCTCTTTTCTGCGCTCCTCAGTTAGAGGAGGGATCGTGATCCGGATGATGTTGCCGTCGTTTGACGGAGTTATGCCGAGGTCGGCTTTTTGAATCGCTTTTTCAATATCGCCGAGCGCTGTTTTGTCATATGGTGTGATGAGAAGCATGCGCGCTTCCGGAACCGTAATGGACGCGATCTGGTTTAAAGGCGTCTGCGCTCCGTAGTATTCAACTGTCACTTTGTCCAGCAAAGACGGATTTGCACGTCCTGCACGTACAGTCGCCAATTCGCGCTGATAAGCGCCTATCGCTTTTTCCATCCGTTCTTTTGTTTCATTCATCACTTGAGTTGACACGTTATTTCCCCCTTACGATTGTACCGATTTGTTCGCCTAAAACGGCTTTTTTAATATTTCCTTCTTCCATAATAGAAAAGACGATCAGCGGGATGTCGTTATCCATGCAAAGTGAAGAGGCGGTTGAATCCATGACGGCCAAACCGTCTTTTAACACATCGAGATAAGACAATTTTTCATATTTTACGGCTGTTTCGTCAGTTCGAGGATCGGCATTGTATACACCGTCGACATTATTTTTAGCCATTAAGATGACGTCGGCTTCGATTTCAGCCGCTCTGAGCGCTGCGGTCGTATCCGTTGAGAAGTATGGATTGCCTGTACCGGCAGCGAAGATGACGACGCGCTTCTTTTCAAGATGGCGAATCGCTTTTCTTCTTATGTATGGCTCAGCGACCTGCCGCATTTCGATGGATGTCTGAACTCTTGATTGAATGCCGAGCGTTTCAAGGCTGTCTTGCAGCGCAAGGGAATTCATGACCGTTGCAAGCATTCCCATGTAGTCCGCTGTTGCGCGGTCCATTCCGAGATCGCTGCCCGTTTTTCCGCGCCACAGGTTGCCGCCGCCGACGACGACCGCCACTTCAACATCAAGCTCGGCGATTTCTTTCACCTGTTTGGCGATGGACTGGATCACGGTAGGGTTGATGCCGTTTCCCTGTTCACCCGCAAGGGCTTCTCCGCTAAGCTTTAATACGATACGATTATACTTTGGTTTTTCCATAATAACCTCCAAGTGCATGCTTGCCGTTATTTATTATGCAAGAGAAAAAAAGGTTTGTAAACTGTTTTAAAAATAGGGACACAAATTGTGTCCCCTATTTTCTTTGAAAAGATCCTGCCGTGTGTTTTAAGGCAAGCGGCTTTTCAATCTTATTTTTTCACTTGGTTCATAACTTCTTCAGCAAAGTTTTCTTGGCGTTTTTCGATACCTTCTCCAACTTCGTAGCGGACGAATGTTTCAACTGTTGCATTTTTCGCAGCAACGACCTGTTTCACTTTTTCATCCGGGTTTTTAACGAATGCTTGATCAAGCAGGCAGATTTCTTCGAAGTATTTGTTCAGGCGGCCTTCAACCATTTTTGCGACGATGTTTTCAGGCTTTCCTTCTTGAAGCGCCTGCTGAGTCAAGATTTCGCGCTCGCGGTTCGCTTCTTCTTCTGACACTTGGTCACGGGAAATGAAGCGAGGGTTTACAGCTGCAACGTGCATCGCGATGTCTCTTGCTGTTTCTTCGTCAGTTGTGCCGTTAAGGACAGTCAATACGCCGATTTTTCCGCCCATGTGCAGGTATGCGCCGAATGCAGCGTCATCGCCTTTTGTCAGGACAGTGAAGCGGCGAAGCGTGATTTTTTCTCCGATTTTAGCAACCGCGCTTGTGATGTATTCTTCTACAGTTGAACCGTTAGCCATTTTTTGAGCCATAGCAGCTTCAACGCTTTCAGGCTTTTCAGCAAGAATGTGGTCAGCAAGGTCGTTCAAAAGCTCTTTGAAGCCTTCGTTTTTCGCAACGAAGTCCGTTTCGGAGTTCACTTCAAGAATAACGCCTGTGTTGCCGTCGGTTTTGATCAAAGTCAAACCTTCAGCCGCGATGCGGTCAGCTTTTTTGGCAGCCTTTGCGATTCCTTTTTCTCTTAGAAGATCGATCGCTTTATCCATGTTGCCGTCAGTTTCAGTTAACGCTTTCTTGCAGTCCATCATGCCTGCGCCAGTTTTTTCACGAAGCTCTTTTACCATTTGTGCAGTAATTGCCATTTTTGATTTCCTCCTTATATATCAAACAAAATATGTAAGTGTTGATCTGGTGAAAAAAAAGGTGATAAAAGGCAGACCCCCTTATCACCTTTTGACCAGGTTAAGCAGTTGTTGTTTCAGTTGTTTCTGCTTCTTTCGCTTCTGTTTCAGCTACTTCTTCACCTTGTTTTGCTTCAAGGATGGCATCTGCCATTTTAGAAGTCAGCAATTTAACAGCGCGGATGGCGTCATCGTTCGCAGGGATGACAACATCGATTTCATCAGGATCACAGTTTGTGTCAACGATTCCGATGATCGGAATGTTCAGCTTGCGCGCTTCTGCAACCGCGATGCGCTCTTTGCGAGGATCGATGATGAACAGTGCGTCAGGAAGCTCTTTCATTTCTTTGATTCCGCCGAGGAATTTTTCAAGACGCTCTAATTCTTTTTTCAATTGAACGACTTCTTTTTTAGGAAGTACGTCAAATGTGCCGTTTTCCTGCATTTTTTCGATATCTTTAAGGCGTTTGATACGCTTTTGGATCGTTTCAAAGTTTGTTAACGTACCGCCAAGCCAACGTTGGTTGACATAGTACATTCCAGAACGTTCCGCTTCTTCTTTAACAGAGTCTTGAGCTTGCTTTTTCGTACCGACGAAAAGGATTTTTCCTCCGTCAGCTGCAAGGTTTTTCGTGAAGTTGTATGCTTCTTCAACTTTTTTGACTGTTTTTTGAAGATCGATGATGTAGATTCCGTTACGCTCCGTGAAGATGTAACGCTTCATTTTTGGGTTCCAGCGGCGCGTTTGGTGGCCGAAGTGAACACCAGCTTCAAGCAATTGCTTCATAGAAATGACTGACATGTGTTATTTCCTCCTAATATAATGGTTTTTTTCCTCCGCTTAGGTCATTTTTATGCAGGACTGCACGCGAGAACCGCACAGCACCGCTTGCATAAATCGTTAAGCGTGTGTAATTAACACCAAGAAATAATATAACATAAGCTTTCTCGACAATCAAGAATCGTTTTTCAGCTTTCCGCGAAATTTTAAGAAAAGCTCGATTTCTGTTTTCCCGCTTTTCAGCTGTCTTGCGATTTCCTCCGGAGAGAGCCCCTTTTCATATAATGCGAGAGCTTCTTCTTCATAGGATACGGATTCCTGCTCTTTTTGATTGAGCTCATCCTCTTCCTGCTCCACCTCATTGATCATCGCTTCGATGTGAAGCGGCAGATCGCGCGATTCGTCCGCTTCCGGAAGGGCGGGGGTTTGAGCAGGAATGTCAGGCTGTGTTTGCACTCTTTGCGGCTCTTCTTCGGCATTCGCCCGAATCTCGCGAACGAGTTTTTCATTTTCGTCTTTTAGCTCCATCAAAAAAGCGGTCAATGTATTCTCGGTTTCTTCCAAAAGCTGTTTTTGCTCTTTCTCCGCCGCCTTAAAAGCGCTGAGCCTCGCATTCAGAATGATGACGAAATAAATCAATATACCGTGGAGCGTAAAGCTCACAAGCCATAATATTGTTGACATATTTTTCACTCGCTAACCATGAAATTTAATCAAAAAAAGACTTCCCTGTCGGACGCTTAAAAAATGCTGCCGGTTTTATGCCGGCAGCTTACATGTTATTGTACCACTTTATCCAGCAGATGCTTCAGTTTCAAAAGCGCCTTGGAGTGAATCTGTGAAATGCGGGAAGTCGACAAATTCAAAACCTGTCCGATTTCCGTCAGGGTCAGCTCTTCTTTATAGAATAAGCTGATCACGAGCTGTTCTTTTTCTGAAAGCTCGTTTATTTTTTCCGCAAGCTGGGAGATCAGTTCGTCTTTGAGCATTTTTTCTTCCGGCGTGCTCGTTTTGTCGTCCCTGATCATCACCTGGACGTTCTCCCCGTCTTCATGGTCGTGAAGCTTCTCATCAATTGAAAGGAGATTCGCAAAGAAACCTTCATTGATTGTGGTCACGACGTCTTGCTCGCTCATTCCCAGCTCAGCGGCGATTTCGCTCGGCGAAACATTTCTTAAGTAGCGCTGTTCGAGCTTTTCGATCGCAGCTTCCACTTTCTTCGTTTTTTCACGGGATGTTCTCGGAAGCCAGTCTTCTTTGCGAAGGCCATCGATAATAGCGCCTCTGATTCTGAAGGAAGCGTATGTATCAAACTTCAAATCCCTTCCCGGATCAAATTTTTCAAGGGCGTCATACAAACCCAGCATGCCAAGGCTGACCAAATCGTCTTTATGAACGGACTTGGGCAAGCCGACGGCTATCCGGCCGACATGATATGTCACAAGCGGCATATAGCGGCGGATTAAATCATCGCCTGCCTGAGGATCTTTCCATTCTTTCCACCGCGACCAAAGCATCTGATCTTCATAGTTCAAGGATTGCATCTTTATCCCCCTATATTGCATATTAAATCGTCGTTACACCTTGTTTAACTGTCCGGATGACAAGTTCGGCTGACTGCGGATCGAACTCGATCGTTCTTCCGCTGTTTCCGCCTGTATCCTCGCTTACAATCGGAATGTTTAAGAGAGATAGATGTTTTTTAATCGCAAGCACATTTCTTGGCCCGACTTTCATCAAATCATTTGTCATCTTAAATTTAAACATTTCGGCTCCTCCGGCCATTTTCGCTTTCAAAGCGTATTTTCGGCATCCGGCTTCAAGCAGCATCTTGACCGTCGCTTCGACAGCTGTGTCCGCGTACTTTGCCACATTGATGTCCGGTGTCTTGGATAAGGAAGAGTCGGGAAGCATGACGTGGACGAGACCGGCCGTCTTCGCTTCCAAATCATAGAGCACGAGTCCGACGCACGAACCGAGACCCGATGTCCTGATCTTGTCGGGAGTGCGGACTATTTTCACATCGGCAATTCCCACTCTGATAATCGATGTTTCTTTTTCTAAGATTTTCATAGAGCTGCACCCAATGCATGAAAGAGCTTTTCAAAAGAATCATAGTCCGGCAGAAGGAACAAATGCGCTTTTACTTTCCGGTTGTGCTCCTCATCAAAAATGGAGTTGTCGATCACGATAACCTGGTCTCCAACTTGGCTGAGCTCGATCAGCCCTTCGCTGATGACGGCTCCGAACATATCAAGCGTCAGTTCAGGGACGCTCGGGTACATTTGCCGGTTTGTCAAATCAGCGAGAGCGGTCAAATAAGATCCCGCCATAATATTCCCGAGTTCGTGCAGGGCGGAGGCTCCGATATCATTCGGCGTCATGCTGTCAATCTCGAATTCCGGATTGCCGACAAGCTCCCTGATCAGCTGCTCGGCCTCTGAAAAAGGCATGATCACGAACATAGAACCGGGAAAATCCCCTTCCATGCGCAAAAAGATGCTTGCGACAGGAAGGTCTGCACCGCCGAATAGGTTGACAAGCTCATCAAACGACATCAGCTTGACAAACGGCACTTCCATTTCGATTTTCCTGTTCAGCAATAGAGCCAGGGCAGAAGCGGAATGACCCGCTCCGATATTCCCGACTTCCCGCAATATATCAAGATGCTCTTCTCTAATTCCGTTAAATACGCTCATCATAGGCTCCTTATTTCTTCACATTTTCAGAAGCGGCGGCAAGGCTCGACTTCCGGTTTAAAACAGCTTCAGAGTCAATCAGATTGAGAAGTCTGGACCCTTGCTTGACGATGCCTTTAATCCATTGCCTGCCGTCTTTTCCTACCGTTTCGGGAGCCGATTCAATTTCCTCTTCCTCGACGGTGATGACATCGTTCGCCTCGTCCACCACCCAGCCGACTTCAATGTCCTGATGGGTGATGATGATGATTCTCGTTTCATCTGTAATCGTATCTCCAGGCGCTTCAATCCGCTTTCTTAAATCGATGACAGGCGTGACAACACCTCTCAAATTAATGACGCCGCAAATATACGGTTCCACTCCCGGCACCCTTGTTGGCTGCTGCCATTTTTCAATGGACATCACTTCGGATACAGAGATGGCATACTCTTTATGATTTACTTTGAACACAATCATTTTTTCACCGGTGGTAGTCTGTGTGGTCAAGAGGATCGCTCTCCTTTCGCTTTCTATTTGATAAGGGCGTTGCAGTCGATGATCAGGGCTACTTGTCCGTCTCCCAAAATCGTCGCGCCGGAAATGGCAAAGACGTTTGTTAAATAATCGCCGAGTGATTTTAGTACGACTTCCTGCTGGCCGATAAAGGAGTCGACAACAAATGCCGTCAGCTTGTCTCCTTTTTTCACGACGATGGCGTGAAGCTGATCAAGATCATCCGAAGAATCCTCAACATTAAACTGTTCTTTCAGGTAAACCACCGGTACGATATGGCCCCTGAAATCGATCACTTCGCGGTCGTGCGTCTGAAGAATATCTTTCTTATCGATGACAGCCGTTTCTATAATAGAAGAAATCGGTATCGCAAACGTTTCGTTTTCAAGTTTGACTAGCAGCACGGATATGATCGACAGTGTAAGCGGAAGCTGAATGGAGAAAAGCGAACCTTCGCCTTCGCTCGACCTGATGCTGACAGAACCGCCCAAAGATTCCAGCTTGCTTTTGACAACGTCCAAGCCGACCCCGCGTCCTGAAATATCCGAGATTTGATCTGCGGTTGAGAATCCCGGTGCAAAAATGAGTGCGTCGATTTCATGATCTTCGATCGTTTCGGCGTCACGTTCGGTAATGACGTTGCGTTCAAGCGCTTTTTCAAGCACCTTTTTGCGGTTGATGCCGGCTCCGTCATCCTCGACCTCGATAAAGACGTGGTTCCCGCTGTGATATGCTTTCAGACGGACTTGACCCGTTTCAGGCTTACCATTTTTCACCCTGACTTCAGGCGCCTCGATCCCGTGATCAAGGCTGTTTCTCAAGAGGTGGACAAGCGGGTCGCCGATCTCGTCTATTACCGTTCTGTCAAGCTCGGTTTCCGCCCCGAAAATCGACAGCTCGATCTTTTTATTTAATTCTTTTGTCAGCTGGCGGACCATGCGCGGGAAGCGGTTGAACACCGTTTCTACCGGAACCATTCTCATGTTGAGGATGATCGATTGCAGGTCGCCTGAAATTCTTGTCATCCGTTCAACGGTATCTGTTAATTCGCCGTGTTCAAGCTCTTTGGCGATCTGCTCTAAGCGCCCTCTGTCAATGACCAGCTCCTCAAACAGGTTCATTAATGAATCGAGGCGGTCGATGTTGACGCGGATCGTCTTCGTTCCGCCGCCTGCTGCAGGTTTCGCCGCTTCTTTTTTGCCGTCCGGCTGCTTAGCCGGGGTTTTCTCCGCGTCTTTCGGTGCGGTTTCTTTTTCAGGCGCTGCAGGCGCGGCTTCTTCCTGTGCCGAAAAATCGTTTTTCAGCTCGGTTACTTCAATTTTTTCGATTTCAGATACGCCGTTGATTTTGTTGAAAATCTCTTCTTCCCCGTGTTTGCTTAAAAAGCACACGACGAATTCGGAATCAAAATCTTCCGACTCGAGAACTTCCGTTTCCGGAATCGTTTTGACGACTTCGCCGATTTCGTTCAGCTGTTCAAATACCATGTACACCCGAACGCCCTTCAACAGGCAGTCCTCTTTCAACGCAACATTGATTTCGTAACATTTAAAGCCTTGTTCCTCAGCTTCGGCGATGACCGTCCGCTGAAATTCGTCATAGGCCCATTTCGTTTCAGACGACGCAGCTTCAGGCGCTTCTGCCGATGCGGCCGCCTCCTTGTTTGCGCCTGTCACATCAAGCTTGGCGCAGACTTCTGAAACGTCTCTTTTGCCGTCGCCCCCTTCAATGATCGAAAGGACAATCGCTTCAAGGTCATCGAGCGCTTCAAACATGACGTCCATCCACTCTGACGTAATGGTCATTTCTTCATTACGGATCGCGTCCAGCACGTTTTCCAGACTGTGCGTTAAATGAGCCATATCTTCATAGCCCATCGTAGCGCTCATCCCTTTCAAAGTATGAGCCGCTCTGAAAATATCATGGACAAGCTGCAGGTCTGTCGGATTTTTTTCGAGTTCGAGCAATTTTTCGTTACAGGTTTGCAAATGTTCTCTGCTTTCTTCAATAAAGACGTCTAAATATTGATTCATATCCATATGAGTCACGCCCTCTCTTTTTTCATATACGTCATAATGGCTGCGGCAATCTCATCAACATGCTTGATGTCGTTTGCAAGCCCGTTGTTAATGACCGATTTCGGCATTCCGAAAACGACGGACGACTCGGCTGCTTCGGCGATCACCGTTCCGCTTCCATGTTTCAAAAGGCCTTTTACGCCTTCTGTTCCGTCGCTTCCCATCCCCGTCATAATGACGGCGATTTTTTCAAACTCCCGAAGTGAGGCCAGGGAATGGAACAAATAGTCAACAGAAGGCTTGTGACGGCTCTCTGTGTCGCGGTCATCGAGCGTGATCACCAATTCGCCCTTTTCAAGGCCGACTGCCATGTTTTTCCCTCCGGGGGCAATGTAAACCCAGCCGTCTTTCGCTCTCTCACCGTTTTCAGCCTCCTTCACGGTTACTTCTGAGAGGTGGTTCAGCCTGTTCGCTAATGAGGCTGTAAACCCCTTTGGCATGTGCTGAACGACAAAAACAGGCGCCTTCAACGTTTTGGGAAGCTTGGGAAGCACTCTTTGCAGCGCTCTCGGTCCCCCTGTCGATGTACCGATGCAGATGAGCTGTTTTCCAGCCCGAACACTGACTGAATCGCTGCCGCTCACCGGCGGCCGCTTTGCCGTCTCGATGGCGGGTTTTGAAATCGGAACAGGCCGGCCTTTCAGTTTCACCCGCCCTGCTGTCAACACTTTCTCAATCAGCATGTCTCTTACTTTATATAAATCAATTGAAATTGAACCCGACGGCTTTGCGACGAAATCGATCGCCCCCAGCTCAAGACATTCGATCGTGATATCAGCCCCCTGCTGCGTCAGACTCGATACCATAACAACCGGAAGCGGATCGCTCGCCATGATCCTTTTCAATGTTTCTTTTCCGTTCATCACAGGCATTTCAATATCCAATGTGATCACATCCGGGCGGAGCTCCTTGATTTTTTGGAGCGCTTCCTCGCCGTTTCTTGCCGTTCCTGCTACAGCAATCTCGTGATTGGATGTTAAAAACTTGGTGATCATGTTTCTCATAAAAGCAGAGTCGTCAACGACAAGAACACGAATCATAATGTATTGCCCCTCCTCAGGAATGAAGATAATTTATCGATAAAGGACCGGTTTTCGCCTATTTCCGTTCTGCCGTTATCAAGCAGCGATTCTGCCAGCAGGTAAACCGCCCTGCTCGGCTTGGAACGCGGGTTCTTCATCAGAAACGGCTGCTGCTCCACAACGGCTCTTGGTACCAGGGGATCCTCAGGAATCGGCCCTGCATATGCAAGCTTTTGCTGTAAAAAAGCGTTTACCGTGTTGGAAAGGCGGAGAAAGGCGGAAATTCCGTCTTTTTGGGTTGTACAGCGATTGACAGCGACTTTCAGCTGAAGATCGCGTCCCGTTAATGCCAAATGCTTGATCGCGCTGTAAGCGTCCATAATCGATGTCGGCTCCGGCGTGGTGACAACCAGAATTTCATCCGCTGACAGGACGAATGGCAGCTGATCTTTCGACAGCCCTGCTCCCATATCAAATATGACATAATCGAAGCTTGTCAAAGCCCGCGTTAATTCTTTCAGAAAGAACGCCCAGTTTTCCCCGTTCAATTCGAACATCGCATCCAGTCCCGTTCCGCCCGAAATGTATTGAAGGCCACGCGGACCGGCTGACAAGGCGCGCTCAAACGGTATTTTTTGCTGAAGGAGATCCATCACGGTGCAGAGCGATTGCCGGCCGATCAAAATATCGATGTTCCCCATTCCGACATCTAGATCGATCAACAGCACGCTCTTTCCTTTTTCTAAGAAGGCGAGAGCCGTATTCAGCGATATATTCGACTTCCCGACGCCTCCTTTTCCACTCATAACAGCGAGCGTTTTCGCTTTTGGATGAGCGACAGGGGCGGGCGGTTCGGCGAAGCGCTGCCCCATCCGCCTTCGTAAGCTTTCTGCCTGATCCATGTTCAACACCCCGTAAGCAGTCTGACAAATGATGCATTTGACAAGTAGCGGATATCTTCCGGAACATTTTGTCCGTTTGTCATATAGCCGAGGCCGATTCTCGATTCGGCGAGCAGATTCATGACGCTTCCCAATGAATCGGTTTCATCCACTTTCGTGAATATCAACTGATCGATCGGAATGCTTGAGAACTGCTTAATGAGCTCCTTCATATCCTCGTACTTGCTCGTCGCGGACATGACGAGAAACGCCTGTATCTTACGCTCAAACGGAATGATTTCCTTCAGCTCCCTGACATATTGCCCGTCTTTGAAATTCCGGCCCGCCGTATCGATGAAGACGTGGTCAAAATCGGCGAACTTTTGCTGGGCCGCTTTAAATTCTTCTTTCGTGTAGCACACCTCGAGCGGCGCATTCAGAAGCTCGGCATATGTCCTGAGCTGTTCAACCGCTGCAATCCGGTACGTATCCGTCGTGATAAAAGCGATTTTTTTCTGCTTTTCCAGCACGGAAGAAGCGGCAAGCTTTGCCAATGTCGTCGTTTTGCCGACTCCGGTCGATCCGAAGAGCACGACATATTGGGAATGAATCGCCACGTCCTGTTCCCGATTATCGGGAAGAAGATCGGCCAAAGCATCTGTTAAGTGGGCCAGCGCCTTTTCATCCGTCCATTCTTCGCCGTTTTTTAAAGAAGTGCTGATCAACCGGCCGAGCGCTTTCGTACGGATGGCCGGCGATACCCCTTGCTTTGCCAGAAGCTGGTCCGCCTTTTTCAGCGGCTCAGGCAGCACATCAACAGGCTGCTCATGATGCCGCATTTCCAGCAGTTCTTTCAGCTCTTTCACTTGGCTTGCCAAATCGAGGTGGTCCGGCTGCGGGACAGGCGAAGGGCTTTGTTCACGTAAAACTGGCTTTTGCCGCTCCGGTTTCCTCGCGTCGGAAAAGTCCTGGTCGACAACCGCAATCACTTCAACCCCGGCTTTTTTCACAAAGCCGAGAAATTTTCTCGTATGAATTTTTTTAGAATTCAAGATTACGGCGTCATTCCCGAGCTCTTGTATAATTTGCTTTGTGGCTTCCTGCATAGAACCAGCTACAAATTTTTTAATTTTCATTGAATATCCACCACTCCGATGCTTTGAACTTCTACATTGGCTTCCAGTTCGTTATAAGAAAGAACCGGCAGATCAGGGAAATAGCGCTCTAACAGCTGTTTGACATACATTCTGACAGGCGGTGAACATAGAAGGATCGGCACTTCCTGCCTTAATGAGAGCTGTTCGATTTCTCTTGCTACAGATTGAATGATATTTTCGGATAATGCAGGTTCAAGAGATAAAAAGTTGCCGTGTTCAGTCTGCTGAATTCCTTCCGCCACGGCCTTTTCGACGCGGCCCGAACACGTCACCACTTTCAGCGTCTCATTTTCCTTCGCATATTGGGCGGTGATCTGCTTGGCAAGCGCCTGTCTTACATACTCGGTCAGCATATCTGAATCCGTCGTCAGCTTTCCGTAGTCGGCCAGTGTTTCAAAGATTGTCACCAAGTTCCTGATCGATACTTTTTCTTTCAGAAGTTTGGCCAGCACTTTCTGAATATCACCGACAGACAGCGGATTCGGCGAGACCTCTTCGACCAGTACAGGATAAGATTCTTTCAAGTGGTCGATCAGCTGTTTTGTTTCCTGTCTTCCGATCAGTTCATGAGCGTGCTTTTTCACCTGCTCTGTAATGTGGGTCGACACGACTGAAGCCGGATCGACAACCGTATATCCGAGCATTTCGGCCTGATCTTTCTGAGATTCCGGTATCCATTTTGCCGGGAGGCCGAAGGACGGTTCGATCGTGTCAATTCCTTCGATCTGATCGTCTTCGCCTGTCGGAGACATCGCCAAAAAGTGATCGAGGAGAAGCTCGCCTTTTGCGACTTCGTTTCCTTTAATTTTGAGCCTGTACTCGTTCGGCTGAAGAGCGATGTTATCCCTGATTCTGACGACCGGAATGACGAGACCGAGTTCAAGCGCAAGCTGACGCCTGATCATGACGATTCTGTCTAAAAGGTCGCCGCCTTGATTTGCATCTGCAAGCGGAATCAATCCGTAGCCGAATTCAAATTCGATCGGATCAATATCGAGCAGATGAACGACGCTTTCGGGACTTTTTAATTCGTCCACTTCAGCTTCTTCCTCAAGGATATCCTCCACTTTTTCCTTCTCTTCACCGGCTTTGGAGAGCGTATAGCCGCCGATGGCGAGAAGAAGAGCCAGAGGACCTGTCAGGAGAATGCCGATCGGTGTGAAAATCCCGAGCAGCAAAATCGTTCCCGCCGTCACATACAAAAGCTTTGGATAAGCAAACAGCTGGCCTGTAATATCGTGTCCGAGGTTCCCGTCCGACGCTGCTCTTGTGACGACGATACCCGTCGCCGTTGAGATCAAGAGCGCAGGCAGCTGAGATACGATCCCGTCGCCTACAGACAAGAGCGTAAAGTGTGAAGCGGCTTCCTGAATGCTCATTTGTTTTTGCAGCATGCCGATGACAATTCCGAAAAGGACGTTAATGAGGACGATGATGATCCCTGCGATCGCATCCCCTTTCACGAATTTGCTCGCACCGTCCATCGCGCCGTAGAAGTCGGCTTCACGGGCCACTTTCTCACGGCGCACTTTCGCTTCCTGTTCGGTCACCATTCCGGCGTTCAAATCGGCATCAATGCTCATCTGTTTCCCCGGCATGGCGTCGAGCGTGAATCTGGCAGCAACTTCAGAAACCCGTTCCGCCCCTTTCGTTATGACGATAAATTGGATAATGATCAAAATGATAAAGACAACGAGACCGACCAAAACGTTTCCGCCGACAACGAAAGACCCGAACGTCTCGACTACTTTTCCCGCATCTCCGTTGGACAGAATCGAACGTGTCGTCGATACATTCAGCCCGAGGCGGAACAGCGTCAAGAGGAGCAGCAAAGAAGGAAATATCGAAAATTGCAGCGGTTCTTGCATGTTCATTGTGGTGAGAAGCACGATTAACGCAAGAGAAATATTCACGATAATTAAAACGCTCAACAACCATGGTGGAAAGGGTATGATAAGCATTGCCACAATGAGGACAACGCCTGATAAAACTGATAAATCTCTTGCTGACATGCTGTTTCTCTCCTTTTAAAACTGAAAAATTCACTAGATTTTTTGCTTTGTTTTGTAAACATACGCCAGGATTTCGGCTACGGCCTTAAAGAATTCTTCCGGAACGGCCTGATCGATCTCAACCTGGTCATAAAGCGCCCTCGCCAAAGGTCTGTTTTCGACTGTCATGACATCGTGTTCTTTGGCGATCTGCCTGATTTTCAGAGCCATCAGATCGACCCCTTTTGCGATGATAAACGGCGCATCCATTTTGTTTTCGTCATATTTCAGCGCGACGGCGTAATGGGTCGGGTTTGTGATGATGACATCCGCTTTTGGCACATCCTGCATCATGCGGCGCATCGCCATTTCCTTTTGCTTCTGCTTGATCTTCGACTTAATCAGAGGATCGCCTTCGGTTTTTTTGTATTCGTCTTTAATGTCCTGTTTTGACATGCGAATATTTTTTTCATAATCAAATTTTTGATAGAGGTAATCGAGCACCGCGAGAAAAATCAGGGCGACTGCAGCGGAAACCCCCATTAAAAAGGTGAGCCAGCCGACATATGACAAAGCCTCGCCCGCGGACAGCGCCGGGATTCTGAGAATTTTGTCAAAGTTCAGCCATAGAACGGCGAATGTCACGCCGCCGACAATCACGATTTTTAAAATCGATTTAAGCAGTTCAACGATCGCTCTGATGCTGTAAATCCGCTTGAATCCTTTAAGCGGGTCAAGCTTTTTCAAATCAGGCTTGATCGCTTCAGGGGAAAATAAAAACCCGACTTGCATATAGTTGCTCAAGACCCCGGAGACGACGGCTGTCAGCAAAAGCGGTGCCATAATGAAGCCCGATTCAAGCACAAGACTTTGAAACAGGCCGGGAATATTGGCGACTGACACCTTCATCGTGATCAACTCTTTGTAATACTTTTCGATCAGTGCGAGCAGGCGGTCTCTCATAAAAGGTCCGACGAATAAAAACGCTAAAAACACGATAAGAAGCGTAACCGCTGTATTGACATCTGCGCTTTTGGCAACCTGTCCTTTTTTTCTGCTTTCCCGCCGTTTTTTCGGCGTCGCTTTTTCCGTTTTTTCACCTGCGAAAAATTGCAAATCCAACGTCAGCTTCATCATGCCACCCCAAGCAAAGTTAATAGATCTCTCATTGTCCGAATGGCAAATTCGAAGACGTGCTGCATCATGCTGAACATAACGGCCATGCAGATGATGAGCATGATAAAGGTGATTGCGATTTTCAAAGGAAGCCCGACGACAAACACGTTGAGCTGCGGCACCGTTCTCGCCACAATCCCCAATGCCAGATCGACTAAAAACAAACAAGCCACAACAGGCGCAGACAATTGAAATGCTGTTATAAACATCGTGTTGAAGCTCTTTGCAATAAACTCGGCAAATCCTTCGCTTCCAAACGACAGCGCCATCTTATCGACCGGGATGTATTGATAGCTGTAATAAATCCCGTCAAGCAGGAGATGATGCGCATTCAGGCTCAGCATGAGGAGCAGCGCCAACGTATATAAAAACTGGCCGACAAGCGGGCTTTGCGCTCCTGTCTGGGGATCGATCACATTCGCCACCGCAAATCCCATTTGAAAATCGATGAATGATCCGGCGATTTGAACGGCCGAGATCATCATGTAGGCGATCAGCCCAAGCAGAAGCCCGATCAGCGCTTCCTTCATGGCCAACATCATGTAAACTCCGTCAACATCAAGCTGAGGAGGCTTTTCAATCGCCTGAAAACTGACGAGCGCAAGAAAAAATGCAAAACCTATTTTATGAACGGCAGGAATTGACCGATAAGAAAATAGAGGCACCGTTACATAGAATGCTGTGATTCTGACAAATACAAGTAAAAAGGCTGGAAATGATTCAATTATTGACATGTTAAAACTACCCTGCAAAACGGTTTAAATTAGAGAACAGCTCAGTCGCGAATGATAAAATCGTCGACAGCATCCACGGGCCGAAAATGACGAGCCCGACCAAAACGGCGACGATTTTCGGAATGAATGCAAGAGTCTGTTCCTGTATTTGGGTGGTTGCCTGAAAAACGCTGACGATCAGCCCGACGAGAAGAGCGAGCGCCAAAAGCGGCCCGCTGATAAGCAATGTAACGTATACAGCCCTTTCAGCCATCGATATAACAAATTCTGAATTCATGTATTAGCACCTACTCTAAAAGCTTTGCAGCAAAGATTTAACGATTAAATACCAGCCATCTACAAGCACAAACAGCAAAATCTTAAACGGCAGTGAAATCATGACCGGCGGAAGCATCATCATCCCCATCGACATCAAAACACTTGCCACAACCATATCGATAATCAGAAACGGTATAAATATCATAAATCCCATTTGAAACGCGGTTTTCAATTCCGAGATGACAAACGCGGGAACCATCGTTGAAAGCGGAATATCTTTAATGGATTCAGGCGTCTCCATCTTTGCGTAATTCATAAATAAAGCCAGATCCTTCTGTCTTGTATGCTTGCTCATAAAGGTTTTGATCGGGGTTTCCGCTTTTGTGTAAGCTTCATCCAAGGTGATTTTATTGTTCATTAACGGCGTCAGCGCTTCTTTATTAATCTCGGAAAAAGTCGGCCCCATAATGAAAAATGTCAGAAACAGTGCAAGTCCGATCAGCACCTGGTTTGGGGGCATTGACTGTGTTGCCAGCGATGTCCGGACAAAGGACAATACGATGACAACCCTTGTGAAACACGTCATCAGGATCAAGATCCCCGGAGCGATCGAAAATACTGTCAAAAGCAGCAAGAGCCGGACGCTGGCGCTGACGTTTGCCGCATCGCTTGAATTAAATAAATCCATAAACTCATTCATGTTGATTTTGGCCTTTCTTTCTGCCTTCTGCGCGATTTTGTTTCAGTTCCGCGAGCTGTGCTTTTAACGACTCGGAAAAAGATGCCGTGCCGCTTTGCTTTTGCACGCCTGGAACTTTGACTTGATCCATCCATTTCTGCCATTCAATCTTGCTGTTCATCGCAGCTTCATGCTGCGTGAGAATTTCTTTATATTCCTTTTCATCATCGATCTCTTTCAGCAGCTGGATATTATCGCCGACACCGACGACCAGCACCCTGTTCCCTACTTTAATCAGCTGTACGGACTTGTTTTGCCCGAGCGAAGTTCCGCCGATGTTTTCGACATACTGGAAGGGTTTTAACAGGCGGTTGCGTTTATTCATGAATTTGACCAAAGCGTAGATCAGAAAAATGACAAACAGTAACGCGCCGATCATTTTCACAAAATCAAATATGGAAACGGAAGGAGACGGGGGTTCGGCCTCCGCCTCTTCCTTAAGAGAATTTTTTTCCTCGGTTTTGTCTTTGTCTTTTGCTTTTTCTTTCTCTTTGCCCGCACCTTTTTGCTCAAACAGATGGTCAACGGTCTGATCCCCCGATTCCTCTGCGAGAGCCGGAGCGTACGGCAGCACGAGAAAGGCAAATAGACAAAGGCCGGCTATGAAAATAAGAGGTTTCTTAAACAAGTTGTACACCCTTTAGCTTAGCGTTTTATTGATCGCTTCCATGACGCGGTCAGCCTGGAACGGTTTGACGATAAAGTCTTTCGCTCCCGCCTGAATAGCGTCGATAACCATCGATTGCTGGCCCATTGCCGAACACATGATGATTTTTGCCTGCGGATCGATTTCCTTGATTTCTTTAAGAGCCGTGATTCCGTCTTTTTCCGGCATCGTGATATCCATTGTGACAAGATCAGGTGAATGCTCTTTATATTTTTCAACAGCCTGCGCTCCGTCTTGCGCTTCTGCGACGACTTCAAAGCCGTTTTTCACTAAAATGTCTTTAATCATCATTCTCATAAATGCTGCATCATCAACTACTAAAATCTTGTAAGCCATTATTAATCTCTCCAATCAATCTGTTATTATCGTAATTTGCTGATTCGTTCCGCCTGACTTAAAATGTCTGTCACCCTGACGCCAAAGTTTTCATCGATGACGACGACTTCGCCTTTGGCAACGACGCGCTGGTTGACCAGGATGTCGACAGGCTCGCCTGCGAGTTTGTCAAGCTCAATGATACTGCCGGTTGACAGTTCAAGCACCTCTTTGACGCTGCGGTTTGTCCTCCCCAGCTCGACTGTGACGGACAAAGGAATATCCATGAGCATGTCAAGGTTTTGAAGGTGCGGCTGCGCGTCAGTCTGAGGGGCAAAGGATTGAAACTCTGCCGGTGCCACCTGCACAGGCTCTGAAACTTTTGCCGTCCCTTGCCGTTTAGGCGCAGGCTCCTGTCTTTGTGTCTGAGCAGGTGCCGGACTCGGACTAGGCGCCGGGTTTTCCTGTACGGGCGGCTGCTTTACCTCTTCAGTCTGCACAGGCTCTTCTCCGCCGTCCTGATTCGTTAATTCATCGATCAGGTCTTTTGCAAAGGTCAGCGGATAAAGCTGCATAATATGCGAATCGATCAGTTCTCCGACTTTCAGTCTGAAAGATACTTTGACGAGCGGGTCCTCTTTCGGAATTTGCTCTGTTCCTTCCCCTTCATTCACATCAAGGAGGTCAACTTCCGGCGGAGAAATATCAATCTTCTTGCTGAAGACGGTGGACATCGACGTCGCTGCGGAACCCATCATTTGGTTCATCGCTTCCTGAACGGCGCTTAGATGAATTTCGCCAAGCGACGGATCTGCGTTCGTCCCGTCTCCACCCATCATCAAATCAGCGATGATCGCGGCATCTTCCTGCTTGATGACGAGAAGATTGTTTCCTGAAAAACCTTCCGTATAGCTCACACCGATTGAAACATACGGGTGCGGGAACTCATCATTTAAATGGCTTTTTTCAATCACCGAAACAGTCGGTGTTGTAATTTCGACTTTTTGATTCAATAAAGTGGACAAAGCTGTTGCAGAGCTCCCAAAGGAAATGTTTCCGATTTCCCCGATCGTATCCTGTTCCATCAGGGACAACCCTGATTCCGGCTGCTCTTGAGCCGTATCATCGCCGCCTTTAAGCAGCGCATCAATTTCATCCTGTGATAACCTATTGTTATTCTCCATATTCTTCACCTCTTATGTCGTGATCTAGAATTTGAATCGCAGTCTTTCGATTCATTCGGCCGGCTTGTGCTAGAAATTTCGGTTTATCTCCGACCAAAACAGTAAGAGGTTCTGCTACTGATTTGTCCAAAGTGATACAATCTCCAATTTCTAAATTTAAAAACTCTTCAATGGTTAATTCCGATGATCCGAGTTCTGCGACGATTGGAATTCGCGCCGTCATAATCCGCTTTTCTATCGACTTTGTTTCCTCCGGTTTTGGTTCAATTCTGTCTGATTGCATCCAGTAGTGAACGGAAAGCTTAGGAATGATCGGTTCCAGGACGACGTGCGGGATGCACAGGTTGATAACCCCGCTTATGTCTCCTATTTGCGTGTTCAGCGAAATGACAACGACCGTCTCATTCGGCGATACCATTTGCACAAACTGCGGATTCACTTCAAAATCGGACATTTCCGGCTCGATTTCCGTGATGGATTCCCACGCATCTTTATAATTCGAGAGGCAGCTTTCAAATAAATTGGACATGATTTTCGTCTCAATTTCTGTCATGCTGTCAATTTTGTTGTGGCTCGAACCGATCCCGCCCATCACCCGGTCCATCATCGTATAGGCGATGGTCGGGTTGATCTCCATCATGATTCTTCCTTCAAGAGGGCGAACCTCAAACAGATTGAGAATCGTCATATTCGGAATGGATCTGATGAATTCCTCATAAGGAACCTGATCAACCGAGCTGACCGAGATCTGGATATAGGTTCTCAGCTGAGCCGAGAAATAAGTCGTTAGCAGCCTTGCAAAGTTATCGTGAATCCTTGTCAAGCTGCGGATCTGATCCTTTGAAAAGCGGAGCGCCCGTTTAAAGTCATAGACTTTTACTTTTTTAACGGACTCTTCTTTTTTCAGCTCGTCGGCGTCCATTTCACCTGTCGATATCGCTGAAAGCAGTGCATCGATTTCATTTTGGGAGAGTACTTCTCCTGCCATCTGTTTTCACCTCCATGGTTCTGTCATCTATGTTCCTACTGCAGATTAAAGGAGGTAATGTATACAGTTTTCACTTTTCCCTCTTTCATGTAGTTCGTGTTCAGCTTTTCTTTCAGCTGCTCTTTAAATTTTTCTTTTCCTTTTTGTCCTTCAAGATCATCTGCGTTCGTGTTTGCCAAAAGGGAGATGACTGAATCTTTAATTTGGAAATCCCGCTTTTCAAGCTCTTCTTTCGCCTCTTTCGAATCGGTTTCAAGCTTGATTGACAAACGGACCACATTGTCCGATTTCAAGTTTGTCGTGATTTCGGCGACTTCAACTGATGATTCGACCACTTCATCGATCGAAGGTTCTTTCGTTTGATCTTTTTCACTTGCGCTTCCCTTAATGACAAAGAACGCAGCGGTTCCTAACACAGCAATTGCCAGAATAATCGTCAGCATAATTCCTAGAAGTTTTTTATTCATTCAGATTCCTCAATTCTTTGGTCACAAGAAAGTATTTGGATTTTTTGATAGAATGACACGATTGTATCCACAACTGTATCTTCATCTTCTTTGACAACAAACTTTTTTCCGTTTGACAGCGTAATTGTCGTATCCGGAAAACATTCAATTTGCTCAATGAATAGCGCGTTCAGAATAAAAGGCTGTCCGTTTAATCGCGTAACTTTGATCATGTGTTTTCAAGAGGCGCCTTTACGAGGGCGCCTCCTTCCCTCCTATCGCTTCAGATTGACGAGTTCCTGAAGAATTTCATCAGAGGTTGTAATGATTTTCGCATTGGACTGGAAGCCGCGCTGCGCGATAATCATTTCGGAAAACTCTTCTGAAAGGTCGACGTTCGACATTTCAAGCGCACTCGTTTGAATCTTTCCTGAGCCGTCTTCTCCAGGCACAACGACTTGCGGAGCTCCAGAACTCAATGTTTCGCGGTAAAGGTTGTCCCCCGTTTTTGTTAAACCGGATGTATTGTTGAATGTCGCGAGCGAGATTTGGCCGGCGGGCTGGCTCTCGTTGTTTTTGTCGACATAAGTCACCGTTCCGTCAGGTCCGATGCTGAAGCTTTGCGCGTCTTGCGGAATATTGATTCTCCCGTTATCAGGCGTTAAGACGAACAGCCCGTCAGCAGTGACGAGATCACCTTCATCAGAGCGGTAGAAGTTCCCGGATCTTGTAAAGTACACTTCATAATCTCCGTCTCCCAATCCGACACGGAAATAGCCGTCTCCTGTAATAGTCATGTCTAGCTGGCGGCCTGTTGTTGAAGGCGCTGCGTTTGTGTGAATGATATCGATCGATCCGGTCGTCGCACCGAGCCCGACCTGCTGGCCGTTGACAGAGCCGCGGTTTGCAGTAGACGACGTCGCACCGGAAAGCTGTTGGCTGACAATATCTTTAAACGTAATCCGGCTTTTCTTATAGCCTGCCGTATTGACATTCGAAATGTTGTTTGCCACGACATCAAGCTTTGTCTGAAAGTTTTTCATGCCGCTGATTCCTGAGTATAGTGAACGTAACATAATTATTCCTCCCTGAATTGTCTGTTTTTATTTATCAGAATGGCTTACCGCCGTCACATTCCACGGATTGACTTCGGTTCCATCGTCAAGGACAAGCAGATACTGTCCGTCTGAGCTTTTAACTGATTTGACGAGCGCCGTTTTCTCTTCGCTGTCTTCGCCTTCATAGGTGACTTCTTTTCCGATCCAGCTGACATACATCGTCATCGGGTCCTGAAGTCCGACGAACGTCGACATCGTTGAGTTTAGATTCGTTAGTTGCTCAAGGCTTGAAAAGGTCGCCATTTGCGCAATGAATTCACGGTCTTCCATCGGGTTTAAGGGGTCTTGGTACTGCAGTTGTTTCATGAGCAGTTTCAAAAATTCATCCTTGCCAAGGTTGGAGCCGCTCCCTGCTTTCTCGGCTTTTTTTGCCTCGGATAAAAAATCGGGTGTCGTCGATTTCGTGTTTGTTGTTCCTAAAACAGTTCTTGCATCAATTGAAGTGTCAGACATTAGATCTCCTCCTCGCTGTCCTGTGATCGAGTCTCGATAAGATCATCCAGAAACTCCTGAAAATCCTCATTTTCCTGCTCTTTTTGCTGATCTTCCTTCGGCTGATGTTGGTTTTTCTGTTCGTCCGCCAGCTGTCCGAAGGTCTGATCGCCGTTTTGAAGCGGCACACCGAAGCGGTCAATTTGTACAGACATGTTGGGCAGCGCCTGTTTAAGGTGCGCGAGATTGTGTTCGAGCAGCTCTTTAGCCGACTGGGTCGATGCGATGATTTTGCTCGAAAACATCCCGTGCTGTTTGACGAGTTTGATCGTGATAAAGCCAAGATTTTCAGGATTCAGGCGGATCGTGAAACTGCCTGTCGATCTGCCGAACGGTGTATACTTCATCTGTTTCCATGAGCTGAGAATTTGTTCTGAAAAGCTTTTCGGCTGAGCGGAAGATTCCTCTGCCGCCGCGGTTTGGAGACCCTGGATCAGCACTGCGCCTGTCCGATGATTGGCCAGTACAGAGGACTGAATCGGCTGTTCCTTTTGGCCTTGCTTTCCTTCAGTTTGAATTTCCCTTCCGTTCAAAACAAAGGACAACGGCTTCTCAGAAAGAGAGACATCGGTTTTTTTGCTCATGAGCATTGCCTTTAGTTCGCTTTCCGCCATTTTCCACTCTTTTGGATCCGGTTCAGCGTTTGCGCTCATCATCTGCTCCATTATACTTTTCAAGCTTTTCAACTCAGCGTTTGACATGGACAAAAGCTGCGACTCACCCGGATCTTTTGTGAAAAATTGGCGTTTAAGTTCATCAATCAGCCCTTCTGTTCCCGCCTTTGTCTGAAGAGCGGCGAGAAATTCCGGCGCTTGTTTCAATATTTCTGCGATTTGTGAAGTTTTGAGTGCCGGTTGATTTTCATTTACGATCACAGCGAGCAGCTGCTGAATCTGACCAAGAATTTGCAGGTCAGTCAGTTTCGGCTCTTCTGTCCCGCTTTCGTCAGC
Source organism: Bacillus sp. FSL W7-1354 (assembly GCF_038002405.1). Taxonomy (NCBI): domain Bacteria; kingdom Bacillati; phylum Bacillota; class Bacilli; order Caryophanales; family Bacillaceae; genus Bacillus; species Bacillus sp. FSL W7-1354. Next base: position 808,147 of record NZ_JBBOCL010000001.1, on the reverse strand, counting down.
AGGCACAGCTTCAATAGCATCAGCTGTTTTGCCTGATTGTCCAGGCAGAGCGGCATTTTCAAGCAGCTCTTTTATTTGCTGTAACAGCTGTTCTGCCAATGCGAGTTCATCCGGAGATGGATTCAGCTCTTCAACATGCTGGAGGGAATTCAACCAGTCTTCATTGAAGGAGCCGCCTTCATTATTTAAAAGCCATTGCTTCAGTTCATGCAAAAGCCCTTCCAATGACGTGTCCTGAGAAGGTTCTTCTCCCTTTTGAAAAGGGGAAAGTGAGCTGTTTTCCTTTTGGAGCACATTTTGAAAGAGTCCGCCCAGAGGCGTCCTGCTCGTTTTTGCAGTTGCGGTATCCGCCGCAGGCTTGGCATCAAAAGAGATTGCGTCAAAAAGCCTCAAGCTATTCCCCCCCTTCTTTTTTCTTTTCATTTTTCGCTTCGTTTTTCACAAGCTTTTCTGTGAATACAGCCGCTTTATCAGGAGACATTTTGGAGAGGATCTCAGTCACTTTCTTTTTGCTTAAAGAATCTAAAATGTTGATTGCCTCTTCTTCTTTTAATTCGCTTAAAATTTTTGCAGCTTTATTGCTTTGCATGCTTTCATAAATTTTGACGACTTTTTTTCCGTCTCCTTGACCTTCGGCGTTCTTTTCTTTCTGCTCTTTTTCATCTTTTTCCGTTTTTTCGAACGAGCTGATTTTTTGTTTCAGTCTTTTAATCTCTTGATCACTCGTTTTCAAGTCACTCGTCAGCGTTTCGATTTCGCTTTTTTGTTCATCGATCGTCTTTTGGAGCTTTTCTGCTTTGTTCTCCTGCTGCTTTGCTGCGTGATCTTTGTCCTGATCCTCGCCGTTTTTCACAAGCTCTTTAACAACGGGGATTTTGGAGGCTGCATCCTGGAAATTGACGCCCAAAAGCCACATGCCGACAAACGCTGCAACGATTAAAAAGATCAGCGGAATGACGATGACAAACAAAAATGTCTGAAATTTACCGGCTTTTTTTTCTTCGGTCATCGTTTTTCTACCCCTAGCTTCCTTGAGTTATGTACTGGGCAATGGAGATATCGTCCATTTCCTTTAACTCATTTGCTTTGTTTTGCAGCGAATACATTTCAAACTGCTTTTCTTTCATTTTTTCAAATTTTTTCAGCTCGATATTTTTTTCCGTCAGATCGTGCTGTTTTTCATTCATTTCATTTCTCTTCATCATGACGAGCTTTTGATAATGGTAGATAGTCGTTTCAAGATTTGTGACAAATTGCTGATAATGCCGCATTTCCTGAACGCTCATTCCTGTCTGCATCTTGATTTCCTTGTTTTTTTCTAGCGTTTCTTTTTGGTTCATACTTTCATACAGCTTTTCCGCGACCTTTTCGAATTCGGAAACTGAGTGCTGATATTCAGCGAATGATTGGTCTTTTTCATTTTCTTTAAGCTCGAGGAGCTTTTGAAATTTAAATGAATAAGCCATTCTTAATCCTCTCTTCCTGTAAGACTCTTTAATAAAGAAATGCTCTCTTCCAGCGACGCCGCTTCATCCACTTCCTGCTTGAGGAAGCTGATCAGCTTAGGGTGGAATTGTATGGCCTCATCAATTTCTCTGGAAGACCCTTTTTTATAGGCTCCTATGTTGATCAGGTCCTCTGAGTTTTGATAGGTTGACAGCATTTCCCTGAACCGGTTCGCTGCTCTTATATGATCTTTCCCGGCGATGTTTGACATCACCCTGCTGATGCTTTTTAAAATGTTGACTGCCGGAAACTGGCCTTTATTCGCAAGGCTCCGGTCAAGAACGATATGACCGTCCAAGATTCCCCTGACAGTATCGGCGATCGGTTCATTCATATCATCACCGTCGACAAGAACCGTATAGAAAGCAGTTATTGACCCGTTTTCCGTCGTTCCTGTTCGTTCTAAGAGCTTAGGTAAAATAGCGAACACTGAGGGTGTATAACCTTTCGTCGTCGGCGGTTCGCCCGTCGCCAGGCCGATTTCCCTCTGAGCCATGGCAACCCTTGTCACCGAGTCCATCATGAACATCACGTTTTGTCCTTTGTCGCGGAAGTACTCGGCAATCGCTGTTGCTGTATAGGCCGCTTTCAGCCGCATCAATGCCGGCTGGTCAGAAGTAGCCACTACAACGATCGTGCGCTTCAGCCCTTCTTCGCCGAGATCTTTCTCAATGAACTCCCTGACTTCGCGGCCCCGCTCTCCGACAAGAGCGATGACATTCAAGTCTGCGGCCGTCTCTCTTGCAATCATGCCCATGAGCGTGCTTTTTCCGACGCCGCTTCCGGCGAATATCCCGACACGTTGTCCTTTTCCGACGGTCAGCAGACTGTCGATTGATCTGACGCCGACCGCCATTTTTTCTCTGATTGGCGGCCTTTTCATCGGATTAGGCGGCGCCTGGTCTGTCGAAACTTGAGCCAAACCTTTCGGAAGCGCGCTGCCGTCGAGCGGATTGCCGAATGCATCGACAACTTGCCCAATCAAGCCGGAGCCGACTTTGACTCTGAGCGATTCTCCCGTCGCTTCGACAATGCTGCCGGGTGCAATATTGGCCGCTTCCAAATATGGCATCAGAAGAATATTTTGGTCTTTGAAGCCGACGACCTCAGCTTTGATGGCCTTTGGCCCGTCACCTTTTGTATAGATTTTGCAGACATCGCCGATTGAGCATTCAGGTCCTTTGGATTCAATCATCAGGCCGACCGCTTGTTTGACTTTTCCGTAACGTTTGTAGGAGTCTGCGGTTTCTATACATTCAAGCAGCTGCTCAAGCATCACTGGACAACACCTGCCGTTTCAAGCAGGCTGAGCAGTTTTTGTTTCAGCTGCTGTAATTGAGTGTCGATTCCTGCATCAATTCTTCCGAAAGCCGTTTCAACATAGCACGTTCCCTTTGACGCTTTTTCATCGGCGTATATCGCGAGATGGGCGCCATATTGGAGGAGCTGCTCAAGTTCGTTTTTGTGGCTTTGAACCTCTGTGTAATACTCCGGATCCACATAGACGGCAATGTCATCGAACTCCTTCATTTCGGACAGCACCTGTTTGACGAGGGCTGAAAAAGCTTCTTTGTCGTCAGCCTTTTGATTCCAAACTTTTTTAGCCAGCGACACGGCAAGTTCGACAATTTCTTCGGAAGATTGTTCGATTTTTTCTTCATAGTCACGCCTCGCCGCTCCGACGATGGCGTTGGCTTCATCCAAATAGGATTGATAAGTGCTTTGGGCCTCGGCCTTTCCCTGTTCAAACCCCGCTTGAAAGCCTTCTTGTTTCGCCTGGTCTATCAGCGCTTCGCGTTCTGTTTCCCAGCTTATCCTTTCCTCTTCGATTTGCCGTCTGACCTGTTCGAGTTCAGCGTTCGCTTTTTCGTATATTTTCCCTGCTTCCTGTCTGGCATGATCGAGGAGGAATTCCGGATCCTGTCCGGTATCAAGTTCAGTTTCTGTTTCAGGAAGTTTGACTTCCTTTAATGAAATCGTCCGCCTTTCTTTTGGCGGTATTGATGATAATCGCTGTTTAATAATGTTAGACAATGATATCATCTCCTCCGCCTCTGGCGATTACGATCTCACCTGCTTCTTCAAGTCTTCGGATGACGCTTACGATTCTGGATTGAGCTTCTTCTACGTCACGCAGACGCACAGGACCCATGAACTCCATTTCTTCTTTAAATGTTTCAGCCATACGCTGCGACATATTGCTGAAGACGATGTCTTTGACCTCTTCGCTGGCCACTTTGAGGGAGAGAAGCAGATCGTCGTTTTCCACATCGCGGATAACCCTTTGAATGGCGCGGTTATCAAGCGTAACGATATCTTCAAAGACGAACATCCGCTTTTTAATCTCGTCGGCAAGCTCAGGATCCTGGATTTCAAGGGAGTCAAGGATCGTTTTCTCTGTACCTCTGTCAACTCCGTTCAACACTTCGACAACGGCTTCAATGCCGCCGGTCTGCGTGTAGTCCTGAGTGAATGTGGAGGATAGCTTTTGCTCCAGAATCTGTTCGACTTCATTGATGATTTCCGGCGACGTCCTGTCCATGACAGCGATCCGTCTTGCAACCTCTGCCTGCACATCCTGATTTAGTTCTGACAATATCTGACCGGATTGCACGGGATCGAGATAAGACAGAATCAATGCGATCGTCTGCGGATGTTCATGCTGGATAAAGTTCAGAATCTGCTCGGGATCCGCTTTTCTGGCAAAATCGAACGGTCTGACTTGAAGAGACGATGTCAACCTGTTGATAATGCGGGCGGCTTTGTCTTCGCCGAGCGCTTTGTCAAGCACCTGCTTGGCGTAGTGAATGCCGCCTTGTGATATATATTCTTGAGCAATAGCCGTTTCATGAAATTCCTGAATAATTTCATCTTTTTTCTCTGGTGATACAGCTCTGACATTTGATATTTCAAGCGTCAGCCTTTCGATTTCTTCATCTGTTAAATGCTTGTAAACGGAAGCTGACACATCAAGCCCTAAGGATATCATGAGAATGGCCGCTTTTTGTTTGCCTGTAAGCCTGTCTTGTTTCATTTTTGCCATTTCAATACTCCTCCTAATCCTCGGTCAGCCAGCTGCGCAACAATTTGGCGAATTCTTCAGGCTTATCTTTCGCCATTTTTTCAAGCTGTTTTCGTCTGACAGTTTCTTCCGTCTCTTTTTCATTGTTCACATCAGCAACACGAATCGGTTCCTGAGGCGTTTCATACCATTCTTCCTCGTATTCGTCATCTCTATTTTTACGTCTTCTGACAAGCCAGATGATGAGGCCGATTACAGCAACAAGCGCTGCTCCGCCTGCGATGTAAATCCACATCGGTATGCCGCCTGTTTCCGTTCCTTCATCGATTGTCTGCTTGCCGTCGAACGATTGGACAGAAACAACGATTTTATTTTCAATATCCTCATCTGTCAGCGGTTCTTCTTCATACTTCTTGTCGATCGATGTTTTCACAATGGTTGAGAGGATTTTTTTAATATCATCTTCTCTTTCAGCAGGCAGTGACTGCGGGTTCTTCGCATCAGGCGGTTCAACCATGACCTGGACGCCCAGATCTCTGATTTTGTACGGACTTTCGGCGATTTCTTTATGGATTTTGTTGACTTCATTGTTGATTCGTTCTTCGCTTTTTTCGTAGTCTCCGTTGCCTGTTCCGCCTTCTGTCTCCGCATAGTTTGTTACATCGTTTTCACCTGTTCCGTTGACGCCTCCAGCTTGTGCTCCCTGTCCGGAATACGTTTCACTGACGCGCTCTGCGCTGACCGTGATCCCTTCCATATTTTCTTTGTCGACAGGTTCAACCAGATCTTCCGTCCTGTTTTCTTTTGTGAAGTCGATGTCGGATGTGACGGATACAACTACTTTATCCTGTCCCATCATCGTGCCGAGCATGGTTTGAATTTGTCTCTGCAGGTCCTTTTCGATCTGAGCTTTGACTTGCCTTTGTGAAGAGTAGCTGTCAGCGTATGAACCTGAATCTTTGCCGGTTTGATCGTAATACGTGGAGTTTTGATCCATGATCACGATGTTTTCCGGATCAAGGTTCGGCACGCTTTTCGATACGAGATGATAAAGGCCGTTGATTTCATTTTGATCAAGCGTGTGGCCGGGCTTCACCTGAAGAACAATCGAAGCGGATGCTTCCGGCTTTTCCTCTCCGACAAAGACGGATTCCTTCGGCAGGTTAATCATGACCTTTGAATCTTTAATCCCGTCTATTCCTTTGATGAGGTTGGAAAGCTCGGTTTGCGTTGCTTTCACTTTCAATACGTCAAATTCGTTGTCCGTCATACCGAAACCGGCATTTTGACCAAAGAACGAATAATCGATGCTTCCGCTTTTCGGAAGACCCTCTGCCGCAAGATCGACTTTCAGCCCGTCGACTTTTTCTTCCGGAACTTTAATGACTGAACCGTCAGCTGCAACCTCAGATGGAACACCTTTTTCATCAAGCACTTTTTTGATTTGGCCGGTTTCTTCAGCTGACAAGTCTTTATAGAGCGGCACCATTTTATTCGACGAAGCAACAATTCCAATGATGATTGACAGGATCACTGCCAGAGCGACGATGCCGATCATCAAAAACTTCTGCAGCTTTGATCTGTTTTTCCAAAAATCTGTTATTTTCGTTTTGATTTGCAATAAAGTACGATTCATCTTACTCCCCCGGTAGTTACACTAATTCTCTTCGCTTTCAGACTCCTTTCTTACATTTGCATTCTCATGATTTCCTGATAAGCTTCAACCGCTTTGTTGCGGAATTCCGTCGCAGCCGTCAATGTAATATTTGCCTTCTGGGCTGCAACCATCACTTCATCAAGGTTGACATCCTGACCGAGAGCAAGCGCGTTTGTCAGTTTATCAGATTCATTTTGAGATTGATTCAAAGCATTGATAGAATCTTTCAGCACGTTGGAAAAGCTGACTTGGTTCTCTGAACCGTCCTGCTTGTTCGTAATCTGATTTGTTGCATTCGTTCCCGCCTGCACGGGTTGAATTCCAAATGGAGAGATTCCATTAACCATTCGTGTCATCACCCTACTTTCCGATTTCTAGTGCTTTCATCAGCATTCCTTTTGTCGCGTTCATCGCTGTGACATTCGCTTCATATGACCTTGTGCTGCCCATTAAATCAACCATCTCTTTTAGCGGATCGACATTCGGCATCTGCACGTATCCGTCTTCGTTTGCGTCGGGATGGGTCGGATCATAAACGAGTTTAAACGGTGTTTTGTCTTCGGTGATCTTGGTCACCTTTACCCCTTCACCGACTCTCGCCGATGCATTCATCGATGATTGGAGCACGGATGAAAAAGATTCGCCTTTCGGAGCCGTCGATACAAGCTTTCTCCTATACGGCTGCCACTGTCCGTCGACCAGCTTCGCTCTTGTTGTGTCCATGTTTGCCAGGTTGGATGAAACGGTATCCATTCTGACTCTCTGTGCAGTCAACGCCGAAGCTGAGATGTTGATGCTATTGAATACCCCCATTATTTACCTCCTGTAATCGCGGTCCGCAGTGAGTTGAATTTGCCGCTTATTCTTTCAACCAGCGCTTGATACTGGATTTGATTTTTCGCCATTTCACTCATTTCCTGATCAACGTCCACGTTGTTCCCGTTTTCCTGATAACTTGTATTCTTTCTCGACACAACTGAATAATTTGACTCATTCCCTTTGAAGTCAATGTGTCTATAGTCTGTTTTTATAGCGTTAATTCGGGAGGACTCCTCATTCAGCACATTTTTGAAGGATACTTTTTTCGCCTTGTAGTTCGGTGTGTCTACATTGGCCAGATTGTTCGTTATGACTTTTTGCTTAATGTTCGCTTGATTCAAGGCTCCCTCTAGTCTATGTATTGTTCCTGAAAATATATCCATCGCCAAATACCTCCAATCTTTTTCCATCTGTCTCAAAATCTTGTCGAGAATTGTAAAAACCATAAGCCTATTGTAAGGAATAATAGGCTTAAAGTCTATGATCTGGACGCAAAAAAAAATCGTAATAAATATCTATTTTATGAATAGGTATTTCGACCTAGATTATAAGAACTATGTAATGTTACGTTTGTTAAAGTTTCAAAACATTATGTTAGTATATTTTTTATTCAAGCAACGCATTGATTCAGCACCGCATTTTAGTTGTTTTTGATATGAAAAAATTACGATAATATAGTTTAAAATGTGAAATAAAAAAAGCCGCAGAACGGCATGTTCTGCGGCTTTCGTCTTTTAATGAGACTTTAGTTTTTCTAATTCCATTAAAAATTTGTTGTTCAGGACTTTAATGTATGTGCCTTTCATCCCTAATGACCTTGATTCAATGACACCGGCGCTTTCAAGTTTGCGCAGCGCATTGACAATGACCGAGCGGGTGATGCCAACGCGATCTGCAATTTTACTTGCGACAAGCAGACCTTCATTTCCGTCAAGCTCTTCAAAAATATGTTCAATTGCTTCAAGCTCACTGTAAGATAATGAACTGATCGCCATTTGAACGACCGCTTTGCTGCGTGCTTCCTCTTCGATCTCTTCAGCTTTCTCTCTGAGAATTTCCATTCCTACGACCGTTGCGCCATATTCGGCAAGGATCAGATCGTCATCCTCGAATTTCTCCTGAAGGCGGGACAGAATCAAGGTGCCGAGTCTTTCGCCCCCTCCGATGATCGGAACGACTGTGGTCAGACCCGCTTGGAACAAATCGCGGTTTTCCACAGGGAAAGCCGTATATTCGCTGTTAATGTCAAGGTTGGATGAAGTTTCCGGAATGTTGAACAGACTTTTTGTATAGTCTTCAGGAAACTGGCGCTCTTCAAGCATTTTTTTCATCCGGTCATTTTCGATCTGCTGGTTGATCGAGAAACCGAGAAGCTTTCCTCTGCGGCTGACAACGAAAATGTTCGAATCAATCACATCGCGAAGCGTTTCGGCCATTTCTTTAAAATTAACCGGCTTCCCTGCCGCATTTTGCAGCATTGCATTAATCTTTCTTGTTTTTTGTAATAAAGCCATAATAAATTGATCCTCCTAAATTACTCTTATTTAATTGTTTATAAAATAAACTGGCTTAAATCCTTATTCTTAGCGATCGAACCGAGCTTTTCTTCAACATATTGAGGCGTGATGACAACTTCCTCCATCATCACATCCGGAGCCTCGAATGACAGTTCTTCCAAAAGCCGTTCCAAAATGGTGTGAAGCCTTCTCGCCCCGATATTGTCTGTGTCCTGGTTCACATGATAAGCCACTTCTGCAATCTTACGAATAGCATCGTCAGAAAATTCAAGAGATATACCTTCCGTCTTCAATAAAGCCTTATACTGCTTTAGAAGAGCGTTGTCAGGCTCAGTTAAGATTTTCACAAAATCATCGATGCTCAGCTTTTGAAGCTCAACGCGGATCGGAAAGCGTCCCTGCAGCTCTGGAATTAGATCTGAAGGCTTCGCCATATGGAATGCACCTGCAGCGATGAACAGCACGTGATCCGTTTTGACCGCACCGTACTTTGTCATGACGGTAGAGCCTTCTACAATCGGAAGAATATCGCGCTGCACGCCCTCTCTTGAGACGTCGGCCGATGAAGAAGCACCGCTCTTTTTGGCGATTTTATCGATCTCATCGATAAAGATGATTCCCGACTGTTCGGCTCTCAGGACGGCCTCCTGGGCAGCTTCGTCCATATCGATGAGCTTTGCCGCTTCTTCATTCGTCAGCACTTTTCGTGCTTCCCTGACCGTCAGCTTGCGGCGCTTTTTCTTTTTCGGCATCAGGCTGCTGAGCGCATCCTGCATGTTCATGCCCATCTGTTCCATACCCGAGCCTTGGAGCATATCAAACATGGATGGCTGCTGCTCCTCCACCTCCACGGTGACATAATGGTCTTCAAGCTCGCCGAGAGCAAGCTGATGTGCAATCCGCTTCCGGTTGTTTTCGATATCCGTGTCTTCATGCTTTTCCGCTTCATTCGTCTCTTGATCCTGATTTCCGCCAAAAAGCATTTCAAAAGGATTTTTCGCACCTGACTGTTTTTTCCTTCCCGGTACAAGGAGGCGGACGAGGCGTTTATTTGCGTTTTCTTCGGCGATGCCTTTCACTTCGTTCATTTTTTCCTCTTTGACGAGGCGGATTGACGTTTCCACAAGATCCCTGACCATCGATTCAACATCTCTGCCCACATAACCGACTTCCGTGAACTTCGTCGCTTCGATTTTGACGAACGGAGCGCCGACGAGCTTCGCGATTCGCCTTGCAATCTCGGTTTTTCCCACACCTGTCGGACCCATCATCAATATGTTTTTCGGAACGATTTCTTCGCGCAGTTTTTCATCAAGAAGACTTCTTCTGTAGCGGTTCCTCAATGCCACGGCGACCGCTTTTTTCGCATCGAGCTGGCCGACGATGTATTGATCAAGCCTTTCGACGATCTGCCTAGGAGTCAGCGGCTTTTTTTCCATATGCCTCATATCCTTTCTATTCAAGTTCTTCTACAATGATCTGATCGTTCGTATACACACAGATTTCGCCCGCGGTTTCAAGTGAGGCCCTCGCAATCGCTCTTGCGTCAAGCTGGCCGCCTGCATGACGTTTCAACGCCCTTCCGGCTGCCAGGGCATAGTTTCCGCCTGAGCCGATCGCCAAAATGCCGTCGTCAGGTTCAATCACCTCGCCTGTTCCGGAAACGAGCAGCATGCTGTCAGCGTTCATGACGATCAGCATCGCCTCAAGCTTTCTGAGGACTTTATCGCTTCGCCACTCTTTTGCAAGCTCGACTGCCGCACGCTGTAAATTGCCGTTGTACTCTTCAAGCTTCGCTTCAAACATTTCAAAGAGAGTGAAAGCGTCCGCAACAGAACCGGCAAAGCCGGCAATGACTTTCCCGTTGAAGAGCTTTCTTACCTTTCTAGCGGTATGCTTCATGACGACAGCCTGACCGAACGTAACCTGGCCGTCTCCCGCCATCGCGCTTTTTCCGTTGTGCTGGACGGCGAATATCGTCGTTGCGTGAAAAGATGACATAAAAGAACCTCCTTTATTTCCCTTTATGTGCCCGAGGGTGATGAGACATATATGTCTTTCTGAGCATATCTTTAGATACATGCGTATACACCTGGGTTGAAGAAAGGTTTGAATGCCCAAGCAGTTCCTGAACGCTCCTGAGATCCGCACCCTCATTTAACAAATGGGTGGCAAAAGTATGGCGGAGCATATGCGGATGTATATGTAATGTACCCGAAGTCTTCTTGACCAGTTCTCCCAAAATGTAACGAACCCCCCTCGGGGTTAAGGGCCCGCCCCTTTGATTCAAAAAAATAAAAGGGCAGGGCTCTTTCCCTTTTAACAGCAGGATGCGTCTTCCATTTTGCAAATACAGATCCAAAGCCTCCCGGGCGAATGAACCAAATGGAATATACCTTTGCTTCCTGCCTTTCCCGTGAACCAAAACCGTATCTAAAAACAGATCCAAATCGGATTCCTTCAGGCTGCAAAGTTCGCTTACCCGCATGCCTGTTGCGTAAAGAAGTTCCAAGAGCGCCTGATTCCTTTGGCCGAGCGGTGTACTCAAGTCCGAAACCTCAAACAGTTCTTCAAGTTCTTTTTCATATAAAAATTTTGGAATCCGTTTATCCTGTTTCGGAAGACTGACAAGCAGAAACGGGTTTTCTTTTACCATCTTTTCCCTTAATAAAAATTTATAGAAGCTTCGCAGAGCCGAAATTTTCTTGCTGATCGTCCTGCGAGTAAGCCCTTTTTCATGCGCTTCCGTCAAGAAAATTCTCACATCCGGATAAGTCACGTCTTCAAAACCTTTTATGCCCTGAACTTGTAAAAAGCGTTCAAAGTCTTCAATAGAAGAAATGTAACCCACAATTGTATATTTTGAATAATTCTTTTCTATTTGTAAATATTCAATGAATAAAGTTAAAAAATTCTTAACATTTGCCATCATTACACCTCTTCGAAAAGGGCTTTTAAATGTTATCACATAACAAGTTCATCTGGCAATGAATAACTATAGCGTTTTCGAAATATTTTGAATTGTCTCCAATGCCCGCGAAGCATACTGTTCATTTCGTTCCTGCTTGTTTTTAATTTTAACCCCCAATTCCTTGAACAGACCGAAGTTCGCATTCATCGGCTGGAAGTTTTTCTTGTTTGTTTCCGTGATGTAATGGGCCATGCTGCCGATCGCTGTTTCATTTGAAAAAGTGACCGGTTCTTTTCCCTGAATGAGCCGAGCCGCATTTATTCCGGCAACAAGGCCTGAAGCCGCTGATTCAACATACCCTTCAACACCTGTCATTTGGCCGGCGAAAAACAGATCGTCCCGTTTTTTAAACTGGTAGGTCGCTTTTAAAAGACTCGGCGAGTTGATGAACGTATTTCTGTGCATTACGCCGTAGCGGACGATTTCAGCTTGTTCCAATCCCGGAATGAGGCGGAGCACTTCCTTTTGGTCGCCCCATTTGAGGTGGGTCTGAAAACCGACGATATTGTAAAGCGTGCCGGCTGCATCATCTTGGCGCAGCTGCACAACGGCGTATGGACGCTTTCCTGTTTTGGGATCTTCAAGGCCGACAGGCTTCATCGGGCCGAACAGCATCGTTTTTTTGCCGCGCTTCGCCATGACTTCAATCGGCATGCAGCCTTCAAAGAAGATTTCCTTTTCAAATTCTTTCAATGGAACAGTTTCCGCAGACACAAGGGCGTCATAAAATCTGTCAAACTCTTCTTCAGTCATCGGACAGTTCAAATACGCTGCCTCCCCTTTGTCATAGCGGGATTTCAAATAGACTTTATCCATGTCAAGGCTGTCTTTCTCAACTATCGGCGCAGCGGCGTCATAAAAGTACAGATAGTCCTCTCCTGTCAGCTCCCGGAGCTTCGCGGAAAGCGATTCTGACGTCAGCGGTCCTGTTGCAATAATAGTCGGTCCTTCCGGTATTTCCGTGACTTCTTCATTGAGCACAGTCACATTCGGATGATTCTTTACTTTTTCGGTAACGTTTTCGGCAAATTCATGCCTGTCTACGGCAAGCGCACCGCCGGCAGGAACAGAACATTCGTCAGCAGCAGCGATGATGGCCGAGTCAAGAACCCGCATTTCTTCCTTTAATACACCGACAGCGTTCGTTAATGAATTCGCCCGAAGCGAGTTGCTGCAGACAAGTTCTGCGAATTTATCTGTATGGTGTGCCGGCGTTTGTTTAACAGGCCTCATTTCGTATAAACGGACATTGATACCTCGCTTGGCAAGCTGCCATGCAGCTTCGCTTCCGGCAAGTCCTGCACCGATGACATTTACTGTTTGATTCATATTCACATCTCCTAATTTATGAGTTGACTTCATCTTTTAACACAACAAAGAAGGTGAGCAAAGCCCTGCTCACCGCTACTTTTGTTGTTCTTCCTTATAATCGCAATTCACGCACTGCACTTGAACGCCTTTTTTGAGCTTTTTCTCGACAAGCATGTCCTCACATTTCGGACATTTCCGTTCAAGCGGTTTATCCCATGATACGAATTCGCATTCAGGATAGCGGTCACAGCCGTAAAAAATACGGCGTTTTTTCGATTTGCGCTCGACGATGTTGCCGGTTTTGCATGAAGGGCATTTGACCCCGATCTCTTTTACAATCGGCTTGGTGTTGCGGCAGTCCGGAAAATTGGAGCAGGCCATAAATTTGCCGTAGCGGCCCATTTTATAGACCATCGGGTGGCCGCACTCTTCACAGTCCACACCCGCATACTCCGGTTCGATTTCCACTTCCTGCATCTCGGCTTCCGCCTTTTCAACGCGTTTTTCAAAGTCCTTGTAAAAGGAATCGATGATCTGCACCCATTGAATGTTTCCGTCTTCAACGTCATCAAGCTCTTTTTCCATTTTGGCGGTGAACTCAACATTAATGATCTCAGGGAAAAACTCCATGATCAAGTCAAGCACGATTTGACCGAGTTCAGTCGGGATAAAGCGTTTGTTATCAAGGGCGACATACCCGCGCTTTTGAATTGTGTCAAGCGTCGGCGCGTAAGTCGACGGACGGCCGATTCCCAGCTCTTCAAGCGTTTTGACCAGCCTTGCTTCCGTATAGCGCGGAGGCGGCTGTGTGAAGTGCTGTTCGGGTTCGATATCTTTTGAAAGAACGGTGTCGCCTTCAGCGAGATCCGGAAGCATCTTATTCTTCTCTTCCATCTGATCGTCTTTTCCTTCAACGTACACCTTCATGAAACCTGAAAACTTGACTTTACTGCCGTTCGCCCGAAATGTCAACCCGTTGTTTTCAAGATCGACGCTCATCGTATCGAGTGTCGCCGGAGCCATCTGGCTTGCGACAAAGCGCTCCCAGATCAGCTTGTATAGTCGAAGCTGGTCTCTTCCCAATACCGCCTTCAGATCGGAAGGCTTTCTGAGCACCGAGGTCGGCCTGATCGCTTCGTGGGCATCCTGGGCGTTTTCATTCTTTTTGGCAGGTTTTCGCTTGCTCCCCAAAAATTCTTTTCCGTACTGTTCGCCGATGAATGATGCCGCTTCTTCTTGAGCTGTATTCGAGATGCGTGTTGAATCCGTTCTCATATAAGTGATTAACCCGACAGTTCCTTCTTTGCCGAGATCGATTCCTTCATAAAGCTGCTGGGCGATCATCATCGTTTTCTTTGCCCGGAAATTTAATTTACGCGCCGCTTCCTGCTGAAGCGTCGATGTTGTAAACGGGAGCGCAGGGTTCCGCTTCCGTTCTTTTTTCGTAACCTTTTTAACCTCAAATTTGTTCCCTTTGATCTGGGAGAGGATTTGTTTTACATCTTCTTCGCTTTTCAGCTGGTGCTTTTCGCCGTTTATTCCGAAGAAACTCGCTTCAAATGTTTCTTTGCCTTTGAGAAAAGACCCTTCAATGGTCCAATATTCTTCAGGTTTAAAATCGTTGATTTCTTTTTCTCTGTCAATGATAAGGCGGAGTGCAACAGATTGGACACGTCCCGCACTCAAGCCTTTTTTTACTTTTTTCCATAAAATCGGGCTGATTTTGTACCCTACAAGGCGGTCCAGAATTCTTCTCGCCTGCTGGGCGTCGACAAGATCCATATTGATCATGCGCGGATGCTTAAATGAATCTTTGATCGCATCTTTTGTAATCTCATTAAATACGACGCGGCAGTCGGAATTCAGATCCAGATCAAGGCTGTGTGCCAAATGCCACGCGATCGCTTCCCCTTCCCTGTCGGGGTCGGCTGCGAGATAGACTTTTTTTGCCTTTTTGGCGGCCGTTTTTAATTCTTTTAACACGGGGCCTTTCCCGCGGATCGTGATGTATTTTGGTTCAAAGTTCTGCTCGATGTCAACGCCCATCTGGCTTTTCGGCAAGTCTCTGACGTGTCCCATCGAAGCTTTCACTTTATATTTTTTTCCTAAGTATCGCTCAATCGTTTTTGCCTTTGCAGGCGATTCCACGATGACTAAGTATTCGGACATAACATTATCCCCCTCAAGAGGTGTTCTCTCTCTTTTCAATTTAGCCTTTTTATTGTATTCAGCATAATCGTCGTTTATATAATCATTATTTTTACGAAAAGTGTCTGATTTAATCCTTCTATATGTTGAACGCCGATTAAAGCGTTTAAACTTGAAATCCTCACTATTATTAAATATTACAATACAGTTTGTCAAACGATAATTCTAAACAGGTTCCGGATATTGAGTGCGTGAAGGCGGCAGTTCGCTCAAAATATCTTCAATATTCAATACGAGTTTCGCCCCTTCTTGGATCAGCCTTGAAGGACCGCAAGAGTTGGCGTCAAAGATCGGACCAGGCACGGCGAACACCTCCCGCCCCTGCTCAAGGGCTTGATATGCTGTGATGAGCGACCCGCTCTTTTCCTTTCCCTGGACGACAACGATTCCTTCCGTTAATCCGCTGATCAGCCGATTTCGCATCGGAAAGTGCCATTTTTGAGGTTTAACGTGGGGAGGGTGCTCTGATACCAGCAGGTGGTTTTCGGCCATTTGACCGGCGAGCTGGCGGTGTTCACGGGGATATATGCTATTGAATCCGCCCGCGATGACGCCGATTGTCCTTCCCTTTGAACAGATGCTCTCCTGATGGGCAAGACCGTCAATTCCTTTTGCAAGGCCGCTGACGATCGTCCAGCTTTTTTTGCAAAGCTCCCTGACAAGGTGAACCGCTGCTCTTTTTCCGTATAATGACGGGCTGCGGGTTCCGACGATTCCGATCAGTCTTTGTTCATTGAGAAGTTTAACATCTCCTTTTAAAAAAAGGACGGGAGGCGGGTCATGAATGGTTTTCAGGCTGGCTGGATAATCGGGGGAACATATGGCGGCCATGCGGACTCCAGCCGCTTCGTAAGAACGGATGAGCCGTTTAACATTAGACAGTTCTTGTTCCGCCAGTTTTCGTATGGAGCACAAGTCTGATCTTTTTAATGAAAGCTTCGTTAAAAGATGGTTTTTTTCGCCCGTAAGAGACAAGGAAGGATCCTGCTTCCACCACTTGGTCAGCAGAGAAGGGGAGAGTGTGCCGCGAAGGCGGAGCAATATCAAAAGCTCGCTGCTGTCGTTCATTCAAAAACCTCCAAACATTTTTAAAACAAAACAATCTGAAAGTACTAAACGCTTTAACCAGTTATGAAAAAGCAGGAATAGACCAATCGGACTATTCCTGCTCATGTTAAGATCAGTGTGTTTTACACGTTTCGTAAAGACCTTTTTCCTTCAGCACTTTAATCAATGTTTCTCCCATAACAGAAGGCGTTTCAGCCACTTCGATTCCGCAGGCGTTCATTGTTTTGACCTTTTCGTCCGCTGTTCCTTTTCCTCCGGAAATGATGGCGCCGGCATGCCCCATACGTTTGCCAGGAGGCGCTGTTTTTCCTCCGATGAAACCGACGACAGGTTTGGTCATGTTGGCTTTCACCCATTCGGCCGCTTCCTCTTCAGCTGTTCCGCCGATTTCGCCGATCATGATTACCGCATGTGTATCAGGATCTTCATTAAACGCCTTCAGCACATCGATGAAGTTTGTCCCGTTGACAGGGTCTCCGCCGATGCCCACTGCCGTTGACTGGCCGACTCCTGCTTCTGAAAGCTGATGAACCGCTTCATATGTAAGGGTTCCTGAACGCGACACAACGCCGACATGGCCTTTTTTATGGATATATCCGGGCATGATCCCGATTTTACACTCCTCAGGCGTAATGACTCCTGGACAGTTCGGACCGATGAGCCTTGTTTTCTTGTCTTCCATATACCTTTTAACTTTTACCATATCCAGCACCGGAATGTGCTCAGTAATACAGATGACAAGATCAAGCTCAGCATCTGTCGCTTCCATAATCGCATCGGCTGCAAAAGCCGCAGGAACGTAAATGACAGACGCATTTGCCCCGGTCTGCTTTACAGCCTCTTCGACCGTGTTGAACACAGGCACCCCTTCAACCTCTGTTCCGCCTTTGCCTGGTGTGACTCCGCCGACAATTTTCGTTCCGTATTCAAGCATCTGCTTTGTGTGAAACAAAGCGGTTGAACCCGTTATCCCCTGAACAATGACTTTTGTGTCTTTATTAATAAATACACTCATTTTGGTCCCCTGCCTTTCTTACTTCACTAAGGATACGATTTTCTGCGCGCCGTCAGCCATTGATTCCGCAGACGTAATATTGAGTCCTGAATCATCGAGGATCTTCTTGCCGAGATCGACATTGGTGCCTTCAAGGCGAACGACAAGCGGCAATGTCAGACCGACTTGTTTCGTCGCTTCAACAACACCTTCTGCAATGACGTCGCATTTCATGATACCGCCGAAAATATTGACAAAGATCCCTTTGACGTTTTGATCAGACAAAATGATCTTGAACGCTTCCGTTACCTTTTCAGCTGTCGCGCCGCCTCCAACGTCAAGGAAGTTGGCCGGTTCCCCTCCGTAGTGCTTGATAATGTCCATGGTCGACATCGCAAGCCCCGCTCCGTTGACCATGCAGCCGATGTTTCCATCGAGCGAAATATAGCTTAAATCATACTTGGATGCTTCGATTTCCTTCGGATCTTCTTCATCGAGATCTCTGTACTCCAAGATGTCTTTTTGTCTGTATAGCGCATTGCTGTCAAAGTTCAGCTTGGCGTCAAGGGCCATGACTTTTCCGTCACCTGTGACGACGAGCGGATTGATTTCAGCAATGGAACAGTCTTTTTCAGTAAACGCCTTGTACAATCCCATCATAAACTTAACAGCCTGGCCGACAAGCTCTTTCGGGATATTGATGGCAAAGGCGATTTTTCTCGCCTGGTAACCCTGCAGTCCGACAGCCGGATCGATCACTTCTTTGACGATTTTTTCCGGCGTTTTTTCAGCGACTTCTTCAATTTCCGTGCCGCCTTCTTCGGATGCCATCAGCACGATGCGTGAAGTCGCCCTGTCAAGAACCAGACCGACATAGTATTCTTTTTTGATATCGCAGCCTTCTTCAATAAGTAAGCGTTTTATTTGCTGGCCGTCAGGACCCGTCTGGTGAGTGACAAGCGTCTTCCCCAACAATTCATCCGCATAGGCTTTGACTTCTTCTTTTGATTTTGCAATTTTAACCCCGCCAGCTTTACCGCGTCCGCCGGCGTGAATTTGAGCTTTCACGACATAAACCGAGCTGGACAGCGCTTCCGCTGCTTTGACCGCTTCATCTGCTGTAAATGCCACTTTACCTTCCGGAACAGCCACTCCGTATTGTCTGAGTACTTCTTTCCCTTGGTACTCATGGATATTCATTTCCCATCCTCCTAACTTATGTAGCAAAAATAAAAATAGACTGCGCTTTCATTTTATATAATCATAGATCGATTGTCTAGGTTTCGATGAGAAATCGTAAAATCCTTCTAAACATTCACACTTTTATTTTATTAAAAATATAAAATTAATAGAGGAAACGGCTTTTTTCCAAAAGTCATTCCCTCTTTTTCATTTTTTCATCAAGCGTATAGACGAATGAAAAGATCTCGGCGACGATTTCGTAAAGCGCTTCAGGAATGTGATCGTCAAGCTCCAAGTGGCGCATTAATTCGACAAGCGTCGCATCTTCCTGAATCGGAACGCCGGCTTTCTGCGCCTCTTCAATGATCTTCTCCGCCGTGTATCCCGATCCTTTGGCAACCACCTTCGGCGCCTTATCCTTCATTTCATCGTAGTGAAGCGCAACAGCTCTTCTTAATGGAACAGATTCTTCCTTCATATTTTCACATCCACTGCGCTCTCTGTAATTTGTTCAAAGCGGGCGTCCAGAAAAGGAGCAAGCTTCATGTTTTCCCGTTTTTTTGCTGTGACGCCTGACAAGCTGTAGCCCAGTTCTTTCAGATTTTCCTTTAAAGCGGGGACCAGCGGTTCAAGCAAAGGCTCCAAGTCGAATCCTGTTTCAATTGTAACCGTCATGACGTTTTGCTGGATTAAACAATCGATCACCGTCTCTTCCAAGGCCTCCAACTGAAGGTAAAACATAAGGCGGCACTGGGAAGGGTCGATCTTTCCGTCGTCCTTTTTCTGCCCTTTTAAGAAAACGGTCAAATCCTGAACGCCGTTCTTTGAAAACAAAGGGTACGACAGAAAAAGCTGGCTCTGGGCAGGCTGATCATTTTGCAAAAACAGCTGTCCGTTTAAACGATGAAAGATTTGATCAGCTTCCTGTTTTACAGGAGCGGGAAGATCGGAAGCATGCCTCATTTCATTCAGCACGAGCTTTAAAGATTGAAGGCCCTGATCTTTGAGAACAGCGCCGTTTTCCATCGCTCTCAACAATGAGAGTTCATCTCTGACGCCTAAAAGGTCCTTGATCTTGAGGAGAACGGAAAATACATCGGCTTTATTCGTTAATGCAGGCGCTGTTTCTTTCATGATATGCTGCAATAATTCCGTCTCTTTTGGCGTGAATCCGCCCGGAACGGCCGGAGCTTGTCCTAGAGATCCGCTCGATTCAAGCGCTCTGATGACGCCTGCCGCTTCTTTTACAATATGCGTCCCGTTCGTTTCGGCTTGTGCCGCCAATTTATTGAGCAGGTCTTTAGCTGCCGCGATTTCTGCGTTTTGCGGCTGCTGCTGAACAGCTTTTGCTTCTTGTCCTTGGGTGCCGCCGGCGTCAGCTTTTTGCAAAGGATTCCCGATTTCTGACTGAACCTGCGGCTTTAATGGCTGAACGCCCTGCAGTTCTCCTTTTTCTAGCGACCTGACGTGTTCTGCAAGCTTTTGAATCAGCCTTTCGGCATGCACCTCGGTCTCCGCTTGTAAAACAGGCAAAAGCGCCTGCTTCAGCTTTTCCATGCCTGCGGATTGCTGAGTGGCGTTCGTGATCATATCAAATGTTTTGGCAATCTGCTCGTTCAGCGGTACGGGGTTTTTGACGGCCAAAATCGAATCGAGCACGCCGGGATGGACGGGAAGTTCGCGTTTAAGAGCGAACATGACGGCATCGGCGCCTTTTTGGGCGTCAGACTTCGGCAGATTTTCAAGCCACTTGATGGCGGCTCTTAAATCGTTTTCCCTGATCGGCTGCTGCTCCTTCAGCAACGCTCCGACCAGAAAGACAGCTTCCTTCGTCCGCTTCAGAGAAAGCCCGTTCAACAGCTTAAAAGCGGCATCCTGCACTGTCTTCGGGTTTTTGTCAAACGCTTCAACGACCTGAAGGCGGCCTGTCGCTTCATCAGGCTTCTTTTCATACGAAAACCAGTAATGAGCGCCCGCTTTCAGGGGTGCCTCAAGCTTCCCCTGCCATTTCGTATTGCCGATTTGTATTTCGGCGAACTGCTCGCTGATAAAGCGGAGCACTTTGCCGAGCATCAGCCTTTTCTGATCCGTCTCCGTTCCGCTGATCCGCTGGAGAGGATCAGCTTGTTCAAATTGTTTTCTTAAGCTGTTATGTACATCGTTCAGCATCATCAAAGTCATTCTTCCTCCAGAACGTTATTCATGTGCTTTAACAGGGGCGAACGATCTTCGGTGTATCGGCGACGGGCCGTATTTGGCAAGGGCATGCAGATGCTCTTTTGTTCCGTAGCCTTTATGCTTTTCAAAGCCGTAGAGAGGATACTTTGCGGCGTATTCATCCATCAGCCTGTCTCTCGTCACTTTTGCGATGCATGCGCCTGCCGCTATCGATGCGCTTTTTGCATCCCCTTTAATGATCGATGACTGCTCTGTATCGACTGCAAGCGACATGGCGTCGATTAGAAGATAATCCGGAGCGACGTCCAGCGCTTGGACCGCTTTCAGCATCGCCGCTTTCGAGGCTTCATAAATATTCAGCTCATCGATCTCATCAGCGTCAGCGATCCCGACGCCGACTGCTGCGGCTTCTTCCATAATGTATGAATAATAGTCTTCTCTTTTTTGCTTTGACAGTTTTTTCGAATCTGTCAGCCCTAATATTTCACAGTCTTCTTTGAGGATGACAGCGGCGGCAACAACAGGCCCTGCGAGAGGCCCTCTGCCCGCCTCGTCGATTCCGGCGATATATTGATAGCCCCGCGCTCTCAGCGACCGTTCGAAAGACGTCATCACCTGCCACTCTTCCTGCATGGCCGAAAGCCTTTCATTTTTCTTCAGCCAGGCGTCGACAAGCGCTTGGACGCTTTTTCGCCCATCATTTTTGCACTGCTCTATAAAAGGGTCTTTTTCATCACTCACCGATTGAAGATGTTCTTTAATTTCTTTGACGGTTAATGTTTTCACTTTCTCTTCTCCCCTAATGTTCTTATCGGCGCATCTCCTGCAAAAATAAAGGCCCGCTCTTTTAAAAGCGCGCCTTTTTACATATCCTCCGGCTTTTCAAAAGAAAGCGGACCGAACTTTTCGGTGCGGATATCGCGGATGATGACTTCTGTCGTCTTGTCGTAATTGATCTCGCCTCCGGCCATGAGACAGCCGCGTTTTTTTCCGATCTCATCAAAAAGCGCTGCAATCTCTTCTGGAATCTCTTCCAGATCATAGCGCTTTTTTAAGCGCTCAGGGTAATTCTCTTCCAAAAAGCGCAAACCGTAGACGGCGACATCCTGCAAGTTGATAATCGAATCTTTAATTGCACCTGTTGCCGCAAGCCTCAGCCCGACAAGCTCGTCCTCAAACTTCGGCCATAAAATCCCCGGGGTATCGAGAAGCTCGAGCTCTTTTCCCACCTTCACCCACTGCTGCGCCGTTGTGATCCCGGGTCTGTCGCCCGTTTTGGCGATGTTTTTTTTCGCCAGCCGGTTGATTAAAGTCGATTTGCCGACGTTCGGAATGCCGACGATCAACGCTCTGATCGCGCGCGGCTTTACACCTTTTGCTTTCATTTTATCAAACTTTTCTTTCAGCAGCTCTTTTGAAGCGGGAAGAATTTGATTGAGCCCCTGTCCGTTGACCGAGTTGATGGCGAGAGAAGGAATCCCGTCTTTTTCAAAGTGCTGCTTCCAAGCCTTCGTCACGGAGGAGTCCGCTTTATCCGCCTTGTTGAGCAGCATGATCCTCGGTTTGTTTTTTAAAATCTCTTCAATCATCGGGTTTCTTGAAGACATCGGAATTCTGGCGTCGACCAGTTCGTATACAATGTCGATCAGCTTGAGTTTCTCCGTTACTTCCCGCCTCGCTTTGGCCATATGCCCTGGGAACCATTGGATCACCATTTGTCTGACACCTACTTTCTGTTATTGCTATTCTTTTAATGGTGTGGTGCATTTATACTTGTTTGACAAAAAAAGAGCTTGTTATGGTTAACAAGCTCTTTTCGTTCGTTATCTTTATCGTCTGATTTCTTTAATACGAGCCGCTTTTCCACGAAGTTCGCGCAGGTAATAAAGTTTCGCACGGCGTACTTTACCATGACGGACAACTTCGATTTTCGCGATTTTCGGTGTGTGCAATGGGAATGTACGCTCAACTCCGACACCGTAAGAAATCTTACGAACTGTGAAAGTTTCGCTGATTCCGCCACCACGACGCTTAATCACGACACCTTCAAAAACCTGGATACGCTCACGGTTACCCTCGACAACTTTAACGTGTACACGTAAAGTATCACCAGGACGGAACGCAGGCAAATCAGTGCGCAATTGTTCTTTTGTGATATCTTCAATCAATTTTTGCATCGTCTTCAACTCCTTCCAACAGATGCTCTTGCGCGAGTTAACCGGCACAGCGGAACATCGTTTTCAAACTTAAACGAGCGTTCCCGTTCAAGTCACAAGTAGTATCATACCACACCTTTTTTCCGGGTGCAATAGAATCTACCGGTTTTTCCATTCAGAAATCCATTTTCGCTCTTCTTCAGATAAAGGATAGTTTTCCAGAAGGTCGGGCCGCCTTAAAAAAGTGCGCCTGAGAGACTCCTTCCGCCGCCATTCTTTGATTTTCGCATGGTTCCCGGATGTCAGAACGTCCGGCACCTTCAGGCCTTTATAATCTGCCGGCCGCGTATAATGAGGGTGTTCAAGAAGCCCCGTGCTGAAAGAGTCTTCAAGGTGCGATTCTTCCTTGCCGAGCACGCCCGGCAAAAGCCGCACAACACTGTCTGCGATCATCATCGCCGGCAGCTCTCCCCCTGTCAAAACGAAATCTCCGATCGAAATTTCGTCTGTAGACAGGTGCTCTCTGATCCGCTCATCATACCCTTCATAATGCCCGCAAATGAACATTAAATGCTCTTCCTGCGCCAGTTCTTCAGCCTTCTGTTGGGTATAGCGTTCCCCTTGGGGGCAGACGAGGATGATTCTCGGAGACCCTTCGGCTTCAGCTGTCAGCTTTTCGACCGCATCAAAGACAGGCTGCGGTTTCAGCACCATTCCTGCTCCCCCGCCGTATGGATAATCATCAACGGTTTGATGCTTGTTGTCGGAAAAGGCCCGAAAGTTCACCACGCGAAAGTGGACAGCGTCCTTATCCTGAGCTTTTTGCAGGATCGACGAGCCGAGCACACCTTCAAACATTTCCGGAAAAAGCGTTAAAAAATCGATTTTCATTCGTCAAGTAACCCTTCCATGATATGAATCTTGATCGTTTGATCCGCCACATTAATCTCTTTGACAACGGCGTCGATATAAGGGATAAGCGCGTCTTTCTTTCCCGGTCTGGCCACGACCCAGACATCGTTGGCGCCCGGCGTTAAAATTTCTTTGACCTTGCCGATTAAATCCCCGTCTTCCGAAAAAACATCGCAGCCGATGATTTCGTGAAAGTAGTACTCGTCTTCCGCCAACTGGCTTAATTGGTCTTCGGGAACTTTAATCAAGGCATTCTTTAAGTTTTCGGCTTCGGTGAGCGTTTCAACCTCTTTAAACTGCAAAAGGTGGAACTGTTTATGAAGCCTGTGGGCGCTGACGGTCACCTTGACAGGCTCGTCTGTTCCTTCACGGAACAAGTAGAGAGCGTTTCCGGGCTTGTACCGTTCCTCAGGAAAATCGGTTCTTGAAATGACGCGGACTTCGCCTTTTACCCCATGAGTATTAACAATTTTCCCTACATTAAACCATTGTTTCAGCATTTCTTCACCTCGGACGAATTTCAATGACGATCCCGTCTTTAATCACGATTGTTTTTCCCGTCGTCATATCATGCCAATTATCCCCGACTTCAATGTCCATTAAAGCGTCGATTTCTTTTTCCTTTACTTCGCTGCCAAGCGGCAGTGTATGGATTTGATTGATTTGAAAAACGATCATTTTAATCTTGTCCTGACGTTTTTCAATTTCTTTTTTAAATGATTCAGTCGCTGCCGGATTGTGGTGTTCCTTTTCGTGCTTCCTGAGCTGAAAATAGAGCTGGTTGCATTCGCGCTCAAGGATTTCCTTTCGTTCTTCAAAAGAAGCCAGCAGCTTTTTTTTGCTGTTTTCAGTCAAAACCTGCATAACGGTAACACGTTGGATAATTTGCATGGCATCATCACCTACTGTCCCGTGATTTTTCCTTTCCCTGAAATCCGGCAGCCTGGCATAAGCTGACAATCGGAATCGTTCATCTGTTTCTATTTTTCTTACATGTTAAAAAAGGGGGAGGTTTTCACCCTCTCCCCTTAGTCTGCGATCTCAAGTTGAACTTTCTTAGAAGACTGTGCGCCTGCCGCAAATACGACAGAGCGTATCGCCCTTGCAGTGCGCCCTTTTTTGCCGATGATCTTGCCGGTATCCTCTCTGTTGACAGACAAGCGGAACATCGTCCGCTCTGGATTTTCCTCTCTGAAAACCTGAACGTCATCCGGATGATCCACAAGCGGTTTGACCAGTGATACAATCAGCTCTTCCAAGTGCAGATCACTCATTATTTGCTTTGTTTAGCGTTGTGGAATTTTTCCATAATGCCTTCTTTAGAGAACAGGTTGCGAACCGTGTCAGATGGTTTAGCTCCTGTTTGAAGCCATTTAAGCGCAAGCTCTTCGTCAATTTTGACTTCCGCTGGTTTTGCAACCGGGTTGTAAGTTCCGACTGTTTCGATGAAACGACCGTCACGCGGTGAACGAGAATCTGCTACAACAATACGATAGAAAGGAGATTTTTTTGCTCCCATACGTTTTAAACGAATTTTTACTGCCATTTTACTAGCACCTCCGAAAATATTTCAACAAGATAGTATATTAACAATGATAAAAGTGTTTGTAAAGTGTTTTTTCTTAACAACGTTTTTATCATCTGAAAACAGGTTTACATGAAGGGCAGTTTAAACCCTTTTTTCTTGCCTTTTGTCATGTTTGTCATCTGTTTCATCATTTTTTTCATTTCTTCAAATTGCTTTAAAAGACGGTTGACTTCCTGTACGGATGTCCCGCTTCCTTTCGCAATCCGTTTGCGCCTGCTTGCATTGATGATCTCAGGCTGCTCTTTTTCCTTCCCGGTCATCGACTTGATGATGGCTTCGATATGGCTGAGCTGTTTTTCATCAACCTTAACGTTTTTTAAGCCTTTCATTTTGCCTGCGCCGGGCATCATTTGAATCAGATCTTCAAGCGGCCCCATATTGCGGACCTGTCCGAGCTGTTCCAAAAAGTCGTCGAGCGT
This sequence comes from Bacillus sp. FSL W7-1354, assembly GCF_038002405.1. Taxonomy (NCBI): domain Bacteria; kingdom Bacillati; phylum Bacillota; class Bacilli; order Caryophanales; family Bacillaceae; genus Bacillus; species Bacillus sp. FSL W7-1354. The sequence continues at coordinate 782,639 of NZ_JBBOCL010000001.1, read as the reverse complement.
AAAGCTCATATTTTTCATTTTTTGCTCGAGTTCTTTCGCCTTTTCTTCGTCTACGTTGGCCTGGGCTTTCTCGATAAGGGTGAGCACATCGCCCATTCCGAGAATTCGCGAGGCCATCCGTTCGGGATGAAACGGCTCCAGCGCATCAAGCTTTTCGCCCATTCCGGCAAATTTGATCGGCGTGTTGGTCACGGCGCGGATCGACAAGGCCGCCCCGCCTCTTGTATCACCGTCAAGCTTCGTCAGAATGACACCCGTCACACCGAGCTGTTCGTTGAAGCTTTTGGCAACATTTACCGCATCTTGACCCGTCATGGAATCAACGACAAGGAAAATCTCTTCCGGCTGAGCTGTTTCTTTTACCTGCTCAAGCTCATCCATCAGGTCTTCATCAATGTGAAGGCGTCCTGCCGTATCGATGAGAACGTAGTCATGATGATCTTCTTTCGCCTTTTCGATGGCCTGCTTGGCAATCTCAACCGGACTGACCTTGTCACCCAGTGAAAATACCGGCATATCGAGCTGTTTGCCGAGCGTTTCCAGCTGTTTGATAGCCGCCGGGCGGTAGATGTCTGCTGCCACGAGCAGCGGATTGCGGTTATGTTTTTTGCGAAGCAGGTTGGCGAGCTTTCCGGTCGACGTCGTTTTACCGGCCCCTTGCAGACCGACCATCATGATGACGGTCGGCGGACGCTTTGCAGCGGCAATCTTGCTTTCCTCGCCGCCCATCAGCTCCGTCAGTTCTTCTTTTACCACTTTAATGACCTGCTGTCCGGGCGTCAGGCTTTTCATGACGTCTTGTCCGACAGCTCGTTCGCTTACCTTTTTCACAAAATCTTTCACGACTTTAAAATTGACGTCCGCTTCAAGGAGCGCTAAACGGACTTCGCGCATCATGTCTTTGACGTCTTGCTCCGTTACTTTTCCTTTTCCGCGGATTTTTGAGATCGTTTGCTGCAGTCGGTCGGCTAATCCTTCGAATGCCATATTAAGTGCCGCCTCCTAATCTAATTTCTCAAGCGCGTCGATTAGGGATTCCGCTTCGGGCTGACCGTCAGTCAGCTTTCTCAGCTCTTCAAAAATCTTATTGCGCTCTTGAAATTTTTTAAACAAAAGTAGCTTTTCTTCATATTGCTCAAGCATGGCTTCGGTCCGCTTGATATTGTCATAGACCGCTTGCCTTGAGACATGATATTCTTCAGCTATTTCGCCAAGGGAGAAATCGTCTAAGTAGTAAAGCGACATGTAGCTTTTTTGTTTTGATGTCAACAACGACTGATAGAAATCGAATAGGTAATTCATTCTCGTTGTTTTTTCAAGCGTCATGAGACTCTCCCCTTTGTTAAGTCAAATCCCTTTACGATACATTAGTTTACGCTGAAATATTTGATCTGTCAAGTTTTTATCTTGTCATACATGACGGCGAAAAAGAAAACCCCGGCGAAGGGGTTTTCCGCGCCTACTCTTCTTTCTCGATCAGATCGGAAAACAGGCCGTATACATATGACTCTGCTTCAAACGGCTGCAGGTCATCCATTTTTTCTCCCAGTCCGACAAACTTGACCGGAATCTGGAGCTCGTGGCGGATGGCGAGGACGATGCCGCCTTTTGCCGTTCCGTCGAGCTTCGTCAGCACGATGCCGGAGACATCAGTCGCTTTGGAAAATTCGCGCGCCTGTGTCATCGCGTTCTGTCCTGTCGTCGCATCCAGTACGAGCAGCACTTCATGAGGTGCATCAGGCACTTCGCGCTGAATCACGCGCTTTACCTTTTCGAGTTCTTTCATTAAGTTCACTTTATTTTGGAGACGTCCTGCCGTGTCGCAAAGCAGAACATCGGCGCCGCGCGCTTTCGCGGCTTGAACGGCGTCATAGATAACGGCCGCAGGGTCCGAGCCTTCAGCCTGTTTGACGACATGCGCGCCGACGCGCTCTCCCCACACTTCAAGCTGATCGATCGCGCCGGCTCTGAATGTATCTCCGGCAGCAAGGACGACATTTTTGCCTTCTTTGATGAATTGATGGGCAAGCTTGCCGATCGTCGTCGTTTTGCCGACGCCGTTTACGCCGACGAATAAAATGATGTTTAAGCGGCCGTCTTCGACGCGGAGCTCTGCTGCTTCCTGCTCCCCGCCTTCATAGATTTCGACGAGCTTTTCAGAAATGACGGACTGAACCTCTTTCGGGTCCTGAATATTTCTTCGTTTGACCTCGCTTTTCAGTTCGTCAATCAGCTCCATCACCGTTGAAACGCCGACATCAGCGCTGATCAGAACCTCTTCAAGCTCTTCAAAAAAATCCTCGTCCACTTTCCGGTAGCGGGAGACAAGCTCATTGACCCGCTCCTGAAACGTATTTCTCGTTTTCGCCAGGCCTTCTTTAAATTTGCCTGAAACCGAATCGGTCTGCTGTGTGATTTTTTCTTTCAGTTTTTTAAAAAAGCTCATGTCCTGTAACCTCGCTTTATTGAACTAGTTCTTTTGTTTCTTCAAGCTTGACTGAGACCAGCTTGGAAACGCCTGATTCCTGCATCGTCACGCCGTAAAGAACATCGGCTTCTTCCATCGTTCCTTTTCGGTGGGTGATGACGATAAACTGGGTTTCATGGCTGTATTTTTTCAAGTATTGGGCAAAGCGGAACACGTTCGCTTCGTCAAGCGCCGCCTCGACTTCATCCAGCACGCAGAACGGAACCGGTCTGACTTTGAGGATCGAAAACAGGAGCGCGATCGCCGTCAAGGCCCGTTCCCCGCCGGAAAGCAGGCTCAGGTTCTGCAGCTTTTTGCCCGGAGGCTGAGCGATAATATCGACGCCCGATTGGAGCAGGTCATTCGGATCTGTCAGCTTGAGTTCGGCTCTTCCGCCGCCGAACAGCGCCCGGAAGACGTCTTCGAAATGAGAACTGATCTGTGCAAATGTTTCCGCAAAACGCTTCGTCATTTCCTCATCCATTTCCTCGATAACCTTAAAGAGCGTATTTTTCGCTTCGAGCAGGTCGTCTTTCTGCTCCGAGAGGAAGAGGTAGCGTTCATTGACCCTTTCGAATTCCTCAATGCTGCCGAGGTTCACCGTTCCCAGCTCTTCGATTGCAAGCTTGATCAGCTTGACGCGCTTCCTCGCCTCTTCAGGGGAAAGCTCCAAAGGATATTTTTCCCTCGCCCCTTCAAATGAAAGTCCATACTCTTCCCGCAGGAAAGAGAGCAGGTTGTCGAGTTCGACTTCCATGCGGCCGAGCTTGACTTCTTCGTCTTTTAAGAGGCCTGCCATCTGCTTATACTGGCGCTTCATTTCTTTCAGTTCCAGCTCTTCGGTTTCAAGGCCTTTTTGCAGTTTCATCCGCTGCTCTCTTCTTGATGCGATAAGCTCTGCGGTTTTATTTTTGTCGTTCAGCTTCTTTTTCGCAGCTTCTTCAAGTTTTTCCTCCCCGGAAGTATTGGAGGACATTTCTGTCGTCAAGAAAGAGAGATCCTCTTCGGCAATTTTGAGCGCTTCCGCATTCTCGGCATACTCTTCTTCAAGCCTTGTGAGCTTTTCCCGTTCATTCGCACACGACTGTTCGGTTTTCGCCAGCACCACTTTCAAATCGGTCAGCTCGCTTTGCAGCGCTTCTTTCGTCGAGGTCTGTGTCTGTTTCCGCTCCGTCATGGCTTCGATTTCGGAATCGAGGCGCTTCAGCCCGCCGGCGATCGATGTGAGCTTTTCTTCAAGCTCTTTTTTACGCCGTTTCTTGTCTTCGTCCCCTTCGAGCAGAGCCGATTTTTCCTGGTCGTAGAGCTCCAAATGGCTGTTGACGTTTTTCTCGGCGATTTCGAGTTCGTACAGACGCCCTTTGATTTCCTGCTGTTCGGTTCTTAAGCCTTCCCCGTCCTCGCGGAGTGACTGAAGTTTGGCATCAAGCTCTTGCATCGTCTGCTTCAGGGCTTTCACTTCTTTTTCGAGCAATTCGGTTTTCTCTTCCATCTCGGCGAGACGTTTTGTCTGGGCTTCCAGCTCCCTGTTGCGTCCCAGAAGCGAGCTGCTTTTTTTCTTAACGGCTCCTCCCGTCATTGAACCGCCCGGATTGACGACATCCCCTTCAAGGGTGACGATCCGGTATCTGTGGCCGAGCCGTTTGGCAAGATCGTTGGCGCCTTTTAAATGCTCGGTGATCAGCACGGTGCCAAGCAGGTTTTGCACGACGGTCCGGTAGGCCGGATCAAACGAAACAAGCTCGCTGGCGATGCCGATGAACGACGGATTTTCTTTCGCCGCTTCGATATCTCGCGACTGAATGCGGCGCTCTTTGATGACGGAAAGCGGGAGAAAGGTCGCCCTTCCGAACGAATGCTTTTTCAAATATTGAATCGCCCGTCTGGCGGCGTCTTCATCGTCAGTGACAACATGTTGGGCCGTTGCGCCGAGCGCGATTTCAATCGCTGTTTCATACCGCTCGTCCGTCTTTAACAGCTCTGCAATCGCACCGCGAATGCCCGGAAGCTCGCTCTTGGCCTTTAATACTTCTTTGACGCCTTGATAAAACCCTGAGAAGTCCTCCTGCATCGCTTCAAGCATTTCCTTTTTGGAGCGCGCCTGCTGAACGTATTGATAAGCTTGGTAAAGGGCGGATTCCTTTTTCTCGTACTGGCTTTTTTTCTGTTCATAGCTTTTTTGCGCGTCCCTGAATGCTTGAATCTGGCTGTGAAGGCGCTCGTCGACGAGGCTGAATTCGTGTTCGGTTTTCATCTTTCGGTCGGCGATTTCCTTCCGCTCGCTTAAATATTTTTCATTGTTTTGCGCGAGTCGTTTTTGCTGCGCCGCGGATTGGGACATTTGGTCTTCAAGAAATTGAAGCTCGTTTCGGACGGATGCCTGTTCGTTCAAGAGCTCGAAATAATCGCTTTTCAGCTGTTCGATTTCTTCTTCTACATTTTCGCTGTATCCGGATAGAGCCTGATTCTTTTCTTTCACCTTTCGGGCAAGCTCTTTTGCTTCGGCCTCGAGCTTTTCAAACACAAGCTTCTGCGCGGCGATTTTTTCTTTCAGGCTTCGCTCTTTTTCACTGCGCTGGACGAGCGCTTCTTCAAGCTGAGCTCTGTTTTGCGTCGCGTTTTTTTTGCGTTCCTTCAGCACTTCTTTCCGGCCTTCAAGCTTCTCCAGTTCCTCGCTTGTCAAAAGCAGCACTTGCTGAAGCTCATCGACCGATTCGTCGAGCGCTTGAATTTTGTCTCTTGCCTCTTCGATTTTGGCTTCCTTTGCCTGGATGGCCGCAGACGAAGACATCTCTTCGTCTTTCGCCTTTTCGACTTTCTGCTGAAGGGCTTCCCATTTTCCGTGAAGCTCTTCGATATCATACGCCGTTAACGCGATTTCGATTTTTTCAAGCTCATCCTTTTTTTCAAGGTAGTCTTTGGCGATCGAAGCCTGCACTTTCAGCGGCTCCACCTGCCCTGCGAGCTCGTGGAGGATGTCTTCGACACGGTTCAAATTGTCCTGTGTCTCAAACAGCTTGTTTTCGGCTTTTTTCTTTCTCGTTTTGTATTTTAATACGCCGGCCGCTTCTTCAAAGATGCTTCTCCGCTCTTCAGCCTTGCTGCTTAAAATCTCTTCGACTTTGCCTTGGCTGATGATGGAAAACGCTTCTTTTCCAAGCCCCGAATCCATAAAAAGATCAATGATATCTTTCAGACGGCACGGCTGGTTGTTGATGAGAAATTCGCTTTCCCCAGATCTGTAGACTCTTCTCGTCACACTGACTTCGTGAAAATCGATCGGCAAAAAGCGGTCGTCATTGTCAAGCGTCAGCGTCACTTCGGCAAGATTCAGCTTTTTCCGCGAATCGCTGCCTGCAAAAATGATGTCTTCCATTTTGCCGCCTCTGAGCGATTTGGCGGACTGTTCACCGAGCACCCAGCGGATCGCGTCGGTAATGTTGCTTTTTCCGCTGCCGTTCGGACCGACGACAGCTGTCACGCCTTTTACAAAATCTACAGAAATTCGTTCTGCAAACGATTTAAATCCTATCACGTCTAAACGTTTGAGGAACATGGTGATCCTCCTTATGTATTAAAGTATTACAATTCTATCATAACCCCATCGAAAAGGCTTAAAATACATTGAAATCCCCCTGAGTTTTGCAAGGGGGATTTATTGTTTCATATGGTGTTTTTGCAGCCTCGCGAGCGCTTCTTGAGCGGCATGCTGTTCTGCTTCTTTTTTGGAACGGCCGCTTCCCACCCCAAGTACTTCTCCTTTTAGCGATACGTTTGCTTCAAATTCGCGGTTGTGCGCCGGTCCTTTTTCCTGAAGGATTTTATACTCCAGAATACCTCGTCCGTCGCGCTGTACAAATTCCTGCAGCTGGCTTTTAAAATCCATCACATGAGAAAAAGCACCATCGTCGATTTTAGGGAAAACGTACGCTTTCAGAAAGGCCACGACAGCTTCGAGCCCCTGATCCAGATAGAGCGCACCGATAAAAGCTTCAAACACATCGGCTAAAAGCGCCGGACGCTTTCTTCCTCCAGTCATTTCCTCTCCTTTTCCCAATAGAACAAGCTCTCCGAAAGAAAGCTCATGGGCCAGGGAAACCAAAGAAGGCTCACATACGATCGCCGCTCTCAATTTCGTCAAATCACCCTCGCTCATCGCCGGGTATTTGGCGTATAAAAATTGAGAAATCGTCAGTTCCAAAACGGCGTCTCCTAAAAATTCAAGCCTCTCATTATCTTCATATGGCTTCTTTCGATGCTCATTCACATAAGATGAATGTGTAAATGCTTGATATAAAAGCTTCTCGTTTTGAAATTGAACCGAAATCCGTTCCTGAAACTTTTTAAACTGCTCCGCTTTCTTTTGAAACATTTTTTTGTCTCTGAAATGTGAATGTTTTGACATAGCAACCTCCATATGGGCACATCAAGTTCACCTCACCTCCTATGAAAAGGCAGGTTCGTGTATCATTGGGCAGCAAAACATTAAAATTAAAGCCGCATTTATAAAGGGATAAAGCCCCGTCTTTAAACGGGACTTTAAATGAGCTTACTGCTTACTATTTATGTAGTTCACAGCGTCACCGACTGTTGCAATCTTTTCAGCATCTTCGTCAGAAATCTCCATATCAAACTCGTCTTCAAGTTCCATGACAAGCTCAACTACATCAAGGGAATCAGCGCCTAAATCCTCTTTAAAAGAAGCTTCAAGAGTGACGTCGGCTTCATCCACGCCGAGGCGGTCTACGATGATTTTTGTTACACGCTCTAATGCGTCTGCCATAGCTATTCACCTCCCCTCAAGTATTATAGTTGATTCGTTTTTAAAAAACCAGAGATAATTCAATTTTTGATTTCGTTTAAACCATAGCCATTCCGCCGTTGATGTTCAGCGTCTGGCCGGTCATGTAGCTCGCATGGTCAGATGCGAGGAAAACAACGGCGCTGCTGATGTCAGACGGATCGCCGAACCGTGCAAGCGGAATCTGCTTCAGCATTTCGTCTTGAATATCTTTTGTCAGCTTGTCCGTCATTTCCGTCGAAATAAACCCCGGAGCGATTGCATTAACGGTGATATTTCTTGACGCAAGCTCTTTCGCCAGCGTTTTCGTCAAGCCGATCACGCCTGATTTAGCCGCGACATAGTTGGCCTGTCCGGCGTTACCGACGACGCCTACAACCGAGGTGATGTTGATGATCCGGCCGCTTCTTTGTTTCATCATCTGTCTTGTTACGGCTTTTGAACAATTGAACACACCTTTTAAGTTTATGTTAATGACGTCGTCCCATTCATCTTCTTTCATTCTCATGAACAGATTATCTTTTGTAATACCCGCATTGTTGACAAGGATGTCAAGCGTGCCGAAGCGGCCGACCGCTTCCTTCATCATCGCCTGAACCTCATCCGCATTGGAAACGTCTGCTTTAAAAGCAAACGCATCGCGGCCGAGCGCTTTGATTTCGTCTACAACTTCGTTCGCTTTCGCTTCATTGCCCGCGTAGTTGACGACGACATTTGCTCCGTTTTTCGCCAGGTCCAGGGCGATCGCGCGGCCGATCCCTCTTGAGGCTCCTGTAACAACGGCTGTTTTATTATCCAGCATTTTCGTTTTCCTCCTTCAACGTTTGAACGGCAAGTTCAATTGTGTTCGGGTCTGACACAGCAATCGTTTTGACTCTGCGGTTCACTTTCTTCACAAGCCCTGACAAAACCTTTCCGGGGCCGATTTCGATGAACGTCGTCACGCCTTCGTCAATCAGGCGGCTGATTGTTTCTTCAAATCGCACAGGAGAATACAGCTGTTCAATCAGTTTATTCTTAATGTCGTCTTTATCTGTTACAAAGTCGGCTGTTACGTTGGAGACGACCGGAATGGCTGCATCGCTGATCTTGCACGCATCAAGAACTTCACGAAGCTTATCAGCTGCCGGCTTCATCAGGTCGGAATGGAACGGCCCGCTGACTTCGAGAGGAATCGCGCGTTTTGCGCCCTTTTCTTTGGCAAGCGCTGAAGCGAGCTCGACGCCTTTAGCTGTTCCCGAGATGACGATCTGCCCGGGGCAGTTCAAATTGGCGAGCTGAACAAGGTTTCCTTCTTCGGAAACTTTGTCCGTCACTTCTTTCAGCGCCTGGCTATCCATGCCGAGAATGGCCGCCATCGCGCCTTCACCTGCGGGCACGGCTTCATTCATGAATTCGCCGCGCTTTCTGACGGCATAAACCGCGTCTTTAAACGACAAGGCGCCGGCAGCTACCAATGCGCTGTACTCGCCGAGGCTGTGCCCTGCCGCATAGTCGGCTTTAATGCCGTATTCCTTCAGTTTTTGAAGCGCTGCGGTACTCGCTGTTAAAAGGCTTGGCTGCGCGTTGTATGTAAGTGTCAGTTCTTTTGCATCCCCTTCAAACATGAGGGTGCTCAGTTTTGTTTCAAGCGTTTGATCCGCTTCTTCAAAAATCTTCTTTGCATTCGGTTCTTTTTCATACAATTCGTGTCCCATGCCGATATGCTGCGAACCTTGGCCCGGGAATAGAAAAGCAATCTTGCCCATATGTTAAAACCTCCAGACTATTCATCTGCTTTTTGTTGAATTTTTTCTTCGATAAATTCAGCGACATTTTGGCTGACCATCTCTCTGGCCTGGCGGATCGCGTGATAAACGGCCCGTCCGTCAGATGATCCGTGCGCTTTGATGACGGGCGCCTTTAAGCCGAACAATCCGGCTCCGCCGTATTCAGAGTAATCCATCTTCGTTTTCATTTCTTTCAGCTTCGGCTTCAGCGCAGAGGCGGCGAGCTTCGCCGTGAAGCTCGAAGTCAGCGTCGTTCTCAGCATTTTAAAAATGGACAGCGCCGCGCCCTCGACCGTTTTCAAGGCAACGTTACCGGTAAAGCCGTCTGTCACGATGACATCAGCGACTCCGTCCAGCATGTCGCGCGCTTCCACATTGCCGATGAAATTCAAATCGGTTTCCTTTAATTTTTGAAAGGTCTGCTTGGCAAGCTCATTTCCTTTTTTGTCTTCGGTTCCGACGTTTAAAAGTCCGATGCGCGGATTTTTGACGCCCAGCACCTGTTCTCCGTAAACAGATCCCATAATGGCGTATTGAACGAGATGTTCGGGCTTGGCGTCCACATTCGCTCCGACATCAAGAAGGAGAAAGCCGTCTCCGGAGACAGTCGGCAATGTCGGCGCCAACGCAGGCCTTTCAATCCCTTCAATCCGGCCGACGATAAAGAGCCCGGCCGTCATAAGCGCTCCGGTGTTTCCGGCGGAAATGCAGGCATCCGCCCTGCCTTCGGCGACTTCTCCGGCCATCAGAACCATCGATGAATTCTTCTTTCTTCTGACGGCTCTGACAGGTTCGTCTGTCGCCTCGATGACTTCTTCCGCGTGCTTGACAGTGATCCGCCCGTGCTCCGTTAAATGGGCAGCAATTTTTTCCCGGTCGCCGATCAGCGTAATCTCGAGGTCTTCAAAATCTTCGACCGCTTTCATCACGCCTTCAATAACCGCTTTGGGAGCATTGTCTCCTCCCATGGCATCTACAGCAATTTTCATGACTTACGCGCCACCTTCTATGATTGTTTTGAACGATACATGACAAATTCGCCTGAAAACACAGGCTCTTCGGCAACATAGCTGTTCACTTCAACAACCGTTCTGCCTTTATCTTTATCAAGCTTTACGACTTTCGCTTTTGCAACGACCCGTTCGCCTTGCTTGACCTGCCTGGTAAAGCGGATGTCCGCTTTGGCCGTCAATGCGAGCTCATCGTCGATGAGGGCGACGGCGAGCGAGTTGGCCTGGGCAAACAAATGGTGTCCCCTGGCGATTTGATTTCGGCTGAAAACGTGCTCCGTTCTGATCTCCAGAATGGAAATCGCGTGCTCATCCAGCTCCAAATCAATGATCTCGCCGATGACCTCGTCGAGCGGGAGAGACTTGACTTCATCTTCAAGAGATTTCTCGGCAACACTTTTGATTCTTTCTCTCAGTTCAGGTATGGAAAGTTCCAAACGGTCCAAGCGAATCGTCTGAATGCTGACGTTAAATTTCTCCGCTAACTCCTCGTCCGTAATAAACGGGGTCGTACGAATCGTCTGCTGCAGCAATTCTTGGCGTTCTCTCTTACTTTTTCTCATGTTTTTAAACACCATCCGCGCAATTATGACTAGGTACTAATAGTAGTATATAATTTCATAGATTGGAATGCAATCTTTCTTTACCCGCCGACAATAAATTTTCACAGGACTTCCAGGTCAGCTCAGCTTTTCTCCTTCCATCACCCCGCTGTTTTGCAAGTGTTCCCGCAGGCTTTCATATTCGGCATCCGTCCAGAACGCCTTTGAAGAGACAAGTTCTGCAGCGTCTCTTCTTGCCGTTTCCAGCGCGCGGTAGTCGTGAACCATGTCAGCGACTTTAAACTCCGGCATCCCGCTCTGTTTTTTGCCGAAGAAGTCCCCGGGTCCTCTGAGTTCAAGGTCCTTTTCAGAAAGCTCAAAGCCGTCGGTCGTCTCAGACATGATGCTCATGCGCTCTTTGCCCGTTTCAGATTTCGGGTCTGCCATCAGGATGCAATACGACTGGTGGTCGCCCCGCCCGACCCGGCCGCGAAGCTGGTGCAGCTGGGAAAGACCGAACCGGTCGGCATCATAGATCAGCATGACCGTCGCATTCGGAACGTTTACGCCGACTTCAACGACGGTTGTGGAAACGAGAATCTGGCATTCGTTTTTGCTGAACTGCCTCATCACCTGTTCTTTCTCGTCATTTGAGAGCTTTCCGTGCATGAGACCGATCTGCCACCTTCCTCTGAAAGCATGGGTCAGCATGCTGTGCACATCGATGGCGTTTTGAACGTCGAGCTTGTCCGATTCTTCGATCAAGGGACAAATCACATATGCCTGTCTGCCTTTTTTCAGTTCTTTTTCGATAAACGCGAGAATTCGTTCGAGCATGTCGTGCTTCACCCAATAAGTCTCGATCCGCTTTCGCCCAGCCGGCATTTCATCGATGACGGACACATCCATTTCCCCGAAAACCGTAATCGCCAGTGTCCTTGGAATCGGCGTCGCCGTCATAAACAAGACATCGGGATCTTTCCCTTTGCTTCTCAGTTTTTTTCTTTGCTCGACACCGAAGCGGTGCTGTTCATCGGTGATCACGAGACCGAGCTGTTTAAAATGGACATCGTCCTGAATAAGGGCGTGCGTCCCCACCAAAATATCAATTTCTCCTTCTTTTAATCTTTCTAAAAGCTCTCTTCTCCTTTTCCCTTTCACAGAGCTTGTTAAAAGCGCAACATTGACATCGTACTGCTCAAAGAGGGATACCAATGAATCGGCGTGCTGTTCCGCCAGTATTTCGGTCGGCACCATCATCGCTCCCTGGAATCCCGAAAGCAGCGAGGCGTATAACGCAATCGCGGCGACGGCCGTTTTGCCTGATCCGACGTCTCCTTGTAAAAGCCGATTCATTTTATACCCTGAAGCCATGTCCCTTAATATGTCGTCGAGCGCTTTCGCCTGCGCGTTTGTCAAAGGAAACGGGAGGCTTTTGACAAACGAATTGACGTCTTCCGTTTTAAAGGTGTGGCTGATTCCGTCGGACGCTTCCCGCTCGAACTTCCGTAAAGCCTGCATTTTCAGCTGAAACAGTAAAAATTCTTCATATACAAAGCGGCGCCGCGCATGTTTTAAAGCTTCCCTCGACTCGGGCTTGTGCATCGCCTTCACCGCCTCCTGGTAAGACAGAAGTTTATAGGCGGTCCTAAGCTTTTCCGGAAGGGGGTCTTCGGCAGACGGCAAATGGCTGCGGACGGCTTCCTGAATCAATTTCCTCATTGTCTTTACGGTGATATTTTCTTTGACGGAGTAAACGGGCTCAATCGACTGGTCACCTTGGTGCGGCCCGTTTTTCAGCTCCTGTACCATCACGGATTGTCTGTGCTTGTCCCATTTTCCGGTTACGGTAACGATCGAACCGATCGCAAGCTTTTTTTTCAAATAAGGCCTGTTAAAACAAACTGCTGTGATCAAATAGTTTCCGACCAATAGCCGGAACGTGAGGCGGCTCCGCTTTTTCCCGTAATAGGCAAGAGAAGGCTCGCTGTGAACCTTCCCTTCTACCGTCACTCGTTCGTCGTGTGCCACTTCTTCCAAATCGCGCAATTCATAATCGTCATATCGGTACGGGAAGTAGTTTAAAAGATCAAGAACCGTATAGATTCCGAGCTCATTTAACGTTTTTTCCGTTTCCGTCCCGACGCCTTTTATAACAGATATACTAAGTTGCAGATTGTGTTCCACGTGCAGCTGACGCTCCTCCGAATATTTTTTTCTCCAATTCTTTGCCCGTCGGTGTTGCAGCAAGACCGCCCCGGCCTGTTTCCCTCAGTGCCGTCGGCATCGTCTGCCCGATTTTATACATCGCATCGATCACTTCATCGCATGGAATGCGGCTTGTAATGCCGGCAAGCGCCATATCAGCCGCGACCATCGCGTTGGCTGCGCCCATTGCGTTCCGCTTCACACACGGCACCTCAACAAGCCCTGCGACAGGATCGCAGACTAGACCGAGTACGTTTTTTAAAGCGATGGCCATCGCTTCGGCGCACTGTTCAGGGGTTCCGCCCGCCATTTCGACGGTGGCGGCAGCCGCCATGCCCGAGGCCGAGCCGACTTCAGCCTGACAGCCTCCCGCGGCTCCCGAAATGCTCGCATTGTTGGCAACGACGAATCCGAACGCTCCCGATGTAAATAAAAAGCGAACCATCTGCTCTTTCGTCGGCTGAAGTTTCTCTTTTACCGCAAAAAGCGTCCCCGGGACAACGCCGGCCGAACCGGCCGTCGGCGTTGCGCAAATCGTTCCCATCGCAGCGTTGACTTCATTTGTCGCAACCGCTTTGCTGACAGCGTCAAGGATGACATCCCCTGACAGCCCTTTGCCCGATTTGAGATAGGCTTGAAGCTTAACGGCGTCTCCCCCCGTCAATCCGGAGTGCGACACGACGCCTTCAACACCTTTTTGCACAGCATCTTCCATCACGGTCAAGTTGGCTTCCATCTGCTCGAATATTTCTTCCCGCGTCCGGCCTGACACCTCGATCTCCTGTGCGATCATGATTTCAGAGATGGACACGTTCTTTTCTTTTGTCAGCTGAATTAATTCTTTTACATTTCGAAACATATCGTCTCACCCTCCTTTTAGTCAGCGATCTGGGTCACCTCAATGATGTTCGGCAGCGCTCTCAATTCTTCAAAAACAGCCGGATCGATCGTTTGATCGACCTCAATCGTCATGAGCGCTTCCTGGCCGACGTCTTTGCGGGCCACTTCCATATGGCCGATGTTGATTGCGAACTTTGCAAGCACATTGGCTACGCCTGCAATCGTTCCGTAGCGGTCGTTATGGACGACTAAAATAGCAGGGTGATTTCCCGACAATCTGAGCTCAAAGCCGTTCAGCTCAATGATTTCGATTTTCCCCCCGCCGATTGAGATGCCTGCGAGTTCAAGAGAGCCTTCATCATCAGAGATGAGGATGCGGGCTGTATTGGGATGCGTTGGAACCGCTTCTTCTTCCCGGAACTCGATGGCGATTCCCTTTTCTTCAGCTAGGCGGATCGAATCTTTGATTCTTTCATCAAATGTATCAAAATCCAAAAGGCCGCCGATGATCGCAACATCTGTTCCATGTCCTTTATACGTCTCGGCAAAAGAACCGTACAATGACACAACGATTTGTTTCGGCTCCCTCCCAAACACGCTTCTGGCGACTCTGCCGATTCTGGCCGCGCCGGCCGTATGAGAACTTGACGGACCGATCATGACGGGCCCGATAATATCAAACACACTTCTGTACTTCATCCTTATCCCCCTTTTACACACAGATTCCCCCGCTGTACGGAGGAAAAAAAGCCGTTTTTTTTAGACTAATCGATCATTCCCCAATTGGCAAGCAGACAACGTCCGAGCGGGCTGATGCTTTAAAAAAAGCCAAAAGAAGAGAAGGGCTTTTATCATCATGCCCTTCTGCCTTTGATCGATTATTCAACAGCCAGAATGTAGGAATACAGCGGCTGTTTTCCGTCGTGCACTTCCACTTCAACGTCTTCGTATGTCTCGCTGATAAAGGCTGCGAGTTCTTCGGCCTCTTCTTCCGGCGCGTCTTCCCCTTTGATCACAGTGACGATTTCACTGTCTTCATCGATCATGCCTGCGAGCAGCTTTTTCGCTGCTGCTAACTGGTCAGATGCCGTCTCAACGATTTTACCGTTTAAGATGCCCATAAAATCGCCTTTTTTAATATCGATGCCGTCAATGTTAGTGTCTCTGACCGCATAGGTGATTTGTCCGCTTTTCACCTCGCCGATCGCACCGAGCATAGCGGCTTCATTCTCGTCCGCTCCAAGGGCCGGGTTGAATGCGAGGAGCGCGGCCATTCCTTGAGGAACGGTCTTCGTCGGGATGACAATCACATGTTGTCCGGCAACATCCGCGGCCTGGTTCGCCGCCATGACAATGTTTGAATTATTCGGCAGAATCACGACCGTGTCCGCGTTGGCGTCTTTTATCGCCTGAACGATGTCTTCCGTGCTCGGATTCATCGTCTGACCGCCTTCGATGACCTTTGTGGCGCCGATGCTTTCGAAAAGTTCGGCGATTCCTTCTCCCATGGCCACTGTGACGACGCCGTACGGCTGCTTTTCAGCCGGCGCTTTTTCTGCCGGGGCAGCTGCCTCCTGTTTGTTCTGATTGAGAATCGCGCTGTGCTGCTCTCTCATGTTTTCGATTTTCATGTTGATTAAGCTGCCGTATTTTTGCGCATAAGTCATGACTTCCCCCGGATATTCGGCGTGGATGTGCACCTTGGCGATATTTTCGTCTGAGACGACGAGCAGTGAATCACCGAAGCCGCTTAAATCCTGGCGGAACGCATCTTCATTAAAGTTTCTTTTACCGCTGTCGAGCTTTACCATAAATTCCGTGCAATAGCCGAATTCGATGTCTTCTGTATTCATGTGGCTTTGAGCGTTTTTATGGTGCTCCGCGCTGACAAGATCATCCAATGACGGAAGAGCGGCCGCTTTTTCAGAAAGCTTTTCTCCCTTTAAAGAAGCGAGAAACCCTTCATACACGTAAAGAAGCCCTTTTCCGCCGCTGTCGACGACACCGACTTCCTTTAAAACCGGAAGCAGCTCAGGCGTCCGCTCCAATGAAGCCTCCGCTTCATTCACGACGGCTTCCATCACCTTGATGATATCGGTTTCAGTTTGAGCGGTGAGCACTGCTTTTTTTGCCGCATCTTTGGCAACCGTCAAGATCGTGCCTTCGACAGGCTTCATGACGGCCTTGTAGGCAGTGTCCACTCCGGCCTGGAACGCGGCGGCAAATTCTTTGGCGTTAATTTCCGATTTCTGTTCAATCGATTTGCCAAAGCCTCTGAACAGCTGGGATAAAATGACGCCCGAGTTTCCCCGCGCTCCCATCAGAAGCCCTCTTGACAGGCTTTGTGCCACTTTGCCGATATTGGCGGCATCGATCTGCTCCACTTCTTTTGCACCGGATGTCATCGACAGATTCATGTTCGTTCCTGTATCTCCGTCCGGAACCGGAAATACATTTAACGCATCAACTACATTTGCGTTTTGAGACAGATGGCGTGCGCCGTACAGAACCATTTCTGCAAAAGCTTTTCCATCCAGATTTCGTATAGACACTCTTGTTTTCCTCCTAACTACGGGTTCGTCACTCGTACTCCTTGAACGTAAATATTTACGGACTCCACTGCAAGACCCACTGTATGGTCGAGCGTATATTTGACTTTTGTTTGAACATTATGTGCCACTTCTGAAATTTTTGTTCCGTAGCTGACAATGATGTACATGTCAATATGAATACGATCTTCTTCCTGGCGGACGATGACGCCTCTTGCAAAGTTTTCTTTTCTGAGGATTTCAGTCAGTCCGTCTTTAATTTGGTTCTTGGATGCCATACCTACGATCCCGTAGCAGTCGATCGCTGCGCCTCCCGCAACCATGGCGACCACTTCGTTTGATATATCAATCTGTCCGTATTTTGTTCGGAATTCAATGGACACGTTGGTTCCTCCTTTTCGAGTCTCGCTTCTGACCTCTGGTTAACATCATTCTACTATAAGGACCTTCTTTTTAAAAGAACAGGCAGGCTTCTCTCCAAACCTAACCCTACTTATACTACAGCGCGTTCATTTTTTCAAGATGTCAAGGGATTTTTCTTGAAAGCAGAGCAATCAATAGTTGCAAACGGTTTTCAGCTGTGGTAAATTATTAAAGTATCTGAAGCATCACAGGTGATCAACTGATAATGAATGATGATGTTTTTTTTGATAGTTAGGAGGGAAACAAATGGCACGTAAATGCGTTATTACAGGCAGAAAATCACGTTCTGGCAACTCTCGTTCTCACGCGATGAACGCTTCTAAACGCACATGGGGCGCTAACGTTCAAAAAGTGCGCATCCTTGTGAACGGCAAGCCTAAAAAAGTATATGTATCTGCTCGAGCTTTGAAATCTGGAAAAGTTGAGCGTGTATAAGAAAAAATAAACGCCTGCCAAGAGCGACTGTACGCTTTAGGCAGGCGTTTTTTCGTTCTTTTGCTTGCCATCCGGGGAGAGCCCTTTGACCCGCTCCGCAAAAAAAGCGCACCCGGCGCTTCTTAGTCTTTGCGAAACGAGCCAAGCATCGCCCGGACGATTCCCCCTAAAAACTTCGGTAATTTAATGGTGTAAAATTTCATTCCCTTCCCTCCTCAAAGAGTCCGCAACCGCATCCACCTTCAACATCGGATCCCAAACACAAAGCGAGCGGAAGCGCCAGGATATTTAATCAGTGCTTCTTATCATTATTAATATGCCTTCAGAAAACGAAAAAGCACCTTGTGAATGGATGAGTTCGTTACTAATACATAGTGTCGAACCTAGAGCAATATGACACTTATTTAAAGAATACTTAAATCCTTCGAGGGAAAGGTTTTTTACCGTCTCCGTAAACGGCAGGAATGAAATGTACGGTTTTGTTTGATCACGCATGACGGTGTAAGAGCCTTGGGGGTGCATGCTGATCGTATTTTGGCGGTCGATCATGACGGTCTTGACATTTTGCTTCATCGCGGTGTAAAGGAGATGCAGATTCCCGAGAAAATGGTCTGCTCTGCCTCCCGAAATGCCGAACATTCTAATGCATGAAGGCCGCTGTCCGACCGCCCAGCTCAACGCAAGGTCCAAGTCCGTCTGATCTTTTTCCGCCTGATAAATATGGAGGCGGGGAGCCGCCTTTTCAATCGCTTTTTTTTGCTCGTCTGTGATGCTGTCAAAATCCCCGAACGCTTCATCAGGCACGATCCCCGCTGCCAAAAGGGTTACAGCACCTCTGTCAACCCCGACCCAAAGCGCATCGCCGTCCTGATACTGCAGCAAGTCGGGAATGAGATGATCGGGACCTCCCGCTACAATATTGATCGTTTTCATCGCATTGTCCTTTCTGTAAACGCCGTAAAAAAAGAGCTCAGCTTGAGAAAGCCGGCTCTTTTTCATCGGGAAACCTTACCCAAGCGCACCTTTTATATCGGAAATGGCTTTTTTGCGGTCTTTTTCGTTATAAACGGCAGAGCCCGCAACAAGCAGATTTGCCCCTGCTTCGATACACTGTCTTGCCGTCATTTTGTTGACGCCGCCGTCCACTTCAATCAGCAGGTCGGCGAGCCCTTTTTGCTCGGCCATCTCCTTGACCTGCCTGATTTTCGGCAGGACTGAGGAAATAAACGACTGTCCGCCGAAGCCCGGATTCACTGTCATCAATAGTACGAGATCAAGGTCTTCAAGCACATGCTCGATCTGCTGCACAGGGGTATGCGGATTCAAGACAACACCCGCTTTGACTCCTTGCTCTTTGATGAGCTGGATCGTCCTGTGAAGGTGCGGGCACGCTTCAACATGGACGGACAAAATATCGGCGCCCGCTTTTGCAAAAGCAGGTATATAGCGGTCAGGCGCTTCAATCATTAAATGAACGTCGAGCGGAAGTTCTGTGATCGGGCGGACGGCTTCCACTACAAGCGGCCCGATGGTCAGGTTGGGAACGAAATGGCCGTCCATCACATCGATGTGGATGAAATCGGCGCCGCCTTGTTCAACATCCCGAATCTCTTCCCCTAGACGGGCAAAATCGGCTGAAAGAATCGAAGGAGCAACATATACCATATCTTAATACCTCGGCTTTCTGTCTTTGATCTCTGTTAAAAATTCAACATAATGGTCGTAGCGATACTGGGCGATTTCACCATTTTCCACGGCGCGTTTGACGGCGCAGTTCGGCTCTTTCATATGCAGGCACCCGCGGAACTTGCATTCGGCGCTTTTTTCGCTGATTTCCAAAAACGCAGACCCTAAATCTTCAGCTTCAATACCGGCAAACTCAAGCGAGCTGAAGCCCGGGGTGTCGGCGACGAGCCCGCCGTTTATATCGATCAGCTCCACATGGCGGGTCGTATGCTTTCCCCTTCCCAAGTGGGCGGAAATCCCGGCGGTTTTCAGTTCAAGCTCGGGGCTGATCGCATTTAAAAGCGAAGACTTGCCCACGCCGGACTGGCCGGCGAATACGGTGATTTTGTCTTGAAAATGGGAGACGATGTCTTCGATGCCGCTTCCGTTTTTCATCGATGTCGTATAGACGCTGTACCCAATGTTCCGGTAGTCTTCGGCATATTGGTGAATCCGCTCTTTGAGCGCGTCATCATCCACGAGGTCCATTTTCGTAATGCATATGATCGGCCTGATGCCACCTGCCTCAACCAGCACTAAAAAACGATCCAATAGCGACGTGCTGAATGTCGGCTCTTTTGCCGAAAACACGAGAACCGCCTGATCCACGTTGCTGATCGGAGGTCTGACCAATTCATTGAATCTGTCTTTAATCTCGAGAATGTAGCCTTCTTTATCGTTATCGGCCTGGTAGACGACATCGTCGCCGACGAGAGGAGTGATTTTATTTTTTCTGAAAACCCCTCTTCCCCTGCACTGAATGATCTGATCACCATCCAAAACATAGTAAAATCCGCTTAATGCTTTAATGATTTTGCCCTCAGGCATATCGCACCTCCCTTATTCATCCTCAGGATATTCAATCGTTTTTGACCTGACTACTTTATCGTTGATCGTTACTTGATAATACCCTTTTTGCCCGGGCGCAATCCTGAATTTGATCGTCCGCTCTGCCGGCGCCGTGATTTTAAAATTTTCATAGACGTCGGAAATGCTGTGTTCTTCATCATCGATCGAAATTTGGACGTTTTGTTCCTCGCCCTCCGCTCCCGGTTCATAAGGGATATCAATTTTCTCGGTCACCGTTTTGACGGGTTTTTTCTCAGGTCCGAGCGAAAACGTAACCTCGACTTTGTCTCCCGGCTTGACGGATGCCCCCGCCCCCGGCTTTTGTTTGATGACCTGACCTTCCGGCACATCTTCAGAATGCGCCTCCTTTTCGACAAGGACAAGCTGATGGTCGTCCAAATAGCCCGAAGCCGCCTGTTTGCTGTATGTTTTTAAATCCCTTAAAGTAATGGCTTCCGGACCGAGGCTGACCGTTAATTTGATCTCGTCGTCGGCGGCAACGATTTCGGTGCCGGCTGCAGGGTCCTGTTCGATGATGGTGCCCGCTTCTTCTTCATGGTGCACTTCTTCTGTCTTGATGTTTTTAAAGCCCTTTTGCTCGAGAAGCTTTTTGGCGGCATCGACTTTCTGGCCGACCACATCTTCCACTTCTGTTTTCTCTTTCCCTGAGCTTTTATAAAGCTTGACAGTTGAGCCTTCCTTTACGATATCGCCGGCTGCAGGGTCCGTTTTCACGATCAGCCCTTCTTCAATTTTATCGTCGGCAATGTCTTCAGCATTCGGATCCACTTCAAACCCTTCGTCTTCAAGCTTGATGACGGCTTCTTCATACTCAAGGCCTGCTACATCGGGAACGGCTACATCTTTTGGAATAAAGAGCGACGGAAACACCGTCAAAGCCAAGACGGCTGACACAACGAGAACGAAAAACACCGTCAGCAATATAAGCGGCCATTTCTTTCTTTTTTTCTTCTTGTTTGCTTTTGACTGCTTCTTCTTTTCTTTCTTTGATAACGGAGCCGCTTCCGCTTCTCCGTCGCCGGACTTGTCGCCGCTCTCGTCTTCCGGCAGGTTTTTGATGATCGGAACAGCTTTCGTCATCTCATCATCAGCTGGAATCGTGAATCGCTTTTCGTTGAGCCTGTTCGGGTCGAAAGCCGTTTTTAAATCGGATTCCATCTCTTCGGCCGCTTCATAGCGGTGGAATGGATCTTTTGCCATCGCTTTCAGGACGATGTTTTCTATGCTTTGCGGCACAGCCGGGTTCCACCTTTTCACCGACGGCGTTTCTGATTGCAGATGCTTCAGCGCGATGCTGACCGCCGATTCTCCTTCAAACGGCATACGCGCCGTCAGCAGCTCGAAAAGCACGACGCCGAGCGAGTAGATATCGGATTTTTTCGTAGACAATCCGCCTCTCGCCTGTTCGGGCGACAAATAATGGACAGAGCCCAAAACCGAGTTGGTGTGCGTAATGGTCGTCGAGCTGAGCGCCATGGCGATGCCGAAATCGGTCACTTTAATGTGGCCCATATGGTCGATCAAAATGTTGTGAGGCTTAATATCCCGGTGAACAATCTGGTTATCATGGGCGTGTGCGATGGCGGATACGATCTGCTCCATGATTTGGACCGCTTCTTTTGGATGAAGCGGGCCTGTTCGGTTTATGTATTCTTTCAGGGTCATCCCCTCGACATACTCCATCACGATATAATAGATGTCATCTTCTTCTCCGACATCATAAATGCTGACGATATTCGGGTGGTCGAGGCTTGCAGCGGACTGCGCTTCCCTTCTGAACCGCCTGATAAAATCGGCATCGTGAACGAAGTCAAACCGCAGCACTTTTATCGCGACTTCACGGTCGAGGATGATGTCCAGCGCTAAATAAACGTTCGCCATCCCCCCGCCGCCGATGGCGCGCAGGATTTCGTAACGTCCGCTGATCCGTCTGCCGATTAACACTTGTCTTCACCTTCTTCTATTTGAGAAGGAAGTTCCAATAGCGCGACGGTGATATTGTCCTCGCCGCCGTTGTCATTGGCCAGCTGAACGAGCTGTTCCGCTTTCTCCTCCGCAGAAGAAAGAGCTGTAAGCATATCCTTCAGTGACTCATCGTCTACTTTATTCGTCAGCCCGTCAGAGCATAATAGAACTTGATCGCCCGGTTCGATTTCAAAAGTATGGGCTTCAACCTTCACTTCCGGATCAGTGCCAAGCGCTTTTGTCAGCACGTTCTTCCGCGGATGGTGTTCGGCATCTTCCTTCGAAATCCCCCCTGTCCGCACGAGTTCATTGACAAGCGAGTGATCTTCCGTCAGCTGTATGAAATGGCCGCCTTGCAGGAGATAGCAGCGGCTGTCTCCGATATGGGCGACTGTCAGCGTTTTTCCCGTGTATAAAGCGCAGACGACCGTTGTTCCCATTCCCTGGCACTCTTCATGCGCCCTCGCATGGTCGAAAAGTTTTTGGTTGACGGCTGAAATCTGCTCTTTCAGCCAAGCTTCGCATTCAGCCGGCGAAGCCGGGACTTCTTCGGTTTCCTCCCAGATATCCCGAAGGGCTGAGACGGCCATCCTGCTGGCGACGTCGCCGGCCAGATGACCTCCCATTCCATCGCAGACAACAGCTAAAACCAGTCCGTTTTTTTCTGTGAAAATGCCGGCATCGTCTTCATTGTGCTGGCGTATTTTTCCCCTGTCCGTTTTTAAGGCTGTTTTCAACCTTGATTCACCTCGTCTCTTCCTGGCGCTCCTTTGCACGAAGCTGTCCGCAGGCAGCGTCAATATCATGGCCTTGCTCTCTTCTGATCGTGACATTTACTCCATGAGACTTTAATGTTTTTTCAAAGGCGAAAATCTGTTCTTTCGGTGTTCTGACATAGTCTCGTTCAGGTACATAGTTGACCGGAATCAAGTTGACGTGGCATTTGATTCCTTTTAGCAATTCAGCCAGCTCTTCCGCGTGTTCAACCTGATCGTTAACACCGCCGAAAAGCCCGTATTCAAACGTAACCCTTCTGCCGGTTTTCTTAATGTAGTAATCGACCGCTTTCATCAGCTCCGGCAGCTTGTAGGCTCTGTTGATCGGCATCAGCCGGCTTCTGATCTCAGTGTTCGGGGCGTGCAGAGAAATCGCAAAGTTGATCTGCAGCTTCTCGTCTGCAAACTCATAGATTTTCGGAATGATCCCGCTCGTTGATACGGTGATATGGCGCGCCCCGATATTCAGCCCTTTATCATGGTTGACGATTTTCAGGAATGCAAGCATTTCCTGAAAATTATCGAACGGCTCGCCGATTCCCATAATGACGATGGAACTGACGCGTTCATCTGTTTCATCAAGCGCCTGCTGCACTTTGACAACCTGGGCGACGATCTCTCCGGCTTCCAGGTTCCGCTTTAAGCCGCCGAGGGTCGACGCGCAAAACGTACAGCCGATTCGGCAGCCCACCTGTGTCGTTACACAAACAGAATTGCCATATTCGTGCCGCATTAATACGGTTTCGATCGTGTAGCCGTCATGAAGCTCAAATAAAAACTTCATCGTTCCATCTTGTGAAGTCTGCTTGACGGCCGTTTTCAGCGTCGTTAATACGAAATGCTCGTTCAGCTTTGTCCGCAGCTCTTTTGAAAGGTTTGTCATCTTTTCAAATGACGTGACTCTCTTTTCGTAAAGCCATTCGAATATTTGCGCGGCGCGGAAAGGCTTTTCGCCGTTTTCCGAAAGCCAGCTTTTCAGTTCTTCTATTTCAAAAGAATAGATGGACGGTCTTTCTGCCCGCAATTCTTTTCTTACTTTTTGTTTCGATTCCATTATTGTGATCCCTTCTTTCTCATGCTGCAAATAAAGAAGCCGTCCGTTCCGAAGAAGTGGGGAAGGATTTGAATGCTTCCATCCTTGACATACGGCGCCGCTTTTTCGGGCAGCCGCTCGGCGAGGGTGGGGTCTGCTTCAAATTCGTCGTGTTCTTTCAAAAAAGCATGCATGACTTGTTCATTTTCGGTCGGGTCCATTGTGCATGTGCTGTAGACCAATGTCCCGCCTGTTTTCAATAAAGGTGCGATTTCGTTTAAAATCGCCAGCTGAATCCCAGCGAGACGCGCGCTGTCTTCGGGCGTTTTGCTGTATTTGAGATCCGGTTTTCTGCGGATGACACCGAAGCCCGAACACGGAGCGTCGACGAGAATCCGGTCAAACTGCTCCGGTTCGAAGGCTTCGCCGGCTTTTCTGGCATCCAGCGCCCTTGCTTCAATGTTGGAAAGCCCGATCCGGCCTGCCGCTTCTTTGATCAGCTTTACTTTATGCTGATGAAGGTCAAGGGAAATGATCTTTCCCGTATCTTCGAGCAGTTCGCCGATATGAGTGGATTTTCCTCCCGGCGCTGCGCAGGCGTCCAGCACCGTTTCTCCCCGTTCAGGACCGAGGGCTCGCGCTACCAGCATTGAGCTTTCATCTTGTATGGTGACTTCGCCTTCTTTGAAAAAAGGAGTGGACGCAATCGTTCCTTTTTGCAGTTTGACAGCGTCTTCGGACAAGTCGCCTTCTTCCGCCTCAATCCCCGCTTCATTCAGGCGGGAAAGAAGCGTATCCCGGTCGTGTTTCAGCCTGTTGACGCGGATCGTCTGCTTCGGCGGGATCATGTGAATCCGGCAGATTTGTTCTGCCGCTTCGAACCCGTAGGCATCGGTCCATTCCCTGACAAGCCATTCCGGATGGCTTGTCTCAACCGCAAGGCGTTCAACCGGGTCGGCAATATCAGCAAAAGAAGGCACGCCTTCTCTCTGAACAGAGCGCAGAACGCCGTTAACAAATGAAGAAATTCCTTTATGCCCGCGTTTTTTAGCGATTTCAACAGCTTCAAAAAGGGCGGCCCGGTCAGGGATTTTCTCCAGGTATTCCATCTGGTACAGCGACATTCTCAACAGATGGATGACCCAGTCTTTCACTTTTTCCGGCTTTTTAATAAACGGCTTCAGCATATAATCGAGCGCCAGCTTGTTTTGAAGGGTGCCGTAAACGAGTTCTGTCAAAAGGCCTCTGTCTTTGTCGCTTAAATCGTTCGCTTTCATGACAGACTGAAGCAAAAGATTGCTGTATGCCTGATTCTGGTCAAGCTTAATCAGTGCATCAAGCGCGACTTCCCTCACATTATTTTTCATCGCTATGACCCAATTTCATTCCGGCTTGAAGACCCGCTCCCCTGACAAAATCTTCGGCCTTCATTCTTTTTTTGCCCGCAGGCTGCACTTCCGTTAATTTTAACGCGGTGCCATTTCCGGTAGCGACGACAATGCCGTCTTTTTCAACGGAGACGATTTCTCCCGGCTCTGCCTGTTTTAAGGCTTCGCATTTTTTCGCAGCCCATACTTTCAGCGTCTGGCCGCTTAAAACCGTGTATGCGACAGGCCAAGGATTCAAGCCCCTGACTTGGTTGTACAGGACTTCGCCGGGCTTTGACCAGTCGATCAGTTCCTGTTCGCGTTTAATGTTCGGCGCATATGTCGCTTCCCGTTCATCCTGTTTTTCAGGGGTTGCCGAACCGTCAATGACCTTCGGAACCGTTTCGGAAAGAAGCTCAGCCCCGGCCTTGCTCAGCTTGTCGTGGAGCGTGCCGACATTATCGGTTTCTTCGATGTCAACTTCGACTTTGGCAAGCATATCGCCTGCATCCAATTTTTCGACCATGTACATGATCGTCACGCCCGTTTTCTCTTTGCCTTCCAGAATGGCGTAATGGATCGGGGCTCCTCCGCGCAGCTCGGGCAGAAGAGAGGCATGGACATTGATACAGCCGTATTTCGGATAATCGAGGAGCTTTTTCGGCAGGATCTGCCCGAATGCCGCCGTTACAATTAGATCGGGTTTAAGCGCCAAAATCCTGTCCGTCTCCGCTTCTTCCCTCACTTTTTCAGGCTGGAGCACGGGAATGCCGCGGCGCAGCGCTTCCTCCTTGACAGGCGGAGGGGTCATCACTTTTTTTCTGCCTTTCGGGCGGTCAGGCTGGGTGACGACACCCACCACCTCATAGCCGTCATCAATCAATGTGCTGAGCACCGGGACGGAAAAATCCGGCGTTCCCATAAAAACGATCCTTGTCATCCAATCATCCTTCCATTTCCTCAAGTTCTTCCGCATCATAATAGCGCGTAACTTTTGATGTGAATAAAATACCGTCCAAATGGTCGATTTCATGCAGCAGCGCCCGCGCCAAAAAGCCTTCAGCTTCAATCGTGAACGGTTTTCCGCGGCGGTCGAACGCCTTGACCTTTACATAATCCGAACGCTTCACTTCACCGTATAGATCGGGAAAGCTCAAACAGCCTTCAGGGCCCGTCTGTTCGCCGCTCTCTTCGATGACCTCCGGGTTGACCAGTTCAATTCTGCCCGTGTCATCGCCGATATCGACGACTGCCGCTCTTTTTAAAACGCCGATTTGCGGGGCGGCAAGCCCGACTCCGTCCAGCTCAAGCATCGTATCATACATATTGTCGAGCAGTTTCTTTAATGATTTATCAAAAGACGCAACGGGTTCGGCAGGGGTTTCAAGAACCTCCGCCGGATACGTTACGATCGGTTTTACTGCCAATCTAGAAGCCCTCCATCACACTGTTATTTTTACATCATCATATATGGATTCATGTCGATCGAAATCATCAATTGCTTTTGTTCAATATCTCGTTTGTAATGATCCATAATGTTTTTAAGCAACGATGTAAGCTGGTTTTCCTGTTTGTATTTTATCACGCATTGATAGCGATATCTATCTTTGATCCTGGCGATCGGCGATGCGACTGGGCCGAGAATCTTCGCCTCGCTTGAAATGTTCTTTTTTAAATAGTTGGCGATTTTTTCAGTCACGAGCGCCGCCTTCGTCACTTCTTCGTGCGATACGCTGACGAGCGCCAAATAATAATAGGGAGGATAGGCCTGTTCCCTTCTGTGCAGCATCTCCTGCCGGAAGAACGTTTCATAATCGTGCGTTTTCGTGAGCTGAATGCTGTAATGGGACGGGGTGTACGTCTGAATGATCACCTTGCCCGGCTTTTCGTGGCGCCCCGCTCTTCCGCTCACCTGTGTCATCAGCTGGAACGTTTTTTCAGCGGCTCTGAAATCGGGGATGTGCAGCATCGTATCCGCGCTCAAAACACCGACGAGCGTGACGTTTTCAAAATCGAGCCCTTTGGCGATCATCTGTGTTCCGAGCAGAATATCGGCTTCACCTTTGCCAAAGGATGTGAGCAGCTTTTCATGCGCTCCTTTTCTCGAGGTTGTATCGACGTCCATGCGGATCACCCTTGCAGCCGGCAGTACCTTCGTCAATTCTTCTTCGACCCGCTGTGTGCCTGTGCCAAAGTAGCGGATATGCTCGCTTCCGCATTCGGGGCAGCTTGACGGCATGCCGGTTTCATAGCCGCAGTAATGGCACTTCAGACGCTGTCCATACCTGTGGTACGTCAACGAGATTTCGCAATGAGGGCACTGGATGACATATCCGCAGTCCCTGCACATGACAAATGAGGAATATCCCCTTTTGTTTAAAAACAGAACGGCCTGCTCTCCTTTTTCAAGGGTTTCCTCAAGTCCGGCCATTAAGTCTTTGGAAAACATCGAGCGGTTTCCGCTGCGCAGTTCCTCCCTCATATCGACGAGAGACACGTCAGGCATGACTTGGTGATTGACGCGGTGCTTGAGGGAAAGAAGCTTGTACACGCCTTTTTTCGCCCTTGCGAACGATTCGAGCGTCGGCGTCGCACTGCCGAGGACGACAGGACAGCGGTGGTATTCGGCCCTTTGAATCGCCGCTTCTTTCGCATGGTATCTCGGCATCTCTTCCTGCTTGTACGATGTTTCGTGCTCTTCATCGATAATAATCATGCCGAGATTTTCAAACGGCGCGAAAATCGCCGAGCGCGCCCCGACGACAAGCCGGACTTCTTTGCGGTGGATTTTCCGCCATTCATCATATTTTTCTCCTGTTGAAAGCCCGCTGTGCAGGACGGCTACCTGTGAGCCAAAGCGGCCTTTAAAGCGGTTGACCATCTGCGGCGTCAGCGAAATTTCCGGAACGAGAACGATCGCTTCTTTGCCGGCTTCCAGCACCTTTTCGATCGATTGCAGATAGACTTCCGTTTTTCCGCTTCCAGTCACTCCGTGAAGAAGAAACACATCGTGCCGCTTGTCTTCGATCGCCTCTGCTATCGCCTCATAGGCCTGCGCCTGCTCTTCAGTCAGCGGAAGCGGTTCGGTTTTTTTGAACATTCTGTCCTGATAAGGATCCCTGTAAACCTCCTCTTCGCTTTCCTTTAACAGCCCCTTGTCGATCAGCGCTTTTACGGACGCGGAAGAGCCTCCCGTTTTGCCGATCAGCTCTTTTGCCGGAACAGCACCGGATTCTTTGCGGTCGATGAAAAACTGAAGGACCGCTTTTTGTTTGACAGCTTGCGGGGAGAGGCTGTCAAGCGCTTCTTTTAAATGTTCTTTCGCACAAAGGGGAGCGATCATTCTCCGCGTTTTTTTGTTTGTTTTCTGCTTTACTTTATAGGCCACTTCAAGGTTGCCCTCTTGAACCTGGCGCTGAATCAGCTTTAATGTCCCATGGTCATCTATATCGGAATAAGAAAGTGTTTCTTTTTGCAAGAACAGGGTTTTAAGCGGTTCGGGAAGCGGCTTATCACCGATCACCTTGATTTCTTTGCCGTATTTTGCTTTCATAGCCGCGGGGAGCATCGCCTGAAGAGCCGTAATTTTAAAAGAAAGTGTTTTTTCTGTCAGCCAATCTGACAGCTCAAGCAGCTCCTCCGTCAAAACGGGCGTCAGATCAAGGATATCCTCGATATCCTTAACCGAACGGCCGGCGAGCTCAGACGATTCTTTCACGCCGGTGACAAATCCCTGGATTTTGCGGGCGCCGAACGGAACAATCACGCGCATCCCTTTTTTAATCATCCCTTTGAATTTGTCGGGAATGCGGTAGTCAAACGGTCTGTCGATATTTTTGGTTGTAACATCGACGATCACTTCAGCGAAATTCATGAGGACGTTCCGCTCCGGCCGGCAAGCTCAGCGGCTTCCTTCAAGACTTCGGCGGCAACCTCCCGTTTTGACATCAGAGGGTGCGCCGTCTTTTTGCCGTCTCGGTGAAACACCGTCACGATGTTGGTTTCCGTTCCAAAACCGGCCCCTTCGGCCGTGATATTGTTGGCGACAATCAGATCGAGATTTTTTTTCTCCAGCTTTTGTTTGGCATAGTCTTCGACGTGCTGCGTTTCAGCTGCAAAGCCGACCAAGACTTGCTTTGTTTTCCGTTCTCCCAGCGCTTTTAAAATATCCTTCGTCCGCTCAAGCTCAATGACGAGACCGCCGTCCTTTTTCTTCATTTTTTGATCGTAAATATGCTTTGGCCTGTAATCAGCGACAGCTGCCGTTTTGATGACGATGTCGCTCTCATCGAAAACAGATAAAGCCGCTTGATACATATCTTCTGCAGACTGAACATGAATAACGTCAACTCCTGCGGGATCATCAAGCGATGTCGGGCCGGCAATCAGCGTTACGCGCGCTCCCATTTTCGCCGCTTCCTCAGCGAAAGCATAGCCCATTTTCCCTGTCGAACGGTTGGAGAAAAAGCGGACGGGATCGATTTGTTCTCTTGTCGGGCCCGCTGTAATTAAGACACGCTTTCCTTCAAGCAAACCGCTGTTTTCGTTTGAAAAATACGACTCGGCCAACTGGACGATCCGTTCGGGCTCTTCAAGTCTGCCTTTGCCGATATAGCCGCACGCAAGGTAGCCTTCACTCGGCTCGATAAACCGGCAGCCGTCTTTGTAAAGAACGCTAATGTTCCGCTGAACGGCCGGGTGGTCGTACATATGGACGTTCATGGCCGGAGCGATCCAAACCGGCGCAGTCGTCGCTAAAAGCGTCGTCGTCAGCATGTCATCGGCAATGCCTGAAGCGAGTTTTCCGATCACATTGGCCGTTGCCGGAGCAACGATCACAAGATCAGCCCAATCCGCGGCATCGATATGGGCGATGACACGGGGATTCGGTTCTTCAAACGTGTTGGTATATACTTCATTGCGCGAAAGCGCTTGAAAGGTGAGCGGAGACACAAATTCACAGGCGGATTTTGTCATGATGACTTTCACATTGGCTCCTGCCTGTACGAGCTTGCTCGTCAAGGCGGCCGCTTTGTATACTGCGATTCCTCCGCTTACTCCCAGCAGGATGTTGCGATTTTTCAGCATCGTTTTTTCTCCCCCTTATGTTCTGTTCGCCGGCCCTGAAAAAAATAACAACCTAGTGTATAGGTTGCTATTTTTAAGGCTATTAGCGATTTTCCTTTTCGAATGTAAGCAGTCCGGCATCAATTTCTTCCAGCGCTTTGCCTACAAATTTATGCGACTTCGGATTTTCGATCTGCGCGTCTTTGTTGATCTGCATTTCGCGCGCGCGTCGGGCCGATACGGTAACGAGCGTGTATTTTGAATCCAGTTTATTCATTAAAGAGTCAATTGACGGATCTAGCATAATTATTCAACCTCCAGCATTTTCTTATATCTTGGAGCAACGCGGTCGCGCCGTAAATGTTCGGCGAGAACGATTGCTTTGATTCTTTCGCACGCAAGCTCAATGCTGTCATTTTCGACAACATAATCGTAGGCGTCCATCAGTTCGATTTCTTCCTTCGCCGCTTTCATCCGGTTTTCGATCAGGGCTTCTGTTTCTGTCCCTCTTGTGACAATCCGGTTTTTCAATTCGGCGAGACTCGGAGGCGCCAAAAAGATAAACAGGCCTTCAGGAAATGCCTTTCTGACTTGCAGCGCACCTTGGACTTCAATTTCGAGAAAAACGTCCCTGCCGCTTTCAAGGGTCTGTTCGACGTAGTCAACGGGTGTTCCGTAATAGTTGCCGACATATTCGGCCCATTCGAGCAGCTTGTTGTTCTTGATCATCTCTTCGAACTCTTCGCGCGTCTTAAAAAAGTAGTCGACGCCGTCTCTTTCGCCTTGCCGCGGTTTTCTTGTCGTCACCGAAATCGAATATTCAAATTTTGTGTCCTCCTGAGCAAACAGCGCCTGCCTGACTGTTCCTTTTCCGACGCCGGAAGGGCCGGAGAGAACGATTAATAAACCTCTTTCTTTCATAAAGCTCTTATCCCTGCCCTTCATCCATAATTTCTTCTTTAACGGAAAGCCTTTGTGCTACTGTCTCAGGCTGGACGGCAGATAAGATGATATGGTCACTGTCCATAATGACAACCGCACGGGTTCTTCTTCCATATGTAGCATCTATAAGCATGCCGCGGTCTCTGGCATCCTGGATCATCCGCTTAATAGGCGCGGACTCCGGACTCACAATCGAGATCAGCCGATTCGCGGATATGATATTACCAAAGCCGATATTAATCAGTTTAATCGTCATCCTATACGTTCCCCCTGTACTTGGACGTCTCTAGTTTAACCTGCAGAGAACATCCGTAAACAATACGCACAATCGCTATTCTATATTTTGCACTTGTTCTTTTATTTTTTCAATAGAGCTTTTCATTTCGACCACATGTTTTGTGATCTGGTGATCATTCGCTTTTGAACCGATCGTGTTCGCTTCACGGTTCAGCTCCTGGACGAGGAAGTCGAGCTTTCTCCCCGCGGCCCCGCCCGCTTCGCAAATATCGCGGAACTGGCTGAAATGGCTTTTCAGCCTCGTCACTTCTTCCGTGATATCCGATCGGTCTGCAAACAGTGCGACTTCCGTCAGCAGACGGCTTTCATCGAGACCGTCTGTTGACCATTCTTCAAGGCGCGCCTCAAGGCGTTCCCGATAGTGGCCGACGACCTTGGGAGCAAGCTCTGCAATGTCGTCTGTCAGCTTTTCAAGCCTTTCAATATGCTGAAGGCAGTCATCCTTCAGCCTCAGCCCTTCTGCTTCGCGCATGCTGCATAATTCAAGAACGGCAGCCTCGACCGCTTCAAGAAGGACTTCTTCAAGCTTGTCGTTTTGGATCGTCTCTTCTTCAACTTGGATGACATGGTCAAACTGAAAGGCGTCTTGAAGCGTGATCTCTCCTGAAAGCCGGCAGCGCTCTTTCATTTCGCGCGCGGCTTTCTGGTACTCTTCAAGCAGCGGCCAGTCAACCTGGATTTTCCGGGTGACCAGAGCCTCGTCGTCAACGGACACGAACAGCTCCAGCCGCCCCCTTTGTATATGTTTAAAAATCGTTTGCTTTATTTTGTCTTCTAAATAGAGCAAAGGTCTTGGCATGCGTGCGTTTACTTCTTTAAACCGATAGTTGACAGATTTCAGCTCAACAGCTGCTGTCAGCCCATCCTTCGTTTTGCTCGCGCTGCCGAAACCGGTCATACTCCGTATCATAAAACACACCCAATTCCGTATAAGTGAAAAAGACTTCTTTGATTTAAATTTACGCAAGATGAAAAGGCAATAGAAACCTCTATTACCTTTAAGATTATATCATACAAGCCTATTTTTTTCTTGTCAAAAGTGACCCGGCCAATAAAAAAGTTGGAATCGCCGACATTCCGACAATCAGGAGCCAGTCTGCCATTAAAATCGGAACCGTATGGAAAATCGGCTGCAGCGGCGGATAATAAATAACGACAAGCATTAAAAGAATCGAAGACAATACTGCGCCGAGCAAATAAATGTTTTCAAACGGATTGCGGTCAAAGATAGACCGCTCGCTCCGGCAGTCGAACACATGGATCAGCTGTGCAAGGACGAGCGTTGCAAAAGCGACCGTCTGAGCATACTCAAGCGCTTCCGGGTTGCGATTGTAAATGAACATAAACGCCCCGAGTGTGGCAATTCCGATTAAAAAGCCGCGCGATACGACCTTCCAGCCGAGCCCCCTTGCAAACACGCCTTCTTTCGGACTTCGCGGCTTCCTCTGCATCACATCGTCTTCAGGCTGATCCATGCCGAGCGCCATGGCAGGCAGGCCGTCCGTCACAAGGTTGACCCATAGAATCTGTATCGGAACAAGCGGCAGCGGCAGAGCGAGCAGCATCGCAAACAGCATGACCAAAATTTCGCCGACATTGGATGCGAGCAAATATCTGATGAACTTTCTAATATTTTCATAGATATTGCGTCCTTCCTTGATGGCCGATTTAATCGTCGCAAAATTATCATCGACAAGAATGAGCGATGATGCCTCCTTGGCGACATCCGTTCCCGTAATTCCCATCGAAATGCCGATATCCGCCTGTTTAATCGCAGGGGCATCGTTGACTCCGTCTCCAGTCATGGCGACGATGTGGCCGTTTTCCTGGTAGGCGGTCACGATCTTCAGCTTATGTTCAGGCGACACCCTTGCAAACACGTAAACATCGTCAACAATTTCCGCCAATTCTTCCTGCGAGAGCTCGTTCAGCATCTGGCCGTCCATGACCTTTCCGCGCGGCGGCAATAACCCGAGATCTTTTGCGATGGCTGTTGCCGTTATTACATGATCGCCGGTGATCATCACTGTTTTGATCCCCGCTTCCCGGCACTCTTTAATCGCTGTTTTCACTTCGGGCCGCGGCGGATCGATCATCCCTAACAGTCCGATGAAAGTTAAGCCTGACTCCGCTTTTTCGAGCGAGAGATTTTCTGTTTCTTTGATTGGTTTATACGCGACAGCAATCGTCCTCAGCGCTTGGGACGCAAGTGTTTCCAGCGCCGCGCTTGTTTCGGCGAGCCTTGCCTTTGTGAAGATTTCGCGCTTTTCGTCTGTCAGCGTATGCGACGAACGCTTCATCAATACATCAGGCGCGCCCTTTGTGATGACAAAGCGCTTGCCGCTCTTATCTTCCGCAATGACAGACATCATTTTCCGCGTCGAATCAAACGGAAACTCCTCGATGATTTTAAAATGTTCGTCAACATATCTGTCCGTAAAACCCGCTTTTCGAGCTGCCGTCAGCAAAGCGCCTTCGGTGGGATCGCCGTCAAGACGAAACTCCCCGTCTTTTTCGATAATAGAAGATGAATTGCATAATGCGCCGAACAGAAGGACCTGTTGGAGCGGTTTATGATGCCTGGCTTGCACGTCGCGCCCGTTCATGGTGAAGGAGCCTTCGGGTTCGTAGCCGATCCCTGACACGTTCCACGTTTTCCCGCCCGACCAGACATGGGTGACCGTCATTTTGTTCTGCGTCATCGTCCCGGTTTTATCGGAGCAAATTATGGACGCGCAGCCGAGCGTCTCAACCGCGGGGAGCTTTCTGACGATCGACTTTTGCCTGATCATCCGCTGTACGCCGAGAGACAGAGCGACCGTGACAATGGCCGGCAGCCCTTCAGGTATGGCAGCGACGGCAAGGGAAACGCCCGCTAAAAACATGCTGTATAGGTCATGCCCCTGGATGACTCCGGCAGCAACGACAAGCAGCGTCAGGAACAAAGCGGCGACAATCAAAATTTTGCCGAGCTCTTCAAGCCTTCTTTGCAGCGGGGTCGCCGTATTCCCGGCAGATTCGAGCATATCGGCGATTTTTCCCATCGCAGAGTTCATTCCCGTGCCGATAACGACGCCGGTGCCGCTCCCCCTTGTGACCAACGTTCCCATGAAAGCCATATTCTTCAGATCGCCCAGCGATACGTCGGACGCCTGAAAAGCTTCTGCCTGTTTAGACACGGGAAGCGATTCACCCGTAAGAGCCGATTCTTCTATTTCAAGGCTCTTTGTCTCGACAAGCCTGAGATCGGCGCCGATTCTGTCTCCGCTTGCAAAACGGACAACATCTCCCGGAACGAGCTCTTTGGAAGGGATCTTTACCCATTCCCCCTCCCGGAGCACAGCCACTTGAGGAGCCGACAGTTCCTTCAAAGCCTCGAGCGATCTTTCCGCCCGTCTCTCCTGAAAGAAGCCGAGAATGCCGTTTACAAAGATGATCGCAATGATCGCGATGGCGTCAATATACTCCCCGAGGAAACCAGAGATCAACGTGGCCGCAAGCAAAACAAGAACCATGAAGTCCTTGAATTGAGAAAAAAACAGTGCGATCGCCGATGTTTTTTCCCCTTCCTGAAGTTCGTTTGTTCCGTGTCTTTCCAGCCGCTTTTCGGCCTCTTTTTCTGTTAAACCTTTGCCGATGGACGTTTTTGTTATGTTTAACAATTCGGTTTGTCCCATCTCGTGCCATTTCATTGAATCGTCCACTCCTCCTGCCCTAAAGGTTGCTCTTGATATATCCATCTCTATAAGTCAATTTATTCAGACTCGTCCCAAATCATGCTATAATTATTGAATAGACGCTTTACGAAGAGGATTAACGAGAAAAGGGAGTTTTTCATATGTCTTTTGACGGCATTTTTACATACGGAATGATCGAAGAATTAAATGAAACGATTCGAGGCGGACGAATCGCAAAAATCCACCAGCCGTTTAAGCACGAGCTGGTGTTTCATATCAGAGCGAACGGGCAGAACCGCAAATTGCTGCTCTCCGCCCACCCGAGTTATGCGCGGGTTCACCTGACAAACGAAACCTATGACAACCCGAGCACCCCTCCGATGTTCTGCATGCTCCTCCGGAAGCATCTGGAAGGCGGCTTTATCGACCGAGTCGAGCAAGTCGGCATGGACAGAATGATGGTCTTTCATATCAGGAGCCGGAACGAAATCGGCGACACGCTGACAAGAAAGCTGATGGTTGAAATCATGGGAAGGCACAGCAACATCGTGTTAACCGACGGAGAAAAAGATGTCATCATCGACAGTTTGAAGCACCTGTCACCTTCGGTGAACAGCTACCGCACCGTGCTTCCGGGATACGATTACATTCTTCCTCCCGCCCAGAACAAATTGTCACCGCTAGAAGCGGAAACTGAAGATATTCTCCGCCATTTGAAT
Organism: Bacillus sp. FSL W7-1354; assembly: GCF_038002405.1. Taxonomy (NCBI): domain Bacteria; kingdom Bacillati; phylum Bacillota; class Bacilli; order Caryophanales; family Bacillaceae; genus Bacillus; species Bacillus sp. FSL W7-1354. The sequence continues at coordinate 747,157 of NZ_JBBOCL010000001.1, read as the reverse complement.
TTCCAGGAAGGCAAACTGGACAGGCAGATCGTCGATACCTTTTCCGGCGTCTCGCCTCTGTTTGCGAAAGAAGCCGTCTTTCGCGCGGGCCTTGCCAACAGGGCGACACTGCCAAACGTCTTGACGAAGATGTTCAGCGAAATCAAAAACCGGCGTTTTCAGCCCCAGCTTATCACGACAGAAGATGGAAAAGAATATTTTTACCTTCTTGAGCTGACCCATATAAAAGGCGATAACAAACCCTTTCATACGCTGAGCGAACTTCTTGACCGCTACTATTTCGGAAAAGCGGAGCGGGACCGCGTCAAACAGCAGGCTCATGATTTAGAGCGTTTCGCGGCAAACGAAAAGAAAAAGAACGAAAACAAAATCAAAAAGCTGAAAAAAACGCTTGAGCAGTCCGAACACGCGAAGGATTTTCAGCTGTACGGGGAGCTGTTGACAGCGAACCTGTACCAGCTGAAAAAAGGAGACAAAGCGGCGAGAGTCATCAACTACTATGATGAAAACGGCGGAGAAATCACGATTCCGCTCAATCCGAATAAAACGCCTTCCGAAAACGCGCAAAGCTATTTTACAAAATATCAAAAAGCGAAAAATTCGGTGGAAGTCGTGAAGGAGCAGATCAGATTAGCAGAAGAGGAAATCGCTTATTTCGACCAGCTGATTCAGCAGCTTTCGTCTGCTTCTCCGAAAGATATAACCGAAATCCGCGAAGAGCTCGCCGAAGGAAAGTATTTGCGGGCCAAACAGCAAGGAGGCCAGAAAAAACAGAAGAAACAGGCGCCGACGCTCGAAACATACGAATCCAGCGCAGGAGAAACGATTCTCGTCGGCAAAAACAACAAGCAGAACGAATATTTGACGATGAAACTTGCCGCCCGCGACCACATCTGGCTTCACACGAAAGATATTCCGGGGTCGCACGTCGTCATCCAATCGAGCGATCCGGACGAGCAAACTATCCTTGAAGCAGCGCAGATCGCTGCCTATTACAGCAAAGCGAAAAACTCGGCTTCGGTTCCTGTCGACTATACAAAAATACGCCATGTCAAAAAGCCGAATGGCGCAAAGCCCGGTTTTGTCACCTACGACAGCCAGCAAACCGTTTTTGTAACACCTGACGAAGACCTGATCATCAAGCTGAAAAAATAATGCTAAAAGGCCTGAACCTCACTGGTTCAGGCCTCTTCTTTTACGGAGAAGCTCGTCGATCTCTTGGACAAGCTCATCATCGATCAAATCATCAATCTGTCCGGCCAGTTTGATCGTGTGACGCGGGCTGGCTCCGTTTGTCGAGACGGATATGGTGATGTTTCCTCTGTTGATTATTTTCGGAACATATACATTTCCAAGCTCCGCTTCACTCGCAACATTGACAAGCTGATCAGGAGCAGCTGATGCGGCGATCCGCTTGTTCGCCTCGTGATCATCGGTCGCGAGAATGATCAGAAATGCATCCTTGAAATCGCCGGGTTCCGCTTTTTTCTTCTTCCATTCGATGCCGTGCTCTTTGATCAATCCGAGCATCTCTTCTGATGCTTCGGGGCTGATGACGGTTGCAGACGCACCTTCTGCCAGCACCGTTTTCAGACGCCGCGCCGCGATCTCCCCTCCGCCTGCAATGACTGCGGATTTGCCTTTGATGTTAATGTGAAGCGGCAGCATCTGATGCTCCTGTAAAATCAAAGCGGCCGGCTTTGTTGATAACCGCTTCCTCAACGCGGTGTAAAAAGGCATTTTTCACATGAGGGTGGAAGCCGAGGTAATCCGTCAGCACGACGTCCGGATTGGTTTCTTTCAGCTTGGCGGTTTCCCTTTCAATCTCGTTCATCAGCATACCGGTAAACAGCAAATACGGTACGATAAATGTCGTTTTTCCGTCCCGTTCTTTAAGCTGTTTAAACACATCCAGATAGTGCGGTTCACAGGCTGTCATAAAGCAGGGAATGACCTCGTCAACGGGCGCGAGGTCTCTCAGCCGCTCGCAAATGTCATTGACATCCCGTTTGACATCCGGATCAGAGCTCCCCCTTCCGATCACCACGACTCTTGCATGTTCATATGGCGTCCCCGTTTCTTCGATCCTTGTAAAAACCGCTTTGACGACTTCCTGATCGACGCCGATCGGCTTTCCGTAAGTGACGCTGACGGAAGGATACTGCGAAGAAGCGCGGGCAAGCTCCTCAGGGATGTCCCTTTTGGCATGCGCGGCTGTCAAGAGGAGAAGCGGCACAGCCGCGATATGCGTCGCGCCCTTTTCCACACACGCTTTAAAACCGGTTTCGATATCCGGTGCCGCCAGTTCCAAAAAAGAAATTTCCTGAATGGGGGCGGACATGGTTTCTTTGCAGCTCTCCAAAAAAGCGGCTGCCTCTGTTTGAGCTCTTTTCAGACGGCTCCCGTGGCCGATATATAAAATCGCTTGTTTCATATTAAAGCGCCTCGCTTAATGCCGGATCTTTCAGCTCGGGTTCAAACCAGCTTAACTGTGAGCTGAATTGAACAACATCCCCGATGACAATCAGGCTCGGGTTTTCAATTTTTTCGCTTTCGACTGTACCTGCAAGCGTTTCAACCGTGCAAAGCACCGTTTTTTGTTTGTCCGTCGTTCCCCAATGAATGAAAGCGGCAGGGGTAGACGGATCTCTGCCGTTTTCGATCAGAAGCCTTTCAATTTGCTTCACGTTTTTAATCCCCATATAAATGACAAGCGTATCGATCCCTGTGGCTAGCGCTTTCCACTTCTCTTCAAAATGTTCATCTTTTTGATAATGTCCTGTCACGAAAGCGACGTTTGAACTCGCTTCCCGGTGTGTCACCGGAATGCCCGCATAAGCAGCGGCGGCAATCCCCGAGGTGATTCCCGGCACGATTTCATAAGCAACTCCGTGTTCAGCGAGGGTTTGCGCTTCCTCGCCGCCTCTGCCGAATACGAAAGGATCGCCGCCTTTCAGCCTGACAACGGTTTTCCCTTTTTTCGCATACTTGACGAGAAAATGATTGATCGTTTCCTGCTTCATCATGTGGTAGTCCGGAAGCTTTCCGCAGTAGATGAGATCCGCTCCCTCCTTGGCGTGCTGTAAAATCTGTTTATTCACAAGCCTGTCATACAAAATGACATCGGCTGTCTGGATGGCTTTTAAAGCTTTGATCGTCAGTAAATCGGGGTCTCCAGGACCTGCCCCAACGATATATACTTTCCCCATCTTAGATTTCCCCCCGATCTGATCAACGTCTTCTTCAATTCATTATAAATCATAAAGAAAGCGTTTGGTGCCTGAAAATATCACAAAAACCAAACGTTTTCTTTATGAAATAGGAAAGTGCATGTGCAGCACTTTCCTATTTCACCCGCATTTTATTTCGTTTGATCTTTCACGTATTGGACGAGCTGATTTTTGCACTCTTCCCGGTTATGTGCGCCTGTATCAAGGACTAGTTCAGGCGTTTCAGGCTCTTCATAAGGCGAATCGATCCCCGTGAAAAATGGAATTTCTCCGTTTCTCGCTTTTTTATACAAGCCTTTCGGGTCGCGCTCCTCGCACGTCGCCAAATCGCATTTCACATAGACTTCATGAAACTCATCTTCCTCGACGAGCTGTCTGACAAGCCCGCGGTCTTCTTTAAAAGGGGAAATGAACGCCGTAATGACGATCGTCCCCTGTTCGACAAAGAGCTTCGCGACCTCGCCGATCCGGCGGATGTTTTCCTTCCGGTCTTCATCGGAAAACCCGAGGTCCTTGTTCAGTCCGTGCCTGACGTTGTCGCCGTCGAGCACCGTGACCTGGTAGCCTTGTTCAAACAACTCACGCGCTGCGGCATTGGCAATTGTTGATTTTCCTGAACCGCTCAAGCCCGTCAGCCAAACGATCGAGCTTTTATGTTTATTTTTCTCATGATATTCCCGTTTTGTAATGGACGCTTCATGCCAGACAATATCTTTATTTACCAAGAGATGCTCCCCCTTAAGAAACCCCGGCCGTTAAGCCTTTGATTAATGTTTGAATGACTTCTGGACGGCTGAATGTGCTCGGCGGGAACTCGCCGTTTCTCAGCATGCCCCTCACCTTTGTACCGGACAAAATGACATGATGTTCTTTGCTGTGAGGGCACGTTTTCGCCGTAGCCATTGAACCGCAGACATTGCAGTAGAAGCTGTGTTCGAATTTCAGCGGCGTAATGCCGATCTCTTCCGGCGCGAACTGATCGAACAGTTCCTGCGCTTCATATGTGCCGTAGTAATCGCCGACTCCGGCATGGTCTCTTCCGACGATAAAATGCGTACATCCGTAGTTCTTTCTGACAAGCGCATGGAAGATTGCTTCCTTCGGCCCCGCATAGCGCATCGCCGCCGGAAAAACGCCGAGAAAGACGCGGTCTTTCGGATAGTAGCCGTCAAGCAGCACCTGATAGCTTTCCATGCGGACATCAGCCGGAATATCGTCTGATTTTGTTTCCCCGACGAGCGGATTGAGGAAAAGACCGTCTACTGTCTCGAGCGCCGTTTTTTGAATGTATTCGTGCGCTCTGTGAACCGGATTTCTCGTCTGGAATCCGACGATCGTTTTCCAGCCGAGTTCTGCGAATTTTTTTCTTGTTTCCAGAGGTTCGAATGTGTGGGCCGGGAATTGCTTTACACTCCGTTTAATGAGAGTGATCGGCCCGCCCACATAAACGCTGCCGCGGTCAAACAATTTTTTGACGCCCGGATGCTCGAGTTCGTCGGTTTTATAGATATTGACGGCTTCCGTTTTCTTGTCCGGCGTATAGATGTCTTCGATCTCGATGACGCCGTATGTTTCCCCATTATAGGTGAGGCGGACGGTGTCCCCCGCTTTTAAGCTTGAAGCTTTTTGCTCGTCAACAGGCAGAGCGATCGGAAGCGTCCATACTTCGCCGCTTGACAGTCTCATATTTTCGACAACGGACAGATAGTCTTTCTCTGTCATAAAGCCTTGGATCGGGCTGTACGCTCCGATTCCGATCAGCTCCAAATCTGAAAAAGCCATTAAATCCAGTTCAATTTCCTGTGCGATATGTTGAAAATCGTATGCTTCATTGACGCGGTTAACCAATACACCGCCGTGTGGTGCTAAACTCATAAACTTGTTTCCCCCTACTTTGTGTTTAAATTCCTCCGCCTTGTTCATGGACGGAGCTGTGCTCTTTTTTGACTGCTCTCATCAGGCTGATCGTCCCGACAGATGCCAGAAGGACGCTTGTGACGACGATGAGAGCATAATAGTCTCCTTTTAATAAAAGGCTGACCAGCATATAAGACAAGCTTAATGAAAGGAACGGCGAGACGACCCATACTTTCAGCATCGTTTTGACCACTTGTTTATGAAAGACATTGCCGCCGTTTTTTGCCATTCCCATCCCTATAATAGAAGATGATGTGACTTGCGCAAGCGGAACCGGCAAACCGAAAATCGAACTGATGATGACAAGCCCGGCTCCTGTTCCGGAAAGGATGATCCCCTCTCCTTTTGAAAATTTCGTTATTTTTTTGCCGTTTGTTTCAAGAACGCGCCTGCCCAGTAAAAGGGCGCCCAGCGCGACAAACAGTCCGCCGTAGAGCGTTCCTTCCCCGACTGTCAAAACATGCGCCGCCACCAGAGGTCCGACAGCATTTGCGACATTGTTCATGCCTGCTGAGAAGGCTTCAAAAAACCCGGTGATCAACAGAATGACCGCCAAAACCTTTGCTTTCTTTCCCGAGGCTGGACGTTTGATCGTTTTTTTCATGATGTTTGCCATCGCAAATGTAAAGGTAAAAGCGACGATTGGTACAACGACCCAAAATGAGACGATGACAAGCAAAGATTTCACATATAAAACTTGGTAAGCAACACCTACTCCGACAACAGATCCGACCGTCACTTCACTTGTCGAAAGCGGGATGCCGAGTACATTTGCGATAAAGAGCGACAGTGCCGCCGAGCCGATAATAATGCAGACGATTTCAAGCGAAATCACCCGTTCGGGAATGATGCCTGAGCTGATCGTTTTCACGACGTTTCCTCCGCCGATGACGGCGCCCGAGAGAACGCCTGCTGCACAGATTATTAGTGCGTGAAACTTCTTTTTGACGGCTTCAGATCCATAGGCGATTCCCATTGAAGCAGCTGCACCGCTCGCTCCGATATTCATCGCAAAAAACATGCTAAATAAAATGGCGGCAAGTTCCATGACTCATCTCCTTACTCGTGTAATCCGCATTCTGTTTTAGCCGATCCGTTCCAGCGGCCTGATCGAAGATCATCCATTGTAAAGGCCGGAGAGGTGCACGGAGCGCAGCCGATGCTCGGGTAGCCTTGATCATGAAGCGGATTATACGGGAGATCGTGCTTTGTCACATATCTCCAAATATCCTTCCACGTCCAATGAATGAGCGGACAAACTTTGATAGACTTGAATTTTTCATCTTTGTTCAAAAAATTCGTTTTGCTCCGCCCGGGCGATTGCTCGCGGCGCAGGCCCGACAGCCACGCCGGGTAGCCTGAAAGCGTCTCGCGGAGAGGAATGACCTTCCTCATTTCACAGCAGGAATTCGGAGCGGTCTTCCATAGTTCGTCCCCATATTCTTTCGCCTGCTCTTCGACGGTAAGCTCCGGTGTTTTCATGATAATCTGAAGGCCTGGATATCGTTCTTTGACAGCGTCGATCGTTTCATACGTTTCTTTAAAATGAAATCCCGTATCAAGGAAAACGATGACCGCATCTTTTTTCACCTTATAAATCAAATCGATCAGGACGATTCCCTCAATTCCGAAGCTGCACGCATATACAAGCTGATTTCCGTAATGTCCGTACGCCCATTTCAAGACGGACAGCGCTCCTTTATAAGAGTCATCTTCCTGAAAAGAGATATTTGGTTCTTCCCATGTGCTGTAAGTAAAAATTTTCGGTTCCCCCTTTTTTCGCCAACAAAAAAACGGCTTCCAGCAGAAAAAAACTGTGAAAACCGCCTCTAGTTTGTCTAGTCAGCTATTTCAATCTTATTTTTTCATTTTTTTCGATTTGAATGACTTTGCCGTCCTGAACAACGAATGTGATCGATCCGTAATTCATGTCTTTCAGCATGTCTTTCATTTTGATGATCACCTTTTCAAGCTGTTCATCTGTCTTCACTTCTAGCTCCTCCTCTGCCCCTAAAAATTAAAATCTTTCTTCCAAATTTGAAAGAAAGACGAGGAACTCCGCTATTCCTTATCTCTCAAAATGAGGGCATTTTGCTGGAAGTAGCACCTTACGCTTCACACGCAGGTTGCCGGGTTTCATCGGACCAGTCCCTCCACCGCTCTTGATAAGTTTGCTTTTGTTATTTTAAAATTTTAGCACAATTCGAACAAAAGTCAACCCGACTTTTTTTATAGGATTAATAAAAAATAAAAATAATCCGATTTTACTATTTTTAAATCTGCAAAAAGACGCAAAAAAAGCCGTTCTCCCATTAGGAGAATACGGCTTTTTTCATTAATCCATCCAAGACTTGCTTTCAGGATCCGCCTTCCATTCTTTCAGTTTGGCGGCATCCTGTTCGCTGATATATCCGCCGGCAAGCGCAGCCTCTGTCAATGTATCGTAATCAGTCAGCGTGCGGTATTCAACGCCCGCTTCGCTGAAGGCGGCGGCGGCTTTAGGAAGCCCGTAAGTGAAAATGGCGGCGACACCGAGCACTTCACATCCCGCCTCTGTGAGAGCGGCTGCCGCTTCAAGGACGCTTCCTCCCGTTGAAATTAAATCTTCAATTACAACGACTTTTTGTCCTTTTACAACAGCGCCTTCAATTTGGTTTCCTTTGCCGTGCGCCTTCGGTTTGCTTCTGACGTAGCACATCGGCAGGCTCAGCCTGTCGGCGGCAAGCGCGGCATGGGGGATTCCCGCAGTTGCCGTACCGGCGATCATTTCGGCTCCGGGAAACTTGTCTTGAATCAGTCCGGCAAGCCCTGAAGCTATATCATCCCTTACTTCCGGATATGAAAGCGTCAAACGATTGTCGCAGTAGATGGGCGACAAGATGCCGCTCGCCCATGTAAACGGCTCGTTCGGGCGCAGGAAAACCGCTTTGATTCTTAATAAATGGTTTGCAATGTCTGTTTTCATGCCTTGGTTCCCTCCCACTCATGTCCTATTCTTCTGTAGGCTGACACAGGATCTTCCGCCTGTGTAATCGAACGGCCGACAACGATCGCCGACACGCCTTTTTCCCTTGCGTAGCCAGGCGTCGCCACCCGGACCTGGTCGTTGTTTTTGTCATCCGCCATGCGAATTCCGGGTGTCACGGTCAGAAAATCTAAAGACGCGGCCCGGTAAATGTGTTCGGCTTCATGGACGGAGCAGACGACACCGTCAAGTCCGCTTTCTTTAGCCAACTTGCTGTAGTGAACAACTGTATCGAGAAGCGGCGTTTCAATCAGCAGCTCTTGCTGAAGCATTTCTGAAGACGTGCTTGTCAGCTGGGTCACAGCAATTAATGAAGGGCGTTTTCGGCCTGCCGGAGTCCCCGCTTCAAGGCCTTCAAGCGCCGACTCCATCATTTGCTTTCCGCCTGCTGCGTGCACATTGACAAGGCTGACGCCAAACCCCGCCAGCCTTGTCATCGCCTTGTATACGGTCGTTGGAATGTCGTGGCATTTTAGATCAAGGAAAATGCGGCAGCCGCGCTCCTGTAACTTTTCAAGGATGGCCGGCCCTTCCTGATAAAAAAGCTCCATGCCCACCTTCACGAAAAGCTCTTCTCCATGAAACCGGTCCAAAAACGCATATGTTTCCTGTGCTGATGCAAAATCAAGCGCGATGATGGGCGGCGTATGTTTCATCCTTCCAGCTCCTTCCGATACACTCGTTCAACGAACGGTATCCGTATTTTTCTAAAACGCGCGGCAAATCGGCGATGATTTCGGGACAAACAAACGGATTAACAAAGTTTGCGGTGCCGACGGCGACTGCGCTCGCACCCGCCAGCAAAAACTCAAGCACATCTTCCGCTGACTGGACACCGCCCATGCCGATGATCGGAATGCTGACTTTTTGGCTGACTTCATGCACCATTCTGATGGCCACCGGTTTAACAGCAGGGCCTGATAATCCGCCGGTTTTGTTCGCCAAGACCGGCTTTCCCGTTTTTAAGTCGAGCCGCATCCCGATCAGCGTGTTGATCATCGTCAAACCGTCTGCTCCCGCTTCTTCTATGGCAAGAGCGATGTCGGTAATGTTCGCGACATTCGGCGACAGCTTCACATAGACGGGAACGCTCGCAACCTCTTTCACCGCTTTCGTCAGCTCACTGGCCATTTCCGGCTGCGTACCGAAGGCGATCCCTCCCGTTTTCACGTTAGGACAGGAAATATTCAGCTCGAGCGCATGAACATTCGGCGCTTTGCTGATTTCTTCAGCCACTTCAACATAATCGTCGATCTGCGAGCCGGCGACATTGGCGATAATCGGTGTATCGAACTGTTCGAGCCACGGCAATTCGCGTTCCATGACAGCCTCTAAACCGGGATTTTGCAGACCGATGGCATTAAGCATGCCGGCTTGCGTCTCGGCGACGCGCGGCGTCGGATTCCCGAAGCGCGGTTCGCTCGTCGTCGCTTTAATCATGATCGCACCGAGACGTGAAAGATCGTAAAAGTTCGCAAATTCTCTCCCGAATCCGAAGCAGCCTGAAGCCGGCATGATCGGATTTTTCAATTGAAGGCCCGGCAAATTGACTTCGAGCATCATAACAGCACCTCCTGGGCTTTGAAAACAGGACCATCAAGGCATACCTTCACATAAGATGTTTCGCTTTCTTCCGTATGGCAGACACAGGCAAAGCAAGCGCCGATCCCGCATCCCATGCGCTCTTCCATTGACAGATAAACCTCTTTATCCGGATAGCGCTGTTTTAAAGCTTTCAGCATCGGCGTCGGTCCGCAGGCCATTATGCAGTCAAACTGAAGCCCCTCGTTTTCAATGACATCTGTAACAAATCCCTTTGAACCGCGGGTGCCGTCTGCGGTTGCCACATACACACGCCCGAAACGGCTGAATTCCTGTTCGTAAAAGACGTCTTTTGCAGAAGCAAATCCTAACACATGGATCGCGTGCACCCCTCTATTTGTCAGCTGTTTGCTCAGCTCGTAAAGCGGCGGAACACCGATCCCCCCTCCGACAAGAAGAGCCGTTTTCCCCGGTTCAAGCGATTCAGCCGGAAAACCGTTGCCGAGCGGACCAAGGACATCGATCTGATCTCCTTCCTGTTTTAAAGACAGGAGACTCGTCCCTTCCCCATCCTTGCGAAAGATGATGGTCACCTGCCGGGCGGCTCTGTTGATATCGGCGATGCTGATCGGCCGCCTCAAAAGCGGCGTGAGGGAATCTGAGACCTTGATGTGAAGAAACTGGCCGGGAGCGCCGCAAACTTCGGCAATCTCCCCTTCCAGTACCATTTGATAAATATGATCCGCGATACACTTGTTTGAACGGACTGTCATATACCCTTTTCTCATCTGACGGCCGCCTTTTGCTCAATTCTAATCGCCGGCATATGATCGGCGCGGAAGCTCATGCTTTCAAGCACCCGCAAAATCGCTTCCGCCGTATCAAGGGATGTCAGGCAGGCAACGCCGTTTTCAACTGATTCGCGTCTGATTCTGAAGCCGTCCCTTGCCGGCTGCTTCCCTTTTGTCAGCGTATTGACGACGAACTGCGCTTCCCCGTTTCGAATGACATCAAGGAGATTTGTGCCTTCTTCGCCGATTTTCCCGACGGTTTTAACAGGTACGGATGCGTCTCTTAAATAGCCGGCCGTTCCTTCCGTAGCCAATATTTTATAGCCGATCGCATGGAACCGCTTGGCGATCAATAGACCTTCCTCTTTATCTTTATCAGCAACTGTCAGGAGAACAGAGCCGTAATTCGGAATTTGGATGCCTGAAGCGATCAGTCCTTTGTACAGCGCTTTTTCCAAAGTGCTGTCTTTGCCCATGACTTCCCCGGTCGATTTCATTTCCGGTCCGAGCGTGATATCCACTCTCCTCAGCTTTGCAAACGAGAAGACCGGCACTTTCACATATACGCCTTCCTGCTCTTTTTGAAGGCCTTCAGTATAGCCCATATCGGCAAGCTTCCCGCCGAGAATCACTTTTGTTGCGAGATTGGCCATCGGAATGCCGGTGATTTTGCTGAGAAACGGCACCGTGCGGCTCGATCTCGGGTTGACTTCAAGGACGTAAACCTCATCTTTTGAAAGGACAAACTGAATGTTGAGCAGGCCGACGATGTTTAAGCCTTTTGCAAGCTTAATCGTGTATGCTTCAATCTTTTTCTTGATGTCCTCTGAAAGGGATTGCGGCGGGTAAACGGCAATCGAATCCCCTGAGTGGACGCCGGCCCGTTCAATGTGCTCCATAATCCCCGGAATGACGACCGTTTCACCGTCAGAAATCGCATCCACTTCAATTTCCTTTCCGGTCAAATATTTATCGATCAAGACAGGGTGCTGCGGATTGATTTTCACTGCATTCTTCATATAATGGAGAAGCTCTGTTTCATGGTAGACGATCTCCATCGCACGCCCCCCAAGTACATACGATGGGCGGACAAGCACCGGATAGCCGATGTTGGCTGCGATTTCAACAGCGCCTTCCACAGATGTCGCCGTTTTTCCGAGCGGCTGAGGCACATGCAGCGTTTCAAGCGTCTGTTCGAACTTGTCGCGATCCTCGGCGCGGTCCAAATCCTCAAGGGATGTTCCAAGAATGGCGACGCCCCGCTCCGCGAGCTCGTCGGCAAGGTTGATCGCAGTCTGTCCGCCAAACTGAACGACGACGCCTTTCGGCTGCTCCAAATCGATGATATGCATGACATCTTCAACAGTAAGCGGCTCAAAGTAGAGCTTGTCGGAGATGCTGAAGTCCGTTGAAACCGTCTCAGGATTGTTGTTAATAATGATTGCTTCATAGCCGGCTTCTTTGATCGCCCAAACCGAATGCACAGTCGCATAATCGAATTCGACCCCCTGGCCGATCCGGATCGGGCCGGAGCCAAGAACGATAACGCTGTTTTTGTCTGTTCTGACCGATTCGTTTTCCTCTTCATATGTGCTGTAGAAATAAGGTGTCTCCGATTCAAATTCGGCCGCACATGTATCAACCATTTTATAAACAGGCGTGATGCCTGTTTCTTTTCTAAGATCATAAAGCTTTCTTTCAGGCATCTCCCAGAGAAAGCTGATGAAGCGGTCTGAAAAACCGAGCTCTTTCGCTTCTTTCAAAAGACCCAGGTCACCGCGCCCGGCTTTCAGCTTTTCTTCAAAGCGAATGATTCCCTCAAGCTTGTGCAGGAAGAACAGGTCAATTGCCGAAAATTCGTGGAGATCGCTGACCGTGTATCCTCTTCTAAACGCTTCGGCCAAGTAAAAGAGACGTTCGTCTCCCGCTTTTTTAATCCGTTTTTCAAGCACTTCATTCGAGATCTCACCGGCATCTTTCAGCTCCAGGTGATAGACATCCGCTTCAAGAGAACGGACCGCTTTCAGGAGAGATTCCTCCCACGTTCTTCCGATCGCCATCACTTCGCCTGTCGCTTTCATCTGCGTGCCGAGCTTGCGGTTTGCCGATTCGAATTTATCAAACGGCCAGCGCGGTATTTTTGAAACGACATAGTCGAGTGCAGGTTCGAAAGACGCGTACGTTTTTCCTGTCACAGGATTCATCATTTCGTCAAGAGACAAACCGACGGCAATTTTAGCGGCAAGCTTTGCGATCGGATAGCCCGTCGCTTTTGAGGCAAGCGCTGATGAACGGCTGACCCGCGGGTTTACCTCGATGATGTAGTACTGAAAGCTGTCCGGGTCAAGCGCCAGCTGAACATTACAGCCGCCTTCGATTTCAAGCGCGCGGATGATTTTCAGCGATACATTGCGAAGCATTTGGTATTCGCGGTCGCTCAGCGTCTGGCTCGGCGCTACAACGATGCTGTCCCCGGTATGAATCCCGACCGGATCGATGTTTTCCATATTGCAGACGACGATCGCGTGATCGCTCGAGTCTCTCATGACTTCATACTCGATTTCTTTGTAGCCGGCGATGCTCTTTTCAAGCAGACATTGGTGAACCGGGCTCATTTTTAAGCCGTTTTCAACAATTTCCTTCAGCTCGTCTTCGTTTGAGCAGATGCCTCCGCCTGTTCCGCCGAGCGTGTATGCCGGCCGGACGATGACGGGGAAGCCGATGCGCTCGACGAACTCGCGCGCTTCCTCGAGCGAGTGGATGATCTCGCTTTCCGGAACCGGTTCATTCAACTCATTCATCAGGCTTCTGAACAAGTCGCGGTCCTCCGCCTGTTGGATCGCAGCCAATTTCGTGCCGAGCACTTCAACACCGCACTCAGCCAGGATGCCGTGCTCGGACAGTTCGACCGCCAAGTTGAGGCCCGTCTGCCCGCCCAATGTCGGCAAAATGGCGTCCGGCCGCTCTTTGCGGATGATACGTGTTAAGAATTCAAGCGTCAGCGGTTCGATATATACGCGGTCGGCCATTTCCGTATCCGTCATGATCGTCGCCGGATTCGAGTTGACGAGAATGACTTCATAGCCTTCTTCTTTTAAAGCGAGGCAGGCCTGTGTACCCGCATAATCAAATTCCGCCGCCTGCCCGATAATAATCGGCCCTGATCCGATCACCAAAATCTTTTTGATATCTACGCGTTTAGGCATACCGCTTCCCCTTCTTTCTCTGTGGTTTCAATCATGTGTAAAAATTGATCAAATAAATGGTTGGCGTCTTCCGGTCCCGGTGAAGCTTCCGGATGGTATTGAACCGTGAAAGCCGGTTCGTGTTTATGTTTAAGCCCTTCGATTGTGTCATCATTAATCGCGACATGCGTCACTTCAAGCGGCGTGTTTTCAACGGTCGATACGGTATAGCCGTGGTTTTGAGCCGTAATTGATACTCTCCCGGTTGCAAGCTCTTTAACCGGATGGTTGGAACCGCGGTGTCCGAATTTCATTTTCGCCGTCTTTGCTCCGCAGGCGAGGGCAAACAGCTGATGGCCGAGACAGATGCCGAACAATGGAACCTTGCCGAGAATGTTTTGAATCATGGCAATTGCTTCGGGTACGTCCGTTGGATCTCCAGGTCCGTTTGACAGCATTACGCCGTCAGGCTTCAGCTGCATCACTTCTTCTGCTGTTACATTGTGAGGAACGACGATCACATCGCATTTGCGCTTGTTCAGCTCTCTTAAGATGCCGTGCTTCATTCCGAAATCGACAAGCACGATTCGCTTCCCCCTCCCAGGGCTCGGATATGCCGTTTTTGTTGAAACTTGGCTGACCTGGTCGGTCGGAAGGTTCGTTTCTTTCAGCTTTTGAACCAAAGCCTCAGCATCTTCTTCCGGGCCGGCAAAAACCCCTTTCAGCGTACCTGCCGTTCTGATCATTCTTGTCAGCTTTCTCGTGTCAATCCCCGAGAGTCCCGGGATGTTCTTCATTTTTAAATATTCATCAAGGGTATAAGCAGAGCGCCAGTTTGACGGAAGTTGACATAACTCTTTTACGATAAACCCTTTCACATAAGGGGTGATAGATTCAAAGTCGTCTCTGTTGATCCCGTAGTTCCCGATCAGCGGGTAGGTCAGTGTGACAATTTGTCCGCAGTATGACGGGTCTGAGAGGATTTCTTGATAGCCTGTCATCCCCGTGTTGAAGACGACTTCTCCCATGGTGTTTTCCAGGCTGCCGAAAGCTTCCCCTTCAAAAATTGTTCCGTTTTCTAGTACAAGACGTCTTTTCATTTTACAAGTCTCCCCTCTTGGTAAACGAGTTTTCCCTTTGCCATTGTCATAACCGGCCAGCCGAAGCAGCTGATGCCGTCAAACGGCGTGTTTTTCCCTTTAGAAAGAAAGGTGTTTTTATCAATTTTTTCTTCGCGTTCAAGATCTATCAGCGTAATATCCGCGGACCGCCCGGCTTCAAGCTTACCGTAAGGAAGTCCGAACGCCTCGCAAGGTTTGACCGTCATATAATCGAGGAGCTGTTTCAGCGTCCAGTTTCCCGTTTTGACAAAGTGCGTATAAAGAAGCGGAAAAGCCGTCTCCAAGCCGACAATCCCAAATGGCGCCAGGCTCATTGTCTGTTGTTTTTCATCTTCTGTATGAGGGGCATGATCCGTAGCGATAAAATCGATTGTTCCGTCTGTAAGCCCCTCAAGGAGCGCTTCTCTGTCTTCCGGACTTCTGAGCGGCGGATTCATTTTATAATTTGTATCAAGACCGGGAATGTCGCTGTCTGAAAGGAGCAGATGGTGAGGCGTCACTTCCGCTGTCACACGGATTCCCGCTTTTTTGGCGTCGCGGACGACCCTGACCGATTCCTTCGTGCTGATATGACAGACATGGTAATGGCAGCCTGCCGCTTCGGCCAGAAGAACGTCCCTTGCGATGTGAACGGCTTCGCATATCGAAGGAATCCCGTTTAAACCGTTGGCTTTGGCAAATTTCCCATCGTGGACACTGCCGCCGTAGATCAGTGAATTGTCTTCACAGTGGGCGACAATTGCTTTATCGATCGAAGCCGCTTTTTTCATCGCTTCATACATCATCCCCGCCGTTTGAACGCCGACGCCGTCATCAGTAAACGCAAACGCACCTGCGTCTTTCAGCCCTTCGAAGTCGGTCATTTCCTGACCTGTTTGTCTGATGGTGATGGAAGCGTACGGCAGCACTCTGACAGATGCCGTTTCGTCAATGCGGTTGACGAGCCACTCCATCTGCTCTTTCGTATCGGGGACAGGCCGCGTATTCGGCATTGCGGCGACAGTTGTAAACCCGCCTCTTGCCGCGGCTTTTGCACCTGTTTCGATCGTTTCTTTCTTCTCGCCGCCCGGCTCTCTGAAGTGAACGTGAAGGTCAACAAGCCCCGGCGAGACGAAAAGCCCATCCGCATTGATGACCGTTTCTCCCAAAGCGGCCTCAAGGCTTCCGATTTCGCTGATTGCATCGCCTTCAACCCTGATGTCGCACTGTACTTTTTCACCTTTTTCGTCGAGTATGAAGCCGTTTTTAATTAAATAAGACATAAGCCTGATCTCCCCTTTTTTTGTTTTCGCCGTTTAGAAGCGCTCTTTTTAAAACCGCCATTCTGATATATACACCGTTTTCCATTTGTTTGAAAATTCTCGACTGAGTGGATTCGACCAGCGCACTGTCAATCTCGACGCCTCTGTTAACAGGCGCAGGATGCATGATGACCGCGTCTTTTTTCAGGAGCTCCGCCCGCTTCAGCGACAGTCCGAAAGTTTCAAGATAATCGCGTTCTGCCGCCTTTTTCTCATGACGTTCGTGCTGAATTCGGAGAAGCATTACGACATCCGAATTTGCGACCGCTTCATCAGGCGACACATATGTCCCGTAAGGATTGTTGTCATCCCGCCATTCTTCCGGACCTGAGAAAAGAACCTTTGCTCCGAGCCTTGTCAGCACTTCGGCATTCGATCTTGCCACTCTGCTGTGTTTGATATCTCCGTGTATGGATACCGTCAGTCCGGCAAATCCGCCCCATTCCTCGTAAATCGTCAGCAAATCGAGCAAAGATTGAGTGGGATGCTGACCGCAGCCGTCTCCGGCATTGATCACCGGAATGCCGACATGTCCGATAAGTTCATCGTAATAATGATCCTGAGAGTGTCTGATCACACATACATCAGCGCCGATGGATTCGAGTGTCTTGACGGTATCGTACAACGATTCTCCTTTTTGTACGCTTGTTGAAACACCGTCCAGGTTCAGCACATTCATGCCGAGTTTCTTTTCAGCCACTTCGAAGCTGAAGCGCGTTCTTGTGCTCGGTTCAAAAAACAGATTGGCAGCAAACTTTCCGGAGAGGACGGAATCGAATTTCCTTTTTTTCAGCTCTCTCGCCTCTTCAATCAGCTCGTGAATATCCTCAAGACTAAGCTCATTCATTGCGGTCAAGTGTTTCATTTTTTCTCCCCCTCAGGCTTTAATTTCCTGTAAAAAAACCCCAAGCCACAACGGCTTGGGGTACAGTGAACCAGAGAATGCGCTTTTTTGCACTTCTCTCTCCGTAACCCTTTCAAGCCTCTCTGGACTTCATTTAAAAGGTTTTTAAATATGCTCTTCTATTTCAATCCCGTCCTGATCTCCCTTTGATTCAGGCAGGACAAGGTTTAAAACCACTCCGACGATAGCTGCAAGCGCCATGCTTGACAGCTCGAACCCTGAGATTTTGATAAATGCGCCGCCCACTCCGATGACGAGAATGACGGATGAGATGATCAGGTTTCGCTTATTTTCCAAGTCAATTTTGTTATCAATCAGCATGCGCAGTCCGCTTGATGCGATGATACCGAACAGCAGGAAGGAAACGCCTCCCATGACTGCAGAAGGGACAGAGCTGATCAGGGCCGAAATTTTGCCGATAAACCCGAAGCACAGTGCAATAACAGCCGCTCCGCCGATGACAAATACGCTGAATACTCTTGTGATGGCGAGTACGCCGATGTTTTCTCCGTAGGTCGTTGTCGGCGGTCCGCCGATGCATGATGCCAGCATCGTTGCGACACTGTCGCCGAAAATCGAGCGGTGAAGCCCGGGCTTCTTAATGAAATCCTGACCGACGACTTTGCTTAATACCATTTGGTGGCCGATATGTTCTGACATTGTCACGAAAGCAACAGGCACCATGGCGATTCCAATTCCGACAGCCGCCGCGCTCGACGTATAGTCGACAAACGGAATGACGAAATCTGGAACAGCAAACCATTTGGCGTCAAGGACCATCTGGAAGTCGACGATGCCTTGGGTCAGGGCGAACAAGTATCCGCCGATAATTCCGATCAAGACAGGAATCAGGCTGAAAAATCCTCTTAAGAAAATCGCGCAGATTATGGTGAGCGCGAGTGTGAATCCTGCAACGCCAAAATGTTTGGCGCTGTAGACGAGCACTTTTGCTCCCGAATCTTCATACATGGCCATATTGACAGCCGTGCTTGCCAGCCCGAGTCCGATGACGATAATGACCGGACCGACGACAACAGGCGGCAGGAGCCTCATCAGCCAGTCCGTTCCCAGCTGCTGGATGAGCAGGGCGATCAGCCCGTAGGCGATGCCTGCCATAAATGCGCCGATCATGGCCGCCCCAGGGCCTCCGGCGGCTTTTGCCGCGATAATCGGGGCAATAAATGCAAAGGATGAACCTAAGTAAGCCGGGATCTGTCCTTTTGTAATCAAGAGATATGCAAGCGTTCCTAGCCCGCTCGTTATAAGGGCCACGCCTGGGCTTAAGCCTACAAGCTTTGGCACGAGGATCGTCGCTCCGAACATGGCAAACAGATGCTGCAGGCTGAAAGTTATCCAATTCAAAGGTTTTGGTACTTCTCTGACACCAAGGTTCACTTTTTTCTGACTCATATTTTTTCCTCCTGATGGTTGACTCACTGTCTTTGATGTCTTTATATCCTGAAAAGATTGTGCCCATTAAAAAAGCCTCTTTGCTTAAATTGCGCAAAGAGGCAGACAAAGATCCGCCGCATGGTGAGGCGGCATCTTTCGTTCTATCCCTCTTTGCAAACTCACTGGAATGCATTTAAAAAAGGATTGTCATTCACTTTTTATAAATCGCCGCAAGGTCGCGTCCGTCAACTTCTTCCAATTGAACCATGACCTTTTCGGTTTTCGATGTCGGGATGTTTTTCCCGATATAGTCGGCTCTGATCGGCAGCTCTCTGTGGCCGCGGTCGACAAGCACCGCGAGCTGGATGGATGAAGGCCGCCCGACATCGACGAGCGCATCCATGGCCGCTCTGACTGTCCGTCCCGTGTAAAGCACATCATCGACGACGATCACCTTTTGATCGGTGATGTCCGCCGGAATGTCCGCTCCTTTGACAAGCGGCTCTTCATTAGACGTTTTTTTGGAGAGATCATCCCTGTAAAGGGTGATGTCGAGCTCTCCTACGGTGACTTTGTTTCCTTCGATTTGCTCAATCCGTTCGGCAAGCCGTTTGGCCAGATAGATGCCTCTCGTTTTGATTCCGACAAGGATACAGTTGTTCATTCCTTTGTTTCGTTCAATCATTTCGTGGGCGATTCTTGTCAGCGCCCTTCTGATCGCCTGTTCGTCAAGCACAACAGCCTTTTCTTGTTCCTGCATGGCCAGCACCCCGCATCTTTTAAAGGATAAAACAAAAACCCCTTCTGCATAAAGGCAGAGAGGGGTCTTGAAACGAATTCATTGATTCGCTTGTCCGGTATCCTTCTCAGCCTCTCTGGACTGTGTTAAAGAATCTGATTTAACTGCATTTATTATTTCAAAAAAGAAAACGTCTGTCAACGTTTATTTCGAATTTTGTCGAGGAGATTTTTCATGTCATCAGGCAGAGGCGCCTCAAATTCAACATATTCTCCGGTACGCGGATGGTCAAATCCCAATACGCCCGCATGCAGCACCTGGCCGTTGAAATCGACCGTCTTTTTCGGGCCGTATTTCGGATCTCCCGCCAGAGGAAAACCGATATATTTCATATGCACGCGAATTTGATGGGTTCGCCCCGTTTCAAGCTGGCATTCAACAACAGTGAAATCGTCGAACCGTTCGATCACTTCAAAATGAGTGACGGCATGCTTTCCATTTTCCCTTGTGACCGTCATACTCTGCCTGTCTTTTTTATCCCTGCCGATCGGCGCGTCGATCGTCCCGTGGTCATGCGGGATGACGCCGTGGACAAGCGCGGTGTATTTTCTCGTCACCGTTTTGTTGACAAGCTGATTCACGAGCGATTCATGCGCCATGTCGTTTTTGGCAACCATCAACAGACCTGAAGTGTCCTTATCAATCCGGTGGACGATGCCCGGCCTCATCACGCCGTTGATGCCTGACAGATCGTCACAATGCGCCATCAAACCGTTGACAAGCGTCCCCGTCAGATGGCCGGGAGCCGGATGAACCACCATTCCGCGCGGCTTGTTGACGACAAGAACGTCCTGATCCTCATAATAAATATCAAGATCCATCGGTTCAGCCGTGACATCAAGCGGTTCCGGTTCTGGAACATGGACTGACACCGCATCCCCATCCTGAACTTTATAATTGGCTTTGACCGCATTTCCGTTAACCAGCACGCGGTCTTCTTTAATCCACTGCTGCACCTGAGTCCGCGACCAATCCGCTTCAACTGCGGTCAAGTACTTGTCAATCCGTTCACCTTTATGTTCTTCATGAACGGTCATATCATAATGCTCCATGTTACAGCTCCTTCTTCTTCTTTCCGTCTAACAGCATTTGTATAAATAAGAGCAGGACACCGACGCATAAAGATGAATCGGCAATGTTGAAAATCGGATAATGATAATTGACGATCGTCACGTGTATAAAATCGACAACTTCTTGCCTGAACACGCGGTCGATAAAATTGCCGACAGCACCGCCAAGCATCAATCCGAGAGCGGTTCCGAGCAGGATTTGTCCTTTGGCATGTTTTTGAATGTAGTAAACAATGCCGATGATAACCGCCGTGGTAATGATGTAAAAAAACCACATCTGTCCGGCCAAAATGCCCCATGCTGCGCCTGTGTTTCTGTGCGAGGTAATTTGAAAGAAACCGTCGATGACGGGAATGCTTTCACCGTACTCCATTTTGCTGACGACCAGCCATTTTGTAAATTGATCGATACCGATAATGAGCACTGCAATTATGTAATAAGGCACAAACCGTTCCTCCAGTTTCTGTTTCTCTTCATTTAAGCATTTTAACAAGAAAAAGAAAAGGAGTAAAGGAATATTCATTGACATCCTGCAAGAGGGCAAAAGCCCTCCCCTCTTGCAGAATGTTATGAGTAGAGCGCCCGGTTGAACGTCTCATCCGTCTCAGCCCAAATAGGAAGCGTCTTTTTTTCAAACTGGGCATGATATAAAAAATCGTTCGCGGTGCGCGCCGTCGGCAGAATAGCCATTTTTTCCAGCGGAATTGCCTGATTCGTTTCTTCGCAAATGCCGTATGTTCCGTTTTCGATTTTTGAAAGGGCCAAAAGCACGTCCTGCAGCTCTTCTTTGACATGATACATAAGTGTTACCTGCTGATACGAATTGATGCCTTGAGAATCCTGCTGAAAAAAGGAGTATTCAAAAAGCCTTGCTTCCAGTTCTTCCTTCATTTGAAGAAGTTCGGTATGAATTGCCGCCAGCTGATCGTTCACGCCTACATCAACTCCTGCTCTTATCGTTTGTGACCTTAGTGTTACCGACAAAGCCGGTATCCAAGCCCAAAAGATTTTTCCTGACGTACAAAACGATGTCAGCAATGGCATCCTTTCTCCGGACTTTCACAGGATGTGCGTTCAGACAGGACGCCTGGGCAGGCCTGATAAGGTTTGGCGGCATATTAAAAGCGGTTCGGAAAAACTCCGAACCGCTTCGTGGTTAATTTTGATAATACGTCTTCACAATTCCGGCACAGCGAGGGCAAAGCTCCGGATGATCGGCATCCTGGCCGATTTCTTTGGAAACCATGCGACACCGCTCACAAGTTTCGCCTTCTGCCTGAGCAACGACGATTTTTCCTGTGTCAAACGTCTGCGCACCTTCAGGCGCTTCGGCTTCCGTTCCGCCGATGAGAAGCTCTGACACGATGAACAGCTGTTTGACGTCTTCCTTGATCGAAGAAAGCAGCGCTTTTGCTTCTTCATTTGGATACAGCGTCAAGCTCGCAACCGAAGATTTTCCGATGATCTTTTCATTACGCGCTGTTTCAAGCGCTTTAAGAACATCGCCGCGAAGCTTCATGAAGCTGTCGAACTTCTCTTCCGTCTCTTTTGCATTTGGAATGTCTCTTGTTTCCGGCATATCGGTAAGCTGCACGCTTTTTTCCGATACGAATGTGAAGTGGCTCCACATTTCGTCAGCAGTATGCGGCAGGATCGGTGCGATCAGCTTGACAAGCCCGAGCAGCGTTTCGTAAAAAACGGTCTGCATGCTGCGGCGGTCTTTATGATCGGCGTGTTCAATATAAACGACGTCTTTGGCAAAATCCATATAGAATGAGCTGAGCTCGATCGCGCAGAAGTTGTGGACAGCATGGTAAATGACCGCAAAATCATATTCTTCATATGCTTTTTTGACTTTTTCAATAAGGCTGTTCAGCTTGATCAAAATGTACTGATCGACTTCGCGAAGTTCTTCCACAGCGATTGCATCTTTCGCCGGGTCAAAATCAGCAATGTTTCCGTGAAGAAAACGGAACGTGTTGCGGATCTTCCGGTACACTTCTGCGACTTGCTTTAAGATCGCGTCAGATACGCGGACATCTGCTTGATAGTCGACAGATGCGACCCACAGTCTTAAAATATCGGCCCCGAACTGATTCATGATTTTTGCCGGAACAACGACATTGCCGAGTGATTTGCTCATCTTGCGGCCTTCTCCATCAAGGGCAAAACCGTGTGACAGCACGCCTTTATATGGTGCTTTACCCGTTACGGCAACGGCTGTCGAAATCGATGAGTTAAACCAGCCGCGGTATTGGTCAGATCCTTCCAGATACAAGTCCGCAGGTCTTACAAGATCATCGCGCTCTTCCAGTACGGCCTGATGTGACGAACCTGAATCAAACCAGACATCCATGATGTCCTGTTCCTTTGTGAACTTGCCGTTCGGACTTCCCGGATGCGTAAAGCCTTCCGGAAGCAGTTCATTCGCTTCTTTTTCAAACCAAATGTTCGAACCGTGCTCCCTGAATAGTTCAGAAACGTGGTCGATCGTTTCATCCGTGATGATCGGCTCCCCATTTTCGGCATAAAATACCGGAATCGGCACGCCCCATGCGCGCTGTCTTGAGATACACCAGTCACCGCGGTCGCGGATCATATTGTAGAGGCGCGTTTCGCCCCATTCAGGCACCCATTTTGTTTCTTTCACCGCGTCAAGAAGCTCGTCTCTAAAGTCTTTGATAGAAGCGAACCATTGGGAGGTCGCGCGGAAAATGGTCGGTTTTTTCGTTCTCCAGTCGTGCGGATAGGAGTGGGTGATGAAATCGAGCTTCAGCAAAGCGCCTTTTTCTTCGAGCTGTTCTGTAATCGGTTTGTTGGCCTGATCGTAAAACAGTCCTTCAAAACCAGGGGCTTCGCTCGTCATATGTCCTTTTTCATCAACCGGGCAAAGCACGTCAAGTCCGTATTTCTGACCGATGATAAAGTCGTCTTCACCGTGTCCCGGAGCAGTATGAACACAGCCTGTACCGGCATCTGTAGTTACGTGTTCACCGAGCATAACAAGAGAATCTCTGCTGTATAAAGGATGAACCGCGACGATATGTTCCAGGTCTTTTCCTTTAACAGTTTGAACGACTTCATGATCTTCAAAGCCGATCGCTTTTGCCACGCTTTCAATCAATGCGCTTGCCATCACATAGCGCGCGCCTCCGGCAGCAACGACGCTGTACTCCAATTCAGGGTGTACGGCGATGCCGAGATTGGCCGGGATCGTCCACGGCGTTGTCGTCCAAATGACGATTTTTTCGCCGTTTGTTAATACACCTTTTCCATCTTTTACATCAAATGCAACATAGATAGACGGCGAGCGTTTATCATGGTATTCGATTTCAGCTTCAGCCAGAGCGGATTCGCTTGAAGGGGACCAGTAAACCGGCTTCTTCCCTTTGTAAATATAGCCTTTTTTCGCCATTTCGCCGAATACTTTAATTTGCTGCGCTTCAAACTCCGGCTTAAGCGTCACGTATGGGTTTTCCCAATCTCCTCTGACACCGAGGCGCTTAAATTGCGTCTTTTGACCTTCGATTTGCTGCCATGCATATTCTTCGCAAAGCTTGCGGAATTCGGCTACCGTCATTTCTTTGCGCTTCACTTTTTTGTTTTTCGTGAGCGCTGTTTCAATCGGCAGGCCGTGTGTATCCCAGCCCGGAACATACGGTGCATGATAGCCGCTCATCGATCTCGAACGGACGATGAAGTCCTTCAGTACTTTGTTGAGCGCATGGCCCATATGAATATCGCCGTTCGCATACGGAGGTCCGTCATGAAGCACGAACATCGGCCGGCCTTCGGTTCGTTTCTGAACGAGGCTGTAAATGTCCATATCTTCCCATTTCCCCTGGATTTCAGGTTCACGGTTCGGCAGGTTTCCTCTCATCGGAAAATCTGTTTTCGGCATTAAGAGCGTATCTTTATAATCCATTACCATTCCTCCAAAACATCTTTTCTAAAACAAAAAAAGCCTTTTCATCCCATAAGGGACGAGAAGGCTTTGATCTCGCGGTACCACCCTTTTAGACAAGCCGATTCGGCTTATCCGCTCAAACATCGTAACGTGATGGGACGTCCTTTCCTACTGGACGGTTCAGAAAGGAAACTTGAGGGCTGATTCACAACGATTCCAACAATCCCGGGCTTACACCGCCCCCGGGTCGCTTTCATTGTTTTCAGAAATCAATGTCTGTCCCTCTCAAACGTTTTTCACTCAATTTATGAACGTATTATATGCGAACGGATGACGATATGTCAAGAACGCAAATGAAATTCTATTCTTTTTCATCCATGACGGCGTCTACTTCGTATTCAAGCAAATGATCCCAGTCGTCGTTTTTCAACAGGTCAAGCTGCGCTTCGATCAACATTTGGAAACGGGTTCTGAACACTTTTGACTGCTTTTTCAGCTCTTCGATTTCCATCGCGATCTTTCTCGATTTTGAAAGAGACTCATTAATGATCCGGTCAGCGTTTTTCTCAGCTTCACGAATGATGAGCTTCGCTTCTTTCTCGGAATTGCGCTTTACGTCTTCGGCTGCTTCCTGTGCGACAAGGATCGATTTATTCAACGTCTCTTCGATCGTCGAAAAATGGCCGAGACGCTCGTCAAGCTCGTTCACCTTTGATTCAAGCTCATTTTTTTTGCGCAGAATGATCTCATAATCCTTTCTCACCTGGGACAGGAACTCGTTCACTTCATCTTCGTCATAGCCGCGGAACGCTTTTGTAAATGTTTTATTATGAATGTCATTTGGCGTCAAAGGCATGCTGCCCACCTCCATTATTTTTCTTTATGTACACTTGTCCTAGTCAACATTATAAAGCAAAATTCGACCGGGCGGAGAAAAAACTGTTAAAACGCGTCATTTTTGTTTTTCAAACGTCAATCTCCATTTGCCCTTCTTCGTTTTGCCGTCAATGTTTTTCATCCTGAACCGGCCAAACCCCCGGATCGAAACCATATCCCCTTCCGCCAGTGCATATGAAGGGTCTTCAATGACTTTCCAGTTCACTTTCACGAGGCCATTTTTCACGAGAACCTGTGCTTTTTGCCGGGATTGCCTGCTCATTGCCGAGCAAATCGCATCAAGCCTCAAAGATGAAACCGTATCATCCCTTATTTCGACATCCTGCTCCGGTACTTTAAGCTTAGAAAGCGGAATTTTTTCAAGGGAAACTTTCACCTTGCCGATTTGTGTCAGCTGGGTGAAAACAAAATCAGCGACTTCTTCCGAACAGATAAACTGCCATGTCCCGTCCGAAAAGATCAGGTCGCCGAACTTTTGGCGCCTCAATCCGATGCCCATCAATGAGCCGAGAAGCTCGCGATGCTCGATGGAGGCGAATTTTTGCGGATAGATGACTTCCCAGCCCTGAAGCTGAAAATCTTCGGCAGACGGCTCGGCATATTCAGGGAATAGTAAAGCCCTCTTTCGTTCGGCCTCAGGGAAGCCCCCGAAAAATTCAAGCCTCACTTCGTCCGACTGACCGATGACAGATTGCAGGATCACCTGTTCCCGCGGGTCCAAAAAATCGGTCAGCTTCATCCGGTACTGTTCCGCCACGATTCTTTTCCACTCAAGAGCCTGGTCGATAAACGGCTCTTCGTCTTTTCTGAAATGCTGGTAAATATCGCTCATTGTCTTTCCTTTCTATGTAAAGAGGCCTGGCCTACAGCCAAGCCCGATACTCGGCCCGCAAAGATTGAAGGCACGCTCCAGAACCACGGCGCCGCTGCCTGCGGTAAGTCTTACGGGAGATCGGCATAATGTCTTTAAAAAGCGCCGAGCATTCTGAAAACCGCAAGAAGCCCTGCATCTGCGAACCGCAGGATGAAAATCGCCACGAGCGGAGAAATATCAATCATCCCGAGCGGAGGAATAATCCTTCTGAACGGTTCGAGATAAGGCTCGCAAAGTGAAGCAAGCACCCGGCCGAATGAAGACTCCCTTGCATTAGGCACCCAAGACATAAAAATGTAAATAATGAGCGCAAACGAATAGACGGTTATAAGCGTGCTTAAAATTTGATAAAGTAGGATCATCTGCGATTTACCACCTCTGATGTTCTTCTTCTATGAGCTCGGAAATCGTGCCGGAGACATCGACGTTTTCAGGCGTGCATAAAAAGATGTCCGCTCCGATCCGCTGAATATCGCCGCCGAGAGCATATACAGTTCCGCTCAAGAAATCAACGATTCTTTTCGCCTGATCGTGCTGAATGCGCTGCAGGTTCACGACGACGGCGCGCCGGTTTTTGATATGGTCTGCGATTTCCTGGGCTTCCGCGTACACCCGAGGCTCACTTAACACTACTTTAGAAGATTTCTGAACGCTTTGCAAACTTACGACATTCTGCTTCCCAGCCGCTTTAGACTGGTAGGCGGTTCTGTCTTTCGATTCATGCTCTTCAGGGATTTCCTCCCTGTCTGTTTCAATGTACTCGTATTCGTATTCCTCATCATCCAAGGAAAAAAAGTTTTTAAATTTGTTTTTCAAACTCATGATTGTCCACCTCCAGTTTCATTTCCGACTAAGGAAGATCCGATTCTGACGAATGTCGCGCCTTCCTCGACTGCGATCGTATAGTCGTTAGACATCCCCATCGAAAGCTCGCTGCACGGGGCGTTCCATTGACCGAGCCCGCGAACCTCGTCGCGCAGCTCTCTCAGCAAGCGAAAACAGCTTCTGATTGCCGTCTCGTCATCCGTAAAAGGAGCCATCGTCATTAATCCCGCAATCCGGATGTTTTCATATGCAGACAGTTTTTTTACAAAAGAAAGAACCTCTTCTTTTGCCATGCCGTGTTTTGAAGATTCAAGAGATGTGTTGACCTGAACAAAACAGTCAATCGGTTTTTTTGCCCTCTTCTGAATCTCGTCGGCCAATGAAAGCCTGTCTAAAGAATGGATATATGAGACATGATCGATGATTGCTTTTACCTTTCTCGTCTGCAGGGTTCCGATAAAATGCCATACCGGTTCGCTGTCTTTCAGAGCGTCGAGCTTGTGAAGCAGTCCGGTATCGCGGTTTTCTCCCAAATGTCTGATTCCTGCATCAAGCGCTGCCTGCGCCCGTTCCGGGGAAACATATTTCGTGACAGCGATGACGGATATTTCGTCGGGCGTTCTTCCCGCTTTGATACACGCTTCGTTGATCCTGTCATTTATATGTCGTAAATTGCTTTTCACATCCACCTGTAAGCTATACCTCCTTTAATCCGATGAAGGACATCATCCGTCCGGTTTTTCCCCGGTCTCTCCGATGGGAGAAAAACAGTGAATGCTCGCAGCTCGTACAAAGGGAACTCACCTTGATCTGGCCGTTTGGAATTCCGGCGTGTACAAGCAGCTGCCTGTTCACTTCTTTTAATTCGAGACGGTACTCCCCTTCTTTTATCGTCAAAAAGGCTTTGTCTTCTCGCTGAAGAGGAAGATTCCTGATTTTGTCTATTACATGATCGTCGACAGTGTAGCAGCACGAGCCGATCGCAGGCCCGATCACGGCGTGGATGTCTGCGGGATTTGATCCTTCCCGGCTGACCCACGTGTCAACCATGCTGGCTGCGATCCCGAGCGCGGTGCCTTTCCAGCCCGCGTGAGCGATTCCGGCCAGCGAGCGGACCGGATCGTAAAAATAAACAGGAACGCAGTCGGCAAAGCAAAGCGCCAAAAACAGGTTTGGCCTGTCTGTATAAAGTCCGTCCGTAGCCTTCAGCGCCGTATCGTATCGGAAAGCGCCGCTGGCGCGATCGCTATCCGTCACTTTTTGAATCCGGTCTTCATGCGTCTGATCGGCAAATACCCAGTCGTGCAGATCGGTTTTTAAGTTGTCGGCAATCTGTTTTCTGTTATTGATGACATGCTGTTCATGATCCTGAACGTGCAGCCCTGTATTCAGTGAGTGAAAAGGCGGTTCGCTTTCTCCGCCGTTTTTTGTCGTAAATCCGGCTGTGACGGCTCCGCCGGTTTCCGCCGTCTGATTCCATTCCTCAATCAAAAGCATTGACGGAGCATCAAGACGAAAGGGGTTATATGTATTCATGGTGATCAGCCTTTCGACAAACATCGTAGTCTTTCATCATATCGCTCCTATTTTAACACATCTTGATGCATTCGTTTAGTTTCGTTTCAAAAAACTAAACGAAATGTATTGTTTGCAACATTTATCGCCGTTTTTGCAGACGGTCTCACCGTATACAATAATGTTGAAAAAGCAGGCGGATAAGGGCCCGCCGATTGATCAGGCATCATCTCATATGCTTGATCAGCTTAAACGCACAAGAATCACATCTTCTCCAATTTTAACAATATTTCGCCACGGAATGACGATTTCCTCTTCTTTTCCGAAAAATCCGAAAACTTTCCCCGTTCCTCCGATGACAATCGCCTGTATTTTGCCTGTCGTTACATTAATATCGATATCGCCGATGCTGCCGAGCTTTTTCCCGTTTGATACGTTAACGACATCTTTTATCTGGAAATCAGAAATGTTCATCATGTCCACCGCACGCCTCCTCTGATCAAATGTCCTTTTAGATTATATGAAAGGCAGTCCTTTATTTAGACTGCCTTTTCAGTGGTTTATTTCGTTTTTTTCCTGCCGGCTAAAATGTCGAGATGGACGGTCGTAACAGCGGATTCTTTCTTTAAAAAGGCTTTGATCCGCTCCTTTTCTGCGCGCCATGATAATGGCGTCATCTTGATGAGCGGCGCGAGAAGGCTTTGGTCTAAACGTTTGCTGTAGGCGATCTCCGTTCTGTCGATCAGATCGAAATGAGACGAGAACCGCTCAGCCGCATCCTCGCTCGTATAGGCTTGTTTGTCCAAGCCGTCATACAAAAACCCCCGCAGTTCTTTCAGATAGCCGCTTTTCGGAATCACTTTCAAAACGATGCCGTCATCAGATAACAGCCGCTCGAATTCCGCGTAATTAGAAGGCGACAATATATTGAGGATCGCGTCGAATGAACGATTCCGAAACGGCGCGGCAGCCAGATCGGCGACACACCAGATCGCCTCTCTTTCTTGCTTAGTCGCAGACACAATCCCGGCTTTCGCCAAATCAAGCCCGACGCCAAGGACAGGCGATCCGGAACGCATTTGAAGCTTTCCAACGATCCGCGCCAAATGCGAACCTTCCCCGCAGCCGGCATCGAGGATGCTGACAAAGTTGCAAAACGGGAGGCCTGCTTGTTCGAGACGGTCTGTCAAAGCGCCGCTAAGCGGTTCAAAAAAGCCGCGGGCGGCTAACATTCTTCTCGCTTCAAATAATTCTTTATCATATTTAACAGAAGGAGCATGCGTTGTGACATTGACATATCCCCCTCTTGCGATATCAAACGTATGTCCGTTTTTACAGATCAGGCTTTTTAAATCGGTGACCGCCATATTCGTTGCGCATATCGGGCACTGAAACATCGTTTCATGCCTTTTCATGAGCGATGCTCTTTTTAATTTTTTATTCATCATTGTTACACCTCATTCATTCACATTTAGATCAATGAAAAAGGCATAGACAAATAAACCCGCACCTTCGGCATTTTTTAAAGACGAAGGTGTGGATGGTTTAAGCGTTTGTCTATACCTTTCATTATCTGTAGCGAATGAATTGAATGATCATAATGATGAACCCCTCTTTAACATGACGTTCTCTATTATCTTACCAGCTTTTTTAAGAGGATGAAAGCTGAAAAAGAGCCTCCAAACAAGGAGGCTGCCAAAGAACCAGCCGTTTTAAATGCTGAGGTTTAGAGGCTTTTTCTTGGACAAATACGGTCTGCCGTCCGTCCATACCGCCTGGACGGGCATATCGAAAAATTCGGACAAAACCTCGCCGGACATCATCTCTCTTGTCTTCCCCAAGGCAAACACTTCACCTTTTTTCAGCAGCAGCGTTTGGCTGAAAGCGGGGAGAATTTCTTCCGCATGGTGAGTAACATAAAGCATGGACGGTGCACTGTCTTTTTTGGCAATTTGTTCAACCGTCTCCAGCACCTGCTCCCTCGCGATGAAATCAAGACCGGTAACAGGCTCGTCGAGAATGAGCAGCTCTGGATCGGCCATCAAGGCCCTTGAGATCAGCACCTTTTGTTTTTCTCCCTGAGAGAGCGTTTCATATCTCCTGTCCGCATAACGGATGGAGCCGAATTCCTCCAGGAGGGCGATCGCTTTCTCCCTGACAGACTGTGAAGGCGATTCATAAAGGCCGATCGAAGCGAAAGCGCCGCTTAAGACAATTTCAAATGCACTGTCTTCAGGATACAGCTTCTGCTGCAGGGCCGCTGACACAAGGCCGATTTTTTGGCGAAGCTTTTCGTTCAGCTCCGTTTTTCCAAATTCGCGCCCTAACACGGTGACTTTTCCTGTTGTCGGAAAATAATAAGCGCACAGCATGTTCAACAGAGCGGTTTTGCCGGCCCCGTTCAATCCGTATAACGCCCAGTGCTCCCCCTTTTCCACCGTCCAATCAATATCCTTTAATATCCACTCTCCGTTTCGTTTTAGTGAAGCATTCTCAAGCTGCAAAACCATTTGAAGTCCTCCTTTTATGTAAATATTCTGATAAATTAAAATATAATTCTTTTATTATAGCTTATTTATATAACAAAGTGAATGAGAGATTTTCCATTTTTAGCATGTGAAAAGCCGCAGATTGACTGCGGCTTTAGTGAATGTTCTTATTCATTTGTTTAATGGCGGCTTTTTCCAGCCTTGACACCTGGGCTTGGGAGATTCCGATCTCATCAGCGACTTCCATTTGCGTCTTGCCTTGGAAGAAGCGTTTTCTGAGGATCATTTTTTCCCGTTCATTCAGCCGTCTCATGCCTTCTTTTAAGGCGAGCTCTTCGATCCATTGCGAATCCTTGTTGCGCTCATCGCTGATTTGATCCATGACATAAATCGGATCTCCTCCGTCATTGTAAATCGGCTCAAACAAAGATACGGGATCTTGAATGGCGTCAAGCGCAAAAACGATTTCTTCATGGGACACTTCAAGCTCTTTCGCGATCTCCTGAGCCGTCGGCTCCCTGCTTGTCTCACTGATCAGCCGTTCTCTCACTTGCAGCGCCTTGTACGCGATATCCCTGAGTGACCGTGAGACGCGGATCGGGTTGTTATCGCGCAAATATCTGCGGATTTCTCCGATGATCATTGGTACAGCATATGTTGAAAACTTAACATTGTGGCTCAGATCAAAATTATCAATTGATTTCATTAGTCCGATGCAGCCGACTTGGAATAAGTCATCAACATACTCTCCTCTGTTGTTAAACCTTTGAATGACGCTTAAGACAAGGCGCAAATTACCGTTAACAAGCTTTTCTCTTGCTGTCGTGTCTCCTTCATCCTGCATTTGCTTGAACAACTTTCTCATCTCTTCGTTCTTCAGTACGGGCAGTTTTGATGTATCAACCCCGCAGATTTCAACTTTATTTCTCGACACTTTTTTCCCTCCCTACAGGAGCTGCTGTACAAAGTTCAGTATCTCCTCGGGTGGGAAAAATATGCATCGTTAATTTCCAAAAATAAGAAGATCAAGTCGAAAACCCTTGGCTGTCAACACTTCAAATTTCATAAAAAAATTAAACCATTTTGTTGAATTCTTTTCGGAGCCTTTTAATAATTCTTTTTTCAAGCCGGGAAATATATGACTGGGAGATGCCGAGCATATCGGCAACGTCTTTTTGCGTTTTTTCTTCTCCTCCGACAAGCCCGAAGCGGAGCTCCATGATCTGTTTTTCTCTGTCATTGAGCTGTTCAAGCGCTTTTTTCAGCAGCTTCTTATCAACGTTTGCTTCGATATCTTTTGTAATAATATCGTTTTCTGTTCCGAGCACATCTGAGAGAAGAAGTTCATTTCCGTCCCAATCGATGTTCAACGGTTCATCGAATGATACCTCTGAGCGAATTTTATTGTTTCTTCTTAAATACATCAAAATTTCATTTTCAATACATCTGGAAGCATATGTAGCCAGTTTGATTTTTTTCTCGGGATTAAAGGTATTCACCGCTTTGATAAGGCCGATCGTGCCGATGGAGATTAAATCCTCGATATTGATGCCGGTATTTTCAAATTTTCTCGCGATGTAGACGACCAGCCTGAGATTTCGTTCAATCAAAATCGCCCGTGCCGCCTGATCACCGTCAGGCAGCTTATGGAGAAGCACCTGCTCTTCATCTTTTGACAATGGCGGGGGCAGCGCTTCGCTTCCACCGATATAATAAATTTCGTCGCTTTTCAGCCCCAGTTTCATTAAAAGTTTGTACCACAGATAGGTTAACCTTAATTTTAGTTTTTTCATCTTCCTCCCCCTTCTAAATAAACGTCTTCAGGAGTATGATAATGTAACAGACTTCGAGTTTAAGAAACGTGTTTGACCGGGTTTCCGGCGAGCATTTTCGGATGGACGATGGCGTCAAATTCGCCGTCCGCGGAAAGCGGTGAGGTGCTGATGCCAATCATGCATTTCGGCGCTTCAATCACCTCCCTTTCCGAAAAAATGAGCACATGATCCGGCTTTAGGCAGAGCAGAAACTGATGCTGATGGCCGACCCCGCGGTAGGGAATCAGGCGGATCCGCCCGATATACGGGAGTGTTTCATCAAGTTTGCCGACGGCATCAAGCGGGCTCATTTCCTTGATGATCACACTCGCTTCTTCTCCCAATACACTTTTCAATTTTTCAATATTGACGATCATGACGGGCGTTTTTGTGATCGGGTCGTAGAGTTGGTTTCCGGAGTCAATCAATCCGGTGAAATGAAGCGTATGTTCATCAATGCCGGTCTCTAGGCGGACGCGTTCTTCATATTGAATTTTCTTCGCTTCAGCATCTTCAAAACGCTTTTTTGAAAACAGCCATACAGCCGGAAAACCTGCACCGACAAACAGCCAGCTGACCGGGTCTCCAAAACCGGACCAATTCGTCATAAAGACGCCGTTTTCCATGATCGAATCCGTTTCAAGTAAAGAATGCGCTCCAATAATCCCTCCTCCCATTAAAAAAGTGGCAAAATAAAAAGAAAACAAATTTTGCAAAAAAAACCGGAACCGCTTAAAACCAAATGTCACAAGAACGATCACAACCGAAAACGACAGTTTGCCTGCAGGATGAAGGACGTACGGCGAAAAAGGTGTAAACATAAACAGAACGATGCTTGACGCGACAAACGCCCCTAAGATCAGCCTCCGCTTTTTAACCCTTCGCTTTAAAATAAATGCGGTCATCATTAAAAGCAGCAAGTCAAAACAAAAGTTTAACAGCCATATCGCATCTAAATAGATTTCCACGTCCTTCCACCTTTCTTTGGGCTCGGTGACCATATTGTTTGTTTTCCTAAGTATAAATCAAGCCCAAAGGTAAAGTCTGTCAATTAATGTTGCGCAAATCGTACATTTTTTGAAGTTTTCGTACTGAATTTGTCGATCATAAAACGAAAAAAAACGCTGCCATTAAAGACAGCGTCTTTTCACCTTTATTTCAGCTTTTCATTGATGTACAGTTTGCCTTTTGCCGTTTGTCTCGTTTCATTGCCGTAATCATCCCGGACGATGACCTCGATTTCCGCTCCTTTTGCTTTTGCGGTTGAAGTCGCGGTCCAATATCCTTCATACTTGCCTTTTGAGACTTCTCTGATCGGCAGCTCTGTTACGTTTTGGGCAGCTGTTTTGAAATTGGTAAGCGGCATTCTGATCACAAAGACAGCATCCAAATCAGCGGCGCTTTCAAACTCGATTTTCACGGTTTCTCCCGTTTTGAGCTCGAGGTCTTCAGCCGGTTTCAAGCCGGTGATTTGCGGCGCTTCAAAGTTGACATCCACCGTGACTTTTTTGGTCGTTTTGTTGCCTGCCGCATCCGCTGCCGTTACTTTGATTTCATTTTGGCCGTTGTCAAGCATAATCCTTGCAGAATACTCGCCATTGTCAACAGCCGCTTTTTTGCCGTTTACATGAACAGATTCTAAGTGGTCGTCTGATACTGTTCCTTTCACAGTGACAGTCTCTTTATTGAGTTTTGATCCGCTTTTCGGCGTGTCAATCGTAAGCTTCGGCTTTTTCTGGTCAAGGACGATCCGGACCGGGTCTGAAGCATCCGTCGTTCCGGAAGCCGATGACGATTTGGCGGTGATCACATTTTCACCTTTATTCAGCGGAATCTCTTTTGAGAAAGTGCCGTCTCCCGCCGTTTTCGCCGTTCCGGCTTCTTCATCTCCGTTAAAGAGCTGAACGGTCGTGTTCGGAGACGATGTCCCTTCGATGACAGCATTCTTTTTGTTGGTAATGAATCCGTCTTTAGGCGACGTAATCACAGGCATCGCCAATTCATAGTCGACCAAAGCGCGGATCATGAAGTTGCCTTGGTCTGATGGCGCTTTCGACCATGAGCCGTCCGTATACTGCCAGTTGCGGCCTGAATATTCCCCGTCTTCATCTGTAGCAAGTCCAGGTGAGTTGGCCAGGTCCTCTGTCTGGACGTACACGAGGTAAAAGTCTTTTCCGACGAAGATGCCTTCATCGCCCAAATCTACGGTCGTCCATTCACCTGTGCGGAGCGCTTCAGCTTTGAACGGGCCGGCGAGTTTTTTGCCCGGAGAGCCTTTTTCACCCGACGCATCGTAGACCTCGACTGCAAAATCAGTTCCGCCCGGATCCGGGAATTCTGTATCCCAGAATTTGAACAAGCCGCCTTTCAGCATAGCTTTTTCCTGCCCGTTTTCGAGCGTCATTTTGACGGCCAGCCCGTTGCCGGATTCATAGAAAGCCCAGGCGTTTTCCCCGGTTCCGTCATCATAGCCGATTTCCCCAGGATAGCCGATGAAAGGATCGAGCTCGATATCTTTCGAGACATCTCCTTTTAAATCAACGGAAAACTCGCTGCTGTAATATCCGTTTGCAGAGACCTTTACCGTATACGAGCCTTCATAGGCCGTTAATGAATAACTTCCGTCGCCGTCCGTCTGAACCGGTTTTATGGATGCATCTTCAACGATATACAGCTTTGCATGTCGGACGGGTTCGCCCGTTTTTTTGTTTTTTATCGTTCCGGTGAGCGTCCCTTTCTTCAGTTCCTTTAAGACAAAGTCTGCCGTCGTCGTCTTGTCGGCCTCGATTTTTACGGTTTGCGCATTTGATTCATAACCGTACGCTTCCGCTTTCAGCATATACGTTCCAGGTGCATGAGCCAAACTGTATGCGCCTGTTGCTTGGTTGGAATATGTCGATTTGCCCGTCTCCATCACGCTGACCTGAGCCCGCACCGGAAGAACTGCAGGAGCTGCTTTTTTCGTCTCAGAATGTTCTTGAACGGTTTCTGCCGGTTTTGCTTTTTTCGGATCAATCGTTTGTTTCTTCGTTTTCTTATCCTTCATTTTAGCCGGCTGTTTTTCAACGCCCAGTCGTTTTTTCGTGCCTGCGCTCTTCACTTCCTTCACAAGCGCTACATCATCGATATAAAGCCCGTCACCTTCAATGCTGTCGTCAGATTGTAGGTTGAACATGATCTTAATCGTCTGTCCCCCGTATTCCGACAAATCGATCTGTCCGTCTTTCCATTCTGACGTCCTGCCGCTGTACTCAGCAGCCGGGATCCATTCATCTTTCCCTTCAGGCTGTACGTAAACGAAACCGTAATCGAAGTCCTCTTCAATATCGTGCCAATATTTGTATGTGAGATAAAGTTTTTGATTTTTTGGAACGCTGACAGGAGGCATAAGAAGATTCATATTGGCCGAACTTTGATACGGCCCTGTCAGATTTGTTGCGAATACGTTTTTTCCCGATGCTGCGGCATTCGGGCCTGACTGAGGAATACCGCGTTCCCATGAATTCTTCACACCTGATGTGATCCAGCCGTTGGCAGCATTCTCGAAATCTTGTTTATACCCTGTGGTCACAGCCGGAGAAATCGGGATTTCGTACACTTTGGATTCCGTTTTGTTTCCTCCGAAATCGGTGACAATCCATTTGTAGGAAAGCGTTTTCCCTTCAGAAACGGATACGGCCGCCTCGTACGTTCCTTTTTTATAGTCGCCGGAAGTTTGTTTGGCAGCGATCGTCACCCAATCGGAATCATCGGTTTTATAGCTTAATTTGACCGATATGATGCTGACATCGTCTTCCACATCAACTGAAAGAGGCGTTTCTGAGCCTGAGTAAATTTCCTTGATCTCTTGATGGTTTAAGACCGGCGGATTTTTGTCTTCGCCTTCTTTTCCGACTTGTCCTTCCGCTTTGCCCAACCCTTCTGTGACGGCGGACACCGCGTCAAACACGTTCACGAGCCCGTGGCCGTATCCGTTGTTCGGCGATTCGGTAAATTTGCTGTCTGTGAGCGGTGTTGCGGTTTCCATCAAAATCTTTTCGATCCCATCAACGGTGATCGACGAATCGGCCTACTTGATAAGTGCGGCCGCGGCTGCGACATGCGGTCCTGCCATTGAAGTGCCGTCCCAGCCGTCTTGATAGCCGCTTCCAGGGACAGAAGAGCGAATGTTGACCCCAGGTGCTGTTACTTCAGGCTTGGTCTCATCATACGGGGAAGGACCTTGAAGTGAAAAATCGGCTAAGCGATTATCGATGTCTGTCGCACCGGTCGCGAACGCTTCGGGGTAGTTTGCCGGATTGGCAATCGAAGCAGGTCCTCCCGGATTGGTGAAATCAGCGTTCCCCGCAGAGAACTCAGGGAAGATGCCGGCAGCTCGCCACGCTTTTACGATATCCCTGTAAAACTCATCAATCCCGGCTCCCCCTGACCACGAGTTATTGACAACATCCGGAGCCATTTCAGGGTGCGGGTTGCCATCTTTATCTTTCGGCGCCAAAATCCATTCCCCCGCTGCAAGGAGGTCTTCGTCCGTTCCGCCGTCATCCGAAAAAGCTTTCACGGCAATCCACTTTGCACCCGGCGCCACACCGATTTGGTTTTGGCCGTCAGGCTCTGATCCGACCATCGTCCCGGTTACATGCGTGCCGTGCTCCAGGTCGTCAAAAGGTTCAGAAGCGCCAGAAACCGCATCATACCAGCTGAATTCGTGATCAGGCTGATCGGGATGCTGCGGGTCATATCCGCGGTATTTTTCTTTCAATGCCGGATGATCCCATTGCACGCCCGTATCAATTGACGCGACAACCGTGCCCGTTCCGTCATATCCCAATTTCCAGGCTTTTGGCGCGTCGACTCGATTGATATTCCATTCGATTTCTTTTTCATCCTTAGCTGCCGATTTTTTCACAGACTGTTTAGCCGGCTTGATCAGCTGCCTTGTTTCGTTCGGGAGCACTTTCTCTACTTCCGGAAAAGCCGCTACTTGTTCCATGACCTCTTTCGTCGCATGGACGGCCATCCCGTTGACAATATAATAGGAGCGGATTTTTTTTACTTTCCCTTGTTTTTCCTGCTTTTTCAAATAACGTTTCAAATCGCTTTGCGTCTCATCCGCTTTGACTCTTAAAGCGGAGACGACAGCCGAGCGCTTTTGATATTCTGTTTTAGCCGCGCTCAGCGACTTTTTCTTCGCATTCTTTTCCGCCTGCTTGGCCACCTTTGGAGTATCGACTTGATCTTTCAGTTTGATCAAGAATGTGACTTGATCTTCTTTTTTGAACTGTTTGACAAGAGATTTTGAAATTTTTCCCTTCCCTGCAGCTGCTTGTTCTTTCATCGAAGTGAGCGCAGGCTTTGCCGCGGCATCTGAAACAGCGGGCATGAACAGCGAGCCGATTAACAAACCGCTTAAAATGGTGGAAAACGCCTTTTTTCTCAGCTTTCTTTTCAAATGAACATCCCCCTTTTTGATGAAATTGGCTGGACTTGTCCGTCCTCCTCTCCTTGTGGATGCCTTGTCTGACCTTGATGTAACTTAAATATAGTAAAAACTGGTTAATTTTTTTGTCGGTATTTGTCAAGGTCATGTTTAAAATTAGATAAAAAAGGACAAAACCGTTAAAGCGGTTTTGTCCTTTTTTATCATTTTGTTTTTTTAGCCGCGTCAAAAGCTTTTAAAGCGTTGACCAAGCCGTATCCGTAGCCGTTGTTCGGCGATTTTTTAAACGTTTTGTCAGTCAGAGGCGTCGCCGTATTCAGCAGGATGCGCTCGATTTCATCGACTGTGAGGTCCGGATTGGCTTCCCTCATTAAAGCGACGATCCCTGATACATGCGGGGTCGCCATCGATGTTCCGCTCATCGCAGCATACTTGTGTCCCGGATAAGCAGAGCGGATGCTGACGCCCGGTGCCGAAATATCGGGCTTGATTTCGTCATATGGCGATGGTCCTTGCAATGAAAAATCGGCTAACGCGTTTGCGCTGTCAACTGCGCCTATCGCGAAAGATTGCGGATAGTTGGACGGATTCTCAACTGAACCCGGTCCGCCCGGTTCCAATTCGCTGACATTACCTGCTGCGAATGCAGGAAAGATATCAGCTGACCGCCAAGCTTTGACAATATCCAAATACCATTCATTGAGTCCGCGTTCACCCGCCCAAGAATTGTTGACGACATCGGGAGCCTTTTCGGGGTGCCCTTTTCCTTTCGCATCTTTCGGAGCCAAAATCCATTCTCCTGCAGCCAAAAGGGATTTTTCGTCTCCGCCGTCCTCTGAAAAGGCTTTGACAGCGATCCATTTCGCAGTCGGTGCGACACCGATCTGGTTTTTGCCGCCGGCTTCTGAGCCGACCATCGTGCCTGTCACATGTGTGCCGTGGCCCAAGTCGTCATATGGCGTTTTCTTATTGCTTGTCGCATCAAACCAGTTGAACTCATTGTCTGGACTGTTCGGTTTAGAAGGGTTGTAGCCCCTGTACTTTGTCTTCAACGCCGGATGATCCCACTCAACGCCGGTGTCAATCGAAGCGACAACGGCTCCTTTGCCTTTATAGCGCTTTTTCCAGACATCAGGCGCATGAACCTGCTGAATGTTGGAAGCGGGGGAACGATCCGCAGACGTTTTCGATTCTACCGTGGGTTTTTCAGTGTTGCCGAGCTTAATTTTTTGATTTGGCAGCACTTTTTCAACCTCCGGAAATGAAGCCGCTTTTTCCATAACATCCTTTGTCGCTGTCACGGCAATGCCATTTACAATATAAAAAGATTCCACTTGCTTTGCTGTTCCTTTTTTCTCTTCTTTTTCTAAAAACGATTTTAAGTCTTTTTGCGTTCTCTCAGCTTTTGTACGCAGGGACGTCAGCACGGCTGAACGTTTGATTTCTTTTACTTTTTTCACGGTCATCACGCTTGCTTTCGCCCGGTTTTCAGCCGCTGTCGCCGCTTGCTGAAGATTCGCCTGGTTTTTCATTTTGATTAAAAAAGTCACTTTATCTTCTTTCTCAAAACGTTTGTAAAGAGCGCTTGATATTTTGTTTTGTTCCTTGGCCTTCGCTGTCGTGCCTGTTTCAGCCTGCACAGCAGCCGGAGCGAGAAGTGAACCGATGAGTGCAGCGCACATGAATGTGCTGAATAATGGCTTTTTCTTCACATGACATCCTCCTTTAAGCAATAGCAAATATAGTCGTTTCTTGCGTTTCTTTGTCTAGAAACAGAAACTATTAATAATGGTAAAAGAAAAGACTTATAGACATTGTCGTATTTTGTCATTTTTCCTTTGTCGGTTTGTAAATTCGTTCTTTTTACATATGACTTGTTCACTGTTCATAGTTCGGCCAGATGACAAGCTGAAAGGAAAATCCGTGCATCCGGGAGAAAAGAGAGAGGTTAGATGCAAGGCTTTTGAGGGAGGCGCTTCGATCAGAATGACAATTGATGCTTTTGGAGGGGAGAATCCGTTCCAGCGCATAAAAAAAGCCGCCGACTTCTTGTCGGCAGCTTTCCAATGTATTATAGACGTTTTAGCGTTTATTGCGGTTTCTTAAGAAAGTCGGGATGTCAAGCGTATCCTCGGCAGGCTGTGATTGGCTGCGATGCGGCATGCTTGGCTCCTCGCGCTTCGGCTCCCGTTTCGGAGCAGGCTGATGATGCTGTTTTAAGCCTTGGTTTAAAGGTCTCTGCGGCTTAGATGCATCTTGATCCTGTTCGATAAAGCCGGTCGCGATGACCGTAACGACGATTTCGTCTTTCAAGTTTTCATTGATGACAGATCCGAAGATCATGTTGACGTCCTGGTCAGATGCAGCCGCCACAATGTCCGCTGCTTCCTGAACTTCGTAAAGGCTTAAGTTGGCTCCGCCTGTAATGTTCATCAGCACGCCTTGGGCACCGTCAATCGCCGTTTCAAGCAACGGGCTGGAAACAGCTTTTTTAGCGGCTTCTGCAGCGCGGTTCTCACCTGTCGCTACACCGATACCCATCAGTGCAGAACCTTTGTTGGACATGATTGTTTTGACGTCGGCAAAGTCAAGGTTGATCAGTCCAGGTGTTGCGATCAAGTCTGAAATGCCCTGAACACCTTGGCGGAGAACGTTGTCCGCTTCGCGGAACGCTTCAAGCATCGGTGTGTTTTTATCGACGATTTCAAGAAGACGGTCATTCGGAATGACGATCAGGGTGTCGACGGCTTCCTTCATTGCTGAAATACCGCCTGCCGCCTGAAGCTGTCTTTTTCTTCCTTCAAAGGTAAACGGCCTTGTGACAACGCCGACAGTCAATGCGCCCAGATCTTTTGCGATTTGTGCGATGACAGGTGCCGCGCCCGTTCCTGTTCCGCCGCCCATTCCGGCTGTGACGAACACCATGTCTGCACCTTTCAGCGCTTCTTCAATTTGTTCTTTGCTTTCCTCTGCGGCTTTTTTGCCGACTTCCGGATTGGCTCCTGCGCCGAGCCCGCGCGTCAGCTTCGCACCAATCTGCATTTTCGTTTCCGCTTTTGACAGGTTGAGAGCCTGGGCATCCGTATTGACTGCGATAAACTCGACTCCCTGAACGTCATTTTCGATCATCCGATTGACGGCATTGTTACCGCCGCCACCTACTCCTATTACTTTAATCGATGCTAAGCCGTCTATATTTGTTTCAAACTCTAACATGCTAAATCCTCCTAATCCGTCGAATGACTAATCTCTATTCCCAAAAGAAGTTAAATATTTTCTTCATTTTGCTCGGCTTTTTCTCAGCTTGAGCGTGCTGCTTGGATTTTGGCTTCGGTCGCTGCTGCACTTCTTTTTGATGTGTTGCCGCGACTTCCTGAACCGCTTGTTCCGGCATCTTAAAACCTACTTTTCTGCCTTGGATTTTTGCGTTGCGGTAAGCGAATTGGATGAGGCCGACTCCTGTCATGTATTGAGGTTCTCTTACACCGATATAATTCGGGCTAGCCACTCTGACGTTATTTTGAAGAACATCCTGTGCGAGGCTGAGGACACCCGGCATTCCAGCCTGTCCCCCTGTAAGCACAAACCCTCCCGGCAATTCTTTTATTCCCATGTTCCGCAGTTCCTCTGCCACGAATAAAAAGATTTCTTCGAGCCTGGCTTCTATAATGTCTGCCACTTCCCGCTGAGAAAAGGTCTGCTTTTGGTCTGTCCCGATCACGGCGACTTCAAATGTTTCCTCTTCCGACGCTTCTTCATAGAAAGCATGTCCAAACTGCTTCTTCACCCGCTCAGCTTCGTCTGTGGAAGTGCGCAATCCGATTGAAATATCCTTGGTGATGTTTTCTCCTCCCAGGGGTATGACGCGGGTCGCAAGAAGATGTCCGTCCTCAAATACGGCAACCGTTGTCGATCCTCCCCCGATGTCGATTAAAGCCACTCCGAGGTTTTTTTCGTCCTTTGATAAAGCGACAGATCCGGCAGCCAGCGGCTGAAGACAAATATCCGTTATTTCAATTCCCGCTCTTTCCACACAGCGCAGCAGGTTATGTAAGATCGTTTTAGAGCCCGTGATCAGCGATCCTTCCACTTCAAGGCGGACGCCGAGCATCTTTTTCGGATCTGTAATATCGCCTCTGCCGTCAACGATAAACTGTCTCGGAATCACATCGACGATCAGCTGTTCAGGCGGGATGGAAACGACTTGAGCGGCCTCCATCACCCGGCGCACGTCTTCA
This sequence comes from Bacillus sp. FSL W7-1354, assembly GCF_038002405.1. Taxonomy (NCBI): domain Bacteria; kingdom Bacillati; phylum Bacillota; class Bacilli; order Caryophanales; family Bacillaceae; genus Bacillus; species Bacillus sp. FSL W7-1354. The sequence goes on along the minus strand of NZ_JBBOCL010000001.1, from coordinate 704,881 downwards.
ACGTGGATCTCTTTATTCTCGCTTGAGACAGCCACAACACCGTTCGTATCTTGAATATGGATGTAGTTCCCATTAACCCCGACGATCGCGTGGGTCAGCGGAAAACCTATCATTCTTTCTGCTTGTTCAAACGCTTTTTTTATAGAATGAACCGTTTCATCTATATCAACGATTGATCCTTTTTTCAGCCCCTCTGAGGGAACATTTCCGACTCCGATAATGTTAAGAGAATCGTCTGACATTTCACCGACGATCACTTTAATATTGGACGTACCGATGTCTAGACTGACGTAAAGTTCATTGTTGTTCATTCTATGGCACCTCCTCACATTTCAGTCAATTCTATTCTATTATTTGCCGAACAACAATACAATGAATCTGGTTTTACAAGTGTGTAACAATCAATACAAACCAATACGCTTCGTTTTTAGTTTTAGGATTACTGTGAATATTCGTGATATCCTATGTATATCCTCTTTTAAATCCGATTTTTTTTAATTTTTTCTCCTCGAGGCCGTCCATTTGGCGAGCAGTATTCTTCTGATGACCGCGATGTTTTGAAAAAGCCTCACGCCAAATGCAAACATACCGACTAAATACAAGTCTACACCAAGATGAACGCCCAGAAAAGCCAAACTTATGGCGAGAATAATATTGAAGAAAAAGCCCGTCACAAAAACTAGTTCATCGTATACACTTTCCAAATGGGCCCTTATTCCCCCGATCAAAGTATCAAGGGATGCAAGAATCGCCAGGGACAAATAATTTGAGTATTCATCCGGAATGGTGAAGTTCGTGCTGAACCCGATTGTAATTCCGAGCAAAAGCCCTAAAACCGGAAGCCACATTAGGAATTCTCTCCTTTTGATTTCTCGAGCGGTTTCAATGGCGCAACTTGCATTGAACCTTCGTAAGCTTTGATTTTGATTTGTTTTTCAGGCCTTTTGATTTGCAAATCCAGATTTTCTCCCGCGAACAGATCCTGCAGGGATGAAGCATTCATTCGGCTATATAGTTTATCGGCGTTTTTGCCGATGACTTTTACCGTTATCGGATAGTTGTCCAAAGGATATCCGTCGATTTTGGTTGTTCCGTTGATATCCCTGATCACCGTCGTGTTGACAACCCTTCTGTCATTGATCGATATTTCTTCCGCTTCATACATATTCAGTTCATTAATCAGCTTTTTCAGAAGGTCTGGCGGCGGATTTTGAATGGATTCTCCCGTGAGTTCTTCCGAGAAAAGCTGAGAAATGGTGATGATGATTCCGTTCCCTGTAACATCTGTGAAGCCGGCCTGTTTTTTTAAGTTTTGAAGCGTTTCATTCAACGCTTTTGTCCGCGAGGTTTCTTCTTGATGACTGTATGTGTTCAGCATTTTTTCATATTTGTCAATTTCGCTGATCAGCTCAAGCTGTTTTTTCTGTTCTTTCTTCAGATCCTCCCTGAGGTCCCAAATGTCCCGCGTATCGCGGACTTTCGGCGCTTTCAGCGAATTGAACTGCACGGACAGCATAATTCCGAAAATGAGCATCAGGATGCTCAAACTGATGAAACGATTATTTTTCTTCAACGTCCGCCCACCAACTTTTCAACGTTCATTCCCCCTGCTTTAAAAGGGGCTCCATCTCGATTTGGTCTTGTTTTTCGATGCTGACTGAAATATGATCGCGGCTCAGCTGGTCCACAAGCCCTCCTGCAATGTTCAGCGCCGGCATCAGCACATCCGGATCCCCGATGGCCGAAATGACAAACGGCGCGGGATACTGGTTGCCGTCAACCGTGATGACAGGACCGTTGCACGATATGTAAGAATGATGTGTCACACGCTGTCCGTTGATCGACACCGCGGCCGCCCCGGAAATCCACAGCTCATTGAGCAGGCGGAATATGTGGCTTTCATGTACGATATAGTTGTTGACATTCTCACCTTCCGGTATGTAAGAAGCGTCTTTCAGCGTCACCTTGATTCCTTCGCCCTGAACGCCGATTTCCCCGACGAACATTCTGTACCTTTCAACATCTTCAACAATATTGTAATACTCTTTTTTTTCCTTTTTCAAAGCCGTCTCTGTTTTCTGTACTTCCTGCTGTTTTTTGTAAAGCTCCTGTTCCAGCTTCTTATTTTGCTTTTCCTGGGAAATCAGCCGGTCGCGCAAGGAATACTCCTCTTTCCAATTTTCAGCTGTTTCTTCATGGTCTTTGTTTTCCCTGGCGAATTGATAGGAGAAAGACAGCAGGAATCCGAGGACAAGCATGGCGAGTGAAAGATTGACTGTGTGCCTCTTCAATTTCCGTCTCCCTTTTTGCTTTCATCCGTTTTTTTCAGAGGTTCAAAATAAGTCGCGACTTCCATATGGATAATGCCTTTTTCCCCTTTCGGCAGCTCTTTTACGATCGCCGGATAGCTGTTCATTTTCTGTCCGAACGTTTTCAGCGAAGCCGTCACGATATAGCCGTCGTTCATATACAGTCTGATCAGCCAAGGATTTGATTTTTGAGGCGTATAGTTAATCTCGGAAATCGATTTTTTCACGGAATCGGAAAGCTTGTTCAGCTGTTTTGCCATTTGAACGAGCTTTTCGTCTTCCTCCCAGTTATTAAGGGTCGGTCCGATGTCAGTCGGCGTCACCTCTTCAGGAAGCACCGTGCCGTTTTCAAGCACGGAGTAGTACACATTGTGTTTTTGCAAAAACGCAATGCTTTTATACTCTTCGATGGAGATGGCGATTTTGTTGGGCAGCTGTTTAGAGATTTCGGCTTTTTTGATCAATTTATTCTGCTCGATCTTTTCTGCGGCCTTTTGCTTGCTCAGACTCCAGAATTCCGTCTGTCCTTTATGGATCGAAGACAGGGAAATGATCTGGTCTTTTGAAACGTTTTTGTTTCCTTTGATCTCTACCGTCGAAACTTTGCTGATCGGCGTCTGCAGGTAAATGATGATCAGCATCATCGTGAAAAAGAGCAGAATAAAGGTGATCAGCCGGCGGTTTGCCTTTTGCTTTCGCTGTTCTTTGATTTTGGGAATCCGTTCTTCTATATTCACTACTTTTTCTTTATCAATACCGGGTTTCACGTAGGCTCACCTCAGGGTTAATAAAGCAGACAAAAAGACTTTTATTTGCTTATTTTTGTTCGGAAAAATGACGCGCTTTTCGACATATGAAAGCACGGGGCAAGCTAAAAAGCTTCCATTTAGCGAAACAAACGACATACTAGGATGCCGTTTGCTTGTTTGTTTCATACATTATATCATAAGGCGATCTGAAGTAGAGAGGCCGTTTACCGTTTTTCTCCGATAATTTCGACCTCAGTGTGCATGTCGATATCGTATTTTTCTTTAATCGTTTTTTGAATGAATGCAATCAAATCCAGGACGTCTTGTGCTGTTGCGCCGCCTGCGTTGACGATAAAATTGCCGTGCATCTCTGAAACCTTTGCCCCGCCGATCTGATGGCCTTTCAAACCAGCCTCTTCTACTAGCCGGCCCGCATGTTCAGGCAGCGGGTTTCTGAAGATGCTCCCTGCGCAAGGGTTGGACACAGGCTGCGTTTCTTTTCGGTAGTCTTTGTTTTTCTGCATTTGCGCAACGATCTCATCGCGTTCTTTTTGCTCCAGCTGGAGAACGGCTTCAAGACATATGCCCGGCCGCTCGTTTTGCAGGATGGACGTGCGGTAGCTGAACGCCATCTCTTCATTCGTCAGCCAATCGATCGTTCCGTCTTCAAACAGGATCAATGCTTTCACCAATACCCTGCTGATATCAGAACCGTGGGCTCCGGCATTCATGTAAACCGCTCCGCCGACCGAACCCGGAATGCCCGCGGCAAACTCGAGGCCGGAAAGCCCTTTTTTGCTGATGCCTGTCGCAAGCCTTACGACAGAGTAGCCGCCGCCGACCGTTACTTGCTCGCCGTCGATTTCCATATGGTCAAGCCCCTGTCCGAGCTTGATGACAACGCCTCTTATCCCTTCATCAAGGACAAGAAGATTCGAGCCTCTGCCGATGGCCGTCCACTTGACGCCGTGCTTCTTGATCACCTTCATCGTATCTTTGACAGCTTGAATGTTTTTCGGAACCACCAGCACGTCAGCCGGTCCTCCGATTTTAATCGTAGTATGGTTGCTGAGCGGCTCGTTTTCCAGAACTTTGCCGACTTCAAGTTCTTTTAATTCTTGTATCACCTTATCCATCGAAAACCTCCAAAATCCTTCTGTCTTATCATTTTGCATGATGTTTCAGTTCTTTCAGCACATTGTACAAGCGTTCGGCCGCGTCCGGCACGCCAAGCGACTTCGCGCGGCTCTTCATCTCTTGCAGCGTCTTTTCGTCTTGTAAAATATGATCGATCGCCTGAATTAAGCGGTCTCCATTAAGCTCTGATTCTTTTAAAACGACAGCGGCGTTCTGCTCTCCTAGTGAGCGTGCGTTCACTTCCTGGTGGTTGGCCGTAACGTACGGACTCGGAATCAATACGCTTGGAATACCGAGCGCGGTGATTTCCGCTATTGTCGTTGCTCCCGCACGTGCCACGACGACTTCGAACTCTTTTAAGTACTCGGGCATTTGATGGAGAAATGGCTGAACGACCATATTCGGAGCGGGGCCTTCTTTTTTAAGCGCAGCTGTTACTTTATCATAGTGAACTTCCCCTGTGACATAAAGAACCTGGTAATCCCGCTTTTTTAATTCGTTTTGCATCGCGATAACCGCTTCATTGATCGGAGTGGCACCGCGGCTGCCTCCGAAAATAAGGACCGTTTTTTTGCCTTCTGAAAGGCCCAAAGTGGTCATGGAACGGCCCCCTTTTATAGAGACGACTTCAGACGCCCTCGGGTTTCCTGTAAAAACAACTTTTTCTGCAGGAAAATGCGGTTTCGCTTCATCAAAACAAATGGCTACCTTATCAACATATTTGGATAAAAACTTATTGGTGAGTCCGGGAAGGCTGTTTTGTTCGTGGATAATCGTCGGAATCCCCAGTTTTGAAGCGGCGTATACCACGGGTCCGCACACGTAGCCGCCCGTGCCGATCACCGCGTCGGGCTTAAACCGTTTTAATTCTTTTTTGCATTCTTTTACACCCTTTAAAAAACGCATGACGGTTTTGACGTTTTCAAATGACAGCTTTCTTTTAAAACCCGTAATTTCAATCGCCTTGAAAGGGATCCCTTCCCGCTCGACGATATTTTTCTCCAGGCCTTTTTCGGTTCCGATATATAAAAACTCAACATCTTCATGATGCCGTTTCACTTCTTTAATAAACGCAAGGGCGGGATAAATATGGCCGCCCGTTCCGCCTCCGCTAACAACAATCCGCATCTGTTCTCCCCCTTATTCCTTATGTACACGCCGATAACCCTGCTATCTCGCAACAGGGTTATCGCCAAAATCTAGTATCTAGAATACCTGCTGACATTCAGCAGCACGCCGACCGCCATAAGCATCAAGGTCAGTGATGAACCGCCATAACTTAAAAACGGAAGCGTGATGCCTGTAACAGGAATCAGGCCGGTCACGACGCCAATATTGATCATAACCTGAATCGCTATCATCGAAATGACGCCGACGGCGACAAAACTGCCGTATAAATCGGGCGCACCGAGCGCGATTCTGATGCCTCTCCATAATAGAACGCTGAAGAGCAAAAGAATCAGCGATCCGCCGATAAAGCCGAGCTCCTCTGATAAAATCGCGAAAATAAAATCTGTCTGCGGCTCAGGCAGATAAAAAAACTTTTGCCTGCTCTGGCCGAGGCCGAGGCCGAACAGCCCGCCGGGCCCCACCGCATAAAGAGACTGAATGATTTGAAAGCCGCTCCCCAAAGGGTCCTCCCAAGGGTTCAAGTATGAAGTGATCCTTTTGATCCGGTACGGCGCCGACAGCACAAGGCCGACAAAGCCGCTCAGACCCAGAAGACCGAGAAAAACGAAGTGTGAAATTCTCGCACCCGCGACGAAGATCATAATGATGCATGTGCCAACCATTACGGTTCCTGTTCCAAGGTCAGGCTGCATCATGATGATCAAAAAAGCTGAAAAGACAATACCCAGCGCCGGCACAAAGCCTTTTCTAAACGATGTAATATTCTTTTGCTTTTCAGATAAAAACTTGGCCAAAAATGCGATCATCGCGAGCTTCATAAACTCGGACGGCTGAATGCTGAAAGCGCCGACTCCGATCCAGCTCCTCGACCCGTTCCGTTCCATGCCGATCCCGGGAACAAGGACGATGATGAGCAGAAAGAAACATACTATGATCAGTATTTTCGCATAAGTTCTCCACGTCCAGTAGTCGACATTCATGATGAAAAACATGGCGATGACCCCGATGCCGGCAAATAAAAGCTGCCGTTTCGCAAAGAAAAAGGAGTCGTCGTATTTGTAAGTCGCCCATACTGCACTGGCGCTGTATACCATAATCAGTCCAATTGTTAAAAGCAATAGCGTAATGATAACCAGCAAAAAATCCGGTGACGTTTTTTTTGTTTGCAAAGCCGAACACCCCAAGCTCTAATTCTTAGGGCTATCTTTACGAGACAAGCCCTTATTTAAGCATATGCACGGCGTTTACAAACATGTCACCACGTTCTTCAAATGTTTTGTACTGATCCCAGCTTGCACAGGCCGGGGACAGAAGAATGACATCTCCTTCGTCTGACAGGCTGAACGCCGCAGTTGCTGCTTGTTCAACATTATCGACACGTTTAACCTGTTGTATTCCCATTTCTTCGGCCAGCTTCTCAAACTTCGGTGCGGTCTCGCCGAATGTGATCACCGCTTTGACAAAAGACATATGCGGCTTTAGTTCATCGAATTCATTTCCGCGGTCAAGCCCCCCTGCCAGCAAAATGACCGGCTTTTGAAAGGCGGACAGCGCTTTTTTGGTCGCAAGAATGTTTGTCGCTTTGCTGTCATTGTAAAACAGTCTGTTTTTGATCGTCGCGACGTATTGCATCCTGTGCTTTACACCGGTAAAGCTCGTCAGCACCTTGCGGACGGCCTCATCGGAGACGCCTGCGGTTTTAACAATGCAAAGGGCGGCCAAAATGTTCTCCAAATTGTGCTCTCCCGGCAAAACGACGTCTTCAAGCGGCATGACCGGTTCACCGTTAAACATGATCACGCCGTCTTTCACGCACGCTCCGCGCTCAAGTGTCCGGCGGACCGAAAAATACACCTTCTCCGCTTTTGAACACTCGGCAAGCCGTACGACTGTCTCATCGTCCAAATTGACAACGGCAACGTCTGTTTCCGATTGATTTCGATAGACCTGCTGTTTGGCAAGCTCATAATTTTGGCGGGAATGGTGATAATCGAGATGGGCATCAAATACGTTTAATAACAATCCGATTTTCGGTCTGAATTGATAAGTCCCCATGAGCTGAAAACTCGACAGCTCTGTCACGATCCATTCGTCTCCGCCGGCCTGATTGGCCACTTCGCTTGCCGCCGTGCCGATATTACCAGCAACGAGCGCTTTTTTCGAATCGGCTTTCAGCATTTCATAAACAAGCGTTGTCGTTGTCGTCTTTCCGTTTGAACCGGTAATGCCGATGAACGGAGCATCTGTCAGATGATAGGCAAGTTCAACCTCCGTCCAGACCGGTATGCCCCGCTTCAGCGCTTCTTCGACCATCACGTTTTCATAGCGGATGCCCGGATTTTTAATCAGAATGTCGATCGAATGAAGATCAAACAGTTCCGTCGGATGAGAGCCGCAGACGACTTCCACCCCTTTTTCCGCGAGAATCCGCGCAGGTTCATTCTCCTCAAAAGGCAGCTGGTCATTCACGACAACCTTTACGCCTTTTTCATGAAGGATCGAAGCGGCAGCATATCCGCTTTTCGCCAGCCCCAGTACGAGCACATTTTGATTTTGCAATAAATCTTGAGTATCCACTTATAACCACACCTCGATGTAAATTCCTAAGACGGCAAGCAGAAGTCCCGCTGTCCAAAAAGTGACGACAACTCTCCACTCAGACCATCCGACAAGTTCGTAATGATGGTGAAGAGGGCTCATTTTGAAAATTCGTTTGCCGGTCGTTTTAAATGAAATGACCTGCAAAATGACGGACAGCGTTTCAATGACGAATACGCCGCCGATGATGACAAGCAGGATTTCCAGTTTCGTTAAAATCGCGATCGTCACAATCGCCCCTCCGAGGGCAAGCGATCCTGTATCTCCCATAAAGACTTTCGCGGGGTGCGCGTTAAACACAAGAAATCCCAACACCGCTCCGACAACAGCAACCGCGAAAATGGCGACATCGTATTGCGACTGGTTCCATGCCAAAATTGCAAACGCACCGAACGCGATGGCAGCAGTACCAGACAACAGCCCGTCAAGCCCGTCAGTCAGGTTGACAGCATTTGAACCGCCGACAAGCATAAAGATGACGAGCACCGGATAAATCCAGCCGAAATCAAATGACAGCTCTGTTCCCGGAATGCGGATGTCAGTCGGCAGCCCTTGGAAGTGGTAGACGGCATAGAATACCAGAGCAATCACGATTTGGCCGATCAGTTTTTGTTTGGATGTGAGTCCAAGGTTGCGCTTCATCACGACTTTAATATAATCATCCAAAAAGCCGAGCAAGCCGTATCCAACCGTAACAAACAAGAGAAGGATCATGTTCATGCTGACTTCGGAAAATTTCATTGTCATGACAATGGTCGTCGCGATAATCGACAATATGATCATGACGCCGCCCATCGTCGGCGTTCCCGATTTTTTCTGATGGGATTTCGGACCTTCCTCACGGATGCTCTGCCCGAATTTCAGCCTTCTTAAAAACGGAATGAAAATCGGAGATAAAAGAACGCTGATTAAAAAGCCCATGATAATGGTAAATAAAATTACTTGTTCGAGCATCGTTCTTCTCTCCTTTCCGCGTGATATAAGTAGCAGCATACGCATTTATCATATTCACTGTTTTTTTTCATATGTTGATTTATTTCATCCATCATTTCAACAACTCTTTCCTGTAGTTCTTTTTCGGTTATTTCAGCTCAAGAATGGCTCTTTTGGCCACCTCAGCATCATCAAAATCAAAGGTTTGACCGCCGATCTGCTGATAGGTTTCATGGCCTTTGCCTGCGATCAGGACGACATCGCCTTTTTTGGCGTTTGCAATGGCAAAAAAGATCGCCTGCTCACGGTTGACGATGCTGTGATAGTAAGCCCCTTTTACGCCTTCCTCCATATCGTTTAAAATGGCGAGCGGGTCTTCGCTTCTCGGATTATCGGCTGTAAAGACCGGTTCATCGGCAAGGTCAACGGCAATTTTCGCCATTTTCGGACGCTTCGTCTTATCGCGGTCCCCTCCGCAGCCGACGACGACAAACAGCTTTCCTTCCGTTAAGCCTCTGCACGTGTTCAAGACATTTTCGAGGCTGTCAGGAGTATGGGCATAGTCGACGATTACCGGAAAGTCCTGGCCGGCGTCCACAAGCTCAAATCTTCCTCTGACGCCTTTCAGCCCTTCAATTCCTTCTGTGATCGTGGCAAACGGGATATCCGCTGCTAGTGCGATCCCCGCGGCCGTTAAAACATTGTAGACGTTAAAGAGGCCGACAAGCGGAATCGTTACTTGTGCAGTACCTTTGGGCGTCACCAGATCAAAGGTTGTCCCTTTCGGAGCCATTTTGATATTTTCAGCCATGACATCGGCATCGTTTTGAATTCCGTATGTCAAAAGGTGTGCTGACGTCACTTGGGCGAAATACGCTGAAGCAGGGTCATCCGCATTCAGCACGGCCCACTTCGGTGTATCGTGGTTAAAAGATCCGCCGAGCTGAGAGAAAAGCAGACTTTTCGCATGTTTATATTCTTCCATTGTCCGGTGGTAGTCAAGGTGGTCCTGAGTCAGGTTCGTAAATGCGGCGATATCGTAATCACACCCGTGGACCCGGCCCATGTGGAGAGCGTGTGAAGACACTTCCATGACGGCTGTATCCACATCCTGATCAACCATTTTTCTAAACGTTTTTTGAAGTGTGACGCTTTCCGGCGTCGTATTTTTTGCATCGAACGTTTCGTCATGGATTTTCGTGTACATCGTGCCGATCAGTCCTGTGCGGCTCCCGGCTTTTCTAAAGATCTCCTCCACCATGTGAGAAGTCGATGTCTTGCCGTTTGTGCCTGTAATGCCGATCAGCTTCAGCTGCTTCGTCGGCTGTCCGTAAAAGGCGTCCGACAGCACGGCAAGCGCTCTCTTCGTATGGCGGACGATGATCACCGGCACATCGGCGTCAACTTCCCTTTCCGCCACGATAGCGGCAGCCCCTTTTTCAGCGGCTTGCCGGGCGTAGTCATGCCCGTCGACTGTATAGCCTTTTATACAAACAAAAAGACTCCCTGTCTTGACTTCCCTGGAGTCCATCTCAATTGAAGTTATATCAGGGTCTTCTTGGCCGGCATAGGAAGGTGCATTTTTTAAATATGTAAGAAGCTTTGTTAATTTCATCGTATCAAACCTCTCAAGTCTAATCATTCTTCATTCGTTGTCATATGTTCCTGCGTTGATTAACCGCACGAGCTGCATGCAGACATACAGTTCATATTTTAGCGTAAAAAAGAGGATACATCCAGCTAATCCTTTAAAATCTATATATTTTTTAGGAGGAACGGCCCCCGGACATCAGCCGGTTGCCGCTCCTTATCATGATCCGAATTAATCAGAGGCTCCGTCTTTATTGTCAAGGTAAATGCGAATGGTCGATCCTTCTTTTACTTTTTCGCCCGGCTTAGGGGACTGCTGAACGACGACATCGCCTTTTCCGGAAGCTTTCAGCCTGAGGTTGATCAGCAATGGTTCAAGCTCTGTCACGGAAAGCCCTATAAGGTTCGGGACCTCGATCAGCTTTTTGTCCAGCCATTGATATTTGCGTTCAATCTGATCTTTCCGCTTCTTAACGCCGAGCTGTGGAAGGCTGTCTCTCATGATGTTTCCGACGATCGGCGCTGCAACTGTACCCCCGAATTGAATCGTGCCTTTCGGATTGTCGACGGCGACGTAAACGACGATGCTCGGATCATCTGAAGGAGCCGTTCCGATAAACGAGACGATGTGATTGTTTTTTAAATATTTCCCGTCCTTGACTTTTTGCGCCGTACCGGTTTTGCCGCCCACCCGGTAGCCGTCGACAAAAGCGTTCCGCCCCGTCCCCTGGGCGACAACGCTCTCCAGCGCGTACCGGATCTGTTTCGATGCCTCTTCAGAAATCACTTTTCTTTTGGCGATCGGCGTCTGTTTTTTCACTGTTTGTTTTGTTACGGGATCAATCCACTCTTTGGCAATATACGGCGTATACAGCGTTCCGCCGTTGACAGCTGCAGAAACAGCTGCGACCTGCTGGATCGGTGTCACCGATACCCCCTGGCCGAAAGCGGTTGTCGCCTGCTCTACAGGACCGACGCGGTCAAGCGGGAATAAGATGCCCGTTCCTTCGCCTTGTAGATCGATCCCGGTTTTTTGTCCGAAGCCGAAATTTTTAATGTAGCTGAACAGTTTTTCTTTGCCGAGCCGCTGACCAAGCTCAACAAATCCCGGGTTGCACGAATTTTGGACGACTTCAAGAAACGATTGTGCGCCGTGTCCGCCGCGCTTCCAGCATTTCAGCCTTGCGCCGTCCACTTCAACGGAACCCTTATCATAGAAGTGATCTTTTTGGAGGTTGACTTTGTTCTCTTCCAAAGCTGCGGCAAGCGTGATGATTTTAAAAGTCGAACCGGGCTCATATGTGCTCCATACAGGCAAGTTCCGATTATAGACTTTAGGATCGATTGATTTGTAGTTTGCGGGGTCAAAGTCCGGCCGGCTGACCATCGCCAATATCTCCCCGTTTTTCGGGTTCATCGCAACACCGACCATTCCGTCCGGGTTATACTTCGCTTCTGCGATATCAAACTCCCGCTCCATAATCGTCTGCACCTTTGAATCAATCGTCAGCTTCATATCAAGCCCGTCTTTCGGCGGTGTATAGTCATCCGCCTCCCCCGGCATCCTCTTGCCTTTTGCATCAGAATAAAATTTCACATAGCCCTTTTCACCTTTCAACTCTTTGTCATAAAAAGCTTCGAGGCCAAGCAGACCCTGGTTGTCAATGCCCGCGAATCCGAGCACATGGGACAGATAGCTGCCGAACGGGTAATGGCGGATCGAATCTTCTGCAATGTATACGCCTTTCAAGTTGAGATCTCTGACTTCTTTTGCTTTCTCATGGGAAATTTTCCGGCCCTCGGGATTAATCCTTTCAATTGACGTTTTTTTCGTGACATGTTTGTACGCTTTTTCTTCCGACATATTCAACACGCTGGCCAGCAGTTTGCTCGTTTTGATCGGATTTTCAACCTGCCTCGGTACAACCAAAACCGATGGCGCGCTTTGGTTTGTCGCCAGCTTGACGCCGTTCCTGTCCAATATTTCGCCCCTTTCCGGCTCAAAAGGAAGGTTCCGGCTCCACGAATCTTTAGCTAATGTCGTCAGTTTATCCCCCAGAACGAACTGAACGTATCCGAGCCTTGTATCAATAATCAAAAAGATGATCACACCAAAAAGCAGAACGAATATTAAACGTTTTCTGACCGTTACATTGGAAACGCGCAAGAGACCGTTCACTCCTTATTTAGGCTTGTTTCATTTTATGCCTTGGAGCGTTTTGATAGAACGGCCCTTATTTTTATATGCTCAGGAGGCGGCCGCGCCCAAACGGAAGGCTATCGACTCTGAGCCGATAGCCTTTTAGACGGGATCTATTCGTTTTTCAATCTGACTTTTACGACCGAGTTGGCTTTTAATTCTTTGCCTGCTTTTACATTTTGGCTTTTCACATAACCCTGGCCGCTCGTTTCGATATGAATGCCTGCCATGGCGCCGAAGCGGAGGGCGTCACGCTTTGACCAGCCCGTCATATCAGGCAGTGTGATTTTCCCGTCGGCCTTCAGGAAGACCCTCTGATTCGGCAGGACGGCTTCTCCCGCTTTCGGGTACTGTTCTTTCACAGCCAAGCCATCGCCGATCGTAACCGGAACAAAGCTGCTGTTTTGCGCCTCTTTTTCGGCGGATTTGGCTCGTTTGCCGGTGAAATCAGGCATTTCCAGCTGTTTTTCTTCCTGCTTTTCTTCTTTTTTGGTCTCTGTCGGTGTGATATTTAAATAGTGAAGACTGTTTTTCATCACCGGATTGAAAATTTTTGATACCGGAGCAGAACCTGTTTCCGTAGCCTTTAATTGCGGCTGCTGTACGGCTACATAAACGAGAAGCTGCGGATCGTCCTTCGGCGCCATGCCCATGAAGGAGAACACGTAGTTTTCGCGGCCGGTCAAATATCTGCCGTCTTCTCCGCCAATTTGCGCCGTACCGGTTTTTCCGGCGACATCAAATCCTTCGATCTTGTACGGCTTCCCCGTCCCTTTATCAGATGTGACGACTTTTCCCAACAGGTCGCGCACTTCTTTTGCCGTTTTGGCAGAGATCGGCTGTCCGACTTTTTCCGGTTTATTTTGATAAATCGTTTTGTTTTTGTCAGAATCAACGACATGATCGATGACATAAGGCTTCATCATTTTTCCGTTATTCGCGATCGCTGTCGCGGCCTGAAGCTGCTGGATCGGCGTGACCGCTGAACTTTGACCAAAGGCAGTTGATACTTTATCACGCAAATATTCAAAATTGATTTTGCTGTTCGCTTCTCCAGGCAGGTCGATGCCCGTTTTGTCGTAAAAATGGAACTTCCGCAAATATTGATTGAAGCGGTCTGTGCCGAGTTTATCATTGGCAAGGATCGCAAACGCGACGTTTGAGGAGCGTTCAACACCTTCATTAAATGTGATCGGGCCCCAGCCGTTGCCGCCATTATGGTCTTTAATCGGCTTATCTTTTTTAGACACCGAATATGATCCAGACTTGTATTGTTCTCCTCCATTATATACGCCTTCTTGGATGGCTGCCGCCAATGTGAAAATCTTCATCGTTGAGCCTGGCTCAAAGCTGTAGGAGACAAGGTCGTTGTAATAGTTCGTGACATCGCGCACGTTCGGGTTGAAGCTCGGCCTTTGCCCCATCGCGAGCACTTTGCCCGTTTTCGGATCAACGACCGCCGCCATAATCTTCTTCGGCTTGTATTCTTTTTGGACGGTCGTCATGCTGTCCTCCAAAAACGCCTGGATTTTTTGATCGATCGTCAAATACACGTTGTCTCCGTTGTTTGGCGCTTTAATATTTTCGTTGCTGTTCGGCAGGCGCCAGCCCGTTCTGTCGGTGTCGTACGTCATGTATCCGTCCGTTTCTTTCAAATAATCGTTGAGCGTTTTTTCAAGGCCCATCATGCCTTGCATTTCACCTGTTTTTGCGTTGATCTGCGAATAGCCGATGAGATTGGAAGCGAAGATTCCGTTTGGATAGTAGCGCTTCGTATCGCGGGTGAACACGATGCCAGGCAGCTTCAGCTTTTCGATTTTTTCTTTTTGGGCATATGTCAAATCCCGCCCCGCCGATCCGAATTCAACCTGAAACGCTCCTTTTTTATTGAGAATATCGAGCACTTTCCCCTCATCCATACCGAGAATCGGCGCAAGCTTCTCAGCCGTCAGCTGCTTGTTTTTCACGTATTGAGGTTCCATCTTTTTGCTCATAATCGCGACGAGCTTGTATGTCGAAGTGTCTTCGGCAAGCACTTTTCCGTTCCGGTCAAGGATCGATCCCCGGTGGGCTTCGATCGTCCGCTTTTTCTCATACTGTTCGTTCGCCTTCTGTGCAAGCACTTCGCCGTTCACTTTTCCCGTCGCTTGAATAAACGCAAATCGTCCTACGATAACAAAGAAAAAGAGGGCAAAACAAATACTGAGTATTGCCGCTCCTCTGTTCATGAATTTATTTTTTTTCGGCATTGTGCATCATTCCTGTATGTCTTTCACTTTTTTATCACCTAATTTAAGGCCTTTTTTCCGGGCGATGTCCATGATACGGTCCGGCTCTTTCAGCATATCGGCTTCTTTTTCGAGGTCATCAACTCTGCTGCTTTCCGTTTCAACCTTCTTTTCGAGCTTTTGAATTTCAATATTGGTCTGATACGCGGCAAAAGCCTTTGAAATCATAAAAAGTGAAGCGCTGAGTACAGCCAGGGCAAAAAGCACAATCAGTACCTTTTCCCCAAGCGTTATCGATGCTCTTCTCCGGATGATAACGGATTGTTCTGCACTGTTTGTCTGTCGTTGCTGTTTTTCTACTTTATAAGCCAAATTGCTCATAGACTGATGACCTCCTTTTAATTCGTACAGCTCACTCTCGTGCTTTTTCCGCGATGCGCAGCTTCGCTGAGCGCGCACGGTTATTGTGTTCAAGCTCCTCTTCAGAAGCTGTGATCGGCTTTCTGTTGACTAACTTTAATTTCGGTTCAAACTCCTTGGGGATCACGGGCAGTCCGTGAGGCAGTTCAGGAGGCGATGACATCTCTTTAAATGTCGATTTGCAGATCCGGTCTTCCAGCGAGTGGAACGTGATGACCGATACCCTTCCGCCCGGCTTCAGTACCTCAATCGCCTGTAAAAGCGCTTCTTCAAACACTCTCAATTCATCGTTTACCGCAATTCGAATCGCCTGGAAGATCCGTTTAGCCGGATGCCCGCCGCTTCTTCTTGCCGGTGCGGGAATCGCCTCTTTGATGATATCGACAAGCTGGCCTGTTGTTTCAATAGCCGATTGTTCTCTTGCTTTTTCGATTTTCCTGGCGATTTGCTTGCTGAACTTCTCTTCTCCGTATTTAAAGAAGATTTTCACGAGATCCTCATAAGGCCATTCATTGATGACTTCCTTTGCCGAAAGGCCCGCCGACAGGTCCATTCGCATATCAAGAGGTGCATCATGATGATAGCTGAAGCCCCTTTCAGGTGTATCCAGCTGAGGAGATGAGACGCCTAAATCAAATAAAACACCGTCCACTTTCGTGATGCCGATTTCGTTTAGACGGTCTTTTAAATACCGAAAATTGCTTTTTATGAAAACGACTTGTCCTTCATGATCCGCCAGTTTTTCCTTCGCGTGGCGGAGTGCGGTTTCATCCTGGTCAAAAGCGACCAGCTTTCCTTTTTCAGACAGCTGTGAAAGCAAGTATTCGCTGTGACCGGCACCGCCTAATGTACAGTCTACATATGTACCGTCTTCTTTTACATTTAAACCGTCAACTGTTTCTTTTAATAATACTGTTGTATGCTCAAACATTTCTTTACTAGTCCCACCTTTATTCAAATGAACTGATTGCAGAAGCGCCGCATGCGCAAAGATTCATTATATATCAAATCCGATCATGTTTTCAGCTATTTCGGCAAATGAATCTTCCTGCTCTTCTACGTATTGTTCCCAAATCTCTTTGCTCCACAATTCAATTCGATTTGAAACTCCGATGACCACGCATTCCTTCTCAAGCTTTGCATAATTTAAAAGCGGTGATGCAATGTTGATCCGGCCCTGCTTGTCCAATTCGCATTCGGTGGCTCCGGAGAAAAAAAAGCGGGTAAAAGCGCGTGCATCTTTCTTCGTAAGAGGAAGAGCCTTCAGTTTTTCTTCGATGAGTTTCCATTCGGACATCGGGTAGCCAAACAGGCACTGATCAAGCCCGCGCGTCAGAACGAACTGCTCGCCGAGGCCTTCTCTGAATTTCGCCGGAATGATCATGCGGCCTTTTGAATCAATCGTATGCTGGTATTCACCCATAAACATGATCTCGGCCCCCACTTTCGTTCCTCAACTCACCACTATCCACCACTTCTCTCCACAAATTTATTTTACACTGTTTTAGAACAAAAAAAAACCCTGAACTACTCAGGGTTTTTTAAAAAATTATTTCAAAGTTTGACAACTTGATGCATGTTTTGAAATGAATATGGCAAATCCTTGTATTTTTCCAAGAAATTCGGACCGTATTTGTTCAAATAATACACGATGTTCCAAATTCTCTCCTGCGGAGCGTCTAAAGGCTTGATGCTCGTTTGAATTTTGTCAAAATCACGCAAAATGTAGTTTTCTCTTTCTTCAATCCTTTTGATAACCGTTTTCTCCAAAAATTCGAGCTGGTCTTGAATGAAGCCTGAGTTTTTTTCTAAAAGGGGGCCGAGGCTCCCGTCGATTTCGAGGGCTTCAGCGCGCACAGCGGAATGGATGTTTTCGATTTTTTCTTTCGCCTGTTTGACCGAATCGGTAAAACCGCTCGGAACCTTATCTTCAAAATACTGCTCTTTTTTGGCGCGGGCTCCCTTTTCAATCGATTCACGGAGTTCGATTCCCCGCTCGCCCAGCTTTTTTTCGATGTGCCGCTCAAGGAATGTAACCTGAAGCCTCGGTATGACAGGCGGCATTTTATAGCCCATAACCTGAAAAGCGCCTTTCAGCTCGCCCCAATAATTGATCTCTCCGGGACCGGCGATGAACGCCAATGTCGGAAGAAGGTATTCCTGCATGAGCGGCCTTGTTACGACATTATTGCTGAACGCTTCCGGCTTTTGGCAGATCAAATCGCAAAGCTCTGCTTCAGACCACTGAAGATGAAGCTCTTTTATAAAAAACGCCCCGTTTTCTTTTTCGATTAAAAAGCGCTCGCCGTCGTGCTCATAAAAAAGATTCGCATGCTGTGCGGCTCCTTCGATAATCGGTGTGTAGCCCAGTTGTTGCATGAATTCCTGCTGCCGTTTGACAGAATCGGTCAGCTCGTCGTTTCTGTTCAGCAGCTGCCGGAAAAAACGCGCTTCAAGGGCTCTGATGCCCGGGTCGCCGGAATTCAGAAGGATCAGTCCGTCTTGTTCAAACATGCCGGCAACAAGATATTCGAAAAAATCGGTGAAGGAAAGAGACTGCCTTAAACATCGGCGCAAATGGCTGAGAAGATCATTCGTATACTCCGTTTCTTCAAATGAGGCAAAAATCCCGTCCAGCCACTTTTCAGCTTTTTCGGCATCGAGCGCCGTTTTTGACGCCTGGCTTTTTTTCCAGTGAGACTGCGGGAGCTTGTGCTTTTTCACCTTGCCCCCGTCAGAAATGTAGACGTGATTGATTTCTTCCAGATCGTGGTCTTCCCCCGCAACCCAGAATACCGGAATGACCGGAACGTTCAGCTCTTGTTCTTTTTGCTTTGCAAATACAAGGATCGATACGATTTTATGTATAGTGTAAAGAGGACCTGTTAAAAGGCCGGCCTGCTGCCCTCCGACAACGACGACGCTTTTCGGATCGCGAAGCCGTTCGATTGTTTCATTCATGCTTGCCGATTGAAATTTGCTGTGATAGTCGAGCAAATAGTCAGCTAAAGCATCGCGGTCATACGTCCGGGAGGAAAGGTCATCCAAACGGACACTCCAACTTTCATTGCTCAGGCCGTAATCGAAAAACGGCTCTATCTCCTTTTTTCCATTTATATAGTCTCGAACAAAAGGGTTTTGACTTTGTATGGAAAGTTCAGTAAGCTGCATCTTTAGAACTTCCTTTCTCCAGTAAATAGTTAGCTTTCCGAAACGAGTATAGCACGTTCCGCGATTCGGTCAAAAGATTTAGCTCCATTCGTTTTCAAGCGCCTTGATACTGCGATATAAAAAGGTAAGGTGCGGAGCAGACTCCTCTGACTCTTTTGCCCGCTTCAGCAAATAGCCCATGATCGCATCGGCTTCCGTTTTTCTTCCGGCCAGCACATCGGCAAGCATCGAAGACGTGTTGCTTTTTGTCCGGTGGCAAACGGAAAGAACATGGTCCCATGCTGCTTGGCGGTCTTCAAGTTTCAAAATCCGGCTCGCTTCTTCAAAGACGAGCTTCATATAGGCCTCATACATCGGCTCTTCAAGCAGTGCGCCGTTTTCCACCCGCAAAAGAGCCGTCAGCGGATTGATGCACGCATTGACAATCAATTTTCCAGCGAGGGTCTTATACCAGTCTTCGCACCAAATAAAAGGGAACGCTTCATGAACTGAAGCGAGCTCTTTTTTCAGCCGGGAGGCGGATGGGCTTCGGAACGCGCTCCATTTTACGGCCCCTTTTCCCGTGTGCCGGAATGTGCGGTCATCCACCCTGACTGCGCCGTGTTCCACAGATCCCGTATAAATGCGGTGGCCCGTCTGCCATTTATCAAGCACGGGAATATGGGCCATTCCATTTTGCAGGAACATGATATCACGAGGCGCGGCCTGTTCCAGTTCCGGCAGAACGCCTCCGAGCTGATGCTCCTTTACGGCAACAAAAAGAAGATCGCAGTCAGGATCAAGTTCAGTCCTGCCTCTGACGTTCCTGATCATCTCTTGTTCGTCTTCAAGAAGGCGGATTCCCTTTTCTTCAATCGCTTCAGCCTGTTCCTTTCTCCGAGCGATCACCGTCACTTCATGGCCGAATGAAAAATAGTATGCAAAAAGGAGGCCGACCGAGCCTCCTCCGATGACTCCGATTTTCACATGCTCACACCCTGATTTTTTCATATACTGTATATCATAGCAGAAATGTTCGCCGTTGACTTGTAAGTTGTTTCAAATATTCAGAACCATTTCGCTTCATTATATTAGAAAATTTTTATCATTTGGATTTTTTGAAAAAAGCGTTTACAATAGAAGTAGACCACAAACAAGGGGGTAACATAATGGTCAAAGTCGAACGTTTGCTGATCAATTACAAAACGCTTGAAGAATTTAAAAAGTTCAGGGAGTACGGGATTCAAGAGCTTTCCATGCTGGAGGACCTTGAAAGCAACATGATTGAAAACGACAGCAATTCACCTTTTTACGGCATCTATTACGGGGATCGGCTCGTCGCAAGAATGAGCCTGTATAAAGCGGATGGAAAAACCAACCAATACTTTGAAGAAGGCCAGGATTACCTCGAGCTCTGGAAGCTTGAAGTTTTGCCGGGGTATCAGCGCAACGGCTACGGTACGATGCTGGTGGAGTTCGCCAAATCATTCGGACTCCCGATTCGCACAAGCCCGCGTGTCAAATCATCCGATTTTTGGAGCAAGATGGGCTTTACACCGGTTAAATACGATATGGCCCGGGATAAAGGGGAAAATCCGCTCGTTTGGCATCCTGCGAGCGAACCAAATCAAAGTTCTGAATCAGCCTAAATGAAAAAAGCCGGCCGAAAGAGGATGGCCGGTTTTCTATTTTTCAAGCGGCTCGAGATTTTCATTCGACTCCGGCTGGGGCTTCACCTTTTTGTTTCGTTCGCCTTCCTGAAGAACGACCATTTTTCGGGCTCTCTCCATGATTTCAATCAAGGCTTTATAGTCCTCTTCCGTCAATTCAAGCCGTTTTTTCAGCGATTGATTTTCGCTTCGCAGCTTTTCAACTTCTTGTTTCAGCTCATTGATTTCTTCAGCGAGCTTTTTCTTCTCATCTATAAAGTCTTTTTGAACAGGGGCTTCTTTCAGCTTTTCAAGGTATTGAATAACATCATCGAGCGTCAGATTTTCCGCATTGCTCCCGGAAACCATTTTGACAGATCCAGGAAGATTCGCAGAATGGACGCCTATTTTTTTGCGCAGCTCTTTACGCTGCTTTTTTGCCAGTTCAATACCTGATTGGTATTGCTTTCTGACAAAGGAATTCCAGCGGAATCCGCAGGCAGCGGCCGTTCTGCTTAAAGCCTTGCCCACTTCTTCAAAGGCTGAAAGCTGTGTGCCGCCTTCCCGAATGTGCCTTAAAACAACCTCAGCCAGCAATATATCTTCATCCTGTGTCCATGCATCCTGCCTTGTAATCGTCAAATGTTATCCCCCTCCATGACTTTATGAATTTACCTCATACATATGCGGCTGATAGAGTAGATAGACTATTTTCTTTACAGGAAATAAAAGGATGAAGGGAATAAAAAAACACAAGACCTGAAGTCTTGTGTTTTTCATTGTTGACGATTAGTTGCTTTTTACGTCTTTTCCTTTGTATGATCCACATGCTTTGCAGACGCGGTGTGAAAGTTTCATCTCACCACAGTTTGGGCATTCTACCATACCAGGCACTTGCAATTTAAAGTGTGTACGACGAAGTCTTTTTTTCGTTTTAGAAGTTCTTCTAAAAGGTACAGCCATTATTCCCACCTCCTTAAAGAGCGTTAAGATTCATCATCTTGTTTTAAGAGCTTCTCGAGTCCGGCAAGTCTCGGATCGATCCGGTCTTTCCGGTCATCTTCTGTAATGACCTGCCAATCCTTGCCCTCCTGCGGAGCACCTTCTTCTTTTTGAACAGACTCACAAAAGATTTGCATAGGGATCTCAAGAAGGATTTCTTCTTTCACGACCGGAGTCAAGTCGATGAGGTCATCCTCAACAATATGGACGTCTTCATCTTCCAATTCCTCGGTCTTATGAAATATAAACAGTTCTTTTGTAGAAATACTGAATGGATAACGAACATCAACAAGCGTTCTTGAGCAAGGCAAGATCATCTCGCCTGAAATGGTAAAATCAAATGCAGCCTGCTTTGAGCGGAATTCCGCGCGCCCTTTCACCCGCACCGGTGAAATGCTGCGTATTTCCGAGCTTTGAGAGAGTTCGCTTAAATCAACTGTTTCATCAAATTCAAAGTCTTTCTTCGGCATTTGATTCAACTGATGTATCGTCCATTTCATTGTATCACCTCTAAGTGAGCAACAAACATGATTATAGCTTTCATCATGTTTTTTGTCAATATTTTTTCTTTACAGATATGCGCCTGCGCTTTTCATTCGTTGACATTGTGAACAACAATTCATACACTTAGAAAAAATGCTGTTTTTCGCTAGGCGTCTGGACATTCCATGTGTAAATGTATCATAACTATTTCAAGAGATGCAAGAGAGGTGAAAAAATGAAAGCGGTCGGCCTTGTTGTGGAATACAACCCTTTTCATAACGGACATTTATATCATATAAAGGAAGCAAAATCGGAAACCCGGAGCGAGGTGGCGGTTGCCGTTATGAGCGGTTCCTTTTTGCAGCGCGGCGAACCCGCCATCGTCTCAAAGTGGGCGCGAACGAAGATGGCGCTCGCATCTTTTGCCGATGTCGTCGTTGAACTTCCTTACATATTCGCTGTTCAAAAAGCGGAAACGTTTGCTGAAGGCGCCGTCGCGATTTTAAATGAGTTAGGGTGTGCTTCTTTGTTTTTCGGAAGCGAGCACGGCGATATTGAGGCGTTTCTCAATACAGCCGCACATACGATAGAGCACGAAGACGGGCTCAACGAAGAAGCAAAAAAACAAATAGCGTTTGGGCTGAGCTACCCGCAAGCGATGGCAAAGGCGTTCCGGGCTGTAACCGGAGACGGCAGAAACATTGTTGACCTTTCAAAGCCGAACAACATACTCGGATTCCATTATGTGAAAGCCATCGTGCAAAAGCAATTGAGCATGAAGCCTGAAACCGTCAAGCGCCGATCCTCGGGCTATCACGATTCGGCCTTCCCGGAAGCGGACCGAATCGCAAGCGCCACAAGCATACGCAAATCGATCTTTGAAACGGGAAGCCTCGCGAACAGCCGCTTCTACCTTCCAAAGCCATCGATCGACGAGCTTGATGAATACGCCCGGACTTTCGGCATGTGGCACTCGCCCGAAGATTATTTCCCCTTTTTGAAATACAGCCTCCATACAATGGATACAGAAGAGCTGAAAGGGATTTATGAAGTGGAAGAAGGACTTGAGCACCGCGCCAAAAAAGCGATCCGAAAAGCAGGCTCATTTAAGGAATACATGGAGCTTTTGAAAACGAAGCGCTATACGTGGACAAGGCTGCAGCGCATGAACACCCATATCCTCACAAAAACGAAGAAAGCCGACGTCAAGCGCATGTTAAGCGAACCGTATCCGGCATACATCAGACTTCTCGGCATGACAAAAAAAGGACAGGCCTATTTAGCGGAAAAGAAAAAAAGCTTGAGCGTACCCCTTATTACAAAGACGGGATCTTTTTCCCACCCTTCCCTTCAGCTCGACATAAAAGCGGGTCAAGTATACAGCGCCCCGCTCAAAGAGCCGGGGCGGACGATGCTGACAGAGCAGGAATATTCCCTTTCGCCGATCAGGTATGACGAAGACAACCGGATATTTTTGCGCAAATAAAACCGCCTGATGTTGCTCATCAGGCGGTTTTCACTTTATCTTCCAAATAATGAATCGCATCATCCATCGTGTCGACAGGGACGATTTTCATATCGGTTTTAATATCTTTTGCCGTTTTGACCGCTTCTTCGTAGTTAGATCCTTTTTTTCCGCCTTCGTTCGGAGCAAAAAAGATGTCGGCTCCCGCCTTATCTGCGGCAACGACTTTCTGGCTGATGCCGCCGATCGGACCGACTTTGCCTTCGTCATCGATCGTTCCGGTTCCCGCAATATGGTGTCCTTTCGTCTCGTCTTCTTTTGTCAGCTGATTATAGATCTCCATTGACATCATCAGCCCCGCCGAAGGACCGCCGATGTTTTCAATGTCCATATCGACCTCCGGCTTCACCTTGACATTGCGGTCTGTGATGAGGGATACGCCAAGCCCGGCTCTCTTCGGATCTTCTTTAAATGTTTTCAGCTTCATCTCATATGTTTTTTCTTCTTTATCCCGTTCAACTACGATTTTCACGGGGTCTCCGGCTTTTTTTGATTCGATGTAGCGGACGAAGCTCTCCGCTGAACGGAACGTTTTTCCGTCAGCTTTTTTAATTTTGTCTCCGACTTGTATTTTCCCTTCTGCAGGCATGCCGCTGACGACCGTCATGGCATATACGCCGTTAAACGTGTAGCTGACTTCTTTTCCGGCCCGCTTATAAGCGGCGATCATCGCATTTTCCTGGGAATCTCTCATCATTTGCAGCTGGCGCTTCATATATTCCTGATCAGATTCGCCTTCTTGTTTGAAATTTTCTTCCGGAAGAATTTCGTGGTAAGGGCGCACTTTTGCCCACATGTAAGTAAGCGGATTTGCAGGGCCGACTTTAACTGTCATTAAAGAAAAGCTCCCTTTTTCAGGATAGCCGTTATCAACTTTAATTAAAGGTTTCAGCTCAGTCGCTTCGCCGGGTTCTGTGATGTAATAAGGCAGCTTCACAAATGACAGCGCGGCCGTGATGATAACGATCAGTAATGCGATGCGTATAATTCTTTTTTTCAGCATGTATATGTAACCCTCCATCTTTATTTTCACCGGCTCACATCTTCGGTCCGGTTCCAAATTTTCAGCCTGCATGAATTCACAGATGTATGCCATACCTTCTATTGATGCTTATTAAGGAGAAGGGCTTCAGCAAGTCTCAAGCAGCTTCCGGTTCATTTGTATCGCCGATCTGCAATCTGGTGGTCTAAAATGAGGACCAGCCTTCGTATAATGATAAAGAAGTTTCACGGAGAAGGCTTCCGCACAAATCGGGCAAGCTTTTCGTTTATTTTATCATGATCCTGTTTCCAATGTGTATTCACAGCCGCAAAGGGGGTTAGAAATGGACATGTCAAAGGTAAAGACACTTATGATTGCCGTTTTGCTGCTTTCGTTTACAGCCGCCGTCATCACCCATCCGCAAGAATCATTTGACGCTTCTAAAAGTGGACTTGCCATGTGGTGGGAGGTCGTATTCCCTTCCCTTTTGCCTTTTTTTATTTTATCAGAGCTCTTGATCGGATTTGGTGTCGTCAGGTTTGTCGGGCTGCTGCTAGAGCCTTTCATGAGACCGGTGTTCCGCGTTCCCGGCGTCGGAGGGTTCGTGCTTGCGATGGGAATGGCATCAGGAAATCCGGCCGGTGCAAAACTGACTTCAAGGCTGAGACAAGAGCGGCAGATTTCACGGGTCGAAGCAGAGCGGCTCGCTTCGTTCACCAACTCATCTAACCCGCTGTTTATTTTCGGAGCCGTTGCGGTCGGCTTTTTCCATAATCCTTCTCTCGGCGTCGTGCTTGCGGCAGCCCATTATTTGGGCAATTTCGCAGTCGGGTTGACGATGCGTACTTACGGAAGAAAAGAAGAGAACCGCACCGCTGTGCGAAAGAAGCTTCCTTTGCCTTCTATTAAAGAAGCCTTAAAAGCGCTCCATCAGGCAAGACTTGAAGAAAAGCGGCCGCTCGGCAAACTTTTGAGCGATGCTGTCATCTCTTCTGTCCAAACGCTGTTAATGGTGGGCGGCTTCATCATTCTTTTTTCGGTTTTTAATAACATTCTTTCTGTGATGCACATCACCGACATTCTTTCGCACGCCACACGAATGATTTTGACTGCTCTTCAATTCCCCGGTGATTTTGATAAACCGTTATTATCGGGATTGTTTGAAATTACGCTCGGCAGCAAACTGGTCAGTGCCACGGATGCGGCGCTTCTCCAGCAAGCGGTGATTGTCAGCTTTATTTTGGGTTTCAGCGGCTTCTGCGTTCAGGCGCAGGTTGCAGGCATTCTTGCTGAAACCGATATTCGCTTTAAGCCGTTTTTTATCGCCCGCATCCTCCAGGGCATTTATGCAGCGATCTTTGTTCTTATTCTTTGGAAGCCTCTTTATACATCGTTCTATTCTCCGACGGAGCCGGCCTTCTCCTTTCTGACGGCCGGGAAAACGGAATCTTTCTTTCTGCAGATGTGGAACGCGTTGGCAGAGATTGGTCCGCTCCTTACGATCGGCACCCTTCTCATTTACAGCATTCTTTATGCCAAATCTTACGCCCCTGCTAAAAAATGAGCAGCCGGTTACGGCCGCTCATTTTTTGCAAACTTTTTTTCAAGTGCAGCCTCGACCGCTTCCGGCACGAGTTCTGCGACTGAACCTTTATATTTTGCCACTTCTTTGACAATGCTTGAACTAAGGAATGAGTATTGGTTATTCGTCATCATAAAAAACGTTTCAATATTTTCATCAAGCACTTTGTTCATCGAGGTTCCCTGCATCTCGTATTCAAAGTCAGATACCGCTCTAAGCCCTCGCAGGATGACGTTCGCCTGCTTGCTCTTTGCATAATCAATCAATAGCCCCTGGAAAGATTCCACTTGCACATTCGGGATATCCTTCGTCACTTCGCGAAGCAGCCCACAGCGTTCTTCCACCGTAAACAGCGGCTTTTTCGAAGAATTGTTCAAGACGCATACATACACTTTGTCAAACACTTTCGCCCCGCGCCTGATGATATCCAAATGTCCAAAAGTCACCGGATCAAAACTTCCGGGACAAACGGCAATGCTAGCCATCCCCATTCCCTCTCTTTCTGTATATGGTCACGCCTGTTAAGCCGTATATTTCCTGACGGGCAAGCTGAAGTCCGCCCGCCTCGGTCGGAAGGATAACTTCCTTCCCATGCTCAGCTACAATAAAACCTCTGTCAGTCAGCATATCCGCTTCATCAATCTTCGATAAAAGCGCTTCCAGCTTTTGTTCTCGATATGGCGGGTCCAAAAAGACGGCGTCAAAGCTTGCGCCCCTTTTCACCAGCGCATGGAGAGCCCGTTCAGCGTCATTCCTGTATACCTCGGCCCGTTTTTCCAAGCCCAGTGTTTTCAAATTGCCTTTTACGGTTTGAATCGCTTTAAAATCACGGTCGACAAAAATGAAGCGGTCAAACCCCCGCGACAGCGCTTCAATCCCCAATCCGCCGCTTCCCGCGTACAGATCAAGACCCGTGCCGCCTTCAAAATACGGGCCGATCATATTAAAGATGGATTCCTTTACTTTATCAGTCGTCGGCCTTGTCGACGTGCCGGGAACCGCTTTTAAGGCACGTCCCTTATACGTCCCAGAAATCACTCTCATACTTCCACCACTTTTTCTTAAAACTCGAAAAAAATCATTCCTATCTTATCATAAAGTGTTTTCTGGCACAAACACCCAAAGTACAAATTCATATGTATAGCAAAAAGGCTCAGTGGTGATAATAATAGCAACAGCATCGATTGATGTTGTTGCCAACCGCGGAGAAGACTTACGTTTCCCCATAAGTTCTTCCTCCGGTTTCTCCTCTCCCTTTGCCTTCTCCTTGATTTTTAAGGAATAGAAGGACCCCGCAGAGGTATTTCTGCGGGGATTTTTTTAAAATAAAGCAAGTTAGAGCCCGGCTTTATAGTCGTATTCTTTCGCTTTATCCTGCTTGGATTCAAACTCCATTTTCAAGAACGGTTTGTATGAAAGATCCACCTGTTTGACAAAAGAGTACGAACGTATTTTAGCGATGATTCTTTCGGCATCTTCCATATTGCAATAAACCACTACATATTTCAGCCGCTTTGAAACGTAATGAACATTTCCGAATTTCCTGAGCATTTTCGCCTGCTTCAAGGAGTGCAGCCAAACGATTAAGCCTTGACGCCTGATTTCCAAATTGTTCACCTGCCTGTCGCTCTGTGCATGAAGTTCTAAAAAAAACGAGACTCGGGGCGACCGAGCCTCATCAGGAAACTTTACAGCCGCAGCTTCCGCCTGACCCGCAGCCGCCGCCGCAAGATGAAAGATTATCAAAATAAGGGTTTCCAGTCGGTACTTTGATATGTTTTGATACAGCCTGACCGATTTCCACGCTGACTTCATCTAGGATAGATTGCAGCTCGGTTTCCGCCTTTTTAAATTCGGCTACTGTATCGTGAAGGTCAAGCTCCCGTTTGATTTCCCTCATTTTCTTGGATATCTCTTTATAATCAGGATGATACTTGCCAAAGCGCTGCACATCCTCATACTGTTCTTTTATTTTCGTAAACGAAGCGATAATACGTCCGGCCTCTTCATCTTCGCGGAGACGCTTGTAGCATTTTCTGTAATGTTCAGCCGCCTCTGATTGAAGAATCATGTTGGCCAAATCATATGCTTCATTTTGAAGCCGCAACGATTCCATTGTGGCAAACATAGACATGCACCTCCAGCTATAGTGTATCACAAAACAGCCGTTTTCAAAAATGTCTGTGCCGCCTCCAAACTATTATTTTCCAAAAACTTCGCTTGCACAAGCTGCATCGCGCCATTCTGAAACGCCCTTGGGTTTTGGTTTATGGGTGGCGCAGCCGGCCAGCAAGAGGCACAACATGATTACAAGCCAGCACTTTTTCATCACAGATCAACTCCTTTACACCTAGCTTTGCCAGAATGACGCGATTTATCATCATAAAAAAAAGACTCAGGCTTTAAATTAATCCTGAGTGCGCATCGCATGAAACATTTGAAGCATCATCTGGGCCATCTGAATGCCGCCCGATAGCTGGTTGACCCTGTGAGGAATCGTTTTTTCATAAAAGTTCATCATATCGAGATGAAAGGCTGACAAGTCATTCGGATTCCGCGAAAGCTTGCGGTACCAGACCGGCTGCTCACGGATGAACCGGCGGCGCTCTTCATCAGCGAACACATACTCTTGCACTTCTTTACGCATGTCTGACTCCTTCCCTAATCTTTTCGGAAAGAAAACGGATGCTCGCCGCCGCTTTGATTCTGCTGTTTTTGGCTTCCGCCCGAAAACTGGCTGAGCAAGCTTTGCAGCGAAGAAATAGACTGGCTCATTTTATTGATCTGCTCATTCATTTGATTGGCATCCATCTTTCGGACGGCCGTCACCATTTTTGAAATGAAATCGTTTTTGCCGCCAGCAGAAGGCTCCTTTTCTGCCGAAGCTTCTTTTTCCCTGTACGGATCCCAAATCGAATCGTCTTCCCCGAGCAAAACCCAGTTTTCATATACTTCCTGCCAGCTTTTTTCTTGTTTCCGGACTTCGGAAATCAACTTAGGATGCCGTTTAATAAATTGCTTAAATTCATCAATGGATGATTGCGCGTTTTGATTTGCCAACGTCTACACCCCCTCCGAAAACATATGCCTGCTATAGTGTAATCCGCCCCGGCAAAATGTGTTCGCCTAAAAATTCCTCTTTTTATAGGAGTCCGTGCGGAAGAGTGAGCAGCAGACCAAACATTAAAAGTTTCATGGTTTTCTCTAAAAACTAAAAACCCGGGTATGATCCCGGGCTCTAGTGCCATTCTTTAATAAAGTTCTGCGTATAATATTTCTCGTCCACCCCGACTCCGAGATGAGTATAGTCGGCATTTAACAGCGCTTTTCTGTGTCCTTCGCTGTTTAACCAGCCTTCAACCGCCGCAGGCCCGTCGACATAGTTGAGCGCGATATTTTCCCCCGCCTGCTCAAAGTTCACTTTCCCTTTTTCCAGCCTGTCTTTGAGCGTGCCTTCTGTTTCTGACACATGGGAGAAATAATGGTGCTCTTTCATGTCGCTGCTGTGGCCGTATGCCACTTTTGATACGCCTTCATCCCAAGAGAGCTGGGAAAGACCGTGTCTTGCGCGGATGACATTCGTCAAATCAAAGATCTGCTTCTCATTTGCTTTCTCGATTTTTTTCCAATCCGATTCTGTCAATGCTTGAGGTTCGATCAGGGTGCCTCTGTAGACAACTTCATACGGCCTTTGCTTGATGAAAGTCGGCGCATCAAATGCCCTGATGCTTGACAGCGTCCCCTCGAATTTATCCATATACAGCTGAACATAAATGTCTCCGACTTTCACCGTCGGCCTTGTATTCATGTCTTCCTCAGAAAACTCAAAACGGTATGAACTGCCTTTATATTGAACATTGACATACGGGGCGATCTGGGCGGTTTTGAAAACTTCCCTTGACGGCCGTCCAATTTTAAACGGAGCGGTGTTCAACCCGTCGCCTGTCGCAAACAATGTCACGGCCTTGCCGCCAAGCAAGCCGATTTGAACGTACTGTTTTGCCCCTTGGCTATAGACCCACCATTCATAATCATATGCTGAAGGATCGACCCTGTCCGGTTTCCCCAGTTTCTTTTCGATCGTCTCAGCCGACTCTCCGATAAAAGAAAGCAAGCCGGAATCGGGAATGTTCAAGGATTTCTCTTTTTTCGCATCCTCGTTTGAGACTTGCGGCTTGTCTTCCTTCACAATTTTCTCAGGTGTTGAACCGTATTGAATAAACAGGGTGTATGAAGCCGCAACGATGAGAAGGATCACAATCGCTCTTAATATATTTTTCAAACTTTCACCTCCGACTGACGGATCAATCTATCCATAAAACGGCGCACCGCATCAAAAACTTGCCTTTAGTGTCATTTAAACAGAACTGACATGAATTTTCAATGATAATACAGCCTATTAAGATGTGCGACAAAATATGTTTTAATGAAGAAAATCTCCAGGCCTCTCTTCGTTTTCCGATATAAATGTCAGCGCGTCGCCAGCCTGCCGGTTTGATTTTTTGTGGGTTGAAACATCGCCTAGCGTAATGATGCCCGCAAGCGTCTTTCCCCGTGTAACCGGGACCCTCCTGATCTGATAATCTCCCATGAGATCAACCGCTTTTTCAATTGAATCGTCTTCACTTACCGTAATGAGATCCGTCGTCATGACATTTGTAATTTTTTGCGAATTTGGTTTTTTAACGGCGATCCCCCGCAGCACCAAATCCCGGTCAGTAACGATCCCAACCAGTTCCAAACCGTCATCAAGCACAACCGGAATCGCTCCGACATTTCCGTCTTTCATTTTCACGGCAGCCTCGTACACATTATCAAGAACTGTACAATATAATATTTCCTTTGTCATAATATCTTTCACACGTGTCAATCAGAAGACCTCCTCTTGTCTTTCGTTTGTTCATATTGTCGTCAAGCCGCCCGCGATTCATACTGTTCACAAAAATATTTATATATCGGCTAAAGCCAGGATTGAAAGTTTAACGCTTTCATACTATGATTGTCAGTAAAGGTAATTTTTTAAAGGGGGTTTTACGGGATGAAATTTGAAGAATCCGGTATCGAAGGCTTGACTGCTGACCTTAACCGGTTAGACGACATCATGGAAAACGAAGGGTTCGTAAGAGCTGGCCAATGGGATTATGAACGCGTCACATATGACCGCAAATTCGATATGGTGGAAGGCAGGTACTACCTCCGCGTGTTCGGATATGCCGTCGAAGGCGATGTGGGCGCCCGGCGCGCGGTCATCAAACTGATGACACCGCTTCTGGGCAAATATTATTATCCGCATGGAGTGGAATACGGTGAAAACGAACATTTCCCGCCGCAGCTCCTCAAAACAAGCAAGACGGTGCTGAATTCAATCAAAGAAAAAGTTTCAGCGCTTGAAGTGTAGCAGACGTACATAAAAAGGGTACAGCCCCTCTGATGAGGCTGTACCCTTTTTTCATCTTAATGAACCGTAGACGGCGAGTATCGTTCTTCTTCCAGTTCTTTTTCGTCTTTGGCTCTTTCCTTCCTCGCCCATCCGAAAAAGATAATCGCCAAAAATGTCCCGTACACGATTTCCTGTAAGATTTTCATGACGATCGCGCCAAGCTGCTGATCTTCCAGAACAGGCATGCTGCTGAACATTTCCGGACCTGTAAGCGTCATTCCGCTCAGCGTATCGAGAGGAACGCACAGTTTCATTGCCTCCGCCCATGCGGAAGGATCTGAATATGTCGAATACAGGGTCGTATCGCTGAACATGATCAGCGCGCACGCCGGTGTCAGCAAAATGCCGTCAGCCATAATGTAGCCGAGTTTCAAAAGTCCGTTCATTTGCGGAAGCTCCTCGACCTTGTGAACGAGCGGCCACCACATGAAAAACGCCGCAATGAAGATCAGCACCGTAATGACGGCATGATAAACGGCATCTGTCTTAATAAAATCAAACACCAAAGGAATGTGATACATCGAAAATAAACCGTTAAACACGATAATCGCGATCAATGGTTTTGAAAAAAACCGGAACAGCGGCTTGACGACCGGCAGAAAAATGACCTTTTTCCAAAACCAAGGCGGTATGCCAAGGATGATCAAAGGCGGTACGATCAAATACAAAACCGCCATTTGCGCCATATGCGCGCTGAACATAATATGTCCCAGCAAATCAATCGGACTGCCTTTAGACGCGTATAAAAGAAACATCGCTGTCACGAATAAACCGATTTCTTTCCTGGATGCCCGCTCTTCTTCTGATCCAAATCGTTTCATCAGAAAAAAGTAAAGGACGGTTATGAAAACGACAGCCCCTAGGAAATAGGGGCTCCACAGGGCGCGAAAACCGAATATTTCAAGGCTGCCCAACATGAGGCATCCTCCTTTCTGTATGTCGGTTCGATTACCACCAGATAAGCGTCACAAAAGCCAAAACGGTAACAAAAGCGACCAAAACGCCCGAATAAAGGAACAAAGTCGGCGCTTCATGCCCCCGCTGACTCATATGCATGAAGTAGTACAGCTGAAATGCAACCTGAATAACGGCCAGCAGCAGAATGAACGGCACCGTAAACCATACGCCTGCATCTGAGGCGACCGTTAAAAAAGCGACAAGGGTCAAGCCGATCATCAAACCGAATGAAATAACCTGATATCTCATGTCCTCCGCGTTTTTCTTTTTGCGGTAGGCAAGATCTGTTTTGGGATTCCCTCTGTTTTCGTTATTCACCATTTTTATCCCACCATCCCCATCAAGTATACAACGGTAAAGATAAACACCCAGACAACGTCGATAAAATGCCAATAGAGGCTTGCGACAAAAAACTTCGGCGCGTTGTAAAGGCTTAATCCGCGGCGCGCATTTCTGATCATCAAAGAAAGAATCCAGAGCAGCCCGAACGTAACGTGCGCACCGTGCGTGCCGACTAGCGTATAAAAAGCGGAGCCGAGAGCCGAGCTTTGAATGGTGAACCCATATTCGTGAATATAATGGGTGAATTCATATATTTCAAGCGCCAGGAAGCCTGCACCGAGCAGAACAGTGATTCCGAGCCAAACCTGCATCTTTTTAAAAGCAAAGTTCTTCATATGATACATGGCATATACGCTCGTTAAACTGCTCGTTAAAAGGAGCATTGTCGCCAGAAAGACCAGCCCCATGTCAAACATCTCAGTCGTTTTCGGCCCTCCTGCATTTGAATTCTTCAGCGCAAGGTATGTTGCGAAGAGAGACGCGAAAAGAACCGTCTCTCCTCCGAGAAATAGCCAAAAGCCGATAAACTTATTTTTTCCTTCTAATGTAGCTTTTTCAGGAGAAGCCGGGAAGGTTTCAGCCGTTAATTTCTCTTCTGTATGCATTATGCCTTCACCCCTTTGTCGTCATCATCCATCAGTTCTTCTTTATGAATATGATACCCGTGGTCATCAATTACAGACCGGAGAAGCATCATAAATAATGTGATTCCTAATCCAATCAGAATGACAGGCAGCCCCCAGGCAAATTCCGTCCGGTACATGAAGCCGAAAGCGGATATAAACAGCCCGAGTGACATGATGAACGGGAGAATCGATCCGTTTGGCATATGGACGTCCTGAAGCGGCTCCGCGGCGGTCATTGACTGCTTGCCGGCTCTTTTTTCGATCCATAAAGCATCAAGGCCTCTGACCAGAGGCAGCTGTTTAAAGTTGTATTCAGGAGGCGGTGAAGAAACGGCCCACTCAAGCGTTCTTCCGTCATGCCAAGGATCGCTGCCGACTTTTTCCCCTTTGGCAGTCGTCACGATAATATTGATCACGAGTATGATGACAGCAGCCGCCATAAACACAGCTCCGATTGAACTGATTAAGTTCGCCATGTCAAATCCCTGATTCGGCAAGTATGTGAACACGCGTCTCGGCATTCCCCACAACCCGAGCCAATGCTGGATGAAGAAAGTCAGATGGAACCCGATGAAAAAGAGCACAAATGTTATTTTGCCCAACGCTTCGCTCAGCATTTTCCCGAACATTTTCGGCCACCAGTAATGAGCGCCGGCGAGGATGGCAAACACCACTCCGCCGATGATGACGTAATGGAAGTGAGCCACGACAAAGTACGTGTCGTGGAACTGATAGTCAGCCGGTGCAGCAGCAAGCATGACACCTGTCACCCCGCCCATGACAAACGACGGGATAAAAGAAATCGCATAAAGCATCGGCGTTGTAAACTTAATGCTCCCGCCCCAAGCCGTGAGCAGCCAGTTGAAGATTTTAATTCCGGTCGGGACGGCAATGGCCATCGTCGCCACCGCA
This sequence comes from Bacillus sp. FSL W7-1354, assembly GCF_038002405.1. Taxonomy (NCBI): domain Bacteria; kingdom Bacillati; phylum Bacillota; class Bacilli; order Caryophanales; family Bacillaceae; genus Bacillus; species Bacillus sp. FSL W7-1354. The sequence goes on along the minus strand of NZ_JBBOCL010000001.1, from coordinate 670,936 downwards.
AAAATGGCGTTCGCCACAGGCCCGAGTCCCGTTGTAAACATATGGTGGGCCCAAACCATGAAGCCTAAAAAGCCGATCAATACGGTCGCAAATACCATTGAAGAATAACCGAACAGCCTTTTTCTCGCAAAAACCGGAATGATTTCCGAAAAGATTCCGAACGCCGGGAGTACGAGAATATAAACTTCAGGGTGTCCGAAGATCCAGAACAGATGCTCCCAAATGATCGTATTACCGCCTAATTCCGGATTGAAAAAGCTCGTTCCGAACAACCGGTCCAGCATCAAGAGCGCGATGCCTACGGTCAGCGGCGGGAACGCGAATAAAATCAAAGCCGAAGCGACGAATGTCGTCCATGTGAAAAGCGGCAGCCTCATGTATGTCATGCCCGGCGCCCTCATATTGATAATCGTCGCGAGAAAGTTAATTCCGGCAATCAGCGTACCGATCCCGGCAATTTGCAGACCGAGAACATAGAAATCGATCCCGTGCCCTTCGGAATGAAGGGAAAGCGACGCGTAAGACGTCCAGCCGGCATCGGGTGCCCCTCCCAAAAACCAGCTTAAATTCAGAAAGATGCCGCCGAAAAGGAACAGCCAGAAGCCGAGCGAGTTCAAAAATGGAAACGCAACATCCCTCGCGCCTATCTGCAGCGGAACGACGGCATTCATCAGTGCGAACAAAAGCGGCATCGCTGCCAGGAAAATCATCGTTGTACCGTGCATCGTCATGATCTCATTGTAGACTCCGCCGCTCATGATGTCATTGTTCGGTATCATCAGCTGAACCCTGATCAGCATCGCTTCGATTCCGCCGAGCACAAAGAAGAACCCGCCGCCCAGCAAATAAAGGATGGCAATCTTTTTATGATCGACAGTCGTTAAATAGTCCCATAATACAGCCCCAAAACCTTGCTTTTTCTTAAGCGTACTCACAATGTAACCTCCCTCATTCTCCCTTTGAAGCGTTAGTCTTCCGTTTTTAACCCCTTTAAATATTCAGTCAGTGCATCAAGTTCCTTGTCGCTCAAATCAGGGTATGTGCCGGTCATTTTGTTGCCCGGTTTTATGCTTTCAGGATCCTTGAGCCACGCTCTCAAGTTTTCATCGCTGAATTCCTTCACACCGGCGATCGTCGACCGGTCTCCAAAAGTCGCGAGGTTCGGAGCCGTTCTGGCCGCTTCCGCCCTTTGGTCTTTTGAATCGGTCGCATGACAGCTCAGGCAGTTTTTCTCTTTGAACACTTTTTCTCCTTCAACAGCGAGATCGGTTTTCGCCCCCGCTTTATAGTTTTCCATATCGCTCATCCATTCCTTGAACTCATCCTTCGAAACCGCTTTAACTTTAAAGTCCATTAAAGCATGGGAAGGTCCGCAGAGCTCGGCGCATTTCCCGTAGAAATAGTCTCCGGCTTTTTCAGCGCGTTTTGAATCGAACGTTAAGAAGAATTTGTTTTCATTGTCTGTGTTCGTATCAATCTTACCCCCGACTGAAGGAACCCAGAATGAATGTTTGACATCGGAAGCTTTCAGCTTAAAGTAAACGCGTTCATCGGTCGGCACGACCAGCTCCTGGCTCGTCACCACGCCGTAGTCAGGATATTCGAATTCCCACCAGTAAAGGTTCGCCCGGACATTGACGACCAGCGCCTTCTCCGGATCCCTGTTTTTCTTATCCATCGGTTTTGTATCAGCAAGATCAAAGGTCTGTGCGACAACAGGAACAACCAGGATAAGAAGGAGAAGAATTGGAATAACAGTCCATAAAATTTCTAAATTGCGGTTTCCTTCAACCTGTTTCGGGATGTGGTCATCACCGAGCTTAGATCTTCTGTACCTGACGATGACAAATACGAAAATGAAACTTACCACCACTACAACAACAACCATGATCAGCGTGCTGAGAATCATTAGGAAATACTGCTGATCAGCCACCTCGCCCGCCGGCTGCAGCGTTGATATGAACGGTTCTCCGCACCCTGCTAAAACGAGCGCCAAAATAGTGAACAGCGACATCAGACGCCATTTCTTTAACATTTCTTCCCAACCCCTTTTCAATCAATCCTTTTGAAACTTTCACTGTTCAAACGTTTATAGGACACCTATTCATTCATCTGACTCCCCACTTAAATTAAAGCACTTACATTTCCTCATTTCTTAAATAATGAGGTTTTTTACTCAAAATACCATCTATGTATGAACGTAAAGCCGCCTTGTTAAACATAATCGAAAAAAATCGATAAGGCGGCTTTTACATGATTGTTGTCTGTTTGAAGTGTTAAGTGACAGCCTTCAATGTGATGAATTATAGAGTTCTATCCAATTTTAAAAAGTGTGAATACGACCATGGCAACGAAGAATATGGTCAAGTAATTTAATGAATATACAAACATGAGCGTTGCCCACTTCATGATATTTTTGCTTCTGTAACCGACCAGACCGCAAACGAGCCAGCCGATATTGAGTACCGTTCCCAAAATGACGATCGGCAGTCCGAGTCCGCCCAGGAAAAACGGCAGCGGCATTAAGCAGGCAATCCAAATGATGATTTGCCTTTTCGTCACTTCAAAACCGTGTACAACAGGCAGCATCGGTATATTTGCAGCTCTGTATTCCTCCGTTTTCTTAATCGCAAGCGCCAGAAAGTGGGGAATCTGCCAAATAAACATGATTAAAAACAGCACCCATGCCTCAACTCCGATGGAGCCTTGGACAGCGGTCCATCCGATCAAAGGAGGAACAGCCCCTGACACACTTCCGATAATCGTATTAACGGTATAGCGGCGCTTTGACCACATCGTGTATAGAAACACGTACGTAAAGACGCCGACAAAGCCTACTGCGGCAGTTGTCAGATTGGTCATCAGCAGCATGATAAAACCGAGCGCAGTCAGCAGAATGCCGAACCACAATGCATGTGAAGGCTGGATTTTACCAGTCACCGTCGGCCTTGTTCTCGTCCGCTGCATAAGCTGGTCAATATCACGGTCATAATAGTTGTTGATGACGCATGATCCTGCGATAATAAGCGAGGATCCCGCTAAAGTGAACAGCACGATATCAAGGTTTCCTAGAAAGCTCAGATTTGAAAAGTAAAAAGCGAGCCACAAGCCCGTAAAAGTTGTTATCAGGTTCGAGTAAACAATCCCGACTTTGATAAGGGCGAGGAAATCTTTCCATGCTGTCGTCTCTTCTATTTGTCCATTCATTGCTGTATCAGCTGTAATTCTTGTTTCAGCCATAATACTAACCCCCCTTACTCAAACCTTCATCACGTCAAGAGAAGCGGTATATTCATAAAAAACCTACAACTCTATCATACAAGATTACCGGTTGGAAAAAAACAGCCTATTAAATATTAATCGACAAACCGGTTTATATTTGTGAACTTTTTATGACTTTCTTTACAGATGAAGGAAAAATTGTGAACAAGAGCGGAAAACCACTGTCATTCTAATATAGTTCTATCAAACGAAGCCACAATTATCAAGTCTTCAAAACCAATAAAAATGTGAACGCCTTCTATTGCATTTTTGTGAACAATAATCATTATGAATTGCAGCAGAACATCAATTCGCTTACACTTGAAGGTGGCAAATATCTTTTTATTAGTCAGTTTGCATTAAAAAAGGAGAATTGAATTTATGAATAAAGCATTAAAAGGCTTGGGAATTATCACAACTATCGCCATGCTTTTCGTGCTGATCGGCGGCGCCCTCGTCACAAAGACGGGTTCGGGAATGGGCTGCGGCAGATCTTGGCCGCTTTGCAACGGAAGCATATTCCCGGCTCTAACCCTTGAATCGATTATCGAATGGAGCCACAGGTTTGTCAGCGGCACATCCGGCGTCCTTGTGCTGGCTCTCGCCATTTGGACATGGAAAAAAATCGGCCATATCAGAGAAACGAAATTTCTTGCGGTGATGTCGGTCGTCTTCCTCATTCTTCAGGCGCTCCTGGGCGCTGCGGCGGTCGTCTTCGGGTCTTCGGCCCTGATCATGGCTTTGCACTTCGGAATCTCGCTTATTTCCTTTGCATCTGTTCTGCTGTTGACGCTCCTCGTGTTTGAAGCTGACAGCAAGCAGAAAGCCGAATCGTTTTATATAGGAAAAACCATGCAGTTTCATATGATAGGAATCATTATATACACATATGTCGTCGTTTATACAGGCGCATATGTCCGGCATACGAAGTCAAGCCTTGCGTGCCTTGACTTTCCGATGTGCAGCACACAAAACGGCTGGCTCCCAGGGAAGTTTCACGAATGGGTGCAGATGGGACACAGGGCTGCGGCGCTTCTTCTGTTCGCTTGGATCATTGCGGCAGCGATACATGCGGCCAAACAGTATAAAAATCAAAAACGCATTTATTGGGGCTGGATGATTTCCCTGATCCTGATTATCCTTCAGGCTGCCTCAGGAATTGCGGTTGTCTACAGCAGGCTGGATTTGGGATTTGCACTCGCCCACGCTTTCTTCATTTCCTGCCTGTTCGGAATCCTTTGCTACTTCCTGCTGCTTGTTGCGCGCTATCGCAGACAGGCGCAAAAATAACAATAAACGGTTGATCCCCCGCCTGTTGCGGGGGATTTTTTCATAAAAAAAGGCCGCCGACAAAAGTCAGCGGCAGCACTTTTATTTTTTCAGCTCAATGAGGAGGTCGCCGGTTTGAATGGCTTCTCCGTTTGTCACATGAATGTTTTCAACAGTTCCTGAAAACGGAGCCTGAACGGTCGTTTCCATTTTCATTGCTTCATTGATCATTAAATGATCGCCCTTCTTCACTTGGTCCCCTTTGCTTACAAGAAGCTTAATCACCGTTCCCGGCATGGACGCCGCGATATGATTCGGGTTTGAACGGTCGGCTTTCACCTTTTGATGAACGGACGATTTAATGCTTTCGTCTTTAATGACCACTTCGCGAGGCTGGCCGTTCAGTTCAAAGTAGACGACTCTCGTTGCATCAGGACGCGGTTCGCCGATAGAGACAAGTTTGACGATCAGCGTTTTCCCTCTTTCGATCTCGACTTCGATTTCTTCGCCGAGCGTCATGCCGTAGAAGAAGGTCGGTGTATCAAGCACTGAGATGTCCCCGTACAGTTCCGCTGTCTTAACATACTCGGTAAACACTTTCGGATAAAGCGCATATGCAACAGCATCCTGATCGGAAAGCTCCAGATCATGCGTTTCCTTAAACTCCGCTTTTATATCGTCAAACGAAACGGGTTCGAGAAGTTCTCCAGGGCGCACTGTAATCGGCTCCTGCCCTTTCAAAATCAGCTTTTGCAATTTCTCAGGGAATCCGCCGTGAGGCTGGCCGATATACCCTTTAAAAAGCTCGACTACTGAGTCAGGAAAATCGAGTGATTCTCCTCTTTCGTAAATATCATCTTCCGTCAGGTTATTTTGCACCATGTAAAGTGCCATATCCCCGACGACTTTAGATGACGGCGTAACCTTTACGATGTCCCCGAACAGGTGGTTGACCCGGCTGTACATTTCTTTCACTTCATTCCAGCGATCACCGAGGCCGACTCCCTTAGCCTGCTGCTGAAGGTTGCTGTATTGGCCGCCAGGCATTTCATGCTTGTAAATTTCGGTATGAGGCGCGTTCATGCCGCTCTCAAACTCGCTGTAGTATTTTCTGACAGACTCCCAATATTGAGACAGCGACTCTACCGCATCGACATTCAGCTGCGGACGGCGTTTATCGCCTTCAAGCGCATGATAAAGCGAGCTTGCGCTTGGCTGTGATGTCAGGCCCGCCATAGAGCTGACCGCTACGTCGACGATGTCGACGCCTGCTTCTATCGCCTTCGCGTACATAAAAATACCGTTGCCGCTCGTGTCGTGTGTATGCAAGTGGATCGGAATATCGATCGTCTCTTTCAAAGCTGACACCAGTTCGTATGCTGCTTGAGGTCTCAGCAGGCCGGCCATATCTTTAATGCCGAGAATATGCGCCCCCGCTGATTCAAGCTCTTTTGCCATTGACGTATAATATTCAAGGTTATATTTTGTTCTGTTCGGATCGAGAATGTCTCCGGTATAGCAGATCGCGGCTTCGGCAAGTTTGCCCGACTCGCGCACTGCATCAATGGCGAGCGTCATCCCTTTAACCCAGTTCAAGCTGTCAAAAATGCGGAATACATCGATTCCGGCCGCAGCGGATTCGCTGACAAACTTTTTAATCAGGTTGTCAGGGTAGTTTGTATACCCGACGGCATTCGAAGATCTCAACAGCATTTGAAACATCGTATTTGGAATTTCCTTCCGCAGCTTCTCAAGCCTTTTCCACGGGTCTTCTTTCAAGAAACGGTAAGCGACATCAAAAGTGGCGCCGCCCCACATTTCAAGGCTGAAAAGCTCAGGCCAGAGCGCAGCTGTCGGATTGGCGATTTTCTCCAAATCATGCGTTCTGAATCTTGTCGCAAGCAGTGACTGATGGGCATCGCGGAACGTCGTATCAGTGAGGAGCACTTCCTCTTGATCTTTCACCCATTTGACGAGCCCTTCAGCTCCGCGTTCATCAAGAATCTGTTTTGTTCCGCTCGCGATCGGCTGATCGACATCCGTTTTGACGATCTGGGGCTTGTCGAACTCCGGCTTCTTCTTTTTATCAATGCCCGGGAAGCCGTTGACCGTTACGTTCCCGATATACGTCAGCATTTTTGTTCCACGGTCTCTCTGCTTAGGAAAGACAAAGAGTTCCGGTGTTGTATCAATAAATGACGTGTCGTATTGCCCTGTGAGAAATTTTTCGTGTTTCGCCACGTTTTCAAGGAAAGGAATATTCGTTTTGATTCCCCTTATCCTGAATTCCTGTAGGTTGCGGACCATTTTGGCCGCCGCCTGTTCAAACGTCAGCGCCCAGGTTGAAAGCTTAACAAGCAGCGAGTCATAATAAGGCGTAATGACAGCGCCCTGAAAACTGTTTCCGGTATCAAGCCTCACCCCGAAACCGCCGCCTGAGCGATATGCCATGATTTTGCCTGTGTCAGGCATGAAATTGTTTGACGGGTCTTCAGTCGTAACCCTTGACTGGATCGCATATCCGTGCAGCGTGATGGCATCCTGGTTCGGAATGCTGATTTCGCTGCTGCCCAGACTGAGTCCGGCAGCAATCAGGATTTGTGTCTGAACGATATCGACACCCGTCACCATTTCCGTAATGGTGTGCTCCACCTGAACACGCGGGTTGACTTCAATAAAGAAAAACTCATCGTTCGCAACTAAAAATTCGACCGTACCGGCATTGACATAATCAACATTCTTCGCAAGCTTAACGGCAGCATCGCAAATCTTTTCCCGGAGGGACTCAGAAAGCGAAACGCTCGGCGCTATTTCGATAACCTTTTGATGGCGCCTTTGCACAGAGCAGTCACGGTCGTAAAGGTGAACCACGTTACCTTCTTTGTCTCCGATGACTTGAACTTCAATGTGCTTCGGCTTTTCGATCAGCTTTTCGACATACACTTCATCATTGCCAAAAGCGGCTTTCGCCTCTGATTTTGCCCTGTTATAGGATTCCTCCAGCTCCGATTCGTCTCTGACGATCCGCATGCCGCGGCCGCCGCCGCCCAGCGACGCTTTGATGATAAACGGATATCCGAACTCCTCCGCAAATTGTTTGACCTCCGCGATATCAGCCACTGGGCCGTCGCTCCCCGGTATGACGGGAATTCCTGCTTTTTCAGCTTGTTCACGGGCTTTTACTTTGTCTCCAAACATATCGAGGTGCTTGGAGGTCGGTCCGATAAAGATGATGCCTTCCTCTTCACACCGCTTGGCAAACTGAATGTTTTCAGACAGGAAGCCGTAGCCCGGATGGATGGCATCCACATGGTTGCGTTTCGCAATCTCGATGATCCCTTCAATATCAAGATAAGCATCAATCGGCTTTTTCCCTTCGCCGACCAAGTATGCTTCATCGGCTTTGTATCTGTGGTATGATCCGCTGTCTTCTTTAGAATAGATCGCTACCGTACGGATATTCAGTTCTGTGCAGGCGCGAAATACGCGGATAGCGATTTCCCCTCTGTTTGCAACAAGAACTTTTTGAATAGACTGTTGTGACATGTCGTTCCCCCTCATCCGCTGTTTTAAGTATGTATCTATTCTAAATGAATCGGATGGACATTGTACACGCTTAGTTTTTTAAAAATTTATACTTTTTTTATATTGATTTTCTTTGGTTTTTGTAGTATCGACAGGCTGTTTTCGTTTGAACCGGTCAAAGTATTCATTAAACATGCTGATGTTCACCAATATCCCCGCGCTTGCCATCAGCAGAATGAGCGATGACCCTCCATAGCTGATAAACGGAAGCGTCACCCCTGTCAAAGGAATCAAGCCGGATATGCCGCCCAGGTTCACGAAAGACTGGATGGCGATCATGCTTGATATCCCGATCGCAAGCAGGCTTCCAAACGGGTCGTCGCATTTTCTCGCAATATAAAACCCTTTTAAAACGATGAAAGCGAGCAGCAGCACGACAAAAAGGACGCCGAAAATGCCGAGCTCCTCGGCGATGACCGCCATAATGAAATCGGTGTGCGTTTCAGGCAGATATCCATACTTCTGCACGCTTTCGCCGAGACCCAGGCCGAACAGCCCTCCCGAACCGATCGCCAAGTAGGAGTTGACGACTTGAAAACCAGATTTCTGTGCGTCTTTAAACGGGTTTTGGTAGCTTTCAAACCGATTCATCCGTCCTTCTGTTAAAATGCTGTCCCAGTTGAAATAAATGAGCGGGCTGACGAGCACAAGGACAGCCCCGGCCAAAAGTACGAGCTTTAACAGCGTTTTGCCGCTGAATCCCGAGCACAAAATAATGCACAAAGCGATTAAAGCGATGATAAAGGCCGTTCCCACATCCGGCTGAGCAGCGACCAGTGCGCAAATGAAAAGCGTGATGATCGCGGGAGGGGCGATTCCGGCTCCCAAGTTGTCAATATAGCTTTGCTTTTTGGCATAGACGGAAGAAAGATACAAGATGACGGTCAGCTTGACAAACTCCCCCGGCTGGATGCCGTAATTCGAAACCCTGAACCAGCTTTGGGCATTCCCGGCCACGTGTCCGACAACGAACAGCCCGAACAAAGCGACAACGGAAATGAGCAGCAAAAACTTTTGGAATTTTTGATTGGCAAAAGCCTTATACGGAAAAAGCGCCGCGCATAAAAATATGACGGTTCCGAGCACCAAAAACATCAGCTGCCTGTCAAAAAAGTAGCTGCTGTCTTGTCCGTACCTTGTCACGGCTGTGATCATGCTTGAGCTGTACACCATGACGAGCCCGAACCCGCACAGCAGGAATACAGCGAAGATTAATGAATAATCATAGGATTTGAGCATTCTTTTTATCATATTATTATCCTCTTCCTTACTTGCCTTCAAAATGTGTTTGTGGTAACTCCTTCGTTATTTTACTACACTTTCTTAAAAAGCACGAAAGATACCCTTTTCATAAGACTTCGAATCTCGTCTGAAAGAAAAGTCCGTCTGTTCCAAGACTGCCGTTCTATTTTTTTATCGGCATACCATGCGTCTTCGTTTATTCGGCACGAACAGCATTCATTCCTTCATCAGCGGACGTTTTCTTTCTCATTCCATAACAAAAAAAGCCTGCCGGCAGTTTGTTTCTATCGAAACGTCGTCGACAAGCTGACTCAGACAGAAAGATTCTTCTGAGGTGTTCATTTATTTTTTTGTAAATGCATCATGTAATGCAGACAATTCACGTTCCAGCCTGTAAAGCAGTTCTTTACCCTCTTCTTCATCCACTAATCCAAGGCGGACAGCAAAATCAATTTCCCTAGAGAGTCCGAACATTTGTGTATCTAAAACCTCTTCATAAAGAGGACATTGAGGCATCGTTAAGTTGTCCATTTGCACTTGAATCAGCTTTAAGATTTTATCAGCATCACGTTTTAACAGGGCAAGTGCTTTTTCACGATGGTCGACTACAATCTCAGACGCCAAAAGTATCCCTCCGTTCCCCAGGCGAGTACCTAATTCTTCTATTTATGATAAAGCCTCAGCCGAAAAAAAGCAAGCTATTTCTGTCCTTTCGCCGTATTTCAAAGACTCGCATTTTAAGCTTCCGCTCACGTTTTAAAAAATGCTTAAACTGTAGTTCGCCGATAACAGCTCTAAAAGCCGGATTCCAGCGATGCTGTTTCCCTTTTCATCAAGCGAGGGCCCGAAGATGCCGATGCCGAAACGGTATGGGGATAGACCCATGATTCCCCCTGAAACCCCGCTTTTGGCGGGTATGCCGATTTTGATTGCGAATTCGCCGCTGGCATTATACATTCCGCATGTCACCATAAATGTTTTGCAAATTCTCGCGATATCCTTCGGTATGATTTGTTCTCCCGTTTCGGGATGCTTGCCGTTCAAAGCAAAAACAGAACCGATTTTCGCCAAGTCTAAGCTGTTCATTTCAATGGCGCACTGCTTTGTATACACATCCATGACATCCTCAACCTCAGCCTGAAAAATACCGTGCTCTTTCATGTAGTAGCACATCGCCCTGTTGACCATCGAGGTTTCAAATTCAGATTCGGCGACCTTCTCACAAAAGGTAATATTCCGGTTATTTGCCAGTTTTTTAATAAAATCAAGAAGCCTGCCGATCTTATCGGCATTCGTCTCTCCTTTAATCATGCTTGTCACCACCAATGCTCCGGCATTTATCATCGGATTCAGCGGCTTCCCCGGGTTGACGGTTTCAAGTTTGATGATGGAGTTAAACGGATCACCAGTCGGCTCTTGTCCTACATAATGAAACACTGTTTCCGGACCGTGATCGATCAGGACGAGAGCAAGCGACAATACTTTTGAGATGCTTTGCAGAGTGAAGGCTTTTTCCACGTCTCCCGCTGATATACACGTCCCGTCCGTAAAGTAGACCGCCGCCGATAAATCGTCCTCCGATAATTCAGCCAAAGCCGGTATGTAAGATGCAACCTTTCCTTTGTCCGTCACTTTTTTCGCTTCCGTGACAAAATATTCAAGCTCCTCATTATCCCGGCAATTCAAGTTTTTTCCCTCCATCCGAGCGTCGTTGCTGTTATCTTTCCCGGAGAGGGCTTTTGTTATGAGAAGTGACAATTTGAAAGAAAGCGCTTATAATTTTTGTGAGGGAGTGGTAGAGACATGAGCATTGTAACGATCACAGGAAATGTAAAGTATTCGATTACGCTCGATCCGAGCGTTTGGATTTTTGATGACCGAAAATTTGATCTCGATCAGTTCTTTTCAGATTTCAGAGAGGTAAAAGATGAAGAAGACGACCTTGTGATTGACCGGGAACGGCAAATCAGGGAAGGTACTGTATCGCCGCCGACACTGAAATCAGAGAAAAAATATGAAAAGGAGAAATTGCTTGACGGCACTTTCGGGATCAAGCTTGAACCTTTTTTAAAAAATGCGGAGGTGACAGGCTCCGCCGTCAAATGCCTCTTCAAAACGGAAGGTGAAGACGTTTCCGTTCCGATCGAAGAAGCGGGCGGCATGATTCTCTGCTTCAGCAACAATGGCAAGCCGCTTGGCGAAGACGGGCCTGTACACGTTTATTTTCCCGACGGTTCAAACAGGATGACTCCTGTGAAACGAGTAAAAGAAATTCACATTGTTTAAAGCTACAACACTGCAACGGGTGCGCCGGAGGCGATGAAAAACTCCGCCTCCTCTTTCCCGGCCGGGCTATCGGCACTTGCCGGCAACCCGGCCCGCGGGCCATGCAAGTTGCAACCCGGGTTAAACGCCCGGGTTTTTTTATTTACAGCAGATCGGCTGCAAGCCTGGCGAGCCGGGAGCGCTCTCCTTTTAAAAGCTTCACGTTTCCGGAAATTTTTTGATCCTTAAAGCGCTCGACAACATAGGCCAGGCCGTTGTTCATCGCATCTAAATAAGGATGGTCGATCTGTTCGGTGTCTCCCATCAATACGATTTTACTGCCTTCCCCGACGCGGGTCAGAAGCGTTTTGACTTCATGCTTGGTCAGATTTTGAGCCTCATCAATGATGATGAATTGGTCAGGAATGCTTCTGCCCCTTATATATGTGAGGGCTTCGACTTGAATGGAGCCCATCCCCGCTAAAATATCATCAAGCTCCCCCGGCTTTTTTGCATTGAACAAGTATTCCAGGTTATCAAAAATAGGCTGGACCCACGGACGAAGTTTTTCTTCTTTTTCACCCGGAAGATAGCCGAGATCTTTTCCGACAGGAACGATCGGCCTTGTGACAACAAGTTTTTTAAAATTCCCCAGGTCTTCTGTCTGCAGCAGCCCTGCTGCCAACGCAAGCAGGGTTTTTCCTGTGCCGGCTTTTCCAATCAGGGTGACAAGCGGAATATCTTGTCTTAAAAGAAGTTCCAAAGCCATCGTCTGCTGTACATTTCGCGAACGTATGCCCCAAACCTGTTCCTGATCGAAAACAAGCTTTTTAACGGCTTTTCCGCTTTGATCTACGATCCCTACGGCAGAGGATGATCCGCCGAGCGCGTCCTTCATGACGACAAACTGGTTCGGACGCAGCATCTCACTGCTGATTTCGTGAAGCGGCAAATCGTGATGTTCAAAAAAGGAATTCATCTGATCCGGGCGAATGTACACGTCTGTATAACCGCTGTATATATCATCATTGTCGACAACCCTGTCGTGCAAAAAATCCTCTGACATCAAGCCGATGGCATCGGCTTTGACACGGATCAGCATATCTTTGCTGACAAGGATAACCGGCCTGCCGTCTTCTTTCGTTTCCTCTTCCAGGCTGAGGTTTTTCGCTACGGCTAAAATACGGTTGTCGCTTGTTTTTTCGATAAAAATTTCTTGAAGCTGCTGAAAAGAGCGATGGTTCAGCTCGATTCTCAAGCTTCCTCCGTTTGGTAGGGGAACATTTTCATACAGCCTTCCTTTTAAACGCAAATCATCTATCAATTTAGATACGCGCCTTGCATTCCTCCCAATTTCATCCATGTAGCGTTTCTTTGAGTCGACTTCCTCCAATACGACAGCCGGGATGACAACCTCGTTATCTTCAAAAGAAAAGATTGAATTCGGATCCTGCAATAACACATTCGTATCCAGCACATAAATTTTACTCAATCTTCCGCCTCCTGATCAGGATTTTTAGCCTTTTCTTTTCAATTGGGTTAAAAGCTGATGGAGCGCCCGCTAAAATATATGTTTTTGTGAATAAAGATAGAAGGTTAATTCAACAATAAAAATTAATGAAAGCATTTTTAAGGAGGCAACCTCAAGTGCGAATCTTTTTTTTGATCCTAATTCAAACCGTTATGCTGCTTTCAGCCTGCGGCATTCAAAATAATGCCCGAAATGAAGCGAACGAGCTTCCCGGCAACAAACCGATTCAAGTAAAAAACAGCTCCCAAGAGCCGGTGAACCGTAAAGACGGGCAAGCCATCTCGCGGCGCCTTGTGAAGATCACCGAAAGCGTTCCGGGTGTCAATGATGCAACCGCCGTCGTGCTCGGCAGGCTAGCCGTCGTCGGAATTGATGTGAAAGACAATTTGGAGCGCAGCAAAGTCGAATCTATTAAGTATTCCGTGGCTGAAGCGCTGCAGAATGACCCTTACGGAGCAAACGCCGCCGTTGTCGCAGATCCCGACACCGTCAACCGCCTGCGGGCAATGGGCAGGGAAATTCAAGCGGGACGCCCTGTCAAAGGGATTCTCGACGAGCTGGCAGCCATCGTCGGGCGCGTCCTTCCTGAAGTGCCGAACGACGCAACAGACAATCAGCAAACAAATCCTACAAAATCCAACAACGACCAGTTGAATGACAGAAACCAGAAACAGCTTGAAAAGGAGCAGAATAAGCAATCAAACAAGCATATGAAAAATCGGCAGCCATAACTTTTAAAAGCCTGTGCCACTGTTTTCTTGACGGCACAGGCTTTTTCCTTTTTTCTATAGGAGAAAATTTATTTGTCCGATTGATTAAGGTATAATGAATCGTAAGTGAGGTGAATCAAGTGAGGGTAAAGTGTTCATTGTGTGACAAAATCGAAAAAATCGATGATGACACACTCATTGCCAAACGTCTCCGAAACCGGCCGATACATACTTATATGTGCCATGAATGCAGCGAACGAATTAAAATCAAAACAGAAAACCGGATGAAAACCGGCCGTTTTAAGCTATATCCGCACAGAAAAGATAAAGAGCAGATCAAGTCATGAAAGCATGGACAAGCTCCATGCTTTTTTATCGGCTTTTTTGTTACACGAGTAACAAAATTAAAGATTATAGTTGATAAACATTTTCATTTGTAGTATGTTAAAATTGTTTCATGCGTAACAAAAAAGGAGTGATTCATCATGGATTTTGATGTACTGATTGCAGGCGGCGGCCCCGTCGGTCTGATGACGGCTTCCGAGCTGGCTTTGGCCGGTGTCCGGACCTGTATTGTCGAACGGCTGAAAGAGCCTTCGCCATTCTCAAAAGCGCTCACGCTGCATCCGCGCTCAATCGAAATACTTGAAATGAGGGGGCTTGGAGAACGGTTTAAGGAAATTGGCAAGCCGAGCCCTTCGGGGCATTTTGCCGGTCTAAAGACTGGATTGGACTTTTCTGCGCTTGATACGCAAGCCAATTTTACATTGATCATCCCTCAGTACGAAACCGAGAAGGTGCTTGAGGAACATGCGCGAAATCTCGGTGTCTGCATCCTTCGCGATCATGAAGTTCTCGCTTTCCGCGAGTATGAGGAAACGGCCGAGCTCGTCGTCCAGGGACCCGACGGCCTGTCCTTTCTAACCGCTTCCTATATCGTCGGTGCTGACGGAGCCGGAAGTACCATCCGCAAGCAGGCGCGTATCGCTTTTTCAGGAACTGATGCGAATATCACCGCAATGCTTGCGGATGTGTCGCTTGAAAATCCGCCGGAATCGCATTTTTATACTTGCGTGAACCGTGAAGGCGGCGTTGTGATCGTGCCTTTAGACGACGGCATTTTCCGCGTCCTCATAACGGCGCCGCACATGCCTCAAGCTTTGCTTCACGAGCCCGTCACACTGGAAGAATTAAAAAAAGAACTCAACCGCATCTGCGGCACGGACTTTGGAATTGACAGCCCGGTTTGGATGTCCCGCTTCGGAAATGCCAGCAAGTTGGCAGAGCATTACCGCTCCGGCAGAATTTTCTTGGCTGGAGATGCCGCGCATATTCATTTTCCTGCAGGAGGGCAAGGTTTAAATGTCGGACTTCAGGACGCAATGAACCTTGGCTGGAAGCTCGCAGCAAAGATCAACGGACGGTGCCCCGACTGGCTGCTTGACAGTTACCATAATGAAAGACATACTGTCGGGGAAGCGCTGCTCGTCAATACACAAATCCAAACAAAGCTGTTTGATTTTACACGTGAAGGCCTGTACCTCCGCGAATTATTATCCGGCATTCTCGGATTTTCAGACGTCAATCGCTATCTGGCAGAACAAATTGCGGCGCTCAGCGTGAAATACAAAGCAGATGAAAAGATGCCTGAACATGAGCTGAACGGAAAACGTCTCCCAGATATCGATCTGACCCTTTCAGATGGTACTGTCAAACGGCTCTACACTTTTCTCCGTGATGGACGCTTTTTATTAGCAGCATTCGGGATAGAAACGAAGGAATTTTCCACCATTCCTCACGTCCGCCGTATACAAGTGAAAGCAATTGACGGCAGGCCTGAATGGAATGGGGTAAAAGCAGCGCTGATCCGTCCCGACGGCCACGTGGCCTGGGCTGTCGACGAATCCATGGAAAACGCGGAGCAATTGATTGCCGATGGTATCCACCGCTGGTGCGGGAACTCTCACATTCAGTCTGTTTAATCATTTTGTTTCATGCGCAACAAAATGATATAATCAAAGCAGAAACATCGATTAAAGGAGCCGATTTTCTGCATGGAGCATTTAACACACGCAAAACAAGAAATATTCGATTTGTACATCAGGCTCATTCATCAGCAAGAGCAGCAAGAAACCGTCATGAAAGAGCGCATCTCCGCTGAAATGAAAAAGATGGAACGCGAATTCGGAGCTGAACTGAAACTCAACATGTCTGACATCCATACGATCAGCTGCATTGGCGACCACGAACCGATCAACGTCACCTCGATTTCCGAGAAAATGGGATTTTCAAAAGCGACGGTCTCAAGGATCACCGCAAAGCTGACCGAAAAAGGCCTCGTCAGCAAGACACAGCTCAGCGACAATAAAAAAGAAATCTACTTCCGCTTAAGCCATAAAGGGAGAAGTATTCATCACCTTCACCAGCGTGAGCACGAAAAAATCGAACAAAGGTTTAAACGATTTTTAAGCCGGTATTCAGCAGATGAGATTCTTTTTGCCAGGGCTTTGTTTCGGGACTTATTAACAGCGGATTTTCTGGCGGATACAAAAAAGACATAGCCTTCTTTGGCTATGTCTTTTCTACGTATTCGCCCCCGTCTGCTCTTTTTTCGAACGGTGCAGACGGATTTTGTAAATCGAAAGGATTAAAACGGCTACGATCAGCCCTTCTCCAACCGGCAGAAAAACGCCGAAAAAAGTTAAAAACGTACAGCCTAGCGCCAGAAAAAAGTAAATGATCGCCGTTTTCAACAGCGGCAGCCGTTTGGCGAACCCCAGTTTAAAGACGACCGCAGACAGGACGAAGATGGTGGCATAAAGCCACCACATTCCCGCCTCAGGATTCTGGTCCACTTTATAAAGAGCGGCAAAAAACGACAGCCGTTCACTTACATCAGTCAAAAAGATTCCCCTCCCCTTTGCTTAGTTGGGTTGCTCTTTTTTTAGGTTCTGCAAATGTTACGACAATCCTGCCAGCTTTTTCTTTTTCGCTGCTTTTTCGCGTTCGTTTTTGTCGAGAATTTTCTTTCTCAATCTGATGGATTCAGGCGTGACTTCGCAGTACTCATCCTCGTTCAAGTATTCAAGCGATTCTTCAAGCGACATGATACGCGGTTTTTTCATGCTGACCGTCTGATCTTTCGTCGCTGAGCGCACGTTTGTCTGCTGCTTCATTTTATTGATGTTGACGACAAGGTCGTTTTCACGGTTGTGCTCGCCGACGATCATGCCTTCATATACTTCTGTGCCCGGCTCGACAAAAATCACGCCGCGTTCTTCAACGCCTTGAATGCCGTAAGCTGAAGCTTTCCCGGTATCCATTGAAACAAGCACACCTTGGCGGCGTCCGCCGACTTGCCCAGGCTCAACAGGCTGATAGCTGTCAAACGTATGGTTTAAAATCCCGAAACCGCGTGTAAGGGAAAGGAATTCGGTTGAGTAGCCGATTAATCCGCGTGAAGGAACGTTGAAAATCAGGCGGACCTGCCCGTTTCCGTTATTGATCATGTCGATCATTTCACCTTTGCGCGCGCCCATTGATTCCATTACAGATCCGGTATGCTCTTCAGGCACATCGATTTGCACACGTTCAACAGGCTCACAGCGAACGCCGTCGATTTCTTTAATGATGACTTCCGGCTTCGATACTTGCAGTTCAAAGCCTTCACGGCGCATGTTTTCGATTAAAATCGACAAATGCAGCTCACCGCGACCGGATACGACCCAGGCGTCAGGAGATGGCGTCGGATCGACTCGAAGGCTGACATCTGTCTGAAGCTGCTGTTCAAGGCGCTCTTCAATCTTCCTGGCCGTGACATATTTTCCTTCGCGACCGGCAAAAGGACTGTTGTTAACCGCGAACGTCATTTGAAGCGTCGGCTCGTCAATGCGCAGAACCGGAAGCGCCTCTTGATGCTCAATCGGGCAGACGGTCTCTCCGACATTGATGTCTTCCATTCCTGATACCGCGACAAGGTCGCCGGCTTTCGCTTCTTCAATTTCGACTCTTTTCAAGCCCTGGAAACCGAAGATTTTCGTTACGCGGAACGGCTTGATAGAACCGTCAAGCTTCATTAAAGCAACTTGCTGTCCGACCTTCATCGTTCCTCTGAACACGCGTCCGATTCCGATACGGCCGACATAATCATTGTAGTCAAGCAGAGCGACCTGGAACTGCAAAGGCTCCTCATGGTTATCGACAGGACAAGGAATATGGTTGACAATCGCTTCGAATAAAGCTTCCATATTTTCATCCTGCTGCTTCGGATCAGCTGAAGCGGTGCCGTTGATCGCAGAAGCGTAAACAACCGGGAATTCAAGCTGTTCTTCATTGGCATCAAGCTCGATAAACAAATCGAGCACTTCGTCAACGACCTCTTCAGGCCGGGCAAAATCGCGGTCGATCTTATTGACAACAACGATTGGCGTCAAGTTTTGCTCAAGTGCTTTTTTCAGCACAAAGCGGGTTTGCGGCATGCAGCCTTCATAAGCGTCAACAACAAGCAGAACGCCGTCGACCATTTTCATGATCCGCTCAACTTCCCCGCCGAAATCTGCGTGTCCCGGAGTATCCAAAATATTAATGCGTGTATCTTTATAGTTAATCGCTGTATTTTTCGCTAAAATCGTAATGCCGCGCTCTCTTTCCAAGTCATTGGAATCCATGGCGCGCTCCGCCACGTTTTCATTTGCACGGAATGTGCCAGCCTGATGGAGGAGCTGATCCACAAGCGTCGTTTTTCCATGGTCAACGTGGGCGATAATAGCGATATTGCGAAGATCTTCTCGAAGTTTCACATTTTCATCTCCTAAAAAATTTAGATAATCTTTCATATTATAACTGACGAACGAAGTTATTTCAATTTCTTTCAAATATCCAGCTTCGGTTGACCCTTTCTATTCAGCGCGATTTTCTGTAAACTAAGAGTAGACTTCATACTAAGGGGATGGGAAAACAGTGAAACAAATCAAATGGATATTCTTATTATTCGCACTTGCTGCAGTGATCAGCATCATGATGATCGGCGTTGCAGTCGCCGAAAAAAGCGCTGCCGGCGTCGCAATTGCCGTCGCAATTCTGATCGTCATTATGGGGAGCGGTTTTACTCTCAAAAAAAGAATGCGCGAAAAAGGCCTGCTTGAATAAAAAAGAGCCCCTTCCGGCTGAAGGGGCTTTTGATTATTAAATTCCAAAAAAACTGGCGGCAGGTTGCCCGCCAGTTCTTATAAAAAGAATAAATAAATCAAAAGCATCAGCAAGTAGCCTCCGCCAAAAAGCGCTGCCCCTTTGAGAATCAGCCTTTGATAGTATGCTTTCCTGAATTTTTGTTCTTCCGCTTCTCCTGCTTCCGTTGGCAATCTGTCGTCATCATGAAAATTGACAGGTTCCCTCATCATGTCATACATTTCCCGGCAATCTGCACACGTTTTGATGTGCGCCATAACCAAATGTTCCGTTTTGCGGCTGCAATCGCCTTCTATGTATAGAGGCAGTAAATCTCTCACAAGATGACATTTCATATTGTTAAACCTCCCTGCCTTCCAAGCTTTTTTTCAGCTCAAGGCGGGCCCGGTGAAGATTGGTTTTTACCTTTGACAGTTTCCAATCGAGCACTTCCGCTATTTCCTCATAGGAAAGCTCCTGAAACTCTCCTAAAATAAGTACGGTCTGGTAATGTTCTTTCAGCCGGTCAATGTGATGTTTCAGCTCCTCCTGCCTTATGGCGTTTGCCAAATGGCGCTCAGGCATTTCAAACGTGTGCTGTTCCATGTCGCCGCAGGCCGTCACATCGGAAAACCGGATTTTTTTATCTTTTCTGTACCAGTTGATAAACGTATGATGCGCGATCGTATACAGCCATGTTTTGATCGAGGAATGGCCTCTGAAAGACTCCAGGCCCGCAAAAGCTTTCAGAAACGTATCCTGTGCCAGGTCTTTCGCCGTCTCAAGCTGATGGGTTCGCCTGTACAAATAGTACATAATGTCATGATAATATTCCCTGTACAGTTCTTCAATCGTCTGTTTTTTATTGGAAGCCATTTAGAAAAAAAACCACACCGTCATCCAAATCGAAAGGAGCAGGAAAGCACCATACAACGAGTAAACAAAAACCATGATATGACGGAGCTGCTGACGATCATCTGCCTTTTGTATGCCGGGAAGCGTTCTATTCTCGACTGCTGCCTCTTCAGCCTGGCCTTGAAAAAGCTGCTCATGCTCTTTCATCCAGATCACGGTTTCCTCTTCCAGTTCACCTTCTTGATAGAGCTCATACAAATCAAGAAACACCGCTTTTTTTTCTTCACTTGTCATCAAATTGTTTCACCTCATTTGTTAAGGCATCAACCAAGTATGCATCATGTTCGTTTGAGCCGAACGGCTGGATGATGACAAGCCACGCATACCGGCTCTTTTGATCCCCGTCTGAAACAATCACAAGCTTCGTCCGTTTATAATAAACCAACCCTTTTTGATAGTGTTCAGACACTTTCCGAAAAGCCTTTTCCCCGTCTGCATATGTGTAGGGGGGCTTTTCATCCGCTTTGCGAAAATATTTTCTCACCGTCAGATAAGCTCCCTCTTCATGCTTCGTCATGGTCCAGCTCGTATTTAATACAGCATCGCTTTCTTTTTTCTGAAATTCTATCAGATCCTTTTCTAACTCCACCCTTTTCAGCTGAGAAAGGTCTTGATCAAATAATGAAAGCAAGCGTTTTTCGAGCTCTTGTCCGCGATAAGGCAAGGCGCTTTCAGATGTGAACGTAATAGCCGTTAATGCACCTGTTACAGGATGGAACGCCATCTCCGTTCCGTCGCTTGTCTTCACGTTTATGGATGCCGAGTTGAGGCTGGATGGAAATAATAAATCAATATCTGTCAGCTGATAAGCTGAGACGGGTATACCCAGCTTACGATAGACCGCTTCAACACCCCGCTCGATATCCTGACCAGAAACGCGGGCTTGTTTCACGCTTTCTAAGTTGTAAACAGACGTGTCCTCGGAAAAACCTATCAGTGTTTCCTTCCTCCAAGTAAACCCCATTGTGCTTAATTCAGGATCCTGGCCTTCACGGTAAAATTCAACAGTAGCTTCGTCGTCATCACGGCTTACTTTTGCCTTGATTTGTTTGTCAAGTTCGCGGCCGTGTTCCCGCAGAAATTGCTTCGACCGCTTGATATACGCCTGATCGGACAGGATATTCCCGCTAGGCTCTTTTTGATTGTAATAATTGGTGATCACCCCCGTCCAGCCGTCAACGTACGCCTCGTAATCCTTCGTTTTAAAATGATAAACGTTGTGAAAATCCTGGTTGGTGGCTGACAAATAGATCAAGCTGTCCGTCGGAAAAAACGAGCTGACAGTCTGCTTCGCTTCTTTAACCGAAACAGGTTGAAAATTGGCATCAACCACGTCTGAAACCTCAGGGTGTGAGATTGTAAAAGCGGCATCTGCCAAATTGTAAAAAGGGTTAAGAAGTAGTGTGAAAAATACGGCGGTGCCCGCGGCTAAAACACGCTTCACCATCAAAAAAGGCTTTCTCGAGCCATTCAGCAAGTGATATGTCATAAGAAAACCGAGCATGGTCAGAAATACGTTCAGCGGAAAAAATTCGTAGCCGAGCTTTTTGATGAAGAAACCGCCGATCGTCACAATGTAAAAAATCAAAAGGAGAACGTAACGGTTTCTTTTCCAATAAAGCTGAAAAAACAAGCAGATCATCAGCCCCGGAACCCCGATGAGCAGCACCAATACAAGCAGCAATTGTTCGAGATCAGCCCCGTTTTCCTTTAAATAGACAGCAGAGCCGAACAGCGATTGGAAAAACGGCATCGTCATCACCGCAATGTCAAATGCAAAAAACAGCCCCTTGCCCCCTTTTTCTGCGAGTGTCATCATATAATGAAATGAGACAAGCAAAATATAGCCGAACAGCAAAAACTGCATAAAAGGCAGGAGCGCATCTTGTTCTTCTATGTACAGGTTTGAAAACTCAGCGGCTTTCATTTGGTGAGCCAATTCAAACGAAAGGGCGCCTACCAAAATCAGCCTGAGCGCGATGCCTGCGTAAAAAAAGAGGCGCCGCCTGCTCACTTTCGGATGAAATGACACGACATACAGAAGGGCAAGGCCTGTCAAACACCACTGAATGACAAGCATGCTCTGCCTGCTTAAAATAAAATAACGTTCAAAATGGAGCACATAATCACTGAATAGTTCAATCAATTTCCACCACAATTCCTTTACATCAAATTAAGGCCTCATCATCATAGACAAACGAAGTAGCATTATGTTTCAAAAAATCATAAAAAAATGAGACCTGTTGTCAAACAAGTCTCATTGAAGCATCAAGCAAGGGGCAACACCATAATCAAATATCGTTTTCCCTCTTTATCTTTTTCCGTTTTCAGCTGTTCAAATCCCGAACAGGCGAGCATGTTCAGCCACGCGTCCTTTTCATATGGCACCGCCGCAAACAACGCTTTATGTCCCTTTTCTTTCAAACGTTTGCCGATCGTTTCAATCACTTCTTTTGCCCGGCCTTTTTGGCGGAAATCGGGATGGACAAGAAGCGTTCCGAGCCAAGGCTTGCCGTTAGAAGGCGCCCATTCGAGATGAAAGCTCAGAGCCGCCGGCAGGCCCCTGTCTTCCCACACGAGCCATTCACCGTTATACATCGCATAAGCACTCATATAGCGTTCCAGGCTGTTTCCGTCAAGCTCTTCCTTCGCCCACCCGGGGCTTGCTTCGGCCAGCTCCTCAAAAAAGGCGAAATCGGAAGAAGAGAAAGACCTGCTATTCATGCGGCAAATATTCGTTGAAAATCGCCCGGTGAGCTGCCGGATTGCCGGCTACGATGCTGTGGTTTTCAAGAAAATTGAGCGGCTTCCCGTCAATTGTCGTATATGTTCCGCCGACTTCATCAAGCAGGATGCAGCCGGCGGCGTAATCCCAAGGAGCGAGTCTCATCGTCACATACACATCCATTCTGCCGGCTGCAACATAAGCAAGTTCCAAAGCCGCTGAACCGTATGACCGGGTCCCTCTGACGCGCTTGACAAGCGGAGATAATACGCTTGGATCGATCCGTCTGTTCTCGGTGATCCATGTCGCATTGATGGCCAGAATCGATTCTTCAAGCGGCACTTCTTTCATCTTGCCGAGCTTTGTATCATTCATGTAAGCACCTTCGCCTTGAAAAGCATGATAAAGCTCGTCGTGAGTCACATCATAAATCAAACCGATTTTGCCTTTTCCGTTTTCAAAAATGCCGATTGAAATCGCAAAATTGCGTTTTTGATGAATAAAGTTCATCGTGCCATCGATCGGATCGATGATCCAAACGATGCCATCCAAAGATGTAAGCTTGTCCCCCTGGCCTTCTTCGCCAAGAATATGATGATCCGGAAAAACCGATTGGATTTTTTCAATGAAAAAACGCTCTGTTTCCTTGTCAATGTTTGTGACAAGGTCATTTGGATTCGATTTCGTTTCGATTGTCATCTTTTCTTTCATTGACTGCTGAATTCTCTGACCAGCTTCTTTCACCCAGCTTTTCGCCAGGCGGTCGATTTCCTTCCAGTTTGTCATCACACTACCTCTTTTCTATGTATACCTGTTGATTTATTCATAGCATACTGATATTAGCCGGGAAAAATCAAGAAAAATGACAAATGATCAGGCGGCCCAGATAAAAACGAACCTCTCAAACGGTTCGTTTTTATTATGGTTTCAACCATATAATCTAATCCATTCTTTTCTGAGTCGTTCCAGTTTGCGCTTGCTCAACTCGATTTGGGTTTCATCCTTTTTTTCCATGGCTTCAAAAAGCGTTGCAAGTTCATAATCGACCTCAAGCCTCCAAACAGCGGCCCGATTGTCTTTTTCCTCTTTCAATCCTTGTTTCACAATTGGTTTCATGTGCCCTACGCCCCCTCCAGAGAAAATTGATGTCAAAGAGAATCCTTCTGGTTTTAGTCCTAAGCGTGATTTATATTAATTTCTTATTCATATCGTATGAAGTGCTCAAACATTCGCAACGTTATTCTAAAAATTGTGTGTTTACCTAACGATTCCCCAAAATCCGCGAAGCGAAACGTAATTTTTTGTTTGAAAAGCCGACTGTGATACAATATCTTTACTGATTGGACAAGGAGGAACACAATGAGCAGTCTGCGTTTTACTGAAGAGGATTTTCGTACATTTACAATAGAAGGTTTAGATGCGCGGATGAGCGTTCTGAAAGAAACCGTGCGCCCGAAACTTGAAGGGCTCGGCGATCATTTTGCGCCTGTACTGTCCGCATTGACAGGAGATGAAATGTTTGTCCACGTCGCAAAGCACGCGCGCCGCTCGGTCAATCCGCCGGACGACAGCTGGGTTGCTTTTGCAAACAATAAGCGCGGCTATAAAAAGCTGCCTCATTTCCAAATTGGTTTATGGGAAACCCACGTGTTCGTATGGTTTGCATTGATCTATGAGTCTCCTCTCAAGCAGGAATACGGCCAGCTGTTTAAAAAGCATCTGCCGGACATTGAAAGCAACATTCCAAGCCGTTTTGTCTGGTCGGCCGATCATACGAAACCGGGCGTCATAAGACAGTCTGAGATGGACGATAAAGAGCTGGAGAACCTGTTTGAACGGCTCGTCAACGTGAAGAAAGCAGAAGCGCTTTGCGGTATTCAGCTTGCAAAAGACGAAGTCCTGCAAATGAGTGAAGAGGCGTTTCTATCCGAAATCGAAGCGGCTTTTGAAAAGCTCGCCTTCCTTTACCGCCTGACGCAGAAAGTATCGGTTTAAACAAAAAGGGATGGCCTGTTGTGCCCATCCCTTTTTGTTTTGGATTTTCTCATTACATTTTAATTTTCGTATTTTCCGTTTGTTCCTTTGCTTTTTTGACTGCCTGATACGGAGAGTAATCGCTCGCTTCTTCAAACTGACTGCAGAGCTTTTTTTCCTCGGCTTTTCCCGGAACGATTTCTTTAAAGCGGCGGTAAGCACTCATTAGTACATCGCGCTCTACGCCTTTTTCATAAGCGAGCTCAACCGTCTGAAAAAACGATATGACGTCTATCGCTTCCTCTGTGCTCCAGTCTTCATTCATCGGATATTGGTATCCTTCTTCCATTTGGTTCATCTCCTTGTGCAGTTCGGCCTGACGGCTTGTTTGGCTTTAGTATTGGTTTTCTTTTTTGCGACTATCCAAAGGGACAGAGAAGCCTTAAAGATGATAAAATGTTCTTTACATTCTTTCAAGAACATAATATAATTCATTTGTTTTATGCCATCAAGCAAAAACGCAAAATAACTCAACGATTTTTGATAAAGAATAGTCTTTAAGGAAATAGCAGGTTTATCATGAAGGTGGGAAAACAATTGTTGCAGCACGAAACACCCCTATATACCGGATTAAAAAAACACGCCGGCAAAAACCCGATCCAGTTCCATATACCCGGGCACAAAAAAGGCTCCGGGATGGACCCTGAATTCAGGGCGTTTATCGGAGAAAACGCATTAAGCATAGATTTAATCAATATCGAGCCTCTCGACGATCTGCACGCACCGAAAGGAATTATCAAACAGGCGCAGGATCTGGCGGCTGAAGCATTCGGAGCCGACTACACGTTTTTTTCCGTTCAGGGAACGAGCGGCGCTATCATGACGATGGTCATGGCCGTATGCGGACCCGGAGACAAAATCATCGTGCCGAGAAATGTTCATAAATCGGTCATGTCAGCGATCGTCTTCTCAGGCGCAGTACCGATCTTCATCCATCCGGAAATTGACGATGAGTTGGGAATTTCACACGGAATCACCCCTGAATCAGCGAAAAAAGCGCTGCTTGAGCATCCTGACGCAAAGGGGCTTCTTGTCATCAACCCGACTTATTTCGGCATAGCTGCAGACTTAAGAAGCATCGTGGAGCTGGCTCATTCATTTCATATCCCTGTGCTTGTTGACGAAGCACACGGCGTTCACATCCATTTCCACGAAGATCTGCCTCTTTCTGCCATGCAGGCCGGAGCGGATATGGCGGCGACGAGCGTTCATAAGCTCGGAGGATCCCTTACACAGAGCTCGATTCTCAATATGAAAGAAGGTCTTGTTTCAAAAGAAAGAGTTCAATCGATTTTAAGCATGCTGACGACGACATCGACCTCCTATTTATTGCTCGCTTCACTTGATGTCGCAAGAAAACGCTTAGCCACAGAGGGACACGAACTGATCGAACAAACGATTAAGCTCGCTGATGAAACAAGGGATCGCATCAATGAAATCAACGGTATTTCATGCGTCGGGAGGGAAATCCTCGGCTCCAAAGCGGCTTTTAACTATGATCCGACCAAATTGATCATATCTGTGAAAGACCTCGGGCTGACCGGGCATGATGTGGAAAAATGGCTGCGCGAGTCATGTCAAATCGAAGTGGAGCTTTCTGACTTATACAACATCCTGTGCATTTTTACACCGGGAGACCGGAAAGAGGATGCGGATGCGCTGATCAAAGGCTTAGCCGACATCGCTCAACAGGCCGCCTCTGCTGCGGAAAACAGACGCAAGCCTGAAGTGCTTCTGCCAAACATTCCAGCGCTTGCAATGACACCGCGTGACGCTTTTTATGCAAATACGGAAATTATTCCGTTTAAAAAAGCCGCCGGCAGAATCATTGCCGAATTTGTGATGGTTTATCCGCCAGGGATACCGATCTTCATTCCAGGCGAGATCATTACCGAGGATAATATCAACTACATCGAAAAGAACCTCGAAGCAGGGCTGCCTGTTCAGGGACCGGAAGATGACACCCTCCATATGATCCGCGTCATTAAAGAACAGCAAGCAATCCTGTAAAAAACAGAAAAGCATGCGGCACTGTAAATGGCCGCATGCTTTTTTCTATTCTTCCTCTCTAAGATGGCAGTTGCACTGTCCGCACGTTCCGTAAAGAATCGTCACTTTCTCATCTTCAAAATGCTGAATGGTTTCATTGCAGTCTTGACAAACGATCGTGCCCATCTTTCATTCCCCTTTTCTTTTCAAAATGGAAGCGTTTAAATTTGTTACCTTTATAATATTATGTCACATTAATATTGTCAACGGTTAATTGTATAACACATTTAAATCATTTTTGCTCTTTTTTTTAAAAAAAGGCCATTCATGTTATATATGTATTCCTGCTTAAAGCTTATGCAGAACGCTTCCCTGCTGATTCCGACTATGTACCCATTAAATCCGTTCAATCTGCAACGTCTCATAAATAAAACAGCAGTTATCAATTGTGTAACAAATGGGTAACAACGAAAGATTATTTCAATTATCATGATAAAATAGGAATTGTTTACTAATCGAACAGGAAAATCGGCTTGCATTATATAGAGAGGTGAGGAGACGTCATGTGGTTTCGAGCGATATTCACCGCCGCAATTTGTTTCCTTTTTTTGACGAGTGGATGTTCTTTATCTCACATCATGCCTGACCATGAGCAGCAGCAAAGCGCCAACCAACGCCACCTCAAGCTCATCTTTTTTTCCGATGACGAGCATATGGGGCAGGAAGTGGCTTACTATGATGCGCTTTTGGATTTAAAAAAAGAATTTCCCGAACAGGTTTCAAATATGGAAATTTCACATGAAAAAGGCCAGTGGAAAAAAGAGGTTAAAATCTTTCCAAGCTTGCTGCTTGTTCATGATAAAAAAGTACTGGTTAAAATTGAAGGAAAAATAAAAGATAAAGATAAAATTGTAAAGCTTCTTCAAAAAGAATTGAAGCATTAAAAATCCCCTGTGTATGTGCTAGGGGATTTTCTATCTTGAGCGATTGCTAAAATACATAAAAAAACCCCCTGATAGGGGGTTTTTTTATTTAATTATTTTACAACGTGAATCGGCATGCCAATGGCAACTTCTGCAGCTTCCATTGTGATTTCTCCCAATGTAGGGTGAGCATGGATTGTCATGGCGATATCTTCAGCAGTCATGCCTGCTTCGATTGCCAAGCTCAGCTCAGAAATCATGTCAGAAGCGCTTGCTCCGGCAATTTGTGCACCGATGACTAAACCGTCTTCTTTGCGTGTTACAAGTTTAAGGAAACCGTCAGTTTCGTTTAATGACAGCGCACGTCCGTTTGCAGCAAACGGGAATTTGGCTGCAGTCACTGCAAGACCTTCTTCTTTAGCCTGTGCTTCAGTGTAACCTACAGATGCAAGTTCAGGCTCAGAGAAGACGACCGCAGGAATTCCGAG
Source organism: Bacillus sp. FSL W7-1354 (assembly GCF_038002405.1). Lineage (NCBI taxonomy): Bacteria > Bacillati > Bacillota > Bacilli > Caryophanales > Bacillaceae > Bacillus > Bacillus sp. FSL W7-1354. Next base: position 642,833 of record NZ_JBBOCL010000001.1, on the reverse strand, counting down.
ATAGTCGATTTCCGCTGCTTCTCCGGCAATCGCTTCAGCAGCGATTTTACCTTCATAAGAAGCTTTATGTGCAAGCGGAGGACCTTCGATGATGTCACCGATCGCATAGATGTTCGGAATGTTTGTACGGCATTGTTTGTCCGTTTTGATGATGCCGCGGTCCGTCATTTCAACGCCTACTTGTTCAAGTCCAAGCTCGTCCGTGTTTGCAACGCGGCCGACAGTGACAAGTACGTAGTCCGCATCGATCGTTTGCTCTTCGCCTTTCACTTCGAACGTAACGGTTACGCCGTCAGCTTTTTCTTCTACGCCTTTAGCCATAGCTTTTGTATGGATTTCAACGTTGCCTTTTTTCTTCAGGTTGCGTTTAACAAGAGAGCTCATTTGCTTCTCAAAGCCTGGAAGGATTTCTTCTCCGCCTTCAAGAATGACAACTTCAGTGCCGAAGTTTGCATATGCAGTACCGAGCTCAGTTCCGATGTAGCCGCCGCCGATGACAACGAGCTTCTTAGGAATTTCTTTCAGTGCAAGCGCGCCTGTTGAATTCAGTACGCGGTCGCTATATTTGAAGTTTGGCAATTCGATAGGGCGAGAACCCGTTGCAATGATCGCATTTTTGAACGTGTATGTCTGAGCTGAATTCTCATCCATCACGCGTACAGAATTGCTGTCTACAAAGTACGCTTCGCCTTTTACGATGTCGACTTTGTTGCCTTTCAGAAGGCCTTCCACACCGCCGGTAAGCTTATTAACGACAGAGGCTTTCCATTCTTGAACTTTTGTAAAGTCAACTTTTACGTTTTCAGCAGTGATCCCCATCTCTTCAGAATGCTTTGCATTCTCATAGCGGTGGCCTGCATTGATCAGCGCTTTTGAAGGGATACATCCGACATTCAGACATACGCCTCCAAGATTGCCTTTTTCAACGATTGTTACTTTTTGTCCAAGCTGAGCAGCGCGGATGGCAGCTACATAGCCGCCAGGTCCCGCACCAATGACAAGAGTATCTGTTTCAATAGGGAAATCTCCTACTACCATTACATTACGCCTCCATTAAAATTAATTGTGGATCGTTCAGCAAACGCTTGATGTGATTTAATGCGTTTTGTGCAGTTGCGCCGTCGATCATACGGTGGTCGAAGCTTAGAGAAAGAGCCAGAACAGGTGCAGCGACGATTTCGCCGTCACGAACGACAGCTTTCTCAGCAATGCGGCCGATTCCAAGGATCGCAACTTCCGGATGGTTGATAACCGGTGTGAACCATTGCCCGCCGGCAGAGCCGATATTCGTAATTGTGCAAGAAGCGCCTTTCATTTCAGCAGGAGCAAGTTTGCCGTCGCGTGCTTTTGTCGCAAGTTCGTTGATTTCATTTGAAATCTCAAAAACAGCTTTGCGGTCCGCATTTTTAACGACCGGCACAAGCAGGCCTTTGTCAGTGTCTGCCGCAATACCGATGTTGTAGTAGTGCTTCTGAATCACTTCATCTGTATTGTCGTCAATTGATGTATTCAGGACTGGATATTTTTTCAGAGCTGATGTTAAAGCTTTTACCACGTAAGGCAGGTAAGTCAGCTTAATTCCTTGATCAGCCGCAACTTGTTTAAACTGCTTGCGGTGAGCGACAAGATTTGTCACATCGACTTCGTCCATTAGTGTAACGTGTGGAGCGGTATGTTTTGAGTTGACCATAGCTTTTGCGATGGCTTTGCGGATTCCGCTCATTTTCTCGCGTGTTTCAGGGAATTCGCCTTCAGGCACTTGAACCGCCGCTGCAGGTTTTTGTGCAGCAGGCTCTGCTTTTTCTTCAGCTTGAGCAGCCTGAGCGTTTCCGGCAGTTCCTGCGTTTAAGAAGCTGTCGATATCTTCTTTCAGAACGCGGCCATTTTTGCCCGAACCTGAAACATTCACGATATCAACGCCTTTTTCACGGGCATACTTGCGTACAGATGGCATTGCAATGACGCGCTTATTCGGATCTGCATCCGCTTGCTCGTTTGCTTCCGCTGCTTCTGCTGGTGCATCAGTTTCTTGTTTGTCAGCTTCTTCCGCTTTCGCTTCGCCTGATTCGTCGCCTTTGAATTGAAGATCTTCGTAACCTGGTGCATCAAATGTGATGATTGTCTGCCCAACGGTTGCGACTGTTCCCTCTTCAACTTTTAATTCTAATACTTTTCCTTTAACAGGTGAAGGAATTTCTACAACTGCTTTATCGTTTTGGACCTCTGCCAAAACGTCATCTTCGTTTACCTCGTCGTTTGGCTTGACGAACCATTTTACGATTTCGCCTTCGTGGATTCCTTCCCCGATATCCGGAAGTTTAAATTCAAATGCCACAGTTTTCGACCTCCTAAGATTATTACGTAGTTGATATAATGGTCAGCCTGCTTATTTAGGCTGACTGTCAGTAGACGGCTACAGTTTCTCCGACTGACTGTGGAAATGCATGAAGGGAAAAAGGCTGGTATCAGCTTTTCCCTTATTGTTCAGATCTTATTAGAATTCCAATACTTTTTTCGCAGTTTCAAGCACGTCTTTATGGTTTGGAAGCCATACGCTTTCAGCTTGAGAGAATGCGAATACCGTATCAGGAGCAGTGACGCGAAGCACCGGAGCTTCGAGGCTCAAAATCGCGCGGTCGTTGATTTCGGCAACAACGTTTGCAGCCACTCCAGCCTGTTTTTGCGCCTCTTGAACGACGATCGCGCGGCCTGTTTTTTCCACAGATGCGATGATCGTGTCGATGTCAAGCGGGCTGACTGTGCGAAGGTCGACAACCTCAGCAGATACGCCTTCTTTTTCAAGCTCTTCCGCAGCTTTTAATGACTCGTGAACCATCGCTCCGTATGTGATGATGGAAAGGTCTGTTCCTTCGCGTTTCACATCGGCTTTGCCGATTTCAATTGTGTATTCCTCTTCAGGAACTTCCTGACGGAATGAACGATAAAGTTTCATATGCTCAAGGAAGACAACCGGATCGTTATCGCGGATCGCGGAGATTAAAAGTCCTTTAGCATCGTACGGAGTTGAAGGAATGACGACTTTAAGTCCAGGCTGCTGTGCAACGAGTCCTTCCAAGCTGTCCGCGTGAAGTTCAGGCGTATGAACACCGCCGCCGAACGGAGAGCGGATTGTCACTGGTGAAGTCCAGCGGCCGCCGGAACGGTAGCGCATCCGTGCCATTTGTCCGGAAACTGAGTCCATCACTTCGTACACAAAGCCGAAAAATTGAATTTCCATTACAGGACGGAAGCCTTGTAAGCCTAAGCCGAGTGCAAGGCCGCCGATACCAGATTCAGCAAGAGGAGTGTCAAATACGCGATCCTCACCAAACTCTTTTTGCAATCCTTCAGTCGCACGGAACACGCCGCCGTTAACACCGACGTCTTCTCCGAAAACTAAGACATTTTCGTCATTTTTCAGTTCTGTGCGTAACGCATCAGTGATTGCTTGAATCATTGTCATTTGCGCCATGGCTTACTTCGACTCCTTCTCTTTATAAATTTCCTTTTGTTCTGCAAGGTTGTAAGGAAGCTCTTCATACATGATGTCGATCAGGTCGGTCACTTTTTGCTTCGGCTCTTCGTCAGCTTTTTTGATCGCCTGCTTGATTTCTTCTTTCGCTTCTTCAATTACCTTGCTTTCTTCTTCTTCAGACCAAAGGCCTTTGTTTTCCAAGAATTTGCGGAAACGGACAAGCGGATCTTTCTGCTCCCACTCATTCTCGATTTCTTTCGTACGGTATTTCGTCGGGTCGTCACCGGCCATAGTATGAGGACCGTAACGGAAGCAAAGCGTTTCGATCAGGGTAGGGCCTTCGCCGTTTACAGCGCGCTCGCGTGCTTCGCGTGTCGCAGCGTATACAGCAAGGGCATCCATGCCGTCTACTTGAACGCCGACGATACCTGCAGCCGCAGCTTTTTGTGCGATTGTTTGAGCTGCTGATTGCTTCTCAACAGGTGTAGAAATCGCATAGCGGTTGTTTTGAACAACGAAAATAGCTGGAGCTTTATACGCACCGGCAAAGTTGATGCCTTCGTAGAAGTCACCTTGGGAAGCACCGCCGTCTCCAGTATAAGTGATCGCCACAGCCTGTTTGCCGCGTTTTTTCAAGCCGAGTGCAACACCAGCCGTCTGGATGTATTGCGCACCGATAATAATTTGCGGCGACAGCGCATTGACATCATCCGGCATTTGGTTGCCGCGGAAATGTCCACGAGAGAACAAGAATGCTTGATAAAGCGGAAGTCCGTGCCAGATCAGCTGCGGAACATCACGGTAGCCCGGAAGAACAAAGTCTTCTTTTTCAAGCGCGAAATGCGTAGCAATTTGAGACGCTTCCTGACCGGCAGTCGGCGCGTAGAAGCCAAGGCGGCCTTGTCTGTTCAAAGAAATAGAACGCTGATCCAAAATGCGTGTATACACCATGCGGCGCATTAATTCTTTTAATTGATCATCAGATAGATCAGGCATTGCCGCTTCATTAACGACTTCGCCTTCTTCATTCAAAATTTGAAACGTTTCGAACTGCTTTTTAATGGCATCGAATTGCTTTTTGCTATCAACGATTGCTTTTTTCGTTTTTGCAGCCATATAAAGTCACCTCTTCCTTTCTTTTGACAGTCATAGACGTGTATCCCTTATACATACAGAATTAGGGTGTCCTAAATTGACGGGCGCAACTCATATTTATTTCTTATTAGCCGCTTTGATGGTTGTCGAAACTTTTATGTAAGGACAGCACAACGCGTTCTAAAACTGTATCATTTATAGTTTATGACAAACTAATACAACAAGTTCCACCAAGGCTAAGTTTACACCAGTCGATCATGCTCGTCAATCGATTTCATTCCTGAAATTCAATAAATGTATTCGCTTTACTGAATTTCTGTTTCAGCGCTGTTCAGACTGTTTCAAACTGTTCTAGTATAGACAGCATTCTGTATTACAATAGCAATACAGATTTTGTCGAAAAAAGAGGGCTGAATATTCAGCCCTCTTTCATCTCAAATCCCGCAGCCTTGTAAAAATCCTTTCTGGCTTTGTTGTAATCCTTTGTATACTCATTGAAATGTTTGCTTTCTTTCAGCACTTTGTCATACGATTGATTGATTTTTTTCAGCTGTGCCTCAAGGTCATCCAGTTTAAGACCTTTGTTTTTGAGCAGCTTGTACAGCTCTTTGTCAAGGCCGATTGCGTTCTGATAGGCGTCATAAAGCGAGTCGTAGGCTTTGTAGCGCTTTTCCATAAAAGAAGCAGCGTTCTCAGCTTTTTTCCTGACCTTCTGATCTTCGATTTTTTCCGCCGACGCTTTATTCGCTTCAAACTCCTGCTTTGCTTCGTCTATGCTTTCTTTCTCAGAATTCAAGTGCTTCTCGCGGTTTCCGGCTGTCTTGAGCGCTTTGTCGGAGAGCGCAGCGATTCGGTCAAAATCATCCATATTGAGCCTGATCATTTCCTCGTAAAGCTTAGATTCGGCCTTTTCCAGACTTTTAAGGGAACCCTGCTCTTGTTTAAAAGGCTCTTCCAATTCCACGATCTTCTCCAGCGAGCCGTGAAAAGACTCGACAGGATCTTTCCAGAGACAGCCTGATAGTACAAATGCTGCCGTGAAAAGAACAACGATGCCTGCTGGCACCCGCATGTTTGAAAATTTCACTTCGAACTTCCCCCAATCTCGACAAATTCCACTATAAAATGAATTCGTTTGTTTGACAACAGAAGTCTAAAGCGTATGGACAAGCCGATATCAGATCGGTATGCCGCCGCCTTCGCTTTTAGACCAAAACATTTAGGGAAAATTCCTTGAAGTTGGGCATTCGACTATACAACCGTTGGACTTTTACATAATTTATATTAGACGCCATGCCTACCAAAAAGAAAAGGCTGGCGTAAAATAACGGAGGAGGTCTTCATATGTACGGTTATTGCTGCCCTGGATACGGGTACGGCGGCGGTTATGGATACGGCTACGGCCGCACATTCGCTTTGATCGTCGTTCTCTTTATTTTGCTGATTATTGTAGGGGCCGCTTATTTAGGCTGCTAGCCCCTGATGAATCCGTCATGACCAGCCTCCTTCGGCTGGTCATTTTATCATGCACAGAGATTGCGCGAAAAGAGCAAGATCCGCTATACTTTACATAATGAATCGTTGGGAGTGAAGATGTTGATCACAATGGAAAACATTGTCCGCGACGGGCACCCCGCTTTAAGAACCGTCGCCGAAGAAGTTCAATTGCCAGCTAGCGAAGAAGAAATCAAACAGCTGAGCAACATGATCGAGTTTGTCAAAAACAGCCAGGACCCTGAAATCGCTCAAAAGTACAACCTTCGTCCTGGTGTCGGCCTAGCCGCTCCGCAAATTAATATCAATAAACGAATGATCGCAGTTCATGCCGAAAATGAAGACGGGACACTTTACAGCTATGCGCTTTTCAATCCGAAGATCGTCAGCCACTCTGTTCAAAAATGCTATTTGACAAGCGGCGAGGGCTGCCTGTCTGTCGACGAACCGATTCCCGGATATGTTCCGCGCTATGAACGGATCCGGGTCAAAGGAACGACACTTGATGGCGAAAACGTCGACATCCGCTTAAAAGGATTTCCGGCAATCGTATTCCAGCATGAAATCGATCATTTAAACGGCATTATGTTTTACGACCATATCGACAAAGAAAACCCTCTGAAACAACCCGAAAACGCAACGCCTGTCGGCAGATAATGCACATAAAAAAACGGATCAGACATGATCCGTTTTTTTATGGTTTCAAAAGCCCGAGGGCTTCTACCGCGTATTGAATGCCGTCTTCATCGACGGGCTTTGTGACAAAGTCGGCTATTTTTTTCAGCTCGGGCACAGCGTTGCCCATCGCCACTCCGGTTCCCGCAAACTCGATCATCTGCAGGTCGTTCAGACCGTCTCCAAACGCGTAAGTATCCTCTCTGTCGAACGGAAGCTTTTCAATGACTTTTTTGATTCCTTCCGCTTTCGAACCGCCAGAAGGCAGCACATCTGTGGAGCGCTCGTGCCAGCGGACGAGATCAAACTCCTGAAACCGGCTGTACCGCTCTTCCTCGTCTTGCGTACAGAACAAGAGGACCTGAAAAATGTCCCTACCTTTAAAATAGGCGCGGTCCTCTTCCGGCGGATTGACTTTTAAGCTGCCGATTCCTTCGTGGACGAACGGATGGCCGGCAGATGTAGTGCGCATCCCCTCTTCTCCCATGAAGACGAGGGGATGGCCGCAGCTGTCCGAATGCGCAAGCAGCGCTTCCAGTGACTGTTCGGCAATGGGGTTTTTATAAATGACCTCTCCTTCAAAAACGACATATTGTCCGTTATAAGAGACAAAAGAATCGATGCCCAATTCTTCAAGCACAGGCCTGACCATAAACGGCGCCCGGCCTGATGCGATGAAAACATGATGGCCTTGCGCTTTTAAATCGGAGACAGCCTGTTTCGCGGTGTCGGGAATCCGTTTATCATGATCATAAATCGTTCCGTCGATATCAAAGAAAATCAGCTTTTTATCCATGGCAGTGAATCCTTCTCCCTTAGCTAGTATGATTGATGGTTCTCCTGTACATCATACAAAAACTGCGTACGCGAGAAAACCTTTTCACTCCAAAATCAAAACAAAATCAACATGCCAATAATATCCATGTAACAATAGACGGATTCATCATATAATAGAACTAAAGAGATACGGTAGTGACCGGACAAGTCAGAGAAAGGAGGAATCCGTATGCTACGCCGACTGCGGAAAAAATTAAAAAAACAGCTGAATGGCATGATGCGCAGAAAGTCGATTGCCTAAAAGGACCTTCACTCATGTGGAAGAGTCCTTTTTTTCTCAAGCGCTTTTCTTATGAGGCAATTTCGAATATAATAGAAAGATGAGTCTAACAATCGGCAGTTAAGGAGAGATTTGGATGATCTATAAGGTATTTTATCAAGCAAGCAATGACGAAGTACCTGTTCGTGAAAAAACAGATTCAATTTTTGTGGAAGCTCAATCTGAACGTGAAGTCAGATCTAAATTAAAACAATACAACTACAATATTGAGTTTATACAGCAAGTTGAAGACGCTTTTTTAGAATATGAAAAGCAAAGCGAAAATTTTAAAGTATTGGAGTTATGAATGAATGAAATTTGTAAAAAATGATCAAACGGCTGTATTTGCCCTTGGAGGACTTGGGGAAATCGGCAAAAACACGTACGGGGTCCAGTTTCAGGACGAGATCGTGCTCATCGATGCGGGGATTAAGTTTCCGGAAGACGAGCTCCTCGGAATCGACTATGTCATCCCCGACTACACTTATTTAGTCAAAAACGAAGAAAAAATCAAAGGTCTTTTTATTACGCACGGCCACGAAGACCATATCGGCGGAATTCCGTACCTGCTCAAACAGGTGAACATTCCCGTTTACGGCGGACAGCTCGCCATCGGCCTTCTCAGAAAGAAGCTTGAAGAGCACGGTCTGCTGCGTCAAACAAAGCTTCATATCATTGAAGAAGACGATATCGTCAAATTCAGAAAAACGTCGGTTTCTTTTTTCAGGACGACCCACAGCATTCCGGACTCATACGGGATTGTCGTAAAAACACCGCAAGGAAACATCGTACATACCGGTGACTTTAAATTCGATTTTACACCGGTAGGCGAACCTGCCAACTTGACCAAGATGGCCGAAATCGGAAAAGAAGGCGTGCTTTGCCTGCTTTCTGACAGCACCAACAGTGAAATCCCTGATTTCACGATGTCAGAGCGCAAAGTCGGAGAAAGCATTGATGATATTTTCCGAAAAGTTGAAGGGCGGATCATCTTCGCAACCTTCGCGTCAAACATCCACCGCCTGCAGCAGGTGATCGAAGCAGCTGTTGCAAACGGACGGAAGGTTGCCGTATTTGGACGAAGCATGGAGTCGGCGATTGAAATCGGCCAAACGCTCGGGTATATTAAGTGTCCGAAAAATACGTTTGTTGAAGCGAATGAAATCAACAGGCTTCCTGCCGGCAAAGTGACGATTCTTTGTACCGGAAGCCAAGGTGAACCGATGGCTGCGCTATCCCGAATTGCTAACGGCACACACCGGCAAATTTCCATCATTCCCGGGGATACGGTCGTATTTTCATCATCTCCGATCCCGGGCAATACAATCAGCGTTAGTCGCACAATTAACCAGCTTTACCGGGCGGGCGCCGATGTCATCCACGGAGCTGTGACTAACATTCATACATCAGGACATGGCGGACAGGAAGAGCAAAAGCTGATGCTCCGCCTCATCAAGCCAAAGTTTTTCATGCCGATTCACGGTGAATACAGAATGCAGAAAATGCACGTCAAACTTGCGACAGACTGCGGAATTCCTGAGGAAAACTGCTTTATTATGGACAACGGCGAAGTGCTTGCTTTGACAAGCGAAGAAGCCTCAGTCGCAGGTAAAATCCCGTCAGGCAATGTCTATATTGACGGAAGCGGCATCGGCGACATCGGGAACATCGTGCTTCGCGACCGCCGGATTCTTTCTGAAGAAGGGCTTGTCATTGTCGTTGTCAGCATCAACATGAAAGAGTTCAAAGTGTCCGCAGGACCTGACTTAATTTCCAGAGGATTTGTCTACATGAGAGAATCCGGTGATTTAATCAACGATGCCCAGGACCTGATTGCAGGACACCTTAAAAAAGTGATGGAACGCAAAACGACGCAGTGGTCTGAAATTAAGAACGAGATCACAGACACGCTCGCTCCGTTCCTCTACGAAAAAACAAAACGCCGCCCGATGATCCTTCCGATTATTATGGAAGTCTAATCGCGGCTTGAACAAAAAACGGATGCACCGGTGTGCATCCGTTTTTTTATGGTTGAATCGGGATATGCCTAAACGCTTTAACATCAAACAAGCCTTCTGTCGTCATTTTAATGTCGGGGATAACAGGAAGCGCTAAAAAAGAAAGCGTCAGAAAAGGATTAAACGCTCCTGAAAATCCTGTCTCCGTTAATGCTACATGAAGAGATTTTAAGCTTTCGTTTACCGTCTCAAGCGGTTTGTCCGACAAGAGGCCGGCAATCGGCAGAGCGACGGATTGAAGCTCCTTCCCTCCTTTTGCAATGGTGAGGCCTCCCCCGATTTCTCCGAGACGTTCAACCGCTTTTAAGATGTCTTGATCATTTGTACCGACAGCGATTAAATTGTGGGAATCATGAGAAATCGTTGTCGCGATGGCGCCTTCTTTTAAACCGAAGCCCCTGACAACGCCGAGTCCGATTCCTTTAACGCCGCGATGGCGCTCAATCACTGCAATTTTCAACAGATCGCTTTCCAGATCCGGCTGAAAAAAAGCGCCGCTTTTCGGCTTGGTCAGGGACAGCTTTGTTTCAAGCTGATTGGGGATAATGTCAATGACCCTGATTTCACTCCCTTGAACGATCGGAATTTCCAGATCATCCTCATGTAAATCAGGGAGATGGACAGATTTGAGCAGAGCAGGTGCCGCTTTGCCGTCCGTCCATTCGCTTTGTTCTGCCCCGCTCCAGATCACGCCGTTGATCATCGTCTTTGAAATGCTGACGTTCTCAAAATCGCTGATGAAAAGGAGGTCTGCGTCATAACCCGGGGCAACCGCTCCCTTCGTCTTTAACCCGAAGCATTCCGCTGCATTGAGGCTGCCCATTTGATATGCGAGAAACGGGTCAAGTCCCTCTTGAATGGCAAGCTTGACCTGATGGTTAATGCTTCCTTCATCGACCAGTTCATCCAAATGCTTATCATCCGTACAGAAAAAGAAGCGTCTCGCATTTTTCTCATTAACCGCAGGCAAAACATGACGTGTATTCTTTGCCGCAGAGCCTTCTCTCAGCATGACGTACATTCCTCTTCTGACCCGTTCAAGCGCCTCTTCAGGTGTCGTGACCTCATGGTCTGTCAGCACGCCCGCCGCTCTGTAGACATTGACGAACCCAGCTGACAAGCCGGCCAGATGTCCGTCGATCCGCTTGTCCGCTTTATGGGCATCCATGAGTTTTTGCACCATATCCGGCTCTCCCGCTTCAACGGCCACATAGTCCATCACTTCCGCAAGCCCGAGCACCTCTTCGCGGCTGTAAAAAGGATGTAAATCCGCAGCGTTCAAAACCGCACCCGATTTTTCAAATGGTGCCGCAGGCACACAAGAAGGGAGCATAAAACGAATGTTCAGCCTTGTCATCTTAGCCTGCTCCAACATGAACTCAAGACCCCTCACTCCTGAGACATTCGCGATTTCATGGGGATCGGTGACAACGGTTGTTACACCGTGGGGAATCACCGCTTTGGCAAATTCGGGCGGCGTCACCATTGAAGACTCAATGTGGACATGACCGTCGATAAAGCCTGGAACGATCATTTGTCCTTCTGCGTCAATGGTATTCTCCCCCTCATAATCGCCCAAACCGACGATGGCCCCGTCTGTGATAGCTATGTCTGTCTTCAACCATTCCTGATTAAAAACATCCATGATCTTTCCGTTTTTAATTACAGTATCCGCTTTTTTGCGATGACTGGCGGCGCCAAGCCGGTGAATGAACATCTCATTGTCCAAAGATATATGTCCCCTCTCATTTTTATATGGATATGGTTCAATATCGTAGCCGAATCGTTTGAAACAGTCAATGAAAAGATCAAAAAAACCGCGGGCAGTGGGGTTCCCGCGGCTGATCGATGGCATTTTAATGTTGAAAAACTTTTTTTTCAAATCTCTCAATGTCAGGATTTGAGCCGATGACGATTAAAATATCGTCTTTTTGAATCTCTTCGGTGGCAAGCGGAGATACGATGACTTCTTTCCCCCGCTTGATCGCGACAATATTAATTCCGTATCTGGCCCGGATATCAAGATCAAGCAGCGTATTTCCGGCCAGTTTGCCGTTCGCTGCGATTTCGACAAGGCTGTGTTCATCAGAAAGTTCAAGATAATCAAGCACATTGTTGGAGACGATGTTGTGGGCGATTCTTTTTCCCATTTCACGCTCCGGATGAACGATCCGGTCCGCTCCGATTTTGGATAATACTTTTTCGTGATAATCGTTTTGAGCTTTGACGGTAATCATTTTCACACCAAGCTCTTTCAAAATCAGCGTTGTCAAAATGCTCGCTTGAATGTTCTCCCCGATCGCTACAATGACGTGGTCAAAATTGCGCAGTCCAAGGTTTTTCAGCACTGATTCGTCTGTAGTGTCTCCTATCACAGCATGTGAGGCAATTTTGGCGTATTCGTTTACGCGATCTTCATCTCTGTCGATCGCCATTACCTCAAGCCCTTCTTCACTCAATGCTTTACAAATGCTGCCGCCGAACCGGCCGAGTCCAATTACTGCAAATTCTTTTTTCATCGGTAATTCCTCCATGGGTCAATCTGAACAAATTCTATCATATGAAGTGGAATTTTCCCTCTTTTATTTTATCGTTGCGCGGCTGCAGCATCCTTGCTGAATATCGTTTTCTTCAGATGCCGCCCCTTTGTCGATCGGAAGCAGGATGTGGAATGTGCTTCCCTCGCCCAATTCGCTGTCGATTTTCATTTCTCCGTTGTGAGCGCCGATAATATTCAGGCAAATCGTCAGCCCAAGACCCGTCCCTTCTTCTTTCGTTGAGAAGAAAGGCTCCCCGAGCTTTGCCAAATCGGCTTGGGAAATGCCGCCCCCTTCGTCTTTGATGCTGATTTTCACATAGTCACCTTCAACCTCCGAGGAGATCGTGATTTTTCCACCGTCAGGCATCGCTTCTATCCCGTTTTTTATTAAATTGATGAATACCTGTTTGATTTGATTTTCATCGCCGTTTATTTCCCACTCCTCCCCGTGCTGAAACGCTTTTTCGATCTTAATGTGGGAAAGCACGGCGTTGGTCTCAAGAAGCGTTGTCACCTGCTGAAGAACCGAATTGATGTTGATCTTTTTAAATTGAACCTGGTGCGGTTTGGCCAGTACAAGCAGTTCGCCGAGCACGGAATCGATTCGTTTAATCTCTGAGAAAATAATGTCAAAGTAATCTTTCCGGTCGGGATATTCCGCTTTCATCAGCTGCAAAAATCCGTTTACCGATGTCAGCGGGTTCCTGACTTCGTGAGCGATTCCCGCGGCGAGCTGCCCGGCCATCGCCAGCTTCTGAGACTGCATAGCCAGCCGCTGATTCGACTTGAACAATTCCATCTCCGCTTTTTTCCGTTCCGTCACATCAGTCAGCGTCCCCAAGCTGCTCGTAAATTGACCGTTTTTATAATAAAGTTTATAGTGAACTTCGCCCCAGAACTTGCTTCCGTCTTTGCGATGGTAGAGCACCTCGATCCTGCCTTCAGGCTCCTTGTTCTTCAGCTGGGCGATCAGGTGATTCGAGATCCGTTCTTCATGGTCAAAGTAATCGTTGTACATCGTTCCAAGACTCTCTTCAACACTGTATCCGGTCAACGTTGTCCACGCCTGATTCAAAAATGTAATGTATCCTATCCGGTCCGTCTGAAAGACGATTTCCTGAAGGTTATCCATGATGCGGTTGGTTTCTGAAGAAAGTTCTTTATATTTCTTTTCGCTCTCCTTCAGTTTATAGACAAGCTGATTGGACTCATCGATATAAAGCGTGAGCCACCAAACGCTGATTAATGTCACCAGTGTAAACAGCAGATCAACCGTCCAATTGATTTTATTTCCCAACACCCCATAGAATAAAAAATTCCAAAACATGATAAAAGTCATTGCCAGCACGGTTGCAATGATTCGTCCTTGATATCTTTTCATACCCCCACCTGCCACTTGTATTTCTCAGTCAATTGTAACATTCTTTACACCACATTTGAGAGGATTGTTCGAAGTATTTATCGTCTCTATGGCTGAATTTTTCAGTGACGGCGGTTTTATCTTCTGCCGACGCAAGAAAAAGCCCTTCTGATGAAGGGCTTCAAATCTTATGCTTTCACTTCGTTTAAGGCAGCTTTTATTTCTTCCAAAAGCAATTCGGCCCCCTCAGGACTCAGCGTAATTTTCCCGTTTCCGTACTCGCGGTTTTCAGAAGTGATTTCACCGGTCATCAGGCACACACCGTGCGGTTTATATTTTTTCAGGACAATTTTATCTTGGTCGACAAAGAATTCGATGCTGTCCTTGATCGAAATATCCAAAGCTCTTCTCAATTCAATCGGCATCACGATCCGGCCGAGTTCGTCTACTTTTCTCACAACTCCAATTGCTTTCAAAACTTTCGCCTACTTCCTCTTTTGTTTCTATTTTTCTAAGATATTGTCTTAGCATAACGATAGACGAATGAAGACTGAAAAAGGTTTCCCTTATTGAACGTTTCTTTGACAAAAATTCGGTCATAAAAATGAATATTTTTCTCATCATGTCAATATGAGGACAGCATTTTACAGATTGGTTTCAAACTCGTCACAAACCCCCAAAAATCGCCGATCATTTGAGAAAATTTAAATGAAATTCATTTTTTCAGCACGAAGAAAATTTCGTTTTTCGGAAAAATTTTAAATAGAGATTGGGTGAAAACATGTTTCAAACAACCGAGATCGGAATTGATCTAGGCACAGCTAACATATTGGTTTACAGCAAAAACAAAGGAATCATTTTAAATGAGCCTTCCGTTGTCGCCGTGGATACGGAAACAAAGAGCGTATTGGCGGTCGGAACAGAAGCCAAAAACATGATCGGAAAGACACCGGGAAAAATCGTCGCGGTCAGACCGATGAAAGACGGAGTCATCGCCGATTATGACATGACGACAGACCTCTTGAAGCAGATTATGAAAAAAGCCGGAAAGAACATCGGCTTTACTTTCAGAAAGCCGAGCGTCGTCGTCTGCACGCCATCCGGTTCAACCGCGGTTGAACGGCGTGCGATCAGCGATGCTGTCAAAAACTGCGGAGCCAAGCAAGTCCATTTGATTGAGGAGCCTGTCGCTGCCGCCATCGGCGCAGACCTGCCTGTCGATGAACCTGTCGCAAACGTTGTCGTCGATATCGGCGGCGGCACGACAGAAGTGGCGATCATTTCATTCGGAGGCGTAGTCTCATGCCACTCGATCCGGATCGGCGGCGACCAGCTTGATGAAGACATCGTGTCATTCGTCAGAAAAAAATACAACCTGCTGATCGGTGAACGGACGGCCGAAGAAGTCAAGATTGAGATCGGCTACGCATTGATTGACCATGAGACGAAAACGATGGAAGTCAGAGGGCGCGACCTTGTCACAGGCCTGCCGAAAACGATTACCCTGGAATCAATAGAGATTCAGAAGGCGATGCGCGAATCGCTCCTTCATATTATCGAAGCCATCAGAGCGACGCTTGAAGACTGTCCTCCCGAGCTGAGCGGAGACATTGTCGACCGGGGCGTGATTTTAACCGGAGGAGGCGCGCTATTGAACGGCATCAAAGAATGGCTATCACAGGAAATCGTTGTGCCCGTGCATGTTGCTGCAAATCCGCTCGAGTCTGTCGCCATCGGAACGGGCCGCTCTCTTGAAGTGATCGATAAATTGCAAAAAGCGGCTAAATAATTTTTGTTTTCGCGTCTTTTTTCCCTGCTTCTTTCATATCGTGAGGAATGGAGAAACGATAAGGAGGAAGAACATGCTTAGAGATATGGGAAGACGCCTGGCCATCACCGTTATTTTAAGCGGTATTATTCTCGGGGGGATGAGCATCTCCCTTGCAAACATGCCAAGCTCGCCCCCCGGCCAAACGGCCAAAATCAACCGTTAAAAAAGATGCAGCCTTACCGGGCTGCGTCTTTTTTTCTTTTCAATCAAATATTTGATATGATGTTATGGACAATAAAGGAGGTTTTGCCAATGAATTCGTTTACTGATAAACTGAGCAAATATGCGAAGCTTGTAGCCGAAGTCGGTGTAAACGTTCAAAAAGGACAGAAAGTCGTTATCAACGCGTCAACAGAAGTACGCGATTTTGCACGGCTCCTCGTCAAAAGCGCCTATCAAATAGGGGCAAAAAACGTAACGGTCCGCTGGCAGGATGATGAGGTGACAAGGCTGAAATATGAGCTGGCCCCAACGGAAGCCTTTGAAGAATTCCCTGAGTGGGAAGCGAAAGGTCTGGAGACGCTCGCTAAGGAAGGCGCCGCTTTTATTTCCATTGTCTCTTCAAGCCCTGATCTTTTGAAAGGCATCGATTCCAAAAAAATCGCGACCCAGCAAAAAGCCGCCGGAAAGGCGATGCATACATACAGGCAAATGATTCAATCGGATAAAGTCAGCTGGACTGTCGTCGCAGCACCTTCACCGGCCTGGGCCAAAAAAGTATTCCCTGACGCAGATGAAAAGACAGCGATGCAAAAGCTGTGGAATGAGATCTTCAAAACGACCCGCGTCGACCGTGAAGATCCTGTCCAGGCGTGGAAAGACCACGATCAAACTTTGCGCGATAAAGTAAGCGTCTTAAACGACAAGCATTACCAAGCCCTTCATTACCAAGCAAAAGGAACAGATTTGACGATCGAGCTTCCTGAGAAGCACCTGTGGGTCGGCGCCGGAAGCACAAACGAAAACGGCATCGAGTTCATGGCCAATATGCCGACAGAAGAAGTATTCACCGCTCCGAAAAAAGACGGAGTGAACGGCACTGTTTCAAGCACAAAGCCGTTAAGCTACGGCGGCAATCTGATCGACGGCTTTCAGCTGACATTTGAAAACGGACGGATCACCGATGTCAAAGCTGAACAAGGTGAAGAGATTTTAAAAGAGCTGATCGAAACGGATGAGGGTTCACACTACTTAGGCGAAATTGCGCTCGTTGCCCACGATTCGCCGATTTCCAAGTCCAATATTCTGTTTTACAACACGCTGTTTGACGAAAACGCCTCAAACCACCTCGCAATCGGCAGTGCGTACGCATTCAACATCGAAGGCGGAAAGCAGATGTCGCGCGAAGAGCTGGCGAAAGAAGGATTAAACGAAAGCATTACACATGTTGACTTCATGATCGGTTCAGGAGAAATGAATATAGACGGAATCACAGCAGACGGAAAAAGAGAGCCGATTTTCAGAAACGGCAACTGGGCGATCTAAAGCCTTCCGCACAAAAGGACCTCAGAAGTTTTCTGAGGTCCTTTTATATCATTTCCGCATGCTGCCAGCCTTTCTAACTTCCGTACATAGATGGAGCTATAAAGCCGTCCAATGCCCTGCCTCCTCATGATTTGGGCAAACTGCTTAAATGTTCATGCTTCAGCTTCCAGCTTCCTGACTCGTCCTTTACAAATACGTTTGTCGCACGGCCTGCCCCTTGAACCGGTTCACCCCTAAAAAACCCTTTCCATTCGTATGTATAAAGACAGACGGCCTGTTCGTCCGTTTCCGTGATCCAACTGATATGACTGGCGCTGTATACTTCGTTTTCGATTTGCTTCCAGGCGTTTTCAAAATAACGCTGAATTTCCTTAACGCCCGAGCACGTTTCATCCGAGAACCAGTACACAGCGTCGGGATGAAGGAGCTTTTTGACATTCTCAAACTCATGTGTGTTTGTTGCTTGAATATATTGCTCAAGAGCCTTGCGGCATGACACGGCAACCATCTCCCTTTTTATAAAAAAACCCGCTTTTTAAGGCGGGTTTTCTATCATTACGCGTAAAGTTCAGCAAGCTTGTCCTGAACCGCTTTGTCTTCCAAAAATTCATCATAGCTCATCTGTTTATCGACGATTCCGTTTGGCGTGATTTCGATGATCCGGTTGGCAATTGTTTGGACAAACTGATGGTCATGAGATGTAAACAGCATAGCGCCTTTAAAGCTGATTAAACCGTTATTCAGCGCTGTAATGGATTCGAGATCCAAATGGTTGGTCGGCTCATCAAGCATCAGCACATTGGCGCCGGACAGCATCATTTTGGACAGCATGCAGCGGACTTTCTCTCCCCCTGACAAAACGCTTGCTTTTTTCAGCACTTCTTCCCCGGAGAACAGCATCCGGCCCAAAAATCCGCGCAGGAAGCTTTCGCTTTGGTCATGCGGCGAAAATTGGCGGAGCCAGTCGACAAGGTTTAAATCGCTGTTTTCAAAATACTCGCTGTTGTCTTTCGGGAAAAACGCCTGGGATGTTGTGACGCCCCATTTAAACGATCCGCTGTCAGGCTCCATTTCCCCGGCAAGGATTTTAAAGAGCACAGTAGCGGCAAGCTCATTCCGGCCTGTAAAGGCGATTTTATCTTCTTTATTCATCATAAAGCTGACCGAGTCAAGCACCTTGACACCGTCAATCGTTTTCGACAGGTCTGTGACAACAAGCACATCGTTTCCAATTTCGCGTTCAGGTGTGAAATGTACGTACGGATACTTGCGCGATGACGGCTTAATATCGTCAAGCGTAATTTTTTCAAGCAGTTTTTTTCTTGATGTCGCCTGCTTCGATTTTGAGGCGTTGGCGCTGAATCTGGCAACGAACTCCTGGAGCTGTTTGATCTGCTCTTCTTTTTTCTTATTGGCTTCCTGATTCATTTTAAGCGCAAGCTGGCTTGATTCATACCAGAAATCATAGTTTCCGACATAAATTTGAATTTTGTTAAAATCCAGGTCGGCGATATGCGTACATACTTTATTCAAAAAGTGGCGGTCATGCGATACGACGATAACCGTATTCTCAAAATTGATTAAAAACTCTTCAAGCCACTGGATCGCCTGAATATCCAAGTGGTTGGTCGGCTCATCGAGAAGAAGGACGTCAGGCTTTCCGAACAGGGCCTGTGCAAGGAGGACCTTCACCTTTTCGGAACCGCCCAAATCCGCCATTTTCTTCGTATGCAGTTCTTCAGCAATGCCGAGGCCTTTTAACAAAATCGCAGCTTCCCCTTCGGCTTCCCAGCCGTTCAGCTCGGCGAATTCGCCCTCAAGCTCTGCGGCGCGGATTCCGTCTTCATCTGAAAAATCGGGTTTCATGTAAATCGCGTCTTTTTCCTGCATGACTTCATAAAGGCGTTTATGCCCCATGATCACGACTTTCAGCACTTCATGCTCTTCATACTCAAAGTGGTTCTGCTTCAGGACGGCAAGGCGTTCGCCCGGGCTCATATGAACCTCGCCCGTCTGAGGCTCGATTTCACCTGATAATATTTTCAAAAAAGTGGACTTTCCGGCGCCGTTTGCTCCGATCAATCCGTAGCAGTTACCCGGCGTAAACTTAATATTTACATCTTCAAACAGCTTCCGGTCCGCAAACCGCAAGCTGACATTTTGAACAGCTATCATTTAAAATCCTCCATCTATACTTCATTAAAAAGAGTATAACACGAAAATTCCGCAAGAGAAATGCTTTGCTTTTTTACGATAAAGTTTTAAAGAAAAATATATCAAAAAAACACTTGTTCACACTTTCTTTGTGACAATATGTTACAATTATTGAAGAATGGGGGAAGGAATAATGAAATTAAAAGATGATCCTGATATCATCAGGTGGATCAATTCAAGGCCGCGCCAAGCGCTTTTCGTGTCAGTGGCCATGGTGATTTCTACGATGTCTATCGGGCTTTTCAAAGGGTTTGATATGTGGACCTCGGACTTTTTGATATTTTCCTGTCTGCTGATCGGCTTCGGCCTCCTTGTGGGATGGCTGCAAAAGATATATTATAAAAAGGTGATATTTGAAGAAAACTCGGATCGTTAGACGGAGGAAGACATGAAGCTTATCACTTTGACGGAATACTGCATGTTTATTTTTTTCGCAGGGGTTTATCTTGCCGTAACCGGCTTTACAGCACGGGATGTGGGCCTTTACATCGGGATTGCCATGATTTACGTGTTCGTTCATATCGCGGCGAAACGAATGCTGTCAAAAAGGGGAAAAGAAGCCGCGGAAATCAGAATCTTATACAGCGTTCTTCTGATTATGGCCTCTGTGTTCGTTACCGTACTGTTTATCGCAGTACTGGCATCATTATCCGCATAAATCAAGCAAAAATGCCTGATTGTCCAAATGGACATCAGGCATTTTTCAGTCTGTTTTTCGGATTTCGTTGAACGGGAAAAACACAAATTGTGAAGTCCCGGCCACTCGTTTTTTATCGATCAGTCCGAGTCCGTTCCGGCTGTCCATCGATCTCTGGCGATTGTCTCCCATCACGAAATACTTGCCTTCCGGAACCTTCACAGGGCCGAAATCGCCCGTCAGTTTGACGCCGACTGCTTCCGCCTCTTTTCTGTTTTCCGAAAGATACGGCTCAGACACCTTTTTCCCGTTTATGTACAGCGTGTCGTCTTTCATTTGCACGGTATCTCCCGGCAGGCCGATCAAGCGCTTCACATAATGGACATTTTTTTCATCGCCGTCGATAATGACGATATCTCCCCGCTTAAATTCGCCTACGTATTTAACCGTTTTATAGACGAACAGCCGCTCTCCGTCGTGCAGCGTCGGATCCATTGATGTACCTTCGACTAAATACGGTTCGAATAAAAATGCCCTGATCAATAACGCCAGAACGACTGCGATAATAATGGCTTTTACCCATTCAAAGAGAGAGTTTTTATTTTGGGTGGATTTTTCTTCAGTCAAAACGCTTCCTCCTAAAAACAGTCTGTCACAGCATACATGCAAAATAAAGCTTTCCTATACTTTATCACAAGTTCCTGCCGAATACATAATTCCCGCGTTCACTTCCGGCAAAAACGGTAAAAAAGAAAGTGCCACACAGGGATTACTGTGGCACTTTCAGCACTTATTTTTCAGTTGGAACCGGCTTTTTCAAGATGCCGAGAATGAGAGCCGTCACAACCGCACCAATCAAGATACTGAGGAGATACAGCAGCGCATGGTTCGTCGTAAAGAAGAGAACGAATATTCCGCCATGCGGCGCTTGCAGTGTGACATGGAAAAATTGAGATAAACCTCCGGCAACTGCTGATCCGATGATAGAAGCAGGAATGACGCGCGCCGGATCGGCTGCCGCAAAAGGAATCGCACCTTCAGTAATAAATGACAAGCCCATCACGTAGTTGGTAATTCCGGCTTCGCGATCCCGTTTTGAAAATTTATTTTTAAAGAAAGTCGTTGCAAGGGCAATTCCAAGCGGAGGCACCATACCGCCCGCCATGATCGCTGCGTGAGGTCCAAAGTTTCCAGCTTCAATCATCGCGATACCAAATGTGAAGGCCGCTTTGTTGATCGGACCACCCATATCAATCGCCATCATACCGCCTAAAACAATACCCATTACAACAAGGTTTCCTGTTCCAAGACCTTCAAGCCAATGTGTCATGCCATCCATAATATACTTGACAGGCGTATTGACAACATAATGCATGATGATTCCGGTCAAGAATATTCCAAACAACGGATAAAGAAGGACAGGTTTTAATCCGTCAAGCACTTGCGGCAGACCAGCGAACACTTTTTTCAATAGGACAACAATATAACCAGCCAAGAAACCGGCAATCAGTCCGCCTAAGAAACCGGCGCCGGCTTGCGTCGCCATGAAACCTCCGACCATACCAGGCGCAAACCCCGGACGATCCGCGATGCTCATCGCGATAAATCCTGCCAATACAGCGACAATTAATCCAAGTGCTTGAGTTCCGCCTATAGTATTTAATACAGCTGCAAACTCATTATAAGTGGGATCTCCCGGTTTGGTCGCGTTAATTCCCCAGAAGAATGAAACCGCAACTAAGATCCCGCCCCCGACGACGAATGGCAGCATGTTGCTGACACCGCTCATCAAGTGTTTGTAGAAACCGCCGCCTTTTCCTTTGGCAGCTCCGTCTTCAGAAGCAGATGCAGATGCACCTCCGCCTTTACCCTGATAGATAGGCGCGTCTTGTTTCAGCGCCTGCTCAATCAGCTCTTTCGGACGTCTGATTCCTGCTGTTACAGGTACTTCAATGACATGTTTGCCTTGAAAGCGATCCATTTCAACCTGCTTATCGGCGGCGACGATGATCGCAACCGCATCTTCGATTTCCTGCGCTGTCAGACCATTTTTAATACCGCTTGAACCGTTCGTTTCAACTTTGATATCAACGCCGAGCTCTTTCGCTTTTTCTTTCAAAGCATCGGCAGCCATGAACGTGTGGGCGATCCCTGTCGGACATGCTGTAACCGCAAGGATTTTTCCTTTTGCTGATGGTGCAGATGCTTCTTCGGCCTGCTCTTCTTCTTCATCATCTTTATCATGCTGATTGATGATGTCGATGATTTCGTCTTCGGATGAAGCTTCAAGCAGCTGTTTGCGAATCTCTTCCCTCATAAGCAAAGTCGACAGTCTTGACAATGCTTCCAAGTGAGTGTTATTCGCGCCGTCTGTAGCAGCGATCATGAAAACAAGATGGCTTGGCTGGCCGTCAAGGGATTTATAATCGACGCCGTCTTTTGAACGGCCGAACGCGATCGCAGGCTCTTTAACGCTTGCCGTTTTCGCATGAGGGATGGCGATGCCTTCGCCGATACCGGTGGAACTTTGTTTCTCACGGTTGATCACGGCTTCTTTGTAGCCTTCTTTATCATTCAACTTGCCCGCCTGATCCAAAACGCTGACGAGTTCTTCGATAACGTTTTCTTTCTGGCTGCTCTCAAGGTTTAACTTGATCGTATGCTTCGTTAGTAGCTCTGTTATTTTCATAACCTTTCCTCCTTTAAATCGCTTTGACTTGAACTTCCGGAAGCAGCTTGTGAACGAGCTCTTCCGTTCCCAGCTCCTCTGAAAAGGCGGTTGCGCTTCCTGACGCGACACCTAAGCGAAAAGCTTCTTTGATGTCGAGCTGTTTTTCAATGCCTGCGAGAAAGCCTGCAACCACTGAATCTCCGGCGCCGACTGAGTTCACGAGCTTTCCTTTAGGTACGTTGGCATGGTAGACGCCGTCTTTTGTAAATAAAAGTGCGCCTTCCCCAGCCATGGAAACGATCGCGTTTTCGGCCCCGCGTTCAACGAGTTTCTTACCGTAAGGCACCGCTTCTTCCGCTGAAGTGATGGTTGTTCCAAACATTTCACCGAGCTCGTGATGGTTCGGTTTCATTAAAAGCGGCTTCATTTCTGCTGCTTTTAGGAGTGCCTCACCCGAAATATCAACGACAACCCGGACATTTTGCTCTTCACACTTTTCTGCAATCTTTTCATAGGTATCCTGCGGCAATGAAGAAGGAATGCTGCCAGCCAATACGACAATGTCCCCTTCTTTCATCGCTGAAAACTGGTCTAAAAAGGCCGCGAAATCTTCTTGGCTGATGACGGGCCCCTGCCCGTTGATTTCCGTCTCATCCCCGGTCTTCAATTTGACATTGATGCGCGTGTCTCCATTCACCTCATGAAAAGCCGTTTCAAGCTTCTCTTCTTCGAGAAATGATTTGATGTACCCCCCGGTAAAACCGCCGATAAAACCGAGAACTTTAGAAGGTACATGGTGTCTGTTCAGTACGCGTGAGACATTGATTCCTTTGCCTCCGGGATATTTCGTGTCATAGACTGAACGATTCAGCCCGCCTACGGAAAATTCTTCAACGTGAACAATATAGTCGACCGATGGGTTGAGAGTTACAGTGTATATCATGTTTTCACTACCTTTACGACAGTTTTTTCTTGATAGTTATCAAATGAATGTTTTGCAGATCCTGCTGTAATGATAGTTGCTTCGTCTAAACCGGCAAAGGCAGAAAATGAAATTTCCCCAAACTTGGAAACGTCAGCTAAAATAAATGCTTTTTTCGCCTGGTTGACAGCTTTTGTTTTCAAAAGCGCTTCTTCAGGATCCGGAGTCGTAAATCCCGCTTCTTTATGAATGCCATTGACGCCGATGAAGCTTTTGTCAAACCGGTATTGGCTGATGGCTGATAAAGCCGAACCGCCCACGATTGCTCCGGTTTTATACTTCACATACCCGCCTAATAAATAAAAAGTAATGCCTTTTTTACCTAATGCCTCAATGTGCATGACTCCATTTGTGACCACGATAATATCCATCTCCGGATCGATAAAATCGATCATTTGCAATGTGGTCGTTCCGGCATCAAGGTAGATACAATCGCCTTCTTCAAGAAGTGAGGCCGCTTCTTGAGCGATTTTTCTCTTTTCATGAAGGTTTTTGGATGATTTCTCTAGCATGTCAGGCTCTGTACGAATATCGGAAAGCCTCGATGCCCCTCCATGAACACGCTTTAAATATCCGCGGGCTTCCAGCGTCGACAAATCTCTTCTGATCGTTGACTCAGATGCGTTCGTTAAATTCATTAAGTACTGGATTTTCACGACATCATGCTTTTCAATCTCGTCAATAATCAACTGATGCCGTTCGGGAGTCAACACATTATCACCCCTTTTGGAAACGCCTTCATTTAGCTTACAATTACATTGTAAACGCTTTTTCGACATAACTCAACAAAAATCTTTCAAATTCATTCAATAACCATCAAAATCTTTCACATTTTAACATATTATCGTGATATGTACCGTTTGTAAACTGTATAAACTATAAAAATCCGCAAAAATATGTGACATTATTATTATCTATTCCTTCAAACACCATTCAGAAAAACCTCATGCTCGCCGCATGAGGTTTTACAATAATGCATCAGCCTAATGAACGTTCTAAAAATACTTGCCATAAGCCTAATAAATAAGACAACATCAGCATCATAATAAATATGACGAAAACGCCGATCCAAGCCGCCCGCTTTGAAGCGCCCGCTGCTTTTTGCAGTCCTACCGCCACCAGCACATACGCCCAGATTGTAAAAACATCAAACATCTCCAGGACGCTCAGAAGAGGCTCTTCGGCCGGAATATATCCATCAAGAGATGAGAACGAAAACGCGATCTCAGAATTCGAAGCATAATACACCAAACCGATGATGACGTCTCTGATAACAGGTACAAATGTGGCAAAGACAGACAGAGACACCATGCAGGCAAAATTGGTGTTTCCGCCGCCTATTTTAGCAATCAGCCACAATACTAAAGCGCTGAGCACGAAGAATATGACAGACTGAAAAACATTACGGGCGGCTTCTAGTCCAGGATCTATATCCAAACCAAGAAACTCACTTAGTTCCCAACAAACAAGATAAACGGAAAAGGCGGATAACGCCAGCACGATGATCATCGGCAGCCAAATTGCGGGCCTTTCTCTCATTCTTTCAAACTGACGGACAGGGCTCGTGATGATACCGAACAGTGACGGTTTTTTTACTTGAGTTGCTGTTTCTATATTGGCTTCCACTCTAAAATTCCTCCTGTAATACCTCTTTCATAACATAATGATCAATTTTTCAGCACTTTTAAGTCTATCATTAATGTAAGAAAAGTATTTTTAAATTTAGTTTAATTTTCGCATACAAAAAAACCGCCTCTAAAGGCGGTTTCAGCGTGTCGACAAACTCTCGCATTCGTTGTCAGGCCTGCTAAGTCGATGCTCATGAGTAGGAGCGGGTGTTTCAAAGTGACGCTTATCGGCTGACGGCTATATGCCGCTTTACTCATACCTCAATGCATCAATCGGATGAAGGCGGGCCGCTTTATTGGCCGGGATGAGGCCAAAGATAACCCCGATCGCCATACTGAACAGGACGCCTCCGAGGACCACCTGCCAGGAAACGAGCGGCGGCCAACCGGCAAAAAACGAAACTAGGGCGGCTCCGCCGTATCCGAGGCCGATGCCAAACACCCCGCCAATCAGCGTGATCAAAGACGATTCTATTAAAAATTGCATCAAAATCTGGCCTCTTGTTGCACCAAGCGATTTTCGAATCCCGATTTCCCTCGTCCGTTCCGTGACCGACACCAGCATAATATTCATGACGCCGATCCCGCCAACGAGTAAAGATATGCCTGCAATTGAGCCGATGAACATCGTCATAATTGTTGTAATCTGGCTGATCCCGGCCGCTATGGCCTCCATGTTCATCACTTCGTACGAGTCCGTGGTGCCGTGATTGTTGTTGACGGCCGCGGCAGCCTGCTTTCCGACGGCTTGCAGATGGTCGGCAGATTCAGCTTGAACGGAGACAGAGTCATAGTCGCTGATGCCGAAGGACGATTTTAACATTGAAAACGGAACATACATCTCATTCATCCCCAACGCAAGCAGCCCGGTTTCTTCTTTTAATACGCCGATGATTTCAACGGGCTGGCCATTGATCCATACGACGCGGCCGAGAGGCGACTGCTGAGAAAAAAGTTCCTCCGCAAGTTTCGGCGAAACGACGGCGACCCTGCTTCCGGCATTGTAATCCTCTTCTGAAAACTCTCTTCCCTTTTCGACTTCCATCGAGTTGATGCTGATATATCCGTCATTAATGCCGTTTACAGCGGCATCCGTTTTTTCATCCCGGAAACGGACATTCATAGACTCGGTAGTTTTCGCAACGACATGCTTCACGCCTTCGAGTGACTTTAAACTTCTGATGTCTTCTTCGGTGAAGCCGGCGTCTAAATAGGCGTTGGGATTGGACGTCAATTCTTCATTGCTGGGCTGATAATAGATTTCGACCGTGTTGCCGGGCCCGCTGATCGTCTGCTTGAGCATTTGCTCTCCTCCTTGCCCCGCTGCAACAACGACAATAACAGAGCCTACACCGATAATGATTCCGAGCATTGTTAAAATCGAGCGCAGTTTATGGGAAAGGATGGAACTTAACGCCATTCTCAAGTTTTCGATGAGATTCATTGCACCGTCCCCCTCCGCTCTGTTTCCGGCGAGACGATCACACCGTCCCTCACCATGATGATCCGGCTTGTATAATCTGCAATCTCCGGTTCGTGGGTGACGAGCACCACCGTCGTTCCTTCCTCATTCAATTCGGTGAATTGCTCCATGATATCCCGGCTTGTTTTCGTATCGAGCGCTCCGGTCGGTTCATCGGCCAATATCAGCTTCGGTTCATTGACGATCGCTCTTGCGATGGCTACACGCTGTTTTTGGCCGCCGGAAAGCTCGTTCGGCAAATGGCGCATTCTGTCCTTGAGCCCGACTTTTTCAAGCGCCCGTTCGGCCCGCTCCCGCCGCTCTTTTCTTGGAATGCCGGAGTAGATCATCGGAAGCTCCACATTCTTTATGGCATTCAGTCTCGGCAGAAGCTGAAACTGCTGAAAAACAAAACCGATTAAACGGTTTCTGACGCCGGCAAGCTCCCTTTCACCATATGATGAAATATCCTCGCCGTCCAGCCTGTAAATACCCGATGTCGGGCGGTCAAGACAGCCGATAATGTTCATGATTGTCGATTTTCCGGAACCGGAAGGCCCCATGATGGACAGATATTCACCCGGCTCAATTTTCATATTGATCTCCCTGAGAACATCAATGGTTTCCCCTCCGATTTGGTAGCTTTTTTTCACGCGGGAAAGCTCAATCATTGAAGCTTCACTTCCGTTCCGCTTTTCATGTCCTCGGCCGGGTTTGCGATAACCCGGTCCTTGTTCGTCAGACCGCCGGTAATTTCAACGACGCCATCTGCTTTCTCGCCGGTTTTGACATTGATCCTTTTCGCCTTTCCGTCTCTGACGGCATACACGTATGATTGATCATCATCCTGCTTGACGGCATCTTCAGGAAGAGCCTGAATGGTTCTTTTGTCCGTCTGGATTTTGAGAATCATATTGAAGCCGGGCTTTGCTTTAGGACGCTCCCCTTTTATTTTGACTTCAAACGGATATTGAACAGCTTGTTCCTTTCCTCCCGCAGCACCTGCAGACGCCTCTTCTTCGGGAACCAATCCGACTTGAGAGATTCTGCCCCGCCACTCTTTATTTTGGATGACATCCGATGTGATGGTCACGTTCTGTCCCTTTTTCACTTTCAATGTGTCATACTCTGACAGCACGCCTTTAACGACAAGCTTGTCCTCGTTACCTATATGTATAACCGGCTTTTGAATATCCGATTGCTTTAAGGCGGCTTGTTTATCAGCGGTGATCACTGTCCCGTCAATGCCGCTTTTTACTTGCAGCGCTGCAGATTTTTTCGCGAGCGTTTCCTTTTGCAGGTCGGCTTGTTTCAGCTCAAGCTGAAGCGATTTTTCTTCCATTTCAAGCTGGGACCGTTCGTCATCCATTTGCCTTTTGGCTTTTTCCGCTCCCAGCTCAGCCTTCATCTCGTCTTCCTTGCTTTTTAGACTGCTGATTTTTCGCTTTACCTGTTCAAGCTGGAGTTCCTTCGATTGAATGGATAAAGCATTCTGTTCTTTTTCCAGGCGAATTTCTTCGTTCGTATAGGTGAAAAGCACATCTCCTTTTTTCACCTTGTCGCCTTCTTTTACTTTGATGTCGGCAATTTTCCCTTTTTCGGGTTCAAAATATTCGTATTGTTCGTTGGCAAACTTTAGGGCGCCCGGAACCATGACTTCAGAAGAAATCTCTTTCTCTTCCAATTTGACGGTTTGGACCGCTGTTTCAGCCCCTCCGCCCGTTTGCACCGAGCGGTAGAGGTTGAGTCCGATAAAAAGCGCAGCAGCCCCAACAATGATAATGCCGATCCATATTTTTTTCATTTACATTGCTCCTTCAAATGTATCGAAGAAATTCCTCGCGATTCCGCCTGTTAAAGCGAGCAAAATGGAGATCACAAATAAAATGATCACACCGGTCCAAGCCGCTTTTTTGGAGATGCCCCCAACCTTTTGGAGACCCAGTGCAACCAGTGCGAGCGACCAGATGGTGAAAATATCAAATACACCTAATACCGATTTGAGCGGCTCGTCTGCCGGGATGATGCTGCTTAAAGACGTGATGGCGATCGTGGGATCAATATTTGAATAATAGATCACAAGCCCGCCTATGAATTGCCCGATAGCCGCAATAAAATATGTAAAAACAGACAGCGAAAACATGTGAACAAAATTGGTTGTTCCTCTTCCGATTTTGACAATCAGCCAATAGATTAAAGCGCTGATCAGCAAGGCAATCACAAAGCCGATGATCCCGCCGATGATCCCGCCGATGATCCCGATTCTCTTCATAGTGGCTTCAAATGTTTCATCATCTCCCGGCATTTCCGACAAATCGGTAGATAACACCGTTTTTTCGCTGAGCATATACGCGCCGGTAACCGACAATAATAAAACAATAACAAGCGGAAACCAGACAGCCGGCTTTTCTCTCATTCTCTCAAACTGTTCTCCGGGATGGGTAATCAATCCGAACAATGACGGATTTTTTACTTTTTCAGTTTCTAAATGCGTTTCCATATGTATCCCCCTTAAAAAATGAATTACCAGTTTATACGCAGAATCATCTAAAATGTTTCACCTCTGTTTTCTCAAAAAAACGCCCCGGCCGCATTTCAGAATATGCGGCCGCGGAGGGTTTCAGTTTAGTTTCGCTGAAACATTTGATACTGCGCTTTCACCAGCTCATAATACATTCCACGTTTTTCGATTAATTCCTGGTGATTTCCTTCCTCTATTTTCCGGCCGTGGTCAAGAACCAGGATTTTATCCGCATCCCTTATCGTTGAAAGCCTGTGAGCGATCATAATAGCCGTTCTGCCATGGAGCAGGGTTTTCAATGCAGCCTGAATCTTGACTTCCGTTTCTGTGTCAATACTTGCGGTTGCTTCATCAAGGATCAGAATGCGAGGGTCTGCCAGGAGCGCCCTCGCGAATGAAATGAGCTGCCGCTCACCTGCCGATAATACATTGCCGCGTTCTTCCACTTCTGTGGCGTATCCATTCGGAAGCGCTGAAATAAACGAATCGGCCCCGACAGCTTTTGCTGCTTCGATCACTTCTTCATCGGCGGCATTCGGACGGCCAAAACGAATATTTTCCATAATCGTTCCGGAAAAAATAAACGTATCCTGCAGCACGATGCTGATTTGCAAACGAAGATCGGAAAGCGAGATATCGGTAATCGGTATTCCGTCCACTTTGACAGTCCCGCCTGTTGCATCGTAAAACCTGCTGATCAGATTCGCGATCGTCGTCTTCCCTGATCCTGTATGTCCGACAAGCGCGAGCGATGTTCCCGCCGGCACCTCAAATGAAATGCTGTGCAGCGCCTTGCGATTCCCGTCATAAGAAAATTCCACCTGTTCAAATTCGATCCGGCCTTTTAATTCTTTAATTTTGACCGCATCTTCCTTGTCTGCCACACTCGGTTTTTCATCCAGAAATTCAAATATCCTCTCTGACGAAGCCATCCCCATCAACAGCTGGTTGTAGACTTGGCCGAGCCTTGAAATCGGCTCCCAGAACATTCCGAGATAGAAGGCGAATGAGACAAATACACCGATCGTAATCGTTTCATTGATGATTAAGCTTGTGCCGTACCAGATTAAAATGGCCGTCCCGACGGCGTTTGTCATTTCTACAAGCGGGCGGAATGTCGCATTTTTTTTCGTCGCTTCCCGCCAGGCTTCAAAGTTCTCGCTGTTGACGCCTTCAAAATACATCATATTCTCTTTTTCCTGCGTAAATGCCTGAGTAACCCGGATACCTTGAATGCTTTCATTCAAATGGGAATTCAGTTTGGACTGCTTTAAGCGCACCTTTTGCCAGGATCGTCGGATTTTCCTTCTGAGATTGGTTGAAATGAAGAACATAACAGGCAGCGTCACCATGATGGCGATGGTCAGCTCAGGACTGAGCGAAAACAGAATGACGATAATACCGAAGAGGAGCAGGATATCCATCAATAAATTGATGACTCCGCTCGTAAATAATTCCTGCAGAGAATTGATGTCATTCATGATCCGGACAAGGATGGAACCTGCCGAACGCTCATCGAAAAAGCGATGCGACAGCCGCTGAACATGCGTAAATAAATGCTGTCTGAGATCATAAATGACATGCTGGCCAAGCTTGTTCATCCAGCGGATTCTCAACACATTGCTAACATAATTGACAAGATATAATCCACTGATGACGGAGATCAGAATCGCAAGAAGATTCATATCCCGGCCTGCGATTGCTTTGTCGAGCGCATAGACGCCGATCAAAATCGGCACCGTCAGCCGGATCGCCGCCGAGATCATGACCGTTAAAAAGGAGAGCGGCAGCAGATTTTTTCGGTAAGGCTTTAAATATTTGAGCAGCCTCCACATCTGCGCCCAGTTAAAAGGCTTTTCAATGATTTGGTCTGAAGTATAAAAAAACCGATTCATCAATGTTTGTTTTTTCACCTGATTTTCCATAGCAAGAGCCTCCTATCCTGCAAAATGCGGCTCATTCAACACATTTTGATCTTTATACTGCAAATCAAAAATCCGTTTGTATAAACCGTTTTCTTCCAATAATTGTTCGTGTGTTCCCCTTTCCTTAACAACACCTTTATCGAGCACAAGAATTTCGTCGGCATGCTTTAAGGATGAGATTCTGTGAGCGATGATGAACGTCGTCCGATCCCGCATCACTTCCCGCAATGCAAGCTGAATACGGTGCTCCGTTTCCATGTCAACGGCACTCGTCGAATCATCGAGGATGAGAATGCCCGGGTTCAGACAAATCGCCCTCGCAATCGCGATTCGCTGTTTTTGGCCACCGGACAGTCCGAGCCCCCTCTCGCCGAGCATCGTATCGTATTGGTTCGGAAGCTCCATGATAAAATCGTGCGCCTGGGCTCTTTTCGCGCTTTCGATGATCTCTTCCATTGATGCATCAGGATTTCCATAAGATATGTTTGATCTGATCGTTGATGAAAATAAAAACGATTCCTGCGGGACGACGCCGATATTGGAGCGCAGCATTTTTAATGAGTAGTGTTCAAGCGGCTTGCCGTCGATCATGATCCGGCCGGATGTCGGCTCATAAAAGCGGCTCAGCAGTTGAATGATACTGCTCTTTCCTGACCCCGTCGCACCGATTAACCCGATCGTTTTGCCGCGCTCGGCTTGAAAAGACACTCCATGCAGTGCTTCAGCGTTTTCTTTTGTATATTGAAGGGAAACATCGCTGAATACGACATCGCCGTTCAGTCTGCCGTTTTTCACCGCATGTCCGCTGTCGGTGATTTCCTCTTTGGCATCAAGAATTTCCAGCAGCCGCTCTCCTGATGCTTTCGCTTGTGAAAACAGGTTGATGACATAACCGAGGTTCATGATCGGCCACATTAAGTAATTGACAAGACTGAAAAAAGCGACAAGCTCCCCCGGTTTTAAGCTGTTTTGCATCACGAGCCAGCCGCCGAACGACAACAGGGCAACGAGGCAAATATTGCCGATAAACTCCATCAGCGGAAAGAATTTAGACATGATAAACGAAGCGTTTAAGTTTTTATTTCGAAAATGGTCATTTGAATGAGTAAAGTTTTGAATCTCAAAATCTTCTTTTGATAAAGATTTAACGGTATTCATGCCGCTGATATTTTCCTGAACTTTCGTATTTAAACGGGCGAAAGATTTTCTTATGTTCCGAAAAGCCGGATGCACTTTTTTATCAAACCTGTAGACAACCGCTCCTAAAAACGGCAGAGAAGCAATCGTTACCAGAGTCAGCGGCACAGAATAAGAAAACATGACAGACAGACTGAAGGTGACAAGCAGGATAAAGCGAATCGCCTCAGCAAAACCGAAAGATAAAAAGAATCTGATGCCTTCGACGTCAGCCGTAAGCCTCGACATTAAATCTCCCGTTTTAGCGCTGTCATAATACTTGAACGGCAGACGCTGCAACTTCGCATACAGCTCTTTTCTTAACCGGTAGACCGAGCGGATTCCGAACATATCTCCAAGATACTGATGAAAAAAAGTAGCTGCGCCCTTCGCCGCCATGACAGCAATGAACCCGAGGCTGATCCATATGACCAAACCGTACCTTCCGCCGAGAATCACTTCATCAATTGTCATTTGCAGAATAATCGGGTAAACAACAGTGATCGCCGTCATCAGAAGCATCGACACAAGCGACCACAAGAACATTCTTTTATAAGGCCAATAAAAATCTTTTAGTTTTTTAAGGGACTCCATTTGCACCAGCACCTTTCCAATTCATGTAAAACAAGGACACATCATCTAATATATCGGTTTGCGAAATAAAATTCCACCGATTTTACAAAATTCAGACTTATTATGGAGTTTTCCTCCTTCTTCCGCTTGAAATAAATCTTTTTTAAAATGTGACAGTCAATAAAAAATAGTTTCTTGTTGGCAAAGGAAATTTTTTGATGAATGAAGGAAGATGATGTAAAATAATAGAAAATGTTATCAAATTATGAATGACGGAGTTGATTGCAATGGCGAAAAGAGAGGCTTTAAAAAAACAGCTTCTCCTCTTAGGTGAATTGGAACAAAAAATCTGGAAGGACTTCCGGAAAGAACGCGAAGGGATTTACGCAAGGTTAGGAGAACTTGACAGACAAATCCAGCGACATAGACGTTCCACTAAAGAGTATTATGCAGCACATTGCGTAGACATTATTAAACAGCAAAAAGGAAAAATTGTAACGACAAAAGAACTGAAAATGAAACTGAAAGAAAGAACCAATTTTAACGTTCACCGTATTAGTGAGCTTTATGACTTGATTCAAAAATTAGAACCAAACATTTCGAAAGAACGGCGCGGCTGTTTTATTTATCTGGAAAACGGTTCGAAAAAAAACGTCGGTCGGTAACAGGCTCTATGCCTGAACCGACCGACGTTCTCAACCTCCGCTGACCGGGGGAATAAGAGCAACCGTATCTCCAGACTTAACCTCACTGTTTCCTCTTCTGTACACTTCGTTGACAGCGATCATCGCTCGGTCCGTCCCCTGAAGATTGTAAGTTTCTTTTAAAAACTGTCTGATGTCGTCTGTTGTCGTTTTTTCTTCATCTATATCAACGCTCTGCGCACCCGCTTGTTCGGCAAGCTGGGCAAACAGTAAAATTTTAATCAAAGGTCAGCACCTCTTTTTCTGTCGGAAGCCGCTGCTTCCAAATCTGGTTTCCCTTCCGGGTATTCAGTTGTCTCAAGCTGGTCGCCGATCCAAGTCTCGCCGTCCTCCCAATGTTCTTTTTTCCAAATCGGCACGATTTGCTTTATCCTTTCGATCGCATATTCGTTCGCTTCATATGCCGCTTTCCGGTGAGGTGACGACACCGCGATCACCACGGCCGCGTCGGAGATGTCCAGCCTGCCGATGCGATGGGTAATCGCTGCAGCTGTACCAGGCCATTTTTCATTGATTTCTTTCCCGATCTGAGCAAGCATGCTGACCGCCATTGGAACATATGCTTCATATTCGAGATAGAGTGTCTTTTTTCCATTTGTCCATTCTCTCACTGTTCCAATAAACGTCGTGATGGCCCCGGCTTCCCTTTTTTCAACTTTTTTGACGATATCTTCGATGACAATCGGCTCTTTTGTTATAACAAATCGTTCAGACAAACGCCTTCCTCCTTTAGATGATTCAGAATAAAAGCCACGGCGCTCGGGTCTTCAATATGAAAGGATGGAACATCCGTTTTCGGCTCGCTCTTTTGATAAATGACGGCGATGATGCCGTCCAATTCCTCCAAGAGCTGACAGTCCGCTTCGTTTCTGACCATGACAACTTTTTGATATGGCGCATGTTTAAATCCTTCGATGAGAAGACACTGAACCGCTAAAACGCCATAAGCGGCAATCAGTTGATCAAGCGTCCACTCGCCGCGCGCCCTCAGCTGAAAAACGCCTGCTCCTTCGACGCCGGACGCAGCCGCTCCAGCCCGAAAAAAGCGGTCGGAATCCTTTCCCTCGGCGAAAACATCCGGTTCTCCTCCATGTCCGTGGTGTTTCAGGCAGCCAATCTTGACTCCGAGCTGACCGAGCTTTTCCGCTAGTTTTTCAACGAACGTCGTTTTGCCGCTGTTTTGGTACCCTACGATCTGGAGGATTGGAAAATGTGCGGCCACAGCTCTTCACTTCCGTTCTCATCCCGGTATAACAGAACATGCACTCTTGCCCCGGCCTCATAGCCTCTCGTTCCGCCCGGCAAAACCATCAGCGCATTGGCATCTGCCAGCGACGTGACGGCGCTCGATTTATCCAGGCCGACAGGCTCCGCATGAAGCGCCCCGTCTTTAATGGATACAAACGAGCGGACAAATCTTGTAAACGGATTAGGCTTTGGAAAATCCTTGCTTAAAACCGCTTCTGCACATAAAGAATACGGCTTTTGATGATGCAGCCAGGTGTGGAGGGACGGCTTGACAAACAGCTCAAATCCAACGAAGCAGGCTGACGGGTTCCCGGAGAGCCCAAACAGCAATTTGCCGTTTAATTGAGCAACAGTCGTTACACTTCCCGGACGCATGGCCACTTTATTAAACAGGACCTCGGCCCCGAGCTTTTCGTAAATTGCCGGCAGAAAATCAAAGTCCCCTACGGACACCCCTCCGGTCGTAATCAGAAAATCCACCTTGTCCAAAGCTTTTTCCACCGCTGCAAAGCTTTCGTCAAATCGATCAGAAATCTTCCCTAAATAAAGGGGGGTTCCGCCTGCTTCTTCAACCTGGGCGGCCACCATGCCTGCATTGCTGTTGCGGATTTTTCCGGGAACGAGGGGATCGCTGACATTCAGGAGCTCCGTTCCGGTGGCAATGATGCCTACCACAGGCTTTTTGACTGCAGGTACCGCTGCATATCCGAATGTTGCAAGCAAAGCGACGACACCCGGTGTGATCCGGGTTCCTTTCTTCACAAGCACTGATCCTTTTCTCGCATCTTCTCCGGTTTTTGAAATATTTTCTCCCGGCTCCAATGAGCGTTTTAACACCATATAGTTTTTACCGTCTTCTGAGTAGGTTTTCGTCAGCTCAAGCATGACTACCGAATCAGCGCCCTCCGGAATCTGCGCTCCGGTCATAATTCTGACAGCTTGAAAAGGACCGAGCGTTTTACCTGACACGGCTCCGGCTCCAATGTGATCAACCACCTCGAATTGCAGCGGATTTTCCCGTGAAGCACCGGCGGTATCGCAAGCTCGGACAGCAAAGCCGTCGTACGGCGAACGGTCAAAAGCGGGTACGTCGTGATCAGCCTTTACATCTTCGGCTAAAAATCTATGGAGACTCTCCTCAAGGTGGATCCACTCTGTATCTCCCTGCTTCCAGTGCCGAGAGACACGCGCAGCGGCTTCAAAAACTGGAATGGGCGTTCTTTTTTCAATCATTAAAAAAACCTCCTGTTGTTACATTCCGATGACTCTCGCCAATATGGAGTTGGCTTCTTTTATATCATTTGTGCCGTGAACAAGGGCTCTTCCATCGTTAAATATGACGATTCTGAATGTCTCGTATTGTACATGCAGCAAATAATCATTCGCATCCACTTTTCCGATGCCCGAAAGTTTTTTCATGAGTTCCTCTTTAGGCAGACGTTTTAACATATCGCTGCGAATTTGGACGGTCTCTCTTCCGCACAGAACGTCGGCTTTTTTTTGGCTCATGTTGCTGAGGAAAGGAAAAACCGGCGTTTCTCCGCACGAAGAACATGTCTCATTGCGGCCGATCTCCATTCGGAAGTGGGTGTTCGCCCATAAATCAAACGTGACAAAAGCGGTTTCAAGCGCATCTTGGTTGTCCGTTAAGATTTTTAGAATTTCAGCTTGCTGATAAGCCGACACCATTTGAACGGCCGGCGAAATAATCCCCGACGTGTCGCATGTAGCCCCGCCAATCGGAACATCTTCAAACAGGCAGGCAAGGCACGGCGTTTTTTTAGGAATAATCGTCATATACATGCCCTGACTGCTGACACAAGCGCCGTAAACCCACGGAGTGCCCGTCTCTTGGGCAAGGTCATTGATGATCATGCGGGTCTCAAAGTTATCCGTTGCATCGATGACAGCATCCGCTTCTTTGATCAGCGGTCTGAGTGTTTCCACGGTGCCGTCGGCAACATATGTACGAAGCTCAACATCGCGATTGATCTGGGAAAGACGTTCTTTTGCGGCTGCCGCTTTCGGAAGCCTTTCCTCCGCGTCTTTCTCTGTATAGAGCTGCTGCCTTTGCAGGTTGCTCCATTCCACATAATCGCGGTCTATAATAGACAGTGTACCGATGCCTGCGCGCACAAGCCCCTCGGCAGCCGACGTGCCGAGCGCCCCGGCTCCGACGATCAAAACATGGCTCTGCCTGATTCTGTCCTGACCCGCCTGTCCGATGTTTTGATATCTGATTTGTCTTGAATACCGTTCATGCATCAGGATGATCCCCTTTACTTCCTTTTCTATATCATATCATTTTTCCGTCCGCTGTTTTTTGAAAAACACTTTCCGAAAAACCCTTGCAATCTATAATAAAATATTTCATCCCGGAAAGAACGGTTCTATTTTATCTAAATCCGACTTTTTATTGACATTTATAAATTCCCACGGCTCTGCCCCGACCCTATCAGCTTCAATATACTTGACGCGGATGCGGTCGAGGAAACTGCTGATCTTCAGCTCGTTCTGCTGAAGCTGTTCGAGGAGGACGGATTTCACCCTTCTGCTGTAGACAGCAACAAGCGGCTGCGCCCTTCCGTCTGCGACCGGCACGACGGCGTCATCCGCCGGGGTCATCTGCCGTTTTAAAGCCGATATGGTCTCCTGCCGGACAAGCGGGGTATCACAGGCCGAAAAAATATAGCATTCCCCTTCCGCCCGAACCATGGCTGTGTACATACCTGCAAGCGGCCCTCTCCCACTGAACGGTTCGATATCTTCCAGCACCGCTTTTTCCCCGAGTTCTTTAAACCGCTCCGTCAGCCCCGGACGGCTCAATATCAGGACATCGCCTCCCAGCGCATGTTTGCACCATTGATAAAGCGGCTTGCCTTGCCAGCGGGCAAACGCTTTCGGTTCCCCAAAACGGCGTGAAAGGCCCCCCGATAATATGACATGTATTTCTTTCATGCAGCTCAACCTTCCTTCGCGTGTTTCTG
Source organism: Bacillus sp. FSL W7-1354 (assembly GCF_038002405.1). Taxonomy (NCBI): domain Bacteria; kingdom Bacillati; phylum Bacillota; class Bacilli; order Caryophanales; family Bacillaceae; genus Bacillus; species Bacillus sp. FSL W7-1354. Next base: position 605,037 of record NZ_JBBOCL010000001.1, on the reverse strand, counting down.
CCTGCGAACATCATAGCAAAATTTTAGAAATCCGAACAAGTCTGTAAAATCTCTTTTTCAAAAGGCATGCCGTGTTTCATTTATGCATATTGTAGTTGTAACATTAATAGGGGGCTGGTCACCATGAAAAAAACAACGGGTTCGCTGCCTTACTTTCATGATTTATCACAGGAAAACCTTTTTTTAAAAGCGGAGCTGGCAAGGTCACATCAATTGATCCACGAGCTTGAAGCAAGCTATTTTCATCAAAAAAATCATAAGCTCAGCCAGGAAAACGCAGCGCTGAAGCAGCAGCTTCAGCAGCTGTCAATCGAACTGGAGCGGATTTCGGCAAACAAGGAAGACGAGTCGGCCGAAACGCTCAACCGGATAAAAAGCGAACTGCTGGGTAAAATCGTTGTTCTTCAGGAGCTCCTTCAAAAAGAAACCTATGCAAGAAAACAAGAGATAGAAGAAAAGCACCGCCTTCATTTAACAAATGTAAAAGCCGAAGAAGAGAAAAAAAGCTTACATAGCCAAATAGAATATGAAAAGCTTCATGCGGAAAAAGAAAAAACGCTGAGGGAAAAAAAGGAGCATGAGCTCGAAAACGCTGCACACGAAAATGCCCGCCTGAAAGACGAACTTCATGCTAAAGGTCTTCAGCTCAAACAAATCGAAACAGATGTTGCGGTATTAAAAGAGCGGGTGACAGAAACGAAAAACCGCCTTTTGGAGTCTGAAAAAACAAAAGAAGCGCTGTTTTACGAAACGATTTTATCCTATAAAAGGCAGCTCGATGAAAGTGATAAGTGGATCGCTTCTCATTTTGCCGATATTGATACATCTCAGCAGACGGAGAAGGCGCTTGAACAAAACGAAGAGCTTTTTGAACGGTCAGAGCAGATCGAGGCGGTACTTCAAACAGTTACGGAGCAAGTCGATCAGCTCCAACAGCAATTGAGCGTCATCAAACAAAATGATACGAAAATGGATCAGAAAATAACTGAATGGAAAAAGCAGACGAAAGAAGAAACAACCCCGCAAAAATGGGTCTATCAAATTAAACGCAAAGACAAAGAAACAAAACCTTTAAATTGAATACCACTTTAAGGAATAATTTGGATTTTATAAAAAACCGCTTGAGTCGATTGTCTCAAGCAGTTGATTAGGGCGGCGGCGTATATAGCGGCCGCCTTGGTGTTCCTCAAAATGGAAACGCTATCTGGAAAAGCAAGGGTTTGACTATTGCTGCTCTGTCTCGGTAGAAATCTCACCCTCTAATATATATTGACCGCGGTATGGTTTTTTGACTTCCGGGTACATTTTAATCAGGCTTTGCATAAAGGTTGTCATATTAGGGATCTCAAGTCCGCTCTCTTTTTCGATTTCTTTTTGAAGTTCGGAGCTTTTGATGGCCGCATTATGGCGTTTTAATGTTTTAATCGCCGCTTCACGCAGTTTTGCAGCTTTTGAGCCTGGACGTGCTGTACCCCTTCTGCGCCTTGTCGTTCCATCTGGAATTCCGGCAGGCAGTGAGGAGGTTTGCGGAGAAGTCTGCTGCTGGTTCTTTTGAGATGCTTGCGGCTGCTGCTGTTGTTGCTGATAGCTCTTCATCTCCTGCGCAGCTAATTCAGCTAAAACAGGGAGAGATTCCGTTTTACGCTCCGGGCGAAAATCTTTTTTTGTATCATTAAAGCTGGATGGACGATCCAATTCACGCAGCTTTGCATATATATTATCCCGCTCAATTTGATACTCCCTAATCACCTTAACCTCAGCCTCATTCAGCTGCTCCAATCTTAAACGCAATGCTTCCCTCTCGTTAAACATACCGTTTATACCCTCCTATCAGAATAAATAAACCTTCCAATAAAAATATTAGATTACCAAACTAATTTTATCAACTATTTTTTCGTTTTTCTACTGTTGCTTTCCGTTAAGAAAATAGAACTAAATTTCCGGAAAACTTGAAGCCTGAGGAGTTTTCGAAGCATTTCGGCCTACTCTAAACCCATTGTCGAAAAATGGTAAATAATGAAGGAACATAGAAAATTACTTTTCAACGAAACATAATTTAGGAATAGACTCTACTGTTTAATCGTGATGGAAAGTGTGAAATATCAATGATTAATCCGGCTTATAAATCCAGAATATTCAAAATTGACAGATTTCACTTGTCGAATTCGCAGTTTGTTGTGTACAGGGAAAGTCAGAAATACTCCTGAAACAAAAACAGGACATAAGACTCATCAAGCAAAATAAACAGTGTCTAATGATCTATTTGTCGAAAGGGGCGGATAGAGGAAATTTTTTTGCTTTTTTTGCAATGAGGAGCCGAATAAACAAAAAACCCCATGAAAACGGGGCTTTTCATCTTTATTCAGCAGACTGTTCTGTTTCGGCAAGAACACGGTTTACACGTTTTTCGAGCATTTTCATCCCGCTTCCTCCAGCTTGAAAATGGCGAAGCTGGCCTGTTTTATCAAAAACGTAATAAGCCGGAACATATTCATTTTCGAAAGCGTCAGTCAGCTTATGGTCGCTGTCAACAAAAACAGGCTGAGTAATATCATGTTCAGCGGCAACCTCTTTGATTTTATTCAAGTCTAAATCGTCTTCTGAACGCGGCATATGCACGGCCACCACGTTTAGTTTATCGCTGTAGCGGTCGCGGAACTCATTGACTTGCGGCATCGCCTCTTTGCACAAGTGGCAGCTGATCGACCAAAAATGAATTAATGTCGGCTTTTCTCCGATAAGCTGCTCTTTTGTCACTTCTCCGTTTAACCACTCTTTTGCGCCGGTCAGTTCCGGCATCGGCTGGCGTAATTTCATGATTTTTCCTCCATTGTCATTTTTGTCGATTAAAAAGGTCTAACAAATGTTAGACCTTTCCAATCTGATTTCTAATTTGAGAATAAAAATTAAAGAGTTGCTTGACCCGGTTTCCAGTTTGCAGGGCAAAGACCGCCTGTTTGCAGCGCTTGAAGCACGCGCAATGTTTCGTCTACATCACGGCCGATGTTGTTATGGAACACTGTTTGATATTGAAGTTCGCCTTCTGGATTAATGATGAACAATCCGCGAAGCGCCACACCTTCTTCTTCAATCAGTACGCCGTATTCACGGGATACTTCATGATTTGTGTCGGCAGCAAGCGGGTATTTCAGCTGGCCGAGACCATTTTCTTTGCGGTCTGTGTTAATCCATGCCAAGTGAGTGTGGATGGTGTCAGTTGAAACGCCGATTACTTCTGCATCAAGGTCTTCAAACTCGTCATAGCGGTCAGACATTGCTGTAATTTCTGTCGGGCACACGAAAGTAAAGTCCATAGGATAGAAGAATAGAACCGTCCACTTATCATTTTTCATGTTTTCTTCAAGGCTTACTTTTCCAAATTCTTTGTTTGCAAGAACCGCTTCCATTTCAAAGCGCGGCGCTTGTTTACCTACCATGCGTTCTGCCATTTTATGTATCCCTCCAATTGTGATTTTTGGGTTCTGCTACCCATATCAAAATGAGAATTTAAATATTAAATTCTCATTTAGTTAATAACATCACATACATAATTCATTATAATACTTACCATATTTTTAGTCAATATTAATTGATAATAAATTTAAATTAGCGGTTGTTCTTTTTTTAAGCCTTTAAAAAAAGTGTAACATGCCTCCGGATGATGAAACAACCGTTTAACACCCGACAGCCGTTTTTTTGGAAAAACAAGTTAAAACCGAAGCTGGAACTTCGGTTTTATGTTTATTACTGAAGTTTTTGCTCAACCTGCTGACAGATTTCATCGGCAGTTAAACCAGTCGCCTGAATGACAGATGCTCCGGTCATCGTATCTGAAATCCCGAGCATGTCAGTGTCCAGACCAGTGACAACACAGCAGTCGCAGCCTTTTGCATCGTCTTCGGTTTTCATCGTTACAACCTCATACCCTTTTTCCTTCAAAGCAGCCTCGACATCAGAAAGAGATTGTTCGATTCCGATTTTTTTCGACATGAAGAAACACCTCCACCAATTAAGATGCCACGTTTGCTGATTTTTTATACCAGCCGCTTGTTCTAATTGGCTTTGGAAGAGAAATAAGCCGTCATAACGCGGACTGCCGTCTCAAGCGCTTCCTCTTTCGGCTGCAGTTTGGCATGGTGGAGTCCGTAAGGTGAATCGACGCCGAGCCAAAACATGAAGCCCGGATACTTTTTCAGCATATAGCCGAAGTCCTCTCCTGTCATCGCTTCTTTTGAACGGATGACCTCTGCAAGGCCGCTTTCAGAAACGAACTGCATAAAGTCTTCAACTAAACCGCTTGAATTATAGACCTGATAATATGCTGCCGGATAGCTGACTTTACCGTTGCATTGATAAGCCGTTTCCAGGCCGCTCACCATCGCCTCGATCCTTTTCTTCACCTGTTCCATTGACGCTGGGGACAGCGTCCTGATCGTCCCTTCAAGCCTTGCTTGCTGAGCGATAATGTTTTGTGCCGATCCGCCTGTAATCGTCCCTATGGTAATGACAGCACTGTCCAGCGGATCGACATTCCTGGCTACGATCGACTGCATTTGCGTAACGAGCGAACTGGCGGCGACCACCATATCTTCTGCAAGGTGGGGATATGCGGCATGCCCGCCCTTTCCTTCAAGTTCGATTACAAGCTCTGACGTATTGGCAAAGAGCAGCCCGCTTTTCGTTCCGATCGTTCCGACCGGGAGCTCAGGCGCGATGTGCAGCGCTGTGATCATGCTCGGCTCCCACTTTTTAAACAAATCGCTTTCAAGCATCGGTTCAGCGCCGCCCGGCCCTTCTTCAGCAGGCTGGAACAAAAACAACAGATCTTGTTTAACCGGGTTGCGGACGAAATGATCGATGATGCCGAGGGCAATCGTCATATGGAAATCATGCCCGCACGCATGCATCCTGTTCTGATGTACGGAAGAAAAAGAATATCCGGTATCTTCCCGAATCGAGAGCCCGTCCATATCCGCCCTGTAAGCCAAAATCTGTTCAGGGGCTGTCCCTTTAACCTTTACAAACAGTCCGGTTCTCCACTTTTCGATTTCAATCCGGTCTTCCGGATGCTTTAGTAAGTGGTTCAAAAGATAAGCCTGTGTCTTATATTCCTGAAAACCGAGTTCAGGAATTTGGTGCAGATCTCTGCGAATCGCTGCTAATTCGTCCAATTTCATCTTTCTAACCTCCCCGGCGATACGAAAATGCGTGGATTGTCACATCCACGCACTTTTCGCCGCCGCTTCTTAAAGCTGACGCAATTCCTGTTTGATTTCTGTTTTGCCTTTTGTTTTTTCATCGATGTCTTTGATTTTTTTCGCAGGCGTTCCGGCAACTACTGTGTAAGGTGCCACATCTTCCACAACGATTGCGCCGGCAGCAACGACGGCTCCTTTTCCGACAGTCACGCCTTCAAGTACGACGGCGTTTGCACCGATGACGACATCGTCTTCAATAACGACAGGTTTTGCTGAAGGGGGCTCAATGACACCGGCAAGCACGGAACCCGCTCCAATGTGGCAGTTTTTGCCGACGGTAGCTCGTCCGCCCAGCACGACATTCATATCGATCATCGTTCCTTCGCCGATCACAGAGCCGATGTTGATGGAAGCTCCCATCATGATGACGGCGTTGTCGCCGATTTCCACTTGATCGCGGATGATCGCACCCGGCTCGATTCGCGCTTTAATATTTTTCAAATCGAGCGTTGGGATCGCCGAATTGCGGCGGTCGTTTTCAACAACATAGTCTTCAATTTTACCTTTGTTTGCTTCGAGCGCAGCTTGAATCTCCGCCCATTCACCGAATACTACCCCAGTATGCCCTGTAATAAAAGGCTTGGCTGAGGCGCCGAAGTCAATTCCTTCAAGGTCGCCTTTCACATACACTTTAACAGGTGTTGATTTCTTACTATTTTGAATAAATGAGATAATCTCATTTGCATCCATCATTTTCATTATGTAAGTCCTCCTTCTCTTTTTCTCCTCATTACTGTATCAAAGGAAAGATTTAAAAACAAGAAAAAAAGGAAAGGGGGCGTCCCGTTTCCTTTTTTAGCAAATGTCATGCCGGCACTTCACATTTCTTTGCAAAATCCCTGCCGAATTGAAGCAGCATGTCTTCTTCTTCATCTTCCGGATTCATTTCGATTTTGACGGACGGAAGCACCGTGTCTCCGCCAAGCTCTTTGATCTTGTCCTCAAGTATGTCGACGGCACCGCAAAAATGCTCGTAAGAAGTATCTCCGGACCCGAAAACGGCAAACATCTTGCCTGTGAAATCCATCCCTTCCATATCATCGTAAATATCCAAAAACTCATCCGGGAGATCCCCGTCGCCCCATGTATAGGCGCCAAATATCATATACTGATAATCGTTAAAGAGCGCCGCATCTACATCCATCGCTTCATGGCGGTCAACTTCGGCCCCGCCCTCAAGAAGGCCTTTCTCGATTAAATCGGCCATTGCTTCTGTATTTCCAGACATGCTTGCATAAACCAGCAAAACTTTCCCCATCGTTATTCCTCCTATAAAACGCTATAAAATCAGTGGGCTGCAGCAGGCTGTTCATAAGGCCTGACAAATTTGCATTCATAAAGACCCGCGCAAAAGAAGTTCTCCTTTTGATTGGCGACTCTGAATCCATGCCCTTTAATCGTGTCAAACCATTTCAGCTCTCTTTCAAAGAAATCAAGCCGGTAGATTCTTGAAAATCCGTCTCGGTCTTGAGCCGATGTGACATAGATGATTCCGTTGTCTTCGGACACATCCAGGAATGATTCTTCATTCTCAACAAGGCCCTGGCTGATTTGTATTTCATCATTCGTGTGGATGTTGACCAAATTGACGGCACCGTGATTTCCTTTTTTAGATCCCATCGCACAAACCAGCCATTCGCCTTCAAATGCGATCATCGAGGCGGTCATGCGGCCGGTTTCTTTTTTGATCAAACAAGCCGATTCTGCTGCCAAATCGTATGCCCAAACACCACCGTGCACTTCATGAATCTGCGTTCCGATGTAAAGGCGCTCCTCATGGATGCACAGAGAGCGGATAACGGGCGGATGACTCAAACCGGAAAACGGCTTGACGATTTTCCATGAGACGCCGAAATCCTCTGATATGTAAATGCAATGCTTCCCATGGGCACAAACAAAGCCGTCCGTTGTCCCTGTGATCGACCAAATCGTAGCGTTTGTCGGAAAGCTTGAGATTGACCAGGTTGCTCCTTGGTCAGACGATCTGATAATCGTTCCCCTCTCCCCTGCGCCGAATAAATAATCGCCGATATAGGTGATGGAACATATTTTGCTTTTTAATTGAAAGAGCTTTGTCCAGCCTTGCTCAAGTGAATAGTGAAAAATCCCTTCCCTCTTGATGGCGACAAAGTAACCGGAATGCTTTGCCGAAGCGACGGCCGTCGCACCTTTATGAAACATGGGTCTCAGCCTGCCGCTTTTCGTGTTCTGCCCATCTTATAAAACCTTCGGCAAATTCCTTGCAGCACTCGGCATCTTCATCCGTTTCGGGGGCAAGTTCTATTTTCAAGGTCTCTCGATAAAGGTCGGCGCCGGTTCGTTCTAGCATGCTGTAAAACGTGTTGACCGCTTCGCAAAAGCGGGGGTATGCATAGTCGCCGGATCCGAAGCATGCCGCTTTCTTTCCTTTAAGGTCAAGCGAAGAGACCTCGTCGTAAAACGATTCCGCTTCATAAGGAAGATCCCCGTCTCCCCATGTGTAGGTGCCGATTAAAAGAAGATCGTATTCAGCCAATGAATCGGCATCGACATCATCCATTTCCTGAATTGCGACATCAAAACCGTTCTCCTTCAATGTATCTTTGATGATCATCGCGATATCCTCCGTGTTGCCGGACATGCTGGCATATGCAATTAATGCTTTAGACAACAGAATCACCTCTGAAATTGATAATGATTTTCATTATTATATAGATACACTTTAAATGATAATGATTATCAATGTCAATAAATCGCACAAAAAAAGCAGCCCTCTTTTTTGAGTCCTGCCTTTCTGATGTTTATTCAGTTGCCGTACATTCTTTCACAACCTCTACAAACGCCTGTACTTGCTTCAGTTGGAAAGCCGGCTCATAACCGAGCAGCCACGTATCTCTGCCGATTGCTTTTCCTTTAGCGTCGAGCAGCGGGATTTGATGAACATGGCTCCCGCTTCCGTGAAGCGTCACAGATGGAAGGATCGCATAGCCGATTCCGTGGAAAGCCATCTGTTTGCATGTTTCAATTTGGTCGACAATAATGGTCTGCTTTGGCGACATTTTAAACTTTTGATGCCACCAGTGCTGAATTTCCTGATAGTACGTGCTGTCGCTTTTGAACTGGATGAACGGCCGTTCCGTTTTGGCAATATCCTCAATGTTACGGATCTCTGTATCGACAAGGTACAATTCGTCCCGCATCAAGTAATGCTTCGGTCCTTTCCATTCCGGGTTTCCTCTGATAATGCCGACATGAACATGGTCTTCGTAGAGGCTTTTCAGCATTTCGCTGCTCCATCCGGTCACGAGCGAAATTTTCACGTTTGGATATTGTTTGACATAGGTTTTCAGAACGTTGGGAAGCCAATGCTGCCCAATGATCGAAGCGGCCGCCAATTTGAGCGTACCGTGAATCTCGCCCTCCAACTCATCGATATTCTCTCTCACTTTTTCCTGTTCCAATGTCACATCTTTTGCGAACTGGATGATTTTTTCTCCGGCAGACGTAACCGTCAGCCCTTTTTGCGATCTCAAAAAAATTTTCGTTCCCCATGATTTCTCAATGGTCTGCAGGCGTTGGGACAAAGCCGGCTGGGAAACAAACAGGCGTTCAGCCGCTTTCCGCATATTTAATTCTTCCGCCAGAACGACAAGCATGTGGAGCTCTTGAAGCTGCATGGACATTCCTCATTCCAATAAGTTTTTCTTATCATACATTTAATCAAACGGCTGTTTTTTAATCAAGCGGAAAGTCAGGCTTCGGAGAATGTGCGGAGGGTTTGGTGGAGCGCTGCAAATAAAAAATAGGCCGCTGCCGCGCCTATTTATTCAACGTTCTCAAATGCTTATTCAGCTGTTTTAACACGACACGCCTTGTAAAAATGCCTTCGAAAACCTGCTCTTCATTTTCGACACATACAAACGCGTTGTTGATGACCAGTCCGAATCCTTTTAAGATCGGGTCGTCAATTTTCAAGCGTGGGATGTCTGTCAGCATGACTTCTTCAACATGAATCTTGTCAAGCTTCTCAAATTCGATTCGTTCCAAGCCGAAGATTTTATCCATGATCATATTCGTTCCGATTAATCCGTGCAAACGGAAAGAAGCATCAAGTACAGGGATCGCGGTATATCCGGTTTTGGTCAACACGAGAAGGGCATGTTCCAGATTATTTCCGACTTGAACATGGGCTACTTTATCAGCATCGATCATAAACTGACCTACTGTCGTTTCAAGAAGTTCATCTGATTGCATACTAATCATGATTTTTCGACTCCTTTTCAGCTTTAATCCATCAACGCATATTTTCCCTATACTACAATAATATAAACGATATCAATATTTGTCGAAAACTTTCCTTTCTTCCAAGGTCAGTTTATCATTCCATATCCTTTTAGGAAACAAAAAAGATACTCTAATGAGTATCAATTGATATAATCTGACCTAATTTTCAGACCGGACACGGTCGTATAAGGTAACCAGTTTTTTATATGTCAGGCTATCCACATTTTTTGTACCCGTTTCTATATCATTGATCTCACTGCTTAGTAGCTCTACGGCATACTCATGGTCCAAAAGTACGTTCAGCAACAGTTTTCTCTCTTCTTCTGAAAAGCGTTCCATTCTTAACCAGCCCCCTAATTGATTTAGCTAGAGTCAGAAACAATATGTTCTCTCTAGTTTCTATAGGGCTAGAATATGAAATTGCAATTCAAACGTCAACCGCACATTTCGACATCTGTTCGATTTTCTTTCAAACAATTATTTTGTGTACCGGTTTGCATAGCTTGAAGCTGTATAGGAGTCAGGTTTAATTTTGGCACAGATTCCCATGGAGGTGATCCGGCCCGTCATTTCCTGGATTAAATCCTTTGTCATTCCTTTTTTTCCGATATCCAAATGAACTTCAAGGGTTAAATCTGCTCCCTCGTCTGTAAACGGAAGAAGCAGATCCATAATTTCATTAAAGTAATCATTTAAAAGATATGCGGCAATCTCTTGGCTGTAAGCTGTTTCAAGCGATATTTTCTCCCTGAGGCTATGTATCGGTCTGTTGACAACCGTGTTTTTCAGACAGCCCCACGCTCCTTTGCCCTTGCGGTGCAAATGGATAGCCGTGATAAACTTTGTGCAGTTCTGATGGATTTGCGAGTCTGTTCCGACGGACAGCAGATAGCTTGCCCGCGGATCTTGGCGTATGAACGCCTTCAGTCTCCCGATCACTTCAGGAAATGTCATTTGATCTTCAGAAAGATTATAAAAAAGAAAAGAATCAGCCATTGGAATGCCCCTTTTCATTTTTGATCTGCACCGAAGATGGAACGATTCGTCTGTCTGCTATCCTTTTTTGGTCGGTATATTTTTCAAGCTGAACCCGCAGCTGTCACATCTGTAAATTACATTCTGATTGGACTGGGCTGTCAGCACTTGATCCATATGCTCGGTTGTTTTGCAATTCGGACAAATAACGCTTGGAAAAGCTTTCATGCCATATCCTCCTATTGCTGAAGCAGTTCAAAGATTTCGATTGAAATCATATCGATGTTGTCAAACGGAAATGTGGTAGGCTTATCGCCTTTTTGATAAACTGTCAGCTCAAATGTTTGGTTTTTTTCAAAATATTTTACGCTGCAAATTTTTTCTCCGTTTACTTCAAAATTGCGCTGCGTCGGTTCTCCGGCAGCCTCCGCAGTCTCCTGCAGGCTCTGCAGTCTCGTGATGATACCCATTAATTGTGACATTCTAAAAAAGACTCCTTTCAAAAAAACAACTTCAGGATCAACAAGTATTAATTATAATACAAGTTCTACACGCATCATACCACAAAGTATCAGCCGATGACATTTTTCCTTTCTGATCATGAAAAAGAAAAACCGCTTTTCATAGTTTGAGTTTTCTTTTTTCATGTCATACATGAAAAATATTTTTTTGACTGCAGAGGAGCCTATTTTAACCACCAATTTAGATTTATGGGGCAACAGGATTGTCTTATTCCTGTCCCACACCTAAAGCCCAAAAATCCCGCAGCCATTTGCAGTGCGGGATTCCACGCAAATAAAAAACTTGGCGGGGGCAGCGCCAAGTTTTTTAAAATCTTGATCTGATAGAGGGGTTGGGGAACAGAGAGGTTCATCTCTCTATAATTAAATGATAATGATTATCAGTATCATTGTCAATGAATTTTTTAAAAATTCTTTTTCTAGCTGAAAAGTTCGGCCAATGTCCAGTTAACATCGATGACAAACAGCGGGAATACAGCGTGATCTTCTTCCTTGTTATCCGCAAAATTCGAGTTTGTTTCTTCCTCGTCCGGTTGTTCGGCCATCATGTCTTCTCCAGCCGGTTTTGTATCAGATTGGCCGATAGCCGTTACTTTGAAGCTGCCGCCGATATTCTTTAGCGTCACCGTCTGATAATTTTTTTGATATGAAACAGGATCGCGGTCTTGATCTCCAACACATTCGTATACGATATAGCTTCCGTCTTTCACCGCCACTTTTGTGTTTTCATCATAGCTGAAGAAAGGGATTGCCACTTCAGGCGCGTCTGTCCCGTAAAAAATCCACCCCGCTTGTTCGGGAAAGGCGTTCGCCTCCACGTACTTCGCTGCCATGGCGTGTTCCATATAAGGTTCCAAGAGGGATATCATGTCTTTTTTCGTTCTTTCCTTTTCGGTCAGCTGAAAATGGACGTCGGATACGGATTGAAGGGTCTCAAATAACGACGCTCTTGTCGGTTTTTCTCCGGCTTCGGCAAAATCCGCACAGAGGAATACAAAAGCCGCAGTCAATAGTCCGCACAGTAAGGATGACCAAACGTTCTTCATATGATCCGCCCCTTTTTTAGCATATATATTCACATTTTCCTTTATATACGCAAAACAAACCTCTCGGGATTCATTTTTTCGAAAAGAAAAAGCGGCGAAAGGCCGCCGCTTAAATTAATCCGTCTTGTTCGTATAAATATGAGTAGGACAGGTCAATGAACAGATACAATTCTTCATCCATCGGATAGGAAAATGTTCTGATCATTTCCCCCGTTTCGATATCGCTGTACAAATCGCTGAAAAACCCTTTTCTCATCGTTCTCATCCTCATGATATTCTCGAGAAAATAAGGGCGCCAGCTCCAGTTTTTGCCGATGTACTCAGGCTGAAATATCCATGCTCCATCATGTTTAAACACGTTTTTCGTCAGCTGAATCCCGTCTTCATCGCACATGTAAATTCTAAAGCTGCAATCGGTCAGTTCTTTTCCGAGATTGAAGAGAAACTCATCGTCTGACTGAGCTGTTTTCTTTAGCGATGTGACAAGCTGATGAATCCGTTTGTAAAACTGCTCAGAGTGGTCGTACAAAATGGTTAGCTTCTTCTTCTCATGTGTGATAAATTGGTGAAACTCGGCATGCAGCCGGTCCTTTAATACATTCCGTTCGATAAATTCATCCTTCGGCACTTCAAGATACTGCCCCTGAAAATACCGGCCTCCGTTTCTCCATGCGTATTGCAGCTGAAAGCTCGCCTCAATATCCTCGTAAAGCAATGCGGCGCCGATTTTTCTGGCAAGGAGTGATATGCTGTAAAGCACATATTCATAGGATGGCGAAGGAGAAGACAGCTTGAGCGGCTGAAGGTCGATCTTTAACAGATCAGGGGAAAGAAGAGCGATTCTGTCGAGGTTGCTGCTTTCCTTTCCGATATTATCAACAGCGACTTTAATTCCGTATGTACGGTAATAGGTCAGCAAATGATGCAGCTGTTCAATATCCCCTTCAAACTTTTGCTCCGTGATTTCGATAACGAAACGGTTGAGCTCGAGCCCTTTATCCTGATATTCCATCAACAGGTCGAGGAACGATTCACCGTGATCCATCATCAGCACATTTGCATCTTGATTGACGAAGATGAGCAGGTCGCGCCCGCTCTCCAAAAAATGATCAAGCGCCTGGCGAATCACCTTGAGATCAACCTCTTTCTTGTATTCTTCAGGAATTGTCGGATCAGAAAAAAACGGCCCGAGACTCTTCACTTCAGATTCTACCTTGATACGCCCCAGCACTTCATAGCCGATCACCTTTTGTTCTTCAGCACTGAAGATCGGCTGATAGTATGGAATAACATCTTCAATGTTCGTTAAAATATCGAGTGGATCCAACATGGCATATCACCTGCTTCTAATCTTTGTCTGATTATACCATACTGGCCCGCACCTTTGAATTTGAAATCTTAAAACGGACGGGGATTCAGCCATTGGCCGCCGTCCATCGTCACACACTCCCCGTTGACATATCCCGCCTGTTCAGAAAGCAAAAATGCGGCGAGTCCCGCGATTTCTTCAGGGGTTCCCAGCCTGTTGAGCGGAACGCTTTTGATTGTCGCGTGCGCGGCTTCTTCCGATTCAAACAATTTTTCGGCACCGCCCGTCCTCTCGATCGGACCGGGCGCGATGGCATTGCACCTGATCCCGTATGCACTTCCCCACTCGACTGCAAGCGTCCTCGTCAGCGACAGGACACCTGCTTTTGCCGCCGCGGAATGAACGACACCGGCACCCGCGCCCCATGCATATGTCGCGACCATATTTAAAATCTGGCCGCGTTTTTTTTCCTTGATCCAATAGCGGCCGGCTGCCTGGCTGCAATAAAATGTGCCGTTCAGCACGATATCGATGACCGCCTTCCAGCCGTTGACCGACAGTTTTTCAGCAGGGCAGATAAAGTTCCCTGCGGCATTGTTAACCAAAGCGTCGATCGTACCAAAGCGTCCTGCCGTCTCTGTGATCATCTGTTCCACATCTTCAACAGACCTGACATCCATCCGGCATATAGCCACCTGCCCCGCAAATGTTTCAATTTCTTCTTTGGCCGCTTCAAGCGTTTCTTGCGTTCTGCCTGTAATCATCACATTCCAGCCTTCTTCGGCTTGCTTTTTGGCGATCGCTTTTCCCATTCCGCTCGACCCGCCGGTCACGATTACAACTTTTCTGTCCATATCCATCCCCCTTGTTTATGAATGAGTATTCATTCAATTCATAGTTTATCATATAAGTTAAAAAAAATTAACAAAACACGCGGACTGTCCTAAAATGGCTTTTCTGGATGATATAATGTAGAGATTCTATTAAAGGTTGGTTGCTTATGAAAAATCCGTCCAGAAGACAATTTTTAAAAGGCTTCTTAGGCCTTGCTGCAGCAGGGCTCTTTACCGCTGCCGGCGGCTTGGGCTATGCGCGCTATCTCGAGCCGCACATGCTTGAAACAAACTTGATTCCCATTCGGCATCGTCTCATTCCTAAAGGGTTTGACCAGTTTCGGATCGTTCAGTTCAGCGACACCCACTTAAGCGAATACTTTACAGCAGACGAGCTTTCAAATGTTGTCAGCCAAGTGAACGCCCTTTCCCCGGACCTTATCGTATTCAGCGGGGATTTAATAGATAAACCGCATCGCTACCGGGAACACGAGCATGCTGTCAACGCCTTAAAAAAGCTTTCAGCCCCCTATGGAAAGCTTGCCATATTCGGAAACCATGATCACGGGGGCTATGGAACAAAAGTCTATCAGACGCTCATGGCATCGGCCGGTTTTCAGGTGCTGCGAAACGACTTCATGAAGCTTGAATTGATAGACGGAAGCGTAATAGAGATCGCGTCACTCGATGATTTGATGCTCGGCAGCCCCGACTATGAAGGCATCCTGTCAAAACTGAGTAAAAAAGCCTTCTCGATTTTGCTCGTCCATGAGCCAGACGCTGCTTTAACGGCAAAACAATACCCCGTCAATTTGCAAATATCCGGACACACCCACGGCGGACAAATTCAGATTCCCGTATTTGGTCCTTTAATCACGCCTCCGTACGGAGAAATTTATACGGAAGGGATGTATGAAACAGCTGGAATGAAAATCTATGTCAATCGAGGAATCGGCACGACCAGGCTGCCGCTCCGCTTTTTGTCAAAGCCTGAAATCACCGTGTTCCAGCTTGAATCCACTTAATCCTTAACCGGCCTTTTGGCTCAAAATGAAAGGCATCTGCATACATTAAGTAAAAGCATTCCCGCTCATTTCATCCAATCCTCATTAAAAAAACGAAACTTCCCCAGCCTCTTTCCGTCTATATATTAGCAGCGGAAAAGGCTCTCTTTTCGTTTTGAAAAGGAGATGTGCTGATTATTGCTGATGTACCAAGTAAAATCTGGAGAAACTCTGGAAAGCATCGCCGCCGATTTCAGAATGACCCGGCAGGCTTTGCTGCAGGCGAATCCGGGCTTAAACGGCGGCCAAGTGTCCGCAGGCCAATCGATTATCATTCCCGGCATTAGAAACCCGGACACAATCCCTTACCGGATTGTCGTGTCTCTCAGCGGGAGAACGCTCAGATTATATGAGCAAAACAGACTTGTAAAAACATATCCGATTGCCGTCGGAAAAATCCTCACACAGACGCCGAGAGGCGAATTTGTCATTGTCAACCGGCAGCCAAATCCAGGCGGCCCGTTCGGCGCCTACTGGCTGAGCCTCTCAAAACAGCACTACGGCATCCATGGCACGAATAACCCGGCGTCAATTGGCAAAGCTGTTTCAAGGGGATGTATCCGCATGCACAATCAGGATGTTCTGGAACTTGCTTCAATCGTACCCAACGGAACCCGAGTGTCCATTACACCTTAGACCAGTACATTTCCAGACAAATGCAATTTGAACAATACAACATCTTGTATTAAGATATAATGGGACCTTTAGGGTAAGGAGCGTATATATGGATCTTTTTAAAAATCGTAATTTCGTCCGACTTTTTTTCGCAGCTTTCGCTTCTCAAATGGGAACGACAGTCGGAAACATGGCTTTCGCTTTTTTCTTGCTCGACCGGTTCAGCAGCCAGCCGGCCTACACGACAATCGCCGAGCTGATGTATTCCTTGCCGACGGTTTTTGTATTCTTTATCGTCGGGGTGGTCGCTGACCGTTTTGACCGCAAGAAAGTCGCGGAAAACTGTGATTGGATCAGAGCGGGATTGACTGTCGTTCTTTTCTTTGTACTGTATCTTCAGATCATACCGCTTGTGTTTTTAGTTCTATTTATCAGAAGCGCGGTCACAAAATTTTTCTACCCGGCCGAAGCAAGTTTGGTCCAGGCCATTTTAAGAAAGGATCAGTATGCAAAGGCAGCCGGACTGAACCAGATGCTTTTCAGCCTGTTTCTATTGTTCGGCGTAGGAATTGGAGCTTTTATGTACAAGACGATCGGCCTGCATGGTGCTATCGCTCTTGATTTTGTGAGCTTTATCGTATCCGGCTTTTTAATCCGTTCCTGCGATATTCCGCTTGAAGCGCGGCAGCCGAACGGGCAAAAAGGCTGGAAAAACATGACCGTCAAAGATTCGATGCACGATTTTAAGGAAGGCATCGTTTATATATTAAAAAATAAATTGCTTGCCTCTCTCGTATTCGGATATTTTATCTTCGGACTTGTCAGCGGGGGACTTTCGGTTCTGCCGATGTTTAAAATGAAGTATGAGCTGTCCCCTGACAGTTATGAGTGGCACACATCCCTCTTTACAATCGTACTGGGTATCGGACTTTTGACAGGGATTGCCGTCGCCGCTCTGCTTGAAAAAAAAGTGAAGCCGGCATACATGATGTCAGTCCCGATTTTTATTGCGGGTGCCTTTATCATTCTGCTTGGCTTTACAGATCAATTGCCCGTATATTACTCGGCTGCGTTCCTTGCCGGGATATGCATCGGACCGATCAACACAGCGCTTGGCGGCTGGATTCCCAAAATCGTCCACCCAAGGCTGATGGGAAGAGTCAGCGGGTGGACCGATCCGCTGACAATGATGGCGCAATCCTCAGCGCTTGGCGTGATCGCTGTTTTATTCCCGGGAATCATCGCCGATGTGGATTATATATATTACGGTTTGGCGGGAATTATTCTGCTGGCGGCGATGTACTATTTTATCGTCCTGCCTAAATTAAGCGCCGAGAACGCGGAAATCGACGTTCAAGCGGCGCTGAAGAGACAAAAAAATACAAAAGCGAAAATGAACTCTGTTTTATAAAGATGAAAACGCGCGATTCCTTAAAAAATCGCGCGTTTTTTCTATGAGATATTTGCATTTTCTGTTCTATTTCGTATAATTTAGACATAAGCCTTGCAACTTTAGGAGGTGGTCTAGAAACGAATGGATAGGAGAGAAAAAATGGACGACCATAATCATACGAAAGAATTAAAACCGACAGTTGAAAACCTTTCAAAAGCGATTTATACAGTGAATCGCCATGCAAAAACCGCGACTAATCCCAAATACCTGTATCTTCTGAAAAAGAAAGCTTTGCAAAAGCTGCTTAATGAAGGAAAGGGTAAAAAGGTAGGCCTTCACTTTTCGAAAAATCCAAGATTCAGCCAGCAGCAGTCAGATGTGCTGATTTCTCTCGGAGACTACTTTTTTCACATGCCTCCAACAAAAGAAGACTTCGCAAGCCTTCCACACTTAGGTACATTAAATCATTCGTATCGGAACCCTAAAGCTCATATGTCCTTGAATATAGCGAAACAGCTTCTTCAAAACTACACGGGAATTAAGGAAAAACCGCTCGTCACAAACCGGAAGCGCCCTGCCTCAAAGCCCGTCTTCAAGAAGCTTGGCGAAAGCTATTTTTAATAAAAAAAGCCTCAAAAAGAGGCTTTTTTTAGTTCTTGAAAATATATTTATCAAGCTTTTCGATCAGTTCGTTGAGCTCTGGCTTGCTGATTTGTTCGTCAGCTCCGACTTGTTCCCCTTTATGGCGAAGATCGTCTGTAATCAAAGAAGAGAAAATCAAGATCGGCAGCTCCGAACTCAGCGGGTTATCTTTTAACAGCTTTGTGAGCCGGTGTCCATCCATCTGCGGCATTTCAATATCCGTGATCATGAGATCGACTTTTTCGTGAAGGGCTGTGCCGTCTTCCATCAATTGAAGCACATGTTCGTAAGCCTCTTTTCCGTTTTCAAAAGACACGATGTTGTTATACCCTGCTTCATTCAGCTTTTCCACCAAAAGCCGCAAGAGGAGCGGAGAGTCTTCGACAATCATCAGCTTTTTGTCAGTCCGTCTCTGATCAAATTTTTCATCTTTCATTTGATAAGGGTCCGTACCTGACTCAGACTCAAGATCAAAAATGATTTTTTCGTAATCAGGCAGGAAAATCATTGTGCCGTCGAGCTTAATGATGCCGGTAAGGTGACGGTCCATTCCTTGATTTAAAGCGGTCGGCTTCTCGATTTCTTCCCACGACACCCGGTGAATCTGCGAAACCGATCCAGTGTGAAAGACGATTTTCCGCTTGTTGAATTCCGTCACAATGTATTTTTCTTGATGCTCGTCCTCACCGTGTTCGACGCCGAAGAAAGAGAATAAATCAATGACGGGAAGAATTTCCCCGCGCAATGTGATCATGCCCTCCATATGCTTGTGCGAATGAGGCACTTTCGTAATGTCAACCGGCTGAATGATTTCTCTGACTTTCATGACATTTATGCCGAAAATGTTGAGACCAACTTCGAACTTCACGATTTCTAATTCATTGGTTCCCGAACTTAATAAAATTTCCTGTTGGTTTGAAGACACTGATATCCCTCTCTATCCTACTTTGTGTTTACTTTTTATATCGGCGTCTTTTGTTAAAAGTTGATGCTCTGGGTTAAGCTTTTGCCTTAACATTTTGATGAATGATCAGGCCGATCGCTGCCAATAACACTAAAGATCCGAAAGCCATTCTGCTGGCCATGTTCCCTAAATCCCTGAACAGCAAAGTAATCGATCCGTACAGGACCGGACCGAAAATGGAAGAGATTTTCCCCGACAAAGCAAACAATCCGAAAAATTCGCCTCTTTTATGCTCGGGCGTCAGTTCGATAATCAGTGTCCTTGATGCGACCCATGTGCCTCCAAGCGAGATACCGAAAAGGCTTCCCGCAATCCAAAACAAGACTGTTGACGTCGTGCATGCTCCAATCGTCAAAGCGGTGATCATAATGGCGGCGACAAGACTGACTGCGTGTTTAGCGCCGATCTTTTTTGTGACAAAGCCGAGCAAAAATGAACCGATGATGCTTGAGACCGTTGAAACAAGGTAAAGTAATACAAATTGACCGGTCGTAAAACCGATGACCGTTTTTGAATAAACCGCCATCATGGCTATTGCTGTAGCAAGCGCATCATTCAGGAAAAAGTAGGCGATCATGAACAAGAAGACCGGTTTGTACAGGCGAATGTCCTTGAACGTCTGCACGATTTCCCTGTATCCGCTGAAAAACGATTTTTTTTCTTTCGGTTCCGGTTTTCTTTTCTCTTTCGTGAAGAGCAAATACGGAAGTGAAAAAAGTAAAAACAAGAGAGCCGACGGGATGAAAGCACGGTGAAAATCCTGGTTCCCGACCAGAAGGTAAACCGTTAAGCCGGCCAAAGTACCGATATATCCGATCGCAATCCCGAATCCTGATAAGAGAGGAATTTCTTCTTTTGTACCCAAATCAGCCAAAATCGTATCATAAAACACCAAGCTTGAATGATAGAAAAACTTTGCGGTCACAAACATGACAACAACAAGGATCAAAGATAACGGAAGCCCGTATATGTCCTTCTGAAACGAAGCGCCCGCAAAAACCCCCATTAAGATGGTGCACAAAACACAAATCATCGTAAACAGACCGATGTATTTTTTCTTTCTGCCCGTCCGGTCAATCAACACCCCGAATAAAGGCGTGAAAATGACGAGCAGGAAGCTTGCAGCTGCGTTCGAATAGGAGATAAAAGTGCTTGCCACCTGATTCATGCTGGCGTTTTCGCCGACTGCCTCCTGCAAATAAAAAGGAAAAAAGATCGTCACAATGTTTGATGAAAAAATCGTGTTTGCAAAATCGTATAACGCCCAAGATAGAATCGGCAACGTCAAAAAGAGCTTGATTCCCGTTCTTTGCGCCCGCTTTACAGCTTGTTCACGTTCCGGCTGAGTATCCATCTGGATTGATGCCTCCTTATTTTTATTCCTGCCGTGAAACATTTTTCTGAACAAGACAGCACGCATTCATGCTGAAAGCGTGCTGTCTTTTACCCGTTATTTTTTTACGACAATGGTTCCTGCCAACATATCATGAAGCGCCTGGCGCCTTTCTGTGAAAAAGGCCATAATGTAGCCGACCAACAAAATCGGAGAAAGAAAGCTTTTGGCCAGAAACCTTCCGGCCGCACGGCCGAAAGAGATTCTTCCGCCTTCTGCTTTCGCCACCTGAACGTTCATGATTTTCTTGCCGAGCGTTCCTTGCCATTTGGATGATTCCATCAGCGTGTAATAAAGAAAATAAACAATAAAAGTAATACTTCCAACGATCGCTATGGTTTTGAACATGCTGATGATAAACGTAAAGATTTCCTGATCGCTCAAATACTCGGGATCAGTCTCCATCATGAGCATGATATCCGAATTTCCCAACATCAACGCCGCTGTTAAAACGTACGTGAAAATATATGCGGGAATCCCGAGAATCAATCCGTCGAGCAGGGAAGCTACAAAACGCGCGCCGATTCCGGCATACTCGCTCCTTTCAGGAGCAGTTTCGTGTTTGTCTAATTCCAATTCCAATGTGCTTTTCCTCCTAACATCTTGACTTCTATATACTACTAAGATTCGCTGAATATTATCAATACGTATCACGTTTTTTTAAAGTTAAATTAATGTACGGCTCACAAGTTTTTCATTGACTTTGACATTTATCGTGTTACAATGGTCAAGGATTTTTCAGGAAAGGTGTTTATGATGGGAACAATTGTAACGATTAAAAATCATGAAATGACCATTTTAGAAGGGGTCAGCCGTGCCGTTTACACAGAAATGCTCAAGGATGCTTCAGACAGTGAAGAACAAATATATATATCGTGGAAAGAAGATGTTGACTTCGATTACGGCTACTAAACGAAATATAACGTAAGACAATCGTTTGATTGTCTTATTTTTCTTTCTACCGCCGTCCGCATACCTTGCATTGTTTTGCATATACTTGTTACGAGTTTTTATAAAATTGATTGATTAAAAGATGACAATTGGTCTGATGATGGTAAAATAAGATAAACCATAACATTTTTAAGGTGATGCTAAATGGAACATTTGCTTAATCCAAATGTAAAAGAAATCGAAATCTCAGGGATCCGCAAGTTCTCAAACCTTGTATCCCAGTACGAAAACGTAATCTCTTTAACAATCGGCCAGCCTGATTTCTTCACCCCCCACCATGTCAAACAGGCCGCCAAAAAAGCGATAGATGAGAATCAAACATCTTACACTCACAACGCCGGATATCCCGAACTGAGGCAGGCTGTACAGCTTTATATGAAGAAAAAAGCCGATTTAAATTATGAAGCGGAAAGCGAGATCATTGTGACGACCGGAGCCAGCCAGGCCATCGATTCGGCATTCCGCACGATTTTATCACCTGGCGATGAAGTCATTCTTCCGGGGCCGGTATACCCCGGATACGAGCCGATCATCAAAATGTGCGGAGCGTCTCCATTGATCATTGACACCACGTCTCACGGCTTTAAGCTGACAGCAAAATTGATCGAGGAAGCGCTGACGCCGAAGACAAAATGTGTTGTTCTTCCTTATCCGTCAAATCCGACGGGAATGACGCTGTCCGAAGAAGAGCTGAAGGACATCGCCTCCCTTTTAAAAGGTCGAAACGTCTTTGTGCTTTCGGATGAAATATACAGCGAACTCACTTTTGACAGACCGCACCACTCCATCGCGTCTGTGTTAAGGGACCAGACGATCGTCATCGGCGGACTTTCCAAATCCCACAGCATGACAGGCTGGAGAATCGGATTTTTGTTCGCGCCGAAGGAAATCGCCAAACATATTTTAAAAGTCCATCAATACAACGTATCATGCGCTTCATCGATCTCTCAAAAAGCAGCTCTGGAAGCCGTCACCAACGGGTTTGATGATGCGCTGATCATGCGCGAGCAATATAAAAAACGGCTTGACTACGTGTACGACAGACTTGTGACAATGGGCCTCGATGTGATTAAACCGTCGGGAGCATTCTACATTTTCCCGTCCATCAAATCGTTTGGAATGTCTTCCTTTGATTTCTGCATGTCGCTTCTTGAGGAAGAGGGGCTTGCGATCGTGCCGGGCAGCTCGTTTTCTGAATACGGGGAAGGCTATGTGAGGATCTCTTACGCATATTCTCCTGATACGCTAAGGGAAGGTCTTGACCGGCTGGAGTCCTTTGTTTTCAATAAGAGGCAATCGATACAGACTACGTAAACAACGGCTTTTACGCCGTTGTTTTTTATTTTGGAAATGAAATCTTAAATATCGTGCCTTTTTCTGCTTTGCTGTCGACTTCGATTGTTCCGTTGTGATTTTCGATGATATTGAAGGTGACCATCAAACCGAGGCCTGTTCCTTTTTCCTTCGTCGTCAAAAACGGCTCGCCGATTCGCTTCATGACATGTTCAGGTATTCCTTCTCCTTCGTCCTCCACCTCGACGATGACCGAATCTTCGGTTTCTCTGACGGTCAAATGGACCGTACCGCCGTTCGGCATGGATTCGACGGCGTTTTTGATCAGGTTGATAAACACTTGCTTTAATTGATTTTGATCCCCTTTAATATAGATATTGTCCGGGAGGATCGTATTGATCAAAATGCCGTTTAAGTTGGCCTGCGTTTCTAAAAGAGCCGTCACTTCGCGGATCAGCCTGATCAGATCTAGCTTTTCTTTCAATGCGTTTTGCTGCGGCTTTGCCAGCATGAGAAGCTCGCTCAAGATCAGTTCGATTCTGCTTAATTCGGAAAAGATAATATTAAAATAATGTTCATTTTCTTCCATCGTGGGCTTCATCAGCTGTAAAAACCCTTTAATCGCGGTGAGCGGATTGCGGATTTCGTGGGCGATCCCGGCTGCAAGCTGTCCGGCGATCGACAGTTTTTCCGAACGGACCATCAGCTCCTCGGTCTGCTTGCGTTCAGAAATATCCCTTAAAATCACCTGAACGGCCGTTTCCCCGAAAAATGTCGTAGGGATGCAAACCATTTCTGTATAGATGAGCCTTTTTTCAAATGTATACCACGTCTGCTTTATGATTTCAGATTCGGATTTTCGGTCTGTAATCCGTTTCAGCCTCGCTTTGACATCTTCGTGATCGCACGGATGCAGATGTTCATAAATATCTTTGCCGATTAAATCCTCATACGTCTTTGCTTCAAACAGACGAATGCCTGATTCATTCATAAAGACCCATCTACCTTTATGAATAACGGCTATCGTATCGATTGAGTTTTGAATCAAGAGCTGATAGCGCTCCCTGCTTTTTTGCAAAATGGTCTGAAATTTTTTCCTCGATGAAATGTCAATGAGCAGGAGCAGCTCCGCTTTCTGTTTTTGATAAATGGTCGGTGCCGCCTTGACTTCGAGGTGAATCTGCGTGCCGTCGAGCTTATGCCAAGTTTGCTCGATCATTCCGACATCAAGTCCCTGCTGCATCCGCTTGATACGGTTTTTGACGATGTCATGGTACTCTTTCTCGATAAAATCGTAGGAATACTTTCCGATAATTTGCCGTTTGTGCTCGGCTCCGAGCAGGTTGACCATGGCGTCATTGACGTAGACTATTTCCCCTTGAACGCTGATGCACAGAGGGTTTGGCAAGCCTTCCACCATGGCTTCGAATTCCTCTTTTGCCGGCAGCCTGGAAGCTTCTTCCGGTGTGTCTTCCTCTTTTATGGAGCTGCTTTTCTTAGAGGGACGGTCTTCAAACACTTTCATTTTGAGTACAATCTCGCGTTCTTTTTCTCCAACATGGGTCGTCACGAAATCGATCGACGCTTCGATCCAGATCATCGTGTAGTCTTTTTTCACAAATCTGAAGGTGCAAGGCAGCAAATGATGCTCATTGTAAAAATAGCTTTCTACCAGAAAAAGATCGTCTTCGTGTAAATAGTCCTTCAAATACGTACCGATCAGTTCATTCTGCTCGTAGCTTAAGAGCTCTTTGCAATTTGCAGATATGTATATAAAACGGCCGTTAGCTGACAGGACTGCCTGTAAATTCATATGTGGCTTATATTGCTCAAAACGTTTTGTTTTTTGTTCCATCATATCCCTCCTTTATACCCTATTCATGACCAGCATTCATTAAAACTATTTTGCTTAAAAGGATTCGCTAAAATGCGAGAAATCTCCTTCAAAACTTCTAGCATTCGTCAAATTTTGATAACAAAAAAAGAACCCGGAAAAAATCCGTGTTCTTTTTTGTCTAATCCTTGCTGTATTTTTTTTGCAGATCGACATAGGCTTTGACGATTTTGGCGGCGATGTTTTTGTTGATTCCGCCTTTATCAGTGGTCATAGACGGAACAACAACGCTGAAAGCAACCTCAGGATTTTTCGAAGGATAGTAACCGGCAAAGGTTAGGTTGTAACTCATCGTTCCCCACCAGCTTCTGTTCGTGCCGTAGTAAGGCGCCTGTGCTGTTCCGGTTTTGCCTGATACATCAAGTGAACCGAATGTCCCGGCTGCTGTTCCACCAAGCTGAGTGACCCGTTTCAAACCGGTTTTCACGATTTCAATATCGCTTTGGGAGTTGTTGATTTTATTGAGCACATTGGCCGAACGCTCTTCAATGACAGATCCGAGCTTTTCGCTTTCGGGTTGGTGAATACTTTTCACGACTCTCGGCTGCACTCTGTAACCGTCGTTGGCAATCGCGGACATATATTGAGCGAGCTGCAAAGGCGTATATGTGTCAAACTGCCCGATTGCTTCATCGAGAAGGAGACCCCCGACTATTTTTGGGTTTGTCTGCATCCCGGCCGACTCCTGCGGCAAGTCGATGCCTGTTTTTACCCCAAGGCCAAATTGATTGAAGTAATATCTCATTTTATTTAAGTCCTCTAGGTTCGCTGGAAGCGGGCCGTTCGGTACATACGTAATTCCTGCAATCCTCATGGCCACATGAAACATATAAACGTTTGAACTTTTTTGAAGCGCTTTGACTTCATTAGCCCATCCAATTGTGTCGGTATAGGAACCTTTTATAACAGGCCCTGCGAAAGTCAGCTTTCCGTTATCCAAATACATCTGCCCATGCGGCATGCCGTCCTGATAGCCGGCCAGCACGGTCGCGCCTTTGACGGCTGATCCCATTTCATACTGGGTCGTAAACGCGCCGATTGAATAGTCGGTGATTTTACCGTCGATGATTCGCTTTCCGGCCATGGACAGGATGTCTCCGTTATTCGGATCCATCATGACGACGAACGCTCTGTCCAGCATGTAGTTTGAGCCGCGGAATTTATTAAGCTCCTCTTCGATAGCTTCTTCGACTTTCTTTTGGAGCTCCATGTCGAATGTCAGCTGCAGATCGTAGCCGCGTCTTCCTTCATCAACCGTTTCCTGGCTGATGACCTTGCCTGAGCGGTTTTCTGTATATTGCACTTTCGCTTTTTTCGGATTTAAATATTCTTCATATTGATACTCGAGATAGCTTTTTCCCACTCTGTCATTCCGGGCATATCCCCTTGTCAGGTAGAAGTCTTCCCGGTCCTTGATAAGCCCTTGCTCAGGCGTTGTGACGCCTCCGAAAATGGAGTAGAGCGTTTTTTCATAAGGATATTTCCTGGTCCAGTCCATGATGACGTCAACGCCGGGAAGCTCTTCAAGATGCTCGGAAACGCGTGAGACTTCCTCATACGTTAAATCGTTGGCCGGCATCTGTTTTGAAGCCTTCTCATCAAGGAGCTGCGCATCGTTTTTCCCCTCGGTTTTCGGGCTCATCGCTTTGACGATCTGCGGCTCATACGCATAGCCGCCTGAAAACCTT
Source organism: Bacillus sp. FSL W7-1354 (assembly GCF_038002405.1). Taxonomy (NCBI): domain Bacteria; kingdom Bacillati; phylum Bacillota; class Bacilli; order Caryophanales; family Bacillaceae; genus Bacillus; species Bacillus sp. FSL W7-1354. The sequence continues at coordinate 578,935 of NZ_JBBOCL010000001.1, read as the reverse complement.
CTGAAAATCGCGGCGACTTTAAGCTCGTCTTTGTCCTTTTCCAGCGCTTTGATCTCTTCCGCCGGAACGCGGTCAACCTGCAGCTTGTATGTTTGATCAGACTTGAGGGTTTTCTCGCCGTCTTTCAGAAGTGCAGCAGCTTTTTTCGGATGTCTGGCAAGCCAGTAATCTTTCAAATCTCTTTCTTTCAGAAACGAAGTATCGATATCGATCAATTCTGCGAGTTTTTTGGCTGTGCTGATTTTTTCCTCCGTTTTTGTGCTTGTCATCATCGTATATGTGATCGCGGGAACGCTTTGGTTGTCGACAACCACCCGCCCGTATCTGTCATACATTTTACCCCGCGGCGCCGGGTATGACGCAATTTTCGCCTCGGTTTTCGAAGCTTCCTGCTCATACGCTTCTCCATTGACGATTTGCACGAGGCCCAGCTTGACAATCAGCGCAGCGAACAAAGTGAACACCGCAAAGAAGTACAGGTTGATCCGCCATAAACGCGAACGCCTGCTCTTTTTGATTTCAGCCGGATCATGTTGAGATTCTGTCACTGAAACTCTCTCTCCTCTCACAATATTCAATTTTTACATTAATTAACTGAGATATATTGTAACACTTTTGTAATGGTTGTTACAATCTAAAGTTTTTAAAAAAGCTGTCAATCTCTTTTTATATTAAAATTTAGCTAACACATTTAAATTTTACCACGTTTATGACAAGACGCGTAAAAGAGCGATCTGGTTGCATATTGGCAGCAAAGGATTTTTCTTTTTTTATGTCAAAATTAACAATAATACCTTGTCAAAGGGAATATATGGATCTATTATTTCAAAAAAGCCGTGTTATGATTCTAGTGTACGAAACAACAACAACTACAACATTTAGGAGGATTACTGTTTATGAAAAAAGCTTTTCTTTTATCAGCAGCAGCTGCAGCAACGCTCTTCACATTCAGCGGCGTTCAACACGCTGACGCTAAAGAGCAGCAGCAAGTACAAGTCAAAACCGTTCATTCCATAAATGTAACTGATCTCGCAGGCAAACTGAATATCCAAAACATGAACCAGCTTTCTAAAGCTGACCAGGAAAAAATTCAGTCCCTGCTTCATTCTTATAAGAAACAAGCCACTCAACAGCCTAAAGCTTCTGCACCGAAGTCTTCTGCACCTAAAGCTTCAAAGCCTGAAAGCACGCAGACTCAAAAACAGGAAGCTTCAAAGCCTGCGGCTTCAAAAGAGCAGACTTCACAGCAAAAGCAAAATACAGCGCCTTCATCTTCTTCTGTAAGCGCGTATGAAAAAGAAGTTGTTGAGCTGACGAATGCGGAAAGAAAGAAACAAGGGCTAAAACCTCTTACTTTGGATGAAAAACTGAGCAAGGTTGCCCGCACGAAATCTCAAGATATGAAAGATAACAATTACTTTGATCACAACAGCCCGACTTACGGTTCTCCATTTGACATGATGAAGAAATTCGGCATCACATACCGCACTGCCGGAGAAAACATCGCGAAAGGCCAAAAAACGCCTCAGGAAGTTGTCAAAGCTTGGATGAACAGTGAAGGTCACAGAAAAAACATTATGAACCCTAACTTCACGCATATCGGTGTTGGATATGTGAAAGACGGCAACTACTGGACTCAGCAGTTCATCGGAAAATAAGAACCAGCAAAAAACCACTTGCATTGAGCAAGTGGTTTTTTTCGTTATTTATATTCTGTCCAAAGCTTGTACACACTTTGGGTGCCGCTGTTTTCTTCGCCTTTTTCCACAAGGGTGTCGTAAAGGCTTTTCGCAAGCTCGAGCCCCGGCATTTTCTCGCCCATCAACTCCGCTTCTTCTAGCGCGATGCCCATGTCTTTAACAAAGTGTTTGACGTAAAAGCCCGGTTCAAAGTCGCCTTTCAGCATTCTAGGCGCGAGATTTGAGAGGGACCAGCTTCCCGCAGCGCCGGTCGTAATGCTTTTTAACACATTGTCGGGATCGAGTCCGGATTTTTTGGCGTAGGCCATCGCTTCTGCGACACCGATCATACCTGCAGCAATCGCAATCTGGTTGCACATTTTCGTATGCTGCCCGCTTCCGGCCGGCCCCTGATATTGGATATTTTCACCCATGATCGAAAAGATCGGGTAGCATTCATCAAAGGCTTTCCGTTCTCCTCCGACCATAATGGCGAGCGTGCCGTTTCTCGCGCCGACGTCCCCGCCTGAAACCGGAGCATCTAAAGCGTAAAGTCCTCTCTCTTTTGCAGCATCCTCGATTTGTTTGGCGAGAGAAGGCTTGGAAGTCGTCATATCGATGAGGTAAGAACCTGTTTTGGCATTTTCAATAATGCCTTCGCTTCCAAAGTAAACTTCTTCAACGTCTTTTGGGTAGCCGACCATTGTGATGATCACATCAGACGACTGCGCCAGTGCTTTGACGGATGATTTCCATTCCGCCCCTTTTTCCACGAGGCTGTCCGCTTTCTGTTTTGTTCTCGTATAGGCGCTGACGGGATAGCCTGCAGCTAAAATATGCGAAGCCATGCTGTTTCCCATTACTCCGAGTCCGATAAATCCGATCGTTTTTTTCATGATGTCATCCCCCTTAAATTGCTTTTACCATTCCGCCGTCTATCAGCAGAGTCTGTCCAGTCATATATGTATTGCATTCTGATAAAAGAAAGCTTGCATATTGTGCAAAGTCGTCAGGTTTTCCGTAGGAGCCGAGCGGAATCTCTTTCTCATAGCTTTCCTTCACCTGCTGCTCGGAAAGGCCTGTTTTCTCGGCTTTGAGCCGGTCAAGCTCTGCCACGCGATCTGTCGCGATTCTCCCAGGGGCGAGCGTGTTGATCAAAATGCGGTGTTCGGCCAACTCTTCCGCAATGGATTTTGTCAGACCGACGATTCCCATTCGAAACGTGTTGGAAAGCAGCAACCCCGGAATCGGTTGCTTGACTGATGAAGAAGCGATATTAACAATGCGGCCTCCATCCTTTTTTAGATATGGAAAAGCTTCGCGGATTAAACGGACATAGCTGAGCAGATGCAATTCAAATGAAGAAGTCCAGTCAGCGTCTGTCAGATCGAGCAGGCTGCCGCCTTTCGGTCCTCCGACATTGTTGACGAGCATATCGATCGTTCCAAATGTGTCAGCGGTCTTTTGAACGAGCGCTTTGATCCCGTCAGCATCTGCAAGATCGCATACTTGATATGAGATGGATCCGCCGCCGAGTCCATTCAGCTCTTCCGCAGCTTTTTTCAAGTCCGCTTCGTGTCTCCCGGACAACATGACATTTGCCCCTTCTTTCGCAAGGGCTTTTGCAATCGCATTGCCTAGTCCTTTGCTGCTTGCTGCCACAAGCGCCGTTTTGCCATTCATCTTTAAGTCCACAATCATCACTCCCTTCATATTTATAGTGTAACATGTATATTCTGAAAATTGGGATTGTGAGCGTTGAAAAAGTCCCTCTTTCAAAAAGAGGGACTTCTTTATTACACGTTAAACTTATTGATCGCATTTAATAATTCTTGATTGGCCTCACTCAGCGCTTCAGCCGATTTGGCGATGCTTTCCAGCGCTGTCAGCTGCTCGTTTGTCGAAGCGCTGACCTCTTCCGCAGCCGCTGCTGACTGCTGGGAAATAGCTGAAATGCTTTGGATCGAATCAGACATTTTTTGCTGTTCTCCGCTCATACCAGAGATTTCAGAGTAAATGTGGTCAATTGAGTTGACGAGCGCCTGCATTTCTGCAGTAATTTTGCTGAGCGCTTCTCCTGTCTCATGAATCATTCCATTTTGCTCTTCATTCATCTTGCTTGCTTCCGTCATCGCTGATACGGCTTCTTTCGTTTCCAGCTGAATCTGCTTGACCGTTTCACTGATATGCTGTGAAGAGACCGCCGATTGTTCGGCAAGCTTTCTCACCTCATCTGCAACTACCGCAAAACCGCGTCCGCTTTCGCCGGCACGGGCTGCTTCAATGCTGGCGTTCAGAGCAAGCAGGTTTGTTTGATCAGAGATCGCCGAGATGGCTGTAACAACCTCTTCAATGTTTTTCGTTTTTTCTTCAAGCTGCAAAAGCATATGTTCCACTTTCTTCGTCTCCGAGTTGGCTTCATTTGATTTTGCAAGCAGCTGCCCGAGGGCATCGATTCCTGTATAGCTTGCATCTTCTGATGTTCTCGAAAGCTTCTTGATGCTGTCGGCATGATGTTCAATTTCTTTAATTTTGACAGATAGCCGTTCGGATTGTTCATTTACATTTTCGATCTCTGCCGCTTGTTCTGTCGCACCTGTCGCCACTTCTTCGATTGCTTTGGCAATCTCATCGCTCGCAGAAACCGTTTCTTTTGAAACAGCGCTTAATTGATCGGTCGTTTTCGATACTTTTCCGGACGAGGTTCCGACTTGCACAATCATTTCTTTCATGTTTTCGACCATCTTGTTGAAGTCTTTTGTTAATATACCGATTTCGTCTTTTGAGGCAGCTGCTGTCTGGACCGTCAAATCACCGCCCGCGACAGCCTTTGTTTTGGCAATCAGCTGCTTAATCGGGCCTGTGATCGTTTTGGCAAGGAAATAGCTTAAAATGATCGCCGCTGCCAAAGCAATGATTGAAACGATCATGACCATTTTGTTCATTTCCTGTGCGACCCACATCAGCTTCGCCGTGTCGAATTGCGTACCGACTTTCCAGCCCGTACCACCGACGGTCTGATAAGCGATCACAGTATCTTTGCCTACTTTGATTCCGTCTTTGGATGACGGGATGTCCCGATATGTTTTGTCTTTCGATATATCGTCACCTTGTTTTGACGGGTGGGCAAGCATTGTCCCGTTTTGGTCCAAAATAAATGCGTAGCCGTCATATGGCATCTTTTGATTTTCGATAATTTTGTTTAATGAATTCAATGAAATATCTAAGCTGATGACGCCTAATACTTTATTGTCGACAACGACTGCTTTAGCCGCTGCGACCATCATCTCTCCAGACACGACATCTTGATACGGCTCTGTCCAGATCACTTGATCAGACGTTTTGGCAGCCGATGTGTACCAGGGCCGGGTCGTCGGGTCAAAATCTTTATCAAATTCGGCTTTCGGGTATATCCATATATCTTTTTTTGAAGTCGCTATATACGCATTGGTGACAAATTCGTTTTTATCCTTGATTTGCTTTAATTCGTCGTTGATCAGTCTGCCCAATAATTTATTTTGATCATCTTCTAAAAATGACTGCGCCATTCGACTGTCGCTCATACGATTTAAAGCGATTTTATAGTTTTCTAATTGAAGCTCGATATTACCTTTGATCGAGTTAAGCAGACTTGAAGTCGATTCTTTTGCTTGATCTTCAAGCATCGATTTCAACAAATGTGTTGTGGAAAACTGTAGGACGATAACCGTCAAAATCAGCAGGATGGCAACAAATCCGGCAATTTTGACATGCAGTTTTTTAAACAAATGAAACCCTCCTTTACATGCACCTTCATATTCTTTTTATCGGCCAAAATTTCGCAAAATTAAGATAGCCTGCTAAAATAACGGTATAATGAAGGAAATATCAAAAGGAGTGATGGGCGATCTATAAACAGTTTTACGTCGATAACGGCATTTCTTATCAGCAGGTGGACATCCGCAATTACAACAACAAAGATATTCCCGATTTGATTGCACTCCAAAGAGAATGCTTTCCGCCTCCGTTTCCGGAAGACCTTTTGTGGAATGAAAAGCAGCTCCATTCCCATATTGAACGATTTCCCGATGGTGCACTTTGCGCGGTTTCCGAAGGCCGAATCATCGGTTCGATGACGGCGCTCATGACTGATTTTGATCCGCATCATCCTCACCACAGCTGGGACGAAGTGACAGACAACGGGTATATCGGCACACATCAAAACGATGGAAACTCCCTTTATGTCGTCGATATTTCCGTGTCCCCTCACTATCGAAAACTCGGCATCGGAAAGCGGCTGATGCAGTCCATGTATGAACTGACGGTTTTTAAAGGGCTCAAGCGGCTCATTGGCGGCGGACGGATTCCCCATTATCACAAGTCGGCTGAAGAAATGACGCCCGAACAGTATGTTCAAGCTGTATTGGACGGGGAAAAGCGCGATCCCGTGCTCTCATTCCTGCTCCAGTGCGGACGATCGCCGGTTTGCGTGATTCCCGGCTACATTGAAGATGAGGAATCGCTTCATTATGCGGTCTTAATGGAGTGGAAAAACCCTTTTTTAACATCTCAAAACAAAAAACAGAGCTTTTCCGGCTAAAGCTCTGTTATGTGAAATATTCGATTTTTGCTTCGGGAAAATAGTTATCAATATACGTTTCAAGGGCGCTGCGAAGCTCTGCTTCTTCATCCTTCTGGTATATATATTTGCCAATCCCGTATCTGCCCCATTTATAGCGCCGTTTTTCTTCATCCAGTTCGAGCTTTGTCTTTGGATAGTTTTTTTCAATGACTCTTTTTGCCGGCTTCGTGAATCTGTGCTGGATCATTTCAAAGGTAATGTCGCGCCTAGCATGCTGCGGCAGCGCACGATCGAGCTTTTCGAGCAGCACTCTGTAGCCTTCCTGCCAGCCGTCATGAATATAAATCGGAGCGATGATAAAACCAAGCGGATAGCCTGCTTCCGCTACTTTCACGGCGGCTTCGATCCGTTTATCCAAAGGGGATGTGCCGGGTTCAAAACTTTTGATGACATAATCGGCATTTACGCTGAAGCGGAAACGCGTTTTTCCGTTGTGCTTGGCATCAAGCAAATGGTCGACATGATGGAATTTTGTCACGAAACGCAATTTACCGTGGTCGGATTGACCGAAATGCTCAATTGCACGCTTTAATGTGTGTGTCAAATGATCAATCCCGACAATATCAGATGTGCAAGAAGCTTCAAACCGCGTATCCTCGGGAGCGCGTTCTTTCATATACTGGTCCGCCTGATCAAGTATTTCCTCCACATTGACGTACGTTCTGATATACGGCTTGCTGCCCATTGTCGTCTGCAGATAGCAGTAATGGCAGTGACCCATACACCCTGTTGCAAACGGAATCGCGTATTCTGCGGACGGTTTTGATGAATCGAATTTCAATGTTTTTCTGACGCCGATGACCAAAGTGGATTTCGCATTTCTGTATTTTTGCAGGTGGCCTTCCCCCGGGATATTCCTCACCTGATTGTGTGAAGTCGTTTCCCTGATCTCAAGCCCCATGTTTGAAAATTTATCCCTCAGCTCTTTTCCCAGCGGGTATTCCAGCGCTCTCGGTTCAATATAGACGAGCTGGGGAACAAACGGTTTTACCATTGGAAACAGACACATCCTTTGCTTATTTCCGTTACTTTTTGCATTTAGAGGATGTGATATACCGGTAATATTTTCATACCCCGTCAAATAACTCACGGTAAAGCCGTTCCGCCTCTTCATATGAAGAAAAAACTGCATCATCTTCGGCAAAGGCGTGATATGTATCATACATAAACAATGCCAGTTCACCTTCGTGAAGCGGGTGATCAACGACTTCAGCTTCCTTTATATGCGCGACATTGGCGGCATGCGGGTTCCGGTAAATGACATAGACCTCATCACCCGGTTTGAATGGCTGCCTGGGCATATCAAAATCCCCCTTTCTAACTATTGGTCACATGTATTATTTCCGCCGCAGCCGAGATCATTCAGATCAACAAAAAAACCCGGACGGGCATTGGTTATGCCTGTCCGGATTTTCAATCGCTTATGCCATATTGAAGGTTTCTTTTACGAATTGTACAACCTCTTCTGTTGTGCTCATGGACAGAATTTGCTCTTTGAACGATTCCGTCTCTTTTTTAGAAAGCTTGCTGATTTGCGTTCTTGCCGGCAGGATTGACGTCGCGCTCATTGAGAACTCGTCCAGTCCAAGACCGAGCAGGATCGGGATCGCGATTTCATCTCCCGCCATTTCGCCGCACATGCCGACCCATTTTCCTTCTTTATGGGCCGCTTCAATGACAAGCGTGATCAGGCGGAGAATCGCAGGATTGTACGGCTGGTAAAGGTAAGATACCCGCTCATTCATCCGGTCAGCAGCCATCGTATATTGAATCAGGTCATTCGTTCCGATGCTGAAGAAATCCACTTCTTTAGCGAATTGATCAGCGATCACAGCTGTTGAAGGGATTTCAACCATCATACCGACTTCAATGTCTTCGGAAACTTGTTGACCTTCAGCTTTCAGCTTTTCTTTTTCTTCTAAAAGAATTGCTTTCGCTTCTTTAAATTCGTTTACAGTCGCGATCATAGGGAACATAATTTTTAAGTTTCCATATGTACTTGCCCGAAGCAGCGCACGAAGCTGCGTTCTGAAAATCTCTTGCTCATCAAGGCAAAGACGGATCGCTCTGTATCCCAAGAAAGGGTTCATTTCTTTTGGCAGTTCTAAATATGGAAGCTCTTTGTCTCCGCCGATATCAAGAGTACGAACGACAACTGATTTGCCTTCCATACGCTCAAGAACGGTTTTATAGGCATCAAATTGCTCCTCTTCAGTCGGAAGCTGGTCTCTGCCCATGTAAAGGAATTCAGTCCGGTAAAGGCCGACTGCTTCTCCTCCATTTTCCAGAACGCCTTTTACATCATCAGGTGTACCGATATTAGCGGCAAGTTCCACATGATGTCCGTCATTCGTTACAGTCGGTTCATTGACAAGCTTCGCCCATTCGGCTTTTTGCGCCAGGAAGGCTTGATGCTTTTCTTCGTATTCGCTGATTGTTTCCTGGGCAGGATCAACGATGACATCGCCATTGATACCGTCAACGATCACTGTTACGCCGTTTTGAATGCCTTTTGTTGCCGCTTTTGTGCCGACAACGGCCGGAATTTCAAGCGAGCGCGCCATGATGGCTGAGTGGGACGTCCGTCCGCCGATATCTGTTGTAAACCCTTTAACAAAGTTGCGGTTTAGTTGCGCTGTATCAGACGGTGTCAAGTCTTCGGCTACGATGATGACCTCTTCGGAAATCAGACTCGGGTTCGGAATTTCAACGCCGAGAAGATGCCCTGTGACACGCTTGGTGACATCGCGGATGTCTGCGGCGCGTTCTTTCATATATTCGTTATCCATCGACTCGAACATTGTGACGAACATGTCGGCCGTTTCTTTTAAAGCGAATTCCGCGTTGACGGAGTCCGATTTGATTTTGTCTTTAATCGGGTTTAACAGTTCCGGATCGCTTAATACTAACAAATGTGCAGAAAAGATTTCCGCTTTATCTTCTCCAAGCTCTTTCAATGCATGGTTTTTAATGATTTCAAGCTCTTTTTTAGAACGCTCGATGGCGTCTTCAAAACGATTTACTTCCGCATCAGAATCAGAGATGTTTTTCTTTTCAACCGTTAGATCAGGCTCCTCAAGCCGATATGCTTTTGCGATCGCAATACCGGCTGAAGCGCCTATTCCTTTTAGTTCAAGCATTATTCGCCTAAACCTTCGCTTTTCATTGTTTCTTCAAGTGCGGAAAGAGCATCATTTTCATCAGCGCCGGAAGCAGAAATCGTAATTTCAGCACCTTTAGCAATACCTAGTGACATAACACCCATAATTGATTTAAGGTTGACGGTTTTTCCGTTATATTCCAAATTAATATCTGCATCATATTTGCTTGCTGTTTGTACAAGAACAGTCGCTGGACGAGCGTGGATTCCAGAATCTGCAGTTACTTTAAACGTTTTTTGTGCCATTTTTTATCAATCTCCTTTTAATTTAAAGCTTTTAGTACATTCACAATATTATATCATACAGCCGTACATGTCATCTGACAAGTACGGCCATTTTGTGAATTTATTTTTCAACGCGGACGATATCGTCCTGTGTCAGGCTGACATTGCCTTCTGCCTTTAAGCTCACGCTTTCGCCTTCTTGAAGGTTCGTGAACACGATCGGCGTCATCAGGGAAGGTACGCTGTCCTTCACTTTTTCAATGTCGACTTCAAGCAGTTTCTGGCCCGGCTCAACCCGGTCACCTTCAGAAACAAATGCAGTGAAGCCTTCACCTTTCAGGCTGACCGTATCGATTCCAAAGTGGATCAGAATTTCTCTGCCGCCGTCAGACTGCAGACCGATCGCATGCTTTGTCGGGAACACGTTCAGCACTTTCCCTCTTACAGGTGACACAACTGTGCCTTCTGCAGGAAGAATCGCGAATCCGTCGCCCATCATTTTTCCGGAGAATACTTGATCCGGAACATCTGTAATCGGATGAAGCTCACCAGCAAGCGGTGAAACGAATACTTCTTCACCTGATTCATTTTGAAGAGGCTCGACCATGACTTCTTCGATTTGCTGCTCTACTTCCTCGGCAGCGTTTGGTGCTTTTTCAGGACGCGGCGTGCGGCCTGACATAATGTCTTGCATTTGCGATTTTAAATTGTCGGATCTTGGTCCGAAAATCGCTTGGATGTTATTGCCGACTTCCAGCACGCCGGATGCGCCGAGTTTTTTCAAGCGCTCTTTGTCAACTTTCTTCTGATCGTTGACTGTGACGCGAAGTCTTGTGATACAAGCGTCAAGGTGTTTGATGTTTTCTTGGTCACCCATCGCCTCTAGAATTTGATAAGGAAGATCTCCTGCTGCTTCTTTGCCTTCATCAGCGGATTCTGCAGCTGCATCTTCGCGTCCAGGCGTTTTCAAGTTGAACTTGCGGATGGCAAATCTGAATCCGAAGTAGTAGACGACAGCCAGGACTAAACCGACAGGAATGACAAGCCACCAAGCTGTACGGTTCGGCAGAATTCCGAACAGGAAGTAGTCGATCAAACCGCCGGAGAATGTCATCCCGATCTTAACATTTAAAATGTCCATCATCATGAATGACAGGCCGGCAAACACACAGTGAATCGCAAACAGAATCGGAGCGACGAACAAGAATGAGAATTCGATCGGCTCAGTGATCCCTGTTAAGAATGATGTCAATGCTGCTGAACCCATAATACCGGCAACAAGCTTTTTGTTCTGCGGTTTTGCCTCATGATAAATAGCGAGCGCTGCCGCAGGAAGACCGAACATCATGAACGGATACTTACCGGTCATAAATGTACCCGCTGTCAAATCGACGCCGTCTTTGATTTGCGCCATGAAAATTCTTTGGTCACCGCGGACAATTTCTCCCGCCTGATTCGTATAGCTGAAGAACTCGTACCAGAACGGCGAGTAGAAAATATGGTGCAGACCGAACGGGATGAGGGCCCGCTCAATCATTCCGAAAATGAGAGCTGCGACCGCTTCATTTGCTGCAAGCAAGTTTGTCGAAAAGCTGTTCAGCGCGCCTTGGATCGGCGGCCAGATAAACAGCATGACGAGTCCCAGCAGCAATGCACAAATCGATGTAATGATCGGAACAAAGCGCTTTCCGGCAAAGAATCCTAAATACTGCGGAAGCTCGATTGTGTAGAATCGGTTGTACATGGCAGCGGCCAGGACACCGACAATAATACCCCCGAATACCCCCGTTGCCAATGTCGGTATGCCGAGCATTGTCGTGTATTCCGGATGGTTTTGAGTAAAGAACTGTGCTCTTTCAACTGCGTCGCTTGGAATCGAACCGTTTTGAAGAAGCACTGCACTCATCGTGACATTCATAACAAGATATCCGATAATAGCGGCGATTCCGGCAACACCGTCGCCGTTAGCCAAACCGATGGCAACCCCGACTGCGAAAAGGAGCGCCAAGTTGGTGAACACGACGTCACCTGAACTTTCCATCACTTTCGCAACAAGCTGAACGGTGCTGTTCGTTAAGAATGGTGCGACTTTTGTCATCTGCGGATTTTGCATGGCATTACCAAGCGCGAGCAGAATCCCTGCAGCCGGCAGGATCGCAACAGGAAGCATCAGCGCCCGTCCAATTTTTTGCAGAACGCCAAATAGCGATTTAAACATGTTTTAACCCCCTCTAAGGATAGTTTGACCTTACAGCAAAAATTCATGACAACTTCGTTCAAAAGACTGCTTTTTCATCCAAATAAACCGTTTACATTTCGCCTTTAGAACGACAAAAAAGGCATGGGTGAAAGCGGGTACACTAAGAAACAAAAGACAGCGTCTTCATTTCTTCCCTTTTTTCACTCATGCCTGATCGAATCAGTAACACGTTATAAAGGCGTTATGAAATTTTATTAGTTAAACGGTACAAATGCAATGTCAAATAAACGGCTTCTGCCTCATGAACCGGTTTCTTGAGCGCTTGCTGCAAGATCTTGATCATCTTCCAAGCAGTATTGTAACACAGCGGATATTCCGTTTTCAACAATAACATTAATTTTTCCGGCTCCTGAATCGGCTCGTCCCGTTTAATCCTGTCGATCGTAAAGCGCAAGTGCCTGATCAGCCGCAAATAGTTCACACTTTCCCTGTTGACCTGCATCTGGAACGAATCCTCGATGACCTGGACAAGCCTGGAGATCAGTTGGGAATGCTGATTGACTTCAGAAAGCGGGCGGTTCGTCATCGCACTGTGGATATGAAGTGCGATAAACCCGATTTCGCCTTCAGGCAGCTGAATGTCTGATTTTTCATTTATCATATCGACGGCTTCTTTGGCGACTTCGTATTCCTTCGGATAAAGCGATTCCGTCTCAAGCAAAAACGGATTCTTCATATCAAATCCCTTTTCTAAGCGCTTAACCGCAAATGCGATATGGTCCGTCAACGCGACATGAATGTGTTCGTTCAGCGGCTGGCCGATTTTTTGCGCGATATGGTAGATAACATCATTGGCGATATCAACCATTTTTTCATCGACATAAGTGAGGAGCTTCTTATACTGCGATTGTTCCTTATCATTTTCCAAGATAAACATTTTTTCATAGTTCTCATGTTCGATAAGATCTCCGCGCTTTTTGCCAAAACCGATTCCTTTGCCAATCAAGACAACTTCTCTGTAATCATCATGGAGAGCGATTAAAACGTTGTTGTTGAGTACCTTTTCAACGGTAAAGGATCTGTTCACGATCCTCAGCTCCTTTTTGTCATCAATCTCTCATATCGTACAAAACTCATGAAAGCGCGTCAATTTATTTTGACCTTTTTGATGAAAAATGTCGAAATTTGATCACTGTCTGGAAAATGATTGATGTTTTGATTACATTACACAGTCGCCCTTTTGATCAGCTTGTATGGAACGGTCTGTTTTTCCGGGCCGGCACCGCCGATTCTTTTTCGCAAAAGGCGAAACGCATGCTTCCCCATTTCCTTTATATTAATTTTGATCGTTGAAATGCCCAGCACTTCACTGATTGGCTGGTTGTCACAGCTTAAAATGGCGAGGCTTCCGGGAATATCCACCTGATGACGCTGCGCTTCAAGAAACATACCAGCTGTTACTTGGTCGTTGGCGATAAAAACAGCTGTCGGCTTCTCCTCCATCTCTCTCCATTCAGAGAACAGCTTTTGCCCGTCGGTTATCGTCAGCGACCGCTCGAATACCCATTCTTCCCGGTAAGGCTCCCCGATCGCGGCCAAAGCTTCCTTGTATGCCTCAAGGCGAAAATGGCTGTTCATGCCATTTTTCCTTGCCAAACCAATGGCGATTTTTGTGTGCCCCTTTTCAATCAAAAAATCCAGTCCTAACCGGAAAGCATCTTTGTGCGGAATGCTGACCGTTGAAAAATACCGTTCGCTTGAGTCCTGGCACAGAATGAACGGACCGGTCTCATGCCAGTCCAAAAGCGCTTCATCAGACATCGCTTTTGAACAGAAAATCAGGCCGTCCACCTGTCTTTGTTTCAGCTGCTCCAATGCAAAAATTTCTTTTTCCAATTGATAATTTGTTTGATAAAGCGAAAAGTGAACGCCTTCCTTTGCAGCTTCTTCAGCGATTCCTTCCAGCAGCTCGCCGAAATAAGGGAGGCCGATGGTCGGCAGCACAACACCTATCATATTTGAAAAGCCTTTGGATAAATGAACGGCATGCATATTCCTTGCATATTCGAGACGTTCAATCGTCTCAAGAACTTTTTGGCGTTTTTCTTCTTTGACATACGGATGGCCGTTGAGAACCCTTGAAACAGTCGTGATGGAAACCCCTGCGGTTTCAGCTATTTCCCTGATATTTGCCATTCGTTTCCCTTCTTTCTTTCAAATCTTTTCATACATGCCGGATCATTTCGCGTCATAAAGAAATTATATCGCTTGGAGACGTGGATTTTGATCGTTTTCGAAATTTTTTTCGGGGTTCTATAAATATGAAGAAAACAGTGAAGAAGATGTACGGAGAAAAAAACCGGCTGATATGAAAATATTTCACAATCAGCCGATACACGAAATATTTTTATCTAAACCATGCTTTTCCAAGGTTATTCATGAAATTGTGATCATTGAAAGGAACGTTTGCGCTTCCGAAATCCGTCGTGTTCAATGCGTTTCTTGCGGCGGGCGTCAAATCTTCCCATCCGATGAGAGGCTGGGTTCCGCCCTTTGCGCTGTCCACATATAAACTGTGGTTAATCGGTGCTTGAGGAGCATCATAGCGGATTTTCGGATGATCACCTTCCATGATCTTGTTGTTTGGAGCTGTTTTTTGAAATTTACCGTGCTGAGAATAAGCGATGGAAAACACTTTTGGATTTTGATTTGCCGGGTTATCGATCCATACGACGATTCCTTCCCAGTCATGTCGATGGCCGAATGCTTTAAAAGGCAGAGGTGAATCTTTAGGAAAATACCATGCGTACATAATCGCCCATACTCCATTGTACCATGCAGAGCGGGAGTACACTTGTCCCACGCTTTTGCTGCAGTGTCCTTCGGGCGCTCCGGTAGGCTCCAGGCCTCCGCTTGTATTGCCTTGTGCGTCAACTGCGGGAAAAGGCACGCAGCCGCTTGCGACCTTTAAATAAGGCTGAAAACGTTTGGCCGCTTTTTGAGAAACCGTCACAGGGGTTACTTCACTGAAGCCTTGCACTTTGTCATGATCAATCACTTTCGCGTCAGCTGCCGGTACGATACTGACAAAAGCAAATATCGACAAAAACAGTACATATCCTAATGTTTTCACTCTTTGCTAGCTTCCTTTCATAGATAATGGACTTCAAATCATTAGAGAAGTTTTTTAACGCTTATTTGTGTGGGGGTGAATCCGCAATCATTGCGGGGACTGAAATATCTGGATGAGAGATGAAATTGTCTGCGGCAGATTTAATTTGTCAGCGTTTGTCCCATTTAATCCCTCCCTTCTTTTGAGCTTAGTATACAAATTTTTCACATGAGAATAATGATGCAATCCGATTATCTTTTGATCAATCTAAATCCCCATAATAAAAACAAAAAGGCGCTGTAGATTCATTCATCAAACGATCATCAGAAGACTTTTTCAACGTCAATCATATTAAGCGGCTCGGCAAAATTCCTGAAAACCCTGACATCAGGGTTTTTTATTAATTTAGGGCTTGATATGGAAAGCGTTTCATAATTTAGAATGAAGGCAGCACCGGTGCTGAACACGTTTTCATTCCAGAAAGGGGAAGAAAAATGGGTATCTTCATTCTGATTCTATTATGTATCGTTATCGTACTGTCTTCAAAAGCAGCGATGAAACCGCTTAAAGAAAAACACGAGATCAAACCATTCCGTTCCTTTGACGATTTTTTCATTTCAAAGGATTGACGCGGGTAATAAGACAAACGATTCACGTCAGCATAAAAAAGAACCCGCGCGCGGGCGCGGGTTCCGTTTTTTATGAAATGACAGTCAGCTCTTTTGGATACTTTGTCAGCGCTTCTGCTCCATCGGCAGTGACAAGTACATCATCCTCGATGCGCACCCCTCCGATTTCCGGCACATAGATGCCGGGTTCAATCGTGTATACCATACCTTGTTTTAAAAGCTCATCATTGTTATGGCTCATGGACGGGTATTCATGAGGCGAAATCCCGAGCCCATGCCCGAGACGGTGAGGAAAGTAATCGCCATAGCCCGCTTTTTCGATGATACCGCGCGCTTTTAAATCAAGATCGCCGATTCTGACACCGGGCTTACTCATCTTAAGCGCCTCTGTTTCGGCCTGAAGCACCGTATCATATATTTCTTTTTGTTTTTCACTCACATTTTGATACACGAGCGTTCTTGTAATATCAGAGCAGTATCCGTCAATGATCACGCCTAAATCAAAGAGGACGAAATCGCCCGGCTTAAGCGTGCGGCTGCCCGGGTTTCCGTGCGGCTGTCCTGACTTTTCTCCGAAAAGGACCATTGTGGAAAACGACATCCCCTGGACTCCTTTTTTCTTCAGCTCATACTCGATTTTAGCGACGACATCGATTTCCGCTATCCCCTCTTTTAATGCGGCGGCTCCTGCTTCGACTCCGTAATCGGCAAGCTTGGCCGCTTCACGGAGGATGCTGATTTCTTTTTCGTCTTTGATGACGCGGATTTGGTTCAGCCTTTCTTCCGCAGAGACAAGCTCCGCACCGCTTGTGACCGCCTGCAGCATTTCGGCGCGCGACAGAGCAAGCGTTTCTTTTTCAACCGCCACTTTTGAACATTGGCTGTTTCGCTTTTGAAGCGCTGAAGATATGAGTTCCCAAGGGTTTTGATGATCCCCGTATCCGATGATCTCATACGCCCAGCCGGCTGCTCTCGCCTGACCGGCCTCCATTTGCGGACAAACAAAAAACGGCTCTTCATCTTGAAAAATAAAAACGCCCATCAGCCGTTCGTGCGGTTCTGTATAAAAGCCGGTAAGATAAAATACGTTTTCTTTTGAATGAATAAAAGCCGAAGATATGTTTTTTTCTTTCAGCCAGGAAGAGATTTGTTTAATTCTTTCCATGCTCCTTTTCACTCCTTGAGACAGTTTCCGTACCATACATTTAACATGTAAAAGCATCACATCCATTGTATCAGTTTTTCCCGTCTCTTGCTCACCGCTTATGTATTGTGGGGATGCCACCCGCTTCGATTATTGCCGCCTCTTCCTCAAACAGCCCTCTGATGTGAAAAAACGGCTGCCGTTAGCATGCAGCCGTTTCTTTATTTAGGATTTCAACAGCCTGAGACCGTTTAAAATAACAAGCAGCGTGCTGCCTTCATGTCCGATGACACCGAGTGGCAGATCAAGAATTTGAAGAAAGTTGCTGCAGATTAAAAGACAGATCACACCAAGAGAGAAAATCACGTTTTGTTTAATGATCGTATTCATTTTCCGGGAGAGCCGAATCATTTTGGTCAGTCCTGTCAATTCGTTTTTCATTAAAACAACATCCGCTGTTTCCAGTGCGACATCTGTGCCTCCCCCCATTGCGATCCCCACATCAGCGGCGGCAAGGGCCGGTGCATCATTGATTCCGTCTCCCACCATAACGATTGTTCCGTATGTTTTTTTCAGCTTTTGCGCTTCCTCTACTTTTCTGTCAGGAAGGCATTCTGAAACGACGATTTTCAAGCCCGCTTCTCGTGCGATGGCCGCTGCGGTTTCAGGCTGGTCCCCGGTCAGCATTGCCGTCTGAACACCAAGCGCATTCAGCTCTTCGATCACCGCTTTAGCTTCCGGTCTGATTTGGTCTTTTAATGCAAAACACCCCGCGATTTTTTCGCCTTTTTTCACGAACACAATTGTTTTTCCCTGCTTGGCAAGCTCCTGAACAGCCGTCGTGAGAAATTGCCCGGCTGCCTCTTCCCCGACAAATCCGGCTTTGCCGATCAGCCATGTCTCTCCATTATATCGAGCCTGAACGCCAAACCCTGACGTCTCCTCGATCGACACATTTGCGGGAAGCTCGATACCTTTTGCTTCTGCATACTCGACAATCGCTTTGGCAAGCGGATGGCCTGACTGCTTCTCAATCGCAGCAGCAGCCTCCAAGCATTCGCGCTCCTCGATATCAGCAGCTAAAAGCATATCTTCCACGCCGGGCTTTCCGTTCGTAATCGTTCCCGTTTTATCCAATGCAACGATTTTGCTGTTGCCGAGTTTTTCAAGAAAAACACTGCCTTTGACAAGCAGGCCGTTTCTTGCGCCATTCGAGATCAAAGACAGCGCGGCAGGCATGATTGAAGCGACAAGGGCACACGGCGAAGCGACGACCATGAACACCATCGCTCTGTAAAATGTCTCGCTCCAGCTCCAGCCAAGCAGAAAATGTGGCAGAAAGAGCAGCAGTCCGACAGCAAGCAAAACCCCTTTAACATAAATATTTTCAAACCGCTCAATAAACGCCTGTGACGGCGAAACACTGTTTTGTGCAGACTCAACGAGCCGAATGATCTTTTTGAACAACGAATCTTCATTTGTCTTTGTGACACGGACGGTGAGCGATCCGCTCAAATTGACTGTACCCGCAAAAACCGCGTCTCCGAGGGTTTTTTCCGCGGGGATTGATTCACCCGTTAGTGCCGATTCGTCGATACTCGTTCTTCCCGATTCGATCTCCCCGTCTGCCGCAATGCGTTCCCCGGGTTTAATAAGAATGAGGTCGCCCGCTTGAAGATCGGCCGCCGCCACGGTTCTTGTTCTTTCTTCTTCGAGCAAAACGGCTTCCTCCGGCTCCAATTTCATCAGAGATGTCAAATCGCGTTTGCTTTTATTTAATGTATACGTTTCAAGCGCCCCGCTGAGAGAAAAGATAAAAATTAACACGGCCCCTTCAGCCCAGTAGCCGATCAGCGCTGACCCGACCGCCGCAAAAATCATCAGAAGTTCAACATTCAGCGTTTTTTCCGCCAACGTTTCTTGTATGCCTTCTTTCGCTTTGGCAAAGCCGCCGATACAAAAAGCTAAAATAAACAGAACAACGGACAATGTTTTATTGCCGGACAACAGCCAGCCTGCAAGAATCAACAAACCCGACAAAAGCGCAGCAATCAATTCCCCGTGCTGCCTCCAATTTTCAAAATGAAACGTGTGACGGTTCTGCTGCGATTGTTTCCCGATCTCTAATTGCATCTCCAATATCCTCCCTAATTGAGAATGTAATTCATCGTCAATTTCCTTCTTAAAAAACAAATTGCCGCCTCATCGGCAGCATAAACATGGAGTATTTTATTTATATAAAGGGTATGACTGCTTCTTGTCCATTGAACACACCCTTTTCTATTTCTCATTATAGCACGGCTTTCTACGTTTTCAAATAATAATTATTATAATTTCTTCATGATATTAATTATCATTTAGATTTCAAAAAAAAGCTGAACCCCCGGCTCAGCTTTTCCCTGCCCATTCTTTCATTTGTTCCACAGTAATGGGTCCGACAACCGATTTCTCCAGCTCTCCTTTTTCGTTAAAGAAAAATGTTGTTGGAATCGTCATGACATTGTAGGCTTTCATCATTTCGCCCTTTTTGTCAAAAACGATCGGAAATGTCAGCTTGTTTGCTTTAATAAACTGTTTCACCTTCTGTTCGTTTTTTTCGGCATTCAGCAGATTCACGGTCACGAGCTTTACTCCGGATTGCTTGCTTTCATAGTAGGATTGGAATCGCGGAAGCTCTTCACGGCACGGCGGACACCAGGTCGTCCAAAAATGAACGATCGTCTTTTGGCCTTCGGCGGGAATGACGACGCGCTGCCCCTCCACCGTGTTCATCTGCATGACTGCCGGAGAAGCATGTTTTGCAGAGGCCTGCGGCTGAAATACGAAGGCTCCGAAAAAAAGCACCAGGATGAGCGGATAAATAAGACTGATTCTTCGCATATGAACTCCCCTTCTTTTTAGTATTAGCTTCCCCGCAAAAACCAAAACTATGAAGAGGGTCAATCAGCGGCTTTCAATTCTCGGAGATCGGGATTTGTTTGTCAAAAAAAGCGTGACGCCCAGCTCTTTGCAAATCGTCACATAATGCAGCGCCGTCAGCAAAATCATTCCGGTATTCATCGCTAGGATGATCCCCGTCATCTGCAATGTCTGCATGGATCCGAGAACATACATCATCAAAAACGACAAAACACTGGCCCATACATTATGATAAAAGGCATCTTTGGCCAACCCCATTCCGATTAAACAGGCCTGAAACGGCATGGCAAAAAAGTGAAATAAAAAATACGGCCACAGCATTTTCAGGTAAAACGACGCCTTAACCGAATCGAAAAATAAGTGGGTCAGCGGCTCTGCAAAGTGATACATCACCATAACGGACGGTATGCCGTAAAACAGCGTGATGAAGATCGCCTGTTTAATCCGTTTGATCACTCTTTCGTATTGTCCGTAAGCGTAGCTTTCGGAAATGCTCGGGATCATGACGACCATCAGTGAATGGGCGATGAAAGCCGGAAAAAAGCCGATTGTCATCGCCACCCCCGAAAGCATGCCGAACTGGTCGATGGCCGATGTTCTCGATACGCCAGCGGCAAGCAGCGTCCCCTTCACCAAAAAAGGTTCAACTGCGTTTGTCACAGCGTGAAAAACGCGCAGCCCTGTCGTCGGGATCGAAACAGTGAGCAGGCGCTTTAAAACATCATTTCTCCGCAGGTGGATCTGCTGCCCTTTTTGAGCGGCGCGCCTGACCAAAACAAACTGAGAAAACAGATAAACAAACACGACCACTTCACTTGCAACAAGGACAAACAACGAGATCAGAAGAGAAGTATCCAATTCAAAGGAATACCATTGAAAAAATAAAAACAAGCCGATGAGCTGAAAGATTTTTTTCAGGGCATTCGCCGTTGCGATTTTACCCATTTGCTGAACGCCCATGAAGTAGCCTCTCGCGATCGACGTAAAGGCAACCGTAGGGATCATCCCGATCACAAGCCCTCTGATCAGAGGGTGGTAAGAATCAAAAACCGGAATAAATGGAAGAATGATCACTGCAGCTGCCGTGGAAAAAACCGTGCAGACCGCAGTCATCCGCAATGCATGTTTCAGCATGCTTTCGTGCAGCTTCGGGGTGGACTCGGCGATAAACTTCGATATCGATACAGGCAGCTCAAGGCTCGCAATCACCACAACTAAAAAAATGGAAGGCAAAACACTCATGTAGAGCCCCATGCCATGCTCGCCAAGCTCCCGTGCAAGAATCATGTTGATGACAAATTCAAGACATTCTGCAAAAAAAGCAGCTAGCGAAAGAAGAACAATTCCTTTTACAAAACGGTTCATGAGGTCTCTCCTTGTCTCACGGGTTTATCCCATCATATGAGACAAGTCTAAAAATTATTTTCTTTTTCATTGAAAATTGATTTTCATAAAGTATCAAAAACAAATTTTTTCTTGGGGGGTGAAAAGTGAGAAAGAATTGCATATAAAAAGCAGTCAAGGCGGATGGCCCTGACTGCTTTTTAGATCGCAAAGACATGATTGCCGATGCGCTTCACGACTTTTCTTGTTTTAATCCAGTCATCAGAAGCGATGTCGGGATTATAGAAAAATAAAGCGTCTGTTTCTTTTTTATTTTGATCTACCGCTTCTTCCACAGCTTCAACTGATTCGCGGTCTGCTTTTTTCTCGATGCTGCCGTTTAGAACGGGCTCAAAAGCGTTTCTTTGATAGATCACGCTTTTTACGCTGTCAGGAAATCGGCCGTCTTCCACCCGGTTCAGGACGACATTGGCAACAGCCACTTTTCCTTCAAATGACTCGCCTTTCGCTTCGGCATGTACAAGCCTTGATAAAAGATCTTTTTCTTTATGTGAAAGATCCGTCGTCTCTTCATCAGCTTCTTCTTTTTCCTGCTCCTCTTCAGCCGGCAGATGCGCGGCTTCAATGAAGCTTTTTTCATCTGTTAATTGAAAAGCAGGATTTTCTTCCTGTTTAAGGCTTTCCATCAGCCGTTCCATTTCCTGTTTATCTTTTTTCGAGAACAACATGACAGCTTGAGCATGTTCGATTCTTGCTGCCGGCAGCATGCAGATTAAAAACGCAGCTAGCGCAGCAAATTTCGATTTCATTTCCTTCCTCCTTGTCAAATCTTCATCGAAAAAAACATATGTTTTACACTAACAAGACGAATCGCTGATTTCATTGCCAAAATGTTGGCATCCCTTCCATCAAACTGTCCGGTTGTCACATTATTGCAGACGGCCGGACGATTTCATGCAGAGAATACCAAAATCTCCAGAAACATATGGCTTCACACAAATAAAAAAAGCTTTCTCAGCCGGTCTGAGAAAGCCTTTTTCAGCTTCTTGCCTCTTTCATATATTGAAATATAATATCTCCGCCATGCTGGGCAATGCCGCGAAAATGCTTAAAATCTTCCTGCTTTGTTAAGATGGCTCTGAAAGAAAGAAAATCTTCTTTTTTTACGTGGAGTTCATGAATGCTCCCTGACCTTAATTGCTCGATCTGATCGATGGCATTTTGCTCTGTCACCTGTTCTCTCCCCTTTTCTCTCATCATCTTTAACTAATTAACTATAACATTAAGTCACACCGGGTACAACAATAGTGATGCCGCTTCCCAAATTGCTTTACTTCTCCAAGAAAATATTGCAAAATACTTTCAATAGGTTAATTTACTTTAAAGGAGAGGAAGTCACTTGAAAATTGCAAAAGTCGGGAACGTCATCGAATTTAAAAACGGACTCACCGGAATCGTAGAGAAAGTAAACGAAAACTCTGTGATCGTCGATGTTACGATTATGGAAAACTACAGAGACTTGGAACTGGACTCCTTAACCGTCGTCAATCATAAAAACTATAAAATTATTAAAGATTCCCTGCATTAATCAGCCGCCCTTTACAGCACATATTCACGATTTCCACGCAGCTTTATTTCCACAAGTTTTTCTGCAAAAGGAAAAACCGTCTGCCACCCGGGTCCGGCGGTTTTTTTCCTCTGTTCCCTGCATCGTCCCGAAGAAGTTTGTGAAGCATCGCGCCGCGCCGTAATCGATGCCGCTTTTTGATTGAACAGCTGAAAAAACCGGCGACCGTGCGGAATGAAATGAAATACCCGACCGCTTTCCGGCTCCTTAAAACATTATTTTAAAATAGATCTCCGTATCAGTACATTTTCAATTTCATGATCAGTTTAGGAAGACATTATCGTCCAAGCGTGCTTTTTCTTGGATTAAATCCTAAGTTTTTATCGATTCTATTGTCATTCAAGTAAATGCTGTAAGTCCCTGGTGCCAGCTCTTCCATGTCTTCAATATCCTGCACCACTTGATTATAAATGCGTTCACTTGGCCTTGTATGTGCTTTTTTCATATATAAATTTATATTGATATCACATGATTTTGGGGTGATTTCTTCATCTTCTAATTTTTCCTGCCAGTCTTGTTTGCTTCTTTTCGGGTTTTCTAAATATGCTGAATAAAGGTCATCCTTCCAATCAGCAGTTAAAGAAACAGCATAATAAGGCGTCTGATATCCCTTACCGCTTGTGTTATCAACGGCTGCCTGCGTTTTGCCTACAATCGGCTCTTCTTCTGTTAGCTTCTCTAAATAGTAATCTAGCGCGGCAAATTCGTCTTCAAAAGCCAATGCGTATATCGCGCTTGTAATCGAGTCTTTCACGTCCAACTCCGATGAACGGATCGCGTCAGTCTGCACCTCTTTCTTGTCCAAATCAATTTTAATTTTTGCACTTGTGTAGAAATGCAATTTTCCGACCGATTCAGCATACACAGTAACAAATCCATGCCCTCCGACAATGTTATGGACTTTTACCTTTGTTCTATATTGATCCAAGAAATAATCTTTTACGGTTTTTTCAACCTCATCTCGATGCGCTTCCGCGATCTCAGCGGTTTCTTTCTGATAACCCCTGCTCTGAATATGAAAATCTTGTCCTGTGTAATCTTGGACGCTAATGTCAGACTCCTCTCTGTTCTGACATCCGCCTATAAATAAAAGTAAACCAATTCCAAGCGCTGCTGCTTTTTTATATTTCAAAACTGTATCCTCCAGTTCATACTGCAATAACCTTATACGTTTTTATTGAATCACGTTCCATGTTTGCTAATTATTAGGCACGCTTCATTATAAATCATTTGAAGTGTATTTTTGGTATTATGCATAAAAAATAAGACAATAGAACTAATAAAATTTGTGTCATTCTCGCTTTTTGAGTTCTTTAGTTCTAGGTAAAAGTTCTTTCCAAAAAGAATAGACGTGCAATGATGCACGCCTAATCAACATGAATATCTTTTTATTATTGTGAACTTGTGCGTTTTTGAAAGTGGTTTCCCGATAACCAACTATCATATTAAAGCTTTAATCCCTATAATCTTAAAATGAATTCACCTTTCGTTTATTACACTTCACACCAAACTCCGTAACAAATTATAATAAAGTGTTTTACAGCCTATTTCATCATGCTCGTTGTCTTCCCATCTTAAAAATGCCCAAAACTGTAATTTATCCATTTTTAAAGGAAACTTATGATTGATATACTCTTCTTCACAGTCCTTAATATGTGGAAAGTCAGCAAGTACCTCTGTACAAGCTACGCTCAGCATTTCTATTTCATCGTCTGTCGGTTCCCCGTTAAAATAGCCTTTCCAGTATAACGTTTCATTTTCTAACTTGACTGCGAGTCCCCTTAATTTGTATGGAATTGCCCCCAATAAAGCGTAATGGCAACTGATGATTAAATTATTCAATGCCGAATCCATATTTTCAATATTCACCTCAGTATATTAAGCTTTTTCTAAAGTATACCCTTCCTCACAAGATTGAGCTGAGCTAAATCGTTCCGGCTATTCATGGGAACGTTGTAGAAGTAAGGAAAAAGGTTCACTCATTTTAAAAGGGTTCTTTAATATCCGCAATCTTTTCTTTTATGGCGTACCCAAAACATCTATGACGGACTAATATCGACATCCTCATTAGGGAAATATCACGACAGGTTCATCAAAAATTAATATAGATTTCTCAGGGATCTGAGTTTAACGGGCACCGTTTATTTGGCTCCTCAGTCATTCGCTAACTTTCTCGTAAATCTCTTCGAAAATCTCTTTTTCCACCGGGTAAAGCTCACCCTTCATGCCTGTAACGATGTAATGCTTTACGGTAGGTTTAAAACAAATACTAGAAATGATATCACAACATTATTTATTATCAGGGGTAATAAAACTGATTAGTTAAACAAACGTGAGATAAAAATAGAAAAAAGCCCGCTCAATCGAGTCGGACCTTTTATTAATAATCGCAAATTTTATCTTTACATTCGGGCTTTCTTTCAGCATCGACTGTGAAGGACCCTACTTCGTCATTTGACTTATCATAAATACCCCATATTTTCTTTTGCTTATCACCATTTAGATACCCTTTAATATCAATTCCGCCCATTGGGTTCACTTCGTAGTCATCAGAATAATCAATTGACTTAATGTCCTCATAATTCGTTTTAATAAAGTCTGTCATTCTTTCCTTAGCCAAATTATAAAGCTCTTCTTTCTCTCTGTTATCATTTTGTTGCTTCATAAATATTCCTCCAAATGTTATAATGACCAGAGCAAGAAGGATAATTATGTATTTTTTCATAAAACCATCCTTTCCTCATAACATTTTACATAGTTTGCGGGGTTATGTACATGAATAAAAAGAGCGATATTCCTAATTTAACAGATAAGGATTATTATTTTCTTAGCCAAAACACATATAGTAGCAATAAAATGAAAGAAGCTTTCAAGGATAGAACACCTATAGAGAGTAAATCAAATAAGGCTTATTACGTTGATAAAATTAAAAGGGACTCTGACACCGGACTCGACGCGTATGTATTTGTTCAAGCGAAGAAAAAGGACGGTAAATGGGTTAAACCTGACACACCAAAAAACGTCGTCGTAGCCTTCGCGGGAACAGATCCTAAGAACCAATTCTTCCAAGATGTTATTGACGCTGACGGCGGGAACGTTGTAATGGGAATTGACCCGAAAAAGAAGGAACACTACATAGTCGAAAAAGATGCGAAAGATACTTCTAAAACACTCGGAAAATATAACGGAACTCCGACACAAGACTCGATGCTTAGCACCGGTAACTACAAGTTAATTACGAAAACGTCCCAAATCGGGCAAGCTGACAATCTGGTGCGGGAAGTTAAACAAAAGTATAAAGGCACCTCGACGGTCATTTCAACAACCGGACATTCTCTCGGCGGCGCAGAAGCTGAATACAGTGCGGTCAACAATAATGTCTATGCCGTAGCGTTTAACAGCCCTTCAATCGTCCACCTACACTCTGCGGAGCAGCAAAAAAAAATTAATAACGGTGAATATGACCGATCCATAAAATCGATTATCAACCCGGATGATATGGTCGGGGCCGGCTGGTGGAACGAGTATGACCGGCACAACGGTACGACAATTTATACGAAGGACCCTGAATTATCAAATGCGGTGCGCGAGGCGAGAATGCAGGGCGATGTATTCCAACAAATCGGGCAAAACGCTGGGTATTTCTTTCAGACCGCAATCTTAGGAATGCCTGATACGCATTGGGTCGGAAGTAATAACTTCACCTTCGACGAAAACGGCAACGTTCAAAATATAGAGGGCGATGAGCTCATTTATGACAAAAATTTAAAAGCGATGCTCCCACCGGAAGTTGCATCCGGAAGTGGCGCAATTAAAGTAACACCCGCCGTTGCCAAACAGCTCGCGCAAAAAGTAAATGCGATGATCAACGATCTGCGGACGATGAAACGCGAAGCCGAAAACGCTTATCAGGAACACGACGCCGAAATCAACGACCTGAAACACGATACCTACCGTCAAGTCGGCCACGGTTTATACGACAAGCTGACACTCGAAGATGTAAACAATACGCTGAAAAACCTGGCGCAGTCGTTTGACAAAAAAGGCAATCCGCTCTTTTACGATGTTCATGCCGAAAAAGCGTACATCGCCTCATTACAAAATACGATTTCAGATTTAGAAGACATCAGCAGGCACCTTGCTCAGATCGCAAAAGATTTTAAATCAAAAGATAAAATGCTGGCAAACTGGCTTAAGCTTTAGGAGATGACATAATGGAAAATTTCAATAAACTAGCCTCACTCAACAACTTAAACGGTGATCAAGAAGATACGCTCCTCATACGGCGCAATCAGCTTCAAATGCTGAAAACGGGCATGAGGGTATCAGCCGCAACGAAGCTTGAAGGCATTAAAACGACACTAAGACCGAAGTTTAAGATAGACGATATACAAAAAGAAATGAACAGCGTCTATTCATCGCTTCTCTACAGCTTTGAAGGAAAAGCGCAAGAGGCGCTTGCTCAACGAATCAGCCAAAGCGCCCAGCAGCTTATTAACACGGAGCAGGACGGAGAAAGTTTTGTGAATGGATTTAAGACGAGATGAAGGCGCCTTAATTGGCGTCTTATTTTTATTTAAATCTAACAACATTCTCTTTTCTGTTTTCACCACACTAATCGTCTTCGGTCTTCACCTCAAATAACTCCTCGACTTCAACCCGAGTCTTCACGTTATGGGCAAAGACATGCCAATCGGTAGCTGTTTTATTGTCTCCTTGTTGACACATATTCCTTTATGGTACGTTTGAGCTTTTTCACCCTAGGATTTATTTGACGATATGGTTCTGCTGAGT
This sequence comes from Bacillus sp. FSL W7-1354, assembly GCF_038002405.1. NCBI lineage: Bacteria > Bacillati > Bacillota > Bacilli > Caryophanales > Bacillaceae > Bacillus > Bacillus sp. FSL W7-1354. Next base: position 551,481 of record NZ_JBBOCL010000001.1, on the reverse strand, counting down.
TCCGGTTAACTATCGCATAACCAGCGTTTTTCAATCCATTGACTGTCTCGAACCTGCGTTCATATAAGCTATCGTTCGAAAGACGCTTTAAGCTTGATCTTTTCGTTTGGCGGAAGCCGCAAAGGTCCAAAAGAGGTGATGTATACTCCGCTGACGTATTTCTTTGCATAGCTTTATAAACGCTTGTCTAAAATCAAAAAGATATCATACCATAACAACAACAAAATCACCTTTATCAATAATTTTTTATTGTAAAACGATAAATAATGTGTTAAATTCAAATCGACAAAATAAGTGAGGTGCTCTTTATGAAACGTGGATCAACACTCTTTTTAAAGATGGCTGTTATTCTTATTGGAATCCCAGTTCTTGCTTTGTGCATATTTTTCGTGCCGAAGATAGCGAATTTTGCAGCTGATTTGTATCCAGATATTTCTTATCTGAAATATCTCGTTTATATCGATTTGTATGCAGCGGCGATACCTTTTTACTTTGCTCTGTATCAAGCCTTTAAACTTTTAAGCTATATTGACCACAATAAAGCTTTCTCGAAATTGTCTGTACGGGCTTTAAAGAATATAAAATACTGTGCAATCACCATCAGTATTTTATTAGCGGCAGGCATGCCGCTCTTCTATCTCATCGCGGAGATGGACGACGCTCCTGGCATCATACTAATCGGACTGGTCCTTATTTTTGCTTCAATGGTTATCGCCGTCTTTGCTGCTGTTCTCCAAAGGCTATTGCAAGAAGCGATTGATATAAAATCAGAAAATGATTTAACAGTCTGAGGTGAAAACAATGGCAATTATTATCAATATTGACGTGATGCTTGCTAAAAGAAAAATGAGCGTAACGGAACTTTCTGAGAGGGTTGGAATCACAATGGCGAATCTTTCTATATTAAAAAACGGAAAGGCAAAGGCTATTCGATTATCAACTTTAGAGGCGATTTGCAAGGCTTTAGAATGTCAACCCGGAGATATTTTGGAATACCGAAGTGATGAAGACACCCATGATTAAAAATTTAGCCTATTCGGCGGTGATCTTATGCGCATACCCGTAAATCTGTTTAGCTGCAATACTAAGCTGGCCTCGCATATATTCAGAAAAAAACTTCGGAGGCACACATGATGAGAGCACTAAATCAACTCGTTCGTTTTGGTTGGGAGCAGTCCTTGTCATGTTTATTTCCTGTCGTTATTTTTGCCTCTTTGGCAATTACACAAATCATCCCTCTTCCCTTCCTGCCGCGGTATGACTGGCTGCTCATCATCTGCCTTCTCATGCAGTGGTGGATGGTGTATTCCGGGCTTGAAACAAGGGATGAACTAAAGGTGATCACATTGTTCCACCTTATTGGACTAGCTCTTGAACTTTTCAAGGTGCAAATGGGCTCCTGGTCTTATCCAGAGGAAGGTTACTCCAAAATCTTTGGAGTGCCTTTATATAGCGGCTTTATGTATGCAAGTGTCGCCAGTTATCTTTGCCAGGCGTGGAGGAGGCTTAAGGTTGAACTGGTTAAGTGGCCGCCGTTTTTCGTCGTTGTACCTCTTGCCGCTGCGATTTATTTGAATTTTTTCCTCCATCATTATTGGATTGACGTCCGCTTTTGGTTATCTGGACTTGTAGTAATTGTCTTTTGGAAATCATGGGTCATATACGAGGTTAATGGAATTCGTTACCGTATGCCGCTCGCACTTTCTTTTGTGCTCATCGGATTTTTTATATGGATAGCCGAAAATATCGCAACGTTTTTTGGAGCCTGGACATATCCAAACCAAACCAGCGCGTGGAGTCTCGTTCATCTAGGAAAAGTGAGTTCATGGCTCTTACTAGTGATTGTCAGCTTTCTAATCGTGGCCACATTAAAACTGGTTAAGGAGAAAGATTCCACTAGAGTGGATGCCGGTCAATTTTTATAACTTATTTTAAAGGGTATCAAAGAGCTATGGGACCTGTTGCAGACATCAATAAAAAATTTTCTTTAAGCTGATCATTCACATATCGAATTACTCCTTTAGTAGGTCATAAGGCTTGATCACCAAGATTCATTTTCCTGGAGAAAACGTTGAATCCTCCGTCCTCTTACGTATCCTATTAGTTGGAGATCGTTGGCGAATGGATTACGAAATAAAAGGATATGATATTACAGTGGTATACGATTATAAGGAATAACCGGACGGTCTTTATGGCCGGTGAGACAACTGCGATTATCCGCTATTCAAGAGCCCGGTGAAGGACGAAATTTACCTTCGGATGCTGCAAATGTGGCATAAATAAGAGCATATAGAATTCAGGCGCCTTAACAGGCGTCTTTTTGTATTGCTTTAATTGCGGTATGCCGAAAATTTTTTCATTTTTCAACCTATTATCTCCCTAAGTATAGTAATATATTTACAAAAAGGAAATAAAAAGGGAGAGGTGAAAGTGAAACAGTTAATACCCTCGTCAAAAGTCGGAGTGAAAATCCACGAATGGTATAAAATGATAAGAGAGTTTAGTGTACCGGATGCAGAGGCTTTAAAAGAAGAAGTAGAGAAAGAAATTAATCAAATGGAAGAGGATCAGGACTTACTCCTTTACTATCAGTTGATGTGTTTTAGACATCAATTAATGTTAGAATATTTAGAACCTACTAACAAAAGAAAACAAGGACAATCAATACACGAATTGTTGGCCCAAATCGAGGAGCCTCGAAGAGATTTAAATGGCCTCCTTAGTTACTACTCATTTTTCTTTAGGGGCATGTATGAATTCGAGAAAAAACAGTACATCAAAGCGATAGAGTTTTATCGAAATGCAGAAAAGCAGCTATCTATCATTACTGATGTTATAGAACAAGCCGAGTTTCACTTTAAAATGGCTGAAGCGTACTACATCATGAAACAGACGCATGTGTCCATGTATCATATATTAAGAGCCTTTAAAATATATAATAATCACGAACTCTACAAAGTCCGTAAAATCCAATGTTTATTTGTAATCGCGGGTAACTATGACGATTTAATGTGCCACGACAAAGCCTTACCCCACCTGGAAAACGCACTCGAATTAGCGATAGAGATTAACAATAAAAGACTTATTAGTTCTGCCTATTTCAATATAGCCGATTGTCATGAATGTATGGGGGACATTGATACAGCGGTTGAATATGCTGAAAAAGCCGTAGAGATTAACCTAAAAGAAGAATATAACAACCTACCACAATCATTGTATTACTTCACTCAACTTCTTTTTAAGCAGAAAAACTACGAGCGCGCAATCGAGATATTTCGTATTGGCAAACAAACGGCTCGAAAATTCAATGATACCCTATTCACTTCCCTATTTGAATATCTTGAGGCCTTATATATCTATTCTGTGAATAAAGAAGAGATTTTAGAGGTATTTAAATACTTGGAGGAGAATAAAATATTTGCATACATAGAAGAGCTTTCGCTTGAAGTCTCCAACCAATACCTTGAAAGAAAAGACCACAGAAACTCAATCGAGTTCCTTCAAAAAATGATGTATGCGCAAACACAAATTAAAAAAGGGGAGTGTTTATATGAGTATTAAAAAGCTCGTTATTCCCATTTTAGCCGCCGCGATATTAACGATGGGCATTAGCGTTGTTTCAGCAACCGACCAATCTGACGGCGTATATCAAATCGCTACCCGCAAGCAAACGTAAGAAACGCCCCGCATTGGGGCGCTTTTTCATGTCTACAGTTTCTTAACGTTAAACATCGTAATAAACTTCTTATCAGCTGTCGATAAAATACGGTAAGATTATCGTATACCATTCCGACTCAGTGCCAACCTTCCTTTACAAATACTTCAACGCTCCTCCCGTCTATAACGATCGATTGCTTCTTTCGTAAGCTCTCCAACATCTTCACGTTACATATTTGTGTGTAAACGTCAGAATGAGACATGCTCTTGACACTATGTTTTAATCGCCGCTCTTCGTCTCTCCTGTATATACCTCCCATCCCCTCCTCAAAGTCAGAATAACTAAATTTTTATGTTTAAAGAAAAAAACAGAAAACATCTTTTTAACAGGAGGACAAAGCTATATTTTTTCACGAATTAATGAACAAACAAGACTAAAAACAGATAAATACCGAACGCTAGAGCATTCGCAGTTAACGACGAACTGACAAGCGGAGACGTTAACGAGGCGAGTGACGACGAAGTTTCCTCCTCTTTACCCTTCAATTAACAATTCGAATCGTATTTCATATACCCGGACTAGCATTCGACCAATACGCTGTAATTGTTCGTGGAAATTTCGAACAAAAAAGACGCGTAACAATACGCGTCTCGGTCACACAGCGATGCACCTCTTACCGATTATCAATCGTCTCCGGATACAGATCATGATTCATCATCCGATACTCGGCCATTTTTTCATACTTTGTACCGGGCTTGCCGTAGTTTGTGTACGGGTCGATCGAGATTCCGCCTCTCGGGGTGAATTTGCCCCAGACTTCGATGTAGCGCGGGTCCATCAGCTCAATTAAATCGTTCATGATGATGTTCATGCAGTCTTCGTGAAAATCGCCGTGATTTCGGAAACTGAAGAGATACAGTTTCAAAGACTTGCTTTCTACCATTTTTTTATCAGGGATGTAGCTGATATAGATCGTAGCAAAATCGGGCTGTCCGGTTTTCGGGCACAGGGATGTGAATTCAGGGCAGTTGAATTTCACGAAGTAGTCCCTGTTTTCGTGTTTATTCGGGAAAGACTCAAGCACTTCCGGAGAATAGTCAAACAAATAATTGGTGCCTTGATTTCCAAGAAGGGTTACGCCTTCGAGTTCTGAATCTTTTCTTGTGGTCATCATTCATCTTCCTTTCTTCAATCAAACGCCTCGTTTGTTACCCCAGATCAGGGTGTGGAGCTGCGGGAGAACGCGGACGCGGTTCAATTCAGGGTCGCGCGTGACCGCTTCTACCAGCTGTTCATACTTTTGAAGCAGCCGTTCGACGAGCCGCACTTGGTCTTCTGTATGAACGTCGTCATTTCCGACTTGGAGAAAGAACGGGACATCAGGATAACGCTGGTGAACTTGCTTTGCAAATTGAAGGTCTTCCGCCGTGAATATGACGACCTTCAAACTTGCCGCTGCCGCCCGGCCGTGCTCTTTCAGTTTTTCAACAATATGATCAAGCTTGTTAAAATCGGTTTTCATATTGGAGCTCGGCGGCTTTGGCGAAATTGTTAAATCATCGATTCCGGCAAACCAGTCTTGATAAAACGTCCCTTGCGTCTCAAGCGCTGTCCGTATACCGTTTTCTTTTAAAAGGGAAATCAGTCCGTCCAGCTGTTTTAAAAGCGCCGGGTTGCCTCCTGAAATCGTAACGTGCGAGAAGGCGTTTCCGCCGATGTCTTTAAGAGATTCGTATACTTCTTCCGCGGTCATCCATTTGATGTCTTTTTTCGCCGAACCGTCCCAGGTAAAAGCTGAATCGCACCAGCTGCACGAATAGTCGCAGCCGGCTGTTCTGACAAACATCGTTTTTTGCCCTATGACCATCCCCTCTCCCTGAACCGTCGGACCGAAAATTTCAAGTACGGGAATCGGCTTAGCCATTATGAACACCCGGTTTCGGACGGTAGACGACATAGCTTGTCGGCGTTTCCCTGACAAACACCTGAACGCAATGCGGACGGTTTTTGAGATCTTTCAAATAAGCCTCTGTTTTATCGTAAATCGTTTTCGCCACCACTTCTGTCGAAGGGATCCGATCCGCGCTTTCACCCGAAAATTCCTGATGGTCATTTAAAAGCGTATGATCGTATTCCCCGTGGATCAATTTTTTAATGGTGCTGAAGTTGACAAGGAATCCTGATTCATTCAATTCATCCCCGGCAATCGTGATATTGATTGTATACGTATGGCCGTGGACTCTGCTGCATGCGCCCGCATCCTCTCTCGGAATAAAATGCGCGGCTGACATCTGCATATCTTTATTTAGTTCAAAAGAGTAAGGATGGCTTGGTTGCGGGTAAATTTGTGTAAGCACTGTTAAGCTCGCTCCTTTTTCATTTTCATATATTCATTGTAGCCATTCGCCCGAAGCTTGCAGGCCGGGCATTCGCCGCAGCCGTCGGCAATGATTCCGTTGTAGCACGTCAGCGTCTCGTTTTTCACGAAATCAAGCGCATCAAGCTCATCGGCGAGCTCCCACGTTTCCGCCTTGTTCAGCCACATCAGCGGCGTGTGGATGACAAACGGGCGCTCCATCGCCAAGTTGACAGTGACATTGCAGGATTTGACGAACTCATCCCGGCAATCCGGATAGCCGCTGAAATCCGTCTCGCATACACCTGTTATGATGTGCCGCGCGCCGACCTGGTAGGCGAGGATCGAAGCGAACGATAAAAACACGAGGTTGCGTCCCGGAACAAAAGTGGACGGAAGTTCGCCTTCTTTCGCCTCAATCTCGATATCATCCCTTGTCAAAGCATTCGGCGCGAGCTGATTTAACAGTTCCATATCAAGAAGGTGATGCTTGACGCCAAGCTTTTCAGCGATCTTTTTCGCGACTTCGATTTCCTCTCGGTGCCGCTGATTATATTGGAAGGTGACCGCTTCCACCTCCTGAAATTGCCGAAGCGCCCACAAAAGGCAAGTCGTACTGTCCTGACCGCCGCTGAATACGACGATCGCTTTTTCCTGTTTCATAATTCCTCCTTCTCCGCTTTTCGTCAGTATTTCATAAAAGAAGAGATTCATTGATATCTAAACGAAAAAACACCTTTCTCTGTGAGAAAAGTGTTCTAGCAAAAAAACAATAAAAAAGGCCATACCCCAAGGATACAGCTTTCCTTAGTTTTTTATAGAGGGTTTTGCTAGAACCTCTCCCGCAGTTTCAAGCGGATTTTGTTTCAATTTTCCTTCGCCATCTTATCACAAATCGCACGTTTCGCCAAGTGCAATGCCTGCCATTCAACGCTCAGGCACCCTTTTGACGATCAAAAAGAATATAAAGACGAGGCTCAGCTGGCCGAACAAAGGATAAATGGTCGATATCAGCTTTCCGTAGCCGATTTGTCCCGTCAAGTAGATTGTCAGCAGGATGAACATAAATACATACAGGCTTTTCATATGAAGATATTCATTAATCTGCTTTTCAAGACCATATAAATTGCCGATGACCGATGTGAAGACTTCCCCGAAAATGATAAACAGATAGATGATATGGACAGAATGCTGGACAATGAATACAACCTGTGCCATCGGAACTTCGTATAACAGGACATCAGGCAATGTTGAAAGAGACAGAAAGCTCGCGATCAACACAAGGGTAAGCAGACACCCTCCGATTAATGCTCCTTTTATAATGAGCCGTTCAGATTTCAGTTCAGAAGCGATCGGCACGAGAACCGCCTGTGCGAGCGACAAATTAAAAGCGCCGTACGAAACAGCGGATAAAATCCAATCGGGTTTTGCCGCCGAGAATGCCGCCAAATTGTGGATCTCCGGCCCTCTGAAAATAAACGAATCAAACAGGACGATGACTGTGAACAGAAGCAGCAGCGGAACGACAATGACATTGACGCCGAATATCCCTTTAACGCCCTTCATCATGACAAACAGACTCAAGGCAATCGTCGCAATCATCCCCGCTTGGTTTGAAAAGCCGAGCTGTTCCTCAAATATCGCCCCCGCTCCGGACAGCATGACAGACGTCACACCGAGCAAAATCACGAGCATGAAGACATTGACAAATTTCCCGAGCGTATGGCCGAATAAATATTGATTCAGCTCCTGATAAGATTTGGCATTGATTCTGACCGCAATCAGCATCATTTTTGCGCCGAGAAATGTAAACATCAGTCCGCTGATCAAAATTCCGGCTAATCCCGGCCAGCCGAATCTTAAAAAAAACTCGACGATTTCTCTTCCAGTTGCAAATCCGGCTCCGACGACCGTTCCTACATAAACAAATGCCAGCTGAAAGGCTGATCCATGTGATTGACTCATACGACTCCTCCGTAAACGAATTCCCTTTCTACACCATATGAGCCATGTCCTTTAAAAAGAAGGACAACTTCTCACTCAGGAACAAAAAAGAAAAAGCATAGAACTTGAAAGTCAAAGAAGGTCAATGTATACTAATAGTCAGAAATGGTCAAACTACAGACCATTTTTTCAAAGTCAATTGGTCAAAAAAGGTCAAATACAATAAAGGGGGTTTTGGCAAATGCGTTGTCAACATTGTCAAAAAAATGAGGCGACGATTCGCCTGAACATGCAAATCAACTTTACAAAAAAGCAAATGGATTTATGTGAAGACTGCTATAAAGAGCTGACTCAGCCTTCTATGTTTTCAGGAAATCATTTTTTTGGCGGAGGAGGTTCTTTCTTCAGCCAGCCATCACAAGCGCAGACGCAAACCGCTGCCAAAAAAGGCTTGCTCGATGAACTTGCCGTCAACTTAACGAATGCCGCAAAGACAGGCTTGCTCGATCCGGTGATCGGCCGCGATGATGAAGTGGCCCGTGTAATCGAGATCTTAAACCGCAGAAATAAAAACAACCCTGTCTTAATCGGTGAACCGGGCGTTGGTAAAACAGCCGTTGCTGAAGGACTTGCTCTCAAAATCGCCGAAGGCGATGTTCCAAATAAATTGAAAAACAAAGAACTCTACCTGCTTGATGTCGCTTCCCTCGTAGCAAACACCGGCATCAGAGGACAATTTGAAGAAAGAATGAAACAGCTGATGAAAGAGCTGAAAGAACGCAAAAACGCGGTCTTGTTTATTGACGAAATTCACCTTCTTGTCGGAGCAGGCTCTGCCGAAGGCTCCATGGACGCCGGCAACATTTTAAAACCTGCGCTTGCCAGAGGCGAACTGCAAGTCATCGGCGCGACGACGTTGAAAGAATATCGCCAAATCGAAAAAGATGCAGCATTAGAGCGGCGCTTCCAGCCGATCATGGTGCATGAACCGACAATTGAGCAGACCGCGGCGATTTTAAACGGGCTGAAAGAAAAATACGAAGCGTATCATGATGTAACTTACACGGATGAAGCGATCAAAGCCTGCGTCGTTCTGTCTAGCCGCTATATTCAGGACCGTCATCTTCCCGATAAGGCGATCGACCTTTTGGATGAAGCCGGTTCAAAAGCGAACTTGAAAATCGACACGGTCAGCGGTGAACAAGCTTCCCAACGCCTGAAAGAAATCGAAGCGGAAAAAGCTAAAGCGCTGCAGGAAGAAAACTATGAGCTTGCAGCAAAGCTCCGCGATGAAGAAGAAGCACTGCACAAAAAAATGGAAAACCATGCGGAAGAAAAACGGGCAACCGTTAAAGCTGAAGACATTCAAGCGATCATCGAACAAAAAACCGGCATTCCGGTCGGCAAGCTTAAGCACGACGATCAGAAGAAAATGAAAGAGCTTGAAGCAAACCTTTCAAGCCGCGTGATCGGTCAAAAAGAAGCCGTAAAAAAAGTGGCAAAAGCCGTCAAAAGAAGCCGCGCCGGCCTGAAATCAAAAAACAGGCCAGTCGGTTCATTCCTGTTCGTCGGCCCGACAGGTGTCGGTAAAACAGAACTTTCTAAAAGGCTTGCGGAAGAACTGTTCGGCACGAAGGATGCCGTCATCCGCCTCGATATGAGCGAATACATGGAAAAACACGCCGTATCGAAGCTGATCGGTTCACCTCCTGGATATGTCGGCCACGAAGAAGCCGGACAGCTCACCGAAAAAGTCCGGAGGAACCCGTACAGCATCGTTTTGCTTGATGAAATCGAAAAAGCCCATCCCGATGTTCAGCACATGTTCCTGCAAATCATGGAAGACGGACGTCTGACAGACAGCCAGGGACGGACGGTCAGCTTTAAAGATACCGTCATCATTATGACAAGCAATGCCGGAGTATCTGAAAAGCGGACAACCGTCGGTTTTAACCGGGAAGAACAAGTAATGGGCGAACAATCAATGATCGATTCCCTAAGCAGCTACTTTAAGCCGGAATTCCTGAACAGATTTGACAGCATCATCGAGTTCCAGCCGCTCGAAAAAGAAGATCTGGTCAAGATCGTCACTCTCTTGCTGGAAGAGCTTGAAGAAACGTTAAAAGAGCAAAACATGACGCTTGAAGTTTCAGATGAAGCAAAAGAAAAAATTGCTGAAATCGGATACCATCCGGCCTTCGGCGCCCGCCCATTAAGACGAACCATTCAAACAGCAGTCGAAGATCAAATGACCGATCTGCTGCTTGAAGAAGAACACATTAACGGTTTTGCGGTTATCGTTGAAAACGATGAAATCTTGGTGAAACCAACCGCATAACACACATAACGGCCTCCAATTGCGGAGGCCGCTTTACATACAACGTAAGAATCACAAAAATTCTATTTTTTAACATTAAATAACCCTAAAGTCCCTTTTCACCATGATTTTGAAACAATTTAAGAAACACCCTAAAGTTCCTATCACGCAACACCGATATTAACGATAGAAAAGTTAGTTAAAGGAATTGGTGAAAAAATGGACAAAACATCGTTAATTGGAATCATCTTAGCTATCATCGGAGTAGGTGTCGGCATGGTCATGAAAGGTGTCAGCCCTTCCGTTCTCGTCAATCCCGCGGCATGGCTGATCATCCTTGTCGGTACAATCGCAGCAGTTGTGATCGCTTTTCCAATCCGCGAGATCAAAAAGGTTCCCAAACTCTTCGGCATCTTGTTCAAAGAGAAGAAGATGATCGAAATCAACGAATTGATCCCGATGTTTTCCGAGTGGGCACAAATCGCAAGACGTGAAGGACTTCTCGCTTTGGAAGCAAATTTGAATGAGATCGATGATGAATTTTTGAAAAACGGCATGAGCATGGCAGTAGACGGCCAAAGTGCCGAATTTATCAGGGACGTTTTAACTGAAGAAGTTGAAGCAATGGAAGAAAGACATCAAGTCGGAGCGGGCATTTTTACCCAGGCGGGCACATACGCGCCGACACTCGGCGTTTTGGGCGCTGTTGTCGGACTGATCGCAGCGCTTGCGGATATGAGCGACACTGAAGCGCTTGGACATGCGATCAGCGCCGCTTTTGTCGCGACCCTTCTCGGGATCTTCACCGGATATGTACTATGGCATCCTTTTGCCAATAAATTAAAGCGGAAATCCAAACAGGAAGTCAAAGTCCGCGAAGTCATGATTGAAGGCATCCTTTCGATCTTGGAAGGCCAAGCGCCAAAAGTCATTGAACAAAAGCTTTTGATGTATGTCTCTCCAAGCGAACGCTCCAGCATCGTCATCCCAGAAGGAGACAAAGGAGACAGCAACAATGGCTAGAAAAAAGAAGCACAAAAAAGACCATGAAGAACACGTGGATGAGTCTTGGCTCATCCCATATGCCGACCTGCTGACACTGCTTTTGGCCTTGTTCATCGTACTGTTTGCCATGAGCTCGATCGACGCCAAGAAGTTCGATATGCTGTCTAAATCATTCAATGCCGTATTTACCGGCGGAACAGGAATGATGGATTATTCCAGCTTCACCGAGCCGAAAACGAGCACAACCGAAGATGGAAAAAGCCCTGACCAAGCAAAAGATCTCTCTCAAGATCAAAAAGAAAAAGACAAGCAGTCGCTGAAAAAAATTCAGGAGCAGGTCAACCGGTTTATTAAAGAGAAAAGTCTTGAAAAACAGGTCAATACGAAGCTGACAGACGAAGGCCTCCTCCTTTCCATCGAGGATAATATCTTTTTTGATTCCGGAAAAGCGGAGATCCGCCAGCAGGACATTCCGCTGGCCAAGGAAGTATCCGACCTTCTCGTCTTGAATCCGCCCCGCAATATCGTAATCAGCGGACATACGGACAATGTGCCGATTCGAAATTCTCAATTTAAATCAAATTGGCATTTAAGCGTGATGCGGGCAGTCAATTTCATGGGGCTTTTAATCGAAAATCCCAAGCTTGACGCCAAGATATTCAGCGCGAAAGGCTACGGAGAATTTAAACCGATCGCTTCAAATGACACCGAACAAGGAAGAAGGAAAAACAGACGCGTTGAAATCCTCATCCTGCCGATCGGCCAGGAAAACTTGAATAAAAAAGAATAGGAAGCTGCCTTTTGGCAGCTTCCTTATTCTTTGCCCTTATAAATATTTCTTGCGTTCAGTCCGACTTTTTTCAGCATTTCGATGCAGGCTTCTTTCTCCTCATCGCTTAACACGCTGATCATGTGGTGAAGCTCTTCTGCATGACCCGGAAAAATCTTCTCCAGGAGCTTGGTGCCTTTATCTGTAATTTGCGCATAGGTCACCCTGCGGTCGGTCGCACAGGCTCTTCTCGCGATCAGCTCCTTTTGCTCAAGCTTGTCAACCACATATGTAATACTCCCGCTCGCCAGAAGAATCTTATCCCCTATTTGCTGAAGGGGCTGATCCCCTTTATGATAGAGGAGTTCTAAAACGGCAAACTCGGTTGGATTCAGACCATGATGATGAATATGTTTATTCATATGATCATTAATGGATCTGTACGCTCGAGATAATACAATAAATAATTTCAAGGACTGTTCCTGTTCTCTATTACTCATATCTCTCATCTCCAAAGAAACAACTACAGGAAAACATTAATAAACTATGAGGAAAATGTCAACTGTTAACATTCAAACCATGTTATGATGAGTAGGAATCGAACATCAAATAGATATATCCGGAAATTCCCCGGTATTGTGTCCTATTTTCACGGTATTGGTTATCTTTTCTATAAATCGGCTCTCACTAGTGATATAATACCCCTATTCCTGTATCGATTGGGAGAGAGTAAAAATATGCGCAATTTGAAAAATCTATGGAAGAAAGTCAGGCTTTATTTGATCTTGGTGATGATCCCCGCCTTCATTATAAGCTTTTTTGTATACGAACAAGAACGAGAAAATATCACTGAAAAGCACCGTCAGACTGCGACTCTCATGCTCAATATTCACCGCAACCAAATCAACTACCTGATCGGCGAAACAGAAGCAAGGCTCAGCTCCCTTGCCACGGCCCTCAACCACCCTGTTAATGAGCAGCATATCAAACGAATCCTGACGGAAACGTATAAAAAAGAACCGCGTTTTTCGGCTTTATACCTTTTAAATAAAGACGGCGATGTCATGGTAAGCACGTCTCCCGTCAAAGAAAAAAAGAAGGTTTCATACAAGAACATTCTGCAAAAAGCGGAAAAATCAAAGAAATCCGTGATCACAGACGATATACATACAGTGTCGGACAGGCTGGAGCTGAATATTTTTACTCCTGTCTATGACAGCGAAGGCAGAACGACAAATTTTCTGCTGGCTTCGATCCGCGTCGATTATCTGAAAAATATCATGAACGTCCTGAGCCCTGAGCTTTATATCAAAATTCTCAACCAGAAGAATCAGATTGTCTTTACAGCAGGCCATTCTCCTCCTGAGAAGCCGGACGGCGGCACCGTCGATGCTTTTTTGGATCAGATCGACTGGAAGCTTGAAGTTTATCCGGAACCGGTCCAGCTTGATGAAATCGTTCACAGTCTTCTGCTGTCATTTTTAAGTATTTTCATTCTGCTGAATATTATGTTCCTCATGCTCCAGTATGTGCTGCTGAAGCGGCGGACCAAGCAGGAGCGCGCCCAAAATGAAGCCCAGAAGCTCGAATTAATCGGCACCCTGGCAGCGAGCACCGCTCATGAAATCAGAAACCCGCTGACAGGTATCAGCGGCTTTATCCAGCTCCTGCAAAAAAAATATCAATCAAAAGAAGATCAAATGTATTTCTCAATCATCGACCAGGAAATCCGGAGGATCAACCAGATTGTCAGCGAGTTTCTCGTGCTCGGAAAGCCGACGGCAGAGCAGTGGCAGCTTAACGCCATGAATGAAATGATTGACGAAATCATGCCGATTATTCATTCTGAGGCAAATTTATATAATGTGGAAGTGGAATTTCAAGACTGTGGAGAAGACCCGGCTTATGTGTATTGTAAAAAAGATCATATTAAGCAGGTTGTCTTGAACGTCGCCAAAAATGCTCTTGAATCGATGAAAAACGGCGGAAAGCTGCTCATTCAAATCGAACATCATCAAGAGAAGGCGCAAATTATTGTGAAGGATATCGGAGAAGGCATTCCAAAAGAAATGATGGAGAGTATTTTCCAGCCTTTTGTCACGTCAAAGGAAAAGGGAACCGGACTCGGCCTTGTCGTGTGCAAGCGCATCATTTCCATGTACGGGGGAACCATTCAGATCGAAAGCGAACAGCATAAAGGAACGACTGTAACGATTACGCTGCCGACTTCAAAGGAACAGGTTGACTGAGGCTTCCCCGTTCCTGCAAAGAGCCTGCCTTTCACGGCAGCTCTTTTTCGTTCAGTCACTATGCCGTATATTTTTCAACGGTCAGACAGTCGATGCAGCCTAAAAAATCCTGCAGCAGATGGTCCGACGCATTTTCATTCATAGACAGTTTTTGATATTCATAAATTAATTGATCCAGCTCCTGGCTCCGCCTGATCGTTTCATCCCCTGTAAATCCATAGATTTCAGCGGCTTCAACCATCATTTGCCGCTTCTTGCTGATGGAAACGAGCAATGCTTCTTTTTCAACATAATTTTGCATACGCTTCACCCCTTACCGACATATCGTTTCTTAGAACCATCCAGATTTTGCGTACTTGAGCATTATTACAGATTATACTTATTTTGTAAACCTATTTCTCAAAAAATTATTTTGAAATCGAGTATAATAGAATTGTGGAATTAAAGGTGTAATACCCCTCGATGAAATACGGCAAACACCTTTAAAAGAGTTCATGAGGATAGAAGGAGGTCTAAATGATGAAAAAACCAGTGTCAAGGCTCCGAACCATCTTTGCCGTGAAAGAAGCGTATTCAGGCCTCTTATTGTTTTTCAAGGCATTTAGAGCCTGGAGAAAGGGAGACTTCCCCTTATTCCCGAAAAAAACGATTTTACTGGCCGCGCTGGCATTGATTTATGTGCTGTCTCCGATCGATTTGATTCCCGATGTTCTCGCAGGTGTCGGCTGGCTTGATGACGCGGCTGTGCTCGCTTTTCTATTCAGGCAAATCACCAAAGAGCTGGACGGATTTGAAATACATCTAACGGGAGGAATAAACGGCAATGGCAAACAATAATATTCTCGGTATCAATCATCTCTTGTTTTCAGTCTCTGACCTGTCCGTCTCTATTTCATTCTATGAAAAGGTGTTTGATGCCAAGTGGCTCGTAAAGGCCGAGAAAACCGCTTATTTTGACCTGAACGGCATCTGGCTCGCATTAAACGAAGAGAAAGACATTAAGAGACAGGAAATCCATGACTCTTACACCCATATCGCCTTTTCGATTCAACAGGAAGATTTGCCGTTCTGGGAAAAGAAATTATGCGATTTAGGTGTAAACGTGCTAAAGGGCAGAAAACGGCATGAAGGCGACAAAGATTCAATTTATTTCTCAGATCCGGACGGCCATAAGTTCGAGCTTCACACCGGCTCTGTATTTGACCGTCTTCAATACTATCAAAATGAAAAACAGCATCTCTCCTTTCATGAAGGCCACATCAAGGCCCTTTATGACAGAAACAAATAAAAAAGCGTCCACACGGACGCTTTTTCATTATCGGCTCACACTCTCTTTCTCATAAATCGGCACCCAGCCCTCTGTCGTCACAAAGATTCTGACAGCCACGACTTTTCGGTCTTCCTGAAGCGTGAAATAATGGCGGGTGTTTTCAGGAACGGAGATCAAATCTCCCGGATTTAAGAGGACATCAAAAAATGTGCCGTCTTTTCCTTCTATCGCAAAGATGCCGTGGCCGCTGACGATAAATCTGACTTCATCGTCTGTATGATGATGTTCCTGTTTGAAATTTTTCAAGAGCTCATCGAGTTTCGGATTTTGGTCGGAAAGCGAGATGACATCGCTCGCTTTATAGCCGCGGCGTTCTGAAATGTCTTTGATTTCAGCGGCAAAGACGTCTAAAATCTCCTGTTTCTCTTCATCAGTCAAATCGTATTTTTCTTTTAAGCCGGCCGGCAGCTTTGTGATATCCCATTTTTCATAAATGACCTCCTGCCCCTTTAGAAATTGTTCTACTTCTTCCTGCTTTTCAATGGTCGTGTTTTGTTCATCATGGATTCGAATTGTCGCCATGCTTTCTCCCCCTTTTTAATTAACGTGGTAAGCCTGCAAAACTTTCAGTTTTAAATGCCAGCTGAACAGGAATTCATACGCTTCAAGCATCCGCTTTGTCTCAAATGCCGTTTTTCCCCAGACGGTAATGCCGTGGCTGCGAATCAGCACTGCCCCTGAATCGCCTGAAAGGTGTCCGGCAAAATCCGCCGCCAAATCCGGAATATGAGCGCTGTTTTCGATAATCGGGATCGTAACCTCCGCATTTTCCTCCCAAAGACCGAGCGCCTTTATGATTTCCTGGCCTCTGAATGTCGCTTGCTTTTCTTTTGCGTAAAGCTCTGAGATGACATTGTTGTCAATCGTATGGACGTGAAGACAGCAGCCCGCGTTTGTATTTTGATAGACACGGGTGTGCAGCAGCGTCTCCGCCGACGGTTTCAGCGTATGTCCGGTCTCCGCCGGTCTCCCCTCTTCGTCCGCCAGCAGAAAATCCTCCGCGGATGCTTTTCGCTTATCTTTTCCGCTTGCTGTGATGAGAAATCGCAGCGGGTCTTCTGATACTTTGATTGACAGATTGCCGCTTGTCGCAGGGAACCAATCCCTTTCCGCAAGCTCTTTTTTTACCTCGGCAAGTTCGTGCCATTTTTGCTCAGGGTCCATTCTTTCACCTCCGCGGTCTCTTCAAGTATTCGCTTTACATCACGGAAATCGCCGAATCCCGCATGCTTCAGGCCGAGTCCCTCACATTCCCGCAGCAAATAATCGCGCGCGATGCACAAGTCGGAACATTTGGCAGCTTCAACATCTGTAACAGAGTCCCCAATCATGACAACAAAATCGTCCCAGCCTTTCAGCCGGCGGATGATAGAAGGCTTGCAGCAGCCGCATTCATTTCCGCAGCTGCCGTCACACGGATACGGCCAGCGGATCTCGATATTGCGCCCTGAAAAGCCGGCCTCATTGCAGTAAATGCGTTCCTTTTCGACAATGCCTTCAAGCAGTGGATAGACGAAAAAGTCCATCCCTCCGCTCACGACGTAAAACGGAAGACCCTGCTCATCCAGGAAAGAGACAAACTCTGTAAACCCGGGGCGGATCTCGGCTTGTTTCATTACATATTCCATAATGTCTTCTTTCAGGCTTGTCGGCAGCAATTGAAACATTTTGCCGACCCCGTCCTTAATCGATATGTCCCTGGACAGAACCCCGTCTTTTAAAGCGAGCCACTCTTCTGGAGCAAATTGTTTCATAATGCTGATGATGTTGTCGTTTGTTGTAATGGTTCCGTCAAAATCGCAAATGATAAGCGGCTGCCTCATACGGAAACCTCAACCCTTCCCCATTTTTCAAGGGCGAGCTTCAAATCGGGAGAACGCTTTGCTTTTTCTTCGACTGGCTCCGCTTCCAGGACGGCATCAATGATCGCCCGAAACGCTCTTCCTCCGCCTGCCGCTCCGTTTGGATGACCGTGAATCCCCCCGCCTGCGTTGATGATATGGTCAATGCCGAAGTCTTTCATCAAGAGCGGCACCATGCCGGGGTGAATACCGGCCGACGGGACGGCGAATGTCGGTTTAAAAACGTCTTCCTTCGTGCATTCATCATATATGGCAAGCGCATCCCGCTTCGGCAGAGCAACGCTTCCGTACGGTGAAGGGAACAGGCTGAAATCAGCACCCGCATACCGGTTGAGCTTGCCGAGCAAGAGCGAATGGGAAAAACCGTAATGCGGCGACGAAGTGAGTGCGCCGCTTACTGCCGGGTGCGCCATGATCGGCAGCGGGATGTCGTCGTCTTCCGCAAGGCTTTGCAAAACATCGAGCCCGTAGGCAAACACATTCAGCAGCAACACATCGGCTCCGAGCTCGGCTGCTTTTCTCGCCTTCGATTTCAGCTCCATTGTCCTGCCCGTCAGGTTGACGGCATACAGCGTTTTGCGCCCTGTTTCTTCAAAAGCTGCCTCAAGCACTTTTTTTCCTTCCGTGATTCGTTTTTCAAAGGGGGCACTGCCTGTTTCGAATAAGATTTCATCGTCCTTGATCAAATCCACTCCGCCGAGCGCCTGCTGTCTGAGCTGTTCCTTCAAGTCTTCCATATCGCGGCCGATGACGCCTTTAAAAATGCTCATCAAGAGAGGCCTTTCAAATTCGCCGATTTTTTTCCGGATCCCGTATACGCCGAATTTCGGACCCGGCAATGATTGTTTAAAAGACTGCGAAAACTCCAAATCCGCCAATTTGATTTTTCCGTCGAGAGACAGCTTTCCAAAAACGGTCGTCAGCACAGCGGGAATGTCGCTTGTAAAATTGGCTTCCGGATAAGCGATGGTGACCGTTGCCTGTTTTTCCCCCAGCGCGCTTTCTGTTTCTTCGACCTTGACGACGCGTCCTTTATGCTTTTTCAGCTGTTCCTGCTTTAAGAGCGGCAGATCTGTCCACGACCCGACCGTCAGTCCGATCGCGATTTGCTCGGCCCGCTTTTCTGCGTCACATCCTTGATCTGTCAAAACATATGTTGCCAAAAGTTCACTCATTCTGTAGCTCCTTCCTGCTTCATGCATATAAAAAACCTCTTTTGCTGCTTTAGCTAAAAGAGGTTTCGCATTTCAGGTTCGAATCCTTATCTCTCAGCGTCAGCTGCAAGAATTAGCACCGTGCTTAAAAAGTCGGTTGCCGGGCTTCATCGGGCTTGTCCCTCTGCCTGCTCTTGATAAGAATATTGATTTTATAAATTATTTTGAATTATCCCATCGTTTTTCCCGGTTGTCAATGACTGTGGCCGGTCTTTTTGAATATATTCAGCTTGGCAATGCGCGAAGCCGCTTCCCGGAGCCGCTCTTCGCTTGTCAAGAGGCCGACTCTCACATAGCCTTCTCCGTATTTGCCGAAGCCGATGCCGGGCGCTGTGACGACATTCGCTTTTTCGAGAAGCAGATCGGAAAAAGCCTCAGATGTATACCCGTCAGGGACAGGCATCCAGGCGAAAAAAGAACCTTGCGGAGCATCCGCGTGCCAACCGATTTCGCGGACCGCACGAATCCATACATCCCGCCTTTTTTCGTAGCGCTCATTTTGCTCCTTGACACACGCTTGGTCTGATAGAAGCGCGACTGCCGCGGCGTCTTGAACCGCTTTAAAAAGGCTGACATACATATGGTCCTGATAAAGGTTCAGCGCTTCGATCACAGAGGCGTTGCCAACTGCAAACCCGACCCGCCATCCAGCCATATTATACGTTTTGGAAAGCGTGTAAATTTCGATTCCTGTGTCTTTTGCCCCCTCCGTTTCGAGAAAGCTGACAGGCCTCTTGCCGTCGTAGCCGATCGCACCGTAGGCAAAATCGTGGACGACGCAAATTCCGTTCGACTTGGCAAACCGGACAGTCTCTTCGAAAAAAACAGGCGTGGCTTGGGCACCGGTTGGATTGTTTGGATAATTTAAATACATGAGCTTCGCTTTTTCTTTCACTTCCTTCGGAATCCGGCTGTAGTCAGGCAGAAACTGATTGCCCGCTGTAAGCGGCATCGTTTCCATGTTCGCTCTTGCCAGCTCAACGCCCGACCAGTAGTCGGGATAGCCGGGATCGGGAACGAGCACGGCATCCCCCGGATTTAACAAACATTGCGGAAGCTCGACAAGACCGGCTTTTCCGCCGAACAATACAGCGACTTCGCGTTCGGGATCGAGCTCTACACCGTATTCCCTTCGATAGAACGCGGCTGCCGCCTCCTTGAGTGAACGGCTGCCGCGAAAGGAGGAATACTGATGGTTTTCAGGGTTGCGAACGGCTTGCGCCATTGTATCAACGATGTGATCAGGTGTCGGCTGATCGGGATTCCCCTGGCCGAGATTGATCACATCATGGCCGGCGGCGATTTTTTCATTCACCTTTTTCACCAAGGAAGCGAAAAACTGCTCAGGCAGCTGTTTCAGCACATCTGAAAGCTCAAATTTCATATGATTCACCCGCTTTTGAAAAATTCTTGAAATGATAGTCCATCATCATATATTGTTAAATGTAAAATGTAAAGAAAAAAATGAGGTGATCCAGATTGAAGCTGACAATTTCATGTCTGCAATTCGATATCGCATACGGCAATCCTTCTGAAAATTTTAAAAAAGCGGAGCAGCTGATCGAACAGGAAAGCCGAAAAGCGGATGTTCTTCTCCTTCCCGAGCTGTGGACGACGGGTTATGATTTAAAAAATCTCGGCTCCATCGCAGATGAAGAAGGCAGGCAAACGAAGAGATGGCTGCAGGAAACGGCAAAAGCAAACCGTGTCCATATCATATGCGGCTCTGTCGCCGTTAAGAAAAAAAGCGGTGTGTACAATATCATGTACATCGCAGACAAAAACGGACATTTGATCAAAGAATACAGCAAAGCTCACCTTTTCCAGCTGATGGACGAACACCTCTATTTGTCAGCGGGCTCAGGCGACGGGAGCTTCGAGCTTGAAGGGATCCCGGCTGCGGGGTTTATCTGCTACGACATCCGTTTCCCGGAATGGATCAGAAAACATACGAAGGAAGGTGCGGGCATCATCTTTGTATCGGCGGAATGGCCGCTCGCCCGCCTCGATCACTGGCAAAGCCTTTTAAAAGCCAGAGCGATTGAAAATCAGTGCTTTGTCGCAGCCTGCAACCGAGCGGGAAGTGACCCGGCAAACGAATTTGCGGGCCACAGCATCATCATTGATCCGCTCGGCCGCACCCTCGCTGAAGCAGGGAGCGGTGAAGCCGTCATCAGGACCGAAATCAACCTCGGGGACATTGAAAAAGCGCGGGGGCAAATTCCGGTTTTTGAGGACATTCGCAGAGATTTATATTAAAAAAGTGTTGACAAGAAAACTGAGATGCTGGTAACATTTTCAGCAACTGACCGAACTGAAATTTCAAAATTTTATATTGATTTCTCTTATCGAGAGTTGGGTGAAGGACTGGCCTAATGACCCCAACAGCAACCGACCGTAATACCATTGTGAAATGGGGCGCGAAATTCTGCGCCGCTAGGGCACGGTGCTAATTCCATCAGACTTTGAATTCTGAGAGATAAGAGAGGCGAACGCGACAAATCAGCCTCTTTCTCTCGATGAGAAAGAGGCTTTTTTATTGTTAACGACATTTAGGGGGAATCACACATGACCGTAACGAAAACCGCAGCATACGAAACTTTGACCGAAAGCTCCGCGGCCGCGCTGGCCGTCCGCCTCGGGCTTTTTCCAAGCAAAAGCACCCTGACATGCCAGGAGATCGGGGACGGAAACTTGAATTTGGTCTTCCGCGTGTATGACAAAGAGCAGCAAAAAGGGCTGATCATCAAACAGGCGGTGCCTTATGCGAAAGTCGTCGGCGAAAGCTGGCCGCTGTCGCTTGACAGGGCGAGAATCGAAAGCAGTGCGCTGATCCGCCAAGCCGAGCATGTCCCGCACCTTGTCCCGAACGTGTACTATTCTGACACCGAGCTTGCCGTTACCGTATTGGAAGACCTTTCTCACTTGGAAATCGCCAGAAAAGGACTGATTGACGGGAAGGATTATCCCCACCTGTCGGAAGACATCGGAGAATTCCTTGGAAAAACACATTTTTACTCGTCTGAATATGCACTTGACCCAACAGTTAAAGGGCGGCTTGTGAAGCAGTTTACGAATCCGGATCTGTGCGATATTACAGAAAGCCTTGTGTTCACAGACCCTTTCTTTGATCATGAGACAAACGATTTCGAAGAAGAGCTTCGCGATGAAGCGGAAGATCTTTGGCGCAATGAAGCATTAAAAATTGAAGTGGCAAAACTAAAACAGCGCTTTTTGTCTGCAGAGGAAACGCTGATCCACGGCGACCTTCATACAGGCAGCATTTTCGCAAGTGAAGAAGCCGAAACGAAAATCATCGACCCTGAATTTGCGTTTTTCGGCCCGATCGGGTTTGACATTGGACAGTTTATCGCCAACCTGCTGCTGCACGCGCTTTCCCGCGAAGAAAACAGGCGGGCTCCTTTATACCGCCATGTCGAGACCGTCTGGCATACGTTCAGCCGGACATTCAGCGAAGCATGGGAAAACGATGCTCTTGACGCTTGCAAAAATGAGAAAGGACGCCTTGAATCAGTTCTGAAGCAGGCGTTTGAAGACGCAGCAGGCTTTGCCGGCTGCGAAATGATCCGCCGGACGATCGGCCTTGCCCATGTGGCGGACCTTGAAACAATCGTTCCGTTTTCCCGGAGAATCAGCCAAAAAAAGCTCGCCCTTAAAATAGGCGCAGCATTCATAGAAAAACGCAGCGGTTTCCGGACGCCAAAAGACTTGATTGAAGCGTTTCGGAACGCGCTTAAGGAGTGAATGACATGCCTGAACAATTTGCGGTGCCCCGCTCTGTCGAATGGGAAGAAGCATCGGTAAAAATTCTGAACCAGCAAAAGCTTCCCGAAAAGACGGAATACCTGCACCTCACAACAAAAGAAGACGTCTATGATGCGATTCAAACGCTGAAAGTGAGGGGGGCACCTGCCATCGGCATTACAGCCGCCTTCGGACTCGCCCTTTGCGCACAAAGCATCGATACATCTGACGTTTCCGCGTTTCTGGTGGAACTCGGAAAAATCAAAGATGAACTCAATCAGGCAAGGCCGACAGCCGTCAATTTATCCTGGGCTCTCAATCGGCTGGTAAAAAGTGCGGAGGACGCAAAATCGGTCAATGAAGCAAAAACAAATCTGATCCATGAAGCTATTCAGATCCAGGTTGAAGACGAAGAAACGTGCCGGCAAATCGGACAGAATGCACTGCATTTGTTCAAATCGGGTGACAGCATCATGACCATCTGCAACGCCGGCTCGATTGCGACAAGCAGGTACGGTACGGCCCTTTCCCCGTTTTATCTTGCCAAAACAAAGGACCTCGACCTTCATATTTATGCCTGTGAAACGAGGCCTGTCCTGCAAGGGGCGCGCCTGACGGCGTGGGAGCTTATGCAGGGGGGAATTGACGTGACGCTGATTACAGACAGCATGGCTGCCCATACGATGAAAGAAAAAAACATTTCAGCCGTCATTGTCGGAGCGGACAGGATCGCGAGAAACGGAGATACAGCCAATAAAATCGGAACATATGGCTTGGCAATCCTCGCCAAAGCCTTTCAAATCCCGTTTTTTATCGCCGCTCCCCTGTCAACTTTTGATGTTTCGATTTCATGCGGCGACGACATTCCGATTGAAGAACGCGATCCGGATGAAGTCAGGCTGATAAACGGAACGCAAATAGCTCCGCAAGAGGTGCCAGTGTTCAACCCTGCTTTTGATATCACGCCGCACGATTTAATCTCTGGCATCATTACGGAAAAAGGGATTATCACAGACAGGTTTGAAGAAGAAATTGAAGCGCTGTTTTCCGCTGAAGCCCTTACTTAGGCCGCTTTAGCGGATTTTAATCGATTTGATGATGTCTTTCTTCTGCTCTTCGGTCAACACGTGCAGCTTGACGAACAATTCCGCGTATCCTGCTATTTTGTTCGGGCGGTTCGTTTTCACTTATTCGTCCTCCTTTTTTACCAAGACCAACATTTTTAACTTAATAAAATTATATGTCGCTGACGAAAAAAAGAAACGGCGTGCTCGTATATTATTTTCCCTTATACGCAATATTTTCGATGTCGAGCAGCACCGCTTTTTTATCCGTTTCATTTCCGGAGTACCCCGTTAAAGAACGATTTTTGCCGATGACACGGTGGCACGGGATCAAAATCGGCAGCGCATTTCTTTTATTGGCCTGGCCGATTGCGCGAACCGCTTTCGGATTCCCGACGGCGCACGCGATATCTAAATAGCTCCGTGATTCACCGTACGGGATCAACTGCAGCGCCTCCCACACTTTTTTCTGAAACGGGGTTCCATCCTGGCGGAGAGGAAGGGTGAACGTCTTCCGCTCCCCCCTGAAATATTCTTCGAGCTGGCGCTTTGCCTCCTTCAACAATTCCGTTTCGGTCCGGCGAAGCTCCAAGCCGTCTTGCTGGAGCTGTTTTAGTTCATCTTTTTCAAATAGCAAATGTGTAATGTGGTGATTTTCCTCGACAATGTAAGCTTGTCCAAAAGGCGAGGTCATTTCAATATAAAAGCCCACGATGCGATTAAGCCTCCTCCTCATGATGCTGTCTGATCGGGAGAGTCAGATGGAATGTCGTGCCTCTCCCTTCTTCACTTTCAACTTCGATTTTTCCATTATGCTCTTCAATAATTTTATAACTGACCATGAGCCCGAGTCCAGTGCCCCGTTCTTTTGTCGTGTAAAAAGGTTCGCCGAGCCTCTTCAATTTGTCTTCTGTCATGCCGATTCCTTCGTCAGCAAGCGAGATAATGATATGGTCGTCTCCTTTCGGTTTGATCGACACATATACGTTGCCTCCGTCAGGCATCACTTCAATCGCATTTTTCAAAATGTTGATAAATACCTGTTTCAGCTGATTCGGCTCGCAATAAATCAGCGGAATGCCGCCTTCGCACTTCAGATGCATCTGAACGTTGTCAAGGTTTGCCTGTGCGTGCAGCAAATCCATTGTGTCCTGCATGATTTTGACGATATTTTTTTCTTCATACATAATCGCCTGCGGTTTTGCAAGGATGAGAAACTCCGTAATAATCGATTCAATCCTTTTGAGTTCTGATGTGATGACATTAAAGTAAAGCGCGTGATCCTCATTTTGGATGCTGCCTTTCAGCAGTTGGATAAATCCCTTTAGCGCCGTCATCGGGTTGCGGATTTCATGGGCAATTCCGGCTGCGAGTTCGCCGACGACGTGAAGGGTATCAGACTTGCGGAGCCGCTCTTCAAGCTCTTTTCGTTCTGTCACGTCTCTGAGCATCGCCAAGTTCATATTTTGAATGATATTTCTTTTAAATGAAAATTCAAGAATCCGTTTTTGGTCGCTCAGCAGGAATGGGATGTCATTGTCCATTTCTTCTAAGGAAATCGTTTTAGCGGGAGAAGCTGCGTTTTCTATATGATAGCCGGAGATGACATCAAGTAGATTGGACGTTTTCAGCTGTTCAAGAGGGGTGCTGAGAATTTTTCCGGCAAGGGGGTTCGCATCGATAATGTCGTACTGGTTGTTGAAAAGAACGATTCCGTCCATTGATCCGTTGAATACTTTTCTGAACTTCAATTCGCTTTCCCGCAATTCTTGTTCCATTCGTTTTCTGTCGCTGACATTTCTTAAAATGGTTAGGTCCTGGCTGTCGAACATGATCCGTTTTGACGTGAACTCAAGCTCTTTATATTGTCCGTTTGCCATACGAAACAGCAGTTCCGCCCGGATTTCCCCTTTTTGATCATACTGCTTTTGAATGGCATGGTACCTCTGATCGGTTTGATCAATAAAATCGGTCATCTTCTTGTTGAGAAGCTGTTCCATCGGCAGTTCGAAGATTTTGCAGGCCGACTGGTTCGCTTTGACGATGCGGCCGTCGTTATTCATCAGTATAATGGCATCCATCGCATTTTCAAAGACTTCTCTAAAGCGTTCTTCGCTTTTAAACAGCTGTTTTTCCATCGAGCGCTTCTCGGTAATATCCCTCATAATCGACATGTAAAAGCCGTTTAAAATGTTCGAGGTTATCGTAAGCTCAAACAGCCGGTCTTCTCCTGATCTGAGCCGGACAGGAAGCTCCCCTTTTGCTTTCCCTCTTCTGAAAAGAGCATTCCAGATTTTATCGAGCCGCCCCTTGTTTTCAGGGGATACGAATTGAGACAGCTTCAGTTTTGAAAGCTCTGTTTTTTCAATTTCGAAGCTCTGGCAAAACGAATGGTTCGCATCGATGAAACAGCCTTGTTTATCAAAGATGACGATTCCTTCAACCGCGCGGTGAAACAAATCTTTAAACAGCTTTTCATTAATGGTGCGCTCCCGCTCCAATATTTTTTTCGATGAAATGTCCCTCATGACGACAAAATAGCAGTCTTCACCGATTCCTTTGCTTGCAGTAAACTCGATATATTTGACAGATCCGTTGTCAAGCCTGATGGCCACTTCTTTTTTCGCATATCCCCGCTCCAAAAAGCGTTGAATGCTCTGGTTCAGTTCATCCGGCGGGACGGCGTGCAGGAAGTCGAGCGCCGACCGGTCCAGCAAATTCTTTTTTTGGCTTTGCAGAATTTTGCAGGCGGCATCATTCGCCTGGATGATGTTCATCTGTTTATCCAATATAAAAATAGCGTCCAGCGTCCCGTTAAACAGCAGCTCATACTGATACAAATCCGCTTTCAGCTTGGCGTTCTCTTTCTTCAGTCTGTTCAGCTGGTTTTGCAGATTTAAGGATTCATTCAAATCAAGAGTTTCCTCCATTTATTACACTCCTTCTTGAAAACCTGTCCTCCAATTATTCTACAAACCGGAAAATCTTCCTTCATTTGTTTCGAACTTTTACAACCTTTCCGCCTATTTTACAGGAAGATGACGATATAAAAGTTCCTTACTGTTCAATTACATCGACCTAACAATAAGACTTAATGCATAGGAAAACACATGCTTTCTATTTTAAAATTTTAAAATGAGGCCAGACTGGTGGAAGACGTCATTCCGGAAAGAATGTTCCGGGGTTCAGACGCTTCCCGCACCGGCGTCTCCTGAAAATGTTTGTGAAAGGGTGATGTTATGGCGACTTCGCGCGACAGCTATTTCGACAATGCAAAATTCCTATTAATTTTTCTCGTCGTATTCGGACATATAATCAGGTCCTATATTCATGATAATGATGCTCTGCTTCATATTTATAAATTTATTTACACGTTTCATATGCCTGCTTTTATTCTCATATCAGGCTATTTTGCAAAAGGGTTCAACCGCCACGGCTATGTCAAAAAAATCGCCTGGAAGCTGATTGTTCCTTATTTGATTTTCCAGGGAATCTATACGCTGTTTTATTCCTTTATCGATGATCAAAGCTTAACGGCCGCAAATCCGATTGAACCGCAATGGTCGCTTTGGTTTTTGCTGAGCCTGTTCTTTTGGAATATCCTGTTGTTTCCATTCACAAAACTGCCGGCGAAATGGGCGTTTGCCGCAAGCTTTGCGATCGCCGTTCTTGTCGGATATATCGACTTGATCAGCAACACGCTCAGCCTGTCCCGCACGTTTGTTTTCTTCCCGGTCTTTTTGGCGGGCTATTATTTGCAAAAAGACCATTTTAAAATACTGAGAGGCTGGAAAGGCAAGCAGGCCGCTCTAGCCGTTTTAGCAGCAACGTTCGTTTTCTACTTTTTTGTAGACTTCGATTACTCCTGGCTGTTCGGGTCCAAACCCTATTCGGAATTCGGCGATGTCGGGATAAAAAGCGGGTTAAACCGAGTGGCGCTCCTCGTCATCACGTTCGCTTCAACGTTCGCGTTCATGGCGCTTGTGCCTGAAAGGCGGTATTTCTTTACCCTGTGGGGAACGCGCACATTTTATGTCTATCTGCTGCACGGCTTTATCATCAAGTCGTTCAGAAAAACGGGAGCGGAAGAATGGCTTGCCGATTATCAAAGTCTGACGCTATTAATCATCGCCACGGCGATTTTAACCTTCTGCTTATCAAGCGGATTTGTGAAAACGGTCGCCCAGCCGTTCATCGAATTGAAAATGACGAATTTAATGAGGATGTTGAAAAAAGACAACGGATATAACCCTTATTTAAAATAAATGAAGGTCCAAATCGTTTCCGATTTGGACCTTTCAGATTGTTGAAAAAATCGCAAAACAGCTTTTTTGTTTTGCAATTTTTTCATCCCATCAGCGTGATTGAAAACCCTTGCAGTCTAGGAAGGCCGAGCATCGGAGCGGAGCGAATGTTAGAATTCGTGAGCACCGACGCGCAGGCCTGACAACGAATGCGAGGGTTTGGCGACACGCTGGAAGGTGCAAATCGTTTCCGATTTGCACCTTTCTCGTTTGATCCGCAGTTTTAATCTTTATCCCGCTGCTGTCCGTCCGCCTTTTTGTTCTTTTTTTTATTGTTCTCGATCACATCAATCAATTTAAAGGCGTTGACATCGCCCAGTTCGTTTGAAAATTCCTCTTGAAGCACATCTGGATTCATCGGTTTTTTATGGTTTTGCATATCCTTGCTTTTTTGATGTTTTTTCATTGGCGCGATTCTCCCTGCTTCCCTTGTTTCGAGTTGCGGTTGGCGCCCCTGTCTCCGTTTTCGGCATCATATTGGGTCATGTATTGATGATCATGCATGCTTTCAGCAGGCGTTTTATTGTTAAGAGCCGCTTCATTTCTGGCAACTTTTCTTTTCATGATGACATTCCTTTCTTTTGTCGTTTCATCCATATCCTTTCCGTTTCCGTACATTCCACACATCCAGTTTTCGGCAAAAAAATAAGCACCCTGAAGGGTGCTTATTTAAACACTTTTTTCACTTTATTGACGACATATGAGCTGCCGCCGCGATCTGACACATCCTCGATCATCATCGTGATTAAAAGGTTTTTGTTTTTGTAATCATAAGCGGTGAACCAGCCGTTTTCTTTACCTTTTTCGTCTTTCTTCGTTTTCAGCTCGGCCGTTCCCGTTTTCCCTGCGATCGTGAGCCCTTTGACAACCGGCTTGTAAGCCGAGCCGCGAGGGTCTTCTACAACGCCTTTCAATCCTTTTGTAATCGCTTCTGCTCCGCCTGTGGGCAGTACGTTTTTATGCCATATTTCTTTCTCTTCGCCGTCCTTTTTGATCAGGTGCGGCTTGATCAGATTACCGTCGTTCAAGAAAGGCGTATAGCTTGCCGCGAGGTGTATCGGCGACATCAGCATTTGCCCCTGTCCGTATCCTGAATCGGCAAGGAGAATATCCGAGTCGATTCCTTCGTTTGATATGGAGGAAGACTTCGTCGGGAATTCATAATCAAGTTTTTCCTCGAAGCCGAATGATTTCAGGCCTTCGACAAATTGATCCTTCCCTGTGTCAAGGGCGGTCTGCGCGAAATAAATGTTGTCGGAAGTGATCAGCGCGTTTTCCAGGTTGACATCGCTTAATCGATCGGAAACCCGTGTGACTTTATATCCGCCCCATGACGAATCTTTCTGCCATTCCTTCCCTTCGATCTTCTTAGGTTCATCCGCTTTGATCGCGTCATTTTTCAGACCGATTGAAGCCGTGATCGGTTTGATCGTTGAACCCGGAGCATAGGTTTTATTAAATTTAGAGGTGAATGGCGCAGACGCATCTTTGTTGAGTTTTTCCCATTCTCCTTTTTTCCAGCCAAACAAAAAACCGTTCGGATCGTATGAAGGCGCGCTGACAAGCGCCAACGTTTCTCCAGTCTGCGGCTCTAACGCAACGGCAGCACCGGAGTCATCTTTTAACTGGTTGTACAGTTCTTCCTGTTTGTTGATATCGATCGTGGTATGGATGTCTTTTCCGTCTTTTGCATCCTTTGAGGCAACCGTCGCGTTTGATTCAGGAATCGAAATCGTCCAGCCGATTTCTCCTCTGAGTTCTTTTTCATAAATGTGTTCGAGACCGACGATTCCGAGCAGTGAATGCTCGCTGTAGCCTTCTTTATTCTGCTTTAATTCCTCTTCAGTAATCGGCCGTATGTAACCGGTAAGATGTGCGGCTTTTTCACCGTAAGGATAGTATCTTGATTGCGTGTCTTGTTTCAAAACCCCGGGAAGAGAGGTCGCTTTTTTAAGAAGCTCTGTGCTACCAGGCTTCACTTTTTTCAAGGGAACGAATGATTCGTCCGTCACCCAGCTTGCGGACAGCTGTTTTTCGATGTCTTCTTTTTCCATGTCAAGCATGTTCGCGAGCTTTTTGATGACACCATCTTTCTCATCTCCGAGCTGCCCCGGAACGACGCCGATTTCAGGCACTGTCGCATTCGTAGCGAGTTTCTTTCCGTTTCTGTCATAAATGATGCCTCTCGCTGGTTCCTTGGCGGTAATCCGGATGGTCTCCCCTTCCTTCAGCTGTGAAAAAATAAAGGATGGGTTCCAGTTGACTTTCCATGACGTGTCACCGTCTTTTTTTTCTTTGACAAGCTTTGCCTTCCCTTCAAAAGAAACGGGGCCGGCCAATGTATTCATGCTGACTTTATACGGTATTGTCACTGCATCTTTTTTCTCTTTATTTTTTTCATCTTCATCGTTATCGACTGCTGAAACCTTCAAATCGGAAACTCCGATCTGTTCATAAATGGATTGATTGCGCTTGATGAAATCGTCTTTTGAAATCGATTTTTGCGCTTCAGCCGACAGCTGTTCATACATTTCTTCAAATTTTTGATCGTTCCATTTGTCTACATATTGATCCATGCTTTCTTTTGCTGTCGGCTCGTTAGAACAGGCTCCGGCGAGCAATAGAAATCCGGCGGCTATAAACAAATGGATGACTCTCATTTTCATCGTTGCTTCCCCCTTTTTTTCAATCCGCCATTTAAGCATTATATCATACAAATAAATACAGCGACCGACTTTATGATCATAAAAAAAGACAGTTTAACTAAACTGTCTTTCTTATCCGATAATTATTCTTTCCTTTGGATAATGGTAGTTCGCTTCGATTTCTTTTCTGCCGAATAAATAAAGCAGCGTGACAATGCCGATTCGGCCGATGAACATCAGAAGGATGATGACACTTTTGCCAATCGTGCTCAAATCTGAAGTAATGCCCATCGACAAGCCGGTCGTACCGAAGGCGGAACACACTTCAAACAGCAGTTCAAGCAAAGAATGTTTTTCCGTCATTGTCAAAATGAGTGTCGAGCCGAAAACGAGAATAACCGCCATCAGCGTCACAATCAATGACTTCATTAAGTCCGCCTGGTGCAGTTCACGTTTGAAAATCTTCACCGATTTATTTCCCCGCGCGAAGTGATACAGCGCCAACAGGTTTAAGGCAAAGGTCGTTGTCCGGATGCCCCCGCCGACAGAGCTTGGCGAAGCGCCGATGAACATGAGCATGCACATAAACAAAATGGTCGTATGCGTGAATTGGCTGATGTCGATCGTCGCGAGTCCGCCGCTCCTGGTCGTCGTCGACTGGAACAGCGAATAGAATATGACTTCGTGCCACGATTTTCCTGAAAAGGCAAAGCGCGCTTCCGTGGCGAATATGCCGATCGCGCCTCCAATCACTAAAAGGAAAAAAGTGACTGATGTCAGTTTGGTAAACAGGCTGAAAGTGAATTTGCGCTCTTTGCTGAGCAGAAAATCCTTTACCTCGATGAGGACCGGAAAGCCGATCGCTCCAAGAATGATCAGCATAATCACGATAAACTGAACGAAATAATCATGCTGAAACGGAATCAGCGAGTTGCCTGTAATGTCGAAACCTCCGTTGGTCGTTGCACTGATGCTTGTAAAAAATCCGTGCATAAAGGCTTCTCCAGGTGTCTCAAAGTACTTTAAGAAATAAGTTCCGAGAATCAGCCCGCCAAACAGTTCGATCAGCAGGATCAAGCCGAGCACGTGCTTCATCAGCTTGACAAGGCCCGATAAGTTGGATTGATTTTGATCGGTCATAATCAGCCGGCGCTCTTTCAAACCGATCCGCTTGCCAAAAATCAGCCAGACGAATGTTCCGAGCGCCATCACACCGATCCCGCCAAACTGCAGAACAAACGCCAAAATCCATATTCCGGCTGTGCTGAATGTATCAGCTGTATCAACAACCGTCAAACCGGTTACACTCACTGCGCTCACCGCAGTAAAAAGGGCATCGATAAATGACCATTCCACATCATTCTTGTGTGCAACGGGCAGACTTAATAATATAACGGAAACCGTCACCGCCAAAAAATAATAGAGCGCGATCAGCTGTACAGGAGACAGCACGCGCAGTAGTTTTTTCAATAAAACCTTCATAATCGTTCCTTCTTTTCAATATTCAAAAGTTGCGCTTCTTGTGTATAACGTGTTCCATTTTAAAGGAAACATGCTCTTATGTACAGCCGATTTTCGATTTTTAAATTTAAAAAGCAAACCCCCTTGAAAAAGGGGGTTTGCATATTGATTATTTTGCTTCCAGACGGCGGATTCTGTCGCTTAAATCAGGGTGTGTTGAGAAAAGCGATGTGTGCTTTTTCCCGTTGATTTTCAAAGTGGCAACAGATGCCTGCTCTTCTTTGACTCTTGAAGTGTACTGCTCAAGCGAGCGGAGCGCGTGAATCATCTTATCCTTGCCTGCAAGGTCTGCTCCTCCTCTATCCGCATGATATTCGCGGTGGCGGGAGTACGCAAACACGACAAGGCTTCCGAGAATGGAAAACACGATTTGGAATACGATGACCGCGATAAAGTGAACGATCGGCGCCAGCTCTTCACGGACAACGCGTGAAACAGCCCATGCCGCAATCCGGGCGAAGAAAACAACAAACGTGTTGACGATTCCCTGAAGGAGCGTCATCGTTACCATATCGCCGTTTGCAATATGCGCGACTTCGTGAGCAAGAACGCCTTCCACTGCGTCGTCATCCATTTCCTGAAGAAGACCCGTCGATACAGCGACAAGCGAGCGGTTTTTGGACGGCCCTGTCGCAAAGGCATTCACTTCGCGTGAATTGTAGATGCCGACTTCAGGCATCTTTGTCAGTCCGGCGGCGCGGGACAGCTTATATACCCGGTCAACGAGCTGCTGCTCTTCGTAGCTGAGCGTTTGCTTATCAGGATTCAGCACCTGAACGCCCATCGCCATTTTCGCCATCCATCTTGACATCAAAAGCGACATAAAGGAGCCGACAAAGCCGACAACCGCACTGAATACGAGAAGCGCAACAATATCGATGCCGCCGCCAGCCGTGAAATACGTGCCTACGCCTGTCAGCGAACCGATAATGGACAGCACAATACCGATCGTCGTAATAACTAAAATGTTCGATAAAAGAAAGAGAAAGATTCTTTTTCCCATGATTACCTCCATGTTATAATAAGATCAAATGAACTCGTATAATAAAATTATACGGCATAGAATTGAAAATGCAAGTGATAAGACGTAAGATAATGTTTATATTGTTTGCTATTTCATTTTAATACATAATGAGGTGGAATGATGAAACCTTTTAAACTGACTCGCCTGGAAATGGCCAAACTGATGTACGCTTTAAAAGGGCAGCTGGATGTCAGTCCGCTTGCGATTCTTTTGAGATCGGCCGATTTGGCGCACGATGAGCCGGAAGACAATTTGGACATCCCCGAATTCATTGTCCGGTACGAACGAAAAAAGCCAAAAACGGAACACGGGCTTTCCACAAATGAAATTGTTGAACTTGGAAATTTGTGCGAACTGACATCCTTAAAATCGACAGCCATCCAAAACTGGATCAAACGCGATATAAAAGATTTGATGGGACATCCGGAACTCAGCAAAAAATATTCCATCGACCAAGCCGTCATCCTTCTCATTGTACGAGACTTAAAATCGGTTTATGACTTCGAAACGATCCGTCCAATCTTAACAACGGTTTTTAATACGATTACAGACCGCTCAGATGATGTGGTGAGTCCGCTGCGCTTTTATGAAGGGTATGCGCGGGTTCTCGATTATGTGTACCGGATCAAAGACTATACGCTGAATGAATCGGCGCTCGAAAAAATCGTCATCGAGCAGACTGGACAGCTCCGCGGTTTTTATCAAGATCTGGCCGATCCCGAATGGAACAAAGTGAGAGATATCACCGCTGTCACTGTGCTATCCGTTATCGCTTCGCACATACAGGCGACCGCCCATTCCATGATTGACAGCGTCTTCTTAAAATATGGTATGAAGTAATCGCCGCTGACCGGTGCGCCTGGCTATTGAGCCAGGCGTTTTTTTACACCTTCAACAATTGCCAGCATAAAAAGCCTCAGTCCATTTCAAACTAAACAAGCAGTACCAATTGAAAAAGGAGTTGAGAATCATGGCAAGAACGAATAAACTCGTCGTTCCCGGGGCGGAGCAGGTTTTAGACCAGTTCAAATATGAAATCGCCCAGGAGTTCGGCGTCCAGCTCGGCTCGGACTCGGTCGCTCGCTCAAACGGGTCTGTAGGCGGGGAAATGACAAAACGACTTGTACAGCAGGCACAAGCTCAAATGAATGGGCATACTGACAAATAAATACCCTATGGTTTATTCGCCGGGCCCGCTCGGCGGATATTCTTGTTGATTTGTTTGGTCAGAAGGTTTTTTCTCCTTTTGATAAGGAGTTTTAGGGCTCTCTTGATTTGTGCCGGAACCGCTTCTCTGCGTTCCTTCCTCCGACTGCTGACCGTCTTTGTCATTATGGTTATGTTCTTGAGGGTTTTCGGTATTAGGGGATTTTGACTCCTTTTCTTTTTCCATTTCTTGATCAGATTGAGAGTGATCTTGATCTGAAGGTTTTTCGCCGTCCGGATGATCTTCCGTATCTGATTCTTCATCATCCGTATGTTGTTCCGGCTGATCTTCTTCTTTCACAGCTTTCTCTTTTTCTCCTGTATCTTCTCCCTGATTTTGATCATCTTTGTTATCTTCATTGTCATCATCTTTGTTTTTGTCTTCTAATTCATCTTTGTGGGAACGGATATAACGGCCTGTTGAGATGCCTTCTTTTTGTGCTTTTGCACGCGTATCAAGGTCTGATTCCACCGCTTCCATCTTATAGTTCTGCTGCTCGTATTTTTTCGCTACATGATCGATTTCGCTTTTTACCGTCGCCTTATATGTGTCATCTTTATTGTTTTCATATACGGTGGCGATAAGCACTTCTTTTGATTCGGTGACATAACCGCTCTTATCGCTGTCTTCGACAATTTCACTGATCACTTCTTTAAAGTCAGACTTTTCCCAATTTTCTATACTGTTCATTAAGTCCTTCCCATCCTCGTTCAGCGGCACCAAATCGATAACTTCACAGTTTTTGTTGAGTGTCAATTCAAAGCTTGGATTGATATCGATCGTCATATAGGCGTATGCTTTATTGTTTAAAACATCAGGGATGATCATGAAAGCGAGCAGCATGATCGCCGCGATTGAAAAAACGCCTGCTTTCAGCGGACGGAGCGAAAGCAGATCAAAAAAGCCCGCACGCTTCCTCGACATTCTCGTCTCCGCGGGAAAAGCAATTTCCTGACCGATTTCATAATCTTCCTCTGTGCTCTTTGCTTTTAAAAATTGTCCGTCAGGGGTTAGCAATGTGACGAATTTTTTATTTTTTTCTACAATAATTCCTCTTCTCATGAATTGAGCACCCCTTTTAGATAATCTTTAAGGTAAACATAATCGCCCGTTATAATGATCGCCATAGCAATGATATATTTGCGGTTTCTCTCTACGGTTTTTCTGCTGACAGCCACCAGCTTTTCAAGCTGTTTGACGGGAAGCTGCTTTTTTTCAAACAAGATCTTTTTTAACTCTTCATGTTCGACTAGCGTATATGCCACTTTGATGGCGTTTTGCCTTGCATCCGTATGTTTCGGCGAATGCTCCAGCAAATCGGAAAAAGACAGGCCAAAACTTTTAAGCCTTTCTTTAAAATGGAAAATCTCCTCCCGCCTCTGCTCCTGTTCGAGCATGCGGTTGAATTCATGAATGGAAAGCTCCGCTTCAATCATGCTTTGAGAGGATTCCTGTTCTTCTCCTTCTTGCATGTCCATATTGATATTCTGGGCATTTCTCGCTTCTTTTCTGATATAATCAATGACTTTGCGCTTAATGATCAGCTCTGCAAATGCCAGCAGAGAATTTCCTTTATCTGAAGAATATTTTTCAATGGCTTCATTGAATGCAATCAAGCCGATGCTGAATTCATCATCTTTTTCATCTATATATCGTTTGCACACGGATGAAACCGTTTTAGCCACAAAAGGCTTATACTGATGGATAAGCTCGTTTTGCAACTGCTGATTTCCTTTTTGTATGCTTATTACAGACTCTTCTAATGATTGTTGTTTCTTTTTTCCTGTCTTAAACAAAAGGCTAAGCACTGGTTTCACCTCAGTTCCTCCCTATACTACTCATTAATGATAGCTAATTTGATAGGGATTCGCAAAGGAGAAAACGCGGTATTCATTTCTAATTTTTCAATTGTGACAATGATTTGTTTGATCTCCTAGAACAATTCGTGATCTGTTTGACGATTAAGGGGGTTTTCCCGCCGTTTTTGTAACACGCCTGTTAATAAAATGAAATCTTATTTCGGTTGGACTAGGGCAATCATCCCTGGTGCTTCCCAGTGCGGGCAAACAAAAAAGACCGCCGATGAATACCGGCAGTCTGGCGAAAGCTGTTTACTCCTCTGCAGCTTTATTCTCGTGTTTGTTCGGATTTGTCATAAACCATCCCCCGAGCGCAATGGCGATCAGCACCGCCCAGAAGATGAACTTCCAAGTACCTGAATGAATAAAATGTTCAGAGACGATGTTGATTTGCGGGTGTGCGAGCGTATAGAGCGTCAGTTTCACACCAACCCAGCCGACAATCAAAAAAGCAGCCGTTTCCAGGCTCGGACGTTTCTTTAACAAGTTCACAAATTGACTTGCAGCAAAACGCATAATAATCAGTCCGATAATCCCACCGGCTAAAATCACCATGAACTGTCCGCCGTCAAGTCCGCCGATTTGCGGCAGGTTCGTTGCCGGAAGTGTGACAGCCAGCGCAACCGCCGCCAAAATCGAGTCGACGGCAAACGCGATGTCCGCCAGCTCAACTTTGATAACCGTCGGCCAAAAACCGCTTTGCTTCGACTCTTTCACCTTTTCGTCCTTTTTGAAAACATGGGTTTTCAAAATATGGTGAATGGAGATGTAAAGCAGATAGACGGCGCCGATCGCCTGCACCTGCCAGACGTTGACAAGAAAAGAGATCGCAAACAAAGCGCCGAACCTCATCACAAACGCGCCGGCCAACCCGTAGAAGAGCGCTTTTTTTCTGTCTTTTTCAGGCAAGTGTTTAACCATGACCGCCATGACGAGGGCATTGTCCGCGGCCAAAATACCTTCCAGCCCGACTAGGATGAGAAGAACCCAACCATATTCAAGTAATAATGCTGCATCCATTTTATAATTCCTCCTAAGTGATTGTCTCTTTCTCTTATTCCCGCTAATGCAGCAGGGTATTTTCAGAAAACAAAAAAGACCTCTGCCAACATTAGGCAAAGGTCTTGCTAGACATGGTTATCATTGATTAAATCATGCCAACAAAGCCGATGGATGAACATCCATGAACTGACGACTTTGTTTCCGGTTTTAACATCCGGACGCTACTCCCCTTTGGGATAAAAGAAAATATTGAATTATAAGATAATATTAACCTCATATGCGCCCGGCTGTCAATCCTTATTTTTATTTAAAAAAGTTGAAACGCTTTGCGATTTGACTTTCTTCCGCCTGCCTTTCACCCAAAGGTAAAGAACGAACAAAACGATGAATCCGATGCCGACCGGAAGAAGGTATCCGTCCAATAGGCTGCCGACTTTGCTCCAGTTTTCGCCGAGGTAAAAGCCTAAATAGACATAGACGAACGTAATCGGCGTGATCGCAAGGAATGTATAAATACAAAACACCCACACGTTCATTCTAGCGAGTCCGCATGGAATGGAAATCAGCGTTCTGATGCCCGGTATAAACCGGCCGCTGAATGCGACAAACCCCCCGTGCTTTTCAAAAAACCTGTCCGATTTTTCGAGCGCTTCAGGCTTAATGAAGAAGTATTTGCCGTAGCGCTCCAAAAACGGCCGCCCCCCGTACCTCCCGAGCCAGTAAAGCGTCAGCGGACCTGCGACACCTCCCAGTGAACCTGCGGCAACGACCCCGATCAGGAACATATCGCCTTGATACACCCAGTAGCCGGCAAGCGGCAGAACGATTTCAGCCGGCACGAATTCGATGCACAGCGCCAGAAAAATCCCTAAATACGAGAGGCTCTTAAACGCCTCAGCCAATGATAAAATAAACTCCTCGATATTGACCACAACCTTTGACGATTGATAATTTCAAGTTCCAAAGAACGTACAAAAACGATTTTAACACAATTCAGGAAAATTGAAGAGCAAAATGGGAAGTCCTCCTTAGAAAGAGCAGAAGGATATCATTTTTTATTGGCGAATTTCATTATATATAGTATAATTCACGAATTATACCGGATGTAGCGCTATTGCCGCTTTTTTATGTCAACGGTTAAGAGTACGGCAGTCTGGCCTTTCATAATACAGTATAGAAATTCAGATTTTTCATCATAGTACAAAAAGGCGGAGAAGAAAGTGACAGAAGTTTTTGGTGAATATAATGGATGGTTCGTTCTTTTATCCTATATCACTGCGGTTTTGGCAGCATACACAGCCCTTGATTTATCGGAACGGGTCGTCCATACAAAGGGCAGGAAAAATATCGGATGGCTTTTGGCCGGATCCCTCACGATGGGGCTTGGTATCTGGTCTATGCACTTTATCGGGATGCTGTCATTTCAGACAGCCGAAGAAATGAAATACGATTTGAGATTCGTCTTGCTTTCGATTGTTGCCGCTTTCGCAGGCTCGCTCATTTCATTTTATGTTGTGAATGGAAAAGAACCGACGAATGCAAGACTGGCGGCGGGCTCCCTTGCAATGGGAAGTGCGATCGCATCCATGCATTTTCTCGGGATGGAGGCGATGGAGAATATGACAATCGTCTATCATCCCGTTCTTTATGCCGCCTCTTTTGCAATCGCCATTTTCGCCTCCTTCGCTGCCTTAAAACTGTCAGTGGTATTCGCCAAAAAAACCGGCTCCTTTCGGATCTTGTTCATTAAAATCGGAAGCGCGCTTTTAATGGGCGGCGCCATTTCCGGCATGCACTATACAGGAATGGCAGCAGCTACGCTTTTCATGACTGACGGCCGTGATACAGGCCGCGAAGGAATCGATGCAATTGAACTGGGCATTATGATCGTACTTGTCAGCCTGATGCTTCAATGCTTCTTGATTTTCGGCGCCTTCACTGACAAGCGTCTGCTGTTTCATATCGAGAAAATCAAAGATAATGAGGAACGGTTCCAGTCCTTAATTAACCACAACATTGATCCGATCTACGTGTTTTCGCTTGAAGGCAAAATGCTTTCCGCCAATTCATCGGGATACAGCCTTCTTGAAAAAATGGGAGTTGAGCCTAAGCGCCTGTCTTCGTTTTTTCGACAGGAGGATCATGACAGACTGCTCAACTGGTTTCTTCAGGTCCAAAATGAAAAACAGGCCCTCAACCGCGACACGGAAATCGAAATAGCTGAAAAGCGTTTTGATGTAAATGTGACGCTGATACCGGTGTACGTCAGAAAGCAGCTTGACAGCATTTATGTCATTTGTAAAGATATGACAAACCAGCGTGAAGCAGAACGCAAAATCCATAGAATGGCTCACTATGACGCGTTGACAGATTTGCCAAACAGACGGTATGCAGTCGACCATCTCGCAAATGCTCTGGAGCGGCAGAAGACGGGGACGGCCGTATTGTTTTTGGATTTAAACCGTTTCAAAGTGTTTAATGACGCCCTTGGCCACGACGTCGGAGATCTGCTGCTGGTGGCAGCAGCACAGCGTTTGGCGCATTGTGTGCCTGATGAAGGCTTCATCGCCCGGTTAGGCGGTGACGAATTTATCATTGTCGCCCCTTTACATGGAACCGATCAGCTGACCAGGCAATTGATCAGTCAGTTTGAAACGCCTTTTCACATTAAAGAGCACCGCCTCAAAACATCCGTCAGCATCGGAATCGCCGTTTCCCCGGCCGATGGAACAGACGGTGATGAGCTGATGAGAAAAGCCGACATGGCCATGTACGCCGCGAAGCACAAAAGCAAAAGCAGATATCAATATTTTTCTTCTTCTCTCGCCAGAAAGAACAGACCGTCTTTGCAGGAGGAACCCGAGCCGAACTAAGCGCTTTCCCCAAGCAAATCACTGTATCGCCGCAAGCATCCGGGCCGAAGCCTGGATGCTTTTTTTTCGCGCTGTTATCCATAAGTTGCTATTCATGAAACAATCTGCAGAGAGGCATCAATAAAAGAAAAGGAGTTGAACCGAACCGATGCATACGATGTGGAAAGGCTCAATCAGCTTCGGCCTTGTCAATATCCCCATTAAACTGTTCGCAGCGACAGAGGATAAGGATATTAAATTAAGGTCGCTTCATAAAGAATGCCGCGCCCCGATTCAGTATGAGAAAAAGTGCACAAACTGCCACCAGGAAATCGCGCCCGACGACATCGTCAAAGGCTACGAATATGTTAAAGGCAAATACGTCGTCTTATCGGACGATGAGCTGAAACAGCTCAAAGAAGAGCAGGAAGACAAAGCTGTCGAAATTGTTGATTTTGTCCAGCTAAAGGAAATCGACCCCATCTATTTCAACCGTTCATATTTCGTCGGACCGGGAGATAACGGTGTAAAAGCATACTCACTTTTGCGCGAAGCGCTCAGAAAAACAGAAAAGATCGGAATCGCCCATATGACCATCCGCTCCAAAAAACAGCTCGCCATTCTTCGCGTCTACGAGAACTGCATTTTAATGGA
This sequence comes from Bacillus sp. FSL W7-1354, assembly GCF_038002405.1. Taxonomy (NCBI): domain Bacteria; kingdom Bacillati; phylum Bacillota; class Bacilli; order Caryophanales; family Bacillaceae; genus Bacillus; species Bacillus sp. FSL W7-1354. The sequence continues at coordinate 510,880 of NZ_JBBOCL010000001.1, read as the reverse complement.
GTCTATCCACTACCCTGATGAAGTCCGAAACGCGGCCCACGTACCCGGTGTTCCGGAGGAAACCGCGGTCAACGAAAAAGAGCTGCAAACCGCGATTTCACTAATAGACGAGCTGACGACGACATTTGCGCCTGAACAATATGAAGATACGTACAGACTTGCGCTGATGGATAAAATCAAAGAGAAAATCGATCATAATGAGGGTGTCACACCAAATGCCGGAGCCGCCGCTCCGCGCGAGGATGTCATCGATCTCGTGAGCGCTCTCCAAGCCAGCATCGAACGGACAAAAGCGCCTGACCGGGAAGCGGCAAAAACGCCTGTTGCAAAAGGAACCGGGGAAAAAAAGAAAAAAACGTCGCGCAAAAAAGCTTCAGAGGCAAAATAAAAAATGGGAATTACGATGCAGCCCGTGTTGACCACATCCGCTCCTTCAGGCGGCAATTGGCGGTATGAAGCCAAGTATGACGGGTATCGGGGGCTTTTAAAAATTTCTGCGGCCGGCGACGTTTCGCTCATCAGCAGAAACGCGCAGCCGCTCGAAAACACATTTCCGGAAATTACGGAATTTGCAAAAAGCATGATCGAAAATCTCAAAGAACACTTGCCAATCACGATTGACGGGGAAATTGTGTCGTTGACAAACCGTTTTCGTTCCCGGTTTGAATACGTCCAAAAAAGAGGGTTAAGCAAAAAGGCCGAGTTGATTGAACAAGCTGCCGCGAAGAAACCGTGTCATTACCTCGCTTTTGATTTACTGGTCTTTAAAGGAGAAAGTTTAACCTCACTCCCCTATACCGAACGAAAACGCGTGCTTTCCGACCTGATGAAAGAACTCGGCTTGCCGATGGCTCCCGAGCCGATGGCTCACGCACGAATTCAATACATCCCTGACACTTCAGATTTCCATGCTCTATGGAATGCTGTTAAAAGGTTTGACGGCGAGGGAATTGTTGCGAAGAAAAAAGACAGCCGCTGGGCTGAAAATAAAAAAACAGCCGAATGGCTCAAGCTCAAAAACTACAAAAAAGCAGCTGTATTTATGACAGGCTACAACATGGCAAACCGTTATTTGACAATCGCCGTCTATGACCGCGGTCAAATCAAAGAAGTCGGTTTGGTTTCCCACGGACTCGGAGAACAGGAAAGAAACGCCATTCTTTCAATCGTCAAGCAGTACGGAACCGAAACAAAGCCCGGCGAATATACCATAGATCCGTCGATTTGCATGACGGTCCATTATTTAACGATTCATTACGGGACATTGCGCGAGGTGTCGTTTGTTTCTTTTGAATTTGACATGGCTTGGGAAGATTGTACTTACAAGCGCCTGCTGCTTCATTCAAGAAACGTCCACCCCGATTTGCAGCTGACAAGCCTTGATAAAGTCATCTTTCCTAAAAGCAATAAAACAAAAGCGGATTACATCGGATATCTGAATGAAATCGGCGATTTTCTGCTTCCGTTTCTCGACAATCGGGCGCTTACCGTTATCCGTTATCCGCACGGTTCCGGCGGAGAATCTTTTTTTCAAAAAAACAAGCCCGACTACGCACCCGAATTTATCACGTCCATTCGGGATGACGAGCACGAGCATATCATCTGCAGCGATTATTCAGTTCTGCTGTGGCTTGCCAATCAGCTTGCGCTGGAGTTCCATATCCCTTTTCAAACAGCGGATACGACCCGTCCGACCGAAATCGTTTTCGATCTCGATCCGCCTTCAAGGTCGGAGTTTCCACTGGCCGTCAGAGCCGCGAATGAATTGCGCCGTTTATTTGAACAGCTTGGCCTCTTGTCTTTTCCAAAGCTGTCGGGAAATAAAGGGATACAAATCTATATTCCGATTTCAAAAAACGCCTTTACTTATGAAGAAACCCGCCTTTTCACAAGCTTTGCGGCTTCTTATTGCGTCTCACTTTTTCCCGATCTGTTCACAACCGAACGCCTGATTAAAAACAGGGGCGGAAAACTCTATATTGATTATGTGCAGCACGCTCCGGGAAAAACGATCATCTGCCCGTATTCCACAAGAGGCAATGAGATTGGCACAGTGGCCGCACCACTGTTTTGGGATGAAGTCCATTCAGACTTGGCACCCTCAAATTTTACGATGGAGGCTGTCATCAAACGCACAAAAGAGCTCGGATGCCCTTTCGAAAGCTTCTTCAGACAGCCCCAAGACAAACAGATCAAAGCTATTCTCGATCACTTAAAAGAAATTGACCGTTCGGAAAACTGACTTTTTCAGCGAAACAATAGATGCTGGCTGTGGATTCCGGCTTTTTTTAAAAGGGCCATCAGCTGCTCCTGTTCCTCTTTTGTCAAGCCTGAAAAAGCCCGCGCAATTCTCAGGGAGTGGATCGGATAAATCTCATCGAGATATGCCTTTCCCTTCTCTGTCAAATTCGCATAGACAGACCGTTTATCTTTCGGGTCCTGCTCTCGTTTGATGAAACCGTTTTTTTCCAATTTGTCGATCACATAGGTTACGTTTCCGCTTACAAGGAGCAGCCTCGAGCCGATTTGCTGCAGCTTTTGGGCTCCCCTCGTATACAAAAGCTCCAATACAGCAAATTCTGTAGGATTAAAGCCGTGTTCCTTGCTGTCCCGAATACTATGTTCTGAAACGCTTTTAAAAGCCCTGGCAAAAACCTTGTACAGCGACATAGCACGGTGAACTTCTTCCTCATTAAACGAAAGTCTCATATCATCTACCTCTTATACTATTTTCTTAAAATGAACCCGGGAAATGAAAACCCTTACAAATGTAGAAAAAGAAAGGGTCATGCTTTTCCCATATTCTATAAGTATATATTTTCGTGATTCGAAAGAAAACTCCTGCTTATTTTTTTTAAGATATTAAAAAGAAGCCCGTTTTTTCAAAATGGCCGATTTTGAACACGGGCTTTATTTTTCCGGAAAAAATAAAAATATTCTTTTCTGAGCTCCGTAATCGTCATCCTCTGCAAAACATCCTGATTATACTCACCGAGTGAGCTCAGTTTTTTTGAGTAATGGTTTCTTTCCTTTTCCAAAGCGTTTTTTAACAACCTGCTCATGATCTTCTCCTTTCATTTTCGTGTGTTGTAATATAAGAATAGACCTTATTTATTAACCAGGCTTTAAGGCCGTGTAAAGTTTGCTTTCACTCCCACTTCCGGATTTAAGAGGACTTTTGATAAAAGCCGTTCTGCACCGCCCTCAGCAGCGGAAACGCATCCTTTCCGGCAAGATTCATTAATGTCTCGAGCAATTCGTCTCTTTTAATGTCTAAAGCAACGATTTCTTTGGCGAGTGAGACCGCTTTGTGTTCCTTCATCCAATGATTCCCCCTCATCAGTCTGTATCTACAGCATACAAAACACTTTTACCCCTTGCATGGTTCCTGTAAACTTTTCTTCCGCGATTTTTTTAAAAGTTTTTCAACAATGTTAGATTTTCTAACAAACATCAGGTTTTTTCGCGCGTTTTCTTATATAATACAAAAAAAGTCATCTTAGGGGTGGGAAAATGACAGTCGAAGATCTTTCTTATAAAGATAAAAAAGTGATTTCTATTGGCATTGTCAGCGAGCTGACGGGTTTGTCGGTCAGGCAGATCCGCTATTACGAAGAACGCAAGCTGATCTATCCGCAGCGCTCTTCAAGAGGCACGCGCAAGTATTCCTTTGCTGACGTCGAACGGCTGATGGAAATCGCAAACAAGCGGGAAGACGGTGTTCAGACGGCAGAAATCCTCAAAGATATGCGCAAAAAAGAACAGAGACTGAAAAACGACCAGCAGCTCAGAAAGAAAATGCTCGAAGGACAGCTTAACGCTCATTTTAAATACAAAAACCGCTAAAAAAACGAATCATACCCTCCGGATGATTCGTCACCTGTTTTCCTGCTGTTTCGTTTCCTTTATGTATCCGATGAAATCAATCATAACGCCTTTATCTGGATCATTGCGTATCCGAAACGCGATCGTTCCGGGCTGACCGGTATTTTCCATCTTGTAAGCGGCATGAAACACATGGATGCTCGCTTCAGAAATTTGAAAATCATCAGCACGAAGCCCGGAAATTCCCCATTTCTGTTTGTTTTCCAGGATTGTTTCCGGAGAGGGGATTGCGCCCTCCACGTACAACCGCTTCATCTTTGACACATCATCGTTCAATATCGCCTCAAGCATACCCTCGACTGCGACGAGCCGCCTGTCTTTTCCTTCATCTTCATTCTGACAGCCGGCAGCAACCATTGCAACGGCTAAACAAATCAGCACAGCTGCAAATCTTCTCATACCAATCCCCCCTGATCTCTGCCTAAAATATATAGGCTTTTACGGATTCTGGCAAGCAAAAAACCCTCCCTAAAAAAGGAGGGCTGCTGTCTTACAGTGAATGAATGAATGCAGTTGCAATACCGAAGTAGATCAGCAGTGACAAAATGTCATTTAAAGTTGTGATCAGCGGACCCGATGCAATCGCAGGGTCGACGTTGCACTTGTGAAGGATGATCGGGACGATCGTTCCCGCCATCGTTCCGATGATCAGTGTGGCAAAGAGCGAAGTCCCTACCACAAATCCGAGCAGCAGATTCCCCTGCCATACAATCGCGATTCCTGTAATCACGACCGCACAAACAACGCCGATAATAATGCCGGCCTTGAGCTCCCGGAAAATCAAGCGGAAAATCGTTTTTTTATTGAGTTCTTCTTTTGACAGCCCTCTGATGACGACAGCGAGAGACTGCGTTCCGGTGTTACCCGTCATTCCTGCAATCATCGGCATAAAAAAGGCCAATGCGACAACCTGCTGCAGTGTGTCTTCAAAATAGCTCATGATGCTGCCTGAGATCAAACCGATGAACAGAAGCAAGATCAGCCACGGCAAACGTCGATATGCAGCGACATACGATTTTGTATCAAACGTGATTGCTTTACCTGATGCAGCAAATTTTTCGTAGTCTTCATTCGCTTCTTGGATGACGATGTCAATAATGTCATCGACCGTTACGATCCCGACAAGCTCATGGTTTTTTTCTACAACGGGAATCGCCAGAAAGTCGTACCGCTCAATGAGCCTTGCGACTTCTTCCTGATCTTGAAGAGCGTCCGCCGAGATGACCCTTGTAAACATTAATTCCTGAACCTTCTCATCGGGTTCTGCCAAAATGAGATCCCGGTATGAGATAACCCCGACAAGCTGCTTTTGTTCATTGATAACGTATAAATAGTTGATCGACTCCGCGATTTCCGCAAAGCTTTTCAGCTTGACAACCGCTTCTTTTACCGTGTAATGCTGCGGAATCCAGACATAGCGGTTTGTCATGATTCTTCCCGCTGTTTCAGGCGGGTAGTTCATCAGAACGCGGACCGCTTCAGATTCTTCCGCTTCCATACTGGAAAGAAGCTGGTCTTTCAGCTCTGAGTCCATTTCCTCGAAGAGCGCGGCAAGGTCGTCGTTGTCCATTTTATTCATTACATGGATCGCCTTTTCCTTGCCGACCTTGTTCAGAACGACAAGCTGCTCTTCTCTGTCCAGTTCGCCCATGAGATCGGTAATGTCTTCAACCGTTAAAAAAGACAGATACCGGCCGCGGTGCTTTTCGGGCATTTCCTTAAACAGAATCGCCATATCATAAGGCTGCAGTTCCTCTAAAACGTTTTGAAACTCTTTTCGTTTTCCGTCTCTCAGTAAAATAATAATGCGTAAAATCAGTTCATCATATGTCATGTTTTTTACCATGGCAATCTGTACCTCCCTTTTCAGGAGATCCTTATATCACCATAGCAAAAGGGGTGAAGTATAAGGATCTCCTCATCAATCAATGTGTGATGCTGTAAAATATTTCTCGTATGATTAAACCGCCTCGAATGGGGAGAATCCATACTTCCACCTCCTTGTTTAATACGGAAAGTTCACTTTCCTCAAAAAATAAAAAAACACCTATTTCATTGAAATGAAGGTGTTAAAAGCCATACAAAATAAAACCCTAACGCCTTCCATCGTAGAGCTTTAGCACTGTATGGCATAGGCAGCATGCCAGCTGCATTAAAAATCACCTTAGATCGATGATTTCTGTTGACCCATTGGCGTCTTTGGACATTTTTGGGCAGCAGCGTATCTCCATACAGGAGCCTCACCTAACGAAGAGCTGTATTTACCGGACACAATGAGATTACAGAAAAAAAGGATAACTGTCAATAAGAAAAGCAAACTTAATGCTCTCTATTATGGTTGATTCCCTTTTTCGCCAAAATTAAACCAGCTCTTTCGCCGAGATGCCGAGCTCCGTTCTTACTTTTCGCTATCCTGTTCAAGGTCGTCCTTTGACAGCAGGTGATAGTTTTCGTGCAGCAAAAGCGCGTATTCTCCTTCATATTTTGGATGCGGCACAAACTCCGCCTGCTCGATTGACAATTCGTCTCTTTTTTCGTTTTCTTGTTCTTTCACCCTGTATCAACTCCTTTTTATAATAGGATATCCTTTTGCCGGGATAATATGATGAAGCGAAATCTCATATATATAGTGATTCTCTCGCCCTTTCGCCGATTTCACAGGTCTTTTCGCTTACAATTCCAGCATTGTTCGCAGTTATTCGACTTTTCTCCTCTATTATCTATATTTTTTAACTTTTCATAAAATTCATACAAATGAACCTTTTTTTAACAAAGTGAATGTTTTACAATAAAATCACGCACCTTGTAACCCATCTAAAGCAGCATATAACAGGGAGGGCTTTGAAATGCAAATGCGATTAATTCCTTATGTCACTGACACAAAGCTGATGGACGTGAACGAATTGCCGGAAGGAATCGATGCGATTAAGGCACCGGAGCTGTGGTCACAAGGTTTTAAAGGAAAAGATATCACTGTCGCAGTGCTTGATACAGGCTGTGACGCAACCCATCCCGATTTGGCAGACCGAATCATCGGAGGCAGAAACTTTACTGATGATGACAATGGAAAAGAAGATCAATTTCATGATTATAATGGACATGGCACCCATGTGGCGGGTACGATTGCCGCAAACGATCAAAACGGCGGCATCTCCGGCGTGGCACCTGAAGCGAACCTATTAATCGTCAAGGTGCTCGGCGGTGAAGACGGCAGCGGCGATTATGAATGGATCATCAACGGGATCAACTACGCCGTCGAACAAAAAGCCGATATCATTTCAATGTCGCTCGGCGGACCTGCCGACGTTCCGGAATTGAAAGAAGCGGTGACAAACGCCGTGAAAAACGGAGTGCTCGTCGTCTGCGCCGCCGGAAACGAAGGCGACGGCAATGACCGTACAGAGGAGTACTCATACCCTGCTGCATACAACGAAGTCATCGCTGTCGGGTCTGTGTCATTGACGCGGGAGTCTTCCGAATTCTCAAATGCGAACAAAGAAATTGACCTCGTTGCACCAGGAGAAGAAATCCTCTCTACATTGCCCGATCATCAATACGGAAAGCTGACGGGAACATCGATGGCCACACCGCACGTCAGCGGCGCGCTCGCTCTCATCAAGTCAGCTGAAGAAGAGGCGTTTAAACGGAAGCTGACAGAACCGGAACTGTATGCTCAGTTAATCCGCCGCACGCTTCCTCTTGATTACTCAAAAGCGCTGATCGGCAATGGATTCTTATATTTGTCGGCGCCGGAGGTACTGGCGGAAAAAGCCGGCGAAGCAAAACTTCTTTCCCTTTAACAGCCTAAGGAGGCTGCCGACAATGTCGGCGGCCTTTTTCATGGCTATCGATAAGGCCGAATCTTTTTAATTGCAAGAATTCAAAAATTATTTTGACTAAAAGATCGTGACGGTATATAATCTACTAAACAATTTCATCGCCGGGAACATGGTAATCTAACGAGGTTAGATTTTAAAAGGGAAGTTTGGTGAAAATCCGACGCGGTCCCGCCACTGTGAATGAGGAGGTTATTTCATAAAACCCACTGTTTCTATACGGGAAGGGGGAAATAACCGTCGATTCATGAGCCAGGAGACCTGCCTGTTCTGACGCACCATCAACCTACGGTCGATAGGAGGTGTTCGAGTTGACGTAACAATCGCTACGTTTATTTCTCGTTCGCAAAATGCTGTTTTCAGGCATTCACCTTCTCATTGTCCGAAGTGTGAGTGTCTTTTTTTATTGAACACTAAAAGGAGGAGACCAGAATGACAAATGTAAAAACGAGTAGCTTGGGATTTCCAAGAATCGGCTTGAACAGAGAATGGAAAAAATCGCTTGAGGCTTATTGGAAAGGAAACACAGACCGTGAGACCTTTTTAAAAGAAATGGACGAACAATTTTTAGCAGCCCTCCAGACCCAGCTTGATCAGCAAATCGATATCATACCGGTTTCCGACTTTACCCTGTACGACCACGTTCTTGACACGGCGGTGATGTTCAACTGGATTCCAAAAAGATTCAAGGATGTACATGATCCGTTAGATACTTATTTCGCAATGGCGAGAGGCACGAAAGATGCTGTATCGTGTGAAATGACAAAATGGTTTAACACAAACTACCATTATATTGTGCCTGAATTTGAAAAAGGCGCACAATACCGCGTGACGAGAAACAAACCGCTTGAAGATTATAAAAGAGCAAAAGCAGCATTGGGAACAGAAACGAAGCCCGTCATACTCGGCCTTTACACTTTCGTAGCCCTTGCAAAAGGCTATGAACAACAAGATATCAAAGATATTTATAGCCAAATGACGCCTCTTTACATCCAAGTTCTGAAAGAGCTTGAGCAGGAAGGCGGCAAATGGGTGCAAATCGACGAGCCCGCTCTAGTGACGGCTTCACATGAAGAAGCGGCTGCAGTCAAAGAAATCTATCAGACGATTACAGAGGAAGTCCCTGGAGTGAATATCCTTCTGCAAACCTATTTTGATTCGGTTGACGCTTATGAAGAGCTGATATCGTTTCCTGTCGCCGGGATTGGTCTTGATTTTGTTCATGATAAAGGGAAAAACTTCGAGCATTTAAAAGCGCACGGTTTTCCTAAAGGCAAAGTCCTTGCCGCCGGTATTTTAGACGGGCGCAACATTTGGAAAGCCAATCTCGAAGAACGCCTGGATCTGACGCTTGAGCTGATCCAGAGTGCGGGTGTTGACGAAGTCTGGATTCAGCCTTCAAACAGCCTGCTTCACGTCCCTGTCGCAAAACACCCGGACGAGCAGCTTGCCGATGATCTCTTGAACGGTTTATCTTTTGCAAAAGAAAAGCTTCTGGAGCTTACACTGCTGAAGAACGGACTTGTTTCCGGAAAAGCGGCCATCCAAACGGAAATCGATGAAGCTCACGGGCACCTTCAAGCTCTCAAACAATACGGTGCAGCGACAAATTCGGCCTTTGCCGAAGAAATAGACAAGCTGACCGAGGAAGACTTTAAACGCCCGACAGCTTTTGAAGAAAGACTGCGGATCCAAAATGAATCTCTCGGACTTCCTCTATTGCCGACAACGACGATCGGCAGCTTCCCGCAGACGGCGGAAGTGCGGAGCGCGCGGCAAAAATGGCGAAAAAAAGAATGGTCTGACGAGCAGTATGAAGCATTTATTCAGAAAGAAACAAAGAAATGGATTGACATTCAGGAAGACCTCGGACTTGACGTTCTCGTTCACGGAGAATTCGAACGGACAGACATGGTTGAATATTTCGGTGAAAAGCTCGGAGGATTCGCCTTTACCAAATACGCCTGGGTTCAGTCATACGGTTCCCGCTGCGTCCGTCCGCCGGTCATCTACGGAGATGTCGAGTTTAAAGAGCCGATGACGGTAAAAGAAACAGTTTACGCCCAATCCTTGACCTCGAAGAAAGTCAAGGGCATGCTGACAGGTCCTGTTACGATTTTAAACTGGTCCTTTGCCCGCTATGATCTGCCGAGAAAAGAGATTGCCTTCCAAATCGCCCAAGCTCTCCGCAAAGAGGTTGAAGCGCTCGAAAAAGCAGGCATTCAAATCATCCAGGTCGATGAACCCGCCTTGAGAGAAGGCCTGCCGCTTAAAGAACGGGATTGGGACGAGTACCTTAAATGGGCTGCCGAAGCGTTCAGACTGTCCACTTCATCAGTAGAAGATACGACGCAAATCCATACGCATATGTGCTACAGCAACTTTGAAGATATTGTAGACACGATCGAAGATCTTGACGCAGACGTCATTACGATCGAGCACAGCAGAAGCCACGGCGGATTCCTTGATTATCTGGAACAGCATCCTTACCTGAAAGGACTCGGGCTTGGCGTCTATGATATTCACAGTCCCCGCGTCCCTTCCAGCGATGAAATGCTCACGATTATAGAAGACGCGCTGAAAGTCTGCCCGGCTGACCGCTTCTGGGTAAACCCTGACTGCGGTTTAAAAACGAGACAGCCTGAAGAAACGATCGCAGCGCTTAAACATATGGTTGAAGCAGCCAAACAAGCAAGAGGCAAACTCGCTCAGACTGTTTAATTCCACAAAAAATCCAACACAAACGCCGCCTGTTCACACGGGCGGCTCTTTTCATGTCCTCAGCCCTTTTTAGGCCGAAAGAACCGTTATATAAGGTATGTCCGCCCAAAAATCATTAAGACTTTTGATTCATTCGTACGATTTCCTTCCGTATCCTTTTCTTTTAACATATTTGTAGTAGATGATGGAAGGGAAGGAAAATATGTAGTGATTGACGATGGAATAGCGTTAGAACGAAAAATCAAACGAAAAATATATCAGGAAGACATTCACTCTCTTCAGCTATACGTAAAAGAAGTGACTGCCGCCATTGACGAGCTGAGGCAGGAAAGTTCTTCTATTTTAAAAGCACACCAAATGTATATCAACGGATGGCGCGGACAGGCGCGCGAAATGTATGACGCACTTTTGGACGATCTTGACCGGGCGGAATCGCGCGTGTATGACAGGCTGAGGGACATTAAGGAGCAGGCGTCCGAAGAAATTGAGCGGCTTCAGCTGAAAGCCGAGGAGCTGACATGACGATCCGGCTGAACATCAATGATCTGCACGCGCTCGCCCGCCAATTTCGCTATTCCCACCAGCGAATCAGCGATTTAATAAACCTTTTGAACCGCCATTTTCATGTTCTTTTCTCCAGCGTGAAAACAGCAAGGACATACGGGATCGATCAGGCGCAATCCGAAATGGAACATGAACTCAATGGATTTTTACACACGCTCGATGATTTGCAGCATCTTCTGCACTTTACAGAAATCCGCATGAAAAAGACCGATCAAATGCTTGCAGAGAAGCTCTTCCAGAGCGGCGGGCGTCTGGCAGGCTACCTGCCGATCATGTCTTTTTTGGCTGCGGCCAAATGTTCCCCTGACAGTTACAGACTGACCGCGCCGCCGCTGTCTGAACCGCTCGCTCTCATGAAGCAGATCAAACAAAACGGCCTGTCAGGACTCTTTACGAAAAAACGAGCCGCAGCATATATTCAGTTAGATGAAGAAGGACAGCAGCAGCTGTGGTCAGCACGCCGCATGATCAGCCGCACAATCGCCGACAACCTTTGCCTTCTGGCGTATCAGCAAATCGCAAAAGGCCCGCTTTCTCTTACGGTCTTCCTTTTCGGAAAAAAAGCGGAAGCAGATGCGGCAGATATCAAAACCGTTTGTCTTTCAAAAAACAAAACGATTTCCGCTGCCACGCTTCACAGCTTCAGTGCCAAAATGTATTCCGGCTAAGAGGCTCGGAGCGGACTTTCACAGGATATGATGACAGCGGCGGTCAGGCAGGACGCCTGGATGGTTTGCCGCCGATCCTGTGAGCACCGCCTTTGCAGGCCTGCAAGGGTTTGTCGACACGCTAAAAGCCTGATTGTTGAAATCAGGCTTTTTGGCATGCCTACCAGGTGGCATTCTTTGCTTCTACTCTATGTTTTCCGTCTCCTTCTCTTTCGATTGTGACCCTTCCATCATCAGAAACTGTTACAACTGCAAGAGCTGTGTCATGAACATAGCTGGAGTTCCATAGCTCACTGACCGGCCTCTTTTTTAACAGATTCAAAAGCATCAAAATAAACACGGAATGGCTGACAATGAGGACATTGCCTTCCCGATGGCGGCGGAGAATGAATTCATACACCCGGCTGACCCGTCTTTCAAAATCGTAAAAGCTCTCCCCTTCATCAGGCATGTATGTTTCAGGCGCATTAAAATACGCTTCCAGCAAGTCAGGATCGCTTTGTTCGATCTCATCATACGTTTTTCCTTCCCAGCGGCCGATCGAGATTTCTTTTAATCTGTCGTCTGTTATAAAGGGAACACTGCGGTTCTGCAGCATAGCCCGCGCAGAATCAACAGCCCGGCCGCTTGGACTGGAATATGCGGCTTGGAATTGAACATCTTTCAGCCGTTCGCCGAGGGCGTTTGCATTTGCCAGCCCCAAAGCCGTTAAATTGGAGTCTTCCCAGCCTTGCATTCTTTTTTCAATATTCCATTCCGTCTGACCGTGTCTTGCAATATACAATGTAAGCAAAACATCATCCTCCGTTCATCATTCTAGCATTCATTGTATGCGATGGTCCGTTCGAAATCAAACATACTGAATATTCTGATGCGTGTTTATTTTACAAGATTCATCAGCTATAATAAGAAGGCAAGACAACCAAGGAGGATACAGAAATGAATCATGAAGCATTTTTGCAGCGCGCAATCGACCTTGCAGTGGAGAGCGTGAAAAGCGGCACGGGCGGACCTTTTGGCGCTGTGATTGTCAAAGACGGCCAAATTATTGCCGAGGGAAAAAACAATGTCACAACAAGCAATGATCCCACCGCGCATGCTGAGGTAACGGCTATTCGGCTCGCCTGTGAAGCACTTGGCGATTATCAGCTGAACGACTGCATTCTTTATACAAGCTGTGAACCGTGCCCAATGTGCCTGGGAGCCATCTACTGGGCAAGACCGAAGGAAGTTTACTTCGCCGCTCAGCATTCAGATGCCGCATCGGCCGGTTTTGACGATTCTTTTATTTATGAAGAAATCACAAAAACGCAAAGCGAACGGACAATTCCTTTTTATAAAATGAACCTTCAAGCAAAGCTTGAACCCTTTCTCACGTGGGAAACGACCGATCAAAAAGTGGAATATTAAAATAAAGAAAGCTTCCTGATGAAGGAAGCTTTTTCATTTTGAAGCTGACGGCTCATACCATTCAAGCTTTTGATCTTCAGATTCCAAATCAAGGCTTTCCGCCTTTCCATCCTTTTCAATTTCAAGCCTGACGATTTTCCCTTTCAGTTTTTCAGGTGCTTCGGCGACATCCCTCTCAAAATCGGCTGTTTTCTGATAAGTTTTTTCCCCTGCTTTTGTTTTGATTGTAATGTTTTGTTCCGATTCGCTGACAAACGCGGCAATGATTTTTCGGCTGCCGTCATTCTCCTGTTCATATACGCCGTTTTGGTCGGCTTTTGACTGCGGCATGAGCTCGGCTTCTTCGGCTTCTTGCGTTTTTCCGTCCACCTCTACCTTCACAAGCTTCCCGATTAAGTCATCATGGTCTTCTTCGCTGTGAAAACGGCTGCTTTTCGGTACAATCAGTTCCTTATCCTTTATTTCGAGCGTGATTTGGTCGTCTTCGGCATGAACATACTTGCCTATCAAATCAAAATCTTCTTCAGACCGAATATTTTTGTCAAGAGAATATGTTTTCAAATCAGGCGCTTTCTGTTTGGCCGTATCAGCCGAGGGTTGATTTCCGTTGTTCTCCTTCGCTCCGGTTCCGCATCCTACAAGGACGAAGGCGGCAGAGAGCACGGCGAATACAAGCGCTTTTTTAAGATATGCCATTTGCTGCTCCTTTCTAAAAAAGAAAGCAAACAAGCTTTGTTTGCTTTCTCGTTTTCATCTTTCCCGTTTGTTTATTTTACTTCAAGGCTGACGTCGATATTTCCTCTCGTCGCTTTTGAATAAGGGCAAAAGTCATGAGCGGCTTCGACCAGCTCTTTCGCTTTTTCTTTGTCTACCCCGCCTGAGGTGACGATCAGCTTGACGCCGATTTTAAAACCGCCGTCACTCTCATCCTTCAGCAAGCTCACATGGCCCTCAACCTCAGAATCGATGTTAATGCCTTTTTGTTTTGCGACATGCTCCAATGCGCCGCCGAAGCACGCCGCGTATCCCGCCGCAAAGAGCTGTTCAGGATTTGTCCCTGATTCGCCTTCTTTTTTTTCATTTGGCATGACAATGTTGTGATCCAAAACCCCGTCATCTGATGTGACATGTCCTGATCTTCCGCCTTTTGCCGTGACTTTTGCTGTAAATAATGCAGTCATCCTGATTCCTCCTTACGTTTTTTTCCTCTACTCTTTATATTTCACAAAATGAGTTTTTTAAACATCCGTTTTTGTTTTTTCGGGTTTTCTGCAGAACAATGGGAAAAAAACGAAAAATCTTATACAATAAAAAGGAACATAAAAAAGAGTTGGTGAAACGATGACAAACGAATTTGAACATATGAGGCTTGACAGACAGCTTTGTTTTCTCCTTTATGCCAGTTCGCGTGAAATGACGAAGCTTTACAAGCCGCTGCTTGATAAACTCAATATTACGTATCCGCAGTACCTCGCACTCCTTTTATTATGGGAGCACGGGGAATTAAACGTCAAAACAATGGGCAAGCTCCTTTATCTCGATTCCGGCACACTGACGCCGATGCTGAAGAGGATGGAGCAGCACGGGCTTTTAACAAGGGAGCGGTCACCTGAAGATGAACGGTCTGTGGTCGTCAGACTGACAGCAGGCGGCCAGGCACTTCAGGAAAAAGCGAGCAGCATTCCGCAACACATGATCGCCCAGACCGATCTGTCGGCTGGCGAACTGAAGAACTTGAAACAAACGCTTGAATCCCTTCTGGCTTCATTGACGAAAAAAACAGATGCGCTGTAAAGACAGCAAAAAGGCGCCTTCGATATGAAGGCGCCTTTTTTTTAAGAAATGACTTCAAGGCTGACATCAACATTTCCGGAAATCGCTTTTGAATACGGACAAACGGTATGAGCTTGATGAACGAGTTTTTCGAGCTCCGACTGTTCAACGTCGGTTCCTTTTACTTGCAGCGTGACACTGAGCTTATAGCCTCCATCTGCTTCATCTTTCAGAAGGCTGACGTTTGCCGTCACCTCTGTCTCCATTCGAAGACGCGCTTTTTGGGCGGTCAATTGCAATGCACTGTCAAAGCATGCCGCATATCCGGCAGCAAACAGCTGCTCCGGATTGGTGGCATTTTCGTTCTTCTTGGCTTTTGGTGTTCCCGGCATGGCCAGCTCCAGTTCAAGGACGCGGTCAGATGAGGTGACTTGTCCGTCTCTGCCGCCTTTGGCAGTAGCTTGCGAGGTAAATAGCGGTTTCATGATTTATCGTCTCCTTTAATTTATATTGTGCACAATTAAATTTTATAAAATTGAATGCGAAAACGCAACAAAAAAACATCCTGTCTGCATGTCAAGACAGGATGTTTCACTTTCATATCCGGATTTGCCCGTTTCCTTTAATGATATATTTAGAAGAAGTCAGCGCTTTAAGGCCCATCGGCCCCCTTGCATGAAGCTTTTGCGTGCTGATGCCGATTTCGGCGCCATAGCCGAATTCAAAGCCGTCCGTAAAACGCGTGGAAGCATTGTGGTAAACCGCTGCAGCGTCAACAGACGTTAAGAAAAACCGGGCGTTTTCCTGATTTTCAGTCAGAATCGCTTCCGAATGACGCGTGCCGTACTGCCTGATGTGCCGGATGGCTTCATCGATTCCGGCGACAATTTTGATGCTGACAACCGGCGCAAGAAACTCGGTTTCCCAGTCGGTCTCGCGAGCAGGAACCGCAGATGGCAGCAGCGCGCATACAGCTTCGTCTCCCCTGATTTCAACGCCTGCTTCTTCAAGCTTTTGAAGCAGCGCTGTCGTATGCTCTTTCGCCCAGTCTTTATGGATAAGCACCGTTTCAATCGCATTGCAGACAGAAGGACGCTGCGTTTTGGCATTGATTACAACCTGCTCGGCCATGTCGGACCGAGCCGATTCATCAATGAATATGTGACAGTTTCCCGCGCCTGTTTCAAGGACAGGTACTGTGGATTCCCGCACCACCATATCAATGAGGTTTTTTCCTCCTCGCGGAATCAGAACATCCAAGCCGTCGTTTAAAGTGAACAGCTGTTTTGCCGCTTCCCTGCTTGTATCTTCAATGAGCTGAACGGCATCCTGCGGAAGCGCAGATTGTTCGAGCGCTTCTCTGATTACGCGGACGAGCGCTTGATTGCTGTTGATGGCTGATGAACTGCCCCGCAGGATGACGGCATTTCCCGTTTTCAAACAGAGGGTCGCGGCGTCGACCGTTACATTCGGCCGGGCCTCGTAGATCATGCCGACGACTCCGAGCGGAACCCTGACATTTTCAATGAAAAGCCCGTTGTCTTTGCGGATCGTTTCAAGCGTTTCCCC
Source organism: Bacillus sp. FSL W7-1354 (assembly GCF_038002405.1). Classification (NCBI taxonomy): domain Bacteria; kingdom Bacillati; phylum Bacillota; class Bacilli; order Caryophanales; family Bacillaceae; genus Bacillus; species Bacillus sp. FSL W7-1354. The sequence goes on along the minus strand of NZ_JBBOCL010000001.1, from coordinate 494,454 downwards.
CACAGGATCTTCAAGCTTGATGAGCAGCATGACGGCGTCTGCCATATCATTCAGTCTCTCCGGCGTTAAGGCAAGTCGGTCAAGCAGCGCAGGTGAAAAGCCTTTTTCTTTGCCGCGAACGATATCTTTCTCGTTTTCTGCCAATATCTCATCTTGCTTAAAGCGGAGCGCCTCGGCGATGAAGGAAAGCGCCTCATTTTTCTTTGCAGTCGGCTGATGAACCAGTTCTTCTTTTGCGACTTTAGCCTTTTTTGCTTTTTCAATCACTTCGCTCATTCTTTCATCCCCTTATTCTTTAATACTTACCCAATCATTTCGATGGATGACTTCTATCCCTTCTTCATGATGGAACTCATCGCTTCGTTTCCCTTTCACCTCTTCAAGTTCTGCTGCGGAGTACAGCGTTTGGCCTTTTCCGGCCAAGCCGTTCGGTCCGTAAACTTCGACAACCGCCCCTTTCGGAAAATCCCCGGATATTGCTGTTACGCCGGCCGGCAGCAAGCTGCCGCCATTTTCGATAATCGCCAGCTCAGCCCCCTCATCAACGGTAATCTTCCCTGAGACAGGAGAGTGAAAAGCGATCCACTGTCTATGATTGTTGACGGAAGACAGGTCGGATTGGCCGATATAGGTGCCGTCCCCGTTTCCTTTTAAAATCTGAATCAGCTTATCATCTCCCTCTCCGGCGCCTATGAAAACATTGACGCCGAGTGAAAGAGCGGTTTTTGCCGCCAAAAGCTTCGACTTCATTCCGCCCGTCCCCACTTTTGAACCGGCGGATGCGGCGCAGCCCAAAAGTTCGTCCGTAATTTCGGGAATGTAATCAAAACGGCGGGCATCAGGATGTTCATTCGGATTCGAATCATAGAGGCCGTTAATATCCGTTAAAATGATGAGTTTGTCGGCATGAATCAGTCCGCTCACCAGGGCGGATAGCATGTCATTGTCCCCAAACGTCAATTCTTCAACAGATACCGAATCATTTTCATTAATAATCGGGACAAGCCCCCGTTCAATCAGTTCCATAATGGTCGCATATGCATTTCGATACCGTTCCCGTTTGGCAAAATCGTTTCTTGTCAATAAAATTTGCGCAGGCTTGATATCGCGGTCTGCAAAATGCTTGATGTATGTCTGCATTAACAAGCTCTGGCCGACGGCCGCTGCAGCCTGTTTCCCCTTTAGCGTGACAGGCCTCGCGGGATAGCCGAGCTGTAAAAATCCCGCAGCGACAGCGCCGGACGAAATAAAGATGACGTCGTGGCCTTCTTTTTTCAGAGCAGCTATCGCCCGAACATGGTCATTGATCTTCGCCTCATCGATGCTGCCTTTCGAATTGGTTAATGAACTGCTTCCGATTTTAATGACAATCCGTTGTTTTTTCACGTTTTTTCCCTCCGAGATGATCTGGCAGAAGCCAACAGAAAAAGCCCTTTTCGTCCAAATAAAAGGACGAAAAGAGCTTTCCGCGGTACCACCTTCATTGAATGCGCGAGAAAAAAGCGCACTCCTCTTTCCCCTTTAACGCCAGGGTATGCGCCCAGGTTTTCCCCCTGAGACTCCGAGGCAGGTTCAGCAGGTTTCATGTGGTGAAATGTTTCAGCATGCCATTTCACTCTCTTTCACAGAAAGAACTGCTTACTGGCCCTCTTCAACGCTCGTGATTTTTTATTATTATGCCTAGGAAAAACGCCTCTGTCAAGAGGGAGATCAAACAATTTAATTAAAGACGATCGTCTTGTTTCCATGCACGATAATCCGGTCTTCCAAGTGCCATTTGACCGCTCTTGCCAAAACGCTTCTCTCAATCGTGCGGCCGATGTTTTTCAATGCTTCCACATTGTCTCTGTGGTCGACCCGTTCGATATCCTGTTCGATGATCGGTCCTTCATCCAATTCGTTTGTCACATAATGCGATGTTGCTCCGATCAGTTTAACGCCTCTTTCATATGCCCGTTTATACGGATTCGCTCCGATAAAAGCCGGCAGGAATGAGTGGTGAATATTAATGATTTTGTTTGGATGAGCCGAGACAAAATCAGGCGTTAAAATCTGCATGTAGCGGGCGAGAACGATGACATCCGCACGGTACTCTTCAAGCCATTTCAGCTGCTGTTTTTCCACTTCCTCACGGATGTCTTTGTTCGCTTTCATGTAAAGGAACGGAATATTCAGCGATTCAACGGTTTCTCTTGCATCTTCATGATTGCTGATAACCGCTGCAATTTCCGCCATCAAATTGCCGCTCTGCCACTCCCACAGCAGTTCATGCAAGCAGTGAAGCTCTTTTGAAACGAAGATAGCGACGCGTTTCAGCTCGCTCGCCAAATTCATGCTCCACGTCAGTTGGAAGGACTCCGCCACAGTGGCGAATGTCGCTTTCATCTGTTCGATCTTTTTGCGGATGCCTTCGGCTTCAAACTCAATCCGCAGAAAGAACCGGCCTCCTTCAGGGTCTGTCGTATACTGGCTCGATTCAATAATATTCGCGCCATTTTCAAATAAAAAGGAAGAAACGGCGGCGACGATTCCAGGCTGATCCGGACAGCTGACCAGAAGGCGGACCTTATCGTTATTGATTTCCTGATATTGCGATAACTGCTGTTTCATATATGCATTCATTTTCGTAAAACCCTCTTTGCTTGTAATTCGTAAACTATCTTTTCATTATACTGGAGTTTATTGAAAAATCAATTTACGGACGCCCATTTGCCATAAAGTGCACGGGCCGGACGCTAGCTTATCAGTTTGAGTCCGACGGCTGATCCCAAAATGAGCGCGATGAAAAAGATGCGTTTTCCGTCTTTCGGCTCTCCGTAAAACAGGATGCCGACAAGCGCACCTCCAACCGTGCCGATCCCTGTCCAAACTGCATACGCCGTTCCCATCGGCAGCGTCTCCATCGCAAGGGATAGCAAGAAAAACGAAGCGGCAAAACCGATGATCAACAATAAGATCCATCTCAGCCGCTTGTCTTTATGAAACTGGTTCATCATCGTCACGCCGAGCATTTCCAGTATACCGGCGGCGATGAGGCAGATCCATTCCATTATGACGCCTCCCCTTTCTCCTCATTTGTTACAAGCTTCAAGCCGATCACGCCGCATAGCAAAACACCGATCAGAGCAAGCTTGGCGATATTTGCCGGCTCATGAAACAAGACGATTTCGCAGACGACCGTTCCCGCTGTGCCGAGACCGGTAAATACGGCATACACGGTTCCGACCGGCAGCTTCTCTCCCGCCTTCACCAGTATATAAAAGCTCATCGCGACGGCGGCCGCCGTGCCGATCCATTCAAGAGCCGAATCAGCGTGTTTCAGCCCCATGACCCAGCCAATTTCAAACAAGGCTGCAAGTATGACACTGCCCCATCTCATCAAAATCCCTCCAATTCATTTTCAGCAAAAGAAAAAACCCGGGTTATCGATGAAAACGATACTCCCGGGCTTTTATCCCTCCGTGTGCATATGAACAAATCATATGTGTTTTCTCTCGGACCAGACCACATCCGAATGTGCGGAACCCTAGAAAACTTTAACGCTATGAAGTTTGCTAATTAGCATCATACCAAATCATTCGAAAAAATCAACTGTTTTGCTTGCGGTACTCCCCTAAGCAGGCCTGGATATGCGCTTGGTGATAGCGGTTATGATCAGACATATGCCAGATTCCCCAGCGGATGGTCGAAAACCCTCCCTCATACGGAACCTTCTTCAACAAGTCTGTTTCCGAGAAGCCTTTAACGGTGCGTTTCAACATCTCCAGCACCTCGTCATACCACTCGATTAACACGGATAAGGGTAAGCCTTTTACCTCCGGCAAACGTCCGTTTTCATCTGTCATCGGCCCGTATTTCTCTTCCAGCTCTCTGGGAAATTCGCTTCCCTTCAGCCTGTATACCCAGCGAATATCGACATTGATTAAATGATAGATCAGCTGGGCGATGCTGTTTTTGTCGCCATGCTCCCCTTTATATTCCAGCTCCTCCCTGCTGATGCCGGAGACGATTGATTTCAGCCGTTCGATGTTTTCATTGACCGCCGAAAAAAGCACCCCGACTGTCGGCGCCATCTCTTCAACTGGAGATAAATCCTTTAAAAACGGCATAACTTCACTCCTCTTGTTTAAAGATATTTTTCAGCAGCCCTTCATTTTCAGGAGCGAGGAAACTGAAACCGTAGTAGGCAGCGACAGCCGACACCGCTGTCCATACCGTGAGACTCCCCGTCATCCAGAGCGCCGTTTGCCTTCGCTTGGCCCCGAAGCCCATGCACATAAACGCGGTTAAGTGGGAGCCGATAAAGAAAGGTCCGACGAAAGAAAGGCCAGGGATGCCGTAGGTCAGCCATATTTTTTTCGCTCTGCTTTTCCTTTTTGAGAGCTTATCGGTCTCCGTTCCCCGCTCCCCGCGTTTTCTTTCAAGCCACGCCTTCACTTTGTCAATTAAAAAAATAAGCAGCAGTACAGTTAACAGATTTCCGAATAGTGCGATAATAGCGGACGGAACCGGTTTAAGCCCGGCAACGATCGCTAGCGGCACGACACCGATCACTTCAAACCACGGAATCGCAGCCAAAATAAAGACGAGTACATAGCCCCACATCATATCCATATATCGGCCACCTTTCATGCTCTGATCATAAACATTGTGATCGCCAAAAGGCAAGAGTCTTTACCTTAAAAAATATCATGCTCTTCCGTATTTCATTCATATTGAGCCGTATTTTTGGCACGCTTTGTCTCAATGAACATGACGAGCAGCAGCCCGATATAGGGAATATAAGTTTCTGCCAGCATGGCTCCGGCTGAATCCCACTTCATATACTGAAACAAAAAATGCGTTCCGGCTAAAAGCAGCGGCAATATGGACAATGCTGCAGCTTTCAACCTGAAAGACAAAAGTACGATCACGAGAAACGACAGAGCCATAATCAGCCAGCGGCTTCCCCCGTCAAACGAAAGAATAGGTGTCCCGAATTGCCGATCAATAAAAATAATCGCCAAAATCGGAAAAAACGTCAAAGCGGTGTACATCACCGTATACATGAAGGCCGTTTTCTTCCCTTTAAACGCTGAAACGCGGCCCAACAGCGGTAACATAGCCGCTGCCAGCAAAATATAAAGCGGATAGCCTGCCAGTACATAGACCGAATAATTGAGGCTGTCGTTCACGGCGTCACTGAATATAAAATAGGATATCGCGCCGATCAAAATGGCAAAGAACAACTTGGCGATCTCCCCCGGCCTTGATGAAAGCTCTTTTGACAGCGCTTGAACATATGACTTGGGAGAATCCCCAAAAATTTGCCGGACGGTTTTTCCTTCCTTTTCCCCTTCCAAGGCATGAACAGTCAGCTCATTCATGATTCCTTCGATTTCTTTGTCGCTTTTTCCTACAGACATTAAATACAATCTCATGTCGTCCAATACGTTTTGCATGTCTTTTGATAGCACGATTTCACTTCTCCTTCAGTTTTTTTTCGAGCAGCGCATTGACGTTCCCGGATAATGCCTTCCAACGCCCGATGAACGATCGAAGCTCCGCTTCGCCAAGGGGCGTCAGTCTGTAATATTTTCTCTTCGGGCCGCTCGCCGACCGTTTTAGTTCGGTCTCCACCCATTTTTCCTTTTGCATGCGCAGGAGAATCGGATAGATGCTTCCTTCGCTGATATCCGAAAAACCATATCCCGCAAGCACCTTTGTCATTTCATAGCCGTATATCTCCCCTTCGGATATGACAGCAAGCAGACATCCTTCTAAAATCCCTTTCAGCATTTGCGTTGAACTCATAAGCCACCTCTTTTATGTATCTTGCAATACAAGATAGATGAATCATAACATATGGTATTTTGTATTGCAAGATACCCGAACAAAAAAAGCGGACACCATGTCCGCTTTGCGTATATTACTTCAGTTTTCCTGCGCCTGCCTGCGCTTCAACGATTGTCGGCACATCTTCTGCGTCGTCGATTTTTTCAAACAGCGTCGGCTTCCAGCCGGCCGATTTTTTGACAGACGCATGGTTTGCTTGGTTGTATGTGCTGACAACATCGATTTTTGCGACGCTTTTTTGGTTGTTTACGACCGTATCTTTTTCATATAAAGCGTCACCTTTAAAGACCTTCATCAATTTTTGAGGCTTCGTTCCTTCCGGCAGGTCGAAGTAGTTGTCCTCAGCATAAATTTTTGAAGAATAGCCTACACCCCATGAATAATTGTAGCTGTCTTTCGTGCTTTTAAAATAGTTGTTGTAAATGTGCACTTTTCCGTAGCGGACGCGCGGTGCCCGCTCTTTTATATTTTCGTAGAGATTGTGGTGGAATGTCACCCTTAAATGACCGTTGTCTGCTTTGTAGCTGTCGCTTGATCCGATAATCGTGTTTTTAGAATGTCCTGAAAATATGCTGTAGGATACCGTAATAAAATCCGACTGCTTTTTGATATCCAGCAGTCCGTCGTGATGCTGGAATTCACGCCCGAAATACGTTTCGGTCAGCTCATCAGGCTGATCTCCGTCATTGAATGAGCAGTGGTCGATCCAAATATTTTTGGACATTTCAATCAGCAGGTTGTCATATTCTGAATTCCAGTTTCCGCTGCTCCCATCCGTCGGATCCCAGCCAGGGAAGAAATCGTACGCGTTTTCGAATTCGATATTGCGGATAATGATGTTTTCCGCGTTTTTGACATAAAGGCCTCCGCCGACGATTTTCGCATCATCTCCGAGCCCGATTATCGTCGTGTTTGAACCGACTCTGATCAAGACACGCTCCCTCTGATTGTCTTTGGAGCGGAGCCTTGCCTCTTCAAGCTTTCCTGACGGCTCCTTTTTCCCCCATTTCTTCGGATCATAAGCTTTGAGATACGCTTCGATCGAATATTCAGGGTCTTTATAATCTTCATAGCCTAAAGGATTGTTGTCATCATCAACACTAAGATTGATTGTTCCCTTCACATAGATGATCTTCGGCGTATCATTTTCGCTGTTCTTTTTATTGTCTCCCCCTAATGCCTCAACAAGCTGCTTGCGGTTTTTGACCGTATATACCTGATCAGAAGAAGCGTCAGCGCCTCCGGTCGTTCCTTTTCCATAAGCGCCCCAGCCGTCTTTTGAGCCGAGGACGTCGCGTCCGTAGTCTGCCGCTTCGATTGGCACAGAAGTGCCGAGCAGCAGCAGGGCGCCCAAAATCATTACACTAAAAAACCTTTTCATCAATTGCACCTACCATCAAAATTTTTCACAAAAACTAATATATGCTATAAAAATACAGAAAACAACATATTTTCCTCCTATTTTTTGTGACACCATTTTCAACTTTCGTGACAAATGCCCTGTTTCATTTTACGGATGAAGAAAAGAACAGACTCTTAATATTTTTCTGAAATAGTACAAAATAAAAAAATCGCCTATTCGGCGAAAATTAATGGTCTTGCCCCGGTTTATAAAGATATGGATCATCAGTTAACGGGCTGCCGGGATCTTCCCTATCAATCATAATTTCATTTTTTTCGTTCAAGGTGCCGAGCGTAATGGTTGGCAGCATCGCTTGCTCAATCCCTTTATCCTCTAATTTTTGAAACAGCCATTCTTTCGTTTTTTTCAAGTATTTTAAATTGTGTTCGATGATTTCGCCGTCTAAAATAAGCGGAATCGGCACGAAATTCCGCTTCGTCTCCAAGCTGAGGTCCCGCGGCTGTACAGGCCTCGCTTCCGATTTGGGAATCACGCTGATCTGGCCCGATTCTTCAATCAGGGCGATGTCGATATCTTTCGGATCGGCATAGCCTTTTTCGCGCAATTTGCCGAGCAGTTCATTGACGGTCAGCCGCTCTCTTTTTAATCCCCCTTCATCAATATTGCCGTTTCGGATCAGCACGGTCGGACTGACGACAAGAAACCAGCGCCATTTATTGTGTAATGACAGCTTTTCAATCAACAAATAGAAGATCAGAAAGGTAAGTGCGTAATAAATGGACATTGAAATTTTAGAAGTAAGAATCGGTTCGCTGATGATCGTTCCGATCGCAAATGTCAGCAAAAGGTCGAAGTTCGTCATTTGCGAAACGGCTTTCTTCCCTGCGATTCGAAAAAGAATATAAGCTATAGAGAACACTAAAGCAGGCTTGGCTAAAAAAGTCCATACAAATTCAAGCATTTCACCCAAAACTTCTTTCCGTTTTTTGTCATTTATTTTGAACAAATATTGGTTTGTGTATTCATGACACAGCAAAACCCCTGCAACTGATACCTGAGCCGGGGTTTTGTTCGTATGTTTACCAAGGTTTGTCAACAGCCAGCGCCTGGGCCAGCGCTTTGCTGTGTTTGCGATGGTTTTTCCGTTCTTCGGCGCGCTGCCGGGCGGTCTGGTGCAGCATGATTTCTTCTTCAGACTGCGGTACAACTTGGGGAACGGCCTGAGGATTGCCGTCCTGATCAAGCGCCACGAAGGTTAAAAAGGATGTCGCCGCAAGCTTTCGTTCGCCTGTCAGCAAATGCTCTTTAATGACTTTGACGAATACCTCCATTGACGTTCTGCCGACCCATGTCACATAAGATTCAAGGCAGACTGAATCCTCCTGGCGGATCGGTTCGAGAAAATCGACGGAATCCATGGAAGCTGTCACGGTTTCACACCTCGAGTGTCTCGCTGCCGAAATCGAAGCGATATCGTCGATATAGCTCATCAGCTTGCCGCCGAACAAGGTGTTGTGATTGTTCGTATCAAGCGGAAATACCCTGCTTGTTTTGACAACTTTTGATTCTTTGCAGTATCTCTTTTCAGGTCCATTCATCATCCATTACTCCTTTGATGTCTACTAAGATGCGTTTGTAAAGTGGATTTTTTCTATATTAAACACTATTAGAATTCATTTGTCTAAACTTTTTTATCCGGCTGACTGTCAGATTTTCTGGCTAAAAGGTTTATTTCTCGCTGCGGGAAGGGAATAATGAAATGACTAAAGAGAGGACGGGGGAATCAAAATGGACTCAGCATTATCGAAAAAAAACCGCGGGGCGGGCTGTACAAGCGAATACGACGTCTTAAAAAAAGTGGTGTTATGCAGACCGGAATATATGGAGATTGCAGAAGTGATCAATGAAACACAAAAGTATTTTCAAAAAGATAATATCGATAAAACGCTGGCCGTCCGCCAGCATCATACATTGATAAAAGAATTGGAGAGCCGGGGTATTGAAGTCGTGATTCTGCCTGCTTTAAGCCAATTTCCGGAACAGGTTTTCACGCGCGATATCGGGTTTACGATCGGAGACACTGTGTTTTCCGCGCAGCTATCAGCCGACATCCGCCAGGGCGAAGAAAACGTCCTGCAGGAATGGCTGGCAAAAGAACAGATCTCCTGGGCCGCATTTAATGAAGGCTATCAAATCGAAGGCGGCGACATCCTCGTCGACCAAAATACCATATATGCCGGTATCAGCCACAGAACGACGTTCTCGGCCGTCCAAGAACTGAAGCGCAGGCTTCCCTCTTATGAAGTCATACCGGTTCCGTTTGAAGAAACGTTCCTTCATCTGGATTGCGTCTTCAACATTCTTTCGCCGACAGAAGCGCTTGTCTATCCAAAAGCCTTAGGAGAAAGAGAATACGACGTCTTGAAAAAACGCTATGAGATGATCGAAATTACGGATGATGAACAGTTCCAACTCGGTACAAACGTTCTGTCCATCGGCAATAAAACCGTGATCAGCCTGCCTGTTAACCGCCACGTAAATCAGGAGCTCAGAAAAAGGGGCTATACGGTCATCGAAATCGACTTATCCGAGATCATAAAATCCGGCGGGTCTTTCAGATGCTGTACATTGCCGATTGAGCGTAGCTGTACGTAAAAAGAGCCTCAGAATGAAGGCTCTTTTTTTACGCTTTTCTTTTTAACTTTTGCATACTGCCAAAGTATAAGAAGAGCTTATCAAACACTAGAAGGTACATATTCACAAAGATAAATCCCGTTAAAGCGATCAATACCGCAGGAACAATTTTAAATAAAATTTTGATTGCAGGGTTTCTGAGTCGACCGGTATATATTGCTTTTAAAAGAAGTACATACAAAATTGGCAAAATGAAAAGCACTGTTGGCAAGGATATATTAGAAGGAATCTCGATGTCAGGCATAAGCATTATTCCTATAAATACCGCAACTAAAATGCCGATATTTCCCAGACCTCTGTTTATTCTAAAAGGTTTAAACAACGTTTTGCTTGAAGCTGTTAAAAGCCTTTTATAATATGGATGAATCTCTTCTGCCGTAAGCCAGCTATCTATTTCGAAAAAGCGGTAATTCTTTGGTTTTATAGGAGACTTCGCGGCAAGATCCTTTATTTGGGATCGCTTAAACTCGTACTCGCTCATTTTGTACCCGTCAAGCATTAATGAGTAGGCTTCGACTTCAGAAAAAGAGTCAAGATCTGTCCGGACTTTTGAAAGCAGGTTTTGAACTTCTTCGTTGACACCGTATGTGTGGTAAGGCCCTTTAAACGAGCAGCCTTGTCTTTCTTGATTTTTGATCGGGATCGAGTCAATTGACAGCCGCTTTTTCAAGTGCAACAATGCTGTCGTGCGATGGTATTTTTTCATATGGCCTGAAATCTGTTTTTCCCTCACCAGATCGGCGAGAATGCTGGCGCTTCGCCCCACAACTCCAGGGATATGCGTGGACGGTTCTTTTTCGCTTTCCATTTGCTTAGACGCGTCACTAATAATAAAATGAGTGCACTTAGGTCTCTCACTCAACAGAGTACTAATCCCTTGGTTATCATGAACACCCCCATCAGCAAGCTGCACCCGAATGCCTTCCTCATAAAGATCACTGATGGCAAGGGGGACAAAGACTCCAGGGACGCTTGCTGAGGCAGCAACAGCATGGCCCAGCCTGAAACAACTATGCTTGCATGGTCCGCGTTTCCGTTTATTTTGTTCTTCACACCGTGAATGACAGTTACTTTTACATAAGTCTTGATAGGATTTGACACGTTCCAATTTGAAATTTCCATCAACAAACAAAAGACTTTTATCCCTATCGATTTCCCCCATTCCCGAATTGGTAAATACCCAATTATGGCCGTTATTTAAAACAGTGGCATTCATCAATAGCTTGGGAATTTTCGCATTTTTTATAGTCGTGTTTATTGTTAAATCGTGCATGTAGATACATCGCTTGCATTCGCAAAACGCACCCACTGGTTTGAACATGAATTTTTCAAAAAGTTCGCCTGCATAGTCGCTGCGCGAGTAGTTTGGCAAACACATTTTCAAGTTTTTCAAAGGGTTAGTAAAGGTGCGAAGTCTGATGTTGCACTGGACTGCTCTGAGAAAATCGTTTTGTATCTCGACCATCATATTTTGATAATCTTCATCTTTTACTTCAGCTCCTTTTTTACTTTCATACAGCTTTTTTAAACGCAGGTAGTACAGTGTACCGATGATTGACCCTCCTGAAACTGCTGAAATCAAGTCAACGTGACGAAGCAGGCCTATATCAGCCATCCTTGACAAAACTCCAATATGAAAAAATCCGGCGCGAAATCCGCCGCCGGAGAGAGCCAAACCCAGTTTATACGTCTTATCTTCCAGCATCTTCATGTCTCCTTTTTGATTGTTATTATTCTTATAGAGAGCACGAATTATGCTGGGATTTGCTTCACCTCGCCTGCAGCGTCACCTTCAGGCCGTCGTCCTCTTTTCTCGCGTCGCCGTCATACAGATGGCAGGCGACAAAATGACCGTCATCGGCTTCTTTTAAGAGCGGTTTTTTGGCGGTGCAAATGTCCGTCGCGGCGGGACATCTCGTTCTGAAAACGCAGCCGCTCGGCGGATCGATCGGACTTGGCAGCTCGCCTTTCAGTATGATTCGTTTCCGCTTATCTTCCACATCCGGATCGGGAATCGGGATAGCCGATAAAAGCGCCTGGGTGTAAGGATGCAGCGGTTCTTGATAAAGCCGGCCGCTGTCGGTGATCTCGACCATGTGCCCGAGATACATGACGCCGATCCGGTCGCTGATGTGCTTCACCATGGAAAGATCGTGGGCGATAAATAAAAACGTGAGCCCTTTTTCCTTTTGCAGCTTTTTCAAAAGGTTGACGACTTGCGCCTGGACGGAGACATCAAGTGCGGATATCGGCTCATCAGCAACGATAAATTCAGGCTCAAGCGCAAGCGCCCTGGCGATGCCGATTCTTTGCCTCTGTCCGCCGCTGAACTCATGGGGATAGCGATTGGCAAAGCTTTTGTGCAGGCCGACTGCTTCCAGAAGCTCGTCCGCTTTTTCAAGACGCGCCTTTTTCCCTCCGTACAGGCCGTGGATTTCCATGGGCTCTGTCATAATCTCCCTGACCGTTAGCCTCGGATTTAGTGAAGCATAGGGGTCTTGAAAAATCATTTGAATTTTGCGGTTGTACTGGAATGATTCATCATCGCTCAAATTGTGGATGTTTTTTCCCCGATATGTAACCTCGCCCTCTGTCGGCTGATAAAGGCGCATCAGCACCCTTCCGGAAGTCGACTTGCCGCAGCCCGATTCTCCGACGAGTCCGAACGTCTCTCCTTCTTTAATATCAAATGAAATGCCGTCGACCGCTTTGACCGTTTTGCCCCTTCCGGCGTCAAAGTGCATTTTGAGACGGCTTACTTTCAATAAAGCGCCGGTTTGCATGCCAATCCCCCCGTTTTAATTAAAAATAGCGCCTGATGGCACACAGCTCTTTTTCATAAATTGTGCCTTTAAGAGGTATGACCTCAATCGATTTTCCCGTTTTTGGAGAGTGCAGCATCTCTCCGTTTCCGCAGTAAATGCCGACATGGTGAACCCGCCCTTTGCCTTCTTCATATGCGAAAAACAGTAGATCGCCCCGCTTCGGGCTGCTGAAGGACACCTCTTTTCCGCTGTTCGCCTGATCGCCGGCATCGCGCGGCGCTGAGCAGCCGTTCGCCTTCAGCATATTGAAGACAAATCCTGAGCAATCGTAGCCAAAACCGCTCATTCCTCCCCAAAGATAGGGCAGGTTCAAAAACGCCTCACCGGTTTGAACGATGTCGTCTCCACTGCCTTTTACAGGTGTTTCGATATCCGCATCTTCTTTTTTCAGCCATCTGCGTCCGAGCGGTGTATCAACCTCAAACCAAATGCCGTCCGAAGACAAAACGGGCAGCTTAGTGAGAAAGCTCAGCTCAAGAACTTTCATTTTCTTGTCATCATATAGAAAAGCCGTCGGTTTTTGAATGACGGCGCTTGTCTCAGACTTCGCCGGGCTTTTTTCGGCCAGGCATTCCTTTGGTATCCAGCCCGGGTAGCCGCGTTCGTCTTTTGCAGACGGCTGCCCGGGAATGATGACGAAAGCCCAGCCTTCCCGCTCTTTTATAAGCTGCACATCTTCTCCGAAAAGCACCTGTGTTTGAACAAGGTTTGCCGTACACAGCTCAAGACGCTCATCGAAGGACATTGCGTCAAGCCAGCTTCTTACATGTACGGGATTTGCCAGCATCAACCGGTCAATGCGGCGCGGTGCTTCCGGACTGGTCCAGACGTTGGCGACCGAGACGGTTGTCGTATAAAGGCTCATTCGTCTTCCCCCTCTCAATGGTTGACTTTCGTGATACCGAGTCCGGGAGCATCCGGTATCGTGATCGTTCCTCCATGATAGCGGATGCCGCCTTCAACAATATCCTTCTTCAGCATGAGCGGCGCATCAAAATCGAATTTTGTCACATTTTTCTGGCTTGCTGCGAAGTGGACGGCTGCTGTGATGCCGACCCTTGTTTCGATCATGCTTCCGGCCATGCATTCCACTCCGCACGCTTCTGCCATGGCGTTGATTTTCAACGCCTGGCGGATGCCGCCCGCTTTCATCAGTTTAATATTGATGAGATCGGCGCTTCTCGTTTTCAGTACGTGAAAAGCATCCCTTGGGGTAAACACGCTTTCGTCCGCCATAATCGGCGTATCGACGGCATCTGTCACCTGTTTCAAGCCTTCGAGATCGCATCGGTGAACCGGCTGTTCGACAAGCTCGATCGAAAGCCCCTCATCCTCCATTTTCCGAATGGCTTTGACAGCCTGTTTCGCCGTCCAGCCTTGATTGGCGTCCACGCGGATCCGGACAGCGCCCCCCGCTTGTTTGCGGATTTCCCTGATCCGTTCGAGGTCTGTTGCCATATCGTTTTTTCCTACTTTAATTTTGAGCGTACGAAACCCATCTTTTACATAACGGGCCGCGTCTTTCCCCATTTCTTCCGGGTCATTGACGCTGACAGTAAAATCCGTCTCGATCTCCCGCCTGTATCCGCCCAGCAATTGATACAGGGGAAGACCGCAAAGCTGCGCCAAGCAATCGTAGACGGCTGTTTCTACAGCGGCCTTTGCGCTTGTATTTCCAACAATCAGCTTGTCGATGTCATGAAATATCGCCTCCGCCATTCGCAAGTTGCGCCCGGAGAGCGCCGGTGCGAATATCGTGTTGACTGCCCCCTCAATACTGTCAAGCGTCTCACCGGTAATAACGGCAGTCGGAGGCGCTTCGCCCCAGCCTGTCATCCCGTTTTCAGCCGTTAATTTGACAATGACGGCTTCCGCTGTGCGGACAGTTCGAAGCGCTGTTTTAAACGGTTTTTTCAGCGGCACGGCGATACGGTTTGTCGTCATTTCGGCAATCTTCATAGCAGCCTCCTTTTTCCATCAAGAAATTCCCGGATCGATCGTAAGCTGTTTTTTGTCGGCGTCAAGGACGGCTTGCGCCCCCACCGGAACGGCGATATTCGGTGAACAATGGCCGATGTTAAAGCCTGACAGCGCCGGTTTTCCTGCAGCGGCGATATAATCTTGGAAAACTTCTTTTAATGTAAGTGACTCACCGCGTTTTTTCGGGGAGCAGTTATGAAAATCGCACAGCAGGATGCCGACGGCGTCCGATAATTTCCCGGCCATTTTCAATTGATTCAGCATCCGGTCAATTCGGTAAGGCTCTTCATCGACATCCTCGATAAACAAAAGCTTTCCTTTCGTATCAATTTCATAAGGCGTACCGAGCGTCGTCACCAGAAGAGCGAGGTTTCCGCCGACAAGCTCCCCTTTCGCCGCACCGTTTCCGAGCGTTTCCAAAGGCGACAGCTCCTCTGTATAGGTGAGCGTCATTTTTTGAAACAGCTGCCGGAAAGAGCGCCGGGTGAGCGGATGCACGTCTTTATTGCCGATATCCGAACTGAGCATCGGACCGTGAAATGTAATAAGTCCGGTGTTTTGCCTGATCGCTGTATGTAAAAAAGTGATGTCTGAATAGCCCCAAAAAATTTTCGGGCGGCTTTTGATGAGTCGGTAGTCAATGTTCTCGGCAATCCTCGCCGTGCCGTAACCTCCGCAGGCACAGATGACAGCTTTGACCGAACGGTCTTCAAACATGTCGTGCAGATCCTCCAAGCGCTCTTCATCGTTCCCCGCCAAATAGCCGTGTCTTTCAATGGCTGAACGTCCCACTTTGACTTCAAGCCCGAGTTCTTTTAAAAACCGGACGGCGCGGTCAAGCTTTTCGGGGACGGGCGGACTGGCCGGCGCAATCACACCGACTGTATCTCCCTGCATTAATCTTTGAGGCGCAATATTCAACTGAGACATCCCCCTTTATGAAAAGTCCGCCCGCCTCTGTGCGGTGGCGTGCGCAAAGAAAGTGGCAGACGGACAAGTTTGATCATGACGTTTTTTCGGCCCATTTCAGTTCAATGTAGCCGACCGGATGACGGACGATGCCTTTCACATTCTCCTTTTCCAAATGGACTTGATTATAGAAGTGGATCGGTATGATCGGCATCCCTTCAAACAGCAGTTCTTCAGCCTGATGCAGCAGCTCTGTGCGTTTTTCTTCATCAGCTTCATTTTTCGCCGCCTTGATCAGTTCGTCATACTCTGAATTGCTCCAGCCGGTTCTGTTCATTGCGTTACCCGTTTGAAAGCTTTCCAGGAAGTTGATCGGATCCGCATAATCAGCCAGAAAAGAGCTTTGGGAAAATTGAAATTTGAGCGCCTTCTGTTCTTCAAGGAATGTATTCCATTCCATATTGGCGAGCTTCACATCGACGCCGAGCGTACTTTTCAGCTTCTGCTGAATCGCTTCCGCCATTTTTTTATGCTCCGGTTTTGTGCTGTATGTCAGCGTAACGGCGGGCAGCTTTTCGTAGTTTTCTTCCTTCATGCCTTTTTCGAGCAGCTGTTTCGCTTCATCGGCGTCATATTTGAGCAAATCGCCGCCTTCCTCGCGAAAATCCTTGCCGTTCGGCCCTTTGATTCCCGAAGACACAAACCCGCGGGCCGGTTTTTCACCATTTTTTGTGACATAATCGACGATTTCCTGCTGATCGACGGCCATCGCAAACGCTTTTCTGATCTTTTCATTCTGGAACGGTTCTTTATTGACATTGAATCTGTAATAGTAAAGACCTGCCTGATCGAACACCTTCACCTCGTCAGAACCTATCAGCTTCTCGCTCATTTCAGCCGGGACATAAGCCGTATCGAGCTCATTCGACTCGAACATTTGGTAGTCGGTATTTCTGTCATCGACCATCGCCCATGTCACTTTATCAAGCTTCACAGTATCCCGGTCCCAATACGTATCGCTCTTTACCATCGTAAAGCTTTCATCATGCTTCCATTCTGTCAGTTTAAACGGACCGTTGCCGACAAATGTAGCAGCTTCTTCATGCCATTTCGGATTTTTTTCGGCGATTTTCTGAGGAACCGGGAAAAAAGCCGGATTGGCTACAATGCTTAAAAACGACTGCTGCGGACTTTCGAGTGTCACCTTAAGCGTTTTTTCATCCTCCGCTTTGACTTTGACATCATCCTTCGCACCTTTTCCGCTGTTAAAGGCCTCGCCGCCTTCGATAAAGTAGCCTAAAAACGCGGCGGAAGAGCCCGTTTTCGGATCGAGCAGACGCTTCCACGCATATTCAAAATCCCCAGCGGTTAAAGGGTCTCCGTTCGACCATTTGGCATCATCACGGATTGTAAAAGTATATGTCTTCCCATATTCGGAAATGTTCCACTTTTCGGCGGACGCCGCTTCCGGTTCATGGTCTGCGCCAAGCCTAGTCAAACCTTCCATCAGATTGTTCAGCGCCTGCCATGAGACATTATTAAAGCCGATCGGCGGATCGAAAGATGTCGGTTCATTTTCATTGTTCAGCCTCAGGACTTGTTCTCCAGCCGTTTCTTTCGCTTTCTTCTTCGTTTCCTGCCCAGCCTGTTCATTTGCCGTACATCCGAACAGCAGAATGACCGCAACTGCGGCAGCCAATACGCTCGCTAGCCTTTTCATCAAATCCCCCCATTGAAAATCGATTTCATGATTATGTTGTCAGCAGAGCCCGTTTCGCCCTTTCATCCTGAAGCCAGCAGCACACACGATGCCCCGCCGAGACTTCTGCAACGGCAGGATAAACCTTGCCGCATACTTCCATTGCATAGGAACAGCGCGCCGTAAACGGACACCCTTCAGGCGGAGAAAACAAATCTGGCGGCGTCCCGTCAATCGGAACGAGATCCGCACCTTCGAGGTCAAGCCTCGGAACGGAATGCAGCAAGCCTTTTGTATACGGATGCTGCGGACGGTAAAAAATATCCCTCCTCGCTCCCGTTTCCGCTATTTTCCCAGCGTACATCACGGCGATTCTGTCCGCCGTCTGTGCGACTACACCTAAATCATGGGTGATTAAAATGATGGATACACCGGTTTTCCGCTGAATGTCTTTAAACAGCTCAAGAATTTGCGCCTGAATGGTAACATCGAGCGCGGTCGTCGGTTCATCCGCAATCAGAATCTCCGGTTCACAGATGAGCGCCATGGCGATCACGATCCGTTGCCTCATCCCGCCGCTGAATTGATGCGGATACTGCCTCAAACGCTCTTTCGGATTCGGAATCCCGACGAGCTCAAGCATCGAAATGACCGCTTTTCGAGCGTCTGTTTTAGACACGGGCCGATGTTCCAAAAGCGCTTCTGTCAACTGGTCTCCGACGGTCAAGGTCGGATTCAGGGCTGTCATCGGATCCTGGAAGATCATTGAGATTTCGGCCCCTCTGATCTTTCTCATCTCTTTTTCGGACAGATGGCGCAAGTCTTTTCCCTTAAAGCGGACCGCACCGTCTGTGATCGTTGCCGAAAACTTCGGCAAAAGCTGCATGATGCTTTGCGATGTCACGCTTTTTCCGCATCCCGACTCACCGACAATCGCAAACGTCTCCCCCTCATATAACTCAAAGCTCACGCCGCGGACGGCTTTGACCGTGCCGCCGTATGTCGTAAATGAAACATGCAGATTCTCGACTTCCAATACTTTTTTCCGCAAAAACACATTACCTCCTCAGCTTCGGATCTAACGCATCCTGCAGTCCGTCTCCAACGACATTAAAAGCGAACATTGTTAATGAAATAAAGAAAGCAGGAAAAAACAGCCGCCACCAGTGTCCCGATAAGATCACCGGAAGGCCGTCGTTCGCCATGACACCCCAGCTCGCAAACGGGGCTTGAATGCCCAAACCGAGGAAACTGAGAAATGCTTCGGCAAAAATGGCCGACGGCACCGTCAAGGTCATCTGGACGATGATCGCTCCCATCATGTTCGGAAGGAGATTCCGCCTGATGATCCTTACCGTTTTCGCTCCGAAGGTTTTGGATGCGAGAACATGCTCATCATGCTTCACCTTCAAAACCTGACCCCTGACGATCCGCGCCATGCCGACCCAGCCGGTGACAGTCAGCGCAACGATGATCGTCCCGAGTCCAGGCCCCATCATGACCATGAGAAGAATGACGACCAATAAATAAGGCAGTCCATGCAGCACTTCGATGACCCGCATCATGACATGGTCTGTTTTGCCGCCCTTATAGCCGGAGATACCGCCATAGATGACGCCGATTGCAAAATCGATCAAAGCCGCCATCACGCCGACAAACAGTGAAATCCTCGCTCCATACCACGTTCTTGTAAACACATCGCGGCCGAGCTCATCGGTTCCGAACCAATGCTCCATCGACGGAGGCAGGTTTTGCTCGGAAAGCGTCTGCTGGGTGACGCTGTGCGGAGAAAGAACCGGTCCGAGTACAGCCATGATGAACAGGAAGATTAACACGCCCAATCCCGCCATCGCCAGCTTGTTTTTTCTTAAAATCCGCCAGGCGTTCTGCCAGTATGACAGGCTCGGCCTTGCAACGGATTCACGCTCATCCTGCTTTTGTTTCAGCGGGGCAAACCATTCAACAGGGATATCACTGGCTGAAGACGCTTCGTTTTCTGTGCGGACTGGAAGGCTCATATGCTCACCCTTTCTTATGCAGTTTAATACGCGGATCCAGGATTCCGTAGGCCATGTCGACAAGAAACAACATGATGATGAGGATGATGCTGTAAAAAACGGTGGTGCCCATAATCACGGGGTAATCGCGGGAGTTGATGCTTTCAACAAAATATTTTCCCATGCCCGGAATCGCAAAGATTTTTTCGATGACGAAGCTGCCCGTTAAAATCGAAGCGGTAAGCGTCCCGAGAATCGTTACGACTGGCATAAGGGCGTTTTTCAGGGCGTGCTTCATAACAATTTTAAAAGGGGAAAGCCCTTTAGCCCGGGCCGTTCGGATATAATCCTGTGTCAGCACTTCAATCATGCTGGAACGGGTCAGCCTGGCGATAATCGCCAGCGGCCCCATTGCCAAAGCTGCAGTCGGAAGCACCATATGAAGCGGGCTCGTCCATGTCGATGGAGGGAATATGTTCCAATTGACGGCGAATTGCTGTATCAGCAAAGTCGCCATAATAAAGTTGGGAACCGAAATGCCGAGAACGGCAATGGTCATCGCTATATAATCGATGACGCCGTTTTGCCGCAGTGCGGCAAAGATTCCGAGTGCGATCCCGGAAATGACCGCCATAATCAGCGCTGTCATCCCCAGCTCAAATGAAACAGGGAACCCTCTTGACAGCAAATCGTTCACGCTTTGTGAAGGCTGCTTGATCGACGGCCCGAAATCAAAGGTAACGATCGACTTGACATAATACAAATATTGAACAAAGAGAGGCTCATCAAGCTGATAGTAAGCCTCAAGGTTGCGCTGAACCGCTTCATTCGTGTTTCTTTCTTCATTGAAGGGAGAGCCCGGAATCACTTTCATCATCACAAAGGTCAATGTCGTGATCACCAAAATGGTCGCCAGCATCGACAGAAGCCGCTTCATGATGTAACCCGCCATTTTCATCCCACCTTCCTAGGAGAATGTTGTTCTCATCGCAAGCTCGGTCATGACAAGCATCGCTTGATAGGCTTCAAGAATGTCTTTCGCTTGATAGCGGACAGTCGTCGTTTGCCGTTCGATTTCAGCACCCGGCATCAGACTCGCCCACTCGGCTTGCCCGTAATTGGCAAACTCAATCCGCAGCACCGGCCTGTCCGGAGGCGTGAGCGGCTTGACTTGACCGCGGTTTTGAATCGCATATGCCGTCCGCTCTCTTAATAGCTGCCCCGCTTTCTCCGGCGTCAGGCATTTGACCGCCGAACGGGATATCGTTTCCTTGACGGCCGCTGTCGTTACGTTCGGAATCAGTTCCTCCGCCTCAGCTGCCGCCTCGCTGTCACCGGCAACCATGATAACCGGGACGCCGTAATAACCGGCAACATAAGCGTTGAACCCCAGCTCGCCCACCGCCTGATCGTTTATGTAAAAATGTCTGACGCCGAAAATCATGCTGTGAGACATCACGCCTCTCATCGATGCTCTCGCATGGTAGCCGACGAACACGGCACCATCGCATGTATCGTCAAGTCCCTGGACCATCGAAAACGGTTTGACATCTCCCGAAATGAGCAGCGCTTCAGGATGGAGCCGCTCAATTAACAGATTGTTCATTTTAGAGTGGCTGTCATTGACAAGCACCTCTCTGCATCCGCTTTTGAACGCTTCGTCAATCACATGATTGGCCTCGTCCGTCATGATCTTCCGGCCTCTCTCATAGTTCAGCTTGCTTGAATCGACGAACGTATCATCCGGAAGTCCGGAAATTCCCTCCATATCAACAGACATATACAGCTTCACAAAAAACCACCCCTTATGAAAAACGTCTCAAATTTTTTATTATTTTGGGAATATTCTAACAAATTATATTAGAATTTTAATAGAAATGCAATAACCATTGGTAATTTTAGAAATTTAATATAAAATTGGAATTTTGATGAATGTTGTCGAATGCAAATAAAAAAGCTGCCTGATCAGGCAGCTTTGGGATGTCCGGATATGTCGATAAATGCCGCAGTTCACTGCCGGCGGACAGCGTCTTTAATGTCTTCATACTTCTTCATCGTTCTGGCAAACAGCTCGTCAAAGACTTCCGGCATGGCATTTTGAATGACCTCCGCCCCTTCTCCGGTTATGCCGCCTTTTGTCGCCACCCGATCAAGCGTTTGTGCAAACGTCATGTCTTTTTCCATTAACAGCTTGCCCGTTCCCAGCAATGAATGAATCAGAAATTGAAACGCGTCTTCTTTCGTAAGACTGCTGTTTCTGACGGCAGCTTGAGCAAATTCTTCAAAGATCGAAGCGATGAACCCTGGTGAAGAGCTTGTTAAATTACTCGCAGCGTCAATATCTCTCTCATGTATCTGTTTGACTGTGCTGAAAACGGAAAGATATTCTTCCAGCCGGCTTTTGTCCGCCTCAGCAACCCGCTCGCCGTGGACAACAAGCGAAACACCGATCCCGGCTTCAGATGTGAGGGTCGGAATGTATCTCGTCACCTGTCCGCTTGTCCAGTCGTGAAGCCGGTCAAGCTCGACCCCCGCGGCAATCGAAACAATGTGGACATCCTCCTGAAGAAACGGCTGTATGTTCACAAGCGTTTCCTTTACCGCCATCGGCGGTACACAGATGAAGATCAGGCCGCACTGTTCGGCGAGCTCTTCGGCTGATTGACAGGCGACATTCGGGTAAAGTTTTCTCAGCTCCCCTGTTTTCCCATCATTCCTTGAGCTGACGACCACCATGTCATCGCTGATTTTCTCCTGATCAAGCAGTTTCACTGCAATCATCTGTGCCATGCTTCCGTATCCGATAAATCCAATCTTTTTCAACGTTTAGAACACCTCTGACATGTCATATTATAAATAGCACCCTATTTATTCTATCCTTTTTCTTTGACAATTTCCCACAATGTTTTCATGTTTATCCCACAGTCTTTGATTATGATTGAGGCATCAAAGGATATGATAACAATAGGAGCGTGAAAATGATGGAATATAATAGAGAAGATCAGCTTGAAACGAAAAACGAACTCATCGTCTCCGATCAAAAGCCCGACCAGGCGATAAAAAAAGCAGAACAGCAAAAGCGGAGACTCTCATGGATGACGCCGATCCTCAGCGGCATCATCGGGGGAAGCCTCGTTCTCGGTGTCACGACATACCAGCATAGCAAAGACGAAACGGCCAATACATCTGTCCAAACACAAACTAATGAGACTGCGAACTCATCGGCTTCTTCCAATAAAGCGAATACCGAAAAATTGTCCAGCACCAATTCGTCTGACATTTCAACAATGGTGGAAAATGTATCTCCCGCCATCGTCGGTATTTCAAACTATCAAAAACAAACGGAGAGCGGTATGTTTGGGTTTGAAAGCAACAGCAACAACAGCAGTTCAAGCGAACAAGAAACAGGCACAGGCTCAGGTGTCATTTATAAAAAAGCAAACGGCAAAGCATACATTATTACAAATAACCACGTTGTCGAAGGCGCATCTAAATTGACGGTTTCCCTGTCAAACGGCAAAGAAGTGGAAGGAAAATTGCTGGGCAGCGATTCCTTGACAGACCTTGCCGTTGTTGAAATTTCCGCTGAACACGTCGAAAAAGTCGCATCTTTCGGCGATTCTTCAAGCTTGAAAGCGGGTGAATCGGTCATTGCAATCGGAAATCCGCTCGGCAAAGATCTGTCCCGCACGGTGACGCAAGGCATCATCAGCGGTGTTGATCGGACCGTTTCCGTTGATACGTCCGCAGGCCAAACCGAGATGAACGTCATTCAAACAGACGCGGCCATCAATCCCGGCAACAGCGGAGGCGCCCTTTTGAATACAAAGGGAGAAGTGATCGGCATCAACAGTATGAAAATCAGTGAAAGCGGAGTGGAAGGCATCGGATTTGCGATTCCAAGCAATGATGTCAAACCGATTGCAGAAGAGCTGATGTCTAAAGGAAAAATTGAGCGTCCGTTTATCGGAATCGGCATGATGGATCTTGAGCAGGTGCCGGAAAACTATCAAACAGGCACCCTCGGATTAAGCGGCAGCCAGTTAAACAAAGGCGTCTACATCCGCCAGGTCGCTTCAGGCTCCCCTGCTGATAAAGCGGGCCTTAAAGAGAACGATGTCATCATCAGCTTTAACGGAAAAGAAACCGATACGGGAAGCGCGCTGCGCAACCTTCTTTACAACGATGCAAAAATCGGGGATACGGTAAAGGTTACCCTCATTCGAAACGGCAAAACAATGACAAAACAAATGACGCTTGACCAAAAAGAATCCGCATCATCTTAACAGCATGCCCCCCTTTTAGGCTGTCGGCTGCGCCGGATGCCTTTTATATAAAAAAACGAGGTCCTTTTCGGGACCTCGTTTTCTATTGAATCGGTTTCAGCCGCGCTTCAATCTCTTTCCGCCGATGTTCCAGGTACGGCGGCAGCGCAAGGCTTCGGCCGAGCTCATCGATCGATTCATCAACGGCAAAGCCAGGCCCGTCAGTCGACAGTTCAAAAAGTATGCCGTTCGGTTCTCTGAAATACAGCGCCTTAAAATAATAGCGCTCCACAATCCCTGAATTCGAAAAGCCGTTCTCACTGATTATCTCATGCCACCGCTTAAGTTCTTCTTCATCTTTGACGCGGAATGCGACATGATGGACGCTTCCTCTCCCGGGACGCTCTCTTCTGCCGTCATCTGACTCTTTCACATGCACCTCCGCGCCTGCTCCTCCTTCACCCGATTCAAAAATGTGAAGCGTACGGCCGGTTTCATCAGCCTGTTCCTCACCGATTTTATGAAAGCCGAGAATATCGGTCAGCACCGCAGCTGTCGGACCGGCGTCCTTGACAGTCAATTCGACCGGGCCGAGCCCCCTGATCGCGACCTCCTCAGGAATGACGCCGTTTTTCACAGGCACTCCATGATCTTTTCCCTTTTCATCAGCCACAAGCATCATGTTCTGTCCTTCATGGTCTAAAAAGCGGAGAACGCTCCGCCCCGCACGCGTCTCGATGCCGTAAGTCTCTGCGCCGAGCTCATAAAGCCGCTTCTTCCAAAATTCGAGTGCTTGTTCACCGGGAACCCGAAGTGATACGGACGAAATGCAGTTCGTCCCTTCCCGCCTCCGGGCAAGCATCGGAATCTCGAAAAATGTCAAATCTGAACCAGGCGACGCAACTTCATCACCGTAAAACAAATGATACATCGTCGGCTCATCCTGATTGACTGATTTTTTTATCAGTTTCATGCCAAGCCCTTTGACATAGAAATCCAGATTATGTTGAGCGTTGGCAGTTAAAGCAGATACGTGGTGGATGCCATTTACGTTCATTCTATCATCTCCTCATTAAATATCTCGAATTCGAGATTTCTTCTTTCTCAAAAATAGGCGATTTGATTTGAAAAGTCAACCAAACCGTCTTACAGGACCTTCTTTCCTGTCTGCTCCTAAAAAACTAACAATAACTCCGAAATGACTTAAAAAGGTTCGGTTATTCCTGCCCCCTTCGGGTTTTACGACCTTAAAATGTTTAACATACACAAAAAATGCGAAAATCTGAAAATTTATTTAATTTTTCTTTTTTAAAAAAGGTATTACAATATAAAAATAGTTTTCTATAAAAGAGATTACATCAATGGGAGGCATCGCAATGAATGCAGAAGCAAACGGACTAAAAAAAGAGATAGGCTTGTTATTTGCGCTATCTCTTGTGATTGGAACGATCATCGGTTCCGGCGTGTTTATGAAGCCCGGCAGCGTGCTTTCCTATTCCGGAAACGCACAAATTGCTCTTTTCGCCTGGCTCCTTGGCGGAATTTTGACGCTAGCAGGCGGGCTGACAATCGCCGAACTGGGCGCTCAAATTCCGAAAACGGGCGGGCTTTACACATATCTTGAAGAAATTTACGGCGAGTTCTGGGGGTTCTTATGCGGCTGGGTGCAGATTATCATCTACGGACCGGCCATCATCGGCGCACTCGGATTATATTTCGGCTCGCTAGTGGCCAACTTGTTTTCCTGGGATAAATCATGGACTGCACTCATCGGCATTATCACCGTCGCCTTTTTATGCATCGTCAACATCGTCGGAACAAAATACGGCGGAGCGGTACAGACGGTCACAACGATCGGAAAGCTGATTCCCATTGTATGTATCATTGTGTTCGGTCTATGGCATGGCAATGAACATATTTTCAGTACAGTTACGGAGAGCATCGCCAGCCAAAACTTCGGAGCGGCGGTATTGGCGACGCTCTTCGCGTATGACGGCTGGATCCTTCTTGCGGCACTCGGCGGAGAAATGAAGAACCCGGAAAAAGTGCTCCCGAAAGCGATGACAGGCGGGATACTGATCGTCACAGCCTGCTACCTGTTCATTAACTTGGCGCTGCTTCACATTCTTCCTGCCGATCAGATTGTCAAGCTTGGTGAAAATGCGACAAGCACAGCCGCTACAATGCTGTTCGGACCGATCGGCGGCAAGCTGATCTCCATCGGAATTATCGTCAGCATCTTCGGCTGCTTAAACGGAAAAGTTCTGTCTTTTCCGCGCGTGATCTTTGCGATGGCTGAGAAAAAACAGCTTCCGTTCTCCCGCTGGATCTCGCATGTTCATCCGGCATTCCATACGCCTTGGATCGCGGTCATCGTCCAGATGATGTTCGCTGTCATCTTAATGATCATCAGCAATCCGGAAAAGCTGTCAGAGGTTTCGATTTTTATGATTTACATCTTCTATGTCATGGCGTTTTTCGCGGTATTTATTTTGCGGAGACGGAAGAACGGCCAAGGGAGAGCTTACAGCGTGCCGCTCTACCCTTACCTGCCTGTTGCGGCTATTCTCGGGTCATTGTTTGTTCTTATCAGCACGCTTATCACTGACTTTTACAGCTGCCTGTGGTCAATTTTGATCGGCCTCGTCGGTCTCCCGGTTTATTTTTGGATGAAAAAAAGAAATAAAAACGGCTCAGCCGCCTGAGCCGTAAGCCGCCGGCTCATGAGCCAGGCGGTTTTTTTATCCCTTCACAGACCCGATCAGAATGCCTTTGGCAAAATGCTTCTGCAAAAACGGGTACACGGCTAAAATCGGCAGCGTCGCAATGACGATAACAGCCAGTTTAATCGATTGTTCAGGCGGCACCGTTTCCATCATATCATTCGTCGTCCCTGTCAGATCCGAAAGAATCGTCACTTGGCGCAGCACCATTTGCAGCGGCCATTTCGCGCTGTCATTGATGTACAGCAAAGCATGGAAAAAGTCGTTCCAAATGCCGACCGCATAAAACAGCGCAAAAGTTGCAATAATCGGCTTTGACAGCGGCAGCGCGATCCTTAAGAACACGCCGATTTCTGAACAGCCGTCAATCTTTGCCGACTCCTCAAGTTCTTTCGGAAGCTGCTGAAAAAAGTTTTTAATAATAATAAGATTGAACGGATTAATCGCCATCGGCAATATTAGCGCCCAGTACGAATCGAGCAGTCCCAGTGATTTGACGACAATATACGTCGGAATCATTCCCCCGCTGAAAAGCATCGCAAAAATAACGAGATTCAAAAGCAGGTTTCTTCCCTTAATGTGCCGTTTCGCAAGAGGATAGGCCATCGTAAATGTAAAAAAGAGCTGGACAATCGTTCCCACAACCGTAATGAACACAGACACCCCCATGCTCCTGATAAATGTCGGCGTTGAAAAAATATAGCGGTACGCGTCAAGCGAGAATGTCTCAGGAAAGATAAAGAAGCTCTTTTCCGCCAGCTCGGCCTCCGTTGCAAAAGATCCCGCGATAATATACAGAAAAGGCAAGACGGTTATCAGCCCGCAGCAGCCGAGAAAGAGTACATTAAACCAATCGAATACCCGCCCCGCTTTTGTGTTATGGATCGTTTCCGCACCGGACATCCTTTTCACCTCCATTCATTAAAACAGACCGTCCTGGTCAAACTTTTTCGCGATATAATTGGCGCCGAATATCAGAATGATTCCGACAACCGATTTAAAAAGCCCGACTGCCGTACTATAGCTGTATGCGCCTTGCGTAATTCCGACAACATAGACATACGTGTCAAAAATTTCAGCCACGCTCCGGTTTAAAGAGTTGGTCATTAAAAAAATCTGTTCAAAGCCGATGTTTAAAAAACTGCCGATTCTTAAGATGAGAAGCACGACGATCGTGCTTCTGATGGCCGGAAGGGTAATGTGCCACATTCTCCTTAATCTGCCTGCCCCGTCCATCACTGCCGCTTCATACTGCTCCTGGTCAACCGAAGCGAGCGCCGCCAGAAACAGGATCGTTCCCCAGCCCGTCTCCTTCCATATGCTTTGCAGCACAATCATCGGCCTGAACCATTCGGGATCCGAGAGAAATGCAATCTCTTTGCCCGTTATGCTTTGCAGCATTTTATTCATCACGCCCGTATCAACTGTAAAAAAGACAAATGTCATGCTGACGACGATCGTCCATGAGACGAAATGCGGAACATATATAAACGTCTGAATGCACCGTTTATAGATGGCATGTCGCAGTTCATTCAGCATGAGTGCGACAATCAGCGGAGCCGGAAATGCAAAAATCAAATCGAGAGCGGCGAGCATGAGCGTGTTGCGGAGCAGGCGGAAAAAGTCAGGGTTCATAAAGAAATCTTTAAAATACTCGAACCCGACCCATTCGCTCTGCCAAAATCCGAGATAAGGCGAATAATCTTTAAAAGCAATGAACACGCCCCACATCGGCCAATATTTAAATATGAGAAAATATAAAACACCGGGAACAAGCAGAAGATAAAGCCATTTATCCCGTTTTACAGCTTGCAGCCCAGTCGGTTTCTTTTCTGTCTCAACAGCGGTTTTCCCTGTTTTAGCGGTGATTTCCACGTGCTGCATCCCCCCTTTCGTATACTGGTTGAAGATCTGAGCTATTTCGTCTCCTTGTAGCGTTTGTTCAGTTCTTTCATCAAATCTTCACCACCGCTTTTATACCAAAGCTTCACGGCATCTTGAAAGCCTTTTTCATCGATGTCGCCGATGATAAACTGTGTTTTGGCATCGAGAATGATATTGTCAAGCTGTGCCCCTTTTTGGGTGTAAACATCTGAAACGAGCGATTCAGCCGGATTGAATACGGCGATTTTTTCCCCTTCTTTGAGAATCTGTTCACGGTGTTTGAACAGCTTTGATTCTTGTTTTTCCACATGGTATCTTTGTTCGGGAATGCCCATGCTGAACTGCGCAAGACCTTCGTGCTCATAAAGCAGTTTTTTATTATTTTTTTCAAGGGACGTGTACGTTCCGTTCTCAAGCTTATAGTTGCGCCCTTTTATACCGTTGTTGGCAATAATTTGTGCCTCTTCATCGTTCATTTTATCCAGGAAGCTGAGCACTTCTTTCAATTCTTTTTCCGTTTTGACGCTCGCTTTCGGAATGGCAATCATTCCGGCGTATCCCGATGTCGGGAATGTATACGTTCCTTTCGGGCCTTTGACCGTTCCGGTGACGTCGATCACATCCTTGTTAGCGGGATCTGCTTCTTCCATTGCGCTTTGAATTTGTGAGGCCCGCGAACCTGTATCGACGATGACACCCGCTTTTCCTTTGACGATTGGATCGTTCCACTTCGCTGAATCCATGACGGCGAAGTCTTTATTGATCAGTCCCTCATCATACAGCTTTTTGAAAAACCGCAGCGCTTCCATATACTCTTCTGTCGTGAAGTCCGGAATGAGTTCACCTTTTTCGTCTATTCCGTAGCGGTTTGGTGCGCCGAACCACGTCTGCATAATATCCCACGGGCTCCCGTTGCCAAGCCCCATCCATTTCGGCACCACCATGCCGTACGTATCGTCTTTCCCGTTTCCATCGGGGTCTTTTTCTTTAAACGCTTTCAGCACGTCGTAAAATTCGTCGATTGTTTTCGGCATCTCCAGACCGACATTTTCGAGCCAGTCCGTTCTGATGATGATCGAAGCGCGGATCAGGTCCCTCGCCCTGTAAATACCGTAAATCTCGCCGTTGATGGAACTGTTCTTCATCACTTTTTTATCGGCCTTTCCGAGGTTCGGGTAGTCTTTTAAATAAGGTGAAAGCTCCCAAAACGCACCTGATTTGACAGACTTGATAAACCCCGGGGACTTGTCCGTGACGACGATGGCTTGCGGCAAATCTCCCGAGGCCATGACGATGTTGAATTTATCATTATAGGAAGAGTTCGGAACCCATGTCACTTTGATTTGTTTTTTCGTGTATGTTTCGAGCGCTTTTAAAGACGGGCTGTTTTCTCCCGGACTTTCCGGCGACAGGAGCGGAGCCATAATATGAATGGCATCCTTTTCTTTTCCTTTCCCGTCTTGATTGGCCGTCTCATTTGCGCTGCACCCCATCAAGAGCAAAAAAACAGCGGGTGCAGCGAGCCATTTGTTTCCCTTCAGCTTCAGTCTTGCCATTGTACAATTCCCCCTTTTGATCGTCTCAATTGTTCCACTTAAATTTAAAGCGCTTACATTTTTCCAACAACCTTCATTTTTTGCCTTCATGTGCGAGCGGGATGTTCTTTCATTGCCTTGATGATCTTTTCTTGCATGTCCAGATCAGGCGGCATATCTTTAAGCAGCTCGAGCACGGCTATCAAGTTTAGGCACCATTGTGAGACGCAGTTTGTTGTAACCCAGGGAATTTCCGTGATCGTTTTCCAGGCATGGATTTGTTTTGGAGTGATCGGCAGCGGTGTATGGCTTTGTTTTTCATCGAGCAACAGGCGCCACACTTGTTCGGCGAGCTTCCGGTCTTGGCGGAGCCGGGCAGCGTAAGCGGCCATGGCAGCGGAGAACATCGGCCAGTGAAATAAATCATCGTGAAGCTTCCCGCCGCTCCTTTTGCGCTTTTCTTCATCAGTCAGCAAATAAAATTCGCCGAATTCCCCTAGCATCTCCTTCCATTCCACATCCTCAAGCAGTTCTGCAAGCTCCATCCATGTTTGCGGAGCGCCGAAGGCGATGACCATATGATAGCCGCCATGATTCCCGTCCCCCATATGAAGCAGATCTGAAGCTTCAGGATCGTATCCGAAAGTCGGTCCGGACAACAGACGAAGCGGCAGCGCTTTAAGCCGGCCGATCCCCCGTTTGATTTTATCAAGGTACGCTTCATCGCCTGTCCGCTCCCATTCCGTCAGCCAGTTGGAACAGAACGCCGCCCAGTCGGGGCCTACTCTTGCGTGGGCGGGAAACTCTTTTTCCGGATAATAAGCTCTCATCGGATCAAGCGTCTCAAGCGCTCGATCGGCATCTTTTACTTCAGATAACACGTCTCCCGTTCTCTCGTCCGCCGTCAAAAAGTAATAAGGCTTATGAAGGCCGGCCATGCTGATTCTCGCTTCCTTGCACCCGCAGCCCCAATGGAGGACATTGTGCCTTGAACCGAGGCCTTTATACTCCCCGAAATGATAGCAGTCGACTTCGCTAGTGTGACGGGTCATCGCTTCCGCCATTCTGAAGATGTCTTCCGTACCGGATCTGAAAAAAGACTGCCAAAGCCAGAGGTTCGGAACGAGTTCCGTATTTTGCCATGCATAGCCGCCAAGGTCGTACCGCCATACATGCCGGACGGCATCGTACGTATGCATCACATCACCGTAATGCCAATAGCCGTACCAGCTCCGCTGATCGACTTCGTTCATGTAAAACTTGAGAGCCTCGTCAAGCTGATCTTCAAGCACAGCCGAGAGCGGGTGCCGTTTATCTTTCAGGCTCCAAACGCCCAGCGCGCGGGTGTGATAATAATAGTCAGGCTCACAAATAAGCAGCGGGGGATTTTGCCATTCGTCCGCCGCTCTATTCAGCTCTTCATCGCTCGGCGGATTTGCAAAACAGGCGAGGCTGACTTCGTTCGTATTGGCAATGCCGACGGCCGTTGACCTCATTTCGGCAAACCCTTCATATGCGCTTTCAACATGAGTGTCTT
Source organism: Bacillus sp. FSL W7-1354 (assembly GCF_038002405.1). Taxonomy (NCBI): domain Bacteria; kingdom Bacillati; phylum Bacillota; class Bacilli; order Caryophanales; family Bacillaceae; genus Bacillus; species Bacillus sp. FSL W7-1354. The sequence goes on along the minus strand of NZ_JBBOCL010000001.1, from coordinate 463,208 downwards.
TTGAATAATGACGGAAATCCATCGCTTCAGCTTCAGGAGGCCAAAACCATACCGCCAATTTCGTTTCCCCGCCGGCAAGTCCTTTCGCTTCAAGCGATGACGGATATTTTTCAAAGAAGTTCCTGAGCCCGAGTGCGATGCCGCCGTTTTCCCCGCCTGCATACATCAGCCCTTTCGCTCTCTCCCCATGAATCGCGTCCACCCAGGCGCAGCCTTTGCCGGTTCGCTTTTTTAAGCGCCAGTGAACAGGGGAATCCTGGATGAGCTTGAAATCGTTCCAGACGGCGTTTCTCTCGGCATCGCGCACGACTGCCGACTTTTCCGGTACAGGCTGTCCCGCAATCTGTCGTTCATAGAGTCCGTTTGTTTCATTGAATCTTCTCGTCACAAGCAGCTGAGAAGCCTCTCCGTAAATCCCTCCGTCGGCCGCATAGCGGATATGCCTGTTTCTCGGCGCTCCGCTCAAAACCGCGCTCATCTCGAAACCGAGTCCTTTGATCCATTCTGTTTCTGCTTCACAGTCGATGAAGATCGTGTGCACGATCCGGATGGACGGATCACCGGCATAGAAAGACAGCCTGACGGTAAAAGGGAGCCAAACATCGATGCCTCCGCCGAGGTGGACGCCTTCAATCTTGACGACTGTCTTAACCGGACCGTTTTGTTCGATTGCCGTACGTTTGATCATGCTCTCAAACCGTTCAATATGATACATGCATTGTGAATCTGAGCCGCTTCTTTTTTCTTTTAAAGCGATGAGCCGCCCTTCTTTCGCCATCATTTCCCCGGAAATGGAAATCGAACGGATGAGTTCCGTCCCCGATTTTCCAAGCCTGCAGACTATCGCGCCCGTATTCACCGTGATTTCATCTTTCTGCTCTCTGACATTCATGACGGTTTTAGGGACGCCGGCCCCCCCTTTTTTCAATGTAAATCGGCTACCGCTTTCTTTAGGGAAGACTGCGGCATGCCCCGTCCATTTAAGCGAGCCGTCAGGCCAATACGCGAGCGGCCATGTTTGCAAACACGGGGCGTTTTTCGAAGCAATGGCGACCGTCTCTCCTTTTTGCAGCACTCCTTTTGCCCAAGGAACTCCCCAGGTCACCCCGCCGAACGCGGCAGGCGCCCTATTCAGCCATTTTAGTTCAGTCTGTGCTTTCATAAGTGTTCCTCCTTTCTGTTTAACCGATTGGTCAGTGAATATTTTCCTGTTTAGCCTTTTGACCGTCAATATTCCTTTTTTGCTTATATTGGAGAGGTGTCTGCTCCTTTTTTTGCAGGCATCATCCCTTTTTTAGCAAAACGAAACAAAAAAGCCGCGGGCAAGCGCCTGCGGCGATTCATTTATTCTCTGAAAACAAAACCACGCGGTATTCGTGCGGGCCGAGTGTCACGCGTCCGGATACGGGCCTGTCGGACAATAAATCGGTTCCGTTTCCGTCAAGTGTCACTGCGCCTCCTTTGCCGTCCATATTGATCACGACCCAGACAAGACCGTCTGCTCCTTTCCGGGGCGCGACGACTGTTCCGGGAGTGGCATCGGTTTTCTGTGTAACACCCGCTTCTTCTGCGTAATGACTGATCAGCTTTTTCATCATGATGTCACCCGCTTCGCCTGCCGGCATCGACCCGAGCATGACGATTTTTCCTTTTCCGCATTTATGCTCTGTGATGAACGCTTTTCCTGACGCCGGGCCTTTTTCAATTATCCCGACAGCCTCGGTGCCGCCGGCTTTAAAAACAGCGCTCCACAGACTCAGCGGCGCCTTTACGCCAAACGCCGCTCCACTCGAGTTCCGCTCATCCATCGGAAATGTATAAAGCGTTTTGACTCCGGAACTTTTTTCCAACTCCCCTAATCCGCAATCAGTGTGAACCGTATGATTTTCTGTTCTTCCGCCCGTCAGCGGACCCGCAATCCAAATGCCGCCACTTTGTGCAAAGGCTTCGGCTTTTTTGATAAACGCAGGCGGAAGATAGTGAATAAACGGCGTAAACAGCAGTTTATAGCCGTCAAGCGAGCTCCCTTCAAGAATGACATCTCTGTGAATGCCCATCTTTAACAATCGGTTATAAAACTCGGTGATCAGTGTTCTGTAGTGAAGACCCCGATGTGGCTCCGTTTTCAAAAACACCTTTGCACGATCCGAATAGACGACGGCTGTTTCAGCCTGCAAAGGGTCCGTCGCCAGCATGATGTGCTCAACCTCCCGTCTCGCCTGCTCGACTTCGAGCACATGATCATATCCCACATCAGGCTCCCCCCATGCGCTGATCACTGATCCATGCGGCTGTTCAGATCCGGCTCTCTGCTGACGCCACAGCCAATAGCAGAACGCGGCTCCGCCAAGAGCATAAGAAGAGACCGCTTCAGCCTTCAAATAGCCGTTTTGATGAGGCACGGCATAGCTTTCAAGCGAAGCGCTGTAGGAAGGGCTCGTTTCCATTATCCAGAACGGCCGTCCTTTTTTAATGTTTCTCCATAAATCACAATTAAACAAAAAGGCGTCACTGTTTTCCTGGCTGGCGTACGTATCAAACGAGGCGAAATCAAGGCTCTTGAAAAGATCTTCATGATCAACGCCGAACATGACGCTGCTGTTATGGGTGATCGGGGCGTTGGAATATGTTCTGATCACCTCAGCCTGCTCACGCGCAAATTCAGAAATCTTGTCCATCGAAAACAGCTGATACATCGTCCTTAAAGAAGAATTGTGCAAAAACGGGGTCGGTCCGGGCTGCGGAACTTGCTCGAAGCGCTGATACGTTTCGCTCCATACGCCTGTACCCCAAGCCTCATTCAGACGGTCAATCGTCTGATAGCGGTCTTCCAGCCATTTGTGCCATAATGTGTTGCACGTTTCACACATGCATTCTGCGACATGGCATTTGAATTCATTGTCAAGCTGCCACCCGATCAATCCCGGCAGTTCTCCGAGCTCTTTGGCGATATGTTTGATGATCAGGCGGGCCCGCTCTCTAAAATACGGATGGTTTGTGCAGGCATGCTGCCTCGAACCGTGTCCCATCGTCTCTCCTTTTTCATTCACATGCATTCTTTCCGGATGCCCGTGGGTCAGCCAGATCGGCGGTGTCGCAGTCGGTGTGCACATGACCGTTTCAATTTTGTTATCGTGGAGCTTTCGGATGACGCCGGCAAAAAATCCGACATCGATCCTTCCTTCTTCCGGCTCCATCCTTGACCAGGCAAACTCCCCGATTCTGACGACATTAATCCCTGCTCGCTTCATCATCCAGATATCTTCATCCAGCACGTCCTCATCCCATAATTCGGGATAAAAGCAAGCGCCGTGGTACAGTTTTCCGTTCATCTTCATACCGTCTCTTTAACAAACGGCAGACCGAGCTCTCGAATGCCGATAGAGACAAGCTTCGCCATTTCCCGGGCCCCTTTTTTCGTAAAATGTGTGTAGTCGTTGACATTTTCCGAGATCATAAAATATTTAAATACCTCGCTGTACCCTTTTTCTGCAAAATGCTGCAGGCTTTTGTCCATTAAATCGATCAAGCGGACGTTTTCTTCACTTGCCACCTGCTTCATCGCGATGCAGTAGTCCGGGAAATCGTTCAAAAAGACGCCGTCCTTGTAATGGAGCCTTGCGACAGGCGTGATGAGAAGCGGCGAAGCTCCTTTTTGACGCGCGCCGTCGACGTACATTTTCAAGTATTGTTTATACGTTGTATACGGCTCAGTATAGCGTTCTGGTTTGTCTTTCGACGCGTCATTGTGCCCCATCTGAACGAACAGCCAATCGTTCTGTTTGATTACATCTAAAATCGATGCAAGCCTTCCTTCTTCAACGAACGTTTTTGAACTTCGGCCCCCGATGGCCCGGTTGATCACCTGTACATTTCCGGATACATAAGACTGGAGAAATTCGCCCCAGCCTCCTTGAGGCGAATCCGCCTTATAATTTTGCACGGTCGAATCGCCGGCCAGATAGATGCTGATTGTCATCACGACCACTCCTTTTTATGAAAGAATTTTATCAATTGTGTCGAGCTCTTCAGCTGAGAATCGAGCGGACTTAAGAGCAGCGGCATTTTCTTCGATCTGTTCGGTTTTGCTTGCACCGATCAGCACCGAGGTGACGCGCGGATTTTTTAAAAGCCAGGCTATCGCCATTTGCGGCAGGGATTGGCCGCGTTCGGCCGCCACTTGATTCAGCTTGCGGACTTTGCCGAGCACGTCTTCTGTGATGCTCTCGGCCTGCAAAAACGGACTGTTCACATCTGCGGCTCTTGACCCGGCGGGAATCCCAGTCAAATATTTCGTTGATAAAAGCCCTTGAGCAAGAGGTGTAAACGCGATCGCCCCGGCTCCTTTTTTCTGCAGCACTTGCAGCAGGCCGTTTTCCGGTTCTCTGTGGAACATTGAATATTTGGGCTGATGGATGAGGAGCGGAACCCCGTATTCTTGCAAAATATCGGCCGCCTTTTCGGTCTGTTCGGCGCTGTAGTTCGACAGACCGACATATAAAGCTTTTCCTTGCCTGATGATATGGGCGAGCGCTCCCATCGTCTCTTCCAGCGGTGTATGGGGATCAGGGCGGTGCGAATAAAATATATCGACATAATCTATGCCCATTCGTTTTAAACTTTGATCAAGGCTTGCGACGAGGTACTTTTTTGACCCCCAATCGCCGTATGGTCCGGGCCACATCGTATAGCCGGCTTTCGTGCTGATGACCATTTCATCACGGTAGCGGGCAAAATCGGTTTTCAGCGCTTTTCCGAAAGTTTCTTCGGCAGAACCGGGGGGCGGACCATAATTATTCGCCAAGTCAAAGTGGGTGATTCCCAGATCGAATGCTTTTCTTAACAGTGCTTTGGCATTTTGAAACGAATTGGCTTCTCCGAAATGATGCCAAAGCCCTAAAGACAAAGCAGGCAGTTTTAAACCTGAATGCCCGCAGCGGTTGTATTTCATATTTTCATAGCGTGTATCACTCGCCTGATACTCCATATGAATCCCTCTTTTCATTTTGGAATGAAATCGCTTACCATTCATTTTATGGGAACAGGCTGTGAGATTACAATCATACTTTTTTGTATATTTAATAAACCTGAATGAACCGGCGATCTCTGTCACTCTTCATGTCTCTTACAGGGAGCGGTATAAATATTCGGCCGGGGCGGCTTGTCCATTCCGGTTCCCAAATAAAATCCGGGGTGAGGCGGCTGATTGTAAGCGACATTTTGCCAGGCTACCCCCAAGCGGTAGACGGGATCGTGCATGAACGTATAGAAACGATGTTCAGTCAGCTCGGTCGTTGTGTATATTCGCAGAGCATCGCTTCGCGTGGTGCGGAATACGACATCTTCGCGCCAATCGCCGAATAGATTGGCCTGAAGCACGGGCGTCCCTTTCGTCCAATTGTTAGACAGCGTTCCGTCAGCAGTGAGCAGATTGACCAGCCTGCCGCTGTGATAGTCCCATTTATCAATTTTCGGGATGCCGGCGGGTTCTTTCCAATCGTGGTCAAGCAGCTCGCGGAGAAGATCGCCGTCCCACCAAATCGCAAAATTGGCCGAAGCCGGAGCGGCGTCGCTGAGCTTTTCTCCCTTACTCGTATAGAGGCCGTATGATTTCCCTTCATTACCCGGGGGATCGATCGCCCAGACAAGCGAGCCTTTATAGCGGGGATCGATATGCGCGGCCATTCCCCGCCCAACATCTGTATCGGCCGGCACTCCCCAGAGGATCTCCCCTGTACCCGCATCGCGAAATGAGAGACCGTACGGAAGGCGCGGGTCTTCATGCACTTGGAAGACTTCCAGCCCGGGTCGATCCGGGTCAAGATCGCTCACATGCATGGCGTCACCGTGCCCAAGCCCTGTCGTATAAAGCCCTGTTCCATCATGATCCACGGCCATCGCACCGTAGACGATCTCATCTTTCCCGTCATCGTCGACATCCGCGACGCTCAGACTATGGTTTCCCTGCCCTGCATAACCTTCGTTTCCGGGCTTGTCGCTGTCAAATGTCCATAGCTTGGTCAGCTTGCCGTCCCGGAAGTTGTAAGCGGCAAGCACCGTTCTTGTGTAATAGCCGCGCGCCATAACAAGACTCGGCCTTTCACCGTCCAAATAGGCGATGCCTGCCAAAAATCGATCCATGCGGTTGCCGTATCTGTCTCCCCAATCCTCAAGCCTGCCCCGCGGCGGATCGTAATCCACGGTTGCCAATTCCCTTCCCGTTTCCCCGTGAAAAATCGACAAATATTCAGGCCCGTCCAAAATTCGTCCATTTTCATTTCTGTAATCGGCAGCAGGATCGCCAATCACCCGACCGGTTCCGTCAACCGTTCCGTCAGCTGTCTTCATGGCGATTTCCGCTTTCCCGTCGCCGTCAAGATCATAGACCATCAATTGCGTATAATGGGCGCCCGCGCGGATGTTTTTCCCGAGATGAATCCTCCACATGAATGTCCCATCAAGCTTATATGCATCGATGATGACTTCTCCGGTATAGCCGTTGTGTGCATTATCTTTCGAATTGGACGGGTCCCATTTGAGCACAATTTCGTATTCTCCGTCGCCGTCGAGATCTCCGATGCTCGCGTCATTGGCGCTGTACGTATACTGTACGCCGTCAGGAGTTGTCCCGCCGTCAGGCTTGTTTAACGGAACATCCAAGTACGGCTTCTGCCAGACAGCTGTTTTGTGCGACTGCTCGACTTCCTGATCTCCGAGAACCTTTGTCACATAATAGACAGATTCTCCGTTTCCGTGTTTATCAAGAAAGTTGGTCGATGATGAAACGGGTGTTGAGTTGATTCTGTGACCGTTGCGATATAGGTTGAAAGCCGTTTCTTCCGGATCTGTTCCTAAGAGCCGCCAGCTGAGAAAAACCCCTTTTTTTGTTTTTACGGCCACAAGTCCGCGGTTCAAGCGTTCCATTTGCCTCGGTTTTGCCGTCGATTTCACCGGCCGAACGCGTTCAGCTGCTGCATGTACGTCTTTTTCTCCCATCGTCCTCTCTCCCCTTTACGGTATGGAATGGCGAACGGGAGAACCGGAGACCGGCTCTCCCGACACCTTATTTCTTGAGCGAATGTTTCAGCGGATACATGTTCATATCGGCGATTTCTTCTGTTACGAGCCTTGCCAATTGGTTGGCGCCGAACTCGTGAACATGCACCCTGTCCTGGATTCCGTCTGGATAATTCGGGCTTTCTCCCGGCTCTAAAAACATAAATACGTTTTTAGTCGCTTCAACGCCGATCTCGTTGTAATAATCAATGCTCTTTTTATTTAAATCGAGCACCGGAACGTTCATTTCCCGTCCGAGCTGTCTCATTGCGTTCGGATATTCTCCGATGCTGTTGTAAAAAACGCCCTTTTCATCATAGGTTCGTTTACTTTGAGAAGTGACGAGCACAGGCCGTCCTCCTTTTTCGCGGGCTTTGTTAATGTAGGTTCTCAAGTATTCCTGAAATGTCGTATACGGATCTGTATGACGGGCCGGATCTTGCCCGGCGTCATTGATGCCGAACTGAATCAACAAATAATCGCCCCGTTTCATCCGGTTTAAAATCGTATCCAGCGACCGTTCATCCACAAAACTTTTCGCGCTTCTCGCGCGTTTCGCCTGGTTGTCGATGACAATTTCATCCGAGAAATAGCCGCCTAAAAATTGCCCCCAGCCTGCCATCGGCGCATAACCTGGTTCATAATCGGAAACCGTGGAATCTCCCGCCAGAAAAACCGTCGTCTTGTCATCCGTTACATGATAAGCCGTCTTCGTCAAGACCAGCGCATTGAGGCGCGGCGCTGTTCTCGCTGCTAAGGCTTGAATGGAAAGGCGGCCGCCGGAAATATGAATCGGAAACGTTTTTTCGTTGTATCCGCCCGCTTCCGCTCCAAATGAATAGAGCTGAATCATGCCATTTGCCCGTACGTCCATGTTCGTTTTTGCTCGGGCATCTCCGGTTATCAGCCGGACATGATATTGACCGTCAGGCAAATCGACCGTAAACGCCGTTCCATCCGGTATGCAAAAGTCTGAACGAAGCGGATCGGCGATACCGCGGTCCGTACAAGTCACCTTTGTTGTGTCGTCAAATCCGTAGCCTTTTAAAGGGGTATAAGCCGATTGCGCGTCTATCGGAATAAAGCCCGAAGCAAGAGGCCCGTCACCGAAATCAAACCGATACACCTTCGAAATTTCGACGGCATACACTTTTGGCTGAGGTCCTTTCCACTCCAAATCGAGACGCCCGTCTTCCACCGTAACGGTGAACGCTTTTTCGGCTGAACTTCCCTTTGCTCCGGCCGGGATCGTTCCCATTTCCTCTCCTTCGGCATAAAGCTTCAATTCACCGCGGGATGAGGCAAATACGGTTACGCGGTATTCGCCAGGAGAAAGAACCGCCAGAAAAGCCGTCCGGTTCACGACACAATAGTCTTTCTTGAGCGCTTCTTTTTTTTGCGTCTTTTTGCACACAGCGTTCCCTGCCCGTGAAAACCCGTAGCCTTTACCATTTTGATACGCGGAGGCCTCGTTCACTTTCACATAATCCTTCTCAGCGGGACCTTTTCCAAAATCGAACAGAAAAAGATCCTGACTGTGATGTGCGGCAGCGGCTTTCGGCTGCGCAGGTCCCTCAATCCCCGTGCTGAAGAAGAAAAGGAGAAGGATGGCCCATACGCAACGAACATATCGCTTCATTATGCAGCTCCCCTTTTCCATCAGCGTGTATAAATGTTCGGCTTCTCAGGTGTCTGCATGCCTTCGCCTAAATAAAAGCCGGTGTGCGGCGGCTGGTTGTAGCCGACATTCTGCCAGGCGATTCCGAGGCGATAGACGGCATCATGCATCAGCGTATACAAGCGGTGTTCCGTCATATCTGTCGTCGTGTAGATGCGCAGTTCGCTGCTGTCATCTGCTCGCCAGATCACTTCTTCGCGCCAGTCTCCGAGAATGTCAGCCTGCAGGGACGGCGTCGCTTTTGTTCCGTTATTTGCCGAAGCTCCAGATGCTGTCAGCAAGTTAACGGTTCGCGAATTTCGATAATCCCATTTATCAATTCTGTTGCTGTCCAGAAGCTCTCTTTGGAGATCGCCGTCCCACCAGATGCCGAAGTTCGTTGATGAAGGCAATGTGCTCCCGATTTTTACGCCTTTTGCCGTATAAAGACCGCCGTTCGCCCATACTTCCGCTCCTTCGTAGCGCGGATCGATATCAGCAGCCATCCCGCGTCCGACATCCTTGCCTGCGTGCACTCCCCAGATGATCTTTCCCGTTTTCGCGTCCCGGAAAGACAATCCATAGGGAGAATTGCTGTTTTCATGCACTTGAAAGACTTCGAGTCCCGGTCTTGAGGGGTCCAGGTTTCCTGTATGCATGGCATCCCCATGTCCCCATCCGGTTGAATAAAGGCCTTTACCGTCATGATCGACAGCCATCGCTCCGTATATGATTTCGTCCTTTCCATCTCCGTCAACATCAGCGACGCTCAAACTGTGGTTGCCTTGACCGGCATAGGCGCCATTTCCGGGAGCGTCCGAATCGAACGTCCACAGTTTGGTCAGCTTTCCGCCTCTAAAGTTGTAAGCGACAAGCACTGTTCTCGTGTAATAACCGCGTGCCATGACAAAACTCGGCCGCTCCCCGTCAAGGTATGCGACACCGGCCAGAAAGCGGTCAACCCTGTTGCCGTAGCTGTCTCCCCAATCGGCTACATTTCCCCGGGCAGGTTCGTAGTTGACCGTTGTAAGCTCAGCGCCTGTATCGCCTTTAAAAACCGTCAAATACTCAGGCCCTGACAAAATTCGGCCTTGGGCATTGCGATAATCGGCGTTTGCATTTCCGATCACCTTTCCCTTGCCGTCTTTCGTCCCGTCGGCTGTCTTCATGGCGATTTCCGCTTTTCCGTCGCCGTCAAAGTCATAGACGAGAAACTGTGTATAATGGGCGCCGGCGCGAATGTTTTTGCCAAGGTTGATTCTCCACATCATGGTCCCGTCAAGCTTGTATGCGTCAATCAGCACGTCTCCCGTGTATCCGTCCTGTGAATTATCCTTTGAATTGGAAGGATCCCACTTGAGAATGATTTCATATTCGCCGTCTCCATCAAGATCGCCGACGCTCGCATCATTGGCGCTGTATGTGAATGACACCCCATCAGGCGTTTTTCCCCCGGCCGGTTTTTGCAGCGGAACAGATTTGTATGGTTTATTCCAAACTCCGGCGGTTTCAGAAGGAGCCTGCTCCACGCCGTTCAAAACGGCGCGCACCTGGTAAACGGCATTCGAATCCCCGCCTGCATCCTGATAATTTGTACTCGATGTAATCGGGGAACCGTTCAGCTTCTCTCCGTTTCGATACACATTAAATGAAACAGAAGCGGGCTCGGTTCCGAGCAGCCGCCAGCTCACAAAGACACCGTTCCCCGTTTTAACAGCGACAAGCCCCCGGTTCAGCGACTCCATTTGCCTTGCCTGCGCAGCCGTCCGCCCGTCTGCTTCCGCTTGTTCCGAGAAGCCGGTCACAAGCGTAATGAATAAAAGAGATGACGCGGCCAACAGTTTCTTCCACCTTTTCTTTCCTTTTTTCATCATCTTCTCCCTTCGCCTTTTTTGTAAGCGCTTACTTAAAAGGGATTCTATTATGGCTTCCATTTTTATTCAATTGCACTTTTTTGCCGAAGGGAAAAGATGTGTTCAAGTCCGATTTAAAGCGGTTCTCCTTTTTCAATTGATACTTTTTTGCTCACTTTTCTCATTTTTGCACGGTTCAGCTAGCCTTCCAGACGCAAAAAACAGCGATGTGCAATGAACATTAATACAAGAGCAAACAAACTGACACCATAAAATGGGATCAGTCCCGGAACCGTCAACAGCACATAAACGACAAAACCTCCAGCAGCAGCCATTCCGGCCGTCGTCAAAGGACGAACGAGACCGATCAGTGCAGCCTGTGAAAAATAGCGGGCAAACGGTAGCTGAACGTGAACGTAAAGCGGAAAAATATACACGAAAACTACGACATACATGAGTCCGGCCATCAGTGTGGCATAGCTGATGATGATTGAAAATAAATCCTCACGGAGGCGGAAAAATTGATAGTTTACTAATAAAATTGTGCCGGCGGCGAGGAGGATGAGGCCAAGTCCGTTTGTTTTGAAAAACTCTTTTTTATACGTTTGATAAAACGTTTTGAATACCGGTGCGTCCGTCCGGCCGAGCAGCCACTTGCGCACGACCGTGAACATCGCGGCCGTGCTCGGAGCCCAGCCGAAAACAACGCCTCCTCCCAGCGTGAATAAAACCCAGAGCGCGTTCAGCCAGGCGATTTTCATGATCGCTTCACAAGCGCCGTACATCATCGCCATCACGCCTTTTTCCCGCATGTCCGATCCCCCTTTCAGTCGCGCAGCAGCCTGCGCACTTCAAAGTTGGCGTAGGCTGCTTTCAGCGGAGCCATTTGCCTGAAGCCGATTTTTCCTCCTCCGTAAACCGGGCCGAAACGCCTGCCGTCATCCTCCCATTCCAAAATGGGCAGCCCGTTGATTGAAAAATGAACGGATGCCCCGTCTTTTATGAGCTTCATCCGATAGGGAGGCAAAGCGTCATTAGCGGGCGGAAGCGGGTCGGCTCCCTCACAGACGAGGTGAAAACCGCGGCTTTTCCTGAGGTTGCATGTTCGGAATGCTCTTTCATCAGCATGCTTATGTCTGAAATACGACAGGTGCAATGTGTTGATGTCCCCTGAATGATATTGCGGATATTTCCCTGTTCTCTCCGCCAGCCGCCCGTCAAATAAATCTTCCCCATTGATCCCGGTGGCTGCAAAAAATATCATGCATAAGCCGGGCTCCCGCACAGGATAGAAATCCCACTTCACAACTATTCCATCAGGGAATGTCTCTGGACACCAGTAAACAAAATGGGCATCGTCTCCATATTGCTCAGCATCGAGTTCATTCTCCATATGCAGGCGGCCGTTCGGAAAACGAACGATTCCTTTTCCTTCCATCACCCAGCCGCGGAGATCTTCAGGAGACGATAAAGGGTTTTGATAAATCAGGCTTCCTTCTCTTGCATTACACTTCGGCACGGAAGTCGCTCCTTTCACAATGAAGATAAGCCGCTAGAGGCAGGCCGAGCTCTCTGATTCCTTCTGTTACCAGCCAGGCGACTTGACGGGCCCCCGCCTCGGAAAAATGGGTATTGTCTTCAATTCCATTTGGATAATGAGGATGTTCATGCGGCTGAAAGTGGACGAACAGCCGTTTTGAGTCTTCCGTTCCGAGAGATTCATAGAGCGCTTTTGTTTTGGACCATAAATCGATGAGCGGAACTTCGAAGCGGTCAGCGAGCGCCTTCATCGCTTTCGGAAAATCTCCGAGTGTGTCGGCAGGCTTTCCGTTTTGATCAAAGCGTCTGCGCTCTGCGGAAGTGATCAAAACCGGAGTCGCCTGTTTTTCGCGAACCGCTTCAACATAGCGGACAAGATGCTCCTGATAGGTTGTATACGGGTCTGTTCCGTACGGTTTTTGATCGTTGTGGCCGAACTGGATCAACACATAATCATCAGGCCCAAGCCGCTCCGTAATGTCATCGAGCCGGCCTTCATCAATGAAGCTGTTCGAACTGGCCCCGCCTTTTGCCATATTCACGACCACAGCCTCATCTGAGAAAAACAGCGGAAGCATCTGTCCCCAGCCGGCCATCGGCGCTTCATGCGGAGGACAGTCTGCGACGGTCGAATCCCCGGCCAAATATACTGACACTTTTGGCTTTTCGTCTGTTCGTTTCATAACACTCTCCCTTTCACGAAGATTCCTGATGAATCTGCCTGTAGCGGCTCGGCGGAATGCCGACCTGCTTCTTGAAAATCCGGTTGAAATAGCTGTGTCTGTAGCCGACTTCTTCAGAAACGTCATGGATTTTTTTATTCGTTTCAAGAAGAAGCTCTTTCGCTTTTTCGATTCTGAGACGGGTAACATAGTCGATAAAATTGATGCCGGTTACTTGTTTGAAAGCTTTGCTCAGCGTATACGAATTCGTCCCGGCTTGATCAGCGCAGCTTTCAAGCGAGATATCGTTCATATAATGCTGATGAATCATCTCAAGCACCTGTTCGACAAGCCGTTTTTGCTGTCTGTTTTTCCTGCCTTCCATTTCTTTAAGATACGGGCTTACGACACGCTCCATCATCCAGCCGACGGCCCTTTCCGGCTCCCTCAGCTCTGAAAGCTCCTGCAGCAGATTTTTTCGGCTGAACAATTCATAAGGGTGAAGGCCGGAATGAAAGATCTCTTCCTGGATCTTTGCCAACAGCTGCATCATGCCCGGCTGGATGCGGATTTCCGTCTTTCCTTTTTCGGACAGTTCCCGGATGAACAGCCTGATCCGCCTTTCGACTTCATCCCTTTCTTCAAGCCGTAACGCCCTAACGACCTCTTTTTCAAGGGTGAACGGATAGTATGATTCAACGGGAGTCATGTCTTCCTTCCGGCTTAAATCGATCACCTGGCTGGCGTTTTCGAACTGTCTGTAATGCCTGCCTTCTTTCACCTCTTCATACATGCCGGGAATGTCTTTTAACATGTGAGCGGTTTTTGATACCGTCACTGTGACGTGGAGTCTTGATATGCCGCAGATCACATCCGTCAGCTCACGGACAAATTGGGCGGTTTCTTCCTTGAAGGCTGTTTTCCTGCCGCTCATCAGCAGCACAGCAAGCGATAACGAACGGACATCGGTCATATAAATATGTTTGAAAGTCCTACCAGCCAGTTCGCGCGTAATGTTGCCCAGCAAAAAACCCGTCAGACTTTCATCCTTTTTTGTAAAAGCTCCGTTCCCTTCGTAAAGTCCCGTCAGCTGGATATCGATGATGGTAAACACATTGTCTTTCGCTTCCCAGCCCCACCTTTTCAGACGATCTCTCAAATTCCTCTCTGATTCATCTGCAAAGTATCCGCCGAGAAGGCGCTGAAAAAAAACGTTTGCAGCCTGGGGCATTTCCTTTTTCAGTCTGCCGCTTTCCTCAGTCAGGTCTTCCCAGCGCTTCTCGAGCCAATGAAATTCATCCGGAAAATGAGCGGCCTTACCCTCTCCTGAGCAGAGCTTGATCAGCCTTGCGACAGGTGAATAAATTTTGTGTGACGCATACCATGACAGAATGAAAGCAAGAACGATCCCGGCGATGCTGACCGACGCGACGAGCTTCGATAAAAACAACACCGGAGCCGTAATCGCCGACATCGGTGAAGCCGAGACATAGGTCCATTCCTGGTTTAATCTGTCCATTCGTCCGTATGAAACGGAATACGCCCCTCCGTCCCAATCCATCACAAAGGAGCCCTGTTGATTTTTTTGTTTCTCAAGCATCCCTTTTAAAACGCTTTCAAAATTGGCTTTGCCGCGTTTGCTCCCGGAAAAAACAGGCTTTTGATTATGATGAAAAAGAAGCGCTGTTCCCTTTGAATACGGTGAAAGGCTTTCCAGCAAATGCCCCATTTCTTTTTCGTCAATCGTTAAAATCAGCGCGCCGAACGGCTCTGAGATGCCTCCCGGAATTTTGTGGACAAGCGCCATTCCGTAAGGAGCGGCGCTCATGTCTTTCCAATAAACGTTTTGACAGCCTTCAAGCAACGAATGATAGGCCTTTAAGATGTTCCGGTCGGTCATTCCGCTGTATTCCGGATTTAAAAGAATCGGCTCTTTCCCTTGAATAAACAGTTCAACCTTGTGAATGAGCGGATTTTGATCCTGAAGCACAAACAGCGATTTTGAGAGCCTGTACGTCGTTTGAAAATCCGTTTGCAGATCGGCATCGGCCAGACCGTTCATCAGGCGCGGATCATATGCAAGCTGGGAGAGCATGATCTCAAGCCCTTCCAGCTTGTCATCGATTTGGCTGATTTGGCGTTTCACCTGGTTCTCGTGCATTTGTTGGAGCTCTTTTTCAATTTTTGCAGCGGAAAACAAATAGATTCCTGCACCCGTCAATAAGCCGGGAATACACGCAATCAGCAGAATCAGCACAAAGCTTTTTTTAAAAAAACTTCCTTTTCGCCGTGAAACATATCTTTGATGCAGCTTTTTCATCCCTCTCCCCCCACTGCAATGAAAAGAATGTTTCTTTTTCAATTTCTATTGGAACGCGCGCGACTTGGAGCGGACGACGTCTGCCAAAAACGTCAGGGCAAGCCCCTGTCCCCAGCCTTGAATCCGTTTATACGGAACGTCTTTGTATCCCTGCGCATCCCGCATCACTGCTGTGCCCGCTGAAACGCGTTCCACCCTTCCGTCAGGCGCGACCGCATCTGTTATGGCTGTGAGCGCCTTCTGAACGGATTTGTGGTATAGCGAGCCTCTGGACAGCAGGCCGGAAGCAATCCCCGCAGATCCCGACACTTCAAGATATGAATCAGGATCCGTCAGTACGGTGTGCCATAAACCAGAAGGATGCTGAAGCCTGACAAGCGCGCTCAACAAGTCTCGAAGTGAACCGTCAATGATCATGTATGAAGGATGCGTAACATCGATCAAAGGGAGCGCTTTAGCCATTGTCAAAGCGGCCCATCCGTTTCCCCTTCCCCAAAATATGCCTGACAGATTGTTTTTGGCCACATGGTCCCATCCGTGATAATAGAGATTGGTCTCCATGTCTTGCAAAAATTCCTCATGGCCGTGATACTGGCGCAGCCCGTCTTCAAAATATGCCTCGCTGCCGACAGTTTTGCCGATTCGGAGAAGGAACAAGCCCGCCATCATCATCGTATCGACCCATGCCTGTTCAGGGAATACATGTTTCTCTGAGTTGACGGTGTGCTGCAAAATCCCATCTGCGAACCGGGGCGCTTCGCGGAGCACATAGTCCGCCATTTGCCGGGCGGTGTCAAGATAACGGTCATCTCCTGTCGCCTGGTAGAGCGACAGAAGGGTATGGCCGATGGATACCCCGTTGATCGACAGCTTAGGCAAGCCGTCTTCAAGCTTTTCATCCGTCCAGTTTTTCAAAAGTTCGAGGTATTCGTCATTTTCGGTTGCTTCATACGCCTCAGCGACGCCGTAAAACGCGACGCCGCCCGGCCAATCCCATTCGAAATCCATCTGAAATGTCCGCTTGACGATTCTGTCGATCACTTCATTCAGTTTTTCTTCATCAAAAACAAGCTTTGTCATGCACTCTTCTCTCCCTTTTTATTTTAATCCGCTCATGCTGATTCCTTGGACGATCGATTTTTGAAAGACGAAAAACACGAGGATCACCGGGACGAGTGAGACGACTGACATCGCAAACATCGCCCCCCAGTTAGACGCCGTTTCCGTATCTAAAAACAGCTTTAGTGCCAGAGAAACCGGGTAAAGCTCCGGCTTGTTCAAGTAAAGAAGCGGATTGATCAGCTCCTCCCACTTCCAGTAAAACGAGAAGATGGCGGACGTCGCGAGCGCCGGTGCGATCAATGGCAAAATGATTCTGAAAAAGATGCCGAGACGGCTGCAGCCGTCAATTTTTGCCGCTTCATCGAGTTCTACCGGGATCGTCCTGATGAACTGAATCATCAAAAAGATAAAAAACGCGTGCCCGAAAAATTGTGGAACAACGATCGGCTTGAATGAATTCAGCCAATCCAATTTTGCAAAAATGATGTATTGCGGAATCATCAGCACCTCGTGCGGCAGCATCATCGTCACCATCATGCAGCTAAACCAAAATGCCTTCCCTTTAAATGGAATCCGTGCGAATCCGTAAGCGATGAACGCTGAGGACAAAACCGCACCGACCGTCGAGAGGCCGACGATGATAAGCGAATTTTTAATAAATGTGATGAACGGCTGTCCGGCGATCCCTTTCCAGCCCTCCGTGTAATTGGACAGGATCAAAGGATCCGGGATGAGCGAATGGGATGTAGCGAATATGCTCGCACTTTCTTTAAACGAGCTTGCGATCAGCCAGATAACGGGATACAAAAGGATGATCGCAAGACCGGCAGTCGCGATATGGAACACGAGCTGCCCGGCTCTTTTCTTTCCCGTTCCTGCGGGAAGCGGGGCAGGCGCCGCCCGCCCCGAAATGTCTTTTACCGGCTCCACCAGCTACCCCTCCTTCGATTCGTAATGCACCCATAAGGATGAAGTTTTGAACAATATGAATGTGACAAGGCCGATCAGGATGAGCATCACCCATGCCATCGCCGATGCGTAGCCCATTTGGAAAAAGTTGAAGGCCCGCTGGAACAAATAGAGAGAATATAGAAGCGTCCCGTCAAGCGGACCGCCTTCCCCTTTTGAAATAATGTAGGCCGGCGTAAAGGTCATGAAGGCTGAAATGGTCTGCATCACCAGGTTAAAAAAGATGATCGGACTGAGAAGCGGGAGCGTAATGAGAAAAAAACGCTGAAATCTGTTTGCACCGTCGACGCTTGCCGCTTCCTGATACATCGGCGGGATATTTTTCAATCCGGCAAGAAAGATCAGCATGGAAGAGCCGAACTGCCACACCGACAAAAGAATCAAGGTCCACAATGCGCTTGTCGGATCCTGATACCAAAGAATCTTCTGGTCAAATCCGAGGAAGAACAAAAGCGCATTGATAACACCGTCATTGCCGAATACATTTCGCCACATAATCGCGACCGCCACGCTGCCGCCGATAATGGACGGGAGATAAAAGAGCGTCCGGTAAATGCCGACACCTTTTTCGGCTCTGTTCAAAATCACCGCAATGAAAAGCGCAAACGCGAGGCGCAGCGGAACACCCGCGAGCACGTAATAAAACGTCACTTTCAGCGAGCCCCAGTACTTTTCATCATCTGTCAGCATCGCCTTATAGTTGTCAAGGCCGACCCATTTGGGCGGGGTGAACAGATCGTAGCTTGTAAAAGACAGAAACAGCGAGGCTCCCATCGGAATGACGGTAAAGCATAAAAATCCGATAATAAACGGGGAAATAAAGGCGTAACCCGCCAAATTGTCAATTCTATTTTTTCGCTTCACGTTCACTTCCTCCTGCATTTGATGAGCGGCCTTCCTCCACTTGTCCCGCTTATCATTGTTGATTTCTTTTCAGTATCGCGTCCGCTTCTTTTCTGAACTTCGCGGCTCCTTCTTCAGGCGTGATCTTTTTAAACAAAATCTGGTCTGATGTGTCTTTTAGCAGTTTGATAACTTCGGCGCTGCCGATCGGTTCAGGCGGTTCCACTTCCCCCGCGGACTCCGAAGCCCGTTCGACATATTCGAAAATCTTTTTCTCCTCTTCACTCAGTTCTTTCTTCACCGTTTCCGCAATTTTGGAGGAAACCGGCACGCCTCTTTCTCCTTTGATCAGGGCATTGGCTTTTTCATTGTTAATAAAGAAGTCGATGAATGCAGCCGCTTCTTTTTTTTGCTCGGAGCTTTTCGGGATTGAAAACAGCATGCTCGGCCTTAAAAACAGCGCCTTTTCTTTCGCCTGTTCAGGAGGCAGTTTTAATGTCAGAGGTGCATCGGTCAGCTGTGCGAATGCCGAAAACTGATTTGAATAATTCCATGTTGCAGCCGTTCGGCCTTTAACGATAAAATCGTCCTCCATTCCCTTCACTTGCGCGCTTTCATCAGGTGTCGGCGATGCTTTTTCATCAACGAGCTTCACCTGACGCTTGAAGTAATCGACAAACAGCTTGTCGTCTGAATAAGCAAGGCCTGTGCCGTCCTCTTTATAAAAGCGCTCGCCCTTCGTCCTCAAGTAATAAGGGAAAAAGACATCAGGCGGATGCATGCCGTTTGAACCGTATTGCCCCGTCTTCTCCTCGACCTCTAGCGCCAGGTTTTCAAAATCGGTCCACGTCCAGCTGCCGTCGTCAATTTCAACGCCCGCTTCTTTTAGCATGTCATCATTTGTAATCACCGACAGCACATTCACACCGAGCGGGAAGCCGTATAACTGATCACCGATTTTGCCGCCTTTGATCGTCTTTTCATCAATCGATTCGGTATTGATGGTCCCGTCCTTGACGTACGGAGTCAGGTCTTCAAGCTGGCCTTTCTTGCCGTATTGGGATAAATACGCCATATCCATCTGAATCACATCTGGCAGCTGACCCGCCGCAGACATCGGGGCAAGCTTTTTCCAATAATCGTCCCAATTCGCAAACTCCGCTTCGATTTTGACATGCGGGTGTTCCTTTTCATACAGCTCGATGATTTTTGATGTATAATCATGCCGAGGCTGTCCGCCCCACCACGCGACCCTCAAGGTAACCTTCTTTTTGCCGTCCGCACCGGCCGCCTCTTCAGTGTTTGAACTGCATCCGAACAGGCCGAGCGTCAGCAAAACGCAAAATGAGAAAAACACAAATCTTCTCATCAACATTCCCCCTCCTTATTTTGTAAGTGCTTACATTTCATTTTAAATTCAACTTTTTGTCCCAGAAACTCAAAAAACAGAGAAGAATGTTAAAAAAACAGAGATTCCGTCAATACGCAAAAAACCGCCGAATATACCGGCGGCATTAAAACGTGTTTTCTTCTTTTTTTCGAAATTCTGACGGGGTGAGTCCTGTGTATTTTTTAAAAACAAGGCTGAAGTATTTCGGATTGTGGCCAAACCCCAGCTCCTCTGCCAGTGCGCCGATGGCCGTGTTTTTAGACTTCTTCATCTTCGCGATCGCTTTTTCGATGCGCACCTTTGCAACATAGCTTGAAAACCTTTCACCGGTTTCCTGTTTAAACAGCTTGCCGAGATAATCCGGATTCATGTACAGCATGTTGCGGGCTGCCCATTTCAGCGAAAGCTTCGGATTTGAGGCCTCCTTTTCGATGAGATCGAGCATCCTCCCGATTAAAACCGATGTCTCTCCTTCATGTTGGACGATCTGTGCGTATGCCTTTTCGTACATAGCGGAGGCTTCGCTGATACTGCCGCTTTCGCTGAGTGATGCTTCAGGTTCAAATTGAAGCAGATGGCGTGAAAGTTCTTGGACGCTTTTCATTTTTTCCTCAAGTACGGCAGGAGCGACTTTTCCGTCAACTGCACAAACAAGCACTTGTTGAACGCAGGCCGAAGTGATGACAGAACCGTTCAGCACCTCATCCGCAATGGACTCAACACCTTGGGCATAGTCTTTGTCATCCCCGTCCCGGACGGAAAACAGGATCAGTCTGATGACCTTTTGCTCTGAAAAAAAGCGCAGGCACGTTTCATCCTCGATGCGGCTGCCCGTGACCAGCTCTTTTAACATTTGCTTCATAAGATGCGGCTTCATCATCTCCAGATCATTTTTTACTTTTTGCGCCGATTCCTCTTTTTTCAGCTCGCCGATCACGCTTTGAAGCGAATCTGTAATGTGGTTTTCATTGCAGGGTTTGAGCAAATAATGTCTGACTCCGTATGACATCGCTTTTTTTGCATATTCAAACTGGCCGAAGCCCGTCAGCAAAATAAACCGGATTGACGGGTAGTCGCGGGACACTTTCTCGATCAGTTCGAGTCCTCCCATCCCGGGCATTTTAATATCGCTGATCACAATGTCCGGCCGCTCTTCCATAATCAGGCGGTAAGCGTCAATCCCGTTTTGTGCGGCTCCGATCAAAGACGTTTCGAACGAACTCCACTCGATCATGCTGGAGATGCCGTCGAGAATAATCCGTTCATCGTCCGCCAACAGCACTTTATACATCATCACACCCCGCTTTGAAATGGTATTTTAATTAACATTTCGGTTCCCTTGTTCTTTTCGCTTGAAATCGTCAAGCCGTACCCTTTGCCAAACATCAGCTGAATGCGCTCATCGATATTTTGCAGTCCGATTCCTCTGCCTCTTGTCCGGACAAGCTCTTTTCTCGCTTTTTCCAAAAAGTCTTCATCCATGCCCGGTCCGTTGTCGGTAACCGTTAAATATACAAACCCGCCTTTTTTATATGCTTTAATGTGAATATGGCAAGGTTCAATGAAGGGCTCGAGACAGTATGTAATCGCATTTTCAGCCAAAGGCTGGAGGACAAGCTTTGGCACGCGGCATTTTTTCACCGCCGGCTCAATGTCGAGTTCAAAAACGAGCCGCTCCTCAAAGCGAAAACGCTGAATGGTAAAATAGTGGAGCACAATTTCAGCTTCTTCCTCGATCGTCACCACGTCGTTTTTCATATTGATGGCATTCCTGAGCAAAAACCCGAGGGATTCCGTCATCTTTGAAATTTGCGGCTGACGGTTCGTTTTTGCCAGCCAGTTGATCGACTCGAGCGTGTTGTATAAAAAGTGGGGGTTGATTTGCGCTTGGAGCGCTCTGAATTCCGTCTCTTTCAGCATCAGCTGCTTCTCGTAGTTCTCGGCAATCAGTTCATTGATCCGTTCAACCATTGTAAAAAAGTTGCGGTTTAAGACGCTGACTTCATCCTGCCGGTCTGAAGGAGCACGAGTGAGCGGCGCCAGTTTAAAATCGCCGGTTTGGGCATTTTTCATGGCTGCCACCAGCTTCTCAATCGGACTCGTAATGCCCCTGGCCATTTTCCTTCCAAAGAGAACCGCAATCAGAAAGAAGAGAATAAAAAGGGAAATCAGGATCGTCTTCATCGCAGAGATTTTCGAAAACATCGCGTCAAAAGGGATCAGGCTCCAATACGTCCAATTCTTATACGCTGATTTGACATATGAAACGAAAAAGCGCTGGCCGTTTTCCTCCACAATGTCATATCCGTTTTCTGCGTGAGAAGATAAACGTAGTCCATCGGTTTGGCTGAAAGGCATTTCAGAAAAAAACAGCTCCTGCCCGTCCGACATCGCAATCTTGCCTGCGCCTTCCCCCCAGTCTTTCGGAAGATCGCCGATGACCCGTTTTAAATCGGCGACAATCACCACTGTTCCCAGATGGTCAAGGTTTAAACGCTCATAGGAGCGAATTTCCCGGACGGATAACAGCTCGCCGGTTTCACCCGGCATAGGCTCCCACGTGTTGCTGCCTTTTTGGCGCGACGCTTTTTCGATCAGCGCATTTTTTTGCCCCCGCAATGCTTCGGATAAATTCGCCCCTGCGGAATACTCGGTGCCGGAAGCATCAAACAAATGAATCGATTTAATGTACCGCTTAGAGCCGGTATATTCGGCAAGCTTATCCCAGATTTTGCTTTTCATTCGGTAGGTCACGTATTTGTTTTGGCCGCGGCCGGCTTTTAGAAGGTTTGCTTGGATGGCGGCGTCAGTGGTCAGTTGATATGACACATCCTCAATCTTTTTCAATTCATCTTCAATGCTTTTTGATGATAACATCAGCACCTGTGACGACTTCCTGTAAATCTGCTGGTCATAGACACGGAACGCGTATTGAACGCCGCTCAAGATCAGGATGAGCGAAACAGCCATGATCAATGAAATCAAGATAAACAATTGATCTTTAATTTTTAAATGATGATACCGGTTCACCGAACGAACACCTTCATTTCAAGCGTGTGACGGCAGCCTGTTTATCTGTCCGGCGCCCGTCTATTGCGCGGAACGCCTGAAACGAGAGCTTCGTCAAAATGAAGCTTAAAGCGCTGCCGCTGAAGAATAGAAGAAATGTGACATGAAATAAAGCGAGCAGAATCATGCCAAACGCGCTGATCAGCATGAAAAACGAGGTGAGCGGACGGGAAAAGCCGATGATAAAGCTGTATTTCAGCACTGCAATCCGTTTTAAATCGTAGTGGACATCAATTGGAAAAGCGTAAAAGAGGATGATGGCGTAAATGATAAACAAACTGATGAACAGACTTAAGACAACCGGCTGATCGTGAAAATAGACGGCCGCAATTTGAAAATCAACAATCAGCAATAAACCGACCAGACCCAATATCAAACCGAGAACGCTTGCTTTGGCCCATTTCTTTTTAAACGCCTGATAAAACGTCTGAAACACCGGGATATCCATCTTTCCCAGCGCCCACTGTCTTGTCACAGCGAACATCGCGGCAGTCGCCGGCGCTAAACCGAAGATGACCGCTCCCGCCAGCGTGAAGCCGATCCACAACAGATTCAAATAGGCGAGCCGCATCACCCACTCGCAAAAGCGGTAAAATCCATTTGCCAACGTGTGAATCATGGTCTCCCTCCTTCGCAACTTAGTAAACGCTTACAAAAAATATATTTCTCTTCTTTCGAAAAAAATCCTCTTTTCCCCGCTGACAGACGGAAGAAGGCTTGATCTAAAAGCCTTAGACCAAGCCCTTGCTTCCGCTATTTAGCCGATGTCTTAATGTTGACGCCGACCGCCGTCCCGTTTCTGCTTGAATCGGCAACCCC
The DNA here is from genome assembly GCF_038002405.1 of Bacillus sp. FSL W7-1354. Lineage (NCBI taxonomy): Bacteria > Bacillati > Bacillota > Bacilli > Caryophanales > Bacillaceae > Bacillus > Bacillus sp. FSL W7-1354. Next base: position 439,969 of record NZ_JBBOCL010000001.1, on the reverse strand, counting down.
CATAAACGTTCTGTTCTCCCGGTCAATGAAAATACTTTGGACATTGCCGATATCAACCGGATTCGCACCGAATCTGTGGCCGAAGTCATTGAGCTTCAGTCTGACATCCTCCGGCATTCCCGATTCATAGCGGTAAGAAGTCAGGCTGTTCGTATAGATTCTCGGCTCTTCAATCGCATCCTGAAGGCTCATGCCGTACTCAAAATAATTCAAGATCGTCTGGAAAACGGAAGCAATGATCGTCGTTCCTCCCGGGGAACCAACAGTCAGCACCGGTTTTTCGTCTTTAAAAACGATCGTCGGCGTCATGCTTGAAAGCGGCCTTTTATTCGGCTGAACTTCGTTCGCTCCGCCTGGAACCGCATCAAAATCGGTCAGTTCATTGTTTAAAAACAGTCCGTACCCGGGCACTAAAATCCCCGTTCCAAAAAGCTGTTCAATCGTAGTCGTATAAGAGACAACATTGCCCCACTGGTCCGTGACGGTAAAATGCGTCGTCTCCCCGATCGTCTTATCTTCAGGCTGAGGCACGATCTCATAATTCGGCTCTCCCGCCTCGTATTTCCATGGATCGCCTGCTTTCACATCGCGGTTCATCGAATCAAGGCTGATCAGCTGCTGCCGCTCCTTAATATAATCGGGATCGAGCAGCCCTGAGAGCGGAACATCGACAAATTCCGGATCGCCCGCATATGCAGCCCTGTCCGCATAGGCGAGGTGCATCGTTTCCGCGAGCAGATGATATTTTTCAAATGATTTTGGATCGTATTGGGATAAATGAAAATCATCAATCAATTTCAGCATCTGCAGCATGAACACTCCGCCTGAACTTGGAGGAGGCATGCTTGCGATATCATAGCCGTGGTACTCGCCCCAGATCGGCTTATCTGTTGTGACCTCATAGCGGGACAGGTCATCAGGTGTCATCGAACCCCCGAAATCCTGCACGACATCTGCTATCGCCCGGCCGATTTCTCCATCATAAAAGGCTTTTGACCCTTCTTTCCGTATTAATTTAAACGTCTTGGCCAAATCCTTTTGTACGAGGATATCACCTTCTTTCAAAGGTTCACCGTCGGGAAGGAAAATATCCTTTGCGGCCGTTTTGCTGAGCTTGTCCTGATGGTCCTTTATCGCATCGGCCAAAACCGAATCGATCGGGAACCCTTCTTCTGCAAGCTTAACGGAAGGCGATATCAAGTCTTCCATTTTCTTCGTTCCCCACTTTTTATGCGCCGCTTCGAGCCCTTTCAGCGTTCCCGGCACACCGACCGCATTTCCGTGTCTCGACCTTTCTGAAAAAGGAATCACCTTTCCGTCTTCATCCAAAAACATGTCAGGTTCGGCACCCTGTGGAGCACGCTCCCTGCTGTTGACGATCGACGTTTCCTTCGTCTCGCCATCGTAGACCATCATGAATCCACCGCCGCCGATTCCCGACATCATCGGCTCCGTTACATTCAGAGCATACTGAATCGCAATTGCTGCATCAATGGCATTCCCGCCCTTTTTCAACACTTCGGCTCCGATTTTTGATGCAAGCGGATGGGCCGTAGCCACCATACCGTCTTTCCCGACGGCGACTTTATCACCATCTCCGCCGCTCATAACCCCTTCTGCTTTTGACACCGGACTGAAAAAGCAACCAACCGCCAAGCACATCGCAACAACTAAGAAAGCTAACCGTCTCATCAGATCACCTTCCTTTCCAGTTTATTACTACTATAACAGGAAAATGAACTGAAAATAAGGAAAACTCCCAATTTTCTATTTTTCTGAACCCAAACTCCCAAATTCCTCAAAAAAATCCTGTCATTCGTTCTTTTGACACAATGAGCCGAAAGGAGAAAACGCCTATTATCATCATAAAATCCCGGATGGCAGCTGGTGCTTGCGCCCACCTAAAAGATGTGAATATCTAAAAATTAAATGGTTTTTTTCGACTGCACCTGTTTTTTTTCGACAAAAAGTTATATAATATTTTGATGTGTGCATTGTCTCATTTAAACAATGGAGGGTTACAAATGTTGAAAAGAAAAAAAGACAAGTTTTCCGTGCTTTTGACGGAAATTGCAAAAAATTTAGACGAAACAGCTGAGTATTTTGTTAACTATAAAGTGACGAATCAGACAACCCTTAAAGAATTCGCGGATACCTTAAAAGAGTATGAGACAAAAGGAGATAATTATGTACATACGATGATTAAGGAGCTGAACAAAGCATTTATCACGCCGATCGAACGCGAAGACATCCTTCAGCTTACAAACAGCCTCGATGATGTACTCGACGGTATCGAACACTTTTCAGCCATGATGGAAATCTTCTCGATCACATCTTCAGATGAGCATATTGATAAATTCAGCGGCTATATCAGAGAATGCGCAAAAGAAATTCTGTTGACAATTGAATTGCTGGCGGAAAATCGCCTGACAGAAATTCAGCCGCACGCCATTAAAATTAAAGAATACGAACATAACTGCGATAACCTGCACCGCAAATCGCTGAAGAATCTTTTCGGGAAAGAGACCGATCCGATTAAAGTGATCCAGTACAGGGAAATCTATGAGACGCTAGAAGAAATCGCAGATTCATGCCAAAGTGTAGCAAACAATTTAGAAACCATCATAATGAAAAATGCGTAACGAGGGATTATAATGGATCTTTTATTTGTATTAACCATACTGATTGTCATCTTTGCTTTGGCATTTGACTTTATCAACGGTTTTCATGATACGGCAAATGCGATCGCCACCTCGGTATCGACAAAAGCGTTAAAACCAAGGCACGCCATTATAATGGCGGCAGTTATGAACTTCGCCGGCGCCATGACGTTCACAGGCGTAGCGAAAACCATTACGAGCGACATCGCCGACCCTTTCAAACTGGAAAACGGATCGGTCGTGATCCTTGCAGCTCTTATCGCAGGCATTACATGGAACCTGGTGACTTGGTATTTCGGCATTCCCAGCAGCTCATCCCACGCGATCATCGGAGCGATTGCCGGAGCTGTCATCGCATCGGAAGGATTCGCCGCGATTAAATACCACGGATTTATTAAAATTATCGAAGCACTTATATTATCGCCCGTTTTGGCGTTTGTTTTAGGATATTTGATCTACAGCATCGTCAAAGTCATTTTTAAGAACAGCAATCTGGCCAAAACGAATAAGCGGTTCCGGCGCGTTCAAATCGCGACAGCTGCCATACAGTCCTATACACACGGCACGAACGATGCACAGAAAGCGATGGGTATCATTACGATGGCTTTAATTGCGGGTAACTTGCACAGTACAACTGACATCCCGTTCTGGGTGCAGCTTGCATGCGCCACAGCCATGGGACTCGGAACATCTGTCGGCGGCTGGAAAATCATCAAAACCGTCGGCGGAAAAATCATGAAGATCCGTCCCGTCAACGGTGTCTCTGCAGATTTGACGGGAGCCCTCATCATCTTTGGTGCGACGATCGTCCATTTGCCTGTCAGCACGACACACGTCATTTCTTCATCCATTTTAGGCGTAGGCGCTTCCCACCGGGTGAAAGGCGTAAACTGGGGCACCGCAAAACGGATGTTGATCACATGGGTCATTACCCTTCCCATTTCGGCAACCATCGGTGCATTTGCCTATTTCATACTAGATTTATTCTTTTAATCAGCACACTCCCGTCCGAATCCAGGACGGGAGTTTTCATGTTTAAAAGAAAGCCGGCATAACAATAGAATAGGAACTGCACTATTTCTCGGGAAGAGGGAAACCAGTTATGCTGCTATTTTATCAATTCCTTGTTTGGCTCATTGTATTGGCGCTGGCTCTGTATGTGGCTGCCGTGTGGCGTTTTGAAAAAAAGCTCACCGAAAAAACGGTCGCGATCCGAAAAACATGGTACCTGCTTTATGTTATCGGCGCCGTGATTTATTGGACGCACGATCCGCAGTCGATTTTCACAAACCCGCTTCATTACTTGATCGTTGCCGTTTTTTTCACGCTGACAGACGCTTTTATTTTCTTAAACGCCTACTTTAAAAAGCTCGGCAGCTCCGAACTCGCGACAGACACAAGAATGCTTCTCGAAGAAAACAACGACCTCCTCCACACATATCAAAACAGGCTGAAAACGTTTCAATACCTATTGAAAAACGAACCGATCCACATCTATTATGGAAATATAGAAGCATATGCAGAAGGGATCGAAAAGCTCATCAAACGATTTGCCGAAAAAATGAATATATCCGCTGCACTTTGCGAATATAATTCAGAAGAAAGCAAGGATCATTTGCTTGAGCATATGGAAAACCGCTTCGATGTTCAAGAAAAGCTTGAGCGCAAAGACGTTTATTATGAAGAAAACGGAAAAATGGTCCTCATTCCTTTTTCCATCCACGATTTTGACTATGTCATGAAGTTAACCTCAGAAGACCTTGTCACAGAATTTGACTACCTCCTGTTTACTTCTTTAACAAGCATCTATGATCTTCTGCTACCAAACGAAGAGGACGGTGACGACTGATGGAGCCTGCTTTTCAGCAAGACCATGAAAGCGCAAAAAAGCGCCTCGCCTTTAAAATGTTTAAAAAGCAATCCAAAACCAATATCGCGAAATACGAAGTCAGCCCCCATACCGAACGGATTTTCCGGCAAAACGAACGGCTGATCGGCGAGTATAAAAGAAAAAAAGCTTAACGAGGACGGGAAAATTCTCCCGTCCTTATTCCGTTTTCCCGTTTCATACATACAATAAACCAATCAACTAAAAGCGCTGAATTAGGTGATGCTGTGAAAAAACTGAAAAAACAAGTCAAACACGTCGATTTCGCAAAATTTGGCCTGTCAGACTATACCTCTCTTCTCAGAAGAAGAAGCGAGAAAATCATTAAAACGCTGAACAAAAGAAAAAACAAACCGTGAAGCCTGAACTTTCAACCTCCTTCCCTGCTGAGAAGGGGGTTTTTTATGCCTTCAGCAGTATGTGCATCATAAAGGATGCCCCTGTCCGCCTTCTGCAACAGATTGAGGCAGCTTCTCAGAACGTATCGGTTTCACAAACAAAGCGACGCAAATAGAACCTGCCACCGCCAGCCCTCCCGCAAGCAAAAAAGCGCTTGTGAAAGCCCCGGTATACTCGACGATGTACCCTGTAACGGTCGGACCGATAATACCGGACGTATTGGCAAGAAAGTGCATGAATCCGCTCACGCCCCCGACCCTGTCCGGATGAACGATATCCTGTATAATCGCCCAGTATGTGATGCCGGTCAAATACAAAAAGAAAACCGATAGTGCGACAAGGGCAACAGCTCCAAACGCAGTCGTGACAAGCCCGGCAAATCCAATGCATACCGCCGCAGCCAAAAGGCAGCACACAAGCACGGCTTTTCTCGAAAACATCTGTTTGCCCGTCAGCTTGAACAGATAATCCGATATAAATCCCCCAAGTGCGAGACCGAGAAATCCGACAACCCACGGTATCATCGTTGCAACGCTCATATCGTGTATGCTCAGCCCCCGGGCTGACGTTAAATAGCTCGGAAACCACGTTAAGAAAAAGAATAAAATATAGTTGTAAGAAAAGAATGCGAACGCCGTAAACAGCACGGTCGGCTGCTTCAAATAAAAAGACAGCGGGATGCCGGTATCCTTTTTCGGACGCGCTTCTTTTTCAGGGGACAAACTGCGGGAGTCGTCCGGCTTATCTTTCATGAATTTCATCCAGAACCAAGTCCAGATAAGCCCGATGATCATGATCAACACAAAGGAAGCCTTCCACCCCCAATGGATTGCGATCAATCCGACGATCGGTCCTGAAATGGCTCCGCCGAGCGGCGTTCCGCACATCGTCATGCCAAGCGCCCTTGCTCTTTCTTTTTGCGGAAACCAATTGTTGACCGACTTGCTCGTTGCAGCTGACAGCGGACCTTCCCCCATGCCGAAAATGACGCGGATGATAAACAGTGAGACGAAATTATATGTCAGTGCAATGGCCCCGCTGAAAACCGACCATACGACCATTGCAGCCGACAGCGTATGTTTCGCTCCATACTTATCTGATGCCCAGCCGCCGATAAAATTAAAGATGGCATATCCGATGAAAAAACTGCTGAACAGCATGCCCATCTGCGCCGGACGTATGTTCAAATCTTCCTGAATAAAAGGAGCGGCGACAGACAATGCTGAACGATCCAAATAATTAATCACTCCCGCCAGAAAAAGCATCACGATGACAAACCCGCGGCCGTTTGAAAACATGGGCAACCCCCTCTTTCCGGAATTTAGAAAACGCTTTCATTTTATGTGGTATTACAGATGGATCAACACTTTCACAGGATTGGTTTCCGGAGCAAGTGCTGATTGAAATCCGTCAACAACATCGCGGAACGCAATCTGTCCGGTAACAAACCGGTTCGCATCCGCTCCGCCATCCCTGACGGCTTTTATCACCGTCTCAAAATCGCTTCTTAATGCGTTGCGGCTGGATAAAATGGTCAGCTCCCGCTTGTGGATTTCAGGATCGGGCATGACCAGATGGCCGTGAACCAGCCCAACATAGATCAGCCGGCCCCCGTGTGCGGCGTACTGATAAGCGCTGTTCATCGATCCAAGGTGCCCTGTCGCGTCAAAGACAGCCGCCGGATAGTCGCCGTTCGTCAACCGTTTGATCTCATCCGCCGCATGTTCTCCCGCTAATACAACTTCATCGGCTTCAGCCCATTCACGGCTAAATGTGAGGCGCTCATTCCTGACATCCATCGCGATGACTTTCGCCCCCTTCAATTTTGCGAATTTCATCACGCTGAGCCCGATAGGACCCGCTCCAACGACAAGCACCGCTTCCCCTTTTTTGATATTTGCCCTTTCTGCAGCGTGGGCGCCGATGCTCAAACATTCAATGACAGCAGCTTCGCTGAGCGTCAATCCTTCTGTTTTTAACAGGTGGTCTGCCGGGATGTTTATGTATTCCCGCATGCCCCCGTCTGTATGAACACCGAGGACGTTCAGATTCACGCAGCAGTTGGGGCGGCCGCTCCGGCAGGCGATGCATGTTCCGCATTCCAAATAAGGAATAATTGACACTTGATCGCCAGGCTTAAGCGTTCCGCCGGTATCATCGATGCTGACAATTTCACCGGACAGCTCGTGTCCGAGCACCCTTGGATAAGAGAAAAACGGCTGTTTTCCGCAATAAGCGTGAAAATCGGTCCCGCAAATTCCGATCCGTTTGATGCGGACCAATGCTTCCCCATCCTTAAGTTCCGGTATTTTCACATCCGTCATTTTAAAATGATAAGGCTTTTCACACACAATCTGCTTCATGTATCGGCCTCCTTTATCGCATCGTTTAGACACCGGCATAAGCCGTAAACCCGCCATCCACCGGCACTGTTATACCGGTAACAAATCCGGACATATTCTCATCCGCCAGCCAAAGCAGCGTCCCCAGCAAATCTTCCGGGCTGCCGAAACGCTTCATCGGGGTGTGAGAGATGATCTTCTTTGCTCTGTCGGTAAATTCGCCGTTTTGATCAAGAAGAAGCCGTTCATTTTGATTGGTTAGGAAAAATCCCGGGGCAATGGAGTTGACCCTAATCCCCGTTTCGGCCAGATAGACGGCCAGCCATTTCGTGAAATTGTCGATGCCCGCTTTCGCAGCGCTGTAAGCAGGCACTTTCGTCATCGGAGTTTGAGCGCTCATTGAAGAAATATTGATCACGGATGCCCCTTTTTGGTTCAGCATCATTTTTGCAAATTGCTGTGTTGGAATGAAAGAACCGAGGAAGTTTAAATTGAAAACAGAACCGACATCATCGCAGTTCAGATCAAATAATGTCTTGATGTTATCCTGGAAGAGATGCTCGGAGTTGAATGTTTCATCTGATGTCGTGCCATTGGGGTGATTGCCGCCGGCCCCGTTCACCAATAGATCACAGCCGCCGAATCGGTCAGCCACAACGCGCTTCGCCCGTTCAACGCTTCGTTGATTGATGACATCACACTCAACGGCAATCGCTGCGCCGCCGGCTTTTCGGATAGCTTCGGCCACGAGTTCTCCTTTTTCAACGGTTCGATTAAGAATGGCAACATTCATACCCTGCCGGCCGAGCTCTCTCGCCATCGCACCGCAAAGCACCCCGCTGCCGCCTGTGATGACCGCAGTTTTTCCCGCTAAATTTTCATGGATTTCAAGCATTTTGAAGCCTCCTGTTCTTCTCTATTAAGCGAATCCCATATGCCCCATAAATACATGATACCGAGCGCCCTGTCATACAGTCCGTAGCCGGGCCTGCACTTTTCATCCCAGATGTGGCGGCCGTGATCCGGACGCACATAGCCTGAAAAACCTGTTTCATGATAGGCTTTGACAATCCCGCAAATGTCAACTGTGCCATCTTTTGTTCTGTGCGATGTTTCGATAAAATCGCCGTTTTCGTAGACTTTGACGTTTCGGATATGGGCAAATGGAATCCGGTCGGCATACGCATGGATCATGGCGGTAAGATCATTTTCGGGATTTGCGCCCAATGAACCGCTGCACAGTGTCACGCCATTCGCCGGATGATCGACAAGCTGTAGCAGCCGCCCGATGCTTTCTCCTGAAGTCATGATGCGCGGGAGTCCGAAAACCGGCCACGGCGGATCATCGGGATGGATCGCCATTTTGATTCCGCAGCGTGCGGCAGTTGGAATGATGTGTTCAAGAAAATAGTGAAGATGGCTCCACAGATCCTCCTCCGTCACATTTTGATAGGCTTCAAACAGCCTTGTCAGATGCTCCAGCCGCTCCGGTTCCCAGCCCGGCATCGTGAATTCGGGATGCTTGGCGATTTGATCGACAAGCGCAAAAGGATCGATTGTGTGCACCTTTGCGTGCTCATAAAACAGAGCGGTGGAACCGTCTGGAGCTTTTTTGTATAAATCGGTCCGCAGCCAGTCAAATACAGGCATAAAATTGTAGCAGATCACTTTTACGCCGGCTTTGGCCAAATTTTCAATCGTTCGCTTGTATTTTTCAATATACAGATCTCTCGTCGGCAGCCCGAGCTTAATATCCTCATGAATGTTAACGCTTTCAACAACTTCAATGTGAAAACCGTGCTGTTCACACTGCCGCTTCACTTCTAACATTTCTTCCAATGGCCACTCTTCACCTGGCGGCTGATGATGAAGCGCCCAAACGATCCCCTCTACACCGGGAATTTGCCTGATCTGCTCAAGGGTGACGGAGTCGTTTCCTTCTCCATACCATCTGAAAACCATTTTCATCACACTTCCTCCTCACCGATTCCATAAGATAAAATGATCTTTGTGACCTGATGGGGACAGTTTTTCGCTTTTTTCAATGCCTCTTCTATTTCTGTAAAAGGCATGATCTCAGTGACAAAAGATCGGGCTATTTCGGGGTTTTCATTCAAAAATTGAATGACGTCGGGAAATTGATTGACACTGTGTTTTGTTCCGTAAATTTCAATATCTTTCTTTGTGAGAAGAAGACCCGGAATCGTCACATTTTCCCCCGTTAAGCCGACAATGACAATGCGCCCGGCGGCAGCTGCCAAATGGACGGATTGCTCAATCGTCGCGGGAATCCCGGCCGCTTCGAACACAATCCCCGCTCCTTCTCCGTCTGTCAGCTTCAGAATCATTTGCTCGGCATCCTCTTCACCAGGCTGTATAACGGCATCCGCACCGAATGCTTCGGCAAGCTCAAGCCTTTCCCGTACGGGATCGACAGCGATTACACGGGAGTCAAAGCGCTTTTTAAGCTGTGCCAAAATCGTTAACCCGATCGGACCCATTCCCAATATGACAATCGTTTCGCCTGTTTGAATAGCTGCCCGCCGAACCGCCTGCGCTCCGATGGAAAACGGCTCGCACAACGCTGCGGCTGCAAAATCCATTTGCTCAGGAATCGGATGGACATGCGTTTCCGGGACAATGATAAAATCAGCGAAGCCTCCTCTGCGAACCGATCCGATCATATCGATGTTCACACAGGCGTTTGTCCTCCCTTTCCGACAAGGGTAACAGCCTCCGCACGGAATAGCCGGTTCAATTACGACCCTTTCGCCCGCGGATCGCTCCCTCACCCCGGCCCCCGTTTTTTCAATGATGCCTGCGAGCTCATGACCAAAAATCTGAGGGTACTGTGCATATGGATTTGAACCGTCGTAAAAATGCACATCACTGCCGCAAATCCCGGCGGCCTTTACCTTGACAAGGACTTCGCCGCTGGCCGGTTCGGGACGCGGAACGTCGCGAAATTCAATTGAAAATGGCTTCGTCATCACCGCAGCTTTCACATCACCACTCCTTTAAAAGCGCTTACTTTTGAAATAACCGGGAAACTCATTAATGAGCATCTGTTTATCGACGATGACCAGCTGCAAATGCTCCTCGGCAATTTTCTTAGCTTTCGCCTTCTGTTTTGTTCGAATCGCTTCTGTTAATGCCCCGTGCTGCTGATGAATGGTATTCCAGTTAAAATCGGCGGCAAGCCTTAATAAACGGATTCTTTGGAAGGGAACGTTCATCTGCTGAATCGCAGCCCAAACATTCGCTTTTCCGCAGCCTTCAAAAATCGCCTGATGAAAAGCTTCATCCAATTCAAACAAACTTTCATAGTTTTTCTGTGCAATCGATAATTCCTGCATCTTCACATTCTGCTCCAACTTAAACATAGCTTCCTCCGGAAAGTCTTCACACGCCAGTTCAGCTACAGCCTTTTCCAGGTTTTCCCGCATAAACCTCGCTTCCTCCACCAGATCAAGATCAATTAGCGATACGCGGGTTCCTTTCTGCGGATAGACTTCGAGAAGCCCTTCTCTCGACAGCTGCAAAAAAGCCTCTCTGACCGGAGTGCGGCTGACTTCATACCGTTCTGAAATCTCTTTTTCCGATATCAGCTCACCCGGCACAAGCCGAAACTTCATGATTTCTTCCTTCAGCATCTGATAGATTTGGTCTCTGACAGACCGCGGGTTTAACTGTTTCATTGTCATGACTCTCACCTCCTCTCTGCCATACTACCATACAAGCATGGTTGTGAATATATATTTTTGAAAATTTTAAAAATATAAAGGAACTTTAAAAGTTCCTTTATTTCAAGAGAGCAAGGATTTTCGCTTTTGTCTTCGGTCCGTATATTCCGTCCGCCCCCAAACCGTACATCAACTGAAAACGTTTCACCGCGTTTGCCGTCTTCACTCCGTAGTATCCGTCGATCCCGTGGTTTTTGGCCCCTTTATCAGGGTAATAATAAAGAGCCGCAAGGGCTGTCTGAATTTGTGTGACGGCCGTTCCTTTCATCAGCGGGCTTTTCACCTTATAAATGCCGGCGGGAAGAGTCCATGTCTTGCTCTTACCTCCCGCTGACGCTTCAGCGGCTGTGAGGGCTTTTTCAGTTGCCGGGCCGTAAATGCCATCGGCTTTAATTCCCGCTTTCTTTTGTAAAGAAGCAACCGCTTGCACCGTCTCGTTTCCGTAGCTTCCGTCCGCCCCGTATTTGGGCAGCGAAAAACCGGCCGCGATCAAGCGCGTTTGCAGCTTTTTCACATGAGCGCCTGACATTCCTTTTTTGAGTATAATGCCCGACGATGAGCTTGTTTTGCTGGTGGAGGCAGCCGACACGGATACGGTTTTCGTTCCCAAAAGGGCGTCTACTCTTTTACGGAAAGCTGACAATTGGCCGGCATCTTTCACCCACGGGGTTGGACAGCTTTTGTTGGTGACATCGTAATGGCGGACAATCCGATCTGTGGACAAACCGTATGTCTTGCACAAATCCGCTACAAGCTCCGCCGCATTGCGAATCGTCTCCTCATGGATGGTACCGTCTTTTTCCACGCACATTTCGACCCCGAGCGCCATGGTATTGGCATTCGGCTTCAGGAAGCTGACATAGCAGCGGTTTTGATCATGCGCATGATAAGCGACTTCCTGATCGGGAATAACATGCTGTGCCTCATGGCGGTCGACAAAATAGTGAGCCGAGGCATAACGCTTGTCAATAATGCAAGTGCCATTGAAATAATTGCGCTCATTTAAAGCGGAAGCCCCGGGCGTCGCCGTCCAATGCATGACAATTCCATTGACTGCCGCAAGCTTCAGCCCGGGACGGGTGTATTGATTGACTTTTACAAAGTTCTTGATGACTTTGACCAAACTTCATCATTCCTTTTCACATTCAATTCAGAAAGCCGCCTCAAAGACGGCTTCATTTCGTTAAACCTTTTTTCTGTAAAACCTCTTGTTGCATTTTCCCTTTGCTCGTCACATAGTTGTTCTTATACCAGGCAACCAGTGATGCAACGATCGTAAAAGCCGCAGACCCTGCCGAATACAGGGCATCCGCCAATGTATGAATCTGATCTTCGGCGACCGGTAAAACCGGCTTTCCAAACATGATCAACGTCTGATTGACCAGCGCAATAAAAAGAAGCACCGTCCTGACGACCGTGCCTTTGTCAATATGTTTCATCATCTTGTCCTCCCTTATTTCTGCAATAAATTATAAAAAACAGCGATCGCTCCGCCGATGATGCCGGTGCTGACCGCTGTAATGATCGCGCCTGTGATGCTGCGCTTGATCCAAGTTGTATTCTCTTCGATTTTGTTCAGCTTTTCGTTAATCGAGATGATTTGCTGATCGTGGCGGTCTGATGTTCGTTCGAGTGTGCTGACGCGCTGTTCGAGTGATTTTTGATCAGCTTTCATTTCCTGAACTTCTTTTTGGAAGATATCCAGTTCTGGTGCTTCCAGCATTTTAATTCCCTCTCTCATATTGTTTAAATGATTTTTTAAAAATCTATGTGGCTTTAAAACTAAATCCAAAACTGATATATTCATTTGGATTTACTGTATTCGAGCAGTTTTCGATCACGACATTACCATCAACACTCACCTGTAAGCGATGATACTGCGGAGTATTGGACATGCCCAGTTGAGATGCTACACCTACAAATTGAAAGGCGCCTGACGGCCGATAACCTTTCGGCAACACGAATGCAGGAATATTAAAACCAATCTTTCCTTTTGCAATTGCACCTTCTACAAATACCGTGCCGGTTGCATCTTTTGTATAACGGGCTTTCGTGCTATCCGCATAGTTAACCCATTCATTTAAAAGCGTTGGAAAGTGCCAAGTTAAGTTCGTCAGCTTTGCCTCAAGACTCTCAACGGAGACTAATTCTGTCCACTCAGTCCAGTTGCCACCGGATATTGTTTTCCGATAGGTTCTGTTTGCATTGTCAAACGCGATCACTTGACCATAGTTACCTAAAGCGTTGCAAGTCCAAATTCCTCGAACGGCCGCGCCTGGTCCGTTTGATGCTCCTGAAGCTGCCGTAAAATGTACCAGCCCGGTATAATGTGGGAGAACCGTTTGAAAGTCATCTTCAGCGCTTATATATACCTTTGCTTGTCCATCGTCCCCGGTAATATTAAAAATCTGGCTTCCGTTCCATTTATCTCTTTCATCCTCAGTAACATGCCGTGTTTGATCGTTATGATGCAAGTCAAATTCATCTTTTGTAGCCTGCCTTTTATTGATCACTTCCCCCAGACCGACCTGGGTTTTTGTTACACCATGCGGGTTATCCTTTTTCGAAGTGTGCCTGTCTGTATAGGCAGTTGAACGTTGTTCAGCTTCGGCGGCAAACTGTGCAATCGACTCATCATTTGTATTCAGCTGATCGATAACCTGATTAAACAAATCAGCGTGGGCTTTGTCCGTCGTCCGAAAAGGCTTCGGTTTTTGGATATCCAATTTATATTACCCCCCCTCTTTGAAAAAGTAATCTATTGATTTTACTGTGCAGCCCTGAACTTAAATCCGAAAGTAATAAACTCGTTTGGATTTACGGTATTTGAACTGGATTGAATGCATACCCTTCCGTCAGTATCGATCAGTGTGCGGTGATATTGGGGTGTTGACCCCGTACCTACACTTGATGCAACACCAACAAAGTGCATCATTTGAATTGGACGGAACCCCTCAGGCAGCGTAAACGCAGGAACATCAAAACCAATCGTCCCGCCCGTTATTGATCCGATGATTTCGACTTCACCAAGAACATTTTTACAAAACCGGACTTTGTGTGACCCATACTGTTTCCATCCATTTGTCAACGTTGGGGTCTGCCAAGCAACGTTTGAGTCATCATCTGTCACTACTCTCTTCCATCCTCGGAACAGACCGTCTGTATGAACCATCCCAAACCACATGATCGAGTGATAGCTTGCAGTCACAACAATTGTTTTCCTTCCCGATTCCCCTTCGAAAACATCATAATTAAACCAGCCTGTATTACTGGGGTTTGGCACATTAATGAGCGAACTGTTGACGCCGTAATAAAATCCCGTGGGCAACGCAAGCACATCTGTTCCGGCATCCAATTTTAAGCGTTTTCCGTTATCATTTGTCATTTTATATAGTTGTGCATTGTTCCATTTTTCCCGCTCATCTTCATTCACATGGAGATTTGTATTTCGTTCATGAGCATCAACCTTGGCTTGCGCACCATTAGTCGTTTCATGGGTCTGCCATGGCGTCCACGTTGTTGAATCGGATTTTCTAAATCTAAAATACGACTGTTTCCCTTCGTACGATTCATAGGCAGCCTGAACTAAAGTATTGCCGAAGCTCATGACAAGCAAAAATATCCGATTTGATGAAGGTGGTGAGTTGATTCCTTCATTATAGATGAGATACATGCCTGTCTCTGTTAAAGTGTTAAAATCTGTTGTTTCTGAACTGCCTCTGTAAAAGATTTTTCCATTATTTTCGGTTAATTTATATAACTGGCCTGCGCTCCATTTTTCCCGTTCTTTGTCAGTGATGTGAATCGAATGGTCGCTGGCATGTGCATCAGTATACGTTTTAGCCTTTTCTTCAGCTTCTTCAGCCCGCTTTGCAATCCGTTCATCGTTCACATTCAGCTGATCTATCGCTTCGTTAAACAAATCGGCATGGGCGCGGTCTGTCGTTTCAAAGCGTCTCGGTTTTTGGATGTCCACCTTGTTTCAGCTCCTTTAATAAATGTCGTCGATTTCGAAGACGAACTCGATGTCGCCGTCTTTTTGCTTGTCTGTCATCGTTCTGACCGCTGTGAATTTTCCGGCTTCATCGACAAGAGCAAGCTCGTTGATCGTCTCTCCTGCCAGTTCGCTTTCTCCCAAAGTGCATGTATAGCGGACTTTCGCCGGCTCCATGAAGACAAAGCCGTCGATTTCCTTTTGCAAGAGTTCGTTTTTCAGCGCCTGTTCGTTGCCCTGTAAAGCAACGGGTTCACCTTTATCGTTTGTACCTCCGTTTCCGAAAGCCATTTTTGTGATTTTGGTGAGCTTGCCCCCCTCAGCCCGTGCTTTTGCCATTTGCTGTCTCGCATAAAGCGTTGTCACTGTTAATTGTTGTGCCATTTTGATTTCTCCTTTACAATGCGATTTTTTGCGCCGCTGCTGCCAGCTGCTTCGTTCCGTCGAGCAAAAATGCGCCGTTTAACGTCCACCACTTCTCCCTCATTTCTAGCGAGCCTGCTTGCTTAAATTCATGCTCGCATTTGCAGCTGATTTTGAAGGACTGGATCTGTTTGTTTTGATTGCTAATGCAGGTTTTCATGCCTGCTTTTGTTTGCTGTTTCCGCCGGTTTTCAGCGGTCGCCTTTATCGTCAAGCTCGAGGCGGACCGGATGTATTGCCGCTTCTTGTGGCGCAGTGTGAGCTGCTGTTTAAACCTGCGGGGCAGACCGTCGATTTCTCGAAAACCGTTCAAGTAGAATGAATCATCAAGCAGATACTGTCCGTCCAAATAAACCGGTATCGTACCGAAAAATCCGTTTTTGCTTCTTAAAACGAGTCTGTTATGAATGCTTTTCGGCGGCCGATATTCATAATGAAACCCGCCCCGGAATGTATAAGCCAAATGGGCGGGCTTCATATGATTGACGGTTTGAATGATCGAAGGTATAAACTGCAGATCTTCACCGTTTACGCTCAGCAAAAAATGATACCGTCCGGCCGTCAGTCTGACGGAGGCGGACGGCTGTTTTAAAAAAGCATTAACCGCGCGCTCGATCGAGCGCGCAGTAATCGGCGGAATATTGGACATCTTGGTTAACAGTCGTGCCCTTCGAATATCAACGCCGTCTGAAGCCTCGCGTCTGACATTCAAAATCTTTTCCCACCTGTCCAGCCCCCATGTGGCCGTCGTGACGAAAAGCTGGTCTGTTATATCGAAAATCTCTTGATTTTGCTTCTCAAATTCGGGCGCCTCGGCCGCTAAAATGTCTTGGATCTCCCGGATTTCCGTCAAGTATGGCGGCAGATGAAAAGCCATTTCATCAATCTTGCTCAATGATGGTCACCTGCCCCAGCTTTGGAATTTCCGTTTCTGTCAACTGCAGATTTTTCGCTTCCCCGTTGATGAAGACTTCCGAATAGTCACTGACAGAGGACGATTCATAGATCATGTTGTTGATTTGCGAGAGACGGATGACGCTTTCTTTAAAGGCCATTTCTTTAAACAGCTCTGTGATTTTTTCTGCAATTTCCTGTTTGGCTTCATCGATCGTCCGGCCTGATTCAGGAATGATTTTTGCAGATATGCTGACGTCTTTCCAGACCGCACTTTCAACCGCAGTATAAGCTCCGATCGGCGCCATACCTTCCCCTTTTCCCGGATCGGGATCGATATATTGCTTGACTCTTTCGATTAATGCATCAGAGGCAGGTTCCATTTTCGCGTTTGTAATGACAACCTTTACGGTTCCCTCGCCATTCCACAGCGGAAAGACCTTCGCTTTGCCCACGCCGTCCACTTCTTCGGCCCATTGTTTGTAATGCATCTGATTCGCGCTGACCGCTTCGCGGCGGACGCGGATCAAATACCTTTCATACAGCGATTCATCCGTCTCCTCATCACGGCCGGGAATTTCAAGACTTCCCATAACCGCCTTTTCAAGCCCTGGAATGGTATCGAGCGGAAGTAAAGGCCGCCCCGACAGATTGGCGTTTCCTTTTGTCCCGGCCGTTTCACATTCAAGCTTGCCGTCTTCGAGCATGGTAAAATATAAGTCTTCCAGAAAGAAGCGGGTTCCGGGGGGAACCGATACGCCATCCGTAAAGGCTGCTGCCCAAATGGCTTTGGACGCTTGATAGCGCTCAAGACCGGCCTCAGCCGTATCCGCATAAACCAAATTCAGCACTTGATCAAGCCAAATATAAGAAAGCGCCAGCTCGGCAGCTGCCGGGGCAAGCGCATTCCAAATGACGCTGTTTTCACGCTTGTCAATTTCATCTGAAATCCGCTCAAGCATGCGTTCCATAATCTCTTCAAATGTCTGGTTTTCAAACATCTTCCCCTATCACCTCCTCGATTTCCAATGTCCCTTCATCGGTTTCAACCGAAAAAGACACATGGAAGGCATCACCTTGACGCTCAATCTCGAAATCGGTTACTGCAGAAATTCGGTCGTCATATATGAGGACTTCCTCAATCAGTCTCGGTATCTCCATTTCTTTATAAGCGTCGGTCGTTTCATGATCTGAAAGAACTTCCTGCAGCTCATTTCCGATGTTATGGCTGTAAACGGCGTATGCGTAGCGCTCAGTTCTCAGCGCCATGTAAACCATTTGTTCGACCGCTTCGAGTCCTGAAATCATATCACCCGTCATCCTGCCCGTTTCAAAATCAATTTTGTACGTTTTTGAAGTCTCAATCACTTCGCTGTCATCCTCGATATCTTCAAAAGATACTTCTGGTGAAAGAGCCATCCGAGCCACCTCCTACTCCTACACTCTGTCTATCACGAAAAACGACTGCCCTCCAGGCATGGCGGCAATCATCACGTGGTCGCCGGCATGCAATTGGCTGTAAAAGCGAATCGTTTTGTCTTCTCCGTCAATCCGGATCTGTTCCGTATGTTCTGTCAAATGCCTGGCCACCACCAGTAAGTCGGAGGGGATCACCAATTTATCATGATTGCGGAGCTTCAGCTTGAGCGGAGAAGCGGACACGACTTCAGCCGGCATGACATCAACAGGCGATTCAGCGTTTACGGCTCCAAGAGCCAGCTCTTTTATCGCATCGCTTAATTTCATGAAGTCGCTCCTTCAGGTATTGTATTTTTCGCGACGACATCAATCGTCATCACATGCTTTGTCCCTGCAAAATCGTGTTTATCTTTATCAACCCAATAGGTTTCTTTAATGCCCGCTTCCGGAATCGATATATAAACCGGCAGTCCGCTTTGGACTTCCGGTATACCGAGCGCCTGTATGCTTTTTAGCTCTTTTTTGACGCCTTTCTTTTCAGCCTGTATCTTCTTCGCCCGGTCGCGCAGCTGCGCCTCGTTAATATCATCCGAAACCGTTTCTGTATACTGGAGAATGCCGTATCTTTTCATACCGGCTTCATCACTGGCTGATGCGGTATAGGTTTTGTTATCTTTCTGCTTTCTCAGCTTCACCCGGGTTGCCGTTTCATCGATTGACGTACTGTAAGCGTAGTCCGTAATGTTCACACCTGTTTCCAAAACCCAGATATCCTCCGGCTCGGGCCATGCTCTTAAACACAGCTTTCCCTTTTCGGCATACAGCTGATAGTTTTTTCCGGTTTGCTTTTTTGTTTCCCTCAGCGCTTTTAAGATGATGTCATACAGGCTCGTATTGTCTTTAAAGACGAGTGATTTAATCGTATGTCCGGTGCTTGTGATCGGGCCTTTGGGAATTTGAAAATCGTTCGCAATTCGTTTGACAATGTCAGCGGCTGTTTTGTTCGAGAATACATAGACATCCTGGTTTTTCACCAAGTACTGAAGCATGTCGTACGCTTTAAACGTAAGCGTATATTCTTTCGGCACCCTGCTGAACACAATTCCGCGAAACAGTTCTTTTCCTTTCCATTTAAATAAAACGGTATCGCCTTCCTGCACGCTGTAATATTTATGGCTTCCCTGCTTGATCACAATCGACGCTTCGATCGAACGAGGGGCCTGGTACCTTTCTCCTTCCAAGGTGACGCTTTCGGTGACAAGTTCATACCATTCGCTTTCTTTTATGACAAATAATTCGATCATCGCTATCCCCTGCTTTTGATTTAACAGAAAAACGCCGGTTCATCCGGCGCTTCGTTTTATGGTATTTTCAGCTTTTGCCCCGGAAAAATCCAGTGCCCCGGCTGTTTGATGTTTCGCTTGCTTCGTTTGATCATCGCCTGTTTGTTCGCGTTCCAAATTTTCTGCCATTCCTGGCTGTTTCCGTAAAAACGGCCTGCGATGTGCCAGAGCGTATCGCCTTTTTTGACGGTGTATATTTTTGGAGCCGGTTTGGACGGCCGTTTTTTCTTCGTTTTCTTTTTTTGCTTGATCTTCCGAGGTGATGCTGTTTGATACTCTTTTAATGTGAGATCAAAATCCCGGTCACCGATATCCTTTTCACCCTCACGATGCGAAAAGTTTTCGATGCTGCATGTGAAATTGATCTTCGTACCCGTGACGAGAAATTGAACCGGTTTTTTTGCTTTTATCCACTTCTCGATTTTGAGAATCGCGTTCTCCGGTGAAAGAAACCCTTTATATTCCGCAAGCGGAGAATACTTTTTCGGAAAATGAGACGAAAATGAAATCGTCTTTGCTCCCGGTTCATTGATAAATGTAACCTCGCCGAACTTTGACACCTTTACAGACTCGTTCGCAAGATTATTGCTGACGTCAAGCTGCTCGGGAAGCACAGGGAGGCGCAGCTTTTCCTTTCCTTGTGTCAGCCAAAATTCGTACACGGATTTAGTCATAAGCTACGCTTCCTTTCGTCCCAATATGAATATCCCGTTCAAGCTCATCGACAAGAGCGCGCTTGATTTTCGCAATCAATGTTTCCTGGTCGCGCTCACTGTGATAATGATTGTCGCCGGTAATATAGATGTTGACTTCTTTGGCGCCGTTTCCAGCCGGCTGCCGGGATCGGGCCCCGCCTGCGGTGGCTGCAGCCGCCTGACCGCTTGAAATGGAACCGGATCCTTCAGCGGGGTTATGCACTTCCATTCCGAGCGCGCCTGCAGCCCGTTGAAGCAAATATCTGCCGCGGATGCCGCGTTCTTCGGGAATGATCCATTCGCGCTTGCCGCCTTCACCCACGCGGGCGATCTGCTCGCTGGTGATCAGGCCGCCGTTGGCATAGCCTTTATAAGCTCCACCTCTTGCCATGCTTTTAATCCCCGGCGTGTTAAATGGCGACCCGTATCGCGATTTGATGTAATTGATGGCCGCTACCGCGTTGTGAACAGGATTGAAAATATCATTCATTCCTTTTCCTTTGTACGCATTAAACGTTTGGCCGATCGTCTGCATCAAACCTCTGCTCGGGTCTCCCCGCTTGGCGTTAATGTCCCAGCCGTTAGAGGCGCGCGGATTTCCGCCGGATTCCTTTTGAGCAATGACAGAAAGCGGCTGCAGCCACGACGCCGGTGAACCGGTAGCCATGATCGCCTGCATCAGCCACGACTTTACATTTCCGCCGACGGCGCCGATTCCGGAAAACGCAGCAGCCAGTGAGCCCGCTTGTTTTTCCGCAAAACTTTTGACATCGACAGAACTTAAACCTTTGACAATCCCGACCGACGCAAAACGCCCGAGATTCATCATGACCCGGGACGGAGAATGAATATCCAGCTCTTCGCGGAACGCTTTTTCCACTTTTTTCGCTAAGTTTTTTGCAGCTTGAGAAACTTCGCTGCCTTTTCCATTCATGCCGCTGATAAAGTGTCCGACCATGCCTGATCCCCAGCCTGCAGCCGACTGTTTCGAATCAAGGAACGGCTTGTTGATATTTTTATCAACATACTGCGATGTCCCGGTCGGTGTTGCATTTTGCCCGGAAGCGAAGTTTTTGACTGTATTTGCGCCCCAGGAAGATGACGTCTTCACCGTTGTTTGATAAGGCGCATTTACTTTTGCTTGAAGAAAACCACCCGTTCCGGTCGCGGTAGCATTTTGCCCGGAAGCGAACCCGGCGACCGCCTGTTTTCCGTAATTAGACGATTCTGCCGGCAGGCTGCTAAACGGCTTGCTGATGTTTTTTTGCTTCCATTGATCAAGGGAAGGAGCGTTTGAGCCAATCCCTTTGTCAAAGCCGCCGGTGAATTCCCGACCGAAAGCCTGCGCCTCTGCCGTTATATTCCCGACGCCGACAGCAGGCGACACAGAAGCCGAATATGAAGCGGTGCTTGAAACCGGAGAAGAAGCTCCCCCGTCTCCCGCCGCGGCCCCCATGTCGTCAACAACGCGCATGCCGAGCTTAGTCGCGGCCTGGGCAAGCAGCATCTTCCCGCGTCCCCGGTTGTTTTCCGTCGGGATGACAAATTCGTTTCCGGCTTCACCGATCCAGGAGATGGTCGGTTTTGTGATGTAGCCGCCTGTTGCATTTTTATCAGGATTATCTCCTGTCATGAAGTTGATGACGGCATCAATACCGCCGCCAACCTTATCCCATATTTTGCCTACCCATCCAAATGCTTTCTCAAAACCGTCGCTGATCAATCCGGCAATCTTTACAATTGGCTTTTGAATATTTTTCTCAAACCAGCCGGCGACACCTTCCCAAATGTCTGTTACCGTTTTTTTGGCTGCTTGGAATTTTTCTCCAATGGCTTCTTTTACGGTTGAAAACGTATTTTTTATCGGATTCCAAACCGTATTTATAAACCATGAGGAAACCGCGCCCCAAACTCTTTTGATCATGTTCCATGTAAATTGAAAACGATTCCAAATTCCAGTTGCTACTTCAATGACTTTTGAAACTACGGGATTCCAAACGTTTTCCGCAAACCAGCCGGCGACCGCCGTGAATGTCTCTTGTATCATCGTCCAGGCCGTTGACAGCTGATTCCAGATCCCTGTCGCTACTTCAATGACTTTGCCGACAACCGGATCCCAGACATTTTCTGCGAACCAGCTGGCGACAACCATGAATGTTTCCTGAATCATCGTCCAGGCTGTTGTCAGCTGATTCCAGATCCCTGTCGCTACTTCGATCACCTTGCCGACAACCGGATTCCAGACATTTTCCGCAAACCAGCCCGCAACTGTCATGAATGTTTCCTGAATCATCGTCCAGGCTGTTGTCAGCTGATTCCAGATCCCTGTCGCCACTTCGACCACCTTGCCGACAACAGGATTCCAAACGTTATCTGTAAACCATCCCGCTATCATCGACCAGTTTTCTTGAACGGCTCCGAGTGCCTCAGCCGATTTATCTTTTATCGTATTCCATGCTTTCTCGACACCGCCATTGTCATCGAACATCTTCCCGAAATATTCACCGATGCTTGAGCCGCCCATGCTTCCGACCATACCTCCAATGGCACCGCCGATTGCCGTTCCCCCCACAGGGAGAATCGCTGTGCCAATTGCAGCTCCTGCTGCTGCGCCAGCTAAACCGCCGCCAATTCCTCCGCCTGCCGAACCGACTTTTTCGCCTGCGTTTTCTTTGTTCATATCCATTAACTCAGTTGCTGATAAAAGCGCTCCAGCATATGGGAGGGCTTTGCCTCCAACTTTCCCCACTTTTCGGAGACCTTTCATAAACTTGCCGCCGGATCTGTTTCTTCCCGATCTTGTTTCTCCATTAGTGGAGGTTTCTTCACTTCCTGGCCTGCTGCTTGTTGCAGGTTCATTGATTATAGAACCTCCGCCTCCCCCACAGCAGCAACAACCGCCCCCACTTTCTTCACCTTTAAACAGCTTACCGAGGATGGCATCAAATGATTTGTCCAAAATATTTTTTGGAAGCTCATCCACCCATTTACCAAATTTTTCTTTACCCCACTTTAGAATTTTAGTCCATACGGCCTCAGCTTTCCCATCCGAATCTTTGCTGTCTTCTTTTTGTTCCGTTTTTACAATTGCGTCAATTTTAAGGATACGTTTGGCCTCGATGCTGTTAAGCTTTTTTTGCAAGGCATTCAATTTCGCGGTGGCCTGGTCGTTAATCGTAAGGGTGGCTTGATATTCCCTTGCTAAATGATTTTTCAAATAGGAGGAAATCCTGCTGGCTGTCTGGGTGATTTTATCAATGACATAGAGCGTTGCAGAGTATCCTTTTTGCAATGCACCCTTCATGTAGCCGGAAATTTTTTGAACAGCCGGGGTGACTCGGTCATTAACGGCTGCAGTTAAGAAGTATTCAGCTGATGACAAATCAGACATGATGCTTCTGATCTTTTGAATGCCCGGTGTTGCCTGATCATTTATTACAATTGAAAATTGATAATTGCCAGGCAGCTTTTGCTTAAGCTGATTTGAAATATTGTCAATTGTTTTGCCGGCTTTATCAACTGCTGAAATTTCTAGCTGCCATGATTTCAAGTTGGCTTTTAAGAAAACATTAAGTTTTTTCAATGTTTTCTCTGCTGTTTTTGTTTTTATTTTCATTGCGAACGGGCGGCTGAGTTTTTTTCGTCTTTTTTCCAGGTCTTTAAACCCCTTCTGAATCCTTCGCAGCTTCTTAGATACCCGGTCTTCAAGTTCAAAACGTGCCGTCAGTTTTGCCATGGATTATGTACCTCCTTTCCTCGCTTCTTTTTCCAAGATTTGAAGTTTGTAGCTGATGAGTCCGTATAAAAATGCCTTAAACGGTTTTGGGGCTTCGTACAGCTCCCGGAGCTGGGATGGAGAATAGTGAAGTTCGTGCATCGCAAAATAGAGATACACCGCTTCTTTATTCCCATCCTTGATTAGTTTTTTGCTTCTTCTTCCAGATCTTCAAGATCGTCTTCAAAGCCGTTGATTTCAATCGCTTTGTTGAGCCAGTT
Organism: Bacillus sp. FSL W7-1354; assembly: GCF_038002405.1. Classification (NCBI taxonomy): domain Bacteria; kingdom Bacillati; phylum Bacillota; class Bacilli; order Caryophanales; family Bacillaceae; genus Bacillus; species Bacillus sp. FSL W7-1354. The sequence goes on along the minus strand of NZ_JBBOCL010000001.1, from coordinate 416,173 downwards.
CGCATATTCCCCTCCGACTGACAGAACGCGTTTGGCTACTTCGACCGGATCGGCCGTTTGATAGGCTTCCCTTAATTCCTTTGAACGGAAATCAGGATAGATCGTCGATTCAATGGCGATTCGGGCGTAAAAGCGCTGGGTGTCGAGATCCTTGACAACGCGGCCCCTGCCTTTGATGTTTTTATAAGTCGTATTTTCTTTTTCAAGCTCGTCAATGCGCTCGGTTGTAATCGGCTTAAACACAAACGGAATGACATTGCCCTTTTTATCGACGAACCGCTTTGAGATCGGCACTTTGATTTCCTCGGCTTCAACGGTTTGTCCCGGCATAAAAAAGGATAAATCATATACTTTTTCTTCTTGTTTTTCGCTCATGTCTGCTTGCTCCTTTAACATTCAATTTTTAAATTGGCAATGAAAAAGCACCCTCGGCTTGGCGAGAGTGCTTGGTGTTATATGTCCTGACTACTGAATCGGCTTCCTTCTTTAAGACCAGCCTTTGCGATCTAGGTTTGAAAAGCGGGATACGGGGCTCTTTTTTAAAACGTATCTTTCAGTTTTTCAGGAACGTCAAAATCTTCAAATGTGAACGGGACTTCTTCTTCCAGCGCTTCTGAATCGACGTCAAGGCCTGCGATTTTGGCCGAGTCAAAATTCACATCATACAGTGTGACACGTTCCGTTCCGCGGCCCGATGACTGGTCGTCAAGGACGGCCTGGAGCGTGAAATACGGATCATCGCCTTTTTTTACATAGTTCATCATTAATGTGACAAATTGAGACGTGACTTTATAAAATGTCGCCGTCCCCGTGCCGTTTGCACCTGTTGTCTTGTGGCCCGTCATGCGGCGGCCCATAATATTGACTTCGGCTTTATTCTTTTCGACGTTTGCCTCAAATGTTTTGATATGAGCCATCTCTTGTCCGTCGAGAAAAAGACGGCCTTCTTTTCCGGAAATCGTGTTTTGCGCTTTTAATGCCATATTATTTTACCTCCACATTAAAGTAGAATTTTTCTGCTGCATCAACCGGCTGAACGGCCAAATCGATTAAAAACCCGTCGCGGTCTTCATTCAGTGTGATGGCAATATCGCTTTCAGAATCAAAACCGGTAATGCCGCCGGCTTCCTGAAGCGCCGTCATATACTGAATGATCAGCGTTTTGACGTACTGCAAACCGTCGTCAGATGCAGGAATGTCGCTGCCGCTTGCTTTTCGCGCTTTGATTAAAGCCTTTAATTCGCGGGTCAAATCATTGTTAACTCCGTCAAGGACGCGGATGATTTTATTTTTCGAGAATTTTTTGTTTTTGTCGGCAGTGAAACTCGTTAAAGAGTTGATGTCTTTTTCGACACTGACCGATTGATCGCGTGCATCAAACGTAAATAAAAACTCGCCTTTTTTCAGACGTTCGATGACCTGATCTTCATCCAGACGGTTCAGAACATCAACAGCTCCTTCGTATTCGACAAATGTCAGCGACTGGTTAAAAGTCGCGCCTGCGCTTGCTCCGGCAACCCATGCCGTCGCTTTTTCAGGCGTGATTTCTGTGCCGTCTTCCAGCACGACGCCTCCCGTTACATTGATGATGCCTTCATCGTCTCCGGCATAATCGGCGACTACGCCTTGGACTTTCTGGCCCTGCTTATCGCGGAGGCGTTTGATGAAAGCGGCAAAAGTGGCTTTCAGCTGTTCATTGTCTGCAACCGGAAGTGCGATCGTATTGAAGTATTCCGTTTCGGCCGCATCTAAAAACGCGGTGTAATCGGCAACGCTTGCTGTTCCGTTCTCTCCGCCTTCCAGTTTTGTGCCCGCTGTCAGTTCAAGCGCGCCTTCCCCTTGAAACGCGACGTACGCATTTGCGGTAAGCTCTTCTGCCGTTTTGACGGTTTGCCGGTCAGCTTCATCTGTTCCGACAAAAGTTGTGACATCAAACTTTTTAGAATCGAGCACATTTTCGGAAATGCGGATTGAAATGTCGTTCCCTTTCTCGCCCCCGTATTTTGCCGTTACACTCAGCGTTTCGCCGATTTGGGCTTTCGCCGGCGCTCCTGTGTTCAGACGGTACAGCAAAACGGTCTGTGCGTTTTTCTTCGCTTCGCGGAAAAGCAGAAGAGACGGATCATCGATGTTCAATCCCACTTTTTTATTTAAATCTTCAATGCTGGAAATCGATACGAATGATTTCGGCTCCCCCCAGCTCATGACGACAGGAAGGGCAACTGTGCCGCGGTCCCCGATGGAAACCCGCTCCTCTGCTGTCGTTTTAAAATTAAAATAAATGCCGGCACGATCTTTTTCTTTGCCTGGTGTAAATGTTCCGCCGTTCATTAATTCATGACCTCCTTGGCTAAAAATGTTTGGATAAGCTGACTTGCCTCAAGCTTTGAAATCTGCTCTTCTTTCACATGAAAAAGAGCACCGTCGAGAACTTCCGGTTTAATGCCGAAAAGCTCTTTCGCGTGCTCCCTCAGATCCTCGATGTAGAACAGCGCTTCTCGTTCCTCAAGAGGCGCCTTTTTTGCTTCGGTCTTTGTTTTTTTGCTGACTGTCAATTATTTCACCCCGTTTGTAAAATCGATTGTTTCCAGAGAAAGTTCGTTTTCCCGTTTGTACCAGTAGCGGCTGTTCCATTGAATAATAATGGACGCGGTGCCGGAATCCCCTATCCTCGTCTCGATCCGGCTGATCCTCAAGCTGTCTCCCGTGTCTTTACCCGACCGGTCAATGAGCGGGATGATGTGTCGCGCTTCCCTTACGGCGTCTGCAATGCGCTCGGCATGATCGTGGGCCTGCTGTGAATCATGGTGAAACAGTTTCACATTCAGGGTGAAGACTTTTTTAAATGTTGAAACTGTATCATTTTCATCAAAAACAGAAGGGGGAGGAAAATATAGCGACGGTATTTGAAAATGGTCGGGTATTTCCTTTTCATAACAGACGACAGGAAAGACTTGATAAAAGAAATTCATAACAGATCCCGTTTCGTCGTTCAAAGCTTCACCTCCTTAAAGGGAATTCAGCCATGTTTGCAGCTCTTCATTCAGGCGTTTTTCAAATAAACGCTCAAATATGTAAAGCGCATGCTCCCAATAGCCTGTTCCCTTTACCCATTGCCGTTTTAAAACCATGCCGGACGAAGAAACGGGATCGTATTGAAATCGGCCGCTGTGCCATTGTCCCGGAATCCACCTGACTTCCTCTTTTCCGCCTGTCCAATGGCCGTCATTTACGAATGAGGCGTACTCTAACTCCGTCCCGACTTCAAGCGTGAGTCCGCCTTTTTCGATTTCCCATATGTTCCCTTCAGCCCCTCGCTTGAAAGAGCGCATAAGGCTGCCGGTATCAATCGATCCGGCGCGTACGATTTCGTCGCGGACCAGATCTAAAAAATCGGTTCCCGTCTGTTCAAGCCACTTGGCAGCTTCAGTTCGAAAGCCGCTCTGCCCCGCTTTTTCCAACGTCCGCGATAGCTGTTTCAATCCTTTGATTTTCATAGTTTTTCATCCCTGACCGCTAAGACTTCCAGGTGATGGCCTTTGATGTTGCGCGGCTGCTGGAGCGTGTAGCTGACACCGTTCCAGACCGCAAGATCGTGAAGGCGCACATCTGCATCCGCCGGAAAATGGGCCAAATATGAATGATAAATGACCTGTTCGGGATCTTGCTGGACGATCGACTGATTTTTTTCCGTAAAATAGCAGGGAACGTTTTGAAGATCGGGTGTTTCCCCGTATGTGCGAATCGGCTGCAGGTTTGGCGCGGGAATGCCGTACCTTGCTTCCTCTGCATGATCTTCCTTTAAATGATAGATATCGCAACGGTCGCTTAATAGACTTTTGTAGCTCATAGCGGCCGCACCTTGAATCGGACAGATTCATAATCAAGAATAAATTCTTCGAGCAGTTTATAGACGTCGGGCTTCGCCAGGCCACCGCTTCTTGAGAGCGTATAGGAGTAGTCACCCAATTTCTCAGATTTGTAGCCTTTCAAAAGCGATTCATCACCGTTTTTCAATGCAAAGTACTGTGCCAGCTGCAGCAAAGCGAGCCTTGCCTTTTCCGGCAGCGGATCATATTTTTCATCTGTAAAACGATGCCCCGTGATCTGCTCGGCTTCCGCTTCGGCTTCAAGGATATCCTGCCGCAGCAATTCCTGCGGCCGGTTTTTCACGGCTTCAATAACGGAATATTGAATGATATCGTCGGGCGTGATCAGCATGTTCATCACATCCTTCCAGAGCTTTTAGCTGTTGTCCGGGGCGCTTTCGCTTGTGCTCGGACTCGTTTCCCGCCGATTGGCGATGCTTTCAGTGAAAACGTTCGGACTCAGGCATTTACTCTTTTACATTGACGATTTTTGCAACCGCGTCTTCTTCTTCGAATTTGCTGTCCAGTTTTGCCGTCAGGACAATGATAAATTTGCGCGCGCGAATGTCTTTATCGACTTCAATTCTGATATTGCGCGAGAAACCGAGAATAATATTTTTCGGATGCGTCAAAATAATGTCTGATGCTTCGGCGGCTGCATCTCCTTCTCCGTACGCATACGGCTGAATATTTGAGACCCCTTTAACAGGCACGCCAAAAGCGGTTGAAAGCCCGCCCTGTACAGCCGCATCCCCGAGAGTGGTTTGACGGTCTGCGACGCGGTCTTTCCATTCGATCTCCTGACCGAGCGATGTGTAGAATCTGAATTCCTGCGGAACGCGCATATATTTTGCCGGAACAGCTTTCAGTCCCTGTTTGAAAAGCTGTCGGCTGATTTGCTCCCCGCCTGCATCGACGATGTGAGAGACGGACTGCTTCCGGATTCCGTCAAGTTGAGCAAGGTATGGATCTGAAGACGCAACATCACCGTTGACGATCAGTTCTTCAATATCCACAGCGGCCCGTTCCGCCAGCATTTGCATCAGCGTCTGTTGAAGGCCGTCTTTTTCAATGTTATTTTCGAGCGTGTCATAAGTAATGTTGACTTCGGCAATGACTTCTTTCGCATTCAGTTCAACTGTGCTGGTCACCGGTGCGGTTAATTGGTCCTTCGCCAATGCTTTACCTTCATCAGCCGCTCTTAAAATCCGCTGGCCAAAACCGATTTTTTCAAATTTTTGCGAGTCGTTTTCCATTTGAATCACACGTGATTCGCTGAAAATTGTCGGCGTGTTTTGCACCATGCGAATAAATGCAGAAGCCTGCGCCGGATTCATTAATCCTCCGCTTTTCAACGTCGCAAGCGACATCTCGGCTTTACGAATAATCTCTTGATTTCTCATGTTCTTCCTCCTCCAAATTAAAGCAATCCGCTCCAAATCGATTTTTTAACTTCTTCTTCTCCTTCTTTTTCAGCCGCTGCCTGCTTTGAGGCACCTCTCATCTTTTCGAGTGCTTCGATGCGCGCAATCAGAGGGGCGAGCATGTCCTCGACGATTTCCTTCACATGTGCATCCTGGTCTGTCTGCTGCTCTTTTTCTTCCGCCGCTTTATCCCCTTCCAAATCGTCAAGACGTTTGAGAAGCGGAACCAAGACGGCTTCAATCGTTCCTTGAACTTCTGATCGTTTCATCTTTTTTTCTTCCTCTCCCGTTTTTTGTTTGTCGCCGGCAAAAAACTGCTTAAACAGCTGAAAGAAACTGCCGGTCTCATCGGTTTTAGAGCCGGCGCGGGGCGGGTGTTCGACCGTTTCGGCAGTGCCCGCCATGCTGTAGCCGGTGATGCTTCCTTTTTTAATCTGTTCCCAGATCTCATCGCCGGCTTTTGTCACCAGCACCCAAGAGCCTTTCACAATCGTTTCGCCGTTCACTTCAAAATCAGCCGGCGCAACATAGGACTCCACGACTTCTCCGACGCCTCCCTGGAAATTGTGATCCTTGTCGATCTTCCGGGCATTTTTCAGAAAACCGTGGGCGGCTTTTTGGATTTCGTCAGCCGACATAAAATCGCCGTGGGCATCCTGAATGTCCGGCTCGTAGACCACGCCGTAGACGAGCTTCTTTTCATCCTCGGCTTTCGCAATCAGCTTGACTTCCTTTTCAAATGTCGGCGGTTCACTCGATTTCGTCATAAAGAATTTCTTTTTGTTCGCCGCTTTGTCGACATAACTGACGAAATTGATCTTGGCATTTTTAAGCTCTCTCGGCACGAAGTGTTCACCTCCTTTCAGTGATCTGTTTCAATGTCTCGACGGCTTCCTGCAGTTCAGGCAGCAGTGCTCCGGCTTCCGCTTCAGCACGCTTTGCGCTTTGCTGGTAACCGAGCGGCCTGCTGAATTCTTCCTCCGGCCATTCATCGAGCGTCTTGCCGAGCACTCTGCCGGCCAGGTCACGCAAATCATTTGCAGATACCGCTCCCGCTTGAATAAAAGGACCGAGCACTTTTGCAATCTCAAGCGGATCGCGAAAGTCCGGTCCTTTCAGCTGGAGCCTCGCGTGGAAAATGTTTAAATCACGGAGAAACAGCGTATTCAGCTTGCCGATCAATATTTTCCGCTCCGGTTCAAAAACCTGTTCTTCGGTGATTTTGCGGGCGGTGTCGGCTGTCGCCCTGTTATATTCATGGGCATCACCGGTGTAGAGAGGCGGGAGCCTGAAAGAAGAGCGGATTTTATTCCGGGTTTTCTCGTCATATTCAAGAAACAGCGCATCTTCCTGCAAAATTTCGGCGAGGGATTTGATGTCCACTTTCACCGGCGTAATGTCCTGGCTGCCGTGAATGTCTTTTTCCTGGGCGATCCCCTCCGCTTCGATCAGCAAAAATTTGTGTGCATTTTCAACGCCTTCCAAGTCGTTCATGTATTCCTGCAGCTCTCTGTACGAAGCCTCTGAGAGCATGCCGTTTTCAACCGTAATGACGGCCGGGACGTGCCGGCCTTGTCTGAAATACATATAATTCAGCTCTTCCGCTTTCCGCGCTCCGTACAGGTTGACAATATTTCCGATCCAGCGCGGAACGCCGTAGACGCCGCTGCCGATTTTAAAATGGATCGCTTCATTCGCACTTCGTTCAGGCGGAGTCTGTCTGTCAAACGCTCCGGTGGTCATATCCATGACGCGCGGATCGCCATACTCTTTAAAGTACACTTTTCTGCCATCAATCATCTGAACGTATTTACGGAACCTTTTTTCTCTTTTGATGTTTTTTAGCGATCCGTTTTCCATGTAGGCGAATTCCACTTCGATCGGTTCTGTCAATCCGCATACGCGCATATTTTTGACATCGAGATATTCAATTCCGGCCGGCTGCCCCGTGCCGTTTCTGAGCACCTCCAAAAAGCCGTTCCCCGTTTTTTCGCGGTCCTCTATCATATGGCTTAAAATCGTTTCAGCCGATTCATCGAAATGAAGATGGCGGCAAAAATCTTCAAGCCTTGTCCAATCGGTCTCAGCAGCCTTTTTCTTATCGGGCGTCACATCCGCACCATTAAAATCAAAAGCGTACTCGACATCAAGCCCGAACCCTGCAATATTCGTTTTATAGGCGTCAATGCATTGCTGGAGAATTGAAGAATATTCGGCAATGACTTTCAGTTCTTTCAAATTGTACGGCGGTGCGATAATCTCATCTCCGTAGATCTCCGAAAATTGATCTTCATATATTTGTTTTGTTACAGGCTCGTGAAAACGGGATTTCATGACTTTTGCTCTTACCGTTTGCTGAGTGGACATACACTATCTCCCCCTTTTCCTGTTCGGCCGTTTTCTCGCTTCCTGCTCAGCCTTCAAATCGGTGACTTCATAATCATCAAGCGCGTACCATAGCGCGGAAAGTGTGTGCGGATCAATTGTAAACTGATCCTCCTTCAGATTGCCGTCTTTATCCGTCGCATAGGTCAGCGGCTGCAATTCGTAGATCGTATTGGCACATCGGTCAGAACAGAATATTTTTTTAAACCGCTTGATTTTTTTCGTATATTGCAGGCGCGAGCCTTGGAACTTGCGGGCTGCTGTCATGTTGAAGCCGTTCTGCCTGAAAAACTGAATGCTTTTCGGCTCAGCGGGATCAGCTTTGATCAGCTCCTTCGTAACCGCGAATTCGTTAAGCTCCTCGGCCGTCTTGTCGTCTGTCATTTTATTTTTGTAGTACTCCCAATAAATATAGAGATATTTTTTGTCGGGATCGACGGCCGCCCGGACGACGGCATTGTATGATGCCTCAAATCCGAAATCCATTCCGGTTCTCTTCAGCGGCTTGGAAATGGCGGAGATCCGCCTCATGACCTCCTCATGCTCCATCACTTCAAATTGCGGCAAAACCCTAATGCCGTTTACCCCGAACCTCCCTTTTCTGGCAATCCGGTACAGGTCAGGGTCATATGCTTTCATATCATCAAGCTGTTTGAGGTAGCTTTTCGGCAAAAACAGGTTGTCATCAGCTGTGGAATGGTGGTAAAACGTATCACCGACGACAGCGACCCGCTTTTCATACAAAACCTCATCATCCAAAATAAACCGCTTGTTCCGCTCATCCTTGAAAAAGTGTCTGTACGTCCAGTTTGACTGGCTGACGGGGTTTGTCGTCAATATCATATACAGCCTGTGATCAGGATGCCTCAGCCGGCCAATCAGTTCCTTGAAGCCTTCATACTTCACTTCCGAACATTCTTCGATCCAAATCAGCGAGATGTTGTTGACGGATTTCAATTTCGCCGGGTTGTCCATCCCTTTAAAAATAATCCGGCTGCCGTTTGCAAACCTGATGTGCATCGGAGAAGAAACGGCCTCTGCCGCCGTTTGAACACCCAGCTCATCGATAATGGTTGCGAATAAAGAAAAAGTCGAATCCCTGTGTGTTTCAAACACTTCCCTTACAACAAGAGCGGTGCGCTTTTCCTGCAGCAGCTTTAATACAACTTTTAAAGCGGTATGATAGCTTTTTGACGAACCGTATCCGCCGACAAGAAATTGAAACGTCTGATCCCAGTTAAACAAATAATCTTCAAAATGCGGATTGACTTCTTTTATAATCAAGCCGAATCACCTTTTCTGGTGATGATCACTTCAACGGGTCCTGATTCCGCATCTTTGTCGGCTTTTTGTTTGGCGAGCTTCAGCTTCTCATTTTCAATTTTCCGCTTAAATGAATCAGGGAAAAGATCGAAATACTGTGAGAGCTTCTCGAGCGCCTTCATTTTATCGGCCAGCTTGATTGCGATTCCTTCTTTCCCGAGTTTCGCTTCTGTGATGACTGTACCATCGACGAGGTCGGAATGTTTCACATCGACAAAGCTGATCTCTTTCATAACCGGATTGTTTTCTTCATCAAACAGCGGTCCTGACTTTCCGACAGCCTGTACCTCTTTTTTGCCGAAAGTTACATAGTCGGTCATATCGGCAAATGCGATTTTCACATAGACTTGGAGAACATCCATCGCCTCAACGAATATCTCCCCTACCATCTCTTTTTTGATCCGCCTGATCTCATCGGCCACCTTTTCGTTTTTCAGAAGCCGGCAGCCTGTCACATGAGCGCTGGCAGGGGAGTAGCCTGCTTTTATCGCTGCTTGGGTAGCATTGAAGCTTTTCACATAATAGATGCAAAACAGACGCTGCCGTTCATTCAGCCCTTCATTGCGGATATCTGCTTTTCCTCTGCTCGTATCCTCCCCGTTTACAGCCTTTTTCCAGCGGTCACGGGTTTTCCAAACGCTGACTTTTTGATTTGAAACGCCGAGTTCTCTTGCGATTGCGAGATTCGTAATGTTTCCCCCGTATTGTTGATAGAGACGAAAAGCTTCATCCCTTTTTGGATCCCTTTTCCTTGGCATTGTTCATCTTCACCGCCTCTCATTCCCGGAAACAGTAATATTTCATCGCTATATGAATCTTCCATTTAAGAACAGTATGTTTTGTTATATTTTTTCTCTTTTCACTTATAGGTGGCAAACGTATGACAAAAGACAGATATATCGTTATGCCATACAATCGAGAGGCTTTTCGATTTGTTTCGCGATTTTCAGCTGCGCCCGTTTCACATTGGTTTGAACAGTAGACTTTTTGATGCCGAGCATGGCGGCAATCCGCTCATAGGAAAACTGTTCGACCTTATGTAAAATGAAGATTTCTTTTTCGCGTGCCGTAAGGGCAGACAGCGCGGTTTCAATCCGGGCTTTATCGTACGCTGACACTTCTTGAGCCGGTTCAAATGAAATCTGTTCTGAGAACGTGTCGATGATCAGCGGATCTTTCAGTAGCATCCGTTTATAAGCGTCTCGCCTGTCAATCGCCCTTCTGATTCCCGGCTCCCTTCCGTTTTCAAGCCAGTCGATCACATATTCCAAATCGGTCATCATGTTTCTGATCAGTTTTTTATCTTTCAATTGTTCAGCAGTCAGCCCTTGTTCATCCTGATAGGCCCGATACAGTTTTTTCGTGTTTTTCAGCGCTCTTTTATATTCGAAAAGCAAATCTTCCATTTTGGTGTACCTCCGTTTTTTTGTAATAAAAAAGGACACCAATCAGCCACACAGTAAGATGTGCATCTGATCAGCGTCCGCAGGCTTTCCGTCTTGGACAAATATTCAAGTTGTAGAGCTATAGCTTATAGCCGATTTCAAATTCGACCCTTGCGAGGTCTCCCTTTCTCGTTTCAATGACGGTTTTGCCGTGTTCAGGCGCCTCGGCCTGCCAAGCTGTGCCGTTCATTCCATCAAGAACGATCACTGTCACCTTTCCTTTTTTAAGGCGGCTTGCAACCGTCGTATCGTGGATATCTTGTATCTTTGCCGGATGGTTCATCTATTTTCCTCCTCTTCAAATTCCGCGTTTGCGACGACTTTTTCTAAAATATTTATCAATTGATTCTCAACTGAATTAGAGCGAGCGGGCCGTTTTCGCTTCAAATAGGCAAGCGTGAGCTTCGCTGCGGTCAAAAGTTCGGGAGCCGCGGCGATTAAGCGGGCATTTTTTTCCTTGGAATATGCGCTGTAGTTGGCGACTTTGGCAATCACCCGCCCGCTGGAATAAGGAAACCGTTTCTTTTCGGCTTTACTGTAAGCTGAATAAATGTACAGGTCGCTATTTGTTCTGACAACGCGCCATGGTGACGGGCTGTACGTCGCACTTTCGTTCTTCACGTTTGTCTTCCTCACTTTCCGTCTTCTTCGTGCCATCGTTTCATTTGTGCGTCTCTTTTTGCCGCTGTCCAGATGATGAGAATCATCGCTTTTAAACATTTAAGCACCTTGTTTCACCCTTGTTTTCATTTTTGCAATCAGCGCTTCCAGATGTTTGATCACATCCGTCAAATCGCCGCTTTCAGAGCGGCAGTTTGGACAAGCGCAGAACATCGTTCCGATCCTTGCGTCCTGGTGGACTGATTTTCTCCCGTTACATAGCGGGCACATCAAACCATCCCCTCCAGTCTATGATTGATGCCGAAAGAGCTCCCGTTCAGGACGACGAGAAAGTCCTGGCACATTTCAACCAGCCTCGTTCCGAGCGCTTCGTCTATGCTGACAATTTCTTCAACGCTTAGCTCGCTGGACAGCATGATCGGCTTATGGTTCAAATACCTGTAATTGACGACAGCATATGTCTGTTCGATCTGCCATTCCGTCGCCCGCGGCCTGCCTCCCACCGGTTTAAACAGGTCATCGAGAAACAGCACCTCGACTCGCTTCATCCGGTTCAGCTTATCCTCAAGCAATGAGAAATCCTGTTTTAAATCGTTGAATCCTTCGACAAAAGGAAAATAAAGGACGGGTACGAAATGCTTCCTCATCAGCTCATTGGCGGCGGCCGTCAGCAAATGAGTCTTCCCTGAACCGGGTCGTCCCAAGAGCGCGATGCTGTTTTTGCGGCTTTCCCGGATGTCCCGGTAAGCTTGTACATATTCAACGGCGCATTCATACGCCTCTTTTACAGATTGGTGTTTTCCTTTCGTCTTGAACTGAGCAAAATTTAAGTTTTTAAATTGTTCGGTGATTTCGCTCGATTTCAACAGCTTTTGCGCTTTCCGCCATTCGCGGCAGGCGCATGATACCCATACTTCCATCGTTCCGCGCCGTTCGATAAATCCGAGTTCATCTTTGCATTTCGGACAGTCATACTGTTTTGCGGCGGATTCTTCCGGTTTGTCCCCCTGTGATAGACAGCTCCTGTTTCTCAGTTCGTCCATGATCTCTTCGATTGTTCTTTTGGACATTGTTCTCCCTCCTGACAGTTATTTTCTCTTCCGCTTCAGCCAGCCGGCCGATTATATATTTTTCACAGTAGCTGAAGACCTTGATCGTTTCATTGCGGCTTCGGCGCCGCGCCTCATACTCTTCAAAGCATTGTTCAAGCCATTTGATTGTTTGCGGAAGAGACACTCCGCGGGCGACAATCCGGGCGATGGCCTGGTAGTCTTTTGACGAGGGATGGACAGGCTTTCCTTCCTGCAAAGACCTAAGGGCGGCAAATCGGTCTGCTATTGTTTTTATGGAAGTCATATTATGTTTTGTGTTGATTTGTGTGATATCTTTATTGGATTGGACAAGGATGTCCGCACGGCCAGTCTCTTCTGTCCGAACAGAACTGCCTGACCGGACATGGCTGGCATAGGCAAATTTCTTTGAATGTCTGACTGACAAAATCATTCCGTAAGGCGCTCTTGTGACTGCAATGTAGCCGTTTCGTTCGAGAAGAGCGAGCCATCTTCTAACCGTTTTTTCGTTGACGCCGAATTGAAGAGCCAGTTCTGCGGCTTTCAGCGGTTTGTTGCCGAGCACGATGCCCCATGTCATCCCATCGCGTTCGATTTCCTTAGTTGTTGAACTGATGCACCATAAAAACAGCCAAATGGCATTGCCTATTTTCTCGTAGTGCACAGGTGTTAAAAGCCCTGAGTAAACGGAAAAGGGATAGCTTTGATCGAGAGGACAGGACATTCATTTTCCCCCTTCCTTGTGCCTTCTGCGGTTCAGTCTGAGATACCGTTCGTATTGGCCTTTACGATCGAATTGGAATACAGGCTTTCCGTCTTTCGTAAAAGCGATGAATCCCCCGGCTTCGCCGAGCCGCCATTGATCAAAACGGTCTGAGCTGTAGGAAATCACAATTTTACCCATTCTGCCTCCTTGTGGATATCCGGCGGGTCCGCCATGTCTTCGCATTTGCTCTCTGTCGGCTTCCTTTGGATAGCCGTGCGTTCGAATGTGTGTGACCATCGGATGTTCAAGATTCATGACATCGCCTTCTTTCATACAGAGTTCCGTTGATACAATATGTATCCAAACAGACCTGAAAAAGATCGGGAAAAAGCAATCGATCAGGCACTGAGTAAAGCGTTTCGAATTTCAGCATCGTTTCTCTGCCGGGATTGCGTGTTCCCCTTTCGATTTTGCGAACATAAACCTCGGAGAGTCCAAGCCTTTCCGACACTTGCTTTTGGGTCCATCCCCTCTTACAACGCTCTTCGATCAACCGTTTTCGCACATGTTCTCACTCCCTGTTTTTGATACAATACGTATCTGATGATTTGATTATATATGATACACTTCTTATCATCAATACTTTTTTGATACTTTTTTTATCATATGTTTATTTCGATACATTTTGTATCTATAATAGAGATAAACATGCCGAATTGAGGAAGAGAGGTCATTCTATGTTAGGCGGCAGACTGAAGAGCCTGAGAGGAAAACGGACACAGGAAGAAGTTGCAAAGCAGATCGGTGTATCGCGGGCCCGCTACTCCCATTACGAAAACGGAAGAAGCGAGCCGGACTATGAAACATTAAAAAAACTCGCCGATTACTATAAAGTGACGATTGACTATCTGTTGACAGGAACGGAAAAGAAAAAAACGATTGAAGACGAAATCGCAGATCCGGATCTGCAAATTGCATACCGAGACATGCAGGAATTTTCCCCCGAAAGCAGACAGCAGGCCATCGAGTTCATTCAATACTTAAAAGAAAAAGAGAAAAAACGAAAGCCCGGAGATAAACAAAACGGATAAAAAAGGAATTTCTATTAAACGTTACCTGGTGAGCGCCGATTTAATAGTTAAGACGATAAAAAAGGGAAAGATTTGCTAAAGAGGCTGCTCATCGTATATGATAGATCTGCATGAAAACATGACAGCCCCTTTGACGGGCTTTTCTTTCCCGCTAAAAACAGAACATTTGTTCGAAAGGGTGTCTCGTATTGAAGTTTTACTTATCTCACCTAGAAGAATACGTCAAAAATATGTTTCAAAAGTTTGGTTTTTTTGAACCCCACCACATTGATATGAATCGCATAGCCGCTCATTTTAACATTTGGATTCACTATGAAAATGTCAACAGCATGATGATTAAACATGACGGCATGTACAGCATCATTCTCAACAGCAGCCTTTCAAAGGAAAAGCAGTGGGAGGATTTTGCCCATGAGTTATGCCACGTATTAAAGCACGCGGGAAACCAGCTTTATATGAATCAGATGTTCAGGGAGCTGCAGGAATTCCAGGCCAATCAATTTATGTACCATTTTTGCGTCCCTACTTTTATGCTTTTAAAAATGGATTTTCCCCAGCTGCGATGCCAAGCCGCTAAAATGATCGCCGACCTCTTTAAAGTCACGGAATCGTTCGCTGTCAAACGGATCGAGCTCTTTGAAAAACGGCAAGCCGGGATCCAGTTTCATGAGGCATGGATGGCGAGCCTTTCCCAAGAGAGCGAATCAGCGAATGCTGCTCGCCTTAAAGAAGAAGACGAACTTGCACGCTACCGCCGGGAAACCCGCCGCCCGTACACAACGGCAAACGGCGTCGGCAAAATGGTCGCGGCAGAAAGCCGGCCGGCGTATATGCTGAGAAAATAAAAAACAGCCGGCTCAGCTCCCGGCTGCACTCGGCCCATATGCGATGCGGGCTCCTGCCTTCAAAGCTTTGACATAGCGGGAAAACACCTCATTTTGAGACGTTCGCCTGCCCTTTAATGTGAATTGCTCAAACATCGCCTTCCGCTGGGCAGTGCTGATTTCAAATTGCACGCTTAACCCTGTTTGGCAGCGATTGTTGATGCTTGCAGGGTTTGTACCTGAAAGATATCCCCTTTCAGCCGCCAGCTCCGCAGAAAATCCGTGCTTCTCCAATGTCTCCGCAAACAACAAGGCGCGCCTTCGATCTGTCCCCCCGATGAGCGTATGCCGGCGGAAAGGCTCGTCATATCCGTGGAACGCCAGTATGTATCGATGTCCTGCAGCCATTCGCACGGCAAGCGGGCAGTCAAAATGGGCGCTTGTCACATGAAGACTCTTATTGCCGCGCCTTTTCAATCCTTCCAATAAATAAACCGAAGAACCCGCTGCAAAAGCCCTGACAATTTCACTGATGCCCGGTTCGATCCCGCCCCCGTGGGGAGCCATCACAAGCAGTGCGCTCCCTGCATCCCGCGCAGCCACCGAATAATCGGTTCCTTCTATTTCATTTTCTGCCATCTCTGTAAAGCTGCCGTATTGGTCAGTTAAAGCCTGCTTCATCTCTTGATTTTTTGCACCTGCCTGTCCTGTTTTTATGTAGTGTACCGGGAGTCGCAGCGGTTGTAAATATGTTCCCTCTAGGAAAATAAAAATCTCTTTATGAGATTTAAAAGATTAAAGCAATTGAACCAAAATCGAAAATCACCTAAGGCACGAAAATAATTCTTCTAGTAAATACGTCGGTTTTAGAACAAGCAAATACGAAATATGCTTAACAAAGTGAGGTTGCCGGCTGGCAGCCTTTTTTATTTGTGATCCTATCCTCTTGATTGCAGCCCTTATGAAAACGCTCCAAATATGATATATGGCGATTAATTAGGTCTCGAAAAACACCTTAGGAATTTTTCAGAACGCTCTCTCCACTCCCCCCTTCCACACAAACTTTAACCCCAAAATCTCATTAATAACTCACAACCGGATATTTTTCTGATATCATGAATATACACTGCATGATTAGGAATGAATGTTTAATGATTAAAAAAACTCTCGGTACCATGTTCGCAGTGACTCTGATCTTTCTGTTGATCCTCACTGTGTTTACGCTCTTATTCGGGTCTTATTATTTCGGCGTTGCCGGCTTTTTCGCGATTTTCGGCGTGACATACGAATCGCCCTGGTCGCTCTTCTGGTATATCCTTTTATCCTTTGGCCTCGGCGCGCTGTTTGAAATCCCGGAAAAGATTTTGAGCTTTATGATCGGTCATAAAGCTCTGACCTTTATGATCGAATGTTTTTTTACGTGGCTTGCCATCCATCTCGCTGATGAATTGATGGACAGCATCACCATCCCGCTGGATGTGGAAATCATCGCCTGTCTGTTTTTATTCGTCATTCAGCTGGCATTTGAAGACAACAAAGAAAGAAACCGGACATACGAGGATTGAGAAACATTCGCGAAGGGAGAATAGAACTGTGACGTTTATCATTTTAATGGCCGGATTGTTTCTTTTTATTCAACTCAAAAAACCGTTCCGCAAGAAAATCTTCGGCTACGTTTTTTTGGCCGTTTATTTAACGGTGCTCGCACTCTATACCATCAATTCAACTTTTGTTCACCTCATATCTGACAGCCTTTTGTCGATCTTGGCAGTGATCGCTGTGGCGCCGCTGCTTGCCGGCTTTCTTAAGCCTTCAGCGGATTCCCGGTGAACCGAATATGGACAAATCGTCCTTTTTTTAAAACAGGCCTTCAAAAAAGGTCTTTTTTTTCGTTAAAATTATATAGACCGATCAGTATAAAATCATAAGGGAATGATAGGATGGCAGAAAAAATGAGCAGCCGCGACAAAATATTGCGGGCGGCTTCACGATTGTTCCGCAAACAAGGCTACCATGCCACAGGTCTGAGCCAAATCACAGCCGAAAGCGGAGCGCCGCGGGGATCGCTTTATTATTATTTTCCCGGCGGCAAAGAAGAACTGGCGCAAGAGGCGATTCAATTAACCGGGGAAAGAATCAAAGCGTATATATTGTCAGCGATCAGCCGAGAAGCTGATCCTGTCAAGGCGTTTCAATCTTATATCCAGATGATGGCTGACGGAATCGAGGAATACATCATGGAAGAAAACGATGATATTCCGATCGTATCCGTCGCCGTAGAAACGTGGTCGTTCAGCGAAAGGCTCCGCCAAACTTGTGAACAGGTTTATCAAGACTGGCAGCTTGTCTATCAGGATAAACTGCTCCAGTCAGGCTACGCGCCGGAAACGGCCGAGACGCTGAGCGTCGCGATACAGGCGATGATTGAGGGTGCGTATGTGCTCTCAGTGACGAAAAAAAACGGTCGGCCCCTCAGTGCAGCCGCCGAACAAATTCCTTTTTTACTAAAACGATCATAAAGGGTGGGAAATGCAAATGGAACATGCTAAAAAAGGCTCCTTCATGATTATCGCCATTTTAATCGTCGGAAATTTTCTCGCTCTGATTAATGAGACGGTCATGAATGTGGCTTTGCCGAAGATCATCGACGATTTCGGCATTTCAGCGAATACGGCCCAGTGGCTGTCAACCGGATATATGCTCATGATCGGCATCGCCGTGCCGATTACTGCGTTTTTAATGCAGCGCTTTACGACAAGGCAGTTGTTTCTGTCTGCGATGACATTATTTACGGCGGGAACCTTTCTGGCCGGAATCGCTCCGGTCTTCCCGCTCGTTCTCGCCGGACGGATCATCCAAGGCTCAGGTACAGGTTTGATACTGCCGCTTGTGATGAATGTGATATTGACTTTGATTCCGCCGCAAAAACGCGGAACGATGACCGGAATCCTAACGCTCGTTATTTTATTTGCCCCGGCGATCGGTCCGGTCATCTCAGGCTATATTGTCGAGCATTATTCATGGCGCGTTGTTTTCTTCATGATGCTGCCAGTATCGGTTTTCATGATTTTTTATGCGGCGTTCCGCCTGAAAAATGTAACCGAACTGACGTATCCGAAAATTGACATATTATCTATTCTTTTATCGACTGTCGGGTTTGGCGGAATCGTTTTCGGCTTCAGCAACGCCGGGGAAGCTGCAGGCTGGAGCAGTCCGAAAGTGATCATCGGACTGGCAGCCGGTGTCATCGGATTAATATTGTTCGTCATGCGCCAGCTCAAATTGAAAGTGCCGATGCTTGATATGAGGCCGTTTCAGTCAAAAATATTTTCCGTCTCGGTTATCCTGATGTGGATCGTGATGATGCTACAGTTTTCGATGATGCTGATTTTGCCGCTTTACTTCCAGATGGCGCTTGAGCTGTCACCGCTTTATACAGGCATTCTTATGCTGCCGGGCGGCCTTGTCCTGGCGATGACATCTCTTGTTGCAGGACGCCTGTTTGATAAGCTTGGCTTTAAACCGCTGTTGATCACCGGGTTGATCATTGTGATTGCCGTCCTTTCGCTGTTTACGAATATTTCAAGCGATACGCCGATGGCGGCGGGAATGATGCTGTACGCCGGCTTCACACTCGGCGTCGGGTTAACGATGGCTCCGATTATGACGCTCGGTTTAAACCAGGTGCCCAAACCGCTGTACCCACATGGCTCGGCGATTATGAATACGGTCAATCAAGTGTCAGGGGCCATCGGTCCGGCATTGTACACGACAATTCTGACGACCGTTTCGAATCGCTTTATCGCGCATTCTTCAGGAGCCAGCCGTCAGGAGCTGCACATGCAAGGTATGACAGAAGGCGTTCATATGGTTTATTTCGTAGCCATCGTCTTTGCAGCAGCTGCTCTTGTGATTTCGGTTTTTGTGAAAAGCAGTCGCGGGGAACATCATCCAGCATAAACATCGATCCATCAAAAAAATGCAGGAGGCATGAAGCGCCTCCTGCATTTTTTGATATTAGTTTAAAATTTTGACCTTTACGGTTTTGACGCCCCAATTGAAAGCGTCTTTTTTATCTGGAATAAATACGTCTATTTTATGGCCTTTAATGGCGCCTCCGGTGTCTTCAGCCGTCGCTTCGCCGTAGCCTTCCACATATACTTTCGTACCGAGCGGAATCACGCTTGGATCAACCGCGATGACTTTTGCATCACGGTTCGCATTCAGGTCGACTCCCGTTTTTGTGATGCCTGAAATGCCCCCGTCATTTGCCGTATACGCAGTTGCAGTCACTGTGATTTCCTTTTGCACGTTGACAGGCTGATCGTTTTGTTTTTGCGCGGACTCTTGTTTCACAGGCGCTGCAGCAGCAGCCTCTCCTGCTTCTCCATTTATCGCAATCGTTTGCCCTGCAATAATCAGGTCCGACTTCAGATTGTTCCGTTTTTGAAGATCGCTTACAGTTACACCGAACTCTTTTGCGATTTTTGAGAGCGTGTCCCCTAGCTGAACGGTGTACTGCTTTTCTTCAGATTTTTCTTCTTGAGAAGAAATGTTCAGCTTTTGACCCGGTAAAATCAGATCTGATGAAAGCTGATTCCATTTTTTTAAGTCCTTGAGGTTCATTCCGTAGTTTTGAGAAATCCCCCAGAGCGTGTCTCCTTTTTGAACTTCGATTTCTTTTGCTGAGGCAGTCGCTCCGAATGCAGTCGCCGACATAGCTGCGGCTGCAGCCAAGGACATGATTGTCTTCTTCATAAGTTAAATCCTCCCTTGTTAGCCCTTTTGAAACTAACAGGGAAAATCGTAACACAGCAAAATGTCACCGCTATGACAGATTGATGCGAATTTCGTTACAGTTTTTTTACTGATAAAGTTTGATTTTATGTAAAATTCTGATTTTCAACAACATGATTCCTTTATGTTTCAGACGTCCTCTTTCCTGCTCTTGACGATGGTTCAAGCTGGAATTCTTTTTCAGTATAAGATGTTTTTTCAACATGAAGCTTTTTTGTTTATGAGAAGAGAAATTCGGGAAAACGAATCAATAGACGTAATTTATTTTCCTAAACATATAACCCCAGTCGCTTTTATGTCGTCATATATTAGAAAACAGCGGAGGAAAATTTTTCTCGCAAATCTCTTGTAATCCATCTGTAATTATTGTAACATTTGTAACATAAGAGATATATTTAAGGAGAGAGGAACATGAAAAAGTTAATCGTTTGTTTATTAGCTGTTTTACTCATCTTACCTGCCGGAGCATCTCTCGCAGCGAAAAACCAAACATCAGGGAATTTAACAAATAAACAAGTCATGCAAATGACTTTGCAGGCACGGGAGCACTTTTGGAATACGATGAGCGGCCACAATCCAAAAGCGAAAAACTCAACTTGCCAAACCAAAACATTTGAATACCGCGGTCTTCCATATACGTATATGTGCAGTGAATTCAGCACAAAAGCAAAGTTAACAGATTACTTGGCACCGGTTTTCACAAAAGACGCCATTAAAAAAGGATTTGAAAAATACAACATTATGTCTTATAAAGGAAAAATGGCCGTTCCTGTCGGCGATGGGGACAACCTCTTAGGATGGGACAAAGCAACAATCAAACTGATTTCTCGAAAAAACAATACCCGCACCTATGAATTTTCCGTACCGGCATTGGATGGATCAGTGACTGCGAAAAGAAAGATCACGTTTGTGAAAGAAGACAACAAATGGAAAATCAATCAGCTCGATGCTGCCATCTAAACGAAAAAAGCTAATGTCTAAAAACGGACATTAGCTTTTTTCCGTCAAACGGTCAGCTCAACGATGTTGCCGTCAGGATCCAGGATGACGCTTTCATAATACCCGTCACCCGTGACGCGCGGCTTTCCGGCAACCTGGTATCCTTCCTTTTCAAAGCGGCTTGTCATCTCGTCAACCTCTTGCCGCGACCCTAAGGAAAACGCCATATGTGCATAGCCGGAAGCGTTTTCCTCTCCTTTTGCAAGGTCGGGACGTCTCATCAGCTCAAGCCGTGTTCCCGATTCAAACTGAATGAAATAGGATTCGAAATGCTTTTTCGGATTGACGTATTTTTCATTCGCCTTTCCGTGAAAAAACCGGGTATAAAAGTCTTTCATTTCCTCTAAATTGTTCGTCCATATAGCGATGTGTTCGATTTTCATAAAATCTCCCTCCCATTTCATCATACCATATAGACCCTCTGCCTTTTTTTACACCTTTTTAAATTGATAAGTATTCATAAAAATCCCGATGCAGATCATGAAGGCGCCGATCAGGATGCTGATTGTGACCGGTTCATGCAGCTGCAGCCAGCCGAATAAAAGGCCTAATACGGGAACAAACATTAAAGCCATCGATGCTTTTGACGCTTCGATTTGATTCAGGATCCAAAACCAAATGACGAACGTCAAAGCCGTAGAGAATAAACCGTTAAATAAAAGAGATAAGATCGCTTCATTTGACCAGTGAATCGGCCGGGACGGTTCCAGTATAAAAGAGAAGATCAGTAACATCACCGCCCCTGTTAGAAGCTGCCATGCATTCATATGAATCATATCTGTATCTTTAAATTTCAGTTTGCTGTATACATTGGCGATGCCCCAGCTGAGCGCTGCGATTAAAACACAAAGCTCTCCAAATATGACATTTTGATCAACATGCAGAATCCCTCCTCCTAATATAAACAAAAGACCGATCAACCCGGAAAATAAACCGAGCATTTTATACACATTGATTTTCTCGTTTAATTTAAAATGACTGATGACAGTGACAAAAATCGGCATGGTATACACCAATACAGACGTTTTTCCCGAATCGACAAACTGCATGCCGTAAGTTAACACCCCCATATAACCTAAACCCATCAATAAACTCATCACCAGATAATGCTTGATATTCTCCTTTCCTATTGAACGCTTCCTTCCTTTGATCAAGAGAATTACAAACAAAGGAACGGCTCCAATGAACAGCCGCAGTGCCGAAAATAAAACAGGGGGAATGTCAGTGATTGCGATTTTCATCGTCACCCAGGTATACCCCCAAATAAGCGTTACAGAGATGATCCCCAACAGTACTTTAAACATAAACCGTCACCTTTCTTCTTTGTTTCATGTACAGCATATGCTATATTGGATGATAACTGAAATACATTTTTATTATCGGAGGTATAACCATTTGGTTATGAACATGAACAGTCTTCACATCTTTGTGAAAGTCGCGGAGACACTAAATATGACAGAAGCCGCCAACGAGCTGTATATTTCACAGCCGGCCGTGAGCAAAGCCATAAAAACCATGGAAACGTCGCTCGGGGTCAAATTGTTGATTCGGGATAAACAGAACAAGTTAAAGCTTACTGACGCGGGAAAGGAAATCGCCGTACTGGCCAGACAGATGATTGTGATTGAAAACAAAATATACCAAGTGGCCGATCAAGAAAATCATCTGCTCAGGGGGAAAGTCAAAGTTGGCTCGTTCCCCGCCGTCTCAGCGAATATTTTGCCGCAGGCTATCGCCTCCTTCAAGTCAAAGTATCCGCTCGTACAAATCGAGCTGGTCGAAGGAACCTCCGACCAAATCCAGCAATGGGTCGAAACACGCCTGGTTGATTTAGGCATCGTCGCCTCTCCCTTTGACGGTTTCGAAAGTCAAGTATTGTTTCAAGACCGGATGGCGGCCGTCATCCCTGAGCAATATCATCACTTAAAAGACGCACCTTTCATTGATCTGAAAAAACATCAAAATGAATTGATCTTTTGCAAGGGCGGGCACGAAGTCGCGGTATCTCAAATCTTTCAAAAACACCGCCTCGAATTAAAAGAAAATCTGACTGTGCAAAACGCGGAAACATTGGTCAATATGGTCAATAACAACTTGGGGATCGGCTTGATTTCTAACTTTTCGCTTTCCTCCGTATCCCATCGGTTGATCAAAAAAGACATCTCTCCTCAAATTATCCGCGAGGTCGGCATGATTACACCCTCATTTGAAGAAGCAACACCGGCGGCTGCCGAGTTTATGAAAATGATCATCGAGTCGGAAACGGTTCGATCATTTTCGTAAACAGAAAACGCCTCAGCACCGATCAAAGGGCTGAGGCGTTTTTTAAAAAATGCTCATCAATCATGGAAATTCGTTCCGTCCGTCGTTTCTTTAACAATTCCGGCGCGGATGACGAAATCTCCGAACCGTTCTCCTTCATTGCGTTCTTTCGCATAGCGCGGAAGAATGTCGCGAAGTTCTTTTAAAATTTCTTCTTCACCGATGTTTTCCCGGTACATTTTACTTAGACGGCTGCCGTCAAAAGCGGCGCCGAGGTACATGTTGTACTTGCCAGGGGCTTTTCCGATGAAGCCGATTTCGCCGAGCGCATGGCGGGCGCAGCCGTTCGGGCATCCCGTCATGCGGATGGTAATCTCTTCATTCTTCAAGCCGTTTTCTTCAATGATTTCATCAATTTTGTCAATCAGCTTTGGCAAATATCGTTCCGCTTCGGCCATCGCCAATCCGCACGTCGGCAGTGCGACGCATGCGATCGAGCTGCGGCGGAGCGCTGTATAATGCCTGCCGTCAGTCAAACCAAACTGTTCGATCAGTTCGCTGATCTTTTTCTTCTTTTGGCTTGTGACATTGGCAATGATCAAGTTTTGATTGGCTGTGAGGCGGATATCGCCGGTATGAACTTTGGCGATCTCCCTTAAGCCGGTCATCAGCTTGTAATCATCATAATCAGTGACGCGGCCGCCCTCAACAAACATTGTAAAGTGCCATCTTCCGTTTACACCCTTTACCCAGCCGTAGCGGTCGCCGTTATGCTCGAAATGATACGGCTTTGCTTCAGCGAGGCTCCAGCCGAGGCGGTTTTCCAGCTCGTTTTTGACCGTTTCCAAGCCGAGGCGGTCAATTGTGTACTTGAAGCGGGCATTTTTGCGAACCGAGCGGTTTCCGTAGTCCCGCTGAATCGTAATCGTTTTTTCGGCGACATCATATAACTGATCAGGCTTACAGAAGCCAATGACTTTGGCAAGCTGCGGATACGTTGCTTTGTCTCCATGGGTCATGCCCATACCGCCGCCGATCGCGACGTTGAAGCCGATGAGTTTGTCATCCTCCATAATCGCGATAAACCCAAGATCCTGGGAAAATACGTCGATATCATTTGACGGCGGAACGGCGATGCCGATTTTGAATTTCCGCGGCAGATACAGCGGTCCGTACATCGGTTCGACTTCTTCCGCATCAGGCGTGCCGGCCACTTTTTCTTCATCAAGCCAGATTTCATGATACGCACGTGTGCGCGGCAGGAGGTCATCACTCAGCTTTTTCGACCATTCATACACTTCTCTGTGGATTTCTGATTGATACGGATTGGAAGCGCACATGACGTTCCGGTTAACATCCCCGCATGCTGCAATCGTATCCAGCATGGCTGAATGGATCGATTGAATCGTTTTTTTCATGTTCCATTTTAAAATGCCGTGCATTTGGAAGGTTTCCCGGGTTGTCAGCTTCAATGTGCCATTTCCGTATTTCCGGGCAAGCTCATCCATGACAAGCCACTGCTCAGGCGTTGCGACACCGCCCGGCATCCGGACGCGCAGCATGAACTGATACGCCGGCTCAAGCTTTTGCTTTTGACGCTCATTGCGGAGATCGCGGTCATCCTGCAAATAGCTGCCATGATGCTTCATCAGACGGTTGTCGTCATCGGAAATTCCGGCTGAAAGCGGCTCAAGCATCGATTCCTTCAGGGTGCCGCGCAAATAGTTGCTTTCTTTCTTAATGCGTTCTACATCACTCGGCGGGCCTTCAGGCGCTTTTAATATTTCGTTCCCCATGTTGAAAAAGTCCCCTTTCAATCAAAATCAGTATACATCGCGCTGATAACGTTTTTGCTTTTTCATTTCTGCCAGATAGGCTTCAGCTTCCTCGCGGCTTTTGCCGCCTTCTTTTTCGATAATTTCAAGCAATGCGTTCTGAACATCTTTGGCCATGTTGTTCTTGTCGCCGCAAACGTAGAAAGCCGCTCCTTCTTCAAGCCACTCAAACAGTTCTTTGCTGTGCTCAAGCATGCGGTGCTGTACATATACTTTTTCTTCCGTATCCCGCGAGAACGCGACATCCATTTTTGTCAGCACGCCGTCACTCAGCCACTTTTGCCATTCTGTCTGATATAAGAAATCGGTGACGAAGTGCTGGTCGCCGAAGAACATCCACGATTTCCCCGGTGCTCCGGTTTCTTCGCGCTCCTGCATAAATGACCTAAACGGCGCAACACCTGTGCCCGGACCGACCATGATAATCGGAGCCTCCGGATTTTCCGGCAGCTTAAAGTTTTTATTCGGCTGCATAAAAACAGGCAGCGTGTCGCCAGGCTGAAGGCGTTCAGCACATAAAACCGAGCAGACCCCTTTTCGGTCTCTGCCGTGCGTATTGTAGCGGACAGCGCCGATCGTCAAATGCACCTCATCCGGATTTGCAGCGAAGCTTGATGCGATCGAATAAAGACGCGGCGGAATTTTTCGAAGAATCGAAACAAAATCCTGCGGAGCTACTGCGATCGGACCGAAATCCTGAACGAAATCAATCAGGTCGCGGCCTGCGATATATGCTTTTAATTGATCCGCGTTTTCCTGAGCGACAAGCTCGCGCAGCTTTTCATTTGCAATGAGTTCTGCCGCCTGCTGAATAAATTTTTTTGTCAGCACCGTAATTTCATAGTAAGAAGTCAACGCTTCTTTCAGGGAAAGGTTTTCCCCTTGATCAACCGTGACGGTAGCATTCGGATCCCATTTCAGCTCGGCCAGCAGCATGTCGACGAGTTCCGGGTCATTTTCCGGAAAAATGCCGAGCGCATCGCCAGGTTCATAAGTCAGGCCTGAGCCTTCGAGCGATAATTCAAGGTGGCGCGTTTCTTTATTTGATCCGCGGCCGTTTAAATTCAAATTTTCCAGCACTTCCGCTCTGAACGGATTTTTTCTCGAATATACCGTTTCTCCTCCTGCTGCTTGCGGTGCTGCCGTTTGAGCAGGTGCTGAGCTTGCGCCCTGTTCCTGTCCTTCGTTTAAGCTTGAGATGACACCCTCAAGCCATGCTGCAGCCGGTTCATCATAATCGAGATCGCAATCGACGCGCGGATGGAGCCTTGTGCCCCCCAGCTCACCAAGCCGCTGATCAAACTCTTTTCCGGTCTGGCAGAAAAATTCATACGACGTGTCGCCAAGAGCCAGCACAGAATAACGGAAATCATCGAGCTTCGGAGCCCGTCTGCCATGGAGAAATTCATGGAATGACAGCGCGTTGTCCGGCGGATCCCCTTCTCCGTGCGTGCTGACGACGATGAGAAGGTTTTTTAATTTTTTTAATTGGTTCGGCTTAAAATCGCTCATTGCAGAGACGGTGACTTGAAAGCCCCGTTCTGTAAGCGTCTTAGCCGCGTTTTCAGCAAGTCCCTGTGCATTTCCTGTCTGCGACCCGAATAAAATGGTCACTTCTTTGGAAACAGGCTGGGCCGGACTTGCAGCCGGAGCTTCCGCCGGCAATGTTTCAAGCGCCGCCGCGGCATCGGCGGTTTGCACAGCCGCCAGATAACCGCTCAGCCAGGCTTTTTGTGATGCCGTCAAAGTTGGCAGAAGGCGGTTGAGGAGCTCTGCCTGCTCCTGGTTAAAAGGACTGTTCATTACCTGAAGTTGCAACGATATCCACCTCACTAAGGAATAAAAAAATTATGACTTGTTTGAAACGGAAAAGGATTACATTCATCATATATCCACTATTCCTATAAATCAAATCGGTTTTATTGACGCAAAACATCTGTCGATCACGGCTTTGCTGCAAAGAAATATTGTAAGCGCTCACTCACCACAACCCCTTTGCCGCTCGGCGTCAGCCTGCTTCAAACCAAACATTCCTAAAAAAGATTCTAATTTAAAGTTTACTGGAATACTCAACATTAGTAAAATATATATTAATTATCACAGCTATTAAAATTTTTAATAAAGGAGAGATTCGTGTGCATTATGATGCGCTGAAGACATTCGTTACCCTTGCAGAAGTCAAAAATTTCACAAAAACGGCCGAGCTTCTTCTCATGTCACAGCCGAGCGTGAGCATGCACATTAAAAATCTTGAAAAAGAGTTCCAGACGAAATTATTTGAACGCTCTCCGAAATATTTGAAAATCACGCCGACCGGTGAAATTTTATACGACCGCGCCAAACAAATGATCACCATATATGAACAAACGCGGCAAGACATTCTCGATCACCACAACTCGATCAAAGGCGAGCTGAAAATCGGTGCAAGCTTCACAATCGGCGAATACATTTTGCCATCGCTCTTGTTCGACCTTCAAAAAGAATATCCTGAGCTCGAACTCAAGGCGGTCATTGGAAACACGGAAGAAATCGTGCAGTCCGTCCGCCTGTACAAAGTGGACATCGGCTTGATCGAAGGCCAGACAAATGAAAAAGAGCTTTCTGTCCACGCCTTTATGCAGGACGAATTGTTTATCACCGCTTCAAGTAATCACCCGCTTGCCGCCAAACAGGACGTGACAATGGCCGATCTGCAAAATCAAACATGGGTAACACGCGAAGTCGGCTCAGGTACACGCGAATACTTAAACCATGTCATCCGTTCAAACGGTTTGAAAGTCAAGTCGTTTCTGACGATCAGCAGCAACCAGGGGATCAAAGAAACGCTCATGACAGGCATCGGCCTGTCACTCCTGTCTGAAAGCGTCATTGAAAGAGACGTGCAGCATGGAAACCTTTCCGTGATCCGGCTGAAAAATCAAACCTTTACCAGGACGCTTTCATATATATATTCACCCGTCATGCAAGACAAAAAAAATGTAAAAACCTTTATTAACGCTTTGAACCAAAGAACAGCTTCGGAATGATGATCCGTTCTTCCTGCCCGCTTCACGAAATGTTTGTTTTCGTTTGTCCAATGTGTGAATCATCACTGGAAACGATTGACTGCCGGCTGGAGATGCCATATCCTGGAACTATCACATAGGAAAAGAGATGATGGTTATGAAGTGGTTAAGTAAAAGTTTAGTTGCTTCATCATTACTGGCAGGTATGCTTGCTGTTTCGGGAAGTCCCATGCATGTACAAGCCCAGGAACTCTCTAAAACTGAAAGTCTCTCTTCTCACGCATCTGCACAAGGAATCTTCGCCCCTCAGGCGATCGTCATCAACAGGCCGATGAAAGTCGGACAGGAAGATCAATACGTCGGCATTTCAAACGTGTCCTACAGCGGCAGCGCCATTACCGTCAGCGTCACCTCGGACCGCGTGTACGTAAAAGCCGTCAGCCCAGGCAAAGCGACATTTTCGTATCTCAATTCATTGGGACAGCTGGTCATCAACAATATTACGGTCACCCGATAACACTTAAATCCGCGGGAGAAATCTGCTTCCCGCGGATGTTTGATCAGCTCCAACATTCACCGCGTCTATATAAAAACACCAATCACATAGAATTGGTGTTTTTGCTATCAACGTATTTGATGATCTTTGCCGGATTTCCGCCGACGATGGCATTGTCCGGGACATCTTTTGTCACGACGGCTCCGGAAGCTATCACTGCATTGTCGCCGACCTTGACGCCGGGATTGATGACCGCTCTGCCGCCAATCCAGACGTTACGTCCGATGATGACAGGTATCCCGTACTCCGCACCGCTTATCCTTTCGAACGGATCAAGCGGATGGGTCGCCGTATAAATATGAACGCCCGGTCCGAGCATACAATGATCGCCTATCCGGATTTCGCATACATCGAGGAAAACACAGTCAAAATTGGCGAAGAAATTTTCCCCGACATGTATATTAAAACCGTAATCACAGCGAAACACCGGTTCGATGTGGAGCGTTTCCCCTGTTGAACCAAACAGCTCTTTGATCAGCTTGGTCCTTTTATTGTCGTCGATTTCGTTCGAATGGTTGAATTCATTCGTAATGTTGCGCGCCTTGAGTCTGTCATGGCACAGCACCGGATCAGAAGCAAGATAAAGCTCTCCGTCCAGCATTTTTTGCTTTTCTGTTTTCATTGGTTTTTTAGTCTCCTTAACTGCATTTTGATATTGGCTACATCAATTGCAACACGAGATTGAACACTTTTACAATAAAATAGACATTGATGAGCAGCAAAAGCAAGATAACAGCCTTCCGCTTCTCATGTTTAATTTCATAAACGAATTTCCACATAAAAAAGATTGCTAAAAATACGATTAAAATACTATCAACACTTTTAAGTATCAGATCCATCCAATTCTGCTCCCTTTTGACTTCTATATAAGACAATATTTTCATAACGCGCGGCGTACTGCAAGACTCTTTCCCAGTTCTCAAAAAAAAATCAAAAAACTGTTGACGAACCCATCTAATCTGCATATAATAGAACTTGTCAGCAAAACAAATACCCAGTGTTACATATCATGATTCCGTAGCTCAGCTGGGAGAGCGCTACCTTGACAGGGTAGAGGTCGCTGGTTCGAGCCCAGTCGGAATCATACCAACAAACCCTTGTATATCAAGGGTTTGTTTTTTTATGCATTACTTTAAATACACCCTGATGAATTGAATTGTTGGCGAATTGTTGGCAAATACTTTTTTTAATCAACGACAATGATGCTGCCGGAACATGTCGGCCTGCTCCGCAAATTAGAAAGTAACCAGAACAAAGTGAAAAGGCCGGTTCTTGACATGTCTCAGATCGAAGATATGGAAATGATCATAAGTGAAGCAATGGAGTTTAATAAACCAGTTCGTTTTTCTGTATTTAAGCCGCTACCAATGCTTAACGGTTCGGAAACCGGGGCGATCATCCAAATTGAGGGGAATATCCATTACATAAACCAGCAGCAGAAAACTTTCCATGTCGTGGATTCAAAAGGAGATACCAATCTCATTAAATTTGAGGATGTGGTCGGTGTGGAAATAAAGTAAGCCCTTCTTACAAGAAGGGCTATATCTTAGATTTTTTATTGGTCACTTTTGGATCTAGTATCTTACACTCCAAGGGTTTGTTAAACCCATATCTAACAGTTTCCAAAAGTCATTCTTGCTTTTCACTTGATACTGGTAGAGAATTTTACTGTCACTTGGACTTAGCAAGTAAAATTCATGATTAGGCGCCCCGTCATGATTACCGTTAATAGCTAGCTTATATTTTGTAAGTTCTGCTTGGTAACTGTAGTCAATATTAGGGTAAGTAATACCAAAGGGGAAAGCTATGGCATGGCTAACATACCAACCCATTTTAGAACTTGATTTTGAGATAACTTCGTGTATAAGTCCTTTACTGCTAGCTGTACCTGATTCTAGAATGGTTTTACAATCTGCATCTTTGCATCTATAAGACTTCCCTATTGATTTTCTATGAACAAGGCTTGTTGGTCCTGAAAATTGTACATGTATATCTGATTCAGTTCTGAATTTGTTAGAATAAAAAGAAAAACCTCGATTATCCCCCTTTAGATAACCTGTTCCCAGAGGATGGGGATCTTTCACTGATTTGTAAGGAATAAATGTTTTATAAACAAAAGAGTACATGTTGTCTTTAGGAATTGCATTAACTGAGGATTTCTGTTTAGAGTGAATCTTTTCATCAACAATTTTTTCAGTTTTATTTAATTCGTCTTCTGTATTTGTGGGTACCTTTACTTGAGTTGAGATGGAACCATTGATAGAAAAGAGCGTTTCTTTATCTTCTTTTGTTAATGTAATATCTTTTTCTTTCAACTTCTTTTCTAGTTTATTTTGTTCCCTACTAGGCATATCAATGGATGTTTTAATAGTATATATGTACTCTTTTCCTGGTGTCACATCATTGTCTATAAAAGTTAATTCTTTTGTTTGTGCAACTTTATCTTCGTCTCTATATATCTCATATACACCATCTTTGTTCGGGATCTTTTCCCACTTTAGTATTACCGAACTGTTGTCCGTAACGGTTTCAATAGCTGTGTTGTAGATTTTTTGCTCAAAAGAGGATGTTTCAAAACTTTTGTGGGTTTGTGCAATGTTAATCTTAGAGGATTGTAATGTTGTTTTTTCGGAATTAGCCACTCTGACTCTAAAGATATTTTTTATTTTATCACCCTCATATACTCCTATTTTGTATTTTTGGACGTCCTCTGTTAATTTGTCTTTATATTGGTTTGAAGGTCCTTCATATAGAATTTCATCATTCTTAAGAACCTTGTACATATCTCCACTTTCATTTATATTGAGTGTGACGAATCCTTCATGGACTTCATAACTAACGGGGGACGGTTCTTTAGCCAAAACAGAATTCGAAAAGACAAAAGACAAAACTAACGTAGAAATAAAAAATAATATTGATACAAGTTTTTTCAACTTTACCCCTCCTACTTTTATGGTAAATCTCCCTATATTTGAATACTTTACCATATCAACCAAAAGAAAGGAAGGTCATTTTTGAAAAAGATTAAACATTTCTCCCTAACTGCCATTGTTTCTTCCCTGTGTTTAGGCCTTATACAGTATTTCATTACTGGTGCATTTACAGAGGTTTATATTATTTTGGTTTTTGCTTTTTATTTTTTTCTGGCTTACTTAGTATTTGCCCTCCCTTTGCAGTATTTTCTTAATAAAAAGACTAGTAAGAAGTTCTCAATGATTCATTTAATTTATTATTTAGGTTTGTCTCTCGTTGCTAACTTCTTGATCTTTTTTTTCCATAGCACTCCAGCATACCCAAGTTTAATAGAGAGACCGGAGGTTTACTTTTACAGTTGTGCGGCTGCTATTATTTATTGGTTTTGGGATTCAATTTTTACGAATAGTTAATAACCACTTTTCTTTAATAAAAGGCCCTTTTTTAAGGGCCTTTGTTCATTTTACTCGTATCTTTTGTCCTGCATAAATCTTGTTTGCATTCTTGATGCCGTTCCATGCTTACAGCGTCTTAATGGATGTTGGCCTCATTTCAATAATGATTCCAATTTCGCTTTCGTTTTTGGCCCATAAATACCATCAGCAGACAGCCCGTTCATAAGCTGGAACCGTTTGACTGCGTTCGCCGTTTTCGGCCCGTAATAACCATCTATGCCGTTATTCTTCGCTCCTTTGTCTGGATAGAAATAGAGGGCAGCTAGAGCCTCTTGAATCTGTCGGACGCCTGTCCCTTTCATCAGTGGGCTTTTCACCTTATAGATGCCAGACGGCAGCGGGTAGGATGTTTTTTTGCCGTTAGAGGAAGGCTTTTTCTTTTTCGCTCCAATGGCTGCAAGGGCCTTTTCCGTTGCTGGACCGTAAATTCCATCCACCGCGATACCCGCTTTCTTTTGTAACGCTTTGACAGCTTGCACCGTTTCATTTTCGTAAGACCCATCAGCCCCGTATTTCGGCAGTGAGAAGCCAGCGGCAATCAAACGTTTCTGCAGCGCCTTGACCTGGGAACCGGACGCCCCTTTTTTCAGAATGGTCCCTGTGGATTTGCTTGACTGGCTCGTTGATGATGTTGTCTTTGACACCGTTTTATTTCCAAGCAGGGAATCGACTTTTTTCCTGAATGTCGTCAGCTGGCTGGAATCGCTCACCCACGGTGCCGGACAAATTTTGTTTGTTACATCGTAATGGCGGACGATTTTGTTAGTAGAAAGACCGTAACGCTTGCACAGGTCGGCAACCAATTCAGCGGCATTCTGAACCGTTTCACTGTGAATCATGCCGTCTTTTTCGACACACATTTCAACGCTGATTGACTTTGTGTTGGCGTTCGGTTTAAGAAAACTCACATAACAGCGGTTTTTATCATGTGCATGGTACGCGACTTCATTTTCAGGAATGATGTGCTGCGCTTCTTTACGGTCCACAAAATAATGAGCTGAAGCTTTGCGTTTAATGGCTATACATGTGCCATTGAAGTAATCCTCTCATTCAATGCAGAAGCGCCCGGCGTCGCCGTATAGTGCATGACAATCCCTTTCACTCCTGCCAACTTCAGCCCTGGCCGAGTATATTGATTGACTTTCACAAAGTTTTTCACGACTTTAACCATTTGAACTCCTCCAATTTTGTTTTAAATAAAAAAGGCTGCCAGCCGGCAACCTCATTTCGTTAATCCCTTTTGTTTCAAAGTCTCTTTCTGCAACTTTCCTTTGCTTGTGACATAGTTGTTTTTGAACCAAGCGACCAACGTCGTGACGATTGTAAAAATCGTGGAGCCGGCCAAATACAAAGCGTCGGCCAACGTATTGACCTGATCCTCGCTGATCGGCAAAGCTGATTTTCCAAACATGATCAATGTCTGGTTTACCAATGCAACAAAAAGAAGCACCGTCCTGATGACCGTGCCTTTGTCTAAGTTTTTCATATTGTGTTTACCTCCTTATTTCTGCAGTAGATTATAAAAAACAGCGATTGCGCCGCCAATGATGCCGGTGCTGACCGCTGTAATGATCGCGCCGGTGATACTGCGCTTGATCCAAGTTGTGTTTTCCTCGATCTTGTTCAGCTTTTCATTGATAGAGATAATCTGCTGATCATGGCGTTCAGAAGTTCTTTCCAGGGTGCTGACACGTTTCTCAAGCGTTTTTTGATCCGCCTTGATCTCTTTAATCTCTTTCTGAAAAACTTCGTATTCGTTTGTTTGCGACATCTCCCTTAATCCTCCCGTTCTCACATCGTTTTCACCTCCTCCGAGGCAAAATAAAAACACCGTTTTTTACGGCGTGATCTTACAAGAAATGAGTAACCACAAGGTTTTTAATTTTCACGTCTGTTTCTCCGTTATTGGTCAACATAAGTCGCGGAGAGGCAGCTAATAAATCAACCTTCTGAGCGTCTCGGTCATTATTTTCTAATACAATGACATCTTCATAACCCTTCAGGGTATAGTTGCTTGTTCCCGGGATGATGTAAGTCATGCGAACACTCAGATTCGTCTTTTCATAAAGATAAATCGCGAGTCCAAGCTGATGACCTGCCGATCGATTGAGGTTATGAAAGAAAAGGGAATTCAAAGTCAAAAGGAATTAGCTGAGTTGGTTGGTACTACAGAGGCAACAATAAGCAGATTTAAAACGAATAACAGATATGACATCACAACATTATTTATTATTAGTAGAGGATTAAACGTGCCTATAGAGTATGTTAAGGAGATTAAAGACGAACAGTAAACCATATAGTGCGGTAGGGCATGAAAAAGCGCATATAAAGAAAAAAGCCCGTCTCTGGTGAGCGGGCTATTATTCTATCATCGAGTACACAACTCATCTTTACATTCTTCTTTAGGTTCAGCATCCACGGTATATGACAATATTTCTTTATTTCCCGGATCATACAAACCTTCAAACTCTTTATCTCCGTTCGTATGCCCCTCTACTGTTATACCTCCCATTGGATTAATATAATAATCATCGGAAAAGTGGATATTATCAACATCTTTATAATTGGTTTTTAAAAACTTTTCCATATGATTCTGAGCTTCTTCAAATAAAGCAATCTCTTTTTCTTTTTGATCGTGCTGATGCTTCATAAAAAATCCCCCAACTGCTATAATTATTAAAATAAGGATAATTATGTACTTTTTCATTTGAAAATCAACCCTTTCTTATCCTATTTTACAAAAATAAAGAGGCGATGTATATGAGCGACAAGATAAAAGTTCCAAAAATAACAGATAAAACTTATTATACGCTAAGTCAAATCTTACAATCGCGATAGATTAGATAGTAAGTTAAAGACAGGGAAACCAATACAAACAGATCAAAAAACCTATTGGTTTGTCGAAAAGATTAAGAGAGACCATGATACAGGACTAGATGCCGTAGTTTTTTCCCAGGGCAAAAAAACTGAAGGTGGTAAGTGGGTAAAATCAGATAACCCTAAAAATGTCGTCGTAGCCTTCGCAGGAACTGATCCTAAAAGCCAATTCTTTCAAGATGTTGTTGACGCTGACGGCGGTAACGTTGTTATGGGTCTTGATCCGAAAAAGAAATCGCAATACATAATCGAAAAAGATGCGAAGGATACATCAAAAACAATAGGAAAATACAACGCAACCCCCTCACAAGACGCGATGCTTAGCACCGGTAAATACAAATTAATTACGAAAACGTCCCAAATCGGGCAAGCTGACGATCTGGTACGGGAAGTTAAACAAAAGTATAAAGGCACCTCGACGGTTATTTCAACAACCGGACACTCTCTTGGCGGCGCAGAGGCTGAATACAGCGCTGTGAACAATGATATATGCGCAGTCGCATTCAACAATCCTTCCGTCGTTAAATTGCATGCTGAAGAAAAGCAAAAGGAGATCCGAAGCGGCAAATATGACTCGTCTGTAAAAGCGATTGTCAATCCGGATGATATGACTGGTTCCGGCTGGTGGGATGAGTACGAACGACACGCAGGCAGAACAATATATACCAAAGACCCCTCTACTTCGCGTGTGGAACGACAAATACGACTAGATCCGAAGTATAACGGCGGTATATTTGGCACAGTGTTTAATGTCGCTGTAGACTACATTGCTACGACAGCAATGGGAATGCCGGATACACACGGACTCAACAAAGGCAACTTTACCTTCGACGAAAACGGCAATGTTCAAAATATAGAGGGCGATGAGCTCGTATACGATAAAAATTTAAAAGCAATGCTTCCACCGGAAGTTGCATCCGGAAGTGGCGCAATTAAAGTAACACCCGAAGTCGCTAAGCAGCTCGCGCAAAAAGTAAATGCGATGATCAACGATCTCCGGACGATGAAACGGGAAGCCGAAAACGCTTATCAGGAACACGACGCCGAGATCAACGATCTGAAACACGATACCTACCGTCAGGTCGGCCACGGTTTATACGACAAGCTGACACTCGAAGATGTAAACAATACGCTGAAAAACCTGGCGCAGTCGTTTGACAAAAAAGGCAATCCGCTCTTTTACGATGTTCATGCCGAAAAAGCGTACATCGCCTCATTAAAAAATACGATTTCAGATTTAGAAGACATCAGCGGGTACCTTGCGCAGATCGCAAAAGATTTTAAATCGAAAGATAAAATGCTGGCAAACTGGCTTAAGCTTTAGGAGATGACATAATGGAAAATTTCAATAAACTCGCCTCACTCAACAACTTAAACGGTGATCAAGAAGATACGCTCCTCATACGACGCAATCAGCTTCAAATGCTGAAAACGGGCATGAGAGTAACGGCCGCAACTAAGCTTGAAGGCATTAAAACGACACTAAGACCGAAGTTTAAAATAGACGATATACAAAAAGAAATGAACAGCGTTTATTCATCGCTTCTCTACAGCTTCGAAGGAAAAGCGCGGCAGGCGCTCGCTCAGCGAATCAGCCAAAGCGCCCAGCAGCTTATTGCGACAGAAAAGGACGGAGAGAGCTTTGTGAACGGATTTAAGACGAGATAGAGGCGCCAAAATAGGCGTCTTTTTTCGTTAACATACCACTGACTGACCGTTGACTTATAGGATTGCTATCGCCTACCTTTACAGGGTAGAGGTCGCTGGTTCGAGCCCAGTCGGAATCATACCGAATCGAACGGCAGGAAAACGTTGATTTTCAACGGATTTTCTGCCGTTTTTGCGTTTGATTTTTTCCATTCTTACCTCTCATACTCTATATGTCTTCATTCAACAAAAAACAGTCGCTGATCGAAAGAGTTATGGTAAAATATTGTTTGTACAAAGTTCGGGCTCACTCAAGGGAAGTTGGCTCATCCCCTATGAAAGGGGGTGATGCTTATGACAGCATACGAAACAATCTCGTTAATGATTGCTTTCGGCATGTTAATTGCCGTGTTGTCGAAGAAAGAAAAATAGACTTCCCTTGAGCCCTGGTAAAGTTCAAAGGGAAGTCTATATTTAAAATGACTGAGCCAAGCCCTTGTTGGGCCGCTTTGTACACTCGACTCGACTGTTGGCGCAGTCGGGTCTTTTTTATTTTATGCATTTCTTTTTAAAAAATACACCTGAACGTTTGAGCGATACGTTGATGACACACCTGTGGTCTTTTTATGATTTTGACAGTCTATCTTCAAATTCATATTACCAATTTCAACCCACTAAATCAACTAATAGTGTCATTCACCTCTCGGGATAAATGAAAATATTCGAGCGTAAACCGTGCTTCTTCTTCCAACGCTTTTGAACATCCACATTATTTGTTCATAATTCACAACATCCAAAATACTCCAAAATAAGTCGAATTAATCACTTCCAACTCTTTACAATTCAGACGAAAAAATGACTTTTGTTTGATTGTTTTTTAAACATGGATATTTTCTGGGTTTTTCGCTTTATTTCAGGACTACAAAACAAGTCCTTTGTCTGATTGAGAGAGACCGAACCCCTGCTAAAATAAAGTGCGTGTTGTTGGGAAATATTTCTCAAAGGAGGACCGATTGTTAAAGGACATCGAGATTTGAAAGGAGAACAACTGTGGCTAAGACGATTATTTCTGGTTTTATTTTATTTTTTCTGCTTATTTTTTCGGGAGCTGAGCCAACATCAGCGGCTTTTTGGGATACAAAAGGAGACAACGTTATTCATGATCCTTCCATGATTAAAGAAGGAAATACATGGTATACATTCGGTACTGGTATCGGCAATGGAATCCGCGTCATCAAATCGACAGACGGAAAAACGTGGAGCCCAGCGCCAAGTATTTTTACAACTCCATTATCATGGTGGAAAAAGTACGTGCCAAACCATGAAAAAAACCAATGGGCGCCTGATATCAGCTATTACAATGGTCGCTATTGGCTTTATTATGCGGTATCCGCGTTCGGCTCCAATACTTCGGCGATCGGACTGGCTTCAACAGACCGGATCTCTTCCGGAAATTGGCGCGACGACGGGCTTGTCACCCGGACGACGACCTCGAACAATTATAATGCGATCGACCCTGAGTTAGTCATTGATAAAGAAGGAAATCCGCGGCTGTCCTTCGGCTCGTTTTGGAGCGGCATCAAGCTGACAAAGCTTGATAAAAAAACGATGAAACCTACAGGGAAGGTTTATTCGATCGCATCAAGGCCGAGCCATGGCGGAGCGGTTGAAGCGCCGTCTATCACATATAAAAACGGCTACTATTATTTATTCGTTTCGTTCGATAAATGCTGTCAAGGTGTGAACAGCACGTATAAAATCGCTTACGGCCGCTCAACAAAAATTACGGGACCTTACTATGACAAAAGCGGCAAGAAAATGACGGAAGGCGGAGGCACAATCCTCGACTCTGGAAACAACCAATGGAAGGGCCCGGGCGGCGCAGATATCGTGAACGGCAACATCATCGTCAGACATGGTTATGATGCGCTTGACAATGGAGCGCCTAAGCTGCTGATTAATGATTTATACTGGGATTCCAAAGGATGGCCGAGGTATTAGTTTTTAAACCGAGCAGATATTTTTCTGCTCGGTTTTTTCTGTTGTTTTAGCAGTCCAGCTTTGTAAGAACTCCATCCAAAAAAATGTTTAATCTTTCATATCTTCAAAGTATCGATCATTTTGATCAACTTTTTTGATAAATCCCTCTATAGAGTCAGCTATTTTTTTATCAAAAAAGAATACCGATGACTTATCGGTATCATTTAAATCAAGCGTTAAATATACACCTTCATTTACCTCATAAAAAACAAGCCTGTCTTCATCTTCATATATATCATCTAAATCAGGGTCAAATTCGTAAATATCTTCCCTTAAAGTGATATCTGTGATAGTAGCGGGATCTAAAAATCTGTTTATTGCACTTTTATTCCCTCTTATAAACCCGTACCCAATTTCTAAATAAAATTCTCTGAGTTCTTTAGGAAATCGGAAACCAAGTCTATCTTCCGCTTTTATTAGATCGTTTTCTTTTAACTCATAAAACTCATGATGACTATTTTTTATAAAATTAAATTTGTTCAGCCTCATGAACCTCCTTATAGATGGCATCAGAAATTCAGCCAGGCTGATATCCCCACAACTTCGAACGATTAATTTTCTTCATGACAAACAACGTTCATACCTTGCTGCTTGATTCCACTATCCGCACCGCTTCTTCCTCTGCGCCATTTTGATAAATAATCAAGCGGGTGACCACACCATCCTCCAAAATAAATTCCACTTCAACAGACAATGACCTGAGGAAAAAGCGCGTTTCCGAGGCTGGAAATAATTCAAAACGGATCTGTCCGGTGATTTGCATATAAAGCCGTTCTTTATCAACTGTCACATCAGCGGCGGTGCCATCCTGAAGTGAATAACTTCCGACATATCTTTTGTAAATGGCCGGATCGATCTCTTTTTTCTTTTTATCGGCAGGGCGATCAGGGATTTTGTAGGCCTTGTCAAACAGGATATTTTCAACGGCTTCAAAGATGGCCTGTTCATATTCATCATCCTGTTCCACATTGCTCAAATAAATGAAGGTTTTTCGTTGATCGATATATCGGATCATTACGGTTGAATAGCCTGGCCAGCCGCCGCTGTGACCGACAATTCGCCCTGTTTCAGGACTGTCCCGAAGCACCCATCCACACCCGTAATCTACAGACTCTCCGTTTTTCAGAGACGCGGGAGTAAAAGCAAGCTCTTTTGAGACTTGATTGATCAAACAATCTGTATATAAGGCCTGGTCAAACAAATATAAGTCATGAATGGTTGAGTTTACGGTTCCGTCCCCCTGAATCCCGTCAAGATAGGAGACATATTTTGTTTCTTCAACATCATCAGGCAGAACGTACTGTTCTGTATGCACGTCATACACATATCCATACGCATAGTTCTCAATGGTTTCAGGTTGAAGCCTTCTGTTATACACCCTTGAGTTCCGCATTTCCACCGGTTCAAAAATACTTTTTTTCATATATTCGGCAAAACTCAGACCGGATGCCTTTTCAATGATAACCGCAAGCAGCACATATCCCGTATTGCTGTACAGCCAACCTTCACCCGGGGCAAAATAGCGTTGCGGCTGATGATTCATCAGCATATCAACGATATCTTGATTAACAGCAATCTTGTTATGATCCCAATGTTGTAAAAACCACTCCATATAATCGGGCAGACCCGACGTATGTGTCAACAAATCGTGAATCGTTATGCCCTGATAAGGAAATCCGGTTATCCACCGTTCTACGGGATCCTCAATATTCAATACCCCTTGCTGTGCTAATTGAAGGATGCCCAAAGCAGTGAACGGCTTGGATAGCGATGCTAATTCAAATAAGGAATCCTCCTGCAATAAACGCTTATCTGCCAAGTTTGCATAACCGAAGGCGCCTTGAAAAAGAATGTCTCCGTCTTCAGCGACTAATACCGCCGCGTTGATCTGCTTTTTTTCATTTAACACACTAAACAGGTTAACAAGTTGTTCTCTTTTTTTCTGTTTCACTTTTCCACCTCCCTTTCTTTATACGCATATGGAAATAAGAGGTTTCAACAAAAAAAGACAAGAATGGCACCATTCTACAATTCTAATAAGTTTCTCAACATCCTTTTCAAGTCATTCATTGATCTACGATGCGAGCCACTAGATCCTGCACAAACGAATGTCAAATCGATTTTTGATATCGGCGAAAAAATGTTGCAAACAGCAATAAAACGTTGCTCAAAAGACTTGCCGCCCCTAACCAGACGAGCCATTCCGCCTTTGTCCCCCAGGAATATCCAATGATGATCAGAGCAATGCAGCTTGAGAAAAAGGGTCCTGTCCTGTCTAATTTTGTGCCGCGGCGAATGGTTTCCTTTGTCTGCAGGAATTTATCTTTTGCATGATAGAGCTTCTCCTTTCCTTTGATTTTAAAAGTTGTTGCTTTTACATAAAGATTATTTTTCATCATTTTCTCCTCCGTAGCGGCGTTTCTCAAATTCTCCGAGAATCTTTTCTGTATCTAATGAATTTCCTACGCCAAGCTGAATGTTTGCATTCTCCTCAAAGCCGTCTTGTTCTTCACCGTCAAAACGGTAAAGCTTTTGCAGCAGCCGCCAAAATGTCGCAACCTCTTCGGCTGTAAACTGCTGAAACAAGTCGGCCAAGAAATAGACGGACCTTTCGGAACAATCCACCAGCGCTTTCTTTCCTTCAGCGGTCATTTCAATATTAATAGAGCGTTTGTCTTTTTGATTTGGCACTGATTTAACATAGCCTTTTTTGATCAGACCTGTCATCAGCTTGTTGGCGGTCTGTTTGGTTGTGCCAAGCTTTTTGGAGATATTCGTAAGCGTGGCAGTTTCAGTCGGCAAATGCGCGATGGCGATGAGTGCCATGTGTTGCCTTGAAGTTACTATTTCCATGTATTCGTCACCTCGGGTTTGCACCTTATTGACAACTGAAAACAATGTCGCATAGCTTTGCTGCATCAAATGTAATTCGTTGATTAAGCTGTTGGTATCCATTTGTTCTCTCCTCTGAATATAGTCAACATGCTGACGAATATACAATACTCTTTCTCGTTAATTTTGTCAACATGGTGACTATTTTTTTCGTGATTGATCAATTGGACATTCCGTTTTACACTATTTAATTATCTGATAATTAAAAATATAGGATGAGAATAGGGGGAATATAATGAATTCTTCACTCATTTCAGCGGATGATGCATGGATGCTTTGGGGGTTTATTGCGGTGTGGGCGGCGGTGAGTATTTATTTGGAGCAGCGGTATCGCTGGGCTGCGGCAGTATCGGGGGCTGTACTGGCGCTGGGCGGATCGATGCTGTTTACGAATGCGGGGATTCTACCGGCCGAGTCCCCCGTCTATGATGCGGTGTGGTCCTATGTTGTTCCGCTTGCGATACCTTTGCTGCTTTTTCAAATCAATGTGCGGAAGATCCTGAAAGAAAGCGGCAGGCTTTTGATGATCTTTTGCATCAGCGCCCTGGGCACTGCTGCCGGAAGCGTGATTGCTTTTTTTCTGTTTAAGCAGCAGATTCCGCACCTTGACCAAATCGGCGGGATGATCAGTGCCTCTTATATCGGCGGAGGCGTGAATTTTGCGGCGATGGCCGCGAAGTTCTCAACTCCCGGTGAATATGTATCATCGACGGTGGTTGCGGATAATTTTATGATGGCTCTTCTTTTTTTCATTTTAATGGGGATACCGGCGCTTAAATGGTTTCAAAAGCGCTTTGGCGTTCCTGAAGAGACGGCCGGCAGCAAAAATCAGGCGGAAGCCTATTGGAAAAGAAAAGAGATGTCCTTGCAGGACATTGCTTTAAACATCGGAACCGCCTTCGCGATCGTTGCTGTGTCTGTAAAAACAGCGGCCTTTTTCAAAGAGCGTTTTTCTTCTGACGGCGGGTTTCAGTTTCTTGCCTTTATCTTGGGTGACCAGTTCCTGCTGCTGACGACGCTGACAATTTTGCTGACAATCGCCTTTCCCCGCTATTTTGAACGGCTGCGCGGCACACAGGAAATCGGGACTTATTTGATTTACTTATTCTTTGTGGTGATCGGCATTCCGGCAGACTTGCGGATCATTCTCATGAACGCACCGCTCCTTTTGGCATTTGTGTTTGTGGTTGCCATGTCCAACCTGCTCGTAACGCTTGCCGCAGGAAAGCTGTTGCGTTTTCGGCTCAAGGAAATTCTCTTGGCCTGCAACGCATCTGTCGGCGGTCCGACAACAGCGGCGGCGATGGCGATCGCCAAAGGCTGGCAGAGCCTCGTCGCTCCGGTTATGCTGGTCGGGACGTTCGGATATCTGATCGGCAATTATGTCGGCACCCTCTTGGGCACATGGTTTTCTACCCTGGTTTAAACGCAAAAAAAGCCGCAGATTCCCTGAAGAGTCTGCGGCTTCTTTTATGATCGGGCGAACGCTCCGGATACGGCTTCCAATGCACGGGCAAAATCGGCCTGCAAATCATCGGCATGTTCCACACCGACGCTCAGCCGCAGAAGGCCGTCGGTAATCCCCCGTTTTTCCCGCTCTTCTTTCGGCATAGCGGCGTGTGACATTTTTGCCGGATAGGAAAGGATCGACTCCACAGCGCCGAGACTGACGGCAAAGACCGGAAGAGAGACGCGTTCCACAATCTTTTTCACGGCTTCTGCATTCTCCAGCTCGAACGAAAGGACGGCGCCGGCGCCATATGACTGGTGCCTGTGAACTGACGCACCCGGATGCGAAGACAGCCCCGGATAATACACTTGTTTGACGGCCGGATGCTTTTCAAAAAATTCAGCGAGCTGCTGAGCTGTTCGAGATGCTTTTTCAAGCCGAACCTGCAGTGTTTTCAGCCCTCTCAGCACAAGCCAGCAGTCTTGGACGCCGAGAACAGCGCCGAACGAATTTTGCAGCTTATAAAGTTCTTCCCCGAGCTTTTTGTCTTTCACAACGGCAAGTCCTGATAATACGTCGCTGTGTCCGCTTAAAAACTTCGTCGCGCTGTGTAGCACAACATCGACGCCGAGCTCGAGCGGCCGCTGCAGCGCCGGGGTCATAAACGTGTTGTCAAGAAACGTCAGACAGCCGTGCGCCTTGGCAAGCTTGACGACGCCTCTGATATCCGTAATGCCGAGCGTCGGATTTGACGGTGTTTCAAGGTAGATGACTTTTGTATTTTCCCTTATGTTTAAAGCAATTTCATTTAAATCCGTCATATCGACGAAAGTATGTTCAATCCCGAAGCGGCTCAGCACTTCCGTAATCATCCGGTAAGTGCCGCCGTACACATCTTTTGTGACAAGCACGTGATCGCCCTTTGACAAAAGCAGAAAGGCGGTGGAAATCGCGGCCATTCCGGATGAAAAAGCAAATCCCCTCGTCCCTCCCTCAAGCTCGGCTATCGTGTCTTCAAGCGCCGTTCTTGTCGGTGTTCCTGACCGGCTGTAGTCATATTCGCCGAATTTGTCAAAAGAACCTTGATGAAAGGTTGAGGCGTGCTGGATCGGCACGCTGACGGCTCCGGTTGCTCCGTCCGTTTTATTTTGGTTATGAACAAGCCTTGTTTCAAGCGTCCAGTTTTCATGACTCATGCGGAACCGCCTCCCCTTTTACTTTTTCCAGCGCAGCTTTTAGATCCTGCTTTAAATCGGAGACGTGTTCGATTCCGACTGAAAAGCGCAGAAGTCTGTTGCAGACGCCGTTTGCAATTCGGATGTCTTCCGGGATATCCATATGGGTCTGTGTCGCCGGATAGGTGATGAAGCTTTCGACTCCGCCGAGGCTTTCGGCGAAACAGATCGTCTTGAGATTTTTCAGCAACGGATTAACCCATTCTTCTTTTTGAACGCGGAATGACAGCATGCCGCCTTTTCCC
Source organism: Bacillus sp. FSL W7-1354 (assembly GCF_038002405.1). NCBI lineage: Bacteria > Bacillati > Bacillota > Bacilli > Caryophanales > Bacillaceae > Bacillus > Bacillus sp. FSL W7-1354. Next base: position 372,147 of record NZ_JBBOCL010000001.1, on the reverse strand, counting down.
GGATAAAGAACATCTGCAATTTCCTCCTGCTCTTCCAAAAAGGCCGCAAGTTCCCGCGCGTTTTCCTGATGCTGTCTCATCCTGAGAGCGAGCGTCTTCATCCCTCTCATTAAGAGCCATGAATCGAACGGCGATAAAACCGCGCCGATGGCGTTTTGGTGCTGGAACATTTCCTCAGACAGCTCTTCGCCTTTTGCAACGACAAGCCCCGCCAAAAGATCGTTATGACCGCCCAAATACTTCGTCGCGCTGTGAATGACAAGATCAGCGCCGAGCTCAATCGGCTTTTGCAGAACCGGTGTATAGAACGTATTGTCAACAATGAGCAGCAAGTCGTGCTCTTTGGCGATTTGCGCGATTTTTTGAATATCAGCTTCCTGCATGAGCGGATTTGTCGGCGTTTCTACAAACAGTGCCTTTGTATTGTTCGTGATTTTCGACTTGATACAGTCTTCGTCTGAAAAATCGTCGTAGAAAAAGCGAAGTCCGTATTTCTTCCATTCGTTTTCAAAAAGGCGGTACGTTCCCCCATATAAATCGGACGAAACGATGAGCTCATCCCCGCTTTGAAACAGAGCCATGATCGTCTGAATGGCAGCCATACCGGAACTGAACGCAAAGCCGCGCGTTCCCCCTTCGAGTTTCGCGATTGCATCTTCAACAAGCTGTCTTGTCGGATTTTTTGTGCGAATGTAATCAAACCCTGTGGATTCCCCGATCCCTTTGTGCCTGTACGCAGAAGAGAAATAAACGGGAGGATTGACAGTTCCCGTTATTTCATCACTGCGGTTGCCGATTTGCGCCAGCGTTGTTTGTACATGTTCAGTCATATGACACCATCCTTTTAAAAATAAAAAACCCCTTCTTCATAAGAAGAAGGGGGATTATGCGCTTCTTCTTATCTTCCAAGCATCTGCTTGCTGGATTTAGCACCTTGGTACACTGACATCGTCAGTGCAGACCGGTTGCTGAGGTTTCAAAGGGCCAGTCCCTCCACCTCTCGTGATAAGAATCTCTTCAATTTTCTGATTGTTCTTTACTTTAACCTAAGTCAAGACATTTTTCAAGGGTCATTTTTAAATCTTTCCTCATATTGAACATGGTATGATGAAACCAAACGACGGAACCGGAGGAATCAGATGCCAAAAACAGAGCGATTAATCGAATTGATGATGACCGTTCATACAAAACGAAAATTTACGGCCGGGGAGCTCGCAGCAGAATTCGGGGTTTCCTACCGCACGATTCTCCGCGATCTGGACGAGCTGAGCGCGCTCGGCGTCCCGATCTATTCTGAAACAGGCGCGAACGGAGGCTATTATTTGCTGAATGAACCTGTGCTTCCGCCGCTCTTTTTTACACAATCAGAGGCGGCGGCTATGTTTTTCGCGTATCAATCTCTGCAGTTTTTCGGATCGCTTCCCTTTGATGCGGAAACGCGGATGGTTTTAAAAAAGTTCTACCGCCACCTTCCCGTGGAAACACAGGAGCGGATTGATGCGATGAAAGACAGAATCGTGTTCTGGAATCCGCATCGTCCAAAAGCCGCCGAACATTTAGAAACGCTTCTTGATGCAGCCATCAATCAATCCGTTTTGACGGTCGTTTATGACGGAACTGACGATTGCGCGGAGAGATCCATCCAGCCCATCGGCTTGTTCAGCTGGAACGGCTTCTGGTACTGTCCGGCCTATTGCTTTAAAAGGCAGGCGTTCAGACTGTTCCGCGCCGACCGCATCCTTCGGGCGGAAAAAGCGGCCAGCCCGCTGGCCCGCCAGCTTCCCTATCCATCGGTTCTCAGCTGGATCAAACATTCGGAGAGCGAGTGCTCTGAACCGGTGCGGCTGCAAGCGGAACTGACACGCAGAGGAGCCAGGCGGGCTGCGGCTGATGTGGACTTATTCAAGATCCTCACCATGCGGGATGACGGGACGGGGGCGATCGATGCAAACCTCCCCAGACCAGAACTTGAGTATTTCGGGGAACTTTTGTGGAACCTCGGCACTGAGGCAACTGTCAAAGAACCCGCAGAAATCAAGCTTCAGCTGAAACGGAAGGCTGCTGACATTTTAGCAAGGTACGACTGATTTTTTTTAGAATCGTGACAAAGCCTGTCAGGATTAGGTGATACTTTTAGAATAAAGCAAAATGGAAAGGATGAAGCAAATGAAGCAAGTTCAAGCCCTGCGGAGCGATTTGTTCCACGAGATGGAGACGGGCATCCGCTCCACGTGTCATCTTCTGAAAAAAGTGAAGGAATCTGACTGGTCTTACCGGCCCGCCGACCGCATGCGAAGCCTGAAAGAACTGGCAAGCCATCTGACGGCCATCCCAGAAGCCGACATGGCTATCATGCAGGAAAAGGAAGAGGCCGCCATCTCCCGAATTGAAAAGAAGTATAGTGCATTGCAGTCGGCTGACCAAATGGCTGAAGCTATGCAGAAAGGATTCGCTGCTTTTCAAACGTATATGACTTCCCTCTCCGACGAGGAATTTTTGACGAAAAAAACAAAGCCGTTTTACCTTGATGAAGGGATGACCCAAAGCCGCTGGCTGACGGAAACGCTCACCCACGTCTTCCATCACAGGGCCCAGCTGTTTAATTATTTAAAACAGTTCGGCTATGACGTCAACATGTTCGATCTGTATCTTTAAAAGGTGTTCATATGAAGCTGCCTCTGACAAAAAAAGAACGGTCAAACTTAAGGACAGCCAAGGTAAAAATAAAAAACACGGCATATATGGATCTGTCCGTCCTTGCACATACGCTCGGTTCGTCTTTGGAGCGCGCCGCATACATCAAGGCGCTCGCCCAGTTTCAAACCGCTCCTTCCATCGGGCCGAAAATGGCGCAGTGCGCCGTTGACCTGGGCTACTATTCCCTTGGCGACATCAAGCATGAATCAGGTGCGGATTTGATCATCCGCCTCGAAAAACTGAAAGGCTACTGGGAAGATCCTTGTGCAGAAGATGCGCTGCGATGCATCGTCCATTATGCCAACGATCCCGAAAGCGCTAAAAGCTGGTGGGATTTCACAGAGGAAAGAAAAATGTACCGCGAACGCTGCGGATACCCTCCGGATAGACCGTCAACGCCCTGGTACGAAAAAAAACGGACATAAAAAATCACGGCTGCCGAACAGTTTGGCAGCCCTTTTCGCTTCTTTCACAAGAGAATTTCGTGTTAAAATGAATGGAAACGTTCACAAACATTATTTCTGGAGGAATTCATCTTGGCTATGAAAACAGGAGTCATTCAGGAGAAGAAGCTTTTTTCGGAAGAGCTCGGCGAGGAAATGGAGCTTCTCGTCTATTTGCCGTCATCCTTCTCGCCGCTTTACAAATATCATGTGATCATCGCACAGGATGGACATGACTATTTCCGCCTCGGGCGCATCAGCAGACAGGTGGAAGAACTGCTGGCAAACGGCGAAATCGAAAGAAGCATCATCATCGGCATTCCGTACAAAAACGTACAGGAAAGAAGGCTTACATACCATCCGGAAGGGTCAAAATTCGAAGCGTATAAACGTTTTTTGGCAAATGAACTCGTCCCTTTCGCCGACAGTGAGTACCCGACATACCAAGTCGGATCAGGCAGGACGCTGATCGGGGATTCGCTCGGAGGAACGGTTTCCCTCATGACGGCGCTTGACTATCCGAATATGTTCGGAAACGTCATTATGCAGTCACCTTATGTCGACCGCCATGTTCTCGATAAAGTGAAACAGTCCAATTCCCTGCAGCTTATTTCAATTTGCCACCAAATCGGAGAGAAAGAAACCGCCGTCAAAACGACTGATGATCAAATTTTGGATTTCACCGGTCCAAATGAGCAATTAAAAGAATTGCTTGAAGAAAAGCAGACAAACTACGATTTCAAAGCTTTCGACGGGGATCACAAGTGGACATACTGGCAGCCGCTCATCACCCCCGCTTTAAAAAAAATGCTGTAGCTCTCTGTATATCGGCCCATCTTTGATATACTAAACCATATCAATTGTTTAAGGAGGGAACAAAATGAAATACGGTATTGTGCTATTTCCATCAAAAAAACTTCAGGACATTGCAAATTCCTACCGAAAACGCTATGACCCGAATTACGCTTTAATTCCGCCCCACCTTACATTAAGAACACCTTTTGAAGTGTCCGAAGACGAGATCGCGAGCGTCGTAGGACACCTGAGGGAACTTTCAAAAGAGCTGAAACCGGTCACGCTGAAGATTACAAAATTCAGTTCCTTTGCCCCTGTCAATAATGTCATCTATATGAAAGCCGAACCGACAGAAGAATTGACGCAGCTTCATGAAAAAATGTACAGCGGCGTTTTGGAAGACAAACCCGAATATGCGTTTGTTCCCCATGTCACAGTCGCACAAAAGCTGTCAGATGATGAGCATTCCGACGTCCTTGGCACGCTGAAAATGAGAGACGCGTCGCACGAAGAAGTCATCGACCGCTTTCACCTGCTTTATCAATTGGACAACGGATCTTGGACCGTCTATGAAACTTTTATTTTAGGAGCGTGAAGAAAGCCAGTGGAAGCCGTCATTGTGAAGAATCAACAACAGCTTGAAGACGCCTTCTTTGTTAGAAAGGAAGTCTTTATCAAGGAGCAGCACGTATCACCGGAAGAAGAAATGGATCATCTCGATCAGGAATCTTCACATCTCGTCATCTATGACGGAAAAGAGCCGATCGGCGCTGGCCGGCTACGGCTTGTCGACGGCTATGGCAAACTTGAACGAATCTGTGTACTGAAAAGCCACCGCTCCCTCGGCATCGGCAACCTGATCATTCAGGCGCTTGAAGAGGAAGCCGCCAAGCAAGGCGCGGTTCAATTCATGCTGAACGCGCAGACACAGGCTGTTCCCTTTTACGAAAAACACGGCTATAAAGTCGTGTCTGAAGAATTTTTAGATGCGAATATCCCCCATGTCAAAATGGTCAAAAAGTAACCGTTCCGCTTTTTAAGCGGAACGGTTTTTCTTTTCCTCAGAAAACATTTCATAGTTTGTTCATCTTTTGTTCATCTTTTGTTTATCGTTTATTCAACATTGTCTATTAAAGTTGTTTCTAAGCTTTTACGAAGCCCTACACAAAATAGACGGGAGGTAAACAGCCGAATGCCGTTATGAACAAAAAAAACATCACCACACTCGCCCGTTTCGGGATAGTCGGAGCCGGAAACACACTCGTTGATTTCGCCGTGTTTTTCATCCTTACGTCCCTCCGCGTACCCTATCTGGCCGCACAGCTGTTTTCCTATTCGGCAGGCGTAGCAAACAGCTATATCTGGAATCGGACATGGACGTTTCAAGTAAAGGAAAAAGCACATGGCGCGGAAATCGTCCGGTTTATCATAATCAATCTTGCAGCAGCGGGCGCTACATTTGTCCTTCTGTATATTTTTCAAAAAGCCGGCCTTTCCCTTTTTGTCAGCAAAATGTCCGCAACAGTCGCAGGAATGGCGATCAACTTTATCGGAAACAGGCTTTGGGTGTTTCAAGAACCCGGAACAGATTCATAAAAAAGACCAGGAGTGAATAACCATGAAAGTAAAAAAAGCAGTCATCCCAGCAGCCGGTTTGGGTACAAGGTTTTTGCCGGCAACAAAAGCGCAGCCGAAAGAAATGCTGCCGATTGTCGATAAACCGGCTATACAATATATCGTGGAAGAAGCTGTTCAATCAGGAATAGAAGACATCCTTATCATTACAGGAAGAAATAAGCGTTCGATTGAAGACCATTTTGACCGCTCTGTTGAACTGGAGCAAAACCTGTTCGCCAAAGGAAAAAATGATGTGTTAAAAGAGATACGCGACATCGCCGATATGGCGAATATTCATTATATCCGGCAAAAGGAGCCCCTCGGTCTCGGACATGCGGTGTTATCGGCCAAGCATTTCATCGGTGATGAGCCGTTTGCCGTCCTTCTCGGCGACGACATCATGGTGTCAGAAACGCCGGCGCTTCGGCAGCTGCTCGAAGTATTTGAAGAATATCAGACAGAAGTAATCGGCGTTCAGCCAGTCGATCCGGCGGACGTGAGCAAATACGGCATTATTCAGACGTCCGCGCAAAAGAACAAAGTATATCAAATTGACGATCTAGTGGAAAAGCCGTCTGTCAAAGAAGCCCCTTCAAATATCGCGGTTATGGGCCGCTATGTGCTGAGGCCTTCGATTTTCCCTGTGCTCGAACAAACGAAGCGCGGTGCGGGAAATGAAATTCAGCTGACTGACGCACTAAGGGAAATCTGCCGGGAACAAAGCATGTATGCGCGCAAATTGGAAGGAAGCCGCTTTGATATCGGCGACAAGCTGGGCAGTTTAAAAGCGAGTACGGAAATCGCTCTTATGCGGGACGAGATGCGGCCAAAACTGCTCGCCTACCTGGAAAGCGTCCTAAAAAAAGAGGCGCAGAAAGGAGCATGGCAATGACATCCGTACTCGTTACAGGAGGAGCCGGATACATCGGCAGCCACACCGTACTCGAATTAACAAAGCAAAACCGCTCCGTCGTCGTGCTTGACAATTTATCTACCGGACACAGGGAAGCCGTCAGCGGGATCAGCTTTTACGAAGGCGACATCGGTGATGCGGCACTTGTCAAAGCCATCATCAAACATCATGATGTCGATGCTGTCATCCATTTCGCCGCCAAAAGCCTTGTGTCCGAATCGATCGAAAAGCCTGAGCTCTACTTTAGGGAAAACACGCTCAAGTCTTGTGCATTCTTCGAAACGGTCATCAAGGAAGGCGTCAAAAACATCGTCTTTTCGTCGACCGCCGCCGTATATGGCATCCCGGAGAACGTCCCGATCAAAGAGACAGCCCCCCTCTCCCCTGTCAATCCTTACGGGGAATCGAAGCTGATGATCGAAAAATACTTGCACTGGGTCGGGAAAACGCACGGTGTCAAATGGGCAGCCCTCCGCTACTTCAACGCGGCCGGCGCCGCTTTAAACGGAGCGATCGGCGAGGATCACGATCCTGAAAGCCATCTCATTCCCCTCGTCCTGCAGACGGCTTTGGGACAGCGAAAGCAGCTGTCCATTTTCGGAGATGATTACCCGACACCGGACGGAACATGCATCAGGGATTATATTCACGTCCTCGATCTGGCTTCCGCCCACCTGGCGGCTCTTGACAGGTTATATGAAGACAGACTGAAGCAAAATGTTTATAATGTAGGGACAGGAGCCGGACATTCCGTAAAAGAAATCATTGAAACCGCGGAAAACATGACAGAGCGAAGCATTGCAGCAAAAACGGACGAGCGCAGAGCGGGGGATCCGCCAGTGCTTGTGGCGGACAGCCGGACACTGATGGAAGATACCGGATGGAAGCCGCAATACAGCGATTTACAAACCATCATTCAAAGCGCGTGGCAATGGCACAGGGCGCATCCGGACGGTTTTTGAGATTCGCTTGTTTCCCGCGCGGACGGCAGGGAAACATCCCGGCGGCTGCTCCAACGTTCGGCTGATGAAATCAAAAGCAGGGAGAAAAAACGAAAATGGGAAGCATAGTGAATGATATTTTAATGTGGCTGACCGATCTTGGCTATTTCGGCATTGCAATCGGTTTAATGATCGAAATCATCCCGAGTGAAATCGTACTGGCCTACGGCGGATACTTGGTGTCAAGCGGCTCCATTACGATGACAGGGGCCGTGATCGCCGGCGTCATCGGGGGAACGATTGCTCAATTGTTTTTATACTGGATCGGCTATTACGGCGGAAGGCCGTTTTTATACAAATACGGAAAGTACTTATTGATCCAAAAGCATCACATTCAAACGGCCGAAAAATGGTTTGAGAAATACGGCGGAGGCGTTGTCTTTTCCGCCCGCTTCATTCCCGTGGTCAGGCACGCCATCTCCATTCCGGCAGGAATTGCGAAAATGCCGATTTTAAAATTCACGGGTCTGACCGTGCTGGCCATCATACCGTGGTCGATATTATTCGTCTACCTCGGCATACAGCTCGGCAGCCGGTGGGACCATGTTGAAAATGTGGCGAGAACGTACACGACTCCGATTATGATCGGAGCGGCCGCTATGATTATTCTGTATTTCGGACTCAAAAAACTGCGCAAAAAATAACGAAAACCCCGGTATAAAAGCCGGGGTTTGTTTCATCTTTCAAACGGACTCGTTAACGTAGCGTCCGCTTTCCGCCTTTTCCGCAACACGGCGGTTCAGCGTTTTTTTTCGCTTCTTTTCCAAGACCCGCCTAAAAGCCGCAGTCTGGTTTTCCTCTCTTTTTTCGACTTCGCGGTAGGCGCGCTCGCTTGGGATATTGGCGGTTTTTTGTATATGCGCATAGTTCGATTTTTGGCTGATGCTACGATTGGCGTACTGTGTATATTGATCATGATGGACAGGCGGCAAATATCCCATTCGATCTCCTCCTCATCAGCTTTAATTCCCAAAAATCTACTGTTTTAAACGGTTTTCATTTGATATGATAGACGTTGTCTCATAACACTAGACGATTACCCATTAATTGGAGGACCTCTTTTTGAAATGCGCCCGATTCAATAACCGAGACATTCATATACATACATATTCGAGAGAACACCTGCAATTCCTCTTTGATGAAGCAAGAAAAGACAGAATCACGTGTAAACATTGCGGCTTGCCGCTCAGACTGAAATTGTCGATTCATGAAGAACCACATTTTTTCCACCGGGAAAACGGGGATTTTTCTCAATGTGAAGCAGCTTGCTTAAACGAGAAGACAGAGCAAACCAGACAGAACGACTATACAGAAAGCGGCGTGTTCCGTCTCCCGAAAGGCAAAGCGATCGGAGAGGAAAAGAAGACGGATGCGGACTTCTGGACGCCGCCTCGCGAAGCTTCCATCCATTTTCCTTTCTCCCCAGCGGAAGAAACGGCCCCGGAACCGGTCTTTCCGAATGTGCCGCTGAATGAGAAACAGCTTGCCGCCGTGACGGCCCCCGAAGAACCCCTTCTCGTTCTGGCCGGCGCGGGAAGCGGAAAAACACGGGTATTAACCGCGCGAGCGGCTTATATGATATCCCGGCTCGATATCCCGCCTTCCGCCATTTTGCTCGTCACATTCACGACAAAAGCCGTGAAAGAAATGAAAGAGCGGATGGCCTCGCAATACGGATTGCCGATGCAGACTGTGAACCGCCTCGTGACAGGCACCTTCCACAGCTTTTTCTACAAAATTCTTTATCACCATGATCCGGCAAGATGGAATGGCGAGCACCTGCTGAAATGGGAATGGCAAAAAGAACAATACATCAAAATGGCCCTTGCCGAAGAAGGGCTTGATGAAAAAGATTTTCCGGTTGATCAGGCGATCCAGCAGATCGGCTACTGGAAGAACGCTTATCTTCCGGGCGAACAGATTCCGCTGGAAGACGAATGGGAAAAGCGGGTTCACCGGCTGTACCGTCAATATGAAGAACAAAAAGCTGCGCGGCGCCAATTCGATTTCGACGATATGGCATCTGCATGCTGGCAGCTGTTTCAAGAACAGCCAGACATTTTAAAACGATATCAGACGCGCTTTCACGCGATTTTGATCGACGAATTTCAGGACATTAACCCTGTTCAGTATGCCATCATCAAGCTGTTGGCGAGCCCGGAAAACAACCTGACCTGTGTCGGGGATGATGACCAGTCAATCTACGCGTTCAGAGGCAGCAGCCCTTCTTTTATACTCGATTTTGAAAAAGATTATCCGAAGGCGAAAACGGTCCGCCTCACGACGAATTACAGATCGAGCCATCCGATTGTGGCAAGCGCCGATATGGTCGTGAGGAAAAATAAAAAGCGTTTTCCGAAAACATTAAGTGCCGCGAGAGATGACCGCCAAAAACCGCTTATATTTTATCCTTATGATGAAGAGGAAGAAGCGATTATGATCGTCTCTGATATCCAAGAAAAAATTGAAATGGGCGCTAAGCCTGATGACTTCGCCATCCTATACCGGACAAACAGCAGCGGGCGCGCAATCTTTGAACGTCTGCACCAGTCAGCTATTCCGTACACGGCTGAACAAGGCGTCCGGTCGTTTTACAGCAGGAGAATCGTCCGGCAGATGCTGGCTTATCTCTACTTAAGCCAAAATCAGGATGACGCGGAAGCCGTCAAACAGATTTTACCCGCCCTCTTTCTCAAGCAGTCCGCATTAAATACGCTTAAAGCGCTCTCGATTACCGAAGATTGCACGATGGTTCACGCGCTTGAAAAACTAACCGACATCAAACCGTTTCAGCTTGATAAAATAAAGAAAATCGTTCCTTTTTTCACAGGCTTAAAAACGATGAAACCAGTTGAAGCGATCTCTTTCGCAGAGGAAAAAATGGGATTTTCCGATTACTTGAAAAAGCGCGGTAACGAAGGAAACAAGCTCGAAAAAGGGTCTGACGATCTGCGGGATCTCAAAACAGCGGCAAAAAAATTCAAAACGATCCCCGAATTTCTTGAGCATGTCGATCATATGAGAGCAGCGGAAAAGCAAAAAGCTGACGGATACGGTGTTCAGCTTTTAACAATCCACCGTGCGAAAGGGCTTGAATTCAAAACGGTCTATATCCTGGGGGTGCAGGACGGCTCGATTCCGCATGACTTTGCCCTTGAGACAGCGAGAAAAGGCGACGAAACCGCTCTTGAAGAAGAGCGGAGGCTGCTGTATGTCGCCATGACCCGGGCCGAGGATCGTCTGTATATCAGCGTCCCTTCCGTCAGAAGGGGCAGAACGGCATACCGCTCAAGGTTTTTGCAGCCTGTTTTACGCCCGAATCCCCAGCTCCAGCTGCAATAAAAGACACCGTGCCCTCCTTTTATCGGAAGGCGCGGTGTTTATTTTTTGCTGTTCATCATTTTCGCGATCGTGTTGAAATCCATTTTTTCCTTGCCGCTTACAATGGATTCAACAATCTTATCTTCCATTTCCTGCGGAACCCGTTTGTTCGCCAATTTAGCGACGCGCTTAATCACGCTGCGGACCGTTTTTTCATCCTTGAAGTTGGCATTTTGCAGCGAATTTGCGAGCTGCATGACGTCATTCATGCTGACGCCCGTTTTCTTTTCGATGTTTTTGAAAAATTGATTGTCCATACCTATGCCTCCTTTTTGGGAGTGATACGCTATCTTATGCATCTTTGAAAAGCCTTGTGCTTTTCCCGTTCAAAAAGAAGAGGACCCGGCACACATGCCGCCGCCCTCTTCGCTTCAACTCAAAAACTAATATTTAAAAGAAGCGCCGACAATAATGAGAAGAATAAACAAGACAACGATCAATACAAACGTTGAACCATAGCCGCCGCCATAGCCGCCGCCGTAGCCTCCGCCACAAAAGCCCATCTAAAGCACCTCCTTTTCTCTCTACACGATATGACAGTTGATAGGATTCGCTTGGATTGATGCATAGGGCTTCCGTGGATTATTTATAGATGCCCGGCAGACTCACGTCCTCTCCCAGCCATTTTTCGGCATTCTCTGCAAACGCTTCGACTTGCCTGCCGAACTGTTCGGCAGAACGTTCAAATGTCTCCAGTTCCTTCTGCTGCTCAAAGATCACCCGGTCATGGCCGGCTTGCGTTTGATCGTGCTTACGGCATATTGATTCAACCAGCTGTTCAAATACATTCATCGCTTTTCCCCCTTATGATGGTGTATGCATCAGAAGAAAAATTGGCAACATAAAAACCGGACTGTATCCGGCTTTTTTTGATATTAATAGGTTCTCTTCTTTTTGCCGCATCCGCAGCCTTTTTTCTTCACTTTTTTTGAGAAAGTGGACTGATGATTGCTGGAAGCGTTCGTTAATCGGCCTTGCTGCCTTCTTTTCACTTGTCTCATTGCATTCCTTCCTTTCTCATGCTTATACGCCATTATATGAGTCTTCTTTTCATAAGTTGCCAATGATAAATCCCCATTCAATCGAGCCATTTGGACACGATCGTTTCCAGTACCCCAGCAAGACCCGCGATGGCAAGCAGAAGAATTAGCCATTCGGCAATGGTCGGAACAAATGCGTAAAGAACAAGCAAAAACGCGGTACACCACACACCCGTACACCAATAACAGCTCAACAGCTCGCCGATCCAAGCTCTCACGCCTTTTCCTTTCATGATAAGATACGTCTCGGTCTCTCCCGTTTTTTCGTTTTTTTCTTCAACCTCTTCGTGAAACAGGCTTCTAAACGGCGCCATAATCGTGTCAAACACGACCAGCCGCGTCAGCCGAAATACCGCGATAGAAAATAGAATATATAAAAGCCAGCTTTGTATCACAGGGCACCCCCTTTCCTGCTTCCAAATATATGCCGGAACCGCCTTCCCTAAAACAGCAAATTTGGGTGCTGAAATGTATGTTTTCCTCATTCCGCTAAGTTACCGATCTGCATTTAATAAAGTGTGGATAAGAAAGGAGTGAAAGTTATGTCGTTTCATGAAAAAGCCGAAGCGCTGTACGCAGAAACATTTGACGAATTATACCGGGAATATGACCAGCTCATTGAAGTGATTGATTCCGAAGATGTCACTGTAAACACGGCAAACATAACAGCAGCTCTCTCTTTACAAGCCACTGTGATCTCTTTGACGATTTTATCGGCTCAGCTTGCGATCGAAGACGAGGATACAGCAGACATCGTCTCAGAACATGTTTTAGCCGTACACAGGCTGCAAAGCAGGAGAAGAGTCATCATCAAAGTCATCGGCAGCCGCAATGTCACGATTACGCTTTCCTCGCTGGAGATCCTGCTTTCCGTCCAAGTTTTAACCGAAGTGCTGATCGCGCTTATCACAGAGCTTGACATACTTTAAGCCTTCCTTTCTTTCTAATATTTTTTGAGAAATTGAGGTGAGAAACAATTGGCAGATTTTGAAAAACTCCAAGAGAACGTAGATCCGATAATGAAATCAGTTGTTAAAAATATCTTGAAAAATCGGGGAGTAACCAGCGATAAAGTTCGGAAGCTTTCAGAAGAAGAAAAAGAAAATATTTTCAATATGCTGGAAGATCTAAAAAAACAATCCGATGCTTTAGTTCAAAGACAGAAAGAAATAGCCGCAGCGAAGGAAAAAGGGACAAAGAGAGAAAAGAACGCTGATGCGTCTTCAGAAAATGGTGAGAGAACAAGAAGAAGAAGAAACAGAACAAATAGATTGAGAGATAAACTTAGACAACGGAGGGAACAAGAAAACACAGCAACAGCGGAAAATTCAACCGAGTCGGATACTTCAGCAGCAAACGAAGAAAAAAATGGGGATTTGTAGCAGGGTATCTGTCTTATACAAGTTAAGGAGTTACAACATTTAATAATAGTAAATGGAAGGAGGAAATGAAATGGAAACAAGACCATATTCATGGGTTGCGCTTGACCCGGAATGCGAACATCCAGGTAACGATTATCACCCTAGTTATCCTAAGAAAAAATTATGTGACGACTATACTTGCAACTGTGGTAGGAAAGGGCAAAATGGCTTTATCGATTCTGACCTAGATCAACTTCATCTTAACAAACAGCTCTCAGATGAAACGATCATCATTAAAGACTCTTGTGATGTTCAAGTCTCAACTGAAGACACACAAACGTTGGTATCAGTCATGACAGCTGTGCAAACACTAGCTGTAACGATTGTTCTCGCCATTATCGATGATCCTGATCTAGCCGAACTTGTAACATCTGATTTGCTGCAAGTAACTGCCAATAAACAAACGAACAGACAAAAATTGGTGATTGATAATTCCCGAAATGTACATGTCACAACCGAAGATACAGACACAGCCGTCATCGTAAGCACATTTGTTCAAACTGTTACAATCACCATCGTCGCCCTTATCGTCGGCCTTCTATAATTCAAAAAGCAGAGCCATCAAGCTCTGCTTTTCTTCATTTTTATAGACGATTACCCACACCAACAAGGGCACGGGTACATATGTTGTTAAAGACTAAAGTCAAATATCCCTATAAAAAGGAGCTGAAATCCATGAGCTGCGGAAAACATCATGGCCGGCATGAAAATTGTGTATGCGATGCAGTAGAACAAATTATAAAAGAACAGGATGCAGTTGAAGAAACATGTCCGACGAGCTGCTTCGGCAATCTGCTGAGTCCGACGGTTTCCGGTAAAGACACCATTCCGTTCCTTATATACGACAAAAAAGGCGGTTTGTTTTCAACATTTGGAAATGTCGGCGGATTTTCAGATGATATGCAGTGCTTCGAATCGATTTTCTTCCGGGCAGAAAATCTAAAAGATTGCTGTGCAACGCTTTCAATCCTGAGGCCTGTGGACATAAACGGCGACACATTAAGCGTCTGCCATCCTTGTGACCCTGACTTTTTCGGGCTTGAAAAAACGGACTTTTGCATCGAGGTTGACTTAACTTGTTTCTGCGCAATTCAATGTCTGTCACCTGAACTAGTTGATCGCGCAACAGACAAAAAACACAATCAGCACCACGGTTAAAAGGTGTCGGACTGCATCAAGCCGGCCGTTATGATCGGCTTGATGCCAGTCTTTTCACGAAAGCTGCCGGCTTTCGGCAGCTCCTTTTACCAATAGAAAAGCCAGGCCGAAAAACGAAATTTTATATCCTGAACTGGGAGGGATCATAACATGACAAAATGTTCAGCTGAAAATTGCGTGTGCGAAGCCGTTGAAAACATTCACGATCTGCAAAACGCCATTGAGGAAGAAGGCTGCCCGACAAGCTGCTTCAGCAACCTGCTTTCCCCTTCGAGGCACTTAGGCGACACCATTCCATTTATTATATACACCTCAAAGTCTAAGCCGTTCGTAGCGTTTGGAAATGTCGGAGAACTTCAGGCAGGCCCTTGCTTCAGCACTGTGTTTTTCAGAGTTGAAGACATTAAGGACTGCTGTGCTACATTAAGACTGTTGATTGCCTTTGATGAAAATCGCCGCGTTCTCGATTTCACAGAAGAAAAAGACAAAATTTGCGATGTGTTCCGCTTGGAAAAAACAAATTTCTGCGTCGAAGTGGATCTGGAATGCTTCTGTGCGATCGAATGCTTAAATCCGCAACTGATCAATCGTTCAAATTAAAAAGTCCCTGAATCGGGACTTTTTTTATCGTGTAATTTAAAAGCCAAGCGGGTGCAAGGAAGTAATACTCTCGATTTGCAGTTCCGCCGGAGCCCCTTTGCTCGACGTTTTGACAAATACGGAACCGCCTTTCTTTCCGGCGATCGTTCCTCTGTATGTCTTCCCGTCTGCTTCAATGAGGCAAAGGGTTTTCGGCATATTGCCGGGAAGGCTTGCCAAAAAGTCGATTTTCTCGGCGATGGTCATCTTGCTGAGCGGCTTTTTAATCGGTTTGACTCCTTTTTCTGACCGATTCGCCTCATCGCTAAGCACCGCTTCGGCGCCATCCTTTTCGTCTGGCCGGACGGCTTCATCCTGCTGTTCCTTTCGCCGGGCTTTTTGTTCGGAAGCGTCGGGTTTTGCTTTCTTCTTTCTTTTAATCAGAATATCCTGCATGTTCGCTTCTGCCTTATCATAGTCCGGCTGCACAATATACATGAGCGGCTTTTGCTCCGCATCGTTTTTTCTGCTAGACATCTTGATCCCTCCGATCTGTTCATGGTATATCTATATGCAAAAAAGGAGAAATCAGAAGAAAAGAAAAAGCAATCCTTTAACGGATTGCTTTTTAGCGTTATGTTATCGCGCGATGATATGATAGCCTGAATCAACATGCAGGTTTTCGCCGGTCATACCGCGGGAAAGGTCGCTGAACAGGAAAGCAGCCGTGTCGCCGACTTCTTCCGGAGTCGTCGTGCGGCGAAGCGGTGCGCGTTCTTCGATTTCTTTTAAAATCGAGTTGAAGTCGCTGATTCCTTTTGCGGACAATGTCCGGATCGGCCCTGCGGAAATGCTGTTGACGCGGATTCCGTCTTTTCCGAGATCGCTCGCCAAGTATTTGACGCTGGCATCAAGCGATGCTTTCGCAACACCCATGACATTGTAGTTGGATACAACGCGCTCGCCGCCAAGGTATGTCAGCGTGACGATGCTTCCGCCTTCAGTCATAATGCCGCGCGCCGCTTTAGCGACCGCTGTCAGTGAGTAAGAGCTGATATTGTGTGCGAGCAGAAAACCGTCGCGGGTGGTATTTAAGTATTCTCCAGCCAAGTCTTCTTTGTTTGCGAAAGCGATGCAGTGTGCAATGCCGTGGATGACCCCGACTTCTTTTTTGATGTCGGCGAAGCACGCTTCAATTTCCTGGTCATTTGTGACATCACAAGGAAGTACGATTGAATCGTTCCGCTCCAAAGAATCGGCCAGCTCCTTGACCGATTTTTCAAGCCGCTCACCCGCATACGTAAAAATCAGTCTTGCGCCTGCATTGTGAAGCGAGCGGGCGATTCCCCAAGCGATGCTTCGTTTATTTGCTACACCCATGACGACGATATTCCGGCCTTCCAGTGATAAATTCATATGTATGAAATCCTCCTAATGATTAACATTTTATTAGTACCTGATCATAATATATAGTATCACAATTAATAGCAGGCTGACAATTTCAGAATATAAAAAGCGGCAGAGACCGTTTTTGATGTCTGCCGCGATATTTTTCATTTTTATTGCGGGACTACAGTTCCAACCCTGCATTGGATATCTTTTGATATGCAAAATGGTTGGTCGGTCCGTGGCCGGCTCCGAAATCAAGGCTGTGTGCAACCGCTTCGTGGACGAAAGCCTCAGCGATGCTGAAAGCTCCTTGAATGCCGTTTCCTTTCGCTGTTTGCGCGGTAAGAGCGGCGGCAAATGTGCAGCCTGTTCCATGGGTATTTTTCGTCTTAATATAGGTGTTCGTTTTTTCCGTGAACACCTCTCCATCGAAGAGGAGATCGGTTACTTTGCCATCCTCGGGCTGATGCCCTCCCTTGATGATAATGTTGCGGACGCCCATTTCATGCAATTCACGAGCCGCTTTTTTGCGGTCTTCCATTGTTTGAATGCTTCTCCCTGTCAGCACTTCGGCTTCGGGTATGTTCGGCGTTACCGCATAAGCAAGCGGAAGCAAGCGCCGTTTCAATGTTTCAACTGCTTCCTCATTCAATAGTGAAGCGCCGCCTTTGGCGATCATGACAGGATCGACAATCACACGTTTAAGCTCGTATGTTGCAATTTTTTCAGCAATGACCTCAATCATCTCCACGCTCCACAGCATCCCTGTTTTCACGGCGTCAGGTTTTAAATCTTCCGCCACTGCATCAATCTGCGTGCCGAGTGCTTCCGGAGATAGCGGGTAGACGCCGTGAACCCCTGTTGTATTTTGCGCAGTGACCGCTGTCAAAGCCGTCATGCCGAAGACGCCAAGCTCCTGAAATGTTTTAATGTCGGCTTGAATGCCGGCGCCGCCTCCTGAATCCGACCCGGCGATTGTTAATGCTTTGTATATGCTCATGATGTTTGCACTCCCTTCGGCCTTTAGCCAATCCACCTGTGATATATCGTTTTCGCGCGATTGATATCGTTCGTTCCGTGAATCAAAGCGCGTCCGTCCCGAAAAATCACGAACTTAAAATCCTCCGTACGGCAAGATAATAAATAAGGATTTCCCGTCACATCCAAACCGGCTTTTTTTAATCTGGCGGCAAGCGGCTCCAGCTCCGGCGGCTGTTCCGCGGCCGGCCTGATCTGAACCGTTTGTCTGCCGCAAAGAACGGCTGCTTTTGTTTCGTTTTCAGCTGAAAGAAACGGAAACTCGCCTTTTCCGCACGTCGGACACGAGCCATGTTTAAGCGCGTCAGCCCGGACTTCAGAGCGCTCATTTGTCCAAATATCAAATGAGCGAAGCATTCCTGACGGTTCATGCCCGGTCAGCAGCTTCAGGGCATCTGTTACCTGGTAAGCGGCAACCTGCTGAACAACCGGACCGATCACCCCTGCTGTGTCGCACGTCATGGTATTCGCGGGCAAATGCCCCAAAAGACAGTGAAGGCACGGTGTTTTCCCCGGAATGACGGTATATGTGATGCCATAGCTTGCGACACACGCGCCGTACAGAAAAGGGATGCCTAACTTGACCGCCGCATCGTTCATGATCAGCCGCGTTTCAAAATTATCGGTCGCATCGACGATCAGGGACGCTTTCTCCGCAAGCTCGAGCGCTTTTTCCGCGGTAACATCTGCTACAATGCCGGTCACTTGAACAGAGCTGTTGATCAGGCGCAGCCTTTTTTCGGCAGCGGCTGCCTTTGGCATATGATCAACCACATCCTGTTCCGTATAGAGCTGCTGGCGCTGGAGATTGCTCCATTCCACATAATCCCTGTCGGCAATTGTCAGCGAACCGACTCCGGCCCTCACCAGCATTTCTGCGCTGGCCGCGCCCAATGCCCCCGCACCGATCACCAGGA
This sequence comes from Bacillus sp. FSL W7-1354, assembly GCF_038002405.1. Taxonomy (NCBI): domain Bacteria; kingdom Bacillati; phylum Bacillota; class Bacilli; order Caryophanales; family Bacillaceae; genus Bacillus; species Bacillus sp. FSL W7-1354. Next base: position 353,758 of record NZ_JBBOCL010000001.1, on the reverse strand, counting down.
CGCGGGCGCGACTTAATTTTTCCTGGCCGTCCGGTCCGATCGGGTGAAAAAGCTCCTGTCTTGAATACCTGCCGGTCAAATCGTCAACTTCCCTTCTTCAGGACTGCTGGCGATGCCGTAGTTCTTTTCCGGAATTCGTCCGGCAAGGTATCCGAGTCTGCCCGCTTCAACGGCGAGCTTCATAGCCTTCGCCATTTGGACCGGATCTTTCGCCCCGCTCACTGCCGTGTTCAAAAGCACTCCGTCAGCGCCGAGTTCCATTGCGTATGCCGCATCTTTCGGAGAACCGATTCCGGCATCCACGATTACAGGAACCTTAGCCTGTTCAATGATGAACGACAGGTTAAGCGGATTGACGATTCCCTGTCCCGAACCGATTGGAGAGGCCCCGGGCATAATGGCGTGTACGCCGAGCTCTTCAAGCTTTCTCGCAAGGACGACATCGTCCGATGTATACGGCAGCACAATGAAGCCTTCTTCAAGCAAGGCTTCTGACGCCTTCAGCGTTTCTACCGGGTCAGGCAGAAGCGAACGGTCACAGCCGATCACTTCGACTTTGATCATGTCGCAAAGACCGCTCGCTTTAGCAAGCTTGGCGATCCGGACGGCTTCCTCAGCCGTTTTTGCTCCGGCCGTATTCGGCAAAAGCGTATAACGGCTTAAATCAAGCTGCTCCAAAAAATTAGGCTGAGACTCTTCAAAAATATTCATCCGTCTGACGGCAAAGGTCAGGATCTCCGATTCAGATGCACTGACAGCCTCTTTTTGAATTTCAAATGACGGATACTTCCCTGTGCCGAGCAATAATCTTGATGAGAATTGACGATCTGCGATTTTTAACATAACGGTTTATCCCCCTCCGACAAAATGAACGATTTCGATGACATCGTGTTCTTCCAGTTTGACTGTTTGATATTGGTCTTTTCCGATAATCTGCCTGTTTCTTTCAACAACGACAACACGATTTTCCAAACTGTAGAATGCGAGCAAATCGTAAATCGTGCCGCCGTCATCTCTCCACTCTATTTTCCGGCCGTTGAGTTGAATGTTCACCTGTGCACAGCCTCCTTTCGCTCTGCTTTAAACGCCTCGGCCCACTCTGTTTTGACCGGATTGCCGAGGATCATGTCAGCTATCATCTCACCGGTTGCAGGTGCCAGGAGGATGCCGTTTCTGAAATGTCCGGCAGCAAACAATATCCGGTCATTTTCAGGGTGTCTGCCGATATATGGATTGCCATCCCCTGTTTCCGGGCGCAATCCGGCCCAGCATTGGTCGATGTTCATGGATTCAATGTCAGGGAGCATCGACTTGGCCTTTCGGATCAACTCCTCGATTCCGCCAAGTTCCGGCTGTTCATTCCAATCCCCGGGCTTCATTGTCGCGCCGACGACAAGCTTTCCGCTATGGCGCGGAACGATGTAGCAATGATCATGGTAAAGCGTCCTCGTCAAAGGGATGCCGTCATTCCACACAGACAGGCACTCCCCTTTGACAGGATAAAAGCTTTTGTCTATGCCGATCTGTTTAAAGAAAGCACCGCTCCACACACCGCTTGCAATGACAACGTGCTCCGCCTCCGCGGTGCATGAAGCAGCAGTGACGCGGACGGCCCCCGCTTCAGATTCGATCGATAAAACGGGGGTAAACTCGAAGACCTCGGCACCGAGAATCCGGGCCCCCCTGGCAAATGCCCTGCACACTGCGGCCGGTTCGACATGGATGTCGTCCCGAATGAAATTAGCGCCGAGAATCCCTTTTCCGGCATGCGGTTCCAGCTCATATACTTCAGCGGCTTCAAGCCATTCCACTGAATCCAGTGCAGCCATTTGCATCAGGTGTTCGCGGTCGCTTTCTGAAAATGCCAGCTTTAATATCCCTCCGTCATGCTTTCTGATATCGATGCCGCTTATGTCTTTCAATTCGCCCGTCAGCCGCTGATAGGCTTTTTGGCTGACTCTGGCAAATTCGAAAAAGGTACCGGGTTTATCGCATTCCGCATGGGCGCCGAGCATGCCCGCCGCCGCGCTCGTCGCTTTTTTGCCGACTTCTCCGCTTTCAAACACGGCCGTTTTTTTCCCCGCTTTCGCAAGATGGTAAGCGATGGATGTCCCGATGATGCCTCCGCCGATCACGATCGTATCATAGCGCTTTCTCATATGAATCTCCCTTCGCGAGACAGGCAAGCCGCGCGGCCGCCTCATCCGGTCTGTCATGGGAAAAGATCCCCGACATCACGGCGATGCCGTCTGCCATTTTGACTTCCGCCAGTCGTTGTTCGGTAATACCCCCGATCGCAATGACCGGAATGCGGACAGCCGCCTTCACTTCAGCCAGACTGAGAGCCCCTCTTCCTTTCCGGCCCTTTTTACAGTCCGTTTCAAAAATGTGGCCGAACAGCACGTAATCTGCACCTTCAGTTTCAGCCTGAACCGCTTCTTCTGGCGAATGGACGGACTTTCCGATTTTCAAATGCGGAAAACGGCTCCTCACACTTTTGACGGAAAAGCCGTGTGAAGGCAGCTGAACCCGGTGAATGTGATGAAACAAAGCGATATCCACCCTGTCGTTGATGATCAGTTTCCGCTTATCAACCCCTTCTTCGGCAAGGCGGTCGATTAAACTTGATATTTCACTTACTTTTTTTGATCTTTCCCTGATATGGATAAAGTCAACGGCATTTTGAATCGAGATGATTTTTGCAGCAAGCTCTTCCACAGAGTGCTTGTCATCGGTGATCGCGTGCAGATGCAAGCTGATCCACCCCGCTTTTTGACCAGCTTTCTTTTTGGTAGGCCATATCCCAGAAGCTGTATTCGTAGAAGCTGGAGATGACGAAGTTCTCCTTCATCTTCGCGCGCGTTTTCTCATCGGCGTTTTCAGCCAGCTCATCGAAGCGGTTGATCTGTTCTGTCACAAGTTCTTTAAACCAGTCGCCTCCGTATGTCGCGATCCATTCCTGATAAACCGCGCTGTCAGGCCTGCACGTTTTTAACGTCTCACCGACGTCATAATAGAGCCAATAGCAAGGAAGCAAAGCGGCCAGTATTTCCGCAAAACTGCCGCTCACGACAGAACGGTACATATGCGATGTGTACGCATACGCTGTCGGCGACGGCTGAAACGACTCCAGTTCTTCCTTTGTGATTCCCAATAGATCGGTGAATTTCCTATGGAGCGACATCTCGGCTTCATATGTGCCTTTCGCGTGTTCAGCCATCCGGCTTGTCGTATATAAATCGCGAGCATATGCCGCACCAAAGGATTGGACTTTGGCAAAGTGGGTCAAATAGTAGGAATCCTGCATGACATAGTATTTAAATCGATCAACCGGAAGTGTGCCGTCTCCAATCCCTTGAATAAACGGATGGACAAAACTGCCTTCCCACCATTTTGCAGCGCTGTTTCGGCATTCTTCTGAAAACTTCATTTCGAGGCTCCTCCTTCGATTCTGAACATAAAAAAACCACTTTCCCGCAAGGAAAGTGGTTTGGAATTTGCATAAATACATACTCAAATACCGTGCCACTTCCCTACGCAGGTTTGAACCTGTTCAGGTTATGAGGGTCTAAAAGTCACACTTTTATCTCAGCCCTTATCAAGGACTCCCCTAGTGGAAAACATTTCTTGTTCATTCAGTTTATACTTTTATCTTATCACGAATTGCAAAATGGTCAAGCATCAGTCTCCAAGCGTTTTTCTCAATTCCGCAATATATTCGCGCGAACCGGTGGCGATCAGCCTGTCACCCAATTGCAGCCTTGTATCCCCGTGGGGCACGATGCTGTCCACCCCGCGGAAAATTCGGACGAAGATAACATCTCCCGTAAACGGAAACTCCCTTAACAGAACACCGTCAAATCGCTCATTGCTCATATTGATCTGATACAGCGACGCATCCTGGTTCGTCAGGAGTTTCATAACGCCAGGCGCCTCGATAAGCGCGCGTAGCAGCGTTTTTGTAGAAAGCAGAATGGAGAAGGTATCAATTCCGTTATCTTTCAGTCTGGATTCGGCGTCTGGAGAATCTGCGCTGGCGATAATTCTCGCGACTTTCTGCTCCTTCGCAAAAAGCGCGATCCCTGTATTGCGCTCTTCGCTGCCAGTGGCCACGACGAGTATATCCGTTTGGAAAACGCCGAATGATTGAAGCGTCTCGTATTCATAATCAGGCAAAACTTCAACATCAAACACCGGATCCGCCAGATTTTCTTCCTTTTTTTCCTGCCGGACATGCAGGATTCTGACGTGATAATCTTCCGGAGAAAGTTCGAGCGTGACCGGCAGCGTCATTTGATTTGCGCCGATAAAGGTGATCGTCTTTTTCTCTTTTTCGCTTTCCGTTTTCGGCATTAATTTTTTAAAGCCGGTCGGTGTGATGATGCATGTAATGACAGCGACCAGAATCAGCGCGCCGGACATCTGCGCGTCAATGACGCCGATGCGCTCGCCGATCGTTGTCGCCGCGATCACCAAAGAAAGCGTGGAAGTCAGGAGAAAACCGGAAGCCAGCACGGTTTTCATGTCATACCACTTTTTCAAAAACAGCACCGGAACGACTTTACTGATTAACAGAGCCACAAACAGAAGCGGGATCATCACTAAAATTTTCGGATTGCCAAACAGTGACCAAATGTCCAATTTGACGCCTGTCATCACAAAGAAGATCGGGATGAGGAATCCGTAGCCGAATGAATCGAGCTGCTGAACGAGCTCCTTGTTCGGCGAAAGCAGCGAAACAAGCACCCCGGCCAAAAACGCGCCAAGTATGTTTTCTGCACCGAGCGACTCGGACAACGCCACAAGTACGATGATCAGCGTAAATATCGCCCTTGTGCCGATCTGGATCGTTCCTTTTGACAGCACTTCGACAAAAGGCCGCTTTTTAAATATCCTTCCGAACAGGTATAAAACGACGCCGGCGGCAAATAAGATCATCAGCAGCCACATATTGCTGTTTTCGTCCCCGTAGATTGAGGCGAACACTGCAAGCAGAATCATCGTGACAAGATCGGCAATGACGGCGACAAGCAAAATAATCTGGCCGCTATTTGTCTTCATGAGACGCTCTTCTTTCAGCGTCGGAACGACAACCCCGAGCGAAATTGTCGAAATGATCAGCGTCATTAAAAAGGCGTTGTCAATAAATCCTGCCATGACAAAGCTGTAAGAAAGGCCGAGCGATAAAATAAAGACGGCAATAAAGATGACCGAAGCCGTTTTAAATGTATTCGGCGCTTCCTTTCCGCTCGGAAGCAGCTGCTTTTTCTTTCCTTTTTCAAATGCGGAAAAATCGATTTCAAGCCCGCTTAAAAACATTAAAAAGATAAATCCGAGCATCGATAAAGTTTCGAGCCATGTATCGTGCTGGGCGACCAGATCGAACCCGCTTTTTCCGATAATAAGACCCATGATAATTTCAGCGACAACCACCGGTATGCTTAACCTGAAACGGTGCAGCAGGATGGGCGTTAAAAATGCGATAATCAGTACGACAACTAAAGATGAGACAGATGTGTGCTCCATAAACTGGTACCTCCTCTAAAACCGGTTTCCGGGTATGATTAGCGTTCCCTTTTTTAAAAATAAAAGGGACATCTTTTTAGACATTTTCATGTGGGAAAAGAACCGTCTGAACACTTTTCTCACAGGTGTAAAAATCGATTTTAACAATGCTCGCTCAGAAAAAAAAGTAATTTGCCTGATTTTCTCCGACGAAAGTCGCTGAAGCTTGATTTATATATGGACTGGGCAATGTATATACATACGCAGACAGGAGGCAGAAAACGCATGAAATATGATGTAATCGGCGATATTCACGGGTGCTATGACGAAATGATTGCGCTGATTGAAAAGCTCGGTTACTCGCTGTCATCGGGGTTTCCCGTTCATCCGGAAAACAGAACACTTGTCTTTCTCGGGGATTTAACAGACAGAGGGCCAAAATCGCTGGAGGTCGTTGAATTTGTAGGACGGGCCGTTGAAGAAGGAGCTGTGCGATATGTGCCCGGCAATCACTGCAATAAGCTGTACCGTTTTTTCAAAGGCAATCCGGTGAAGCTGCAGCACGGGCTGGAGACGACGGCGGCGGAATACAGAAACCTTCCGAAACATAAACAGAAGGATATCAGAGACCTTTTCATGCGCCTTTATGAAAACGCCCCGCTTTATGAGATCCTGCATAACGGCGAACTTGTCGTCGCACATGCCGGCATCAAAGCGGAAGACATCGGCAAAAAGCCTGTCGGAAAAGTAAAACAGTTTGTGCTATACGGAGATATTACAGGAGAAACGCTGCCTGACGGACGGCCGGTCAGGCGGGACTGGGCCGCTCATTACAAAGGCGATCCGTGGGTGGTGTACGGCCACACTCCTGTCAAACGTCCGCGAATGATACATCATACGATCAATATCGATACCGGTTGTGTATTCGGCAACAGGCTGACCGCTTTCAGATACCCCGAACTGACAACCGAATCTGTCCCCTCTTCATTGCCTTATGATGAGTCAAGATTCCGTTTGGAGCCATAAAAAAAGAGAGCTTAATTCAGCTCTCTATCAACTGACTCATATCATGCGGAACCGGCGCTTGAAACGTCAGCTCTTCCATTGTGAAGGGATGAAAAAACGTCAGCGTCTCACTGTGGAGCGCCTGCCGATTAATGAAGCCGCGGGTTCCTCCGTACAGCGTATCACCGCACAAAGGATATCCGATATGACTCATGTGAACTCGGATCTGATGGGTTCTCCCGGTTTCCAGACGGATGGAGACATCCGTCATACCGCTGAAGCGCCTGTTCACCCAAAAATGCGTCACCGCTTTTTGCCCGTCGGGGATCACCGCACGCTCGATGATGCTCGATGATTTTCTGCCGATTGGCGCATCGATCGTTCCCTGCTCTTCTGCGATCAAACCGTGGACGACCGCCCGATATTGCCGTTTGACGGCTCCCTTTTTTTGCAGTCCCGATAAAAGCGAGTGGGCGAAGCGGTGCTTGGCTACAAGCATGACACCCGATGTGTCGCGGTCAAGCCTGCTCACCAGGTGAACGGTCGCGCGCACGCCCGTCCGCTGGTAATAATGAATCAGACCGTTCGCCAAGCTGCCTGATGGATGCTCGCGCGAGGGAATCGACGACAGGCATGGCTGTTTATTTAATACGAGGACATGGTCATCTTCGAACAAAATATCAAGCGGAATTTCTTCCGGGCGCAAAGATTCGCTCATTTTTTCCGGAGGGAACTGTATGACGAGCTCGTCCCCTTTTTGAAGAACGTATCTGACCGTTACATGCCCGCCGTTTACCAAAAGATCCCCGCCGCCGAATTTGATGTCCGTCAGCATCCTTTTTGAAATGCCCAGCCGCTGGACGTATTCTTTCAAAAGAACCCCGCTGTCCTCTTCTGTTATGATCTGTTTCATCAAAAAATCGCTCACAGCAAACCTTCCTATTCTCCTTTTCCGATAAAGGAATCCTGGACCCTTTTCCAAAACGGAAACGGCCGAAAGCGGGCAAACCTGATATTTTCGTTTGCGACGCGGCATTGAATTGACTTGACGTCTTTATGCAGCAATGTCAAATGGTCAATCGCGACTTGAAACGTCACATCATTAATCGGTTTAATTAAACAAGTGTGGTGCTCAGGCAGAATGAGCGGCGATCCGACCGTGCGAAACACCCGGTTGTTGATCGACGCCATTTCAGCCAGCTGGACCGCTCTGATGGACGGATGAATAATCGCACCGCCGAGCGCCTTGTTATATGCCGTGCTTCCCGATGGGGTCGATAAGCAAAGGCCGTCGCCGCGGAACGTTTCGAAAAGTTCCCCTTTAATTTCGACATCTGTCACAAGCGTCCCTTCGATGCTCTTGATCGTACATTCGTTCAGCGCCAAATATCTCGCTTCATCGCTGCCGTCATTGTAGCGGACGATAACTTCCAAAACCGGATATTCAACAATTTGATACGGCGTTTTCGCAATCGCGATTACGAGTTTTTCAATCTCGGTCGGCACCCAGTCGGCATAAAAGCCGAGATGTCCTGTATGAACCCCGACAAAGGCCGTTTTGTCGAGGCGGCCGCTGTATTTGTGAAATGCGTATAAAAGCGTTCCGTCACCGCCGACGGAAATGACGATATCCGGCTCTTCTTCATCGCATTCAAGACCGAAGTCGAGCAGATATGTTTGAATTTTGCTTTTTAATGAATCGGAAACATCATTTCCTTTGGACGATACCGCAAACTTCATCATTCCATCTCCTTTCCCCTAACCGTCATCCTCATCCTTTTTCTTGCGTGAAAATGCCACGTGAGCCTCCTGAATCTCGCCCCTGATCTCGGACATTTCCATATCGAGCCTTGATGCTGCTTCAGAAGCTCTTTGAAGCCTTAATTTTACTTTTTCCGGAATGTTGCCGCTGTATTTATAATTTAAAGAATGTTCGATTGTCGCCCAAAAATTCATCGCCAGCGTCCGGATTTGAATTTCAACCAAAATCTGTTTTTCCCCGTTGATTGTCTGCAAAGGGTACAGCACGACGAGGTGGTAGGAGCGGTAGCCGCTCTCTTTATGTTCCGCGATATAGTCGCGCTTATCCACGACCGTGAAGTCCTTTCTCGCCAGAAGCATATCGACGACAATGCGAATATCCTCAAAAAATTGGCACATGATTCTGAGCCCGGCAATATCTTGCATGCTTTCAATGTTGTGCAGAGGAATGTTTTTCCGCTTGGCCTTCTCAAGAATACTCGGAACAGGCTTCACCCGCCCTGTCACGAATTCGATCGGCGAATGTTCCTCCTCGTATTCGTAAAGGGTCCGGATCCCTTTCAGCTTCACTTTCAGCTCTTCAACAGCCTGCCGGTACGGCGCTAAAAATTGCTCCCATTGTTTTTCGTCCATAAACCTTCCCCCAATTTCATCGCCTTTTTTTCTAGAGGAATATCCGTTTCACTCTCTCTTCCATTTCTTCGCCATAATTTGCATTATCTTTAATATTCTCTATTAAATATCCGAGCTCATCATGGAACCCGTTAAGCTCCAGCTCCGTGTTTCCGATATGTAAAAACACAGGAAGATTGGCGTCGAGGGCCGCTTTAAGATCGGACCAGATGCCTTCGTTTAAAATGACGTATTCAAAGGAATCGTCCTGTTCAAGTATGTATACAAATGCAAAATGATCGGAGTCTGTCAGCATGCGTCCGGCCGGTTTCCGCTCCGCTCCGTCATTGATTTCGCTGGTCAACACCAGCCGGTCGTTTCGCAGATTGGCTTCTGTAATCTCAATTCTGTTCTGCATAATGCTCTCCTTTACAATAAAAGTACAGATTCATTTTATCATATCAGCTTCAATATTGATAAACGTTCCTTCTCAAGAGATAATAAGGAAAATGCAATTTTACCAGCTGAGAGGATGAAAAAATTAAAGAATGGACCAGGAACTTGAAATCGAATTTAAAAATATGCTGACAAAAAAAGAATTTGAGAAAATCAAATCATATTATCAATTTACTTCCGAGCAATTTGTTATACAAAAAAACCATTATTACGATACGTCCTCCTTTTCTTTAAAAGAAAAAGGAGCGGCTTTAAGAATTCGCGAAAAACAGCAGCGATATGTACTGACATTAAAAGAGCCGGCACCTGTAGGTCTGATGGAAACCCACCAGGAGCTGACCGGGAAGCCCGAATTTGAAACGTTCACAATTCCGCATGGACCGGTATACGATCGCCTGAAGCGCCTCGGCATTCAACCGGACGAGCTCATCCTTTTCGGAACGCTTGCAACAAGCCGTGCAGAAAAAAAATTGCCGCAGGGCTTAATTGTTTTGGATCACAGCCGATACTTAATGGTAGAAGACTTTGAAGTTGAATTCGAAGTGACAGACTATGAACGCGGAAAACGGGATTTCTCTGAACTGCTGAAATCGTTCGGCATCCCTGAGCGTGAAACCAAAAATAAAATCGTCCGATTTTATGAACAAAAACTTAAAGATCAATAAGGTGGGAAAACAATGAACGTCAACCATTTGGCCGCCCTTTTGGAACTACAGGCGATACGGTCGTTTTATCCGGCTTCAGACAGCGGTTCCGAAGATGCTGGTTTTGATTTCAGCTCGATTTTAAACCAATATTTAAGCAATGTCGGTGGTTTGGAGTCTTCACAGCCCGCGGTTGTTCCGGCCGTGTCGACAGGGTCTCAGCTCCAGGCGCCGCTGACAGCCGAAAAGCCTGCGGCAATTGCGGCCGTCCCATCTGCCGCAGCGAAACCCGTCTCTTTCGGCGGCCAAAATCAGAGCATTGACCAGATCATCAAAAACGCCGCAGAAAAATACGGAGTCGATGAGAAGCTGATTCATGCCGTCGTCAAGCAGGAATCGCGCTACCAGGAAAAAGCGGTCAGCCCGGCCGGCGCCATGGGCCTGATGCAGCTCATGCCGTCAACGGCGAAAGCGCTCGGCGTGAATAACGCTTTTGACCCCGTACAAAATATAGAAGGCGGAACAAAATACTTAAAGCAGATGCTCGATAAATACAGCGGGAATGTGAACCTCGCATTAGCGGCCTACAATGCCGGACCGGGAAATGTCCAAAAATACGGAGGCATTCCCCCTTTTAAAGAAACGCAAAATTATGTAAAAAGAATCACCTCAAATTACTATGCTTAAGCCGGAAAGGATGCTTTCCGGCTTTTTTTGTCCGCATTTACTTCCTCTTTGATCCTCCCGGTATTAAAAATACACATTTAAGAAGCGAATATGATATGATATTTGAAACAAAATCAGCGATTTTCGCCCGCAGGCAGAAGTCGGTTTGTTTGTAGAAATGGAACGAGGTTGCTAAAATAAGTATATACAATCGTGAAATAATAAATGATGCACAAGATAAATATTTTTTTGCAATAGGAATCGGTATATTTTCCTATTAGCCATATTAAAAGGAGTAGTCAACATGGGACAATCGTTTAACGCACCTTATGAAGCGATTGGAGAAGAGCTTCTATCGCAACTTGTTGATACTTTTTATGAGCGTGTAAAGCGGCATCCGCTGCTCTACCCGATTTTTCCGGACGACTTAACGGAAACGGCAAGAAAACAGAAGCAATTTTTAACGCAATATTTAGGCGGTCCGCCGCTTTATACAGAAGAACACGGACACCCGATGCTGAGGGCGCGGCACCTGCCGTTTCCAATCACACCGGAACGGGCAGACGCATGGCTTTCGTGTATGAAAGAGGCAATGGATCATGTCGGTTTAAAGGGCGAAATAAGGGAATTTCTTTTTGAAAGGCTGACATTGACAGCCAGACATATGGTAAATCAGCCTAAAATGGAGGATGGTTCACATTGACACTAAATCAGCGTGACCAATTTTTCTCCCATTGCCATGGACATCCGCAAAAACCGATGGAAATTTATATGTTTGTCGACCCTTTGTCTCCCGAATGCTGGGCTTTGGAGCCGGCGATCAAAAAGTTGAAAATCCGCTACGGCCGTTTTTTCACACTAAGGATCATCGCCGCATGCAGCATCACAGCGCTGAACGTTCAGAAACGTAAAAAGCACCGCCTCGCAGAGGCATGGGAAAAGATCGCATGCAGATCAGGCATGTCTTGTGACGGGACGCTCCTGCATGACAAAGCGCTCTCCGCACCATACCTCGCTTCACTCGCTTTAAAAGCGGCGGAACTGCAAGGCAGAAAAGCAGGGCTGCAGTTTTTGAGATGCATGCAGGAAAGCCTGTTTCTCAATCGGCAGGATATCACCGAGGAACAGGTGCTGCTGGCGATCGCAGAGCATACACAGCTCGATCTGGAGGAATTTAAAAGGGATCTTCATTCGCAGAGCGCCGTGAAAGCCCTGCAATGCGATTTGAAAATCGCTGCCGAAATGGAAGTGGCATCTGTCCCGACTCTTACGTTTTTTAACAGTCTCCGCGAAGGAGAAGGCTTAAAAGTAACCGGAAATTATTCATACGAGATTTACGAAGAAGTATTGTTTGAGATGCTCGGCGATGAGCCGAAGCCTTCACAAACACCTCCGCTCGAACTTTTTATCGAATACTTTCAATTTGTAGCCGACAAAGAAATTGCCGTCGTTTACGACTGGACGCTGGAAGAGGTGGAACGGGAAATGAAAAAGCTCGCGTTCGCCCGCAAAGTCGAAAGAGTGGAAGCGAAACACGGCATGTTCTGGCGCTATATAAACGGACATCATGATGCCGGACCGCTTTATCAATGCGAAAAATAGCACGGGTTTCTCCCGTGTTTTTTTTCGCGCTAAAACGAACGCACGTTCCTTTTTGAAGCAGTAAGAAACCGCGCCGGGATAAGCGCGGTTTCTAATTATGTCTTAACGACAACAAAGGGGATGGGAGAAATTTTTCACGGTCAAACAAAGGGGTAAATGTTTGTTTGTGATCAATTTCACATCTTTATAATATCAAATCATGTCGAGTTTTGACAACTGATTTCATTAGTTTTCACATTTTTGTCACAAAAACATAAAAAATAGATGTCCATCATATGATCAAAGTAACAAAGAAAACGAGCCCGCCGCACGTTGCCATACCGCGATTTATGCGAACTGGCGCCCGGTTTTGCTGCCTTTTTGCGCCTCGTCTCCCCCTGTGAAATTTTATCGGTCCTTAGGAGGGTTTTTATGCTTCAGATCATTTTAGGACTTGCATCAATATTATTTTTTTTCGTCTTGAATATTTTAGGTTTGATGAATATGTTTCCCCTTTATATTACGTCCCCTCTCTTATTTATATCAATCCTTTTTACGCTCAACCGCCTCAACCACCGCAAAACATTTAAAGGTTTTTGACCTCATCGCGAACAAGGCTGCCGGTATGACCGGCAGCCTCTTCTATATACTCGCCTATTATGAATGATTGACTTTTTGCAAAAGTTCTTCCATTTCGTTCAGCTGCTCTTCAAACTTTTTGCACGCAGCTTCGATCGGCTCCGAAGTTGTCATATCAACACCGGCTTTTTTCAGCACTTCAATCGGATAATCCGAGCTACCCGCTTTCAAGAACTCAATATAGCGGTCAACAGCCGATTTGCCTTCTTTTAAAATCTGCTGACTGAGTGCCTGGGCTGCACTGAAGCCTGTCGCATACTGATACACATAATAATTGTAATAGAAATGCGGTATTCTTGACCACTCAAGACCGATTTCCTTATCAATCTCAATATTGTCACCGAAATATTTCTTATTCAAATCATAGTAGATGCTCGTTAACAGCTCAGGTGTCAGCGGTTCCCCTTCCTGGGCTTTGATATGGATCTCATGTTCAAATTCGGCAAACATCGTCTGTCTGAAAACCGTTCCTTTGAAGCCTTCAAGCATATGATTCAAAATGTAGAGCCGCTGTTTTTCATCGTCGATTGTATTCAGCAAGTATTCTCCCAAAAGTGCTTCATTCGTCGTAGAAGCTACTTCGGCTACGAAAATGCTGTAGTTTCCGTACGGGTAAGGCTGATATTTTCTCGTATAGTAGCTGTGCACGGAATGGCCGAATTCATGGACGAGCGTAAACAAATTATTGACGTTGTCCTGCCAGTTCATCAAAATATACGGATTTGTTCCGTAAGTTCCTGAAGAATAAGCGCCGCTTCGTTTTCCTTTGTTTTCATACACATCGACCCAGCGGTTGTTCAAGCCTTCTTTCAGGATGGATGAATATTCTTCCCCTAAAGGCGTCAAACCTTTTAGCATATAGTCCTTTGCCTGCTCGTAGGTAACTTTCATTCCAGAGTCCTTTACCAGCGGAGTATACAGGTCATACATGTGTACCTCATCAAGCTCAAGCACTTTTTTTCTAAGCTCAACATAGCGGTGAAGAAGCGGGAGATGCTTGTTGATCGTGCTGACAAGATTGTCATAGACTTCTTCAGGAATGCTGTTTCGCGACAAAGCAGCTTCCCGCGCCGATTTATAATGTTTAACCTTCGCATAAAAGTTGTCTTTTTTCACAGCTCCGCTGAGCGTGGAAGCGAGCGTGTTTTTAAAGCGGCCGTATGTTTCGTAAACCGCCTTGAATGCCGAGCGGCGGACATCGCGGTTCTCGCTTTCCAAAAAGGTGACATAATTGCCGTGTGTGAGCTGTACCTTTTCTCCATTTTCATCGGTGATCTCCGGAAATTCCATATCGGCGTTATTCAGCATGCCGAACGTGTTGGAAGAAGATGAAAGAACATCAGACGCTTCGGCCAAAATCCCTTCCTCCTCCTCGCTCAGTACGTGAGGACGCTCTTTATTGATTTCTTCGAGAGCATGCGAGTAAAGCTTTAACTCCTCTTTTTCCAGCAGGAACTGCTGAAGCTTTTCTTCCTGAATCGATAGTATTTCCGGCACCATGTAGGCCGTTGCGCTCGCTGCCTGGGTATAGAGGTTGGCCGCTTTATCATTGAGACCTTGGTAAAAAGAATTTGCAGTATCCTGATCATAGCGCATGTGAGCGTAAGTATACAGCTTCCCGAGACGCTCCATCACCTTATCCTGATAAGTCAGCGCTTCATATAGATCATCGGCGGAATGGCCGAGCCTGCCCTTGAATTCGGAAAGCTTGGGCAGCAGTTCTTTAACGGCTTGAAATTCCTCGCTCCAAGCATCATCTGACGGGAAGATATCCTCAAGTCTCCACGTGTCTTCTTGCTTCACCTCTTCTCTTGAAGGCAGTTTCTTCGATTTTTTTTCTTCAGCCACTGTCAATCCCCTCGCTTTCTTTACTCCAAGTCCATTGTTGTCCAATAAACTTGTATTGTGTTTATCTTCTGTTTTTTCACCGTCTTTTGTCAAATCATATGCGAAAAAAAAGACGCAAAATCCCGCCGTTAAAAAATAAAATACATATCTTTTGATCTGAAACAGCCCGGACACCACCTTCCTTTCTTTAGGTTGAACGAAAGGCTTGATAATCATTCGGAAAAATAATGTTCATCCCTTTTTAACAGCGCCTCCAGCCGCGGCTCCGGAGCAACAGGACCCGCGGAATAATAAAATTCCTCTTTCCTCTCCAAAAATCCTTTTTTATGCAAAAAACAAATGTATTCACAAACGGCATCAGCAGCCGTTTGCTGCCCGCTCCATCTCAGCTTCAGCCTTTTGCCCTTGACGAGCCAGTCCATATAATGAACCGCAGACTGCAGGCGAAACGTATCATGCTTCGTTATAAATAAGAAAAGGTGCCCTTGCCACACATAAACCGGGTGGGCAAAAATATAGCCTGACGGCACCGGGAGAAAGACTTCTGAGGGGAAAAAAGGGAGCGGGAGCCGGAACTTTTCATAAAAGAGCGCGGCCATCTGCTTCGCTTCTTTTGATAAAAAACGCACGGTCGACATTCGAAAGCTGCGGATGTTTTCTTTCCAACCTTTAAGCTGGAGAGGCGAACAGTTTTCCCATGCGGTTAAATCATGCCAGCCTGCTTCAGCAAGTGGGAGAAAACGCAAGGATGCGGATGTTTTGTTTGTTTGAAAGGGAATCAAGTGTTCGAGGATGATGAAAGCCTTTTGTTCGGGGCAAAAAAACAGGAGCTTAGGAGGCTTATCCCTTTTCTGAGCGAACTGCCAGTGAAACCCTGAAAGCTGAAAAAAACTCCTCGCCAAGCGTCTTACCCGGTTACCTCCCAGAATCCACAACGGCTCGATTCCCAGTTTGAGAAAGCCGTCCGTTCTTTTTCGGTACGCTGCCGCATCGAGATTCGCACATTGAAATTCAACTGCAACCTGGCGGGTTCCGTATTCCAGAAGCAAATCGGGCCTTTGTCTGATCTCTTGCAAATACGGTTCAAGCACCGGGCGGAAGCCTTGTCTGCCGAGCCATTCGTACAACAGCCGTTTTCCTTTCAGGTGATAGGAGCTCTCCGGTTCATGTTGCACCGGACATGCTGCACCCGGCTTATGAGCGAAGTGCGGGAGCTTGACGGCACCGACTTTCAGGTCGAGTTCACACCGGCAAACCGGACAGTAAAATGCATGTCTTTTTCTCAATCGCTTGAGATCTTCGGTTTTGTATCCGTCGGCAAGACAGATGATCTCTTCTTGATCGATCATTGCACTGAACATATTGTCTCTCTCCTTCCTGTTTGATCAAGTATTCAACATGCGCGGAAGCTTTCCTTTTTTTGAAAACGCTTCAAATTCAGGCTGATTTTATATAAAGTAGTATTATAGAACTCGAAATTTTTAGAAAAGGAGTTTTTGACATCAAACGGAAGCTGACCACCAAGCTTACATTGCTGATTCTCACCCTGCTATTCATCTTGCTTTCTGTTATGAGCGGCCTCTATTTAATCATTTTAGAAAATTCGTTAAAAACACAAATTCAAGCCAGAGCGCTCGATATGGCGAAAACGCTCGCCCAGATGCCTTCCGTCCAGGAAGCCTTTGAAACGGACGATCCGTCCCGAATCCTTCAGCCAATTGCAGAAAACGCGAGAAAGCAGTCCGGTGCGCAATACATTGTGATCGGCTCGGCGGATGCGATTCGCTATGCTCATCCGGACCCGGGAAAAATCGGCAAACCGATGGTCGGCGGAGACAATCAGCGCGCTCTTGAAAAAGGGGAAGCATATATTTCGGAAGCCGTCGGCACGCTTGGCCCAGCCATCAGGGGCAAAGCCCCGATCCTTAAGGAAAAAGGATAATTATGGGATCAACTTCTGACCAATTAAAAACCCCTCTCCGCAGAGAAGGGTCAGTCTTTCAATTTGATATTACATTTTTTAAGGAAGGTACATCGCAAATTTGCCGTTTGCCACAAGGCTGTTCAGCATGTAAAGACATGATCCGTAATAATCTTCTGGAATATATGTGCTGTTAAACGCATTGGCAAATCCCGTCCTTAATGATGCATCGCTTGCTGCAGTCGCGCCGCCCGCATTGGCGGCGATCAGGCCAACCGGGCTTCCTTTTTTGACGGCCGTCCCATTCAGCGTATATTCATGGGCCGTTCTCCCGTAGTTTTCCCGTTTCATAAACGTCAAGAACTTGTTAACCGCTTTTTGCTCGCTGGCGCGATATGCGTTATCTGCCGAGGACCAAAGTGTATGATCCATAGCGATATGAGACACCGTCCGCCAAGCATCATAGCTGAAATTTCGGTCTGTTTCCGTTGAGGAATGAGCCGCATCGCTTACGCCGTCAAAGCCGGCTTCATCGGGAAACAGCCCTGTGGCCGCATTGGTGATGGTTGATCCGTTATTTAACACGCTTTTAAACGTTGTTTCTGACAAGTATGTTCGAGATTTGTTTGCTGCATCTTTCCAAAAATACTGCTGGCTGCTTCTGGCGCTTTTAGCGAACAACTCGAAAAAAGCAGGAACGTGGTAGGATGGGTCCGTCCAATTGACATAAGGGCCGAATCGAACCATCGCATAGCGCTGATCCTTGCTGTTTTTAATAAACACTCGCGATTCCTTACCGGTGTTGGCGTATTCTCCATCACCGGCCAAAGCGTCAAGCATGTCTTGAGCCCGCTCTTTGTAATCGTACGGGTATTTTTTATCTCCCCAGCGGCCAGATGCCATCATGAGCGCTGCCGCAAACCAGACCTCGCCGTCAGATGCAACATTCTGATCAATGGTTTGCACGTCTGAGCCGTTCGTTTTCATATGCCAGCTATGGTAGCCGTACAAACTGTCGCTTCTGTCGGAATGGCGCATATATTTACGGACGAAATCCCACAGCTTTTGGAACTTATACTCATCATTCATTTGCAGCGTAATCATCATCCCGTAACTCATACCCTCTGTTTTGACGCTGTAGTAGCCATTTCCCAGGTTATCGTCCGTCGTCGAAGCGATGTAAGCTGAACCGTCCTTCATATAATGAAACAGCGATCCGCCTTTACCATCGCCTTTTGTATCAAAGTATTTTTTATAGGCCTGATTCAAATTGTTTTTACCCGTTGTTCCGAGAATATCCGGAGTCTTGGAATGTACGGCTGCCATGGCTGTTTGAGAATAAGCGGCACAAAAACATGTTAAACCAATAAAGACAGCCATGATCCATTTTAAACTTTTTCGCATCAAATCAATCTCACCTTTCAAAATTTGTCATAACACCAATCCATCTTAATCAATGAAACTGGAAGTGTATAGATCAGATTGACCCTATTTGGTTTGGTCCGAAATGATCGTTTTCTTTTGAAAGTGGTGAGCCGTTTGAAAGATGTAGAGCGGGAGGAGGGAAGTTGTGGAGAATTGAAGCTCTTTGTTATATTTGTTCCAGAAAGTTAAAGCCGGCTTCAAAAGAAACCGGCTTTTTTATGCGAAGTGCTTTTTTATGCGAAGTGCTTTTTTATTGTATGAAGAGCATGATCCGCTGCAATCAGTGTTCCATACTCTTTCAGCATATGAATCGTCGTCTTTGATTCTGAGGCATACTCCAGCAGAATGCTCAGCTGGTTTTCCACCTCTTCATCAGGCAGTTCACTGAAATCCACGAATAAATAGTAGCGGTTCTCGTGAGAGTACAATGTCGTTTGGCAGCCGCTGATAGACATTTTTGACAGTGAGATTAAATCCTCAAAATCGTCAAACTTTAAAACAAACTGCAGTTTCTGCTCTTCTGCCTGCTCTTCTTTTTGAAAGTCGTCAAGCAAAGCATCAAGGCTTTCTTCTGCTACATGCTGTTTTTTATCTTCAGGAATCGGCAGTTCCAGCTTTTGTCCGTCTTTGGACAGCTGAGCTCTTGTCACAATGATTTCCAATCCCTTATCAAGGGCCTGCACTTGAATCCAAAGGGGGCCTTCAACGGCAAACTCTTCTTCTTCGTGCACTTCGTCCATCATTTCCCAAAAAAGCTCTTCACTGCGTTCTCGATTGTACCAAATTTCTTCTCTGTCAAACCCGCGGTCTTCGATATCACCGTAGGAAATATAAAACTTAACCGTATGTTCGTTTATTCTTTCGATTTCCATTTGCCAACCTTCCCTTCTTTGTAAGATGTTGAAGGGATAACTAAGCTCCCAATTAATTGTACTTTACTACACTTTACCCATTACGTCCACTTCTTAACCTTATCCATGATCAATCTTTATTTTCTATTTTATGATAAAAAAGGCGGAAAAGAAATAAAAACGCCTCCAAGGCCAAGCTAACATATTTTCCGGCCTGCTTCATATATTAGTTGTACAAGCAGCAGCTGTAGAAGCGGGTGCCTTTTAGGCAAGTCCCGATGCAAAGGCAAAGCGAGGTGCCAGTTGATGGAACACGATGTACTGATGTCGTTCCTTGTGATCATCGGAATCGATCTCATACTTGGCGGCGACAACGCTGTTGTGATTGCAATGGCAAGCCGTCATTTGCCTCCACGGCAAAGACAAAAAGCGATCATCATCGGCACATTGATCGCCATCATGATGAGAATCGCGCTAACAATGGCAGCAGTGTACCTGCTCGCGGTTCCTTATCTGCAATTTATCGGAGGAATCTTCCTGTTGTACTTAGGATATCAGCTTTTGATTGAGAAAAAAGATGCCCAGCATGTCAAAGGCGGGACATCTTTATTTAAGGCGATCCGTATCATCGTGATTGCCGATTTGTTCATGTCGCTCGATAATGTGATTGCGGTCGCTGGAGCTTCGCACGGACGCCTGATGCTAGTCGTTGTCGGCTTGATGGTCTCCGTCCCGGTCATCATTTGGGGCAGCAGGCTGATTCAAGCGGCCCTTGCAAAGTTTCCGCTCTTCATATACGCGGGAAGCGGACTGCTCGCTTATACCGGCGGCGAAATGATCGTCAGGGAGCAGGAGTTGTCTTCCTTTATGGCGCAGCACAGCACCCTCGAAATGCTGCTGCCCGTCCTGACGGTGATTTTTGTGATTCTAGCCAGTATTTATTATGAACAGACGAGTGAAAAGCATTAAAAAAAGAAGGCTGAAAAATTCAGCCTTCTTTTAGTTTGCGAGACGCTGCGCTTCACGAAGCTGGAATGTGCGCACTTTGCGCGGCAGGAAGCGGCGGATTTCGTCTTCGTTGTATCCAACCTGCAGGCGCTTTTCGTCAATGATGATCGGACGGCGCAAAAGGCCCGGATGTTCATTGATGAGCTGGTACAGCTCTTGAAGCGGCATTGTTTCAAGGTTGACGTTCAATTTTTGGAACACTTTGGAACGGGTTGAAATAATTTCGTCTGTTCCGTCCTCCGTCATTCGTAAAATCTCTTTTATTTCATCAATTGATAAAGGCTCTGAAAAAATATTTCTTTCCGTATACGGAATATCATGTTCTTCTAACCATGCGCGCGCCTTTCTGCAAGACGTGCAGCTTGGGGATGTATATAATGTAACCATATTGCTTCACTCCTTAAAAAGTAGAATGAAATTAGCGTATTCTTAAATTGAAATAAATCTAAAAAAGTAATCTTTATTGAGTATTATACTATAAAAAAGTAAGTGTGAACAGTCTGTAACAGAAATTTTTTGACAATCCAGCGACTTTTGCTTTTTTATGCCATCTGTTATTCTCATTTAGCTCAATTCATCGAAAATGTTCTTTTGTTTATGATCGTCAACAATCGTAAGGACGTCATCCACATCTTCATAAGATTCTCCATACCACTTCTCATCTTTGTATGTATGGATTTTTTCGTACGTTTCTTTCATCGCGTCAAATACTTCTTTCTCTGTGTTTGATTTTGGAGACCAATACAAAATCTCCATTTTGTTCACTTTGCCGGTTGCGAGTGACCGGCGACGGTAACCAATCGACTCAGCGTGTTTAAAGTTTTCCTTTTGATAAAATTTAAGACGTTTCGCCGTATCGGCATCATCTTCATCCACGGGCTCGACTTCGAGGAGGACCGGTTTGTTTTTCTTTTTCAGCTTCTCAATCAGCTTGGAACCAAGTCCCTGTCCTCGCGCGTCTTTAGAAACGAATAAATAGTCGATGAAAATAAAAGAGTCGAATTCGGCGTACATCAACACATGATGACGGCCTTCTTCTTTATGGTAAATATCGTTTTGTTCCTTTAACAATGCTTCCATGTGCTCTTTTGATTTCATTTCTTCAATTGGGAAATACTCGCTAAGCTTCTCATACCAGTTCATTGATTTGCTCCTTATGGATGTTCTAATTTCACACTTTAGATATACCCGCTTTCTTTTTAGTTTAAACAAAATCTTTTTAGAAAGGAGCTTCAGTGAAGCTGAGCATGTTACCTACATATACTAAGACGGTTGTCTCCCGCGAAGGTTTCAAATTTTTTCTCGAAAAATTGCCGGCGGTTGTTCGGCATAAAAAAAAGACAGCCTTGTGACGGCTGTCTTCCTGCTTCGTTTATTTGGTTTGATAGGCTTTAAATTCTTCCTCTGTACACATGACGAAATGGCCGGGCTTTACTTCGCGAAGCTCCATCTGTTCGTCGCCTTTCAGCTGGTGGACGCTTGGATCATACGTCTTCCGCACGCGTGTACGCTCATAATCCGGATCAGGGAGCGGAATGGCGGAAAGCAATGATTGTGTATACGGATGAAGCGGATTTTCATACAGTTCATCTGCCGGCGCCAATTCAACAAGCTTCCCAAAATACATGACGCCGATCCTGTCGCTGATATATTTGACCATCGACAGATCGTGAGCGATGAAAAGGTATGTAAGCCCTCTTTCCTTTTGCAAATCCTTCATTAAATTGACGACTTGCGCCTGAATGGACACGTCCAGAGCGGAGATCGGTTCATCGGCAATGATGAATTCCGGCTCGACCGCAAGCGCCCTTGCGATTCCGATCCGCTGGCGCTGTCCGCCGGAGAATTCGTGCGGATAGCGGTTCGCGTGCTCTTTATTTAAGCCGACGAGTTTGAGGAGTTCATGAACGCGCTCAAGCCGCTCTTTTTTCGTTTTGGCCAAACCGTGGATGTCAATTCCTTCTGCGATGATGTCGGCAACCGTCATCCGCGGGTTCAAGGAAGCATACGGGTCCTGAAAAATCATCTGCATCTTCCGGTTGAATTCGAGAAGGTCCTTGGCAGACTTTTTGTCGTGGACATTCTTTCCCTTAAACAAGACTTCTCCGGAAGTCGCTTGATACAAACGAATGATCGAACGGCCGGTCGTCGACTTTCCGCAGCCGGATTCACCGACAAGACCGAGCGTTTCTCCTTTGTAAATGTCAAAAGAGATTCCGTCAACAGCTTTCACAATCCCTTTCGGCGTTGAAAAGTGCTGTTTTAAATTCTTGATTTCGAGCAGTTTTTCTGCCACATCATTCACCTTCTTTCACTTCAACCGGTTTTTCATACTGATTTCTAAACTCCTTCATCTTGCTTTTGACAGCCGCCGGCGGCTCGACTTTTGGAGCGTCCGGGTGCAAAAGCCATGACTTCACATAGTGTGTATCAGATATTTTAAACATCGGCGGTTCTTGTTCAAAATCGATTTTCATTGCGTAAGGGCTTCTTAATGCAAAAGCATCGCCCTTCGGCGGATTGGTCAAATCAGGCGGAGACCCCGGTATCGCCATTAATTCTTCATCACCGTCGTTGTCAAGGCTCGGCATTGATGCCAAAAGCCCCCATGTATACGGATGCTTCGGGTTGTAGAAAATCTCGTCGACCGTACCGATCTCCACAATTTGTCCCGCGTACATGACGGCGACTCTGTCTGCGACATTCGCGACAACGCCGAGATCGTGCGTAATAAAAATGATGGATGTCTCGATCTTTTTCTGCAATTCTTTCATCAGCTCTAAAATCTGCGCCTGAATCGTCACATCAAGAGCTGTCGTCGGTTCGTCCGCGATTAAAAGCTTTGGATTGGCTGCAAGCGCCATCGCGATGACGACGCGCTGCCGCATCCCGCCGCTGAATTCGTGCGGATACTGGTTGACGCGGCGTTCAGGCATCGGAATTCCGACCAGGCTGAGAAGCTCTACCGCCCGCTTATTGGCCTCTTCTTTTGAGATCTTTTCATGCTTAAACAGCACTTCTGTGATTTGACGGCCGACTTTCATCGTCGGGTTCAAAGAAGTCATCGGATCCTGAAAGATCATGCCGATCTCTTTTCCCCTGATTGACTGCATTTGTTTTTCCGTTTTCGGAACCAGATCTTGTCCGTCAAATAAAATTTGTCCGTTTTTAAAATAGCCCGGCGGCATCGGAATCAGTTTCATAATCGCCTGCGAAGTGACGCTTTTGCCTGATCCGGATTCTCCGACGATCGCAAGCGTCTCTCCTTTGTCAACATGAAAGTTGACGCCGCGGATCGCCTGTACTTCTCCGGCGTATGTTTTAAAAGAAATGGCTAAATCTTTCACTTCAAGTAAGTGTTTCATCTTTCTCACTCCTTTATTTACGCAGCTTCGGATCTAAAGCGTCGCGCAGTCCGTCGCCGATAACGTTGAATGCAAACATGGTCAGACAGATAAAAGTAGCCGGGAAGAACAGGCGCCATGGGTAATATTCCAATCCCTGCACACCGTCTGTAGCCATCGTTCCCCAGCTTGCAAGCGGCTGCGGAACCCCGAGGCCGAGGTAGCTTAAAAACGCTTCATAGAAAATAGCCGTAGGCACGGTTAATGTCATGGTGACCAAGATCGGGCTCATGATGTTGGGCAGCAAGTGCTTTCTGATGATGCGCGAGTTTTTCGCTCCCAAAGTTCTTGAGGCGAGCACAAACTCCTGATTTTTGAGCTGGAGTACTTGTCCACGGACGATTCTCGCCATGTTGATCCATCCCGTAATAACCATCGCGACGATCATCGTGACCAAGCCTTTTCCCATCACTACGAGCAGCAGGATCGTCATTAATAAGGAAGGAATCGCCCATAAAACATCTGCAATTCTCATCATAATTTCGTCAGTACGTCCGCCTCTGATGCCTGATATCGCACCCCATATCACACCGATCAAAACGTCGATCAGCGCGGCAGCCAGTCCGATTGTCAGCGAGATGCGTGCGCCGACCCATGTACGGACGAATACGTCCCTTCCAAGGTCATCTGTTCCAAACCAGTGCTCGCCGCTCGGCGGCTGGTTCGCATTCGTTAAATCCGTTTCTTCATATTGAAAGCTTGAGAATACCGGCGCGAAGATAGCCATCAGAGCGATCAGGATCAGAACCACCAGTCCAAACAGCGCCAGCTTGTTTTCTTTAAATCTCAAGAATACGTCTGTCCAAAATGAAAGGTTTTTCTTTGAGATCTTTTCGGCTTCGCTATGGTCAACAGCTGCAGGTTCAAACATGTCTTTTGGTATTTGCTGCATCCTCTTACTCCCCTTTCTTAGCGCCAAACAGTTTAATGCGCGGATCAATTAAGCCGTATAAAAGATCGACAATCAAGACGCAAAGCAGCAAGATTGCCCCGAAGAAGACGGTAACACCCATGATCACCGTGTAGTCTCGGTTCGTAATGCTGGTGACAAAGTGCATGCCGAGTCCCGGTATACCGAATACTTTTTCGACGACAAACGTTCCTGTCAAAATGGACGCCGCCATTGGCCCCATATATGTAACAACCGGCATGATGGCATTTCGTATCGCATGCTTAAACGTAACTGCCGGTGTGCTCAAACCTTTTGCACGTGCCGTGCGGATATAGTCGCTGCTCAACACTTCAAGCATGCTCGAACGAGTCAAACGGGCGATAAACGCCATCGGCATCGAGGCGACTGCGATGGCAGGAAGCACAGTATGTCCCCATGACTCCCATTGTGCGACAGGGAACATGCCCAGCTTCATTGCCAGCACGTATTGAAGAAGTGCAGCCATGATGAAGTTCGGAACAGAGATCCCAACAACCGCAATGATCATCGCTGTGTAGTCCTGCCACTTGTTTCGCTTCAGCGCAGCGATCACGCCGAACAATACGCCGAAAGCGAGCGCAAGGCAAATCGCTTCCAATCCAAGTGTAAAAGAAATCGGAAAACCTGAGCTGATCAAGTCGTTCACAGTTTGTCCCTTATATTTAAATGACGGCCCGAAATCCCACTTTGCTACCGATACTAAATAATCGAGATATTGTTTAAAAAGAGGCTGGTCTAAACCATAGTAGGAATTGAGACTGGCTTCAATTGCAGGGGGAAGTTTCCTCTCGCCTGAAAAGGGTCCGCCCGGTATCGCTCTCATCAGGAAGAAGGTAGCTGTGACGATAACCCAGAGAGAAATTAACATATAAACAAGACGACGGCCTAAAAATTTAATCAATTTTACACACCTCCGAATATTCAGTCTATTAACTTCTTTTCATAAATAAAAGTATATGGGGGGAAGTCTAAACCCCATATACTTTCATGCAATTTTATTCAAAATGCGCGGTTTTGAAATAGATCTCACCAGTACCAGTTAAAACAAAGTCTTTTAAGCTTTCATCATGAAGATACGGCATTGTGTAGAAGTAGATCGGTGCGACCGGCAGCTCATCCATGATGATGCTTTCTGCTTCTTTCATCAGCTCGATGCGTTTCGCTGAATCAGTTTCTCTCGATGCTTTATTCAGCAGCTCTTTATACTTTGCGTTTTCCCAGTTCGTATCATTGTTTCCGCCTTCTTTGTCGCGGTATGTTTCAAGGAAGTTCATTCCGTCGTTAAAGTCGGCGGTCCAGCCTAAACGGCCGATTTGATAGTTTCCTGCATGGAGCTTATCGATGTATACGTTCCATTCTTCATTGCCTAATTCGACATCTAAGCCCAGTTCCTTGTTCCACATTTCCTGAACGGCTTGAGCGATTTTTTGGTGTGCTTCATCCGTGTTGAAGGAAAGCGTGATTTTCGGAAGGTCTGACGCTTTTTTCAAACCGAGCTCTTTCAAGCCTTTTTCCAAGTATTCTTTCGCCTTATCAACATCATGGTCTTTGAAATAGCCTTTATTTGACTCAAAGCCGTGGACTGCCGGCGGCACTAATCCCATCGCAGGCAGCTGTTCCGCTTGCGTGATGTTTTTGACGATCGCTTCGCGGTTGATCGCGTATGTCAGCGCCTTACGGATGTTGACATTGTTCAGCGGAGCCGCTTCAGTGTTGAATTTGTACAGGTAAACCGATGCGAACGGATCAATGTTCAGGCCTTCTTTTTTCAGGCTTGGAATCGCATCCGTTGAAATCTGGTCAAGCGGCTGTCCTACAAAGTCTAGCTCGCCTTTTTTGTACATGTTCAGACCAGTGTTCGGATCGTTGACCATCGCCATATTGATTTTCTTCAGCTTAACAGCGTCTTTATCCCAGTACTGGTCGTTTTTCTCCAGCACGATGTTTCCGCTGTGCTTCCATTTCGCCATTTTGAAAGGTCCGTTAGATACGTAGTTCTCATCTGCGTTTGTGTACCATTTCGCATTCTTCTCTGCTACCTTTTTATTGACTGGCATATATGTGTAGAATGCTGTCAGTTCAGTAAAATACGGTGTCGGTTTTTCAAGCTCGACTTTTAAAGTCTTATCATTAACAGCTTTAACGCCGACATCTTCAATTTTCCCTTTGCCGGTGTTCGCTGCTTCTCCGCCTTTTAAGTAGTAAAGCTGATACGCATATTGCGATTCGTTTTTAGGGTCGAGCGCCCATTTCCATGCGTATTCAAAATCCTCTGCTGTTACAGGATCTCCATTTGACCATTTCGCGTCGCGGAGCGTGAATGTGTATGTTTTTTGGTCGTCGCTGACTTCGATTTTTTCGGCTGCCGCTTCAACCGGCTTTCCATCTTTACCGATTGTCGTCAATCCTTCAAAAGTCTGACGAAGCACGTTTGCAGACACCGAATCGTTTGCGAGTCCCGGATGTAGTGAAAACGGTTCTGTTTTAATGTTGACATTTAATGTGTCTTTCCCTTTGCTGTCTTTTTTACCGCCGTCACCGGAGCTTGAGCCGAAGCCGCAGGCGCTGAGGACGAGTGTGAAAATGAGCATTAAACTGATAAATGACAAACGCTTCTTCAAAGAGAAACCCCCCCAATTTCTTGTTTTTTTAGTTCCTTACTCCTGAACATTCAGATTTATCATAAAAAAGTAATAGGCCCACTTGCCATACTTTTTCCTCTGTTTCGTCTTTTCTGAATATTTGTTATGTAAGAAACCTGTAACACCGAGGTGAACAAATTCATTATAATTAATAGAATAATTTATTGCAATATTAATTTTCAATTATTTTTTTATTCAAACTATTTATGATTGTCAGGTTTTCTGCCAAATGTACAAATACACTTCTCTGTTTTAAAGCGTAACCACATTAAAAGGAAAGTTTATGTTTTACAGGTTAAAACGTTTTACACATATAACATTAACCATTCTTTATATCGAACCAGATGCCGCCGCGCCAACTTTATTCAGCCCGGTATTCGTTTTCTTTTCCCCAAGGCTGTCGACTTTCATTTAAAATTTATATATAATAAAATTATGAATAACATGCGATGAAGAAGAAGAGTACACATTTCTTCCCATTTAAAGAGAGTCCGCGGTGCTGGGAGCGGATAATGGCGAATGTGGAATGGGCTTCGGAGCAGCTGACCGAACACGGATAAGTAGGCTCAGCCGGAGAAGACTCCGTTACAAACGTCTAGAGCGATTTCATTTTGACCATAATGAAATAATCAGGGTGGCACCACGGTTCATTCGTCCCTTTTCTTTTAAGGGAAGAATGGGCCTTTTTATTTTGAAATGGAAAGAGGGATTCACATGAAAAAAACGATTTTTTCCGGTATCCAGCCGAGCGGCTCTGTCACCCTCGGTAACTATATCGGAGCGATGAAGCAGTTTGTCGACTTGCAGGATGACTACAACTGTTACTTCTGCATCGTCGATCAGCACGCGATCACAGTCCCGCAGGACCGGCTCGCGCTGAGAAAGAACATCCGGAACCTTGCCGCGCTGTATTTGGCGATCGGCCTCGATCCGAAAAAAGCGACGCTGTTTATCCAATCGGAAGTGCCTGCACACGCCCAGGCGGGATGGATGCTCCAGTGTGTCGCCTACATCGGCGAGCTTGAGCGCATGACGCAGTACAAAGATAAATCAGCCGGAAAAGAAGCCGTCGTCTCCGGGCTTTTGACATATCCTCCATTAATGGCGGCGGACATTCTGCTTTATGGAACAGACGTCGTCCCTGTCGGAGAAGATCAGAAGCAGCATCTTGAATTAACCCGGAACTTGGCGGAGCGTTTCAATAAGAAATATAATGACATTTTTACGGTTCCGGAGGTTAAAATACCGAAGGTCGGCGCCCGCATTATGTCGCTTGCCGACCCGCTCAAAAAGATGAGCAAATCAGATCCGAACCAAAAAGCGTTCATCACCCTGCTCGACGAACCAAAACAGCTCGAGAAAAAAATCAAAAGCGCTGTCACGGATTCCGACGGAATCGTCAAATATGATAAAGAAAACAAACCCGGTGTATCCAACCTTCTGACGATCTATTCGATTCTCGGACAAGTCTCAATCGAAGAGCTTGAAGCAAAATACGAAGGCAAAGGCTACGGCGAATTTAAATCAGAACTTGCCGAAGTCGTCATCGGCGCGCTGAAGCCGATTCAAGACCGTTACAACGAATTGATCGAATCTGAAGAGCTGGACCGGATTTTGGACGAAGGCGCCGAACGCGCAAATCAAACAGCAAACAAGATGCTGAAAAAAATGGAAAACGCGATGGGACTCGGCCGAAAAAGACGCTGATCCAAAAACACCTTCCGATTGTACGATAATCGGAAGGTGTTTTTCATAGAGAACAGCCGCAGCTCCGCATTCACTTGCCTCCGGATCACGATATTTCTATAATAAATGATTCAAAACACATGTCTCCAGTCCTTCATTGACCGCTTTGTCAGGAAGACAGCTCATATTTTTTATTTTTCAATATAGAATTTTCGCTTTTACAAATAAAAAGACCGCCGCACTTCCGGCAGTCTTTATTCTTAATTTAGTTGACTTTAGACTCATTCTCAATTTCCCAAAGCTTTTCAAAAAACGGCTGTCCTTTAATCAAATTTTCACAAAAGTCCCTGTGTTTGTCTGACCATCCGTCGATCGTCTCATTGAAAAGCATGTCCCAGATTTCTTCAAATGTCATGCGCTTGATCTGTTCATACATATACGGATTCCATTCGGTGTACCAATAAGCGATCTCGGCCCGGTTTTGGAGCCCTTTGAGCTGATCGAGCGCCATGAACAGCAGCTGTTTGAGCTGGCGTTCTTTTCTCGTTAATCCTCTGACATGCTCCGGTGATAAGGATAAAATGTGGTATTCTTTGGAAGATTGCAGCTTCTCTGGTGCAAACTCGTAAGTTTCCGCTTCAACGTCCTTCACCATTTCATAAACGAGCTGCTCCTGTCTCGGAATGAGGCGGCTTTTTCTTACCGGTATTGTGTAACCGGCCGTATCGACCGCGAGAATACCAATGCCGTCCGTTACGACAAAACAATGATCAAGCTGTGTCCGCTCATGATTTTTGCGAATATACGCTTTTTGATGAACCTCGTTCAATAATTCGGCCGGAAGCTCTGACAAATCATTTTCTATGTAGTGAAACAAAACGGACGACACCCTTAACAAAGGCACCTGGTCAAGCAATTCAACACTGTCTTCCTTCCGCCATTCATGAAAGTGGCAGACGTTGTAGCCATTTTCTTCTCCCTCAAACCAATTCACCCACACATCATGAAGAAACAACA
Organism: Bacillus sp. FSL W7-1354; assembly: GCF_038002405.1. Classification (NCBI taxonomy): domain Bacteria; kingdom Bacillati; phylum Bacillota; class Bacilli; order Caryophanales; family Bacillaceae; genus Bacillus; species Bacillus sp. FSL W7-1354. The sequence goes on along the minus strand of NZ_JBBOCL010000001.1, from coordinate 324,156 downwards.
TTTCTAACCCCTCACTTTTAATAAAAACTGTTGTCCACAGTATAGGCAAGGGGGAAGGAATTTATTCCAAGCGGATGAGATTATGGCAATCGCCATCAAAAAAGCCAAGGGCTTGCATCCCTCAGCTTTTTATTTAATATTCTTCGGATCAAGCGCATCGCGGAGTTCAGACAATGGGCAAAATCATCACGACTAATGAAGCAATTCCAGTCAAGCTCACACATTATTTATTTAGAGCGTTTGTAAAAAAGCTATATTCTTTAGCGTTTATTCTTTCAGATGAAGGAATTGATCTTAAAGAAGACTGAAACACCCAATAAACAGATACAAACAGCATGGCAATTCCTCCTATAAAGAAAACCTTATCGCTGCCGATCAATGACGCAGTAAACCCTCCCAGCAAAGATCCAAAAGGAGCTGCTATGCTTGTCAAACTTGCGATAAAAGAAAAAACTCTCCCTATAAACTCTTCCGGCAGTATGCTTTGCAAAATGGACATGAAAATAACGTTTGTCACGCCGATGGATATTTGAGACAAACCAAATAAAATAATCGATATGTATGAAGAGGTGGCGATCGCCGAAATACTCCATAAAACCCCTGAAATGAAAAATCCGTATATCGTAAGTGATCCTATCGCGAATCGGCCAAACACTGTTGCTAATATTGAACCTAACAGTAAGCCGCATGACATGGAAGCCAAATAATATCCATAGTATTCTTCTCCTCCTCTAATCGAAGAGAAGCTTGGCAATATCACAATCGTCGCACTAAGCATGAAATTGGAAATCATCGAGCCCAAGAGGATTTTTGGAATGAGAGAATGACGAATGAGTGTAAATCCCTCTTTTATATCCGATGTATAATTGTGTATGACTTTTTTGAAGTGGAATCGGGGCTTATGTTCTATCTCATTTTTTTGTTCTAATTTTACGCACTTAAAAAACAGCGCCGCTAACAAAAAAGTGAAAGAGTCAACTAAGTATATGCTTATAGCTCCTGCCGAAGCAATCACAATACCTGCAATACCGGTAAATATAATATCTGTACCCTGATATGAAAATGACATAAGTGAGTTTGCTTTAACCAGATCTTGATTTTTGATTATTTTAGGCAGTGCGGCAGATTGCGCTGGATAAGTAAATTGCTCAATGAATACGATAAGAGGCATAATCATCATGATGATCCAAATGTTCAAATACCCAATGAAATAAAAAAGCGGAATAATCAACACCAAAATAGCTTGAATGAGTTGACTCCAAACCAAAACTTTATTTAATCTGACTTTATCAACAATCGGACCTGTTAAAAACTGCAAAACAGTGGGAAACATCGTTAAAAAACCAGCTAATCCAGAATAAAATGTACTTTTTGATAAATCAAACACGAGCCACATTGCCGCAACTGTATACATACTGTCCCCAATATTGGTTACCAAACGCCCCAATATCAAGAATAAAAAGTTTTTATTTTTCAATACGCTTAACATCGTTAAAACCTCTATTCATTTAAAAAAGCGATTTATTTTTTTGCTACGACGTTCACTTCTTCATCTAACAGTTCCAAAAGATCTTCAGGAGTTGGAAGACCTGCTTCTGTTTGAACAAAGTGAGATACCAAAGATTTACGAATGATATTCCCTTTGGTACCTCATTTATGAAAGTGTTCTTTATCGACTAACAGGAAACATTCGTTCAATGTCCACTACATACATTCATTGAAACTAAATCTATTGACCTTCCATTTTGTTAAAATATTTCCTCTGTAATACACTGCATAAATCATTTAATATTCTTCGGATCAAGCGCATCGCGGAGTCCGTCGCCTAAGAAGTTAAAGCACAGCACAGTGAGCAGGATCATCAGGCCCGGGAACAGCGGATACCACCACGCCTGGATCATGATCGTAAAGTTCTGTGCATCCTGAAGCATGTTTCCCCAGCTTGCCATCGGCGGCTGAACCCCGAATCCAAGATAGCTTAATGCCGATTCCGCAAGGATTACGGTACCGACGGAAAGCGTCGCGGCAACGATAATCGGCCCCATCGCATTCGGAAGGATATGAGAAAAAATGATTTTGTAATTTCTTGTACCGATCGTTTTCGCCGCCAAGACGAACTCCCTCGACCTCAAGGACAAAAACTCGCTCCGGACAAGGCGCGCTGTCGTCGTCCATCTCGTCAAGGCGAATATTAAAATCAGTTTATCTATGCCCGGCTGGAAGATGGTGACCAGCGTGATTAACAGAAAGATGTCGGGTATGGATAATACAATATCCACCAGTCTCATCATAATAGCGTCGATTATTCCGCCAAAGTAGCCGGCGATTGCGCCGACCACCGTACCTATCGTAATCGATCCAAGTACAGAGGCAAAGCCTACAAGTAAAGAAACCCGAGCCCCATAAAGTAAACGGCTGAAAATATCTCGGCCAAACTTGTCTGTTCCCATTAGATGTTCACCACTTGGCGGTTTTAGCTTATTCAGAAGGTTTTGCTGTTCCGGCGGGTATGGAGCGATCACCGGAGCAAAAATCGCTGATAGGATAATAATAAATAATAAAACTCCTCCAATTACCGCCAGCTTGTTTTTATAAAACTTTTCAAAAAAGATTTTTGTCATTGTCTCGGGCTTTGGTGCGACATTTTCCTGCAATGTGATCTCCGGCGAAGGTGTCGATGGATTTGTCTGTGTCATGAATCAATTCCCTCCTTCATTAATACTCAATCCGCGGATCGACCATTGCATAAAGAATATCCGCAACTAAATTCCCAATGACAACAAGTGTGGCTGAAATAACCGTCATTGCCATAATGACAGGATAGTCCCTCTGGAAAGCAGAGTCGACAAACAGCTTTCCAAGTCCTGGCCAACTGAAAATCTGTTCAGTAACGACAGCTCCGCCGATGAAAGAAGGAATCATCAGACCAAAGATCGTAATAACCGGAAGCAAACCATTTCGAAGCCCATGCTTGTACACGACACGATTTTCTTTAAAACCCTTTGCTCTCGCTGTCCGCATGTAGTCTTGCCTGAGCACATCAAGCATGCTCGATCTCGTGTAGCGGGTGAGTCCCGCCATATCTGCGGTCGCCAGGACGAATGCAGGCAAAATTAGATGATGAATGCGATCCCATAAACTAAAATCAGCATTCAGAGTCATAACGCCCCCGGTTGGAAACCATCCTAAATTAACAGAAAGAAACATGATTAGAATCAGTCCAAGCCAAAAATTTGGGACAGCAAGACCGATAAATGATGTGAATGTGATGCCATAATCCAATTTAGAATATGGCCGCCTAGCTGAAAGCACTCCAAGCGGGATCGATATGAGGAGAGCCAAAATGGTTGAAACGAGCATTAACAATAACGTATTCGGCAGCCTCGCCATAATCAAATCAGTCACTGGCGTTCCTTTTCTAACGATTGAAGTACCGAAGTCACCTTGAACCATATTTCCGAGCCACTTTAAATATTGAACGTGTTCAGGTTCATCCAACCCGTATTTTTCAATGAATTTTTCACGGTCTCCCGCGCTGATGGTCGGATCCATCATCAATGCCATTGGATCTCCCGGCGCTGCTTTCATAATCGCAAATGACAAAATTGTAATACCAAATAATATTGGAATCGACATGAGCGTCCTTCGAATGATATATGTAATCATTTTTTATCCCCTTTTTTAAAAGTCATTAAGAAGGAAGGGAAGGAAGCTGCAAGCTACACTTCCCTCAAGGGATTCTCGTTATTTTTGATCCAGCCACCAGTCTTCGGCTTTATAGAAATCTTCTTTCGGATGGAATACGTAGCCTTTCATATTTTTAGGCATCGCTCTATGGTAATTCGTATAATACAAGAATGTATACGGCTGATCTTCCGCCAGAATTTCGTAAATATCTTCATACGCCTTTTTATATTCTTCACGGTCCTTCAACGTTTTAGCTTCATCCAGCAGTTTATCAAGCTTTTCATTTTGATACCAAACATAGTTTAGTCCTTTTTCAGCTTCTTTCGAATGGAAAATGTTGCTCTGATCAGGGAACGTAGCAAGGCTCCAGCCCATGATCATCGCATCAAAATCCCAATTCGGCGGGTTCATTTGTTCAATTAAAGCACTCCATTCAACAATCTGCGGTTTTGCTTGAATCCCAATTTCTTTTAATTGCTGCTGAACAACAACCGCGAGGTCTTCCCGTGTTTTGTTTCCTTGGTTCGTTTTAATAACGAAAGAAAACTTTTTGCCGTCCTTATCTAAAATCCCATCACCATCTGAGTCTGTCCATCCTGCTTCTTTGAGCAGTTTTTTTGCTTTCTCTGGATCGTATTCAAACGTTTTAAACTTATCTTTGTTATCCGGGTAGTTCCATGAAAGCGGGCTTTCCGGGATGTTCGCGATTTCCCCATCTCCATCTAGAACTTGGTCAACGAGCGCCTGGCGGTCAAGCGCATGTGTCAGCGCTTGGCGAACCTTTTTATCCTTAAACAGCTCATTTCTTTCGTTCCAGCCGATATACGTATAATTCAAACCTAAATCGGTTTCCATCTTCACATTGTTAAATTTCTCGGCCGTTTTATAGTCTGGTCCTGGTGTAACGACCAAGTAATCGACATCTCCAGCTTGCAGCTGTGACAGCGCTGCATTTGAATCCGGAATAATTTTATACGTGATCGAATCTAAATGAGGACGCCCGGCATAATAATCATCAAAAGCCTCAACCTTTACATATTGTCCTTCTTTCCATTCTTTAAATTTAAACGGTCCTGTTCCAATCGGATTCTTTCGATTGAATTCGTGTTCACCGAGTTTGCTGATTGGGACATCTTTTAAAATGTGCTTAGGCAGAATACCGTAACTGGCAAGTGTAACATTGTAAAAATACGGATCCTGCTTCTTTAATTTAAACTGCACTTCATATTTACCTTTTTTCGTGACAGACTCTATCATTTTAAAGTTTGAGCCGCGTTCTCCAACGTATTCATCACTCATCGGAATGCTGTAAGTAAAAACGACATCGTCGGCTGTCATTTCTTCACCGTCGTGAAACTTGACACCTTCTTTTAGCTTCACATCGAATGTTAACCCATCCTCCGATTCCTTTACTTCATCAGCGAGTTGGTTTTCCACTTCAAGTTTCTCATTAACGTCTAACAAAGTGTTGTAGATCAGTCTTTCAATATCTGAACTTGCTGTATCAGTTGAATACAGTGAATTAAACAGCGTCGGTTCACCTGTGGATCCAGCAATCAGATCTCCGCCCTGCTGCGGCTTCCCGTCAGATTTGCCTTCTTTTTCATCCCCTCCGACTTCGCCGCTGTTGCAGGCCGTTAGAAAAATCGATAAGATCAGCAGCAAGCTTAAAATTGAAAATCCTGTTTTGCGTTTATTCATTTTATGAATTCCCCCTTATTAAACTGTTGTCCTTCTTTCCACCCGATTGACCCCCGTTTTTTAAAGAAGACATTCCCCCTCTCAAGGATTTAATATGTGACGGCCTTCCCCTTTATTCGTAAAGGTGACATGCCACGAAATGGTTTGTTTTCACTTCCTTGAAAGCAGGTTCGACTTCCGCGCAAATCGCTTTTGCGGCCGGACACCTCGTATGAAAGACACAGCCTTTCGGAGGGTTTGCGGGACTCGGCAGCTCGCCTTTTAAAACGATTCGCTCCCGCTTTGTTCCGCCTTTCTTCCTAGTGACGGGAACGGCGGACAGAAGCGCCTGCGTGTATGGATGAAGCGGGTTGTCGTACAGCTCATGCTTGTCTGTCAGCTCCATCATTTTGCCGAGATACATGACGCCGACCCTGTCGCTGATATGGCGGACGACGCTCAAGTCATGGGAAATGAACAAATATGTCAGATTGAATTCTTCCTGAAGCTCTTCCATCAGGTTGATCACTTGAGCCTGGATTGACACGTCCAATGCGGATACCGGTTCATCGGCGATAATAAGCTCCGGATTTAAAGCCAGCGCCCGCGCGATTCCGATCCGCTGGCGCTGCCCTCCGGAAAATTCGTGGGGATAGCGGTTCGCAAACGACGGGGGCAGCCCGACCTTAGCCAAAAGCTCTTCGGCTTTTTCGTTGCGCTCTTTGAAATTGTACATATGATGCGTGTTGAAGGGTTCTTTGATGATGGAACGCAGCGTTTTTCTCGGGTTCAGTGAGGCAAACGGATCTTGGAAAACCATCTGGATGTTTTTGCGGACACTCTTTCTCAACGCTTCTTCCGACAAACTTGAAATGTCGCGGCCTTTGTAAAAGATCTGTCCTGCCGTCGGTTTATAAAGGCGGATCATCGTCCGTCCGGCGGTCGACTTTCCGCAGCCCGATTCACCGACAATGCCGAGCGTTTCGCCGCGTTTAAGCGAAAAGCTGATGCCGTCCACCGCTTTGACGTCGCCGATTTTTTTCTGAAATATCCCTGAGCGGATCGGAAAGTACTTTTTGACATCTTTCAGCTCCAGAAGGGATTCTTGCGGGTTCATTTCCTGTCCGGGCTGTAATCGTTCAGCTGATGAAGTCATCCCTTATTCTCCCTCCTCATATAAAAAACATCTGACAGACCGGCCGTCCGGACGCGTCTTCAAGTCCGGCTGCGCGCCCCAGCATTTGTCGCCCGCACTCGGACACCTCGGAGCAAACCGGCAGCCGGCCGGAAGGTTGTCAGGCGTCGGCACATTTCCTTTAATGGCTGTTAATTTTTCAATGGAGCCTTCAATAACAGGGATGGAGTTTAACAGTCCTTTTGTGTAGGGATGCAGGGGTTCATCGAATAGTTCATCTACTGTGGCATTTTCAACAACTTGTCCGCAATACATGACGATCACGCGGTCCGCAATTTCGGACACAACGCCGAGATCGTGGGTAATGAGAAGTATGGAGGTATCGAATTTGTCGCATAGGTCTTTCATCAGTTCCAGCACTTGCGCTTGAATGGTGACGTCAAGCGCTGTAGTCGGTTCATCCGCGATGAGCAGCTTCGGATTGCAGCTTAAGGCAATGGCGATCATCACCCTCTGCCTCATGCCGCCCGACAGGCGGTGCGGATATTCTTTCATCAGCTCGCCTGCCCTCGAAAATCCGACAAGCTTTAATAATTCTACCGCTTTTTTGGCAGCTTCTTTTTTCGATAGCTTTTTATGATAGATCAGCACCTCTGTGATTTGTTCGCCGATCGTCAAAACCGGATTGAGCGAGGTCATCGGCTCCTGAAAAATCATCGAGATTTCATTTCCGCGGATCTTGCATAAATCTTGTTCTTTGTATGTAACGAGATCCCGTCCTTCGAGCTTGATGGAACCGTTCATGATCTTTCCGCCCGAGCCCTCGACGAGTCCCATGATTGACAGAGACGTGATGCTTTTACCGGATCCCGATTCACCGACCAGCGCCACGGTTTCTCCTTTTTTGATTGAAAAATCGACGCCGTCCACTGCGGGTATCGGCTGTTTTTTTCTGAAAAAATAAGTTTTTAAATCATTGACTTCCAGCAATGCGCTCATCCAGATTCCCCTTCCATAGACCAGAAGTTAAATATTACGAAAAACTAATATATTACTTTTTTAGAATTTTCTTAATATGACTGAATTATCTTAAAATTTTATAGTTGTATATTATTACATAATCATTACAAAATCAAGGAGTTTTTTTATTTTTTGTAATAATATTAATTTAATCCCATAATTTTAGTATTTTAAAGCGATAGCTTTATAAAGTCTTCTGAAGGGAAGGATAAAATGTCGGCAACCTTCAAATTTCGAGCCGATAAATATTTTTTTACAATACTGTAACCGACAGCATATCCGAGCATGTCGGGGTAATGCCCTTTTCCAAATAAAATATTGGAGAATAGTCGGCTATCATGTCGGCGCAGCTCGAAATGAGGCTTTACGAACCGATCCTGAAAATGACGAAGCTGTTTTTCGGAGTAATATGACGTCCATGCAGCTGTTTCGGCTTCCCCCAACCGTTCGAAAACGGCATATTCCGCGATGCCTTCGAGAATGATTGTATCAAGCAGCGTCATCTTTTTTTCTTCTTTCGGCATATTTTCTAACCGGCAAACGTGATTATATTCGTGCGTCATGATCGCAGAAATCGATGACCGGGGAAGATCGGCCGATAAAAACAAAAATAATTTGTCGCTGAACGCAAGGCCTGATTTCGAGCCGAATTCGACGCGGATTTTGCGGTTTCTTTCATCGACCGGCAGGATGAAAATCGGAACATCCGGCCCATTCCATCTTTTGCAGAGCAGCTGTTCTTCCCGTCTGACATGCTGAAATACGCTGTTTTTCTTAAGCTGCTTCATCGTACGCTCGCCGTCCGTCCACGAACGGAACATGCCGTGGGTCTGCAGGTGGCTGACAATCGCCGCCGCATCCGCTTTTGAAGTGCCTTTAAAATACGGCAGGAGAAAGCTTGACAATTCCCGCACGGATGAAGCCTGTTCAAGCCATTCATACGTGCTTGCTATACTCATTTAGATCACACTCCTTTTTCATCTGTATGGTATGCACGCTAAAAAAAACGGCCACCATCTAAAATGGCAGCCGTTTTTATTGCGGTTATTCATATTTTTTGAAAATCAGCGTTGCGTTGTGTCCGCCGAAACCGAGCGAGTTGCTGAGCACAACATTTACGTCCTGGCGGCGGGCTTGATCCGGTACATAGTCCAGATCGCAATCTTCATCAGGCGTTTCGATATTGATTGTCGGAGGAATGATGCCTTCCTTAATGGCAAGGACGGAGAAAATCGCTTCGATGCCTCCGGCAGCCCCGAGCAAGTGCCCTGTCATCGATTTTGTCGAGCTGACGGCAAGCTTGTAGGCATGCTCTCCGAACACTTCTTTAATGGCGATCGTTTCAAATTTATCATTGTACGGCGTGCTTGTTCCGTGCGCATTGATATAATCAATGCTATCAGGAGACAGACCCGCATCTTTGATCGCTTCTTTCATGGCTCTGACGCCGCCTTCCCCATTTGGCGCAGGAGCCGTGATATGATAGGCGTCTCCCGTTGATCCGTAGCCGACCACTTCCGCGTAGATTGTCGCTCCGCGGTTTAACGCGTGCTCAAGCTCCTCAAGAACGACGATTCCCGCTCCTTCTCCCATGACGAAGCCGTCGCGGTTTTTGTCAAACGGGCGGCTTGCCGTTTTCGGATCCGGATTAGTGGAGAGCGCTTTATTGGCGGAAAAGCCGGCAAACGACATTCTTGTAAGCGGGGCTTCCGTTCCGCCGGAGATCATGACATCTGCATCGCCGCGCTGAATGACTTTAAAGGCGTCGCCGATTGAGTTCGTACCCGTCGCGCAAGCCGTCACCGTACAAGAGTTGACCCCTTTTGCACCGAGAGAAATCGAAATCTGGCCGGTCGCCATGTCAGGAATCATCATCGGTACAAAGAACGGGCTGACGCGCCGCGGTCCTTTTGTTAAAAATGTTTCGAACTGCTGTTCAAGCGTTTCAAGGCCGCCGATCCCAGAACCGACCCAGACGCCGACCCGGTCTGCGTTGCTCTCGTTAATGTCGAGCCCCGCGTCTTCCACGGCCATTTTCGCCGACACAACGGCATATTGTGTGAAGCGGTCCATTTTTCTCGCGTCTTTTTTATCCATGTAATCTTCTATCTTAAAATCTTTCAGTTCCGCGGCTACTTTAGCTGGATACTCGTCCGCGTTCACCCTTGTAATCGGGCCGATTCCGGAAACCCCGTTAACCGCGTTGTTCCAGCTCGTTTTGACGTCATTACCAAGAGGTGATAAAGCTCCTAATCCGGTAATGACTACTCTTTTACTATTCATAAGTTGCACCTCACCTTTCTTTTATCGGCCCCAGCGCATGGCGATGGCTCCCCATGTCAAACCTCCGCCGAAGCCGACCATCACAATGACGTCACCGTCTTTTATTTTACCAGCTTCAAGCTCTTCCACAAGAGAAATCGGAATAGAAGCAGCTGATGTGTTTCCGTATTTATGAACCGTTTTAGACATTTTTTCGACTGGAAGCTCCAAACGTTCGCGCGCCGCTTCCATGATCCGGATGTTGGCTTGATGCGGCACCAAAAAGTCGACATCCTCTTTGGATAATCCGGCTTTTTCAATGACATTCACACTGGATTCGCCCATTTGGCGGACGGCAAACTTGAACACTTCTCTGCCATTCATGATTGTATGATCTTTTTCATCCAAGTACAAGTGCTTTCCGCCTCTGCCGTCTGCACCGAGCTCAAAAGACAAAATCCCTTTATCGTCGCTGACAGGCCCGACAACTGCGGCGCCCGCTCCGTCTCCGAACAGAACAGCGGTATTGCGGTCATCCCAGTCCGTAATGCCTGAAAGCTTTTCAACTCCGATGACAAGCACATGCTTATACGTCCCGGCTTCGATAAACTGTTTTCCAGTGACTAAACCGTACATAAAACCGGCGCACGCTGCGCTGATATCCATTGCACAGGCATTGAATGCACCGAGCTTTTCTTGAATCATGCAGGACACTGTCGGGAATGCCTGGTCAGGAGTAACGGTGGCGACGAGAATCATATCAAGATCTTCCGCCTCGATGTTTGCGTCTTCCATCGCTCTTCTAGCGGCGGCCACAGCCATGTCGGATGTTTTCTCATCTTCAGCTGCGATTCTTCTTTCTTCTATGCCTGTTCTTGTACGAATCCACTCGTCAGAAGTTTCAACCATTTTTTCCAAGTCGAAATTGGTCAGCACCTTTTCAGGGATGTACCGGCCGATTCCAATAATTCCAGCTTTCATAGGAAAGACTCCTTTATTCATGATTTTTTCCAACTAATGTTATGAGTTATTATTAGTATCTGGTACTAATCCTACCCTATTTTTTTTTAGTTGGCAATATATTCGTCTAATCTAGCAGACCAAAACATTCATATAGTAGTGATATATATGAAAAAGGAGGGATGAAGAGTGGCGAACGACGATTTTTTCACAAAAATGATGTTTGGCGCAAACGCACCCGGCAGGCATGAAGAGACGGAGACGGATGCGGAAGCGGAAACCGCCGAAGACGCTGAAGTATCCCAGGAAGCCGATTATATGCACGTGTTGAATCAGGTTGGAGAAATTATGGATTCGCTCGATGAGCTGAAGCCTGTGTTTAAAGAAATCGGCTCAATGGTCAGCGCTTTGAAAAATAAGATTTCCATATAAAAAAGCCACTTCTTCTGAAAAGTGGCTTTTTAAGCGTTTGCGGGCGTTTAAGTCAGGCGTCTGAACCGGCTTCCGCTTTACCGAGCTCGTAAGCCTCGGCCATCACTTTCGTAAACAAGTTCATGAATGGCTCAAGCATTTCCGGGGAAAGTTCGATTCCCGCTTTCTCCATCTCTGCTTTCGCTTCAGGAACGTATTTCATGGCAATTTGCAAAAATTCCATTGATTTTTCGTGCATCTTGATCACCTCAATGTTCGTTTGGCAGTTTGTTTGTTTTTTTGTATTCGTCAATCAGCCGATTCATCTTTTCTTGAAATGACTGATCGACAACAGGGCTGAATTCTCCCATTTCGATGACGCCGTCTTGAATGTCAAATGAGCGCTTGCCGCCTTTAAGCGTTCCTTTATTAAACTCGTCGGCGGTGAGTTCATAAGCGTCGTCTACATGCTGTATGGTGCTTGTCAAAACGACATTCTCACCCAATTCCGACTGGTCGCTTACATATCCGATAGCGTACAGCCCGTCCTTTTTGATTTGTTCAATGACAGGGACATTATACCCGTCTCCGGCCGGATACACAACATCCGCGCCTGCCTTCTTCATTTTTTCATACAGTTTGACGGCATTTTCGCTGTCGTCCCACTGGCCGACATATTCTGTCATCACCTCAATGTCCGGATCGAGGTATTTAGCCCCTTCGGAAAATCCTTCTACTTCAGGCTGCCATTTATACGTTGCGAGCACGCCGATTTTCTTTGTTTTTGACTGATGGGCCGCCGTCATTCCGCCGAAGAACCCCATCGCTGCTCCTTCAAGCGATATGCTTGTCACATTTGGGTGATCGGCTTTCGAGTTCATTAAAACAAAATGAATATCAGGATAATCTTTGCATATCTCATTAAAGGCTTTTTCATATTCGCTTCCGTGCCCGTAGATGAGGTTGACGCCTTTTTTGTGAAAATCTTCTACAGCCATTTTAATGGCAGCGTCATTATCGATTCCCTCTTTATAATAGACGTCGACATTGTAGACGGATTGTATTCTTAATAATCCTTTATATCCTTTGGTTCCCCATACTTGGTCATTTATCGTATCAGGGACAAGCAAACCGACTTTTTCAATTTTCCCTTTCAGCGGCGATTGTCCGCAGCCGCTTAGCGCCAGGAGAATGAAAAAAATCGCGACAAGCCTGTACACCATGCCATGTTCAACTCCCTTTCGAAAAAACAGCAATTCAAATCTATCTTTATTGTATCCTTTCAAGTGTAAATTAGGAAGATCTTTCTTATTTTTTGTCGAAAAATGTAGACATTTGTCTGATCCATTCTTCAATGATCTCATCGGCTTTATCGTATGGCGTCTTCTGTACAAACTGCAAATCTGAAAAATCTTTTTCAACAGCACAGGCAGCGGCTTGTGCGGCCGCGTCGTTCACAAAAAGCGCTCCGTCCCTGTTTTGTTTATCCTCTGCCCTGACGTCCCACGGACCGAACAGATCCGGAAGCACGATCAGTTCAACACCCTTTTCCTCCATGCCGGCGCGTAAATCCTCTTCGAATTGTTCCTGGTAGACAAACAGAATAACAGGCTTGTTTTCAACGCCTGCAGCCAGCGCTTCTTCCGGCACTGAGCCTGTGTATTGGATGAAGACTTGTTCGTACGGGGCTTCAAGCTCTTTTTCGATGAGACGGAAATGCTCGTTTCTTCCCAGCCACATCAGCCGCTCTTCGAGATACATCAGCTTTTTTTCGTCGCTTGTCTGTTCCAGCTTTACATCTATGTCAACACCCTCTTCAAGTAGATGTTCACAAAATGAAAGGCCGAAGAACTCATCTGCTCCATATACAAGTGCCGGCTTCATTCGATGGACCACCTTTCGTTTCAGCTTTTTTTACCAAGCAAAAAACAGCCCTTTCATCATTTTCGGGCTGCTATTATTCTATTCTCTATAAGACTTTTTCATGCGTTTTGAAAAAGTTCGCGATTGCTGAATGAATGCGCTGAGGATGTTCGGACAGGTGCAAGGTAAGCCCCACGCTGTGACGGCCTTTAAGCTGGCGCTCCTCAAACGTTTTGGCATGGATCATATACGGATACGGTGAGCCGTTCAGTCTTTGCCAAATATGAACGGGTACGAGATTGTGATAAGGGGATATGCTTTTGAACGGATAATCGGCTGCCTTCCGCTCCGTAATTCCGTAGCTTTCGGCAATTTCTTTAATAAACTGTTTGTAGAAAAACTTGTTTTCTTTTTCTCGTTTATGATGAGCCTGAAGATCGAGGCAAGGATTAACCATCGCTGCAGAACGTATTTGGTTCGGGATCGAGCGAAGGAGCTCATCTGCAATGAGGGCCCCTGTGCCTTCCGCCAATAGATGAATTTTTTCATTTAAAATCTCTTGTTTGAACACGTAATGAATCAGCTGTTTGGCGTATGCAACCGCTTTTTCGGAGCCCCAGTGCCTGCCGAACAAATTGCTGTTTACCAGGGTATAGCCTTTGTTTCTCAGGCTCGTTAGAAGCTGATTTCTTCCGTAATGCTGAAGCCAGAAGCTCGAATCTTCCCCGACAAAATGGTTCCGGTCGCCGAAAATGAACACCAGAAAACCGTTCGGCCTGTACGGAAGATGAACCACGTTCCATTCTGAATCCATTTGAAAAAAACGTTCGGTTATTTTCATCACTTGCCTGCCTCCTTCCTGCCGTAATCTGCTCATTATTTTATGTCGTACGTGCAGCAAACGAATAAGGAAAAGTCCCAGTCTTCATGATGAAAAGTAAACTTTAATGAAATACCCTTTCTGATATTTCTGAAAACAGAGTTGAAAGCCCTGTCTTGTTCACTAAAATGTCTTTTCCAGCTGGCTATGTATATGGTATGATAAGTTTTAGAATTGAATGAGAAGGACGAGGTGGGAAACGTGCGATTTGTGGTCGCTTTTTTCTGGACATTTCTTTTGACGCAGATGGCCTGCTACATTGTCGGCGCCATGAACGGTGCTGGGTATGACCTTCAAACCAGTGTCATTATGGGCTTTATCATCACCGCAGCCGTTATTGTTCTTGGAGAAATTATGCCTGTTAAACAGGATGCAAGTCAACATTAAAACCCCGGCTTTTGAAAGCGGGGTTTTTTGCTTTAGACAGACAGCCGTCGGACGGCTGTTTTTTTAAGGCTTTCTTTTATATGTCCAGAGCCGGTTATGGTTGGAGGTTTCAGGGAAGAACTCGCCGGCGCTCAATTTGATTTGTTGAGGGTTCTGAACCATGCTTCCCGTTTCGCCGATCTCCACATACACTCCATTATTGGGCGCTTTTTGGCCCGGCCGGAATTGACGCTGCTGTCCCATTTGCTTCACTCCCTTTTATTATTAGATTGCCCCACTCTCCCAAAAAACATGTCGATTTTATCTTTACATCTGTTTGCTTTGTATAGTTTAATGAGAAAAGTGTTCCGAAAATTAAAACGAACCGCCCGTTCATTCCGTCTTTTAAAAGGGCGTCACAACTTGTGGGAAACGGAGGAGTATCATGGATTTTTTAATGTTGATCAAGTATATCCTTTTAGGGTTGCTTCAGGGACTCACAGAGCCGATTCCTGTTTCTTCAAGCGGCCACTTGGTGCTGGCACAGCACTTTTTAGGCTTGAACATTGAAGGCTTCAGTTTTGAGCTTTTAATGAATGCCGGTTCTTTGATTGCCGTATTGCTCGTTTATAAAAACGATATTTTCAGGCTGGCGGTAAACGGACTGTCTTATGTCACATCAAAAAATGAAAAAGGAAAAGCGGACTTCAGGTTTATCATCTATCTGATCATCGCCACGATTCCTGCCGGTGTCATCGGTGTTTTATTTGATGATGAGATTTCGGCTTTCTTTAAAGACGGCGTCCGGATCACCGCGGTTACTTTGCTGATCACGGGTCTGGCATTGTTTCTCATTCGCAATTTGCGCGGCCGCAAAAACGACGGCGAAATCAGACTGAGAGACGCCGTGATCATCGGCTTGTCGCAAATGGTTGCACTTGTTCCCGGCATCAGCCGTTCGGGAGCGACGATCGTCCCTGCGATGGCGCTCGGCCTCAAATCTGAAACCGCGCTCAGGTTTTCATTTTTACTGTACATACCGGTCAGTCTTGGCGGGACCATTTTAAGCATTACCGATATTTTTCATGATCCGCGTTTAGGGGAGCTTTTCCTTCCTTATTTGTTTGCGTTCATTGCATCGATTATCGCTACATACTTTTCATTGCGCTGGTTCATGAATATTATGGCGAAAGGAAACTTGGTTTATTTCTCGATTTACTGCTTTGTCATCGGCATCGCCGTTTTGATATTCGCCTAAAAAAACAGCTGATCAATTGTGATCAGCTGTTTTTTATTTAAGATAACAATGCTTTTAATAAAGCTTTTTGGACGTGCAGGCGGTTTTCAGCCTGCTGGAATACCGCTGAATTCGGGCCGTCGATGATCTCTGCGGTGACCTCTTCTTCCCTGTGGGCAGGAAGGCAGTGCAGAAAGACGTAATCCGGTTTGGCATGGGAGACAAGCGCTCTGTTGACCTGGTAAGGAGCAAAGATATTCATCCGTTCTTCGGCTTCTTTCTCTTGGCCCATGCTTGTAAACACATCAGAATAGATGACATCCGCTTGTTGAACGGCTGACACGGGGTCATTTGTGATTGTGACGGCCGCTCCGGACTCTTCGGCGAATCCCTCGGCCAGTCTTACCACTTCCTGATTCGGCTCATACCCTTCAGGCGAAGCGACCGTAATGTCGCATCCCACTTTCGCACAGCCGATTAACAGCGAATGCGCGACATTGTTTCCGTCTCCAACATAAACGGCTTTCAGCCCTTTTAATGTTCCTTTCGTCTCTTGAATCGTCAAGAGGTCACTAAGCGCCTGACACGGATGGAAAAGATCGGTCAATCCGTTGATCACGGGAATCTCGGCGTGCTTGGCAAGCTCTTCGACTTTTTCGTGTTCGAATGTGCGGATCATAATCGCGTCGACATAACCCGAAAGCACTTTCGCGGTATCTGCGATCGTTTCCCCTCTGCCCAGCTGCATGTCTTTACTGCTTAAAAACAGGGCGTTTCCGCCGAGCTGCGCCATTCCGGCTTCAAACGATACGCGCGTTCTCGTCGACGACTTTTCAAAGATCATCGCCAATGTTTTTCCTTTAAAGATGTCTTGAATTTTATTTTGCTTCATCGCTGCTGCCTCTTTCAGCAAATAAACGATCTCTTCTTTTGAAAAGTCTTTCAGGCTTAAAAAATCCTTACCCGTCAGATTGATTTCCCGGGTCGCCCCGATGTTTACAGTAGACATGTCTCCACTTCCTTTTTATATAAATCTTTAAGCGACACGGCTTTAGTCGTTCCATGCCCGCTCGTCAAAAATGCCCGTACCGTCTCTTCCTCTGTCATCACCGCCACACCGTGGGTGACGGCTTCCATTCGCTGCTTGCTCGCCTCTTTTGATTCGGCTAAATGGATGTGCAGCGCTTTGTCTTTCCGTTTGATCCAGCCTGGAAAATCGTCCGACTGTACGGTGAAACCCGCCTGTTCTGCGAGAGAACGAAGCTCGCCGGCCCCTTCCATGTAAATGCAGCCTTTCGTTTGCCAGATTCCCGCAAAGATTTTCTTCAGGGCGCTTTCCGGATTGAAGCCGACATACATGCCTTCTCCGGTCGATTTCATTTCCGGTCCAAGCTTCAAATCGACATCCTGGATAGCGTGCGATGAAAAGACCGGAAACTTCACGGCAACGCCGCGTGAGTTTTTGGCGGCGGGCTTCAACTCTTTGAGTGACGAACCGGCCAACAGCTGCGCCGCAAGCGGGATCATCGGAACCCCCATCACCTTGCTGACAACCGGAACCGTCCGGCTCGCCCTCGGATTGACTTCAAGGATGAGCAGTTCATCCGCGTCCGCTATAAATTGAATGTTCATAATACCTTTAAATCCGAGCTTGCGGACGATTTTTGCGGCAGCATCCCGCGCGGCGCTTTTCATCTCCGGAGTGACCGAAGGCCCCGGCAAAATCGCGTAGCTGTCACCTGAATGCACGCCCGCTTTTTCAATATGCTCGATATAAGTCGGGATGTAGAGATCGTCGCCATCGCTGACAAGGTCGATTTCAAACTCTTTTCCCGATACGTATTGATCGATCAGAATCGGGTAAGGCATTTGCGACGCTCCGCCCAGCAGCTCTCTGAGCTCTGCTTCGGAGTGAACGATCATCATGCCCATGCCGCCGATCACATATGACGGCCTGATCAGCACAGGATAGCCGATTTCGTTTGCTTTCTGCACCGCTTCCGCTTTTGATGAAGCCGTTTCTCCTTTAGCATGGGAAATGCCGAGCTCGTCAAGAAGCTGATAAAATTGATCACGGTCTTCAAGTATGTCAAGGGTTTCCGATGATGTCCCAAGCAGCGTGATGCCCGCTTTTTCAATCGCTTCAGCCACATTGATGGCGGATTGGCCGCCGAATTGAACAATCGCAAAATCGATATCTTCCGCTTCAGCGACATTGAGAATATGCTCGGGTGTAATCGGTTCAAAGTACAGGCGGTCTGCCATTTCATAATCCGTGCTGACGGTTTCCGGGTTGTTGTTCAGCATGATCGTTTCAAACCCGAGGTTTTTCAGCGTCATGACGCCGTGCACGGCGCTGTAGTCAAACTCGACTCCCTGGCCGATCCGTATCGGGCCGGAACCGATGATCAGGGCGCGCTTTTTCGTTTTTTGAGAGATGTCTCCGTCGCTTTTCCCAAAATACGTCGAGTAAAAATAGTTTGTCTTCGCATCAAATTCAGCTGCGCATGTATCGACGATTTTAAAGGATGCGGCAATGCCCATTTTCTTGCGGAACGCGCGCACTTCTTCTTCCGTCTTTCCGGTGAGGGAAGCGATCGTAAAGTCGGTAAATCCCTTTTCTTTTACCTTTTTCAAAAGGCTGACGGACAGCGCGTCTCCCTGTTCCATCAACATGTTTTCCAGCTGAATGATGTTAGAAAACACATGAAGGAAATAGTTATCGATTTTCGTTTTCTCGTGTATCTCGCTGATGGAAGCCCCCCTGCTCAGCAGCTCCATGACCGCAAAGAAACGGCGGTCATCAGGAGTCTCAAGCAGCTTCCACAACACTTCTGAAGATGCGCCGCCAAGTTCGGGCAAATGGGTTCCTGACGTTTTCAGCTCAAGGGATGCGACCGCTTTTTGCAGGGCCGCTTCAAGATTGCGGTCAATCGCCATGACTTCTCCCGTCGCTTTCATTTTCGTGCCGAGCTTACGGTCGGCTTGTTTGAATTTGTCGAACGGCCAGCGCGGAAATTTGACGACGACATAGTCAAGCGCAGGCTCGAAGCTGGCGTATGTCGAATCTGTGAGGGGATTTTTCAGCTCGGCAAGCGTGTAGCCGACAGCCAGTTTAGCCGCCATTTTTGCGATCGGATAGCCGGTCGCTTTTGAGGCGAGCGCCGATGAACGGCTTACTCTCGGATTCACCTCGATGACATAATAATTTTTGCTTTCCGGGTCCAGGGCGAATTGAATGTTGCAGCCGCCGACGACATCGAGCGCGGAAATGATCTTTAAGCTGGCAGAACGAAGCATTTGATAATCCGCATCCGTTAATGTCTGCGACGGGGCGACAACGATCGAATCCCCCGTATGGACGCCGACCGGATCGATGTTTTCCATATTGCAGACGGTAATGCATGTATTGTTTCTGTCACGCATGACTTCGTATTCGATTTCTTTAAAACCGGCAATGCTTTTTTCGACAAGACATTGGTGAATCGGGCTTGCGAGGAGGGCGCTTTCGATTAAAGGCAGGAACTCCTCTTTCGTCGCCGCGATGCCGCCTCCTTTTCCGCCCAATGTATAGGCCGGCCGCACGATAATCGGAAAACCGATTGAGAGCGCAAAACGAAGCGCATCATCTTGATTGTCAACAATTTCTGAATCCGGCACAGGTTCGTTCAGCTCCTTCATCAAGGCGCGGAACTTTTCCCTGTCTTCGCCCTTTTCGATCGTATCAACAGATGTTCCAAGCAGCTTTACCCCGTATGTTTTAAGAATGCCGGCCTTTTCGAGCTCGACGGCCAAATTCAGCGCTGTCTGTCCGCCCAGATTGGCGAGCAGTCCGTCCGGTTTTTCGCGCTTGATGATTTGTGTGAGGCTTTCCACTGTCAAGGGCTCAAAATAGATTTCATCTGCAAAAGATTCATCGGTCATGATGGTCGCCGGGTTGCTGTTGACAAGAATCACCCGGTAGCCTTCGCTTTTCAGCGCCATGCAACCCTGGGTTCCGGAGTAGTCGAATTCAGCGGCCTGCCCGATGATAATCGGCCCCGACCCGATAACGAGAATGCTTTTGATGGTTTGATCTTTAGGCATGGGCGATCTCTCTCCTTGCTTCGTTCAATTTCTGCAAATATTCGCCGAATATCCACTCGCTTTCAGCCGGTCCCGGATGGGCTTCCGGATGAAACTGAACGGATATGACAGGCAGTGTTTTATGCATCAGCCCTTCTACTGAACCGTCGTTGACATGATAAAATCTGACGGAAAATTCATTTTCGCTGATGGTGTCCCGATCGACGACATAGCTGTGGTTTTGGCTTGTCATGAACACGCGTCCGGTCTCTTTGTCCATGACCGGATGATTGGCTCCCCTGTGGCCGAACGGAAGCTTATACGTGTCGCTTCCGAATGCGAGCGCGATCAGCTGGTGCCCGAGACAGATGCCGAGAGTCGGATAGGAAGAGATGATATCCCGGAGTGCATCCATATATGGAAGGATCGCTTTCGGATCGCCCGGCCCGTTTGAAAGGACGATCCCGTCCGGATTCAGCTTTGAAATGCCGTCCATCTCTTGATAGGGAACGACCGTTACTTTGCAGCCCCGGTTTGCAAGCGATGAAGCGATCGACTTTTTATAGCCGAAATCGATCACCGCAATATGCGTATTGCCTTCCCTAAAGGCGCCGTTTTCGTTTTGTCCGGCAACCTGTGCCGCATAGTTTTCCAGCTGGCGCGGAGCCGGAATGCCGTCCTTTTGTTTCGTCAGTCTGGCATTCAGCGTCCCCTTTGCCCTGATATGCTGAACAACCGCTCTTGTGTCCACGTGCGATAAAAGCGGAACATCCCACTTCGCCAAGTATTCCCGAAGGCTTTCTGTCGCCTGATGATGGGAAAACCTGTCGCACGCTTCATAGACGACAACCCCTTTCACCTGAGGCCGCTTGCTTTCATCATCGCTTTCGTTTATTCCGTAGTTGCCAATCAGCGGGTACGTAAAGACAATAATCTGGCCTTTATAAGAAGGGTCTGTCAAAACCTCCTGATAGCCGGTCATGCCCGTAAAAAAGACGACTTCACCGGTGCAGCCGTCAAGACCGTCCAGTTCACCGCTGAAGGATGTACCATCTTCAAGAACTAAATATCCTTCCATCTTAAGCCCACCTTTGATGAATAAATAATGATATTCATGAATTTTTATACTTACATATCGAAAAAAAATTACTGTTTTACAGCTGAATGATCTGCCATGACAGCTTTCAGTTTTTCCACGGCCGCTTTGATTTCACTTTTCGCAACCGTCAATGGCGGCAGAAGTCTGATGACGTTCGGACCCGCGGGAAGAACGAGCAAACCTTCCTTTTGAAGCGCTTCGATCAGCGGCTGTACAGGTTCCTTGCACTCGATTCCGGCGATCAGCCCTTTCCCGCGGATATCTTTTACAAGCGGAAATTGAAGCTTTTCTTTCAGCTGTTGATGCAAAAATGCTCCTTTGGCGCTCACTTCTTCAAGAAAGCTGCTTTCAAAAATGGTCTCCAACGTGGCGTTTGCCGCAGCCATCGCCAGCATGTTCCCTCCGAATGTCGAGCCGTGGGAACCCGGATAGAACGCTTCTGAAAGCTCTTTTTTCCCGATCACGGCTCCGACCGGAAAACCGCTGCCCAGTCCTTTCGCGACGGTGATGATATCAGGTGACAGCCCTTCGTATTCATATCCGAAAGCTTTACCGGTGCGTCCAATTCCGGTTTGAACTTCGTCGACGATAAGGAGAGCCTGCTTATCGCGGCAAAAATCTTGAACGCTCTGCAGAAATTCCCTGCTCGCAGGGATGACGCCGCCTTCGCCTTGAATCGGCTCGAGCATCACTGCCGCGATATCTTTTTCATCCTGCAATTCGGCAAATGCTTTCGGCTCGTTGTAAGGTAAGTAGTGGAATCCTTCAAGCATCGGTCCGAATCCGAGCTTGATCTTTTCCTGTCCGGTTGCGGCCATTCCCGCATACGTGCGTCCGTGGAACGATTGCTGAAACGTTATGATTTTTGTTTTTTGCGTATGTTTTCGTGCGAGCTTCACCGCCCCTTCATTCGCTTCTGCCCCGCTGTTGCAAAAGAAGACGAGATCGCCTGCACTGTTTTTGGCAAGAAGCTGTGCAACCTTTTCTTGAAGCTCATTTTGAAACAGATTGGAAACATGCCAGACATCATCAAGCTGTTTTTTGACAGCAGCTGTCACTGAATCGGGGCAATGCCCGAGATTGCAGACCGCGATTCCCTGGACGAAATCAAGATAAGCGTTCCCCTTCTCATCCTGAACGATCGTGCCTTTCGCTTTTTTAATATTGATATTCCAGCGGCTGTACGTCTGAAATAAATGACTCACGATACGGCCTCCTTTTGTTTAATGATTTTCGTGCCGATGAAATCGTCTTTCGTGAGGAAAGATCCTTTTCCGCTCACGATCATCACTTCATCCACTTCATCTGTGAGGGCTTCTTTTGCAGAATGCACTTTTGGTATCATGCCTCCCGAGATCACGCCTTCAGCAATCAGGCTTTCGATGTCTGCCGGCGTCAGCTCTTTCAGCATTTCTTCGTTTTTCATAATCCCTTTAACGTCTGTCACAAACATTAATTTGTCAGCGTGCAAGGCTGCCGCAACAGCCGACGCCGCCAAATCGGCGTTCACATTCAAAGTCTCACAGCCATCCGTCATCGAGAGGGGGGCGATAACCGGAATAAAGCCTTTTTCCATGAGCGCTTCGGCCATTCGGCCGTTTACTTTTTTAATGCGCCCGACCTGACCGTATTCTTTTTCATTTAAATAGTCGGCAAGGAGCAGTCCCCCGTCTTTTCCTGATACTCCGACAGCCGGAAGGCCGTGCTTTGTCAGCTCGGCAACGAAAAATTTGTTGATCGAACCGGATAAGACCATTTCAGCGACTTCAAGAACCGCTTTTGTCGTCTTACGCTGTCCGTTGACGAATTCGCTTCGAATATTGAGTTTCTTCAGCATCTTTGTAATATCGGGCCCGCCCCCGTGGACGAGTGCGATTTTCCAGCCGCTTTCGGTCAGCTCTTTCAGATTTTGAAAAAATTCGTCCGATAGTTCGCGGATGACGCTTCCGCCGCATTTAAAAACGATTGTTTTATCCATTGTGATCCCCTTTTTACGTCCGATAGCTCGCATTGATTTTGACGTATTCATAAGTTAAATCGCAGCCCCAAGCCGTACCTTTTCCGTCACCTTCCTGCAAGCGAACCTCGATTTTCACTTCGCTGTTTTCTAAATATGTTTTGGCCAGCTCTTCTGAAAACGGCTGCGGTTCGTTATTTTTAAAAAGGCATTGGCCGCCCAGGTAGATTTCTACCTTCTCCGGTGTCACAGCAGCCATGCTGTCTCCGATCGCGACAATGATTCTGCCCCAGTTCGCATCCGTTCCGTAAACCGCGGTTTTTACAAGGTTTGAGCCGACGATTTTTTTGGCGATGATTTGCGCTTCAAGATTGCTTTTCGCACCGTTCACTTCAACCTCGATCAGCTTTGTCGCCCCTTCCCCGTCTCTCGCGATTTGTTTGGCGAGGTCTGTGCAGGCAAGCTGCAGGCCTTTTTTGAAAACCGGCCAATCTTCGTGTTCTTCATGGAGGCGCTCATTTCCGGCGCATCCGTTCGCCATGACGAGCACCATATCGTTAGTCGATGTGTCGCCGTCGACTGTGATCTGGTTGAATGAAACGTCCGTAATTTCCCTTAATGCCCTTTGCAGCGCGCTTTCTTCGATGCATGCATCTGTTGTGACAAAGCCGAGCATCGTCGCCATATTCGGGTGGATCATTCCCGACCCTTTGGCTGCTCCGCCAATCGTCACTCTTTGACCGCCGATCGTCAGTTCATAGCACGTTTGTTTGATCACCGTGTCTGTCGTTAAGATCGCTTCTTCGAAATCGCCTTCGGCAGGCTCAGTCTCGGCGAGAAGGCTGATGCCTTTTGTAATGCTTTCCATATTGAGGTATTCGCCGATGACGCCGGTTGAGGACACGGCCACCAGTTCCGGCTCGATCCCAAGCATATCAGCGCTTTGGCGGCGCATCTCATATGCATCTTTTAAGCCCTGCTCTCCCGTACATGCGTTGGCATTTGCGCTGTTGACGATGACGGCTTGCAGATGCGCGCTTTTTTTGAGACTTTCCTGCGTCACCTTGATCGGCGCAGCCTGAAAGTGGCTTTGCGTATAAACGGCGGCGCTCACCGCCGGTCTTGAGCTGATGATAATTCCAAGATCCTTTTTTGAATAGCGGAGGCCGCAGTGAACCCCTTTTGCCAAATAGCCTTTAGGCGAAGCGACATTTCCGTCTGTTTTTTTTATGCTGTCTTGACTCACCTGAATCATATGTTTGTTCTCTCCCGTCTTATGGATAAATTGGCGTAAATTCAAGCCCGGCGGTTTCGCTCCAGCCGTTCATAATGTTGAAGTTTTGAACAGCCTGACCCGCGGCTCCCTTCATCAAGTTATCGATCACTGACACAATTGTCACTCTGTTCGTCCGTTCATCAACGGTAACGCCGATATCGCAAAAATTGCTGCCGTACACCTCTTTAGTTGCAGGGAACGAACCGGGTTCTCTCACTCTGACAAAGTATGAATCTTTATAAAATTTTGAAAAAATAAGTTGGAGCTGTTCGGCATCCATGCTGTCTTTCAGTTCTGTGTAGATGGTCGCCATAATGCCCCTTGTCATCGGAACTAAATGCGTGCTGAATGTGATCGGTTTAAATGCGGAGTCCCATTGTTTAACAATCTGCTCGATTTCAGGCGTATGCTGGTGTTCGTTTACCTTATATATTTTGAAATTGTCATTGATCTCTGAAAAGTGAGTGCCCATCGACGCCTTTCTGCCTGCTCCCGATACCCCTGTTTTCGCATCGATGATGACAAAAGATTCGTTGATGCTGCCGCTTTTGACGAGCGGCGCCAAGCCGAGAAGAACCGCTGTCGGGAAACAACCTGGATTGGCTATGTACTGCGCCGTTTTAATGTCTTCCCGATTCAGCTCAGACAGTCCGTATACCGCTTTTTGAAGCACGTGTTCAGGCGCGGCTTCCCTTTTATACCATTTTTCATAGACGCTCGGGTTCTGCAGCCTGAGATCGCCGGACAGGTCAATGATCGGTATGTCATATGCATCAAACTGTGGCGTCAGCCGGCTGGATACCCCCGAAGGCGCAGCCATAAATAAAAAATCGATTTCGTTCGCAATTTTCTTTACTTCGATCGGTTGCAGGTGTTGATCTGTCAGTTTCATAAGGTGCGGGTATGCGGCATCATAGCGGGCTCCCTCATCACTCGATGAATACAATATGCATTCATCTGCATAAGGGTGCAACTTCATAATCCTCATAATCTCTGCCCCTCCATAGCCAGTAGCACCTATAATACCTATTTTCAAAACAAGTTCACCTTCTTGGTCTTTGTGAAATTATTTAACATTATAACATGAATAAAAATTAATTCAATTGTATATTTAATATTTTTTGTTCATCTTTCATATTGGTTCTTTCCTCCCGCCGGCAGTCCTTTTTCAGCGGCTTGGTCGTTCCCATCTTCCCGGATTCTCCGCTTTTCAAACCGGAGAATGTGCCGGCTGGCGTTTTTGCAATAAAAAAAGAACGCTTGTACAAGCGTTCTTTTTATAACGGGAGTAGCGATCTGCCTGGATACGCCCGTGTTATCTATTACGGCGGCTCCCTTTTCAAAACAGAAAGAGCCTGTCAACGGTTGAGCAGGCTCTGGAAACGTTTATTGGATGCCAAGTGCGATTTTCGCATATCGCGACATTTTGTCCCGTGTCCAAGGCGGATTCCAGACGATATGAACGTCAACTTCCTTGACTTCGGGAATATCTGCGAGCGCTTTTTTGACTTCATCCACAATGATCGGCGCCAGCGGACAGCCCATTGAAGTCAAAGTCATAGTCACGTCAGTTTTTCCGTTTTCATCCATATCCACGTCATATACAAGGCCGAGATTGACGATATCGACGCCCAGTTCAGGGTCAACGACCTGTTCAAGGGCGCCCATGATGTTCTCTTTTAATGCTTCATCCACTCTTCCTCACTCCTTTTTTCATCAGTATAACGCACTTCTTTCATTTTCTAAACCGATAGCACTTAAAGGTGCGCATCAAACCATTCGACTGTTTTCAAAAGGCCTTCCCTTGATACTTTATGCCCGGCCCGCTCATCTTCGATAAAATGCAGCAAATCAGGCCGAGTTTCATACAGCGGAATCGTCGATTCATAGAAGCGGCGCGCCAAAGCAAACGGAACGGTGCCATCCTGTTTGCCGTGCCAAAATAAAAGCGGCCTCATCTTCAATTTGTCCGGCTGCAGACTCAAGTCAAAACGCTTCAGTTTATCGCGCTGCTGTTCGATTTGTCCTTCTGTGAAAGGAAGTTCAATTTTCTTTTCACGCATAAAAGCGAGCTGTTGATCAAAAAATTCTACATAGGCGGGACTGCCCATTAAACTGACGGCAGTTGTAATCCATTCGTATTGTGTCAAAGCGCCGAGCGTGACAATACCGCCCATCGAAGTTCCGGCGGCGCCGATACGGCCCTTTTCAATCAGGTTTTCCTGTTCAAAGTGGTTTTTCAGCACTTCGAGCTCTTTGATTTCATTCGTGACGATCTCCCAAAACCTCGGGGCGAGCTCTTCCTGAGTGAGCTGTTCTTCCCTCTCCCCGTGATAAAGAGCCTCAGGCAGGACCACGCGCATTCCTTTTTCGGCAAGCAGATATGCGAAGTGAAGGTTATGCTCTTTTGCGCTTGTAAAACCATGTATGAAGAAAACAAGAGGAAGAGCTTTCTCTTTTTTCTCCTCTTTTACAATATGCAAAAGAGGAATGTTTGAAATATGTTGCTTCTCGATTATGATCACGACTGTTTCTTCCTCCTTTTAGGATGTCCATCATCATAAGTTTAACATGTAGACAATAAAGAAGGTAAAAAGATACACTATAGGTAAGTCAGAACTTTCAAATTCACAACAAAGGAGCATTTATGGAGACAAAACCATATTTAATTGCATTGGACTTAGACGGTACATTATTAAAAGACGACAAGACCATCTCGGAAAGCTCCAGCGACGTCATCCGCAAGCTGCGGGAAGATGGACATTACGTGTGCATTTCTACGGGAAGACCGTTCCGAGCAAGCTCCGTGTATTATGATCAGCTCCAGCTCGATACGCCGATCGTCAATTTCAACGGGGCGTTTGTCCATCATCCTAAAGATCAAAGCTGGGGACGCTTCCATACATCTCTTGATCTCGAGGTGGTCAAACAGATCATTGAAGTCAGCGAGACATACAACGTACATAATATCCTTGCTGAAATTGTCGATGATGTTTATTTTCATTATCATGACGAAAAACTGATTGATGTCTTTACGATGGGCAGCCCGAATATTACGGTCGGAGATTTAAGGACAAACCTCGGCCAAGATGTGACAAGCGTACTGATCCACGCAAAAGAAGAGGATGTTCCGGCGATCCGCTCCTACCTGTCAGACGTTCACGCGGAGATGGTCGATCATAGAAGATGGGCGGCTCCGTGGCATGTGATCGAACTGATTAAAAGCGGCATCAATAAAGCGGTCGGCTTAGAGAAAATCACGGACTATTACGGGATACCGCCTGAGCGGGTCATTGCCTTCGGCGATGAAGACAACGACCTTGAAATGCTTGAGTTCGCGGGCTGCGGCGTGGCGATGGGCAACGGCATCGAAGGGGTAAAAAGCGTTGCAAACAAGGTTACAAAATCAAACGAAGAAGACGGAATCGCAGTCTTTTTGAAGGACTACTTCGCTTTATAATATTATAATTTGCCATTCATAAACGGCTTTTCAAAACGGCAATACTATGAGAAGACGGCCGCACCGGACCGTCACTCGTGTTAAGGGGGAATTTCAAGATGGGTAAACGCAGCAAATCAAAACGGTTTATTCAGCAAGGCAAGGATTCGCTTAAACAGCATGCCGCCAGGTTCCCTTACCGCTCCACATTAGAAGAGGCTGAACAAAAGAGCGGCCCGACGGAATGCGGAGGGCTGTAACATGAGAAACGAACTGTTTCAAATGGCCAAAGCAGCCGTTCATGAAGCTGAAGCTTCGACGGATTCAGGCGAAAAGGCGAAAGCCGTTGCAAGAGCCAAAAACGCCCTTTCCTCGGCATACGCCAATTCAACTGATGCCGAACGGCGCCAGCTTCACGATCTTCAGGAGCAGCTAGATCAACGATCATAACAACACGCCGGCTTTTTGACAGCCGGAGAGGAGTCTGTGCCATCGGCACGGCTCCTTTTTTATGTTCAAATTTCAAAACATAAAAATTTGACATCGGAAGCAAAAGGAAGTACATTATAAAAGGCGAACATTTTATATAACAAATAAATAAATATTCGTTTTTGGGGGTTTTTATATTGGAAAACGTGTTTGATTACGAGGATATTCAACTAATTCCTGCAAAGTGCATCGTCAAGAGCCGCTCTGAATGTGATCCGTCCGTGCAGTTCGGCGGAAGAACATTTAAACTGCCTGTGGTGCCCGCCAATATGCAGACCATTATAGATGAAAAGCTGGCTGTTTCATTAGCGGAAAACGGTTACTTTTATGTGATGCACCGCTTTGAGCCGGAAACACGGATCGATTTTGTAAAAGACATGAAGGCGCGCGGTTTGTTTTCTTCAATCAGCGTCGGAGTCAAAGATGACGAATACGCGTTTATCGAAGAGCTGGTGAAAGAGAATCTCACGCCTGATTACATCACGATCGATATCGCTCACGGTCACTCGAACGCCGTCATCAATATGATTCAGCAAATTAAAAAACATCTTCCGGACAGCTTCGTGATCGCAGGAAATGTCGGAACGCCCGAAGCTGTGAGAGAACTTGAAAACGCCGGCGCCGACGCTACAAAAGTCGGCATCGGTCCCGGAAAAGTCTGCATTACAAAAATTAAAACCGGTTTTGGAACGGGCGGCTGGCAGCTGGCTGCGCTGCGCTGGTGTGCAAAAGCGGCGAGCAAGCCGATCATTGCAGACGGCGGCATCCGCACTCACGGGGACATCGCCAAATCGGTCAGATTCGGAGCGACAATGGTCATGATCGGTTCGCTGTTTGCCGGACACGAAGAATCGCCGGGGGCAACGATCGAAAAAGACGGCAAGCTTTACAAAGAATATTTCGGTTCGGCTTCTGAGTACCAAAAAGGTGAAAAGAAAAATGTCGAAGGCAAAAAAATGTACGTGGAGCATAAAGGCGCGATCATGGATACGCTGACAGAAATGGAACAGGATCTGCAGTCATCCATTTCTTACGCGGGAGGAAACAAGCTCGATGCGATCCGCAACGTAGACTACGTTATCGTTAAAAATTCTATTTTCAACGGGGATCAATATTAACGGTCACAGGCGTGTTCAGGCAGCCGCCTTCCCTTCTGCTTGACAGCATACAAAAAGGCATCCTTCCCGGGATGCCTTTTTTGACGGCTATTTCACTTCAAACGATTTGCCGGCCCTCAAAGTTGCAAACTGTTCCGATCTTCCCAAAAATGTCACGTTTACTTCATATGTGCCGGATTCAGGCACCTCTTTCCATACATCAGTAAAATCGTAAGACTCTTTCGGTTTGAGCGTCATCGTCTGGAACGCCTGCGTAAACATTTTTCCTTTCGAATAGCGGTACCTTTCATTCCCTTCTTTGTCGCTGACGATCAGTTCAAATTTCTGTCCGCTGCTGAATTCAAACTCTGCCACATCATCCGTATGGTTGACAACCGACATCCGAAATTCGATTTCTCCCTGCTTCTGAACGGGTTCAACCGTTAATGTTACACTCCCGTTATTCACTTCCCCTGATACCTCCTTATCGGGGACTTGATCCCCGTTTTGCCCGCATCCACCGACAAACAGCAACATTACCATCATGGAAATCAGCCGCATTCATTCACCCTTTCATTAATCTTTGCGGAAAAACCCTAAAACCTGCGTTGTCTGCACGACGTTTGTGAAAGCATTTGGATCCACTTCATTAATGATTTTTTCCAAGTCGTATAATTCGTATCTTGTAATCACAATGATCATCATTTCTTTCTGTTCATTCGTAAAGGCGCCTTTCGCCGGAACGGTTGTAATGCCGCGGACCATCTTTCCGTAAATCGCTTCTTTGATCTCCTCCGCTTTCTTTGTGACAATCATAACGGTGAGCTTGGCGTGACGGGTGTGGATGGCATCGATCACCCTGGTTGTCACATATAGTGTAACGAGCGTATATAATGCTTTCTCCCACCCGTTCAATAATCCTGCTGTTAAAATGATCGCACCGTTTAAAATAAAGAAATAGGTGCCGACCGGTTTGTCTTTCCACTTCGCCAGGATCATCGCGATAATATCCAAACCGCCCGTTGAAGCCCCGTATTTAAGGGTCAGGCCGATTCCGACCGCGGCGATCACCCCGCCGAACACGGCGTTCAGCAAAATATCGTTTGACAGGCTCGCCTCAGGGAGCATTCCTAAAAAGACCGTCGTCAAGGCTACGCTCAAAATGCTGTAAACCGTAAATGAGCGCCCGACCTTCAGCCAACCCAGAATCCCGACGGGAATGTTTAAAATAAACAATAGCGTCCCCGTTGAAAAGTAAATCGGGCTGTACTGGTCAAGCGCACTCGATAAAAGCTGCGCTACCCCCGTAAAGCCGCTGGCGTAAACATCGGCGGGAATCAGAAACAGATTCAATCCGATGGCATTTAACAAGGCGCCGATGATGACAATGAACAATTTTTTTGCTTCAGCTATGACCATATTTAGTTCCTCCGCTACTTTCGTATATATTTGGTTTACCCTTAAAACAATATTTTGAAAACGTCAATGTAAAAATATATGATATAGTTGACCTAAAAAACGAAATATACCGAAGGACAGTTTGGCGTCCTTTTCAACCATTTTTTAGAAAGAAGGGGTTCAAATGAACGTTCACCTTTTAGCAGACAGTGCGGCAGATTTGCCGAAATCTTTTTATGATGAACATCACATCTCATTTATTCCGTTAAAGGTGCTGCTTGATGAAAAAGAGTACGATGACCTTCTGACGATTCAGCCTCTGGACGTTTATGAAGCGATGCGCGAAGGCAAAGCGCCGAAAACGTCCCAGCCGTCCATGATGCGGTTCAAGAATGCATTCAGCGAGCTGGCCGGCGAAAACAACCCCGCTCTCTATATCGCCTTTTCTTCAGAGCTTTCCGGAACATACCAGACGGCTGTGATGGCAGCAAACGAAGTCAAGGAAGAGTTCCCTGATTTCGATCTGCGGATCATCGACTCAAAATGCGCTTCATTAGGCTATGGGCTCGCGGTTAAGCACGCCCTTAAACTCGCAACTAACGGCAATACAATACAAGAAATTGAATCGTCTGTAAAGGACTTTTGCGAACATCTTGAACATATTTTTACCGTAGATGACCTGACTTATTTGGCAAGAGGCGGAAGAATCAGCAAAGCATCGGCATTTGTCGGCGGTTTGCTGAATATTAAACCGCTCCTGCATGTTGAAGACGGCAAGCTTGTCCCCTTGGAAAAAATCCGCGGCAAAAAGAAGCTGCTCAAACGGATGATCGATTTGATGAAAGAAAGAAGCGTCGATTTGAGCGGACAGACGGTCGGCATCAGCCACGGAGATGACGAAGAGACGGCCGAAGAGGTCAAACGGATGATCGAAGCCGAATTTCAGCCGGGGGAAATCGTCGTCAACATGGTCGGTTCAGCGGTCGGCGCCCATTCCGGCCCCGGAACATTGGCGGTCTTTTTTCCGGGGAAAGACAAAAGATAAGGTAAAACAGAGGCCTGCTTGATAAAAGCAGGCCTTAGATTGTTGACAAAATCCCAAAACGGCTCTTAGTTTTGGGATTTTGTCATCCTATCAGCGTGATTGAAAACCCTTGCAGTTTAGGAAGGCCGAGCATCGGAGCGGAGCGAATGTTGCAATTCGTGAGCACCGACGCGCAGGCCTGACAACGAATGCGAGGGTTTGTCGACACGCTGAGGCCTGCTTGATAAAAGCAGGCCTTCTTCGTCAGCTGTCTTCGGTGACTGTTCCTTCAGCGGCGGCCGGTGTAAGCGCTCCATCAAGAAAACCGGCAGCCGCTGTCGCGACATCAGGACCTCCAGACCCCTCGACCACTTTTTCCATTGTGATCGGACAAATTTTAAACGCACCGCCAAAATTGACGACTCCTCCTGCCGAAACACTTTGAATGTAAACTGAGCAGCAATGTTTCATACCAAGTCTCCTTTTTTTGGGTCTTATGATATGTGTATGCTGGCGGTACAAGGAGGCATAAACTTCCCGGCAAAAAACATCGCGGTTGGGAGAGTACATAGTTTCGCCGGCAGTGTGCAAGCTAAAAGCGACATTTTGACAGGAGGTGCTTCCTCATGAAAGATGATGATAAAAAGCCAGTTGACAACAACGCCGTCAACCAGCAGAAAAACCGGCTCGCTGAAAAGAACAGACAAGCCGGTAAACACCAGGAATCAAAGAAGCCTGATCACTTGTAAAAAACCGGCGGCGTCCTCATCGGACGCCGCCTCATATTTATTTTTTCTCGTATGTCCAGCCCTCTTCCTGATAGATTTTATCCTGTTTCATCAGATGGCCGAGCGCCCTTTTAAATGCTGCTTTGCTCATGTTGAAGCGCTCTTTGATATCCTCAGGGTCGCTTTTATCCCAGAACGGCATCGCGCCGTTTCTCGTTCTCATATAAGTCAAAATTTGTTCTGCATCAACCGATAGGGCATCCTGCTTTCTTGGCAGAAGCGACAGATTAACAGAACCGTCTTCTTTTACTTTGATCACCCTTGCGGTCAGCTTTTCCCCAAGCCTCGGCTCTTCCTTTCGCTCAGAAGAATGGATAAAGCCTCTGATGCCGGTTTCGGAAATCATAAAAGAGCCTGATGCGATCAAGCGGTAGATCGTTCCGGTGAGCTCTTTATTCATCAGACCGGGTGAAGCTTCACTAAACAGCTCGCTGATCTTATCCTCCGGCGCCGGTTTGGCAAACATCCTTCCGTGCCCCGTGATTTTCAGCATACAGTACAGCCTGTCCCCTTTTTGCGGCCATACTGATTCATACGGCGGGAGATGCTCTGTCGCAACGAGGGCGTCCTTCGAGAGCCCGACATCGACGAAAACCCCCATGCCGCTGACGGCATCAACGACTTCCACCCAGCCGTACTGTTCAGCGCTGATCATCGGCTTTCTCATCGTAGCCGCCAAGCGATCTTCATGATCGACATATAAAAAGACATCGACCTCTTCTCTGTCTTCAATATCCTCCGTGATCTCGCTCTGATGCAGAAGGACCGCCGTTTCGCCGTCCGTCAAAAAGTAACCGTAATCGGCTTTATGATCTATTTTCAATGTTAGCTGCTGTCCTGGTTTCATACTGTTTCTTCCTTTCTTATCCGCCTGTTTTTCTTTTTCTTATTATTCCTCCAATGTTAAAATTATTGCCGGATCGCGGCCAGGCAAACCGCTCGATATTGGAAGTTTCACCTTATTCTACTATAATTGACTCATAAGTAAAATGGATGGAGGTTTTCACATGGCGAAAGAAAGCTCATTTGATATCGTCTCAAAGGTTGAACTGCCTGAAGTTCAAAACGCAATTCAGACCGCTCTCAAGGAAATCGGCACACGCTATGATTTCAAAGGGTCAAAAAGCAGCATCACACTCGAAGGAGACGAGCTCGTTCTCGTATCGGACGACGAATTTAAAATGAACCAGCTGAAAGACGTGCTTGTCGGCAAACTGATCAAGCGGAACGTCCCGACGAAAAACATCGAATACTCAAAGCTTGAGAACGCTTCAGGCGGCACGGTCAGACAGCGCGGAAAACTAGTTCAGGGCATCGACAAAGAAAACGCGAAAAAAATCAATAACCTGATAAAAAAATCGGGTCTGAAAGTTAAATCGCAAGTGCAGGATGATCAAGTCCGCGTAACCGGAAAAAATAAAGACGACCTTCAGCAAATCATCGCGATGGTGAGGGAAGCCGACCTGCCGATTGATGTCCAATTTATAAATTTTCGATAAATTCTTAATTTACTGTTGATTATTCCCCCGATTTTCGGTAAATTGAGTAAAAGTAATCAATAGAAACTAAATAGCTGTTCTTATCAAGAGAGGCAGAGGGACTGGCCCAATGAAGCCTCAGCAACCGGTGAATGAATATTCATGACCAAGGTGCTAAATCCAGCAAGCAGTCTGCTTGGAAGATAAGAAGACGGACAATGTCGATGAAAAGTCTTCTGCTTCACAGAAGACTTTTTTGTTTATCAAAAATGCTTAAGGGGGAAAACGATGGGTTTTTTGGAGGATATAAAAAGCAAAACGTTAATCGCGGACGGCGCAATGGGCACACTTCTGTATTCCTATGGGATCGACAGGTGTTTTGAGGAACTGAACATCTCCAAGCCCGAAGAAGTGAGACGCGTCCACGAAGCGTATGTACAGGCCGGCGCCGATATCATTCAAACGAACACGTACGGCGCAAACTTCATCAAGCTGTCCAGATACGGGCTCGAAGACGAAACAAAACAAATCAACGAAAAAGCGGTCCGTCTCGCCCGCTCCGCCGCCGGTTCTGCTTATGTTCTCGGTACGCTCGGCGGAATCCGGACGTTCAACAAAAACTCGTATTCTCTCGAGGACATTAAAAGAAGCTTCCGCGAACAGCTCTATCTTCTGTTAAATGAGCAGCCGGACGGACTTCTGCTCGAAACCTATTATGATTTAGAAGAAGCGCGCGAAGTTTTAAAGATTGCCAGAAAGGAAACAGAGCTGCCGATCATTTTGAATGTCTCAATGCACGAAGAGGGCGTTCTTCAGGACGGAACCCCGCTTGCGGACGGTCTGAAGCAGCTGGCATCCCTCGGCGCAGACGTCGTTGGCATCAACTGCCGCCTCGGCCCTTATCATATGATCAGAGCGCTTGAAGAAGTCCCGCTTTTAGAAGACGCCTATCTTTCCGTCTATCCGAACAGCAGCCTCCCGTCCCTTGTCGAAGGCAGGCTTGTTTATGAGACAGATGATGAATATTTCAGGGAAAGCGCGGAGGAATTCCGCAATCAAGGCGCACGGATCATCGGCGGCTGCTGCGGAACCACGCCGAACCACATCAGGGCGATGGCTGAGGCGGTCAAAGGGCTTCCTCCAGTCACCGAAAAACACGTGAAAATCAGAAAGAAAGCGGCGCTTGCTGTTCAAAACGAAAGGACAGAGCCCGTTCTCGACGATCTGGCCAAGCAAAAACGGTCCATTATCGTCGAACTCGATCCTCCAAAACAATTAAACTTTGAGAAATTTTTGCACGCCGCTAAAGAGCTTCAATCAGCCGGAATCGATGCACTGACATTGGCGGACAACTCGCTTGCCACACCGAGGATCAGCAATGTCGCCTGCGGCGCGCTCTTAAAACAGCGCCTCGATATGAGGTCGCTGATCCATATTACATGCAGAGACCGCAACCTGATCGGCCTGCAGTCCCATCTAATGGGGCTCGATACACTGGGGCTGTCAGACGTGCTGGCGATTACCGGCGATCCGTCGAAAATCGGCGACTTTCCGGGAGCGACTTCCGTCTATGATCTGACATCGTTCGATTTGATCAGCCTGATCAAACAGTTTAACGAAGGCTTGTCATATTCAGGTAAACCGCTCGGCAAGAAAACAAATTTCTCAGTGGCGGCCGCCTTCAATCCGAATGTCAGACACATTGACAAAGCGGTGAAACGGCTTGAGAAAAAAATCGCCTGCGGCGCAGACTATTTCATTTCCCAGCCTGTCTATTCAGAGGAGCAGCTCATCAAAATCCACGAAGAAACAAAGCATCTTGAAACACCGATCTATATCGGCGTCATGCCGCTGACCAGCAGCCGCAACGCGGAATTCATCCACAACGAAATCCCCGGCATCAAACTGTCCGATTCAATCCGCGAAAAGATGGCGCTGGCGGGAAATGACAAACAAAAACAGGCCGAGGAAGGGCTCGCGATCGCCCGCTCCCTGCTTGATACGGCGTGCGACCTGTTCAACGGCATTTATCTGATCACACCGTTTTTGCGGTCTGATTTAACCGCCGAACTGACGGCATATATCCACCAGAAAGAAAAGGAGAAAACAAATGTCTAACATCAATGACCAGCTGAAGAAAAAAATCCTCGTCCTTGACGGTGCGATGGGAACGATGATCCAGAATGCCGGTTTGTCCGCCGCTGACTTCGGCGGCGAGGCCTATGAAGGGTGCAATGAATTTCTAAGCATCACGGCACCTCATATCATTCAGGGCATCCACGAAGCCTATCTAGCCGCTAAAGCCGATATCATCGAAACCAATACATTCGGAGCCACACGGCTCGTTCTGGACGAGTACGACCTCGGGCAGCGCGCCTATGAAGTCAACCTCGCTTCAGTCAAACTCGCCAAAGCCGCCGCCGAAAAGTTTTCCACACCTGAATGGCCAAGGTTTGTCGCCGGCGCGATGGGTCCGACGACAAAAACCCTTTCCGTCACCGGCGGCACGACCTTTGACGAGCTGATCGATAATTACGAGGAACAGGCAAGAGCGCTGATCACAGGGGGAGCCGACCTCTTGCTGCTCGAAACGAGCCAGGATATGCTGAACGTTAAAGCGGGCTTTATCGGTATCAGACAAGCCTTCGAAAAAACCAGCAAAACCCTTCCCCTCATGGTATCAGGCACGATCGAACCGATGGGCACGACACTGGCCGGCCAGGATATCGAATCGTTCTATATCTCACTCGAGCATATGAAGCCAGTCAGCGTCGGTTTAAATTGCGCGACGGGCCCGGAATTTATGACAGATCACATCAGAACCCTTTCTTCCCTTGCGAGGACGGCCGTCAGCTGCTATCCGAATGCCGGCCTCCCCGATGAGGAGGGACAATACCATGAATCACCGCAATCGCTCGCGAAAAAAATCAAGGCGTTTGCAGAAGAAGGCTGGCTGAACATTGTCGGCGGCTGCTGCGGAACGACGCCCGCCCATATTGAAGCGCTGGCCGATGAAGTAGCCTCGCTGCCGCCGCGGACGGTCCCTTCGGAAAAAAAGCCGCACACCGTCTCAGGGATCGACGGACTAATTTATGAAGAAACGATGCGTCCCCTTTTTGTCGGGGAGCGGACAAATGTCATCGGATCGAGAAAATTCAAGCGGCTGATCGCTGAACAGAAATTTGAGGAAGCATCCGAAATCGCGAGAGCCCAAGTGAAAAACGGCGCCCATGTCATCGACATCTGCCTTGCAGACCCGGACCGCGATGAAGCGGAAGATATGGAAGGCTTCTTAACAGAAGCGATGAAAAAAGTAAAAGCCCCGTTTGTCATCGACTCGACGGACAAAACGGTGATTGAAAAGGCGCTGAAATACTCACAGGGAAAAGCGATCATCAATTCGATCAACCTTGAAGACGGCGAAGAACGGTTCGCTGACATCCTCCCGCTCGTCAAACAGTTCGGAGGGGCACTCGTCGTCGGCACGATCGATGAAGAGGGAATGGCGGTCACCGCGGAAAAGAAGCTGGCCGTCGCCGTCAGGTCGCATCAGCTGCTCACCGAAAAGTACGGAATACCGGCCAGCGATATCATCTTCGATCCGCTCGTCTTCCCTGTCGGAACAGGTGATGAACAATACATCGGCTCAGCTAAAGAAACGATCGAAGGCATCCGCCTCATCAAAGAGCGGCTCCCTGAATGTTTAACGATTCTCGGCGTCAGCAACGTCTCATTCGGTCTTCCGCCCGTCGGCCGGGAAATCTTAAATGCTGTATTCTTGTACCACGCAACACAGGCCGGGCTTGATTACGCGATCGTCAATACGGAAAAGCTTGAGCGGTTCGCTTCCATTCCTAAAGAAGAAGTCGAAATGGCTGAAAAACTTCTGTTTCACACTGATGACAAAACGCTCGCATCCTTCACTGACTTCTACCGCGGAAAGAAAAAAACGGACAAACAGCCGAAAACATCTCTTTCCCTGGAAGAGCGCTTGGCTGAGTACGTCATCGAGGGTACAAAAGAAGGCTTGATTCCCGATCTCGAACAAGCGTTGAAAAAATTTGCCGCCCCGCTCGACGTGATCAACGGTCCGCTTATGGATGGCATGGCGGAGGTCGGACGGCTGTTTAACAACAATGAGCTGATTGTC
Organism: Bacillus sp. FSL W7-1354; assembly: GCF_038002405.1. Classification (NCBI taxonomy): domain Bacteria; kingdom Bacillati; phylum Bacillota; class Bacilli; order Caryophanales; family Bacillaceae; genus Bacillus; species Bacillus sp. FSL W7-1354. The sequence goes on along the minus strand of NZ_JBBOCL010000001.1, from coordinate 286,395 downwards.
GCTGAAGTGCTGCAGTCGGCAGAAGTCATGAAAGCTGCCGTTTCCTTTCTCGAACAGTATATGGAAAAGAAAGACGACAGCGGCAAAGGAAAGATCGTTTTGGCAACCGTTAAAGGCGATGTCCATGATATCGGCAAAAACTTAGTCGACATCATTTTAAGCAACAACGGCTACAAGGTTGTCGATCTTGGGATTAAAGTGACACCGCAGGAATTAATTGAAGCGGTCCGCAAAGAGAATCCCGATATCATCGGTCTGTCCGGCCTGCTCGTCAAATCGGCGCAGCAAATGGTCGTTACAGCGCAGGACCTCGACAAAGCGGATATTTCCATCCCGATTATGGTCGGCGGAGCCGCGCTTTCAAGAAAGTTCACGAGCATGAAAATTTCGCCTGAATATAAAGGGCCGGTTTTATACGCGAAGGACGCCATGGACGGCTTATCGCTCGCCAATCAGCTGCGGACGGACCCGTCGCAGTTTCTCGAGAAAAAAGAAGCCGCTGCACCCGCCGCCGTCGCGGAGAAAAAGCAGACGAAAGCCGTGATTGAAATGCTTGAAAAACGGGCGCACGTTCCACAGGCGCCGGTCTTTCAGCCGGAAGACTTGAAGCGGCACTATTTGAAAAACATCGACCTTTCCTATATCGTGCCGTATGTCAATGAACAAATGCTGCTCGGCCATCACCTCGGCTTGAAAGGAAAAGTCAAAAAACTCCTGGCTGAACAGCATCCGAAAGCACTGGAGCTGAAAGAGCTGATTGACGAGCTGCTGAGAGACGGGAAAGAGCACGGCTGGTTCGACCCCGCGGTCGTCTATCAATTTTTCCCCGCGTACAGCGACGGGGATTCGCTCCATATTTTAGACCCCGGGAACAAAGACAGCATCCTTGAAACGTTTGTTTTTCCTAGGCAGGAAAAGCTTCCGTACCGCTGTATTTCCGATTATGTCCGACCGAAAGGAGAGCTCGATTATGTCTCGTTCTTTGCCGTGACAGCGGGCAGACATGTAAGAGCAGCCGCAAACCGCTTTAAGGAGGAAGGCGACTACTTGAAAAGTCATGCGGTACAAGCGCTTGCTCTTGAGCTGGCCGAAGGACTCGCCGAACGGACGCACCAGGTTATCCGCGACCGCTGGGGCTTCCCTGATGCACCAGACTTCACGATGGAACAGCGTTTTCAGGCGAAATACCAGGGACAGCGCTACTCCTTCGGATATCCGGCCTGTCCGAATCTCGAAGATCAGGAAAAACTCTTCAGACTCATCCAGCCCGAAGGAATCGGCGTTCATTTAACAGATGGCTTTATGATGGAGCCCGAAGCTTCCGTATCAGCGATCGTTGTCTCCCATCCGGAAGCCAGATATTTCAATGTTCATTAACCCGAAGACCCTGCTTGCCGTTTGCGGCCTGCAGGGTTCATTTTGTATGGACGTAACATATGCCGCGAATACTTCAGGATTTATAATGAGCAACAATGGATTCAGCCATGTTGAGTATCTTCCCGTGCAGTTCTTTAGGTTCAATAATCCTTATGTGCTCTGCGAACCCGAGTATATACCTTTTCGCTTCTTCTTCCGTATCAAAAGATAATGTAACGGGGATCCACCCCTCCTGATCGACCTCATTTGTTTCGATGATCCGCACAAAATAATTGGTAAACGACAGCCTCGGCAAGATGTCCTGCGCCGCCTTCACCCGCACTTCATACGTCGGCAGCCTTTCGATAAATTCCTTTGTTGAAGACTGCCATACGTGAGCAATATCAAAGTTTTCGGGCCTTTCAAATGTTTCGCGGACAGGAGTGGCAGAATGAATCCGTGAAGCCCTGTAATTTCGAATCTCCCCATTTTCTTTAGATGCAATCAGATACCAGTTTGACCCTTTAGCTACCAGTCCAAGCGGTGCTACAATTCGATCAGCTGTTTGTCCATCTGCCCGCTGATAAACGATTTTTAATTTTTGATCTTTCCATATGGCATCTTTCAGCACTTCAAAGGATGCTGCTTTTTCTTTCTTATGGCGCCATGCACGGGTATCAATATATATTCGGTTCCACACGTCTTTTGCGTTTTGACGATATACCGAAGGCAGCGAGGCTATCAGTTTATTTCGGGCTTCTTCGGATATGCGGGTTAATCCGAGATCGTCCAGCAATTGTTCAGAAAGCGGGACAAATAATGCGCGTATTTCAGATTCTTTTAAACCGGTTAAAGTGGTTTGGTAATCATCAAGCAATGACCAGCCTCCGTTAATCCCGCGCTCGGCCACAACGGGAATTCCAGCTCCGCTTAACGCTTCCATATCTCTGTAAATCGTCCGCTCCGAGACTTCCAGCCTTTCCGCTAATTCTTTCGCCGTCATTTGTCCCTGCGCCTGAAGCATTAAAAGAATAGATATCAGTCGATCTCCTCTCATATGACCACCTTTTTTTATCAATGGATGAACTTATTTAATAAAATATGACAATGGTTGTCAAGATTCAGCTTTTATAATGAGCATATCTTTTATAATGAAAGGAATGGGATGAATGAAACCGCTGAAAGGAAAAACCGCTCTCGTAACAGGCGGAAGCAGAGGCGCCGGCCGCGCCATCGCTGTCGAACTTGGAAAAGCCGGTGCAACCGTGTATATGACAGGCCGCAGCATCAGGGGGGCTTCCACGAATCAATGGCCCGGTACAATTGATGACACCGTGTCACAAATTGAAGCTTCCGGCGGAAAGGGTATTGCTGTAAGATGTGATCATACGAACGATTCAGAAACAGAGGCTGTCATCGCTAAAATTCGCGAAGAACAAGGAAAACTGGATATCTTGATCAACAATGTATGGGGTGCGCACGATCTGGGTGTCGAGGCAAAGCCTTTTTGGGAATTGTCATTAAAAAATTGGGATACGATGTTCACCGCAGGGGTGCGCGCCCAGCTGGCGACGAACCACTTCGCCGTGCCGCTCCTTCGCGAAAATAAACAAGCTCTTATCATTCATACGACCTTTTGGGATGAGAACAAATACACCGGACAGTTTTATTACGATTTGGCCAAGAACGCCATCGTCCGGATGGCGTACGGTCTTTCATTGGAATTAAAACGGGACAACATTGCCGTTCTTGCCGTTTCGCCGGGATTTATGAGAACCGAACTTGTGCTGAAGTACCATGAATCAGATGAGGCGGATTGGCAGGAGTCAGAAGATTTAAGGAAAACCGAAACGCCTTATTATGTCGGACGCGGAATCACAGCATTGGCCAAAGATCCGGATGTGATGGAGAAAAGCGGACGTGCGTTAAGAGTTGGTGATTTAGCCAAAGAATATCAGTTTACAGATGTGGACGGACGGTATATTCCGCCATTTACGATATAGGGATTAGGGATCGCCTCTCGGGGGAAATGATTCTTTAAAGGCAGATCAGGTGAAGGTGTTTATCCTGCTTTGATCGTTTCCGCCAACGTTATATAATGGAATGACAGTCATGATTTATAGCAGCACGCGGAATTTCGTTCGTCCAATCTGAACTGCAACTGAAGGAGGAATCATATGATTGAAGTCAAACCTATAAACGCGGAAGATACGTATGAGATCAGGCACCGCATTCTCCGGCCGAATCAGCCGCTGGAAGCATGCAAGTATGAAACCGATTTGCTCGGGGGCACGTTTCACCTCGGCGGATATTATCGGGACAGGCTGATCAGCATCGCCTCCTTTCATCAAGCCGAACATTCAGAGCTTGAAGGCCAAAAACAGTATCAGCTGAGAGGGATGGCGACACTTGAAGGGTACCGCGAGCAAAAAGCGGGCAGTACGCTTATCCGCCATGCCGAAGAGCTTCTTCGGAAAAAAGGCGCAGACCTTTTATGGTGCAACGCCAGGACATCTGTGAGCGGGTACTATAAAAAGCTCGGCTTCAGCGAACAAGGCGGGGTCTACGATATACCGCCGATCGGACCTCATATTTTGATGTATAAGAAATTGACATAAAAAACCCCCGCCGGAAGCGGGGCATTCTCTGCCGCATGAGCATTAAAGCTTTGCGGCCTCTTTTTTAAATTGCGCAAGCGCGTTTGTCACTTTTCCGAATTCGGAGGCATGCGGGCGGTCATCTCCGTCCTTATAGCCGTAGTCGACCATCCGGTTTCTGTTGAGGCAGAGCTTCGTCAATTCCGGCTTGAATAAGTCGAACAATTCGAAGCGCTCATGCAGTTCAGGGAATCTCTGCTGATATTCCAAAATCGCATCAGCCAAAGCTTTCCACAGGCGCTTTTCAGGAAGCAGACCGTCATTTTCCAAAATGTTGGCCACATAGCGCAAATGGCAAATGAAAAGCCCTGTAAAGATAAACTGCACAAGCCCTTCCGGAGGCTCGCTTCTGAGAACGACTTTTAAATCTTCTGTCAAACCGCTCAGTTCAGGCAGCGGCTGGTCGCTGATATTGACGTCATCTACAAAATCTTTAATCGCCAGCCTGTTCGGCTGATAATCTTTTAAGACGAGAATCGTATTTTGTCCGTGCGGCGAAAATACGGTTCCGTAGCGGTACATGAAATGCAGAAGCGGCGGCATCACGGTGTTAAACAGCTTTCCGATCCACTCCTCCGCTGACAGCTCCGACTTTTCGATCAGGCGCCTGATAAACGGCACGCCGCCTTGATCAATGTATGTTAAAGAAGCGAGCGTAACAGGCTGCTCTCCATCTTCCAAATACGTATAAATGCTTTCTCTGAAAATAGCGCCGAGCATTTCCAAATATTGATACGGGGCTTTTTCAAGAGCATGATAGTATTGGTGATCAACGTTCAGACTGGCATTTTCGCCCGGCAGGATCACCCTGCATTCATCTTTTAGAAATGCGTCGTTTTCGGCGATCCCTTTAATATGCTCAGTAATTCTCGGCGCGATCACCGTCCGCTCCGACGGCAGTCCTCTGTATACAAGCGTATTTAAAATGCTCATCGGCAGTTTAATATGATGCTTGTGTTTGTTTGTGATGTTTGTAAAGGTCCTGATCGACTGCTGCGGCAGGTACTCGTCTCCGCCTTCCCCTAAAGGAATGATCGCTTTTGAAGCAATTTCTTCCGGAAACTGCTGAATGATCGTATTTGTCCACTGCCATTTGTGGACGGGCAGATAATAATAGTCTTCACTGGCTGCGTCCTGCTTTTCTATCACTTTAGCGAACTGCCTTAAAGTCAGCTCATCAAGCTCTTTATGAATCAGCGTTTCATAATCGAGTCCTTCAACTGAGTGGAATGACGCGGTCTCTTTGTGTACAGCGATCCACAGCAGCCGTTCGGCTCTCTGATTTTCCGGTGCAAACCGGAGGTAGTCATCATAGCCAAAACCGATTCTTCCTTTGTTGTAGACGATCCACGGATGGCCTGTCATCTCGCCTTCAATGACGGCATAATCGGCTTCGGTCAGCTCGTCAGCCGTAAGCGCATCCTTTGCCAAAAGATGAGCATCCGCCAGCATCGTATGGTTGAACTCTTTGATCAAATGCCCCGCTGTTTCCGGACTCATCGGGATATGCGGCTGGATATCGAGGAGAAATTCAATCGCGCTCACTTGTTTTGTCCATTGTCCGCTCTTGAAGACTTCAATCGTCTCCGGCATCGCGTCAAAACTGTCAAACATGCGGGGTTTGGCGGCAAACCGGTACACCTTATCCTCCGCCGTTCTCAGCTCATACCGGTTGATGCCGTCTTCAGTTTCAATGAAATCGGGCTTGATGATATCCTCATACATATACTCAGAAAGCATCTTCGCCAGTAATCGCCGATTGACTTCTGTCCACCTGTCCGGATTGAGGACCCTCTTTAATTCATCTTGAAACAACATGAAAATGCCTCCTTTATTAGCCGTTTGGCACCGCGGTTTTTTCGGTGATTCCTGTTCCGAATGTCTGGAAAACCGTTTTGTGGCTGACGTTGTATACTTCTCTCCCGGCTAGCTGATTGATGATCACCGAGTTCCGGTAAGCGCCGAGTCCCAGGTCAGGCGCTCCGACGCCGTGCGTGTGCAGCTCTCCGTTTTGAACGAAAATATGGTTTTTTGATGTTGCAGCTGTCACCAGTCTATAGTCGCGCGTAATGACATAGCGGCCGCCCGCGTCCTTTTCAATCAGGCTGTCAACAGGTGCCAGACACTCCGGCAGCCTCTCTTTATAGCCCGTCGCCAGGACGACCACATCTGCCTGCCGCTCAAACCGTTCTTCATTCACCCGGTTTGCGCAGTGCAGAATCAGCGTTTCTCCATGCTGTTCGATCTGCTTGACTTCTGTCATGGACTGAAGATCAAAAGCCGCTTCCCGCCCTCCGCAGGTCCGCTCATACAGAAGATGATAAATATCGCTGATCGTCTTCGCGCTGATTCCTTTATAAAGGAGATCCTGCTGCGTTAGCAATTCATCTTTTTTCCACTGTGGAAGCTGATAGAAAAAATCGATATAATCAGGTGAAAAATATTCGAGCCCGAGGTTCGAATATTCCATCGGGAAGAAGCCTTTTGAGCGGGTGAGCCAGCTGACATGCTCCGCTTCATCTTCACCGACGAGGTCATAAAACACCTCGGCTGCGCTTTGACCGGAGCCGACGACGGCCACCCTTTTCCCTTTAAATCCGTCGGGCTTTCTCATTAAATACTCAGCTGAATGGAACACCGAGCATCCCAAAGCGTCTGAGAGCGTTTCGGGAACGTGCGGGCCCGTCCCAATGCCAAGCGCAACATGCCTCGTGTAATAAACGGCTTCCCCGCCGTTTTCCCGATTCACGACCCGCACTTTAAAAAGCGCCTCCGGATTCGATTCAATGAGCGATATGCTTTCAACATTCATCCCGAAGCGGCACGAGTCAAGCTGTTCTGCCACCCAGCGGCAGTAGTGGTTGTATTCCTTTCTCGGAATATGAAAGTCTTCCAGAAAATAAAAAGAATACAGACGGTTATGCTGCTGGAGATAGTTTAAAAAGCTGTATTCGCTTGTCACATCGGCCATGCTCACCAAGTCGGCCAAAAACGGCACCTGCAGTGTCGTCCCTTCAATCAGCATGCCGGGATGCCAGTTAAAGCTTTCATTTCGTTCAAAAAACAGCGCATTAATCTCAGGCACGGAATCGGCTAATGCGGCAAGACCGAGGTTAAACGGCCCGATGCCGACGCCGATGACATCATATACATCAGTGGCTCTCTTTGTAGAGTTCATCTTTTTTCCCCTTTTCAAAAAAACGTTCTCTTTCGCAAAACATCAATAATCCGGTTTTATCAGGGAGATTCACAGGTTTAATCGGGCGAAACCCGCATTTTTCAAAAACATGAATCATTTTTTTGTTGCGGATATCCGGCTCTGCGATGACCTTTTTTGTGTTAGGCTCGGCAAATTGCATACAGACCATCGCTTTTAAAAGCGGAAGAGCCAGCCCTTTTCCCAAGTACTCTTTTTCTCCGATCAACAGGTGGATGCCCTGGTCAAAAGGTTCATTATCATAGTGGTGTTCAATGACGTCCCCCTTGACCCAGTACGACTCCCAGTAGCTCATGGGCACACCGTCGATAGAGCCGATGTACAGCGTTTGGTGGGGGTCTGTGATGGCCTTGTGAAAATGGTCTTCAAATTTTGCAAACGGCATGTTTAAATGCCAAAACGGGATGACGTGCTCCTCCTGCATCCAGCGATAGACGAGCGATACGTCTCTTGCATAGTCCGCTTTTTGAAATGTGATCCGGTCATTCATTGGACGGCCGCCGCCTCCTTTAACAGCGGATTGCCGACAGACGTATAACGAGACTGGGTTTCAAGCGAGCCCGTCAGCTCATCCATGTCGTAAAATCTCGTCAGCAGATTGGCCTTGCACGGAAGCTCCGAAAACCGAAGCAGGCTGTCCGTCAACTCAGTGATGCCGTAAATGTGTTCCGCTTTTTCAAGCCGCTCTCTGATCATGGACAGGAGCGTTTCTTCCCGGATCAGCCCTTCGCAGCCAAACCCGTTCACCAGCCCAAACAGATGGTTGAAGAAGAAATAATAGCGCAGTCTCTCAACAGCCACGCCGTCCGTGCAGATCGTCTCGCTCCTTTCGCTCAAGTCTTCGATCAGCTTGGAAAGAATCCCGGCTTTTGATTCGCTGTAGTAATAGCCTTGATTATCCCTGTAGTAAAACGTCTCCGGATAGCCGTTTTTTAAGCGGATAACGGCGTTTTGCTGGTGCGCTTCAATCGCCAGCCCGTATGTTTCAAACAGCCATAAAACAGGCTCTAGCGAAATGGATAAATATTTGTCAAACCAATCAATGCTCACTTCTTCCGTTGTCCGCCCTTCTTTTAACGCCAGCCCGCGGATCACAGAGGACAGCCGTGACTCTTTCCCGAAGGCGTGATCTTGGCAAAGCCCGGCGACCAGACATGCAGAACGGTCGTCTTCATAAAACGGATTCTCCCTGATCACGACTTCAAAGCCGGACTCCCCGTTCTCCCCCCGAATCGAGATGTAGGCAGGATCTGTGATAACGCGAAAGCCCGGAAACTCCTGTTTTAACCTTTGACCGAGTTCTGTCTGAAGCAGCCGGGCCATTTCAACACCTCTGTCCAATTCTTTCTGCTTGTTCACACGAAGCGAATTCGTGATTTTGATCGGGACTGAGAATTTGTACATATAGCGCGAGTGCTTGCTGTAAACCGTGCGGACGGAGGATGTCGCCGTGAACGTCCTGCCCTTTGCACCGAGATATGTAAGGAGACCTTGATCGATCAATTTTTGAACATACGGCTCCTCCAGCAAAGATCTCGCCTGGAGCGGGTGTGCGGGAAGAAGCGCAAAATCCGGATCGGCCGTTTGCTCGTCTAGCCACGCATTATCAATCATCGGGTCGTTTCTCAATTCCTCTTGTATGACTAGCGGCGCTTTTGTTCCTGTACTTGAATCGTGCAGAACGAGCGAAGCATGCGCCTTAAAGTAATGAAGCTGAAACTCCCCTTTCAATTCAGGTGAGAAAATGTTTTCCTCTTCAGGTTTCATGCCCTGCCTGCTTTTTGGCGTCGGGTGCATCAGATGACCGAGCAAGAGCGACTGCTCCGCTTCGATAAACGTAAAATCAGCGCGGCTAAGCTCATTTTGATCACCGGCCCGTTCTTCCACATAACGGCTGATATTGCGGCAGCTCAAAATGACTCTGAGCATGAATTCATCCTCGGCACCCCCGCGGTTTTGCTGAAGAAGCAATTCTTTTGAAGCGAGGGAGACGAGCGTGACATAGTCGAGCGGAAGCGGCTTGTTTTGGGTTGTTTGATAGTAAAGCGGAAATGAGAAAAGGTGCCTTCCCGTCTTCGACCAGTACTTGATCGGAACGATCAGCTCGATTTGCTGGCGTTTTAGCGGAACAATCAGCGTTTTTTGAGAGCCGTCCGCGATCTCACGGGTTTTGATGCCGGTTTCACGCAAATAGCAATTTAAAAAACTTTGAATCGTAGCGTTTTCTGCTATTTCTTTAAATGAACTCATCTTGTTATCCTCCTGCTATTCGTATAAAGACTTGCCAGCTCTTGAATCCTGCCGAGAATGTCGTCAAGATCCGAAAGCGTCGTCCGCGGATTCAGCAGCGTGAATTTTAAATACGTTTTCCCGGCTGCTGCCGTCTTGGCGATCACCGCCTGTCCCGTTCTGAACAATTCTCTGTGGATACATTTATTCAAACGGTCGTTCTCCGCGTCGTCTTCTGAGGCGAGGCAGCGGAAGACGACAGCGTTCAGTTCAGGGTGCGGATTCAGCAGTTCGAGCCGATCGCTTGCGGAGATTTTTTCCGCTGCCGCTTCGGCCAATGCGAACGTCCAGTCAATCATCTCGGCGAATGTATCTTCTCCAAGCACACGCAGCGAGACAAACAGCTTTAAAGCGTCAAAGCGCCTCGTCGTCTGAATCGATTTATTGACGAGATGAACGATTCCCTCCGCTTCATCCTCTTCAGGATTTAAATAATCGGCATGATAACCAATCAAGCGGAAATGCCTTCTGTCTTTGACAAGAAAAGCGCCGCAGCTGACCGGCTGATAAAACTGCTTGTGGAAGTCGACGCTGATGGAGTCGGCCCTGTCGATACCGGCCAATTTATAGCGGCGGGTTCTGCTCAAAATCAACGCCCCTCCATACGCGGCATCAACGTGAAGCCAAAGCCCGCCGGCATGCGCGGCATCCGCAAGCTCGGAAAGCGGATCGATGCTTCCGAAGTCCGTCGTACCGCATGTGGCAACAATCGCAAATGGATGTAAGCCCGATTCCTCAAGCAGCGTTGTTTTTCGCTTTAAATCGTAAAGGCTCATCCGCTTTTCATCATCTGTATCGACGAGTACGACGGCGCGCTCTCCAAGTCCGAGCTGGGAAGCCGACTTTTTCACGGTAAAATGAGCATCCTTTGAACAGAGGATCCGCAGCCTGTCCGCTTCCGGCGGCAGTCCGTCCTTCTGTACGTTCCAGTTCCACTGCTTTTCACAGAAAGCATCGCGGGCCAACAGAAGTCCCGTGTAATTAGACTGTGTGCCTCCGCTCGTAAATGTTCCGTCAGCATTCTTTCCGTACTCGAACTTTCGGCAAAGCCACTGCACCATTTCTTCCTCGATCAATGAAGCCGCTCCGCTTTGATCAAACGAATCCATCGACTGATTCAGCACACTGATCAGCATCTCTGCAGCGAGTGCCGGGATGAGCGGCGGACAGTGCAAGTGTGCGGCGCATTTTGGATCTTCAACATGAATCCGGTGCGGCAAATAGGCTTCTTTTAGATCAGCGAGAACATCCGCAAGCGGTTCTCCCGCTTCCTTAAACGAAAACAAGTTTTTAATTTCGTGCTTTAATTCATTCGGCATCTTCCCGCTGTAGGGCTTCATTTTATTTTTCCAATCGGCCCACAGCGTCTCTACAGCGGCCTCGGCCGCGTCACGGTATGCTTTGATCCCCTGTTCGCCGTTGTGCATAAACAGGGAATCAAAGTTTTTCTGTTTACTTGACTGCTTCATAGACGGCCTCTCTGAAGATCGTGATGATATCGTCGATTTGCGCCTCTGTTACGATGAGCGGCGGCAAGAAGCGGATCACGCTTCCATGGCGTCCTCCCGTTTCAACGATCAGTCCTTTTTCAAAGCATTTTCTTTGAATCACGCTTGCAAGCTCCGCATCAGCCGGATAGCTGCCGTTTGTGTTTTGTTTTTTATGCGGTGCGACAATTTCGGCGCCGATCATCAGCCCCCGTCCCCGGACATCACCGATTTCAGGAACGTGTTCCTGAATGTCTTGCAATTCCTGCATGAGCTTCGTGCCGACTTTTTCTACATGTGACAGTACATCGTGCTCTTTTATATATTTTAACGTTGCACTTCCGGCCGCCATCGCCATCTGGTTCCCTCTGAATGTACCGATATGCGCCCCCGGTCCCCACTGATCAAGGTCTTGATCATAGATGACGACAGACAGAGGAAGACTTCCGCCGATCGCTTTTGAAAGGACGATGACATCCGGTATAATGCCGGCGTGCTCGAACGCAAACATTTTTCCGGTTCTGCCGATGCCGGTCTGCACTTCATCAATGATCAGAGGGATTCCGCGTTCTTTTGTGATCCTTCTCATTTCTTTTATCCATTCAGCCCGAGCCGGAACTGAGCCTCCTTCTCCTTGTACGGCTTCAAAGATCATCCCGGCCGGCTGTAAAATTCCGCTTTCCGGATCATCCAGCATATTTTCGATATATGCGCTCGACAGCTTGTGGCTCGCCTCTCCTCCTCTTCCAAACGGGCAGCGGTATTCATACGGATATGGCAGGAAATGCACATCAGGCATAAGTCCCTGGACATTTTCCTTTGGAGATAAATTACCGCTCAGCGCCATCGTTCCATGAGTTGCACCATGATAGGCACCGTGAAACGACAAGATGGTTCTTCTCCCCGTTGCCGTTTTGACAAGCTTGAGAGCGGCTTCGATCGCATCGCCGCCGGTCGGACCGCAAAACTGGATCTTCGCCCGTTTGGCAAACGCCTCAGGAAGGCTTGCAAATACTTCGCTGACAAACTCTTCTTTGATTTCGGAAGTGATATCAAGCGTGTGCAGCGGGCGTTTTTCATCAAGCATTTTTTGAATCGCTTCAATCACAACTGGATGATTATGACCAAGCGCAAGCGTCCCCGCTCCTGCCAGGCAGTCATAATATTGCTTTCCATCCGCATCAGTCACCAAGACGCCTTCCGCGGTTTGCATGGCGAGCGGAAATCTTCTCGGATATGAACGCGCATTAGACTCTCTTCTATTTTGCTGCTCCAAAAACACTTGATTTTTAGAACTCGTTTGTACAGGCATAGAAAGCATTCCTCCAATTGATAAAGATTATCATTTTCAATGACAAAAAAAGTGTATATTTTGTGACACCGGCATGTCAATAAGATTCAGAAAAATAGGGCGTTTCTCACAATGAGGCAACATGAAGATTTCCTCTACTGCAAATCCAGCTGCTAATATGAATCAATAGTTCCTTGAATGATATGTTAATGGAATTTTTTGGACTGTTTTTAAATAACCCGAGGCCTGAAATAAAAAGGAGCGGCTGCTGAACGTCGATTTTTCAGCAGCCGGTACAGCCGGGACTCACATGAGCTTCCCGGCGAGTTCTGCGATCGTTTGAATGCCGTAGCGAAGCTCTGGCAAAGAGGCGTACGAATAGGACAACCTGATGCTGTATTTAGCTTCTTTATCGTAGAGGGTGCCGGGATTGATGAGGATGTTTTTCTGTAATGCTTGTTCGAACAAAGCGCTGAGCGAGAGCGGCTTTAGAAATGTGACCCAAATGTAAAACCCGCCTGAAGGCTTTTCCCAGCGGGCGATTCCTCTGCAATAGGTCTCAAGACACCGGAGCGCCTCATCCCGCCTTCGTCTCAGTTCATCTTTGATCCAGCTGAGATTTTCATCATAAAGTCCGCTTGAAAGCCACTTTGCAGCCACCCATTGCGACAATGAACTTGAGCCGTAGTCAGTCTGCATTTTAATATCGGCCAGCCTCTCGATGACGGGCTCCGGGCCTGCGACCCAGCCGATGCGAAGGCCGGGGCTGACGGTTTTCGATAGTGTACTGACATAAAGAATGCTGCCTTCTCTGTCCATGGCCTTCAGCGGCGATGACGGCGGACCGTCAAGCCGCAAGTCGCCGTATGCGTCATCTTCAATAACCGGGAGCGACAGCCTTTTGCTCATTTGAATCAGCTCGCGCTTCCGGTTTTCCGACATCAGTTTGCCCGTCGGATTGTGAAATGACGGAATCGTGTACAGTAAATCGGCGCCATGCCGTTTTTTTACCGCCGGAATGACGGACGGGTCTAATCCCCCGCCATCCATTGGAAGCCCGCAAAGCCGCATGTCCATCGATTGAAAAACGTGCAGCGAGTATAGGTATGACGGCTTTTCCGCCAACACGACGGCTCTCCGCTTCAAAAGGCCGATCGATATGAGCTGCAGCGCTTGGAGCGCTCCGGAGACAATCAGAATCGAGTCGGCCGATACACGCACACCCTTCCGGACCAGATGCTCCGCCAGCACCTCTCTTGTATAGCGGCTTCCTTTCGCTTCCTCATACCCGAGCATCAGCCTATCAGACGGTGCGCGGCGAAGAATCTCTTCCATCTGTTGATAGGGCAGCAGTTCAGGCGCTAATTCACCTGTGCCGAGCCTGATGATCCCTTCTGTAAACTCCTGCCTGTTGATTTCCTGAACCGTCATTGAATTGGGACGGTGAATTCCCGAACGTACATAACTCGTCCAGTCAAGCGGCGGCCCCGCCGTCAATTGTGACCATGTTTGATTGGCCACCTTTGTGCCTCCGCCCCGGTTGCCTTCAAGAAATCCTTGGGCTGTCAGCTCGTCCAGAGCCGCGGTAACCGTGCTTCTATTCACTTGAAAGATAGATGCCAGCTTGCGTTGTGAAGGGATTTTCGTCCCGGCCGGCCATTCGCCCTGTAAAATCTTCTCTTTTATGATCTGTTCGATTTGCTGGTATAACGGAATGTCTGAATGTCTGTTCAGCTGTCTGTGCACTTCATGTTCAGCTCCTTTTTTAAAAGATAGCATTTGGCTGGGCAATTAGACCAGCCAAATGGCCGGAGACATTCCCCGCTTCTTACTCTACAATAAAACGGATGTTTTGAATGAAAGGGGTTTTTACAGTCATGAACGCAGTTATTCACGGAATGATTCTCGCTTTTGGACTGATCTTGCCGCTCGGCGCGCAAAATGTCCTGATTTTTCAGCAAGGGGCCGCATCATCGAGCATTTGGCGTGTCTTGCCGCTTGTGATCTCCGCATCGTTGTGCGATTCCCTCCTGATTATACTGGCAGTCACAGGTATTTCCGCGGCTGTCGCCGGCCTTCCTGAAGTTAAATTTGTCCTTTTGACCGGAGGATTTTTGTTTCTCATTTATATGGGATGGATCACATGGAGGAGCAAACCGGCGGTAGGAAACGCGTCCGAAGCTATGCCGCCCAAAAAGCAAATCGCTTTTGCTGCGGCCGTATCGCTCTTAAATCCGCACGCCTTGCTCGATATCGTCGGCGTGATCGGCACCAACTCTTTAGCGTATGAAGGTGCGGATCTTTGGCTGTTCACCTGTGCATGTATGATCGTTTCGTGGCTATGGTTCCTTGGACTTGCCGCAGCGGGAAGACTTCTCAAACAGCTCGATTCACAGGGGGTCGTCATGACCTTGTTCAATAAAGGATCTGCGGCTGTCATGTGGGGGCTTGCCGCCTACCTCGGCGCCTCGCTGTTTACCTGATCCTGCGGGAACGCGGCTTCTGTCCGCATAAACCTGAGAAGCAGCGAGCACAATAAGGACATCCGGTAACCCGGCAATGATCAATCGCTGATGAGGGATGTCCATGTTTCGAAAATATAAAAGAAAGGGAGCCGGATTGCGGAGCGCTCCCATTACGAAAGATGCCCTTCTTGACGCCACCGCCGGTATGGCTGATGCGGTGATCGAAGAGCATAAAACAAAAGGCGGACAAAAAGCAGTATTTTACTATTTACATACCATCATTGATCGGGTCATGCTGCAACAGTCGATCATCAGGCCTCTGATCATGAGCGCCGAAGAAGAGTCAATATATCGCTGTTTAAAAACCTTTGTTTTGCACGTTGAACCGATCGTATCTTTAGAAACCGCAAAGGAGTGGCTGATGTCCGGTTCGATCATCATCCATGATCCGGACAGGCAGCAGTGGTTTGCCATTCCCATTGAAAATCGGGTCGGCCGGCAGATCGAACCGTCTCAAACCGAAACGGTGATGTACGGTCCGAAAGACAGTTTTACCGAGCAGCTCGACGTCAATCTTTCTTTGCTGCGGCGCAGGCTGCCTTTAACCAATTTAAAAGCGGAAAGGCTGACGGTCTGTTCGCTCAGCAAAACATCTGTTGTTATCGTTTATATTGCCGGATTAACCAATCCGGAATTGATTGAGGAAGCCAGAAAAAAAATCGCGGAAACCGATTTTGACATGATCTTCGATTCCGCACAGCTCACTGAATTGATTGAAGATCATCATCATTCGATTTTTCCGCAGTTCCAGCAGACTGAGCGTCCCGACATTTCCGCATACAATTTAAGCATTGGCAAAGTCGCCATTTTGGTCGATCAGACGCCGTTTGTATTACATGCACCGATCACGTTTTTTCACCTTTTTCACTCCGCTGAAGATTATACGACGCGCTGGCCGGTTGCCAGCTTTTTTAGAATGCTGCGCTACGCCAGTTTTTTTCTGTCTATTTTGCTCATCCCTTTTTATGTGGCTTTGTCGACTCATCATTATCATATGTTTCCGCTCCAGATCCTTTATGTGCTAATCGAATCAAGGAGCAAAGTGCCGTTCACCCCGTTTTGGGAAGCGGTTCTTATGCTGCTCGTCATTGAAATTATTAAGGAAGCCAGCGTGCGGATGCCGACAAAATCAAGTTCAACATTGGGGGTTATCTCGGGGATTGTGATTGGAGAAGCGGCGGTGCAGGCGGGCTTTGTCAGCAAAGTGCTAATCGTTTTGGTCGGCATCTCAACGGTCGCGTCATTTTTGGTGCCTAACTACATCGTAGCTAAAGGGCACACTTTGATTCATTTTACGATGCTCGTGTTCTCCGCCTGCCTCGGTTTTTTCGGATTGATCTTCGGAATGATCGGACTGTTTGTTCATTTGAACGGGCTTACTTCTCTCAAGCAGCCTTATTTTGCGCCGATTACTCCGTTATATTGGCGCGATTGGCTCGATCTTTTTATACGAAGTCCTTTGATCTGGCTGAAAAAGCGCCCCGAATATCTGCATACCTTGCAAAAATGGCGGTACGTTAAAAGGAGATGAAGCGGCTTGAGTTCTTTTCAATTATTTCATAAGACACGGCCTCTCGGCGGAATTTACATCGCCCTCATCGCCAACCGTATGCAAGTTCTTTTTTTCATCTTGGTTCTGCCGATGTATCTGGTTCACCCTTACATGATGTTCGTTATGCTCGCTGTCGGAATGCTGTCACAGTTCAACTTGTACCTGTTGTCCAAATGGCTGTCTTCTCCAGCGGCCGCAAAAGGCTATGAAGGCTTTGCCGCTCTCTTCGGCGAACGCAAGCTGCGCTTTTTTATCCTGATCGGCTTAATTCAGCTCGCGTTAAAGATCGCGATCATGATCACAAGCTACGCCGAAACGGTGAGACACTTCATCTTTCCCGCCATCAATATCAACTGGCTTGTGATCTTGATTCTGGTGATCAGCGGATATGCGGCCTCCCGCGGCATGGAAAATACGATGCGATTTGTCATCATTGCCTTTATGTCATCATTTTGGATCGTGTTCATTTTTATCAGGTTTTATATCCCCCCGATCGCTTCCTTGACCGATTTATATCCGTTGATTCCTTTTGACTGGACTGAACATTCTTGGAAGGCGCTGCTCGTCATGTGGTCTTCTTTTTCCAGTCCCGAGTATTTGATTTGTCTGGCTCCATGGTTCAGCAAGGAAGCTAATATGCTGAAATGTTTATCGGTCGGTAATGCGATTTCACTCTTCGAATATTTGTTTTTGTTTATCGGTGCATTATTTTTCTACGGCTCCTCTTATTTGCTGGAAACCATTTTTCCGGTGATAAACATGCTCCGCTATTTGCAGTCGCCGATTTTGGAGCGGATCGATACGTTTCTACTGTCTGCCCATATGTTTCATTTTGCGTTTGTAATCGCGATTTTTTTACTCTGCTTTTACGGAGGCCTCCGCATTTTGTTTAAAAGAATGGCCAAGCCTGTGACGCGAAGAGGATTTCTGTTCAGCTTCCTATTGCTCATGGGATGTTCGCTCGTGTTAAGCACCTGGTTTTGGCAATCCGGAAAGCAGCAAGATATGTGGTTTTTGATCGAAGTATCCATCGGAGCCGTCACTTACGCATTGATTCCGGCTATTCTTGTCATTGCCGGAAAACGAAAGGGGCGCATGCAATGATCAGCGGGAAACGCCTCATATTAAACGGCTGTATCGCACTTGTGATTTTCATGACGATTGAGGGCTGCTCTCCATTTGTTGAAAACAATGAGATTGAAGAAATCTCACCGGTTACCTTTTGGTATATCAAAGAAGGAAAAAAAGGAAAGATCTCAATGAGCACCACCGTCCCTCCGGTGGGCCTTGAAAAGAAGCGGCTATTCAGCACCGAAGTCAATATGATCAAACAAGTCGGCAAGCGATTTAATTTAAATTATTACAACGAGCTGAAAAACGGGCAGCTGAGAATGGTGATGATCGAAGAAAATCTCGCCGACAAAGGCATACTTCCGATTATCAACACGCTTCTGTCAGACCCGAAAATCGGCCCTCGCCTTTATCTCATCGTCGTCAACGGTGATTTTGACAAATATATACTGAACGAATTGAAGCAAAGCGAGAATTTTGACTTTTATCTTTATCAGACGTTAAGGCATTTTGAAAGAGCCAACCAGGGTGAAATGAGCATCGTTAACCTGCATCAATTCAAAAACCAGCTGTACACCCACTATTCAGATCCTTACGTGCCTGTTTTCAGAACCGATGGTAACCAGTTCACATATGAAGGAACAGGACTTTTCCGAAACGACAAATTCGTGAAGACACTGACCGGCATAGACGATCAAATTTTTCAGCTGCTCAACAATAACAGGTATCTGAAGTTCCTCACGATTCCCAACTTGTCAATCATAATCGGCCAAGCCCGCTCAACCGTCACATTTGACTTGAATCAAAACAATACAGCTTTATCAATGAAAGTCAGCATAAACGCGGGCATTGAAGAATACACAGGCGACAAAAACCTGCAGGATCAAAGCGAGTTCAGCGCACTTGTCCATGATGTGGAATCCGAATTGGAAAAGAAAACAACGGACATGATAAAGGACATGCAAAACATTCGGGTTGATCCGCTTGAAGTCGGCGGTGAAGCGCTGTTTCCGTTTACGAAGCCGATGAGCGACAAAGCGTGGCTGCATCGTTGGGAGAAGATGGATGTCGAGGTGGACTATCAGGTGAATCTGAGACCGAATCTGAATGTGCAATAAGGGGCTTGCAGTTGATTGAAAACGCTGAGAGAAAGGGCGGCATCGGGCGGAGAAATGCTTTCTTCCGCCCTTCTTTCTGTTGATCCTATTGACCGCAGGATGATCTCCGGCATACTTTGTCTTTATCACAGCCCGTTTATGAGCCCCGTTTCATACCGTAAGCTGTTTCGTCTGATACTGAATCTTGACGGTCTTGCCTGTTGACCAGGATTCTGAGGCCGCAAGCGCGATTTCCAGATTGACTGCCGCATCCACTTCAGTCACAATCGGTTTCGTTTTGTTGCGAACACACTTGGCAAAGTGCTGCATCTCTAAGCAGTACGCTTCATGGAACCTCGCCTGGAAATCCGGAATGATATTATAGCTGCTCCCCTGCCCGGTCCGCACGGTAACCGCCGGGTTCCGCAGCGTCCCGATGAAGATGCTGCCGTCCGTCCCGATAATTTCGGCGCGTATATCGTGGCCGTAAGACGAATTGCGGCTTGCTTCCGCATCACCCGCCGCCCCCGAATCAAACTCCATATAGGTGAGCGCTTGATCGACATCATGGCATCCCGGCATGAACGCGTGCTTCAAAACCCTTCCGTGGCCGGAAACCGAAGTAATTTCAGCCCCCATTAAATAACGCGCGATATCATAATCGTGAATCGAACAATCGACGAAAATACCGCCGCTTTTTTTAATGAATTCGGCCGGAGGAGAGCCAAAATCGCGCGTGAACCCTTTATAATAGATCGGTTTGCCGATTTCTCCGGCATCGATCCTCCTTTTGGCATCCGCATAAGCAGGATCAAACCGCCTCATAAACCCCACCTGGCAAATCACGCCCGTTTCTTTGACTTTAGAAATGACTTCAATCGATTCTTCAAGATTTAATGTCAGCGGCTTCTCGACGAAAATCTGTTTGCCGCATTCGGCCGCCTGTTTGATCACTTTGGCATGGGTAGATGTCGGTGTAACGATGACGACGGCATCAATTTCTGGATCGTGGAGACATTCAAACGGATCTTCAAACCACTTTTCAACACCCAGTTCAGCGGCAATCTCCCTCGCCCTCCCCTCTGCCGGATCGGCCACAGCGGCGAGCAGGACCCCGGGCACCTCGGTTTTGAGGTTTTTCGCATGGTAATAGCCGAGCCTTCCGAGCCCTAATACGGCGCATCTCACTCGTTCTGTCATTTTCTTCTCTCCCTTCTTACATATTGAAAGCGCTTTATTAATTAGAGAAAGCGCTTGCTCATTTCAATTTTGATTTTACCCTGTATTTATTTTATCCGCAATGCTTTTTAGGATTTAACGAGAGCAAGCGCTTGCTCTTATTTTTTAAAAAAAGAGCGTTTTTTCTGTCAAAACCCGCTCTTTTCTGCATGTGCATCTTTTTTAAATGGAGGTGCCGTCGACTGTCTGACGACAAGTTCAGGCATGAGAATGATTTTGTTTTTCGAACTTTTCTCGCCGCTGATTTCTTCGGCCAGCAGCTCGGCCGCACGGCGGCCCATTTCTTCAATCGGCTGCGACACTGTCGTAAGCGGCGGATCGGTCATTTCGGCTAAAAACGTATTATCAAAGCCGATGACAGATAAATTCGTTGGAACTTGGAGCCCCCATTCCCTTGCAGTCTGAATGACTCCGCACGCAAGCACATCATTCATGGCGAAAACGGCGGTCGGAATGTTGCTTTCGAAAATCTGAGCGGCTGCTTTTTTGCCGCATTCCAGGGAAAAACCGGTACCGGCGATGAGCGATTCATTCACTTTGATGCCGGCTTCATCCATCGCTTTTTGGAAGCCTTTCAGCCTGTCTTTTTCTCCGGTTGTCGATCCGTCGCCGGCGATGCAGGCGATTGTCTTATGGCCGAGTGAAATTAAATGCCGCGTCGCTAAGTATCCGCCCATAAAATCGTCGATGACCACGACATCCAGGGGAACAAGGGCGCGGTCCTGAGAAATCATCACGAGCGGTATGCCCTCTTTTGCAATATCCTCGAGCGCATCCATGCTCTCCTGATTTTCGATGCCGGTCGCAAAAATGATGCCGTCGACGCTTTTTTGCTTGAGCACCGAGAAATACGTTGTCTCCTTTTTCGGATCGCGGTCGGTACTGCATATCATCATGCTGAATCCAAGCTCGCCCGCCCGCTCTTCAACGCTTTTGGCAAGCTCTCCGAAAAAAGGGTTTGCAATATCGGGCGTCAACAGGCCGATAATGTTCGTGCGCTTTCCGGTAAGCGCAGAAGCGTGAACATTCGGCTGATAATCGAGTTCTTTCATGACGGCATGCACTCTTTGCCTTGTCGACCTGCTGATTCTCCCGGTATTGTTGATCACCCGGGAAACCGTGGAAATCGAAACGCCTGCCGCTTCCGCTACATCATAAATGGTTTTTTTCATTTTGGTCCCCTCTAGTCCGCTGATGAAAGATATCTAATATTACATTATAGAGCGTGTCAGCTACCGCCGCAAATCAGCTCCCACTCCTCCCGCAATATTCCGTATCTGATTGAATCATAATAGACTCCGTCATAATATCTGACTTTGCGAATCCGGCCTTCCATCTTAAACCCCGCTTTTTCGGCGCACCTCATCATCCGCCTGTTGCCGGACCACGTCGTCATTCCGATTCTCGGCACATCGACGTTTTCAAATAGGAAGCCGACCCATAATTCTACGGCTTCCGTGCCGTAACCTCCGTTCCAGAACCGCGGATCATAGATGCCGATCCCGCATTCCAGCCAGCGTGTCGGCCGGCACTCCCAATAGTAAGAAACGGTTCCTTTCAGCTCTCCTTCGATCTCAATCGCCAAATAGCGCGGCGGTTTTTCTTTTAAAGCCGGCACAAAAGAGTCGAGAAAATATTGAAACGGTTCGGGCTGAAGCGGAAAATAAGGGGCATCCCATTTTTTCCATTCAGGGTTTCGGGTTCCGTAAATCATTCTCCATAATCCGGGCAGGTCATCCATTGTGATCGTGCGCAGCTTTACTTTTTCACCATTGATGGATGCCAAACTTTTCTCCTCCTATGCTTTGAAAATATCACTCAATATTTCTCTTCATCATCTTTCTGTATTCAACAGGCGAAATCCCTTCTATTTGTTTAAACAGCTTTGAGAAATAAGTCGGATCATCGATTCCGACTTGTTCGGCAATCGATGACATTTTGTCGTTTGTCGAAGAAAGGAGCCGCTTCGCTTCAAAAACCTTCGCCTTATTGGCGTATTGGCCCGGTGTGATGCCGAACGCCTTTTGCATGCAGCGGGTAATGTAGTCCTGGTGATAGTGAAGGGCAGCCGAAAGCTGCTCCATGCTGAGCTTCTCCTTATAGTGGCGATCGATGTAATGCTGCGCTTCGGATGCCACACGCTCACTCGCCGAAGGAATGTGGAACGCCTCCTTCTGCAGGTGAATCAGCAGCTCTTCGAACAAGAGCTGCTTCCGAAGAGGCAGGTCGGAATTTTGGGCGGAATCGTCAATCAAACGTCTAAACTGCTGTTCAATAAACGCTTTTTGGTCGATCTTTCCCTTTCTCGGAATCTTTAAATGATATAATGTCGGCGTTTCAAACGTCCCCTTCTTCAGCTTGAGCTCGGTCCAGTTCTCACCTCCCTGCTGTGCAAAGCCATAAGACGGCTCCTGAAAGTGCAGCCAAAAATAGCGGGTATCGTCTTGACAGCCTTGGTGTCCATAATGCTCAAGCCCCGGTACAAGGATGATATATTCCCCTTCCCGGATCTGATGGGGGTCGCCGTCCTCAGTCAAAAATAGTTCCCCCTGTATTACATATAAGAGATCAAACACGGAATATTCACGCCTCACATGCTTTTCCCCTTTTTTGAACAGTCCTTCTCCGCCGGTAATCAACACAGGGAGCGGCGGAATTGTAAAGATGATATGTTCCATGTTCTCTCCCCTTTTCATCAAGTCGTATTTCTCCAAGAAGTATCGGTTTCGTCTCTTCTTATTATAAGAAAATGGCGTTACACTATAAAACGGATTTTTTAAAAGAAAGGGGTCAAACGCCATGAAAAAAACAGCACCTCAAAACCTCTCTTTATTCGCATTGACCTGGCCTATATTTATCGAGGTTTCATTATATATGTTAATGGGCAACGCAGATACCCTGATGCTCAGCCAATATTCCGATGACAGCGTGGCAGCCGTCGGCGTCAGCAACCAAATGCTGAACTTGATCATTGTGATGTTCGGTTTTATCGCCACAGGAACAACCGTTATTATTTCTCAATTTTTAGGAGCGCGGCAAAAAGCCGAAGCGATGGAAGTCGGCTATGTTTCCATCAGCGCCAATTTTATCATCAGTCTATTCATCAGCGCGGTGATTTATATATTTGCCAAACCGCTTTTATTGATGATGGGCCTGTCCGCCAACCTGCTGGCCGAGGCCGGCATCTTTCTCCAGATCGTCGGCGGACTGTCCTTTATTCAAGCGCTCATTATGACGTTCAGCGCCATTTTGAAAAGCTACGGGCATACAAAGGACACAATGGTTGTAACCATCGGCATGAATATCCTGAACATCGCCGGCAACTATCTTGTCATATTCGGGCCGTTCGGCTTTCCGGTTTTAGGCGTGGCCGGCGTAGCAATGTCCACTTCGATCGCGCGCATCATCGGCCTGTTCGCGATCGCTCTGCTCGTCAAAAAGCGCGTCGGCATGCCGATGTTGTCCAAACGGCTGTTTGTCTTAAAGAAAAGCCATCTGAAAAAACTGCTGAAAATCGGGATACCTTCAGCAGGGGAGCAGCTTTCGTATAACGCGTCACAGATGATTGTCACCTATTTTATCACGCTGATGGGCGCGCAGGCGCTGACGACAAAGGTCTATACCCAAAATTTGATGATGTTCATCATGCTTTTCGGCACAGCGATCAGCCAGGGAACGCAAATCTTAATCGGACGCCATATCGGTGCGAAACAATTTGATGAAGCGTACAGCCGCTGTCTGAAGAGCCTCTGGTGGGCTCTGGCCATTACAACATTTACTTCCGTTCTCTTCGCTGTGTTTTCCAAACAGCTGATCGGCATTTTCAGCAGCAATCCCGATATTATCGCAACGGCCAGTATACTGATCCTTTTGACGATTATCCTGGAGCCTGGCCGCTCGTTTAACGTGGTCATCATTAATTCTCTCAGAGCTGCTGGAGACGCGAAATATCCGGTTTATATGGCAATTGTCTCAATGTGGGGAATCGGCCTTCCGATCGCTTATATTTTCGGCATTCAGCTCGGATTCGGCCTGGCGGGAATATGGTTTTCCTTCATCGCCGACGAGTGGGTCAGGGGAATTTTGATGTACAGAAGATGGAGATCTAAAATGTGGCTACAAAAAGGCTTTGCGGCATAACCTGCTTTCAACTGAAAGCAGGTTTTTTAATGTCATAAAACATCACAAGGATTTCATTCTGTGAATACAAACCTCTCTGATAATAGGTCTAATAGATTAATTTTTTTGAAAATTCGTATTGATTTTCAATTTGATATTACGTATGATAATAAACATAACAATACACGTAATAAAACCTTACACCAAAAGGAGGATTTACATTGTGAAAAAAATCGAAACGATTATACGCCCTGAACAGTTTCCCCGCCTCCGCAAAAAGCTTGAAGAGGTTGGCATAAACGGATTAACGGTCTCAGAGGTTGCCGGCTGCGGGCAACAACGCGGGAAACAGGCTTTGTTTCGCGGCACCTCCTACGAAATCAAGCTGCTGCCTAAAGTGAAAGTCGAAATGGTGATTGAATCGGAGAGCATTGATGAAATTATCCAAATCATCGAAAGCACATGTTCGACAAATACGGTTGGCGACGGAAAAATCTTTGTGCTCCCGATTGAAAATGCGGTTCGAATCCGGACAGGGGAATCCGGAAAAGAAGCGATTGTGTAAAACGACCGGCTCCATCCCGCCTCTTTTTGCCGATACTTTAAGAAAGGATGATTCTTATGAAAACCAAGGTATCTTTCGTCCTGTTCCTCAGTTTTTTCCTCGCAGCATCAACTCTGGCCGCAGAACCGACGGCGCAATCGGTCAATGATTCGGTCAACATGACATGGGTGGCCATCGGCACTCTGCTCGTCTTTTTTATGCACGCCGGTTTCGCGATGGTTGAATCTGGCTTTACGAGAGCTAAAAACACGTTAAACATTTTAATGAAAAACTTTCTGACGGTCTCTATCGGCTCCATCCTTTATTTCTTCGCCGGATACGCGTTGATGTTCGGGGACAGCGCCGGCGGGTTCATCGGCACAAGCGGTTTTGCTTTAGCAGGTGATCAGGATGTCGGATTTTTCGTCTTTCAGGCAGTGTTTGCCGCTACGTGCGCGACCATTATTTCCGGCGCTGTCGCTGAACGGATGAAGCTTGGCAGCTATATGATTTTGACGCTGTTTATGACCGGTCTCATCTACCCGGTTGTCGGCCATTGGACTTGGGGGGAAGGCTGGCTGTATGACCTCGGATTTGTTGATTTTGCCGGATCTGCGATCGTTCACATGACAGGTGCTGCGGGCGCGGTTGCGGCTGTCATCTTTCTCGGGCCGCGGATTGGAAAATATGCAAACGGAAAGGTCAATGCCATTCCAGGACACAGCATTCCGCTGGGCGCACTCGGCGTCTTTATCCTGTGGTTCGGCTGGTTTGGGTTCAACGGCGGAAGCACGCTTGCGGCTGATCCCGCCGCCGTCCCGCATGTCATCACCATAACCCTTTTAGCCGCGTCGGGCGGAGTCGTCAGCTCGGCGCTGTTCACTTATTTCCGCTACGGCAGGATCGACCCTTCCCTGACGCTGAACGGCGCGCTTGGCGGCCTTGTCGGAATTACCGCGGGCGCGGACGGCGTTTCATTTACAGGCGCGATATTAATCGGATGCATCGCAGGTGTCATTTTAGTTGTCGGCGTTCAGTTTATCGATCAGGTGCTGAAGCTTGACGATCCCGTCGGCGCCATTGCCGTTCACGGTGTTTGCGGTGTTTGGGGGACGCTTGCAGTCGGGCTTTTCAATACATCGAGCGGTCTCTTTTACGGAGGAGGAGCCGCACAGCTCGGCATTCAAGCCGTCGGCATTTTGGCGATCGCAGCCTGGACCCTCGCTGCTACATCGGCTGTCACTGTAGTAATGAAAGCTTTCACTCCGATCCGGGTATCAAAAGAAGAGGAAATATCCGGACTCGATTATGCCGAACACGGTTCTTCGGCGTACGAGTATAAAGAAAGCTACATCGAACAGGGCGATGTTGACGTCAGCTCCGCTTTCGGAACCGATCTTGTCTCACGGCTCAACAATTTAAAGCCGGGACCGTCTTCCAAGACAGAACAGGTTTGACTCTCATCCATCCAGTCTGCCGATCATTGAAATCAGCGGCGGTGTTCAAATAACGCCGCCGTTTATTTTGCCAAAACGCAGAACACCCGGCTTATGCCGGGTGTTTCAGACCGTTGACAAAATAGGTCGGATTTTTATAATCCGACCTATTTTTGTCCAATTTATTCTGTTTTTTCGATGAGAATGCTGACGATCAGGCCCTTTCCAGGTCCAATTCGCCAGCTTTTTGAGATTCATGGCAGCGAAAACAAGCATCGCCTGCATGGACAATTTTTTCTTTCCCCGCAGGGTTGTCCAGCGCAGGCCATGCTTGTGTTTTAAATCCGCAAAAACCCGTTCGATCGTTTCTTTGCGTTTGGCGTAGATTCGCCTATTCTCATCCGTGTGGCGAAGATGGTCGGCTTCATCCAAATGATCCTGCCAGAGATGCCTGTGAATCATCTTTCGATGATTTCGACTTTCCGTACATTGCTTCAGAAAAGAACAGTGTTCACATCGGTTTGGATCTGATGCATAAATCCGATAGCCTTCACGGTTGGTTGTGCGATATGTCAGAACGTGATCGTCAGGGCAAATATAAGCATCGTAATATTCATCGTATACATATTCATGTTTTCTCATGAACCCTTTTTTAGTTTGTGGTCGAGTGTAAGGCATGACGGGACGGACATTTTGATCACTTAGAAACTTTGCGATAAACGGCGTTTTATATCCGGCATCAACTGCGACTGTATGAGGCTTAGCGACGTGCTCTTTCACCTGTTGAAACAGGGTCGTGAACACTTGGCTGTCATGAATATTGGCAGGCTCAACAACCGCCCCCAGCACAAATCCATTCCGGTCACAAGCTGTATGAAAACCATAAGCAAAAAGACGTTCCCGTTCACCTTTTACAAAATAACCGCTCTCAGGATCTGTCGTACTTTCTTTTATTTCCCGTTCTTCTGAGCATTGCCTGGGCTTTAAGGGCTTTTTGCCGTTGGCTTCGCGATCGGCATTAATTTCTCGATCTAATTGTTCCTGATAAGCTCTTGTTTCTTTTCTCACAATCTTCTTCACAAACTTTTTCTTATTCGCATTGGCTTTGACATGGGTTCCATCGATAAAGGCGACCGACGGGTCGACAAGACCGAGATCCATGGCCTGACGCAAGATTTTATAGAAGATTGTTTCAAATAGGTCCGTATCATGAAAACGGCGCTCATAGTTTTTACTGAAGGTTGAAAAATGAGGGATTTTTTCAGAAAATCCATATCCAATAAACCAGCGATAAGCGACATCGGTTTCGATCCGTTTAATGGTTTCGCGCATCGAGCGGTGGCCAAACACGTACTGAATCAGAACCATTTTGATCAATACAACGGGATCAATGCTTGGGCGCCCTTTTGAAGAATAAAGGGGAGCAACTTTTTCATAAATAAAAGAAAAGTCCATGGCTTCTTCTATTTTCCTGACCAGATGGTCTTCCGGGACAAGTTCACTTAAGGCAAAGACTTCAAGCTGTTCGCGCTGATCTTTAGAGTGCTTAGACAACATGGCAAAACCTCCAAAAACTAGATTTCACTCACATTTTAACAAAAAAAGCTTGTCGATCAAGCCACTTTTTGTGGCTTTGTCGACAAGCTGGAACACCCGGCTTATGCCGGGTGTTTTATGTTATTCCTCAATATCAATTCGATAATTCTCAAACCAAGTATGGATTTGGGCAAGGTGTGCGATCAACTGCGGTCCCTTCATCAATTGTCCGTACCAGGGAACTTGAAATGATGCGCCCTCCGTCTCAATCAGCCGCTCCAGTTTTTTCTTGTCTAAGAAAACATAAAGCGCCGAGTCTTTTTGCTCCAGCAATGACTCCAGCCAACGAATGACGGCTTTCGTATAAGCGGGGTGGTGCGTTTTCGGATATGGACTTTTTTTGCGATACAGCACTTCATCAGGCAAAATGCCTTCAAGAGCCTTGCGGAAGATGCCTTTTTCACGGCTGCCATGCATTTTGACATCCCACGGAATATTCCAGACATACTCGACAAGCCTGTGGTCCGCAAACGGAACCCTGACTTCGAGGCTCGCCCCCATGCTCATTCTGTCTTTTCGATCCAAGAGCGTTGTCATAAACCAGAGCATATTTAAGTAAAACAGCTCTCTCCTTCGTTTCTCCGCACCCGTTTCTCCTTCAAGCAGCGGTGTTTCTTTAACCGTTTCCTCGTACTTCGCCTTCACATATTCGCCGAGGTTCAGTTTTTTCTGCCAGCCGTACTGCAGAAGTGCGATCCGTTCTTCCATTGATCTCATCCATGGGAAACCTTTCACATCTTCTGCCGAATGGAACCAAGGGTAGCCGCCGAAAATTTCGTCCGCGCATTCCCCGGAAAGACTCACGACAAAGTCCTTTTTAATCTCGCGGCAAAACCACAGCAAAGAAGAATCGACATCAGCCATCCCCGGCAAATCACGGACCAGTACGGCTTCTTCCAAATAAGCGGCCAGCTCCTCCTGGGAAATCACGCAGTTGTGGTGAACCGTTGCGAATGCATCGGACATTTTTTTAATCCACGGTCCGTCGGCGTTTGGCTGAAATGAACTTGACGTAAAATATTGTTCATTGTCTTCATAATCGATCGAAAACGTATGAAGCGGCCCCTTCCCTTCTTCCTCAAAATGCTTGGCGGCCGTTGCGGTAATGGCGCTCGAATCAACCCCTCCTGATAAAAACGTGCAAACCGGCACATCAGACACAAGCTGCCTTGTGACGGCGTCCTGAAACAGCGACCGCACATTTTCCACCGTTTCGTCAAAGCTGTCGGTATGCTTCTCGCTTTTCACATTCCAGTAGCGCCAAACCGTTAAACCGTCTTTTGAGAAAATCATCGCATGCCCCGGGCGGATCTCTTTTATTCCTTTAAAAACACCGCTCCCCGGCGATCGCGACGGCCCGAGGCCGAAAATTTCGGCCAGCCCTGAACGGTCGACCTTTGCTTTCACTTCCGGGTGAGCGAGAATCGCTTTGATTTCAGATCCGAACAGAAATGATGAGCCCTGTTCGGTGTAAAAGAACGGTTTAACGCCGAGCCTGTCGCGTGCCGCAAAAAGAAGATCGCGCTTTTCATCCCATACCGTAAATGCAAAAATTCCGTTCAGCCTGTCGATGCATTCCTCTTTCCATTCCATGTATGAATGAAGCAAAACCTCTGTATCTGAGTGGCTCTTGAATTGATGCCCCCGCTGCCTAAGCTCTTTCCGCAAATCCTCCGTATTATAGAGTTCGCCGTTATAGCAAATCGTATAATCGTACCCTTGGTGTGTGCGGGTCATCGGCTGTCTGCCGCCTTCCAGATCCACAACTGCCAAGCGTTTATGTCCGAATAAAACATGGCGCTTTCCCCAAATATTCGTATCATCAGGTCCTCTGTTCGAAAGCGTATCAGTCATTTTCTCCATGACAGACTGCTCCTGAACAAGCGGCTTCTTAAAATCGACCCACCCCGTTATTCCACACATTGTCGATCAGCTCCAATTCTAATGTTCTTCCTCTGCTTTAGGCTTCACTTCCTTTGTCACTTTACCTATTTTATGCACCTTAAAATAATAGTTGAATTGTCCAACAGAGTCTTGTATGAGACAAGCCCGTTTTGGAAAAAACGAAATAAGAAAGGAGACCGCCCATGGACACCGAACGCCAAAAACGAATTTACGCCGAAAAGCGCAAATGGATTTACGGCAAAATTTTAATGGAAGACGGGATTTGCCTGATTGAAAACGAAGAAGGAGATTTATTTTTGGTTGAAAGCCTGAACAGTCCCGGAGTTTTCATCAGCATAGACGGAGAATGGCAAAAAGCCGAACTGTTTGATCAATTTGCCGTCACGGAAAAGCCGGAGACCGTGAAGCTGACAGGCGGAGAATCGATCCGTTATCTGAAAACGGTAAAACAGGCATTTCTCGAATTTTTGAACGATCTGGAAGACGGACAGTTCTATTCTTTTTTGGATCAGCTGAACAGCCTCGGCTTTTCCGTCTTTGACTGCGTCTTCGCCTATAACGGCTTGAGCTTTTGGCCCGGGAAAAAGGATGTGAAGGGCGTTTCGTTTTATCAATTTTCTCATGATATGAAACAATGCGCCCTGCAGCATCATTACGAACGAAAAGAGGAATGGAAGGACAGATTCGAATGGACCGCTTCAGACGGGGAACGAATCGTGATGATTTCAACCTTCAAGCCGCCGACATAAAAAGACACCAGTTCTCATAAAGAACCGATGTCTTTTAATTAAAACACTTTAAAGCCGAGTGGAAGACGGAGCCCAAGCACAACCGTCAAGAGCAGAACGACAATAAAGCCGATCCAGATCCCGGTGGCCGCTTTTCCGTTTTTCCTGCGAATTAAAAGCATTTCCATGAATCCGATGGTGATGAGGCCGAGCAAGGCCTTCGCTATGTATTCTCCGTTCCATGCCGTGAACTTTAAAAAGAGCTGCGCCCCGGTAATGATAACGATAATATAGAATAAGCGGAGAATCATATGTGTAATTTTTGCGCCTTTGCTGTTTCCAGATGAGTAAAGTCCGTAAGCAACGAACACTAAAATGAGCGCGATCACCCAAGACGTGATATGCATATGCGTCATATTCATTTTTCCCCCTATCAAATCAGGTATCGTTCTTATCTTATCATGAACCGGTCCATTAAACAAAACAATGTGAACGCTGTCATTTCCGCACAAAAAGACGCTGAGATCATTCATCAGCGCCTTTTTCATTTATTTGCGTTTGTTCTTTTTCATGCTTTTCGTTATCTGTTTCCACCGCTTTTTTTCCTGCTGCGCGGCCCGTTTATCCGTTTTTCTTTCGAGGTATTCGAGCTCTTTTTTTAATTTCAGGTAGCTTTGGAACCGGCCGGCATCGAGTCTGCCGTCAGCCAGCGCCTCCTGCACGGAGCAGCCGGGTTCTGTTTGATGCATGCAGTCTGAAAATCGGCAGTTTTTTGCAAGCTGGTCAATATCGCTGAAGCTCTGTCTGAATCCTTCTTCCGATTCCCAAAGCTCCAATGCCCGCATCCCCGGCGTATCGATTAAAAGTCCGCCTTCAGGCAGCAAGAACATTTCCCTGTGTGTCGTCGTATGCCGCCCTTTGTCGTCATCTTCACGGACAGACTGGACCGCCTGCCTGTCTTCGTTCAGAAAAAAGTTGATGATCGTTGATTTGCCGACGCCTGACGACCCTAAAAGGGCGACGGTTTCTCCTTGTTTCACATACGCTTTCAACTCATCCATCCCATTGCCTTCATGAGCGCTGATGACATGAATCGGCACCCCGAATGCCACGGATTCCGCCTGGCGCACCTTTTCTTCAATCCGGTCAGCGATGTCGGCTTTGCTCAAGACAATGACGGGATTGGCTCCGCTTTCCCAAGCCAGCAGCAAATAGCGTTCGATTCTTCTCACATTAAAATCCAGACCGAGCGCATTGACGAGAAAGATCGTGTTGACGTTTGCTGCGGTGATCTGTTCCTCTGCCGGCTCCCCCGCCGCTTTGCGCGAAAATTTGCTGAACCGGGGAACGATCTCCGTGATCATTCCCTTCTTTTCGCCACCGCGTGGACGCATATACACCCAATCGCCGACAGCGGGGTAGTCTCCGCGGCTCTCCGCTTCAAACCGCAGCCTGCCTGAGATTTCGGCCAGCCATTCTCCCTCTTCCGTCCATACCCGGTACAACCTTTTATGCTCAAGGGCGATCCTTCCTAAAATCAGACCTTCCTCGTCCTTTAAAGCTTCCATGATATATTTGATGCCTAATGCAGATAAATTCAATGTGGTTTCCTCCTAAAGATCTGATGATTTTTCAAACAAAAAAAGAGCCGCAAATACACGGCTCTCTCAACATATAAACACTCCATGAGCCGCTTCGACAGCCCATGGAAATATCACCAGATCCATTTGAAGAATACCAGTCGAAATATTACATGGGCTGTGCAATGATCGTTTGTTGGGCAAAAAAGACAATATCCATTCTCATCACACATCCCTCATTTCTAAAAAGTTTGACAGCTTCATTATATGCTAAAGCCAATCTTTTGACAATCCTTTATTTCACTGGATTGGAAAGCGTTTCAGCCAAAACTCTGCCTGAACCTTCCTTCGAGATCCTCCTTTATCAGGCAGGGATAACATTTCACCCAGTGTCTCAAATCATTTTACAGATCGGCTGAGCGGCTTGTCTGTCTTCCATTTCATTTTAGCCAGTGATTTTATTGAATATGAAATCACTGGTAAAAAATACGATTAAACCAACCATTAAAATCAAAAATGAAATATTAAATCCTGATTCTATAAAAAATGAATATGCGGAACTTACCGATAAAGCAATCATATAAAAAACAAATCCTACTTTTGTCGCTTTTTCAGTACTTTTCTTTTCCTTTTCCGTCATTTTTCTAAAGAACAATTTCTTTCCTCCCAAACATCAATCATTATTGATAAACAATCTGCGAGCAGCCATAACACATGTCGAAAACAGGCTGTGTACTTGCCGTTGATTCAAAAAATAGCCCCCCTGGCAATCTCGCATATTTTTATAAAAGTTTTTTATTTCACTGGATTGGAAAGCGTTCCGATCGGTTCGATCGTAATGTCGACTTGATCGCCTTTTCGGAGGAACTTTGGCGGATTAAAGCCTTTGCCGACTCCTGACGGCGTACCGGTTGCGATAATATCCCCCGCTTCAAGCGTCATTCCTTTAGACAGCGTTTCGATCATGTCCGCAATCGGAAAAATCATGTCCTCTGTGCTGCCCGACTGGCGGAGTTCGCCGTTCACTCTCGTCTCAACCCTCAAGTCGCCTGCGTCTTCAATCATTGATTTATGTACAAGAAACGGCCCCATCGGGCAAGTCGTATCAAGGCTTTTGCCGATAAAAAACTGCTTGTGCCTCTTTTGCAGATCGCGCGCCGTCACATCATTGATGATCGTATAGCCGAACACATAGTCGAGGGCTTCAGCTTTCGGGATGTTCTTTCCCGTTTTGCCGATGACAACCGCGAGCTCGCCTTCATAATCGAGCGCCTCTGTCACGCCTTCGTGGGCATCAATCCCTTCCATGTGGCCGATAACCGAAGTCGGCGCTTTTGTAAACACCATGATATGTTCGGGAATATCTGCTTCACTTCCCATTTCAATCGCATGATCCCGATAATTTTTTCCGATGCAGATCACGTTTTTCCGCGGTTCGGGAATCGGCGCAAGCAAATCAACGTCTGACAGCGGATAAATATACGAACCGCTCTCTTCGCTGTTTTTCTTTTTTGACCATTCCACTAGCTGTTCGACATGGCGGACAAACTTCTCTCCCTCGCTTACGCATTCGATAAGCGTTTCAGGTATCGTTTCAAGCTCAAACAGCTTTTTTTCCGCCTTTTGCAAATCCATTATCTTCTCATCCATGACAAGCCCTACAAATGTACGGCTGTGTAGCTTTGCTGTCGCAAACTTCATAAATATTCCCCCGCAGTATGATTTAAAACTATTCTACATATTCTCTAAAAAAACGAAAATTCCTTTTCGCTTTCTGCAAACAGCTTCGAAAGTCCCGGGCGTTCCTTCCCGGAAAAGAAAATGGCGGCTCACCATGCAGTAAGCCGCTTCTCTTATTTTTTCCGGTAGATGACTTCGGTCAGATTTCCGTCAGACCATTTTGTAATGGTTTCATAGCCGCCTCGTTTATGATGGTGAGTCTTCTTGCAGCGATGATGATCGGGGCGTTTACTTCTGCATTTATCCCGTTTTTTGCAATCGTGAGGCTTTTTGCTTTTATCCGGTTTTTTACAGCCGTCAGGTTTCTTGCTTTTGTCAGGCTTTTTGCAGTCATCGGGTTTCTTGCTTTTGTCAGGTTTTTTGCAGTCATCAGGTTTCTTGCTTTTGTCGTGCTTGCTTTTATCCGGTTTTTCATGGTCGTCATGCTTCTTGCTTTTATGATGTTTTTTGCTTCTGTCCGGCTTGATCCCCCACCAAAGATCCCAAATGTTATGCGGACGCCGCTCTTTTCCCGAGCCGGCGGATTCTTCGGGTTCCCGGTCTAAATAATGGTCTCTGCCTTCGCTCTTCAGCTGATCTACCGCCTCTTTAATGTCATGATCATGGACACCACTCATCTTGTAACCTCCTGTTCTTCCTTTTTTATGTCCTGATTTATCATACGCACCGTAAAGACAAGTGTACTGAGGCAAATGACTGTTTTTGTTCAAACTTAGGCGGTCCGCTTCCGGGACTGGCTGTTTTCACATATGATATGTCAGCTGAAAAAGGAGGAAATGATGATGAGTGCCACTGCCTTGCCGGCCTTCAGGCTGCACATTCATCCGAAGCATCTGCTTGAGTTGAAAAAAGACGTCTGGAGTGATGAAGCCGTTCCGGGCATGCTCTTGACCGGTTCAGCAAAGACGCCTGTCGCAGTGTCATACAGAGGGGCCCATACCCGCAAACTGACAAAGAAGTCCTAT
This sequence comes from Bacillus sp. FSL W7-1354, assembly GCF_038002405.1. Lineage (NCBI taxonomy): Bacteria > Bacillati > Bacillota > Bacilli > Caryophanales > Bacillaceae > Bacillus > Bacillus sp. FSL W7-1354. Next base: position 252,001 of record NZ_JBBOCL010000001.1, on the reverse strand, counting down.
TTCATTCAATATCCGGACAGAAAAGAAAAGGCTGAAGAAGCTGCGTTTCATTTGAACGCCGAATATCACGACCCGTCTTTCATCAGAAACAGGCTATCCTTTCATTTTTTTGAACAAATCGGCGTTCTTGCGCCGGCAGCATCGCACGCTTTCCTTTATCTCAACGAAAAAAAAGAAGGCATCTATTTAAAAATCGAATCTGTTGACGATCATTTCTTAAAGAGGAGAAATTTAGAAAGGGGGGCCATTTATTATGCCGTTGATGACGATGCTAATTTTTCTCTGCTGAGCTCCTTCGATAAAAAGGCTAAGCAAAATCTCATGCAGGGATATGAAAGAAAAACGGGGTCAAGCCGCCACGATGATTACCTCCAGGAATTTATCTACTTTATTAATACCGCCAAAGACGACATATTTGAAAAGGAAATCAAACGCTATCTCGATGTCAAACAATATTTGCTATGGCTCATCGGCGCCGTCTGCACCCAAAACTTCGACGGCTTCGTCCATAACTATGCGCTTTATTTAAACGATCGCACAAAAACGTTTCAAATTATTCCATGGGATTATGACGCGACATGGGGACGGAATATTCACGGGGAAGAAATGGAACATAACAGGATTCCGGCGAAAGGCTATAATACACTGTCTGCGAGACTGCTCGACATCCCGGCTTTTCAGTCCCAATACTTCAATTTAATGAAAAACGTCTTGCACCGCCAATTTACAATCAGCCGGCTTTCGCGGTTTGCGGTAGACTGGCATGAGACAATCGCGCCTTTTCTTGAATATGATCCTTATACAACCGTCACATACAGCCGACTCGAAGATGAGCAAAAACAAATTTTCCATTTTATCGAACAGAGGAAGCGGTTTCTGCTTTTCGAGCTTTCCCGATTATAAACGGGCGCTCTCCTTCAAAAAAAATGTCACATTTTTTGTCATATTGGCGAAAAAAATCCCTTTAACACAAAATAAGGTATACTAGCAATATCAAGGAACATCATTGCTGAATACCTGAAATCACCGACTCAAAATACAAATCGAAAGTTGGAGACTGCCATGATGAACAATAAAATTGAAGCAAAAAGACTGGCCTTATTTGAAGCTGCCGAAAAATTCGGCATCAACTCCAAAGAGGCCATTCAATGCAGTCAGGAATTGGACAACTTGCTGAACCAACGAATGCAAAAGGATGAGAACTGCGTGATACATGCGGAAGAAAGAAAAGGCCGCCATACGTCATGACCTCCGACTGCAAGCTGCGCCTGATGCCCGGCCTTCCCTCTCCTCCGTTTCATCATCCGTTGATTTCAGGTCGCAGCTTTGGCTATTCGGCCATTGTTTTTTGAACATAAATCACCGTGCACACACCGTAGGCAAGAATGACCGAAGGTGTAAAGGACTCTTGATACGGAATATAAACAAACCCGTTCAAGAATAACAAAAATCCGCTGTTCAAAAAGAAATACCCTGCGATTTTGGCCAGCTTATCCTGATCCCTTACTCTTTCCCGGCGAAATCCCCGCAATATCCAAGTTTGTTTTTTTATTCCGACTGCATAGGCTGCTGAAAAGAACAGCAGGGCTGCAGCGATTGACACCGCATTCAATTGAAAATACATGTCTCCTCCCCCTTCCCTTATCGCACCGTTTTTCTTATTCATACGTTTTCCAATCTGATAAGTTTCACCCGCATGTGATCAGCACTCACGGCAAAACCTCTTTTTTTATCACAAAAGCGCCTAATCAACATAGGATATGGTGTATAGCCCATAAAAAACGTGTGATTACTTAAAGGGTGTGCCATCATGCCAGCTATTGTCGGAGCTTTTAAAGTAAATGCCGTCGGTACGAGCGGCGTTGTTCATGTCGGAGACTGCATTACGATTTCTCCTTATGCAGAAGTTAAAACATTCGCAGGCGCCGGCAGTTTCAATACCGGAGACGGACTCAGCGTATATAACCAGAACAGCATCACCAACACATATGACAACGATATGATTGATCAGCCGCTCGCAGGCAACCTGTAAGGAGGTGGGGGCATGAATTTTTATATCAACCAATCGATTCAAATCAACTATTTAAGAGTCGAAGGCATCAGCAACTCTTCCGTCTTGCAGATCGGGAGCGCGGGCTCCATTAAAACACTTTCCAACCTTTATAATACAGGGAGCTACACGGAAGCAGCCCCGCCTGTCGCCGGCGGCGAAGTTTTTGACGACGCTTTTGAAGACGGGACTCAACCAACTCTCGTTCCTCTTCATGCTCCTTCTGTTACAGTACCATAGGATACACGGGGGTGTAATCTCATGAAACAAAGCAATCCACAGAACTGGTATGGGTATTTGCAGCAGCAGGCTGCGCAAATCCAGCGCCTCGAAAGGCAGATTGCCGCATTGCAGTCGGAATTGAACCAGCTGAAAGAAAATCCCGGTACCCGGATTGACCGGATCGAATACAAATTTGATCAATTAAAAATTGAACGCTTGGACGGAACGCTCAACATCGGGCTTAATCCGACAGATCCTGACCAGGTGGAGAACTTTGAAATCAGCCAGCAGCCGCCAGGTATCGGAATGCTGCAGCAGGAACTCGACGGCCAGCTGATGCAGCAAACGAGACAGCTCGTCGATGCCTACTTAAACGAAGAAACCCCTCGTTTGCTGGAACAGCTGGAAGACCGGTATGACAGTAAACTGGACGATACAAACCGCCACCATATCATCGAAGACATCAGAAAGCAAATCGACAGCCGCATCCGCTATTACGTCAAACATGTGCAGCCTGACGAAAACATCCAGCCTCGCGAGCATGCAGAACGGCTGGCCGATTATGTGAAACGTGATATCGCACGGGCAATCGAACACTTTCTCAAATCGATTCCTGACGAAATGAAAGGAAATGAAAACACATGAATTTTACCGTTGTGAACCGCTGTTTGGATGTAGGTAATATTAACATTACCGGGGTTTCAAGCTCATCTGTTTTTTTAATCGGAGATACAGAATGCATTTCCCTGTCATCAATTTTTGATACACCGCCTGAATCTCTCATTGTCGGGCCGTTTGTCCCGCTGGCGCCGGAATCAAGATGATCAGAACGTCAAAAGTAAAGTTTTTGAAAGTTCATTCAGTAGGGATCACCAGCACGCTGCAAATCGGGGATGTCGAAGAGATTATTCCTAAAGTGAAAATTCTCGCTGTTCAGCGCTACCTTTCACTTTTTTTCGGAAATGAAGGCTCATTTAATCAGGAAGATTTCCCTCTCTTTCAGCAGCCGATACCACATTTATCACCGGAAACCGGCGTCTCATCAGCTTTTTTCCATGAGGTTCCCGTCATTCGAGTCAGAGCTGTAAAAATTGCCGGGGTATCTTCTTCTTCAGTTTTTCAGGTTGGTTCGACGCGCCGCATGATTTCCGAGGCGAGAGTCAAACATATCAGAAAGCTTCCTCCTGCAAGGAACTCACAATAACCGCCCGGCCGACATATACTGGTTCAGAGACTTCTATAAAGGATGTCGATCAATCATGCCAGCCATTGTCGGACCCATTAAAATCAATGAAATCTCAGGAGGAGTAGTGAATTTCGGCGATTCTTTTTATCTATCTCCAAAAAGCTCTTCAAAGTCTGCACTCGGTTCTGGTGCTGGTAATACTGGAGATTTCCTTATCGTCAACAATGGTATAAACGCGACAAATTATATAGACCCGGATGTAAGCGACCAGAATGTTGTCGGAAATGCATAAAGCAGCCTCTTCCACTAGAAGAAGGCTGCTTTTTGGTTACCAGGTTAAATCATTTCAAGCGATACAGCTGTGCCTTTGCCGCTCGGTTCAGCCGGATGGACAATCAGCTTCTTCGGCAGCCTGGCCCGAAGTTCCTGAACGTGGCTGATCACACCGACCGACAGATTGTCAGACTGAAGCTTCTCCAATGCGGTCACGACCGTATCCAGCAAATCCTGATCAAGCGTGCCAAACCCTTCGTCCAAAAAGAAGAATTGGAGCGGATACTCTCCGCGAAGCTGGATCTGTGCCGAAAGTGCAAGCGCAAGCGCCAGTGAAGTCAGAAACGTCTCCCCGCCTGACAGACTCGTAACAGGGCGCTTGACTCCGCCGTTGGCATCGTCCCTCATCACAAAGCCGCCTTCTGAGTCGACTTCAATCGCATACCTCTGTCTTGTCAGTTCGCCGAGTCTTGCAGATGCGTCTCTTGTGACGCTTTCAAGCTGCTCTTCTGCCAAGTATTCAACAAAGCTGTTTCCTTTAAAGACGGCTTGGAGTTTATCAAGACGGTCGATGTATGTCTGCCATTCAGCCAATGATGCTTCAAGTTCCTTAAACCTTTTATGGTTCTCGCGGATGACGGCGAGAGCTTTGCCGGCCGCGCCCCTTTCTTCCAAGGCTTTGCTGAATGCCTCCTCAGCTTTGTCCTTCGTGACGGCGGCTTTTTCCCAACTCTCCTCAGAAACCGATCTCCCGTCAAGCTTTTCCGTAATCCGCTTGATATTGGACTCGCACTGTTTTGTCTGATCCCAATGCATTTGAATGTCTTCTTTCAGCCGGGCAAGATCATCGCGGTCTAAAATGCTCGCTTTCACTTCAGAGGCCTTTTCAAACGGTGTACCTCCGGATTTTTCCTGCCAGATGTCCGCCGCTTTCGCAAGCCTTGCTTCCGCTTCACGCAAAGCGAGCTCACACCCTTTTGTCTGTCCTCTTAAACGGCTGACTTCGGATTCGGTCTCTTTGAGCCGTCCGTAAAGCGTCTGTTCCTGCTCATGCAACTTGGCCAATTGCGTTTTCACGTCTTGAAGCTTTTTGTCGATCGCAGCTGTATCGGGATAGCCCATCAGCTCTTTTTGATAATCGTTTATTTCTTTATTAAGGCTTTCGACTGCATAGCGGAGGTCGAGCTTTTCTTTATCAAGCGCAAACAAGCGCTCGGTGAGCTTCTCTTTTTGCTGTTCATGTTTTGTGAGAAAGCCGACGCTCATTTCGATACGCTTTTCGAATTCCTCTGCGGCCAGATCTTTTTCTTCAATCGTTTTTTGCCATTTTTCAGCCTGTTCATAAGAGAGGCCGTCGAATTGTTCGCCGAAGCTTTTTCGGCGTTCATTTAACTGGTCATTTAATTCGCCGACGCGGTTTTGAAGCCTGTTACGCTCCTTTTCTTCATGGCTGAGTCGCTCGCTGATTTGGTCGCGTTTCTTGCAGAGCTCTTTATATGTGTGAAGGAGCTTGGACATCCTGCTTTTTGTCTCTGCGAGATCCTGTCTGATTCCTTTCCATTCAAAGCTGATGCGGTTGTACCGTTCGGGAATGGTGCCTTCTTCTATCGATGCAGCGGTTTCAGGCAGTTCATGTTTGCTCTTGACTAAAAACGGGCATTCGCTCACCAGGTGGTCGGATTGCTGTTCGAGTGCCACTTTGGCCGAGAGAAACTCCTGAGCCAGCGCACCGGCTTCAGCGATGATGGCTTCCGTTTTCTCCAGTTCGGAATCCGCCTCTTTAAAGGACAGGCTTTCTATGCCGACGCGGGCGGGCATTTCATGATGTACAGATCCGCAGACCGGACAAGGCTCTCCGTCTTTGAGCTGCTTTGCCAGTTCGATTGCCAGCTGATCACGGTTTGCCTGTTCCCGTTTTGCCGCAATCTCTTCTTTTTTTTGAGATGCCACACGGATGGTCTCAGAGAGCGATCTGTCTGTTTCGCAAACGAGCGCGTACGCTCGTTCGACAGCGGCAAACAATGCCTCGATGCGTTCGGTTTCAGCTTTTACCTTTTGATCCACCGCTTGCTGTTCTTGCTGGAGCTCTTTAATCAGCGTCTCCTGCTGACCAAGCCGTTCCTTTTCTAAAGCGGCATCGTTGTTAAGCTGTTGAATGTGAAAAGCAAGCTGATTGGCATTTCGGCAGTTTTTACGCTCTTCGCTAGATACCTGGACAGATTTCAGCTCCGCTTTCAGCTGATTCTGCTTGGCTGTCCCGCGTTCAAGCAGACTTTTCACCTTGGCCAGCTTGTCTGCCGCATGCTTGATTTCCTCTTCTTTCAAACGCTGTTCGCGCTGCTTCTTCTCGGCCTCGGCCTGTGCGGCTAGCCGCTTGTTTTCAATTTCCTTCAAAGCGGTGAGCTGTTCTTCTTGCTTGAGAAGCTCCGGTTCCTTTTCATTTTTAAGACGCCTGAAATCCTCGTACTCGCGTTCTGTTTTTTTATGAAGCTCTTCATATTGTTCTAATTGTTCCCGCGCTTGTTTTTCTTCCCGGTGTGCGCGTTCGGCATCTTCCCGCGCTGCCAGCAAGGCGTCTGCATAAGGCTTGAGCGTATTTGCCGTTTCGGCGAGGTGCAGGCGGCTTTCTTTTTCCCGAATCTGTTCCTGTTTCTTTAAAAGCTCCGCCTCTTTTTTCAGATAGCTTTCTTTTTCCTGCTGCAGGTTCCAAATCTCCTGATACTCCGCAAAGCGCTGCGCTTCTGCGTCTCGTTCGCGCTTCTTGCTTTGCAAAAGGCTTTCAGCTTCTTCGAGATGCTGTTCCGCCTGTTTCAGCGCCTCTTCCCCCGCATCGCCCAATCCAGCCTGCTCGGCAAGCATCTCATTTTTTCTGGCCTGCGCTGTTTGCGCCTGTTTCTTCAGTTTTTTGACGAGCCTGTCCCCGTATTGTTCGAGGTTGAACAGGCGCTGAAGCATCTGCCGCCGCTCCGCTCCTTTTAAGGAAAGAAATTCGGCGAATTTACCTTGCGGCAGGACGACTGCCCTTGTAAAATCGTCGATCGTCAAGCCCAGCAGCTCTTCGATTTTCCGGTTTACTTCATTCGCTTTATCGGCCAGAACGATTTGTTCCTCTTTCATTTCAATGAAGCGGCAGATCGATGTTTTGACCTTGACGGCATCTGTCCGCTTAAAGACCCGTTCCACTTTATAAGCCGTCTCATGGCCTGTCTGCAGCTTAAACGTAAACGATACGGCAAGCTCATCTTCGGCATGATTCAAAATACCGTGCGTATTATTGGCGGCCCGCTCCACCTTCCCGTACAAAGCGAGAGTCATCGCGTCAAGAATCGACGACTTGCCGCTTCCGGTCGGCCCGAAGATACCGAATACACCGGCATCGCACAGGCGCTCAAAATCGATCACCTGCTCCTGCCTGAAACTGTGCAGCCCCTTAATAGACAGAGAAATCGGCTTCATGTTTCATCACCCTCTTCCTGTTCCGATCCTGCGGCGAGCTCCAGAAACAGTTTGACGGTTTCCTCATCGGGAACCGCTCCACCGGTTTGTCTTTCATAAAACGCTATAAACCGTTCTTCAATCGGAACGTTTCTGGACCGGATCTTCTCTTCATCCGAGGCGGCTTCCTCAAAAACCGGACGAATATGGATGATGCCTTGATGCGCTTTTCTCAAACGGTGAATTTCTTCAATCGACAGCTGGTCTGTCAGATGGATTTCAAGGTCGATCCACGCGTTTTTGTCCCGCTCTTCCTCCAGCCAGCTGTATACTTGGGACATCCCTTTTTCCGCCTTCCATTTAACGAGCGGTTTTCCACTCGTCAAATGGACCTCTTCCCATGATGCCGTTTGACCGGGTGCGGCTTCGACAATGGTGACCGATTTTGCGTATCCCGCTTCAGAGAAGCTGTAAGCAAGCGGTGAACCTGAATATCTGGCAAGCGTGCGGGCCCGTTTGATCGTCTGCGGGCGATGAAGATGCCCGAGCGCCACATAGGCGGCGTTTTCCGGCAGGCTTTCCGCAGCCACCGTATATGCGCCTCCGACTTCGATCGGCCGCTCAGAATCCGTCTGGCTGCCGCCCGCCACATAAATATGGCTTGCCGCAATCTGCACCGCATCCTTTCTCGCCTTGCCGCACATACGCTGAAAGGTCTGCTTGATTTTCTCATCATACTGGTCGCGCAGCAGTTTTTCGTCAAATGTTTCCGACAGCACTTCATTCAGTCTGGACTCGGAAGGATAGGCGAGCGCTGCGACTGACAGGATCTCCCCACTAGAAGCGACTTCTATTTCAACTGGCTCAGTCTTCGGGTACCCGATCAAGTGGATGCCATGGTCTGTCGTTAACGGAGAGGCCGCGGAAAGGCGGTCCGGATTATCATGGTTGCCGGCAATCACGACGACCGGACGGTTTCCTTTGTCAGACAAGGCGGAGAGGCTTTCATAAAAAAGCTGTTCAGCCAGTGCAGGCGGATTCACTGTGTCAAATGCGTCTCCGGCCATGATAACGGCGTCGATCTTTTCATCTTTTACGATCCTTGTGAGCTCTTCAAGAAAGTCCGCCTGTTCTTTCAGGCGGCTTCTCCCTTCAAGCGTTTTTCCTAAATGCCAGTCCGCTGTATGTAAAATTCGCATGTGTGCCTCACCTCTCTTTTCATTAAAGCTCCCCCCGAAATCGTCAGGGGGACGCCGGTTTCATATTAAAATAAGAGCACATGTCCTCCGTCAAAAAAGTACAGTGCACGCCCTTTGAGCGGCATTTTAATCATCGTTTCAACGGCTCGTGCATAAAGCTGAATTTGTGTTTCGTAACGCTTCCTTAAAATCGGTTCGGCCCCTTCGAATCCGTTTCGGTACTTTCCGTGTATCCGGTCGGTTTTGTAATCAAGAAGGTAAAAACCGTCCTCCGTCTCGAATAAACAATCGATAATTCCCTGTATCAATACAGGTTCGTCGGCTGACTCAAGACCAGGATAAACCTCTTTGGCGGACAGCGTCATGTTAAAGGGAACTTCCCGTTCGACGCGGCGGGCGCCGAGAAGCTTTTGTCCGATTTCCGTATCAAAGAATGCGAGAATATCGTCTTCCTCAATCGCTGCCCGCTGGTCTTCTGTTAATAGCTCTTTCTCAACAAGCCTGTCTAGGAGGCGGCTGAGCTCATTCATTTCAAGCGCACGGGTCAGCGGAATATGCTGCATGACGGTGTGCATCGCCGTTCCCCGTTCGGAAGCGGTCAGGCCTTTAACCATCATAAAGGACGGCCGTTTAAACAGGAGAGCATCCTTGGTTGGGCGAATCAGCGAGCGGTCGCCGTACTCATCCTCATACTCCTTCTGCCTTTTCATTTCTGAGACAGACTGTTTTGTTCGGACTTTGGCGGCGTCTTTGTATGGATATGACCATGTCAGCCTTTCTCTGACTTGTTGCTCATACTCAAACGAACCATCGATCGGAAGCCCCATTTGAATTTGGGAGAGCCGGCCGTGTCTTTCTTCACCGGCCTGATCAATATCTTCTGCTTGAAGATCCGCGGCCGACAGCCAGCTGACCTGAAAGCGCGCCGGATGTTCACGGATCTCATCAATCACCAGCGGCGCGCCGGATTCATCCATATCTCTGTGTCTCATCAAAGCAGGTCCGATGAAATCCAGGTAAGATTTCGCCTGAAACCGTTCATAATCCGGAAGCAGCCACTCAGACCCCGCCGCTTGTGACCGCCAGTCGGCAAGCAGCTTTTCTTTATCCTTAGCCGTCCCGACCAGGTACAGCTTTTCCTTGGCCCGGGTAAGAGCGACATACAAGACGCGCAGCTCCTCTGATAAAAGCTCGCGGCGGAGCTTTTTCTTCATCGCGATCAGCGGCAGCGTCGGATAGCTGATCCGCCACTTCGGATGAATAAACTTCGTTCCGAAACCGAGTTCTTTATCCAGCAGATAAGACTTGTTCAAGTCCATCATATTAAAATTCCGTCCGAGACCGGCGGTAAATACGACAGGAAATTCAAGCCCTTTGCTTGAGTGGATCGTCATCAGCCGAACAACGTCTTCCTGTTCGCTCAGAGCTCTTGCCGTTCCGAGATCATCACCCCGCTCCTGCATCCGCTCAATAAACCTTAAAAAGCGGAACAAACCGCGGAACGATGTCGCTTCATAGGATCTTGCCCTGTCGTAAAGCGCGCGCAAATTGGCCTGCCGCTGTTTTCCGCCCGGCATTCCGCCGACATAATCCAAATACTTCGTATCCCGGTAGATTTCCCAGATCAGCTCTGCCACAGAGTGGTTTTTCGCATACGCTCTCCACTTTTTGAGCAGGGCGTCAAAGCGGCGAAGCTTTTCGCTGAGCCTCTCATCGCCATCTGCTGCAGCAAGGTATGCTTTCATCGCTTCGTAAAACGGCGCTTTTTTATCCTTGATTCTGATCAAGGAAAGCTCATTTTCGTCAAGACCTACAACAGGCGATCTGAGAACGGACGCAAGCGGGATGTCCTGATAAGCATTATCGATGATTTTTAATAAAGACAGTGTGACCGATACTTCTGTCGCTTCAAAATAACCCGTTGAGAGGTTCGCGTATACCGGAATCCCCTGCTGTTTAAACTCGTCCATAATTTGCGGCGCCCAAGGCATCGACCGCAAAAGCACCACGATATCACGGTACTGGATGTTCCGCGACGCTTTCGCTTTGGCATCATATACTTGAAATTTTTCTGTTATCAGCCTGCGGATTTGTCCGGCCATCGCTCTTGCTTCAAGCTGGACCGCCTCAAGCTCTTCAGCCTCTTCATCCTGCGCGCCGCTCTGGTTTTCGATGAGCAGAAGCTCCGTTTTTGTCGCTTCGTTCGACGGATAAGACGCACCAAGCTTCAATTCGGCCTGTTCGTCATATTCGACTTCCCCGACCTTTTCTCCCATGAGCTGCTTGAATAAAAAGTTCGTGCTGTCCAAAATATCTGAACGGCTTCTGAAGTTTTTATTTAAATCGATTTTTTGACCGGAACCCGAGCCATCGTCTGTAAAGCGTTTATATTTCGAAAGGAACAAAAGCGGTTCTGCCAGGCGGAACCGGTAAATCGACTGCTTGACATCGCCCACCATAAACAGGTTCCCCTCATGCTCCTCTTTGGCGACGAGCTTTAAAATCGCTTCCTGGACCAAGTTCGTATCCTGATATTCATCAACAAGCACTTCATGGAACTGATGGCGGTAAAACTTCGCCGCTTCGCTCGGCACGGCTTCGCCGGCTTGGTTTTTCCCGGATAAAATCGCAAGGCAGTCGTGTTCAAGGTCTGAGAAATCGACGATCGCTTTTTCCTTTTTCGCGTCCGCAAACCGCTTGCCATACTCCAACACGAGCTGGACGAGCGTCTGAATGACCGGCTTCATTTCCCTCAAGCTCTCAAGGTGCTGCTCGGGAGTTCGCGTAAAATAATCGCTTTTCAGCTTTTCAAGTTGCTTTTTCGCGCTGTTGCGGAGATCTGCGGCCTCATCAACCAATCGAGGATCGTACGCATCTCCTTTGCACGGCTTCAATCTTTGAAACGAAACGGCCGGTACAAGCTCGTACAGAGCCGAAAAATCATTCTGCTGCTGAATCAGCCTGTCAATCTGCGCTAAATCATCGAGGAAATTTTCGGCGCGCGGCGCAGGCCCCCCTGGCTGCTTTGTCAAATCAAGCGCACGCGTCAGCTTTTGCCGCATCCCCTCCAGAACGAGTGCGATGTCTTCTTTAATGTAAGAATAAAACGGCAGAGCCTCAACTTTCGTATCTGAAGCCGCGTCATACAGATCAACAAATGTGTGAAGCCAGCCTTCCGGATCGGGATGCGAACGGGAAAACTCGTAGACCCGCTTGACGAGATGCTGCAAATCGAGGTCATGACGGTCTGTCGTATATCTGTCCACAAGTTCAAAAAAGGCCGGATCTTGCTTTTTGTATTCTTCTTCAAACAGCTCGTCCAGCACCTCATCGCCAAGCAGCTCGCCTTCCGTCTGATCGGCGATCCGGAAAGCCGGATCAACATCGATCAAATAATAGTATTTGCGGATGACTTGAAGACAGAATGAGTGCAATGTTGATATGCTCGCTTTGTTTAATAAAGCAAGCTGTCTGCGCAAATGAAGCGAACCCGGATTTTCGGCAAGCTCTTTTTCGAGCGCTTCGCCGATCCTGTGCTTCATTTCAGCCGCAGATGCATTCGTAAAGGTGACGACAAGCAGCCTGTCGACATCTACGGGATGTTCCTGATCCGTTATTTTCCGAATGATCCGCTCAACCAGCACGGCCGTTTTTCCGGAGCCGGCCGCTGCCGCAACTAAAATGTCCCGGCCGGATGAGACAATCGCCTTCCATTGGTCATCAGTCCAATTGCTGCCCTTCGGTTTAGAAATCTCCATCTGTCTCATCCTCCTTTTTCAGCCGCTCCAAAATCACGTTGTCTTTTTCGGGTTTTAATATCCGGTATTCGTTTTCCTCAAGCGATTCGTCAAACTGGCAGAATGACCGGTACGAACAATATGTGCACGGTGTCCGGTCTTTTAGCTTGTAAGGCTCGATCGACACTTTACCGTCTGTGATCTCCTCGCCGGCCTTCTGAAATGTCCGGCGGATATGGCGCCTTAATACATGAAAATCCTCTTCTGCAATAACGTCAGAATCCGAACGGAGCGAGCCGTCTTTTTTCAAGCCTGCGCTGATCATGTTCGACCTGCCTTGTTCCAGCGTGGTATCCATCAGCTTGACCGCTTCCTGGTCTCCCAAGAGCAGCCCTTTCATCTTGAACTTTTTGAAAATCTCTTTTTCTATTTCATCAAGGCCGAGCGGCACCGAAGCCTGGATCATCGGATCGTGCACATGAAAATAAAGCACGCCTGCAGGGGATGCCTTCATGCCGAGCCAATCGGTTGAATGTGTGATCGACAAATCGAGATATGTCAGCATTTGCAGGGCGAGGCCGTAATACACCTCGGCCAAATCGAGGCCTTTATCGCTTGATTTATAGTCGACAATCCTAAGCAGCAGCCCTTTTGAGCTCTCCGCTTTATCCACTCTGTCGATCCGGCCGACAAGCTCCATTGTGCAGCCGTTCTTCAAGGTAAAACGCATTGGAGGAAGCGGACCTTTCCCCCCGAATCCGAGCTCGATGCCGACGGGGGCAAACCCGCTTGCTTTTGCATGCTCGCTTAAAATGCCCGATACCCTGGCAATGATTTTTTGCAGCTTCTGCTTCACGTAATGATGACGGTTCGAACTGAGCAAAATCTCTTTTTGCAGCTTTGGCGCGAGCCGTTCAACTGCATCGCTTGACAAAGTCTCGCATTGGGCTTTCGTTAAGTCGCGCCAATCCAGTTTAAGCTCGTGAAGCCGATCTGAAATCAGCTTCAGCGCCGAGTGGAACAGCTGACCGATATCCGGAGCTTCAAGCTTGAAAAATTGACGTTCCTTCAGCTTTAAACCGTGCGAAGCAAAATGGGAAAACGGACAGGCTTTGAACGTCTCCATCCGCGACACGCTTCCCTGAATGTGCTCCCCATATAAATCGCGGCTCACATGCCGGTTCAAGTTTTCGACCTTGTTTCTGAAAAACAGGCTGGACAGGATATTTTGAGAAAAGATGCGGTCAGGCTCATTCATTAAAAAGTTGTATGTACTCCACCATACATCGCTGATCGCATACTGCCTCGTCCAAATGCCGAGCTGCCCTGCCAAATGGCTCAAGGCGGCGCCTTTATTCACGAGAAATTCAAGCTGGGCTTCGTCGTCCAGCTGCTCGGGTTCATGAATCAGCATCTTCTCTTCGCCGTCCGGGAACAGCTCATTCAGCCGTTTCACTACTGTTGAAGGAAGCAGCGTCTTCCCTTCCGAATCTGCGATCGGATAGGAGACATAGAGCTTTTCAGACGGGCTGGAAAGCGTCATGTAGATCAGAAAATTCTCATCCAAGAGCTGCTCTCGACCCGTCGCAGCCAGCTGTGCGCCGTTTCGTTTCAGCCACTCCCGGTCATCGTCTGAAAGCACGCCGTCGTCCGCAGGCCTCGCCGGAAGTATACCGTCGTTTACACCGATGAGAAATGTGCATTTCGTGCCGTACATCCTTGAAAGGTCCATATTGCCGATAAACACTTGATCAAGAGCGGGCGGAATCAGCGCGAATTTCAAAGACTCCAAGCCGGTTTCAATCATTTGCTGAAATAAAGCAAACGATATCCGCTCTGTGCCCATCATTTCAACAAACTCGTCCAACAGTTGAATAACGGCATCCCATACTTGCTCATGCTGGCGCGACTCTGCAATCCTACCGCTTTCTTCGGCCAGCCGCCTTTCCTGTTCAAGCTTCATCGGAACATCGGCTTCTTCAAGATAAAGGTAAACGGCTTCGGCCATTTCCCTGACGGTTTCAGCTTTTTTCAAGCGCTTCTGCAGCCTGTGGATCGGCGGAACGATCCAGCCCTTTAGTTCATTGAGCATATTTTCCGTTTCAATCTCTTTGTCTGTCTTGGCAAAATCCTCATCCAGTGAAGCGTACCTTCTGTAAACAAACGGATCTTTGCTTGTCCATCTGTCTCCTTTAATGCCATACGCAATACAGTAGTTTTCAAGCTGGTCAATCTGTTCGCGCAGCCGTTCCTTCGGCTGTCCTTCCGGGAATAAAAGTTCCGTTTTGACACAGCGGAACACCGCTTCATACCGCCAGTTTCCTTTAATGATATCAAGCGTCGAACGGATCAGCTCAATGAGCGGATGATTTTGCATCGATTCCTTGCCGTCTATGAAAAAAGGAAGTTCGCAGTCTTTAAAAACTTCTTTTATCGTATCTTTATAATCTTCAACATTGCGGGCAATAACGGCGATATCCCTAAGCCTGAAGCGGCCCTGGCGAATTAAAGAATGAATCTCGCGCGCAATACCTTCAATCTCGGTTCTTCTGTTCGACGCCTGCATGATGCGGAGCGATTCGGTCCGTCCGCGATACGGTTTTGCAGGACGCTCGTCAAAATAGCGTTCAAGGTGCCGGAGCTCCGAATGTTGCTGGTGCCGTTTCGTTTCTTCCAGCCGCACTTCTGACGGATCAAGGCCAAGTTCCTTCGCCTTCTGGTAAAGGTCATAGTACGCTTTCCCGGTCATTCTGAACAGATGGAGCTCATTCGGGCTGTTGGCCGTAAACGGCTGATCCGCCGTCAGCGAAAAAGTGATCTCCTCCGCATGTACCATCAGCTGTTCCAGCACGTTCATCTCCTGTGGCGTAAATTGGTGAAATCCGTCCACGTAAACGGCAGCGTTTCTAATCTCATCCGCATACGGAATCTGCTCGGCCAAAAGCGTCAAATAATCCTCAGATTGAACATATTGATTCTCCAGATTTTCCTCAAGCTTGCTGTATAAAATATATAAGTCGTGCAATTTATCGGAAAGGATCCGTTCATCTTCGTATTCCGATTTGCCCGTCCCCTCTATCATGTCCCGGATGCTTTCAGGCTGCAGACAATGCCGTTTAAATTCGGTCAGCATCCGTTCCACCTGCTCCGTAAATCCGCTTTTATCGCTTGCGTTTTGATAGACTTTAAACTCGCCCTTATGCTCTTCAATCAGTCTCCGCAGCAGCATCTGAATGCCCGTCCCCGTCAAAAACGGCCGATTCATGCCTCCGGTATGCTGGAGCACTCGCCAGGCAAGCCTTGAAAAACTGTACACTTGGGCGCGGATAGTTCCGCCCAAATCGGGTGTTTTGCTAAGCTCGTATTCCATTAAAAACGTCATTTGATCCGGGACTAGAAAAATGATCGGTTTTCCGAGCGGTTCATCGCGAAGTTTTTCTCTGATTTCATTCAGGATAAAGGTCGTTTTCCCACTCCCGGATCTGCCTGATAAAAATACTGCTCCCACTAAGCTCGTCTCCTTTCTGTTTCTTACTCTTTATTCTATCGAAACATCTGCAAAATAACCATTCTCCAAAACTGGGAAAAAACCGTATGAGCACTTGCACCCCATACGGCTATTTTTGCTTGAACTGCACAAAAAACAGCATCAAAAACGAGATGATCGCGATAGAGGCGACCCACATCCATGCCAGCGTCATATTTCCCGAATCGATCGCCAAGTATATCGCCGTAGGCACCGTCTGCGTCACCCCCGGGATGATACCCGCAAACATCAGCGTTGCGCCAAACTCGCCAAGCGCCCTCGCAAAGCTGAGCACAATCCCCGTCATGATTCCATTTGATGCGAGGGGAACGGTGACAAAGAGGAACACCCTCCACTCGCTTGCTCCATCAACCCTCGCGGCATCCTCGATATCGCGGTCGACAGCCGAAAATCCTGATTTTGCTGACTGATACATTAACGGGAACGCGACAACCGCAGCGGCGATCACGGCTGCCCACCAGGTAAAAATAACCGGTGCTTGAAATACGTTTTCTATCAAGCGTCCGATCACGCTCTGCCTTCCGAAGATCACGATTAAAAAGAATCCGACAACGGTCGGCGGCAGAACGAGCGGCAGCATCATTACCGTCTCGATAACAGACTTGCCTTTAAAGTTTCTGTTCGCCAGGAGCCTCGCCGCAGCAGTTCCAAGCAAAACTGCGATGATGCCCGCTGCGACTGATACTTGAATTGAAATTTCAATCGGGGAAAAGAATTCCTCAAGCATAACGGCGGTCAGCCCTTCTTAAATCCGTACTTTTCCATTGCCTTAACGGCTTGGTCGCTTTGCAGGAATTGATAAAATTCCTCAGACTGTTCCCTGTGCTTTGTATTTTTTACAATTCCGAGCGGGTAGACAATCGGTGTATGCAGATCGCTTTTCGCCGTCTCGACAGTCTCGACCTGATCTGATGAAAGGGCGTCCGTCCGGTAAACGATTCCGGCATCCGCGTTGCCTGTTTCGATATAAGAAAGGACCTGCCTTACATCTTTGCAGTAGACGATTTTAGATTGCACTTTAGACCATACGTCAAGGTTCGTCAACGTTTCTTTTGCGTATTTTCCGGCTGGCACTGATTCGGGTTTGCCGACCGCAAGTTTTTCGATTTTGCCCTCCGCCAAATCTTTGAAGCTGTTGACATGCTGATTTTTCCCTTTCGGAACGATCAGCACCAGACTGTTTTCGACCAGCTTGACAGTGTCTTTTTTGTCAATTAACCCCTGATTAACTACTCTATTAAATTTGTCCTCGGCGGCAGAAAAAAACAAGTCGGCCGGAGCGCCCTGTTCGATCTGCTGCTGCAATGCACCCGATGAACCAAAATTAAACTTTATGGAGACATTCGGATGATCTTTCTCATATACGGAGGAAAGTTCCGCTAATACATCTTTGAGACTCGCAGCCGCGGAAACCGTAATTTGAACTTTTTCAGACTTCCCCTTGGCTGATCCCCCTTTTTCCGCCTGGCAGCCGGCGAACAAAACAACCGACACCAATAAAGCCACGGCCGTCAATATTACCTTTTTCAATAGTCTCACTCCATTTTGATATGTATGTCATTAATTCGGCACTAACAACCATTTTACGTCAAACTTCATTTTTTTAAAATAGATTGTGCTCACCGCACATCATTTTGACACATGTTCGAGGCTCAACCTTCCATAGGCACATGCATGCAAGCACATACATATAATGACAGGACGTCAAATATAAAGTGTTGAGGTGAAAAAGATGTGGTATGTTCAGCCGTATCTTCCCGCCTATCCCGCCAGGCAAAACGACAGGCTGATCAAGGATCTTGAAAAAGCGGTAAACGGAGAGCACAGCGCGGTCGTCTGCTATCAAAAAATCGCCCAAAAGGCGCCGGATTCCGAAACAAAAAAGCGGATTTTAGAAATCAGACAAGATGAAATTCGCCACTTTAATGCGTTCCTAACATTTTATACGTCTCTTACCGGCCGAAAGCCTGACATTTCCATAACTGAGCCTTGTCCGGAACAGTATCGAAACGCGCTGGAGTTCGCATTTAAAGACGAACAGGAAACGGTTGATTTTTATTTGGACATCGCAGACTATGTGAAAGACCGGGCGATACGGGAGGCGTTCAAGCGGGCGGCAGCTGACGAACAAAACCATGCAGTCTGGTTTTTATACTTCTTAACAAAGAGATGATCCGCCTTGATCAATATACCCTTATAGGGTATATTTTTAAAATAGCGGACTTTTATTTTGACTAAAGAGGTGCTAAAACATTGAACGTGCTGCTTGTCGATGATGAAATCCGGATGCTCGATCTGCTGGAGCTTTATTTAGAACATTATTCGTGCACAAAAGCCGCCACCGGAAAAGAAGCCCTGGATTTAATAAAAATGAACAATTTTGATCTTGTTATTCTCGATATTATGATGCCTGAGATGGACGGATGGATGGTGTGCCAAGAGATCCGCAGATTGACAAACGTTCCGATTATCATGCTCACCGCCAAAAACGGGCAGGATGACATTGTGCGCGGATTGAATTGCGGAGCAGACGATTATTTAACAAAACCGTTCAGCGAAAAAGTGCTGCTTGCCAGAATAGAAGCTGTCCTGCGCAGGACCCGTCGGTTTCATGAAATCCGGTTCCGCGGTTTAATCTGGAATAAACAGCATCATACCCTGCATGTCAATCAACGGGAAATCGGCATTACGCCAAGTGAATTCGATCTGCTCGGGACGCTCTTAAACCACACGGATCAAGCGCTTTCGAGAGACCAATTGATTGAGAACATCTGGGGGTTCAACTCTGATATCGAGCCCCGCACCATCGATTCACACATGAGAAATTTGCGAAACCGATTGAAAAAAGCTGGCTTTCCGGTTGAAGATCATCTCCGGACCGTCTACGGCGTCGGCTACAAATGGACAAGCAAAGGAACCGGAGCATGAAAAAGATTTCACTTAAGCTCGCAGGTTCATTTTTCATTTTAATCCTTTTCATCGAAACCATTCTTTTTGCGGCGCTGTATACAACGATTATCAACACAAGAATAAACGAAGAAATCCGCGCGCTCCAACTAAGGGGCAACAGCCACAGAGACGTCCTCGAAAAACATTTTGACAAAAGGACGATAGACCACGTCACCCTGATGGAAACCGAAGCCCGGACAAACGTAATCATAACGGACCAAAATAGACGCGTATTGGCGCAGTCTGCCCGGGGAGACATGACGGAACACCTTCATTTCGAAGAAAAACACATCCCGAGGAAAGGGACCGCTTTATCGTCCCATTGGAATACATCAAAGTATATTTGTACGATCAGTCCGATCATGAACGGACGGGAAACGGCCGGCTACGTCTTCATGTATTTGGAGACCTCCTCGATAAAAGCCTTGGTGGCAAACATTACGAAGCGGTTTTTCCTCAGCTTTGGCTTAACCGGCGTCTTAACTGCCGCAGCTATTCTTTGGTTCAGCCGTGTATTAGCGAAGCCGATTATTAAACTGAAGGAAGCAACCGAAAGTATCAAAAACGGTCAAGCTTCGATTCCGCTTGATATCAAACGGAACGATGAACTCGGCGAGCTCGCCGCATCAATCGAAAGCCTTTCTTCAAATCTCAGCAGGCTTCAAAAAGAACGAAACGATTTTCTGTCAAGCGTCGCTCATGAGCTGCGGACTCCGATCACATATATAAAAGGCTACACAGATGTCGCGATGAGAGATAAACTCGATCCACAAGCCAGAAATCAGTACTTGTCGATCATCAAAGAGGAAGCGGACAATTTAAACACCCTTGTTGACGATTTATTTTTGCTGACAAAACTGAAACAGCCCGGATTTCAAATCAGTAAGAAAAAGGTTCACCTGCACACATTCATAAAAAAAGAAGTTCAGAAAGCGGCGGTCGCTTTTTCGGAAAAACGAATCAGCCTTTCGTTCGACATCCCGGCGGATCTTTATGTCTCAGTCGATGAAGTCCGTTTTTCACAAGTGATCTCAAATTTGCTGAACAACGCCCGCCAATACTCCGATCCTGATTCAATAGCGTCCGTCACCGCAACAAAAGCAGAGGATCAGGTCAAGATTACGATAGCGGACGAAGGCTGCGGCATTCCGGAAGAAGAACTGGATTATATTTTTGAGCGCTTTTACCGGGTCGATAAGTCGAGATCGAGACAAACCGGCGGTACCGGGCTGGGCCTGGCCATCGCGAAAGAAATCGTCGAGCTTCACGGCGGTCAGATTGCAGTAAAAAACAGAACCCCGAAAGGAAGCGAATTTATCATCACGCTGCCTTCTAATATGTAACAAATGTCGAGATGTCTGCACCAGTTTTGCACATTTCCCGGGTATACTACTCAGTAATCTGGACCAAAAAGGAGGAAAACACCATGAAATTGAAATCCGGTTTACTTTTTGTCATGCTTGTTTTCGCGCTTCCGCTCGCAGCATGCCAAAATTCCGGCTCGGGAAAGACGGACGGACATAAGGAGCATCATACGAAGAATCATTCGGAGATGAAAGAAAAAGACGCCGTTTCTCTTCCGAATGATTTCAATAAGCGGGCGGAAGAAGGGCTTCTGGTGAAAAACACAAAGAACACGACAAGACTTGACGCGAATACACCGGAAGAAATGAGCATCAAAACCTCTCAAACGATATGGCCGGCCACTCATAAACAAAACAGGCCGGGCGCAGTGATTTTAGTTTCGGGCGGATCATGGCAGGCAGCTCTTGCATCAGCTGATCTGATCCATCACCCGAATAACGGACCTGTTTTAATCGCGGAAAAAGGGAAAATCTCCGGGCAGATTCAGAATGAAATCAAGCGCTTGAACCCGACGGGCACTTCAGACGGAACGCAAATCATGGCTGTCGGAGAATTCGATTCACTTCAAGCTTTGAACTCTTTTAAAATAAAAGAGCTGAAAGGGAAGAACGAGGCTGATCTGGCAAAAGAGATTGACAAAGAATACGCGGATGCAGCCGATGAGTATCCGAAAAGCGTTATCATCGGATCATCCGAGGAAGATGCGGAACTTTATTCGCTCCCGGCTGTAAACTGGATCGCCCACATGCCTGAGCCGATCCTGTACGTGAACAAAAAAGGCATTCCCGAAGAGACGGCCGCAGCATTAAAGAAAAGGGACGGCAAAGCAAACATCTATATTCTCGGCCCTAAAAAAGCCGTTTCAGAAAAAACGGAGGATGCATTAAAGGAATATGGAACAGTCAAAAGAATTTCCGGAGATACGCCTGTCGCAAATTCGATTGCGTTTGCGAAATTCAGCGATAAAAACACCGGTTTTGGGTGGGGAATCACAGATCCGGGACGCGGACTGTCCTTCGCATCAACGGCCGCGCCCGAGCTGGCGCTTGCCGGAGCGCCATTTTCCCATTTGGGAAAACACGCTCCTCTGCTTTTACTCAAAAATGGACAGGCAGACAGTACGATGTACAGCTATTTATCCGAGATCGAGCCTTCTTTTCGGGACAGACCGCAGGACGGCCCTTATAACCATGCATTCATTCTCGGATCAGAAAATGAGATTTCATTTCGAACGCAAGGCGTTCTTGATGACATATTGGAAATTAAGTCAGCGGATGGAGGACATTCCGGTCATTAAGAAACACAATGGAGGGGCTCTTACAGAAGAGCCTCTTTTTTGTACCAGATGCCGTAAAAATCAATCCATCCTTCTTCGTTAAGCACAATGCCTTGAATGGCTTCCCCCGCTTTAACGCGAATATTGTTTTGATATAGCGGAATCGTGTAAACCTCTTCTGTCAAGGCGCGGTCCGCCTCACACAGAAGGCTGATCCGCTTGGAATGCTCATCAATGAAACGAAGCTGATCCCTCATCAAGGCGGACTTCCTCTGCCATTCCCCCGGCATATGGACGTGTAAAAAGCTGTTTTCCGTTAAAAGGAGGTGCAGCCAGCTCATTTCTTCCGAACGTCCGAATGTCGCACTGTCGTGAATCAAATCGGCTTTTGCGATCACTTCTTCCTTCATGAGCTCATCCGCTTTCATATAACAAACCTCTAGTGCGATGCCGTACCGCCTGCACCTCTTTTGGATCCATGACGCATCCTCCCGGTGATCCGGTTCGGAAAACGTATAAAGCCGAAGCGGATCGCCTTTGTAATGGCCTTCCATAAGCAGCTTGCCGATGTCGTCGTCCCCGGATTCAGGCGGAAGATCCCGGTTTAGAAAGCCTCCCGCAGGAGCCGTCCGTTGTCCGGCTAATTCACTGACCATATGTGAAGGGGAAATGATTTGCCGCAAAGCCTTCCTGAACGCCTTATGCTTGAGAGGCCCCGATTTGTTTGCATTCACCGAGATGTACTGAACATTCCTTTCCTCGTGCCATTCATCGAAAACCTGACTTTGTTCTTCTTTTTCCATATAAAAACCGTAGTCGACAAGAGAAAAATTGCCATCCATATACCATAGTTCGATCCGGTCTAAAAAAGCCCGCCCTTGAAAATATCGCTCATGCGCTTCAAGCGCGAGAATCCGGTCATCCCGGCGGACAAGTCTGAAAGGACCCGTCCCGATCAACAGTCCGTCATTCTGATGGCGGTTTAAAATAGACAGCCTTTCATCGCAAAGATGATGCAAAAACAGCGAGTTTTTTGCCTTTAAACAAATATCAAAACTATATTCATCCCTGACCGCAACATTTCCGATATCCTCTGCGAGCCATTTGCATTTATTTTCATCATCCAGCATAAAACGCTCAAACGAGTATTTAACATCCTCAGCTGTCAATGTTGTGCCATCATGGAAATAGATCCCTTTCCTCAAATAGAACGTCCACGTTTTTTGGTCGGCGTCACATTCCCAGTGGTGGGCAAGATGCGGCATAAAACCTCCTTCCTTTTCATTAAAACGGATCAATGTATCACATACCTGCTTAACGACATGGCTCTCTGAACGCAGATAAATACGGCACGGATCAAGACGCTTAAAATGCTCTGGCTCCATCGCGGTCATGAGCCTCAGCACATCTTTTTGCTTGCTGCCCTCCGATTCGGTCTGAAAGCCGAAAACGCGCTCAAGCCACTCTTTATATGACGGCAATGCGTCCGGACACGAATGCTGATATGCTTCGAGAAGGTGTCTCGCCCGGTCGATTTTACCTTCTTTCGTATCATTTTTCGCCGTTTCAAGCAGCAGTTCACAAGGTTCTTTTAAAAAGCGGATTTCTGATTTGTTTCCTCTCCCCCTTCCCCTTTTCCAAGCAATCCACTGCAAACCTTCAAGTTTCGCTAAAATCAGTTTTGCGTTCCTCGGTGTGCAATACAGAATATCCGCGATTTCACTGACTGAAATCTCTTCTGCCTCCCCTTCGCTTTCGCATTTAATTCCCGCGGTAAGTTCCATGTAATGTTCGATCGATTTCATCTCCGTTATCCCCCTCTTTATAAAAGGGGAAATTTCTCCCCTGGTTTTCTGTCCTTTTTACTGATGATTTTCCATTTTACACTAATTGCACTGCTATGTTGAAGGAGGATATGAAATGAACCGTTTAAAACAAAGGTACGGTTCTCCCGTGCTGATTTGCTTCTTCGGAGAGTTCCTGACCGGAATAACGGGAGCCATGCTGGCCCCTTTCCTCCTTTTTTATCTGTATGATGTGCTTGGAACTGGCATATTGCCGGTGATGCTCGTCATCGGAGCAAGACCGCTGACCGAGGTCGCGGTGACGCTTGTCGCAGGAGGACTGACGGATCGGATCGGAAGACGGAAGGTGATCCTGACGGCGCTCGCCTTTCAGACTGTTTCTGCCGCCGGTTTTATGATGGCAGATCACATTTGGCTGTTCGCTCTTTTTTATGTTCTGAACGGCATCGGGGGAGCTTTGTACATCCCTGCGCAGCGGGCCCAAATAACGGACAGCACCGAAAGCGGGCGTCGCTCTGAAGCGTTCGCTGTCCTTCATGCCATTGAAGGGTTGGGCGCAGCGGTCGGTCCGGCCGCCGGACTTGCAGTCTATTCCTATCAGCCAAGCCTGATGTTCGGCTTTCAGGCATGTGCGTTTTTTCTCTATTGGCTTGCTGTTTATTTTAAAATGCCCGAGGTATGGCGGTCAAAAAGGCAAAAGGAGATTTTGGAGAGGGAAAAACTTCTTTCCGCAAAAAAGGTATTTTTTCAGCACCGTCCGGTTCTGTCCTTGATGTTCTTGTCGGTCCCCGTCAGCCTGTTCTATGCTCAACTGGAGTCAAACTACCGCCTTTATCTCGAAACTCTTTTTGAAGATTTCCTATTCATCTTGACTGTTTATACAGTGTGCCGCGCCCTTCTTAGCATTACGATGCAAATTCCGCTTGTCAAATGGACGGAAGGACTGAACATCCAAACGGTCGTTTCCATATCATATGTATGCTACGCTGTGGCAGCAATTGGTTTCGCTTTTTCATCATCGATCTTTTGGCTGCTCTCGACTGCCGTTTTATTTACGGCGGCAGAAAGCATGCTGCTGAATCACATGCAAACCTTTGTCTCGCGCCTTGCTCCCGATCATATGCGGGGCAGATATTTTGCATTTTTCGGCCTGCATTGGGATATTTCCCGGACAATTGGTCCTTTTTTAGGCGGGATGATGTTCATCAAGTTCGGCGGGGCAGCGCTATTTCTTGCTATTGCAGGAATCGTGGCTGCCGGCGGAATTGCACAATACCGAACAGTATCAACATTATCTTCCTGGCTAAGAAAAAACTAATTCTTTATAGTACCTGGTACTAGAACAAAGTGCTATAATAGAAACAGTTTTTATTCGGGAGGCAAGGAGGCATTATGATTACATTAAAAAAACAAACGATCGGCGGGCTTTTAAAATCAACCGCCGGCCGGTTTCCGAATCATGAAGCGGTTGTATATTCTGAGCTCGATTTAAGATATTCGTATCAGGAGCTTGTTGAAGAAACCTCTAAAATTGCAAAAGGGCTGCTCGCGCTCGGCATTCAAAAAGGAGAGCATGTCGCCATCTGGGCATCCAATATACCGGAATGGATTCTGCTCCAGTTTGCGACGGCAAGAATCGGCGCTGTGCTCGTCACCGTCAATACAAGCTATCAGGCGAGAGAACTTGAGTACTTATTGGAACATTCCGATTCCACCACCCTCTTTCTAATGGACGGCTACAAAGGGACATCCTATATCGATATGGTCGACGAGATCATGAAAAATCCGGAAAAGCTGCCGAAGCTGAAAAATCTCGTCTACCTTGGCAAGAATAAAGTCCCTGAACATATGACGGCTTTTGCCGACATCGCCAAACTGGGCGAAACGGTCTCTGATGCCGACCTTTTCGAAAGAGAGCAATCACTCACACACGATGATGTGATCAATATGCAGTATACGTCGGGAACAACAGGCTTTCCAAAAGGTGTGATGCTGACTCACTACAATATCGTCAATAATGCGGCGATCGTTGCCGACAGAATGGGGCTGACGAGCGAAGACAGGCTGTGCATTCCGGTTCCTCTGTTTCACTGCTTCGGCTGTGTGCTAAGCACGCTTGCCTGTGTCGCGTCAGGCGCGGCCATGCTGCCGATCATCGAATTCAAACCGGACATCGTCCTGCAAACGGTCGAAAAAGAGCGATGTACAGGACTGCAGGGTGTGCCGACAATGTTTATCGCCGAGCTCACCCACCCCGATTTTGCAAACTATGACCTATCTTCATTGCGGACCGGGATCATGGCAGGCTCCCCGTGTCCTAAAGAAGTGATGAAAAAAGTGATGAAGCAAATGAATATGACGGATATCACAATCGCATACGGACAAACGGAGTCTTCACCCGTGATTACGCAGACAACGGTCACCGACACGATCGAACGCCGCGTTGAAACCGTCGGTAAAGTGCATCCGCATGTAGAAATGAAAATTGTGGATCCTGACACGGGGGAAACGCTCGGCCCGGACGAGCAAGGCGAACTGTGCACAAGAGGATACCTCGTCATGAAGGGATACTATAAAATGGACGAAGCCACCAAAAAGGTCATTGATGAAGACGGCTGGCTCCATACCGGCGATTTGGCCGAAATGGACCGGGACGGATACGTGAGGATTACCGGCCGCTTAAAAGATATGATCGTCCGCGGCGGTGAAAACATATACCCGCGTGAAATAGAGGAATTCCTTTATGAACATGAGGATATTGTCGATGTACAGGTTGTCGGCGTTCCTGATGAAAAATACGGGGAAAAAACGGCGGCCTTTATTAAATGCAAACCGGGCAAAAAGCTGACGCTTGAAGATGTCAGAGATTTTTGCAAAGGACAACTTTCATATTACAAAATTCCGGAGTACGTATTTCTGATCGACGAATACCCGCTGACCGCTTCCGGAAAAGTCCAAAAGTATGTGCTTCGCGACCGCGCAGAAGAGCTGCTTGCGAGCCCTGTGCAGTAAACAAAAAGCCGAAAATACCAATCGTATTTTCGGCTTTTTGCTGTTTAAAATACTTTTTTACTGTCGCGCTCTTCCTTCAAAATTTCGACAGCTTCGCGGAAGCGCTGTGAATGAACGATTTCCCTTTCCCGTAAAAATGCCAGCCCGTCATTTAAATCCGGATCATCCGACATGTCAATCAGCCATTGATACGTAGCCCTCGCTTTTTCTTCAGCCGCTATATCTTCATATAAATCGGCAATCGGATCGCCTTTTGCCTGGATGTATGTAGCGGTGAACGGAACGCCGGCAGCGTTATGGTAAAACAGGGCTTTGTCATGGTCTGCATAATGATCGCCGAGCCCGGCTTCCTTCATCTGTTCGGGTGTCGCGTCTTTTGTTAATTTATATACCATCGTCGCAATCATTTCAAGGTGAGCAAACTCTTCCGTACCGATGTCCGTCAGCAGTCCGACGACTTTGTCAGGAATGCTGTAGCGCTGGTTCAAATAGCGAAGCGCCGCAGCCAATTCGCCGTCCGCTCCGCCGTATTGCTCAATCAAAAATTTGGCAAGTCTCGGATTGCATTCTCTCACCCTAACAGGATACTGCAGTTTTTTCTCATAAAGCCACATGAACCTGACTCCCTTCCTCTATTAAACTTGCCACGGCCAGGGACTTTTTTTCCAGCTCCAATAGGATTCCGTCTGATCCGGGCTCCCTTGCGTCAAAGGGCCGTATTTTGATTCAAACTTCGCTTTCAGTTTTCTTGAATATCCGGCATACTGGTTGTATTGTCTGATGGCGTCGGTATCATCGGGATGTGTATCAAGGTAAAGCATCAGCTCAACGATGACAAAATCGACGGCCTGAATTTCATGGAGCCTTTGATAATAGTCTTGCGGTAAAGAGTTCGTCACCCCCCTTACCTCCCATCTTCATACGGATTTTCATAATGATCGTAAAATACGGGCCAAAGCGTCCCTTTTTGCAGCGCCTCCATCGGGGAAAACTGCGGAAGGCCGCGGGGCTGAAAACCTAGATATAGATTTGGAGGGGTTCTGTAATATCTTTTACCGATCGGAGGACACGGATCAAAAGCGCTGTGAAACGGACGATACGATTTGACTTTGGTGAATGATTCCTTGGAATGTTTCATATCGGTTCACCTCTATTTGTGATCGAATCTAATTTAATGTATTCATATGTTCCATCTGTTATGTTCAAAAATGAACGATCAGTTTTTCTTATTAATCTTTTAAATAAATTTGTATTTTACCAATCACTAAAATTATTATATAGTGATATATAGAAATACTTTACTTAGTGAACAAAATGATTGCAGTAATCAGGAAGAAGGTTTTTCATTTGAGGGAAAAAAGAGATTTCCTTCGGGATATATTATTGATATTAATCAGCAGTTTTGGGGGATTTCTTCTCTCTTTGACCGGCATGACGATCGGCTGGATGGTCGGCACAATGACAGCAGCCGCTTGTCTGTCGCTGTTTCGCCCGTCACCGTTAAAGGCTGCTGTCAGACAAAACGGCATCCATCATGGCTGGCTTCAGTTCGGCCAAATGCTATTGGGAATTGAGCTCGGCCAGAAAATCAATATGTCCGTGATTTCGATTTTTAAGGAAAATTGGCTGATTGTCGGCGTCATGCTCCTCCTTTCCGTCGTGTTCGCCATGCTGTCGGGCTTTGTCTTATGGAGGTTCAGCAAGACCGATATGCTGACGAGTTTTGTGGGAACGGCCCCCGGCGGGCTTTCCGCGATGCCGGGCATCGCTCAGGAAGTGGGAGCGAACACGGCAATCGTCAGTCTCGTGCAGATGATACGTGTGCTTCTGGTCGTCATGACCATTCCTTTTTTCGTTTTTTTCATAAATGCGAAGCAGCCTGACGCCCATACTGCCGGCAGCCAAGTGATCGCCGCGGGAACATCGGCTTTTGAAGCGCCTCATATCGCATGGACTGCGCTGATCGTGCTGGGCGGATTCGGGGTATGCAAAGCGATGAAAGCACTGCGGTTTCCGGCGCCATGGCTGCTCGGAAGCATGACCGGTGCGGCCGTTCTGCAAATCGCAGGCGCTTCAATGACCGGGCTCAGCGCAACAGCCTGGTGGCCCCACGGCTTTTCAGTGCTGTCGCAAATTTGTCTCGGCGCGACGATCGGTTCAAAAATCAGCAAAGAAATGTTTATCGGCGTCAGAAAAACGCTGATCGTCGCACTTGCCAGCTCCGTCGGACTGATCATTGCGATGATTTTAAGCGCCGCCGTCACCGCTAAAGCGGCAGGCATTTCCCTGACAACGGCCATATTGGCGTTTGCTCCGGGGGGAATCGCGGAAATGGCGACAACATCTGTCACGCTTCACGCCGACTCTACGTTCGTCGTCGCCGTCCAAGTGTTGCGGGTGGTGCTCGTGATCGCGATGCTTCCTCCATTCTTCCGATTGCTTCATCAAAAGTCGGAAAAATATTCACACCCCCGCATGAAAAAAGCCCGAGCTGAAGGCTGATCCCTTCGCTCGGGCTTTATTTTTTCATTCAAATTCCGGCAGCCAGTCGCCGTGTGCTTCGATCAATTCATCGCACATGCTTACAATATCATCCATCGATAATTCCGCAGCCGTATGCGGATCAAGCAACGCGGCATGGTAAATGTGCTCTTTTCTTTTTGTTATTGCCGCTTCAATCGTTAACAGCTGTGTATTGATATTGGTCAGGTTTAAAGCCGCCAGCTGTTCAGGCAGCTCGCCCGCAGCGCACGGAGTGATCAGGTTCCGTTCAGCGACGCACGTCACTTCAACGACGGCTTTTTCCGGAAGGTTTGGAATCAATCCTTTATTCAAGACATTTCCCCCGAATGTAAACGGCTGTCCGGTTTCCATCGCTTCGATGATTCTTGAGCCGTATTCGTTTGACCGCTCGTGGGTTAAATGCCGGTTGCCGACGATTTCGCCGCGCATCTTTTCCCAGTTTTGAATCTGCTTCTCGCACCTTCTCAAATATTCGTCAATCGGAATATTCAGCTCTTCAATCAGTTCGGGATAATGGCTTTTGATGAAATAAGGGTGGTACTCCGCGTTATGTTCGGATGATTCGGTCACATAGTAGCCGAATTTATCCATCAGTTCAAATCTGACCATGTCATCATGTTTCGTTTTCTGCTTTTCTTTTGCCCGTTTTTTGATTTCTGGATACAAGTCTTTTCCGTCTTGCTTTACTTCAAGAAGCCAGGCCATATGATTGATACCGGCGATTCTTTCTTCGATTCGTTCATGCTTCATGCCGAGGGATTTGAAAAGGTCTTTTGTGCATACTTGTACGCTGTGGCAAAGACCGACCGTTCTCACGTCCGTGTAGCGAAGCAGCGCACCGGTTAAAGAAGCCATCGGGTTTGTGTAATTTAAGAGCCAGGCGTCGGGCGCCGCGCATTCGATGTCTTTTGCCATATCCAATAAAACGGGAATCGTCCGCAGCGCCCTGAATATCCCGCCGATTCCGACTGTATCGGCAATCGTCTGTTTGAGGCCGTACTTTTTCGGGATCTCAAAATCGATGACTGTGCCCGGTTTATAGCCGCCGACCTGAATGGCATTGATCACATATTTCGCCCCCGCCAAAGCTTCTTTTCTATCGTCATAAGCGCGGATCGATACCATGTTGTTATAGCGGTTTTTTAAATGTTCAAGCATTTCTTTAGATTCTTTGAGACGCTGCGGATCGATATCATACAAAGCAAATTCAAATCCGTTGACCGCCGGAACCATCAGGCAGTCCCCCAGCACATTTTTCGCAAAAATCGTGCTTCCGGCTCCGATAAAAGCAATTTTAGTCATTCATATCTTCCTTTCCCCGTGAAATTTCCGCTAACCTTTTAGCGCTCCTGCTGATAATCCTTTTATAAAATACTTTTGCAGGAATAAAAATAGAATCGTCATCGGCAGCATCGCCATCAGTGAAGCTGCAGCCACCAAGTGCAGGTTGTTCGCATTTTGCCCAAAGAATCCGGCAATCGCCACAGTCAAAGTCTGCACACTTTTGTCTTGAAGGAAAAAGATCGAAAACTGATAGTCGTTCCAAATGAATACGCAGGCAATAATGCAAATCGTCGCAGTCACCGGCTTTAATAAAGGAAAGACAATTCTGAAGAAAATGCCCGCCGTGCTCGCCCCGTCGATTCTTGCCGCCTCTTCAAGCTCTTTCGGAATCGTCGAACGGATAAATCCGGCATACAAAAAAATTGTCAAGGGCATATAAGCCGCCGTATTATTCAATATCGCGATTTCGAGCGTATTCAGCATGCCGAACTCCACCACCATTTTGTATAAAGGAACCATTGATGTCAGCGGCGGAATGATCATAATGCCGATAAACAGAAAGTATACGGCTTGATTGAGCTTTGTTCTTCGTCTGGCGAGGGGATAGGCCGCCAGAGAGCCGACCATAATCAACAGAGCCGCCGAAGCAAGAGTGATCGCAGCGGTATTGAAAAACGAGCCGGCCAGACCTGCTTTATCCCATGCTTCTGCGAAATTACCGAGGCTGATTTCGTCAGGGAACTTCCATTTCGAGCTGAAATCCCCCTTTGCTTTCAGCGCTGTCGTCAGCAAAATATAAAATGGAATCAGGTGAAAAACGGTAATGCATGCCGCCAGTGCCGTCCACAGCGCCCGCTTCTTTTTCTCTTGGTGATTCATCTAGGCTTCGACCTCCTTGCGCTTAAAATAAATAAGAGCCGTAAAGCTGATCAGCAGTATCAACGCCGCCATGAAAACCCCCTGTGCGGCTGCATAACCGGCATCCTGCCTTTTAAAATACAAATCGTACATAAAAGTCGACATCGATTGCGAAGCATTTCCCGGACCGCCGCCTGTCAGCGCTAAAATGACATCAAACAGCTTCAGTCCGCCGATGATATTGATGACCATGTTGATTGTGACAGAAGGCATCAACAGCGGCAGCGTAATCTTCCAAAACTGCTGAAAACCGCTTGCCCCGTCAATTTGCGCCGCTTCATAAAAATCTTTCGGAATGCTTCCGAGACCTGCTAAATAAATGACCATCGCAATACCGACAAACTGGTACGAATTCACAAATACGATGATCCACGGATTGATTTCCGGGCTGCTCAAAGCGTTTACAGGAGCTGCTCCGAATAATTTCAGCACATCGTTCAAGGCGCCTCCTTCATAGGAGAAGAAGAAATACCAGATATACCCCATGATCAGCGGGCTGATGATGACGGGCAAATAGACAACCGTACGTGTCAGCGCTTTCATTCTGATGCTTTTAAACAGCAGGAGAGCATAGAGAAGACCGATGACATTTTGCAAAATCGTACTGCCCAGTCCATACAGCAGGGTGTTTCTGACGACAAGCCATGTGGCAGGGTCGGCCAGCATCCGTTTATATTGGGCAAAGCCGATCCAGTCATACGACTGTGAAAAACCGTTCCAGTTCGTAAACGTGATTTTAATGCCGCTGGCAAACGGATAAATCATAAAAATGGATACAAGCGCCAAGGCGGGAAGATACATCCACCAGAGTGATCCGCTTTTCTTCACAAATCCCCTTTTACTTTTCGTAATAGTCAGACTTTTTCCTTTAGCTAATTCGCTCATCATTTCACCCTTCTTTTTTCATCATGATGAAAACGATCCTTTCTATTGATCTTGCAGTCTGCTGTACTCCTGTTTCATTTTTTCCGATACCTGCTTCGGCGTTAACGTACCGGCCAAAAGTTCCTGTCCCGTCGTCCCCATGACGTCCCACATTCCGCTCGGGAGGTAGACACGGTCAAAGTACGGTTCGATTTCGATTTCTTTATATTGATCATAAAACTTAGAATAGTAGTTTTCGGCTTCTGTGTTGGTTAACGCTTGAGGAAATGAGGTGGCTTCGGCGATCTTTTTCGCATATTTGGGCTGTGCGGCGAATTGAATAAACCGCTTTGCTTCTTCGAGGTGTTCAGAGTCTTTCCAGACAGCAACGGTATGGCGCTCTCCTCCAATCCAGCTCGGTTTGTCGCCTTCATAAACGGCTGGCGTCGGCATCACGCCTAACTGGATATCAGGATTGACTTCTCTCGTATCAGGGCCGATCGATGTGACCGAGAGAGTAAAGCCGATTTTTCCTTGTGCCATTAATTCGACCAATTGCGACGGTTTTGCCGTTAGGATATCTTTATTGATCAATTGCTTTTCCTGCATTTCTTTAAAGGTTTCTGCGAGAAGTGTGTAGCCGGACCAGTTGAATGTGCCGTTTTCCAAAGCTTTTTTTTCATTGCGGCGATCATCTGTGATGAGAAGCGGGGTGGCAAACTGATCATAAAACTGAGCTAAAGCGCCTTTATCTGAACCTGCGAACCAAAAAGGAATGACATTCCCATTGCTTTTTTCTTTGATCGTTTCCAGCGCGTGCATCAGTT
Organism: Bacillus sp. FSL W7-1354; assembly: GCF_038002405.1. Classification (NCBI taxonomy): domain Bacteria; kingdom Bacillati; phylum Bacillota; class Bacilli; order Caryophanales; family Bacillaceae; genus Bacillus; species Bacillus sp. FSL W7-1354. Next base: position 219,529 of record NZ_JBBOCL010000001.1, on the reverse strand, counting down.
CATCCAACGTGTGTGGAGGCTTGAGACCGTATTTCTGCAACAAACCGGCATTATAGACGATCCCGTCTTTTGCCTGATTGAAAGGATAGGCATATACTTTGCCTTTTTCATCCTTCAAAATCGGATCGAGGTTTGGGTCGAGATGCTTCACCCATTCCATGTCTTTTAAATCTGCGGTGTATTCCCCGTAGCGGATCTTCGCCCAGCCGTGCGTATCGAACAAGTCAGGCATGTCATTTGCCGCCATTTTGACACGCAGCATATTTTCATAGTCCGGTCCGGGAAAGCTGATATCGATTTTGATGCCTTCATTTTCTTTTTCAAAATCATCTGCGATGCTTCTGAGCGTCTGTTTTTCACTGTCTTTTGTCATTGTCGAAAACATTGTGAGTGTGACGTCTCCGTTCTTTCCGGCATTCTTTCCCGAGCAGCCCGCTGCTAGTGCAGGCAAAATGATCAGGAGAATAAAAGAGAAAATGATTTTTTTCATCAATTTCACTCCAATTATGAAATTTTGACGGTGGGTAAAATGCACTTTCATTATTTACTGTCATTTAGTAAACCTATTTGCCTCACCTCCTTGAAAAGCGCCTGATCCTTACTATTAGCCCCGCTTGCTGAATCCGCAGCTTTCCCGAATCATCAGTTCTGAAGGTACGGTCACTTTCAGCGGGAGTTCCCGTCCTTTCATTCTGTCGAGCAGCAGTTTCACACCCGTCCGGCCCATCTCTTCTGTATGAACCTTTACGGTAGTCAATGGCGGATTAGCAAATTCGGACGCTTCAATGCCGTTGAAGCTGACGATGGCAACATCTTCGGGAACCTTGAGTCCCGATTCTCGAAGAGCCCGGAGCGCGCCGATGGCCATCGAATCGCTGGCGATAAAAAAAGCTTCGGGAACGTTTTTCTCAAGAATCGCTTTTTTCATCAGCTCATAGCCTTGCTGCATCGAATACTCGCCGACATAAATATGCTTCGCGTTTTCCGAACCGGCCGTCTCCAGAAACGCAGTCAGCCGTTTGTCTTCAATTTCAATGACGTTTGTCTCCTGATCGCTGATTCGAAAGTGCTCTTTTTCTCTTCCGCCGATATAACCGAGCCTTGTATAGCCGAGCGATTTCAAATGGTTCAGCGCCCTCCCCGTCGCCTTCTCAAAATCGACGACAACCGAGTCGCGCAATTCTTCATTGTCTGTATGGTTGATGTACACGACGTTGTTGAGCGCCCCCATGCACTGCTGCAAGCCGGCAAAATCGATCCTTCCGATGACGATTAAGCCGTCGACATCGCCTGCAAGCTGATTTGAGCGGATGCTGCTCAGCTGAATAAACTTCGTAATAAACGCTCCTCTATCAAAACACTCGCTTTCAATTCCCTGCCTGATGGAATAAAAGTATGGATCGTTCAGCTCTTCTTCCTGTGATTGGCAGACAACAATGCCGATTCGCGGGCTTTCCCCGCTTTCTGAGACATATACGTCGCGGCGTCTGCGCGTGTTTTTATAGCCGAGCCGGTCTGCAATATCCAAAATCCGCTGCCTTGTTTCAGGGGCCACCGCTAATGACTGATCATGGTTCAAAACCCTTGAAACCGTTGTGCTTGATACTTTAGCCTGAAGCGCAATTTCTTTAATCGTCGCCATTTTCATCCCGCCCTGTCTTTAAGATCCATATTCACTAAACTTTACTAAAGACATCTTAACAAATGAAGTAAACGTTTTCAATATTTTAAAAAATTAGATTTCTCTACAAAAAAACCCGCCCCTTAGCTCAGGAGCGGTTGTTCAATATTTGTTCCGGGTATTCGTTTTAACCAACCATCTTTTCAGCAATCTGCATGTCGCCGGATGGCGAATGAGTTTCTGCCGCAAACCATCCCGAACATACGACGGCAGCAATCGCAGCAACAATGAACAGTTTTTTCATCACATTCCCTCCACTTTTTTCATTTTTTCTTCCGCTTTAATCGCTTCCAAAAAGAAATGTGCGGCCTCTTTATAAAGAGACTTTGATCTGTAAACATTGGCCGTTAAGAGAGAAAGTTCTCTGGCACTGTCGTATTGCTTTGCTTGAAAGAGGATTTCTATGTTGTCTTTGCAGTCTTTAACCGCCTGTTCACCACATCCAGCATAAGCCGCATATAAAAGATCGATTTTAGCGTCAAATATTTCATTCGCCGCAGATTGCGACCTTTCCTTCCCTTCTTTGTAAAAGGCTGCGGCGCGTTCATAGTCTCCGGTTTTAAACAGCTCTTTGATCATTAAAAACACGACATTGAAATAATAATCCGATGCAGCATATGCATGATCATTCAAAACGATGTCCAAAAATTGAATGCTCTTGTCCGATTTGTCCATCGCCGCATAAAGCAAGGCAAAATTATGAAGGAGCTGCATTTCTTTAAAATGGTCGCCGGCTTTTCTGACAGTATGGATTGCTTCTGTTAAATATTCTTCCGCCTCTGTATATTTCCCCATCTCGGTATAATTTCCGGCCATTGTAATATAAGTTGAGACAAGGTTCATGTCATGGTCGCCATGTCCTTTGAAAATTTCCATCGCCTGCCGGGTATGGTTTAAAGAGACGATATTCTGGCCCAAGTAATAGTAGAGCTTTCCGACTTTATCGTGAAATTGGGCAACTTCAATTTCATCATGTACATGAGCAAGCTTCTTCTCGGCAATTTTATAGAAGCTGATTGCCTGCTCATAATTTTTTTTATACACTTCATAAGCTCCTGAAAACAGGTAGTAGTAATAGGATGTCATATGTGATGCAGCACTGTCGCCGGCCGATACGTCGTGCTGCTCTATCTTTTTGCCTCTCGAATCGTAGAGCATAATTTTATGCCGCAGTTCCAGCAGGGAATAGTAGATCAAAACTTCCTGATCTTCCTCCATGTCTGCCAGCAGCGGTTTGATTTGTTCAAACAGCCTGATCGACTGTTCAGCATCGCTTCTTCTAATGGCGCGGTACCATGTATTGAGCATGTTGGCGACTTCTTCCGCGGCGATTTTGTTCATATGGAGCTCCTTTCTGCCGATATTCAATTTTTTTGTATTTTATTCATTTCTTATCATACTATATTTTTCCCCTTATATAAATTAATAGTAATAGTTCATTTTGCACAGTTTTTTTGAATCCCCCGCTATTTCTACCCCTTCATTAGGTCAAATGACTCTTCAAGAAATGAGAAACCGGGACTGATAAGACAGCAAAAAGCACCCTTGCTGAAAGGGTGCTTTCATTGCTTTAATATAAATACGAACTTATCTAGGCATAAGCGAGGGTTTCGCTTGATGAATGATAATATTTCCTCATCGCATATGAAGAACGCGGATCGAGAACATAAACCATCGGTGTATAACAGGATGTCTGACCCGGGAGCACTTTTCCGTTTCCTCCAGCTGAGCTGCCGCTCAGTTCTTTCCCGTCTTGTTTCTTTTCACATATGCATTTGCCTCCAAGCCTGAGCGCGCTGCTTTGTCGCGTCATTTTAGCCCATGCTGTTTTGCAGAAGCAGCCGAATTTTAATACCGCGATCCCGAATTGTTTATTATTTGCATCTATCAGTCTGGCTGTCGCCTTTGTTATGCTGCTTGAATCACAATTACAGTGAAAAAGTCATAAGCTTTTACTGACTAATGATCTTTAGCTGCTTTATCAACAGAGGGCAAATTACTTTCATCTATTAAATATGTTGCAATCAATGCGATGACTAACAGAGCTGCTGCAAAATAAAATCCTATATTCATACTTCCTGTAGCGTCTGTAAGCCAGCCCGTAATATACGGAGCTAAAATGGAACCTAACATTCCAACAAAGTTGTAGAATCCAAATGCTGTACTTAATGATTGCTTTGGTGCATTATTAGCTACAACCGCAATTAAAACGGGATTAACGCTAATTTTCCCTACAATTCCATACACAATTAGTGTCATATACAGAATTGGTAAGCTATCAAAGTAAACAATTGCAGCTGTTGATAAAATACCAAACGGTAACATCATGAGCAATACTGGTTTACGCCGGCCTAGCTTATCTGACAGCCAACTAAAAAATAATGAACCTGGAATCGCGGCCCATGGAACAAGTGATGCAACAAAGGCGATATTTCCTCCGGTTAAACCGCGTGCTGTTTCTAAATAGTATGGCAACCAAGTAATAATCATAAAGAATCCGTAAATAGAGCAGAAAATAATAATATAAGCCAAAATTAAGTTTCTATTAAATAAAGATGAAAACTTAAACGGTTCAGCGGTGCCTTTAACCTCTTTATCATTTTTGGGCTTGTCTTTAATTACAATTGCCATTGCAATACCAATAAGTACAACCGGCACTCCGATGATAAAAAATGGAATTCTCCATCCGAATCCCCATTCTCCTACAACATAACTGGAGATATAATAGCCAATTGAAGTACCGAAAGCCATCCCTGCATTAATTACAGCACTACCTAATGTTAAACGGTTCTTCGGGATCATTTCGGATGATATTCCATATTGCGGCCCATAATATACCCCCTGAGCCATACCAACCATAAGCCATGCAGAGATAAATAGAAAAAATGTAGGCATCATTCCTGCAACTGCTGCTAGCGATCCAAATAGAATAACACCTGGAACCAACACTCGTTTTTTTCCAATTTTATCTCCTAATATTCCTGCAGGAACGTTCATACCTGCATAACCGATGAAAAATATACTCATAATTAAGCCAAGTTGTGCCTTGCTTAATGAAAACGCTGATTCAATATTCCCCATAATCGGGTTTAATATTGTTCGCGTTGCATAAAGAGCTACCCAACCGAAGAAAAATACGATAATAACTTTAACCCAATAGGGAATCAGTGGTTGTTTTCCTTTACCTTCAACTGATCCCGTCTCTTTTGTCATCAAACTTCCTCCTTCAACTTTTAAATGATCCTTATTTTCTACTCTTCCTTTGACTTTCGATTTAGACTTCATAGATTGTATCTTTTCGAAATCTGTCTGTGGTCATATCTGAAAAAAGGAGGAATTTTGGCTTTTTATCCTCCTTATGAACAACACGGATTGTCTTATTTTGTTATGCGTGTCCCCGCTTTTCCATCTAGCGCAGCTACCGCTTGATCCAATGAACAAATCATTGCCTCTTTACCTGACTTTGCAAATTCTATAGCCGCTTGGATCTTTGGCAGCATACTGCCAGCAGGAAATTGCCCTTCTGCCACATATTGTTCAGCTTCTTCTACAGTAATTCGGCTTAGTTTTTGCTCATTTTCTTTGCCAAAATTGATAAATACATTTGGTACGTCTGTCAACATCATGAAAACGTCAGCATTTACTTGTTGTGCAAGCTTTAATCCTGAACGATCTTTGTCTATAACTGCTTCAAGACCGTGTAATAGACCGCTCTCATCACGATATACAGGTATACCGCCGCCGCCAGAGGAGATAACAATCGTTTCATCAATTAAACGCCGAATCTCTTCTATTCCATGGATCACTTTCGGTTCCGGGGAAGGCACAACTCGTCTGTAGCCTCGCCCTGCATCTTCTGACATCGTAAACCCTTTCTCTTCTAATTGCTTCGCCTCTTCCTCTGAATAAAATACTCCTATTGGTTTCGTTGGTTTTTCAAATGCTTTGTCATCCTTGTCCACTTCGACCATGGTTAGAAATGTAGCTACATTCGCAGCAATGCCCCGTTCTTTCATATGGTTTTTCAAAGCTTTTTCCAGCATATAACCAATGAATCCCTGTGATTCTGCATTACAAGCATAGATTGGCAGTGGTTCAACGACATTTTTGGCAGCTTCGTTTTGAGCAATAATATTCCCCACTTGCGGACCATTGCCATGTGTAATCACAATTTTATGTCCTGCTTCTTTGATTTCAATCATATGACGTGTTGCAGAGATTACATTTTTGAGTTGATTGGCATAAGTTGCTTCTTGTTTTGGCTGTAAAATTGCATTACCTCCTAGTGCCAGTACTACTCTTTTCCCCATTTCTTTCACTCCTTTGTTAAAGCCATATAAATTCCGTATAAAGTATCCATCCCAGAAGAAGAACCTACTTTTATAAGGCTTTTCATACTTTTCAAAGATGGATCATGTTGTAATCTTGTAATTTTCGAACTAAATAAACCTTCTAAAGCACAAGTTAAAAAGCGCGTGCTAACAAGGGTTGTTAAGGGTTTTCTAATGAGATTCCCCAATGTTTCGAGGTGGTTTTGTGCGATAAAAGAGTTGATGAAATGTCCATATAATATACCGACCAGTATATCGTCACCTGTTGGGGTTAAACCTTGGCCTCGTCCGATAAAGTAACGAAACTCCTCTTCTAAATTTTCAGTTGGATCGTGTAATTTATTTATCAAGTCCGACACATGAACTGATTCAAAATCAGTAGATTCATACGATTTAAATGAAATCTGTTGCATGTTTTCTTTTAATTTATTGATGTTTGCATGTTTAAAATCCGTATATAACGGAAGTATTTTGGCATTAAAATTGAGTTTAAAGCAGTTATGGGAAAGATGGTTATTGCGAACGTGTAATGAATCTCTCACCTCAAGACCTGCTTTTAATGTTTGCTTCGTTTGTGAACCAAGCAAAATTCCAAATGGAAAGGTCCCATTTTCATTTGTGCCGATAAATATCAATTCATCATTCTGATCAACAATATTTATACCTTTTTCAAAAATGCTGTGCACAGTAAATGTTTTTCCCTCAATTAATAGCTGAAGTGCGATTGAACCAATCGCACTTGCCTGTAAAATCATCCTTGAAAACCCAGTTTTTCAGCATATGCTGTGATTGCTTTCTCAAAACATTCGATTGGAGGATGAACTGTACCAGCACCAATTTGCCCATATCCGGCAATTTTATGTGCAATGCCTGTGTTGATTACCGGCGTGATGCCTGTTTCAACAACTTTACGTGCATCAATACCTAAACACGCACCTTTGAAGTCCCACGTCGGAATCACAAAGTTCGGATTTTCTCCAACACAGATCTCAGCCATTTGATTGCTTGTTTCAAGCGCATCATTAAATCCGCCTGTTCCAACAAAACGTGTTACTGCAGGGGCAGCAATCATTGCTACACCGCCAACACCGATTGTTTCTGTAATCGCTGAATCTCCGATATCTGTGTTTGCATCTTCCGCTGAGTAGCCGGTAAAATATAACCCTTGTGGTGTATGAACAGGTGCTGTAAACCACTCATCTCCCATACCTGCAATACGGATGCCAAAGTTTTCACCGTTTCGGCACATTGCGGTAACGACTGTACCATGTTTGATTGTACGCGCTGCATCCATCATTGCTTTTCCTGTCGCCATGGCAATGTTTAAGAAAAATTGGTCTGTATCAGCTAAAAATTGGATCACTTCTGTTCTTTGTTCGTTTTCAACATCATCTAATGCTGCAATTATTGGAGCAACTTCTTTTAAAAACACCAATGACGCTGCAATATTGCGCTGGTGAAATTCATCCCCCATTGCTATAGCTTTAGCCATCAATACATTAACATTTAAGCCTCCATCAATTTTTCTTAATGCCTTACTTAACACCGGACCCAACACATCTTTCATCCAGTGCAGGCGATTGATTACCTGCTCATGATAAGCACCGAAGCGTAATACTGCACCGATGCCTTCGTTCATTTGACAGTACGCCTCGTTGCCGCTCTCTTTGTTCACCACAACAAGAACCGGCATATTAGGTGATGTAATGCCTCCCATTGGTCCAACTGCATTCACATGATGACATGGAATAAATGTAATCTTATTGTTTTCAAGCAGTTCACGCGCTCCCTCTTCATCTTCTGCCCATCCTTCAAAAAGAATCGCTCCAACACAAGAGCCTTGCATAGGATCTGTCATATTTTCATATTTAATTGGAGGCCCGGCATGTAATAACACGTAATCTTCCAATTCAGGAATCACAGACTTGGCAGGTACAACATCCGTTAAGAATGGTTCAGCTGCTATGATCTTCTGGATAACAGCTTCGTTCGCTTCATTTATTGTTTTGTACCCCATTAGATTGTCTCTCCTTCATAGTAGTTTAGAAATTGAAGTACTTTCATTAACTTTTCATCACCGCCAGCAATTGGCCGCCAGTTAAATTGAACACACTCTGATCCGCTGTTCTGAACAGCTGCTGTAAAACTTTTCAGCCCAATATTGATGACACTTGGCTTCTTGTTAATTAAGGACACAATTTTTTCGTCTACTGTTAAGTCTTCTTGGGTATGTTCAAATTTTTGTATATCAAGGACTGGCTGTTCCACTTTTCCTCGTGCCAGTTTAATCGCGGTACGAACCATTTGGTCGTTTGTCTCACAAATGATTGCACCACTTTCTTTTAAGGTTTCAATTTGCTTTTCATAACCTTGAGGATCTTTAGTTGTACCTACAACTGTTACAAGAACTGCAAGTTCGCGGCCTCCCTGATGTGCATTGGCTAACATACGTTTAATGGCTGGTGCTAATTCACTTGCCATATCATCATGACTGCCATAGCCAATAACGTTATCAATCATGATGACTGCTGTTTCAGGATCGTTTCCCGATGTTTCAAGCATTTCGATACGCTTTTCAGGATCAATCATCGGGTGCGGCTTCCCTTGGGTATAAATATCATCGCCTAAGTCAATAATTTCATGATGTTTTGTTTTTAGGATATAGGCTTCTTTCTTCTCTTCAAGTACTTCCTCTTTAAATGCCTCTTTCAATAACATAGCTGCTTCAGATGCCAAAGTACCACCTGAGTAATAACCTTTAATACCAACTTGTGAATCTTTTAACGACACATTTACATCTTCAGCCAATGTCGGTTTAAAATTCGGTTTGTCACCATTGGATAATTGAACAGATACAACCGCTGCTTCTTCAAGTGTATACGCATGATAAATATTTTCTTCCTGATAAGTTGGTTGATCTCCTAAAAATAACGTAACAACCGGTTTTTCAATATTTCTTAATACGTTTAATACTTTTTGCTGCACTTCCTCTGCAGGCGGTTTAGAAATTACTGTAATCACTTTTACTTTTGGATCTTGGTTCAATGCTTTGATACTATCTAAAACCGTGATAGCACCAACCTCTGTCGATAAATCCCGACCACCTGTACCAATTGCGTTTGTTACACCTTTACCATAACGGTCAATGATGCTTGTCACTTCCTGAATCCCTGTACCTGATGCACCCACAACGCCAATATCTCCTTCATTCACGATATTTGTAAATGCAAGTGGCACGCCATGGATAATTCCGGTCCCGCAGTCTGGTCCCATTACTAATAATCCTTTTTCATGCGCCTTTTGTTTCAACTTAACCTCATCTTCTTTAGATACATTGTCGCTGAATACAAATACATGTAACCCTTCATTCAATGCATTTTCCGCTTCCATTGCTGCATACTGACCAGGAATGGAGATCAATGCCAAATTAGGGTTGTTCGCAAGCTCCATTGCGCGCTTCCAGTTATGTGCTTCTTGGCCTTTAGATGCGTCTTGTGAAGCGGCATCACCTTTTAAAGCTGCTTCTACTTCTTCTTTCACTGCCGCTACTTTTTCTTCTTGATTTGTATCTATAACGATAACAATGTCATTTGGATTTGCTTTTTCCAATTCATCTGTGCCTAAACCCGAAGATTTAAAAATATCTTTGTTAGCTGGTGTTCCCATCATGATCGATACTTTGTTTACACCATCTATTGCAGATAACTTGTTTGATAAAAGCATTAACACGATAGAATCTTGATAGGTGTTTTCTTTTATAATTGTGTATAACATAATGATCCTCCATTTTGTTATTCTGCAAATCTATTCTTTCCATGATAGCGATTGTAATGAACATCGCCTGAAACGAGGTAGTTATAAATATCGTCTACAATTTCAATTCCTTCTTTATCATATTTGGCACTTCTTAATTTACCGCGCTCACCCGGATAATAAATTTCTCCATAGCCTTCAGCTGCCGGTTGTGCTTTTAATTCATCGAGCATCGTCGAAATCTGTTGTTTAAAAGCAGTTAAATCTGTGAAGTATGCGGGATTGATAACAATATGAATTTGCCCTAAATCGCGGCCTTTTGTCAGATCTTGATACATGGAGGATACATGTACGCCATGAGGTACTCCAAGAAGACTGCCCGATAAAATATCCACCATCATCATCAATCCATAACCTTTTGGACCAGCAATTGGCACAAGTGCATGAACATCTCTTGCATTCGTTGTTGGTGCACCGGCTGCATCTACTGCCCATGTTTCCGGGATCGATTCATTTTTACTTCTGGCATCCAATACTTTTCCCCATGCCTGAACAGTTGTCGCCATATCAAATGTGATTATGCGTTCATCAGCCGATGGTACACTATAAGCAATCGGATTGGTGCCAAAGTATGGTTCTGTTCCTCCAAACGGTACGACCATTGGATCTGATTGGCACATACTTAAAGCAACCATGTCCTGTTCTGCTGCCATTTCAACAAAGTAACCCAATGCACCACTATGCGAAATATTCTTCATGCCTACAACAGCCACACCTGAATTTTTTGCCATTTCGATTGCTTTTTCCATCGCTTGTTTTGCTGCTTGGTGACCTGGACCATTATCTCCGCTAAAGACAGCGGATGCAGGTCCTGTTTGTTCAAATGTGTAGTTTGGGTTTGCTGTAATACCGCCTTTTGCGATTCGTTCGGCATAGTATTCCACACGTACTGCTCCATGGGAATGGATCCCTCTATGATCGGCGAATGTCAATACATCTGAAACATCGTGTGCGGCTCCTTCATTTAATCCAGCTTTGATTAGCTTCTGTTTGATTAAATGAAACAGCTCCTGCTTAAATACTCGCATCTGATCCTCCCCCCTTCCATTACATAATTAGTAAATGTTGTCTGACTCTAAATAATCTAAAATTTCCTTTGTAACTGGGATACCTGTTTTTTTATACTGTTTCATCACATCTATTTGAATTTCACCGGGATAATACACTTTGTCAAATCCTTCAGCAGGCGGGTTATCATGTAATTCTTCAACCATTTGAGATATTTTTTCCAGGAATTGCTCCTTCCCGCCAAAGTATTCAGGATTGATCACGAGATGAAGCTGCCCTAAGCGACGGTACTCTGATAAATCTTTATACATGGAAGTGACATGCTTGCCAAATGGCAAGCCGAGTAAACTCCCCGATAAAATATCCACCATCATCATTAACCCGTATCCTTTAGGCCCAGCCATTGGTAATAATGCATTTACCTTAAACGGGTCTGTTGTTGGTGCTCCATTTTTATCAACTGCCCATGAGTCTGGAATAGATTTGTTTTTACTTCTTGCATCTAAGATTTTCCCCCAGGCTTGTACCGTTGTTGCCATATCAAACAGTATTGGACTGCCATCTTTTCGAGGCGCACTAAAAGCAATTGGGTTGGTGCCAAAGTACGGTTCGGTACCGCCAAATGGCACAACCATGGGATCAGATTGACATACTGTTAATGCCACCATACCTTCTAATGCTGCTTGACGTGCATAATAACCAATCGCACCACTGTGTCCCATTTCTTTTACACCGACAACACCGATACCTGATGTTTTTGCTAATTCGATTGCCTTTTTCATTGCTTGATAACTCACATAATGTCCTAACGCATTATCTCCATGGTAAATCCCTGATGCTGGACCCGTTTTTACGAAGCTTAAGTCGGGGTTCAGGTTATATCCACCCTTTAATGTACGTTCGGAGTAGTATTGCATTCTCACTGCACCATGTGAGTGAACACCTCGTTCATCTGCAAAGATGAGTAAGTCAGCTGTTTTATCCGCATGTTCTTCAGGTAAGCCTGCTTTCACTAATTTATCTTTCATTAGCTGCCGGAGACGATTACTTTCTACATACACTAATGGTTCACTCATTAAAATTGCCCCTCTTTATAGATTAATATCTCTATTCGCATCCTTTGAATAAATATACGAGAATGGTTCATCTAAACCAATTGCATAGGTTGCTTGCGGCGTATAAGCTCCCATAAAAATATAGTCACCTTTGTCAACTGGCATCCACTCGTTGTCTAAGTTGTAAACACCTCGTCCACTTAATATATAAGCACCATGTTCTTGAACGTGCGTTTCAATGTAACCATGCGAAGCACCCGGCTTAAATGAAAGAATATGAATGTTCATGTCATATGCGATTTCTTTTGGCAGTAAATCTTGAATTAATACTTCTTTCATCCCTTCATAGGGTTCTTGTTTGATGTTATTCACATTACCTGTAACAATTTCTGGCGTATGTCCTTTAAGCGGCTGATAACGCTTTTTGTATAAAAACAAACGGCTGTCCTCACCATTATTATGATTATCAAACGTCAATTGTAAGTGTGGAGGTACATATAAGAATCCGCCTTTTGCCAATTCATATTTTTTACCATCCGCAAAAGCGTTGATTTTACCATATTCAACGTACACAAATGATTGGATACCATCACCGGCAAAACCGGTTTTGTTTCCGCCCTTGTTTTTAACTGTTACCAAATAATCTACAAACCTTGCACCTAAACGCGGGGATCCTAAAATGGTTACATCACAATCTTCAAAGCCAGGTACAACATTATTAACCAAGCCATCGGGTGTAATTACCGCATAATTATCCTTTTTTATTACTGAACGTGTTTCTAATAAACCTTCTCTGTATCCTTGATTATGATTTAAGTAACTCATGAGTATCTGGCTCCTTTTCATTATTATTCCTTATAAGCTAGTTCAAACAATACATCTTTCAATACTTCAATCCCCTTCACAAGGTCTTCTATCTTCGTTTCTTCATTGGTATTGTGGCTGATTCCGCCAATAGAAGGTACAAACAACATTGCTGTAGGGACAAAATCCGCAAAAATTTGTGCATCATGACCTGCACCAGATGGCATCAATTTATAGCTGTCCCCCACATTATCCTTAGCTGCTTGTTCAATTATTTGAATGATTTCTTTATCCATCAATGACGGTGCTTCATCCATCCATAAATTAATGTCATAAGCCATGCTGTTTGCTTCTGCCACCGCTTTAACTTTATCTTCAATTTCTCTCGCAAAATCATTTAATAGTTGTTGATCAATATGACGACAGTCTATCGAAAAGGTAATTTCTCCAGGGACGACATTTACCGTGTTTGGAACAGGAGTGACATGTCCAAACGTTAATACAAGAGGCTCCCCAATTTCTCTAGCTCGTTTCGTTAAGTCTGTTACAATCTCACTATATGCAACAACTGTATCTCTTCGTAATGACATCGGTGTTGTGCCAGCGTGGTTTGCTTCACCTTTCAAGTTAACTGAGTAACGTTTTTGACCGACAATCCCAGTTACAACACCAATCGCTTTATTTTCCGTCTCTAATACTTTCCCTTGTTCAATATGTACTTCAATAAATGCTTTAATATCGTCACGAACATCATCTGTTTTACGGTAATCAAAACCGGATTCATGCATAGCATCTTCGAATTTAATTCCTTCAGCATCTTCTATTGTGTCAACATCCTCTTTTTTGGCTAGGTTAAAAAAGTTTTTACTTCCCCAAAATGTATATGGAAATCGGCTTCCTTCTTCTTCTGCGAGCGATAATACTTCTATTGTTCGTAATGGTTGACCATATTTTTCTTTTAAATATTTCACAGCAACCAGTGCAGATAAGATACCGAATTGTCCATCTAGATGACCGCCTTCAACAACTGTGTCGATATGTGATCCTGTTAAAATAGTTTCTTCAGAATATTTACTTCCAACAAGACGACCAGATAAGTTCCCAACATCATCAAAGCTTACTTCTAAACCTTCTTCCTTGAATGTTGCTTCCAGTTCGCGAACTGCATCAATCCATTCAGGAGAGTATAACAGCCGCGTAATTCCCCCTTTTTCTAAACCGCCAAATCTTGTGAATTTCTTATCCAACGTTTCAAAGGTTGATTGAATATCCATTCTTTTTCTCCCCCTTTCTTTTATTTACTTTCATCATAGAGCCCTGTTTACAACCATTCATTGACATAACCAACAATAATGGAAAAACATTTTATGCACTTTTAACAAAGACACCTTTTAATCAATTTACGGTATCTAAATAATGGGCTAATGCCAGATATAAAAAGAAACTGTTGGCTTTCGATTACATAAAAAAATACGCTTTATAACAAATTAAATTTGCATTGAATGTCTCCTAAAGAAAATCGCACATCGCTCGCTTCAAAAGAGCGAAACTTCTCTTTTACCAATCAAATAAATAAGGTGCAAATAAAAAAATGACCCTATAAATCAATAAAAAACATTGATTTATAGGGTCATTTATCTATTTCATAAATGATATGCCAAGAGTCAGGATACATATTGATTAACAACTGCTGCTGTAATAGCAAAAGATTGTGATGAAGTCAACTTTGCCATGCTCACTTCAGCTATATTAGCTGCCATAAGAAATGCTGATGACACACTGAATTTGCGAGTGTAACACAATCTCAGGTCGCCTTCACATCTTCCTATGCCTCAAATTCCTGACGGGCTAGCTATTCCGTCACTCAAGGAATAAATCTTCCTACTTTTTCATTTGAAATCCCTTTTTCTTTATCATAGATTTCGACACCACGAAGGATTGTTTTCACTACCTGAGCACCAATTTTGCGGCCAATATACGGACTAATTTTGTGTCGATATGCTAGGTCCTCAGCTTTTAATTCATAAGGTGCATCTTTCTTAATAAATACAAAATCCGCATCTTTCCCTACTGCAATACTGCCTTTTGACATTAGATTAAAACGTTTCGCAGGGTTTGTAGCAATAATGTCTGCAAATTTGGATAATGACATATTACGTTTTTGCACCCCCTCATCAAATAATACGTCAACATTATTTTGTACACCTGCGATACCCCCCCAAGCTTCAAATGCATTATCCGTAGCTTTTAAGTCTGGGGTACATGGTGAATGGTCTGATGTTACGAATGAAATATCTCCGTTTAATACCCGATTCCACATGCCTTCTAAGCGTGATTGTTCACGGATTGGCGGAGAACATTTTACAACTGGTCCGATATGATCCAGTTCTTCTTTATAGAAATATAAATAGTGTGTACATGTTTCGCATGTAATATCGACCCCTTCCTGTTGTGCTTTGACAATTTCATCTACGCCCTCTTCACAAGCTATATGAACGATGTGTACACGACATCCCGTTTCTTTCGCAAATAGAATTATTTTTCTAATCGGTTCTACTTCAGTAAATACGGGTCGAGAATCTACATAAGCACGTAATGAGGTTTCACCATTTTTAGATGCTATTTCCCCTAACTTGTCCGTAATTGCAGCATTTTCAGCGTGTACAGATAATATTTTGCCTGTCTTCGCAATTTGTTTCATACCTTCGTAGAGGGAATAGTCGTCCACATTCATGAAATCTCCTTCTATAGAACGGTCACCACATGTTGCTAAAAAACATTTATATGCAACAACACCATTGTTATCTAACTCTTGAATACCCCCATCCAAGTTAAATGGTACTAAACCGCCGTAACTCGCAACGTCTACAGATAATTTTCCTTTTCCAGCTTTAAATTTTTCTTGAATAGATTCCTCATCTACCGTTGCTGGCACTTGATTTAATGGCATTTCGATGATCGTTGTGACACCGCCTTTTGCAGAGGCACGTGTTCCTGTGTCATAGCCTTCCCATTCATCACGATAGCCGCCGCCCGGCTCTGTGATATGAACATGTGCATCAACCATACCCGGAGATACAATCGATCCTTTTGCATCGATAATTTTTGCACTTGTACCCAAATCCTGACCGATTGCTGCGATTTTGCCATCTTTAATCCCTACTTCGACTTCTTGTTCACCATTTTCCAGAATGACTAATCCATTTTTGATAATTGAATCAAAATTCATTAAAATCATCCTCCTCTTTTAATGGTTGGATATAAAATACTGCCTTTCGCAACCGCCAGCATTAATCCCCCGGGTAGCCAAACCACCAAAAATGCAAATCATTAAATTTAAGATAGCACTTATTTAATGTTTCACCGATAGCAAAGTTAATGATCAAGAATAATAAATGGCAACCCCGCCCCACTATCAATGAAAACGGGACGCCATATTTTGAACCTGTGTATCCGTTTGCAACAAGTCATAAGGCTATCCGACAAGTGATATCGTTGCTTGAAACGGTGATATAAAACATCACCAACAGCTATATAATCCGGAATATTATGCACTAGTCCCACCCCCAACGTTAAAAAAAGTAAATGAGGATGAAATTCTTTGTTCAAGTGATCTTCGGCATGATATCTTTGTTATAATCACACTTTTCAAAAAACGAAGAATCATGTTCAAGCATTAATGATTCTCCTTTAATATTTTTAACTAAAGGATTATACGTATAATTACCTTCAAAAACAGTGTACGATCAGATTGAAAAGTTATCCTTGTAACATCTGACATATTTCATTTTTATTTTATCTTTTTCTAACAAAGATAAGGAGGCAGCCTTTATGACAACATTAAAAGAAATATTATCTGTACTACAATTTTCAGATTTAACATTGCTAAATGAGCAGGGCGATTTGGAACGAGTGGTAGAAATGGTTGATATTACAGAAACGCCTGATATTAAAAATTTTACAACGCCGCACTCACTTATCGTCACAACAGGAATGAGCTATCAGGATGATCAATCCGGACTAATCAGTCTTATTAGTGAGTTAAATGATATACAAGTTGCTGGTCTAGGTATCAAGCTATCCCGATTTTTAAAAAAATTAGATGATGAGGTTATTGCATTTGCAAACAAATTAAAATTCCCAATTATTGAAATTCCGGAAAGTTGGAATTTAGGATCCATTACTCATCATATATCGTCATTTATCCTGGATGAAGAAACAGAAAAATTACACTTCGCATTAGATATCCAACAAGAGTTAAATGCTATGCTTATGCAAGGGTTAAGCCTGAACATGATGATTGAACGTTTAAGTAGACTTATAAAGGTTCCTGTCATGCTGCTAAATTCTTTTCATCAAGTTGAGTCAGCGAGTCATCACTTTCATCAACACTCAGAACATGTTCAAAAAAACCTCAATTATTTCCGAAGATATTTAAATTCAGAGCAAATCGGACCAAATCACAATGGTGTTTTCCAGGAAGAATATGCTATATTTAAGGTTCCTGCATTTAAATATTTTCCGTATTATCTAATGATTTCAAATGTTAATTTGCTCAACTATCCGTTTAGTTTATTAACAATAGAACAAGCAGTTAACACACTTAGTCTCGCAATTTATAAAAATAGTAAAATCAAAGAAGCAGAGCAGCAGGATACGAACCATTTTTTTACATCTCTGATGTCCGAACATCCTGATAACCTTGTTTCACTAACACAACACACCGACCTTTTAAAAAAATATCACATTCAACCCTCTAAATTCTACCAAGTGATGATTTGCGGGATAGACAAAGAAAAGAATGTAGAAAATAGCGCCTACTTAAATGAGCGATATCAGATGACTTTTGAGTGGTTAACGCATAAGTTTACTGGGATTGACCCTTCCATTAGTATATATATGTCTCAGGGTGAACGCAGATTTACGATACTTTTACAAAGAAGACATCATTATTATTTGGAATACTGCAGATATATCCAAAAAGAGTATCAGCTATTTTTTAATAGCTCCCTTTCATTTGGCATTGGTAATGAGGTCTCCGAGCTTTCACAATTACCACTGTCTTTTTTCGAAGCGAATGAGGCTTATGATAATAAATATGAACAAGGCGAAATAGAATTTGTAGAGCCCTATAAATCTAAAAGCGTAGAAGAATTATTACAACTCATTCCAACGAATAAATTAAAACCATTTATCATTTATACACTCGGTCCATTAGCTTATCCCCAAACAACGAAGGAAAAAGAACTAAGGTTTACGTTAAATGTCTATATGGCAAACCAATGTGATCTTACAAAGACCTCAGAGGATATTTTCATTCACCGTAATACTGTGAAATATCGTATTAAAAAATGCGAAGAAATATTAGGTCAATCTGTAGAATCTCCTGATACATCCCTGAGCATTCGATTGGCATTATTTGCTTCAGAGAAAATATCGTTGTAAATCAAAAGTAGAACCACCGGAAGTTTTCTTTTCTATTTATTTAGTTAGCTACTGTTTTATTCTGTCTTAACATAACCACAATGAAAAATAGCAACGCTGCTGCTGCGAGAAGGATGGTTGCAATATAGAATGCTAATACTTGCGAGCCGGTTACATCACCAATATAACCAGTAAGTGTTGGTGCAATAACAGATGAGCTCATTCCAAAGAAGTTAAAGAGAGTTAATGCTCTGGCCACTCTATCTCCTGATACGGAATCAGATACATAGGTTATTAAAACTGGATCAATCGCAAGTTTACCTAATAAGCCATATAAAATTAATGCAATATACAGCACTGCAGGATTTGGTGCAAATACTGTCAAACTAATTGTTATTGCTGCAGCAATTAATAGAAATAAAATTAAACGCAGACGCAAATGTGCATGTTTGTCTATGTATTTAGTAAATATCAAAGCACCAGGCACTGCAGTGACTGCAACTAGTGCAGCTACATATCCTACTGAACCTTGAGCAAATCCTTTTTCTGCTACAAGGAAGGATGGCAGCCAAGTGACAATCATATAATAGCCATAGCATGTTGCAAAATACACAAAATATACAACTAATTGTCTTGGAGAAAATAAGCTTTCATTTAGAATCTCTGTGCTTTGTACGGCGTCTTTCTTCTCTTCAGCCACTTCCTTGTCTGATGTTTTATCTTGTTTAATAAACAACACAAACACAAATGTTACAGCTACGATAACGATAGCTGTTATAAAAAGCATATAATTCCATTGAATTTCAAAACCGCCTACTAAAACCGATGATCCGATTAGTCCAATTACCATTCCTAATGCTGAACCGCTATTTATTATCGCATTGGAAAAGCTTTTTTTATCTTTTGGCGTATGTTTGGCTGATAAGGAAAAGGCTGCACCGTAATATGAACCAGTCGAAATACCAGCCAATAACGAACCAATGTATACTTGCATGATAGTTGAACTTGTGCCAATTACAAATGCAGCCAGCGCAAAGACGATAAATGCAGGAATTAACACCTTTTTCTGTCCAAATTTATCGACAAGTGCTCCTGACGGAATTTGCATACCCGTATAGGCAAAGAAATAAATAGAAGCAACCAACCCCATTTGTGTATCACTAATATGTCCTAATGATTCTTGAATCTGTGGATATATTGGCGTAAGGATTGTACGATAAATCCAAATAGCTACCCACCCTAAACACAATGCAATAATGATCTTTTTGTAATAATCGGGGTCATGTTTCTTTGTTTTTTCCACGGTATGACACACTCCCTTTTTATTATTTAATTAAATTGTAGGTTATAAGCCAGTCAATAACATTGTTCACTTTCAACAAAAACAAAAGTAACATTATACATTTTAGACAAAAGGCATCTGCTTAAAAATATCAATGAAAGATTCATCGATAGAAGCTAGTCCTATTTTTCCCAGCTCTCTCATTTCTATAAAAGCAATCAGGTAAAAAAGATGGCTCTTTTTTTAAACAAACCTACAATTTATTAAAAAAAGCACTTCCCAAATAAACAGGAAGGCTCCCCAAACGTTGATATAGCAGCGTTCTTAACATTTCAAGAACTGAGTTGCACGACGGGCGCCCTTAAGATCGGCTTTCTTTCTCTTTGAAAATTCAAAAATTCTCCGATATATATAGCGAATGCCGCTAAATAAGGAGGAGAGCCGGATGAGAAAGTTATGGAAAATCGCGGTGTCCGCTGCAATGTTCGTCGGTTTTTCCGCAAATTCACCCCGCATTCAAGCGGAAAGCAATAAGCAGGAAAACGAAGTCATTGTCGTATATAAAAATGCCAGCGGAAAAGAAAACGTCATCGAACAAGCAGACACGGTAGAACACGTTTACCGGCACATTCCCGCAGCTGCTGTTACTGCGGACGACAAAACAGTGCGGGAACTTGAACAAGATCCCGACGTCCTGTATGTCGAAGACAACCTCCCGGTAGCTGCTGGAGACAGCACCGTTCTAAAAGCTGTCTCCAGCAGCACAGCGCAAACCGCCTCCGCGTTTTCACAGTGGAACATCAAGCCGATTCAAGCCGCACTGGCTTGGAATAAAGGTTTGACCGGGAAACAGGTGAAAATTGCGGTTATTGACAGCGGGATTTCCCCCCATGAAGAGCTGTCAATCGCAGGCGGTGCATCGATGGTCGGCTATACCGCTTCATACCGTGATGATAACGGCCACGGAACTCATGTTGCCGGAATCATCGGAGCGAAGCATAACGGACGGGGGATCGACGGTCTCGCGCCCGGCGCGCAGCTGTATGCCGTAAAAGCGCTGGACCGGAATGGTTCGGGGGATCTGAAAGGCATCTTACAAGGCATCGATTGGTCGATCCAGCACGGAATCGATATCATCAATATGAGCCTCGTCGTTTCAGGCGACAGTCAAGTTCTCCACGATGCAGTAGATAGAGCATACAAACGGGGAATGATTTTAGTCGGTGCAAGCGGAAATGCCGGAAACGGAAAATCCGTTTATTACCCGGCCGCCTACAGCAGCGTCATTGCCGTCTCGGCCACCAATGAAAAAAATCAGATCGCCTCATTTTCCAACACCGGCAGCGCCGTCGAGTTTGCCGCTCCCGGCACATCGATTATCAGTACATCTTCCGACCGCGGCTATGCAATCGGAAGCGGCACTTCACAGGCAACGCCGCACGTCACCGGAATGTTTGCTCTTTTGAAACAGCTGTACCCAACCGCTTCAAATGCTGAGCTGCGCAAGAAAATGCAGATTTATACAAGCGACTTGGGCGCTCCCGGCCGTGATCATTTGTTCGGCTATGGATTAATCCGCTTCAAAGAGATCACACAGCCGTTGGAAAAAGCGCAAAAAGCAGTCGGACAAGCGGAAAAGACAAAGAAAAAAGCGGACATTCAAACCGCGCAAAAGGCGATCGAACCGCTGCCTGCAAACGCCGATAAAACCGCTTTGAAAAAGAGGCTCGATGCTGTTAAAGAGCAGCTTAAAAAGACAGCCGAAAGCAAAGTAAAACTCGCAGAGAAGCAAAAAAAGAAAACTAATGCCGACGCAGCCCAAAAAGCGGTCAATGAACTCGACAGCGGCACTTTCAAAACGAATTTGCAAAAACGGATCAACGCGGTCCGCTCAAGCCTCTTGAATACCGCAAAGCAGGCCGTTGCCAAAGCTGAAAAAGCGGCCACAGACTCAAACCTCGGCAAAGCGCAAAAAGCGATTAATGAGCTGCCTGCCGGAAAAAACAAATCAAATCTGCAAAAAAAGCTGAACACCGCGAAAAAGCAAGCCGCGTCAGCCTATAACAAAAAAGTGGCAGCGGCGAAAGCCAAAGTTAAAACGGCCGAACAAAAGAGAACGAAAAAAACAAAATCGGCAGCGCAATCAGCGGTCAGCAAGCTGAAAGCATCCGCCGAAAAAACGAAGCTGCAAAAACGAATCAATGCGATCAAACTGAAATAGCAAGAAAAAAAGCCCGGAATCCCGGGCTTTTCTTGCAAATACGTCTTTTTTGATGCTGTTCTGCTCGGACACGACAATTGCGACATCGTATTCCTTTCGGCCGGGCGCTTGCTTTCCGCCGCATTCTCCAATCACTTTTTATCAATTCTTTCCGTCACAATCCCGACGATGTCCCGGTCTGAAACAAAGCCGAAATGGCGGCTGTCAAAGCTGTGGATCCGGTTGTCCCCGAGGACGAAGTACTCATTTTCAGGCACCTTTTCCTCTCCGGTCACTTCCTTCAGCGTAAAATCCCCTGTCAAGTCCCCTCCGGCAGTGACGGCCTTTAAATCGTCCAGATAAGGCTCTTTGATCTTTTCTTCGTTGATATACAGCTGATCATCTTCATACCGGAGGGTTTCGCCCGGAAGCCCGATCACCCTTTTAATGAATATATCTTTGTCAGGTCCTTTAAACAGCACGATGTCAAATCGGCTGATTGTTTTAAAGTGGTGGGCGAACCTGTTGATCAAAAGTTCGTTGCCCTCCTGAAAGGTCGGATTCATGCTGACGCCTTCTACTTTATATTCAATGAAAACGGCATTTTTGACCTGAATTCCGACGACGATGACAAGCAGCACCCCGGCTATGACCAAAAAACGCTTTTTCAATTCTGTGTCCCCCTAGTCTTTCTCTCTCTGGCTGAATCTCACGTTCAGACGATGTTCAACCCGTTTTCCGGCGTACCATAAGATCAGCATGACGATGATCACGGCAGCTGTCCGCAAAGGCTGGGTAAAAAGCGCCTTCAGATCATGGCCGACAAAGCTCACCATAAAAATCATCACGAACTTGCCGCAAAGCACCGCCAGTGAAAAAGGCAGCAGGCTGACTCTCGAAAGTCCTGCCACAACATTTACCGCAGCCGAAGGCGTGAATGGAAAGCAAAGCAGGAGAAACAGCGGACCGAAGCCCCGTTTTTCCACCCAGATCATCAGTTTTTTTACGGATGGATGCCTGCGGATAAAACCGAGTGCTCTTTGCTGGCCGAAATGGCGGATAAAAAGAAAAACTGCTATAGAGCCTAAAGATGCCCCGATCCACGTCAACAAGAACCCCTGCCATAAACCGAACGAATTTACATTGGCGACAACAAACACGAGCAGGGGTAAAAACGGGAGCAGCGCTTCAATAAACGGCAGCAGAACGGCTACAAAAGGACCAAAAGCTCTGTAGCTCTGAAAAAACTCTGTTAAATTCTCTTCTGTAAAATAGCTGAATAATTGCTCCAACATTGATTCTCCTCAGGGCGGTTGTCTACTTCTATTCTACACTTTAAATCAAAAACTTTAAATCATCCGTCTCGGTGTTTTCTGTATTAGTCTGAAACAACTTGATCATTTTAGTCATTTTTTCCCGTTCTTGATTAAAAGGCCGTCTTTCGTGTAAAATAAAAACAGAACAAACGTTCCTTATCAACAAAAGAAATGAGGAGAAAAGCCATGACAAGAATTCCCGCTGAAGCCAGGGATATGATTGAAAAGGCGATTTACCTCCCGATGACCGTCAGCATATTAAACCGGGACATGAAAATCATCCAGCAGGGGCCATTCAAGCTGAAAGACCCCTATCAGCGTCTGATCGAACAGGCGTTAAAGCTTGCCCAGCGCGATCTGTACGACGTGAAAAATGAACTGCGCCGGCGGAAAATCAAGGTGCACGAAGTGTCACGGGACGAAGCCTTTACGATGTACTCCTTTATATATGAAGGATACGAAGAAGAGCATAACTATTTTAATCCCCGCATCCGCAATCAGGTATCCGCGCTTCTTGAGTACTATTTATTCAAAGCCGCTCCCGATCAATAGCGCTTTTTCAGCTCCCTGAGGATGAATTCGTATATCAGCTGATTCCGGTCTTCCTTCGGATAAAGCATAAATTCCTGTTTCTTCTGCATGGCGTTTCCTTCAATCCGGTCGATAAATTTTGTTCTCAGCCATGCCGTTCGGTAAACCTGGTTTTCAAAAGATGTGATGGATACGGGCAGCTCCAGCGTTTCCCCGTTGACAAACGTGACAAACGTGTTGTCATACTTTGCCGCGCAAAACTCGTGAACATGCGCATGGGAAAGCCACCCGCACTGAGGACGAGTTGAGGAAAATGTGGGAAAAAGAAAAATATTGTTTGAGTGATCTACCATGATCGGCGGTTTATGGGAAACTTTAATGACCTCATATGTGCCCGCTTTTCTCCCCGCATAGCTCGACCCGAAATAGCGGCAGCTTCTTTCGATGATCTGAAACGGCTTCATATTGACGCGGAAAGTCCTGTCGGTCTCGAGTATTTTTGAGGCGGGTTTCTCCCCCTCTCCCAGAGGCAGGACAGCCATTGTCGAACTGTTTACTTCATACGTATCTTTTGTCATATCCTCTGTGCTCATCATGATCCTCCTAATCGTTAGTAAATTTATACTATTAATCTAACATTATCCTTTACAAAACGACAGGATTTTTTCCAATTAATTTGAAAATATGTTTTTAAAATGGCATTTTTATGTTTTGTTCGATTAAATCCGTGTTTCTTTGTCTAAATATACAAACTTTTATTCTCATAAACACGCATCTTCGAATAATTATCTAAAAATTATAAATACTTATTGATTTTTTGTTGCGTAATCCATATACTATAAAAAAGGCATCAGGGGGAATCTTTATGAAAGAGAAAAAGTCGTACGCTGAGCTCATGAAGTCCCGCAATACCCAAAAGGTGAAAGAACTTGATGTAACCATCACGGATATCTACATTCAAATGGTCCTTGATGAATCGCTTTTTAAACGGCGTTTGCACACGCTGAACAAGAAGATTAATGAAGCATTAGACAAAGGAGATAAGCAATCTTTCCTTGAGCTTTCAAGAGAATATACAGCGCTGAAAAAGCACGCATGACGGCCAATCCCTCCCGGATTGGCTTTTTTACGCGGAAAAAGCCGGCTTATGAAATAGTCCCGGCCTTTTTATCCGTTAATAATCGTTCCGCCGTTGACATGGAGCACTTGGCCCGTCATGTAGGAAGAATCGTCGCTGGCTAGAAACAAATAGCTCGGCGCCACTTCAGCAGGCTGTCCGGGCCGTTCCATCGGCGTTGTTGAACCGAATATTTCGACCTCTCTCTCCGTAAACGTCGATGGGATCAGCGGCGTCCAAATCGGACCCGGCGCCACCCCGTTCACACGGATGCCCTGATCGACAAGCGACAAAGCGAGCGAACGCGTAAATGATGTAATCGCTCCTTTCGTCGAAGAATAATCGATCAGCCTTTCATTGCCGGCATAAGCCGTAATCGAAGTGGTATTGATGATTGAGCTGCCTTTTTTCAAATGCGGCAGCACAGCTTTTGTCAAATAAAACATTGAAAAAATATTCGTCTGAAACGTTCGGATCAACTGATGGCTTGTAATTTTTTCGATTCCCTTTTGCGGATGCTGTTCAGCCGCATTATTGACGAGTATATCGATCGTTGGGAATGCTTCCTTTGCCTGGCGCACAATATCGTTGCAAAAAGCCTCGTCTCCGATGTCTCCTGCGATCAGCTTGCATCCGACCCCTTCTTTTTCCACATACCCCTTTGTTTCTTCTGCATCGCGGTGTTCATTTAAGTAGACAATGACAATGTTCGCGCCTTCCTTCGCAAACAAAACGGATACGGCACGGCCGATTCCGCTGTCTCCTCCCGTAATAATCGCGGTTTTCCCGGCCAGTTTCCGCTCTCGTTTCGGCCGGTCGAAAACGGGCCGGGGATCCATCAAATACTCCAATCCCGGACGCTGTGTTTGGTGCTGGGGAGGCAGTACTTTCTTCGGCTGTTTGCTCAAAACGATTCCCTCCTTCACATCGATTCAACCTTACTATTTTATGAAAACGCCCCTTTTTTATGACAAGCCGTTTCACATGCATGAATATTTCTCAATTGGGAAAATTTAAGAACAAAACAGATGGATGATGGAGGGAACCTTGTGAGCAATCAAGAACAAAAACTGCCGGACTCGCCTGAATCGTATTGGAGAAACAGTACAAATCTTCCTAAATTCGAAGAACTGTCTGAAGATGTCAAAACAGATGTCGCCGTCATCGGCGGCGGCATGACCGGACTGACGACTGCTTATTTACTGACGAAAAAAGGCTACAGCGTCATCTTGATCGAATCCGGGCGGATACTCGACGGAACAACCGGCTATACGACAGCCAAAATCACTGCACAGCATGATCTGATCTATGATGAGCTGATCGGGCACATCGGAATGCCAAATGCGAGACTGTATTATGAAGCAAACCTCAAGGCGCTGTCCTTTATCAAAAACCTCGTGCTTGAGCAAAAGATCCCGTGCGATTTTGAAGAACAGGACGCGTGCATTTACACAACTGAAGAACAATCGGTACAAAAAATCAGAAAGGAATATGAGGCATACCAAAAGCTCGGGATTGACAGGGAATTCATCAAAGATCTCCCCGTTCCAATCGATATGAAAGCAGGACTTGTTATGAAAAACCAGGCCCAGTTTCATCCACTCCACTATTTGAAACACCTTGCAGAGGCCGTCCTGGAAGCCGGCGGAAAAATTTACGAAAACACGGCTGCTAAAGAAATCAAAGAAGGCGACCGGCCAAAAGTGCTGACAAGAAACGGGCATCAAATCTTCAGCGATTATGTCGCGTGCTGCACGCACTTTCCGTTTCATGATAAAAAAGGCTTCTATTTTGCAAGGCTTGAGCCGAGCCGGTCATACGTGCTCGCCGTCAAGCCGAAAACGCCGTATCCAGGCGGCATGTATTTAAGTATAGATCAGCCTTCACGCTCGCTCCGTTCGGTGACGATTGACGGAGAAGAAATGGTTCTTGTCGGCGGTGAAAGCCACAAAACCGGCCAGGGAGAGGATACAATCAGGCATTATCAGGCGCTTGAATCATTTGCAGAAGGCGTGTTCGGCATTGAATCGATCCCTTACCGCTGGTCAGCGCAAGATTTAATCACGCTTGACAAAATTCCGTATATCGGGCCGATCTATCCGAAAGAAAAGCGCATTCTCGTCGCCACCGGCTTTCGAAAATGGGGCATGACAACAAGCACCCTCGCCGCGCAGCTGATGACAGACCATATCGCAGGCGAAGACAATCCTTATCAAGCCGTCTTTCAGCCGGCCCGTTTCCACCCGGATCCAAGCATCAAAAAAGTCATTTCCTATAACGCGGATGTTGCAAAACACTTTGCCGAAGGAAAACTCGAACAGCCGATCAGGAAGCCGGAAGACCTTGTCAACGGAGAAGGTGCGGTCGTGTCACATGCCGGGAAACGTGCGGGTGCTTATCGCGATGAAAAAGGCGAGCTTCATCTGGTTGACACAACATGCACCCATATGGGCTGCGAAGTCGAGTGGAACGACGGAGAAAAGACGTGGGACTGTCCGTGCCACGGCTCAAGGTTTTCGGTCGACGGCGATGTCATCGAGGGTCCTGCCGTAGAACCTTTGAAAGATCCGGAAAGCTGAGGTGTACAAGTTAAAAAGTAATGAAAAATTGCCGATAAAAAGATAAATGCTGGAAATTTCATAAAAACGGCAGTTTTATCATTAACGATTACAGGGGGATACGATCGTGTTATTCAAAAAGGATAGAAAGACAGAACGATCATTCTTTGCTGAAGAAGGTCCTGACCAAACAAAAAGAATCAGGCTCAATCAGCACGCAGAATTTAAAAAACAGCTGGCAATGGTCGATTTGACGGATGAGGATCTTTGGGTGCTGAGCAGGCTGAAGCCTTTAGTCACTGAACATATCGAAACCATCGTCACCCGGTTTTACCAAAACCTTGAGCATGAAAACTCTTTGATGGAGATCATCCATGACCACAGCTCAGTTGACCGTCTCAAAAAGACATTGACGATCCACATCCAGGAAATGTTTTCAGGTGTCATCGACGAAGCCTTTTTAGAAAAAAGAATCCGGATCGCCCACGTTCATCTTCGGATTGGGCTCTTGCCAAAGTGGTATCTAGGGGCATTTCAAGATCTCCTTCTTTCCATGCTGACAATCTTTGAAAACGCATTATCCGATGAAGAATACAGGCGGTCAGTCAAAGCCGTTACCAAAATTCTCAACATCGAACAGCAGATCGTCCTCGAGGCCTTTGAAGACGAGCATGCAAGGCTCCGAAGACTTGATGAAGAGAGCAAAAATGACCTTCACCGGCAAATCAAAGATACTTCCGGTTCTTTGGCCGCTTTATTTGCCGAAACAACGGGCGCTGTACAAGAATTGGTCGACAAATCGTCCGAAATCGCCGAAACGTCAAGAGCCGGAACGAAGACAGCTGTTTCTGTCGAACAAAAATCGATCGGCGGAAAAAAGGAGCTTGAGGAGCAGGAACAGCAGCTGAATCAAATGGGAAGCAGCATGACGCAAATCGAGCAGGAAATTAAAAAGCTGGAAGAAATCGCGCTGCAGATCGAAAAGATTTTCGGAATCGTAACAGGCATTGCCGAGCAGACGAATTTACTTTCGCTCAACGCCTCGATCGAATCTGCAAGAGCGGGGGAGCACGGCAAAGGGTTCGCAGTCGTCGCAAACGAAGTCAGAAAGCTGTCCGATGATACGAAAAAAACCGTCTCCACCGTATCTGAGCTCGTCAATAACACAAACGCGCAAATCTCGATCGTCACGAAGCATATTACAGATGTAAACCAGCTCGTGAACGAAAGCAAAGACAAGATGTCGGAGATCAATCATCTATTCGATGATATCGTCTCCAATATGAAAACGAGCAAAGAGCAAAGCGGCCGAATCGAAGGCGATCTGCAGGCATTTTTAAGCGGCCTTCAAGATGTGAATGCCGCCGTGTCACAAGTCGCGGTTTCAGTCGATTCTCTCGTAGAGCTGACAAAAAAATAAGCCGCTACCGTACACAGGTCAATTCATGACCTGTGTATTTTGCTTTTGCAACCTGATTCTATTACGTTATTTGAAAGTCTGCTATGCAAGTCAAAGATATATTCACAGCCATAATGGCAACGCTCAGTGATGTTTTCAAATCCGCAGAATCGGCGCTACGCTCCTGTTTGAAAAAATCGTGTAAATGTTGTTCTGTGCCAGTCATATTTCGTGGTTCTGTTTTTTAAATTTAGTATAATAGCCATATCACCGAAAAACGCGAAAGCCGACATCGAAAGGAGATTTTTCAGAATGACTGCGATTTGTTTGATCCGGCATGGCGAGACAGACTGGAATGCTTTAGGAAAACTGCAGGGAAGAACCGATATCCCTTTAAATGAAACCGGTCAAAAACAGGCAAAAGAAACCGGGGCGTTTTTGAAAGGGTCCGACTGGGACGTCATCATTACAAGCCCTTTAAGAAGAGCGAAAGAAACCGCTGAAATCATCAATCAATACCTGGGACTTGAAATCATCGAAATGGAAGATTTCATCGAAAGGAATTACGGAGATGCAGAAGGGATGCCATTCGAAGAAAGAACGAGGCTCTACCCCGATAAAGAATATCCGAATCAGGAATCAAAAGAAGCGCTTGCCGAACGGCTGATGGCCGGCGTTCAAAAGGTCAGCGAGCGGTATCCGGACAAAAAAGTGCTGATCGTCGCACACGGAGCCGCGATACACACCCTTCTGTCAAAAATCTCAAACGGCGACATCAACCTGGAAAATACGAAGCTCGTCAATGCGTGCCTAAGCAACATCAAATTCCATGAAAATAAATGGCATGTGAAGGATTACAATCTTTCACACCATTTGTCAAATTAAAAAAAGACGGCAAGGTTGATGCCGTCTTTTTTATGCTCTCCCCTGCCTCGCTTCGCGGCGCAGTAAATAGATAAAATACGGACCGCCGATAATGGCTGCGATCAATCCAGCTGGTATTTCAAGCGGCGGAACAAGGCCTCTTCCGGCGGCATCGGCTATCAAAAGAACGATGCCGCCGACGAGCGCTGAAACGGGAATCAAGATCCTCGTTTCAGCCCCTGCCAGCTTTCTTGCGATATGGGGCGCCATCAGCCCGATAAAACCGATTGTTCCCACGGCAGTCACAGCCGCAGCTGTCAGCAGGACCGCACCGGCAAGCAGCAGAAATCGCGTTCTTTCGAGCCGGATGCCGAGGCCGACGGCAATCCCGTCCCCTGATTTGATGATATCGAGCGGTTTTGCCGCAAACCATAACGGAGGAATGACCAGACAACACCATATGAAAAGAGACAGTACATCATCCCAGTCTCTCCCCCACAGACTTCCATTCAGCCAAATTAATGCGTTGTTGACATTCGGGCTCCCCCTTGAAATGAGTAGCTGAATACCCGAATGGCAAAAAGCATTGACCGCGATCCCGACAAGCGCCAGCCGCACAGGAGAAATCCCGTTTCGATAAGCCAATAAATAGACGAGAGCCGCAGCCAAAACGCTTCCTGAAAAGGCGGCGCCTGTCAGCAGAAGCGGACTTTGCTGTGAAAACAAGACCGTAACGATCACAGCGCCCAATCCCGCTCCTCCTGTAATGCCAAGCGTGTCAGGGGCGGCCAGCGGATTTTTCATCAGCGATTGTGCGACTACACCTGCGATTGAAAGCGCCCCTCCGGCAAGCACAGCGAGAAGGATGCGCGGCATTCGAAATTCCATCACCAAGAAGCGGACTCCTGCATCCCCTTGCCCTGCCAGTGATTTCATTACGTCCCACAGTCCGATGTTTTCATCGCCGATCGCCAAATTGAGTACAATGAGCATCAACAAACAGGCGCATAACGCAGAGAAGACAAGCGCCGATTGCCCGCGCCGTCTTTTCATTTTTCTTTCCGCATTGTTCATCATGCCGCCCCCTTTTTCCGTCTTCTCGCCAAATAGATGAAAAACGGCGTCCCGATCATTGCCGTGACAACTCCGACCGGCGTTTGGTACGGAAAATAGACAAAGCGGGACAGAATATCAGCAAACAGCAAAAGAACGGCTCCAAGCAATGCCGAATACGGAATCACGAACCGATAGTCAGCCCCCATCAGATACCGGATCATATGAGGAACCATCAAACCGATGAAACCAATCGGTCCGGCAGCGGACACCGATGCTCCTGCCAGCGCAACAACAGTGAAAGCGATGAACAATCTGCTGAGCCATACATTTTGTCCCAGCCCATGTGACACATCATCTCCGAGACTCATGACGGAAGCCGCCCTCCCTAAGGCCAGAGCCGTCAACAAACCTGCAATGCTTACCGGAATCAACAAATGAAGCTTATCCCACGAGCTCCCCGCTAAAGAACCGGAAAGCCAAAACAATAGCGTTTCCGTCGACTCTTCATGAAAAATGAGCAGCATTTGCGTCATCGAAGCAATGATCGCCTGAATGACGACACCGATCAAGGCAAAGCTGATATCCCTGTCGTGTTCGCTGAATACTGAGGCAACCGCGTACACGACCAGCGCGGCCGCGGCACCGCCGGCAAAAGCGGCTCCCATCGCTGTCTGGGGAGCGGCAAGCGCAGGAAACATCACCGTCAAACATACGACAGCAAGAGAGGCCCCTGCATTGATTCCGAAGATGCTCGGAGATGCCAGCGCATTTCTTGTCACCGCCTGCATCAGTGCGCCCGCGGCCCCTAGATTCGCGCCGATGAATGCGGCGGCCAAGGCGCGCGGAATTCGGATGGACTGAATAATCGCGTGCAATTTTGAACCGTCGTACATAAACACAGCTGCCCAAATGTCGGGCAGCGCAATCGTTGACGAACCGATTGAAACAGAAAGCGCAAAACCCGCGAGCAAAAGAAAAACAAAAATGAGCGGTGCAAAACGTTTCATATATATCAAAACAGGTCACTCCTTTAGAAAAAAACAAGCGCATGCTTTTGTAAAAAGCATGCGTCATCCCGTTCAGCAAGCCGGCAGGCTCTTAAGATTTCTTTTGATCCTCAGACAGAAGATGCTGACCGATTTCATCTATCAGCGCATCTGCTCCGTCAATACTGCGGCGGAGCGACCAGGCGAATCTGTCGGCTTCATAAACCTTGCCGTTTTTGACAGCGTTGAGCTTTTTCCAAAGAGGGTCTTTTTCGATCGGTCTTTTCCCGTCTTCATCGACTTTATCTTTTTCTCCCGTCATCAGGACAATGGTGTCGGGGTCTTTCTCAAGCAGCTGCTCAAGCGTCATTTTAATATTGACGGATTCACCGTTTTCGCCATCGCCTTTGCTGCTGTCTCTGACACCGTATGTATAGCCGATTTTCGTCAGAAGCTGAGACGTGAAAAAGTTTTCGTCGCGCACAGTGATTGCTTCATTTGTGTTTCCGAGCAGAAGAATACTCTGTTTCCGGCTCCCGAATTTCTGTTTCAATTCATTCAGCTTTTGTTTATGTTCAGCCAACTTTTTCTCCATTGCGCTTTCTTTGCCGACGGCTTTCGCAATCGTAAGAGACGCGTCAAGCGTGTCCTGATAATCTGCATTCAAGTTTTTCAGCGCGATTGTCGGCGCAATTTTCGCCAGTTTATCATAGACACCGCTGTGCCTGCTCGAATCGGCAATTATTAAATCGGGCTTTAAAGAAGCAATTTTTTCAAAACTTGGCTGGGCGCGCGAACCGACTGAAGTATACCCTTCGATTTTTTCTCTGACCTTCTCGTTAATAAACTTAGGTTTGCCGTCGTCCGCAATCCCGACAGGCTTAATGCCCGCATCAAGGAGCGCATCAATAAAACCCAATTCAAGAACAACAACTTTTTTCGGATTGTTCTTTACTTTCGTTTCTCCTAAGTCGTGCTTAACTGTCACGGAATCCTGACTGGAGGTTTTTGTACTTTCGCTTCCCCCCGAGCAGGCTGTCAACACTGATATCATCAATAGGAATAAAATAGCAAAATACTTAGGTTTCATATGTATCTCCTTTTCTGGTAGTAGACGAAATTATTATAGCAACACTTCATACCAATGACAACGATAATCATTATCATTATAAAAAAAAGAAAGGAGCCTCCTTCTCCTTTCTACACCCGTTCATTCACGGAATCCCCCGCTTTGCTTTCTCTGCTGAGGGAAAGAATGATGACCGTGATGATCACCATTACCGTACCGGCACCTTGAAAGGCATTGAACGGCACACCCAGCCAGACCGCCGACGACAAAACAGCCGCTAGCGGTTCGGCGCAGCTCAGGCAGCTCGTTTCTTTTGCGGAAAGATAAGAAAGGCTGCCGATGTATAGGGCAAACGCCAAAGCTGTGCCGCACAATACAACAAACAGAATGGCTGCCGCCTCCCCTGCCCCAATGTGCGAAAGGTCAAACCGAAACGGCGGAAACAAAAAAGAAATTCCGGCCCCTCCGACGAGCATACCCCATCCCGTAACCGTCAAAGCACCGAACGATTGAATTAATCCTCCTGCAAAAACCGTATAGAAAGCAAGCGCTCCACCGGACAAAATGCCCCAAACGGCGGCCTCGGCCGGAATATACAAACTGTCCGGCCTTCCGCCTGTCAAAAGAAGAAACACGCCGAAAAGCGCCAATAAAGTAAGTACGGCATCTTTCCACTTAGGCGGAAGTTCTTTTTTAACATATAGGTAAAACAATACGAAAAAAGGCGCCAAGTATTGAAGAATTGCAGCAGCCGCGGCATTACCCTTTTCGATT
This sequence comes from Bacillus sp. FSL W7-1354, assembly GCF_038002405.1. Lineage (NCBI taxonomy): Bacteria > Bacillati > Bacillota > Bacilli > Caryophanales > Bacillaceae > Bacillus > Bacillus sp. FSL W7-1354. The sequence goes on along the minus strand of NZ_JBBOCL010000001.1, from coordinate 186,261 downwards.
GAAGCAAAAAACGTATATTGAACAGCAAGCATTCCAAAAATGGAAAATACTAAAATCGAACAAATATCTGTTTTTTTCTTCCATATCTTACACACATGTTGAAAACCGTTTTTCATTGAAACATATAACAAGAGAATGACTCCCGATGCCAGAAGCCTGACAGAGACAAGCGAGCCGGCTTCAACCGCTCCCCTTTCAAATATGTACTGTGCAGCGCTTCCCGATAATCCCCACAATGAAGCCCCTGCAAGCACCATCAATACACCTTTCACATGAGCTGATTTCATATCTTTCACCCGTTTCTGTATGCGATATATTGCATATTTTAATAGATGATCGACAAGGCCGCAACCTCCTTCGGCAAAAAATGATCTCATAAAATAAATGAATAGTATTTTCATAAAATGAATCAGATGGAGCAATCTCCTGTCATTCGCGGCCCTCGGGACCTCTTTCCCTGCCAGGCTGAAGCGGTCTATTCATACTTTCGAACTGAACATTTTTCTAAAACAGTTATTAATAACCAAAAAATTTTAAATTGGTCCTCCAAAAAAATAGGCCTACCATATAATTCATTTTTTTTCTATAATAAATTAACAGAATAATTGGAATAGATTATATTATCCTTCTATTTAAATTATTCTGAATAAAGAGGAGGAGAGTGAGTAATGATGAGGAAAAAGAGTTTTTGGCTTGGGATGCTGACGGCCTTCATGCTCGTGTTCACGATGGCATTCAGCGATTCCGCTTCTGCTGCTCAACCGGCGAAAAATGTTGAAAAGGATTATATTGTCGGATTTAAGTCAGGAGTGAAAACCGCATCTGTCAAAAAGGACATCATCAAAGAGAGCGGCGGAAAAGTGGACAAGCAGTTTAGAATCATCAACGCGGCAAAAGCGAAGCTAGACAAAGAAGCGCTTAAGGAAGTCAAAAATGATCCCGATGTCGCTTATGTGGAAGAGGATCATGTGGCCCATGCCTTGGCGCAAACCGTTCCTTACGGCATTCCTCTCATTAAAGCGGACAAAGTGCAGGCTCAAGGCTTTAAGGGAGCGAATGTAAAAGTAGCCGTCCTGGATACAGGAATCCAAGCTTCTCATCCGGACTTAAACGTAGTCGGCGGAGCAAGCTTTGTGGCTGGCGAAGCTTATAACACCGACGGCAACGGACACGGCACACATGTTGCCGGTACAGTAGCTGCGCTTGACAATACAACGGGTGTATTAGGCGTTGCGCCAAGCGTATCCTTGTACGCGGTTAAAGTACTGAATTCAAGCGGAAGCGGATCATACAGCGGCATTGTAAGCGGAATCGAGTGGGCGACAACAAACGGCATGGATGTTATCAATATGAGCCTTGGGGGAGCATCAGGCTCGACAGCGATGAAACAGGCAGTCGACAATGCATATGCAAGAGGGGTTGTCGTTGTAGCTGCAGCAGGGAACAGCGGATCTTCAGGAAACACGAATACAATTGGCTATCCTGCGAAATACGATTCTGTCATCGCTGTTGGTGCGGTAGACTCTAACAGCAACAGAGCTTCATTTTCCAGTGTGGGAGCAGAGCTTGAAGTCATGGCTCCTGGCGCAGGCGTATACAGCACTTACCCAACGAACACTTATGCAACATTGAACGGAACGTCAATGGCTTCTCCTCATGTAGCGGGAGCAGCAGCTTTGATCTTGTCAAAACATCCGAACCTTTCAGCTTCACAAGTCCGCAACCGTCTCTCCAGCACGGCGACTTATTTGGGAAGCTCCTTCTACTATGGGAAAGGTCTGATCAATGTCGAAGCTGCCGCTCAATAACATATTCTAACAAATAGCATATAGAAAAAGCTAGTGTTTTTAGCACTAGCTTTTTCTTCATTCTGATGAAGGTTGTTCAATATTTTGAATCCGTTCCATGATCGTCGGATGGCCGTATTTAAAAATCTTGACGAGAAACGGCGGGTTTGCCTCGCTCAGCCCGGCTTTTGAGAGTTCTTGAAACGTCGAAACCGCTGCATCGCTGTTTTGCGTCAGTTCAATCGCATACTGGTCAGCAGCTTTTTCCTGATGCCTCGAAACTGCGTTCGTAAATGGAGACGACGCGAAAGAGATGACCCCCATCAGCATCAGAAGAAGCGGAAGTGCGGCTAGATCGGATTTTCCCGCAATATGAAGGCTTCTTCCATAGCGGCCGATGATCCGCTTGTACAGCTTGTCGATCACATAAAAGACAGCAAGGGATAAAAGCAGATACCCGCCAAGTCCTATGTAAACATGCTTCATCACATAATGTCCCATTTCGTGCGCCATGATGAATAAAATTTCCGGCTCATCCAGCTTGTTCAGCGTGGTATCCCAGAGCACAATCCTTTTATTGGCGCCGATTCCTGTTACATATGCATTTAACGCATTCGTTTTTTCAGACATGTTCACTTCATAGACGTGATTCGCAGGAATATCCGCCTGATCGGCCAGCTTCAGAATGCTTTGTTCAAGCTCTTTATTTTTCAGCGGATAAAAGTCATTGTATAAAGGATCAATGACAACCGGCTGGAGAAAAAATAAAAACAGCGTAACCGGAACCGTCAGACACCAGGCATAAAACCACCAGCGTTTTTCATGCTTTTTGATCAAATAGTAAAAGACGATCACCGCCGCAGCCGTTATCGGAAAACTGATCCAGAAGTCGATCACCTGGTCTTTGATCCAGCTCGCGGTTGTCTGGGTTGATATGCCGTAGTCAAGCGAATATTGATAGCTGATCCAGTCAAGCGGCAAAGAAACGATCGTGACGATCAGAAACAAAGCAAAAACATATGCCGTGATTTGAATGCTTCTCCTCTTCGAGGTCTGCTCCGCCCAATTTTTCATTTTCCTGGATAAACCGGCAATCAACAATATAAAAAATAAAAACCATTCAAACGGAATCCGGATAAAAAACATAAAGTCCTTTATTTTCGAGTACTCTTCCGTCAGCATGAGTTCTCTTTCGTTCATAAATGCCGCCGGGTCTGCGCTTGTCCCTTTCAGCGCCTCAGGAACGGAGGGTTCACCGGCCATAAAGAGATACCAATAGAAAAAAAGGCCGTACAGCACATACAGGAGACCGGCTCCCGCGATCCATTTCCGCATGGGAATCACTTCCTCTCACATAGCAGTTACTTCTATTGTAAGCTTTTCATGCGAAAGTTAGAACCAAGCCTTACAATGAGAGCAAGAGGCCGGCGCCTGCGAGCGTCAAAATCGTCCCCATCACGACGACTATGACGCTTGCTCCAAAATAGGAAAATAAAAATGCGATAAGAGCGCCGGCAAGTCCGTAGAGCATACCGCTTTGCACCAAAAAAACCCCCGGAAAAATGAGAGCCCCTAAGACGGCGTACGGCACATTTTTCAGCACGCGCTCCAAAAATCCGGGAAGCTTCAGGCTTTCAAAAGCAATGAGCGGCACCATCCGCGGCACATATGTAACGGCAGCCATGCCGATAATCATCCAGATGATCGGGCTAAACATAGTTTCTCTTCCCCTCTGTTCTAAATTGGTACAGCCATTCAATCAGGACGGCGGATAAAAGCGTAGCGCAGACGATCGACCATCCTGCCGACAATATTCCGTTCATTTGGAAAACCGTATTGAATAACGCAGCCGCCCCCGCCAGCAGCAGGACTTTTCGCTGTTTTTTCAAAGGCGGCACCAACAATCCGATAAACATGGCATAAAGGGCGATGCTCATGCTTTCCTGGAGAACAGCCGGCATGGCGGCCCCTGCAAAATGCCCGGCCGCACTCCAAAAAACCCAGCTTACATATCCGATCGAACCGAGGCCGATCATATACCCGGTCGTCAGCTTTTCCTTTCTTAGAGCAGCGACGGCAAACGATTCATCTGTCACCGCGAAAAATGAGTAAAACGCTTTTTTCCAAGGCGAATCTTTTTCTACCAATTGATTCAAAGTCGCCGAAAATAAAAAATGTCTGATATTCACAATGAACGTCGTCATAACGATTTCGATGATTCCCGTTTGAACGGCGAGCATGCTTAAAGACATATACTGGGACGCTCCTCCGAAAACAAGGGCGCTCATCAAAAACGTTTCAAAAAGCGACAGCCCCGTTGTTTTCGCCAAAAGCCCGAATGTCAAAGCGACCGGAATGTAGCCGACGGCAAGGGAAACCCCTGAACGAAGCCCGTCTAGAAAATTGAGTGAATCGTGCTTTTCCATCTTGACACCTCTTTACGGATAATAAATGAGTGTATAACATGATGCCGTTTGTTCCGTGTTGTTTTCGTACGTATGCACGGTGTTTGCGGTGAAATGCATCGCATCCCCTTCGTTCAGGCTGCAGGTGTAATCACACGCCGTCACCGCGATCGCTCCTCTAGAGACGAGCACATACTCTTCAATTCCTCCGTGGTGAGGCTCTGATTCGTGTACACAGCCGGGCGCAAGTTCAATATAAAAGATTTCAAACTTCTTTTTCTGGTCGAAGGGAAAATGCGGAAATGCCGCGTATTTTTCTTCTCCGGCCAAAACGGGCGTTTTCTCATGCTTTCTGACGACCGTCGGCTCCCCCGCGGGCTTTTCTGCCAAGGAAGTAAATGATACTTGCAGCCCGTTTGCGATCTTCCACAAAGTTGTGATCGTCGGACTTGAAGAGCCTTTTTCAATTTGCGCGAGCATGCCTTTGCTGACGCCAGTCATCGATGACAATTGATCAAGACTGTAATTGCGGACTTTTCGCAGCCTCTTTATGTTTTCTGCGACTTGTTTTTCAATCGAATTCATCTTCTGCCTCCTCTCAATAAATTGAACATTTGTATAATTTATTGAACATTATAGCATAATTTTTTAGGATGAAAAGCCATTAAACGGAGAAAATAAATAGCCTGAGGTGATCATTCTGAAAAAAATAATGGGGATCATACTTTTTTTCGGTATTTTATCTATCACTGTCTTTTATGTATTCCACTTGATGGCGGAGCCTTTCGACTCAAGAAATGCCGAAGAAATCATCTTGAAGCAGGCAGATGACAGCGAAAAAACGGTCAGCATCAAAGATAGGCACAACATAGGCGTTCTGCTTGATACATTTAACAAAGGGAAAAGAATGAAAGAAAAGTCGGCGCATAGCCTGCCTTCTCCGGCGTATCACGGATACATCAGCATGACCGACACACATCGCGTTCACTTCACCGTCTGGCTGAAGAAAGATGAAGCCGTCATCCTGAAAGAAGAGGAGGGCACATATTTTGTTCTCCGACAAAAGGAAAAAGACGCTCTTCTCAGAGAACTGCAGAAAAGGGACGCGGCAGGCGTCCCTTTTAACGTGTCAAGATTGATTTGTCAAAATGTCTTTTAAAGCGCGCCTTAAAATTTTGCCGGTCGAATTTTTCGGTATTTCATCCATGAAGACGATTGCCGCCGGGCGCTTGTATTTGGCAAGATGCTTTTTGCAATGCGACAAGACATCATCCTCTGTCAGCGTTTTATTCTTCGGAACGACATAGCACTGGACGGCTTCTCCCGTATTCGGGTCTGGCACTCCGATCACCACCGCTTCTGCGATTTCCGGATGAAGGTAGAGCACTTCTTCGATCTCCCTCGGATAGACATTATAGCCGCCGACGATAATCATGTCTTTTTTTCTGTCGACGATATAAAAATAACCGTCTTCATCCCGTTTTGCCAAATCACCTGTATACAGCCATCCGTCTTTAATCGTATGGGCCGTTTCTTCCGGCATGTTGTAGTACCCTTTCATAACATTCGGCCCTTTAACGATCAACTCCCCGACTTGACCGGCAGGCAGCTCTTCCCCGATTTCATTGACGACTTTGTTTTTCACATTGAGAATGTTCGTGCCGATCGATCCTGGCTTGCGGCCGGTGCTGAACGGGTTAAAGCATGTAACAGGAGAAGCCTCCGACAAACCGTAGCCTTCTAAAACGAGAACGCCGAATCTTTCTTCAAAACTTTTCAGGAGAGCGACAGGCATGGCTGCTCCGCCTGAGATGCAAATCCTGATGGATCGAAAACCGGTTTCATCCGCCCCTTCATACTGGTACAGGTAATTGTACATTGTCGGCACGCCTGAGAAGATCGTCGCCTGATGCTTTTTAATCAGCTTGAAAACTTCGGCGGGGCTGAATTTCGGCACGATCAAAATCGCTGCGCCGTTCATGAGCGGCGCATTCATGCAGACCGTTAAACAAAAAACGTGGAACATCGGCAGGGCGGCGACGACAAGGTCAGATTCATTCATTGTTAGATAGCGGGCTGTATCATTTGCATTCGAAAATAGATTTTGATGTGTGAGCATCGCCCCTTTTGGTCTTCCCGTAGTTCCTGACGTATAAAGGATGGCGGCCGTATCTTCGGCGTCGATTTCAGGAAACGGCCGGACAGGAGGTTTCATAATGTTTGTAAACGATTTCAATTTCATCTTAACCTCAGTGCTTTCCGGTTCGCGAAGCGGCTCTCCCGTTTCGCAAAGCACGACGCAGCTGACTTTCGGAAGGGATTCATGCACCTTTTCGTAAAGCGGAAGCAGCTGTCCCAGAGCCACGATCACTTTTGCGTCGCCATTTGTCAGCATATAGCCGATCTCAGTCGGCGTATAGGCCGGATTGATCGGTATGACAACGGCTCCGGCCTTCAGCGCACCGTAAAACGCAATCACAAAATGCGGGGTATTGCCGAGAAGCAAAGCAACATGATCTCCCTTTTCCACCCCGATTTCGCGCAGACCTTCTGCAAAGCAATCAATTTTCTGCTGTAATCCCCCGTATGTTTCCGTCTGTTCCCCAAAAATATAAGCGGTTCTGTCAGGCTTTGATTGAGCTGTTTCCCCTAATTTTGAAACTAAATTCATTCTCCCACCCCTTAAAAATGAATGAATGACCATTCATTTTGTGATAATCAAAATCTATTCCCATTATAGTAAATGAACAGAAAACACTCAAGGGCTGTTGGGAAATATCTTCCATTCCTCTCAAGTTAAAAAGGGGCCGCGGAAACCGCAGCCTCTCTTTTAGTAGACAAGATCCAAAAATTCTTCTTTTTGAATATTGCCGAAGTAATGCTTGATGTCGACGCCTTGAAGGGCTTCTTCAATCGCTTTTCTTTCATACTGTACGTCTGTCAGCTTCTCTTCAATATCGCTGACATCGCCGACTCCGAAAAAGTCACCGAATATTTTGCACTCGCGGATCACGCCTTTTTGCACTTCCAGGCGGATGTCGACCGATCCCGCTTGAAATCGTTTTGAATGCTGAAGATTGAATTTCGGAGACTTCCCATAGTTCCAATCCCAGTTTTGATAGCGTTCCTTTGAAATTTGATTGATGATTTTCCAGTCTTTTTCAGTCAGCTTATACTCCGGTATTTCCCCTTCGGTATCAAAAATATAGCGGAGAAGCATGCTTCGGAATTCCACTGTCGTCATCTTCTGATCGAGAAATTCGCAGATATTGGCTACCCGGCTCCTGATCGATTTGATGCCTTTTGATTCGATTTTATCTTTTTTTACTTTTAAAGCCGATACGACATGTTCTATCTCAGAATCGAACAACAGCGTGCCATGGCTGAACATTCTCCCTTTCGTTGAGAACTGGGCGTTTCCCGAAATTTTCCGGCCGTTTGCCATCAAGTCGTTTCGGCCGCTCAGCTCCGCATCGACGCCAAGCCGCTTTAAAGCGGCCACAACGGGCTCCGTAAACTTCTTAAAATTATGGAAGCTGTTGCCGTCGTCTTTCGTAATAAAGCTGAAGTTCAAGTTCCCGAGGTCATGGTAGACAGCTCCGCCGCCTGACAGCCTGCGAACGACAATGATCCCGTTTTCATCCACATACTTTGTGTTGATTTCCTCAATCGTATTTTGGTTTTTGCCAATGATGATCGACGGCTGGTTGATATAAAACAGCAGATACGTCTCTTCAGGATCGAGGTGCTTTAAGCAGTACTCCTCAATCGCCAAGTTGATCCTCGGATCTGTAATATTTTGATTATCGATAAACAGCATGTTTGTCAGTTCCTCCTTCTATTCTCCCCACACATAACCGGTGTGCGCCAGATCAACCGCGCCTTTATAAACGGTTTTGGCCTCTTCTGCTAGTTTTTGATGTTCCCCGAAATGCGGGAGGTGTGTCAAGAGCAGATGTCCCGCACCCGCTTCTGCAGCGATGCGTCCCGCTTCGAGGCTGTTCATATGACCGGCGCTTCTCCCATCCTGATCCGCATAAAAATTGCACTCCGAGATCAATAGATCGGCTCCTGCACTGAACGGGATGAAAGCTTCCTGAAAGCTCGAATCGGCTGTATAAACGACAGAATGAACACCGTCCGTCACCCTCATAGCAAAGCAGTCAACAGGATGAACCGTCTTTAAAAACGTGAACGTAAACGGTCCGATTGCCAAAGACTCTTTCGGATCATAGGCCAATCCAGCGGTATGCGTTTTATATGTAAGCTTTGAAAACTGCTCTTCATCAAAAGGATGTCCATATATCGGAAGGGCATTCGCTCCCTTGCCGAGGAATGAGCCGACCAGTTTGGCAAATTGCAAAGGGCCGACATCCGCAATATGGTCGTGATGATAATGGGATAATATAACGGCATCAAGCTCCTCAACGGGCAGAAACAGCTGAAGCTTCGATAAAACGGCACTGCCGCAGTCGATTAAAACGGAATAATCCCCGGATTGAAAGAGATAGCCTGAAGTCGCTTCATTTGCAGCCGGAAATCCTCCGCAGCAGCCGATGACTGTCATCTTCATATATACACACCTCTTTTTTGTGTCTATCGTCCCCCTATTCAATATACCCATTTTTCTTAAAAATTGCATGTTTTATATTTTGTCATAAAACAGACATTGATTTCCTGGATACTGTTATAATACAATGATGACAACAAACGAATTGGGGGAATCAACATGCTCTCTAAAATCACCGAGTTCTTCAGAAATTTGCCTTCCAAAAAATGTTCAAAATGCGGCCACGATATTGATGAGCAGCACGAATGCTACGGAAACACTTGCTCTAAATGCTTAAATGTAAAAGATATATAGACGTCATTAAAAAATGCTCCGGCGGATCTCCCCGGGGCGTTTTTTTGTCATAAAGTTAGTTATAAAGAGAGAGATTCTTGTCAAAATTCATTATTTTAATAACATTTTACTATTTCACTTAGGGAAATATACACCGATGAACGTCCCGATTTGAATTTAAGCTGGGATGATCATCTCATATTTGAATTTTCAATATATTCAGACGTTATTTTTTTAATGGACGAGCTGTATTTTCTTTCGCTATACTTAATTTACGATCTCAGTTTAATATTCTAGTATAAATTAAGCATGCGTTGGGAGGGCATCTATGAAAAGACTTAAATTCGGATTAGCCACACAAATTTTCCTCGGGCTGATTTTAGGTGTTGCAGCAGGAGCGATTTGGTTCGGAAACCCTGCGGTCGCAACGTATCTGCAGCCCGTCGGTGATTTGTTCTTAAGATTAATCAAAATGATTGTGATTCCTATTGTCGTTTCAAGCTTGATTGTCGGGGTTGCAGGGGCCGGCAGCGGAAAAAAGGTCGGCAGGCTCGGTTTTCGGACGATTCTGTACTTTGAAATCATTACGACTTTTGCGATCGTGCTCGGACTACTCCTTGGAAATATCATTCAGCCTGGACACGGCGTAAACTTTTCTGGTGCTGAAAAACAGGATATCAGCCAATATGTAGAAACAGAAAAAGAGGCAAGCACCAAATCTGTCGCAGACACGTTCCTGCACATTGTGCCGACAAACTTTTTCCAATCGCTCGCTGAAGGCGATCTGCTTGCGATCATTTGCTTCACTGTTCTGTTCGCACTCGGAGTGTCAGCCATAGGCGAAAAAGGCAAGCCTGTGCTTTCCTTTTTTGAGGCAACGTCTCAAGCCATGTTCCACGTCGTGAACATCGTCATGAAATTCGCGCCGTTCGGCGTTTTTGCTTTAATTGGTGTAACGGTTTCAAAATTTGGTTTTTCTTCGCTTTTATCATTGGGAAAGCTCGTTTTGCTTGTCTATCTTGCTCTTGCTTTCTTTCTGATTGTCATTTTTGGGATCGTCGGCAAGCTGTGCGGTATCAATATATTTAAATTTTTGGCCTATATGAAAGATGAGCTTCTTCTTGCATACAGTACATCAAGCTCTGAAACTGTGCTTCCGCGCGTCATGGAAAAAATGGAGAAAATCGGCTGTCCGAAAGGCATTGTGTCGTTTGTCATTCCGATCGGCTACACATTTAACCTTGACGGCTCTGTCCTGTATCAGGCAATCGCGGCGCTGTTTCTGGCGCAGGTCTACGGCATCGATCTGTCCATTGGGCAGCAGCTCACGCTCATCCTTGTCCTGATGGTCACTTCTAAAGGAATGGCTGCCGTTCCCGGCACATCATTCGTCGTTCTTCTCGCGACTCTGGGCACGATCGGCGTTCCTGCTGAAGGGCTGGCCTTCATTGCCGGAGTCGACCGGATTATGGATATGGCGAGAACGGTCGTCAACCTGACCGGAAACGCTCTTGCCGCTGTGGTCATGTCAAAATGGGAAGGTGAATATGACGCCGTTAAAGGACAGACCGTCTTAAATCAAAGGGAGCCGGCAGATATGAAAATGTCCGGCTGACAGCCCGCAAAAAAACGTATGTTTCCCGCTTTTGGAGAAACATACGTTTTTTTAAAAATATGCAATTTGCTCAAGAAACCTGTCCAAACAACTTCCTTTCGTTTACATACGATGTACTGTAGTTAAATTAGAAAAGAAAACTGGAGGGAAGTTTAATGTATTTTTACCATGACCATTGCAAGAAAGATTATGACTTTGACTACCACAAGAAAGACCACGACTGCAAGAAATACTACTACTACTATTATTACTACTATTATCCATGCTATAAGAAGTATGATTATGACTATGACTACAAGAAGTTTGACCACTTTGATCACTGCAAAAAGAAAAAACACTATGATTACTGGTAAGTAAACGCCATCCTCTACGGATGGATGACTTCCACTCTTTTTTTACTCCCAAGGGACCGGGGTCCTTTGGGAGCTTTTTTATGCCATGTCAGACAGGACATAATGATACAGCAGCTTTGCCGTCTGCTCCAGGGACGACTGATGCGTCCTTTCAAACGCGTGGGATGCGTCAATTCCCGGGCCGATCAGCCCGTGGACGATATCATGGCCCGCTCTGATGGCTGCTGAAGCATCTGAGCCGTAGTACGGGTAAATATCAAGCTTATACTCGATTCCGTATGTTTCACAAAGAGCGGTCAGACGCTTGCGAAGCCCGTAGTGATATGGCCCGCTGGCATCCTTCACACAAATGGATACCGTATATTCGTCGGTTGACTGCCCATCGCCGATCGCTCCCATATCAACAGCCAAATATTCCACCGTTTCAGGCGGGATATTGGAGTTGCCGCCATAACCGATTTCTTCATTATTGGAAATTAAAAAATGTGTTGTGTAAGGCAGTGTCATCCCTTCTGTGTTGATCGTTCTGATCAGCTCAATAAGGAGGGCGACGCTTGCTTTATCATCAAGATGACGCGATTTGATAAACCCGCTCGGTGTGATCTCAACGCGCGGGTCGAAGGAGATAAAATCACCGACATTGATGCCGAGCGCCCGGGTTTCTTCTTCACTGCGGACCGGTTCGTCAATGCGGACCTCCATATTCTTCTGGTTCCGCTCGGCTTTTCCGGCGTCTTTGTAAACATGCACTGATGTCTGATGCATTAAGATCGTGCCGGTGTAAGTTTTCCCTGATGCTGTTTCAATTTTGCAATACTCGCCTTCAATCGAGTTGTAATTGAACCCCCCGATTAAGTCAATTTTCAGCCTTCCGTTCGGCTTAATCTCTTTCACCATCGCTCCGAGGGTATCGACATGAGCGGTGAGCATCCGGTGCCGGGCTTTGTCGCGGCCCGGTATCGTCGCGATCAGGCCGCCCTTACGGTTAAACTTTGTTTCGACTCCTTCTTCCTGTAATAGGCGATTGATATAGTCTATGATGTCATACGTATTTCCGGTAGGGCTCGGGATGGAGACGAGCTCCTTGATGAGCTCCAGCGTTTTCTGTCCTGACATTGTTCATTCCTCCCAACTTGTGATGTTTATAGTATACATCAGATCAATATTTTAGTACCAGATACTAATACTAGGTGTTATAATAAAAAAAAGGAGAGTGAACTTCATGAAAACTTTATCAAAAGCGCGAATTTCCGCCATCGGCACCTATGTTCCCGAAAAGCGCATGACAAACAAAGACTTTGAAAAAATCGTCGATACTTCTGATGAATGGATCGTTCAGCGGACAGGAATGAAAGAAAGGCGAATCGCAGGAAGTCACGAATTCACATCAGATCTTTGCATAAAGGCCGTTGAAAATCTACAAAGCAGATACAACGGCACGCTGGACGATATTGACATGATCATCGTCTCTACCACAACGGCGGACTATGCTTTTCCAAGCACGGCATGCCAGGTTCAGGAGCACTTCGGATGGAAAGAAGTCGGCGCGGTGGATGTAAATGCGACTTGCGCGGGATTAACATACGGATTGCATATCGCCAACGGCCTGATCACTTCCGGACTGCATAAAAAAATTCTTGTGATCAGCGGTGAAACCTTATCCAAAACAACCGACTACACAGACCGCGCGTCTTGCATCTTGTTCGGCGACGGCGCGGGCGCCCTGCTTGTCGAACGGGACGACAATTCCCCAAGCTTTATTACTTTTACCCAGGATACGAAAGGTGACGGAGCCCGCCATTTATACAGAACCGGCTTGCGCAGCGACCTTAAAGGGGAGCCGCTCTCAGGTGAAGGAAAAATGGTTCAAAACGGCCGCGAAGTGTATAAATGGGCGGTCAGATCCATTCCCGAAGGCGTCAAAAAGCTGCTTATCCAAGCTGAAATGGAGCTGAAAGATATCGATTGGTTCGTCCCGCACAGCGCGAATTTGCGAATGGTCGAATCAATTTGCGAAAAAACCGGAATTTCACTCGAAAAAGCGCTGACGAGCGTCGAATGGTTTGGCAACACCTCATCCGTATCAATTGTTCTCGCCCTTGATGAAGCCGTCAAAAACGGAAAGTTGAAAGAGGGCGATAACTTGATTCTGTTCGGTTTCGGCGGGGGTCTTACATATACGGGACTGATTGTAAAATGGGGCGCGCCAGCTTCCTGATTTCAAAAAAAAACATCTTTTCTTGCCCTTGCCGGGCTTGAAAAGATGTTTTTCTTTTATGCGTGCTGCTCTTCAACTTTTCCTTTTCTCAGCAGCACTTTAAAATAAATCAGCGTCAAGGCCATCATGACGATCGCAACACCGCCGAGCACGGCAGCCTGCTCCCACATATACGCGTAGTCTCCGCTTGAAATCACCGCTCTGTATCCCGCAATGCTGTAGGTCATCGGCAGTGCGGAATGGATGACTTGGAAGAACTTAGGAACAAGTGCAAGAGGGAATGTTCCTCCGCTTCCTCCAAGCTGAAGCACGAGCAGAATGACGGCAATGAAACGTCCCGGATTTCCCATGGTCGCAGCCAAAAATTGAATGATCGCAAGACATGTAATGCTCATGATCATACTGAACACATAAAATCTCCAGACGCTTTGCACTTCAAGCCCGATGCCAGAGAGAATGATCGTGCAGGCGATCGCCGCTTGAAGAATCCCCACTGCAAAAAGTACGCTGAATTTGCTCATAAACCAGCCGAAAGCTGATTCAGGCCGGACGGCCGGCTCTTTCACATCAAAGACGACGGTGATCATTAATGCACCGACAAATAAGCCGAGCGACAAAATATACGGGGTTAATCCTGTTCCGTAGTTGGAAACCGGATCGATTTTATCGCCTTTCACATCGACGGGATCTGAGAACATATTGTAGTTTTCGTCTCCCGCTTGAATATCGCCGGTCTGATCGGCAGCGTCAGACAGCTTGTCAAACAGCTCCCCGCTTCCGTCAGACAGCTTGCCAAGACCTTCATCAAGAGATTTAGCCCCTTCTGCAAGCTTGGAAGAACCGTCTTTCAGTTTATCAGCCGCGCTTTGCAGATCGCCGAACTTCCCGACTAACGTCTGGCTGCCTTCGGCGATTTTGGATGATCCGCTTTTCGCCTCCGCGAATTTTTCGTTGTAAGCACCCAAACCGTTTGTCAGCGCATCGAGCCCTTGCTGAATCTTTTGCGATCCTTTATAAAGCTTGTTCACATCCGAAGGAACTCGCTTCAATTCCTCAAGCTTCTGTTTCAGCCCGGATAAATCGGGAAGTTCGCTTACATCGGGAATTTGCGCTTTCAACTTGTCAAACTCAGGCAGCTTCACCGTTCCCATTTTTTCATCGACTTGTTTCATAAGCGCGGCTTTCTGTTCTTGTGTCAGCATGTTGCTGGATTCAATAATTTGTTTGACTTCACTGTGCTGGTTTTTCAATGCCGCTTCAAGCTCATCAATATTTTTTGAAATCTGACTGATTTCTTTTTTCGCCTTTTCGGCGTTTGAAAGTGCCGTTTCAAGCTGCTGAATCTTTTCATTTGAAATGGCTTCTTCGAGTTTGCTTATCATCTGTGCTTTTTCATTCATCTGCTCCAATCCCGCCACAATCTGAGGCATGCCTTGTTGGAGCTGTTGAGCACCGCTGTGCAGCTGGCCGCTTTTTTCCAAAAATTGCGCAAGCCCTGAATCAAGTTCATGAATTTTGTCGTTCAGCGTATTGAATGCCGCGCCGAACTTCTCCATTCCGTCTTTGTTGAACTGAATTTGGCTTTTCGCAAGCTTTTCAAGGTTCTTTTTCAGCTTTTCGCTTCCTTCTTTCGCATCTTTCAGTCCTTTATCCAGTTTTCCGGCACCTTCGCTGGCTTCACCGAGACCTTTTGCGATTTTGCCGAAATTGTCAAAGATGACTTCGGCATATTGCTGCGTGATTTCAGAACCTACTGAATGCTGAAGCTGTTCAATCGCTTTATCGCTGATCTGGGCGCCGACATAGTTTCGTCCTGCGTTTGTATGATAAATCAGATTCAGCTTTTTCGGATGTTTATCCATCACCGTGCTGGCATCCTTCGAAAAGTTTTCAGGAATTTCTACAACCATGTAGTATTCCTCATTTTGCAAGCCTCTCAGCGCTTTTTCCTTCGTCGTAAAATGCCAGTCGAATTTATCGTTTTTTTTCAGTTCTTTGACAAGGTCGTCGCCGATGTGAAGGTCTTTTCCTTCATATGTCGTTCCCTTGTCGGAATTCACAACCGCTACGGGGAGCTGATCGACGTTTCCGTATGGGTCCCAGTACGCCGCCAAAAATATGCTGCTGTAAATCAGCGGTATAAAGAGAACCCCGATCACGGATATCAGTAGTTTTTTATTGGTTATCAGTTCTCTCCACTGGTTTTTGAAAACATTCATGTTGATACGCCTCCTAGTTAGTAGCCGCTCTCTATGCGGATAAGCACCCCTTTAAACAAAGAAAGGACAATCTAACGAGATAATCCTTTTAAAATATACATTTTCAGCATCTCTGCCAACTCTTCATCTTTCAGCGGTTCATGGTTTTTTTCCCAGTCAAAGATGAGCGCGATGTAAAGCTTGAAGATGACAAACGCGTTCAGCTCGGGGTCACACGGTCTAATATCGTCATTTTTAATCGCTTCTTTAATCTTTCTCTTAATATAGCTGATGACCATGCGTTCCAGCTTTTCAATCACTTCGCGGGCCGCCGGTGTGCCGAGCTCCGCACCTTCCTGAAAGATCTTAATGGTCAGCTGGTGCTTCTTTCTGTACTCCAATATCGCCATCATCGCGCGATGGGCATTTTCGTGAAAAGGCAGATCAGGATCAATCGCTTGATCAGCCGTTTGCTTCATCTCAATCAGAAGCGAAGAAAAAATGTCGTCGAACAGTTCCTCTTTATTCTTGAAAAAAGTATAAATCGTACCTTTGCCGACATTGGCAAGCTTCGCCACCAGATCCATCGTCGTCGCTTTGTAGCCGAATTGTGTAAACGATTTTGTCGCCGCTTCTAAAATCAGTGCTTTTCGATCTTTGCTCACGGTTTCTCACCCCGAAATTGACTATTTGAACATTTTGGTCAGTAAGTACAAAAAGTAATGTAACACACCTGAATATAAAATGCAATAATTTAAATGTTATCTTTTCCATAAACAAACTTTAAAATGATGAAAGCTGTAAAAAGAGTGAAATAAAAAAAGCCGCCGAATGGATTCGGACAGCTTTATTTGCTCTTCTTTATTCGAAAAGGTGTGAGAGCACATCGGCTACGGCCTGCTTGCCTTGGTCGATGCAATCCGGAATGCCGACCCCTTCAAAAGAGGCCCCCGTCATGAAAACGCCCGGATATGACGCCTGTAACCCTTCCCTGATCTCTTTCATTCTTTTCTTATGGCCGACATGGTATTGCGGCATCGCTTCATGCCATCTTGTGATGCAGGTCATTTCCGGCTCGCCGTCGATCTTCATAATCCGTCTTAAATCGTCGAGGACGATTTTCACCATTTCGTTATCTGACTGTTCGACAACGGACTCATCGCCGGCTTTCCCCACATAAGCTCTTAACAGAACTTTTCCTTCAGGCGTTGTGCTCGGCCATTTTTTGTTTGTCCAAGTACACGCCGTAATCGAAAAGTCGCTGTTCCTTGAAATGACAAAGCCTGTTCCTTGATGCTCCATTTGGACGGCTTCTTCCGGAAATCCGAGCGCCACATTGGCGACAGATGTTGACACCATATCTTCTAAACCCTTCAGCCAATCCGCTTTTGGAAACATCGCGGCAGCTGCTTTATGGGGAGCGGTGACCACGGCCGAATCAGCGTGAAGCACCTTGCCGTTGTCAAGCTTCATGCTGTAGCCCGAGCCCGCGCGCTCAATGCTGACGACCTTTGTGCCTTTATAAACCTTTGTGATATCGAGCTGCTTTTCCAGTTCTTCAACAATCGTCTGCAGGCCGGTTTTCACCGTCTGGAACTGGCCTTTCTTTTTGTTCGCAGGCTTTTTGGCGCTCTGGGCGCCGCGCGATTTTTTCATCCCGATGATCAAGCTTCTGTACTTCTGTTCTGTCTGGTAGAATTGCGGGAAAGTTGACATCAGACTGAGGCGGTCAATGTCCCCGGCATAAATGCCTGACAAAAGCGGTTCGATCAGGTTCTCCACCACTTCACCGCCGACACGCCTTCTGAAAAATTCTCCGAGCGACTGGTCTTCCTGCGGCTTGCTCGCTGGAAGCAGCAAATCCATTCCGGCTCTCAACTTCCCCGGCAAGGAAAACAAGCCGGTTGTCAGAAAAGGTCCGATTTTTGTCGGCACCCCCATCACAGCTCCTTCCGGAATCGGATAGAGCGTTTCGCTGACAAGAACATAAGACTGGCCTGTCGCGTTGTTCACGAGCAAGTGCTCCAGCCCGAGATCCTTCACGAGCTGAGGTGCGCTTTGCTTCCGTTCCAAAAATGAATCCGGCCCCCGTTCAATCACATAGCCGTCTTTGTGTACCGTCTGTATCTTTCCGCCCAGTCTCGGACTCGCTTCAACAAGCGTGACTTCGGCCGGGAGATCGTTCTTTTTGATTTCCTTCTCCAAGTAGAAGGCGGCGGCCAATCCGGTAATACCGCCGCCGATGATGACAATCTGCCTGCGTTCTCCACTCATTTACAATCGCCTTCTTTACTGTTCTTTCTCCAATTGTTTTAATACAACATCTGCTAAAGCATCGATAAACTCATGTTTTGCGTTAGGCATTTCAGGTCTGTAATAGCTTGCTCCGATATCGTCTGTGACGACTTTGCATTCATAATCGTTGTCATAAAGAACTTCCAAATGGTCAGCTACGAAGCCGACGGGAGCATAAACAAAAGCGCTGTACCCTTTTTGCTCTGACAAGTCACGGGTCAAATCCTGAACATCCGGCCCAAGCCACGGATCAGGGGTGTTTCCTTCGCTTTGCCAGCCGACGGCGTAATCTTTTACACCCGCCGCTTCGGCAATCAGCTTCGCTGATTCTTTAAGCTGTTCAGGATATGGGTCACCCATTTCGACGATCTTTTCGGGAAGGCTGTGCGCCGATACAATCAAGACGGCGTTTTCCCTTTCTTCCGAAGGCATTTCGTCATAGATTTTTCTCACTTGATCCGCCCAATATGCGATGAATTTCGGCTCATCATACCAGCTGTTGATCGATGTGATCGACAATCCGCCGAGCTTTTCAGCCTCGTCTTTCGCCCGCTTGTTGTACGACTGTACGCTGAAGGTGGAGAAATGGGGCGCAAGCACGATGCTGACGGCTTCTGTAATCCCGTCTTTATGCATCTCCTGAACGGCATCCTCGATGAAAGGTTCGATATGTTTGAGACCGATATATGACTTGAATACCACATCATCCTGAAGCTCGTTTAAGCGTTTTTCCAGCTGCTTCGTCTGCTCTTGCGTGATCTTTGCAAGCGGAGAAATTCCGCCGATCGCCTTATAGCGGTCTTTTAAGTCCTGAAGCATGTCAGGCTCAGGCTTCCTGCCTCTTCTGATGTGTGTATAATAACGTTCAATGTCTTCCTCTTTGTAAGGCGTCCCATACGCCATAACAAGAAGCCCCATTTTCTTTTTACCCAACGTGAACACCTCTTTAAAGATCATGATCTATACGTATTTTGACAGTTTATATTGAAAAGACCAACTGAAATGCTCATGTCATCAGGCTCGATTTTTTTGAGGCGGAATACTCATGAACAAATGCCGTCAATTTTTTCAGTGTGTCAGGACTCACTTCGGGAAAAATCCCGTGACCGAGGTTGAAAATAAACCGGTCCGTCTGCATGCCCTGATCGAGAATGGCTTTCGTCCTCTCTTCAATGACTTCCCACGGGGCGAGGAGGATCGAAGGATCCAAATTCCCCTGAAGCGTTTTTGTCAGCCCTTTATCCCTGGCTTCCTGCACGCTCATCCGCCAGTCCAACCCGACGACGTCAAGGTCAAGATCGTGCCATTCAGTCGCGAGGTGGCTTGCGCCGACCCCGAACATAATCAGCGGCACGCCTTCTTTTTTCAGCTCTTTGAAAAGAATGTCCATCGTCGGCTTGATATAGCGGCAGTAATCACCGATATTCAGCGCGCCGACCCAGGAATCGAACACTTGAATGGCTTTGGCACCGGCGCGGATTTGGGCTTTGACGTATACAGCCGCCATCTTCCCGAGCTTTTTCATCAAGAGGTCCCATGCAGCAGGCTGGCTGTACATAAACGCTTTTGTTTTATTGTAGTTTTTGGACGGGCCGCCTTCGATCATATAGCTGGCCAGTGTAAACGGTGCCCCAGTAAAACCGATCAGCGGAACGTTCAGCTGTTCTTCTGTCAAGAGTCTGATCGTCTCCAGCACATATGGTATATGCTCCTCCGGCTCGAGTTCGCCAAGTTTTTCAACATCTGTGAGAGATGTGATCGGCTGATCGATAACAGGACCGATGCCGTTTTTAATTTCGACGTCAACGCCAATACCTGGAAGCGGTGTCATTATGTCTTTATAAAGTATTGCCGCATCGACACCGTACTGTTCGACGGGGAGCCTTGTCACGTAAGCACACAGTTCGGGCTGATGCGTAATTTCGAACAGTCCGTATTTTTCCTTGAGCGCTCTGTACTCAGGCTGTGATCTTCCAGCCTGCCTCATGTACCATACCGGTACATGGGCGGCTTTTTCTCCTCGGCACGCTTTTAAGAATGTGTCATTAAAAGCCTTGTCGTTTTTCATCATGATATCCACCTTTCAAGCTGCAACCATACGTTCGCAAAATTACTCCTTCCAATATACCGTTTTTTTATTGAACGGTATACTCATGAGACTTATTGTTCAAGAAATTGATGAATTTCGGGTACCTAATGACCCGAAGGAAACACTTTCGGTTCGATATAATCAGTCCCTTTCCCCTCTGTTTTCGTCTGCGGATTGTACGGAACAATTTTATAGGAAGCATTGGAAAAGATGTTTGCATAAGGGATTGAATAGCTTCCTTTCCCCTTAACCGTATCAATGAGCGTTTCTTTTCCGTTTTTCCTTTCATATATTCGGTATTCAACCCTTTTATCCTCTTGTTCATGCCATTTTAATGACACCGTAATCAGCCCCATCGGCGTAAAGGAATAGTCTGCTTTAACACTTTCCAAATCTTCGAGGCGGATCGGCCTGTCCAGATCTTTTACACCTTCAGGCGCCTTAAATCGTTCAGGCTTATGGTTGGAGCGTTTTAAAATGTCTTTAAACAGCCTTGTCGGATAAGCGCTGCCGCCTTTTAAATAATGGGATTCATCCGTTTTATCGTAGCCCATCCAGACAGCTCCCGTCACTTCGGGCGTATACCCCGCAAACCAGGCATCTTTTGTTCCGCCCTCTTTTCCGGTATACGTGGTCGAGCCCGTTTTTCCTGCAATCTCTCCGGAAAAATCACCGGCTTTTCCCGTTCCGCTTTTCACGACCTCCTCTAGCATTCGCGTCATGTTCCAAGCGGTTTGTTTGCTGAATACCTTTTCTGATTTTTCCTCGCGGCGGAATATGACATCCCCGTTTTCGTCCGTGATTTTTTTAATAAAGAACGGCTCGGTGTATTGTCCTGAATTTGCAAAGGTCCGGTATGCCCCGGCAATCTCAAGCGGCGACACTCCTTTCTCTAAGCCGCCCAGCCCCAATGCCAGGCCCTCATCCGGCACGTTCATGCCCAAGCGGCTGAGATAAGGCTTCACCGTTTCGATTCCGATCTCATTTAGCGTCCATACGGCAGGCGCGTTTTTGCTGTAGGTCAGCGCATCCACCATAGAGACCTTGCCCTCGTACTGGCCGTCATAGTTTTTCGGCGAGTAGCCGCCGTATGACAGCTGTTTATCTTCAAGCATGGAGTACGGCTTAAACCGCTTTTCTTCAAGAGCGGGGCCGTAAACGGCAAGCGGTTTAAAAGTCGAACCCGGCTGACGCGGGGCTGTTGCCCTGTTGTAGCCTTTCGGAGCGTATTCCCGACCTCCGAGAGCGGCCACTACGCCGCCTGTCCGGTTATCGATAAAAACGGCGCTCCCTTCAGCTTTATTGTCTGTTCCGGGAAAATAGCCGTCCTGCTTCATCAGCGTGTAAGCCGCTTTTTGTATCGAAACGTCGAGCGGAACACTGATTGTGTATCCGCCTTGAAGAAGCTGTTCACTCGAAATCGAATATTTGTCTTCCGCTTCTTTCATGACCAGATCAATATAGCTGTCAAGCCACGGATTTTTTGATTTTTCTTTCACGTGGAGGCCCAATGTGCTGCCTTGGGCTCTGACGGTTTCCTTTGAGCTGATATATCCCTGCTCGTTCATCATGCCGAGAATGACATTGCGCCGCTCACGACTTTTTTCCGGATTGAGAATGGGCGAATACGTGGACGGCGCTTTAGGAATGGAAGCCAGCACCGCTCCCTCACTGACCGTCAAGTCTTTCACATCTTTGCTAAAAAAGTAGTTTGCAGCCGCTTGGATTCCATAGACGCCGTGCCCGAAATAAAGCTGGTTCAAATACATTTCCAAAAGCTTGTCTTTGCTGTAGTCCCGCTCCAAGTTGATCGCGATTATGACTTCTTTCGTTTTTCTTAAAAACGTTTTGTCGTGTGTCAAAAAAGTGTTTTTTGCGAGCTGCTGGGTGATCGTACTTCCACCTTCCACTTTTCCTCCCGCTAATATATCTTTATAGACCGCACGGCTCACGGATTTAAAATCGATGCCGTGGTGCTCATAAAAGCGCTTGTCTTCAACCGCGATAAAGGCATTTTTTACGCCGTCCGGCACCTCGGCAATTGAAATAGGTCTTCTGTTTTCAGTATAGAGGCTTGTGACTTCTTCTCCATTTTGGTCGACGATTTTAGAAGAAGCATGGAAAATCAGTTTCTTTTCATCAATCACATAATCCCCCAGAAACAAAATCGTAATATATCCGATTAACGATAAAAGGAATATCGCCGCTGTAATGATGATTGGAATGAAAAATCTCTTTCTCATATGGTCACCTCATTCCTTTCTATAGCTAGTATGGGAATTTTTTCTTCAAATTATGTTGCAGCATTTATAGCGGGTAATAGATAGAATTTTAAATCGTCCTTTTGTTATACTATCAAAAAGGGGTGATAAAATTGAATTTTTACATTACATACGGAACTGTCGAGTTTTTAAAAAAGCTCGCCAAACAGCACGGTCTTGAAAACATGTTATTTATGAAAAGCCACGATTCCGCCATTCTCTTTCACGAAACCGACGGAGAAAGCGTCTTTCATTCTCCTCACCGCTACGAAATCATCGATCAGTCGGGAACTTTGGAACATTCCGGATTCGCCGTCCTCAACAACATCCCTGTCACACCGGAAGGAAGACCGCTTTTCGAAACCCGTTTTAAAAACAGAGCCGGAAAAATCGAAAATCAGCCTGGCTTTAAAGCCCTCAGGGTGCTGAGGCCGAAAGACAGCGATACGTATATCGTACTGACGCTGTGGGACACAGAACAGTCGTTTCAGGACTGGAAAAGCTCCAAATCGTTCGGCGAAGCCCATCAAAAGAAGGAATCTTCAGCTGGAATCAACCAAGGCGGAACGATTTTTTCCCGCCCATCCTATATTTCTTCGTATCATTCTGTCGAATAACTGCCTTTTAAGGCAGTTTTTTATTTCCGAGGAAATGAGCCCTTCCTTCACACTCTGACAGCCCAGGAATAAGCTGTATGAGGCTATGTTAACGGGGGGATCGGGAAATGGAAATTGAATTAACGTCCGTTCACTTTATATATTTGGGCTTTATCGCTGCAATTCTTGCATTTATGCTTCTTCGTCTTGATACCACCTTTATATCGCTTGCCGGGGTTTTTTTCATTTCATTAGCGGCGACCCATTCTGCCATTGCCTCTGTGATGGGCCTGTTCAACAGCTTAATCTACGCCGCCGGAGAACTTCTCCCGACCATTTTCATCATCTGCTTTACCGTTTCGATGAGCGAACTGCTGGCAAAGACCGGCGTTAATGAAGCAATGGTCACTCCGATCGCCAAATGGATGAAAGGTCCTGCCTTGGCCTACTGGATCACCGGAGCTTTAATGTTTATCATTTCTTCATTTTTTTGGCCCTCCCCGTCTGTCGCATTGATCGGCGCCGTCCTCCTGCCTGCCGCGCTGAAAGCCGGCCTCTCCCCGATAGCGGTAGCGTGCGCCATGAATTTGTTCGGCCACGGTTTCGCTCTATCAGGCGATTACATCATCCAGGCGGCGCCTAAATTGACCGGAGATGCAGCCGGACTGTCCGTTGCAGAAGTGATGTCTGCAAGCGTTCCGCTCGTCCTGATCATGTGCTTTTCGACAACGGCGGCAGCCTTTTTTATGCTCAGGAAAGAGAAAGACAATCAAGCAGCCGCAAACAGTGAGCGGCGGCAAAGCGAGCCTGAATGGCTTCTTCCCCCAGCCCCAAGAAAATGGCTCGCACTGATGATTCCGGTCATTTTTTTAGGGGATATCGCCGCGATGCTGATCCTGGAATTGCAAGGAGACGAAGCGACGGCGCTTGTCGGAGGAACAGCTGTCTTCGTCATGATTCTCATTCATTTTATCGTCCACAAACACCGTCGTCTTGAGAAAATCACCGGTTATTTCATTCGCGGATTTCAGTTCGGCTTTAAAGTGTTTGCCCCCGTCATTCCGATCGCCGCCTTTTTTTACTTGGGCGACGCGGGTTTCGAAAAAGTACTGACAGCCGAGATACCCGGTTTTTCTAATAGGATCGTGCAGGACCTCGGTTCAGCTTTTGCCCACAGCGTCCCGCTCTCTCCAGAACTCGCCGCAGTGGCGCTCACTGTCACGGGAGCGGTGACCGGTCTTGACGGCTCCGGTTTTTCAGGAATATCTCTAGCCGGATCAGCTGCTTCGATGTTTGCTGCGGCTGTTGACGGCAACCCGGCCGTTCTGACCGCACTCGGCCAAATCTCAGCCATTTGGGTCGGCGGCGGTACGCTTGTGCCATGGGCGCTCATTCCGGTAGCAGCGATTTGTAAAGTGGACCCGTTCGATCTTGCCAGAAAAAACTTTATTCCTGTAGCAGCCGGATTAACTGTCACAACGATTGCCGCCATTTTTCTTCTATAAAACGTGACAGCAAGGTTGAACAGCGGCTTCAGTTGTCATAAAATTATAAAAACTTGTCATTCCTAAAAGGAGGAATTTTTTTGAGCGCATCCGCATTCATCCGACAAATTAATGAGCAGCTTGATGCACACTACGATGAAATGGTCAAATTGAGGCGTCATTTTCATCAGCACCCGGAGCTTTCTTTTCAAGAAAAGAAAACAGCCGCATTTATCGCTTCTTACTATGAAGCGCTCGGTATTCCTATCCGCACCAATGTCGGCGGGGGCGGTGTTCTCGCGCACATCGAAGGCGGATCGTCCGGCCCCGTCATTGCGCTTCGAGCCGATTTTGACGCGCTGCCCATTCATGATGAAAAAGATGTGCCTTACCGGTCGACGGTGCCGGGAGTGATGCATGCCTGCGGACACGATGGGCACACGGCCACCCTGCTCGTCCTCGCGAAAATTTTGAACGAACATGCCGACCGTTTAAAAGGAAAGATCGTCCTCATCCATCAGCACGCCGAGGAATATTCCCCGGGCGGAGCCAGGCCGATGATTGAAGACGGCTGTCTTGACGGTGTTGACGTGATTTTCGGAACCCATTTGTGGGCTACTGAGCCGACGGGAACCGTTCAATATCGAACAGGACCGATCATGGCCGCTGCGGACCGTTTTACGATTACGATTAAAGGCAAAGGCGGGCATGGCGCACAGCCTCATAAAACAAAAGACGCCGTGTTGATCGGATCGCAGATCGTCGCTTCACTCCAGCAGATTGTCAGCCGCAGACTCGATCCGACTCAGCCGGCAGTCGTTTCGATAGGTTCATTTGTTGCCGAAAACTCCTTTAATGTAATCGCTGATAAAGCCGTTTTAATCGGGACGGCGCGTTCCTTCAATGATGAAATCCGCACCTTGATTGAAAACGAAATTGAACAGATTGCAAAAGGTATATGCGGCATGCATGGTGCTGACTGTGACTATTCCTTTGAAAGGGGCTATCCGCCTGTCTGCAATCATCCGGAAGAAACGGCTTTTCTCGCAAAAATCGCCAAACAGACAGAAGGCGTCGAAAACGTTGAGGAAAGCGGCATGCAAATGGGCGGGGAAGATTTCGCTTACTACCTAGAGCGCGTCAAAGGGACATTTTTCTTTACAGGCGCCCGTCCTGAAAATCCGGACGCGGTGTTTCCTCATCACCATCCGAAATTCGACCTTGATGAAAAAGCGCTGCTGATCGCAGCCAAGGTGCTGGCAAATGCCGCTGTCTCCTATCAGGAGAAAGAGCAGGCGCTCCGCGAAACGCCTGCAATGTAACAACCAAAAAAGCAAAAAACAGCCGGATCATCAATATCCGGCTGTCTCATGTATCAACCTCATATGGAAAACGTGTCTCGCTGTTTCCCCAAGATGCCCAAGCAGCTTATAGTTAGCCGTTCCGCCTATGACCGCGCCGAAGCCCGGCACAAGCTGAAACAGCTTTACAAGATCGAGATAGTCCCGGTATTCCTGCTGAAATGCCAGCCAATCGATTTCGCGCTTTTCGGTTTCCCAATGTTCAATCATACGGAAAATTTCTTTTCGGTGAGCTTCCCCTGAGAAGGCGAGCTGAAAAATATACAGAAGAAACATCCGCTCTTCTTTTTCCTTGATATCGTATCCGTAAATCGACGCCAATTCGAACAGGCATTTCATTTTGATGCCGAGCAAAAGCGGAAAGTCCGCCAGTCCGAGAAAAATCCCGCCTGCACCTGTTCCGATCCCTTCAACGGCAGCCGCCTTTTGATACTGGGCAATCGTCTTCTGAGCCAGCTCATCTTTTTCCCTTAGCGAAAGCGCGCCTGTTTTCTTGTCAAAAGTCGTCAAATTCGAGCCGAGCAAAGTGGCCTCGACCATCTTTTTAATGCTTTCTGTTATCGCTTTATGAACTTTGGCGGGAATGCGGGCGTTGATTTTCGACTGCACGCCTTTCGACATCCGCTCAGCCATCGACGGCTTTCTGAGAAACTTCATTTTCCAGCGGATCGCTTCCTCCAAATAAAGCTGGTTTTCATTCATGCGCCTCTCACCTCTTCTTTCATCATACTTGCTTAAAAAGAAAAGGATTCATGATCTCTTGGCATTTTTCTTCAATCTGCTGTTGAAATAAGGCTTCAAAATTACAAATATAAGCAATGCGGAGCCGGCCAGTCCGGCAAGCATCCCGGTCCACTGCATCATGGCTCCGGCAACGGCAGACAAAACAAGCGCCTGGACGCTCAGAACAATGTGAAGCAGACCGAAAAAGCTCTTCCGCTTTTCTGCAGCTTTGACGGGATAAAGCTCCTGCAAGGACAAATGTGAAAAATGATCAAACAGCGGCGTCAGCTGAATTCCTGTAATGAATACGGTAAAGACGATGAGCGCCGCAGAAACCCACTCATATGTCGAAAAATAAGCGATGATGATACCAAAAATTGCGGTCAGCCTGACGACGATACCGAAATAGTCGTTTGATCTGATAAAGGCCCTTCCGTACATATATGTAAATGTCCGGCGCTGTTCATACGGAATAAACCGGAGCATCCAATCGAGATATGCTCTTCTTTTCGCCTGCTTTCTAAGATGGGGAACGTCTGTGAATAGGTTCGCAATTCTGTAGAACCGCTGCTTTCTTCTGATTTCGTCTTCAATATGCAGCTCCCATTTAAACGATTTTTTCTTATCGATCATTTTAAAATACACATACAGAGCGGCCATGATCAGGTAGACAGCTGCTGCAAATCCGTATGAAGACGCTAAAGCGAAATAGATCGCGATCGTGTTGAGAAGCAGTCTGACAATCCAGTCGGTGACCCTCATGTTTTTTTCGCCGAAAAACGTCATCCGCCATTGCATCGCTGTGTTCCATCCTTTTAAGACGAGCAGCTGAATCAGCAAGATGAAGTACGCGGAAAATGCCTGGCCGCTCGCTTCAAAATAGAGCGGTGCCAAAGCGAGGGCCGCGGCGGCCAGCGGAAAAAGCTGCGTCAACAAACTGAATCGGAAAGCCTGCTGAAAATACGGCTCCATCTTTGCTTCGAGCGGCAGCAAAAAGACGAGATCCGCTTCTTTAATTAGCGTGCGGACGTATGAGCCTGTCAAAATGAACGAAAAGATGACGGCCATCACCCAATAGGCGGGAAAACCTTCGGGCATCTCTTTCAGCCATTTGCTGTACCAGCTCGCAGCTCCTGCAAGGAAAAAAATCATGACGATGACAAGGTGGTCATTCAGCATGTATTTCAAATATGATCTTGTTTCTTTGACATACTCCTCAATTCTTGTCTTCCAAATCCCCAGAATGCTATTCATAGCTCTCTTCCTTCGTCAGTTCAAGATACAGGTCGTCGAGGCTCGCTTCTTCCATCGAAAACTGCTCTCTGAGCTCATCAAGCGTTCCTTTCGCCCGCACTTCGCCGTTATGGAGAATAATGAAGGAGTCGCAATACCGCTCTGCCGTTGCCAAAATATGCGTCGACATCAAAACCGCCGCTCCGTTTTTCTTCGCTTCGTTCATCCGCTCGAGAAGGGCATTGATCGCCAGCGGATCAAGACCGAGAAACGGTTCGTCTATAATGTACAGGTCGGGTTCGACAAGGAAAGCGCACATGATCATAACCTTCTGCTTCATACCTTTTGAAAAATGGGCAGGGAACCATTTCAGGCGCTTCTCCATTCTGAATTCTTTCAAAAGCGGCGGAAGCCTTTTCTCGAACGTTTCCTTCGAAAGGCCATACGCCATCGCCGTCAGCTCCAAATGCTCCTTCAATGTCAGCTCTTCATATAAAATCGGCGTTTCCGGAATAAACGTAAATTGGGAACGATAGCTTTCCGGATCGTCCATGAACGTTTTGCCGTTCAATTCAACCGATCCTTTGTGCGGTTCCATTAAGCCGATGATATGCCGGATCGTCGTGCTTTTCCCCGCTCCGTTCAAACCGATCAGCCCGACGATCTGCTCCCGTTCAATCGCAAATGAAACATCGCGCAGCACCGGGTTTCTTGTATACCCTCCAGTTAACTCATTAACAGTCAGTAGTGACATACGTTCGTTCCTTTCCTGCATTTTTCTTAATAGTACCAAAAACAAGAATGTATTTGAAACGTTTTCCCTCCCGCTTTTCGGCCTTAAAATAAAACGAATAATCGAATGCGCATCAGGACATTCTAATTCTTGAAGAAGGGAAAGCTTATCAACTCTGGCGAATGAGGTGTTTGTCAAAGACAAAATCGGCAAGAGTTCCTGAGTATGAAACATGTCAAGCTTAGAAATTTCTTTCATCCACTGAATTGAGAAAGCACCTGCTTTATTTGACATCTCCGTCATATAAAAAAGGTGTGACGATCAAATGAGGTGTTTGTCGCAGGAAATGTATAGGCGTTACAAGCTTTCATTTTGACGAAAATGGGGTGCTTGCAAAAGGCAGTTAACGTTTCTTCGTTAAAGCGTACCTTCTTCAGGCAGGGTGAACGTTGGAGCCGTTCATCCTGTTTTTCGTGTTTTCGCGCAAATTGTGGTAATATGTTGCTTATACATAACCTTTCCCTGATGGAAAAAGGAGGAAAAGTATGAGCGACTGTATTTTCTGCAAAATCATAAACGGAGAAATCCCTTGTGCAAAGGTATTTGAAAATGAACATGTACTGGCTTTTCTCGACATCAGCCAAGTCACAAAAGGGCATACGCTTGTGATTCCAAAAGTTCATAAAACCAATATTTACGAAATGACACCTGATGTTTCAAGGGAATTTTTTGAAGCGGTTCCGAAAATCGCCCAAGCTATCAAAGACGAATACGAGCCGATCGGCTTAAACCTTCTGAATAACAATGGCGAAAAAGCGGGGCAGTCCGTCTTCCACTATCACATGCACATCATCCCCCGCTACGGCAAAGGAGACGGATTCGGAGCCGTCTGGAAAACACATGCGGACGACTATTCACCGGAAGACTTGCAGAACATTGCAGCTTCCATCAACAAGCACCTGTAATCGAGACATTGTCCAAGGGCGCCGGCAGCTGCCGGCGTCTTTTTTTCGTTCAAAAAAACTCCACATTTATCAGATCGCCCGGCACGACTAAATAGACTTTGTTCTATATTTCACACAATTCAAATTTTTTATGTATAACCGGAACCTTTTATGTTAGGATGGTTTTATATTTTTATACATGAACAGGGAGCGATTGTGATGATACGTACAACGAACTTTAACGCAGGACCGGCAGCACTGCCTTTAGAAGTACTGCAAAAGGCGAAAGACGAATTTCTTGATTTCAACGGTGCGGGGATGTCCGTGATGGAGCTGTCCCACCGCAGCAAAGAGTATGACGCCGTTCATCAAAAAGCGAAAGCTCTGTTAAAGGAACTGATGGACATACCTGATGATTATGAAGTCATGTTTCTGCAAGGCGGAGCAAGCCTTCAGTTCTCAATGATTCCGATGAACTTCCTCTCCAAAGACAAAACGGCGCACTTCATAATGACAGGCGCCTGGTCTGAAAAAGCGCTCGCCGAAGCGAAGCTCTTCGGAAACACATCGATCATCGCGTCCAGTAAAGAAGATACGTACAGCTATATTCCCGAAGTACCGGAGATTCCGCTAGACGGTGCTTACCTCCACCTGACTTCCAACAACACGATCTTCGGAACGCAGTGGCAAAAGTTCCCTGACGCTCCGATTCCGGTTGTCGCTGATATGTCCAGCGATATTTTAAGCAGAAAAATCGATGTTTCCCAATTTGACATCATCTATGCCGGCGCTCAGAAAAACCTCGGACCGTCAGGGGTGACCGTTGTCATCATGAAAAAAGACTGGCTCGGCAAAGAAAACGAGCAAGTTGCCAAAATCCTGAAGTACTCAACACATGCCAAAGCGGATTCTCTCTACAATACCCCTCCGACTTTTGCGATTTATATGCTGTCTCTCGTGCTGGAGTGGCTCAAGGAAAAAGGCGGCCTCGATGCCATTGAGAAACGCAATCGAGAAAAGGCCGGTATTTTATACAACGCGATCGACGAAAGCGGCGGATTCTACCGCGGCCATGCGAGAGAAGACAGCCGCTCAAACATGAACGTCACCTTTACGCTCAAAAATGATGAGCTGACAGCATCATTCATCGCAAAGGCAAAGGAAGAAAAAATGTCAGGGCTTGGCGGACACCGTTCGGTCGGAGGCTGCCGCGCTTCGATTTACAATGCCGTATCTGTTGAAGACTGCGAAAAGCTGGCGGCCTTTATGAAGAAATTCCGCGAAGAAAACTGATGGTTTATCCTGATGATGGAAGATGGCGAAAAAGGCTTCCCCATTCCTTCGAAAGTTTGATATACTACTAGAAAGCTTTCGCAATAAATGACGAGCATATTATTGGAAAGCGTAAAAAGAGCCTAGATGAGGAGAGAATAGACATGAAAACAAAAGAATTAGTGGCTATGGCCCTGTTTGTCGCCATTGGAGCGGCGCTTCACGCTGTGATTCCGCCTTTTTTCTACGGAATGAAGCCGGATATGATGCTGATCATGATGTTTATGGGAATCCTTTTGTTCCCTAGATTGCAAAATGTTCTTGTCATCGGAATCGTGACAGGCGTTATTTCCGCGTTGACAACGGCTTTTCCGGGAGGACAGCTGCCCAACATCATCGACAAACCGCTAACAGCCTTGATGTTTTTCGGCGTATTTCTGCTTGTGAAAAAGCTGAACAGCAAAACGCTTGCCGCCGCCGGATTAACTGCTGCAGGAACGGTTCTTTCCGGAACCATTTTCCTTACGGCTGCGCTGTTCATCGTCGGCCTGCCTGGAAACCAGGGGTTCATTACCCTGTTTTCTGTTGTCGTTTTACCTGCTGCCTTGATCAACACGATCGCCATGGCGGTCATCTTCCCGATCGTGCAGTCGATCATGAAGCGCTCAAGGCTGATTGAACAAGTCAAATAAAACCAGAACCTCTTCTTGAAAAGGGTTATCCTTTTTTTGAAGAGGTTTTTTTCATTTTGATGGTCAAAAAAAGGGGAATCCGCCCGATATTTTATATAAGAAGCTGAATAAAAAAAAGGAGCAGGAGCGCCAATCCTGCGCTTCCCGTGCAAAAAAGCGCTTTTTGTTTAAGAATGCGTTTCGGCGGGTAAGATGCAGAATATCCGAGAAGCCTTAAATAATAAAAGGAGCCGGCGGTAAACACAGCGCTTAAAATTGTCAAAACAATGATAATGACAGACAACCCTCTCCCTCCTTTTTTTAAAAGTATGCTAAAATAAAGCAAGCTATGCAGAAGTTTCTAAGAAGAGAAACGGATGGCCCGGCTCGAACGCCAATATCTAATCATGAGAAGACGGGTGCCTGCCAAGCCTGATCTTTAAAAATATAACCGGGGTGATGTACATGTCAAAAGGCCGATCTTTAGCAGCTGGACTGATTGTAGGCGGTGTTATTGGCGGTGTTGCAGCATTGCTGACCGCGCCGACTTCAGGAAAAAACTTGAGAGGACAGCTAAAAGCCAACTGCGGTAAATGGGAAGACACCGTCAAAAGGCTGAAAAACGACGGAATCGCATTAAAAGAGCAATTCGTCAAAACCGCCATAGAAGGCGCGGAAATCATCAAAGACGTCGGCAGCGAACTGCAAACGTCCATCCAGGAATGGCGCGAGGAAATCAAACCTCACCAGCAGGACTTAAAAAAGGAAATCGCTGAGATTGAAGAAAAGATAAAACAGCTGGAGAAAACCTTACAAAACTAATATACTCAGCGAAAAAAATGAACCTTAAAAAAGGGGTGTGAATGGAAAATTTTCACGCTCTTTTTTTGGGTAAAATCCTGATTTCACACCGTAAAGCTGGATTTTTTAAAAATTTCGTAAATTTACATCTTTATTAATCTTTATTTTATTGGCATAATAGAAATTATAAGATAAAGAGAAGCAGGTGAAGTGAATGAATCGAGCGGAAGAGCCCTATACGGTGAAAGAAGCCCTTTTATTCAGTCAAAGAATGGCACAGCTTAGCAAGGCGCTTTGGAAGTCAATAGAAAAGGATTGGCAGCAGTGGATTAAACCTTATGATCTGAACATTAACGAGCATCATATTTTGTGGATCGCCTACCAGCTGAACGGTGCATCCATTTCGGAAATCGCCAAGTTCGGCGTCATGCACGTATCCACAGCGTTTAATTTTTCAAAAAAACTTGAGGAAAGAGGTTACCTGGAGTTTTCCAAAAAGTTGAATGACAAACGAAACACTTACATTCAGCTGACTCCGAAAGGTGAAGACGTTTTCCTTAAAATCCTCGAGTCTTACGATCCGACCCGGAATGCCGTCTTAAAAGGCGCTCAGCCCCTTCATCAGCTGTACGGGAAGTTTCCAGAAATCGTCGAGATGATGTCGATCATCCGCCATATTTACGGCGATGACTTCATGGAAATTTTCGAAAAATCGTTTTCAAACATCGAAAGTGAATTTACGAGCGAAGAGGGCAAAATGAAGAAAAAACAAGAAGCAAAAGAAGCCGGGGAATCGATAGAGATGGACAAACCGCTTGAGCCTCTTAAAAACTAAGCCAGATCGTATTGCCTGATAATGCTGATGAATTCGCTCATCAGCGGTTTGTACAGACCTTGTCTGTGAAGGGCGAAAATCGTTTCGTGCACTTCAAGTTTTTCATTTAACTGTCCCGCAAAAAGCGTGAGGAGATGATCGAACATCACATATCCTTGCGCTTTTTGTGCTTCAAGCTCCTTTGAGAGCTCTTCGCACAGCTTTTCCGTTTCCTTTGCTTCTTCCTCTGATAAGCCCTTTTCGATCAACATTTTATAATACGGATACTCTTTCATATCCGCATTGTTCAATAACAGTTTGATGTAATATTCCAGCCGCTCAAGGCGTTGCTCCATAGAGTTCATATTTGTCCCTTCTCTCCCTTTCTCTTATTTTAGCCGATATTCCCTTCTGATGAAAGTTCAACACGGGAGATTTCTGTTCCTTTTACACCCTTCTAAATTCTTTGGAAAATGACGAAATTTTTTTCGAAAAAGGGATTGATTTTTCTCATCCAGAGGAGTAAATTATTCTGAGGATTTCATATAACAGTTTGTTGAAACGGAAGGATGTCATTTATGAGTTGCTGGAAAACCATCAATCTCGTTAAAGATTATGGAGGCATGCGCATCGTGCTCACTGCCGTCAGTTTAATGATTTTATTTTTTATTCCCGAATATTTAGCGATGCAGCTGATTCATCCGCAAACTGTTCAGAGAGGCGATCATGCCCTTTTGTTTGCAGGACTATTGGTTGCGGCTATAATTGCCCATAAAATTCTTCATATCTTGCCGTTGATCAGCAAGAAAAAAATAGAAAAAAAGATTTA
The DNA here is from genome assembly GCF_038002405.1 of Bacillus sp. FSL W7-1354. Lineage (NCBI taxonomy): Bacteria > Bacillati > Bacillota > Bacilli > Caryophanales > Bacillaceae > Bacillus > Bacillus sp. FSL W7-1354. Next base: position 152,736 of record NZ_JBBOCL010000001.1, on the reverse strand, counting down.
TTGGTTGAAAATGAGAACATGGAGAGAAGTTCCAAAAAACACGATGCTTGTCTCTCTTCTCTGCCCTTTTTTCGTCATCACGCCTGCTTTATTTTACGCGGGGGCTGTGATGCCGAGCTTTGCTCATTATTTCTGCATCATTTCAAGTATTCATTTCGGCTATTGTCTGCCTGATTTTCTGTTTGCCTGGAAACTGATCAAAGCGCCTAAAAACTGCTATGTCGATCAGGAAGCCGACGATTTTGATATTTTAATACAAAAATAATCCAGCCGCTCGGCACTTGGAAAATCCTTTTTTTCAGTCTATTTTCTATCTTTTTTAATAAATATTTGGTAATGTAGTATGGAGCAGAAACAGAGAGGGGGATCTCCTATCATCCTTTTTTATTTCATCTTGTTTGCGGTTTTTACTGTCTTCAACATAAACAAGCTTACAAACTCTTTATGCCTTGTCAGAGAGATTCCTGAAGAACGGCAGGATAAGGTGTTTAGAATGATTAATGTGCTGATCTTAATTTTATTGATCTCATCATTCATTGAGATTTCCTTTACGGTGTAAAGAAAAAAAGGATAGCTGCCGATCGTATTGATCCGGCAGCTATCCTTTTGTTGATTAGCATATCCAAGAAGCACCAATAATAATTAATAAGATGAACAGTACCACAAGCAGCGCAAAGCCGCCAGCGAAACCTCCTGTATAACCGTCGCCCATATTGACACCTCCTCTGCCCCAGTCGTTACATTAGTGTATGCACGAATGTCATGAAACGATTAGGCTATCGTCCAAAAGAAAAGAACCGCCTGAAAAAATGACGGTTCTTTTCTCATTTTCTAAGGTTTTAGTACAGATAAGCTGCACCAACGATGATTAATAAAATGAACAACACGACCAATAAAGCAAAACCGCTTGAGTATCCTCCGCTCATGTTATTGACCTCCTTTTCTTGATCAATATATTTGTATGAGCGGAAAGAAAATTTGACTAGACGGATGCCCCTCTGTTGAAAATCTTTTTACAGCATGTCAGAATATGATATGATACAATTCAAAGGAAAGTTTAAACTGTTATGATTAGGAGTGTTTGCATTTATGAAGAAGATTGCAATTGCGGCGATTACAGCGACAAGTGTGCTGGCTCTCAGCGCATGCAGCGGAGGAGACTCTGAGGTTGTTGCAGAAACAAAAGCTGGAAATATTACAAAAGAAGACCTTTATCAAACATTAAAAGACAATGCCGGAGCGGACGCACTGAACATGCTCGTTCAGCAAAAAGTACTCGATGATAAATACAATGTCTCCGACAAAGAAATCGACAAAAAGCTGAACGAGTACAAAAAGTCGATGGGTGACCAGCTCAACCAGCTCATTGAGCAGAAAGGCGAAGACTTCGTCAAAGAACAGATCAAATACGAACTTCTCATGAAAAAAGCCGCAAAGGATAACATAAAAGTAACCGATGATGACGTAAAAGAATATTATGACGGCCTGAAAGGCAAAATCCACTTGAGCCACATTCTTGTGAAGGAAAAGAAAACGGCTGAAGAAGTTGAGAAAAAGCTGAAAAAAGGCGAAAAATTCGAAGACCTTGCAAAAGAGTATTCAACTGACGGAACAGCCGAAAAAGGCGGCGACCTCGGATGGGTCGGCAAGGAAGATAACATGGACAAGGATTTCGTCAAAGCTGCGTTTGCTTTGAAAACCGGCGAAATCAGCGGCCCTGTGAAATCGCAATTCGGCTATCACATCATTAAGAAAGACGAAGAGCGCGGCAAATATGAAGACATGAAAAAAGATCTCAAAAAAGAGGTCCAAGAACAAAAACAAAACGATCAAACTGAACTGCAATCTGTTATCGACAAACTTGTCAAAGATGCTGATCTAAAAGTAAAAGACAAAGAGTTGAAAAAACAAGTCGACCAGCGCCAAGCTCAGACAAGCAGCAGCAGCTGACGCCAAAAAAGCTGTCCTCCCCTCGCGGGGCCGGACAGCTTTTTTTATGCGATGGAATGACTGTCAGCCGATTTTTCATGCTGTTCTTGATCTTCATCCAATGAACGCTTCATGCGCTGTGCTTTTTCTTTTTCCATCCGTTCGATATAAATGCGGCCTTCTTTTTCGATAAAAGCCTGATCGATCTTTTCCTCTTCCTTTGCCGTCGTCATCAGCTTATAGGCGCTGAAAATAATGCCGACGATGCAAAGGTACACCCACCACGGAAACAGCAGCACGGCTTTTCCCCCTTTTTTGAATAAACTGTATATCAGACATTATGCAAAAGGGAGACAAGTTATGACGCTTATTTGTGAAAAACAGGCTTGTAAAAGGAACGATTATCCAATGCAAAGACGCGTTCGGTATACTCTCCCGGCTTGACCCGTTCGAGCGCTCTGTCCATCATATTGATCTTCGCGTCAAGGTTGTCGATATAGTGAAGAATTTCCGCTTCCTTGACCATCGGCGGCTTTGGACTGCCCCATTCGGGTTTGCCGTGATGGCTTAAAATCAAATGCTGGAGAATCAGCACTTCTTCTGAATCAATTTGAAGCTCTTCGGCTGCTTTTGCAATTTCTGTCACCATAATCGAAATGTGCCCCAGCAGATTCCCTTCGACAGTATAGGTCGTGGACACCGGTCCGGATAGTTCTTTTACTTTTCCAAGGTCATGCAAAATAACACCTGCGTACAATAGGTCGCGATCGAGCGACGGATACAGGTCTGCGACCGATTTGGCCAGGTTCAGCATGGAGACAACATGGTATGCGAGACCTGATACGAACTCGTGGTGATTCTTCGTCGCAGCTGGAAAATCAATGAATTCCTTGCCGTATTTTTTGACGAGGTGCCTCGTGATTCGCTGAATACTCGGGTTTTTCATTTCAAAAATATATTGAGTGACCGCATCCATCATTTCGTTTTTGGGAATCGGTGCAGTCTCAAGAAAGTCATCGATTTTGACATTGTCATTGTCGCCCGCAGGTCTGATGTTTCTCAGCTTCAGCTGATTCCGCCCGCGGTAATGATGAATGTCGCCGACCACTTTCACGATCGTCTGCGGGCCGTAGGTCACTTCGTCCTGCTGTTTGGCGTCCCAAAGCTTCGCTTCTATATCTCCGGACTGATCCTGGAGCATCAGCGTTAAAAACGGTTTCCCATTGCTCGCGATTCCTTTCGTTGACGATTTAATGAGCAAATACAAATCAACCTGCTCGCCAACTTCGTGCAGCATGATACCTTTTGCCATGATAAAGCTCCCTCCGTTTTCCTACATAAAATCATTATAGCACACACTTTTATTTGTTAGTTATACCCTCCACTTCCACCTTTTTCATGACGGAAGGCAGCAGGATCACATCTTCGTCGTGAAAAGCTTCTCTTACATGTTCATGACACGTAAAATACAAAATTTGCTGATCTTCGCCTGAAAGCTTTTTTAAGATGTTCAGCACTTGTTTAAACCTCTCCCGGTCAAAGTGGACAAAGCTGTCATCCAGCTGGAACGGCAATTTGACTTCCTTTTGATGGGAGAGGGCCAGAGCGAATCGGATCGCTAAATAGAGCTGTTCACAAGTTGCCTGGGACAGTTCGTGGGCGTAAAAAACAGCCCCGTCTTTCCGCATGACCATCATGGATTCATCTGTTTCAGAAAAATAAATTTTTTCGTATTGCCCGGCAGTCAATGGGTTTAGTAATGTTTCAGCCGTCTGTAACAGCTTCGGAAGCCGAACCTTCTTATGTTCATCGATCTTGTTTTTGACCGCCTGCCGGATCAGCTTGACGGCAGCCCACTTTTTGGCCAGTTCGGCGACCCGCTCTTTTTGCATTCCGGTCTGATAGGCGAGCTCGGATACCGCTCCCGATTCCTCAAGTCTGACCAGTTCCGCATGGACATTCGCCGCCTTTTGTCTTTCTTCTGCAAGCTTATTTTCTATACGGGCTCTTTTTTCCTGCGCCTCGGCCAGCTTTCCTTTCAGTTCTGCAAGAGAGTGTTCTGATGCAAGCATGACGGCCTTCTCGTCCTGCCTGCCGAGCTCTCTTTTGAGCTGCCCGAGCCTTGCCGTTAATTCTTTTTTGGCTTGGTCGCGCTTCGCCAGACCGATGAACATCTCACGGCCGTCCGCCCCTGCTTTTTGAAAGAGTTCGCCAATTTGGGATTGGAAGTATTCCGTCTCTTTTGTCAGCTCTTTGATTTGTTCGGCGGTATGCTTTAAAGACACGTCCGCTTCCTGTTTTTGCCGAAGTTTTTCTTTTTGGGAACCAAGCGCGCTTTTCAGTAGAAACACCTGCTCTTGGACGCTTTCGCCAGCGCGGCCGAGAGATGAGACAAGCTTTCTCAATTCCGATTCAAAGGATGCTTTTTTAGCCTGAAGGCGGCTCAGCTCTTGCTCGATATCCCGCTTTTTCAACATTTCCTCTCGGAGTTCCTTGATCAAAGCGTACGCATCGGCTAAAAATGACGGGTCGATTGACAGGTTCAGCTCTCTCAAATAGCGTTCGGTCTTCTCCTGATACGGACGGATATCCTTTTCCCACGCTTCGAACTTCTGAATCGCTCTTTCATATTCCGCTTCTCTCTGTCTGAGCTCTGCTTGTTTTGCGATAAGGAGCTGCCGGGTTTGGTCGTCCTTCCACAGCTCTTCCCTCAAAGCGTTGTCACTCACTCCGCTTTTTGTACCGCTGCGATCAATGTCGTCCAGCTGTTTTTGAATAAAAGCCGCTGCCGCGGAAGGCTCGGGCTTTTTTAGAACAACAGCGGCAAATATGAGCAAGATCGGCACGAGTAAAGCGCCCGGGAACCACTCCTTGAAAAAGAGCGCCGCACAAGCTGCCGCAAAAGCAGCACAAAGCGCTACTGCAAAAGCGGTCTTTCTTCTTTTCATCCGAACCTTTTGTTCTTGCTTCAGATAGGACAGCTGAAGGAGCAGCTCTTCCCGCCTTCCGGCATGGCCGCCGGCGGACGCAAGCCGGCTGAGGGTTTCCTCCTTTTGCTTGCGGACATCTTCCGGCATCACTTCATTGCTGAGAGCGGCGTGGGCCTGTTCAGCTTCCTCCAGATCAGCTCTCGCCTGCTCAAAGCGTTCGTCAAGCGACCGTTTCAGTTCACGCAGCTCGATGTATGCCTGAGCGGTTTCCTGCAGCTTCCACTCATATTCATACGCGGTGTCCGCATTGAGGATATCGCATTCCTCGATTTTCAGGCGCCCAAGCCCCGCTTGAACCCGTCCGTTAATCTGGTGAAGCTGATCAGTCAAAGACGCGATTTTTTCGGAATACGACTGGTAAAACGGATATGCTTTTAAAAGCTCTTCCGCTTCGTGCTCGAGAAAGTCTTCAGCCGGTGCAAAAGCGGCGGCCCGCTGTTCCAAACGGCGCTTTTTCTCTTCCAGCGCCTTCAGCTGAGCCGCTTTTGGATGCAGGTGGGATTCGAGCTTTTCGAGCTCAAAAAGTCCGCCTTCGGGGAAACGGCTTTCTCCTGAGCCGCCGAAAGATGCGAGCTGCTCTTCCAGCTGGCGTTTTTCCGCGGCCGCCGGCAGAATCTCAATCGCCTGCTCGATTTGTGAGACGAGATGCTCAAGATCTTTCAGCAGTTGTCCGCTGTCCTTTATTGAGGCCTCAGCGCCTTTTTTTTCGTTTAACAGGCGGTGGTAGTCGCCTTCCCGCGCTTTCGCTTTTTTCAAATCTTCGGAAAGCTTTTTTAACCGGTCGAGCTCCTGATTCAGTTCAGGTTTCCGGCCGTTCGGTTTAAACAGCTCTTCCTGCTTTTTCACGAGGCCGGCATCCATCTTTGAAATCGCATCAGAGCCGAACAGACTCGAAAACAGCAGAAAACGGCCGATTTTGTCGCGGTTGAATTTATGAATTTCCTGAAGGCCGAACACGTCAAATGAATAGATCGCTTTATACAGCTGTCTGTCGACGCCTGACAGCAGCTCATTTAAAAAACCTTCCGGCTTCGTGCTGCCGTCTTCCAGATAAACGGTGACCCGCTCAGGCTTTCCGGCCGTTCGTTCGATCCGGATCTGCCCCAAATCAGGGTGCCCGACCTCAAGCATCCCCCCGTAAATGACGCCCGTTTTCGGCTCATACCGTTTCGTCTTCGGAAAACCGAACAGCACGCTTTCAATAAACGACATGAGCGTCGTTTTCCCGGCTTCATTGAGCCCGTAGACCAAATGCAGATTTGAAGGAGACAGGCGAAATGTCTGATTGGCAAATTTACCGTATCCGTATATATGTATCGCATGTATATTCACCCTGCACCCTCCCTTATCTTTTCAATGTCTTCAGTTCATGAAGCAGCAGTTTTTCCGCCTGCGCGCGAATGTCCCGGAAGTCTTCTTCATGAAACCGCTCTCCGTGCCTTCTAAAGACCGGATGACGCTCCAAATCGTCAAAAATCAGGCTGAAATCCTGAAATTCCTGCATTTCTTGCAATAGCTCCTGAAAAAAAGCGTCCCGTTCAATTCCAGACAAGGCGGCATCTGTTTGATCTTCGATCGCGGTAAGCCAGATGAACGCGTCTTCCTCCCGCTCTTCTTCATGGAAGATGTCAAGGATCTCGTCCACGATGCCGGCCTGTCCTTCCGCCAAATAAGAGGGTGTTTCTCCTGTCAATACCACCTTGACGCATGCCGGCTTGCCTCTGTTTCTGAAAGATTGAAGGGCATCCTGCATCAGGCTGATCAGCTCTGTCATCTGCTTTGTCTCTGAGATATCGATGCTGGCCGTTTCCCACAGAACATCCGATAAGGCTTTAAATTCGAAGGACAGTTCTCCGCCGCAAACATTGACGAGATAGCAGCCTTTCTCTCCCGTTTCCTTCATGTGCCGCGATTGCGTGTTTCCCGGATAAATCACCGCCGGTTCGGAGGCTGAAATGACCTGTCTTTTATGTATATGGCCAAGCGCCCAGTAATCCATCCGGCCGTTTTTTAAATCTTGAAGGGAAAAAGGACAGTACGGATCATGGCCGCTCTCCCCGGAAAGCGTCCCATGAATCATGCCGATATGCAAGGGCGCGTCGGTCGTTTTTTTGATTTCAGCAGCCTTATTGGCAAAAACAGAGCGCTCGGGATAGCTGTAGCCGTAGATGCTTGCGGCGAGCCGGCCGTCTTTGTAAAACGATTTTTCTTCAATGTCTTCCGACGAGAAAATGTGGACGTTGTCCGGCCAATCAATCGGCGTCCAATCGGCGCCCAGATGATCGTGATTGCCAAAAATCACATAGACTTGGATGTTGTTCTCTTTCAACTTTAAAAATTGCTTTCTCAAAAACATCTGTGCTTTTAAACTGCGGTTTGCTTCGTCGAAAAGATCGCCGGCAAGCAAAATGAAGTCGGCCTCTTCATCAATCGCAAGCTTAAACACATTTTCAGCGCTTTTAAATGTGCTGTTTTTGATCCGCCGGTAAACCTCTTCGGGTAGCCGGCTGATGCCGTGAAACGGACTGTCCAGGTGCAGATCGGCCGCATGAATGAAAGTGATGTTTGTCAATCTTCTGCTCCTTTTCATAAAATATTCTGCTCCCATTCTATCACGGGTTGAAAGCGAATGCACGTTCTACTCTTTGCACGAAAAAAGCAGCTTTTCTTTCAAGCTGCTTTTCTCTTTTATTATCGATCTTTTGACAGACGAAGCGCCTGTTTGATATTTTTCAATCCGCCGCCGCTCGTGTACATGAGCACGCCGCCTTTATACACCCTCGCCCCGATGACGGCGAGAATCACAATGGTGAGTGCGGTAATGCCGATGCCGAGTGCCGCTTCCCAAAACGGAATATCAAGCACGCCGACTCTGAGGAACATGATCATTGGTGCAAAGAACGGAATGAATGAAGTAACGGTAATGAACGTTGAATCCGGTGTGCTTAGCCCGACCATGGCAATTACGAATCCTGCGACGACCAGCAGAATCATCGGCGAAATCATCTGCTGAACATCTTCAATCCGGCTGACGACGCTTCCGAGAAATGCCGCAAGAGTTGCGTAGAGGAAGTAGCCGAGCATCAAGAAAATGGCCGCGTACACAAGCGTTGCAGTAGGTACGCCGGAAATGTCAAGAAATCCTTTAATCATATCGGCTGCATCCCCTCCCTTTTCCTGGCTGGACTGGAGCGAAAGATAGCCGACAAGAAACAGCGCGGCAATCTGTGTCAATCCCAACAGAGCGACGCCGAACAGTTTGGCGAACATTTGCTGGACAGGCGGCACGCTGGAAATTAAAATTTCCATCACGCGGGAAGACTTTTCCGTCGCAACTTCTGTCGCGATCATTGACGCGTACGTCAAAACCGAAAAATAGATGACAAACAGCACAACATATACAAGCCCTGTCGCCTTTTGAAGCTCTTCCTCGGTTTTCGCGCCTTCTTTCAAGGCGACACTGTTGACTTTTACCGGTGTAAACAGTTCACTCAGCTTTTCCTGTGGTACGTTCAATTCAGCCGTTCCAACGGCAATCTTTGCTTGTGAGAGCGCCTGTTCAATCGTGGAGACAGCTGTGGAATCAGCGATTTCGAGCGCTTTATACGTTCCTTTCAGCACGCCTTTTTTATCTCTGTCCAGGATTAAAATGCCTTCGAGCTTTTCGTCTCTGACGTCTTTTTCAAGCTCTTTTTCCGGTTTATCCGCTTTTTCGACTTCCAGCGCTTCATCAGTGTCGAGTGCTTTCACTTGCTGGGCAAACGTGTCGTACAGCTGATTTGAACGGTCAATGACGGCGATTTTATCACCCTCTCCGCCGTCATCAAACATGGAAATAATCGATCCCAGATTTGTGACGAGCACGACAAGCGCAAGCGTGATCACCGTTGAAATGATGAACGACTTTGTTTTCAGCTTGCTGAGATATGTATGAAAAAGAACAATCCAAAACTTATTCATAACGGGCACCTACCTTTTCGACGAAAATATCATGCAAAGAAGGCTCTTCAAGTTCAAATTTTCTGATAAACCCGCGTCCTTGAAGCATTGTAAACAGCTCTTGAGAGACTTCTTCATTTTCGACCTGCAGGCGGACTCCTTCGGAATGATCCCGCCATTTGACGATGCCGTCCGCCTCTTTCAAGAAGCTCAAGTCGCCGTCTGCGTGAATCGTGACATTCTTTCTGCCAAAAGAACGTTTGATTTCTTTTAATTTCCCTTGAACGACAGGCGTCCCGCGCTGCAAAATGCAGACATGTTCGCACAGCTCTTCGACATGCTCCATTCTGTGGCTTGAAAATACAATCGAAGTGCCGTCGTCTTTCAAAGAAATGACCGCGTCTTTTAATAGCTCGACATTCACCGGATCGAGACCGCTGAACGGCTCGTCGAGAATCAAAAGCTCCGGCTTGTGCAGCACGGCCGTGATGAATTGAATTTTTTGCTGGTTCCCTTTGGAGAGCTCCTCAACCTTTTTGTCGGCGTATTCCGTAATATGGAACCGTTCGAGCCACTTCTCCATTTCCTTGAGCGCATTTTGCTTTGTCATGCCTTTCAGGCGGCCAAGGTATACGAGCTGATCTTTCACCTTCAGCTTCGGATACAGTCCGCGCTCTTCGGGCAAGTAGCCGATGCTGTTTGTGATACCGTAGTTAATCGGCTGTCCTTTCCATGTGACAGTACCCTCTGTCGCATTCAAAAGGCCTAATATCATTCGGAATGTCGTCGTTTTCCCTGCTCCGTTGGCGCCGAGCAGACCGAACATTTGCTTGTCTGGAATCTCCAGCGTCAGATCGTTTACAGCTGTAAATGAACCGAACTTTTTCGTGACGTGATCGATTTTGAGCATAATAACTCCTCCTTCCAATTTACAATCATACGTTAGTCATACCATTTTAAAAAGGATTTTTTTGATTTTTATATAATTTTAAACAAATAGATCATATTTTGAGAAAGGGGAAGAGAAATGGAAAGTTATTATGTAACCGTTTTCGATACTGGTGGAGAAACGCTTTTGAATGAGCGATTTGAAGCGGCCGGTGATGAAGAAGCGAAAGAGAAAGGAAGAGGAATGCTGAAGGAAAAGCAATTTTTGGAGCATACACACCGGGTAGTACATTCGTCCGGTAAAATCATTGTTTTCCGGAGCTGACTAAAATACGGGGCAAGGCGGCTCTTTTGGGGAAGGTCTCCCGCTGCCGCCTGCCCTTTAATCCGCCAAACACTAGTGGATCATCATAACAATGAGCAGTCCCATGTTGATGAAACAGAGTAAAAACGATAAGCAAGCGACGCCTTTATTTTTTCGCAGAAAATAAAGGCCATTGACCGCCAGCACACAGATGATGACGGCATCAAACAGTCGAAACAGCAGATCCTGCAAGCTGTAGGCCGGAGCGAAAAAACAAATCACAGAGACGATCAGGATGAAAAGGCAAGAAACTGTAATATACATCGTCCATTCTTTCGCTGCGTCAGCCCGCTCATTCTCAGATGAAATCATGTTCTTAAACTCTGGCCTCCTTGTCAGTCGTGATCATTTTGTCCGCGTACAAGGAAGGAGCTTTTCCCGCATCTGCCAAAAAGCCTGAAGACGTTAACACAACAGCCAGCGACACCGCGACGAACAACAGTTTAGCTTTCATACAACGCATCTCCCCTTTTGATTTTTCGTCTTGCCTGAGCGCACTTCTCATAGTAAAAAATGGCATCTTCAAGCCGCTCCATTTGATTATAGTACTGGGCTGCGTCTAAAGCCAGCTCTTCAACAGCGGCATATAAATGGTTTGACTCCAAATAATCAAATCCGATTTCCACGGCTTTCCGATCCCCGCCGTCCAAATACAGCCCGGATAGAATGTTAAGCTTGGCCGCGTGTTCTTCATCTCCGAGCGATGCCGCACTTCGGATGCCTTTTTCATAACAGTCGGCCGCTCCGACATGATTTCCCTGTTTTAGACGGACGTACATTAAGTTGTACAGCACTTTTGGAATATATGATGAACTTTCCTGTTCAAAAATGGAAAGGGCGCTCTCCATATGATCTGAGGCTTCCCGGTACGATTCTTGATGGAAATAGCAATTTCCCAAATTAAAATGAGCGGCTGCCGTCAAATGGCTGTTTTTGATTTTCGCGGCGTCTTCAAGCGCGTTGGCCAGGCTTTTCAGCGCTGGTCCGTATGTCATCGATTCAACCCAATTGCCGGCAATGATAAAATCGCAGAAAATCTTTTTTTCTTTTAGCGTCTCATACCGGTTAAAAATGTCGGAAGCGAGCGTCGCATAGTTGATCGATAAATATCTCTGGCTGATATAATAGTAGATTTCCGCCAGCTTATAATAAAATTCCGCTTTTTCAACCTCGTCTTCCAAGGCGCTGACTTTTTGTTCAGCCGTTTTATAGCAGCCGATTGCTTTGACAAACCGCTTTTGTTTGAACTCATACATCCCTTTAAAAAACCAGTAATAATAGTTTAGTAAACCTGTCATTTGGTCCTTTTTCTCTTCTAAGTCGCGGAGGTTTTTTTCAATATTTTCAGTCTTTTGCGGTTTCAAATAGCTGAGCATCAGCTTATGCCTGAATTCGAGCAGCGAATAGTAGAGCAGGACGTCCTGATTTTCTTCCATGTCTTGAAAATCATTTAAAATTTCCGCTTTCAATGATTCACTGGCGGCGATCTGATTTTTCCGAATGGCGTTGTACCAATCATTCAGCTTACTAGCAACGTATTCAGATGGAATCTTCTGTTTCAATTTCCCCGCCTCCCAAGACTTCGTACAGACCTGTGTCCTTATGAATCATTTTATAGAAACTTAAATTTTTTTACAATTGCTTCTGCACATCATTTCCCAAGGTCAATTTCCTGTCGGGCCCTCTTGTTATACTTGCTGACGGTTAAATTGCGGCTGGCGCTTTTCTAAAAATGCGCGGATTCCTTCCTGATGGTCGCTTGTCAGCCTCATTTTCATTTGGGCCGCTTTCTCGAGTTCAAGCGTTTTCTGCAGCCTACCGCCATTCAGCGCCTGATAGATCTTTTTTGTCTCAATCATCGCTGCCAGCGGAGCGTGCAGAAGCTTTTCAAGATAGATGCGCGCAAAACGGCCGGAGTCCCCGCTGAATACAGCGTCTGCGATCCGAAGTTCGTGCGCTTCGGCCCCCGTCAATTGTTTCCCGCTCCAAATCAATTCTTTGGCCGCAGCTTCACCGATTCTCCGCTCTAAAAAGAAGTGTCCGCCTCCGTCGGGAACAAGCCCGATGCCGATAAAATTCATCGCCAACTTCGCCTCTTTTTCGACCAGCACATGGTCGCAGCTGAGCGCGAGGCTCAATCCCAGACCTGCGGCCGCCCCGTGGACAGCCGCTGTCGTCATCTTCGGCATGCTGTAAAGCTTCACCGCAATTTCAGAAATTGTGTCAATGACGCGGGCAGAGCTGTCTTGATCTCCGGAAGACAGCATCATCTTAATGTCTCCGCCTGCCGAAAATCCTTTGCCGCTGCCTCTCACAAGGAGAAGCAGCGATTCGCTTTCCTCTGCAATACGCAAAGCTTCATTCAGTTCTTCAAGCATTTTTTCATTCAAGGCATTGTACGCCTCAGAGCGATTCAGCACAATTTCAAAAATCCCGTCTTCGTCTTTCCATTTGATATACTCCATCTTGCACCTCCGTGAATACGATTTTTTAAGATATTAGCTTAATTAATTCCACCTTTTATTTTCAATACCTTTTTTCATGTGAAAATCAGCTGAATGATTTTCAATTTCAAGATCAATTGATACTGAAATAAGCCTTTTTAGTTGAATGATTTTCTTTGTTTATATATAGTTATTTATAGAAAGCATGTGAGGAAAGGGGGATGAGCGTAATTAAATCATTTTTGACGTTGATGCTTAGTTTATGCATGTTAACAGTACCATTCGCCGATCAGGAGCAAAACCCTGTTTGTGATCCCGAAGCGGAATATCATATGTCTCTAAACACCTCAAAGTTTGAGACACATGCAGTGAACCCCTCCCCTTTTACAAAAAGCTTTCTTAACCATCCAGGAAAAGCCGCAAATATTTCTGTCTTTGACGCACGTTTCTACACTCATTTCATTCCTCGATTCGAGGTTCAATCAAATGAATTAATTCTTAAAAAAACTTGCGCTATTCCTGTGAAATACCAATCTAATTACCTCTCCTGATTTTCCTTTTTTACCTGCATAACTTTTCAGCCGAATGGGGAAATTTATTTTGGAGGGATATGATTGAATATTAAAGAAAATGATCTGCCGGGTATCGGCAAAAAATTTGAAATAGAAACGAGAAACCATGAAAAAATGACGATTGTCGTTCATGATGACGGAAGAAGAGAAATCTATCGTTTTGACGACGAAGATCCCGATGAAATCGTGACCAACATCTCGCTTGATGACGGCGAAGCAAGGCAGATCGCCGCCATCCTCGGCGGAATGGTCTATAAGCCGCAGGCGCTTGAATCGATTGAAATGGCGTTTAACGACCTGATCATCGAGTGGTTCAAAGTCGAAAAAGGAGCAAATGCCGTCGGCAAAACTCTCGGTGAAATCGACGTCAGGCAAAACTACGGCGTCACTGTCATCGCGATCATTAAAAAGAATCAGGAAAAATTCTTGAATCCCGGTGCGGATTCCGTTCTTGATGAAAATGATACACTCGTCCTGTCCGGTGAAAGAAAAAACCTCAAGGAAATGAAGCAGGCTTTTCTTTCCCGAAAGGAAGGGTGATGCTCTTTGGATCATCTAGTATTTGAAGTCGGCACCGCACTCTTGCTTGTCGCGATTGCTGCCTTAATTGCGAATCGGATTAAATTCTCGATCATTCCCTTTTTAATTGTTCTGGGGATGATCGTAGGCCCGCACGCTCCGACGATCGGTATCATCAACTTGAAGTTTATCGAGAGCTCGGAGATCATCGCCTTTTTCGGCAGAATGGGCGTCTTGTTTTTACTGTTTTATCTCGGACTAGAATTTTCGATCGGAAAGCTTATTAAATCAGGACGGTCCATCGCCGTCGGAGGAAGCATTTATATTCTGATCAACTTCAGTTTAGGCCTCATGTTCGGGTTCATCGCGGGCTTCGAGTTTCTCGAAGTACTGATCATCGCCGGGGTTATTACGATTTCTTCGAGTGCGATTGTCGCCAAAGTACTTGTCGACCTAAAGAGAACAGCGAATCCGGAAACCGAACTGATTCTCGGAATCATTATGTTCGAAGATATTTTTCTCGCCGTTTATTTATCCGTCGTCTCGGGGCTCGTCCTAGGTGACTCAACTTCAGTCGGATCGGCGCTGCTTTCGATTTTGATCGCTTTTGGCTACATGATATTGTTCTTTATCGTTGCCAGGAAGCTGCCAAAATTGTTAAATCGGCTGTTTGATATCCGTTCAAACGAAGTCTTTATTATCGTGATCTTTGCGCTGCTGTTCTTTGTCGCCGGCTTTTCGGAAACGATTCACGTTGCCGAAGCAATCGGCGCCCTGCTTCTCGGACTCGTGTTTTCCGAGACAGAACATGCAAGCCGGATCGAGCATTTGGTTGTGCCGTTTCGCGATTTCTTCGGTGCAATGTTTTTCTTCAGCTTCGGATTGAGCATCGACCCGTTTACACTGGGAGATGCGGTATGGCTTTCAATCGGCGCTGTCATCCTTACCTTGGCCGGGAACTTTATCGCCGGCATGATCGCAGGCAGAAGGGCCGGACTTTCTCATAAAGCTTCATCCAATATAGGCTTAACGATTGTCTCACGAGGCGAGTTTTCGATCATTGTCGCCAACCTCGGAATCGCCGGCGGACTTTCGGTTACATTAAAGCCGTTTGCCGCTTTGTACGTACTGATCCTGGCAATTTTGGGGCCGCTTTTGACAAAAGAATCAAAACGGATTTTTCAAATGCTGAACAAAATATTTAAGTGGAAAAAATTCAAAACAAAACAAAGTGGATGACAGAAAAGGAGACTTCGCCAGGATTGGCGAAGTCTCCTTTCGTTTTGCCCAGGGACTGTCCCGTTTTAAACCGAACCTTTTAACTGCCTTTGGCATTCTTGTCAAAAAGCCCGGACAGGTAGCGAAGCTTTTCTTCTGTATAGTGTTCAAATCTGTCATTGTACGTTTTCGGGTCTTTCGGGTTGGAGAAGTGTGTGATCTTTCCCGTTTCCGGATCGACGAATTTGCTCGCAGCTCCGCAGCCGATCCCGATAATCGTCTGTTTTTCCTCCATGATCATGATGTTATAGATGCTTTCCTGGCCGGGAAGGGAATAGCCTATATTCTCCAGGTTGCCGAGAATGTTTTTCTGCCTGTACAAATAGTAGGGATGGTAGCCGTGCTGTTTCGTCCACGAGACAGCGTCATCCATCATCGCGACAATCTCCTCGCGGTCAGCCACCTTATACTTATGCTTGTTTTTCGTCATTTCAGACGCGCGCTTAAATGACAGCGTATGGACGGTCAATGATTCGGGCATTAATTTTTCGGTTTCGGAAAGAGAGTTTCTGAATTCTTTTACCCCTTCGCCCGGAAGGCCGATGATCAAATCCATATTGATGTTCGACATGCCGGCATTTCGCGACAGATGATACTTTTCGATCGTTTCTTCGACCGTATGGTGGCGTCCGATCGCTTTCAGCGTTTCATTCTCGTAAGACTGCGGATTAATGCTAATTCGGTCGATATTCCATTTTTTTAAGACTGCGAGCTTTTCCTCTGTGATCGTATCGGGCCGTCCAGCCTCAACTGTGACCTCGCGGATGTTTTTTACATCGGGAAATGAACGGTACATTTCTTCATACAATAGATCCATTTCTTCAGCGGTAATGCTTGTCGGCGTTCCGCCGCCGAAATACACGGTCGTTATTCTGACATCGTTCTCCTTGAGCCATTCGCCGATTTTTTGCATCTCATAGTGAAGCCCCCACAAAAATGAGCCGACCCGTCCGGCTTGTCCTCTGATCGCATACGCCGGAAACGTACAGTAGGCGCACTTCGTCGGACAAAACGGGATGCCGATGTAAATGCTGACTTCTTGACTCAGCTCATACAAATCGGGTACCGCTTTCAGCTGACGGTCAATGATGTTTTGCATCAGTTCGATTTTTTCGTCGTGAATTAAATAATCCCGTTTCAGCTCGGCATGTGCCTCTTCCTTTGGCATGCCGCTCTCCAGCTTTTTATGAAGCAGCTTTGTCGGACGAACACCGGTGAGAATCCCCCATTTCTGAATGATTCCGGTATGCTCCTGAAGCATGCTCAAAAAAACGTAGGAAACGGTATTTTTCACCTGCTTAAACGCTTCCTTTTCCGTCAGTTTGGGGTCAATGTTTTTGGCATATTCCGCTCTAATGTCCGTATCTTTTATCATACCCGAAGCCTTGACGCCGTTCTCTTCCCGGTCGTAGCCGAGAACGATCGCAAGGTCTGCCGGCGCTTCTTCGCCAAAAGCGACTTCGCTTTCTTCAAAGAATAAGTTGGCTATATGCTCAAGCGGTCTCTGGAACCTTTCATCTTGGAGCCCTTCTATATAAATGCGCAATGTCATCACCTTTTTCGTTTCAAAACTTTCTTTAGTGTACAAAAATAAATGGCCAAAATCAATCCGGGAAACAAACATTCCTACGTGGCAGCGATGAATGAATAATCCCCGCATTCGAGTTGAAAGCGGGGATTCTATCAGAATCAGACTTTTTTAATATGGAATTTTTTAAGAAACCCTTTGCTTTGCTGCATTCTGAAGTATTCTTTAATCATATAAGCGACGCCCTGTTCATCATTGGAGCGCGTCACCCAATCCGCTTTTTGTTTGACTTTCTGAGGAGCATTGCCCATTGCGACTCCGAGTCCGGCAAGCTCGATCATCGGGAGGTCGTCGATTTCATGGCCGATCGCAACGACATCTTCCATTTTTAGACCGAGGTCGGCGGCGAGCATCGTCAAGCCTGCTTCTTTGGAAACCCCTTTATGGACAATCAGCATTTTTTCCCCCGCTCCAATGATGTCGACGAGAGGAAATGCATTTGTGATCGTCTGCCTGATTTCTTCGGACTGTCCTGTTGAGCAATAAACCTCGATCACCGGTGCGCTGACCGGTTCATCCATCAGCATATCGCTCAGCGAATCGACAAACTGGACGGGATAAAAAATCGGGTCAGACGGGTGAATCATCGTTTTCCCCAGCAGGTTTGAATTCGTTTTTTTCCGGTTTCCAATCGAATATTTTTCATGGAGGATTCTGATATTGCAATCATAGCTTTCCAGTATTTGAACAAGGTTAAATGTCTGTTCTTCGGAAATCCTTTTTTCTAATAAAGGATCGTCGATTTTGTCCGCTATGATGGCTCCGCTGTGCGTAATCAGCTTCGTATCCAGCTTTAAAGATTTGGCGATTTTTTGAGCGGAGCGAAAATGTCTGTTCGTCACAAGCGTAACATATACACCTTTCTTCTTTGCATATTCGATCGCTTCCTTCGTTGCGGGATGAAGCCGTCCGTTTGTCCGAAGCAGCGTTCCGTCTATATTCAGCGCAAGCATTTGTTTTGACACCAGGAGGTCCCCCTTCTTTGATGACTGAATCTGTTATAGAGGATATGTCCCGATCCCTTTTTTTAGAACAGCCCTCTTGATGCACATACTAAAAAAAGCCTGTTTTCACAGACTTTTTACTTCGCATCTTGTGGATACGATCATGATTCTCCCTCATATTCAAAACAGTGAATTTAACGCCCCTTTCGTTCAATTCACCGTATATTGATAACCCCTTTATTTGACCAGCAGACGTGCTTTCAGTCTGTTAATTTCCTCTATACCCCTTATCATTTTGCCGCCAGTCCGTTTTTCATGATCGTATCCCGGCAAAAAAATGAAAGCACTTACATTTAGTATTATCGCAACTATTTCATGAATTGACAAGTCTTTTTTTAAATCTTTATGAACGTTATTTGTTCACTTAGTGAAAAAATCCCCTCTTGCCTTGACAAGGGGGGATTTTTTATCAGCTCTCTGGGTTTCCGTAAAGCTCTTCCAAAGGCTTCATGATGATTTTGTTTAATTCAGCAATCAGCATGCTCATCCGCTGTTCCGCTTCCATCAGCTGCGAGATTTTATCATGCTGCTGGACGAGCGCCACGGATTTTTGCGCTTGTTCGACTTCTTCCTGTGTGATGTCTTCGCCGTTCATCTGTTTTTGCTGAAGGTTCATTTGAATATCGCGAAAGTTATCAAACATCTTTTTAGCAGATGGGTCGCCATTCACCTCATCATAAAGATTTTTCAATCGGGAATATTCATCGCTTTGTCGCAAGGCTTGCCCCAAGTCATAAGCCGAGTCATGTAAATTGACCGTCATCCTGATCCGCTCCTTTCCTGCCTGTATTCTTCTTATGGAATCGGCACCACTCCACTATAACAAACTATGGAGCGTTTTTCACAGTTATACGATAATTCCGTTTGAACAGGCCGTCTTCAGCCTCAGATCAAAATTACAAAGATGGCTTGCACGGCTCCGATAATTCCGCCAAGCAGACCGCCTAAATACGTGATCATTTTGAACTCCCGCCTGGAAATGGACAGCACCATTTCTTCAAGACGTTCAACAGGGAAGTTGTCCACCTGTTCCTTGACGATTTGCTCGAGCTCCAGCTGCTTGAGCACTTGATCCAGGCGGCGGCCCGCCTCTTCGAGAAGCCGGTCGGCAATCTGCGGCAGGCGCAAAGCGATCTCCCGCTCAACACTGGAAATAGAGGAGCCGATCGTTTTTTCGAAAAACGGCTGAAGCGAGAATCGTTTCAAAAGCTTTTCCTTCAAATCGAAAATGAGAGATTTGAGATTCCATTTGTCATCCGCTTCCTTGAACGTATATTCTTTCAGCTTGTCCCATTCGTTTTCAAGCAGATCCGTTAAAAGACGCGCGGTCTCGCCGTTCTTTAAAAACTTCACAATCTCCGGCTGAACGCGGTCAACCAGACTGCTGTTGCCTAAAAACATCTGCACCATGCTGCCGAGCATGCCCCGTTCTTTCAAAAAATCGTCAATCATATGTCCGAGGCGTTCCTTTCCTTCGCCGCTTTCAAAGTAGGTGACAGCCCGGCTTAAAATATAGCCGGACACCATCGGAATTTTCTCTTTCAGCTTTTTCTGGGCCTCAAGAGGGATAAGCTCTTTGAGCGGTTCATTTTCATGTGCCTCTAACAATGCGGACAGCTTCTCATCCGTCCATCTGGATACCGCCCGATCCGCTTTTTGGGCGGGATTTGAAATTCCGATGCTTTCCAATGCTTCTTCAACGGTGGCCGTTGATTGCGAGAGGTGCGCCAAGATCCGCTCCCCAACCTGCACCGCCTGGCTTTTAACTGCATCGGATGCAAGCCTTTTTTTGATCCCTTCTGTTGTCAGCAGATGGCCTGTGACCATCTGTCCCATCTGTCTCGCCAATTCATCGCGCCTTTTCGGAATTAATCCGGGTGTAAAAGGAACCCTCTTTCCAAATATGTAGACCGCTTTATATGGGCGAAAAAGCATTTTAATCGCAAAATGGTTCGTTACAGCGCCGATAAGTGCACCGACTGCAATCATAACGGCAAAAACCCCAAATACATACATGTTCTTTTCAACTGCCTTCCTTTTTACCTGACATCTTAGCTGCACAGCGTGGGCCTTATGGTCGATCCTCACCGTCTTGCCTAACGTTATTATAGTAGCTGAATAAAAGACGGGCAAATAACGGAATGGAGCAAGCCGCTTCAAAATACAATGGGTCAGATGGCAATTGTATGAAGGGCGCTCTAAAATTTTTAATCATTTCCAATTTACAAAAGCCTATTTCTGCAATCTCAAGCGTATCATGAAACAGAAGTCTATATATTAAAGTTTGCCCGAAGTTTGACAGTCTCAGCCTGTTAAGCCTTGTTTTTCATGAAGGAGGTATAATCATGATGACGCTTGGATTTATGTCGCTGTCGCACGAACATGAAAAAGCCTATGCCGAAGAACTGGCCAAAATGGCTTCGGACTATGGAATCCGGTTTATCCGTTTCACGCCCCTGGATATTTCCCCCGGTTCCCTGCTTGTGAAAGGGCTCTCCTTTCACCCGAAGTCAGGACAGTGGAATGAAATTGAAAGAGAAATCCCGGAATTGATCTATGACCGCTGCTTTTACGGCAGAGATCAGCAATCGAAAAAAGCAAAACCGATTGTCGAATGGCTCAAAAAGTATCCTAAAACAACATTTTTAGGACTCGGACTTCCTGACAAATGGACGGTTTTCAAAGCATTGAATGCCGATCCCGTCATCAAGTCCTACCTTCCTGCCACATCGATTGCAGAAAACGCCCAGGATATCCTGCGCAAGCTTGCAAAAGAAAAAGCGTGCATCTTGAAGCCTGCATCCGGATCAGGAGGCCGCGGCATCATTCACCTCGAGCTTACGGGAAAAACGGTCAAGGCCGCCTACCAAACCGGAAAACACAAACAGCTGAAGTCATTTTCGAAACAGGCTTCATTTGAAACGTGGTGTCAGAAAGTTCTTCAGCACCGCTATTTGCTGCAATCGTTCCTCGATATTCAAGACAAAGACGGTTTTCCGTGCGATATCAGGCTGCTGCTTCAGAAAAACGGCAGTGGAGAATGGGAAACAGCCGGCAAAACGGTAAGGCGGAGCTATCAGCACGGACTGCTTGCAAACCTGGCCGGGGGCTCAGAGGCGGTGAGCTTTGACAGCTGGCTTTTATCAGTGCCGAAAAAGCGCCAGGCCGTCCTTCTCGATGATTTAGAGACAATGGCGCAGGCCGTACCCCTGGTGCTTGAATCAAATCACGGACCATTATTCGAGCTCGGCCTTGATATCTGCCTGACGAAAGACGGAAAAGTCTGGCTTCTGGATGTCAATTCAAAGCCCGGAAAGCACGCTTTTATTAAGCACTCTCCTGAAAAAAGGGAGCTTTTGTATAAAGGTCCTTTGGAGTACTGCTCATTCTTAACGGCTTCAGCCGGCGCGAAAGGGGCTGAGAAAAGATGACCGGTCAACCGCTGACCGTCGGCATCCACCAGACGAGCGAAAACACGATGCTCCTGCCCGCTTCTTTTAAACAGGACGGTTTGCTATTCGCGGCTTTCGGTACAAGTGTTGAACGTTGCCACGTCTCATTTGACAGCCATTTGAAGCGCACCGTTTTATTATCTGAAAATCTGTACAAAAACCTGCGGATTCCGTACCGCGGCAAAGCCTCCCTGATTTTCCGCGACAATACCGTCTATATCGGACCTTTAATCGGGATTTTCACGGCCGGTTTTACAAAATCGCAGCTGGACCCTGTCAGAGGGAGGTCTTTATTTTTTTCGAAGCTTTTGACGATGGATCTCCCGGCAGGAGGCTACAGCTATCTGTTCGGAGCGCACCAGATAGATTGGGAAGAAGGTACAGTGCAGGCTCTCATTTTCAGGGAAAACGGCTGGGAGGAGGCCACAGTCCCCCTTCCCAACGTCGTTTACGACAGACTGCCGAACCGCAAAGCGGAAGAATCCGCCGCTCTGCGGGAAACAAAAACCCGCCTTATGGATGAATACCGGATTCCGTGGTTCAACCCGGGCTTCTTTAACAAATGGGAGATCTATAAATGTCTGCAGCAAGACGAGAGGACAGCGGAATTGCTTCCATTTTCGGCATTCGAGCCCGATGCCGGTAAAATCGAAGACATGATCGGTCAATACGGCTTCATTTATGTAAAGCCCGCCGGCGGCAGTTTGGGCAAAGGCATACTCCAGCTTTCAAAACGGGAAGAAAACGGAATTCTCGCCAGACATGCCGAAGGCGTCACATCTTATTCGTCCGCTGCTGAATGTTTAGATGAATGGCAGAGACTGCACAAACATACTTCTTATCTCGCCCAGCAGGGCATCGAACGGATCGAAGTGGATCATCATCCGGCAGACTTCAGGGTTCATACAAACAAAAACGGAAAAGGCCAATGGACCGTCACAGCCATCGCGGTCAAAATCGCTGGAAAAGACGGAATTACAACCCACATGTCGAGCGGCGGTGCCGTCAAAACGCTTGCAGAGCTATATGATGATCCTCAGGAAAGGCTTCGCACTCTGCAAAAACTGACAAAAGCGGCGCTCCTCCTCAGCCGGGTCCTTGACGAAAAGCTTGACGGTTTCATCGGGGAAATCGGCTTTGACCTCGGATTGGACCGTTCGGGAAAGGTGTGGCTGTTTGAAGCCAATTCCCGGCCCGGCAGGGGGATCTTCTCCCATCCCCGTCTGGCATCTGTCAGCAGCTTAACGAAGAAAAGAAGCTTCGAATATGCTTCTTATTTAACTGAACAGTCCATCCTTAATCCGGAGGACATGTGGCATGACCTCAAGCCGTGAAGAACCTGCTTCTTCACGGTATTTTTTTGAAAAAGCTCCACTTGAAAAGAATCTATGATCTTTTCTGTGAATGAGATACAATGATAACAAATCAACGTGTAGACAGCTCGCTGGATTTGACCCACCTGAAATCAATGAAGGAGCGTGGCGTTTATGATTTCTCATTTTCAATGGAAGCCGCTGTTTAAAAAAGAAAGGCTTCCCGGCTGGAAAATATCGTTTTATCATAAAGGGATTCACTATGAAGGAATCTATCATAAATCAGGGGAAATCGAGTGGGGCAGCACCTATCCCCCGCACGATGACGAGCCTTCCCTGAAAAGCGAAATTCATGAATTAATGCTCTTCCATATTTACGAATAAAGAAAAGGACGTTGTCGTATGCTGGAGAAATTAAAGACGCTTTACGGTGAACGGATGATTGTATCTGAGGCTGTTTCAAAACACGATGCATTATGGTTTCAAACGGACGAAGGCGAGACCTTCGGCGTGCTGAAAAACGCGGTCACCGACCGGGAAAAAGAGCTGCTCCATTGCCTGTTCCGGCCTTTCTCAGAACCGCGTCCCGAACAGCAGCTGACAAAGCGGGAGAAAGAATGGCATCAATATTTTTTTCGCAATGCCCCCCTTCCAAACCCGGGGAACATTCAGCTGATGCAAGGACATTTTTTTAAAATGGAGCATGTACCTGAAGAAAGACAGGCGATCAAAGAAGCGGTCAGCGGCTTTTTTAAAGACCCGCTTGTGGTATGGTACGACCGGCACGAAGCTGTCATCGTCCACGAAAATCCTTCGCCATTTCTCGCCAAAAAAGAGCTGTCCGAGCTTGCGCATGCACTGACAAGCGATTTCATGGCAAACCCTGTGTTTTTCAGCGGCCAGCTTCATCCAGTCAACGGATCGCTTCAAGGCAAAATCCGCTTTGAAAAACAAATGTTTCATTATATGCTGGAAGCGGGTGACATCGGAAACGTCGCCACGTTTTGCCAGTGTCTCCCGTCTTTTTTGACGGCAAAACCCGAGCGGGTTCATGCTTCTTCGTTTTCGGACGCCGTAAGAGAGGCGCTGTCTGATCCCGAGACATCCCTGACCATCAAAACGTATATGAGATGCAACCTGAATGCCTCTCTTACAGCAAAACGTTTGTTTATCCACCGAAACAGCCTGCAGTACAGAATTGATAAATTCATCGAACGGACCGGGATTGACATCAGACAGTTTGAAGAAGCAGCCGCTGTTTATTTGATGATGTATCTCCTTTAGCGGCTTTAGCAACTTGCACGAAAAGAAATTGTGCACCATGTCCATTTACACCGACCTGCCGTTTTTTATAAACTAAGACCAGATAAAGCGCTTACATAAAAGAGGGGGAGAAAAAATGGCGGAACTCGTGCTCGATCGGATATACAAAGTGTATGACAACAAAGTCACGGCTGTGGATAATTTTAATCTTCATATCGATGATAAGGAATTTATCGTCTTTGTCGGACCGTCAGGCTGCGGCAAGTCGACAACGCTCAGAATGATCGCAGGACTTGAGGAAATTACGGATGGCGAATTCACAATCGACGGGAAACGGATGAATGATGTCGCTCCCAAGGACCGCGACATTGCGATGGTATTCCAAAACTATGCCCTTTATCCGCACATGAACGTCTATGACAATATGGCTTTCGGCTTAAAGCTGAGGAAGTTTCCGAAGGATGAAATCAAACGGCGCGTCCATGAAGCGGCCAAAATTCTGGGCCTTGAACAATATTTGGACAGAAAGCCAAAAGCGCTTTCCGGCGGACAGCGCCAGCGCGTTGCCTTAGGCCGGGCAATCGTTCGGGACGCAAAGGTGTTTCTGATGGATGAACCGTTATCAAACCTTGATGCCAAATTGCGCGTACAAATGCGCGCCGAAATCACAAAGCTTCATCAGCGCCTGCAGACGACGACCATCTATGTCACCCACGACCAGACTGAAGCGATGACGATGGCTACGCGGCTCGTCGTCATGAAAGACGGAATCATCCAGCAGGTCGGCGCGCCGAAGGAAGTCTATGAAAATCCGGAAAACGTGTTTGTCGGCGGCTTTATCGGTTCTCCCGCAATGAACTTTTTCACCGGCACTCTAAAAGAAGACTTGTTTACATTTGACGGCGTTTCGGTTCGCGTGCCGGAAGGAAAAATGAAAGTTCTGCGCAGCCAGGGCTATGCCGGCAAGGAAATCATCATGGGAATCAGACCTGAGGATATCCATGACGAGCCTGTTTTCATTGAAGCGTCAAAAGACTCAAAAATCGATGCGAAAATTGAGGTAGCTGAGCTGATGGGCGCCGAAACGATGCTTTATTCGCAAGCCGGCACGCAGCCGTTCATCGCCAGAGTCGATTCAAGAACCGACGTCCAGGCCGGCGATACGCTTCCTCTTGCGCTGGACATGAATAAAGCCCACTTCTTTGATAAAGAAACGGAGCTTCGCATCCGTTCTGAAGAATAGTGGATTTAAACACTCTCCATGACCGAAGCATGCTGCGGCCCTCCGTGCTGCTATGCTTCGGTCGTTTCAATTTCAACGGTTTCTTCATAAGTACAGTCCTGGCAAGTATATAAATGAACGCATACGGTTTGCGTTTGTTTAAATGAATCAAACTCCATATACGGACTGTACGGACCGAAAAAATCGGTTGCTCTCCCCGCGTCCGCCATTTCCCCGCCGCACTTCGGACAATGCCTTGTCTGGACGAGAATCCCATTGCACACTGGACACATCATCTGCTTCATCCCCCTGCTTTTTTCCTTAGCTTGCCCCATTCCCGGCCTTTTCGCCTTTCAACATTTACCAGATTGAAGCACGCATTTATTTTATCGAATCCACCATAATACGTAGTACAAACCAACATTGGGCTTTAGCCGAAGGCAGCGGTTTTCTTTTGGTGAAAGCCGGCAGCTGGTGCAACTCCAGTCAGCCCAACCATACCATTTTTATAAAGGAGTTTGATACAAATGGCTAATCAAAATTCTTCAAATCAACTGGTTGTCCCAGGAGCAGCTCAAGCGATCGAACAAATGAAATTCGAAATTGCTTCTGAATTCGGCGTAAACCTCGGCGCTGACACGACTTCCCGTGCAAACGGTTCTGTCGGCGGAGAAATTACAAAACGTTTAGTTTCCCAAGCTCAAGCATCTATGGGCGGTCAACAATTTTAAACAACTTCATATTCATGGATAACAGAAGGTGCATATCCTGCACCTTCTTTAGCGTGTCGACAAACCTTCACATTCATTGCCGGGGCGGCGGCCCGCACCTCTGGCATATCTTATGAAAGCCCGCACCCGCTTCTCCTTTTTTCATATGCTGATATAAAGGAGGAGTCGGCATGCAGCTGATGTTGAGCATCAATTGGGAATTGATTCAATTTGTCGGGATTTCTCTATTGAATGAGTATGTCTCAAATGTCCGCCCTTATCATGGAACTTTTTGCTTTCGCGGGGCTTTTTCTTCCGGACGATCTGACGTATGATAGATCCGATGGGAGTGATTATGTTGAAAATTGCGCTTTTTGGAGGTACAGGCCGTGTCGGACAGGCCTTTCTCAATTTTGTTGAAGAGGATGGGCGTTATTCCGTTTACGCACTTGTTAGGAGGACGGAAGGCGCCCGCATTCCGGATAAATGCTGCCAAGCGCTTACAGGGAACGCCAGGAACCAGCATGACGTCGAGTCTTTAATAAAAGATTCGGATATCGTTGTCAGCTGTTTAAACACAGATGGAGACGATACATTGACCGTCTCCATCGAACATATGATAAATGCCATGAACGCACATCGGATTAAACGGCTGATTACCATCGGAACGGCCGGTATTTTAAACGCGAGGCAGAACCCGGACCTTTACCGCTTTGAAACAAACGAATCAAAACGGCGCTCGGCGCGCGCAGCGCAAGAACATGCCCGTGTGTACGAACGTCTCCGCGAGTCTGAATTGGATTGGACGATCGTCTGCCCGACATATCTCCCCGACGGGCCGGCATTGAAGACATACCGTTTTGAACAGGATGTTCTGCCGGACGGCGGAAAAGAAATATCGACCGGCGACACCGCCCATTTTCTTTTCAAACAGCTTGAATCAGACCAGTTTGTCAAGGCAAGGGTGGGGCTTGCTTATTAAAGCCGGGTGAAGATCCGGCTTACCCTGTCAGGGTTCCTTTTCCCTTTTGCAGTTCATACATTTGATAGTATTGTCCTTTTTGCTTCATCAGCTCTTCATGATTTCCCCTTTCGATAATCCGGCCTTTTTCAAGAACGAGAATCTGGTCGGCGTTTTTGATCGTTGACAGCCTGTGGGCGATGATAAAGGTCGTGCGCCCTTGTTTAACAACATTAAGCGCTTTTTGAATGACCGCTTCTGTTTCCGTATCGATATGGGCCGTTGCCTCGTCTAAAATAAGAATAGCCGGATCATATGCCAACGCACGCGCAAACGAGATCAGCTGTCTTTCCCCTGACGAAAGGGTGCTTCCTTTTTCGATGACCGGCTCGTCAAGACCTTTCGGCAGGCGGGCGAGCATTTCAAGTGCCCCAACCTGTTTCAAGGCGGCTTCTATTTGATCTCTGGTCAAACCAGCATTGTCAAGGCTGACATTTGAAGCAATCGTGCCGGAAAATAAGTAAGGATCCTGAAGAACGATGCCCATCTGCTTTCTGATTTCCTGCCTTGACATATCGTATATGCTTCTGCCGTCGATTTTGACATCGCCCTTTTCAATATCGTAAAAGCGGAAAAGTACATTTAAAATGGAGCTTTTTCCTGAGCCTGTATGGCCGACCAATGCAACGGTCTCCCCTTGCTTCGCTTCAAATGAGATGTTTTTCAGCACATCTTCACCGTCATGATAGCGAAAAGATACATCTTCAAATACGACTAGCCCCCGCGCTCTTTCGCTGCCCGGCTCTTTGACGTCGACGCCTGGCTCATCCAGCAGGCGGAAAACCCGCTCCGATGATACGCGAGCCAATTCAAGCTTGGCAAACTGGTTGACAATGCCCGTAATCGGCTGAAATAAACGATTCAAGTAATCAACGAATGCATAAAGGACGCCGATTGAAATCATTCCTTCCGCGTTCAGGGCAGCTCCCCCGAAATACCAGATTAAAGCGGTGAACATCACATTTCTGAGAATGTTGACCAAGTTGTGGGACATAAACGAATTCAATTTCAGCATTTTATTTTGGTAATGAAAGTGGCTCTCGTTCAGCTGTTCAAATTCTTCTTTTGTGTCCTGTCCGCGCCGGAATGCCTGAATAATCGGCATGCCTTGAATCGATTCATTCATTTTGGCGTTGATCTCGCTGTTGATTGACCTGAGTTTATGATTGTAGCCAGAAGCGAATTTTCGATAAACGGCCGCCCAAATGACAATCAGGGGCAAAATCAACAGACAGACGCCGGCCAGCCTGACATCAAGGAAAAACAGCGCGGCGAATATTCCGGCCATATAAATGATATTTGTGACAAACGTCGAAAGAACGGTCACATACAGGTCGCGGATCGCTTCGGTATCATTCGTCACCCTTGCAACGATTTTTCCTGCCGGCAAATTATCAAAATAGCGGATAGGTAGCCTTTGAATGTTGGCGAATACATCCTGCCTCATCTTTTGAATGATGCGGTTTGCGCTCATCTGCAAGAGGTAGAATTGGCCGTAATGGAAAAAGATCGAGAAGACGAGAAGGCCGAAATAAATAGAAACGAGTGAAATCAGCCCTCCTATTTCAGGCTCGTAAAAAGCATACACTTCTGACAAAGACAGGCGATCGGCCTTGTAGGTTTCCGTCCGGTCTCCGCTTGTCATTCTCAGCTCTTCTCCGGATACCGTCCGCTCTCCGTCAAAGGAAACCGGTTCCTCCACAAAGTAGTAGTTCATGCCGACTTGAAAGATGTGAACTTCCTGCAGCTTTTCAGCTGAAGAGTCTGTCCTGTCCTCCCTGATATATTCCTTTCCTTTATAGGAAACGGTATATTTCGTCTCCTCTGTTGTTTCATACCACGTTTTTTCAATTCCGAGAATATGATCGTCGATCATCTTTTTGGCGATCATCGGTCCCGTCAGCTCGGCGGTGACGGCAATCGTCAGCATGACGAGCGCCCAGATGAGAATTTTTTTGTAAAGAAGCGCATATTGGAAAAGCCTTTTTCCTGTTGTCATGCTACAGTCCCCCCTTCTTCTCCCGAAGGAAGCTGCTGTGCTTCGTATTGTTCAAAATACCAGCCTTTCCGGCTGATCAGTTCCTGATGCGTCCCTCTTTCAACGATCCTTCCATTTTCCATGACGAGAATGAAATCGGCGTGTTCGACGGCCGACATCCGATGTGATGTAATAAAGGTCGTTTTGCCTTTCCGCCTGCTGCGGATGTTTTCAATAATCGCCGCTTCCGTTTTCGCATCGACGGCGGACAGCGAATCATCCAAGATCAAAATATGGGGCTCCGCAATCATCGCTCTCGCAATTGAAATCCTTTGTTTCTGCCCCCCGGATAAAGCGACGCCCTTCTCTCCGACCATTGTCTCCAAACCGTCTGAAAGCATCTCAATATCCTTTTTCAGATGTGCTGCAGAGATGACATCGTATAAATCGCGTTCCTCGGCGAGTCGTCCGCCGAACAAAATATTTTCTTTCACCGATTTTGAAAACAACACGTGGTCCTGAGGCACATACCCGATCCAGCTGCGAAGCTGATCAAGCGGCAGGCGGTCAATCGGCACGCCCGAAATGGTGATCGTTCCTTTTCCTTTCGGGTACTGCCTCAGCAGCTGCTTGACTAACGTCGTTTTGCCGCTTCCCGTCTTTCCGACGACTCCGACCGTCTGTCCTTCTAATACGGTAAATGAAATATCGGCCAGGTTTTCCGACGCGGAGCTCGGGTACGTAAAAGCGACCCCGTCAAACACAATATCGCCCGGTTCCGCTGCTTCAGGTTCGGCGGGCTCTCTCACATCAGGCTCATATGCCAATGTTTCATTTACTCTGTCAAGCGAAGCATTTCCCCTCTGCATGACATTGATCAGTTCTCCGATCGCAAACATCGGCCAGATCAGCATGCCGAGGTACACGTTGAAAGAGACGAGTTCACCCAATGTCAGCTGGCTGCGGAAAACAAGATAGGCGCCGTAGCCAAGACCGATTAAATAGCTGATCCCGACCAAAAACTTCACCGTCGGTTCGAACAGCGAATCGATCAAAGCGACTTTCATATTTTTCTTGTACACATCAGCCGTCATGCTGTTGAACCGGCTGACATCATTTTTCTCCTGTACATAGGCCCGGATCACCCTTACCCCTGACACGGACTCAAGCACTCGATCATTTAAAGCGCCAAACGCATCCTGCGCTTCCGTGAAACGCTCATGAATTTTTTTCCCGTAGATGCTGATGGCAGCCGCCATCAGCGGAAGGGGAATGATCGAAGCAAGCGTCAGCTTCCAGCTGATCAAAAAACCCATCGTCAAAAGAATCGTCAGCATATACATCGTCGAATCGACCAAGGTCAAAATGCCGAAGCCCGCCGTCATGGAAATCGCTTTTAAATCATTTGTCGCCCTCGCCATCAAATCCCCTGTGCGGTTTTTCTCGTAAAAAGACGGGGTCATTTTCAGCAAATGGCCCATCAGCTTGGATCTGAGGATTTTTTCGACAAGGTTCGCTCCCCCAAACAGCTGATACATCCAATAATAGGACAAGATATAAACAACTGCGCCAAGCGCGAGAAATAAACCGATATAGCCGAGCATGCCGGCCTTTGAAAAAGTGCCCGCCTGCATGTCGTCAATCGCGTTGCCAAGCAGCTTCGGCGGAAACATTTCCAATACGTTTACAATAATCAATAGGACGACTGCTATCGTGTAGCGCCGCCAAGAGGCTTTAAAAAACCAGCCCAGCTTCCATAAAACAGAAAACATCTAATATCCTCTCCTTTTTTAGCCGCCTTCAAGTTTTTCCTTACAATCTTTGATTTCGTTTTTTCTGATACTCGGCATAAAAAATTCCTCCTTATGTGCGGTTTATTTATTAGAAAAACATGCTGCTCCGCATCGGGAACAGAATGTTTTTTCTCAGAAAAAAAAAGGCACACTGTGTACCAGCATGCCTTTTTTCATATAAAAAGGCGCATGTACGCTTGTTCACGCGACATGCGCCTTCCTTTTGAAAATTGTTAAAGTTAAACAGAGCCCTGATCGTAAGGAAGGTATAAAAATGTCACGTTAAGGTGCTTTTGTTGTTGAACTGATGCTTTGATATTTCTAAACATGACGATACCCTCCAATCTTATTAATATTTTCCATCTTATAGTACGGCCCTTTATTTGTCAATTTGTTTTTTTGGCGAATGGCGGGCTTTTGATTCATATTCTCATATTTCGTTAGATTTGTTGGGAAAACGGGTAATATAAAAGTAAATCCATTCTGAAAGGAATGATCAATTTGTTTAAAGCTGACCGGATCATTGTCGCGTTTGACGGAAAAGAGGAAAGCAAAAAAGCGCTGAAAAAAGCGATCGACCTCTCGAAAAGGCTCGGCTCGCAATTGACCGTCTCCCATGTCCATGAACCGAGGCAAGTGAGAACAGAGGCTGCGACTGAAAGACCCGCTGCCGGCGCGCCATCCCTTTACAGCGGCTTCCCGGCCGCGCCCCGGGTCCCCCACGATTCAGACTTGGCCGGTGAACCCATGATCTATGAGGACAGCGCGGAAGAAGCGATTGCGGCAGCGAAAATCATATTGAGCGAAAACCAGTACGACGCGGAAATAGAGGTGTTGGAAGGCGACCCGGCCAACGCAGTTCTACAACATGCGGAAAATATCGGCGCTGACCTTGTCATCACGGGTACGCGCGACCAGAACCGCCTGAAAAAGCTCCTGTTTGGCAGTGTCAGTGACAAGATATCGACAAAATCGGAGATCCCTGTGCTAATTGTAAAATAACGATTTTAAAAGAGGCCGGTCAAATGTCCGGCCTCTCATCATGTTACGATCTTCTCCTGTTCATAATATAGATCATGCCCCACACAATGGATAGGGAAGACTCCTAATACTATGACCGCATTTATTATTGAATCAATGCAATCTCTCCTTCTCTATGAAAACATACTTGTAGAAAGAACCTGTTTTTGCAGTCATACATAAGCATTTGCATCAGTATAAAACTGCAAGGGCACTGTTCCCGCGAATGATCCTCTACTGCTATATACAACGCCAATTGATTTTTTCCTGCTAAGCCGAATGGTTACCTTTATCCTCTAGGCTTTCTTCACTTTAGACGTTTCCCTTGAAATTTGATTTTCACTCCACATGACTTACAATTGATTTCTTTCTCCGCCTTGCCCCGCATTCTTGGTTTTACTTAGTGTCCCCCCTCTCTACAGTCCCAACGATCTTTATATCAATAAACTGCCGCAAAATAAAAGCCCCTCTCCAGCGAAATCCAATAACAGGAAAAATAGGCGTTCAAATTAGTAACAACCACCTAACAGACCTCATAATTTGATCTTGTGAGTACCCGGGGTATTTGACTTAATCTGACTTTGCTTATGTTTCATTCTTCTTTTATTGTTTTGGTCAAAAAATTTTATCGATGAGGGGGATATTAAAATGCAACCATTCCATGATGAACTGCAGTCGTTGGAGATGGATCAATTCCAGGCAGAAGATATGACGCATTGGGATCCGGACCGTCATCACGCCAATGTTAAACACTGCGCAAGCTGCTGGAGCTGCGGAAGCTGTGCCAGCTGTTGGAGCTGCATGGGTCACAGCTGTTGGAGCTGCGCGGGTCACAGCTGTTGGAGCTGTGCGGGCCACAGCTGCTGGAGCTGCATGGGCCACAGCTGTTGGAGCTGCATGGGCCACAGTTGTTGGAGCTGCGCGGGCCATTGCTGTTGGAGCTGTTGGCGCGGAGGCATGTAGTTTTTTTATAAAAAAGAAGACTTCCCCTGCCTCTTTTGCCGCAGGGGTCTTCTATTGCATAAAGGACAAACAAAATTACATATAATGGTATGTCTTGTTTTTAAAACATAGAAGGAGGAAGAGCATGACACACCTGACTGCTTCCGCTCGCCTGAAAGTAAACCAGGATACATGGTTTCTCCCTGATCCGAACGGCGGCGCATATTTTAGAAATAATTCCGGGTCGTTTCGCATAAAAGGATCTTCGATTGCTCAATGGATCGAAAAACTTCTGCCGATGTTCAACGGGGAACATTCGCTTGAAGACTTGACAAAAGGGCTGCAGGCTCAGTACCGAAAGAGAGTATATGAAATCGGAGAAATGCTTTATAAAAACGGGTTCGTTCGCGACGTAAGCCGGGATCACCCGCACAAACTGGAAAGCTCAGTGCTTCAAACGTTTGAAGCCCAAATCGAATTTATTGAGAGCTTTGCCGATTCCGGCGCTTACCGCTTTCAGCTGTCGCGTCAAACCAAAATATTGGCTATAGGGGCCGGCTCCTTTCTCACAAAATTGGTCCGGTCGCTGATCGATTCCGGTTTTTCAAGAATCCGTGCGATCGTGACGGATGCATCCGGGCGCGCTTTAGACGAACTGGCAGAAATATCAGGGCAAACCGAAAGCGGACTGGAGATTGGCTGCGCCGAAACGCAACACTGGCGGGAAGCGGTGCGATCTGCCGATTGGGTTCTGTATGTCTCTGACCGCGGCTTCACAGATGAGCTCCGCGATCTTCAAACGTTTTGCCTCGAAGAGAACAAAGGCTTCATACCCGGGATCTGCCTGAAACAAGTCGGACTGGCAGGCCCTGTCTTTCATCAACAAGGAGACGGCTGCCTGAAGGATGCCTGGAGGCGCCTCCATCGGCCTGCGCTCCATGAAGAACGGGCTCTTCGAACTTTTCCTTCGGCAGGGAAAGACATGCTGGCAAACGTTATTGTGTTCGAATTGATGAAAGCAACTGCTGAGATTGCACCATTATCTAAGAAGAATCAAGTGTATCTGATTGATTTGGCAACGCTCGAAGGCGGCTGGCATATGTTTCTTCCGCATCCGGACTTCGCTTGCGGCAAGGATTCGCCTGAACTCATCTGCGACCTTGAAGCGAAACTTTCGGAGCGCCCCGAAAGAGAAGCAGAAAGCAGGTTATTTCAATGTTTCAGTGAACTGACCTCACCTGTAACGGGCATTTTTCATCTGTGGGAAGAGAAACATTTGCGGCAGCTTCCTTTAGCACAATGCTTTGTTCAGACAGCAGACCCGCTCTCTTCCGGACCTGCGGAGCTTTTGCCCAAGACGGTGTCGGTCGGTTTGACCCATCAAGAGGCGCGGCGGGAAGCCGGGCTGACGGGTATTGAAATGTATGCATCAAGGTTGAACCGTTCTTATCCGAGTAACGGGGAGTTGTTCGCGATCGCCGCCGGGGAAACGCTGGCTGAAGGCGTATTAAGGGGATTGGAGAAATGCTTGGAACACCGGTTGCGAGAACGGATCAAAAGCGGAAAAGAAACGATTTCCCTCGTTAAGCTAGGCGGAATGGAAGACCGGCATACCGCATTTTATTTAAAAGCGCTGACAGTCTTGTACGGCAAACCGGAAATCGGTTTAGGAAAAAACATACAAGGCTTCCCTGTCGCATGGGCGGGAATTCGCGGCCGCTGGTACGGAAGTTCTGGACTCAACATCACATTCGCTCTCAGAAAAGCGCTCGAACGGGCGCTGACAGACAAAGACCCTGTGAAAGGCGCGGATGTTTTGCTGGAGTCTAGTGACCTGAAGCTTGCTACCCCCGTTTCCGCTGATTTGCAGCAAACACTGCTTTCCGCCTTGAAAAACAACTGCGGCTTGCAGCTTTATGTCTATGAGCTGCCTGCTGAACCATTTTTCAAAGAAAAACTGGCAGGCATTTACTGCGTGCAGTTGCGAAAGGAGGAATCTTGATGAACCGCTGCATTTTGGTCATTGGCGAAGGATTGATGGCAGAAGACGCATCACAACAATTATCTGCTGAATATAACATTATCCGAAGGTCTGATTTTGAGAACAGCATACCGGAGGAGACTGCGTTCGCTCTTGTGCTGCACGA
This sequence comes from Bacillus sp. FSL W7-1354, assembly GCF_038002405.1. NCBI lineage: Bacteria > Bacillati > Bacillota > Bacilli > Caryophanales > Bacillaceae > Bacillus > Bacillus sp. FSL W7-1354. The sequence continues at coordinate 118,360 of NZ_JBBOCL010000001.1, read as the reverse complement.
TGCTTGGCGGCCTTTATTATACCGCGAGGCGGAAAAGGTGCTAAGGGCAGCAGAGATTCCGTGGCTTCGCGGGTTTGCATCTTTTGGCGAAGGGGTCATCGGACCGCTCGTTATTCCGTCAGCGTCAGGATGTTCCCAATGCGCCGATATGAGGCGGTATATCTCCGGCCCCGACAGCAGAGAGACCCTTGAACTGGAACAAAAAAGCAATGGCATAAGCCGCGATCCGTGGATTTCAAAGACCGGCTGCCGCCAAATGGTCAGCCTGATCTGCACAGAAGTCGACAACATCATGAACGGCGGGTGCGGCCGGTTGAAAAAAAACCTTTACATCGTCAATTTGAAAACGTTAGAAAGTTCGCTCCACGCTTTCATCCCGGAACCGACATGCCCTATATGCGGCAGTCTGCCTGAAGACGGAGCGGAATCCGCACGGATATCGCTTCGGCCCAGTCTGAAAACGAACCCGGACAGCTTTCGCGTGCGAAACACGGACGATTTAAAACAAACGCTCGCCAAAGACTATCTGGATCATAGAACGGGGATATTCAACGCCAAAATTTATGACGCGATTCTGCCGTTCGCCGATATGATCGTCAATATGCCTTTATGGACGGGAAATGAAGGTGTCGGAGGGCGGAGCCATTCGTATGAAGACAGCGAATTGACCGCCATTTTAGAGGGTTTGGAACGTTATTCCGGAATTGAACCGCGCGGCAAACGGACGATCGTACATGACACCTACGAAAATGTAAAGGATCGTGCGCTCAACCCGGCAAAAGTCGGGCTCCATCAAGCGGAACAATACATGCATCCCGATTTTCCTTTTCAGCCATTTCACCCGGCCCGTCCTCTTCACTGGGTATGGGGCTATTCATTTTTGCAGAAACGGCCGATTCTCATTCCTGAATCGCTCGCCTATTACAGCCTGGGGCGCGAAGACAGCTTCGTCTATGAAACATCGAACGGCTGTGCACTTGGAGGGAGTTTGGAGGAAGCGATTTTCCATGCCATACTAGAAGCCGCTGAGCGCGATTCATTTTTGCTTGCCTGGTACGCCAGGCTCCCACTTCGGCAGCTGGATCTCGGCTCTTCAGAAGATCCGGAATTACGCCTCATGACAGAGAGGGTGCGAAGTGTGGCGGGATATGATCTGCATGTCTTTAATTCAACGATGGAATACGGCATTCCAAGCGTTTGGGCGATCGCCAAAAACAGAAAACGGGAAGGATTGAATCTGATTTGTTCCGCAGGGGCCCACCCCGATCCCGTAAAAGCGGTGAAAAGCGCCCTTCATGAGCTGGCAGGCATGATGTTGAAGCACGACCGCAAATTTGAATCTGAAAGGAGCAAATATCACCAGATGCTCCGCAATCCTGCTTTAGTGCAGGAAATGGAGGATCACAGCTTCATGTACGGACTGCCTGAAGCTGAAGAGCGACTCCGGTTTTTGCTGAATCAAAGCCGGCCTCTGCAAACATTCGACGATGCCTTTAAAAAAAGAAAGAAACACCTTGATTTAACCGAAGATCTCTGCGACCTGCTTGAAGCTTTCCGGAGTCTCAATCTTGAAGTGATTGTCGTTGACCAGACTTCCCCTGTTATCAAACGGAACGGACTTTACTGTGTGAAAGTGCTTATCCCGGGCCTGATTCCGATGACATTCGGACAGCGCTTCATCCGCCTGGAAGGACTTGAGAGAATTTTCACGGTGCCGAAGGAGCTCGGCTTTGCAGAAGAGCCGTTAACACCAGAACAGCTGAACCTGCACCCGCACCCGTTCCCTTAAAATTTAAGAGAATGACTTTTTTTCCCGATTGTTCTGCTTTATGATCATAAAGCAGAACTTTTTAGGCGGTGGATAATATGAAACAGGAATACAAGCGGCCGCTTCTTTTCATTGCTTCCCTTTTCACGGCCTTTTGCACCGTTTATTTCGGCGTCAGACTGATCGGTTTCTATATGACGGAATACCCGAAATGGAACGGACAAAGCGCCGATGGAAATTGGGAGGCCGTGATCAAAAAGATAGAAGGCCGCACGCTATTTGGCGGAGACCTCTATTGGACAGGCGACCGCGGGGAGCTGGACGATATATATTTGGAAAAGTTGGTCGTAAAGTTTGGTGATGAAATCGTTTTGAACTCCCAAGTCGAGACGCCGATGAAAGATTACGCGGGAGGCGAATTCCCCGGCGGAGGGTCAAAAGAACAATCCGTTTCTTTTTTGGAAGAGCTTGAAGAAGCCGAATTCGCCGGCCGCAAGATCACGGTTCAATTGGATTGGAGAGAGGGCAAACAAGCGTCCCATACAGCATTTACGCTTGATAAAAGCTCATGGTAAAAGGCGGAATATCGATTATATTCCGCCCACCTCAATTTTGCTTCGCATCGTCAGCTCTTCCTGCGACCCCAAATCCCGAAATCCGGTCACATCCTTCGGAAGGTTGAGGTTCGGTGCATTCGTCATCCAAGTATATCAACACCAGCTCAGGGAAAAGCTCCGTGGGTCCGGCAGAGAGCGAAGCTGTTATCTGAACAAAGCATTGTGCTAAAGGAAGCTGCGGCAAATGTTTTTCTCCCCACAGCTGAAAAATGCCCGTTACGGGTGAAGTCAGCTCGTTGAAACAATGTAATAACCAGGCAACGTCAGCGACAAGATATCGACAAAATCGGAGATTCCGCTGCTGATTGTAAAATAACGATTTTAAAAGAGGCCGGTCAAATGTCCGGCCTCTCATCATGTTATGATCTTCTTGATTTCCTTAACCTGTTAATAAAGGAGACAATTCCCCAAACAATTAATAGTAAGACTCCTAATACAATGATCACATTTATTATTGAAAAATTGATCAAAGCAATCTCTCCTTCTCTATCATATCATTAGAAAGCATACTTGTTGAAAGAACCTGTTTTTGTAGTAACTGATACATAAGCATTCGTATAGGTATAAACAACTGCAAGAGCACTATATTTAACAGTATTATCCATAGAAACTTTGGATTTTGTTCCCGTAGAAGATTTTCCACTGTTATATACAATGCCAATTGATTTTTTCCCTACCAACCCATAAGCCGAGTGAGTTACCCGTACTTTCAATGCTTTCTTTACTTTAGATGTTCCAGAAGTTATTTTTGCACTCAATTTCCCTCTATAACTATGATTTACAATACCAATTGTACCATAGACTTTCCCAGAGAATTTAACTTTCACTCCATTAGAACTTTTTGAAGTATTGAAAGATTTACTGGCTGTTTGACCTGGATACCATTGAATTGCACTAATTGATATCCCATCATTTAACTCGGAAGGAGTTTCCAGTTGAGAATCCGCATAAAACTTTATAAACTCAGCATCCTGCTCAGAAAAAGCCTGACCAACATCGTATTTTGTATTTATCTTGTAAAATCTAGATGTTATTTCTTCCTGAGTCAAATTTTTATTGACATCATATTGTAGATCGTCTGCGCTTTTAATAGGTTCAGAATAAGCCTCTTCTGGTAATTCCTCTGCAGCAAAAGCATCTTCAATACCGATGAAAGCACTAATAGAGACTAGACAAAGGACCAATAGACTTACAAAAATGTTCTTCATTAAAAAACCTTCTTTCCCCCTTATTTTCATATGTATTGTAACACAAAAGATATCATCAATGTTAAGTTTTTACAATCTTTCCATCTCATTTTAATCAACAGATTTCTTAATAATCTTCCGGATACTTGTCTAATAGTGAGAGTATATATGATTACTTGACTATAAACAATGGTAACAAAGTTTGCTGATGAAATCGTACGGTTCAATTGGATTGGAGAGAGGGCAAACAAGCGTCCCATACAGCATTTACCCTTGATAAAAGCTCATGGTAAAAGGCGGAATATCGATTATATTCCGCCCACCTCAATTTTGCTTCGCATCGTCAGCTCTTCCTGCGGTCCCAAATCCCGAAATCCGGTCACATCCTTCGGAAGGTTGAGGTTCGGTGCATTCGTCATCCAAGTATATGGCTCTATACAAAGCAGGTCATCCTGATCAGATGTACCGTTAAACACAACCCAGTGCTTAAAATGACCGTCGCATTGGTAGCGGACGCGAATGCCGGCGAGGCTGTCCGCAATGACGGCCGCGCTGTTTCCTTCCTGGTCTTGTTCAGCTGCCAATATATCGTCAAGCCTTTCTCCCGCTGCCATTTTTCCCGCTTTGAACTCCTCTGTCACCCGATACTCGCCTGTCGGCAGCATGCGGTCTGTCAGCGTCCATCGCTTTGAGGCAGGAAGAGTAAACAGACACCTTTCTTTATCTCCTGCTTCGTTTAAAGGATAGCGGAAAGATGTGTGGTACCCCAATCCGATCGGCATCGGGTCTTGACCGCGATTGACAGCCGATGCATCGATTTTCAGATGCTGTCCTTCTAACGTGTAAGTGATGGTGATGGAAAACGAGTGCGGAAAGATCGCTTTAATATCGGGATGATCATCAGAGTCCAGCTTCGTCTGCACGATGATCCTCTCTTCTGTTGCCTCCACTTTTTCGACCGTCCATTTTTTATCGTAAAGAAATCCGTGCAGGTGGTTTTCGAGCGGCTTTTCATTGATCGGCAGCTCGTACGTTCTTCCCGCATATGTAAATCTTCCGTGATCGATCCGGTTGGGAGGAAAAAGAACAGGAATTCCGAATAAAAACGGATTCGCGTTATATTCTTCCTTTGTTTCAGGCGTTTTCAACAATTTCAAACCGCTCGGCTTCCACTTCAGTGAAATTAAATTGCTTCCCCACCCGGGCACAAGTACAGCCTCTAAATCATCATTTTCCAACCAGATCGCTTCCTCATCTAAAAACCGGCTTTTCTGAACAGTGTAAGACATTCGCATTTCCCCCTATTTTGGCTAAAGGATCAGTGAAACGTGTATCAAGTACATGCCTATCTCCAATCTATTATATCTTAAAAAAGTCAGCGCTTTCAAAATAGAATGGGCGAACCTTTGAAAAATGTTTGAAATATTTTAATTTAAGTATATAATCTATTTTTCTGTTATAATACGTTTATGCACAAAAGCATCAAAGTATTAAAGAGAGATATTTCTTCTAATGAGGTGTGTGACTTGTCAAACGAAAAACGTCTATCGTTTTCCATATCGGCTCTATTGTTTTTAGCCATATTGTTCATTATTTTCACCTGCTTATTCATATTTAAAGCAGAAGCGCACATACCGCTGTTGATTTGCGTTGGTTTTTTAGCTGCGGTCGGCGCGGTGAAAGGCCATTCCTGGAAAGACCTTGAAAGCGGCATTGTCTCAGGCATCCGGAATGGCGTTCAGCCGATTATCGTCCTTTGTTTAATCGGCATCTTAATCGGAGTCTGGGAGTACAGCGGCGCGATTCCGACGGTAACGGTTTACGCGTTGAATCTGATTGAACCGCAGCACCTGCTGCTCACCGCACTTTTCAGCTGTCTTGTGATCAGTTCATTGGTCGGCTCCAGCTTTACGACGGTCAGCACGATCGGCGTCGCCCTCATCGGCGTGGCCGCGGCGGCCGGCGTTCCACTGACATGGGCGGCGGGAGCTGTGATTTGCGGCGCCTGTTTCGGCGACAAAATGTCTCCGATGTCTGACACGACCAATTTTGCCGCAGGGGTCGGAGAGCTTCCCATTTTCAAGCATATTAGACATATGGCAGGAACGACGATCCCCGCTCTTTTGATCACGATTTTGCTTTTCTTTTTCATGGGCCGTTCTTTAACGGCGGCACCGGCTTCTACCGAAAACATTCAAGCGATCATAAACGGAATAGAAAGTACAGTCAACATCAGCGTCTGGGCGCTTCTGTCGCCTCTTCTTGTGATTGTACTTGCTGTCAGACGAACGCCCGTCATTCCGTCGCTTGCAGCGGGGATCGTTTCCGCCGGAATTCTTGCCGCGTTGATACAGCCTGACGCCAGCATTTCATCGTTTTTGTCAGCGATGCAGAATGGTCCTGTTTTCTCAGCCGACACTGAAGCCGTTGAGAAAATTTTAAACCGCGGCGGCCTTCAATCGATGATGGGCTCTGTTTCCCTGATTATCATCGCATTCGCGCTCGGCGGTCTCATGGAAAAGATCGGCCTGATTACAAGCCTGCTTGAAGGTGTGATCAAGGGCATTCATACGAAAGGCCAGCTTGTGTTCTCAACCGTTTCATCAAGCATCGGCATGAACCTGGCGACAGGCGAACAGTATTTATCGATCTTGATTCCCGGACAGTCCTTTAAAAAGCTGTATGACAAGCTCGGAATCGACCGGAAACATTTGTCGAGATCGCTTGAAGACGGAGGGACATTAATCAATCCGATGATTCCTTGGGGAGTCAGCGGCGCGTTCATGTCCAGCGCGCTCGGCGTTCCCGTTATTGAATATTTGCCGTTTGTGTTTTTCCTATATTTATCGCCGCTCTTTTCAATTTTGTTCGGTTTCCGCAAGTAAAAAAACGCCGTTTCCCCTTGGAAGCGGCGTTTTTCTTTTGTTAAACCGGTTTGGCTGTCTCTGACAAAATGCTGTTTTGCAATGCGGTCTGCACATTTTTGGTGAGCGGTCCGGGCGCTCCGGAGCCGATAGTTTGCCCATCAATCGATGTGACCGGAATGACTTCGGCTGTCGTTGACGTGATGAACACCTCATCTGCATTCAGCAATTCATCCTTTGTCACCGCTTTTTCTTCATAGTTCAAGCCGTGTTGCTCACACAGCTGAAGCACTTTCATCCGCGTGATGCCGTTTAAGATGAGCGTTGTCACAGGATGGGTGTAGATAACGTTTTGCTTGACGACGTAAACATTTGAGGACGTCCCTTCCGTCACCAACCCGTCGCGAATTAAGATCGCTTCGAATGAAGAAGCTTCATGCGCTTTTTGCTTGATCATTACATTGTACAACAGATTTAAACTCTTAATGTCGCATCTCAGCCAGCGCATGTCGTCCGCAGTAATAGCTGTAACGCCGTTTTGCTGTTCTTTTTCAGGCTTTTGAATAGGAAATGTATAAGCCGTCACCTGAGGCGTAAGCCCTGCCCCGTATTGGTGCTTTCTCGGGGCTTTTCCCCTTGTCACTTGAAGATACAGCCCGCCGTCCCGCATTTGATTGATGTCGACGAGCTCTTTCAGCTGGCTTTTCAGCTCGGCTTCTGAAAAAGACAAGTCGATTCCGATTTCGGCTGCGCTTTTATATAAGCGGGCAATGTGTTCATCAAGCGTGAACAAGATTCCATTGTAAATGCGGATGACTTCATAGACGCCGTCTCCAAATTGGTAGCCTCTGTCTTCAATATCAACCGCACACTCGCTCCGTTCCATCAGCCGGCCGTTAAAAAGAACTTTCATTTCTCCATCCCCTTGTTTTTTGTTGACTTCTGAATTTTCTCCATTCCATTCTAACACGACCCTGCCCTTCAAAATAGTGCAATATTTCCAAAAACTTTTCTCCGCCTTCATGATCAAAAAAACAGCATTCCCCATCGTTCAGCATTTTCTATTAAAATTTGATATCTTTTTCCCTTCATCCTGTATTCATCTTCTTTCCAATCCTGTATACTTAAACATTGTGATCCATTATTTTATGAGACTAGCATTCTATAATGGCATTGGAACGAGAAAAATGATACGGAGAGAGTGACATGCGCCAAGTATCAAAAAAAACTGCCCCATCTGTAGCTTATCTGTTGACGAAAGCAGCGTGCTTTTTTGTTTTGTGTCTGATTCTCCTGTACGTGTGGGACCTTTCACAGTCCTCTGCCGCCGCTGAGAAAAAAGAGCTTACGGTGTCGGAAAACAGCCAAATGAGGCATGAAGGAGACAGCGTTCCGCTCAAAAAAGCAACGCAAGGCGAACTTCTCGATCACTTGAGCACAAAACAGCAGATCGAAAAGCGCAAGCAGGAAAAAGAGAAGCAAAAAGCTGCCGCGGAAAAAAAGCAAGAAAAATTGAAGGAAAAAACGGTTTATTTGACGTTTGACGATGGGCCTTCAGCCGTAAGCCAAAGGCTGCTGCAAATTTTATCCGAACATGACGCTAAAGCGACGTTCTTCATGCTCGAACCGAACATGAAGCTTCACAAAAAAGCCGTTCTCAATATGAAGCAGCAGGGCCATGCACTTGGACTTCACGGAGTGACCCATGACCAAAAGCAATTTTATAAAGGCGCCAATTCTCCTCAGCTGGAAATGAAGCAGGCTCAAAAAACGCTGAAGTCTATCACCGGGGTTGAAACCCATTTAATCAGAACGCCTTACGGGAGCAAACCTTCGCTGACCGAAGCGCAGAAAAAAGTGCTGAAAAAGAACGGATTTGTTTATTGGGACTGGAATATTGACAGCATGGACTGGAAATACAGAAGCCAAAAATTCGTTCCGGAAGTCATGAACCAGCTGAATACGCTGGAAAAGCGGCAGACAAAACAGCCGATCGTGATCCTGATGCACGATATTCCTTCAACGGTTCAATCGTTGCCGTTATTGCTGACAAATTTAAAAAACATGGGGTATTCATTTGCAACGCTTGATGAATCGATGACACCCGTTCATGAATAACCCCCCATGCCTGATCCCCTGCTGAAGGGGATTTTTTTATTTCCTCCCGCAAGTGTGATTATCTGACACACTTGTTGCCAAACAAACCGTTTTCTGATTATGATGCAGTTATCTTTATATCATGGGGTGAATAAATGAAAATTGAAGAGCTGCATTCGACTGCCGAATATACCAATCAATTGGCCGAGCTTCTCATCCGGGTCGTCGATGACGGGGCATCGATCGGCTTTCTGCCCCCGCTTGATGAGCAGCTGGCGGAGGCTTATTGGAAAACAGCCGTCACACCGGATTCGGTGCTATGGATTGCCAAACAAAACGGCCGGATCGCAGGAAGTGTTCAATTGCACTTATGCACAAAACAAAACGGCCGCCACAGAGCGGAAATCTGCAAGTTAATGACAGATCCCGCCTTCAGGCGGCAGGGCGTCGCCAGATCATTAATGGAAAAAGCGATCGACAGGGCGAAACAAGAAGGCAGATCTCTTCTCGTGCTGGATACAAGGGAAAAAGACCCGTCCAACCTTCTTTACGCTTCGCTCGGCTTTGCCGAAGCCGGCCGCATTCCCGCATACGCGGAATCTGCAGACGGCAGCTTCGATACATCCGTTTTTTATTATAAAAAATTGTGATGAAGCTCAGAAAAAGGCGCTCCGGTCTGGAGCGCCTCAGCTTGTCGACAAAGCCACAAAAAGTGGCTTGATCGACAAGCTTTTTTTGTTAAAATGTGAGTGAAATCTAGTTTTTGGAGGTTTTTCCATGTTGTCTAAGCACTCTAAAGATCAGCGCGAACAGCTTGAAGTCTTTGCCTTAAGTGAACTTGTCCCGGAAGACCATCTGGTCAGGAAAATAGAAGAAGCCATGGACTTTTCTTTTATTTATGAAAAAGTTGCTCCCCTTTATTCTTCAAAAGGGCGCCCAAGCATTGATCCCGTTGTATTGATCAAAATGGTTCTGATTCAGTACGTGTTTGGCCACCGCTCGATGCGCGAAACCATTAAACGGATCGAAACCGATGTCGCTTATCGCTGGTTTATTGGATATGGATTTTCTGAAAAAATCCCTCATTTTTCAACCTTCAGTAAAAACTATGAGCGCCGTTTTCATGATACGGACCTATTTGAAACAATCTTCTATAAAATCTTGCGTCAGGCCATGGATCTCGGTCTTGTCGACCCGGCGGTCGCCTTTATCGATGGAACCCATGTCAAAGCCAATGCGAATAAGAAAAAGTTTGTGAAGAAGATTGTGAGAAAAGAAACAAGAGCTTATCAGGAACAATTAGATCGAGAAATTAATGCCGATCGCGAAGCCAACGGCAAAAAGCCCTTAAAGCCCAGGCAATGCTTAGAAGAACGAGAAATAAAAGAAAGTACGACAGATCCTGAGAGCGGTTATTTTGTAAAAGGTGAACGGGAACGTCTTTTTGCTTATGGTTTTCATACAGCTTGTGACCGGAATGGATTTGTGCTGGGGACGGTTGTTGAGCCTGCCAATATTCATGACAGCCAAGTGTTCACGACCCTGTTTCAACAGGTGAAAGAGCACGTCGCCAAGCCTCATACGGTCGCAGTTGATGCCGGATATAAAACGCCGTTTATCGCAAAATTTCTAAGTGATCAAAATGTCCATCCCGTCATGCCCTACACCCGACCACAAACTAAAAAAGGGTTCATGAGAAAACATGAATATGTATACGATGAATATTACGATGCTTATATTTGCCCTGACGATCATGTTCTGACATATCGCACAACCAACCGTGAAGGCTATCGGATTTATGCATCAGATCCAAACCGATGTGAACACTGTTCTTTTTTGAAGCAATGTACGGAAAGTCGAAATCATCGAAAGATGATTCACAGGCATCTCTGGCAGGATCATTTGGATGAAGCCGACCATCTTCGCCACACGGATGAGAATAGGCGAATCTACGCCAAACGCAAAGAAACGATCGAACGGGTTTTTGCGGATTTAAAACACAAGCATGGCCTGCGCTGGACAACCCTACGGGGTAAGAAAAAATTGTCCATGCAGGCGATGCTTGTTTTCGCTGCCATGAATCTCAAAAAGCTGGCGAATTGGACTTGGAAAAGTCCAATTCGCCAGCATTCTCATCGAAAAAACAGAATAAATTGGACAAAAATAGGTCGGATTATAAAAATCCGACCTATTTTGTCAACAGTCTGAGGCGCTCCGGTCTGGAGCGCCTTTTTAACAGTTAAGCTTCCGAACAAACTCGGCGATTTTTTGATGGATGACAATATCAAATAAATGATCGTAAGGTGTCTTATCGAGATTGATCATCGCTTTCTTCAAGCCTGGGATCAAGTGCGCTTCTTCAGGAACAAACCTGACAGGCGCCACTTCAAGTGAAGTGCCGATCACCAAAAGCAGGTCGGATTCGTTGAGGACTTCAAAAAGCGTGTCAAAATGCTGAACGGCATCGCCGAACAGCACGACATCCGTTTTTAATATGAATCCGCATTCTCTCCCCTTGCCATTGACGCGATGGCATCTTGGCACTTCTTCTTGAAGAATGTGGTCAAGACCATAGCGCGCCCCGCATTTTGGGCATGCGGCTGTTTGGATCGAACCGTGCAGTTCATATACATGCCGGCTTCCCGCCTTGAGATGCAGTCCGTCGATATTTTGCGTGAATACCTTGACATCCTTACCGCTTTTCTCGAGATCGGCTAAATAAAGGTGCCCGTCATTCGGCTGATAAGTTCCGGTCATTTTCATTTGAAAAAGCTCTTTAAACTTCGGCCAAAACAATTTTGGATATCGTTCGTAATAATCACGACTCATCGCTTCCATTCTCGACAGATCTTCCGTCCATATGCCGCCGGCTGAACGAAAATCGGGAATACCTGATTCCGTGCTCATACCGGCGCCTGTCAAAACGGTAATGCGCTCGGCATTTTCGATCATCTCCACAAATCTCAGGGCTTTTTCCTCCATTTGGCTTGTCTCCCTTCCAAAAGCGTTACCTAAGCATCTCCTTGCTGATCTTTCATTTTCTTCAACTCAAAGAGGCTGTGACCCGGAGAAACAAAATCAACCTGCTCCTCTTTCATAATATCAAGAATGCGGTAGTTGACATCCTGTCTGACGTCCAAGTTTTCGGCCCAGACCGTCGTATTGGTATAGTAATTGAAGAAGATGCTTAAATGCGTATCCTTCAGGACGTCAAAATTGACCATAATGACATCCGGGTTGACCCCTTCGTGCGACTTGAGCATTTCTTTGAAACGCTCCACACATCGTTCGACTTTCTCGCGCGGGGTGGACGGATCGATTTCGAGCGTAAAGGTGACCTGACGCTTTCGCATTTTCGTCCAGTTCATGATCGCTTCGTTAGCCAGCACCGAGTTGGGGACGGTCACGAGAGCTTCTCCGGCCGTGCGGACTTTCGTGCTTCTGAACGATATATCTTCAACAGATCCGGTGACGATATTTGTTTCAATCCAATCGCCGATTGTAAAGGGCTTCTCCATAATAATGACAATTCCGCCGAAAAAGTTGCCGACAGTGTCTTTTGCCGCAAGAGCAAAAGCGAAGCCGCCGAGCCCGAGTCCGGCAACAAATCCGTTGACATCATAATTGAACTCTCCGGCGATAACGCTGATTCCGAGCGCTACAATGATAAAGCGGAGAATCTTGGACAAAAACGGCGCAAGAATATCATCCATATCAAGCTCAAGCCGCTTATTGATTTTATCGAATAAAACCGACGAAGCCGCCGTTAAGTTGTATAGCCCGCTTACAATAACCAAAATCACGGACACTCTGTACAGTTTATGAACGATCGCCATATGCCCATCAAAAAACGGGGAATATATGATGGCCAGATAAATACCGAGTATCGCAAAAAACCACCGGGCCGGCTTTTCAAAGGCCAGCACCACCTGATTGAAAAAGTCTGTTTTCGTCTTATTCGTCAATTTCAGTATTAAGTTGAACAAGTACTTCGTAAATATTTTTCGAAACACGAAAAATAAAAGAAGGATACCGATGCTGATTCCGATATCGACAGCGAAATCCATTGTCATATACTTTTCGAACATTGCTTTCTCTCCCTTATTTCACTCATCAAGCTTTAATTATACTAAAACGAGAAAAAAATTTCTCATTTTATTGTGCACCAAAAATAACCGTCGACACACATAAAAGGCTGCCGAACACTTCGGCAGCCTGATGATCATCATATTTTATTGTTCCAGAGACAACGTGATTCGGGCCAACACCGTTATTTCTTCTTCTGAGACTGTGTTTGATCAAGGAGAGTCGCTTTAAACATTTCAGCATCGGTTTCGATCTTAATCCGTTCTTCCACTTTAATTCTCCCTTTACCCATCATCTCGCCTCCTTTTGTCCATTATAAAATATCAGAATCTTTAGTAAATGATCCTTTTGTACCATTTTGCCGAAATTTGTCGCTTGTCTCTTCTCCCTGCCCTTTGTCCGCTTCAGTCAAATGATTTACTTGCATCGTCAAAATCGGGTATCCTTGTGATGGAAAGATTTTATCAAGAGGAGCTGACATGCTTGCATATTATCGCACATCGCGGAGCCTCGGCTTACGCCCCTGAAAATACGTTTGCCGCTTTTGAAAAAGCGGTGGAGCTCGGGGCTGATTTTATCGAACTCGATGTACAGCTGACAAAAGACGGCAGACTTGCCGTCATCCACGATGACAAAGTTGACAGAACGACAAACGGTACCGGGTTCGTTCGCGAGTATACGATGAATGAGCTCGAAAAGCTTGATGCGGGAAGCTGGTTCAGCCCGGAATTTCAGGACGAAAAAATCCCTTCACTTGAAGCTGTTCTAGGGAAATATCACAACAAGACGGGCCTTCTCATCGAAATCAAGTCGTCCAAAACCCAGCCCGGAATCGAAAAAGCGGCCGGACAACTGATCAGCCGGTTCGGCCATTCGATGAACACGATTGTCCAGTCGTTTGACGCAGGCGCCATGAGGGCGCTTCATCACATGTATCCTTCGATTCCGACCGCCGTTTTGATCAGGCCGCGATTCGGAATGCTGCCGCGCGCCCGGCTGCGGCAAATCGCGGAGTTTGCCCGGTACGTCAGCCTGAAAGCTACGATGGTCAGCCCTTTTCTGATCAAATCGATTCACAGCTGTGATTTGAAGGCGCTGGCCTGGACGGTCAACGGGAAGAAAACGGGACGCCGCCTGAAAAGCTGGAAAATCGACGGGATCATTACCGACTACCCGGATTATTTTTGAGAAAGAAGGAAGAGTATGAAATCATCTGTTGCCGTTTTTATCGGAGGAGCCCTCGGCTCGCTGCTGCGCTACTTCGTCAATCTGCATGGCGGCACCGCCGGTTTTCCTTGGCCGACTTTTATTGAAAATGCGTCTGGAAGCCTTCTCCTCGGCCTTTTGACAGGTTTTTTTGCGGCTCGGGCAAAAAAGCCGCTCGTCCAGTTATGTTTAGGAACGGGGTTTTGCGGAGGATATACGACAATGTCCGCTTTTTCTAAAGAGACCGTATTTTTGCTGCAATCGGCCGCTCCGCACATCGGGGTTCTGTACTTGATCGTGTCGCTTGCCTGCGGGGTGTGCTCCGCATTTTTGGGCATCATGATCGGCAAAAGGATGAGCGGATCGTCAGGGAAAGAAAAGGAGCGGTATCAATCATGATGGCAGTTGGATTTATGATCGCCGGAGGATTCGGCTCCGTTTTAAGATTTTGGCTCGGCAATATGCTCATGGCGATGTTTCCGCGCCCGCGCATTCCTGTCAGCGTGATGGTGGTCAATATTGTCGGCTCATTCGCCCTCGGCATATTCGTCAGCCTCGGCATTGACAATCAAACGGTCTCTATCTTGGTCGGAACTGGATTTTTCGGAGGCTTCACAACATTTTCCACATTCAGCGTCGAAGCGGTTCAGCTTTTGGCTGCAAAACGTGTAAAGGATTCAGCGGTTTACATGCTGCTTACAATGGCATGCTCACTCGGGGGGTTCTGGGCCGGCAGCATGCTGATTTTGTGAAGATGATGAAACAATGATGCTCGTTCGGCTATGAACAGGCGCTTGCACATGTACTTCCGGTTGTCATTTTTCTTGCGCCCGCCGTCGCAAAAGCTGTGCCCTGATTTGAATGGCATTGTTCAGAAAGGAACACCACGGACAACTAAAAAAGATACAAACACATTAAAGAATCCATTTTGAATGCTTCAAAATGGATTCTTCCCTTTTTATCCTTTTTCAATGGCCGCTGTTTGAAAGCTGTCCCAATTCGCAGAAATAACGTTCAAAACATCGTCTTTTTCTTGGTAAGCTCCAATTTGTCCCCCGTCCATCGTCACTTTATACAGGGGAAACTCATTGTGTGTCAGACCGAGGCAGAGTGCGATGCCGGCTGCATGTCCCCGCGCCGTCTGTTCGATCCAAGCGGCGCTTTTCATTTTTGCCGAATCTTCGGGATGATCGATAAAGCCGTTCTCCGTCAATATGGCGTGCATCGCTGTTTCCCGAAGAACATGAAAGTTCGCCTTCTTCATTCCCCTGTCCCTGAGTCCGTTCTGCTTGATCACTTCGCCGTGAATGATCCGTTGATAAAGAGCAGTAACCGACTCATCGGTCAAGCCGCTGTAGATATAATCTTCATACCCGTACGCCGTACCGTCAAAAGCGTTTGTATGAATGGAGACAAATAAATCGGCCCCCCACGAATTGGCATCATCTGTGCGCTCCTGAAGCGTGACCGTTTTGTCTGTTGTTCTGCTCAGCCTCGTCTCTGCGTTATCATACTCTTTTAATAGAATGTCATTCATTTTGAGAGCAATCGCAAGCGTCACGTCCTTTTCCTGCAAACCGTTTCCCGATGCTCCCGGATCACTTCCGCCGTGTCCCGGATCCAAATAAATCTTCATGTTCAATCTCCTCCTTTGATAATGGTTTCAAGACGTTTTTTGAGCCGGAGTAAAATCCAACTGATGACAAGCCAAGCCAAGTTCCGATCATCATATCTTCCTTCCAGTCCCCTGCAGTAAACAAGAGAGAAATCGAGATGCCGAAGACAATTGCACAGATGGGGAGAAATCGTTTCTGAATGCCGACAAGCTTTACCGTATGCACCAATCCCGTAATCAGCGGAACGAGCGCAATTTCAGAAAAATCCATGTTCTTCCTCTCCTTTCCTGAAGCGTTTGTCTCAAAAAATGACCGGCATTACATGTGTCAAACCTCCCCGCTGTTTAAAGCTTGTCTTTATCATAAAAGAAAAGCTGCCCTCTCCCGTGTCATCATCGCGTCAAGAACCTGAAAAAAAACTGAAGCGGCGCAGAAAAGAAGGGCTTGTTTGAGACAAGCCCTCGCATCCGTTAAATATTCGTGATCGCCGCCAAGCTGACAAGCAGTTTGTCCAGCAGCGATTTCTTCATTAAAAACAGCGTTTTTTCGCTGTAGCCGATTTCCATCGCGCATTTTCCCATGCTCCAATTATGAATATACCGGCATTCCACCAACTTCCGCTCGAGCTCATCCAATTCGGAGACAGCCGTTTCCATCGAATCAAGCAAAAATTGATAGAGCCTTTTTTCCGCGTCGATCTGATATTCAGCGTTTCTTTCTTTGACGGTGAGCCCGTTCTTTTGCTCCTTCTCCATCCTCCTTTCTAAATTGAGCACGGCGGCTTTGTAATTTTTCCAATTCCGCAAATGAAATTCGATCCGCTTAATATACGTTTTCCTCTCTTCCTCCGAAATGATTTCGTACCACAGCAAATCAATCACCTCTCAAACAGAACGTTTGTTCCCATTATATACGAACAAAAGTTCCTGTTCAAATGACTTTTTTCTTAAAATCAAAAATCACCTTGAGCTATTTTTCGCTCAAGGTGACTTCGTTAACGACGACCGGATTTGCCGGTGCCAGCTCTACATGTTCTGTTGTTTGTTCCCGCTTAACTTCGACGTGCTTAATCAGACGCCCTTCCATTTCGAGAACCGTTATCGTATAGGAGCCGATATGCACCGCCTGGCCTTCCGCGATATCTATGTTTTCTTTCAGCACAAGTCCGCCGACTGTTTCGACTTCCTCTTCCTCGAGATCGTCTTCAAACAGCTCATTGACCTGATCGATTCTCACTTTGCCGTCCATGATGTATTCATGATCGGAGACTTTTTCGATAAGCGGTTTTTCGTCTTCATCGAATTCGTCCCTGATTTCCCCGACGATTTCTTCAAGAATATCCTCGGCCGTCACAAGACCAGATGTCCCGCCGTACTCATCCGTTAAGATCGCCATGTGAATCCGCTCCCGCTGCATTTTGATCAGCAGCTTTTGAACAGGCACGGTTTCAATGACTTCAATAACCGGACGGACATAGGCTTCAAGGGACAATCGCTTTTTCTCAGCCTCTGACATCATGAGCATATCCGTAAACAGCTGTTTCGTATTGATCATGCCGATGACATGATCCTTATCGCCTTTATAGACAGGCCAGCGCGTATACTTTTCCTGCAGCATGACCGAAATGGCCTCATCGATCGGCATATCCACCGGGACAGAGGCGATTTCAGTGCGCGGCACCATAATTTCTTTGGCGATCCGATTGTCGAATTCAAAGATTTTATTAACGTATCTATATTCAGACGGATTGATTTCTCCGCTTTTGTAGCTTTCTGATAACAGGATTCGCAGCTCTTCCTCCGAATGGGATTCATCCTTTTCCGAAGCAGGCTTCAAACCGAATAACCCGGTCAGCACTCTGGCTGAGGCATTCAGCGTCCAAATGAACGGGAACATCACAACATTGAAAAAGTGCAGAGGTCCCGCCAGCCACAGTGTCATCTGTTCGGCTTTTTGAATCGCGATGGTTTTTGGGGCAAGTTCTCCAACCACGACGTTCAGGAATGTAATCACTAAAAATGCAATGGCAACTGAAAGAGCGTGCGATACAGCGCCAGAAACATGCAAGCTTTCAAAGACCGGATGCAGCACCTTTTTAACCGTAGGCTCCCCCATCCAGCCGAGTCCGAGTGCTGTAATCGTAATGCCGAGCTGGCAAGCTGAAAGGTATTCATCCAAATCCGACACCACTTGTTTTGCGCGAACCGCCTTTTTGTTTCCTTCAGCAATCAGCTGATCAATGCGGGAGCTTCTGACTCTGACAATCGCAAATTCCGATGCCACGAAAAAAGCGGTTAATGCAATCAGAATCCCGATGATTATCAGACTAACAATATCGTCCATTTAACCTTATCCTTCACAAAGGACAAGGAGTCACCTCCTGATGAATTCAAATTCCCTTAATAAGGCTGATGTGCGTTCTGTAAAAATGACTATGCAGAGGGCCCCATCTAACCACCTCCAAGCCAAATATATACTATTATCTTACTTTATTAAAAAAGAGTCAGTCAAATGTCTAAACTTTAAATCTAACAATATTTTCTCGAATATTTAGATAAATAAAGGTTTTCGCATCAATTTTACGCCTTTTTTTGATCAATTAACTTGTATAAACAGCTTCTAATATATTAAAATGTTTTATAACTATAACGTGATGGTTGAGGAGGGATGCAGATGGGGCAGAGAAATATCGCATTGGCGAATTAGCAGCTGCTGCAGGCGTAACAAAACGGACTGTCGATTATTATACGAATCTCGGGCTGTTAACGCCTGACAGATCATGTTCAAACTACCGTTATTACGATGAAGCCGCTCTCAAACGGCTGAAGTTTATTATGGACTGCAAGCAGCAGAGATTGGCCCTGTCCGACATTAAAGTAAGGCTGGAAAACCAGTTTCCCTCTTCAACTGTGAATGATGATGAAATTGGAAGCCTGACAACGGAAATTGATCATGTCAATGACAATATTTCCGTGCTCATAAACAGATGGAAACGGCTGAATCCCGATGAACGGAAGATTCTGAAAAGCCGGCTTTCTCCTGAAAAAATGACGGTCATCCAGTCCTTTTTACTGCTGCTTTAGTTAATCTTTTACTAAACAGGAGGTGTTACCTTCATTCTCACGCTAGAGTGAAGGTCCTAATTGGAAATAGTTAATTTGGTTTTTGTTGCTGTATTAATTGCTTTAACAGCATTTTTCGTAGCGTCTGAGTTTGCGATTATCAGAATCAGAAGCTCGCGGGTTGATCAATTGATTGCTGAAGGAAACAAAACAGCGGTTTCGGTGAAAAAAGTCATTACGCATTTAGACGAATATTTATCGGCCTGTCAGCTCGGCATCACTTTGACGGCTCTCGGTCTCGGTTGGCTCGGGGAGCCGACAGTTGCCCGGCTGCTTGAACCGCTATTTGTGAAGTGGAACATTCCGAGCTCTGTATCACACATCGTTTCAGTCGTGATCGCCTTCAGCTTGATTACGTTTTTGCATGTGGTTGTCGGCGAGCTCGCTCCGAAGACGCTTGCGATCCAAAAAGCGGAAGCCGTTTCCTTCCTTTTTGCAAAACCGTTGATCTGGTTCTACCGCATCATGTTCCCATTCATCTGGGCGCTGAACGGATCTGCAAGGCTGCTGACGAAAGCGTTTGGCCTTGAAGCGGTTTCTGAAAATGAAATGGCGCACTCAGAGGAAGAGCTGCGAATTATTCTGTCAGAAAGCTACAAAAGCGGCGAAATCAATCAATCTGAGTTCAAATATGTCAACAAAATTTTTGAATTCGATGACCGTCTTGCCAAGGAAATCATGATCCCGAGAACAGAAGTCGTCAGCTTTCCAAATGATATGAAAATCGCCGAGATGATCGACATCACGAAGGTCGAAGGCTATACCCGCTATCCCGTAGAAGACGGAGATAAGGACAACATCGTCGGCGTCATCAATGTCAAGGAAATACTGACGGCCTGCATCAGCGGAGAATGCTCCAAAGAAGACACGATTGAACAGTTTATCAATCCGATCATTCATGTGATCGAGACTGTTCCGATCCACGATCTGCTTCTGAAAATGCAGAAAGAACGCGTTCATATGGCGATCCTTTCTGATGAATACGGCGGAACGGCCGGACTCGTGACGGTCGAAGACATCATTGAAGAAATCGTCGGCGAAATCCGTGACGAATTCGATATCGATGAAATTAATGAAATCCGCAAGATTGGCGAAAACCATTACATTCTCGACGGTAAAGTGCTCGTCAACCAAGTCAACGATCTGCTCGGCATTCAGCTCGACAATGAGGAAATTGACACGATCGGCGGATGGTTCCTGACACAAAAATATGACGTCCAAAAAGGCGACATGATCACCGATCAGGGATTTGAATTCACGATCAACGAAATCGACGGCCACCACGTTTCATACGTTGAGGTGAAAAAAGCTGCGGAAACGCCGCTGCTTGAGGAAGCGGAATAACATTGTGAACAAACCGGGGGATACAATGAATTTGTATCCTCTTTTTTTTGCATTCAAAATATGTAACCACTTGATTACAGAACAAAATTCAATTATCATGTAATCAAGTGATTGCATTTCAGGAGGGACTTATGTCAGCACAATCTACAAGGGATCGATTAATCGAAGCGGCGCTTGCCCTTTTCAAAGAAAAAGGATATCAAGCCGCATCCACCAGGGAAATTGCCCAAAAAGCAGGCGTCAATCATTTGACCCTTTTTAGACACTTCGGAAATAAACAGAATTTATTTCGGGAAAGTGTTATTCAACATGTGTCATCGGGAGATTTTATTGGAGAACTTGAAGGAATACTGAGCGGCGATTTACGACAAGACCTCTCATTCATTGCGAAAGCATATCTAAAAGAAAACCTGGAAAAAGGTACTGTTTTTTTACTTTACTTTAATGATGCAGTACAAGATAAGGAAGTTTGCGAATTAATCATGGATATTCCCCGCCGTCTCAATCGCTTTTTAGAGACTTATTTTGCCAACCTCTATGCCGAAAAAAAAATTTCAGGCGGCAATTTTCAAATTTTAAGCCAAATGTTTTTCGGTTTGCTGAATCAATACATTATGTTTCAACATTTGCCCGCATTCAAGGAGTCGTTCGATGATCGTATTGATGACTATGTTGAGGAGTGCGTCGATTTATTTTATACAAAACTTGAAAAGGAAGTGCCGTCTTGATTACTCTGCAACCGGTTTTGCACATACCTGCAGTTTCCAAATGGGATGAAAAAATAAACCTGAAGATAAGCGGACTCCGACCGTTTGATATCATTGAAATCATCTTGACTGTGAAAGATGAAGCTGACGCAGAGTGGAGATCACATGCTGTTTTTCAAGCGAATCGATTGGGAGAAGTCGACCCTGCAGCAGCAGCCCCAATAAAAGGAACCTACCAGTCTAAAGATCAAATGGGGCTTTTTTGGTCAATGCAGGCGGTTGAATCCTCCTGCTCGTTCCATAAAAAATCGGTTAATTCCTCCGTTTACAGGATTGAGGTGAAGCAAAAAGAACGCACGATCCTGAGTAAAGAAATAAAACGAGTGCTGCTTTCTGAAACAGTAGAGAGACAGGAAGTAAGCGAAAATGGGTTGTCCGGCACATTTTTTCGTCCGCTTGCTGTCAACCGGCCTCCCGCAGTCATCGTATTAGGGGGATCTGACGGCGGTCTTGATGAAACAATGGCAGGCATGTTAGCAAATTACGGATATGCAACATTTGCAATCCCTTATTTTCAATACAAACAGCTTCCTAAAAAACTGGTTGAAATCCCGCTTGAATATTTCCGGAAAGCGATCGATTGGCTCGGACGCCAAGAAGGACTTCATCATCGTCAGATCGGAATATGCGGAAGGTCAAAAGGCGGCGAACTGGCGCTGCTGATAGGTTCCCATTTTCCGGAAATCCGTTTTGCGGTTTCTCATGTAGGCGGCGGGGTCGTCTTTCAAGGCGTTGGATTAAAAAAATTTCGGCAGACATCTTCCTGGAGTCTGGACGGCGCACCGCTCGCCTTTGCCCCGCTGCCATTGTTTTCGCTTTCTCAGCTGTGGAATATGGTGACACATAAGCTCACAAGACAGCCTCATGCTTTTACTGATCTTTACAAAAAAGCTTTACGGAAAGTGAAAGAGGATCATCCAGCAATTATAAAAGCGGAACATATTAATGGGCCTATTCTGTTAACTTCAGGTACGGATGATTTGGTATGGCCCTCCGCCTCTATGAACGAGAAAATCGTTGAACGGCTGAAAAAGAAGAGATTTCCCTATTCTGTTAAACATCTATATTTCGAAGATGCCGGCCATAATATCAGGCCTCCATACTTTCCGACATCCGGGCGGAAAAGCCGAAAAATAGCCTATGGGGGAAAAACTGAAGCCGATGCCATTGCAGCTCAAACATTTTGGCGGGAACTGCTTTTGTTTTTAGAAAAATCAACTGCCCCAAACAACTAAAAAACCGCCTGGGGACAGGCGGTTTTCGCTTAGATAGCTCCCTTCGGGTTCGGCCCGTATTGATTTTCCTCTTTTACACTGTTTTGACAAAGCATGATCAGCAAAATAAATTGCCCAATGAGAGGGATCAGACCGATGCAGATCCAGCAGCCGCTTTTACCCGTATCATGCAATCTGCGGATCGTGACAGCCAAGCCCGGCACAAGAATGGCAAGCAAATAAACCATCCCTAAAAATGTCTCTATTTCATATTCCGGAAGATGCAGAATGGCTTTAAAAAAACCGTAGAGGACCAAAATCATGTATGAGAAAAAGCAAAACAGCCAAAATTCCTTTCGTCTCGCCCTTCCTGTAAATCCTGCATAGTTTTTTATTGCTTTCAAATACCATTTCATATATAAGCTCCTCACCAATAAATATCGTTCTAAAATACTGCCCAAAAAATTAAAAAACAGCTTCTGTGCGTGAGAAGCTGTTTTTCCTTGCGTATGTTTGAATTATAGCTGCTCCAGCTTTTTCTCTAAAGCTTTAATACTGTCATTCAAAGCCTCCGTCATCTTGACCAGCTTTTCTTTTGACGAATATTGAGCGAAATCTTCCTGATTGAGCGGTTCGCCGATGACCAGTTTCATTTTGCCTCTCTTGAAAAGCTCTTTTTCGTTGGAAGGACCGCTGTATGCGGCCGGCACAAGCGGCGCTCTTCCCATCTGGGCGATCGTGACAGCCCCTCTTTTCAATGGAACATCTTCAGATGATCTTGTTCCGCTTGGGAAAATGCCGACGATTTTTCCTTCTTTCAACAGCTTGATCGGGGTTTTGATGCTGCTTGGCCCGGGATTTTCCCTGTCGACGGGAAATGCGTTGATGCTTGAAAGAAAAGAACCGCTTAATTTATTTTCAAAAAGCTCTTTTTTCGCCATGTAATGAATTTCCATAGGCAAAATGCCGACACCCAGTGCGACGACATCCACCCATCCTGCATGTGTGCACGCAATAACGAAACCTGTGTCTTTAGGAAGATTTTCTTTATTGTATACTTTAATTCCGCCGCGCAAAGAAAGAATCGCTTTTGCAGCATAACCAGTAAATTTATACATATGGCACTTCCTTTATTGATGTAGTCGTATGAGGTTTCCCTTTATTATTATAACAATTTTTTTTATTACCTGGTACTAAAAAATGATTTTTCACGAAAAAAACCGGGGAATTTCCTCCCCGGTTTTCAGACTTTTTCTTTTGTCGGCGGCGCCATGAATTCAGGCCCGATCTGTTCTGAAATCGTATTGTCCAATATGTCGTCAATTGCTTTTTGATCACTTTCCGTTAAACTCCAGCCGGTGATTTCGCTGACGGGACGGATTTGATCAGGGCGTCTTGCCCCCCATAAAGCAATGCTTGCGCCAGGCTGATCAAGCACCCATCTTGCTGCCAGATGGAGAACCGATTTGCCGAACCGCTCGTTTGCAAACTCATCAAGTTTCCTGACGGCCTCAAGATATTCTTTAAAGCGCGGCTTTTGAAACTTAGGGTCCCGCTTTCGAAGGTCGTCCCCTTTGAACGTGTAGTCCTCATTCATTTTTCCTGACAGGAGCCCCCTGCACAAGCTTCCGTATAATAGCGTCGTCAGCCCTTGATCTTGCGCATACGGAAGAATGTCTTGCTCGATTTCCCTTTCAAACATGTTGTACGGCGGCTGTACGGTATGAAGCGGCGCCGCAGCTCTGAATGTGTCCATCTGCTCCGGGGAAAAATTGCTGACGCCGACCGCTCTGATTTTCCCCGCATCATACAAGTCTTTCATCGCTTCCGCCGTTTCTTCGATCAGGACGAGCGGATCGGGCCAATGCACTTGATACAGGTCGATGTAATCCGTATTGAGCCTTTTCAGCGAATCGTCAACTTCCTTGATGATCCGCTCCCTCGATCCGTCGCGATACAGCTGTTCCTGCTTCCAATCAAGTCCTGATTTTGTCGCGAGAATGACTCGGTCGCGCTCTCCGTATTGCTGTACGGCTTTACCGACGATTTCTTCCGACTGCCCGAAACCGTATGCCGGAGCAGTATCAATCAGGTTGATTCCTTCATCAAGCGCAGCATGAATCGTCTGAATCGCTTCTTTTTCATCGCTTCCGCCCCACATAAAACCTCCGATGGCCCATGTTCCGAGACCGATGCGCGACGATTCGATCGATGTACCGGATATGTTGATGTATTCCATGCTCCTCTCCCTCCTGTTGTGAGTCTGATATCATATTTTCCCGGAAGCTTTTTTAAAAAAACGTGTTTTGACTAAAAACCATCTTACAGCGGGACACTTCATATGCCTATTGCATACGATGATCCCAATAAAGCTAATGAAGGGACCTAGAACAAATGCATCCAAATCAATACCCATATTATATTCCTTTTTCTTATAACCCGGTTTGGTTTCACGAATCAGACTATGCAGGCGCTTTTCGAACACCCGGCAGCGAAGAACGCATCGTATTAAGAGATTATGGACAAAAGCCGTTTGCCGCTAACATCAACGAAGCGGCCAAACAGAACAAAACGTTTCGGACCGCTTTATGGACAGGAAGGCATTTGCAAGTTACCCTGATGAGCCTCAACCCCGGCGAAGACATCGGATTAGAAATGCACCCTCACGTTGACCAGTTCCTTCGTGTTGAACAAGGCAGGGGAATCGTTCAAATGGGGCCGAGCAAACATCATTTGCAATTTAAAAGAAATATTTACGATGACACCGCTATCGTCGTCCCTGCCGGAACATGGCACAATCTCACCAATACAGGCAATACTCCGCTGAAACTCTATTCAATCTATGCTCCGCCCAACCACCCATTCGGCACCGTCCATCGAACGAAAGCCGATGCGCTGGCCGCAGAAGGCCGCCGCGGTCACGGCCAATATTTTTGACAGACGATAAAAACAGCTGATAATGAAGGATATCCTCTAATCAAATAGCCTTTTAGCATATAATAAAGATCTGATATGCTTAAAGGCTTATTTTGCTGCTGTGCTTTATATTTCGGCCGTTCAGTCGTTAAAATCGCCATGAAGATTAGTTTTTTTGAACGTGTTCAGTTATTATATAGGGTAGATGATTTTAAAGGTAAGAAATTGGAGGAAAAATGAGCCGTGGGCATATTTAGTGCAACTTCAAACCTTTCTTATGCGTTTATAACATAGAGGGGAGAAAAGGCAGTGACTATCGACGAAATTTACCAAATGTATATGAATGATGTTTACAGGTTCCTGCTCTCCATGACGAAAGATAAACATCTAGCAGAGGATTTGCTTCAGGAAACCTTTATGAGAGCTTACATACACATCCATTCTTACGACCACAGCAAAGTGAAGCCATGGCTTTTTCAAGTGGCACGCAATGCGTTTATCGACTATGTCAGAAAGCATAAAAAGGAAGTGACGATTTCTGACGACATGATCGGAAACCTGTTTCAAAACGCGGTGCAAAGCCCTGCTCACCAGGTCGAAATCAAGGAAGTGTTAACCTTATATATGAACCAGCTCCCCGATAACTACCGGGAAGCGCTTACGCTGTACTATTTAAAAGAATTGAACTACAAGGAAGCGTCAAGCTTGATGAATATCTCAGAGGCTAATTTTAAAAGTGTTTTATTTCGTGCCAGACAGCGGCTGAAAGCACTTTACAACAGAGGTGTTAACGATGAATGAAGATTTTAAAAAACGTTGGGAAAAATATAAAAACGGCGAACTTTCCGAATCGGAAATGCTCCGGGTCGAAGAAGAGCTTGAACAGCTTGAAGAATACCAGGACATGCTGGAACAGGAAATGAAAGACGAAGACTGGGATTTGGCGATCAGTCCTGAAAAGCAAAAAGCGATTTTAAGATACGGAAAAAATAAATCATATATGCGGATTTCCACCCTTGCTGTTATTTCTACGCTTATTATTCTGCCGATCTGCACACTCGGCAGCTATCTATACTACGGGTTGGGCGGGCATGAAAGCAAAGGGAATGAACTGGTGCAAACCGCTTCAATGACAGTTGCCGTCACAAACCCGAATATTCAAGTCGATACTGAAGCCCTTGTCAACAAAGTAAAACTCTTTGGAATCGAAACACAGTTCCCGTTAAAGAAGCAAATCGGAAACGTCACAAAAGTAGTTGGAAATGAAGAAGTGGAAATGTTCTTCGATCAGCTGAAGTCTCCGCAGATTCATCAATACAATCAGGAGCTTTCAAAAGAAGAACGTCATTTTGTCTACCCTGACGGCATCAAAGAAAAATCAGTGTCCAAAGCCGAGTCGATTTTAAAACAGCTGCCTGACGGAACCGTAACCGAAGCTTTCCTTTCCTTTGAAAAAGCATACCCGACAAAGGAGCTGTATGAAAAATTAAAAGGCTATGATGTTCGCGTTCTGTGGAATGCGATTGAAACAGAGGGCGATTTAAAAGATCATCCATACGCAGAGCCGATCGGATTTCCCGGAAAAGATTCAAACCGGATTTTTGAAATTCAGCAACCTGCCGAAAACGATGACGAGCAGTTTAAAGCGGCGCTTTCCTACATGATCAAGAACAAGAAATGGGCTGAAACCATTTCAGGCAGGAAAGACCTGAAGCTTTCCAAACGGCTTGACTATGTGGAACAGAATGGTGTGAACGTGTATGGAGCCGTCATTACCGGACCGTCAAAAGAGGTTGAACGGCTGATCAAAAAAGGGCCTGTCAAAGCAGCTAAAGTAGGTGAGGTGGAATTATGGAACTGGTAAGAATCTTTAAGGAGCACAACGTATTTGGATGGGTGTCTGTCGGCACGGCCATTCTGTCCCTGTTCGTCTTAAACTTGGCCATTTTAAGCGACACGATCGCATATTCGTATAAGATGCTTCCTTTTGCGATGGCCGCCGTTCCGCTCGGAATTATCGAGCTGTTCATAAAAAAAGGACGGACCGGTCTCGGATTTCTCGGCGTCGTCCTGAACATTTTCATTCTCGTTTGCGTATGGACCATCGTCTCCATCGATACGAATCTGCAGCTCGGCTTTTAATAACTCCCCGGTTATACCGGGGAGTTTTTCATTTCAGAGCCTTGCGAAATAGGTAGCTCGCTTTTTCATACCCCATTTTCTCTTCGTAAAAACGGTGAGCGTCTGCCCGCTGTAAGCCTGAGGATAAAGCGATTGAAGCCAATCCGTTCCCTTTGGCCCACTCTTCAACAGCGCCTAAAAGCTTCTTTCCATAGCCTTTTGAACGGTGTTTTTCACACGTCACCAGGTCCGCTACCCAAACATGCCGGCCTTGGTTCAAAGAAACCCTCGGCAAAAAGCCGGCCAAAGCCACCGGAATATCACCGTCGTACAGCGCAAATAATGTGTAGCTTTCAGCCTCCCGAGCTTCTTTGACGAGCTCCAAAAAAGACGTTTCATCCAAATGGGGGCGGAGCTGTCTCATAATCGGATAGACTTCCTTGAGCTCTGTTTCACAATGCAATTCCCTACAATCGAGCAACATCGTCATTCCCTTCTGTTGGTTATGAAACTACTTTAACCCGGAAACTGACCTTTTTAAAATGGCCAGTTTTGATAAAATAATACATACCAGATGAATTGAAAGGGATGATTGAATGGATATAACCCCCTTTTTAAGCCGCAGCGGCAGCGAGCCGCTTTATCAGCAGCTGTACGCGTTTTTCAAACGAAGCATTCATTCGGGGTACATAAAGCCTGGAACAAAGCTTCCCTCCAAACGAATGCTTGCCAAACATTT
The DNA here is from genome assembly GCF_038002405.1 of Bacillus sp. FSL W7-1354. Taxonomy (NCBI): domain Bacteria; kingdom Bacillati; phylum Bacillota; class Bacilli; order Caryophanales; family Bacillaceae; genus Bacillus; species Bacillus sp. FSL W7-1354. The sequence continues at coordinate 90,696 of NZ_JBBOCL010000001.1, read as the reverse complement.
AAATATCAGCCTGACAACCGTTGAACACGCGTATGAACAGCTGGCTGCAGAAGGATATCTGCTCAGCAAGCCTAGAAAGGGCTGGTATGCGGCCGAAGCGGAAGGAGACTTTGCACAGGCTGCACCTCCTCCTGCCGAAAAAGAACTGGAAGAACATGAGACGGCGGCGGACATGATCGATTTTCACCACGGCCATGTAGACCTCGCGTCATTTCCCGTTTCCCTATGGAAAAAAACGCTCGCCAAAACCTTTGATGAATCAGGGCACGGACTTTTTCAAAGCGGCCCCACGGCCGGAGATCTTCCGCTGCGGAAAATGATTGCGGTTTACCTCAGAGAATCGCGCGGCGTGGTCTGTTCACCCGAGCAAATCATTATCGGAGCCGGCACACCGGTTTTACTGCAGTTGCTGTGCCATCTGTTTCCTAAAGGCACAACCGCCGGATTTGAAAATCCCGGATTTCATCGATCGAAAACGGTCCTGAAAACCGGCGGCTTCAATGTGGTGCCAATTGCAGTCGACGAGAGCGGGATTTCCGTGCAAGACCTTGAACAATATCAGCCGCAGCTCGCATACACCACCCCGTCCCATCAGTTTCCGCTCGGAATGATCATGCCGATCGGCCGCAGGCTGCAGTTGCTTGACTGGGCAGCATCGACCGGAGCTTATATCATTGAAGACGATTATGACGGGGAATTCCGCTATGCGGGACAGCCGATTCCTTCCCTTCAGGGACTCGACCGGAACCACCGGGTCATCTATTTAGGGACTTTTTCAAAATCGCTGATTCCCTCCCTCAGGATCAGCTATATGGTTCTCCCCTTTCCGCTCGTCAAAGAGGGGCTCAACATGGCATCCTTATTTAAACAAACGGTTTCCCGCCATGTACAGCATGCCATTGCTTTTTTTATGAAAAACGGGGATTATCAAAGGCACTTGAACCGAATGAGAACACTCTACCGAAAAAAGCGAAAAACGCTCCTTGATGCCATCAAGCGTGAATTTGGCGATCATGCCGCAGTCAGAGGAGAGAACGCCGGCCTTCACATCATCCTTGAGGTGAAAGACGCCCCGAGCGAAGAGTGGCTGACCCAAAAAGCGCTGGAAAAAGGGGTCAAAGTATATCCAGCCTCTGTCTCGTATGTGACTCCTCCTGAAACCCACGCGGTGCTCCTCGGGTTTGGCGGACTTTCTGAAAAAAGCATCGCAGACGGCATCAAAAAGCTGAAGACAGCATGGTTGAGCGGCGGACAGTCTCGGGAATGATCCTGCACAATCGGGCACGGAAAGTCGGATGCCGGGATTCTGCTCCTGCTATTCTTGTAAACATAGGAGGTCATCAAATGGATTTGCTGAAGAACATGAATCAAGCCATGGCGTATATTGAAGAACACTTGGCGGACAGTATCGACTTTCAAACGCTTGCGAAGCTTTCTTACTGCTCTGAATATCATTTTAAAAGGATGTTTTCTTTTCTTGCCGGGGTTTCGCTGTCCGAATACATTCGCCGCAGGCGGCTTACCCTTGCAGCGTTTGAATTGAAAAACACAAATCAAAAAGTAATTGATATCGCTGTGAAATACGGCTATCACTCGCCGGATGCTTTTACGCGCGCATTTCAAAAGCTGCACGGCATCACGCCGACAGAGGCAAGGCACGATATCAGCACACTGAAAGCATATCCTCCGATGACCTTCCAGTTAACAATTAGAGGAGGAAACGAAATGAACTACCGTATTGTAGAAAAGAAGGCATTTCGGATCGTTGGAATCAAAAAAAGGGTCCCTGTCGTCTTTCACGGAATCAATCCGGAAATCGCCTCGATGTGGAAAGCTTTAAGCAGTGAAAACATCGCTGAATTAAAAGAGCTGTCAAATGTCGAGCCGCTTGGACTGATTCAAGCATCAGCGAACTTCTCCGAAGGCCGGATGGAAGAGCAGGGAGAACTTGACCATTATATCGGTGCAGCGACAACGAAGGAATGCCCGGACCGCTATGAACAGCTTGAAGTTCCCGCCTCGACATGGGCTGTATTTGAAGCGGCCGGTCCGTTTCCGGACACCCTTCAAAATGTCTGGGGACGCATTTATGCTGAATGGTTCCCGTCTTCACATTACGAGCAAACGAAAGGGCCGGAAATCCTTTGGAATCAGGATCAAGATATCAGCTCCCCAACGTTTAAAAGCGAAATATGGATACCTGTCCAAAAAAGAACCGCATATAAAGACTAAAGAAAGAACGGGAGGTTTAACCCTCCCGTTTAAATTTTATCCGGCTGCTACATCGGACGGTTCAACATGCGCTTTTAAAAAGGCGATATAATGGTCAATTGTATCAACCGTCGTGTAAGGCGAGACACTGTAGAATTTCTGGACATAAAGCGGCACGGGCAAACGGCTGTCAGCAGGATAAACGTATGTTTGCTTTTTCGTGCTGCCAAAATAGGTGTGACTGCGGTGCCTTCCCAATGTTTCGGCGATTTTTTCATTGAATTTGTTAATATTCCGCACTTCTTCCTCCATGATGGCGCCGCTGATTTCTTCATCGTAGCGGACATTTCCCGGATAGAAGCGGAATGTCGTTACAGGTGATACATCATTGGTGACGGCTGCATTCGGAAAAGCCTGCAGGAGTTTTTTTCGAAATGCCAGGTTAACTCTGATGTAATTGGCCAAGATCTCCTGGTAGCCTTCGATTCCGAATGCGAGCAGAGAAGCATAAATCGGTATGCTGCTTCCCATTCGCGAACACTCTAGCGTATAGCTCGTATGATAGCTGCCAAACCCTCTGTTACCGACATAAGGCGTCTCATCCGGATCCAAATCAACGACTTTCAGTGCCTCACGGTTTTTCACCAAGAAAAGGCTTGTGATATACGGCGTTTGTCCAAGTTTATGAAAATCAAAGACCAAGCTGTCCGCCAGGTGCAAATGCTGAAAATGTTTTTTGTAGCGGGCAAGCGTCTCAAGCACCTCATCTTCAAGATGAAGCGGATTTCCGATGAAATCGTATCTGTTAAAAAAACCGTACATCCCGCCCATCGCCGTATCCGCATGAATATAGACAGGAGGCAAACCGTAGGCGGCCTCTATTTCCTCAGTCACTTTTTTGATACCGGCCAAATCATCGATGCCAAATGAGTCAGTTGTGCCAAGCGTTGCCAATACATAAATCGGATGTCCGCCTTTTTCAATCACGGCTTGCATTTTTTCCCGCAAATCGGCCAGATCCATCGAATGATCGCGATTCGTCTTGACCTTGATCAAATGGTCCGTCCCGATTCCGGAAGCTTCCATCGATTTGTAAAGACTGAAATGCGAAAGCTCTGAACAGAACGCGTACAGGTGATGCGGCGTTCCTTGCTGATTCGCTTCAGGATACGCGCTTGCGATCGCCAGCCTGAGCGACTGAAAAACAGCTCCCTGCCCGCCCCATGTGGTAAAACCGCCGCTCTTGTGCCTGTCATAGCCGACAATGTCCGAAAGCATCGCCGTGATCTGCACTTCCGCCTTGGCTGCAGCGGTGCCGTCGACATCCCATAAATTGTTTCCGTTTAAAAGAACCATTAAAAGATTCCCGGCGATGCTGGCGGTGTTCGGCAAAGGTGTCGCGTTGGCCACATAATGCCTGTTTAAAAAACGGTGGCCGTCAAGCAATTTCAATAGCTCTTCAACGCTTTTTTCCGCCCCGAAGCCTTTTTCCGGCAAGGCGGCCTCTTCAATGACGCTTTGATAGTAGTCAGAGGAAACTTCAGACTCGCGGCCAAGCGTCATCCGGGCGGGATCCTTCAGCCTGTCCATTCCGGCCAATACCGCTTCAAGCAATGCCAGCAGCTGATACCGCGCCTCGTGATTGCCATCCTCGCTCGGAAACATCTGTTGAAAGTCTAACACCATATTCACCCATCTCCTGATCTTTTAAAATGAAAACACTCCGATTAAATTTAAAAAGACAAGTACAATTGCAAGCGGCACAAGGAAACGGAGAAGATAAAACCACACGATAAAAAAGCCTTTCCCCGCTTTTGATCCGCTTTTCATTTCTTCATATAGATCGTGTTTGGACAATTTCAGCGGAATAAAAATCGAAATAAAAAGCGCGCCAAGCGGCAGCAAAATATTGCTGACGACATAATCCGCCGCATCAAAAAACGTCTTCTTAAAAATGAACGGCTCATCGAGCACTCCGTAAGACAAGCAGGAAGGAATGCCGACGGCAAAAATCAAAAGGCCGATCGCCCACGTCCATTTTCCCCTTTTTGTTTGATCGCCTTTTGTAATAGCGGCAACAATGATCTCAATCATCGAAAAAGCCGAAGTCAGGGCAGCAAATAAAAAGGCCGTCAAAAATCCGATAAAAAACAGCATCCCGAATGGAAGCCGGTCAAAAACTGCCGGCAGAACCGTAAATAATAAAGTCGGACCCTGATCGGGCTGAAGCCCAAATGAAAAGACGGCCGGAAAAATCGCCAAACCGGCAAGCAGCGTGACGGCAAGGTTCATGATCACGATCGAGACCGCCGACTTCGGAAGGTTTTGTGACTTTGACAAATAGGAGCTGTACGTTACCATCACAGATACGCCAAGCGTCAACGTAAAGAAAGCTTGTCCGAGCGCAAAAAGAATCGCCTGCGGCGTCAGGCTGCCAAAATCGGGCACAAGCAGAAAACGCACGCCGTCGATCGCATGCTCAAGCGTCAGAGCCCTTAAAACGAGCGCAATAAATAAAATAAATAATAGCGGCATCATAATCGAACTGACGCGCTCGATTCCTTTTTGCACACCCTTCGCCACGACGAGGATCGTCATGATGATAAACGCAAGCTGCGCTGCCAGTGTCTGCAGCGGATCTTGGATGATCGAACCGAAGAGCTCCCCGTATCCGTCCTGCGTGAGACCCGACAATGAACCGGTTACTGCTTTGATGATATAAAGCAAAATCCAGCCGCCGATCACACTGTAAAACGACAGAACAAGGAAGCAGGCGGCGATTCCGATCCAGCCTGTGATCACCCAAGGCGTCCCCGGCGCTATTTTTTGATAGGTGCCGATAGCATCCGATTGGCTTTTTCGGCCTAATATAAATTCCCCCAAAAGCAAGGGGTATCCCAGCAGGATCGTAAATAGGACAAATACAAGGAAAAATGCGCCTCCTCCGCTCGTTCCAGCCACATAGGGAAACTTCCAAATCGCCCCCAGGCCGATGGCGGATCCCCCTGCAGCGAGAACAAATCCAAGTTTGGATGCCCATTTTGCTGTCATTCTGCGATCGCTCATTCATACACATCCTTTCTCTTTCTGTTTCTATTATCTCTTACGGGGCAGCTTTTTTGAAAGTGATCTTTCAAATTCTTATTTTTCCGAAAAAATAAACAGAAAAAACCGACTGCCTTACAATAGCAGCCGGTTGAAAGCTTATGTCGTCACATATCTTCCGCCGTTGATGTGGATCGTCTGTCCTGTCATATAAGAAGAATCGTCTGAAGCGAGCAGAACATACACCGCAGCGTGTTCAGAAGGCTGTCCGGGCCTTCCCATCGGCGTATTTGTACCGTGTTTTTCCGTTTTTTCCGGCGAAAAAGTAGCCGGAATGAGCGGCGTCCAAATGGGCCCCGGCGCTACCGCGTTGACGCGTATTCCTTTTTTGACAAGGGATGCAGCCATCGAACGGGTAAACGCGACAATCGCACCCTTTGTGCTCGAATAGTCAATCAGCGCCGGACTGCCCTCATAAGCTGTGATCGATGCGGTATTGATAATCGCGCTTCCTTCCCTTAAATGCGGGAGCGCGGCTTTTGTCATGTGAAACATGGAGAAAATATTCGTTCTGAACGTTTGTTCAAGCTGTTCGGTCGAAATATCTTCGATCCCTTTTTGCGGATGCTGTTCGGCAGCGTTGTTGACAAGAATGTCGAGTCTGCCAAAGTGATTCACCGCTTTTTCGACAGATGTTTTGCAATGTGCTTCATCCCCGACATCTCCGGGAATCAAGAGGCATTTTGCGCCTTCCTGTTCGATTCGTTCTTTCGTTTCCTCGGCATCCTTGTGTTCGTCCAAGTACATGACGGCAATGTCCGCACCTTCTTTGGCGTATGCAATGGCGGCCGCTCTGCCGATTCCGCTGTCTCCTCCGGTAATAATGGCGGTTTTTCCTTTTAATTTGCCGCTTCCTTTGTAGTCGCGATCTTCCGAGAGCGGAAGGGGCACCATCTTGTGCTCAACCCCGGGTTGTTTTTCTTGTTTTTGCGCTTTCTGTCCATCCGTCTGTCTGTTTGCCGGATTCATTCGTCTCACCTCTTCACCATTGTTTAGTGCACAGTTACCACGATACCGGCATCCTTAAACGCAAGAACTCAGCGAGACATGTTTACTGGTCAGGCAGAGGCACGCGGATGAGCCGGTCATCTGTCTGTTTTTTTTCGCCTCTTCCGTCGCCATTGTTCGTAATGAAATACAGATCATCTCCGATTACTTTTACATCTCTGATTCTGCCGTATCCGCCAAGCCATTTGACCGCTTTGGCTTCCGCAGGATCGACCCGGAAAACCCCCTCTCCCCGCAGCCCGGCCATATAGAGGACATCCCCTTTCTGCGCTAAACCGGATGGGGCCCACGTTTTTTCTCCCGAATGGATGAGCGGCGCTTTCATTCCCCGCTTCTCATCGCTTCCCTCAATCACCGGCCAGCCATAATTGGCTCCGGGTTCAATTTTGTTCACTTCATCATGTCCAGACTGCCCGTGTTCGGAGCTGTAAAGCTGCCGGCCGATCCATGCGAGGCCTTGCGGATTGCGGTGTCCAAAGCTGTATACATAAGACGAGCGAAAAGGCTGATCAGCAGGGACCGCACCATCAAGCTCCATCCTTAAAATCACACCCGCCATCTTTTCAGGCTGCTGGGCCCATTCCCTTTCCCCCGCATCGCCTGTCGTGATGTACAGCTTTTGATCGGGCCCGATCGCCATCCGGCCGCCGTTATGAATCACGCCTCCTGGCAAATCAGCAAGCAGCTCCTCCGTTTCCGTCCAAGTAAGGCGGTCAAGCGTCAATTTTACGATCCGGTTTTTCAGATGGCTCCCGTCTTTGTATGTATGGTAAACGTATGCCTCCTGATTGTTTTTAAAATCAGGATGGAGCACAAATCCGAGCAGCCCGCCTTCCCCTTCTTGATGAACGGGCTTTTTCAGCTGAAGCTGCATGCGCTCCTTTTTGCCTTCGGCAATGGATACGATTCCCCCGTTTCTTTCGGTAATGAAAAAAATCCCGCCAGTGTGAGCGATCGTCCAAGGCACATCCAAGCGCTCTGCGATGACCTCGGCGCCGCTTCCGCCTTCTTTTGTCGCCGCCGCTTCATTTTCAGCATTAAAATCCCGGCCTTCCGAGCATGCACTCAGAAAAAACAGCATGATCAACATCAGGAATCCTTTTTTCATCGTCTCCCCCTTAAAGGATTTTCTTGATGAATACATTCAAGAACACCGGCATAATTCCCTACTTAAACATACAAAAATCTATTAAAAAACACGCCCTTCGCTGAGAAGGCGTGTGTCCGCATTACTGAGAAACCAATTCCCCGATATATTTAGCCGACGGCCTGAAAATCATGTTGTTATCAGCCTGCTCCAGCACATGGGCGCACCAGCCGACCATTCTCGCTGCCGAAAAAGTAGGGGTAAACAATGCGGCATCAAAATCGATCGCCTTCATGACAGCCGCTGCGTAAAATTCGACATTCGTATAAAGCTTGCGCCCCGGTTTGTATTCTTCCAAAAGGCGGATCGCCGTATTTTCAACATGAAGAGCAAGGTCGATATCCCGGTCGCCCCCGGCAATTTCCTCAGCTTTCACCCTTAAAGCCTTCGCTCTCGGATCATGCGTTTTATAGACGCGGTGTCCAAATCCCATCAGTCTCTCGCCTTTTTCAAGCTTCTCTCTTATATAGCTTTCTGCGTGCTGTTTTTCCCCGATGCTTTCCAGCATATCGGTAACCGCTGACGGCGCTCCGCCGTGCAAAGGTCCTTTCATTGTGCCAAGTGCAGATGTGACGGCAGAAACAAGATCGGATTCCGTAGACACCGTAACCCTTGCCGAAAAGGTTGAAGCGTTCATGCCGTGTTCCATCGCAAGAATCATGTACGTTTCGAGCGCTTTTTTCTGAGCTTCTGTCGGGCGCTTTCCTTTCAGCATGTAAAAATAATGTTCCACAAAGCCAAGCTCATCCAGCGGCTGAACAGGCTCTTTGCCATCAGTCAGCCTTTTTCTGAAGGCGATAATCGACGGGGCGGCTGCTATCAGTCTGAGAGCCTGCTCCATTGTCGGCTTGAACGCAAACGATTTATCCCCGAATGAAGAAACGGCCGTGCGAAGAACCGCCATATCGTCTAATTCGGCAGGAAGGCTGCGGATCAATCGCTGGCATGCTTCTGGCAGCACACGGAATGAAGCGAGCATCTCATTGAATTGGCTGAGTTCCGCTTCCGTCGGAAATGACCCGTTGAGTATCAGATAAGCGACTTCTTCAAATGTGGATGTAAGCGCCAGTTCATCAGCATTGTACCCTCTGTAGATCAGCTTTCCCTCTTCACCGTCAATGCGGCTGATGGCTGTTTCAACACAAGTAATCCCTTTTAATCCATGATAAACCATATCAATTCCTCCTTTTTCCTTTGTAAATATCATTATAGTTGATATAATATTTAAAAAATATTGAATTATATTGATGTCTTTGATTAACAAAATTAATCAGGAGGACTGCAATGGATTTTAAATGGCTTCATACCTTTGTTACTGCCGCAAAATACGAAAATTTCAGAAAGACGGCGGAAACCTTATTTATTTCTCAGCCGACCGTCACCGTTCAAATTAAACTGCTTGAGGAAGAACTCGGGTGCCAGCTGTTCACCCGCAAAGGAAGAAGCATTCATTTAACGAAAGAAGGCCGCGCTTACCTTCCTTTCGCCCTTCGCCTGCTGGAAGACTATGAATCGAGCATGGCAGAGCTTCACAGAATCAGACAGGGCTATTCGCAGACATTGAATCTAGCGGTTTCACCGCTTATCGCCGATACGATTCTCCCATTTGTATTAAAAAAATACACAGCGCTGCATCCGAATTCGGAGATCAAAGTAAAGATCGCCGAATCAGCTGAAATCGCTCCCCTGATTTCAGCCGGCCATGCAGATATCGGATTAAGCTGCTTAAACGTGCAATCGTCAAACCTGAACTGCTATTCCATGTACAGCGATCCCGTGATTTTGGTTGCCCCTCATGACGGCCGCGATTCAGAACAAGCGCCGCCGCTCGATGTCGAATATTTGCTTGAAGAATATTTGCTGTTGACCCATAATCACCCCGAATACTGGGACGACCTCGTCAGGCAGCTGAGGATCAAATTTCCGTTTGTCAGAACAATGCTCGTAAGCCAAACGCATATTACGAAACGATTTATTTCAGAAGGACTCGGTATATCATTTTTGCCGCTGTCGACTGTGCGCCGCGAGCTGATGGAAGGAAGATTAATAGAGGTGCCGTGCGATTTCATGAAGCTTCCTGTTGCAGGGGGATATGCAATTAGTCTGAAAGATAATGAGAAGGTCGAACACTTTTTAGCGTTTTTAGCCGAGTTCCGTTTCTAAACGGAAAAAAACCCGTTCATCATGATGAACGGGCTTGTCCCTGCAACATTAGAAGCGTTTTGCTCCAAGATAGCGGGGCTTCCAATAGCTGTTTGTCATATCGCTGATCGTTACGCCGTCAGAACCGGCATGAACGAATTGATTGTTTCCGATGTAAACCCCCATATGCGAAGGTCCCGGCTGATATGTCGTGAAGAATACGAAATCACCTACTGCAGGGCTTGATACGCTCTTCATCGAATTCCAGTAACCGGCTGTGTTCGTTCTCGCCACATTTGTCTGTTTATTGAGGATGTACCAGACAAATCCGCTGCAGTCAAATCCTGATGTAGATGTTCCGCCCCATTTATAAGGCGTTCCGATAAGGGCTTTTGCATCTGAAACAAGCTTTGACGTATTCAGCGCTGAAGAGGTTTGCGCAGGTGCCTTACTTGTTTTGCTTGAAGAAGAAGGCTTTGTCGTTGATGCAGCTTTTACGCTTTTCGTCCCTTTAACTTTTAATACTTGTCCGATCCGGATTAAATCTGTTTTTAAACCATTCAGAGACTTCAGTTCATTGACGGTCATGCCGTATGTCCGAGAAATTTTCCAAAGGCTGTCTCCTTTGACCACTTTATGCGTAGCTGATGAAGCTTGCGACGCTTTTGCAGACGATGAGCTGCTTCCATTGATCGACAACCTCTGCCCTATGTAAATGATATCGGATTTCAGCTTGTTTTCCTGTTTAATCTTGCTGATACTTGTACCGTACTTCTTCGAAAATCCCCATAACGTATCCCCTTTTTTCACCGTTATGGTTTGCGCGGAAGCCGCTCCCGCAAATAAAGTCGAGCCTAAAACAACCGCTGATGCTACTGTTATTACTTGTTTTTTCATGTTGTCCTCCCACTAGCAGAATTCTTTATATTTTTAAAGGCAAAAATTAGCAGTTTCATGATTTTTGAGAACGGCTGCTTCAGCCTTCCTCTGTTTCTATTATAAGGAGGGGTTTCCATCAGGTATAGTCTTGACTTACTAAGTCAAATTCCTTAATTATTCGTTTTTAAAAAAATTTTTTAAGGGTCGATAATATTTCATTTACATTTCAAAAGTAACTTAAATACTACATTTTCGCACTTTCCTGCAGCCAAAATTACAATACTAGAAATAGTGTTAAATACTTTATTTTACATTTTTATTATTAACTCGTAAAACTGCATAGTGACGGACGTCGCTGCGCTTTAAAATAAAAAAAGGCTGCCCGAATGCAGCCTGAAACTTTTTATAAATATCTGCGATGGACAGCCTTTCCATCATAGGAAAACATGACGGGCTTATCTTCGAGCACGGTTTCGACATGCACGCTTCTTCCCCATAGCTGGTGAAGGTAAGGCAGAACTTTTTCAAGATACTTTAAATCGAGTTCGATCCCTTCATACCAATGCTTAATGTATAATTCATTGTTCTTTAAGTAATCTCCATCCTCAACTGTCAAATAAGGAAATCCTCCGTTGACTCTCATGCTGACAAGCTGATCGCGCACAGCCTTCCAATCCTTGTCGATGATTTTATAATCCCTTCCCTGTTTTTGAAACAAGTAGAGATCTTCCCTCATTACAAGATCTTTCGTTAAATAGTTTCTGATAAATGAAATGTCTGATTCGATCTCCCTGACTTCAAATATTTTTTCTCTCCCCGAGTCCGGCTTTACACCCATCTTCTTCATATCTTCTGTCGGGTTGTTGTAGCGCTCCTCTATGTCCTCAAATATTTTCAATCCGAGATAATAAGGATTGATGCCCGTTTTGGACGGCTGAACCACTCCCGCGTTGAGCTTGGCGAATTCGATTGCTTCACTTGATGTCAGATCAAGCTCGCGGATGATTCGCTGATGCCAATAGGACGCCCATCCTTCATTCATGATTTTCGTTTCAAGCTGCGGCCAGAAATACAGCATTTCCTCTCTCATCATCGTTAAGATGTCGCGCTGCCAAGGCTCCAGCTCCCGCGAATGTTCTTCAATGAACAGCAGAATGTCTTTTTCCGGCTTCGGCGGAAACTTTTTTTTCGTCCTTTTCTTCTTCTCTTTCGATCCTTTGTGATCCAGTTCCCAGAGGTCGTCATAAGGAGTGGGCGACGCGTCTGTTTCTTCTTCCTCTTCGTCATCTATGCTCCACGACAGCTTCGGCCTCACGAGCGAAGGGTCAATGTGTTCTTCAATCGCCAGCACCGCATCGAGAAATGCTTCGACTTCTTTTGAGCCGTGGACCGTCTCATAATGTTTAATCCGCTCTGCTGTCGCCGACATGCTTTCAACCATATCGCGCTTCGTATTTTGAAAACGGCAGTTATTTTTAAAGAAATCACAATGAGCCAGAACGTGTGCGACAATCAGCTTATTTTGAATCAATGAATTGCTGTCCAGTAAAAACGCGTAACACGGATTTGAATTAATGACAAGCTCATATATTTTGCTCAAGCCAAAGTCATAGTGAAGCTTCATTTTGTGAAATTGCTTGCCGAAACTCCAATGGCTGTATCTTGTCGGCATCCCGTATGCGCCGAATGTATAAATGATTTCAGCCGGACAAATTTCATATCTCATCGGATAAAAATCCAGGCCGAATCCTTCCGCGATCTCCGTAATTTCTGCTATCGCCCGCTGCAGCTCTTTTTGCTCCCGTATGCTCAATACTCAAATCCCCCCCGGTTGGACTTCTCTTTATTGTATGAGCCGGGATTTGAAAAGATGAAAGGCAGCTGTCGGTTTGACAGCTGCCTCTTTGGTTAGTTCGCTATTTGCATGTCAAGGGATGAAGCAAAGCTCTCATAGCGGATGTTTTCCATCTGAACGCCAAGATTTTGCAATCCTTCAATCACGCTTTTCATAAATGAAAGCGGACCGCATACATAAAATTCGCCATTTGGATCTTTCACGATCGATTTCAAAAGCTCTTCATTCACCCGGCCTTTTACAATATGATCTTCCGTCGCTTCAGCACCCCTGCTGTAGACAAACAGGAGACGGTTCGCCGGATTGGCGCCGAGCAGCTTCTCCGTTTCTTCCTTGAAAGCGTGGTGCTGTTCAGATTTCGCAGCGTGCACGAATGTGATCTCGCGGCTGCTTTCTTTTTGAGCCAATGTTTGCACCATGCTCATGACAGGCGTGATGCCTGATCCGGCGCTGATGAAGTAAACCGGACGATCCGTTCCTTCGGAAAGGGTAAAATCTCCGGCCGGAGCGCTCACTTCCAAGCTGCCCCCGATCACCATGTTCTCATGCAGATAGCTTGATACCCTTCCGACCGGTTGCCCTTCCTCCGCTTCCAGTTTGACTGAAATGCGGTAGTAGTCTTTATTCCAGGCATCTGACAAGCTGTACTGCCTTGTTAAGAAATATGGTTCGCCGGGAATTTTAATGCGGACAGATACGTACTGTCCGGGACTGAAAGCGGGCAAATCCGTTCCATCGGCAGGCTTCAAGTAAAAGGAAGTAATCGTAGCGGATTCGACCCGCTTATCCATGATGACAAACGGTTTAAATCCTTCCCAGTTTCCATCCTGCTTTTTGTCTTCTTCATACATTTGTTTTTCGACTTCAATAAATACGCGGGCGATCTCTTCATAGGCTTCTGCCCATGCCTGGAGAATGTCCTCTGTCGCAGCTTCGCCGAGCACGATTTCAATGGCTTCCAAAAGGTGCTGACCGACAATAGGATAGTGCTCTGGTTTCACATGCAAACTTTTGTGTTTATGTCCGATTTGTTTGACAACCGGCAGCAGGTCTCCGAGCCGGTCGATGTTCTCAGCCGCCTGCAAAACAGTAAAAGCCAAAGCTTTCGGCTGTCCGCCGGTTTGCTGGCGGGACATGTTGAAGATATTTTTCAATTCAGGGTGCGCATTAAACATCCGCTTGTAAAAACAAGTGGTGATCTCTGTTCCCTTTTCTTTTAAAACAGGGGCGGTCGATTTGACAATTTGCATGGTTTTTTCAGATAGCATAACGCTTTCTCCTCTCCAGTCACTTTAAAGATATATTTAAAATACATCTTTAAAGGTGCAATAAGATCTTTTTTTAAATGGGACTGTTACTTTTGATTAAAGATGTATTTTGAATACATCTTTATACTAGACTTTTAATGGAATTAAAGCAATATTTTCAATGAATGTTTTATATTTTTGTAACAATTTCCGCTTCACCCTCATAACCGAAGGCAAATGTGATAAGATAATGGAAACTTGTTTGATTGAGGTAATGCGATGAAATTAACAAATTATACGGATTACTCATTGAGAGTACTGATTTTTCTAGCAACCAAAAACTCAAACGAGCTTGTCAATATAAAAGACATCGCCGAATCTTATTCCATTTCAAAAAACCACCTTATGAAGGTGATTTACGAGCTTGGCAAGCTTGGCTACGTTGAAACGATTCGGGGCCGCAACGGCGGGATTCGTCTCGGAAAAGCGCCTGAACTGATTAATATCGGTGAAGTCATAAGAAATACAGAAGATGATTTTAACCTTGTCGAGTGTTTTAACGGAGAAAAAAACCATTGTATACTTTCTCCGATCTGCGGATTAAAGCATGTTTTAAACAAAGCCCTTTCCGCCTATTTGGACGTATTGGATCAATACACTCTGCAGGATATTATCGTTAATCAGGACCATATACGTAAATTATTGAGTTAACGAAGGAAGCTGCTTCCTTCGTTTTTTTTGTTATAAAGTGAAAATATTCACGTTGATGATCGCATTGGTCACCGGGTGAAAATACACCTCGGCGTGCGCCGAAAATGATTTGCCTTCCTGATTGACGGTTACCCTGAAGACATCTTTTGTCTCTTCATCATTGACTTGAGTGCGCCCTAAATATTCATAATCCTCAAGCTTTGCACCTTCGTATTTTTCTTCAAGGGCGCTCCAGGCGATTCTCTCCCACCGTTCTGGCGCATCGGAAACACCTGCTTGAAAGTGGCTCTTCGCCGGGAATGACAAAAGCGTTAATATGCAAAAAAAGTACGTGCAATATCGTTTTTTCATTTCCATTCGCTCCGCATGTATTGTACATACGTTAGCTTGACCGGAAACGGAGAATGTCATGCAGACATTTTTTCGCGGTATAGCGTATACCATCCTCATATTTCTAGGCCGTCAAACAAGGGAGACCAAGTTTTGCCCGGAGAAAAAAACCCCCCGCCACATAAAATAATCATGACTCCTCAGAAAGAAGGGAGAGTGGCGAAATTGAATTACGCTGACTATGACAAAGCTTTGTATTATACGCACCGCTCGCAGTGGGACAACTTGCTGATCCTGATGGTGCGGACAGAAGACGATTTATTATCAAAGCGGATCGAGCATTTTTTGCACGCCTACAATTTTGAAAGAGATGACGCCATTGTCGAAAAAAGGCTTTATGATCTGCTGCAATACATTGATCACGCCTCATTTTCGGGACAAGAACACGAAAACGGCGTGCTTGTTTTTACGTAAAATAAAATAAGCCTGGCGCTCTAATCAGCGTCAGGCTTTTTGAAATTCGGCAAAGAGCAGAAGCTCTTCCATTACATTTTTGATATTGGCTTTGGCTGCTTCAGTAACCGTATGGTGTTCCTCATCAATATGAATCGGATCGAGCACAAGCTGCTTTGTGATGACGTTCGCATAAACTCCGCGCGCGACAATACGCATATTGGCGAGCGCGTTCATCCCGCCTTTGCCGCCTCCTGCACAAGCAAAAAGCGCCACCGGTTTGCCCGAGAACTGTTCATTGCTTAAAAAATCGAGCGCATTTTTCAAAGCGCCGCTCATACCGCTGTGGTATTCGGGAGATAATAAAACGACAGCGTCTGCTTCTTTGACCGAAGTTTTCAGTTTTTGAACATTCTCCAGCGAGCTCTGCTCTTCATCTCCGTTGAAAATCGGTAGGATGAACTCGCTTAGATCGATAAGCTCGGCCTGATACGTGCGGGCGATATAGGAAGCGGCGATCCGCGTTCTGCCCTGTTTTCTTGCGGTTCCGCTGACTACGGTTATTTTCATTTGATCATCTCCCGTCATTTTGTTGTAGTCCGTGTTTAACTGCAAAGAGCGCGGCTTGCGTGCGATCGGATAAGCCAAGCTTTGACAGCAGATTGGATACATGAGTTTTCACTGTTTTTTCGCTGATAAATAAAGAAGCGGCGATTTCCTTGTTGCTTTTCCCTTTTGTAATTTCCAATAAAACATCTTTTTCTCTTTTTGTCAATTGATGTATTTTTTCTTTCTCATCAGCCTGTGACATATGGTGAAAGACGTGGGACATGATGCTTGGATCCAAGGAATATCTCCCTCCATAAACAGCACGTATCGTCTCGACAAGTTCATCAGGTTCGGCGTCTTTGAGCTGATAGGCAGAGGCTCCAGCCTGGATGGCGGGAATCACATAGCTTTCATCCGCATAGCTTGTCAGCGCTATGATTTTGACAGACGGATATGCCTTTTTTATTCGCTTTGTCGCCTCAATTCCGTCCATTTCAGGCATTGATAAATCCATTAATACGATGTCTGCCTCCCGTCTTCGCAAGACATCGAGCGCCTCAATTCCTGTTGATGCCTCTCCGACAACGTCAAAATCGCTTTTTGTTTTGAAAAAAAATAAGAGGCCTTTTCTGACAATATGATGATCATCGGCAATGATGATTTTCACCTTTTCCATCCTGCCTCCCCCTTCTCATTCAAAGGCAAAACCGCCCGGATTTTCGTCCCCTTACCGATTGCGGAGTCGATCAAAAACGTGCCGCCCGCTTTTTCCGTCCGCTCCTTCATTCCTTTCAGCCCAAGCGTCGGAAGCCCCGCGTCAGGATCGTACTGAAACCCTTTGCCGTCATCTTCGATCTCCAAGACGGCAGACGATTGGAATACATCGATTTTCACTTGTATGCGGCTAGCACTGGCATGCTTTTTGCAATTGTTGAGAGCTTCCTGGCTCAGCCGCCACATCAATTCCTCAGCAGCAGGCGGCAGCCGGAGCACACCGCTGAGCGTGAAGATCACCTGAAGGCCGAGCACTTCCGCATATTTTTCAAGAGCCGCCGCCAACCCTTCTTCAAGGCCTTGGGGCCTCAGCTGCCATATTAACGCCCGCATCTCAAGCAGTGCTTCATGAGAAAGATGTTGCATAAACTCGAGCATTTCCCTGATCTCAGGCTGGTCTGTCATTTCCCCCGCCGCTTTAGCGGTCAAGCTGAGCGAAAAAAGCATTTGATTGACGGAATCATGCAAGTCCTGAGCCAATCTGTTTCTTTCGGTCAGCAGCATGTGTTTTTGCTGTTGTTCAGCAAGCCGCATCCGTTTGATCGCCATCCCGATTTGCAAAGCAACAGCTTCGAGGAGCGCCAGTTCCCCGCGGCTGAAATGAATTTTGTCCGGAGCCGCAACGTTCAGCAAACCGAACCGTTTCTTCTGATCGCTGAGGGGGACGGTTGCATGATGTGTGATGCCTTCCGGATCTCCGGTCTTCTGTCTCATGGCCGTCGTAATTCGCCGGCAATGAATGATATTTTTCGCCCTGTCCAGCTTTCCGTCCCTATATTGTTCAAGACAGTAGCAGCTTCCTTCGCATAATAAACGGTTGTGCCGGTAAGAAAGCGCCTGAGGCAGGCAGACCGAAGCGGCCAGTTCAAAGCGCCCCTTTTCATCGATCAGAAAAAGCCACGCCGTTTTGAGTCCCGTTAAGCTGAGCAGCTTTTTTAAAACAGCATGTAGCGTTTCTTTTAGATGGTTCCCTTCGTTTAAAGCTTCCGCTATTTCTTTGAGCGTTTTCAATTTTTCAAACTGCGTGTCTTCCCGCAAAAAATTCATCCCCTTAACCCGGAGTTTCTTTTATTATATCGATATTTGATAAAAAAAAGGCCACCTCATGAGATGAACTTTTCTAAGACTTTTGACCGAGAAGGGACAAAGCGAATCGTTAAGCTTCTTCCTCCCAAAACAAATCGTCAAGCGTTTTGTCCAGCGCCTTTGCGATCGCGAGGCAAAGGTGCAATGTCGGATTGTATTTATTTTTTTCGATCAGCCCGATCGTCTGTCTTGTCACATTGACCCGCTCGGCAAGCTGGGCTTGTGTCAAAGACTTTTCGACCCGGGCGAGTTTGACCCGGTTAACCATATGCTCACCCGCCGTTTTCAATTAATCATCTAATAGATCTTGATTTTTCCGAAAGGATTTGCGCAACGAGATAAAGTTGATCAGAAAATGAAAAAATACAAACAACATCACCATCATAATAAAGTCAAACCAACTGCCGGGGTGTTTTGGTATGCCGGTAAAAATAAGCACTAAAATGGCAAATATGATGCCGGAAGCGAGGCTGAGAGCCGTGATCTCTTTTCTTTTTTTCCTGTACGCCGCTTGACCTGCAATCTCCGGATATTCAAACCCCGACAAAAGATAGCGGAACAATATCCAGCCTGCATAGACTGCAAAACCGATGGCACTGACGATGTATTCGGATGCCGGTCTCCCTAAAATGAGGCCCCGGATGATCATATCCAAAAATAAGATAGCAGCGACAATCGTACCGGCTTCGCTAAAAAATTGCGTCATTTTCTTTTCTACGTATTCATCCCCGGTTTTAATCCATTTCATGTCAGCCATTTTCCCCTTTCATATGCAATTTATATCTAACTTATTGTTAAATATATATTACATTATTTATGGCCGCTTATCAATAAAAATTGAAAACCCGCCGTGTAGCAAGGCGGGTTTTCAGCGATTATCAATTTGAAGTCGCTTTTACAATATCATCGATTTTTTTCATCACTTCATCTGTCAATTGATGGAGAAGCGCTTCACTGTCTTCATTGGTTGGGCCTTTGACTGCGAAATAAAATTTCACTTTAGGCTCTGTGCCAGATGGACGGAGGCAGAACCATGAGCCGTCTTCAAGGAAATATTTCAAAACATTGGATGTCGGAAGATCGATCGTTTCTGTTTTGTTTTCCTTCAGCAGCGTCCGCTCCCCTGTCAAATAGTCTTCTGCGGATACAACGTCTTTTCCGGCGATGGAAAGAGGCGGCTGTTCTCTGAATGTGCTGAGGATGGCTGCGATTTGCTCCGCTCCCTCTTTTCCTTTTAAGGTCAGGGACTTCAAGCCTTCTCTATAGAAGCCGAACAATTGATACAATTCGAGGAGCCCATCATACAGCGATTTTCCCTGCTTTTTATAGAAGGCGCATACCTCAACCGCAAGCAGTGCTGCCTGGACGGCATCCTTGTCTCTTGCGAAATCGCCGATCAAGTAACCGTAGCTCTCCTCATAACCGAATTGGAAAGCATATTCGCCCGATGCTTCAAATTGTTTGATTTTTTCTCCGATGAATTTAAAGCCGGTCAGCGTGTCGATCGTGTCAAGTCCGAAAGAAGCGGCAATGTCGCGCCCCATTTCGCTCGTCACAATCGTTTTTAGAACGACTCCGTTATCAGGCAGCGTGCCTTTCTGCTGTTTTTGCGATAGCAGATAATGCAAAAGCAGCGCGCCGGTTTGATTTCCTGTCAGCACCGCGTAACGGCCTTCTTGATCCTTTACAGCAACGCCGAGGCGGTCCGCGTCGGGATCGGTTCCGATCAGAATATCGGCTCCTTTTTCTTCTCCGAGCCTGATCGCATATTCAAAAGCGGCGTGCTCTTCCGGATTAGGAGAAGACACGGTCGAAAAGTCAGGATCAGGCAGCTCCTGTTCCGGAACGACTGTGACATGCTCATACCCGAGAGCTTTCAAGCCGCGTCTCACGGATTTATTTGCCGTGCCGTGCAGCGGGGTGAAAATGACTTTGACTTCAGTTTCCTTTGCCAGATCAGGATTGACAGAAATCGATGTCAGTTTATCGAGATACGCTTGATCGATTTCCTCGCCGATTATTTGGATCAACCCTTTTTCGGTTAAGGCAGCTTCATCACCTGCTTCGATTTCCAATTCGTTTTCAATCGCATTGACATAGCCGATGAGTTTGTCGGCATCAGCAGGCGGAAGCTGCGCGCCGTCCTCTCCGTAGACTTTATAGCCGTTGTATTCAGGCGGGTTATGGCTCGCCGTGATGACAATACCTGCAAACGCATTCAGTTCTCTTACCGCAAAGGAAAGTTCAGGTGTCGGGCGTAGTTCGTCAAACACGTACGTTTGAACGCCGTTTTCCGCGAGCGTTTTAGCAGCTTCCATTGCAAATTCAGGCGACTTGTGGCGGGAATCGTACGCGATCACAACGCCGCGCTTTTTTGCTTCTTTGCCGTTCGCTCCTATGTATGCGGCAAGGCCCGCCGATGCTTTGCGAACCGTATAAACGTTCATGCGATTCGGACCGGGTCCGATCTCTCCGCGCATGCCGGCTGTACCAAACTCAAGTTTTTTATAAAAGCAATCCTCTAGTTCTTTTTCATTTCCTTCAGCTTCCAAAAGAAGCGATTTTAATTCGGAATCTAAGTTTTCTTTGTTTTTCCAGCGTTCATAGCTCGTTCTCCAGCTCATGATTACCTCCAATGTTCTAGCTAAGTAATTGCAGCTTTTCTTTTATCATATCGACAAACAGCCGCTTTGTCCAAATTTAGCATGCCGAACGAAAAAAATGAGGCTGCCTGATCAAGACAGCCTCACGTTAGGCCATTCGGTTGATTTTTAACGAAATTCCATCAAGGGCATTTGACCCGATACATCATCTGCTTTCCAGCGGGACAACAGCGTCGTGAAGAAGTCCTTCCAATGCCTGGACATGCCGGGCCTTCGTTTCGCCATCCCAGTTCAGCTTCTCGCTCATGTAGTCGGTAAGGCTGTCTTTGTAAGTGCGGACCCAATTGATATCAAAGAACAGCGCACCCGTTCTGCGGACGAAGAAATCTGCCGGGACGGCAGCCATTTCTTCCTCGATCCCGTAATCCATTTCTGCCAGTACATGGACAGGAATGCGGCGTTCTGCTGCTTCATCTTTCAGGGATGGGACACGATCAAACAGGCGGTCTGCGTTTGAACCGTATCGTGCGGCGATCTGTTTTGCCGTCTCTTCGGACAGTCCGGCTTTGATCCCTTCGGCTGCTTTCACTTGAATAAAATCCTCCAGATTTTTGGAGCCGCCGATATGGCCGCCTGAGATCGGCATCGTTTTTGTTCTGCAAGGACCGAAGTCTCTGCCGCCCTCTTCTTTTAATCGGTCTCTGACAAGATCGACGATATGCTCAGCCATTTTTCTGTAGCCGGTCAGCTTTCCACCGGCAATCGTGATCAGTCCGGATTCAGAAGTCCAGATCTCATCTTTCCGGGAAATCTCGGACGGGTCTTTTCCTTCTTCATGAATCAGCGGTCTGAGCCCCGCCCAGCTTGATTCGACATCTTCGGCCTTGATTCCCAGTTCAGGGAACATATAGTTGATTGCATTAATGACATAATCCCTGTCTGCAGTCGTCATTCGAGGATGTTCCAGATCCTCGTTGTAGACGGTGTCCGTTGTGCCGACATATGCCTTTCCGTCTCTCGGAATCGCGAACACCATGCGGCCGTCGGGCGTATCAAAATAAACGGCTTGTTTTAAAGGAAAGACCGATTGATCAAAAACAAGATGCACGCCTTTTGTATGCTGAAGGTGTTTGCCTTCTTTTGAATGGTCTTTTTCCCGCAGACGGTCAACCCACGGACCCGCGGCATTCACGATTTTTTTCGCGTGGACACGGTACGTTTTTTTCGTGAAGACGTCTTCAATGACCACGCCGGTGACCTTGCCGTTTTCATAAATAAAATCGCTTACTTTCGCATAATTGACGGCCTCGGCTCCGAATTTAACCGCTTCTTTCATGACTTCGATCGTCAACCTGGCGTCATCCGTCCGGTATTCGACATAATAGCCGCCGCCTTTCAGGCCGTTCTTTTTCACAAGCGGCTCTTTTTGAAGCGTTTCCTCGGCATTCAGCATGCTCCTCCGCTCAGCTTTTTTGACACCTGCTAAAAAGTCGTACACTCGCAGCCCGATTGAAGTGCTGAATTTGCCGAAAGTGCCTCCCTTATGCATCGGAAGCAGCATCCATTCAGGCGTTGTCACGTGCGGACCGTTTTCATAGACGATCGCCCGCTCTTTGCCGACCTCGGCTACCATTTTCACTTCAAATTGCTTTAAATAGCGAAGTCCGCCGTGTACGAGTTTCGTGGAGCGGCTTGACGTTCCGGCCGCAAAGTCCTGCATTTCGCAAAGCGCCGTTTTCATTCCGCGCGATGCGGCGTCCAATGCCGTCCCTGCGCCTGTAATACCTCCGCCGATAATAAACACGTCATACTTCTGCTTCGTCATATTCTGTAAAATATCGTCCCGTTTGCGGCTTGAAAATAATGATTCCATGTTCATGTCCTCCCTTGTTGTCACGGTAAAAAAATAGAAAAAGAGACCACAAACATCCAAAGCGCTGATACTGCTTTGGTGCCTGCGGTCTCTCCTCTTCTCCAACCGTTTCTATTAACTTAATTAGATTGTAACATACATGCGGCTTATTTAAAAGCCCTAGCTGCATTTACAGCTTTCTTCCACCCGCTGTACAGACTCTCACGCTCTTTTTCTTCCATTTTCGGTTCAAAACGTTTGTCAAGCTGCCACTGGTCTTTGATCTCGGAACGATCACTCCAGAACCCGACGGCAAGACCCGCTAAATAGGCTGAACCGAGCGCGGTTGTTTCATTGATTTCAGGACGTTCTACAGGGACATCCAAAATGTCGCCCTGAAAATCCATCAGGAAGTTGTTTTTGACAGCTCCGCCGTCGACTCTCAGCGTTTTCACCGAGATCCCGGAGTCTTCCATCATTGCGTCAAGAACGTCTTTCGTTTGATAGGCAAGCGCTTCAAGCGTTGCTCTAACAAAATGCTCTTTCGTCGTACCCCTGGTCAGTCCGAATACAGCGCCGCGGACATCGCTGTCCCAATAAGGCGTGCCTAAACCTACAAATGCAGGAACCACATAAACACCATCGGCAGATTCTGCTCTTACAGCGTATTTTTCACTTTCTTTGGCGTCCTTAAACATTCTCAGCCCATCACGGAGCCATTGAATAGCGGAACCAGCGACGAAGACGCTGCCTTCCAGCGCATATTCCACCTTTCCGTCGATGCCCCAAGCGATTGTCGTCAGCAGGCCGTGCTCTGATTTGATCGCTTTCTCGCCGGTGTTCATCAGCATAAAGCAGCCTGTTCCATACGTGTTCTTAACCATTCCCTCTTCAAAGCAAGCCTGCCCGAACAATGCTGCCTGCTGGTCGCCGGCTGCACCTGCAATCGGAATGTTTTTGCCGAAGAAATGATAATCGACCGTTTCAGCGTATACATGCGATGAAGGCTTGACTTCAGGAAGCATCGATTTCGGTACGCCGAGAATATCGAGAAGTTCATCATCCCATTTGAGGTCATAGATGTTGAACATCAGTGTTCTTGAGGCGTTTGAATAATCTGTCACATGCGCTTTTCCGCCGGACATTTTCCAGATCAGCCAAGAATCGATCGTACCGAAGAGAAGGTCGCCGTTTTCCGCTTTCTCCCGTGCCCCTTCCACATGATCCAAAATCCATTTCACCTTCGTGCCTGAAAAATAAGGATCGATTAAAAGGCCTGTTTTTTCTCTGATCGTTTCTTCATAGCCTTGTTCTCTCAATTCCTGACATATTTCCGCCGATTGGCGGGACTGCCACACAATCGCATTGTAGACCGGTTTACCGGTATGTTTATCCCAAACAACGGTCGTTTCCCGCTGGTTGGTGATCCCGATTCCGGCAATTTGCGCGGCTTCGATTCCCGATTCTGAAAGCGCAGAAGCGATCACCGACAGAACGGAGCCCCAGATTTCATTTGCATTGTGTTCAACCCAGCCGGGGTTTGGAAAATATTGCTGAAATTCTTTTTGCGCAATATGGACGATTTCGCCTGCTTTGTTGAAAACAATCGCCCTTGTGCTTGTGGTGCCTTGATCAAGAGACAAAATGTATTTTTCCATTTTTGGAAACTCCCCCTTATATGTCTGTTAAGATTTGCGTTTTTTTTTAAATGTTGACCGATTGATCAACCGATTGTTTTTTCATATGAATATAGAAACCTAACAATATCACAACTAGTATAACGCTTACAATCCAAAATGTGTTGGTGATGTGCCCTTTGAATGCGGCGTTGTAAAAAACGCCTGCAAATGAACCGCCGAGCGCCGGTCCTAAAACAGGAATCCACGCGTACTTCCAATTTGAACTTCCTTTGCCTGCAATCGGAAGGACAAAGTGGGCGATTCTCGGCCCCAAATCGCGGGCAGGGTTAATCGCATAGCCTGTTGTTCCGCCGAGCGAGAGCCCGATCGCCACGATCAGAAATCCGACAACGAGCGGATTCAGTCCGTCAGTAAACTTGTTTGCACCGATCGCTAAAAGTCCGAGAACGAGAACAAAAGTCCCCAATGTTTCACTGAACAGGTTTGCAAATGTATTTGGAATCGCCGGCCCTGTCGAAAATACTCCCAGCTTCGCGCCTTGATCTTCGGTTTCTTTCCAGTGCGGCAAGTAGTGAAGAAAAACGAGCACCGCTCCTAAAAATGCGCCGATCATCTGTCCCAAAATATAGGAAGGCACTTCTTTCCAAGGAAAATCTCCGACAAATGCCAGCCCCAATGTAACGGCGGGATTTAAATGCGCTCCGCTGATGCCGCCGACGGCATATACCGCCATGGCCACGCCAAGCCCCCAGCCGAAGACGATCACAATCCATCCGGATTGATGGGACAGCGATTTTTTCAAATTAACTCCTGCACAAACTCCAGCTCCAAAGACGATGAGCAGCATCGTTCCGATAACTTCCCCCCAAAATGCTGTCAAGGCTATCCCTCCTAAAATCTATTATGAAGTGTTATTCTAAGATGAACACCATGGGTTCACCTTCTTCACTGTGTCTAAAAGACCATAAAAAAACACAGCAAACTTTCTTTACATCATACTGAGTAAAGAACTGCTGTGGTCTCCGGGTCTCCGTCACAATGTATTAACTTAGTAAGATCGTATCGTATAGTGAAAGCGTTGTCAATAATTTTTCACATTTTAAATTTTTACTTCCAGTATTTTTTCCATAGATCAGTGTCTGAGGTGGTGACTGCGGATGCCCCTGCTGCAAGCGCCTGCTCGACGTCTTTTTCGGTACGGATAAACCCGCCCGCAAAGATCGGAATGCCGGTTATTTCTTTGACTTCCTTGATCAGTTCCGGCACCACTCCGGGAAGCACTTCTATATAGTCGGGTCTGTGCTTTTTCACCAATTCAATACTCTTCTTCATGGCGCTTGTGTCTATTAAAAACATGCGTTGGATCGCATACACTTTCTTCTGCTTTGCTTTTGCGATAACGCTTGATCTTGTAGAGAGAATGCCCGCCGGCTTCATTTCCTGGCAAATGAATTCCGCACCGTATTCATCATGCTTAATTCCTTGGATCAGATCGACGTGCACAAACATTTTTTTCCCATGGGATCTGGCCGCGCTGATGACGCCTCCCAGCTGTCCAAGGTGGATGTCAAGCAGGACCCCGTATGAAAACGGGCTGTCCAGGAATGTATCAAACTGCTTCATATTACGTACCGCAGGTAAAATTTGTTGATCGTGAAAACTCATGTTCCATCTCCTTCACTTGCTATCTTGCTTCTGTATTACACTAATGGAATTTCCGCCTCATTGCAATCCTTTATAAACAGAAGCCTCTCACAGTGCCCGGGCAAATCATTTTACATTTACCTTCAGTCATGTCCATAATTTAACACAACCAACTCGAATGGGGGAATTTTTTATGAAAGCGATCATCCATGAAGGAATCAAGGGCCTTTCGGGACTGAAATATACAGACGTTTCCGACAAAAAGCCCGGTCCGGGTGAAGTCAAAATCAGACTGAAAGCGGCCGGGCTGAACCACCGTGACTTGTTCCTTTTTCAATCCAGGGAGGCGGGTGATGCCCCATTTATACCCGGCTCCGACGGAGCTGGCACGATCGAAGAGACAGGCGAAGGCGTTCAGGGCCTCGCCGTTCATACAGAGGTGATCATCAATCCGAGCATCGGCTGGGAATATACGGATTCTGTTCCGCAAGTACCCGACATTCTCGGCGGCCCATCTGACGGAACCTTCGCAGACCATGTCATCGTCCCGGCGAAGCACGTGTTGAAAAAACCGGCGCACCTTTCCTGGGAGGAAGCAGGCGTCCTGCCTTTATCCGCTCTGACCGCTTACAGGGCTTTATTTACGAAAGGACATTTAAAAAAAGGCGAACACATCTTAATACCGGGAGTCGGCGGAGGCGTCGCCACAAACGCAGTGCTCATGGCAAAGGCAGCAGGCGCGCGGGTGACTGTAACCTCCCGAAGCGAAGAAAAAAGAAAAGAAGCGCTCCGCTATGGGGCGGATCTCGCAATTGAAAGCCGCGGTCTGTGGAAAGAAAGCTTGGGCGGGGAACGGGTTGATTTAATCCTCGACAGCATCGGTCCGGCAACTTTTGCGAATTATTTCGATGTCATCAAGCCGAACGGAAGGATCATCAATTTCGGCGCCAGCTCGGGAGACAGCATCCAGCTTCCGCTGCGCTCGCTCTTTTTCCCGCAGATCAGCATCATCGGCACTTCGATGGGCAGCCTCGAAGAATTTCGGCAAATGATTGATTTTATCGAACGCCATTCCCTTAAGCCGGTGCTTGATCAAGTGTTTCCTTTATCAGAAGCGGTTGCAGCCTTTAAACGGATGAAAGACGGGGAACAGTTTGGAAATATCGCATTGCAAATAGGCGGGTAACCTCTGGGGAACGGCGGCTTGCCAGTCCTCAGCCGCCGTTTTTTGGTTTTGACCGAAAAAAGAGGTCAGCCCCATAATGAAAGCAGCCACAGCACGACCGGAAGGGTGACGATGCTGAGCATTGTACTGATAAACGTCGCGCTTGAAACGATTTCCGGCTTTGTTTCAAACTGCACCGCCATCAAAGTCGTATTCGCCGCTGTCGGCATGGCCGCCGCCAACACCATGATCTGTTTAACCAGCCCGTCGACGGGAAGAATCAGCGCAAACCCCAAGGCAATGAGCGGAGACACGAATAGTTTCAGCAAAAGCGAGTAAGAAATTTTCCGGTATTCGATATGTTGAAAGGAAATCACCGCAAGCTGCATGCCGAGAATAATCATAATCGTCGGAATCGCGGCGTCCCCCACCAATTTAATTCCCGTCATTAACTGTTCGGGAATCGAAATATGCCCCAGCTGAAAGCATATGCCGAGCAGGGCACCGTATGCGACCGGCATCCGGATAACCCTTGTCATCACAATTTTAAATCCGCCCGCTTCAGGGCTTCCTTTCGCTGCATAATATATGCCGATCGTGCTCATGACAAGCTGCTGAAGCACCATCAGCACAACGGCGATATCAAGCCCGGCCGTGCCGTAGACAAGCAGGACGACGGGAGTGCCGTAGTTTCCGTTATTCATGAAAGCGGATGATAAAACGAGAGCGCATCGCTCCTGATTGGAATACCCGTGAACATATGAAATGAGGTAGACAAATAGAATCAAAATGAAACAGAGGCCGAGACAATAGACAGACATATAGATATAATCCATCGTCAGCTTGTTCTCATAAAACGTATCAAACGCTAAAAACGGAGACATTAAATACAGGGACATTTTAGATAGGTTCTGAATATCAAAATGAAGCAGCTTTTGTCCGATGAACCCGATCGCAAATATCCCGAAAACCGGCAGTAAAACAAGCACAAACTCCATGATGCACCTTCTTTTTATGTATAACCGTTCTCATTAATACTATCAATCATATAGAAAATTCCGTTTGTTTTCAACGGTGTTTCCAGCCCGTTTGCAGTAAAAGAGATCCCGCATACCCGGCCCTACTTGGCTAGGTATGCGGCAATCTTCTTCATGTACTGGGATGCGGCTGTAAGGAGAACTTGTTCACTCACATTCCGTTTCCCCTGAAACAGACAAACGATTTTGCGGGCCTCCCGTACATGTCGGATGATGACTTTCTGGCGGTTCTTTGATCTTGGCAGTGCTCAAGCAATGGGCATGTTTCAGGATTTTTATATGACCGGCAGCCTTTCGGTCTTGCTGGTTTAGGCGAATGCAACTGTCTTTTTCACTGTCCTTTCAAAGGGCATCATTTTTTCTGCCGCGGGCAAATAAAAACCGCAGACAAAAGAAGACATACATTGTCTCTACTGCCTGCGGGGAGTTGCGGATGTCCGTCTATTCCGATTTTAATAGGTGCGATAAGCATTGGTTAAGGAAGGACACGAATTCTTCCACAGGCTGAATGAGCCATGAGCTTTTCCTTGTGTATCACATTCTGCTGTCTCATTGTCATGCTGTTCAGCCTCCGTTGCTTTTTTCTTACTTTGAAGTACACCCGCCTAATCCCATTTCATCATCATCTTTTTCCAAAAACGGACGGCATTTGTATGTTTGCCCTTTGTTTATGATACCCGCTTCATTTCTTTTCTGGAGCGGTCTTTCTTGTGGTATCCAATAAAATAAATGAGACCGACGAACACGGATCCGCCAATGACATTGCCGATAAAAGCCGGAATGATGTTTCCGATAAACTGCCCCCATGTGAACGAGCCTGCAAAAATGGCTGCGGGAATCACAAACATGTTGGCGACAACGTGCTGAAATCCGATTGCGACAAAAGCCATAATTGGGAACCAGATGCCAAGGATCTTCCCTGCTCCGTCTTGTGCGCCGAAAGAAAGCCATACCGCAAGACATACAAGCCAGTTACAGCCGATGCCGGAAATGAGAACCTTGCCGAAGCTCATATCGAGTTTCCCTTGTGCAACGGCGATCGTTTTTTCTAAATAAGGGCCTGTTTCAGTCAATCCAACCAAATGTCCGAAAAAGTAAGCAACAAACAGTGCCCCGATTAAGTTCATAATCGTAACGATTCCCCAGTTAACCGCCAATTGTTTCAGTGATATTTTTCTTGAAAATAAAGCCATCGCAACGGACATCATATTCCCTGTGATCAATTCAGCGCCAGCGAGCACCACAAGGATCAGACCGACAGGAAATACGGCAGCTCCGATCAGACTGGACAGGCTTCCCCATTCTTTCGGCAGGTCGCCGATTACCCTGATATCAAGCAAGTACCCAAGCGCGATAAATGCGCCGCCTAAAAACCCCAATACAAGCAGAGACGGCAGCGGGAGCTGTATTTTTTTCATTCCTGCTTCAATTGCCGCATCCGCTATTTCATCCGGTTTTCGAAAAGCCATACTAAAACCTCCATTATTTCTTCTTTTCTCACAGTTATGGCAGAAAGACAATAAAAAAAGGCAGCACTCAAATAACCTGTGTCAACCAGGCGTTTGAATGCTGCCTAACTTGTATGCATACCCATACAACAAAATCAAGCAGAATTAAGATATCGAAAGAGAATATATACAGTCCGTGCATATATTCCATGCTTTTGCCTTCTATAACTGTAGCAATATCCTATCAAATGTGATAAAAATGTGTCAACCCTGCCGCCGCTTCTCTCTTGCGAATGTATAGTTCCCTTCATACTTGACGAGTTTTCTGCCGTCAAGCCACCAGGTGACATTGAAAAGCCGGTCAAGAAAGTATCTGTCGTGCGAAACCGCGATAATCGTCCCTTGAAATTGGCTTAATGCTTCTTCAAGCATCTCCTTCGATTCGATGTCCAAATGGTTTGTCGGCTCATCGAGGATCAGCACATTATGGTTTTGGTGAACGAGCTGGGCCAAGCGAAGCCGCATCCGTTCGCCTCCGCTTAAATTTTTCACTTTTTGAAAGACGGATTGGCCGAAAAACAAAAACTTTGCAAGCAACATTCTGGCTTCGCCTTCTGATGCAGAAACATGTTCACGGAATTCGGCTAAAACCGTGCGCTCTTCCTCCATTTCGCCGACATGCTGCGTCAGATATGCGGCCGATAAATTGCTGCCAAGCTGCACGTCACCGCTATCCGGAGTTTCCTTTCCGCTAATGATGTTGAGCAGCGTCGTTTTGCCGCTGCCGTTCTCTCCGACGATGGCCGCGCGCTCCTGAAAACGGACATGCATACTGAGATTGTCAAAAAGCAACCGCTCACCGAAGCTTTTGCAGACATCCTCAAGCCTGATGACATCTTTTCCGCTTCGTTCATCCATGGTGAAAGCTAAATCGATCTTTTTGCGTTCCAGTACGGGTTTCTTCACCTTCTCCATGCGCTCCAAAGCTTTTTCCATGCTTTTGGCTCGCCGGTGCAGGCCATCATTCGGAGGATTGGCGCGATTCGCCCATTCCTTCAGCCGCTTGATCGTGTCCTTCATTTTTTTGATTTTCTTCTGCTGATCCTGATAGTCATGAAATTCTCTCATGAGGCGCTCTTCCCGTTCATCGGCATAATGTGTATAGCTGCCTTTGGAAAAGTGAAGCTCTCCCTGGTCGATTTCAAGAATTGAGGTGACCGCTTCATCCAGGAAATAGCGATCATGCGATACAATGACTGCTGTGCCTTTGTACTGCTTTAAAAAAGACGTCAGCCATTCGATCGCTGTCAAATCCAAATGGTTTGTCGGTTCATCCAGTAAAAGCAGATCCGGAGCTGCCAAGAGAAGCCTGGCAAGACCCGCTTTCGTCCGTTCTCCTCCGCTTAACTCCCGCCACTCGGCATCGAGTAGCCGCTCGATATTTAAGCCGTGCGCTACCCGTTCGATTTGCGCACTGATGCCGTAGCCGCCTTTCCGCTGAAATTCATCTTGTAAAGCCCCGTACTTTTCCAATAGAAGACTGAGTTTTTCCTCGTCCTTTTCAACGGCCAATTGCCGTTCAATCCGGGAAAGCTTCTGCTGTGTGTCCCATAATGACGAAAAAACATCATACAGCAGCTCTTTTACCGTTTGGCTGCCGTCCCATGCGGGATTCTGCTCCAAGAGCCCCGTTGATAATCCTTTTTTCCAAGTCACAAGGCCTTCATCAGGTTTCGCTTGGCCGCCGATCAGCTTCAACAACGTTGTTTTCCCTTCCCCATTTCGTCCGATCAGACCGATTCGCTCCCCTTGGTGCAGGTCCCATGACAGCCCGCTGAAAATCGTATGTCCTCCGTATGTTTGCCCGACATGTTGCAAACTGCATATCATCATCTATTTTTCCTCCGCACTCCGTAAAGAGACACCGAGCATAAAAAAAGACGGCAGAGCTTACACCCCGCCGTCAGCATCAAAAATCCGATTGTGGGCAGATGTCTCTCACTGGTATTTTTTCCAATTGAATGTGTAAAAAAGGGCAGACTGATCCCGTAATACGCATACCCCGGAAAAAATCGCGCGACAAATATACAGATGAGCTTGCATATCCGTCATACGCTTACCAGTTTGATTCATCTTTTCCACCTCCTTTTAATAGTTACAATATATGAAAAATAAAGATAAAAGTCAACATGAAAAAGCCGGCCTAAAACGGCCGGCACACGAATCTGCTATTTTTGATAATGAATCCGGTAGATGTCATGGCGTCTGTCCTTGAGCTGCCGGACGGTTCCGTCCTGCCGCTGCCTTCTGAGAATTTCCAGGTCGACATCGCCGATGACCACCATTTCAATGTTCGGATTGCATTCTCCGACGATTCCATCCCTTGCGAATTCAAAATCTGAAGGAGCAAAAATCGCGGATTGTGCATATTGGATATCCATATTTTCGGTTTGCGGCAGATTGCCGACCGTACCGGAAATAACCGTGTACACCTGATTTTCAACCGCTCTTGCTTGAGCGCAGTATCTGACTCGCAAATAGCCTTGGCGGTCTTCCGTGCAGAAAGGGGTGAAAATAATCTTCGCCCCTTTTTCGGTTGCGATTCTGCCGAGCTCCGGGAACTCGATGTCATAGCAGATCTGGATCGCGATTTTGCCGCAGTCTGTGTCAAAGACGCGCACCTCGTCCCCCCTGCTGATGCCCCACCATTTTCGTTCATTCGGGGTAATATGAAGCTTATATTGCTTTTCGATAGTTCCGTCCCTTCTGAACAAGTAAGCGATATTGTAGATCTTCCCTTCTTCTTCAACGAAGTGGGAACCGCCGATAATGTTGACATTGTATTTAACGGCAAGATCTGTGAACAGGCTGATATAGTCTTCTGTATATTCAGTGATCCGCTGAACAGCCAGGCTCGGTGAACGCTCTTCAAGAAACGACATCAGCTGCGTCGTAAAGATTTCGGGATAGACGGCAAAATCCGCTCCCGCGTCTGAAGCCACGTCTGCATAGTATTCGACTTGGTTGGCAAACTCCTCGAAGGAATGAATCTGCTTCATCTCATATTGAATCACACAGATTCTCACCGGAAAAGCTGATTTGTAATAGCGCTTCGTCTGCGGCAAGTAGTCGACATTATTCCACTCCATCAATGTCGCATATTTGCTTGATGCTCTGTCATCCGGGAGATAGTTCGGATTGATCCTCATCATCGTAAATCCGTTCAACAGTTGAAACGAAAGAACCGGATCATAGATCTGGTGGTGGATGACTTGTTCGACATACTCCCTCGGCGTCATCTCGGAAGCGTACTTATGATAGTTTGGAATCCTGCCGCCGATGATAATGCTCTTTAAATTCAAGCGCCTTGCCAGATCTTTACGCGCTTCATAGAGACGGTGGCCGATCTTCATCCGTCTGTATTCAGGATGAACCATGACCTCGATCCCGTACATGTTTAAACCGTCGGGATTGTGATTCGTAATATACCCGTCGTCTGTAATATCTTGCCATGTGTGTCTGTCATCATATTCATCAAAGTTGATCAACAGGCTTGAACAGGAACCGATGACTTCTCCGTCAAGCTCTGCGCAAAACTGGCCTTCCGGGAAGTGTTCCAAATGGCTTTCCAGATGTTCCCGTTTCCATGGGATCATTCCCGGAAAACATAGCTCTTGAAGCCCGATGATGCTGTCGATATCTTTTTCTTCAATATTGCGGATGACAATCTTTTTTTCAAAGCGGGAAAGATCCAGTTTTTCAGACACGTCCCATTCCTCCTCTGCCTTCTTTATGATGGATTGGAAATTTTTTCGATCAGCTGCTCCAGCTCCATTTCCGCCATTGATTCCAAACGGTGGTCATAATGCTCGAACAGCAGGCTTTTCGTTACTTTATTCGGTACAATCACACATTTCATTCCGGCTCTTTTCGCGGCGACTGAT
Organism: Bacillus sp. FSL W7-1354; assembly: GCF_038002405.1. Taxonomy (NCBI): domain Bacteria; kingdom Bacillati; phylum Bacillota; class Bacilli; order Caryophanales; family Bacillaceae; genus Bacillus; species Bacillus sp. FSL W7-1354. The sequence continues at coordinate 57,866 of NZ_JBBOCL010000001.1, read as the reverse complement.
CCGTTAACAGAATCTTCAAATGCAATGCACTCCTCAGGATTCACACCGAGACACTCCGCCGCTTTTAAATAGAGTTCCGGGTTCGGTTTGACTTCCTCAACATCATCGGCCGTTCTGATGCACTCGAAATCATCGTACAGGCCGATTTGTTTCAAATGCTGAGACACCCATTTATAATCCGAGCTTGACGCCAAGCCGATTTTTAAACCGAGCTCTTTCGCCGCGGACAAATAAGCTTCCACACCGGGACGCGCTTTTTCGCTTTCCATTCTTTTCGTAAAACGCTCTTGCCTCAATTTCGTCAATTGCTCATGGTCCAGCTTTTTTTGCAGCTGTTCCTCCAGATAAGAAAACGGCTGGAATCCGGCGGCCGTGCCGATGACATTTCCCCAAACCGACATAGGCAGCTCTGAGCCGTGTTCTTCAAAAATTTCCTGGAGCACTTCATATTCATGCGTTTCTGTATCTAAAATAAGACCGTCAAAATCAAAAACCACTGCTTTAATCATCGCGCTTTAGCCCAACTCCTTTTGACTGTTTGCACCATTCATTGTATCCTTCTTGCCGCCCCTTGAAAAGAGAAGACACTAAAAACCGGTATGTATAAATGAAGAAGAGCCTGCTGTAAGAGGCAAGCTCTTCCGGTTCTTACTGAGTCCGTGCCGGAGTGGAGATGTTCGTAAGCGCCTGTCCGGCAGATTCGTTGGACATTTCGTTTACCGCCAGATCCCCGAGCGCCAAAATCCCGACTAAATGGTTGTTATCGACGATCGGCAGACGGCGGATTTGACTTTGAGCCATCAGCTGTGATGCTTCTTCAAGGCTCATGTTCGGATTCCCTGAAACAACATTTGTTGTCATCACGTTTGAAACAGGTGTCTGTCCATCCTGGCCTTCCGCTGTCGTTCTGAGTGTGATATCACGGTCTGTGATCATTCCTTTTAACACGCCTTGATCTACGACCGGGATCGCCCCTATATTATGACGGCTCATCAACTCAGCCGCTTCTTGAACCGTTTGATTGGAAGAAATTGTCGCCACTTGCTTAGACATTGCATTGCTGATTGTCGTCAATAGACTGCACCCCTTTCGATTGTTAGTATGTACAGGTCGCGCACATGCTAAAAAGGAAGTTGGCACCATTTCATTGTGTTTTCAGCTTATTTCTTATATCATCTTTTCATAAAAAGAAGAGCTTTTCCGAAAACGGAACAAGCTCTTTCAATTCAGGCAAAAGCCGATTTTACATCAGCATTTTATTCTCGGTATTCACGATATGAAAGTCGGCGGATGTCAGAGGGAAGTACAAACCGCAGTCATTCAGCTTGCGGCAGTTTTTATCGAACAAATCACGGTCTTTCAGCATCCACCGGCGCTTCGCCTTAGTTAATAAGGCATGGATCAATTGCAGGCTTGTCATAATCTGAAACGCCTCATCGAGCGTTCCTTTGTATTCATCCTCTTTCAATTCAAGCATGCCCTGCTTTTTAAGTTCTTTTATTTTTTGTTTATTCAAGTACAATGGAAATATTTGATACAGCTCTGATACAAGCTCTTCTATATAAATTTCTTGTTCTTCAGTTGCTGCCTTTACAATTCGCAAATTGATCACCCTTCATCCCTTGTTCAAATCTCTTCAATCAGAATATCATACATAAACAATGGGCTGTGAAGGTAAGTGTTTCCTAATGGCTGAACGCTTTTTACAGAAAGGAGCAGTAAAAATGAACCAAAAAAACCACGGCTTAATCTTTAGTGCAGGCAGCCGGCATGACGGCGAACATTTATTTGCATTTCTAAAAAGAGAAGCGAAAGCATCGAAGCCTGTCATTCAATACTGGGTCGCAAACGAGAAAATTAAAGTGAATCATAAACCCGTAGATCATAACGTTCGGCTGGAGAGCGGAGACAGCGTGATGATCGATCTCAGGGAGGAGGAAGAAAGCGGAATCGTCCCTGAATACGGGGAACTTCCCGTTCTGTTTGAAGATGATCATATGCTCATTGTCAATAAGCCGGCGGGAATGGCGACACATCCGAATGAAGCTGGCCAGACCGGCACGCTGAGCAATCTTGTGGCGTTTTATTTTCAAATGAACGGCGAGGAGCGTAAAGTCCGGCACGTCCACCGTCTTGATAAGGATACGAGCGGCGCTGTCGTTTTTGCAAAGCACCGCCTCGCCCACGCCCTTTTAGACGAACAGCTGCAAAGAAAAGAACTGTCGCGTACATATCTAGCTGTAGCGGAAGGGAAATTCAGAAAAAGAACAGGAACCATTTCGGCGCCGATCGGCAGAGACAGGTACCACCCCGTCAGAAGAAGGGTGTCCGATTCCGGACAGCCCGCCGTGACCCATTTTGAATCGAAAGAGTATGACAGCCGGCACGATGTTACACTATGCAGGCTGCAGCTGGAGACAGGCCGAACCCACCAAATACGTGTTCACCTTGCAAGCATCGGTCATCCTTTGTCAGGCGACACTTTATACGGCGGTTCAGAGGGGCTTTTTCCGAGGCAGGCTCTTCACGCGATCGAAATCAATGTCACCCATCCGATCACAAAAGAACCCGTCACTGTCACAGCACCGCTGCCGGATGACTTGAAAGACGAAATCGGACGACTGTTCGGCACGATTGATTAAACATAAAAAAGGCAGTCCATTAAGGACAGCCTTAAAGCGGTTTTGCATACATAATATAGCGCTCAGGCGCATTTCCGACATAAGAAAACGGATAGCATGTCGTTAACAGCAGTTCTTCTTTTTCGTGCTGCAGCGTGATGATGGATGTATCATCTTGATCAACAATTTTCGTGTGTGTGATTTCATATTCGAAGCTTCCGTATGGAAGCTCGATTTTCAGCTTATCTCCGATTTCAAGCTCTCCTGTTCTGCGAAAAACCGTATCCCTGTGCCCCGAAAGAACAATTTGCCCGTTTTGTTTTGGATAATAGCTGTCTTTATAATGACCGACACCTTTTTTCAAATCATCGGGACTAGTTCCTTCAACGATGGGAAGCTCAGCGTCCAGTCTGGGAATATGGAGGATGCCTGCCGCTTCGCCGTTGTCGGGTTTAAACGATGCGGGCGCTGAGGGATGCTTTGCTGAACGGACGGATTGACTCGATGCAATGGCTTCTTTTGCTGCAGTTAAAGAAATATCGGTCTGTCTGTTCATATCGAATATTTTCCAGCCGCCGTATGCAAAAATGGCAAGCCCCGCCGTCATAAGCAGAAACGATAACATCTTGACTTTCATAGTTTTGCAATACCCCTTTTCCGCATATAAAGAATCGCTCCAAACATAAATGTCAGGAAGCCGTACAAAAGGAAACCGCCGTAAAAGGCCGCCGTATCGGGCAGCTTGTGCTCTTCACGCGAATCTGACAGAAACGCATCATTTGACAGACCGTCCATCTTCTCCTCCGGCGCATCCGCCCCTTCACCGATCGTCACGCCTGCAACAGGAGCAGCTCCGCTCTTTGACGTATCGCCATGAACCGGCTTTTCTCCGCTGTCATAGCCGGGCTTTTCTCCATCGCCCTTATCTCCAGCCGGTTTTTCTTCGTCATTCGGATCAGCGCCTCCGCTTCCGGGTTTTTCTTCATCATCAGGATCAGCTAGCTCTTCTCCCGGACGCGAATCATCTTCTGCTAATTTTTTGATTCGTCCTTCGGCAGCATAAGCGATCGGTTCTTTAAAGCTTTTGACAAATTCTACTGTGGCTTCGATATCCTCCGGCCCTGTGACCGAATTTTTTCCAAGCCGGGAAATCGGCGAATACTTGCTGCCCGAAGCAGATGCCATAAAATTGTTTACGGTCAGCGTATATGTCCGGTCTAAATCAATTGGCGTTCCGTCCTCAAGAAAGATATCCGCGGTTTTATTTGTTTTCGGGTCCCATGTGTAGGTAAAGCCGCTGATCGAGTAATCCGGACCGTATGATGGGGATATTTGCGCGTCTATAATATCGTATAAATCCCTTCCTTTAATTTCAAGCCTGACGAGTACATTGCCGAAAGGCTGGATATTGAACAAGTCTCCCCATGTAATCGTTCCTTTTTTTAAATCTTGGCGGATCCCGCCCCCGTTCATCAATGCGAAATCTGAATTCATCGCGTGCCGCATGCCGTCAGCAATCAGATTTCCGAGAGGGGTGTCTCCGTCATTTGAATAGCCTCCTGCCATGTCGTGCGCTGCTTCACCGACTTTCTCACCGATGATCGGCGCAACCATCTGCTCATATTTATCCAGTATCTGACCGACCGCCGGATCAGGCTTGAGCTTTTCCTGATTCACATATTCGATTTCCGCTTTCTTTTGAACAATGTCTTTCGATTCCCGATCGATTTCAAGATCGACAACACCGATTGCCTTCCCGTATTCGTATGCTTGAACGATTAAAATATCATTGACTTGGCCGTTGACCACTTCATGATTGTGGCCGGCAAAGATAACATCGATCTCGGGATCTGCTTTTTTGGCAAGTTCGGCTGATTCACCGGTCACAACTCCGCCGTCCTGGGAAGCTGTCATATGGGCGAGCACCGCTATCGCCCGGACCCCTTTCGCTTTCAATTCTTTTGCAGCCTGGTTGACGGCCTTTGTTTCATCTGTAAATTCAATTGAGCGAATCCCTTCGGGCATGACCATATTGGCAGCCGCCTGTGTCACGACGCCGATAAAAGCGACAGGCACTCCTTCAACTTCAATGATTTCATATGGAGGAAGAAAGCTGTCCCCGCTTGTTTTCAACTTGCAATTGGCGCAGACAAGCGGGAAATTCTGTCCGTCATAACCTTTTGTCCCTTTCCCTTCAGGGTGTTCGCCGCCGTTCAACATGCGCAGCAGCTCTTCGGTCCCTTCATCAAACTCGTGGTTCCCGACGGTTCCAATGTCAAATCCGATTTCCTCCATGACTTCAACTGTCGGTTCGTCTTGAAGCAGGGAAGAAACCGGCGAGCTTCCTCCGATCATATCGCCTGCATGGACGATCAGCGTATTTTCACGTTCGGATTTTTTTTCTTTGATTAATGCTGCTGCATAATCCATCCTGCCGAATGTTCCATCCGTCCGGCCATCGCCGTTTAGATCGAGCTCATATTGCTGATCGATCTTTCCATGCAGATCATTCATGCTTAACAGACGCAGCGGAATATTGCCGCTTTGCTCTTTTTTCGAATAGCCTGCAGCTTCCGCTTCTTCAGCCGTCGCAAAGAAAATTCGTCTTTCCACCGGAATCTCTCGCCACTTTTCAGGCGCAACATACGTTTTTTCCGCAGAGTCTCCGACGTGCCGCGTCAGCCCTTTGCCTTGCTCCCTGGCACGAAATTCAAACGGCATTTCGAGGAGGGGATCAGCGGGATTCCAAATGCCGATTTTCTCGTCTTTCGCCTTTTTGACGGCGCTTTGAAACAATTGATAGTCTTCATCGCTTCCAATCGGCCAAATGAAATAGGTGACAGCCATCCCCTTTTGGACAAGCTGCAAATTCGTATTGACGCCGTCTTCAGTGATGACTTGGGCAAGCAGGCGGCCGTAGCTGTCTTTTGCTTCTTTGCCCACCTTCACAGTGACTTTGTCTCCCGGAGCCAATATAGACTGCAAATATTCCTTCGCCTTGTTTCCATGTTTCAGCTGGTTTTCATCTAATTCATTTTTCGGCGTATGATAAGTTTCGGCTGTATCTATGTTGACATAGCGGACTTTTGTAGATCCGAGAACCGGCTCTTTTAAGTGGATCGTATCCCCGTCAACAACTCGTTCGACAACACTTTCGTATTCCCCTTCAGCAGCGGGGGGAGGATGCGCGACGCCGTCTAATATCTGAAGGTCGTCCTGCTTTCTTGGCAGAAGCTGCACCGTATCATAACGGCTTAACACGCCGGTAATTTCGTACCATTGTCCTTGTTCTATCGATTCGGCGGCGTTCGTTTGTTCCATCACCCTTAGTGTGAGCGGATGATAGTTTTCATCGATCATCGTGATATTATAGCCGCCGCCTGCCGGCGCATCCGGCTTTGTTTCAATAAAGCCTTTCATCTTCACAAGCCGGCCTTCGTATTCAGCTGCCGTTCCGTGATCGAGCACATCTTTAATGGTCAACGGAACAGGGTCAGGCAGTACCGCTCCTTCTCCGGTTACTTCAATGCCTGACGGTACAGGAACAATTTCTGTCAAACCTTTGAATGTCGTGATCTTCCCTGTGACCGAGACAGACATCCCCTCTTTCAGCTCCGGAAAATCGTCTTGTACAGCGGAATAAATATTGATTCCCGCCGTGTCGTCCTGAATAAATGTGGACAGTTTTCCTCCTCCGACAGCTGCTTGATCCGCAGTGACGATTCCTTTGATTTTGACCGTTTCATTTAAAAGCTTGCGCGCCTCGGCTATCGTTTTGATCTCCGGCTGGACTGGCGGCGCATCGCCTCCGGAAAATGTGATGGATTGAACGGATTTCAAACCGGGGGAATTAAAATATGTAGAGCGTTCGCCTTCAATGATGAGTTTTTTTCCGATGAGATGAGGGTTTGTCTTTAAACCGAACTGGTCTCTGAAAGATGCGGGTATCTGCACGGGGAGTATGTTCTCAGGTGATGTTTCCTCTTTTTTATCTGCGATTGCGATGTTATAATCGTTGGCGAAATTTCCGCTGAAACGATAATGGCCGCTCGACACAGTATGCCCGACGACATACCCTTCAACGGCTGCATGCCCTTCGTTGTGCTTAATCGCTTCTTCTACGGTAATCGTTTCTGAAGCGCGCGATACGTCCGCAAACGGCGCTAAAAAAGACGCAATCATCATAAGGGTGATCGTCAAACCAGCTAAAAAACGACACTTTAGAACATTGACCATATATTCGCCTCCCGTTTTTTGCTTCCTGTCAAGTTTATCTGATAATGATAAAGAACATATAATTTTTTTGTAAAATTTTCAAAAAAGAATGAGAACAGGGATGACCGCATTCTCATTCTTTAATCGGAAGCTTCAATTTTACGGTCGTTCCTTTTCCTTCCTCGCTTTCAAAATGAATGCTTCCGCCGTGATTTTCAATAATTTTAAATGTAACCATTAATCCGAGCCCGGTTCCTTTTTCCTTCGTTGTATAAAATGGCTCCCCAAGCTTTTCAAGCACATCTTTTGAGATGCCCTTTCCCTGATCTTCAAAGGTGATGAATACGCTGTCTTTTTCAAAGTAGGAACGTATTGTGATAAAGCCTTCAACATCCTCCATCGCCTCGATCGCATTTTTTAATATGTTGAGGAAAACCTGTTTCAGTTCATTTGATACAGCAAGAATCTCAGGGAGATCTCCGCTCAGCTGTTTCTCGATCCGCACATTGTTCAGCACGGCCTGCGACTCCAATACCATGCAGACATCTTCAACAATCGAGTTGACCTGAACCGGATCAAATGTAGTCGATTTTGTTTTGGCCAATACGAGAAATTCGTTGATAATCGCTTCAAGCCTGATGAATTCGGACATCATCACTTCCGCATAGTCTTTTTGATATTTTTTAGACTGGATCATCAGCTGGAGGAACCCTTTCAGAGATGTGAGGGGATTCCGTATTTCATGAGCGATCCCGGCAGCGAGCTGCCCGACCGCTGACAGCATTTCCGATTTCATAAGCATTTTTTCAGACCGCTTTTGGTTTGTAATGTCCTCGGATATCAGCATCACCTGATGCACGTTCCCTGCGCTGTCCTCCACAGGAACAAGGGAGGTTTGCTCCCACCTGTCCTGCTGCTCCCCATCCTGGTAATGAAGATCCCCTGACCATGGTTTCTTATCAAGGACGTGCTTCCAGTAGCGATGGAGATCATCACAGTGAAAATGCTTGCGGTAAATGTCAAATACATCCCTGCCGATGATGTCATCCTGTTGTTTTCTGAGCATCCGGCAGAAGCGTTTGTTTGCATAAGTAACCGAACCGTCGACCGAAGTGAGCAATATGTTGGCCGGACTTTGATCAATAGCCTGTGAGCTGATGTGCAGGGCCTCGTTTGTCTTTTTCAGTTCAGTGACATTCGTGAACGTGACAACAATGCCTTCAATCTTTTTCCCCGAAGCATAATAAGGCATCATTTTCACGGCATACCAGCCGCCGTTTGGCATTTCGAACTCTTTTACGACCGTCTTGTTTTCATAAAGCATCCGCTTTAAGTCATCGGCATACTCCTCATAGTTGAACCTCTCTGTCAGCTTATCGGCAGGCCTTGAAAGGTCCTCCTTTTTCAGGTCGAACATATTGGCGGCTTCTGGCGTAAATAATTTCAATTTCAATTCCTGATCCAAAAAAACGGCGGCGATGTTCGTGCTCGTCAGCAGATTGTTCAGATCATTTTTAAGGGTGTTCAGCTCATTCACTTTCTTTTCAAACGCCCTGTTTAGCGCCGTTAATTTTTTGTTTTCTTCCTGAAGCTTTTGATTGGCGGACACCAAAGCGTCGTTGGACGCTTCGAGCTCTTTTACCGTCCGGTACAGATGTTGGAGATGAAGCTGGCCGTCCTCTCCGCCGGATACCGGCGCGCGGGCAGCCTCTTCTTTTGCTTTTTCGATAAACAGTACATAAAGCTTGTGATACTGGCGGAAGAAACTTTTTAATGTCAAATGAACAAAGGATAGTTCTCCGCTTAAATAAATCGGAACGTTTTTAAACGACACTTTTTTCTCTTTTTTTGCCCGTTGTAAAGCGGCATTGACCTGCACGGATAAGCTCGCGGGAAAAGCTTGATGAATGTTGCCTTTTGAACTTTTCAAATATTGATCGGCACTTTCTGAGGACGCGACAATTTCTCCCCGGTCATTCAGGATCAGACAAGGAAACATATACTGGTCGATCAAGGAAAGATAAATATCATCCAGCCTATGAAAACCACTCAGTTCATTGATTTTTTTATATACTTCTGTTTGCACCTTCGGATACACAGAATCATTACCAAATAAACCTGACATTTTTCCAACCGTCTCACTTGAGCCCAGCATTACAAAACTCCTCCTTTTCTAAGTGCAAAATCAAAAAGGAAAACACCTTTTTTGCATTTTCATGATGATTGGCAGCTGAAATCATTTACGGAGGGAGAATCCTTTACAGATCGCGCAGGGGCAATAAAAAGTTTCCAGGCACCTTCTTTAAATGCCAAAGTTCTTCATGCCGATATCCACCCGGGCATTGCAAATCGATTGTTTTTCAGTCCATATTTAAACAAAAGTGCATGAACACAAGACCGACATCCGTCTTTTATTCTTCTTCCGGCAGCCTTTATTTGAATCCGACCTGTTTCGGCTCATTTGTTTTTTGGATATCAAACATCCATCCACTCATCGAATTCCTTTAACTGCCGGAAGCATGCATGAACATTTCATCATCGCCCGGCAGATATGTGCTCCGTTTACAAAGGTACGAGGGATCTCAAAACCGGCCAGAATTTCCTCTCCTGATCCTCAGTTTTTTTCAGTTTGACGCCAAAATGACCTCATTTCCACTTTCGACCAATGAGATGATATATTGTCTTTGAACACAAGACCCCCATAATATTTTCTCTGAACTAAACTATTCGACGGTTAGAATAAAATCCCTTTAAATCCAGTTTATCGATTATTCCTTTTTTGAATAAACATGACGGCAAAAACGAAATATAATAGTTGAATTACATTTAAGGAGGATACGTTAGAGTGGAACAGCAAAACCAGCCGCAAATGCAAATCAATCAAGGCAATGAAGGAATGCAGCATATGAATCACGGGGGCCACGAAGTGTTTGACATGCATGAAGTGTTGTCCGGTATGATCGGCGTTCTTGAGCAATATATGATGTTCAGAGAGCATGTCAAAGATCCGGAGCTGCTCGATATTTTGGACAGGCAGCACCGGTTTATTTCGTCTCAGTACAACATCACAACAGAATGTTTCAGAACGGGGCAAAAGCCGAGCCAGGAAACGGCAACATATATGATGAAAGAGGATCGCCAATTTGTCTACGGGTTAAAAGATGCCCAGCCAAAACAGCCGAAGCAATCCGTGCAGGCGATTGATGACGCCTGTATCAGCAGCTTTATGCTCGGCTTGATGAAAACCAATTGTTCGGCATTGGCCATGGCGGCTCCCGAAGTGACAAACCCTGTCTGCAGAAGGGTTCTCGCAGACCAGATTCCTCACTATATCGAAATGGCTTATGAAATTTTCCTTTATCAGAACAAACACGGGTACTATCAAGTTCCTCAGCTTGCACCGCAAGACATGCAGAAGATGACTTCAGCATTCGCTCCGGTGCAAGGTCAGCCGCAAATGCCTCCGAACGGGCAGCAGAGACCTATTCATTGATAATGAAAACGGCACGGAAGAGAAACGTTCCGTGCCGTTTTTTTCGCTTCATATTTCCGTTTGAATTCTTTTTCAAAGCCCAGTAAAGACTGACCGACGGCGGCCTTAAATCCGTCTTCAAAACTTCCCCGAGCAGCCGTTTCCTCGATCATGTCGAGGATGACATCCCTTCCTTTTTTCTCCACGAGCTCTTCGATCAAATAATAACTTTGCAAATAAATATCGGTTTCATATCCAATGCGTGCTTTTTGCCACTGCCTGTCGGTCTTCAGCTTGCTTAAAGGAACGGCTGACGGCAAAGTCCGGATTTCTACGGCGTCATGCGCAGAAACCCATTCCGCCACTCCCTCGTGAAACCAAAGCGGATAAGCTGCCGGGTCGGCATTCAGTTCTCTCAGCTTGACGTGAAAAGCATAATGGGTATACTCATGTATCAGCACCCGTTTGTACAGGAAGACGGCGAATCCCTCGCCGCTATTCAGATGCTTTTTCTCCTCGAGCAACAGCCCGATCATCCGCATATCATTTGAGTAAAATCCGGTGATATCCTTTAATTTTGAAAATGACTCCATATCATCGCGGTTTGAAAAAAAGATCAAATCAACGCTGTCTTGAAGAGGACTCGCAAACAGTTCTCGATTCATGTCAGCTGCTTCCTGAAGCGTCTCCTTTGTCAGCTCCAGAATCGTCCTATCTTCTTCAGCGTAATAAATGCTGACACTTTCATATTTAACCATTTCCAGCGATTCTTTCAGTTTTTCTTTTTTCCCAGAAAGAACAGCTGCCTCTGGGCTCTCTTGGCTGAACACGACAAAAACAGCCAATAACGAAGCGGATAGAGTGCCCGCCATAATTAAAATAAAGGCTGCTTTCATCTCTCCCGTCACATGTCATCCCTCCATCCGCAATGTGCTTCACTGTACTACACACTATGCGGGAAGGTTCAGGAAGTGGCCTGTATGAAAAGCAGCCAACAAAAAAAGCCGCTCATTGCGGCTTTTCATTATCTTTGATTCGGGAAAATTCTGTTGATCGTTTCACCGAATTCTTCAAACATGCCCTCGATCGGTTCGCCATTTTGGATTCTGTCGCCATAATTTCTCATCCGGTCAACAAAATCAGGATTTGCCGAAACGAATACATTGTTGATGTTATTGTCTGCTTCTTTAACCTTTTTCGAGATTTTCCCTTTCAGCTCATTCGTTACGTCGCCTTTCGGATTGCCTTTCAAAACGACCGCTACATAAGCGTTGCGGTTTGTCGTAATGACGTTTGCACTTCTGACTTCTTTCAGTTCCGTCACTTTGTCTGCAGCTTTATCCGCCACTTCCATATTATTATTGTTCCGATTGGCATCGCGGTTGTCTGTCACATTCATTTGGTCGTTGACGTTTCTGCCGTCATTGACATTCGTGCGGTCGTTATCTCTGTTTGTTACATTTTGAAGCGCATTGTCCTGGTTGCGACGGTTGTTATCCGCCCCCTGGTTTGCCATGCCGCATCCGGCTGTGAACAAAAACGGAAGGAGCAAAGCAACAATCGCGCTTTTTTTCATACTGAACATTAAAATTGCCTCCTTTAATGATTGACGTATAGGTTTTTTCTTTTTCGTGTTATTTATTTGTCTAAAGCATATTTTTTATACGCGACTTTTGTTATGATCTTATTGAATGTAAAAATACCCAAATAAATCCGGAGGTGTATATAAAATGGAAAAAACAAAAAGCATTTTGCATGTGCTGCGAATTAAAGACTTTGCGGTACATCCCGATGAGACGCAGCTTGTTTTTGATACAAATCTCAACGGAACATCAAACCTGTGGGCGATGGATCTTCCCGATGCATACCCGTACCAGCTGTCATTCTTGAATCAGGATGCAAAAGGAATCGCCTACAATCCCGACGGCTCTATTCTCTATGCCGGTTTTGACCATGACGGAAACGAACAAAGCGGACTGTACAAGCTTTCGTCAAAAAACGGGTCGTTCCATTCATTAAACGGAAATCAAACGGACCGCCACTTCGAGCCCATCCCTGTCCAAAACGCCGTTTACTACTCCTCTACAAAGGACAATCCGACATTTTTAAATACATACAGATACGATTGTCTCGCTGAAAAAGAAGAGCTTATTTTTGAAGGAAAAGACGGAACTTCAATACTGGCTGATGTAAGCCCGGGCGAGAAAGCCGTCAGCATCCATGTCTACTATGTCAACAGCCACAATGTCTGCATGATCCATACCGCCGAAGGTGTGACGACAGGAATCGTCCCCGATGAGACGCTGCCTCATATGGTTTATTCTTCCCGCTTTGCATCTGATGATCGGTTATTCGTCACGACAAACTACGAAGCCGAGTTTTCATACCTTGCCTTGTACAACGTTTCATCCGGTATTTTTGCGCCGGTGCTTTCGATTGACAAAACTGATTTAACAGCCATCCACGCTGATCCGAGTGGAACTTTCCTTTATCTGATTGGAAAAAAAGGCGTCAAAGAGGTGATGTATGAGTACAACACAGCAACAGGAGGAAGCCGGCAGGTGGACTGTCCTTGCACATCCATTTCGAAAATACACTGCGCCTCTTCGGGCACGCTGTACATTCTCGGCTCAACGCCGACCAGGCCGGCTAATCTCTATGTATTAACGAAAGGACAGACGAAATGGCGGCAATTAACGAAACATTCGGTTCCGGGTTTCTCCGAACAGGAGCTGTCATATCCGGAGGTTGTGACATATCCTTCTTTTGACGGTCTCGCAATAGAAGGGCTGCTGTTTAAGCCGGGCCCGGAAGAAGCGAACGGCTGGACGATTATTTGGCCGCACGGCGGACCGCAAGATGCAGAAACCTTTATGTTCTATGATCTCTTTCAACTCGCTGCGAAAATGGGCTACCAGTTATTCGCCCCTAATTTCAGGGGATCAGCGAATTACGGCTATTCCTTCTTTAAAATGGTTGAACAAGATTGGGGAGACGGACCGCGCCTCGATATGACTGCAGGCATCGACTGGCTTATCGATCAAAAGCTTGCGGACCGCGAAAAACTTTTTTTAATGGGGGGCAGCTACGGAGGGTATATGTCGCTATTGCTTCACGGAAGGCATCCAGAGTATTTCCACGCCGTCGTCGATATATGCGGAGTCAGCAATCTGTTTTCGTTTGTCGAATCCGTACCGGATTTCTGGCAGCCGATGATGGAAAAATGGGTCGGCAACCCTGAGCGGGATTATGAAAAACTGAAAGCCGATTCTCCTGTTACATACCTGGAGAATATGACTCAGCCGATGCTGATCATCCAAGGCGCAAACGATCCCCGCGTCGTAAAGGAAGAGTCCGATCAGGTCGTCGATCGGTTAAAAGCCATGGGGCGGAATATTGAGTATCTTGTTTTGGAAAATGAAGGGCACGGTTTTTCTAAAAGAGAAAATAAAATAAAAGCCTACCATAAAATTTTCGAATTTTTCGAAAGTAACCGCTTATATCTCGCGGCACAGCTTGAAGAATAAAACCGATCAGGACTGGGGATGGTATACGTAAAAAGGAGGTTGACCCTTTGTTTAGAAGAAGATCAGGCATCCATCCCGCTGTATTGGTTTTAGGATCAGCTGCATTGACCGCGGCTTTTTCTCCCGAAATCCGCAAAAGATTGACAGGCATGTTCGCGAAGGGCATGGGAGGTCGACAGCAAGGTAACGGCCGAAACCAGATGATGATGAATCCGGCTGACATGATCAAACAGGCTTTCAATTCCGGAGGACAGTCACAGGAACATCGCCAGTCAGGCCATACGGCAAACGACCAGCATCAATCAAGCCATATGACTGCCCCGGTTAATGTCATGAACGATCAGACTGCAAACCAGACGATGTTCGATAACGACCAAAACTATTCATAAAAAACGGCCCGCACGAGCAATCAAGCTGTGCGGGCCGTTCTTCTTTTACACTTCTGCTTCAATGATATTAGTACGGTCTTGGTACGTGTCTTTTTCAAGTTCATTTGTTGCTTTGCTTGTGACAAGTCCTGACGTCATGCTGCCGCTGACATTAAGAGCCGTACGCCCCATGTCGATGAGCGGCTCAACCGAAATCAGCAGTCCAGCAAGCGCTACGGGCATATTTAACGCCGAAAGGACGAGAAGCGCTGCAAATGTCGCACCTCCGCCGACGCCTGCCACTCCGAAAGAGCTGATCGCAACAACAGCGATAACCGTGAACAAAAATGACGGCTCAAGCGGATTTTGTCCGACCGTCGGCGCAATCATGATCGCGAGCATTGCAGGGTAAATTCCGGCACATCCGTTTTGTCCGATGGACAGTCCGAAGGAACCGGCAAAGTTTGCAATGCCTTCGGGAACACCGAGGCTGCGCTGCGTTTTAATGTTCAGCGGCAAAGCGCCTGCGCTTGATCTAGATGTAAACGCGAATACAAGGACCGGAAACGCCTTTTTCAAGTATGTGACAGGATTTAAACCGCTGAATGTAATGAGCAGCAGGTGAATGATGAACATGACGATCAGCGCCACATATGAAGCGATGACAAATTTGCCGAGCTTGGCAATGCTGTCGAGATCGCTCGTTGCAATCGTTTTTGTCATGATCGCCAATACACCGTAAGGCGTCAGCCTCAGAATCAACGTCACTACACGCATAATGATCGCATACACGGCATCAACCATCTTTTTGAAAAGCTCAGCTTGTTCAGGCTGTTTTCGATTGACCCCGAGATACGCGATTCCAAGGAAAGCCGCAAAAATAACAACGGCGATCGTTGATGTCGGTCTTGCTCCCGTAAAATCTAAAAACGGATTCCCCGGAAGAAGCTCGACAATTTGCTGTGGAAGTGTTTTGGCTTCCATGTCCTGCGATTTCTGTTCGAGTTCCGCCCCTCTCATTGACTCTGCCTGGCCTTGATCCACATGGACAGCCTGCAGGTCGAAAGCAAGTGCGGACGCGATTCCCACCGCAGCAGCGACAGCTGTCGTCGCGATCAAGAGGCCGATGATCAATCCGCTGATTTTTCCGATATTGTGCGTCAGTTTAAGCTTTGTAAAAGCACCCAAAATCGAGATGAATACAAGCGGCATAACGATCATCTGCAAAAGCTTCACATAGCCGCCGCCTGCAATATTAAACCAATCAGATGTCTGCGTAATCGTTTCTGAAGACGAACCATATATAAAATGCAAAGCGAATCCAAAAACAATGCCGATTCCCAGAGCGGTAAATACCCGCTTAGAAAAAGAAACATGTTTTTTTTGCATCATATAAAGGAGCGCCATCAGGCCGAGCATGACGATAATATTAATAACAACAAATAATGTCATGGTAACAAAAGCACCCCCAGAATTTTTTACATTTAAAAACTATAGTACAACAAACCTGATTGGTCAAGTAGGAATTATCGATGTATTTCAATATATGACCCGGGAATCAATTGCGCGACTGACATTTTATTCGCCGATGTCTTTCAGTGGAACAAAAGTCGGCAGCTGTGCACCGTCAAACTCTTTTTTGATCAATTCAGCGATATCGTCTGATTGGTACAGCTCAACGATCTTTTTCAAATCTTCACGGTCCCGGTCTTCTGTTCTGGCCGCAATAATGTTGATGTACGGTGTCGCTGTTTCGTCTTCCAGTTTAATCGAATCTTTGACAGGATGGAAGCCGGCGTCAACCGCTATGCCGTTGTTGATAACAGATGCAGCGACGTCGGGAAGCACGCGCGGCGTTTGCTCTGCGGCCACCGTTGTGATTTTGAGTTTTTTAGGATTTTCTTTAATCGCATCAAGCGTTCCGTTTCCGTCAAATCCGTCCTTTAATTGAAGCAGGCCGGCGGACTCCAACAGGAGCAAGGCTCTGCCCATGTTCGTCGCTTCGCTCGGAACAGCGATTTCCGCGCCGTTTGGTATATCGTCAGGCGAATCATACTTCTCGGAATAAATGCCCATCGGAGCGATGATCGTTGTGCCGATCGGCGATAGTTCAAGATTGCGTTCCTTTTTGAATGCATTAAAGTAAGATATCGTCTGAAATGCATTGGCGTCAATGTCACCGCCTGCCAAAGCCTGGTTCGGCTGAACATAATCAGAATATTTGACGATTTCAAGCTTTAAGCCTTCTTTCTCGGCTTTTTTCTTCACATAGTCCCAGATTCTTGTATCCGTTCCGCTGATGCCGATTTTAATGGTTTTCGCATCAGAGTCTGCCGCACACCCCGCGATCACTCCCGCAAGCAGCAGTAAAATGATAACAAATGTGAACTTTTTCATCATAGCTGTCTCCCTCTCTGTTTATCTTCTTCTCAATTTTTTGGACAGAACGTTTCCGGATGTCTGCAATCCCTGCACAACGATGACGAGAATTGCAACCGTGATGATCATCGTCAGCGTGTCAAACCTTTGGTAGCCGTATGTGATCGCCAAATCCCCAAGACCGCCGGCGCCTATCGCACCAGCCATCGCCGACGCTCCGACCAATCCGACCGTTGCCACCGTAAAACTCAGCACAAGCGAACCGAGCGCTTCCGGAATCAGAAACCGGAAGATGATCTGCCGCGGAGTCGCTCCCATTGCTTCAGCGGCTTCAATGACTCCCGGATCGACTTCAAGCAGAGAGTTCTCGACGAGCCTTGCGATGTAAGGCCCCGCATAAAAAGTCAGGGGAACAATCGCTGCCGATGTGCCGATGGACGTCCCCACAATCAGCCTTGTCACCGGAATTAAAGCAACCATCAAGATGATAAACGGAACGGACCGGAAAATGTTAATGATCATATTGACAACCGTAAAAACTGCCGGATTTTCAAGCAGATGCCCCTTCCTTGTGACAACCAGCAAAATGCCGAGCGGAATGCCGATCACGCTTGAAAATAAAAGCGAGAAAACCGTCATTTGAATCGTCTGAACCAGTGCGTCAATGATTTGGTCATATGTAACAAGCATTCTTATACCTCCCTGATGCGAATGTTTTCTCTGCGTATATATTCGAGCGCCCGCCCGATTTCACCGTCTTCCCCCTGCAGTTCAACCGTCATACTGCCAAACGGAATTCCCTGAAGCTCTGTAATCGTTCCGTGCAGAATGTTGACTTCTACGTCAAACCGCTTTGCCACTTGCGAAAGAAATGGCTTCCCGGAAGATTCGCCGACAAATTGAAGCTGGTAGAGATGCTTCACATTTAATTTTTGAATCGATTCAGGTATCTCGTGGTCGATGGCTGATTTGACAAAGCTTTTGGCCGTTTCGGTTTCCGGCGCGGAAAACACGTCAAACACGCTGCCTGATTCAATGATCCTTCCTTTTTCAATGACCGCGACTTTGTCGCAGATTTCTTTTGCCACATTCATTTCATGAGTGATCAACAAAATCGTGATGTTATATTGTTCGTTGACGCGCTTCAGCAGCTTCAAAATATCGCCGGTCGTCTGCGGGTCAAGCGCGGATGTCGCTTCATCACAGAGCAGAACCTCCGGATTTGTCGCCAGCGCCCGGGCAATGCCCACGCGCTGCTTTTGGCCGCCCGACAGCTGATCCGGATAATCGCGGGCTTTATCCTCAAGCCCGACAAAATGGAGCAGTTCCGTCACTTTTTGCTTGATTTCGGCTTTCGGTGTTTTGACAAGCGCGAGCGGCTCAGCGACATTAGCGAAAATCGTCTTTGAATTTAACAGGTTAAAATGCTGAAATACCATGCCGATCTTCCTTTTAACAGCTCGAATCTCAGCTTTCGACAGAGACATCAAGTCTCTTCCGCCGACGAATACCTTTCCGGCCGTCGGTTTTTCAAGGAAGTTCACACAGCGGATCAGCGTGCTTTTCCCTGCGCCGCTGAATCCGATGACGCCGTATATTTCCCCTTTATCTACATGAAGGTCGATTCCATTGAGCGCATGAACCTTCTGTCCGCCGCTTTCATAGACCTTTTCAACGCCTTCAAATGTAATCATGATGATCTTCCTCCTCTTTTTGGCTAACAAAAAAGGCTCCCTCTTAAAAAATAAGAAGAAGCCTTAGACGACACGAAGTAAATAGAGTGGTCCGCTCTCTTCTTATCTTCCAAGCCCGTACGGCTTGTTGGATGTGGCACAGTATTCTGCTGTATGCAGAACCCGCTGCCGAGGCTTCATAGGGCCAATTCCCTCCGCCTCTCTGAATAAGAAGTGTTGATGCATGAAGTTTTACCTAACTTTACAGCTTCTTTGAAATGTTGTCAATCAGAATTGTGAAAATTTCAAAAACCCGCTTTTCAATGCTTTATTTTTTGCCCTGATTATTAAATTTCACTTTTTTTAAAAAAATTGTGTTTAGCAGTTGTAATTTCGCTTAAACACTGGTAAAGTAAAGGTAATTATTTTTGTTCGAACTATCTTTAAGAAGAAAGTTTTGTAAGAGTTTTCGTCTTGGAAGTTTGTTTTAGAGCAAGAATAGTGAATTTAAGCGTTATCGCTTTAGGAGGAAATTTCATGCTAGAAGGTAAAGTAAAATGGTTTAACTCTGAAAAAGGTTTCGGATTCATCGAAGTTGAAGGACAAGACGATGTATTCGTTCATTTCTCTGCTATTCAAGGCGAAGGCTTCAAAACTTTGGAAGAAGGCCAATCTGTATCTTTCGAAATCGTTGAAGGAAACCGCGGACCACAAGCTGCTAACGTAACAAAAGCGTAAGCTGTGAACCGCTGATCTTCATACAGGACTGCTGACCGAATGTCAGCAGTCTTTTTATATTTAAAAAAAGCCTGACGCCCGGAAAACCGGCGTCAGGCTTTTTTTGCGAAAACCGCTTATGAAGCGATGTCTCTTTTTGTGAATGCACCAAAGGCGAGCACATGAAAAACGATAAAATAGACAGCCAGCACCACAATCGAGAATCCCAGCGTCATGTCTGAAACAAGCGGAGATCCGTCAAAGTATTGAGTGAGATCAGTGTTGGCAAATAAGATGTATTTCACCCAATCAAATTTCGTTGCGAGCAAGTTTGTCACCGTTCCGCCCATTGCCAAAAGGAAAATTGAAATACCTACGGCAAGCGAGCTGTTTCTGAAAACAGCTGAAATCATAAAGGCCATTGTCGCCATCATCAAAAGCGATATTGAATTCAGCAAATAGCTGCCGGCCAAGTGCAGCAGCAGGCTTTTTTCTTCAACTGTTCCATCGGCGTACGCCAAGTGAACCTGGCTGCCGTCGCCTGCCCCGAATAAAGCAAGGCCTGTGATACCCGCGCTTGCGAACAGAATGAACAGCAAAGCCAATGCAAAAAGCAGAACTGTAAAATATTTTGCCAGCAAAATTTTAAAGCGGCTGATCGGCCTGATGACAAGCAGCTTCACCGTTCCCCAGTTGAATTCATTCGCAACGATTCCTGCAGCCACCGTGATCACAAACAGACCGAGGAGAGGAATGGTGCTGCTCGCGTCGCTGATGAACGACAGGGCCGAATAGTCCCCGTCTTCCGGCAAATCGTGCTTGATTCGATACTCATTAATGGCGGTCGACCGTTCATAGCTTTTTTCAAGTGCCGGATTATTGACCCCTTTAAGTTGTTCTTTCATATCTTTATTTTCCTGCATCAATTCTTTTTTCCAGTCCGGGTTTTGGTCTGTCTCTCCGATCGTCTTTGTGAGAACGCCCAGCCCGATGGCAGATAACAGCAAAATCGCAATCATGACATATGTGCCTTTTCGATTAAAAATTTTGATCCATTCATTTACGATGAGATTAAACATGCTGAGCTTCCTCCTTCTCTGCGGTGATTTCCAGGAACCGGTCTTCCAGCGATTTGTTCACAGCCTTCACTTCATATAGGCGGACACCGTTGTCTGACAAGTGTTTGATCAAATCAGGCACTTCATCCTTTTGAAGGCTGAGCTCTATCCCGCCTTCCGCTTCGTCAACCTTCATCTTTTTGAAGGCAGCCGCTTCCCGCATCAGAGCCTGATTGTCATCCGCTTGAATATAATAGCGCTTCTTTTCATCCCGAGCGGGTCCGTGCACATGCTGAATATCCCGGAGCTTTCCGTTCTGGATAATGGCGATCCTGTCGCACATCAGCTCCATTTCTGAAAGCAGGTGGCTTGAAACGATGACCGCCATACCTCTTTCTCTCGTCAGCTTTCTTAAATGATCGCGAATTTCCCGGATACCGGCCGGATCAAGCCCGTTCGTCGGCTCATCGAGAATCAAGAGCTTCGGATCGTGCAAAAGGCTTTGGGCCAGGCCAAGCCTTTGTCTCATTCCTAAAGAATACGTTTTGACCTTATCGTTGATCCTGTTTTTCAATCCGACAAGCTCGACGATTTCGTCAATTTTCTGTTTCGTCACGCCTTTCGTCATGCGCGCGTATTGCTGAAGGTTTTGATAGCCCGTTAAAAATTTATACAGTTCCGGATTTTCAACGATCGCTCCGATATGCCGCGCGGCCTTTTCAAAATTTTCTTTTACGCTGACGCCGCACACGGCGATTTCACCGGCGGTGATGTTCATATGCCCGACAATCATCCGGATCGTCGTCGTTTTTCCGGCGCCGTTCGGACCCAGGAAGCCGAATATTTCGCCTGCCCGCACGTCAAAGCTCAAGCCGTCGATAATCTTTTTCCCCCTGATCGTTTTTGATACATTTTTTAATTCCAAAAGTGTTTCCACTGTTTCTCCTCCAGCCTTTTCAATTTTTTTCTTCAATAAACCGTTTCAGCCATTCCAAAAGCGACATTCCGGATTCCTCGCGCAGCTGTTCGACATCCTTTTTTTCTTCAATTCGGCCATTTAAGACGACGACGACCTCATCCAAAATTTGTTCAATTTCATGAATCTCATGGGTGGCGATGACGATTGTCTGCTTATCAAGCTCCAAATATGTAAGAAGGCTTTTGACGATCGATTCTCTCACCATCGGATCAAGACCGGAAAACGGCTCATCAAGCAGCACGACTGCTGCATCGCGCGCCAATGTGAGCGCGAGCTTCAGCCTACCCCGGTTGCCTTTGGAAAGCTTGCCGATTTTTTTATCCCCGTCGATTTTCATGTCCTTTAACAGATCCCACGCTTTATTTATACGGAAATCGGAAAACTGGGTTTCATAAAAGTGAATCATATCCTTGACCCGAAATGGATCGTAGAACATATCGAGCTCTGTTAAATAGGCGATGTTCTTCGTCTCCTTTCTGGCTGCCGGCCGCCCTCCGATCAGCACCGAGCCCGAATCCGGAAACGAGAGCCCTGTGATCAGCTTCAAGATCGTAGATTTGCCGCTGCCGTTCGGTCCTGTCAACCCGTAAATTTTCCCGGGAGAAAGTGACAGATCGGCCTCTTTGAGCGCATACTCTTTGCCAAACTTCTTCGTGACATTTTTCAGCTCAATCTTCATTTGGGATCTCCTTTCTGAAGAAAACGGTCAAGTTCCAACAACATGTCTTGTTTAGACAAGCCAAGCTCTTCCATGCTCTGGACAAATTGCCCGATAACTTCCGACCTCATCTCCCGCTTTAAATCATCGATGACTTCCGTATGTTCAACAACAAAGGTGCCCTGTCCCCTTCTGGTCTCCACCACGCCCATCCTTTCCATTTCATTGTAGGTTCTTTGAATCGTATTCGGATTTACCTGTGTCTGAACAGCCAGCTCACGGACCGAAGGCAATTTTTCTCCCGGTTTGATCTCTCCGCGGATCATTTTTTTAAAGAGCTGTTCGGCTATTTGCCTATAGATCGGCTTTGAAGCAGAAAATTCATTTGCCATTCTTTTACACCTCAACTCTTCTGTTCAGTAATTTGCAGGAGAGATAGAAGAGACAGACGCCTAAGACTGTGTAATACACCAGGAGAACACCCGGCAAATCAACTTGAGAAAATGTAACAGTCCATCCTGAATGTTCGTAATGAAGTTTGAATTCAGCCTTTAAAGAAATGCTCCACAATTTCTGCAATTCCTGGAATAAGCCGCTCTCGATGAACAGCGCCTCGATTAATCCGTAAGCACTGTAGATCAGCAAGGGAATGATCCAGCGGATTTTTTTGATAGCCGGATATTTTCTGAGCGCTTCATATACCGTCCACAGAAACATCACCCATGTGGAAAAACTGATGGAGCCTAAAAAGACAGCGATATTGACGAGAAGCAAATCTGACACGGAAAACAGACCGGCGCTGCTGGAGAGCAGAACGCTTCTGACAACCAGCCCGAAAATGAATAAAACAGCGTGGGAAATCAATTGGTATACGGCAGCTGAAGCAAGCTTTGACACCAGCAATAACGCACTGTTGTTCGGATTATATAACCAAAGCTGCGTCTTCCCTTCCAGACGGAGCTGAGCTAGGATCATTAAAGGACAAAACAGACTATGAAATAATAAAATGGTCACTAGCGCCCCAAAAAGAGCCATTGATTCGCCTGTATAATGAGCAAACCAAAAGCTTGCAATAATCGCACAAATCATGCACAGCATCCAAACCAAAAACCAAAACCTTGCCATGAGAAAATCTTTTTTAAATAAACCGCTGAAAGACCGCAAAACATATCCTCCTCTAGTCACTGTATCAGTGTACTACATCAATAGTACACCGATACAGTGAAAATCGCAATCAAATATTACAAAAAAATGCAAAAAAAAAGCAAACCCGCTGGTTCCCAGCGAATTTGCCTTTAATCCTGTTCCCGCTTTTTCATGGATTTTAATGCTTTTCGGTAATCCATATCGTCCATTTCCGTTTTCTCGGAATGGTTTTTTTCCTCTTTTGGATGTTGAAGTTTTTGCAGAATCGCCCGATAGGTTTGATCATTCATTTCGAACGGATCTTGCTGATCGGCTTCAACTTGCTCAGCGACTTCTTCTTCCTGAACATGAGGAATGCCAGCTTCAGCTGCCGCGTTATCCTCATGTTCGGGTTTATCCTGTGAAGACGCCGACCGCACATTAAATACCACCAGACCGATAATGACGAGGACAGCAGCGATGATGGTCAATATAATGGTCATGTCAAATCGCTCCTCACTGTCCTGCTGTAAAGCGGTCTGTCACTTGGGCGACGCGTCTGCCTAAAGCCCGGCCCAGCTCCAGGCCTTCTTCGCCGATCAGTTCGTCACTGTCGACAGGACACGTGATGCCTGCACCGTAATAAGACCCGTATAAAGCATTTTCAGGTACATTTCCAGGCAAGCCGACGATCATCATGCCTTGATGAAGCATCGGTGTTATTAAGTTGAGCATTGTCGCCTCAAGACCGCCGTGAGTTGTCGCTGTTGTGCAGAAGACTGCGCCGATCTTATTGATCAGCTTCCCTTCCGCCCAAAGGTAGCCCAGCCTGTCGATCCAAGTTTTTAATCCGGAGCTGATTGTACCGAAATGACCTGGGCAGCCCCAGATGATAGCATCCATTTCTTCGAGCTTTCTAATATCCGCCTGGCTGACATGATCGATCAGCACGTCTGCAGCCTCATGTTCCCCTGCGCCTTCCGCAATGGCTTCAGCCAGCTTTTTCGTATGCTCGCCTTCACTGTCGTAAACAACATAAATTTTCATGTCAGAACCTCCTCATTTTAAGATTCTTTCGCTTCTTTAGGAGCCGGAAGCAATGTCAGCTCCTCCGCCTTGTTCTTCCTGCGCAGCTTGTCTTTTCTGACATCCCTCAAAAACAGGCTGAGAACGAGGCCGATGACACAGAACCCGGCCGCCCACATAAATGCGTCATTGATGCCCATGACATTCGAGTTGAGCTGAGCCTGTCCGGTCAAATATTTCACGACATATTGTTGTGCTTGTTCAAGAGATATATGCATCGATTGCGCTGTTGACTGAATGGTTGACTGCAATGTGCTCATAAATGACGGATCAGCCGTATTTGTCTGATCGGCCATTGATGCATAGTGGAATGTCGTGCGATTTGTATAAATCGTCGTGATCAAGCTCGTTCCGATCGAACCGCTGATTTGGCGAAGCGTATTCGACATCGCCGTTCCGTGGCTGTTTAAATGCTGCGGAAGCTGGTTCATGCCGGCAGTCATGATCGGCATCATCAACATGGACATCCCAAACGCCCGAATCGCATAGATCAACACGATGTGCATATACGGTGTATCGATCGTAAGCGTCGTAAATTCGTAGGTCGTCACAACAGTGATCAATAATCCGACAATCGCTAGCGGCCTTGGGCCGACTTTATCAAATAAAATTCCTGAGATCGGCGACATCACAAGCATGACAAGTGCGCCCGGCAGCATCAAAAGCCCCGATTGAAGCGCTGTAAAACCGACCAGGTTTTGCAAGTAAATCGGAATCAGGAACATTCCTGCATACAAAGCAACTGTAATGATGGCGTTGATCACGCTTGACAGTGAAAACATATCGTATTTGAACACTCTGAAGTCAAGCATCGGCTCTTTCGATTTCAACTGCTGGATGATAAAAGCGGCAATGCCGATTACACCGATCACAACTGTGGAAAGTACGAGCGGATCATCCCAGCCGTCTGAGCCGGCTTCGCTCACACCATACAGCAACGCCGCAAATCCGACAATTGAAAGAATCGCGCCCGCTGTGTCCAATTTGATTTTTTTAGGTTCCGTCATATTTTTAAATAGGAAAAAACCGAAAATGATGACGATCAAACCAACCGGCACAAGGCCGTAAAACATGATCCGCCAGCTGTAGTTTTCAATGACCCAGCCGGATAGCGTCGGACCGACAGCAGGAGCAAACATCATCGCAAGCCCGAAGATTCCCATTCCTTTCCCGCGGCTTTCCGGAGGAAAGATAAAGAGAATCGTGGTCATGACCAAAGGCTGAAGTATGCCTCCGCCGACTGCCTGAATGAGGCGTCCGGTTAACATCGTCGAGAAGTTAGGCGCAATTCCGCATATCAGCGTTCCGACCGTAAACAGCAGCATCGCCGTTAAAAACAAGCTCCGTCCGCCGAACCGCATAATCAGGAAGGCTGATAAAGGAATCAAAACGCCGTTGACAAGCATATATCCGGTTGTCAGCCATTGAATCGTTGTGGCGCTCACATTGAACTCTGTCATGAGATGAGGCATCGCCACATTCAGTAGCGTTTGGTTTAAAATGGCCAGAAACAAGCCGCCCATTAAAATGATGAGCAGTGACATATTTCCTTTTTTCTGAGAAGCCACTTATGACATCCTCCTTTCGCTCGTTTTTATTTCCCCCGGTTATTTTGAAATTTTCACGGATGCGTTCATTCCCGGCAGCACTTTGTCAGACGGGTTTTTAATTGAAATTTTCACAGGTACTTTCTGCGTCACTTTCGTGTAGTTTCCGCTTGAATTGCTTTGAGAAAGCAAGTCAAATGTTGAGTTTGTCGCATAGCCGATTTCTTCGACATTTCCTTCAAATGTAGTGCCTGAATCACCGTCAACGACGATATCGACTTTGTCCCCTTTTTCGATGTCTTTCAGGTCGTTTTCTTCAATGTTAGCTGTAATGTACAGATGATCCATGTCAATGGTTTTCGCAAGCGTTTGACCGGCTTGTACGATCTGGCCTTCTTTCGCTTCGTTTTTGACAATTGTTCCGTCCATGATCGACTTCACGTCAACCGTTTGTTCCCCTTTGATTTTCGCTGCTTTTTCGTCCTTTGAAACTTTTGATCCTTCTTTCAAATCCCAATCTGAGAGCTTCCCTGATGCAGGCGCCGTAATGTCGGCCATCTCGCCTGTCACGTGTGCTTCGTCGGTTTTCACATAGCTGATGCTGTCATAATAGAAATACGCACCTCCTGCTAAGATGGCAAGCACGATGATGAGTCCGATAATGTTCGTCGCAATTAAACGTCCTTTGCTCATGTTTATTTCTCCTTTCATATCCTTATATTTTGGATGAAGCCGGTTTGATCGGCTTCCGCGGTTTTGCGTTTTCCT
Organism: Bacillus sp. FSL W7-1354; assembly: GCF_038002405.1. Lineage (NCBI taxonomy): Bacteria > Bacillati > Bacillota > Bacilli > Caryophanales > Bacillaceae > Bacillus > Bacillus sp. FSL W7-1354. Next base: position 31,673 of record NZ_JBBOCL010000001.1, on the reverse strand, counting down.
ATTTCCTGCCCAGCAACTTGCGGGACGTGTACTGAAAAAGTTGTTCAAAACTGAGCAAGAAAGATCGGAAGCGGTAAATTTGTTTTTACCTCTGCACAACAAAATAAATAGTTAACAAGATTAAATATTAGTTAAAGTAATAAAGAATGTCAATAACCTTGCACTTAAAATTTTGATTTAAATATTTTCCAAACAAAAAACCTCCGCTGCCGGAGGTTTCAATCGCGTTTTTTCATGTATATTGATGCCGTTCTTCATTGCTGAAGAAGCTCTTCAGAGCCTGAAAAACATCGGCTTTCTGTTTCAGCACATAATACTTGAATTTTTCGTTTTTAATATTTTTGTAGGCTGACATTAACGTTGAATGTCTGTTGTACTGGTTGACTTCGCCATAGCAAAAGATATTCGCTTTCTCCATAATCTCTCCGACAAGCTTAACGCAACGCGCATTGTCGGATGTCAAATTATCGCCGTCCGAAAAATGAAACGGATAAATGTTATAGCGTGTCGGATGGTATTTGTCTTCAATCAGTTCGAGGGATTTGCGGTATACAGATGAACAAATCGTGCCCCCGCTTTCCCCTTTCGAAAAGAAATCTTCTTCTGATACCACTTTGGCTTCAGTGTGATGGGCGATAAACTCAATATCGACCGTTTCATACTTTGTCCGTAAAAAACGTGTCATCCAAAAGAAAAAGCTTCGCGCCATATATTTTTCCCAAACGCCCATCGATCCGCTCGTATCCATCATTGCGAGCACAACGGCTTTTGATTCCGGCTTTACGGAGTCATTCCACGTTTTAAATTTTAAGTCTTCGGGGTAGATCGGATAAAATGAAGGTTTTCCCGTCATTGCATTTCGCTTAAAAGCGCTGAGCATCGTTCTTTTCTTATCGATATTACCGGTCAAACCCGTTTTGCGGATATCGTTGAACTCAATATCTTCGACAACGATATCATCCCGTTCTTTTTGTTCTAAATTCGGCAGTTCCATTTCGCTGAAGAGCGCCTCTTCCAAATCGATTAACGAAACTTCAGCTTCATAATAATCTTCACCGGCCTGATCGCCCGCTCCCTGGCCTTTGCCGGCGCCCCGTTTATCCGAACCGTCCCTTGCGACGATATCTCCTACCTCGCTGTCGCCGTCTCCCTGGCCGGCATGTTTATTTTTATCATAGTTATAGCGGATTTTATACTCATCTAACGATCGAATCGGAATTTTGACAACATCTTTGCCGTTGGACATAATAATGCTTTCTTCTGTAATCAGGTCAGGCAGATTGTTTTTGATCGCGTCCTGCACCTTTTTCTGGTGACGCTGTTGGTCATCATACCCTTTTCGGTGGAGGGACCAGTCTTCCTGAGAAATAATAAAATGGCCATTGTCTTTATGGGACATGAATTCCCCTCCTTATTGATAATCCCCTTAAATGGCTTCGGTTTATAGCCCTGCGGATGCAAGTCTAAAATGTTTATTGTTATCTTATGCAGGTGCAAATAACTTTTGACAAACAATTTTGAAAATGGGACAAAAGGACCCGCCCTTCTCCGGACGGGTCTTCAAGTTACCGGTTTAATAAGCTTCCTACATATTTTAAGAGTTCGTTTGCGCTAGTCGAGTTGTAGCCGTGCTCATCAATGAGACGGGCGACGACCTCGTTGATTTTCTTGAGCTGCTGTTCGTCCGGCGTTTTTGTCGATGTCGTGATTTTGACGACATCTTTCAAGTCTGCGAACAGCTTTTTCTGAATGGCTTCTCTGAGCCGCTCATGCGAATTATAGTCAAACCGTTTCCCTTTTCTTGCATAGGCAGAAATGCGAATGAGAATTTCTTCGCGGAATGCCTTTTTCGCATTTTCGGAAATGCCGATTTGTTCTTCTATTGACCTCATCAGCTTTTCATCCGGATTCATTTCTTCTCCCGTCAGCGGATCGCGAAGCTTAATTTTATTGCAGTACGCTTCGACATTATCAAGATAATTGTCCATCAGCGTTTTCGCAGATTCCTCATAAGAGTACACAAACGCTTTTTGGACTTCTTTCTTCGCCATTTCGTCGTATTCTTTTCTGGCGGCGGAAATAAAGTTCAAATAACGCTCGCGGTCTTCTGCCGAAATCGACGGATGCTGGCTAAGCCCTTCTTTTAAAGAACGGAGGACATCAAGCGCATTGATCGATTCCATGTTTTTGCGGATGATCGTCGACGAGATCCGGTTGATGACATAGCGCGGATCGATTCCGCTCATTCCTTCGTCAGTGTATTCTTTTTTCAAATCCTCGACATCGACAGAATTGTAGCCTTCAACACTCTCTCCGTCATACAGCCTCATTTTTTTGACAAGATCAATGTCTGACCGCTTCGGCTCTTTCAGCCTCGTCAAAATCGAAAACATCGCAGCCACTTTTAGCGTGTGCGGCGCAATATGAACATCAGACACATCGCTTTCAGCGATCATTTTTTCATAAATTCTTTCTTCTTCTGATACTTTTAAATTATATGGAATCGGCATGACGATAATCCGCGAATGGAGCGCTTCGTTTTTCTTATTGGATATAAATGAACGGTATTCGGTTTCATTCGTGTGGGCTACGATCAATTCATCCGCTGAGATGAGCGCGAACCGGCCCGCCTTGAAATTCCCTTCCTGTGTAAGCGATAAAAGATGCCAGAGGAATTTTTCATCGCATTTCAGCATCTCCTGAAATTCCATCATTCCTCTGTTCGCTTTGTTTAATTCTCCGTCGAACCGGTATGCGCGCGGATCGGATTCCGATCCGTATTCGGCAATCGTCGAAAAATCAATGCTTCCCGTCAGATCAGCGATATCCTGCGATTTAGGGTCCGACGGACTGAACGTGCCGATCCCCGTCCGTTTATCCTCTGAAAAAAAGATTCTTTCAACCTTCACGTCTTCTATTCTTCCGCCGTATTCCTGTTCCAGTCTCATCATGTTCAACGGGGACAGGTTGCCTTGAATGCGGATGCCGTATTCATTGTAAAAATCGTCCCGCAGATGCTGAGGAATTAGATGAAGTGGATCTTCGTGCATTGGACAGCCCTGAATCGCGTAGACAGCCCCTTCATCTGTAAGAGAGTATGCTTCAAGCCCCCTTTTCAGCATGGTGACCAAAGTCGACTTTCCCCCGCTGACAGGCCCCATCAAAAGCAGGATTCTTTTTCTGACATCAAGGCGCTTCGCGGCCGGATGAAAGTATTCTTCAACTAGGCGTTCCAAAGGCTCTTCAAGACCAAACAGCTCTTTGTCAAAGAAGCTGTATACTTTTTTCCCGTCTTTCTCTTCAATGCCGCTGTCTTTAATCATATTGTAAACGCGGGAATGAGCAGATTGCGCGACAGTCGGATTTTCCTTTACGATTTCTAAATATTCAGCGAAGGTTCCTTCCCATTTCAGACGCTGCTCTTCCTCTCTATACTGTTCAATCTTTTTTAATATATCCATAAGAACCTCCTATATGATGATAAATGCAAGGTGCCAAGTGAATCACTGTTACATTCAATCTATGCGGAGATGTCCCTTTAGATGCTTTTCATATAAAAAATGAAATGTACTTTCCTCGAATTGACAAGGATGGAGCAAACCATTCATAATAAGAGCAGAAAAGTTCCGTCCGCAAGTGCTCCTGCGGTACGGCTGACGGCATCGGTGCAGATGACAACAAGGGAATAAGGATGAGGAGGGATTTTAATGAGAACGTTGATCATGATGGGGGTCATCCTCGCGTTCCTCGTATCCATTTTTACTGCCGGATACGAAAGCAAACCCGGCAAATAAAATTCAAAGGAAAAAGGATGGCTCACTTTTGAAGCCATCCTTTTTTCGTAACATAACACTGTTTTATTCCTGTTGATCTTTATTCACTTCAGACTTAGGAGATACCCGGCAGCTGCTTTTGTATTCAACTTTCTCAATCTTGCATCCGGGCCCTATATGCACGCGGTTTCCCCTGACCATGCGGGCCTCCGTGTTTTCCAGGTAAATATCATCTCCTTCGATTGTCCCTGCTGAGAGAAAACCTCCGTTTCTATTAAACAAGAGCCCGCGTTTTTTGACAATCTTAATATGCGTGCCGCCGATATCGCCAATCGAACTGTTTCCGAACTTTAAGCCGATGTCAATCGCGCCGGCGTTCAGCAGACCCTTTACGTCCAAGCTGCCCGTCAGTGTAAAATCCTCTGCCTCACAATCGCCTCTTACGTTCAGTGCGCCTTTGACATCGCACGTTTCAGCCGCCATATTACCCCCGATATTGATAATGCCTTTTACGGCTGCATCGCTGATGTCGGCGTCCTCAGAAACATCCGCCGTCCCGTACACTCTGGCTTTGTCAGCTTTCAGCCTCCCCCGGATCTCTGTTTCCCCGTGTACACTAAAGCTTTTGATTGTCGCATCGCCTGACAATTCGCTTGTGCCGTGTGTACTGAATTTTTCACATTCAATGTTTCCTGTGATCGTTCCTTCACCTCTGATGAGAACATGATGGAATGATCCGCCTCCGGCATTTCCGGAGCCGTGTATTTTCAAGTCGTGTTTCTTCATGTCCTATCCCTCCGCTATATTTTCCTTCTCTCTCCGACTTTTGCCGTTTCCGCCACCCGGATATCTTCCTTATACTCAATCAGGTCGATGTCGCAATTTTCGCCGATGATAACCGAATTGCCCCGGACAACTTTCGCGGCCGTATTGGCGAGTTCAATTTGATCCCCTTCAATCAGCTCGGCAGACAGTCTCGGAGGAGAAATAAGCGGCGTTAAAAACGAGAACAGCTTCGATTGATGTGCAGTGCAGACGATCCGCCGGCACCCGATTTCTTTCACTTTACTTTCACCGCCGTGAACCTTAATCTCAATTTGTTCCGCGTTTAAAAGCCCGTCGATTGTAAAATAGCCTTCCGCAGTAAAATGTTCCACTTCGCAGTCTTTGCCGATTGACGTTTTTCCGCGAACGATTGCTTCGTCGCCTTTCACATGTCCGCTAATGCCGGCATAGCCTAAGACTTTAAGCTGTTCTGCTTCGACATCGCCATCCACCTTTGCAGAACCGTCGATTCTGACCTTGGAAGCTGCGATTGCGCCGTTTAGTTTGGCGTGGCCGCTGATTCTCAGCTCACCCGCTTTCACGTCTCCGTTTACAGTCCCGGTGCCGCTGCAGCTGAACCTTTCGCAGTCAATATCGCCGTTAATCGTTCCTTTGCCGTTTAATTCAACCGTTTGATACGTGCCTCCGCCTGAATTGCCAAATCCGTTTATCAATAAATTCTCCATCTTTTGATCCTCCATTTACATGAATTTTGTTTTCAATTCTTCGCTGCTCGCTGCCAGATTGATGTCAGCGGCGACCTTGACTCCTTTTTCCAACACGATGCTGCCCTCGGTGATCAGACATGTTGCAATGCCGAGCTTCCGAAGCACAATCAGCCTCCCTTTGTTCTCCGCCTCGTGTGACATGATGACATCCAGCACCATTTTTCCTTCATCCAGGCTGATGTCGCCGGATTGGAGCAGGCCTTCCAGCACATAAGCCGCAAGCGCTTCTGTCAGATGAAATGGATCATCGCGCTTTCCGGTGCATTCTTCAAAAAACGTCATGACCGCTTGTGAAACGATGCCTTTTTCAAGCAGTTCCCCGCGGCTCGCGCTAAGTTCGGACAGACCGGGTGTAAACATTTCCGCCATTTCATCAAGGGAAAGATTTTCTTTCATGCTTTGAATGGTTTCGATTCTTTTTAAAATGTCTTCCTTCGGAAAAAACGTTTCTTGTCCGGTGAACGTCGATTTCCGGATAAACCACTCTTCCGGTATTAAATTTTTCCGTTTCCATCTATAGAGCTGCCCGTATGAGATCGAAGTCAAATCCAGCAGCTCTTTTTTTGAAATTAAATCATCCTGAACCATCTGTTTCAGCTCCTTTACACACATTGTAACATAACACTGTTACATTAGAAAGTAAAAAAAAGAACCCTCTGTTAAAAAGGGCTCTTTTCCTGATAAAGCTTAAGTCAAATCTCTGTAATTCTGCTGGCGAAGCGCCTCGTACACGAGGATTGCTGCAGTATTTGATAAGTTCAGTGATCTGACATGCTCTGTCATCGGCAGGCGCAGACAGCGATCCATGTTTTGTTCGATCAGCTCTTTCGGCAAGCCGTTCGTCTCTCGTCCGAAGACAAAGAAGTGATCTTCGTTTTGATCTGAATAATCAAATGAAGTGTGCGGTTTTTGACCGAATTTTGTAATGAAGAAAAAACGGCCGTCAGGATGGGCATTAAACAATTCGTCCAATGAGTCGTGGTAGACGACATTGACGAATTCCCAATAATCAAGACCTGCCCGCTTGAGCATTTTATCGTCTGTTGAAAAACCGAGCGGTCTGATTAAATGAAGCGTTGTATCTGTTGCTGCACAAGTCCGTGCGATATTTCCTGTGTTTGCAGGAATTTCTGGTTGATATAGTACGACATGCAATGCCAAAAGTATTCACCTCTGTTTTTCTGATCCGCTGTTTATTATACCACTCATTACGATTTTGTCGTATCATCTGATATATGAAAAAACGCATATCGAATCGATGAAGTATAAGCAGGCGAATCCTCGTAAGACCAGTACCTCATCCGGCAGTCGTGCGTTTGCGCGTTCACCAGCGGCATATTGCTTTTATCCTTTGCCGTCACAAGAGCCACGTGGTCAAATCTTCCGTCTCCGTTAAAATCATAGCAAATGACATCGCCTTCGATCAGCTCTTTCGCGGCCCGCTTTTGAACCGCTCGGAGGCCGGCTTTTGACTGCTTCAAAAAGGTTCTGAGCGAATGAGCGACAGTCCAGCTGTAACTCCAGGAATGGTTTTGCATCCACCAGCCTTTTCCTCTGTTCGGATAGCCGCGCATCGGCGCATCTCCGGCCCTTATGCACTGGGAAATAAAGTTTGTGCAATTGTCTTCAAAGTTTTTGTAAGCGGGATTTCGTTTATTCCAATACGTTTCTGCATAGCGCACCGCGGCCAGCCGGTCATAGCGGAACGCCCTTCCCAGCAATTCGCGCATCTCATCATCGCCGCTTTCAGGGTCAGGATAAGACTGTGCGGCCGGACGCGGGGCCTTGGAGTCTTTGATGACCATCTGATCATACAAAATGGCGCTTCTGTCTTCAATATGTTCTTCCATATACATATCATCCCCGTCTTTGCACAAGTATGCGGTATGGGTTTGATAGTTCACATGCGACGCGCCGTCTTCATCAAGCCAGTGCTCTTTTACAGCTGCTTTCATATTGGCCTTCACGATCTGCACGCCGCGGTTTTGAAAAAGCCTCCGCTTCCGTTCAATGACTTCAAAACCCCCGGCATCCTGCCAGTTTGTTTCATCATTGCCGTTGATTAAGTAATGAAGTCTGGCTTTCAGGAGCTGCTCGATGATCTGTTTCAAGGGCTACACCACCATATGTTTGTTAATTCATTTCTCATCATTAAACATATGTCAGGACAGCCCTCAATTAGTCGCACTCGTTTCTTTTAAAAGGCCGATGCCTTTTTGGATTTCAGCTTTTGCTTCTTCATCCTGCTCGTGCGCGAGCGCGCGCTCCAATTCACCCATCACATCCGCTCCGCCGATCTTTCCGACCGCCCATGCGGCGGTTCCCCTGATGACCGGCCGCGGATCTTTGTGCATCATCTCAATCAGTTCAGGGAGAGCGTCCGTTTCTTTAAAATGGGCAAGTGCGATAATCGCATTTCTCTGAATCGGCTTTTTGCCTCTCCATGAGCCGGCCACGTGGCCGAACTTTTCTTTAAATTCGCGATTCGACATCGTCAGAAGCGGTTTTAAAAGCGGCTTGGCAATCTCAGGGTCCGGCTCCATTTCAGGATGCAGATGAAAATCGACCCCTTTATTTTTCGGGCATACCATCTGGCACGTATCACAGCCGTAGATCCTGTTCCCGATTTTCGTACGGAACTCGTCGGGCAGAAAACCTTTTGTCTGCGTCTGAAAAGCGATGCAGCGCTGGGAGTTGAGCTGCCCGGGGTTGACGAGCGCACCGGTCGGGCATGCCTCGATACATTTGTTGCATGAGCCGCATTGATCTTCGATTCTCTCATCAGGCTCGAACGGAATATTCGTAATCATTTCCGCCAAGTAAACGTAAGACCCGAATTCAGGCGTAATGATCATGCAGTTCTTTCCGCTCCAGCCGATGCCCGCGCGCTCTGCGACAGCTCTGTCTGACAGCTCACCGGTGTCAACCATCGATTTCGTTCTGACATCGCTGCGCTGCGCTTTCAAAAATTCTTCCAGCTGATCAAGCTTTTCCCTCAGGACATGATGATAATCCTTTCCCCAGGAAGCTCTGCAAAAGATGCCCCTCCGTTCGCCTTTCTTGCTTCTCGGCGCATCTTTCATTTTTGAAGGGTAAGCAAGGGCGATGGCGATGATCGATTTCGCCTTCGGCAAAAGCAGATCCGGGTTCGTCCGCTTTTCAAGATCGGGTTCTTCAAAGCCTGATTCATAGCCGAGGGTCCGGTTCTCAATCAATCGTTCTTTTAATGTTTCAAAAGTATCTGCACTGGCGAACCGGATTTTATCGATGCCGATTTCCTGTGCGAATTCGATGACATCCTGTTTCAGTTTTTTCACATCCATCGTGCAGAGCCTCCTTTCTTTGTTTTCGTTTTCGCTCTCTGTATAATAGAGTGTACCATGACACGGGAGATGAATTTAAATTGGAACTTCGTTTGCAAATCGCGCCTGCTATTTTAAACCGCATTCCTTCATTTAAGGTTGGCGCTGTGTTATATCAAGATATTGAGATCACCGGCTCCCCGCAAATGCTCAAAGGCCGGCTCCGCCTTTTTCAGGAATCGCTGTTTTTTGACTATGCCGATCGCAGTCCCGAAGATGAATCGGCCGTTAAAGAATGGCATGATGCCTTCCGTGAGCTGAACCCGTCTTATTCAGGACGGGAAAGCGGACTCGAACGGATGCTGAAAGATATCAAAGAACAGCGCTTTGTTGAGCCGGAAAATTCAGCGATTGATTTGAGCCGTTTTTTCTCCCTCAAATATTTGATACCGGTTCATATATATGATGCCCGGAAATTAAACGGTCCGATCAAAATCGAACCCGGAAGTCCCGGCGAGATCATCACGTTCTCCGATGATGCTGGAGCATTCGGCACGATCACCGGAAACCTCAGCTTTCATCATGCAGGAACGGATACAAAAGATGCCTTGCAGCTCGTCTTTTTCAGGCCCTCATTATCTATAGAAGAATCCCGCCACCTGCTCGAGTCTTTAACAAAAATGTTCGAACAAATTCACGGCGGCGAACATATCTCAACCGTCTTTCCTTAAAAACCTGTTCTTAAAGAGAGCAGGTTTTTTACGATGATTTCATACATGAAAAAACGCAATGCTTCGTTTAATCTGAGAAACGAAACACTGCGTTATAAACAGTATGTATGGAGCGGGTGATGGGAATCGAACCCACGACATCAGCTTGGAAGGCTGAGGTTTTACCACTAAACTACACCCGCATATGATCTCTAAAAACAACATCATCGTTTTGACTTTTATTATGTTACACGTTTATTAAAATTTCGTCAAGGGTATATTAAAAATTTGTCGAAAAAAAGCCGCCGATATGAACATCGGCAGCTTTTTTCCGGACATTGACAGATTACCAGCTGGATTTCTTCACACCTGGTACCTGGCCTTTATACGCTAACTCTCTGAACGCGATCCGCGACATTTTAAACTTTCTCATATATCCTCTCGGCCTTCCGGTCACTTCGCAGCGGTTATGCAGCCTTGATGGCGCCGAGTCGCGCGGAAGCTTGCTAAAAGCTCTGTAATCGCCTTTTTCTTTTAGTTCTTTTCTGAGTTCCGCATATTGTTCAACAAGCTTTTGGCGCTTTTTTTCTTTAGCAATTTTTGATTTCTTGGCCACTCTGAGTATCCTCCTTCTCAATAAAGCGTAATGATTACGATTTAAATTTATCACAACCCGTCTTCCGATGCAAATAAAAAAAGCCTGCCTCAAGTAGCAAGCTCTTTTAAGATTCACCCTTTTTTTTCTGATAAATTGATGAAATCGCGGCCGTTATAATAAAAATGCCGATAAACAGCCCGATCATAATGAAGAAAAAGTTGGGCTTCACCTGGAATGAAAAAGCCGATTCGCTCTCCATGACAAACGACAAACTGTTAAACAGGATATCGTTGCTCGTTTGATTTGAAAAAAGATGATAAAACAAAAGCGCAGCCGCAAGCATCGGAAATGCGAGAAAGCTTGAGAAACTGGCAAAGATTAGTCCCTGCTTTAAAGAGTTTGTATTCATGATGATTTACCTCCAATTCCTCTGATCATCAGCTGTTTCATAATCGACTTTCCGTCACCCATAAACGGAAGCAGATACATCATATGCAGAGCATAAGTGGAAAAGAACAGAAGCATGCCGACCGAGACCGCGTTTTCCTGAAGAAAAAAGATCGTAAACAGCACGCCGGCTATTCCGAGCGCCCCTGGTATAAGCGGCCCCAACGCCGTAATCCAAATCGACTTTTTATCATACGGCGATATGACAGGCCTGATAAATTTGACGGACATCATATCAGCCGCTAAAAACCCTTGAGGCCCGTTTTTTCCGACAAATTTCCGGTGCGCGATGCCGTGCACCACTTCATGAAGTGCTGTGCCGGTGATCAACCCGAAATAGATGACGGAAAAATAAGCGGCAATGCTGATGATTGAACCGTCCGGAACGAAAATGTAAGCCGAAAGCGACAGCATCAAAAAGACGAGCCAGAAAACAATAATTTTCTTAGAAATCACATGAAGAAATTTCATGTACAAAAACAGAAATGAATCAGAATCGCTTGAAAACCTTTCCTTGTAGCGAATATGGTACTGGCCGAAAAACTGATAGAGAAAACCGAGGAAAGACGGGCGTTCACCGTACTTCCAATTGATTAAATAGTTGCGGTTGAGCCCTGTCAGCAATTGGTGCAAATCCTTTAGCAACACCTCTTCACTGACGCGAAAGACGCCGGCCAGATCCCCGGCTATCTCCAGTTCGTCTTTTTTTCCGTCGACTTCTTTCAGCATTTGATAGGCTGTCGGGTTGATGGGAAAATCCGCATCGAGATCACGATCTGAAATATGCTTCCGATCCAGCTTCACATGCTCTGGAAAATAGGGAATTTTTTTGATTCCGACCAATGCTTTCAACATCCTAATGATCATAATGGTACCTCCATTTAAACCCTCCGTATAACAGCAGGATCAGCAGTAATTCGAGACACGGTATGAGAAACAGCAGCGCTTCGCCCGTGACTTTATCGACCGCATAATTCACGATGAAAAACAGCGGAATCATAAAGATGAGGAGCATTCCGAAAGAGAAGATCCCCATATAAGGGTTGTTGCGGTCAAGCGGAAAAATAATGCCCGCTAAATAGAACATCGCAATTGCGTTTAATAGCACGGCAATCGTCTTTACAAAGACCGCAAAGCTCTCAGGAAAAGTCCACGTCAACACGGAAAACAAGCAGAGTTGAATGAGGCCAAGCACACACAGCCCGAGATACTTTGACCACAAAACCGTTGTTATTTTCAAGTGCATCGCCTTGTACACCTGCATCATCCGCAGATCATTCCCATATGAATTGAAGGCGATGATGCCCGTCACGCCTCCAAGCACCAAATAGCTCTCCCCGGTAAATCCGAACTGAAATTTGTATTTTAAAAAGCATAGAGCCAAAAGTAAAAAAATGAAGTTTAAAATATTTTCTTCATTTCTGGCCTGTGATTTTATTTCTTTCACCGCCAAAGACAGCGGTTTTGACGACGGGATTTTAATAAATGAAAACAGTTTGGATGATTTTTTTTCAGTGAGGATCGGCACAACATTCAGCGACATAAACGAAGCAGTTACTGCGGTTGCCAAGATCAGCACCACCAGTATGATTCCGGCGCCTGCCGACTGACCGTTCAGCACGAGAAACAGCGGCGCTGCAAAATATGTCAGATTATAATCAAAGGTTGAATAAGCGTTCTGAATCTTCCCCAGATCAAAAGAGGTGAATCCGTAAATAACAGCTAATACGACAAGAACAAACATTGAAAAAAATTTTTGCAGCGGAAAACCGAATTTCAAGATCACCATATACACCAGGTTATAAACAAGGTTGAGAAGCGAAAAGAAAAAAATGATCTGCACAAAAAGCAGGGCAAAAAACGTAAAAGCGAACCAAAAGCCTACACCGCTGGCGACAAAATTCGGAATCAGCAGAATAGACATGATAAACAGGACAAGGAATGAAACCGCGCCGGCAAACGGAATAAAATATCCGAGACTCCTCTCGAAAGCCGTCAGCGGGAACCAGCTCAGCTGCATGGAGAAGCTGTTCTGTTCAGGCGTCCTTACTTTAAATAAAATGAAGAAAACAAACGTAAAAATCGAGACGTTCATGAACATTGAAATCACGAACAACCCGAGTGAGCGAATTTCTCCATTCAGAAAAGCGCTTAAAAACATCCCCGTAAAGCTGTAGCCAATGATGCTCCCCATCGCAACCGCCAAAATTAAAAAAAGGGCGGCGATCATTTTTTTGGTGCCGGTATTTAAGAGCTTGCCCATTTCCTTCTGCCACATTTTCAGCATCATTTTAGAAATTTCGAATGATTTGATCAAAATGCGCACCCCTATCACTCAGCATCGAAGCTTTCAAGAACACTTCTTCAAGCGAATTACAGCTGTATTTAACCTTTAATTCTTTGACTTTTCCTTCATCCATCTTGACGCCTTTGGAAATAATCGCAATCTTATCGCACAATTCTTCCGCAGAAAGCATGTCATGAGTCGCAAGCAGTATCGATCCTTGTGTGGCCGCATAGCGCTTCATCAGCTTTTTCGTATTGATGACCGCTTCAATATCAAGCCCGCGAAACGGCTCATCCATGATGACAAATTCGCTCTCCAGCATAAAAGCAGCGATCAGCTGCGTCTTTTTTTTCATTCCGTGTGAGTACGTTTCAATCGGCTCCTGCAAAGCCTCTTTCATATCGAAAAGCTCAATTAATTGTCTCCGCTTTTCATTTGATGTACAATTATACATAGAAGAAACAAAATCCAAATATTCGGCAGCTGAAAGGGCATCCGGCAAAAGCAGTTCATCGGGAACATACGCCAGCTTTTGCTTGAATTCCGCCGTCGTGTTCTGCAGGTCATCCAAAAAAATGGTTCCTTCACTAGGCGTAATGATTCCTAAAATGGAATTAATAATCGACGTCTTTCCTGAACCGTTCGGACCCGCTATCGCGACAATCTGGTTTTTTTCAATCTTTATATGAAACCCGCTAACGGCAGTCACATTGTTTTTATATGTTTTAGATAGGTTATCTATAATAAACATAATGCCTCCAGGGTATGATTAATGTCAGGAAGACTTAACCGCCCCCCACAGACGGTTAAGCCTCATCAAATATGTCTCTTGTTGTGAACAGATACGTTAAGTATGGCTATTTCCTACATTCAATGTTGACTTTCAAACCGCTGACCCATTGGACGGATCCTGTGAAGCTGCCGTTTCCGTTAACTACACACCATACAGCGGCGCCAAGAACAACAGTTGCGCCAAGTGCCAAAAGCACTGCAACAAACACCAAGAACCAAGCCTGATCTTCGATCGACGGATTGACAGAATAGTCAACCTGAGGTGCTGCGTATGTCATTTTTCCCCCTCCTTTCTATCAAGTAACCAAAGAGTAACATATCCAAAATCATACTGAAATCTATGAAATTTCCTATTTCATAAACACTACGTTCCAACTATTTATTTAAGGATCTCGCGGTTTTTCAATCTAATGGCCCACGCTTTTCGGCTTGGAAGAGAAGATGAAAGCCCCGTTTCCACTTTATGATGTCTTTATAATCTTTTTGTCTTATTTCTCCTCCTTCTTTCTCTCTCATTTTTTCTTTTTATAAATCTCGTGTCTTTCAAGGATGTTAAGGAAAAAGAACCAGCTAATAAGACCCTCCTTCTCCTGAAATCCGAACCCCAAAATACCCTCAAAGTCCCTTTTTTCAAAAAGTGAGATAATTCTATTTTCTCTATTCCATTTCTGTTAATTTTATGTATAAATTTAAATGTTACAGTTAATAACCTGGCGATCCTAGATCAAAAGATGTTGATTACATTGTAAAATCAAGTTAACATTATGTCAAACCCATTTAACAATATGTCAAATATACTATATAAACGAAGAATTGCAGGTGGTAGGATGAACAACAGGGTTAGAGAATTGAGAGCAAGGTACGGGTATTCACAGGAAGCCCTTGCAAACGCGATCGGAGTTACAAGGCAGACAGTTGCGGCCATTGAAAAAGGCAATTACATCCCGTCGCTTCTTTTGGCTTTGAAAATTTGCGAGGAATTTCAATTAAAAATGGAAGACGTATTTTGGTTAGAGGGAGGCAAACACGAATGAATATGATCACACGGACTTTCTTTCACATCCTTCTGTTCGGACTCGCATGCTGGACGTTTATAACCTTTTTTCACACATCGGAACAAATCGCCAAAAGCTTGAAAACAAACGCTTCAGAGCTCCATTTTGTTTTTAACCTGATTCCCATCCTTCTCTTTGGGCTCGTGCTTTCGATTTACACATACTTGGAGAAAAAAAGCGGTTCACGCAAGCAGCGCTTTATGCTCGTTCCTGACGAATTTAAAGAACAGGATGAAAGAGAACAGATGATTACCGCAAAAGCATGCAGAACATCTTATATCGTGCTGTATGTGGCGATGCCAGTCGCAGCGCTTCTATTGATCTTTTACCCGTTTTTCCAAGCCAGGATCCCGTATTTCCCGATCATCGTCATCTTTGTGCTGATCATTATTCAGCATCTTTCGTATATGTTTTCATTTTATAAAAACAGATAAAAAACTCCAGAATGTCTGGAGTTTTTTTATTTAAATCGTTTTTTCCTTTTGCCTCGTCGGAAAATGGTCATTTCCGATGACTTCGCCAGACGCTTTTCTTTGAAGTTTCGGGCGAAACGGAAGGAGCGGAAAGACCTTTTCGGCAAAATGGTACGCTTCTTCAAGATGAGGATAACCTGAGAAGATAAAGGATTCGATGCCGAGGTCAGCATATTCTTTTATCCGGCAGGCCACCGTTTCCGGATCACCGACGAGCGCTGTCCCCGCTCCGCCTCTGACCAGTCCGATGCCCGCCCAAAGATTCGGGCTGATCTCAAGATTGGTTCTGTTTCCCTGATGAAGCTGAACCATCCTCTTTTGCCCTGATGAATCCGTCCGTTTCATCGCGTTTTGGGCTGCGGCAATCGTTTCATCATCCAAGTGGCTGATCAGTCTATTTGCCGCCTGCCACGCCTCTTGTTCCGTTTCTCTGACGATTACGTGCAGTCTAATTCCAAAACGGACGTTCCTCCCTTCTTTTTCAGCCTGTCTTTTGACAGATTGGATTTTTTCTTTAACGAGATGGGGCGGCTCTCCCCATGTTAAATAGACATCCGCGTGTTTGGCGGCAGTCTCCTGCCCGGCCTTTGACGAGCCCCCAAAATAGATCGTCGGATGAGGGTGTTGGGCGGGCGGAAAGAGTAAGCGGCCGTTTTCGGTCTTCAAGTGTTTCCCCGAATAGCTGACAGTCTCGCCTTTTAAAAGCGACCGCCATATGTCGAGAAACTCATTTGTCGCTTCATACCGTTCATCATGGCTGATAAACAGGCCGTCGCCGGCTAATTCATACGGATCACCGCCGGCGACCACATTGATGAGGAGTCTGCCCTCTGCAAGCCGGTCGAATGTGGAAGCCATCCGCGCCGCAACCGACGGCTGCATCAAACCGGGTCTTACAGCGACTAAAAACTTCAGATTTTTCGTGACTGACGCCAGAGCGGCGGCGGTAATCCACGGATCTTCGCACGATCTTCCCGTCGGCAAAAGAACCCCTGTATACCCAAGCCGGTCAGCCGCTTGCGCTACCTGCTGAAAATAGGTGTGATCTGCGGCTCTGCCTCCCGTGTCTGTGCCGAGATAACGTCCGTCCCCATGAGTAGGAATAAACCATAAAATGTCCAAAAAGATCTCCCCTTTACTTTTGATTACCTTGATAGCTGTTTCTCCAGCCAAGGCACTTTTTCTCCAGAATTCTGACGAATGAATCCGTCAGCTTGCCGACGGCTGCGAAAATCAAAATTCCGACAAACACCTTATCGGTTTGTGAAAACTGTCTGGCATCCATAATCATATAGCCGACTCCCGCGCTTGATCCCATCAGTTCGGCAACAACAAGGCCCAGCCACGAAACACCGAGCGACAGGCGGATGCCTAAGAGGATGTTCGGAAGCGACGCGGGAAGAATCAGCTTAGTCACCTGCTTCAGCCAATGGAACTCCAATACTCTCGCCACATCGAACAGTTTCGAATCGACGCCCCTAATTCCTGAAAATGTGTTGATATATACCGGGAAGAAGGCGCCGAGCGCGATCAAGAGCACCTTTGACAGTTCGTCGAAACCGAACCATAAGATAAACAGCGGCGTGACGGCGAGATGCGGAACGGTTCTCAGCATTTGCAGAGAGGGATCGAGATAATCCTCGGCGATTTTTGAAAAGCCGATTACAAGCCCCAGCAGGAGCCCGAGTCCGGCTCCCAGGAAAAAGCCGAGCGCGGCGCGCTGAATGCTGATGCCTAAATGAGTGAAAAGCTCTCCTGATACGATGAGATCCCGAAATGTAAGCAATATATCTAAAGGAGCCGGAAGCACGGTTTTTGATATGAGCTCAAATGTCCCGACAAGCTGCCATAATAAAATCAATATCACAGGTAATACAATTCCCTTCCCCCATGCCAGCCGAAAAGCGGCCGGTCTCAGTTTTGCGCCTGCTTTCGGCTGGATCGAGGGGGTGCTTGATGAAACAGCCCTCATCTGTCATCTCCTCCTTTCAGCGCTTTTTTAATAAATGAATTGTCAACCACTTCTTTTACATCAATCTCTTTGTTAATCGCTTTTAATTTAAATTGAAAATCGGCAGTCTCCTGCTGCGTTTCAATAATGCGGTCTGTGATCGGCTCATTTAACGGTTCGGTGTTATTCAGCACGTTTTCAACGACCTTTTTGTCGAGATTTTTAATTTTCGCATACGCTTCAACCGCTTCTTTCTTATGGTTTTTATGCCATTTCACGGCCTTGTCATACACCTTCAGAAAACGGATCACCTCATCAGGATACTTCTCGGCAAATTCGCTTCGTACAAGCGTAAAACCCGGGGAATACTTGTCGATTTGTTCCCCGTCAACCAATATTGCCGCGTCACTTTTGATCGTTTTAAGAGACAAAAACGGCTCCCAAATCGACCATGCATCAATCGCGCCGCTGTCAAATGCCGGCATGGCTTCGTCAGGCTGAAGCTGAATGATGTTGACGTCTGTTGGCTCCAGACCTGCTTTATCGATCACTTTATACAGAAAATCGAACCCGCTGCTGCCTTTTGCCACCGCCACCTTCTTTCCTTTCAAATCTTTTATGTCATCGATGCCGCTCCCTTTTTTCACAAGAATGCCGTTCGCCTTTAAACCGTCTTGCGAAAGACCGATTTCTTTAAAATCAATGCCGGCCGCCTGCCCTGCGATCACCGGTGAATTTCCAACCTGGGAAAAATCAAGTTTACCTGCGGCAAGACCTTCAAACTGCGGCGGACCGCTTTGAAACTCTGTCCATTTCACTTGAATCCCTTCTTTTGCGAACTCTTTTTCAAACCAGCCTTTTTCTTTCGCAAGGAGCAACGGGCTTAAGCTTTGCTGCACTCCGATGTTGATCTCTTTTAAATCTCCGCCCCCTCCGCTTGATTGGGCTGCTGAACAGCCCGCAAGAAGCATCAGGCAGCCCAGCATATACAACGGCCATTTTTTCACGTTTTTCCGCTCCTTTCTGCTCAAATCCCTGAACCTTCCTGAAAGCTGAATGTTTCCGTTGTCTCGAATTCTTTCAGAACTTTTTGTCTGATTGATTGAAAAACGGGCGATGTTCTGCTGCGCGGAAATGGCAGATCGACCGGAATCAGCTTGTGGATTCTCCCCGGCTTTGCGGTAAGAATCGCGACCCGGTTGGCTAAATAAACCGATTCGTCAATATCGTGCGTCACGAGGATCATCGTCATCTTCTTTTCTCGCCAAATGTCTGTCAGTACATCCTGGAGATGCTTTCTCGTAAAGGCGTCCAAGGCGCCGAAGGGTTCATCAAGCAGCAAAATCTCAGGCTCCCTGAGCAAAGCCCTGGCAATCGCGACCCGCTGCGACATACCTCCGGACAGCTCGCGCGGATACTGTTTCTCCGCGCCTTTCAGCCGCACCGTTTCAATCAATTCATCGACTTTTTTTCGCACCGCCGGTTCTTTCAGGCTTAAATCTGCGGCGATATTTTGCTCGACCGTCAGCCATGGAAAAAGCCGATGCTCCTGAAAGATGAAACCTTGATGAATCCCCGGGCCCTTGATTTCTCTTCCGTTCATGCTGATTCGCCCTTCATAATTCCCGTCAAGACCGGCAGCGATTTTTAAGAGCGTGCTTTTCCCGCATCCGCTTGGACCGATGACAGTCAGAAATTCGCCGTTTTCGACCGTCAGTTTCACGTCTTGAAGCACGCTTGTTTTAAGGTTGCCGCTTCCAAATGCTTTTTCATTTACACGAATTGATAAAGACATCTTGTTCCCCTTTCTTTTCTAAACTGAAAATAAAAAACTCTTATCCCAATTGAGATAAGAGCCTTCGGTTGACCGATCAGCGCTGATGAAATTTTCCGAAATATTAAACAACATACTAATTCATATTATTCCGACCTGTCAACCCCATATTATAAAAAAACAGATGAAAGGTTCCCCTTTCATCTGCAGTATTGCCCGTTTTTAACTGTAAATGCTGCCGCCTGCTTTTTTAAATTCCTTCGCCTTCTCTTCCAATCCTTTTTGAATTGCCTTTTGTTCATCAAGGTCGTTTTCCTTGGCATAGTCGCGAATATCCTGGGAAATTCTCATACTGCAAAATTTAGGCCCGCACATTGAACAAAAGTGTGCTGTTTTGGCGCCTTCCGCCGGAAGGGTTTCATCATGGTATTCAAGCGCTCTTTCCGGATCGAGCGACAAATTGAACTGGTCCCGCCAGCGGAATTCAAAGCGCGCCTTCGAAAGCGCGTCATCGCGGATTTGCGCGCCAGGGTGCCCTTTGGCAAGGTCAGCCGCATGGGCCGCGATTTTGTATGTTATGACGCCTTCGCGGACATCGTCTTTGTTCGGCAGTCCCAAATGCTCCTTCGGCGTCACATAGCAAAGCATGGCCGTGCCGTACCAGCCGATCATCGCCGCTCCGATTGCCGATGTAATATGATCGTAGCCCGGTGCAATATCGGTCGTCAGCGGGCCGAGCGTGTAAAACGGCGCCTCTTTGCAAATTTCCATCTGCTTGTCGACATTCTCTTTAATTTTATGCATCGGCACGTGTCCCGGTCCTTCGATCATCACTTGAACATCATGCTTCCAGGCGATTTCCGTCAGCTCGCCGAGCGTCTCCAATTCGGCAAATTGGGCCTCATCATTCGCATCCGCAATCGAGCCGGGCCGAAGGCCGTCCCCGAGCGAAAATGCGATATCGTATGTTTTCATAATCTCGCAAATCTCTTCAAAATGCGTGTACAGAAAGCTTTCCTCATGATGAGCCAAACACCATTGCGCCATAATTGCCCCGCCGCGGGATACGATTCCAGTGACGCGCTTTGCCGTCAGCGGCACATACCGAAGAAGGACGCCGGCATGAATCGTAAAATAATCAACGCCTTGCTCAGCCTGCTCGATTAATGTATCGCGGTAAATCTCCCAAGTGAGATCTTCCGCGACGCCGTTTACTTTTTCAAGCGCCTGATAAATTGGCACAGTCCCTACAGGAACTGGACAATTGCGGATGATCCACTCCCTCGTTGTATGAATATCTTTACCTGTGGACAAGTCCATCATCGTATCGGCGCCCCAGCGGATGGCCCATGTCATTTTTTCTACTTCTTCTTCAATCGAAGAGGTGACAGCGGAATTACCGATGTTGGCATTGATTTTCACGTGGAAGTTGCGGCCGATAATCATCGGTTCGCTTTCCGGATGGTTGATATTTGACGGAATAATCGCCCGTCCGCTTGCCACTTCATCACGAACAAATTCGGGAGATACATGCTCTCGGATCGCGATAAATTCCATCTCGGGCGTAATGATCCCCTTTCTTGCGTAATGCAGCTGGGTGACATTTTGACTTTTTTTCGCGCGCAGCGGTTTTCGTTTCAACCCTGGATAGCTGTTGCTCGCTTTCTCTTTGCTTTTATAACCGTTATCCTCCGGTCTGATTTCTCTGCCTTCATATTCTTCGGTATCGCCGCGCTCCCTGATCCAGGTCGCCCGCAAAGGTTTCAGCCCCTTAAGAATATCAACCTCTGCATTCGCGTCCGTATAGGGACCGCTCGTGTCGTAGACGCGGACAGGCTGATTTTCTTCGGCGCCAAATGAACCCGTCGTCGGACTTAGCGAAATTTCTCTCATCGGCACTTGAATGTCAGGTCGCGCCCCTTCGACATACACTTTGCGGCTCCCTGAAAAACTTGACATAATCGAGATGTTTTTTTGCTGTACTGACTCCTGTTTCATGTAAAAATCCTTCCCCTCTAAAAAATTGATCAGGACGAAACTCCGGAACAGCACCAGCACAAAAAAACCAGGATCATATGATGAACCTGGTTTTACAGTCAGTAAAATCACTGGAAGACAGACGGACCATACCCATTCCCCATCTTCTCCCGAATCCTTTTTACTTCCCCACGCTGGTACGAACCAGATCAGGTCCAAAGGGTTAAGAAACACATGTTTCTCTCTCAGCCCGCAGTCGGGCACCCCTAGTAAAGCTATTCAATTCATTTTTTATCGTAACACACCGATTTGGCAAGTGAAAAGGATGGAAAAATATATGAATCTTTTTCACTATAAAAGGGATCAGAGCGGCGCACCCAATGATTATAAATTGCGATGAAGCACATCAAGTATATGTTTCAAATCCGTCGCCTCAATTTGGCCAGGTGCGGATGCTTTTTTCGCTGCGCCGAACGTCACGGCCGAGCCAAATACCTCTCCGGCGAGCCGGCTGATCAAGCCTTTTCCGGCCATCGACATCGTGATAATCGGCCGCTTCGCATACCGCTCATGCATCATATGAGTCGCCTCAAGCAACACCAGCACATCTGCCGGTGTTTCAGGCATCACCGCGATCTTAGGGAAATCGGCGCCAAGATCCTGGGCTTTTCGGAGACGGGAAACGATCTCTTCCGCTCTCGGCGTCTTCCCGAAATCGTGGTTGGATATAATGACAAAGACATGCTGCATATGAGCCGCTTGAACCAGTTTTTCCACATGATGCTCTTCATTGAACAGCTCGACATCAATCACATCTGCCAGCCCTGTTTTTACTACGGCATGATTCAAGGAAAAGTAAAATTCCTTACTGACTTCTTTTTCGCCGCCTTCCTCCGCGCTGCGAAATGTAAATATCAACGGGATATCCTTTAAGATCTCCCGGATGTCAGCCAATACCTTTTTCACTTTGTCAACGTCTTCGACATCTTCAAAAAAATCCGCCCGCCATTCGGCAAGATCCGGATTAATAGTTAGAAGAAAAGCAGCTTCTTCTTTCAATTGTTCATGCGTTTTTCCGATGAGCGGCACGCAAATTTTCGGGGCTCCTTCTCCGATGGCCACCCCTCGTATCTTCACCGTATTCACCAACGGCCTCACTCCTGTTCTCTATATTCCAAGGGTCTTTGCATTAACGGTACCGAAGATTGGCCGTAAGCACAAGCAGAAATTAAGAAAGAAGGCTAAACGCTTAAACCACTCATATACCAATATGAGATCACCTTTCGAAAGCTTGCTTGTTTAAAAATGAATCTACTATTCCTTGCAGAATATGACTCATTTCTTCAGGAGTTTCCTTCCGGCCTCTCTCAAACCATTTTGAAAGGATGTTCCAAAAGCCCCCTGCGCTGAATGAAAGCCCGTACTCCAAGTCGATTTTGCTTTTAAAATGAAAGGTTTCTTCTTTAAATTTTTTATGAAGATCCGGTAGAAGTTCATTATATTTCTCAACAATCAAATAAAACAAATGGTTCTGATAAAGGGCTTGTAAAAAATCGGCATGTCGGCTCCAAAAGTTGAAGTATGCATGTCCAAGACTGGATAAGTCAATATGTTTTTCCTGAACAATGTAATTGGAATACTCACTGCAAAGCTGCTCAAAATAGCGGTCTAATATATCTTTTTTTGAATGGAAATGCCGATAAAATGTTCTTCTGTCAAGCTGCGCTTTTTCTGCTATCTCTGTAATGGTGATGTCTGAAAAGCTTTTTTCCTTCATAAGCTCCAACAATGATAGCGTCAGCCAGCTTTTAGATTGCTGAGCTGTTTTTGAGGGCATTTGCTTCATATTCTCTCTCCTGTCGCACTTTTTATGGCAATGTAGCACTTTTCGTTGGCTCATTGACTTTGTTCTCTATGAAATGTCACAATTGTGGCACATAAGAGGGGGAATGTAAATGGAGAATATGCAATTTATGGCTTGGATGCTGCCGATATTATTTATACTGCATGATTTTGAAGAGATGGTGATGGTCGAGGCATGGGGCAAAAGATATCGAAGCGAGCTGAAACAACTGAAAAAAGCTCCATTCGGACATGCCAAAACCGCTTCTTTTGTTTGCGCTGTGCTCGAAGAATTTTTACTAGCTGTTGGTGTAACTGTCATCAGTATTTATTTTAATCAATATATCGTCTGGTTTGGTTTCTTTTTTGCTTTTACTGTTCATTTCCTTGTTCACATCGTCCTATGGTTGAAATTTAAACATTATGTACCCGGCATATTAACGTCGATCTTGATGCTGCCATTTTGTTGCTATCTGCTGACCGCTGCCGCAGAGATAGAAAAATTCAGTTTTCCTGCGATGATCTTATCAGTCATATCCGGAACACTTATCGTCTTTATTAACCTTAAGTTTCTGCATAAAAAAATGGGAAGGATTGAAGAAAGGCTGGAAGCATATGGTCGCACATGAAAAGCAGGCACTTACGGAAAGCTTCCGGCCCTTTGACTAGAAGCAAAGCAAACGATGAAGACCCGTCAGACACGAAAAAACTGCCCTTCAAAAGAAAGGCAGCATGATCTAAAATCATGGCACTGCTAACGATGGTTCAATGTTCGTTCCAAAGCTTGTCTATCCAGCTGTTTAGAGGCGCCTCCACAGCGGGAGCCGCTTGCACTTCAGCTGTTCAGCCTCTCATCGTTTTGATGATGGAGCATTTTCGGTTTTTCCGGGACCGGCATTGAAAATCGAATTCGCCAGCAACCGATATTGATGCTGCGGATGATCGTCATTGGTTAGATCGTTAGCGAAAACAGTTAAGTTCTTGTTGTGATCTTTATACGTGAAAGCCATAATCTTTCCTTTGGCAGCATCATGTCCAGGCCACCAGCCTGCCTTAAAGAAATGGTCTTGATCAGCGATCACGGCCAGCACTTTTGCCGTTTTAGGAACAGCGGTAATATAAGAACCAGTGACTGTGTAGAAGTATTCCTGTTTATTGTAAGGAGCTGTAATAGCATGATCTTGCATGACATTTGCCAAGAAGACGCCTTCGTATCTCTCCCATTCAGGTCCTTTAAAAGAAAATCCGGGGATCCACTTCTGAACATTCGTCATCCCCATGTTTCCAAATGCAATGTAAGGCTTTCCTTTATTAACATATTTAGAAGAGTCGAACGTATTGACAAGCACATCTGCGCCCGCCTGTTCTGGGGTGACGTTAAAGCCCAGATTTTTCAGTACATATGCCGCTTCACCCAGTGCTCCTACAGTAGAAGCCTTGAGGACTTTGCCGCTTGGTTTCTTATGGCCGGATGCGCTCACGTCGAGATAGTACTTGGAAGCCAATGGGGCCAGGTCCTTGTAGGCAACCGCGAAGTCGCCGGCTTGATAGCCTGATCCGCTCTTGGTGAGCATTGTAACGGTCTTGCCGGCTGCCAGTAACTCGTTGACTGCCTTTATCGCATCATTGCTTGTGTTCTGGATCAGCACATAAGCTGAGCGTTTTGGCATTTTAGTCCCCGGAAACGACACGGAGGTGATGGCAGAAGTCTTGCGTTTGAACACCCCGGCATCTCGAATTACATAACGGTCAAAACCTCGCATATCATGGAAATTTTGAATCATCTCACCGGCTATCATTTCATAATCAGATACATCTATTCCATCATACAAGACCAAGTTCGCGAGGCCGCGGTTTGCCTGGTGCATGTTTACAATAAATGATCCTGCCGGATATGTTTTTCCGTCAACGGTTACCGCTTTTGTTGATCGTTCAATCTTTACGCCGTTGCGAAGGAAGTACTCAACCATCTTATAGGTTTCCAACACATTCTTTTGAATATTTTTATCGACCGGCAGTACGTAATATTCCGGGAAGAAGTTTTGATTGCCTTGCCGCGGTCGGCCGATCTCTTCGTTTTTGGCGTTGACCAAGTAATGATCGACAGCGCGATCATCGATATTGTCCACGCCGCGCTCGAATATTTTTAATTGGTTCAGGAACAGCTCTTCTTTTTTTTCCGCTACATATTTTGCAGCTGCCGCAGAACTGTAATACAGAGCTTTGGTAGACTCTTCATTCGACTCGGGCGTTTCCAGCGTGTGACCCATCGCACCGTGATACATGGCGAATGCAGCGGTATATGCTGCAGATGCATCATCCCATCCCGAAGCCGTGCCTTTTGACACATAATTTGGATCTTTCGCAGTTTTCCGATGTTCTTCATAAGGGATGTGATAGTAGTCATACTTCGTATTAGCAATCCCGGCCTCACCCATAGCCTTTGCCTGTTCCACCATGTGGTCAATCAAAAGGTCATACTCAACATTCGGGTTATGAGGCGGAGTAGAAGGCTCAATCAGGAAATTGGCATCGAACCCGTGCATATCCAGAAAAGACAGCGGCGACCACTTCGCGATTTGTTCCGTTACGCTGCGCGTTTCAGGCTGGGTTTGATAAGAATTATCCCGGTTCAAATCGAAATCCTCAGCATTGGAACGTGTTGTATGAACCCGGCCATCCGGGTTGTCCGTATAAACGAACAGGAAAAAAACATGTTCCAATGCATCGTCTATATTCAACGTTGTCTTGCTTTTCTTGCCATTCGGCAGGACTGTATCGTACGTCATGCTCTTATCCAATGCCATTGACTTAAAGTAATTCATGATCGCATCGACTCCAGGCGCTTCATTCGGATGAATATTGTTCAACCAGATCGGCACCTGATAGTCGCCAAATGCGCCGGATTTAATGTCGGCCTGCAATTTCTTCGGGTCATTGAGCATGGCAGGGTGAGTCACCTTCTGATACTTATCGACAGCGGCTTTATCTTTGGCAAGCACTGTCAAATAGATATCACGGCCTTCGACCGATTTTCCAATAGAAGTCGTTTTGATATATCTGTTGTTTTTTTGCGCAGCTTTTGCTGTAACGGCATCGATCTCCGGTTTCAGCTCATCGTAAGTGCGGAAGCTGTCATATGGCGTCAATTTTACGGGAGCATGGGCAACGACTCGTCCGTTCACTGTTGCCGCCAAATCATATGTGCCCATCAGCGATGCGTATAGCGGACGTTGCAATCGCGGCTCTGACAGGTTGTCTGTATCGTATGGAAGATCGAAATTGATGTTAGCATGAACCTTGCCGTTGGTCACTTTTACATGGCTAACAGTAATGAAAGGTGCACCGCTGTAATCCCGGACCTTATATTTTTTCCATTGAGACAGCGGTTTGCCGTCATACGTCCAGCTTAAGCTCTTCACATCAACACCTTGCGGAAGCTTAAACGCAGCATGAAGCGTTCGTTTCTCTGTCATCGAAGCAACATTGTTGTCCAGTTTTAGCTTCTGAGATTTTTTAGTCTTTACTTTTGTCTGCTGACCGGACGCCGTCCCCTTGCCAGTCTGCGCCATAGCAACACCGGGGGTTATCGCTCCAAGCAGCATCATAAGCGACAAAACCAAGATCAGATAACACTTTGTGAACGATTTCTTAAACATAGAAAAATGCCATCCCCATTTCGTGATATTTTCAAATTGCAAACTTGATAAGAGAAAACCATTACAAGAGTGAGGAGTTCTGGCTGCATTTCATTTGCCTGCCTCACACTCTGATTCAGCATGCCCTCCTCCTCCAATATCTTCCGGAGCTCCCGACAGGCTAACAGCCTGAAGGAACTGCCTCCTTAGACGGTTTCTTCTGGTAAAATGTTAAAGACCGCCTACCTGGATGTCGTCGTTCCCGTGACGGGTCCCAAGGTGCTGAAGGCCCGGTCAAAGCGGCGCATCGCTGTCTCAAGCGGACCGGCAGGAAGCCGTGCAATCAGCCACCCTGTCACCGTCACCATGGCCGCGACGAACAGATCACTGAATGGAATGGCCCCGATATCATACTTGGCCCCCGAGATTTCAAGAGCCCATATAACAACAAACTGAGCTGCATACATCGTCAACGCCACACGTCCGACTCCCGCGAACGGCTTTAACACGGCAGAGTTTTTCTGCGGCACGAGACATACCAATCCAAGCACCAGAAAGGCAACCCCAAGCCCCAGCATCGTCTGGAAAGTTGACGCACTGTGCGGAGCGATCGAAAGAAGATTGTGCCACAACGGCGGTGCCACGTTGTGCGGCCAGATTGCATACTGATCCGGCTCAGCGCCGGCGGTGCCTTGAACACTTACGAGCCACTCTTCGAATGAACGGCTCAGCCCCGGAAGAACGAAAGTGCCCAAAACTTTAGAGACGATAACCATGATTGTGCCGCTGCCCACTAGCGAGAGTGCGGTCCGCATCCTGGTCAAATCGAAGCGCCCGATTGCCATACCGGCGACAAAAGCGGGTGCAAGTGCGAGCGCCGACATCGGGCCGCCTGCCATATCACCAAGTAAGTATGCTTTCGACAGGACGCTGCCTCCGAGAATCATCAGCGGCGGGCTCACTGCAAGCAAAACAGCTGCTGTTGTAACTAACACACGTGTCGAACGACGAATCAGCACCAACGCCAGCACAAACAGTGCCGCATAAGCTGGCAAAATCACCCCGAACGGAGTATTCAGCATGATGAGAAGGTATCCTATAATATCGATAAATACCGCGCGGGCAAGCATCCGCGTCCGAAATGCGGCCGGCTCCATTCCTCGATCCAACATGCGCCCGGCCATGATCGAATAGGAGATGCCGCCGCAAAGCACAAATAGAAGCGTCGTATTCCCGGAAACGATTGAACCGTTCGTTTCGTTCAAGGCGAAGTGCTGCAAATACATCCCGATGACCGCCAGCCCCCGAGCTGCATCAAGTGCCACAATACGCCCTGTCCCCCGCGCTTTTTCACGCTTGAACTTCTGACCTTCAGCCGAGTCCCGGGTGACAATTTCAACGAGCGCACCGTCCTGAAGCGGAGTTGATAAATCTACAAGCTTTCCGTTTAATTTACCTGCAACCGCATTTTCCAGGCCACAGCTAATAGAAGCAGCGACATCTTCAATGCTTGCTTCCTCCTCAAATTCTCTGACGGACCCGTCAGGCAATTTAATGCGAATTGACAACTGTATTCCTCCTCAAAAAATTAATCCTTTACGTGTTCCATTGTTCCTTTGTCTATATCTGGATGAGATCTGGCTGTATTCAATATAGCGGGCAGATGTCGCTAAAGTTTGATCAACTTGTAAACAAAACGTAAAAAGGCGATCGGAGGATCGGGACATATCATTGCATAAAGAAAAGCACCTTGCTGATGACAAGGTGCCTTATTTCACGGTGCGATGAATGAAGAGTGCGGACAACAGTTGGTCATTGCGTTTATGTTGGCGGCTCTCCTTTTTGATGAGGAATAAACAAAAAGAGCGTTCCTTTTATATGGAACGCTCTTTCGTCGTTTGGCAATACGGTTTTCAGCGATATCAGTGGTCAGGGTGAATATACCCAGAGAACCATTGATATATCAAGGTTTTTGTCTGCCTTTGTACAAAATTTGGCGCAAAAATTTTAAATTGCTAATAATACGTACAGCTGCATAGGCGAAGAAAAATGAGTATCAACACAATCGTTCTGTACAGGTCGTCCAAGATAAAATTCTACGGACTATCTCGACTGCTTGGCGATGTGAACGCGATTAAGAAAGGAACAGCCGGAAAGCAGACCGGAAAAGCCTGGGCAAACTGTTTCAATGACGCCAGCCACGGCGTCTTCGTTCTTCCATTTAAACACCGGACAATTAACGTATTCTAATTAGTCAGAGACTGGGCGTTTTTCACCCCCTCTCTAGGATAAATTCACCAAATTAAAACTAGTCATTAACTGAATATCCTCCCTCTGGTAGAATTGTAAACCAAGGAAGGAATAAGCATGCTAAAAAGGAAATTATTTTTATTCACTATGGCTCTTTGTTCGATTATCTTACTAGTCGCCACTTTTCCATCAAATGTTTTCGCTAAAGAAACATTTGAAGATCCGAATCCTTTAGAAGGGATTAAATTCACCAAAATATCCGAAAACGCATCATCATTCAGAATAGAAGAAGGCGGTAAAATATACGAATACGTAGTAGAAACCTTAAATGCAAATACTAAGGATATGAAGGTCCGGGCAAAGAAATATTCTGTATCTAAGGACGGAAAGAAAACACTTTTAGAAAGCTCAACCGCTTCTGCTCACAAAGAGAGCAGTGCGAATGCGCTGGCTGGCTGTCATGGTGTAACGGGGTCTAAAGTGAGTTGGGCTGGCACTAGGTACAGCCTTTATCTCAGCTCTTGTATAACCAAAAAAATAGTTAATGTAATAAACGAAACTAAAGATGCAACATCCGCTATAGCAGGAATTGGAGCAGTCTTGATCAAAGTCGCTAAATTTGTACCTTACGTAAGCGCGATTTCCGGAGCGCTTTGGGCAGTAGGTGCTGGTTTTAGGGCGATTTCCGGGGACGGAAAATATGGAATAGGTTTCCACTTCGCGAGGAATCCATTCACCGGAGAGGTTATCGAGGGCATCGGTGTGCCTTGGCGACAATAGAGCGGGAGGAAAATTAAGTGTTATATAGAGTTTTATTAAAAATGGCGATCCTAATTTTCGTCATAAACTATTTCGCTTTTCCAACTTTTTTTAACATAGAACCAGATAGTAGCGGAACATTTATTGGCCTCATTTTGATGTGTATAGTCATTATGAATCTTTTAAACCGAAAACAACAATAAAATGAGAAGGCGCCAATTACGGCGCCCTTTTTCGTTCATCTACGGCTTCTTAATAAACTTATTGTAACTGCTTTCCTTACTACATCGCTTGGACTCGTTTTAACCAGCGAAAAGGAGCGCTATAGCATATATTTAGAATCGAGAATTTGAGCGAAAAGTTGATATTATTCGTTTTCTGAGCAAACTCAAAAACAAAATGAACCCACTTAAGCGCCTTATCAACCTCACCTATCTTATAAGTTGACCTAGCTGACTCGTATATGCATTGCATGTACATAATAGGCGCATTTTTTCGATATCATCCGTTTTAAATGAGAGGCCGAAATACTCGAGTGCTTCTTCGTGTTTATCCTTTTGAATTTTTAAAAAGCCGAGATCATAGTAGACAGCCGCCAGCAGCGCAGCTTCCGGAGCTCGCAGTCCTTTAAAAAAAATTCTTACGGACTTGTTCCAAGATAAAGAATAAATAAAAAGAGCGTTCCTTTGTAAGGAACGCTCTTTCATCGTTTGGCAATACGATGTTTAGTGATACCGGTGGTCGGGGTCGAACCGACACTCCCGAAGGAACACGATTTTGAGTCGTGCGCGTCTGCCAATTCCGCCACACCGGCATGTGTGTGATCAATGGTGCCGAGGGCCGGACTTGAACCGGCACGGTAGTCACCTACCGCAGGATTTTAAGTCCTGTGTGTCTGCCAATTCCACCACCCCGGCACGAGGCAAATAAGGCGACACCCGGATTCGAACCGGGGATAAAGGTTTTGCAGACCTCTGCCTTACCACTTGGCTATGCCGCCATCATTTTAAGAATTGGAGCGGAAGACGGGATTCGAACCCGCGACCCCCACCTTGGCAAGGTGGTGTTCTACCACTGAACTACTTCCGCATTTTAACTAATATTCATCTTATCATATGCAGGATGATAAAGAAAGATGAAAACTGGGCTAGCTGGATTCGAACCAGCGCATGACGGAGTCAAAGTCCGTTGCCTTACCGCTTGGCTATAGCCCAATATGAAGGGCGATTGATGGGAATCGAACCCACGAGTGCCAGAGCCACAATCTGGTGCGTTAACCACTTCGCCACAACCGCCATAAATTGTGAATTAAAATTGGCAGGGGCAGTAGGAATCGAACCCACACCGGAGGTTTTGGAGACCTCTGTTCTACCGTTAAACTATGCCCCTAAAAACATGGTGGAGGGGGACGGATTCGAACCGCCGAACCCTGAGGGAGCGGATTTACAGTCCGCCGCGTTTAGCCACTTCGCTACCCCTCCAAAACAGTGCCGGCCAGAGGACTTGAACCCCCAACCTACTGATTACAAGTCAGTTGCTCTACCAATTGAGCTAGACCGGCAAATGGTGGCTCGGGACGGAATCGAACCGCCGACACACGGATTTTCAGTCCGTTGCTCTACCAACTGAGCTACCGAGCCTTTATTTAAATGGCGGTCCGGACGGGACTCGAACCCGCGACCTCCTGCGTGACAGGCAGGCATTCTAACCAACTGAACTACCGGACCATTTTGGCAATGAATTTAATTTGGTTGCGGGGGCAGGATTTGAACCTGCGACCTTCGGGTTATGAGCCCGACGAGCTACCGAACTGCTCCACCCCGCGATAATATGATTTTCATAGAAATGGTGGAGGATGACGGGATCGAACCGCCGACCCTCTGCTTGTAAGGCAGATGCTCTCCCAGCTGAGCTAATCCTCCGAAGTACAGGACGTACAAGTGCATGCGTTGCAACAGGACGTTGTGATCTTAGCATGCCTTCCTTTAAAAAGCTTCGGTGTAAACCTGATGCTTTTTAGCGTGCTGTCCAAAAAGAATGGTGACCCGTACGGGATTCGAACCCGTGTTACCGCCGTGAAAGGGCGGTGTCTTAACCACTTGACCAACGGGCCAGATGTATTTAAAGTGGCGGAGAGCAAGGGATTCGAACCCTTGAGACGGCGTTGGCCGCCTACACGATTTCCAATCGTGCTCCTTCGACCACTCGGACAGCTCTCCAATAAATGGCTCCGCAGGCAGGATTCGAACCTGCGACCGATCGGTTAACAGCCGATAGCTCTACCACTGAGCTACTGCGGAATAATGCCTGCCTGGCGATGTCCTACTCTCGCAGGGGGAATCCCCCAACTACCATCGGCGCTGAAGAGCTTAACTTCCGTGTTCGGCATGGGAACGGGTGTGACCTCTTCGCCATCATCACCAGACAATTTAGTGACAAAGATCATTATACTATGTATTTGAAAAAATGCAAGTGCATTTTTCGAGAAATTA